>NZ_CP095328.1:747500-3762500 GCF_040581895.1 Aeromonas sp. 19NY04SH05-1 | reverse complement strand
CGAATGGGGAAACCCACCCGAGATAACTCGGGTATCTGTTACTGAATACATAGGTAACAGAGGCGAACCGGGAGAACTGAAACATCTAAGTACCCCGAGGAAAAGAAATCAACCGAGATTCCCTCAGTAGCGGCGAGCGAACGGGGATTAGCCCTTAAGCATCTTGGAAGTTAGTGGAACGGTCCTGGAAAGGCCGGCGATACAGGGTGATAGCCCCGTACACGAAAACAACCTTGATGTGAAATCGAGTAGGGCGGGACACGTGACATCCTGTCTGAATATGGGGGGACCATCCTCCAAGGCTAAATACTCCTGACTGACCGATAGTGAACCAGTACCGTGAGGGAAAGGCGAAAAGAACCCCTGTGAGGGGAGTGAAATAGAACCTGAAACCGTGTACGTACAAGCAGTGGGAGCCCTTCGGGGTGACTGCGTACCTTTTGTATAATGGGTCAGCGACTTACATTTTGTAGCGAGGTTAACCGTATAGGGGAGCCGTAGGGAAACCGAGTCTTAACTGGGCGTCTAGTTGCAAGGTGTAGACCCGAAACCGGGTGATCTAGCCATGGGCAGGTTGAAGGTTGAGTAACATCAACTGGAGGACCGAACCCACTAACGTTGCAAAGTTAGGGGATGACCTGTGGCTGGGGGTGAAAGGCCAATCAAACTCGGAGATAGCTGGTTCTCCCCGAAATCTATTTAGGTAGCGCCTCGGACGAATACTACTGGGGGTAGAGCACTGTTTGGGCTAGGGGGTCATCCCGACTTACCAACCCCATGCAAACTCCGAATACCAGTAAGTAATATCCGGGAGACACACGGCGGGTGCTAACGTCCGTCGTGAAGAGGGAAACAACCCAGACCGCCGGCTAAGGTCCCAAAGTTCTGGTTAAGTGGGAAACGATGTGGGAAGGCTCAGACAGCTAGGATGTTGGCTTAGAAGCAGCCATCATTTAAAGAAAGCGTAATAGCTCACTAGTCGAGTCGGCCTGCGCGGAAGATGTAACGGGGCTCAAACCAGGCACCGAAGCCGCGGATTCACGCTAAGCGTGAGTGGTAGGGGAGCGTTCTGTAAGTCTGCGAAGGTGTGTCGAGAGGCATGCTGGAGATATCAGAAGTGCGAATGCTGACGTAAGTAACGATAAAGGGGGTGAAAAGCCTCCTCGCCGGAAGACCAAGGGTTCCTGTCCAACGTTAATCGGGGCAGGGTGAGTCGACCCCTAAGGCGAGGCCGAAAGGCGTAGTCGATGGGAAGCAGGTTAATATTCCTGCACGACTTGTAATTGCGATGGGGGGACGGAGAAGGCTAGGTGGGCCAGGCGACGGTTGTCCTGGTGAAAGTGCGTAGGCGGTACCTTTAGGTAAATCCGGAGGTGCAACGCTGAGACACGAGACGAACGCACTACGGTGCGGAAGCCATTGATGCCCTGCTTCCAGGAAAAGCCTCTAAGCTTCAGATTACAAGTCATCGTACCCCAAACCGACACAGGTGGTCGGGTAGAGAATACCAAGGCGCTTGAGAGAACTCGGGTGAAGGAACTAGGCAAAATAGTACCGTAACTTCGGGAGAAGGTACGCTCTTGTTGGTGAAGTCCCTTGCGGATGGAGCTGACGGGAGTCGCAGTGACCAGATGGCTGGGACTGTTTATCAAAAACACAGCACTCTGCAAACACGAAAGTGGACGTATAGGGTGTGACACCTGCCCGGTGCCGGAAGGTTAATTGATGGGGTTAGCGCAAGCGAAGCTCTTGATCGAAGCCCCGGTAAACGGCGGCCGTAACTATAACGGTCCTAAGGTAGCGAAATTCCTTGTCGGGTAAGTTCCGACCTGCACGAATGGTGTAACCATGGCCATGCTGTCTCCACCCGAGACTCAGTGAAATCGAATTCGCCGTGAAGATGCGGTGTACCCGCGGCTAGACGGAAAGACCCCGTGAACCTTTACTACAGCTTGGCACTGAACATTGAACCTACATGTGTAGGATAGGTGGGAGGCTTTGAAGGCGTGACGCCAGTTGCGCTGGAGCCGTCCTTGAAATACCACCCTTGTATGTTTGATGTTCTAACGCAGGCCCCTGAATCGGGGTCGCGGACAGTGCCTGGTGGGTAGTTTGACTGGGGCGGTCTCCTCCCAAAGAGTAACGGAGGAGCACGAAGGTTGGCTAATCCTGGTCGGACATCAGGAGGTTAGTGCAATGGCATAAGCCAGCTTAACTGCGAGACGGACAGGTCGAGCAGGTACGAAAGTAGGTCATAGTGATCCGGTGGTTCTGAATGGAAGGGCCATCGCTCAACGGATAAAAGGTACTCCGGGGATAACAGGCTGATACCGCCCAAGAGTTCATATCGACGGCGGTGTTTGGCACCTCGATGTCGGCTCATCACATCCTGGGGCTGAAGTCGGTCCCAAGGGTATGGCTGTTCGCCATTTAAAGTGGTACGCGAGCTGGGTTCAGAACGTCGTGAGACAGTTCGGTCCCTATCTGCCGTGGGCGTTGGATGATTGAAGGGAGTTGCTCCTAGTACGAGAGGACCGGAGTGAACGAACCTCTGGTGTTCGGGTTGTCACGCCAGTGGCACTGCCCGGTAGCTAAGTTCGGAATCGATAACCGCTGAAAGCATCTAAGCGGGAAGCGAGCCCTGAGATGAGTCATCCCTGACCCCTTGAGGGTCCTAAAGGGCCGTTGGAGACCACAACGTTGATAGGTGGGGTGTGTAAGCGCGGCGACGTGTTGAGCTAACCCATACTAATTACCCGTGAGGCTTAACCATACAACACCCAAGAAGTGTTTCTGGCCTTGTAGCAAGTGCATGAACTACTTATAAATTCAGTGATAATGACAAAGCAAACTAGCTAGGTCGTTATTCACGTCAGCTTTCCAAGATTATTCGGTTCGTCCTGAACCTCACCCTTCGGGCCCGCCTACGGCGGTTTCGATTTGTTCCGGACAAATCGATGAAGAATTTGCCTGGCGGCCATAGCGCCGTGGAACCACCTGAACCCATGCCGAACTCAGAAGTGAAACGCGGTAGCGCCGATGGTAGTGTGGCATTCGCCATGCGAGAGTAGGACACTGCCAGGCACCCAACACGAAACCCCGCTCATCGAGCGGGGTTTTTTATTGCCTGAAATTTGGCGTTTTGTTTGTATTTTGGCCAGTTCTAACCTCTGTAATTCCCTTCTTTCCCCCCTCTCCACCTGAACCTTGCCATGTTGTTCATACAGCCCTATCTGGAGCGTACAATAGGGTTTTATCCAAATGGAGACGTTCCATGTTTTGCCCCAAATGCGGTAAAGAGACCCTGCTTGCCAAGAGCAACAAGGAGTTCCGTTGTGAATGTGGCTTCCACTTCTTTCAGAATGTGGCTGCGGCCGTGATGGTAGCCCTTTGTTGGCAAGATGAAGTGCTGGTTGCAGTGAGGGCTCGCAACCCTGGCAAGGGGCTGCTGGATCTGCCGGGCGGATTTGTCGATCCCGGCGAGTCGCTGGAAGCCGCCCTCGTTCGCGAGTTGCAGGAGGAGCTGGGCCTGGATGTTTCAGCTTGCCCCGTTCGTTATCTGGGCTCGTTTGCCAATACCTATCCCTATGACGGCATCACCTACCACACCTGCGATACCGCATTTGCCATCAATCTGACCGAGAAGCCCGATCTTCGTGCTGCGGACGACGTGGCCGATTGCCAATGGGTGAAGCTCGGCGCACTTACCCCTTCCCGCTTTGCATTCGCCTCGACTCGCACCGCCATTACCCTGTTGATGCAGCAACCCTCTTCATCATTCAGGCTCTGAAAGAATTGCTTGTGTCGGGTGCGACTATCCCTGTCCCCTGATTTGGCTGTTTTGGGAGACTGTCCCCATCTGCGGGGTTTCGGGTGATATAGTCTCACTCAAGATCCGTATTCAAGGAGTTTGTCGTGAAGAAGATCATCTACATCCTGTTGGGGTTGGTGCTGGCCGCAGTGATCGCGATTACTGCGCTGATCAGCCTGATCGATCCCAACCAGTTCAAACCCCAGCTGACGGAGCAGGTAAGAAAGGTCACTGGTCGTGAGTTGGTGATGGCGGGGAATATCGACTGGCGCTTCTGGCCGAGTCTTGGCCTGTCACTCGAAAAAGTGGCTCTGCGCAATCCGGCAGGCTTTGCCGAGCCTGATCTGATCCGCTTCGAGCAGGGGAGTGCATCAGTTGCCCTGTTGCCGCTGCTTTCCCATCGGTTGGAGATAGGCGAGGTGACGCTGGCTGGTGCCCATCTGTTTATCCAGACGAAAGCGGATGGCAGTTCCAACCTGAGCGGCCTGCTCTCGGACAAGTCATCTGCCGAGCCTGCAACGGCGGAAGATGCCAAGGCGCCGGCCCGTGAACCTCAGGGGGCGCCAGCAGAGAGCAAGCCTTGGCAGATCAAGCTGAAAGGGGTGGTACTTGAACAGGCCAGTGCCCTGGTGCAGGACGATCGCAACGGTATTGTTTCTCGCCTCGACAGGCTCGATCTCGATCTCGGCCAGCTGGCCATGGGTCAGTGGGTGCCGGTCACCTTCGCCGCCAAAGGGGCTCAAGGCCAGCTGGCCTTTGATCTGAAGGGACAGGGGGAGGTCAAGCTGGCACAAAATGCGTTGGCCAGCGAATTGAAAGGGGTGGTTGTGGGCGGATCGCTCAAGCAGCCCTCCCGGCAGCTGGATAACTTCACCCTGAAGGCCGATCGCCTGGCGCTGGGGGAGTGGAGCAGCCTTGCTCTGAGCCTGCAAGGTGCCCAGGGAGAAGGCGAGCAACCGGCGCTGGCCGGTTCGCTCGAGGGAACGCTCAAGGCCAGGGTTGACCAGGATCTTAAACTGGCTGAGGTCTCCGATGTGGTGCTCAGTGCCACATTGAATGGCAATACGTTGCCGCACCCACAGATGAACCTCAAGCTGGCCGGGTTTGCCCGTGCCGAACTGGAGGCTAAGAAAGTCACCCTGAGCAAGCTGGTGATGAGTGCCGATGATACCCTGCTGACTGGCGAAGGTGCGGTGCAGCTTGGGGCTGTGCCCAAAGTGGAATTCGATCTCAAGGGGGAGAAGCTAGATCTCGACAGCTGGCTTGGCACATCGGCAAGCGCTGCGGCGCCGGCTCCTACCACACCGGCGAGTGCCGGCAACAAGGCGGCAGAACCAACCAAGGTGACTCGCGCTCTTTCGGCAGTTGAACCTAATCTGGATGCCCTCAAGGCAATCGATGCCATTGGACGGTTGCAGCTGGGCAGCTTGCGGGTGAGAGGGCTGGATCTGAGCCAGCTCGATATGCAGTTGGCGCTGGCGAACGGTCAGCTTACCCTCAAGCAGTTCAGCGCCGGCGTAGCTGGCGGCAAGGTGACGGCGAGTGGCGTGCTCGATGCGCGTCAGCAGCCAGCCCGTTACCAGGTGAGCAAACGGGTGCAGGGAGTAAATGTGCACTCGCTATTGCAGACCCTAGCGCAGAATGACTTGCTGGAAGGGCGGGGCGATCTCGATGTGCAGGTGCAGGGACAAGGCCTGTCAGAGCAGGCACTACGCAGTCGGATGCAGGGCAAGATAACCCTGGCGTTGCACGATGGGGCCCTGCATGGCATCAACCTGGCAGAGATGATCCGCGAGGCGCGGGCTACCTTGACCGGCAAGGGGACGGATCAGGTCAAAGAGGTACGCAAGACCGACTTCAGTGCCCTGACAGCCAGCTTCCAACTGGCAAACGGGGTGGCGCGCAGCGACGATATCCAGCTATTTGCCCCCGCACTACGGGTTCATGGCCAGGGGCAAACGGCACTGGTGCCCGAGACACTCGACTTCCTGTTCCTGACCTCCATCGTCGAGAGCAGCAAGGGGCAGGGCGGCAAGGGAGTCGATGAGCTGAAGGACATCACCATACCGGTGCGCATCGGTGGCCAGTGGCAGGCACCGACCTATCGGCTGGACGTGAAGGCGCTGCTCAGCAACAACAAGATCCTCGAGGAGAAGGCACGCAAGGAAGCCGAGCGCGGCCTCAAGAAGCTGCTGGGTGACAAGGCCGACAACGAAGGGGTTAAGGGAGTGGCCGATCAACTGCTCAAAGGGTTGTTCAAATAACCCGTCACTTCTCGTCCCTCTAATACAAAGAGCCCGCATTGTGCGGGCTCTTTTACTATATGCAAGTTGGGAAGAGTCGTGGGCTAGCCTCGAGACCGATGATCCTTTCTTATTCTTTTTCACTGAGCAGCTGTTGCCAGACTGCCAGCACATGGCTGCGTTCACTCTGCAGCCTATCGTCGCTCACCTTGCGGGAGACCTCCGAGAGGTTGAGGCGATGGCCGAGGTTGCGGATCTCCAGATAGGCCTGTTTTAGTTCCTCGGCTTGCTCCAGGGGCAGAACTCCCACCATCACACACTCGTCGAAGATGCGCACGTTATCGGACCAGCGAGTGAGCGCCTCGGGCTCGCCACAGGCGTGGGCCAGCACCAGATACTGGGCGATAAACTCGATGTCCACCATGCCGCCGGGGGATTGCTTGAGATCGAACTCGCCAGCACCGGCCTTGAGCAGGTGGTCCCGCATCTTCTGGCGCATCTCGCGCACCTCGCGGGCCAGGGTCGGCAGATCCCGCTCCCTGGCCAGCACGGTGCGGCGGATGCGGGCAAATTCGGCGATCACCGCCTCATCGCCATAGATGGGGCGGGCGCGCACCAGCGCTTGATGCTCCCAAGTCCAGGCCTCGTTTTGCTGGTACTGCTCATAGGCGGAGAGTGACGAAACCAGTAGCCCGGAGTCGCCGGAGGGGCGCAGCCGCATGTCGATCTCATACAGGATGCCGGAAGGGGTGCGAGTGCTAAACAGGTGCAGGATCCGCTGGGCCAGACGCAGGTAGAACTGGCGGCTGTCGATGGGCTTGCGCCCGTCGGTGTAGCCGTTGGGGTCACCGCCGTGCAGGAACACCAGATCGAGATCCGAACCGTAGCCGAGTTCGATACCGCCCAGCTTGCCGTAGGCCACCACAGCAAAGCCGCGCTGGCCGCTCACCGCCACCTCGGGTGGCACCCCGTAGCGCTCGCTCATCTGGGCCCAGGCCTGATTGACCACTTCCTCGGTGATCGCCTCCGCCAGCCAGGTGAGGTGGTCACTCACCTTCATCAGCGGCAGGGCGCCGGCGATGTCGGCCGCCACGATACGCAGCAGCTGCACCTGCTTGAACTGGCGCAGCGCCTCCATCTGCTGCTCCACGTCCTCTTCGGGGATACGCAGCAGGAACTGGCGCAACTGGGGCTTGTACTGATCGAGCGGGGTGGGGTGATAGAGGTGCTGGGGATCCAGCAGCTCGTCCAGCAAAATCGGGTAGCGGGCCAGCTGCTCGCTCACCAGATGGCTGGCGTCGCACAGCCGCACCAGCTGGCGCAGGGCGCCCGGATTTTCCGCCAGCAGTTGCAGATAGGCGCTGCGGGTGAAGATGCGGGTCAACAGCTCGCACACCCGCTCGAACAGGCGGGCGGGTTGCTCACTGGCCACCACCAGCCGCAGCAGCTCCGGCATCAGCCAGTCCAGCGCGATGCGCCCCTGCGGCCCCACCTGCCGGCGCTTGTACTCCTCCTTGAAGCGCAGTAGAGCGGTGCAGAGGGGGGCGGGCTCGGCCACGCCCTGTGCGGTCAGCAGTTTCTCCAGCTCGGCTGCGTCGAGCTCGGTGCGCCAGAGATCGAGCCAGAGCTGCTCCAGATGGGCGGGTGCCTCTTTCTCTTCCCCCACCACGGCGGCAAACTGCTGATGGACGGCGGCCATCTCCTCGTCCAGATGAGCCATGAAGGCGCCCCAGTCGGTAAAGTCGAGAGCGGCGACGAGCCGCTGGCGATCCCGCTCTTCGGTGGGCAGGGTCTGGGTCTGCTGATCGCCGATCTCCTGCAATATGTTCTCGACCCGGCGCAGGAAACGATAGGCCTCCAGCAGGCGGTCGCAGTGGTCGGCTTCGAGGGCGCCGCACCGGGCAATG
This sequence comes from Aeromonas sp. 19NY04SH05-1, assembly GCF_040581895.1. NCBI lineage: Bacteria > Pseudomonadati > Pseudomonadota > Gammaproteobacteria > Aeromonadales > Aeromonadaceae > Aeromonas > Aeromonas sp. 19NY04SH05-1. The sequence continues at coordinate 3,754,539 of NZ_CP095328.1, read as the reverse complement.
GCGGCCAGCGCTTCCGGCAGATGGCGCACCCGCAGCGCAGGTTCACGACCGCCGCGAATAAGCTGCAGCGCCTGGGCGATAAACTCCACTTCGCGAATGCCGCCGGCCCCCAGCTTGATGTTGCCCTCAAGCCCCTTGCGGCGGACCTCGGCGGCGATCATCGCCTTCATCTGACGCAGGCCGTCTATGACGCCAAAGTCGATATAGCGGCGAAACACGAAGGGGCGCAGCATCTCGGCGAGATCGACCGCATGTTCGCACTGGGGTCCCAGTACCCGCGCTTTGACCATGGCGTAGCGCTCCCAGTTGCGGCCGTGGTGCTGGTAGTAATCCTCCATGGCGGCAAAGGAGATGGCGAGCGGCCCGGCGTCGCCAAAGGGGCGCAGCCGCATGTCGACCCGGAACACCTGGCCATCCTGGGTCGGTTGATGCAGGGCGTTGATGATGCGCTGGCCCAGCTTGATAAAGAACTGCTGGTTGGCGAGCTCCCGCCGCCCGCCGACCGTGTAGCCGTTCTCGGGGAAAGTGAAGATAAGGTCAATGTCGGAGCTGAAGTTGAGCTCGCCGCCCCCCAGTTTGCCCATGCCGAGGATCAGCAGCGGCTGCGGGTTGCCATCCCCGTCCATCGGGGTGCCCAGCTCGCTGCACTGCTTGGCGTAGAGCCAGTCACGGGCTGCACAGATCAGGGCGTCGGCCAGTTTGGTGAGGTGGATAAAGCTCTCTTCAACCTCGGCATGCCCCAGCAGTTCGCGCCAGGCGATGACCAGCATGCGACTGCGGCGGAACTGACGCAGGGTGCGCTTGAGCGCCTCCTCGTCAACGACTTCAGCCAGCAGAGCAGTCAGATCGCGCTGGTAGGCCGGCCAGCGCTCGGTCTGCTCCAGCTCTCCCGAGGCGAAGATCTGCGCCAGCAGCTCGGGTTGTTTGATCAGCGAATCGGCGACAAAATCGGAGAGACCGAGCAGGGTGAGCAGGACCTGCCGGGTTGCCTCGGGCAGGTCGCCGTAGTCTGGCGCCAGTTCGAGCAGTCGCTGCCATTGGCGCTGGGCCTGCGCTTGTAGCAAGGGGGAAAGAGCGGAGAAAGAGGGAGAGTGCTGGGCCACGGTTGCCATCCTTGTGGTTGACGAAGCTGCTGGGTGAAAACGCTGGCTGCCAATCTAGCACTGTCGCGCCCCCACGTCACAGCGCAGGGGCGAGAAGCATGATCCGGCGAAAATAATCAGCCGCCAGCAGAGGGAGCCCGAGATTCAGGTACGCAGGTAGATCTCGGGGTCGTAGATCTCCATCAGGCTGGCTGGTGCACTGGCGGGCACGAAGCCAAAACTGCCATAGAGGCCGTGGGCATCCCGGGTCGACAGGCTCAGACGCCGCAGCCCCTGCAGCTCGGGGTGGGCGAGGACGGCCGCTACCAGCGCCTTGCTGTAGCCCTGACCGCGATGCTCGGGCAGCACGAACACATCGGAGAGATAGCCGAAGGTGGCCTTGTCGGTGATGACCCGGGCGAAGGCCACCTGCTGGCCGCCGAGGTAGCCACCAAAACAGAGGGAGTGATTGATGGCGCGCAGCACAGTGGTCAGCGGAATGCCGGGGCTCCAGTAAGCCTCTTCTGACAAAAAACGGTGGATCAAGGGGACGTCGAGGCGTCCCTTGTCGTCGCTGACTTCGAAGGTGGATCGGGGGGATGAGTGATGCATCCTGGCTCCTTGCTGGATGGTGAGCATGTTCCGTATGGAGCAACCATGTTAACAACTTTGCGCCGACGGCACAGCGTCTCCATGAGTGGCTGTGCGGTGGTAATAAAAATGGGCTCCCTGTCGGGAGCCCATTTGGTTAACCGGTTCGGTCGTTATCAGTGGCTGTCGACCCAGACGAACTTGAGCACAAACAGCAGGGCGACCACCAGCACGCAGGGGTTGATCTCGCGCCAGCGGCCGGTGCCCGCCTTCATCACGCAGTAGGAGATAAAGCCCACGGCGATCCCTTCGGTGATGGAGAAACTGAACGGCATCATGACGGCGGTCATGAAGGCCGGGACCGCTTCGGTCAGGTCTTCCCACTTCACCCGGGTCAGCTCGGAGCACATCAGCACGCCCACATAGATAAGGGCACCGGCGGCGGCATAAGCCGGCACCATGGCGGCGATGGGGGAGAAGAAGATAGCCAGCAGGAACAGGATGCCGGCTACGATGGCGGTCAGGCCGGTACGGCCACCGACCGCGACGCCGGAGCTGCTCTCGATATACGCCGTTACGGAGGAGGTGCCCATAAAGGCGCCGCCGACCGAGCTCACGCTATCGACCATCAGAGCCTGCTTCATACGCGGGAAGTGACCCTTGTCATCGGCCAGCTTGGCGCGGTTGGTGACACCAATCAGGGTGCCGGAGGAGTCAAATAGGTTGACGAGCATGAAAGAGAAGATGACGCCAGCCAGACCGATATCCAGTGAGCCCATCAGATCGAGCTGGCCGAACACGGGATCAATGCTGGGGGGCATGGCGATGAAACCCTTGAAGGTCACGTCGCCAAACAGCCAACCCAGGGTGGTGGTGACCACGATGGCGATCAGCACGGCGGAGTGCACGCCGCGGGCGGAGAAGATGCAGATGAGGAAGAAACCCAGCAGCCCCAGCAGGCAGGGCAGGGAGGTGAGGTTGCCCACAGTCACCATGGTGGCGGGGCTGGCGACCACGATCCCTGCGTTGTGCAGGCCGAGCAGGGCGATCAGAAGGCCGATACCGGCGGTGATGCCGACCCGCAGGGTGAGCGGAATGTTGGCAATAAGCCAGTAGCGCACCCGCAGCAGGGTGAGGATCAATAGACCCATGGCGCCCCAGAAGATGGTACCCATACCGACCTGCCAGGAGTAACCCATGCCGGCTACTACCACGAAGGCGAAGAAGGCGTTGAGTCCCATGGCGGGAGCCAGGGCGATGGGCAGGTTGGCCAGCAGGCCCATCAGGATGCTGCCGATACCGGCGATAAGGCAGGTGGTAACGAACACCGCCTGGGTGTCCATGCCGGCCGCGGAGAGGATCTGCGGGTTGACGAACACGATATAGACCATGGTCAGGAAGGTGGTGATCCCGGCGATGACCTCGGTGCGGGCTGTGGTGCCATGGCCTTGCAGGGCAAACAGGCGCTCAAGCAATCCTTGCCCGGCGATCTGATTGGTCGCCTGCCCTGTGGCGTTGTGTGGTTGGTTCATGTGAATTCCAATAGGTGACGTGAAATAAGCAGCAAGGGAGCCGGTGGACCCATTCATGCGGGGTAAATGCCCCCAGCAGATGGTGGCTAAATGACCAGACTCGACTTGATACCGTGACAGCGCGCACATTTTTACACAGGCGGGGGCGTTTACAAACCCCGGATCTGCGAGGCGGATCAATGAATAGAGTAAAAATTCAAACGTTTGCTATTTGAGCAATAAAAAAGGTCCTCGATAGAGAACCTTTCTTTGTCAAAACCGAGGTTCAGAGAGTCTTGAAGTAGCGTTCCACCAGTTGAGCAAGCACGGAGTCGAGCCGCTCCTGCACTTCCCCCAGCTCCCGATCGAAACGGCGCAGAAACAGGCTGGCCTGCTCCTCGCTCAGCTTGCGACCGGCGATGAAGAACTCCTGTTCTGGCAACTGCTTGTCATAACGGGGAAGCAGTACCCAGCTCACCAGTTCGGGCTCTACGGCCTCGAAGATCTTGGCGGCGGCGGCACAGAAGGTTTCGATGTGCGCCTTGCCATCCGGCCCGAGGCAGCCGGGTTCGACCCGGATCTGAATGGTGAGCTTCTTCTCTGTGGTGGGCTGGGTCGTCATTTCGCAAAATCCATGCAAGGTCGTTCGTTCTGGATTGTAAGCCATAAGGCACAAGAAAGGGGAGCCGAGGCTCCCCTTGTCGCATTTGCCGGTTTACTTGGCGATACGCTTGTATTTCGCACGGTGCGGCTGGATGGCCTCGGCGCCGTAGGTCTTCTTCTTCCACTCTTCGTATTCGGTGAAGTTGCCCTCGAAGAATTCGATCTTGCCCTCGTCCTGGTAGTCCAGGATGTGGGTGGCGATCCGGTCGAGGAACCAGCGGTCGTGGGAGATGACCATGGCACAACCCGGGAACTCCAGCAGGGCGTTCTCGAGGGCGCGCAGGGTTTCGATGTCCAGATCGTTGGTCGGTTCATCGAGCAGCAGCACGTTGCCGCCGGTCTGCAACAGCTTGGCCAGGTGCAGACGACCGCGTTCACCACCGGAGAGCTCGCCGACGCGCTTCTGCTGATCGGCGCCCTTGAAGTTGAAGCGGCCGATGTAGGCGCGGCTCGGGAACTCGTAGCTACCGATGCGCAGGATATCCTGACCGTCGGCGACCTCTTCGAACACCGTCTTCTTGTCATCCATGCTGTCACGGAACTGATCGACCGAGGCCAGTACCACGGTATCGCCCAGGGTGATGGAGCCGGAATCCGGCTGCTCCTGGCCCGACATCATGCGGAACAGGGTCGACTTGCCGGCCCCGTTTGGACCGATGATGCCGACGATGGCCCCCTTGGGAATGGCAAACGACAGATCGTCGATCAGTACCCGATCACCGTAGGATTTGCGCAGGTTGGCCACTTCCACCACCTTGTCGCCGAGGCGCGGTCCGGGCGGAATGAACAGCTCGTTGGTCTCGTTGCGCTTCTGGTAGTCGTTGGTGTTGAGCTCCTCGAAGCGAGCCATACGGGCCTTGGATTTGGCCTGGCGACCCTTCGGATTTTGGCGAACCCACTCCAGTTCCTTCTCGATGGACTTGCGACGGGCCGCTTCGGCGCTGGCTTCCTGGGCCAGACGGGCATCTTTCTGCTCCAGCCAGGAGGAGTAGTTGCCTTCCCACGGAATACCCTCGCCGCGGTCCAGCTCCAGGATCCAGCCAGCCACGTTGTCGAGGAAGTAACGGTCGTGAGTGATGGCGACGACGGTACCCTCGTAGTCGTGCAGGAAGCGCTCCAGCCAGGCCACGGACTCGGCGTCCAGGTGGTTGGTCGGTTCGTCCAGCAGCAGCATGTCCGGCTTTTCCAGCAGCAGGCGGCACAGGGCCACGCGGCGGCGCTCACCACCGGAGAGGTGCTTGATCTGGGCATCCCATGCCGGCAGACGCAGGGCATCGGCCGCACGCTCCAGCTGGTTTTCCAGGTTGTGGCCGCCCTGGGCCTGGATGATGGCTTCCAGTTCGCCCTGCTCGCGGGCCAGCTTGTCAAAATCCGCGTCCGGATCGGCGTAGGCCGCATAGACCTCGTCGAGGCGGGCCATGGCGCGTTTCACTTCGCCGACGGCCTCTTCCACCGCTTCGCGCACGGTCTGCTCCGGCTCCAGCTTCGGTTCCTGGGGCAGGTAGCCGATCTTGATGCCGGGCTGCGGGCGGGCTTCCCCTTCGATCTCGGTATCCAGCCCGGCCATGATGCGCAGCAGGGTGGATTTACCGGCGCCATTTAGACCCAAGACGCCGATCTTGGCGCCCGGGAAGAAACTCAGGGAGATGTTCTTGAGGATATGACGCTTGGGCGGCACTACCTTGCCGACCCGGTTCATGGTGTAAATAAATTGAGCCATTGGCTAATTCTCTTCTTTTTCAGCGAGTTAATGTTTTTCATCAACAGGCTGAGGTCGTGGTGGGGCCAGGTCGGCACAGGCCAACCGGGTTCCAAAAAACCCGTCGATTGTAAACCAACGAACAAGGGGGGGCAAAGCGAGCGGCCGGTTGCTCATCCTCCGTCAAGAAGGGGTGGGCGAGATGAGATAGAGGGGAGGGGCGAATGGGGCTGTGACCGGCAAAATCCTCGGAAAATTCGTCTTAATTTTTCCTTAAGTTAGTGACGATAGGGTGGGACTGGGCTGGTTTTTTGATGTGTTGCCAACCCCTTGTCAGCGTAGGGATGGCTTGGTTTCAGCCGTTTGCTTGTGCCCTGAATAGTAGAGCACCCGCTGCACGTAATCCTGGGTCTCCTGATAGGGGGGGATGCCGCCGTAGCGGGCCACCGCCTTCTCGCCGGCATTGTAGGCCGCACTGATCCTGATCCAGTCCGGGCCAAACTGTTTCTCCAGCCATTTCAGGTACACCATGGCACCGCGGATGTTTTGTTCCGCATCGAACGGGCGGGTGACACCGAAACGCTGCTGGGTCGCGGGGATGAGTTGCATGACCCCTTGCGCCTGTTTGGGCGAGACGGCAAAGCGGTCGAGGTTGGATTCGGCGATGGCGATGGCCAAGGCTAGCTTGGGATCGACCTGATGGCGCTCGGCGGCCTGGCGGACCATGTTGGCCAGTTTCTGCTTGCTCGCAGATTGTCGGGCCAGATATTTGTCCTGATCGAAGGGGGTGGCGGGCTGTACCCAGGGAACACCGGCAGGGCCGCTGCCCACACCGCAGTTGCCCAGGGGGGCATTGCCTACACGAGTGTTGTAATAACGAGCGGCTTGCTGGTTGCCAAGGCGCATGGCCATGGCGAGATAGGCGTTGGCTTGCCGGGCACTGCGGATACCTTGTGGCCCGCGGGCCAGCAGGCGGCCGATGCGAAAATAGGCCTCCGGATTGCCCAGTCTGGCGGCATTGCAATAGTAGGCAATGGCTTGTCTCGGGTTGCTGCGCTCGATGGCTGCGCCCTGGCGGATGGCACTCATCGCCTTGGGCGCCTGGCGAAATGATTCGGCTTGGGCCGATGCCGTGATCAACAAGAGCAGGAGACTCCACCCCCAGGTGCCGAATCTCTGCATGACGAGTTCCTCATATTCTTCGTATTCGGAAGATATAGGTTCTACACAGGAAGGTTGCCAGCCAGATGATGGAATATGTGGTTATGTGTTCGCCCGTTAGAGATGAAAACGGTATGGAACTTTATGTCAGGAAGCCAACCCCCTTCCTGCCGACATGAGCAGACACAGAGAGTTTGTCCCCGGGGTATGACGGATGGTTTTGTCTACGTTAGTTGATGCATGAATCAATTCTTGGATGATAGACTGGCTTCACATTAACGTAACATACTGTATTTATTTAGGATAATTACCATCCCCATTTTTTCATGATGCGATCAAGCGGACTGATTGCGTCTCTCTATAGTCGGGAAGCTCATATGGGTTATTCAATCGATATATCAGTCGTCGTGCCAGCCAAAGATGAACGGGACAATCTGGCTCCCCTTATCGGCGAAATCGATGCCGCGCTTGGCGGGAAGTACGATTACGAATTGGTCTACGTGGATGACGGGAGTGAAGACGACAGCTACGCCATCCTGTGCGAGTTGAAGACGCGTTTTCCCCGGTTGCGGGTGGTGCGTCACGAGCGGGCCGTCGGCCAGAGCATGGCGGTGCTCAGTGGCGTGCGTCATGGCCGTGGCGAGTGGCTGGTGGTGCTCGATGGGGATGGCCAGAATGATCCCGCCGACATTCCCGCCATGCTGGAAGAGGCCAAGCGCCGTTTTGCAGCAGACCGGAAGGAGGTGGGGCTCATCGGCCATCGCGTCAATCGCCGTGATGACTGGGTGAAGCGGATCTCTTCCAAACTGGCCAACGGCTTTCGCGACCTCTTGCTGCGCGACGGTATCCCGGATACCGGCTGTGGACTCAAGGTGGTGCGGCGCGACTGGTATCTGCGTCTACCCGGCTTCAACCATATGCACCGCTATATTCCGGCCCTGATCCAGGCGCAGGGCGGTCGCATGTCCCCCTGGCCGGTCAATCACAGGCCCAGACAGGCGGGGGTCTCCAAATACGGAGTCTGGAATCGCCTCTGGGTCGGGCTGGTGGACGTGGTCGGCGTCTGGTGGCTGCAGCGGCGCTCCAAGGTCGTCGAGGTAAGGGAGATGCTCGATTGATGGACGCCCTGCTCTCGCTTCCCCTGCACTGGCTCGACTGGACCGGCCTGCATGTGACCGGCTGGAAGCTCATCGGCTACACGGGGGCGCTCATGTTCGGGGGGCGCTGGCTGGTGCAATTCATTGCCTCCAGGCGGGCCGGTCGGCCTGTGATCCCCCGCCTGTTCTGGTACATGAGTGTGCTCGGCAGCCTGATGACGCTGAGCTACTTCCTCTTCTCCCCCAAGCAGGACTCCGTCGGCGTACTGCAAAATCTCTTCCCCACCTTTACCGCCCTCTACAGCCTCTATCTGGATATTCAGCATCGCGGCTGGAAGCGGGACAAACTCATCCATGACAGCGAGATCCGCCATGGTAAATGATCGAACCCTGCTCAATCAGAGCTCCCTTGGCTGGCTGCTGCTGATAGCCCTGGTCGTGCTTGGCACAGGACTCGGGCTGCGCGATCCCTGGCCGGCCGACGAACCCCGCTTCGCCCTGGTGGCCAAGGAGATGGTGGAGAGCGGCCAGTGGCTGTTCCCGATGCGCGGCGGCGAGATTTATCCGGACAAGCCTCCCATGTTCATGTGGGGGATCGCCATCGCCTATCTGCTGACCGGTTCCATCAAGGTGGCCTTTCTGCTGCCCTCATTGCTGGCGGGTCTGCTGACCCTGGTGCTGATATGGGATCTGGGCCGCCGACTGTGGACGCCCCAGGTCGGTTTTCTGGCCGGCTTGCTGCTGCTCTTTACCGTCCAGTTCACCCTGCAGGCCAAGACGGCCCAGATCGATGCGCTGGTCACCTTCTTCATCACCCTGGGCCTCTACAGCTTCATTCGTTTCCTGTTGTGTAACGGGGGCTGGCGATGGTACTGGCTCGGCTGGTTTGCCGCCGGCCTTGGCATCATCACCAAGGGGGTGGGTCTGTTGGCACTGCTGGTGCTGATCCCGGCGATCTGGACCCATTGGGATAAAATTCGCACGGCATCCCGCAGTGACTGGCTCAAGGGACTGGCGGGGCCGCTGTGCATGTTGCTGGCCATCGGCCTGTGGCTGGTGCCCATGCTGATTGCCGTGGCCCAGAGCGGCGACCCCATACTGCAGGCGTATCGGGACAACATACTGCTGCGCCAGACGGTGACCCGCTATGCCAACTCCTGGCATCACGTCAAACCCTTCTGGTACTACCTCACCTCGGTGATCCCGCCGTTCTGGCTGCCGCTCACCCTGCTGCTGCCCTGGCTGGTGGTGGAGTGGCGCAGAGCCATCCAGGGGGGGGACAAACGCATCATATTGCTGCTCGGTTACTTGGTGCTGGTGGTGATCTTCTTCTCGGTTTCGCCCGGCAAGCGCGGCGTCTATGTGACGCCTGGCACGCCGGCTTTGGCACTGTTGAGCGCCCCCTTCATCGCCGCCCTGCTGGCCAGGCGCTGGCCAGGCCGCCTGCTGTCAGGGCTTGGCTGGTTGCTGGGCATCGTCTGCCTCGGTGGGGCGGTTGCGCTGGAGTTCAGTGCCAAGCTGGCCAGCCGGGTGAGCGAACTGGGGCCGGCCCCCTGGCTCCCCCTGCTGGTGATGGGGGTCGTGTTGTTGCTCGTCAACGCCTTGCTGCGCCGGGCACCGCTTACCGCCATTCTGGCCACCCTTGCCTGTGGCTGGCTCATCTACTCCACCTGGATCTGTACGCGCCTCAACGACATGCGCACGCCGCAAACCGTGATGGCGCTGGCAGCGGAGCGGGTACCGGCGGGCAACGAGTTGCTGCTGACCGGTTTCAAGGAGCAGCACCTGCTGTTTACCCGCCAGCCGCTGCGACACTACAGCTACCAGATGCCGGATGATGCGCAGGCCCGCGAGGCGGCGGCCTGGGTGGCTGCCGCGCCAGGACGCTGGGTGCTGGGGGCGGCCGATCTGCTGGAGCGCTGTTTTGACCCCGCGCGCATGGAGAATCTCGGCAATCGTCACCGCACTGACTGGCTGCTGACCAATGCCGAGGCCATCAAGCCCGCCTGTCAGGGGCTCAGGCCAGAGATAGAACCATTTAGCTATGTACCAGGCCCCAAGGAGGGGAACCTGAACTAAACAAGAGGGGCTGCCATTGGCAGCCCCTTTTTCGTTGTCAGGCCAAACAGCGGCTTGCTCAGACCCCGTAGTACTCTTTGTACCACTCGACGAAACGGGTGACCCCTTGCGTCAGCCCCACTTTCGGCCGGTAGCCGGTCGCTTCGAACAGCGCCTCGGTATCGGCCCAGGTGGCGAGTACATCCCCGGGCTGCATGGGGCAGAGGTTGCGGATGGCCTGCTTGCCGAGGGCCGTTTCGATGGCCTCCACGAAGTCGACCAGACGCACCGGGCTGCCGTTGCCGATGTTGAACAGCCTATAGGGGGCCGAGCTCGACTCTGTCTGCCCATGCCAGGCGGGGTTCGCCACCGGTGGGCGATCCGCGATGCGTATTACCCCCTCGACGATGTCGTCGATATAGGTGAAGTCCCGGCTGAGCTGGCCCTGGTTGTAGATGTCGATGGGTTCATCGTTCAGGATGGCGCGCACGAACTTGAACGGGGCCATGTCGGGGCGCCCCCAGGGGCCGTAAACGGTGAAGAAACGCAGCCCTGTGGTCGGTAAACCGTAGAGGTGGGAGTAGGAGTGGGCCATCAGCTCATTGGCCTTCTTGCTCGCCGCATAGAGGGAGACGGGGTGATCCACCCCGTCCGAGGTCTTGAACGGCATCTGCTCGTTGAGGCCGTAAACCGAGCTGGAGGAGGCATAGACCAGGTGCCCGACCCCATGATGGCGGCACCCCTCGAGGATGGTGAGGGTCCCGTTGAGATTGCTGTCGGCATAGGCGAAGGGGTTGTCCAGCGAGTAACGTACTCCGGCCTGGGCCCCCAGATGGATCACCCGATCGAACTGCTCCCGGGCAAACAGGGCCGCAATGGCTTGCCTGTCCGCGAGATCGCCGCGCTCGAAGCGAAAACCGGGCAGCGGCAGGAGCTGCGCCAGCCGCGCCTCTTTCAGGCTCACCTCGTAGTAGTCATTGAGATTGTCGAGGCCGACGACCTGATGCCCTTCGTGACAGAGCCTTTGCGCCACATGAAAACCGATAAAGCCGGCGGCGCCGGTGACCAGGTACTTCATTGTGCTTTCTCCAGCGCGTGCGTTTTTTCCAGGCTGTCGCCACGGCCAATGGCGTAATAGGTGAAGCCACGCTGGTGCAGGCGGGCCGGATCATAGAGGTTGCGGCCATCGAGGATGACGGGTTGTTTCAGTGTGCGCTTGATAAGCTCGAAATCGGGGGCACGGAACTGCTGCCATTCGGTGCAGATGAGCAGGGCATCGGCGCCCTTGAGAGCCGCCTCCTGGGTGCCGCACAGGGTCAGATCGTCGCGCAGGCCGTAGAGGTGTTGGGCCTCTTTCATCGCCTCGGGGTCAAACGCCTGCACCTTGCCGCCGGCGGCCCAGATGGCCTCCATCAACACCCGGCTCGGCGCTTCGCGCATGTCATCGGTATTGGGTTTGAAGGCCAGCCCCCACAGGGCGAAAGTGTGCCCCGTCAGGTCGTGGCCGAAGTGCTTAAGCAGGCGCTCGATGAGTTTGTGTTTCTGCCTGTCATTGACCTTCTCCACCGAGCGCAGCAGGGGCACGTCGCAGCCACTTTCGCTGGCGGTATGGATCAGCGCTTTCACATCCTTGGGGAAGCAGGATCCGCCGTAGCCGCAACCGGGGTAGATGAAGTGGTAGCCGATGCGCGGGTCGGCGCCGATCCCCTTGCGCACCTCCTCGATGTCGGCACCGAGGCGCTCCGCCAGCCCGGCCATCTCGTTCATGAAGGAGATCTTGGTGGCCAGCATGGCGTTGGCGGCGTACTTGGTGAGCTCGGCGCTGCGGGCATCCATCTGGATGATGCGATCATGGTTGCGGTTGAAGGGGGCGTAGAGCTCCTCCAGCAGGGACATGGCGTGATCCGAGTCGGTGCCTATGATGATGCGATCCGGACGCAGGCAGTCGGCCACCGCCGCCCCCTCCTTGAGAAACTCGGGGTTGGAGACCACCTCGATGGGCAGAGCAACACCCCGCTCCTTGAGGATGCCGTCGATATGCTGGCGCACCCTGGCGGCCGTGCCGACCGGCACCGTGCTTTTGTTGATCACCACCTTGCCCGCCTGCATCAGACGGCCTATGGTGCCGGCCACCGCCAGCACGTGCTGAAGATCGGCAGAACCATCTTCGTCAGGCGGGGTGCCGACCGCGATGAAGATGAGCTCGGCAAAGGCCACCCCTTCGGCCACGTCCGTGGTGAAGTGCAGGCGGCCAGCCTGATGGTTGGCCTGCACCATGGGCGCCAGTCCGGGTTCGAAGATGGGGATGATCCCCTCCTTGAGACGTGCGACCTTGCTGTCGTCCACATCCACACAGGTGACCTGATGGCCCATCTCGGCGAGCACGGCGGCCTGAACCAGTCCCACATAACCAATCCCGAATACGACGACTCTCATCTGCGCTTTGCTCCTCGATGCAGGCAGTGACAAGCCATCCATTCTAGAGGGATCCGTTTTTTTGGGCAGTGAGTTTAGTCGGTTTTTTCAGGCTCGATTCAGTTTGGACTTACCACTGCTTTGTCTTGTTTTGGTGCAAGGATTGTAACGCTGTGCTGACGAACACCATTTTGGTGCGTTTAGGCCGCGTCTTGTGATCCGGGTCACTGAAGCCGGACACTGTCGCCCATAACGAAGCCTTGCCAACAAGGCTCGCAGCCGGTCAGCCGGCGACAGACACTCTTTACATTACTTCGCTTGGATACACAGGTTATGGACAACACCTCGATTCGCAACGCGCATCCCGTCTATGAGGATGTGCTGGCTCTGCTGACCGCGGCGGGCTTCGTCTCCCTCGGCATCTTTCTGTTCCATCAGGTTGGCCTGCTCACCGGCGGTACCGCCGGGCTGGCGCTGCTGCTGCAACAGGTGACCGGCGTCAGCTTCGGTCTGCTGTTCTTCTGCATCAACCTCCCTTTCTACGCCCTGGCATGGCTGCGTATGGGGCCGCGTTTTACCCTCAACACCTTCGCCTCGGTGGCGGCGGTCTCCTTCATGACCGATCACCTCAACGGCGTGCTGCAGATCGGCAAGATAGAGCCCCTCTATGCGGCGCTCATCGGTGGTACCCTGATCGGCATGGGGCTGCTCATCATGTTTCGCCACAAGTCGAGCCTGGGCGGCTTCAACATACTGGCGCTGTTTGTTCAGGATCGCTTCGGCATCCGGGCCGGCAAGCTACAGATGGGGCTGGATTGCGCCATCGTCGTGACCTCCTTCTTCGTGGTGCAACCCTGGATCCTGGCGCTCTCCATCGTCGCGGCCGTTATCTGTAATCTTGTGTTGACACTCAACCACAAGCCGGGGCGCTACCAGATCGCCTGATTGGGGATGGCATCAGTCATGAAACGAGGCGGCCACAGGGCCGCCTCGTTCGTTTCTGCCTTGCCAGCGTCAGCTGGCCTGATCCAGCGAGGGATCGCCGCTGGCGGAGAGTGGCGTGTGGCAGGCCACCTGGTGGGCGCTGTCACCGCACAATGCCAGTTTCGGCGCCGTGCTCCTGCACAGCTCGCTGGCATAAGGGCAGCGCTGGTGGAAGTGGCAGCCGCTCGGGGGCGAGATGGGCGAGGGCACGTCGCCGGTCAGCAGGATGCGCTGGCTGCGCCGACGGGGATCCGGCACCGGAATGGCCGAGATGAGCGCCCGGGTATAGGGGTGGCGCGGCGCCAGATAGAGTGACTGCGCCTCCGCCAGTTCGACGATCCTGCCCAGATACATGACGGCGACCCGATCCGAGATGTGTTTCACCACCGACAGGTCGTGGGCGATGAAGATGATGGCGAGGTTCATCTCCTGCTGCAAAGTGAGCAGCAGGTTGACGATTTGGGACTGCACCGACACATCGAGGGCCGACACCGCCTCGTCACACACCAGCAGCTTGGGCTTGAGCGCGATGGCTCGGGCGATGCCGATGCGCTGGCGCTGGCCGCCGGAAAATTCGTGGGGGTAGCGATCCATTGCGCTGCCTGGCAAACCGACTTTCTCCAGCAGCTCCAGCACCCACTCGCGGCGCTCGGTGGTGTTGCCCTTGCCGTGGATGATGAAGGGCTCTTCCAGGATTTGGCCCACCGTGTGGCGGCTGTTGAGGGATTCTGCGGGGTCCTGAAACACCATCTGCATCTCCTGGCGCAGGGATCGCATCTCCCTGGGGGAGAGGTGAGTGATATCCCGCCCTTCGAAGGTGATGGTGCCGGCGCTCGGCTCGAACAGCTTGAGCAGGGTGCGTCCCAGGGTGGACTTGCCACAGCCGGACTCGCCCACCAGCCCCAGCGTCTCCCCCTGCTTGAGATCGAAGCTGATGCCGTCCACCGCGTAGACGTGGTACTTCTTGCGCAACAAGCCGCCGCCCAGCTGGAAGTGCTGCTTCACGTCGCGCACCGATAAAAGCGTCTTCATACGGCTAGCTCCCTCCAGTGGTGGCAGGCCACCCCGTGCCGCTCGGCGAGCTGCTCGGTGGCCGGAATGGCCCTCACGCAGATCTCGGTGGCGTGGGGGCAGCGATTGGAGAAACGACAGCCGGCCGGCATCTCGTCAAGGGCGGGCACCTGACCCCTGATGGTTTTGAGCAGGCTCTTGGGGGCATCTTCGAGACGGGGGATCGAGGCCATCAGGCCATGAGTATAGGGGTGGCGTGGCTGGTCAAACAGCTCGAACACGTCCGCCTGTTCCACCGCCCGGCCCGCATACATCACCACCACCTCGTCGCACAGCTCCGCTACCACCCCGAGATCGTGGGTGATGAAGATGATGGCCATGCCGGTCTGGGCCTGCAACTCCTTCATCAGCTCCAGGATCTGGGCCTGGATGGTGACATCGAGCGCCGTGGTCGGTTCATCGCAGATAAGCAGGGAAGGCTCGCAGGCCAGCGCCATGGCGATCATCACCCGCTGACGCATGCCACCGGAGAGATTGTGGGGGTAGACGGCAAAACGCTGGGCGGGCTCCGGGATCCCCACCTTCTGCAACATGGCGATGGCGGCCTCCTTGCGCTGGGCCTTGCGGTAGTCAGGGCGATGGAGGTGAAACACCTCCATCAGCTGATCCCCGACCGTCTGCACCGGGTTGAGCGCTGTCATCGGCTCCTGGAAGATCATCGAGATGCGGTTGCCGCGCACCTTGTACATCTGATCCGGCGCCAGCGTGAGCAGCTCCTCCCCCTGAAAGCGGATGGAGCCCGCCACCACCTGGCCGTGGGGCTTGGGCAGCAGACCCATGATGGCGAGCGAGGTGACGCTCTTGCCGCAGCCGGACTCGCCGACGATCCCCAGGGTTTGGCCCGAAGCGACCTGGAAGCTGACCCCGTCGAGCACCTTTATCTTGCCGTCGTCGACGGCGAACTCCACCTCGAGGTCACGCACCTCAAGAATCGGGGTCTTGTTCTGGCCGTTCTCAACGGTACCCTCTACCCCATTATCCCGGACGTCAAGAATGGAGGCCTGTGTGTTGGGCATGACTGCTACTCCCTTCTCTGCGGCATCAATGACGTGCATAGGTCTTGTCGGTCTGCGTAATGGGGGTCAGCGCCTCCCCTGCCTCCCTGGCTTTCTGGGTCTCTTCCTTCACCTTGGGATCGAGCCAGAGCAGGCCGCCACTGCTGTGGGGATAGCCATCCATGGGCCAGTAGAGCAGATCCGGCGTGTTCCGGGTGGCCGGCACCTCGGGCAGCATCACATAACGCCAGCTGCTGGCCCGCACATAGTTGAGCTGCACTCCGGGCACGAAGATGGCGAGATCATAGATGCGCTGCTGGATCTGTTGTGAGAGCTTGGCCCGTTTGGCCATGTCGAATTCGACGTTATAGGCGTCGATAAGGTTATCCAGCTCCTTGTCGGCCACGTTGAACAGGTTGTTGGTCTGCGGCTTGTTGGCGTTGGCCGAGTGGAATGACTCCCAGTATTGCGGATAGAGACCCCCGCCAGCCCAGCCCATCCAGGCCGCCTCGTGTTTCTTCTCCAGCATCACCTTGAAGCCGGTGGCACCATCCACCAGGTTGAGCTCCAGATCCAGGCCCGCCTTCTTGGCCTCTTCTTTGAGCACGGTCAGCCGCTTGGAGTGCTCCTGACTGGTGTAGGTGACGGCCAGGGTCAGCCGCTCCCCCTTGTCGTTTTGCAGGATGCCGTCCGGCCCCGGCTTGCTATAGCCCCCCTTGGCGAAGTAGTCGCGTGCCTTGGCGATGTCATAGGTCCGCTCCGGCAGCGTCATGTTGGTAAATTCGCCAAAGCCCGAGCCGAAGGTGGTGGCCCGGTCGTAGTCGCCCCGCAGCACGGTTTCGATCATCTTGTCGATGTTGAAGGCGTGCTGGATGCCGAGCCGCACATTGATGTCGGCCAGCTTGGGATGGGCGACATTGAGGTGAACTCCCTGTCCGCCCTGCTTGGTGTCGGTCATGGCCATCACCTTCTGCACGTACCCCTTCTTGTACTCCGGGGTGACGGCCTTCTCGTGCCACCAGTTCGGCAGGATCATCTCGAAGGTGTCTATCTCCCCTTTCAGGAAGTGGCGAAAGGCGATATTGCGATCGCGGATCACCTGCACCTTGATGGTGTCGAGGTTGAATCTGTGCTGGTTGTAGCGATCACTCTTTGCCCACCACTCTTTCTGCTTGCTGAAGGTGATGGATTTACCCTTCTTCACGTCGCTCATCACATAGGGACCGGTGGTCGGCACTACGGCCCAGTTGTACTGCTTCACCCAATTGGGGCCGAGCTTGTAGTAGTGCTTGGGCTGGGGCCACAGCTCTGTGGTGTTGAGGAGATCCAGTCTGGCCTTGCGGCTGCCCGCCTTCACCAGGATGGTGTGGTCGTCGATCTTCTCCACCGCCACCACCTCGGTGGTGTAGTAGTTGTTGAACCAGGGGCCCTTGATGTCCTTGGAGCGCATCATCTCGTAGCCGAAGGTGTAGTCATCGGCGGTGACGGGCTTGCCGTCGGACCACTTGGCGCGCGGATCCAGCTTGAAGTAGACGGTCTGGCTGTCCGGCGCGATGGCCCAGGCGCTTGCGAGGGACGGGATGGGGTTGCCGGTATTGGGGTGGAAGCTGATGAGCCTCAGCTGGTTGTCCAGGATGAAGGAGCGAAACGCGCCGTTGGAGTCGGGCCCGACGGTGCGAAACGTCAGCGGAAAGCTGTCCACGAACATGGTGATGCTGCCTCCGGGCAGCGCTTTGGGGGAGGCGAACACGGGGTCGGTGTCGTTGGTTTCCCACTTGAGATCCGCAGGCAGGCTGGCCGCCCAGCCCCAGGATCCGTTCACCAGCAGAAAAAGTGCGCCTATCCATTTGATTTTATTGTTCATGTTTGACTTCCTGGTCATTCCCCACTGCGGGGGCTTGATTGATAACGGGTTAATCCATGTGACCCGTGGCCGCCCGCTGTGGCGGCTCGTCCTGTCACTGATAACGGGTAAATTTGCGCGGATCGAACGCCTCGCGAATGGCCTCGCCGATAAAGGAGACCATAATCAGCACCAGGCTCACCGCCGCCACCACGGAACTTACGATCCAGATGGCGTCCAGGTTGTTGATGCCCTGGGAGAGCAGCTCGCCCCAGCTCGGGGTCGGTGGTGCCAGGCCAAAGCCCAGATAGTCCAGCGCCGTCAGGGTGGAGATATTGCCCACCACGGCAAAGGGCGCCAGGGTGACGATCATCATCAGGGTATTGGGCAGGATGTGATGGAAGATGATCCGCCCCGTGCTCGCCCCCTGGGCCCGCGCCGCCATCACATAGTCCCGCGCCCGCTCCTTGTAGGTGAGGGTGCGCATGTACCAGGTGATGCCCATCCAGCCGAACAGCACGTTGATGGCGACAAACAGGCCGAAGTTCGGCTTGGCCAGGGAGACCAGGATCATGATGACGTAGAGAAACGGCACCTGGGACCAGATCTCGATGAAGCGCTGCAGCACCAGGTCAAACCGTCCGCCGAGAAAGCCCATCATGCAGCCGAGGGTGACCCCGAGGGTGTAGCTCGCCACCAGGGCGATGAAGGCAAAGCCGATGGCGATGCGAAAGCCGTAGACCAGCCGTGCCAGCACGTCGCGGCCGCTGGTGTCGGTGCCGAGGAAGTGGCGCTCGGCCGTGCTCGGGGCATAGGGCGGGTAGCTATCCTCCTTGAAGTCCTGTTCGTAAGGATTCCAGGGCACCAGCGGCAGCAGCACCCAGTCCTCTTTTCCTTCCTGCACGAACTTGGTCTGCAACTGGCGGTAGTTGGTCTCGTACTCGTAATCGAGCCCGAAGTGCTGACCCGGGATCACGTCGCCATAGGTGGGGAAGTAAAGCTGGCCCTGATAGCTCACCATCAGCGCCCGGCTGTTGACCAGCAGCTCCGCCAGCAGGGAGAGCACCACCAGGGTGGTGAAGATGATAAAGGAGTAGTAGCCGCGTTTTATCGATTTGAAACGCTTGAGTTTTTTTAAGGTGACAGGGTTCATGCTCACTCTCCAAACCGCACGCGGGGATCGACAAGGGCGACACAGATGTCGGAGACAATGTTGCCCACCAGCATCAGCATGGAGGTGATGGCCAGAATACCCATGACGGTAGGGTAATCCCGCTCGACGATCGCCTCGTAACCGAGCAGGCCGATGCCGTCGATGTTGAAGATGGTCTCGATGAGGAAGGAGCCCCCGAAAAAGACGGTGAGCACTGACCCTAAGTGACTGGCGATGGGGATCAGGCTGTTGCGCATGGCGTGATCGGTGACCGCCTTGCGAAACGGTAGCCCCTTGGCCACAGCGGTGCGCACGTAATCCGCCGACAGGTTCTCCATCAGGCTGTTCTTCATGGTCATGGTGAGGATGGCGAAATCCCCGATGGCGTAGGCGATGAGCGGCAGCAGGGCGTGGGCGAAGACGGTGCGGATCTGATCCCAGCTGCTCTCCATGTATTCAAAATCGTCCCCCGGGAAGCCCCCCATGGGCAGCCACTCAAGATGGAAGGCGAAGACGGTGATGAGGAAGATCCCCACCACGTAGGCAGGTAGCGCATAAGCCATGTAGATGAGCATGGAGCTTAACGAATCGAAGCGGCTGTTGTGCCTGAGCGCCTTGGCCACCCCGAGCGGGATGGAGACGGCGTAGCTCAGCAAGAAGGTCGCCAGTCCGAAGAAGGCGGTGACCGGTAGCCGCTCCTTGATGAGATCCCACACCGGCTCGTAGTAACGGGTCGACTCCCCCAGATCCAGCACCACCAGCTTCTGCAGCCACTCCCAATAGGCAACCAGCATGGGCTTGTCGAGCCCGTAGAACGCCTTGAGTTCCTCGATCTGTTCGTCAGAGAGCGCCTGGGCCCCCTTGCTGCCACTGGAGCGACCGCTTTCGTTCTGCGACACCTGTGCCTGCAGCAACATGCGTTCGACCGGGCCGCCCGGCACGAAACGGGTGATGGTGAAGACGAGCAGGGTGATACCGAGGAACGTCGGGATGATCAAAAGCATCCGGCGTAGAAAGTACGACAGCATGATGGAACCTCGTCCTTGTTGTTCTTTTTTGTGGCTAGTCACATCCGGTGGCCAGCCTGTCCTTCCTGGCATTACGCGCTGGATCGCCTGACAAATAGCAGACAATCCGCTCGGCCACTGTAAAAGCTCTGAAACAAAAATCAAGTACAAGGAAATGCAAAACCGGGACAAATGAGATGCAGAGACAAAAACGGGCGGGAAACGGCACTTTTTATCTGGAAATATAAAATCGACATAAAACGCTGCGTCTCAATATTTTTTGAAATTTTATAAACAGTCGTTTCAATATATGTGGCTTGATTTTATCTTTTTGATTTTTAATGTTTTTATATTTTAATGCGTTACTTTGTAAACGATACCAGCAATATTGTTATATCTCTGATACCAGCCAGGATGGCCGTTTGGCAACCTGTCTTGTGATGGAGTTTAATCCTGATTAATTCGATAGTTTCAAAACAAAATATATAGCGACAGCATGTTGTTCAATAAGTTCATGAAACTTCAATTTGACGTCAAATACTCAATTTAACAAAATATTTACATTGTTGTTTTAACTAATCCCAGAATGATTCACTAAAAAAATCCCGTTTAAATAAGATACCTGTCTTATTGCTGGGTTTTCTTTCGGGCCTCCCACCTCCATTGACGTCACCTGTCAAAGATTGATAAGCCTTACGCACTGCTCCAAAGAGGGCGGTATCAGGAAGCAAACAATAAACAACCAGGAAGGATATAAGCGATGCTTAGGAAGAGCAGGATCTCTGCTGCGATTGCGTTCGCCTTGGCGAGCCTTGCAGCGGCCCCGTCCGTATCTGCCGAAGAGGGGCAGAACGTTGAAAAACTGCAGAAAATCAAAGTCACTGGCTCCCGTATTTCCCGTGTCGATGTCGAAGGTGCCACCCCGGTTGTCTCCGTCAGCAAGGCCCAGATCGAACAGTCCGGTCAGCAGACCGTGGCGGATTATCTGAAGCAGGCCTCTTACAACTCCTTTGGTGGATACTCTCCCTCGTCCGGTGACTCCTATCAGTCCCAGGGCACTGTCGGTCTGCGTGGCCTGGGTTCTACCCGTACTCTGGTGTTGCTCAATGGCAAGCGGATCGCCGGTTCACCGACCATGGGCGGTACTTCCATCAACCTCAACACCATTCCCATGGCGGCCGTCGAGCGGGTTGAAGTGAACCTGGACGGCGGCTCGGCGCTCTATGGTTCCGATGCCATCGGTGGCGTCATCAACGTGATCCTCAAAGAGGGTTTCGACGGCCTGATGTTCCAGGGGCGTTTCGGCTCACCGACCGAAGAGGGTGGTGATGAACAGAGTGGCTCCATCGTCAGCGGCATCACGGGGGAGAAAGGCTCCCTGATGATGGTCTACGAGCACGATGTGAAGGACGTGATCTACTACCGTGATCGTGACTATCTGGCATTGCAGGGCGCCTCGGCCCCCAGCCTGTATGGCCGCAATATCAAGGGCGTAGATGCAGCGACCGGCAAGACGGTCACCCGTACCCTGGACGGGATCGATTGTGAAAGCACTGGTGCCGGTTTTGTGACCAAGGGCACGGCCTGTCGCTTCGACTTTGCCCAGGTTGCCGCCAAGACGGCGTCCCGTACCCGTGACACCGTCTATGTGAACGGTCGTTACCATATCAACGACAACGTGGACTTCGTTCCCCAGATGATTGGCTCCCGTGTCACCAGCTTTGGTCGTTTTGCGCCGGCTGCGGGCGTCTTCTCGGTCAACGGCGGCACTACTGGCGGCGATGCCGTGCTGGCAGACAATGGTTTCAACACCGGTGTGGGTGAAAAAGCCACCGTTTACTACCGCTTCAACAACGTGGGTCCCCGTGACAATGACGTGACCGACCTGACCGGCTCCATGAACCTGGGCTTCGAAGGCGTACTGCCGACCGAAGCTGTAGGGGATGTGGAGTGGAACGCCGGTTACATGTACTCCAAGACCGACAACAAGAGCTCGGGTAGCGGTTACGTGCTGGAGCCTGCGGTCCAGACCCAGGTCAACAGCGGCAATTTCGTCAATGGCAGCTTCTCTAACAGCGCGACCAACGATCTCTCCTACGACACCAGCCGCACCTCCAAGATGGATTTCTTCCAGTGGTACGGTGGTCTGGGCTGGGAGATGGGCGAGCTGCCCGCAGGTCCCGTCAGCTGGTATCTGGGGGCCGAGTATAACGACTGGGTCTACTCCGATACCTATGACAGCCAGTCCGAGGCGGGCAACGTCCTGGGCTCCTCCGGCAACTCGGGTTCCGGGGTGCGCGATGTGTTTGCCACCTATATCGAAACCCTGATCCCCATCACCGAGCAGATCGAGCTGAACCTGGCCGGTCGCTATGACAAGTACAGCGACTTTGGCAGCGCCTTCTCGCCCAAGGCCAGCCTGCGCTATCAGCCGCTCGACAACCTGATGTTCAGAACCTCCTGGTCCCAGTCTTTCCGGGCGCCCGGGCTGGATGATCTGTATGCGGCAGACTCTTTCTCCGCTGACTTTGCCAAGGACTATGTTGGCTGCCAGGCCAATAATGTCGCCAACTGCCCCGAGTCGCAGTACGACACCACCCGCCAGGCCAACAAGCAGCTGAAAGAAGAGACGGCCGACACCTTTACCATTGGTGCCGCCTACAGCCCGCTGGACAACCTGAACCTCTCGCTGGATTACTACTACATCAAGATTGATGACGTGATCCAGCTGGCCACCACTCAGACCCAGTTCTATCAGGAGCTCAACACCGGCAGCAACCCGAACGTCGTTCGCGATGCCAATGGCGATGTCGAGATGGTCTATGCCGGCATGGTCAACCTGGGTCAGCTCAAGACCAGCGGTCTCGACTTCAAGGCGGACTACAAGTACGACTTCAACGTCTTCACCATGCGTTATGACTTCGGCGGGACTTACATCCTGAAGTACGAAGAGGGTCTGTTCGCCGGTGGTCCCATGATCGACAAGAAGGGGTGGAATGAGCGGCCCGAGCTGCGCTTCAACTCCGGGATCGGTGCCACCTTCCCGCAGTGGTGGAATCTTGATGCCTACCTGAGCGCCAACTACATCGACTCCCAGAGCCAGGATTATGTCGACGGTCAGGAAGAGGGCCACATCGCTTCCAACACCGTCTGGAACCTGAACGTGGCGGTCGATACCAGCTGGAACGCCAAGATCCAGGCCGGTGTGAAGAACATGTTCAACCGCGAACCTTCCCTGTCGAGTGACGGCTTCACCTACACCGAAGACCTCTACAGCATCGATGGTCGCATCTACTACATCGACTACACCCAGAAGTTCTAATCAACCCCGTTGATACAACATCTCAGCCGGTCCGGTCGGGCCGGCTGTGCCCAACGTCCAAGGAAGTTAGGGAGATAGGGTAATCCTATGAAGACAAGGACCATTACAATGAAGAAAGCGCTCCTTGGCAGCCTGGTATCGGCCGCCTTGTTGACCAGCTTCAATCTGAGTGCCGCCACCGCCGGACAGGCCGTGGACGCTCAAGCCGCCACCGACAACGCATCCAAAGTTTCCCAGCAGAAGATCGACAACTACGCCGAGTCCGCCGAGTCCGCACTGGCCCAGTACAAGGCGGCCCTGCGCCAGGTCGACAGCCTGCGCACCTATAACGAGCAGGTCGCCAAGATGGTCGAGTCCCAGAGCAGCGAGCTGGCCTCGATGCAAAAGCAGATCGCCCAGATCGACCAGACCAGCACCGAAGTGGTGCCCCTGATGCTCAAGATGATCGACTCCCTCGAACAGTTCGTCTCCCTGGATCTGCCGTTCCAGAAGGTCGAGCGTGAAGACAGGGTCGCCGCCCTGACCGACCTGATGAACCGGGCCGACGTCACCATCTCAGAGAAGTACCGCAAGATCCTGGAGGCCTACCAGATCGAGGAGAGCTTCAGCCGCACCATCGAGGCCTACAAGGCGAGCCTGGACAAGGATGGTAGCGAGAAGACCTACGAGTTCCTGCGCGTCGGTCGCATCGCCCTCCTTTATCAGTCTCCGGATGGCCAGGAAACCGGCATGTGGAACAAGCAGACCCGTCAATGGGAAGAATTGCCCCAGGAGTATCGCAGTGCAATTGAACATGGCTTGCGTATTGCCAAGAAGCAGGCGCCTCCTGCGCTGATCAAGCTGCCGGTTCACACTGCGGAGAAAGCATCATGAAAGGAATCAAACTTGCCATCGCCTCCCTGATTGCGGGAGCAACCCTGATCACATTGCCGGTGACTGCCGTCGAAAAACCGGTGGATCTCAATGCGCTGCTGAACCAGGTGAAAGCCTCCAGCCTGAGCGAATCCCAGCTCAACAAGGAGCGGGAAGCCCGCTTCCTGGCTGACAAGAACGAGCAGGCCGCCCTGCTGGCCAAGGCCAAGGCGGAGCTGGCAGCCGAGACCGCCAAGGGCGAACAGCTAAAGGCGACCTTTGATGCCAATGACAAGCAGCTGACCGAACTGACCGAGACCTTGCGCCAGCGCTCCGGCAACATGGGCGAGATGTTCGGCGTACTGCGCCAGTTCGCCGGCGAGTTCAAGGGGATCTTCAACGCTTCCGCCCGCCGGGTGGAACATCCGGAGCAGGCGGTACTGTTGACCCGTCTGGCCGAGAGCAAGGAGCTTCCCTCCAGCGATGATCTGGAAGCCTTCTGGACCACCACCCTTGGCCGCATGGTCGATGGCGGCAAGGTGAGCCAGATCCCGGCGACCGTGGTTTACGGCGAGGGCAATCAGGCCGAGAAGACGGTCACTCAGATCGGCGAGTTCAACACTGTCTCCGAAGGCAAGTACCTGACCTTCGTACCGGAAACCGGCAAGTTCGAGCAACTCTCCCGCCAACCGGAGAAGAGCGTGCTGGCACCGCTCGCCGAGTTTGAAGCGGGTGGTGACGGGGTCAAGCCTGTCTTTATCGACCCGTCCCGTGGCGTGATCCTCTCCCTGCTGGTGCAGTCGCCGACCCTGAAGGAGCGCATCGATCAGGGTGGCACTGTGGGGTATGTGATCCTCGCACTCGGGGTCATCGGGACCTTGTTGGCCATCTTCTGTGGCATCCGCCTGTCGCTGATCGGCTCTTCCATGCGCAAGCAGCTGAAATCCGATCAGGTGATCAAGGGCAACCCCATCGGTGACATGCTGGGGGCCTATCAGGCGCACCGTGGTGACAACATCGAGGATTTGGAGTCCAAGCTCGACGAGATCATCCTGCGCAACGTACCCAAGTTCGAGAAGGGCATCAGCATCATCAAGCTGATCGCCTCAGTCGCTCCGCTGCTGGGTCTGCTGGGTACCGTGGTCGGGATGATCGCCACCTTCCAGGCCATCACCTTGTTCGGTACCGGCGATCCCAAGCTGATGGCCGGCGGTATTTCCGAAGCCCTGGTGACCACCATGCAGGGTCTGGTCGTGGCCGTGCCCATGCTGTTCCTCTACACCCTGGTGCAGACCCAGAGCCGTCGCCTGATCCAGGTGCTGGAAGAGCAGAGTGCCGGTTTCGTCGCCCGTTATCAGGAGCGTCTGCACTCTGCCAAGGCAGCAGCCTAAGGAGTCATCCATGTGGTTCTGGTTGATTGAAGAAGTCGAGTCGGTCCGCCGGTTTCTGGGATTGGGGGGCGACGTGCTGGTCGCCCTGTTCTTCCTGACCCTGATGATGTGGGCCCTGTTGCTGGAGCGCTGGTTCTACTTCATCGCCGTCTACCCCCAGCAGGTGAAGCAGACCAAGGCGGCCTGGCTGGCCCGCAGCGATCACCTCTCCTGGTCTGCCAGGCAGATCCGGCGCGAGCTAGTTTCAAGGGTGGCCATGGCGGTGGACAAGGGGATGCCGATCATCAAGGTGCTGATCGCCCTCTGTCCGCTGATGGGGCTGCTCGGCACCGTGGTCGGCATGGTCCAGGTGTTCGACACCCTGGCCGTGACCGGTACCGGTTCGCCGCGCGCCATGGCCTCGGGGATCTCCAAGGCGACGGTGCCGACCATGGCGGGCATGGTTGCCGCCCTTTCCGGTCTGTTTTTTGTAAACCAGCTCGATCACAAGGCCAAGCTGGCGGTCGAGAAGCTGGAAGACAACCTGAAACACGGTTGATGCAGGATGCACGCCTCCGGTCAGGCCGGACCTGTCGGAGGCTCAGAACAAGCAAGGAGTTTTTGCCATGAGAAAACGTCACAGCGACAGCGGTGCTGACGAGGCGGCCATCGATCTGACCCCCATGCTGGACATAGTGTTCATCATGCTGATCTTCTTCATCGTGACCACCTCGTTCGTTAAGGAGTCCGGTGTCGAGATCAACCGTCCCAGCGCCAACACGGCCGAGACGGTGAAGAAGGGCAACATCATGGTTGCGGTACGGGAAAATGGCCAGGTTTGGGTCGACAAGCGGGTGGTGGAAGTCGGTGCTGTGCGCGCCAACATCGAGCGGCTGCGGGCGGAAAACCCGGAGAGTGCCGTGGTGATCCAGGCCGACAGCGAATCCCGTTCCGGTCTGGTGGTGCAGGTCATGGATCAGATCCGCATGGCCGGTGTCCAGAACATCTCCATCGCTGCCGACAAGAGCAGCTGATGCCGGAGAGAGACCTATGAGATACCTGATATCGTTGGCGGTCTCCTGTGTGGTGGTGTTCTTTCTGTTTTTGGGAATGAACAAGCTGATCACACCGGATCACCGGGAGTTGACGGAGAAGGATGACGTCACCATGACCGACTTCATCCGCATCAAGCCCGATGAGACCCTGCAAGAGAAACAGAGGGAGCTGCCCAAACCGCCGCCCCCGAAGCGTCCGCCCCCCCCGCCTGAAATGGAGGTGGCAAGCACGGACAGACCGAAGATGGACAGCGCGCCCATGGACATGCCCAAGCTCGACATCCCGGTCAACATCGGCGGTGGCAATGCCCTCGGTGCCTACAGCACGGGCGGCGGTGGCGGCGGGATCGGTGGCAACAACGGTGCCATTCCCCTGGCAACGTTCGAACCCATGATGCCCCGCAAGGCTGCGCTGGCCGGGCTCGCTTCCGGTAAGGTGCTGGTGGAGTTTACCGTGACTGAGCGCGGTACCGTCAGCAACGTGCGGATCGTGAAGGAAGAGCCGCGCAGCTATGACCTGGGCAAGGAGGCGCGCAAGACCATTGCCAAGTGGACGTTCAAACCGGCCATGGTGGATGGCAAGCCGCAGGCTTCCCGGATGCAGCAAGAAATCGAGTTCGCGGTCAACTAAGGAAGGTGGCGATGAACAAGTTACACAAGATGATCCTCGCCCCGGTCGCCATGGCGGTGCTGCTCAGCACCGCCAGCTGGGCCGCCGAGCAGCCGACCCTGTCGGATCGAGCCTATCGTGCGGTCAACAAGGCGCAGGAGCTGATCACCGAGAAACGCTATGGCGATGCCAATGCCAAGTTGCAGGAGGCCTTGTCCGGTGCCGGTGAGCGGGTCTACGACAAGGGGGTCATTCTGCAGACCCTGGGCTTCGTGGCCGCGCAGCAGGAGAAGTATGGCCAGGCGACCAAATATTTCGCCGATGCCATCGCCACCGGCGGCCTGCCGCCCGTGGTGGCCCAGCAGGTGCGCTACAACCTGGCCCAGCTTTATATGGCTGAGGGCAACTTTCAGGGTTCGGTAAAGACCATGAAGGAGTGGTTTGCCAACCAGGGCAAGGATGACAAGCCAAACGCCCACGCCTACATCACCCTGGCCAACGCCCATGTGCAGCTCAAGCAGTACCGGGAGGCGATCCCCGCAGTGGATCAGGCGATCAGGCTATCGGCGGGCAAGGCACCGGAGTCCTGGTACCTGCTCAAGATGGGGGCCCACTATGAGCTCAAGCAGTACAAGCCAGCCACCGAGGTGCTGACTACCCTGGTCAACATGTTCCCGGAGAAGAAGAAGTACTGGACCCAGCTGTCGGCCATGCACATGCAGGCGGGCAATGATGGCAAGGCGCTGGCGGCGCTGGAGTCGGCCTACAACCTCGGCATGCTGACCGAGGCAACCGAGCTGCAGCGGCTGGCCAATTACCTGGCCTTCGTCGGCATTCCCCATCGCGCCGCCCGGGTGATGGAGAAGGGGATGAAGGAGGGGGCGATTGAGGCGAGTGCCGGCAACTACAAGACGCTGGCCAACTACTGGCATCAAGCCAAGGAGCTGGATCCGGCCATCGATACGCTGGCCAAGAGCTACCGGTTGGCCCCTAGCGCCGACCTGCAGTTGAAGATGGCGCGCATGATGATCCAGAGCAAGCGCTATCAGGACTTGGTAGCACTGGCTGCCAAACCTGCGGCGAATGCCAGTGGCGAGCAGCGTGCCGATCTGAAGTTCTTGAGCGGGATTGCCTATTTCGAGCAGCAAAAGCCGAAAGAGGCGCTCAATGCCTTCACCCAGGCAGCCCAGAATGGCAATGTCAGCGGCCGCGCCTCACCCTGGATAACTTTTCTCAAGGAGCAGACCGGCGCCACGGACGCCACGGTGCAGTAGTGAGCGTGACACAGCAATACCAATGACAACCCAACCCGTAGTCCCTTTTATGGTTGCCTGGTGGCTCCATTAACCGCTCCTCGGAGCGGTTTTTTTATGGTCGCTGGTTGCTGGCCCGGGACTGGTTGGGTATATGGCATGCAACCCTTTGGTCGATGAGGATGGGTTGCGGCAACGGGAGCGTGTAACACTGGGAGGGACAATTCAGGCTGTTCATCTTTTGCTCATGATGGCGTGGGCACTCTGGCAGGGGAGAGGATCTCCTCCGATGGCGGTCTGTCGGCTGATTTTGATGGTAAAAGCGTTACGCCGAAGTTGAAATTTTGGCCGACACAGGAAAGAATGCGCGCTCGGTTATTGGCCTGTGGTGCAGGTTGACCCGCCACCGGCAGACCGAGGATGACAGGGCCGTCGGCCCATTGGTACAGGAAACCATACAGGAATTTTATGAATCCCCTTCGCACTGCCGCTTCGGCCCTTTTATGCACACTCGCACTGGTCAGCCAACAGGCCGCCGCCGTCGAGTACCGTCTGCCTGCGGCCAACAGCCGTCTGATCGGCGAGAATCAGGAATATGTGGTGCCCGCGGACAACCGTCCGCTGGAGCAGATCGCCTCTGACTTCCAGTTGGGTCTGACCAACATCATGGAAGCCAACCCCGGGGTCGATCCCTACCTGCCCAAGGCAGGCAGCACCCTGATCATTCCCCATCAGCTGATCCTGCCCAATGCGCCCCGCGAAGGGATCGTCATCAACGTGGCCGAGATGCGCCTCTATTACTACCCGAAAGGCAAGAACGTGGTGCAGGTGCTGCCCATCGGCATCGGCCAGCTGGGGGTAAACACCCCGGAGAACTGGATCACCAAGGTGGAGCGCAAGCGCGCCAACCCGACCTGGACCCCGACCGAGAACATCCGTCGCCGCTACGCCGCCCAGGGCAAGACCCTGCCTGCGGTCTGGCCGGCCGGTCCTGACAACCCCATGGGTCTGCACGCCCTCTATATCGGCAACCTCTACGCCATCCACGGCACCAATGCCACCTTCGGCATCGGTCTGCGGGTGAGCAGCGGCTGCGTCCGTCTGCGCGCCGACGACATCAAGTACCTGTTCGACCACGTGCCGGTCGGTACTCGCGTCCAGTTCGTCAACCAGCCGGTCAAGACCACGGTCGAGCCGGACGGCGGTCGCTACATGGAAGTGCACGAGCCGCTGTCGCGCACCGAGGAGGAGTTCAACTCCACCGCCGCCGTGCCGCTGCCCATGACTCCGGCCACTACCCGCTTCATCGCCCACGCCGACTCTGACTCCAACGTGGTCAAGCAGGTGCTGGAGCAGCGCACCGGCATGCCGACCCGCCTCAATCCCTGATGAGGTCTGTGCCTTTGAAGAAGGCCCGGGCAGGCTAACGAAAACGGCGACCATCGGGTCGCCGTTTTTTATGGTTGGCGTCTGAGCGCCATCAATTGGGGTTACTGCACGCAGACCGGGCAGAAGGCGTAGGTGCCCTGCGGATCGTTGAAGCGCGTGAGGGGATCCAGGTTGCGCTTCACCTCCACCATGGCCTTGCCAAATCCGGCTGGCAGCCAGCTTTGCAGGTACGGTGCCAGCGCCTGGGCGCTGCTGTCGAACAACTGGCGCAGGAACTTGTCCCTGGCTGACTCTTCCTGTTCGATGGGGCTTACCTGCCACTCCTTGAGATTGGCGAGGTCGGCGGCGGCCTTGAGGGCATCGTCGAGGTTGCCGAACTCATCCACCAGACCCAGTGCCTTGGCATCCTCACCGGTCCAGACTCGCCCTTCGGCGGCTTTTTCTGCCTCTTCCGGGCTCAGACCGCGCCCCTTGCCCACCAGATCGACGAAGCGCTGGTAGGTATCCTCCACACTCAGCTGGATGGCCTGGCTGACGTGCTCGGGCAGGGCTCGGGTCAGACCGACGCCGACGTAATCCGTGGTGCCGACGCCATCGGTGTGAATCCCGTATTGGGAGAGCGCCTTGTCGATGGTGGCGAACATGCCGAACACCCCGATGGAGCCGGTGAGGGTGGTGGGGGAGGCGAAGATCTTGTCCGCATCGGCGGAGATCCAGTAGCCACCGGAGGCGGCGTAGCTGCCCATGGAGATCACGACCGGCTTGCCGGCCTGTTTCAGGGCCAGCAATTCGGCGCGGATCTGCTCGGCGGCGAAGGCGCTGCCGCCGGGGCTGTCGACCCGCAATACCACGGCTTTTACCTTGTCATCGCGACGGGCATCGGCCAGCAGCTCGGAGAGGCTGTCTCCGCCTATGGTACCGGCGGGTTGCATGCCGTCCATGATGGCGCCGCTGGCGACGATGAGGCCCACTTCGTCCTTGCCGCTCTGGGGATATTGCTCGGGAATGGCGGCCAAATACTCCTTGAGGCCGACCCCTTTCCAGCCGTGATCCTCATCTTCTCCCACCTCCTTGATCACCGCCTGGGTCATCTCGTCACGGGTGGCGAGCTGATCCACCAAGCCGTTGTCGAGGGCGTAGTTGGCGGCATTGCCACCGGCTTTGCGCAGCAGTTCGAGGAAGCGCTCCTTGCCCGGAGCCACGATCTCCGGATCTATCTCCCGCTGGTTGGCTACGTCGGCAACATAGGATTGCCACAGCTGATCCAGCCAGCGCTGGTTCGCCTCCTTGCTCTCGGGGGACATGTCATCCCGGGTGTAGGGTTCGACGAAGGATTTGTAGGTGCCGACCTTGAACACATGGGGGGTGATGTTGAGTTTCTCCAGCGCCGACTTGAAGTAGGTCTGGTAGACGCCCAGACCCTCGATCACCACGGCACCGCTCTGGTTGAGCAGCACGTGGTCGGCGTGAGCCGCCAGCAGGTATTGCCCCTGGGTATAGAAGTCGGCCATGGCAATGACCGGCTTGCCGCTCTCCTTGAAGGCATCGATGGCGCTTGCCACCTCCTGCAATTTGGAGAAGCTGGCGCCCTGCAGCCCCTGGGGCTTGATCACCAGCGCCTTGATGCGATCGTCATCCTTGGCGTTGTGAATGGCCCACAGCAGATCGGAGAGCACGATCTCGCTCGGCTGCTCGTCGCTGCTGTCCATCTGGCGCAGCAGCTGCACTGTAGGGTCTGTCTGGGAACGCTGCTCGACCAGCACGCCGTTGAGGTTGAGAGTGAGCGCCCCTTCGATGGGGGCCACCGGGGCCTCTTTCTGGCCGAAGCTGACGACGATGACCAGCACGACCAGCAGAAACAGCAGATTGACCAGCATCAGGCGGGTGAAGTTGAGCAGGCGCCACAGGCTGCGGAACAACCAGCCCAGGCCTTTGAAAATAGACATAGTCGCGTTATCGCCCTGTTAATGGGGGAGGAGGGGCCATTATTAACCAGTTGGGGGCGAAATTGCCATTTCCGGCTGGTGGATCCGGCGCCCGGGATTCAGGACACGGCTGTGCGCTGAAAAATTGTCCAAACATTTGTTTGAAAAAGAATTTTCGATTCTTTACTCTAGCTCCACATTGATAACAAAAAATTAACTGGAGGCCCTGTGAGTCGTTATCCAACCCTGCTGACCCCGCTCGATCTCGGCTTTACCCAATTGCGCAACAGGGTATTGATGGGTTCGATGCACACCGGCCTCGAAGAGGAGAAAGGCGGCTTTGACAAGCTGGCCGCCTTCTATGGCGAACGCGCCCGTGGCGGGGTCGGCCTCATCGTGACCGGTGGTATCGCCCCCAACTTGCGCGGGCGTCTGGTGCCTCACGGTTCCCAGCTGAGCTTTCCCTGGCAGGTTGCCAAACACAAGAAGGTGACCCGGGCAGTCCATC
Source organism: Aeromonas sp. 19NY04SH05-1 (assembly GCF_040581895.1). Taxonomy (NCBI): domain Bacteria; kingdom Pseudomonadati; phylum Pseudomonadota; class Gammaproteobacteria; order Aeromonadales; family Aeromonadaceae; genus Aeromonas; species Aeromonas sp. 19NY04SH05-1. The sequence goes on along the minus strand of NZ_CP095328.1, from coordinate 3,722,925 downwards.
AGGAGGGGGGCAAGATAGCGCTGCAGATCCTCCATGCTGGCCGTTACGCCTATCACCCCTTCAGCCTGGCACCGAGTGCCCTCAAGGCTCCCATCTCCCCGTTCAAGCCGCGCGCCATGAGCGAGCGGCAGATCCGCGGCACCATCCGCGACTTCGCCGCCACCGCCGCGCTCGCCAGGGCGGCAGGTTATGACGGGGTCGAGGTGATGGGATCGGAAGGCTATCTCATCAACCAGTTCATTTGCGAGCGCACCAACAAGCGCACCGATGGCTGGGGCGGTAGCAGCGAAAACCGGATGCGTTTCCCGGTGGAGATAGTGCGTGCCATCCGCGAGCGGGTCGGCCCGGATTTCATCATTATCTTCCGCCTCTCCATGCTGGATCTGGTGGAGCAGGGCTCGACCCTGGAAGAGGTGATTGCGCTCGGCAAGGCGCTGGAGCAGGTGGGTGTCACCCTCATCAACACCGGCATCGGCTGGCACGAGGCGCGCATTCCCACCATCGCCACCAGCGTTCCGCGCGGCGCCTTCAGCTGGGTGACGGCGGAGCTGAAAAAACACCTCAAAGTTCCGCTTATCACTACCAACCGCATCAACACCCCGGAGGTGGCCGAACGCATTCTGGCAGGGGGCGAGGCGGATATGGTCTCCATGGCGCGTCCCTTCCTGGCCGATCCCGAGTTCGTGATCAAGGCCGCTGAAGACAGAGCAGACGAGATCAACACCTGCATCGCCTGCAACCAGGCCTGCTTGGACCACATCTTCAAGCAGAAGCGCGCCTCCTGCCTGGTCAATCCGCGCGCCTGTTTCGAGACCGAGCTCACCTTCGGTCGGGTGCCCCAGCCCAAGAAGCTGGCGGTGGTGGGGGCGGGCCCGGCCGGGCTCGCGTTTGCCTGCTACGCCGCCGAGCGCGGCCATCAGGTGAGCCTGTTCGATCAGGCGAGCGAGATAGGCGGCCAGTTCAACTTTGCCAAGCAGATCCCGGGCAAGGAGGAGTTTCACGAGACCCTGCGTTATTTTGCCAAACGGCTGGAGAAGTGCGGCGTCGAGCTGTATCTCGGCCAGCGCCAGAGCGCCGAGAGCCTCTTGGGCGGCGGCTTTGACGAGGTGATCCTCGCCACCGGCATACGCCCGCGCACTCCCAATATTCCTGGCATCGAGCATCCCAAGGTGCTGAGCTACCTGGACGTGCTGCGCGATCACAAGCCGGTGGGCGAGAAGGTGGCGGTGATCGGTGCCGGCGGCATCGGCTTCGATGTGGCCGAATACCTGGTGGAGAAAAGGGTGGCGCAGTCATCCCACGGGGACGGGGATCTTCGTCGTGACCACTGGCTCAAGGAGTGGGGCATCGACAAGCAGCTTGCCGAGCGCGGTGGCTTGACGCCCCCGGAAGTCGACGCCCCCGAGCGCCAGATCTGGCTGCTCCAGCGCAAGGAGAGCAAGGTGGGTGACGGCCTTGGCAAGACCACTGGCTGGATCCACCGCACCGTGCTGAAGAACCGCAAGGTGCAGATGCTCTCCGGGGTGCAGTACCTGCGTATCGACGACGAGGGGCTTCACATTCAGGTGGGCGAACAGCAGCAGTGTCTGCCGGTGGATCAGGTGATCATCTGCGCCGGGCAGGAGCCGCTCAAGGAGCTGCAAGTCGGCCTGCAGGCTGCCGGCAAACCGGTGCACATCATAGGCGGCGCCGATGTGGCGGCCGAGCTCGATGCCAAGCGGGCGATCCGTCAGGGGGCGGAGCTGGCTGCCGTCATCTAGGTAGCAGGCACTTTGGTCACGTCATAAACCCCTGAGCATCAGGGGTTTTCTTCATTCGGCGCTGTGCTAAGGTAGCGCCATCATAGCCCCAGACAAGGAACTGCCCATGGATGCCCTCCACCTGTTACTTAATCGCCACTCCTGTGGCCGTCTCACCGAACCTGCTCCCACCGGCGAGGTGCTCGACAATATTCTCAAGGCCGGGCTGCGGGCGCCGGATCACGGTACCCTGACCCCCTGGCAGTTCATCCTGTTTGAAGGGGAAGGGCGCGAGCGGCTCGGTACCCTGTTGGGAGAGGCTGCCCGTCGCCGGGGTGAAGATGACGAGAGCATCAGAAAGTGTCAGGAGGCGCCGCTGCGGGCCCCGCTGGTGGTTGCCGTCGCGACCCGTTATCAGGAACACCCCAAGGTACCGAAACTGGAGCAGGAGCTCTCCGCCGGTTGCGCCCTGATGGCGATGCAGATGGCGGCTCAGGCGCAGGGATTCAACGGCATCTGGCGCTCCGGCTGGTTCATCTTCGATGAGCAGATCAACCAGGGATTGGGGCTGGGGGCAGAGGATCAGCTGGTGGGCTTCCTCTATCTCGGCACTCCCATGCTGGAGGCGCGCAAGCTGCGTGAATTACCCCTAGGCGAGTATGTCCGCCGTTTCTGAGTCGCTGACTCTGCTTCGATAGTCTCGGACAAAGCCCTGATCCATCAGGGCTTTTTTTGGCAAACTCCGGATAGTAACCAGAGTGGCCACTGAAAATAAATGGGGGCAGATCGGGATGACGGACCGTAGCAGGGAATTTTTTAAATAGTGAGATACGCCTCTCAATCCTGGTGTATTTAGCTATGTAAAACGTTTGCGCATCCATTAATATCCCCCTGCCAGTTTAGAAGGGCATCCCTTCTAATTTTTCTGCGATGAGAGTCGCAATTCCGTAGCACCTTTTTAAACAGCCCAACGTTCTCGTGACATTGGGCTTTATTTTTATGGTGTTTTCAGCCGTGTTCTGGCAATTCTCATGGCCTGATATCCGCCACTCTCCACGCCATCTGCGCGATGAAGTTTTTCCCAGGTCCTGGTGTGTGAAGCAGCATTGCGAGTGGACAAAAGGGTGCGAGGAAATAGAACAAGGGCACCCGAAGGTGCCCTTGTCGTCGTCATGCTGCCTTTTCACTATCAGCCGTGTTTGCGGCCGGATAGGCGGCACCACTCCTCTTTCACCGCGGTCGGGTCCATCTCGAACCACTGGCCGTAGATGGCCTCCAGCTCGGGGGCCTGGCTCTCCAGCACGCCGGAGAGGGCCATCAGGCTGCCCGGTTTGCCCAGACCTGCGATCAGCGGAGCCAGCTCACGCAGCGGGCCGGCCAGGATGTTGGCGACCACCACGTCGGCCAGCAGCCCTTCCGGTTGCTCGGCGGGCAGATAGAGCTCGATCTGGTCGGCGACGCCGTTGCGCATCGCGTTGTCACGGCTGGCCTGGATGGCCTGCGGATCGATGTCGATGCCGATCACCCGGGCGGCGCCGAGTTTCAGGGCGGCGATGCCGAGAATGCCGGAGCCGCAGCCAAAATCCACCACGGTTTTGCCGGCCAGATCCAGTCCGTCCAGCCACTGCAGGCAGAGGGCGGTGGTGGGGTGGGTACCGGTACCGAACGCCAGTCCCGGATCCAGCATGACGTTGACCGCCTCGGGGTCCGGCACATCGCGCCAGCTCGGGCAGATCCACAGCCGCTCGCCAAACTGCATAGGGTGGAAGTGATCCATCCACTCGCGTACCCAGTCCTTGTCTTCCAGCTGCTCGACCTTGTAGCCGACGTTCTCGCCGAAGATCTGCTGGAAGAAGGCGATGGTGGGGGCCGGATCGGTTTCGGCGTCGAACAGACCCATCACCTCGGTCTCGCCCCACAGCGGGGTTTCGCCGGGCATGGGTTCATAGACGGGCACATCCTTGGCATCCATAAAGGTCACCGCCTGGGCACCACGCCCCAGCAGCATGTTGCTCACCTTGTCTGCGGTCTTGGCAGTGGCGTTGATTCGAATTTGTATCCAGGGCATGGCGTCGACTCTTCATAAATGTGAAACCGCGGGATTCTACCATCATGGGGCTTTGCTGTCGTGGTTTGCCCATGGGGTGTGGTAGAGCAAGGCAACTTTGCCGAGTTGGCATGGTTAATGTATTCCCCAATGGGTGACGGGAAGCAACCTGTTCCCGCTGAATGCTTTGCTCTAGGAAAGTTCCGTCATTGCTTGGCCACCTTCGGGTGGCTTTTTTTTGTTTCAAACCGATGGCGTGAGAGTGGCATGGGGCTTTGAATAGTCGGAGAGAGGGAAAAGTCTGCAATAAACGGCGTATTGGCACACAAGCTGCAAAAGCCAATCTGTCCTGCAAAGGATGTGTGTGTGATTGTTACCCCAATGTTCAGGTATTTAGGGCCATTCCGACGGAATGGCCCCTTTTTTATGTCATCTCTTCAATCATGTCGCGCCTGATTGCCGAACAACCGACCGGCCCTGTGCCTTGATGGGGCTTGCCGTTGGTGAAAATACCCCAGCTTGGTGCGTTTTTTACCTCCAAGGGATTAGAAGCCGCTCATATCGATCACCAGCTTGCCCATCATGCGGCCGGCTTCCAGCTCGGCATGGGCCCGGGTCAGGGTGGCCGGTGTCAGTTCGGGCAGCGTGCGGGTCAGGGTGCTCTTCAGCACGCCCTGATCCACCAAGGTAGCCACCTGTTGCAGCAGCCTGTGCTGCTCGATCATATCCGGGGTCTGGAACAGGGAACGGGTAAACATGAACTCCTGACTGAAGGTGGCGCTCTTGCTCTTGAGCAGGGAGAGATCCCAGGGATCTTTCGATTCGGCGATGGTACAGATGTGGCCGAACGGGCGAATGAGCGCTGCCATGGCCTGCCAGTGTTGCTCGGTGGCATTGGTGCAGAAGATGGCGTCCACCTGATCGATGCCAAGGTCGGCCAGATCCGATGACAGGCTGTGATGACTCACCACCTGATGGGCCCCCATCTGCTGGCACCAGTCGCGAGTCTCGGGGCGAGAGGCGGTGGCGATCACTTCCATGCCGGTGAGCTGGCGGGCCAGCTGAATGGCGATGGAACCCACTCCGCCAGCGCCGCCGATGATGAGCAGCCGGCCAGTGCTCTCGCGAGTGAGGCCAAGGCGCTCGAACAGGGCCTCCCAGGCGGTGATGGCGGTCAGTGGCAGGGCGGCGGCCGCTACGTCGCTCAGAGTGGTAGGGGCGAGGGCGGCGATGCGTTCATCCACCAGTTGCAGGGCGCTGTTGCTGCCGGGGCGATTGATGTCACCGGCGTACCAGACGCGGTCGCCCGCCTTGAACAGGGTCACCTCGCTGCCTACGGCAACGACGTCGCCCACGGCATCCCAACCCAGCACGCGGGGGCTGCTCTCTACCTTCTCCTTGGGGGCGCGCACCTTGGTGTCGACCGGGTTGATAGAGGTGGCGTTGACTCGCACTAGCAGGTCGCGTGGGCCCGGCGTCGGCTCGGGCAGATTGGCCTCGATGAAGCAGTGTGGGTGATCGCTTGGCAGGTAGTGAGTCAGGGCGATGGCTTTCATGGCAGTTCCTTTCAAATCGGTTGGAGGGGGATTGCCAGCCACTCTAGTCTGTCTGATTATTCGGATTAAGATGGGTAATTGGTAAAGACTGTTTGAATATATGAACAATGTCGAACTGGAATTGATGGGGCTGTTTGCCACCGTGGTGGAGCAGGGCAGCTTTACCCGGGCGGCCGAGCTGCTCGGCATGCCAAAGTCCTCGGTGAGCCAGAAGATCTCGCGGCTTGAGTCACAGCTTGGGGTGCGGTTGCTTCAGCGCACCACCCGCAGGCTCAGCCTGACCCCTCAGGGTGAGATCTATGTAGAACACTGCCGCGGATTGCTGACCCTGGCCCGCAGCGCCAATCTGGCGATGGCGCGGCTTCGCAGCGCTCCCGCCGGCCGGGTGCGGATCACTGCGCCCGAGGCGACCGGCACCTTGCTGCTTGGCCCTATCCTGGCCGAGTTTCGCGCCCTCTATCCCGAGGTGGTGCTGGAGCTGACCCTGAGTGACGAGCAGCTGGATCTGGTGGGGGAGGGGTACGATCTGGCGCTGCGGGCTGCGCCGCTAAAGGATTCCAGCCTCATCTGCCGGCGCATCGGCGAGGTGGCCCGTTATCTGGTGGCCTCTCCCGGTTATCTGGCGCGCCACGGCATGCCGCAGCGGCTGGCCGAGCTGGCGCACCATGTCTGTCTGGTTCACACCGCTCTTCCTGTGTGGCCGTTGCAGGAGGGAGGCTGGCGACCGCAGGGGGCTTGTGCCAGCAACAGCCTGCTGGCGCTGCGGGAGCTGGCGCTTCATGACGGGGGAATTGCCCTGTTGCCGCAGCATGTCTGCGAGAGCGGGCTGGCCAGCGGGAAATTGCAGAAGATCCTGCCCATGATCCCCATCCCGACCAATCCGTTTTACCTCATCTACCCGAGCCGGGAACACCTGGCGCCCGCCCTGCGCAGCTTGATGGATTTCGTGGCCGAGCGTCTGCCGTTCGCCTGAGTTACCAGCCGCTCTGGCTGGCTGACTCCTGATTGGGCTTGAGGCCGATGGGCACAGACTGGCGTTCGGCCATCATGCGGATCTGCCCCTCTATCAGGTTGGCGCTGGGGCCCAGCACCAGCACCAGTTGATGGTCGTTGAGCTGGATCCAGGAGAGGCAACCGAGCTCGAGAAAGCGGGACTGATCCACCAACTCGATGTCGCGCACCCGCAGGCTGAGGCGGGTCAGGCAGACGCTCATGGCCTGCAGGTTATCCATGCCTCCCAGCACCTTGAGGTACTGGATCGCCAGCATCTGGGGATCGGAGGGGGCCACGCTCGCCAGCCGTGAGTGTTCCCTGGCGATGGGTTTGCTCGGCATGCTGAGGGGGGAGCGTTCCAGCAACTGGTAAAACAGCAGGGTGTAGGCGACGAAGAACAGGATGCCGACCGGGATCAGCCAGAAGCTGTGTTCGCCCGTCTGATAGCTCAGCACCAGATCCAGCAGGCCGGCGGAGAAGTAACTACCCACCTTGATACCGAGGCTGCTGCACACCGCCAGCGACAGCCCGGTCATCAGGGCGTGGGCCAGAAACAGCCAGGGGGCGGTGAAGGCAAACAGAAACTCGATGGGTTCGGTGATCCCCACCAGCGCCGAGGTGAGCGCCAGGGTGAGCAGCAGCCCACCCTGCGGCAGTCGCCGCATCCGCTGGCGATGGAGCCAGATGGCGAAACAGGCACCCGGCAGACCGAACATGATGATGGGATAGAGCCCCGCCACATATCCTTCGTGCAGCGGTTGGGCACTGGCCAGTGCCTGCAGGTTGCTCTCGCCAAGGCCGATGACGCTGCCCAGCACCTGATGCAGGCCGAGGGGTATCAGCAGCCGGTTGAGGGTGCCGTAACAGAATGCCCCGAGCGGTGTGGTGAGCAGCTCGGAGGTGAGCAGGGTGAGGCCACGTTCCAGCGGTGGCCACAAGAGTGATAGCGGCAGGGCGATAAGCAGGCAGGCCAGCGCCGAGCAGAGCAGGCTGGGGAATTCACCCCGTGCGAAGCGTAGCCAGCCAGGCCGTGTTTGTTGCTGACGGACCCAAGGATAGATGATGGCGGTGGTCAGTCCCGCCAGCAGGCCGCAGATCATGTCCGCATGAAGATTCGGAGCCAGGGTGTTGAAGGCGGTGCTGAGCAGCAGGAAGTTGACCGCCCCGGCCAGCGCCTGGGTGCCTTCCCCCTGCCGACTCAGGCCAAAGGCGATGGCCACTGCGTAGATGAGTGGCATCTGGCTGAAGATCGCCTGACCGGTGAGGGAGAGCACGGCCATGTCCAGCGCATCGGGTTGCCCGAGTCGATAGACCAGGGCCGCCACTGGCAAGATGGAGACGGGCAGCAGCAGGGCATAGCCAAGCCGCTGCAGGGCTTGGGTAACGACTTGTCGGGTGTCTTTTACGGGCATACGACGCCATTTTTTTGTGACTCGGCGCACAGTTTACCCGTAAAACACCCATTTGGGGATAGTTTCGGAACCCCTAATTCATTTTTTACTCAATTTTTACTCGAACAACTCCCGCACTTCCCGCGAGGGCGGAGCACTGAGCAGGCTCACCACCACGAAGGAGAACAAACCGAGAGTCAGGCTGGGCACGATGGCGTGCAGACCAGCCAGCTTGATCCCCCACTGGCTCAGGATGCCATAGCACAGAATGCCGCAGATCATGCTGGCCAGGGCGCCGCGACCGTTGGCCCGCGGCCAGTAGAGGCCGAGCACCAGGGGCCAGAGGAATACCGCCTGCAGGCCGCCGAAGGCGAGCAGGTTGAGCCAGATGATCATCTCGGGGGGCTGCAGCGCCGCCAGCAGTACCAGAGTGCCGAGGATCAGGGTACAGAGCAGGGAGAGGCGGGGGATGCGTACCTCCAGCTTCTCCTGCTTCGGATTGAGGTAGTTGAGGTAGAGATCTTTCACCAGGGTGGCCGAGGCCTGGATCAGCTGGGAGTCGATGGTCGACATGATGGCCGCCATGGGCGCCGCCAGGAAGACCCCGGCGAGCCAGGGGGGCAGCACCTCCATCATGAGAGAGGGCATGATCTTGTCCGGACTATCCATGCCGGGCAGGATAGCGCGGCCGAGGGCCCCGGCCAGGTGCATGCCGAACATCAAGAGGGCGCTCACCACTGTGCCGATCAGGATGCCGCGATGAAGCGCCTTGCTGTCGCGATAGCCAAAACAGCGCAGGGCCGAGTGGGGCAGCCCCACGACCCCGATGCAGACCAGGATCCAGAAGCTCAGCATGAAGGGCTGGGTCAGCATGTCGCCGGCCCCCTGCGGGCTTACCAGTTTGGGATCGATCGCCTTGAGCTGGTGGATGAGGTTGGGCAAACCATCCCCCGCGATCAGGATCCCCGCCAGCAGGGCACCGGTGCCGATCAGCATGATGATCCCCTGCAGGGCATCGGTCATCACCACGGCGCGAAAGCCGCCGATGATGGTGTAGAGCAGCACGCAGCCGGCAAACAGGAACAGCCCCTGCTGGTAGGAGAGGCCAGTGGCGGTCTCCAGCAGGCGGGCCCCACCGATGAACTGCACCACCATGGTGGCGATAAAGGCGAGGATGATGGTCACCGAGCCCAGGATCACCACGGCCCGGCTCTGGTAGCGGGCCCACAGCATGTCGTTGATGGTCACCGCATTGACCCGGCGGGCGATGATGGCGAACTTCTTGCCAAGTACCCCCAAGGTGAGCCAGACGGTGGGCAGCTGGATCATCGCCAGCAGCACCCAACCGAGGCCAATCTTGTAGGCGGCGCCGGGGCCGCCGATAAAGGACGAGGCCGACGTATAGGTGGCCACCAGCGTCATGGCCAGCACCAGGCCGCCCATGCTGCGGTTACCGATGAAGTACTCCTGAACGAAGTTGCCGGCGGCGCGATGGCGGCTGGCCCAAAAGCCAACCCCCAGCACCAGCACCAGATAGATGAAGAGCGGCAGCATCAACTCAAGATTCATGGGAGGACTCCTTGGGCTGGCGCGGCTCGGGTTCGAGGGGGATCTCCACGAACAAGCGGTTCACCATCAGGGCGCAGAGCAGGATGAACAGCAGCGGCATCACCATGCAGCTGAGCAGGAACCAGAGCGGCAGCCCCCACAGCTCAAGCTGCGGCGGAATAAAGTAGGCGGTGCCATACCAGGCAAAAAAGTAGAGCAGGGTCAGCAGCAGGCAGAAGACTGCTTCCCGGCGGGCGAGAGCGAAACGGTTCACCTTGGCCTCCGACAATTTCGAGGGGCGCAAGGATAACAAAAAAAGGCCATGTCGCCATGGCCCTTTTTCAGCAGAGGATCTGCGGACGCGAGTCTTACAGACCCAGCTTCTTGTGCAGGTAGTGGATGTTGGTTCCACCGTGCTGGAAGTTCTCGTCCTTCATGATCTCTTTTTGCAGCGGCACGTTGGTCTTGATCCCCTCGACCACCAGCTCGTCCAGCGCGTGGCGCATGCGGGCGATGGCGATGTCACGATTCTCGCCGTAGCAGATCAGCTTGCCGATCATCGAATCATAGTGGGGCGGTACCTTGTAGCCCGCATAGATGTGGGAATCCCAGCGCACGCCCAGACCGCCCGGCGCGTGGAAACGCTGCACCAGACCCGGCGAGGGCATGAAGGTGGCCGGATCCTCGGCATTGATCCGGCACTCGATGGCATGGCCACGGATGCGGATGTCCTGCTGGGTGATCGACAGGGGCTGGCCGGCGGCGATGCGCAGCTGCTCCTTGATGAGATCCACGCCGGTGACCATTTCGGTAACCGGATGCTCAACCTGGATACGGGTGTTCATCTCGATGAAATAGAACTCGCCGTTTTCATACAGGAACTCGAAAGTACCCGCTCCGCGGTAGCCGATCTCGATACAGGCGCGCACGCAGCGCTCGCCGATGAACTTGCGCATCTCGGAAGTGATGCCCGGTGCCGGGGCCTCTTCCACCACTTTCTGGTGGCGACGCTGCATGGAGCAGTCACGCTCACCCAGATAGATGGCGTTGCCCTGGCCGTCGGCCAGCACCTGGATCTCGATGTGACGCGGGTTCTCCAGGTACTTCTCCATGTAGACCATGTCGTTCTTGAAGAACTGGCCTGCTTCGGATTTGGTCAGCGCAATGGCGGAAGCCAGCTCGGCTTCGCTGCGCACCACGCGCATGCCACGACCACCACCGCCACCGGCGGCCTTGATGATCACCGGATAGCCGATGCGCTTGGCAATGGCGGCGTTGTGCTTGGCGTCGTTGTCGACCGGACCGTCGGAGCCCGGTACACAGGGGACGCCCGCCTTCTTCATCGCCTCAATGGCGGAGACCTTGTCACCCATCAAGCGGATGGTCTCGGCGCGCGGGCCGATGAAGATGAAGCCGGACTTTTCGACCACTTCGGCAAAATCGGCGTTCTCGGAGAGGAAGCCGTAACCCGGGTGGATGGCCACGGCACCGGTTACCTCTGCGGCGGCGATGATGGCCGGCACGTTGAGGTAGGAGTCGGTACTGGCCGGCTTGCCGATACAGATGGATTCGTCGGCCAGCAGCACATGCTTGAGCTCCCGGTCGGCGGTGGAGTGAACGGCCACTGTCTTGATCCCGAGCTCTTTGCAAGCGCGCAGGATCCGCAGGGCAATTTCACCGCGGTTGGCGATGACTACTTTGTCCAACATGGGTGGCGATTTCCCTTATTCGATGATGAACAGCGGCTCGTCGAATTCGACGGCCTGACCATTTTCAACCAGGATCGCTTTGATCACACCGGCCTTGTCAGATTCGATTTGGTTCATCATTTTCATGGCTTCGACGATGCACAGGGTATCGCCGACATTGACGTGCTGGCCCACTTCCACGAACGGCTTGGCTTCCGGGCTGGAGGAGCGGTAGAAGGAGCCAACCATGGGGGAGCGCATCAGGTGACCGCTCGGGGCAGCATCGGCGGCGGCCGGCGCAGCAGCCGGTGCAGCGGCAACAGGCGCAGCGACCGGAGCTGCTTGCGGCATGATCATCTGCGGGGCGGCAGTCACCTGACCGGAGAAGTTGCGGCTGATGCGAACGGATTCTTCACCTTCGGAGATCTCCAGTTCGGCGATGCCGGACTCTTCAACCAGTTCAATCAGCTTCTTGATTTTGCGGATATCCATTAGCATTCTCTTTCTTCTTTATCAGATAAGTGATTATCAAGCCGCGCGCAGGTGGTGCACGGCCGCGGTTAAAGCGAATTGATAGCCATCGGCTCCCAGCCCGCAGATGACGCCCTTGGCGACATCGGAGAGGTAGGAGTGATGACGGAAGGGCTCCCTGGCATGAACATTTGACAGGTGCACCTCGATAAAGGGGATGGCCACACCCAGCAGGGCATCGCGGATGGCGACACTGGTGTGGGTGAAGGCGGCCGGGTTGATGATGATAAAATCCACCTGGCCCATGGCCTGATGAATGCGGCCGACCAGCTCGTGTTCGGCGTTGGATTGCAGGTGTTCCAGGCTGACGCCGAGTTCACTGGCGCTGTGCGCCAGATCGGCGACGATCTCATCGAGCGTCTTGCTGCCGTAGATACCCGGCTCCCGTTTGCCCAGCAGATTCAGGTTTGGTCCGTTAAGCAGAAGGATTCGGTGATTTTGCGACATATTGAGTACATCCTCGATGATATTGCTGCTATCTGTCAGCTATCTTGCGGACTACCAGAAATCTAGCCATTTTCTGCGCAAATGGGTGTGCCCTGGCACACAGATTTCGCAATTATATTGATTTCGTGAAAATTAACAGCATTTTACTGGTCTAATCTCTACATCTGCCTATTTTTTGCTCGTTTATCTGCCCCGTCCACCATCTGCGCAGGGTGCCGATTCCGGCTCCGCAGAAACAACAAAGCCGACCCAGGGTCGGCTTTGTTCATCGGTAAAACGGGGCTCGATCAGGCGGCTTCCGACTTCTCGCGGATCAGCTTGTCTACCACACCCGGATCCGCCAGGGTGGAGATGTCTCCCAGGCTGTCGGTCTCGCCGGTGGCAATCTTGCGAAGGATGCGGCGCATGATCTTGCCGGAGCGGGTCTTGGGTAGCCCCTCGGCCCAGTGGATGACGTCCGGAGTGGCGATGGCGCCGATCTCTTTACGTACCCACTCCTTGACCTCTTTGTGCAGCTCGCGGCTCGGTTCTTCCCCGGCGATCAGGGTGACGTAGGCATAGATACCCTGACCCTTGATCTCGTGGGGCACGCCGACCACGGCCGCCTCGGCAATCTTGGGATGGGCCACCAGGGCCGATTCGATCTCGGCGGTACCCATGCGGTGGCCGGAGACGTTCAGTACATCATCCACCCGACCGGTGATCCAGTAGTAGCCGTCGGCGTCGCGACGAGCTCCGTCGCCGGTGAAGTAGCGACCCGGGAAGGTGGAGAAGTAGGTCTGCTCGAAGCGCTCGTGATCGCCAAACACGGTGCGCATCTGACCCGGCCAGGAGTCGGTGATCACCAGGTTGCCCTCGGTGGCCCCCTCCAGCGGTTCGCCCATGTTATCGACCAGCGCCGGTTGTACCCCGAAGAAGGGACGGGTGGCGGAGCCGGGTTTCAGGTCGGTGACGCCGGGAAGCGGAGTGATCAGGATGCCGCCGGTCTCGGTCTGCCACCAAGTGTCGACGATGGGGCAGCGCTCGTCGCCTATGGTGCGGTAGTACCACTCCCAAGCTTCCGGGTTGATGGGTTCACCCACGGATCCCATGATGCGCAGGCTCGAACGGGAAGTACCCTCGACTGCCTCGTTGCCCTTGGCCATCAGGGCGCGGATGGCGGTGGGGGCTGTGTAGAGGATGGTGACCTGATGCTTGTCCACCACCTGACTCATGCGGTTGCTGGCCGGGTAGTTGGGCACCCCTTCGAACATGATGGTGGTGGCACCGTTGGCAAGCGGGCCATAGACCAGATAGGAGTGACCGGTAACCCAGCCCACGTCGGCGGTACACCAGTAGATGTCCTCTTCGTGGTAGTCGAACACGTACTTGAAGGTGAGGGTGGCATAGACCAGGTAGCCGCCAGTGGTGTGCAGCACCCCTTTGGGCTTGCCGGTTGAACCGGAGGTGTAGAGGATGAACAGCGGGTCTTCGGCGTTCATCGCCTCGGGCGGGCAGTCGCTGCTGACGGTGGCGGTGGCTTCGTGCCACCACACATCGCGATGGCTGTGCCAGGCGACATCGCCGCCGGTACGCTTGAGCACGATCACCTTGTTGACCTGGGTTTCCGGGTTGGTGAGCGCTTCGTCCACATTCTTCTTGAGCGGCACGGCACGCCCGCCACGCAGCCCCTCGTCGGCGGTGATGACGATGTGCGAACCCGAATCTATGATGCGACCGGCCAGCGCTTCCGGCGAGAAACCACCGAAGACGATGCTGTGCACGGCCCCGATGCGAGTACAGGCCAGCATGGCGATGGCCGCTTCCGGCACCATGGGCATGTAGAGGCAGACCACGTCACCCCTGCGCACCCCTTGTGCCTTGAGCACGTTGGCAAATTTGCACACTTCGCCGTGCAGCTCGCGATAGGTCAGCTTGCGATCTTCTGCCGGGTTGTCCCCTTCCCAGATGATGGCGACCTTGTCGCCTCGATCGCGCAGGTGGCGGTCCAGGCAGTTGGCCGAGACGTTGAGCTGGCCATCCTCGAACCACTTGATGGAGACGTGGCCCGGGTCGTAGGAGGTGTTCTTGACCTTGGTATAGGGCTTCATCCAGTCGAGGATTTTGCCCTGCTCGCCCCAGAAGGCGTCCGGGTTTTCAACGGAGGCCTGGTACATGGCCTCATAACCTGCCTTGTCCAGCAGGGCGCCGTTGCTGATATGGGATTTGACCGGGTAGACCTTGCTCTCGCTCATCTGTCACTCCTGTGAAAACATCCTTTTAATAATTGAGTAACAACTTATACCTTTGGCATGAGGGGGCAATTAGACTTTTGGATAGGCGGTGCTCCGCTCCCGTACACAGGGGATGACAGAGGTGAAAGTCTTTGCAACGAAACGCCCATGGAGGGCGTTTTTTTATCCGATTGTCAGTTATGAGGTAGGAAAAATCGGCCCCCGGCATTTGCTGCACCGAGGGCCTGTTTCAATGGTGTGACCTAGGACTGGGGGGGCGGAGCCAGCCGGTGGCTCATATGTTCCACCTGTAGCGGCTTGCTGAACAGATAGCCCTGACCTTCACCGCAGTTGAGCGACTGCAAGAATGCATACTGGGCCTGGGTCTCGATCCCTTCCGCCGTGACCTCCATATCCAAGCTGTCCGCCAGATTGATGATGGTGCGGCACAGCTCGCGACTGTTCTTGTCATCTGGCAGCGCCTGGACGAAGGCGCGATCTATCTTGATACGATCGATGGGCAGGCTTTTTAGCAGGCTTAGGGATGAGAAGCCGGTGCCAAAGTCGTCGATGGCGATCTGCACCCCGAGATTTTTCAGGCGGGTGAAGAGCTCAAGGCTCTGATCGACCCGCTGAATGATGCTCTCGGTCACTTCGATTTCCAGCCGCTCTGGTGGGAATCCGGTCTCCTTCAGGATGGCGGCGACCCGCTCCACATAACCGGGGGAGCGCATCTCCCGCACCGATACATTGACCGATAGGCGGGGCACGTCCAGACCTGCCGCCAGCCAGCTCTGTCCTTGGCGGCAGGCGCTGCGCATCACCCACTCCCCGATTTTTTCGATCAGCCCGCACTCTTCCGCCACCGGAATAAAGCGGGTCGGGGCAATCATCCCCTCATGGGGGTGTTGCCAGCGTATCAGGGCCTCCAGTCCACTTAAGTGGCCAGTGGTGAGGTCGGTCATGGGTTGGTAGAAGATGCAGAGTTGATCCTGCTCCAGCGCCTTGAGCAGCCCTTGCTCCATCTGCATTCTTTCCCGGGCACGGGCGGCCATGCTGGGGGTATAGAACTGGTAGCCGTTGCGCCCCTGGCTCTTGGCTTCGTACATGGCGCTGTCTGCTGCGCTGATCAGGCTCTCGGGCGTATCGGCATGGTCCGGGTAGAGGGCGATCCCGATACTGGCGGAGATGGCGACCTGCTCATGGACCAGTTCTACAGGCTCACGCAGCACATCCAACAGGGTACTGGCCAGCATCTCCAGCTCTTCGGGCTGATCCAGATAGGGGATTAACACCAGAAATTCGTCGCCGCCAAGCCGTGTTGCGAGATCGTGTGCTTGCAGGCAGCCGTGGATCCGCTCTGCCAGGCGCTTGAGCAACTGATCGCCGACCCCGTGGCCCAGGCTGTCGTTGATCAGCTTGAAGCCGTCCAGGTCGATAAACAACAGCCCCAGTCGCTTTCGGTTGAGTTTGGCCGTCTTCAGCTCAAGGGCCAGCCGCTCCTGCAACAGATGGCGGTTGCCAAGCTCCGTCAGGGGATCGTGGTAGGCCAAATGGTTGAGCTCGGCCTCGACCTTGCGGATGGCGCTGATGTCGGAGAGGGCTATCACGAAGTGAGTGGTGTTGTTGAAACTGTCGTAGACGGCGCTGATCTGCTGCCAGGAGGAGAAGTAGCTGCCATCCTTGCGCAGGCACAGTCGCTCGCCATGCCAAGTATTGTTGCCCGGTTGCAACTGGTACCAGGGATAGTCGCGCGCACCGTGAGTTTGCGGATGCATGACCATATCCATAGTGTGCCCCATCACCTCGTCAGAGTCGTACTGGGTCAGCATGGTGAATGCCGGGTTGACCGAGATGATGCGGTGGTCGTGATCGAGAATGATGATCCCTTCGGC
Organism: Aeromonas sp. 19NY04SH05-1; assembly: GCF_040581895.1. Taxonomy (NCBI): domain Bacteria; kingdom Pseudomonadati; phylum Pseudomonadota; class Gammaproteobacteria; order Aeromonadales; family Aeromonadaceae; genus Aeromonas; species Aeromonas sp. 19NY04SH05-1. The sequence goes on along the minus strand of NZ_CP095328.1, from coordinate 3,706,877 downwards.
CGTGGTATCGAACACCACGTTGGCCTGGTGCAGCCGCTCCTCCTGACGGCGGCGGGCGGTGGCATTGTGGATCACCCCCATCACCCGGCGCCCGACGGATTCGGTGGCAGGGACGTGATCGGCATGGATGTCGACCCAGTGACGCTCATCGAGGTGGTTGATGTAACTCAAGGTGAGATGGATTGGCTGATCCCCCAGCAGGGCGGTCTTGAGCTGGTTGCCGGATTCGGGCTCGAAACAGTCGACGAACGACTGCAGCCCCCCGAGGAAGCGGTTGTTTCGAGGGCCCAGCAGGGAGCCAATCTGCCCCTCAAACAGCAGACGGTCTTCTGCCACATGCCACTCCCAGACCCCGATCTGGGCCGCACGCATCGCCAGTTGCAGCCGCTGCTCGGTTTCGTACTGCTCCGTGATGTCCCGCACGATGGCGAGGATCCCGTTAAGCTCCCCCCTTTCATTGCGCATCGGGCTGTAGGTGGCTTGCCAGCGCCGGTAGCTACAGCCGTGAGCGGCGGTCTGACCCGAGATGGCGATATCCACATAGGGCACACCGCTGCGCATGATCTGCTGAAACATGGGCTCTAGGGTAGGGGCCAACTGGGGCACCACCTCCCGCAATAGCTTCCCCTGGTGTTCCGCGATGCTCTTGCCGTTGATGTCGGCCAGCACCTGGTTGACCTTGCGATAACGAAATTCGCGATCGAATACGCCTATGCCCAGCGGCGCCGTATCCATCAGCTGTTCCAGAACGGTGTGATCAGACAGCTGGGTCAGGAGTGCCTCGGCATCGGCATTGAAAAGCTTCCCGTCCATGAAGACCTCGGCATTGACTGATTTGTTACTTAAGTGGATTTCAGTATGGCACGAACTCTCGGGTAGGGAGTCAGCTGGGGTTAGGTGATCGTTCTCAGAGGGCGGCAAAAACCTCGTTCAGACCAGGCAGCAAGGGCATCTACGGAGAGATTCTCCCTCTGATAAAGGCATTAATAGCGGCCTTGCTCTTTCCTCGAGCATAAGATGCGGCAAAAATACGGAAAACAAGGCGTATGAGAGACGATAAAGAGGAGTTTGTTTGATGATTGGATTGATGTTGCTGGCCGCGGCCTGGCAGTTTGAGGCCCCCGCGTTCGAATCGGATTTTGCCGGCCAGGGCTATGTGGAACAGGGGGCTGGACTGGCGCCATCGGTACGTGAACAGGTAGCCGATTCATTGAACCAGTCGCTGGTCGATGAACCATTCCCGCTCCAGTTCAAGAAAACGCCCCGCTATCAGGGCGACTCTCCTCTGACCCGCTATCTCAACGAACGGGATGACAGCTGGCAGCTGGAAATCGGCGGCCAGTAGGCCGTCACCCCTTCTCGCGGCCGAAGGCCTGAATACCCCGCACGAAGACCAGCCAGCCGATCAGGTGGAAAGGCAGCGCCATGGCGTAGAGCAGCAACCAGTGGCTCTCGGTGCCGCTGCTATTGATGAAATCGATCCAGGAGGCCAGCAGGGCCAGCATGCCCGCTATCTGGAAGCGGCGGCGCAGCACCACCTCGACGCCGAGATTGGCGAGGTAGAGTGTCAGCAGTATGCCGGCAAAGCCGGTGAGCTGGGCAGTGCCGTAGAGTTCCCTGTCCGGGTTGAACAGCAGCACGGCGAGGGGAGTAATGCCCTGATCCAGCGGGATCAGGGCCAGCAGCCAGCATGCGATCAGGAGCAGGGCTGTCTTCATCGGCTTAGCCGGCGCTTTGGGCCGGTTTGATCAGGCTCAGGTAGTTGGCATCCATCTTGAGGAATACCCCCAGCAGACGAGCACTCGCCCCGTAGAAGCCGAATTCGTCGGCAGCGCGACAGGCGTTCTCGAACTGCTCGAACCACCCCAGCAGGTGATGGTGCAGCAGCGCTTCCTGCTCCTTGAGCCACTCCTCGCGCTGGGCGGCGGTGGTCGCCTCGGCGGCGCGGATGATGAGGTTGCCCATCAGATCCAGCTCGATGGCCAGGTGATCGGCGGGCTCCTTGTACTTCTCGCTGATGTTGATGCCGAGGCGATCGAGGCGAGCCTGCATCTCGGCCATGGGGGCCTGCATCAGCAGCTTGCCATCGCCGCGGTAGAGCGACTCATAGGGCAGGGCTCCCTGCTTGGGATCGACCAGAAACAGGCCGGCGAAGTCGGCAGCGAGCTCCAGCTGGCGATCGGGACGTACCAGCAGGCGGGCGATGGCATCGTTCAGTTCGGCCACTGCCTCGCGCATGGGGTCGAGGGTTGAGAGGCTCTTCAAGAAGCTGCGCACGTCGTAGGTGTCGTATTCAGCGATCTGTGCATCACTGAGTTCGGCAGCGAACAGGGTGGAGAACCACCAGTAAAGCTCGGCCCGGCGTTCGCTGGTAGCCATAAATTCCTGCATTTTTCCTCCGTGGATGACAATCGGGAGCCATAGAGGCTCCCGATTCTAACGACTTTAAAAATAAAGGAAACTCAAGGGGGGACTTTCGTCCCCCTGGTTCACAGTGCCGGGAACATGGGATCTATGCCCTTGGCGGATTCCGGTGCCCCGAAGGCGGTGACGGCCGGGACTTCGCCACGGAACTTCTCGATCTCCACCAGCGCGGTGTGGGCCGTGGTGGCCTGCGCCAGGCTGGAGGAGCCGATGTCCGCGGTCAGCACGTTGGGATCGCCATAGGTACAGAGAGTCCCCACCTTACCGCCTTCCTGCGGGCCGTACCAGGCACCTTCCTGGATGCGCACCACACCGGGGGCGTAGTCTTCGCTCACCACCAGACCGGCCAGAACCTGACCGCGGCCGTTGAAGACCCGCACCAGATCCCCGTCCTTGAGCCCGCGTGCCTTGGCGTCCTGCGGGTTCATGTAGACCGGCTCGCGACCCTGCACCGTGTAGGTGGCACGGTAGTTGTCGGAGGAGCAGAGCTGGCTGTGCAGGCGCTTGTCCGGGTGGCAGGATTGTAGGTGCAGCGGGAACTGCTTGCTGCCAGGGCCGCCGTGGGAGCGCTCGTAAGGCTCGATCCAGACCGGGTGGCCCGGGCAATCCGCGTAACCGTAGTCGGCGATGGTCTTGGAGTAGATCTCGATAAGACCGGACGGGGTGCCCAGCGGTTCCAGATCAGGCTCCTGACGGAACGACTCGTGACGCACCCAGGGCTTGCCCGCCGGGAAGGTAACGAAACCTTCACCGTGCCAGAACTGGCTGAAGCGGGGCAGGCGGATACCGATGCCGCGGCCCTGCAGGCGGGCATCGTCATAGATGCTCTGGATCCACTCCAGCTTGGTCTTGCCACCGGTGAACTCGGCCTCGCGGTCGAAGCGACGGCACAGATCGGCGAAGATGTCGTAGTCGTCGCGCGCCTCGAACAGCGGCTCGACCACCTTGTGCATGGCCAGGATGCCGGCGTTGGAGTGAGAGCCCCACTGCTCGATGTCATCCCGCTCATAAGTGGTGGTGGCCGGCAGCACGATATCGGCGAAGCGGCAGCTGGCGGTCCACTGGTGATCCACGCTCACCACGGTTTCCAGCTTGCGCCAGGCGGCGATCATCTTGTTGCGATCCTGCTGGTGGTGGAACGGGTTGTTGCCGCAGAACACCGCCATCTTCATCTCCGGGTAGGTGATGGTCTGACCGTTGAAGGCGATGGTCTTGCCCGGGTTCAGGATGCAGTCGACGAAACGGGCCACCGGGATGAACTTGGAGTAGCCCTTCCAGTCGCCGTTGTGCAGCGGCTTGACCCCGGGAATGACGGAGCTGAAGCCGGACATGATGGGGCCGGTGGAGGTGATGGTACCGGCGCCGTTGTAGTGCCAGCCAAAACCGTAGCCGCCCCCCGGCAGGCCGATCTGGCCCAGCATGGAGGCCAGTACCACCAGCATCCAGGCGTACTGTTCGCCGTGGTGCATACGCTGCACACACCAGCCGCCGATGAGCTGGGTGCGGCCGCTGGCCATGGTGCGCGCCAGCTCGCGAATGGTCTCGGCAGGCACGCCACAGATGGCGGAGGCCCACTCGGCATCCTTCACCTGGCCATCCTTGGTGCCCAGCAGATAGGGCAGGAACTTGTCAAAGCCGGTGGTGTAGTTCTTGAGGAAGTCCTCGTCGTGACGCTTCTCGCTGTAGAGGGTATGGGCGATACCCAGCATCAGTGGGACGTCGGTTTGCGGGTTCAGGGTCACCTGATCGCAATTGAGGTACTTCTGGGTCTTGGACTTGACCGGGTCGACGCTGATGACCTTGATCTCGCCCTTGGCCACTTTCTCTTTCAGCTGTGCCCAGTATTCGTAGACGCTGTGATCCGGCACCAACCAGCCCACCTGCAGGTTCTTGATGGGATCAGAACCCCAGATGACGATGGTCTTGCTGTGCTCCAGCACCAGGGGCCAGGAAGTCTGCTGCTCGTACACCTCCATGGCGCCCGCCACGTGGGGCAGGATCACCTGGGCGGCGCCGGTGGAGTAGTCACCGGCCTTGGCCAGATAGGTACCGTGCAGGTTCATGGCGCGGCCCAGCATGGCGCCGGCGGAGTGCAGCTTGCCGACCGACTGCCAGCCTGAGTGACCGGCGTAGAGGGCGCTCGGACCATAGGTCTTCTGCACCCGCTCCAGCTCGTGATAGAAGAAGTCCAGCGCCTGGGACCAGGTCACCCGCACGAAGCGGTTCTGGCCGCGCTCGCTGGTGTCGGACTGGTGGCCCTTGCGCAGCCAGTCCAGACGCACCATGGGGTAGCGGATGCGGGAGGGGTTGTAGACCACTTCACTCAGGGCCTTGAGCATCTCGGTCGGGTGCTTGTCATGCTCGAACGGCAGGGTCTCGACCCAGCGGCCGTTGACCACACGGGCGCGGAAGGCGCCCCAGTGGGAGCCGGACTGCACCAGTTTTTCGCCGGACTCGGCGGCCATCACGGCGCGACCGAGCAGGGAGGGGCCGATCAGGGCGCTGGCACCGCTGGCCAGCAAGCCACCCAGAAAACCACGACGGGAAATATTGATCATCTTGTTATTCCTCTTTCGAATCCGGAATTAGTGGCTGCCCTGACCACCGGTATCGGCGGCATGGTTTTGCAGGTACTTGAGCAGGGTGCGCTCCTCTTCCTTGCTCAGGCGGTAGTAGGCGGACATGGCCTTGAGACCCGAGATCCAGCCGTTGGCGGTGAAGTGAGCCGGATCCGGCGCCGCGTGGCAGGAGTTGCAGGTGGACTTGTACATCTCGCCGGCATAATCCCAGATCGGTTTGAGGGAGGATTCGAGGCCCTTGCCATCGACCCAGGCCTGAACCTGTACCTGTTCCCACTTGATATGGGTGGCGCTGTCAGTTTCCTGTTTCAGGATCTTCTCGTTTGCCTTGAGCTCGTCACGGATGGTGGCCACGAAGACTCGCTTGCCCATGTACTCGCTCAGTACGCGGCCCTTGCCTTCGGTTTCGCGCCAGCCTTCGATGGTCACCTTGAGGCGATCGCCGCTGCGGGCCACGACTTCGATGCGGGAGGCGGGCAGCAGCTTGCCGACCGGATCGGTGCTCTCTTCGCTTGCGTAGAGATCCTTCTCACCCAGGGTGTAGAGGGTCTCGGCAGCCGGTGCCTGCTGGGCTTCGCTTGCCAGGGTGGCGTAGGTGGCACGGAAGCCGCCCGCCATGTTCGGCAGTTCGTGGGCGATGCCCTTGTGGCACTCGATGCAGTTCATGTTCTTCGCGGCGGCCTCGGTCATCGCCTTGGCGGCGGCAGGAGACTGCTTGGCATGGTCCATGTTGTCGTAGCTGTGGCAGGACTTGCAGGTCTTGGAGTTCTGGCTGCTCATGCGCGCCCATACCTTCTCGGCCAGGTGCAGACGCCTGTCTTCAAACTTCTCCTGGGTGTCGATGCTGTGACCGATGTACTGCTGATAGAGGTCGTTGGCCGCCTCCATCTTGCGGGCTACCTTGCCGACGAAGTCCTTCGGCTGGTGGCAGTCGGTACAGACGGCCTGGACGCCGGAGGCGTTCTTGAAGTGAATGGACTCCTTGTACTCGGGGTACACGGTGTCCTTCATGGTATGGCAGGAGATACAGAACTCGAGGGTACTGGTCTTCTCGAAGCCGTAGTGCAAGCCAACGGTACCGGCCAGGGTGACCCCGACGCCGGCCAGAACCAGCGCCAGCACCGACCAGCGACGGCTGGGTGTGCGCAGGAAATGCCACAGTTTTTTCATAATGGTCTCTCACATCACTTTTTTGATGGAGGCCATGATAGGGAGGCGTTGTGAACAGGGCTGCCGTCGGAAATTAATGAAATAGGGGTATTTATGACAAAATATGAATAGAATAACCCTCCCTTGTTGAACGCCGCGGACCTTGCCCATGAGCCACCACATTCTGGTTGTTGAAGATGATGCCGTCACCCGCGAGAAGCTGACCGGCTATTTCGAACGGGAAGGCTATCGGGTGACCGCGGTCGAAAACGGCCAAGAGATGCGGGCCGTGCTGGCAGAGCAGGAGGTGGCCCTGGTGATGCTGGACATCAACCTGCCGGGGGAGGATGGCTTGCTGCTGACCCGTGAACTGCGCGCCCGCAGTACAGTGGGGATCATCCTGGTGACCGGTCGCAGCGATGCGGTGGACAGGATCGTCGGCCTTGAGATGGGAGCCGACGACTATGTCACCAAACCGTTCGAGCTGAGGGAATTGCTGGTGCGGGTCAAGAACCTGCTATGGCGCATCTCGTTGGCCGCAGCTCAGCCGAGCGAGCCGGCGGTTGCAGACGATGCGGTGCGCTTCGGTCCCTGGCGCTTCGATATTCCCCGTCGCCAACTCAGCAAGGACGGGGTGCCGGTGCGCCTGACCAAGGCGGAGTACGAGGTGCTGGTGGCCTTTATCGCCAACGCCGGGCGGGTGCTTAGCCGGGAGCGGATCCTGGCCCTCACCAGCCACCGCGGCGATGGCCCGAGCGATCGCACCATAGACGTGCTGATCCGGCGGCTGCGGGGCAAGATGGAGCAGGATCCCCGGGATCCCCAGCTGTTTGTCACCGTACACGGGGAAGGCTACCTGTTCGCCGGCGAGATAGCTTCTTAAAACCAGGGGCGCCATATCAGGGCCTGGTGCTTTTCCCCGCGCAGGCCGTCATATCAAGAGGGACTCAGGCTGGTGGCCAGGTGTCGAACTGCGGGCAGTCGTCGCCTATCTCGTGCCAGGGCGCCTTGGAGCCGACGAAGATGTGAAAGGCGGGGCGCTGGCTGGGCGCCTCGTCCAGCACCCCCAGCCTCAGATTGATCTTGCCGCTGCTGCGCTTCTGGCTGAACAGGCTGGAGCCGCAATGGCGGCAGAAGGCGAGGGTTGTCTCCGCCGATTTCTCATAGCGGCTGATGGCATCAATGCCCTTCACCACATTGACCTTGTCACCATCCAGCCCGCCGACGGAGGCGTAATCCGCCCCTGAAAACTTGCGGCACTCGCTGCAATGGCAGTTGCCCATGTAGTCGAATTGATCCGGCAGAGTCAGGGTGACGGCGCCGCACAGGCAGCTTGCATGCAATGTTCTCATCACTTCTTCCTTGAGTTTGGTGGCGTTACTTGCCGCTGGCGTCGGTGCCGACCCGGTAGACGGGGCGAAAAGCGCCATCAGACAAGGAGTTGCCCGGGTCGGCCAGAGGGGCCTCCAGGGTCAGGATGGGGGGGCCCATCACCCGCGGGCACTGGCGTTCGCCAGCATCGGGCTTTTGCAGCAGGCAGACTGCCTGGGCCAGCGCAAGGCGTCCTTGCTGGCGCATCTGATCGCTGTTGGCGGCCAGGATCTTGCCCCGGCGCAGGCCGCGCTGGACCCCGTGGCTGAAGTAGGTGCTCAGCACTTTGGGACGATCGAGCTGGCGCTGCGCCAGCTCGTTGACCGCCACCTCGGCGGCGATGGCGCCTCCCACCAGATAATCGAGATCAGGATGGCGGGCCAGGGTCTGCTGCACCAGGGTACGCTGGATCTCGCGGCTGTTGTCGCCGCGCGCCGTGGTCACCAGCCGGATGGCACTTCCCTTGATGCCGTCGGCAAAACCCGGCTCGACGAAGTTGTTGCCGCCGCTCGCCTGCGGGCCGGGGAAAAGGGCCACCGAGACCGGCGGGCTGCCGGCAGGGTGGCGCTTGGCCAGCCAGTGGCCAATCTGCCAGCCCATCTGGTACCAGGAGACCCCCACCTTGGCCCGCACCAGCCCGGCGGGCAGATCATTGACCAGGCCGAACACCGGCAGCGGGCTGGCGGTGATCGCCTCGTTCAGGCCGTCGTAGCTCACCGCGCCGAGCAGGATGGCGTCGCTCCCCTCGTTCATGCACTGCTGCAACTGCTGGCGCTGCTCGGTGATGGCGCCGTAACCGCCCGCCTCATGAATGCGCAGTTTCACGCCGAGCCGCTTTGCCTCCTCCACCATGCCCTGATTGACCGATAGCCAGTAGGCGTCGCGCAGATGGGGATAGAGGGCGCACAGGGTCAGGGGGCGCACAAGGGGGGCTGGCGCTGGCCAGTCGAGGCTGACCGGTTGGCCGCTGAAGGTGCCGCCGGGCCAGTGATCCACCTCGAAGGCGTGGACACAGGCCGGGAGCAAGATGAGCAACAGGGAGAGATAGACGCTTCGCATGGCCAGGGGTTTTGTTAAAGTGTGGAGCCATATTATCCGGTCAAAGTCGACCACAACCAAGGTACTTCCCGTGAGAATCTTTTCCGGCCTGGGCGGCAAGTTGTTGCTGGCCTTCTCCCTGATGGCGCTGTTGACCCTGAGCGCCTCCCTGCTGGGGTGGATCGGGCTCACTCATCTGCGTCAGCTGGAGCAGGGGGTACAGCAGACCCTGGCGGATCAGGAGCTGGCCCGCACCCTGGCGCGGCTGAGCGGCGAGATCCAGAGCTCCTCCCACCTGCTGGCCTCCGCGACCAGCGAAGGGGAGCGGGAGCATCAGGGGCGGCTGCTCACCCTGCAGGGGCAGCAGATGCAGCGCGTGCTGGAGCAACTGGGCCATGGGGGTGGCAAGCAGACGCCCGATGAGTTGCACCAGCTCAGCCAGACCATCATCGGCAACCTGGGCCAGCAGGGCTGGCTGGTAGGGGAGCGTCTCACGTTAATGGCTGAAGGTAGTGCCCTGCGATCCCGCCTGGTAGCGGCCGCCGGTCAGGTGGCGGAGCTGGCCCGCAGCCAGATGGAGAACGCTGAAACCGTGATGGTGGCGGGGCTCGGCTCCCTCTATTCACTGCAAGGACGGTCTGCAGATCGGGCTATCGATCGGCTGCTGGAGCAGGATCTCGACTGGCTGGAGCAGATGACGGAGCTGCGCCATCGCACCCTGATGCAACAGCAGCGCATCGAGGAGATCTGGCGCAGCGAGCAGCAGGAAGGGCTGCAAACCCTGCTGCAGGACGTGCGCCGTGAGCTGGCCATCCTGCGGTTGCGATCCGGGGCTGTGACGGATCCGGCGCGCCGCCAGGCGGTGGAGCAGGCGCTGACTGTGCTGGAGCAAAGCGATCGGCTGGTGCAGCTGCGCAGCGACTGGCTCGGCAAGGGGGAGGCGCTGCGAGTGCTGGCCGCCGCCAACGAGGCCCTGATGGAGAGCCTCAACCGTCAGGTCGGTAGCCTGGTGAACAAGGCTCGGGACTCCCTGGGGGAGAGCCAGCAGGCCCTGAGCGCCAGGTTGCAACTGCTGGAACAGGCCCTGATGGTGATCGGTCTGTTCACCCTGGTGCTGCTCATCCTGCTGATGTGGCGCATGGTTTATGGCCGCATAGTCTGGCCGCTGCAACATGCAGTGGAGGGAATGAGCCGCCTGGCCAAGGGGGATCTGACGCCGTTGACGCCGGTCGGGGAAGCGGGACGCGACGAGCTGGCGGAGCTGGCGCGAGCACTGCAGGTGTTTCGTGACAATGCCATCGAACTTGGCCGCTACCAGCGGGAGCTGGAGTCGCGGGTCGAGGAGCGCACGGAACAGCTCAGCCATGCCAATGCGCGCCTCAACGAAGAGGTGGAGAAGCAGCGGCTGGCCCGCGCCGAGGCAGAGCAGGCCAACCGGGCCAAGTCGGTGTTCCTCGCCACCATGAGCCACGAAATCCGCACCCCTATGAACGGCATACTGGGCGGTCTCACCCTGCTGGAGGACACCCATCTCAGCGAGACCCAACAGCGCTATCTGGCCGCCATCGAGCACAGCGGCGAATCCCTGCTGGAGATCCTCAACGACATCCTCGACTACTCCAAGATAGAGGCGGGCCATGTGGAGGCGCGCCGCGAGCCTTTCCCCCTCCATCAGCTCGCCGATGAGCTTATTGCCCTGTTCAGGCCGAAGGCCGAGGGAAAAGGGGTGGCGCTGGTGCTGGAGTATGCCCCTTCGCTCCCCCCCGTGGTGGAGGGGGATGTGGGCAAGCTACGCCAGGTGTTGGCGAACCTTCTGGGCAATGCGGTCAAGTTTACCGGCGAGGGGCACATCACCCTGGTGGTGGCCCCTCTGGCTTGTGCGGGCCCCTGTGCCGAGCCTTGCATCCGCTTCGTGGTGAAAGACACGGGCCCCGGCATCCCGGCGGGGGAGCAGGAGGCGGTGTTCGAGGCCTTCCGCCAGCGCAAGCGGGACATGGGCCATCAGGGGGGCACGGGGCTGGGGCTTGCCATCAGCCGCCGGCTGGTGGCGGCCATGGGCGGAGAGCTCAATCTCTCCAGCGAACCGGGTCAAGGGTGTGAATTCAGCTTCAGCCTGCCGCTGCAGCGCTCGGCTGCCCGGTTGCCGGCCAGCTCCCAGCCGGTGCGCCTCGGCCAGCCGCGGGAGATCCTGCTGGTGGAGGACAACGAGATCAACCGGCTGGTAGCCCAGGGCATGCTGGCACGCCTCGGCCACCGGGTCACTCTGGCCGAAGACGGGCGCACCGCGCTGGTGCGGGTGACCGAGCGCCCCTTCGAGCTGGCCCTGCTTGACATCAACCTGCCTGACATGGATGGCATGACGTTGCGCGAGGATCTGGTCGCCATCAGCGAGGAGGAGCATGGCTGCGGCCTGCCTGCCATCGCCATCTCGGCCCAGATGTACCCGGAGGATATCCGCCACTGTCTCGCCGCCGGGTTTGCCGATTTCGTCGGCAAGCCGGTGCGACTGGCGGCCCTGGCCAGCGCCATCGAACGCCAGTTTCAGGAAGAGGGCGAGCCTGCCGCACCACTGCCTGTAGAGCAGGGTTTGCAGCCCGTCCCGGCTGAGCCGACGCAGATCGCCAACCCGGTGCTGGAAGCTGACCTGCACCTGCTGGGCGGGCCGCGCATCCGCCAGCTGGCCGAGTTGTTCGCCAGCCAGGGGGGCGAGCTGGTCACCAGGCTGGAGCAAAGCGATGACGAAGAGCAGAGGCGATCTCTGGCCCACAAGCTCAAGGGGAGCGCCCTAGCCCTGGGGCTCGGAGAATTTGCCGATTACTGCGCCGCGCTGGAGGCAGGAGAGGGGAATCCTGGCACATTGAGGGGGCGTTTCGATGCGGCGCAGCAAGCGTTGGAAACGTGGCTTTCACACCATGTTCCCCCGGCATCCTGATCGAGGAAGGGGGCCTTCAGATCTGAAGACGTGATCGCACTCGTTTTTTACAACATAAATTCAACATTTTTTTGGGTGGTTGGACTGTCTCTTTGATCCAGCTCACGTTACAATGCGCTGGCCCACTTCACCTAACGCGCAAACGATTTTCAGGAGAGAAACGGATGTTGAAACGTGACATGACCATCGCCAATTATGATCCGCAATTGTGGCAGGCCATCACAGACGAGACCCGTCGTCAGGAAGAGCATATCGAGCTGATTGCGTCTGAGAACTACACCAGCCCCCGCGTCATGGAAGCCCAGGGCTCCCAGCTGACCAACAAGTACGCCGAAGGCTACCCGGCCAAGCGCTACTACGGTGGTTGCGAGTATGTGGATGTGGTCGAAACCCTGGCCATCGAGCGCGCCAAAGAACTGTTCGGTGCCACCTACGCCAACGTGCAGCCGCACTCCGGCTCCCAGGCCAACAGCGCCGTCTACATGGCCCTGCTGCAGCCGGGCGATACAGTGCTGGGCATGAACCTGGCCCACGGCGGTCACCTGACCCACGGCTCTCCGGTCAACTTCTCCGGCAAGCTGTACAACATCATTCCCTACGGCATCGACGAGTCCGGCAAGATCGATTACGACGAGATGGAGCGTCTGGCCGTTGAGCACAAGCCGAAGATGATGATCGGTGGCTTCTCCGCCTACTCCGGCATCGTCGACTGGGCCCGCATGCGCGAGATCGCCGACAAGATCGGTGCCTACCTGTTCGTCGACATGGCCCACGTGGCCGGTCTGATTGCCGCTGGCGTCTACCCGAACCCGGTGCCCCATGCTCACGTGGTCACCTCCACCACCCACAAGACCCTGGCCGGTCCGCGCGGTGGTCTGATCCTCTCCGCCGCCGACGACGAAGATCTGTACAAGAAGCTCAACTCCGCCGTCTTCCCGGGTGGTCAGGGTGGCCCGCTGATGCACGTCATCGCCGGCAAGGCTGTTGCCTTCAAAGAGGCGCTGGAGCCCGAGTTCAAAACCTACCAGGCCCAGGTTGTCAAAAACGCCAAGGCGATGGCCGCCACCTTCATCGAGCGCGGTTACAAGATCGTCTCCGGCGGTACCGACAACCATCTGATGCTGGTTGACCTGATCGGCCGCGAGCTGACCGGTAAGGACGCCGACGCAGCGCTGGGCAAAGCCAACATCACCGTCAACAAGAACTCGGTGCCGAACGATCCGCGTTCCCCGTTCGTCACCTCCGGTGTGCGTATTGGTACCCCGGCCATCACCCGCCGCGGTTTCAAGGAGGCCGAGTCCATCCAGCTGACCCACTGGATCTGCGACGTGCTGGACAACCACGACAACGACGAAGTGCTGGCCAACACCCGCGAGAAGGTGCTGGACATCTGCCGCCGTTTCCCGGTTTACGCATAATCCGCCTGACTTTCAGGTTGAAGAGCAATGCCACCCTCGGGTGGCATTGTTTTTTCTGGGCTTTTACCGGTTTTGGATGGCCGTGTTACACTGAGCGGCCTAGTGCCTGGCCCCGTGGGGCAGGAGCCCGTTTCTGTTAACGCCGGAGGTCCGATGCATTGCCCTTTCTGTAGTGCCGTTGATACCAAGGTGATCGATTCCCGCCTGGTGGCCGAAGGCCATCAGGTGCGCCGCCGTCGTGAGTGCCTGCTCTGCCATGAACGCTTCACCACCTTCGAGATGGCCGAGCTGGTGATGCCACGGGTCATCAAGAGCAACGGCTCGCGCGAGCCGTTCAACGAGGACAAGCTGCGTGCCGGCATTCTGCGGGCGCTGGAGAAGCGCCCGGTGAGCATGGAGGCCATCGAAAAGGCGGTCAACCATATCAAGTCCCGCCTGCGCGCCACTGGCGAGCGTGAAGTCGCCTCCGAGCTGGTGGGCAACCTGGTGATGGACGAACTCAAGGGGCTCGACAAGGTGGCCTATATCCGTTTCGCCTCCGTCTATCGCAGCTTTGAAGATATTCGCGAGTTTGGCGAAGAGATTGCCAAGCTGGAGAAGTAAGCCTGCGTCAGGCTTTGTATGAATGACCCTCTTTTCTCGCCTGTAACGGGAGCCCAGATGTTTAGTCAAGACGATTACCGATGGATGAGTCGGGCCCTCGAACTGGCCCGTCGTGGCCGCTACACCACGGCGCCCAACCCCTGTGTCGGCGCCGTGCTGGTGAAGGCCGGCGAAGTGGTGGGGGAGGGCTGGCACCAGCGTGCCGGTGAACCCCATGCCGAGGTCTATGCCCTGCATGCCGCGGGTGAAAAGGCACGCGGCGCCACCGCCTACGTGACTCTGGAACCCTGTTCCCACCATGGTCGTACCCCGCCCTGCGCCGAGGCGCTGATCAAGGCCGGCGTGAGCCGGGTGGTGGCCGCCATGGTGGATCCCAACCCCCAGGTGGCCGGGCGCGGCCTGCGGATGCTCTCCGAGGCGGGGATCAAGGCTGATTTCGGCCTGTTGGCTGCCGAGGCCGAGGCGCTCAACCTGGGCTTTTTCAAGCGGATGCGCACCGCGTTTCCGCTGGTGACGGTCAAGCTTGGCGCCAGTCTCGATGGTCGCACCGCCATGGCGAGCGGCGAGAGCCAGTGGATCACCTCCCCCGATGCGCGCCGCGACGTGCAGCGGCTGCGGGCCCGCCACGATGCGGTGCTCTCCAGCGCCGAAACCGTGCTGGCTGACGGCGCCTCCCTGACAGTGCGCTGGGATGAGCTGCCCTCCTCGGTCAAGGCCGCCTATCCCAAGGAGACCCTGCGTCAGCCGCTGCGGGTCATCGTCGATTCGCAAAACCGCCTGACCCCCGACCTGCCCCTGTTCCAGAGCGAGAGTCCTGTGCTGCTGGCCCGCCACCAGGCCGGCGGAGAGTGGCCTGCGTGGGTGCAACAACTGGAGCTGCCGCTGCATGAGGGAAGGCTGGACCTTGTCAGCCTCTTCATGCAGTTGGCCAAGCAGAACGTCAATTCGGTACTGGTGGAAGCGGGGCCGCGGTTGTGTGGCGCCCTGCTGGACAAGGGGCTGGTGGATGAGCTGGTGCTCTATCAGGCACCGAAACTGATGGGTGATGAGGGGCGCGGCCTGTTCCACCTGCCCGGGCTCACTCGTCTGTTCCAGGCGCCCAAGCTCAATATCAAGGATGTACGGCTGGTGGGGCAGGATATTCGCATCACGGCCAGGATTGCCTGACGAGCCGACAGCTTCCACGGTTGGTGGTGTGAGGGAGCGCAAGCCATTCGCACCATGGCCAAAAATAACCTGAACTTTTCATTTTCAGCGGGGCCGGGCCGGCCTCGTCATCAGCAAGGTGATCTGCATGTTTACCGGAATTATCGAAGCGGTGGGAACCTTGGCCAGCCTGCGCCGCCAGGGCGAAGACATGGCCCTCACCGTACACGCGCCGACCCTGGATTTTGGCGACGTGAAACTGGGTGACTCCATCGCGACCAACGGCGTTTGCCTCACTGTGGTAGCGCTGGGTGACAAGAGCTATACCGCCGACGTATCGCTGGAGACCCTGTCCCGCACCGGCTTTGCCGAGGCGAAGGTGGGCGATAGAGTCAACCTCGAGAAGGCCTTGATGCCCACCTCCCGCCTCGGCGGTCATCTGGTCTCCGGCCATGTAGATGGGGTAGGGGAAGTAAAAAGCGTCGCCAGCAGCGGTCGCGCTATCGAATACTGGATCGCAGCGCCGGCGGAACTCTCCCGCTATATCGCCGAGAAGGGATCCATCGCGGTGGATGGCATCAGCCTCACGGTCAACGCGGTGCAGGGGAATCTGTTTCGCCTGACCATAGTGCCCCACACCGCTCAGGAGACCACCATAGCCCAGTGGAAACCGGGCCGGCGGGTTAACCTCGAGGTGGATCAGATTGCCCGCTATCTGGAGCGGCTGATGATGGGCAAGAGCCAGGAGAGCACGGCCTCTAACCTGACGCTGGAGAAGCTGGCCAAGGCTGGTTTTCTCTGAGGCGAAGCAAAACGCCGTTCTGTGATCCCGCTCCGATTGAAATGGGCCAGGGAGCCCCAATCTAGAGCCACATAAACCCAGGTCGAGTTGAGCCCGCAGGCTCAATCCCCACGCACATTGATGGAGTAGCCCATGGCGCTGAGCACAACCCAGGAAATCATTGCCGATATCAAGGCGGGCAAGATGGTGATCCTGATGGACGACGAAGACAGGGAGAACGAAGGGGACCTCATCATGGCCGCCTCCTGTGTCCGCCCGGAAGACATCAACTTCATGGCCCGCTACGGCCGTGGCCTCATTTGCCTGACCCTGACCCGGGATCGTTGCAAGCAGCTGGCGCTGCCGCTGATGGTCGATCGCAACAATGCCCAGTTCTCCACCGCCTTCACCGTGACCATCGAAGCGGCCGAAGGGGTGACTACCGGCATCTCCGCCGCCGATCGCGCCGTGACCGTGCAGGCTGCCGTGGCGCCGGACGCCAAGGCCTCCGATCTGGTGCAGCCGGGCCACATCTTCCCGCTGATGGCGCAGGATGGCGGCGTGCTGACCCGCGCCGGCCACACCGAGGCGGGTTGTGACCTGGCTCGTCTGGCCGGTTACGAGGCGGCCTCCGTCATCGTCGAGATCCTCAACGAGGATGGCACCATGGCGCGCCGCCCGGACCTCGAGATCTTCGCCGAGCAGCACGGCATCAAGTTTGGCACCATTGCGGATCTTATCGAGTACCGCAATCAGCACGAGACCACGGTCGAGAAGGTGGCCGAGTGCAAGCTGCCCACCGAATATGGCGAGTTCGATCTCCTCACCTTCCGCGACACCATCGACAACCAGGTTCACTTTGCCCTGAAGAAAGGCGAGGTGCAGGCGGATCAGCCGACCCTGGTGCGGGTCCATCTGCACGACGTGCTGAGCGATCTGTTGCTGACCGACCGTCACGCGGCGCGCAGCTGGCCGCTGCCCAAATCCATGGCCCGTATCGCCGACGAGGGCGGGGTGCTGGTGATCCTGGGAGCGGAAGCCCATGGCGCCGAACTGCTGGCCCGGGTCAAGGGGTTCGAGGCCGCCGACAAGGGGCTGGCACCGGAAGGGGCCAAGTGGCAAGGCACCTCGCGCCGTGTCGGCGTCGGCTCCCAGATCCTCAAGGCGCTGGGGGTGGGCAAGATGCGCCTGCTGAGTTCACCGAAGAAGTACCATGCCCTCGGCGGTTTTGGCCTGGAAGTGGTGGAGTACGTCGGCGAATAAGCGCCTCGTTTCGCTTAAATCACTATCATGGCCGCCTGTTGCGGCCATGGTTTTTGTCGTGGGTCTGTTGTGCTAGAATGTGCGCACTTTTGACTCCGGCCCTTTTGATTGCACAGATACAGGATTTCCAATGAAGGTTATCGAAGGAAATATTGCCGCTCCAGCAGCGCGCGTTGCGATTGTCGTTGCCCGCTTCAACAGCTTCATCAACGACAGCCTGGTGAGTGGCGCAGTGGACGTACTGAAGCGTCAAGGCCAGGTACAGGACAGCAACCTGACCCTGGTGAAAGTGCCGGGTGCGGTTGAAATGCCACTGGTCATCAAGAAACTGGCCAAGAGTGGTCAATACGACGCCATCGTGGCGGTCGGCACCGTCATCCGTGGCGGCACCTACCACTTCGATCTGGTCGCCAACGAGAACAGCAAGGGCATGGCCCAGGTAATGATGGAATATGAAATTCCGGTTGCCTTCGGCGTACTGACCACTGAAAACATTGAACAAGCCATCGAGCGTGCAGGTACCAAGGCGGGTAACAAGGGTGCAGAGGCTGCACTGGCAGCGCTCGAAATGATCAACGTCCTGAAAGAACTGGACGTGTAACGAGGAGAAATGCATTGAAACCGTCCGAGCGCCGTAAAGCCCGCCATTGCGCCACCCAGGCCATCTACCAGTGGCAGATGACCAAGGCCAATGTGGGTGACATCGAAGAACAGTTCAAGATCGATCAGGACACCAAGGGTGTGGACCTGAACTACTTCCGCGATCTGCTGTTCGGGGTATCGCTCCACTGCAACGAGCTGGACAAGGTGTTTGCACCTTTCCTCTCCCGTCCGCTGGAAGAAGTGGACATGGTGGACAAGGCGATCCTGCGTCTGGCGACCTATGAGCTGACCCGTCGTGATGATGTACCGCCGCGCGTGGTGATCAACGAAGCGATCGAGCTGGCCAAAGCCTTTGCTGCCGATGACAGCCACAAGTTTGTCAACGGTGTACTGGACAAGGTGATCAAGTCGCTGAACAAGCGCTGATCCTGACGTTCATCAGCATTCAATGCTGATAGATGCTCTGTTGCGAGAAGTCGTCAGCAAGGTGAAGAGCAGCGCAGGGGCCGGAATGTATAGAAATACATGAGGAGCCCGGGCAGCAGATGAGCCTTGATCACGATTTCGCAGCATAGAGCAGCAACAGCATCTAATAGAGGAGCCAGCTTAACTGCTGGCTTTTTACTGTATGGGTGAATTTGAGCTGATTGATAAGTACTTCAAGGTTCCCCACGCCCGCAAGGACGTGGTGATGGGCCCCGGAGACGACTGCGCCCTGCTGACCCTGCCTCCCGATACCCAACTGGCGGTGAGCACGGATACCCTGGTGAGCGGCGTGCACTTCTTTCCTGACATGGATCCGGTGGATCTCGGATACAAGGCGCTGGCGGTCAACCTGTCCGATCTCGCCGCCATGGGGGCCGAGCCGCGCTGGGTCTCTCTGGCCCTGACCCTGCCCGCCATCAACGAGTCCTGGGTGGCCGGCTTTGCCGAAGGTTTCCTCGAGCTTGCCGAGTACTACAACGTGGCCCTGGTCGGGGGCGACATGACCCGTGGCCCCCTCTCCATCACCATCTCGGTGCAAGGCTCAGTGCCGGCCGGACGTGCCCTGATGCGCAGTGGCGCCCGGGCTGGCGATGGCATCTATGTCACCGGGACCCTGGGGGACGCCGCCCTGGCGCTCTCCCACCTGCTCGGCAAGCGTACTCTCAACGAGAACCAGCTGGCAGCCGTGCTGCCGAGGCTCGATCACCCCCATCCCCGCATCCTGGCCGGTCAGGCCCTGCGCGGGCTGGCGGGCAGTGCGCTGGATCTCTCCGACGGGCTGGCCTCGGATCTTGGCCACATTCTCAAGGCGTCCGGCGTGCGGGCCCAGATCGATCTGGATCTGCTGCCCCTCTCGCCGGTGCTGCAGGATGCGGTGAGCGAGCAGGAGGCGTGGCAACTGGCCCTGGCCGGTGGCGACGACTACGAGCTCTGCTTCACCGTGCCGGAAGAACACCGCGGTGCCCTGGATACGGCGCTGGCTCACAGTGGCGTCAAGTTTACCCGCATTGGTCGCATCGTGGCCGGTGATCCCGGGATCGACTATCTGCGCGGCGAGCAGCCGGTCGAGCTGACGCTGAAAGGGTGGGATCACTTCGCATGAGTTTGTTCAGAATAAAGCCCGAACTGAAACGGCTGAACCTGAAGAACCCGCTCCATTTTTTGGCGGTGGGCTTTGGCTCCGGTCTCTCCCCCAAGGCGCCGGGCACCATGGGAACCCTGGCCGCAATCCCGCTCTACCTGCTGGTGAGTGGTCTGGCTACCCCCTGGTTTATCGCCCTGTTGCTGGTGGGCTTTGTGGCGGGAATTCGCATCTGCCAGAGCGCCACCGATGCCATCGGCATGCCGGATCATGGCGCCATCGTTTGGGACGAGGTAATAGGCTTTGGTGTCACCATGATAGCGGCGCCGGCTGGTTGGGAATGGGTTGTGGCCGGCTTCGTGCTGTTCCGCCTGTTCGACGTGCTCAAACCCTGGCCCATCTCCTGGTTTGACCGTCGCATCCACGGCGGGCTTGGCATCATGCTCGACGATCTCATCGCCGGATTGTTCGCCCTGTTTTGTATGCAATTGCTGGCCTTCTGGCTCGGCTGAGCAACCCCTTCAGGGGAGGACGGCTCTGCTCCTCCCCGATTTATATCTGCTTAATTTTCATTCGTCGGCATATGCTGCCAGTAAAAATCCATTTCACATAAATATTCACTACTCAATCGAAGCTCGCTACTAATAATGCAATAGTGCTTATTGCCATCTGTTGCGCCATTGTTGAAATTAAAGTATTGATACAGTGTAATTGATGGGTTTATAGGCTGTATTTGTGATGAAAATCATAACTTTCATCTACTGTGTTGCTGGTTATCTGAGCAAAGTATTGCGAAATTGTATAACTCAATCATTTACACCCGTTGGCAAACCGTCTAAGTTACTCGCGGGTTATTCCAAAAAAATGCAAAAAACCCGCCCGGATCGCTGGTTTCACTGCCTCATGGATTGAGCAACTATTGCCCAAGGTAACAACCGGCATCTGCGGCTGATTTACGGACGAATTATTTGGGACGGATGTCCCCCGCAGAGGTAAACATGTCCTTGCTCGAAGTAAAGAACTTGCGGATCGAGTATCCCTCCCGCTATGGGGTGCTGGCCGCAGTCAAAGATCTCTCTTTCTCCATCGAAAAAGGGGAAATCGTCGGCGTCGTGGGTGAGTCAGGTGCCGGCAAGTCCACCATCGGCAATGCCGTCATCGATCTGTTGAGTCCTCCCGGTCGCATCGCCCGCGGCGATATCTATCTCAACGGTGAGCTTATCTCCGGCAAGAGCCAGAACGAGATGCGGGCCATTCGCGGCTCGCGCATCGGGTTCATCTTCCAGGATCCCATGACTTCCCTCAACCCGCTGTTCACCGTCGAACATCAGCTGGTTGAAACCATCCTCGCCAATACCGATTTGACCCGCCAGCAGGCCTTTGACAAGGCACTCGAGCTGATGGGAGCGGTGGGGATTCCGAATCCGGATCTGCGCATCAAGCAGTATCCGCACCAGTTCTCCGGCGGCATGCGCCAGCGGGTGGTCATCGCCATCGCCCTGTCGTGCGATCCCGAGCTCATCATCGCCGACGAGCCGACCACGGCGCTGGACGTTTCCATCCAGGATCAGATCCTCCAGCTCATCCGCACCCTGTGCAAGGAGCGTCAGGTGGGCTGCATGCTGGTGACCCACGACATGGGGGTTGTCTCCAATGTCACTGACAAGGTGGCTGTGATGTATCGCGGCGATCTGGTGGAATTCGGCACCACCGAGCAGGTGCTGGGGGCTCCCAACCATCCCTACACCCGCAGTCTTATCTCGGCGGTACCGCGCTCCGACGTCAAGCTGGTGCGCTTCCCGCTGGTCTCCTATATCGAGGATGCCGGTGCTCCGGATACCTGCATCGATCTCAAGACCCACTGGCTCGGCCAGAGCCAGGATGAGCGCTCATACGAAGGAGCCCTGCTGCGGGTGGAGAACGTCGATCTCAAGTTCGTCACCAAGGACTCCATCTTCCCGAGCCGCCGTCAGTATGTGCGGGCCTGCAACAACATCAGCTTCGAGATCTTCGAAGGGGAGACCTTCGGTCTGGTGGGAGAGTCGGGTTCCGGCAAATCCACCATCGCCCGTGCCATCACCGGCCTCTATCCGCCCGATACCGGCAAGATCGTGTTCGAGGGGATCGATCTGACTGCGCTCAAGAGCGAGAGCGAGCGTCGCCCATTGCGTCGCCAGATGCAGATGGTGTTTCAGAATCCCTATTCGTCGATGAATCCGCGCATGAAGGTGCGTGACATCATCGCCGAGCCGATCCGCTTCCACAAACTGGCGGACAGCGAGAGCCAGATCGAGGGGATCGTCGGCGATCTGCTGGATCACGTGGGGCTCGGCCGCGGTGCCGGGGTCAAGTATCCCCACGAGTTCTCCGGCGGTCAGCGCCAGCGCATCTCCATCGCCCGTGCCCTGGCGACCCGTCCGCGCTTCCTCATCTGCGACGAGCCCACCTCGGCGCTGGATGTCTCGGTGCAGGCCCAGATCCTCAACCTGCTCAAGGATCTGCAGAAGGAACTCGGCCTCACCATGCTGTTCATCAGCCACGATCTGCCGGTCATCCGCCAG
Organism: Aeromonas sp. 19NY04SH05-1; assembly: GCF_040581895.1. Classification (NCBI taxonomy): domain Bacteria; kingdom Pseudomonadati; phylum Pseudomonadota; class Gammaproteobacteria; order Aeromonadales; family Aeromonadaceae; genus Aeromonas; species Aeromonas sp. 19NY04SH05-1. The sequence goes on along the minus strand of NZ_CP095328.1, from coordinate 3,685,442 downwards.
ATGTGCGATCGCATCGGGGTGATGCAGCACGGCAACCTGGTGGAGGTGGCCGAGACCGAGAAACTGTTTACCAATGCCGAGCATGAGTACAGCCGCAAGCTGATCTCGCTGATGCCGGAGTTCAAGGGAATGTCCCGCGAGGGGCTGGAAATCGCAAGCTAGAAAAGCACCGGTTCGCCGGTTTGTCTGTCAATAAAAAAGCCAAAAGCATGGAGAAAACAATGAAGAAAGGATTGTCCAAAATTGCCATGGCGCTGTTTGCCGCCGGTTTCGCGTTCAGTGTCTCTGCCGCCGATATCAAGGTAGGCGTCGCTTCCGATGCCACCTCGCTGGATCCCCAGGAGCAGCTCTCCGGCCAGACTCTGGAAATGTCCCACCTGGTGTTCGATCCCCTGATGCGTTACACCCAGGACCTGCAGTTCGAGCCGCGCCTGGCCGAAAAATATGAGCGTATCGACGACAAGACCGTCCGCTTCCACCTGCGCAAGGGCGTCAAGTTCCACTCCGGCAATGACTTCACCGCCGATGACGTGGTGTGGACCGTCAACCGTCTGAAGGCTTCCCCTGACTTCAAGGCGATCTTCGACCCCATCGCCGAAGCCAAGAAGGTGGATGATTTCACCGTCGATCTGATCACCGCCAAGCCGTTCCCGCTGGTGCTGCAGACCGTGACCTATATCTTCCCGATGGACTCCAAGTTCTATACCGGCAAGACCGAAGCGGGCAAGGACAAGGCCGAGATCGTCAAGAACGGTGACTCCTTTGCCTCTACCAATGTCTCCGGTACCGGTCCGTTCAGCGTCAAGTTCCGCGAGCAGGGCGTGAAGCTGGAATACGTGCGCAATGCCAACTACTGGGACAAGGCTTCCAAGGGCAACGTCGAGAACCTGACCGTGGTGCCCATCAAGGAGGACGCCACCCGTGTGGCCGCCCTGCTGGGTGGTGACGTGGACATGATCTACCCGGTTGCCCCGAACGATCTGGAGCGCGTCAAGAATGGCAAGGATTCCCAGCTGGTCACCCTGTCCGGTACCCGTGCCATCATCATCGAGCTGAACCAGAACACCAACCCGGCGCTGAAAGACAAGCGCGTGCGTCAGGCGATCAACTACGCCATCAACCAGGTGGGTATTGTCGACAAGATCAACAAGGGCTTCGGTACCCCGGCCGGCCAGCTGAGCCCGAAAGGCTATGCAGGCTATAACGAGGCGCTGGTGCCCCAGTATGATCTGGCCAAGGCCAAGGAGCTGATGAAGGAAGCCGGTTACGAGAAGGGCTTCAAGATGAGCTTCATCTCCCCGGCTGCCCGTTACGTCAACGACGTCAAGATCGCCCAGGCTGTCTCCGCCATGCTGGCCAAGATCAACATCAAGGTGGATCTGAAGACCATGCCGGTGGCCCAGTACTGGCCGGAGTTTGACAAGTGCGCCGCCGACATGCAGCTGATTGGCTGGCACTCCGACACCGAAGATACCGCGAACTTCTTCGAGTTCCTGACTTTCACCAAGGATGCCAAGACCGGCATGGGCCAGTACAACTGTGGTGGCTATGCCAACGCTGAAGCGGACAAGATGGTGATGGATGCGAACACCGAGACAGATCCGGCCAAGCGTGCCGCCATTCTGCAGAAGGTGGAAGCCATGCTGATTGAAGATGCCGCCTATGTGCCGCTGCACTGGGAAGATCTGGCTTATGGCGCCAAGAAGAACGTCGACATCAAGCCGGTGGTCAACGTAATGAACTTCCCTTACCTGGGTGACCTGGTGGTCAACAAGTAAGCGCAAGTCGCAAGGAAGGACGGGGTGGCGCGGCCAAGGTCGCGCCACCCACTAACAGAAGCCTGTGCCATGACACAGGCCACGTAGAAGGACAAGCATGTTTACATTCCTGCTGAAACGGTTCTATCAGGCCGTGATAGTGATGTTCGTCATCAGCCTGGTCGCCTTCTCCATCCAGGACAACCTGGGGGATCCGCTGCGCGAGCTGGTGGGACAATCCGTCTCCGAGTCCGTGCGCCAGGAGCTGCGCGACAAGATGGGCCTCAATGATCCCTTTTTGGTCAAATACAGCCGCTTTCTGAAGAATGCGGTACACGGGGATCTGGGCACCTCCTATTTCTTCAAGCGACCGGCTCTCGAGGTGATCCTCGACAAGCTGGTGGCTACCCTTGAGCTGGTATTTGCCGCCGCGATCATCATCGTCGTGGTCTCCATTCCGCTCGGGGTCTACTCCGCGATCCGCCCGCGCAGTATTCCCACCAAGATCATCATGGCGGGAAGCAGTATCGGCATCTCGATCCCGGTCTTTTTGACCGCCATCATGCTGATGTATCTCTTCTCCATCCAGCTGGGCTGGCTGCCTGCCTATGGCCGTGGTGAGACATACAACCTGCTGGGCTGGGAGTCCGGTTTCTTCACCTGGGATGGCATCAAGCACCTGATCCTGCCGGCGGTGTCGCTCTCCTCCATCATGCTGCCGCTGTTTATCCGGTTGGTACGTTCCGAGATGCTGGAGCAACTCTCCTCCGAGTACGTCAAGTTTGCTCGCGCCAAGGGGCTGGACAACAACAAGGTCTACTACCAGCACGCCCTGAAGAACACCATGCTGCCGGTCATCACCGTCGGCGGCGTGCAGATCGGTACCATGGTGGCCTACACCATACTGACCGAGAGCGTGTTCCAGTGGCCGGGTACCGGCTTTTTGTTCCTCGAGGCCATTCACCGGGTCGATACCCCGCTCATCACCGCCTACGTCATCTTCGTCGGCCTGATCTTCGTGGTGACCAACACCCTGGTCGACCTGCTCTACGGGTTGATCAACCCGACCGTCAACTTGACCGCCAAGGGGTAAGCACATGAGCAATGCAGTAACTGCGAGCCCGAGCCGCTGGGCGCGCTTCAAGAACTCCGACATCGTCTACTACTTCCTGCGGGACAAGGTAGCCATGTTCAGCTTTGCGGTCTTCGTGGTCTTCGTGCTGGCGGCGCTGCTGGCGCCCTGGATTGCACCGCACAACGTCTATGACCAGACCAGCTTCGATCTGATGGATGCCGAACTGCCGCCCTCCTGGCTGGAAGGGGGCGAAGAGCGCTTCTGGCTCGGCACCGACAACCAGGGCCGCGACATCTGGAGCACCATCCTCTATGGCGCTCGCATCTCGCTGACCATAGGTCTGTTTGCGGTAGCGCTGCAGCTGGTGCTTGGCATCGTCATCGGCCTGCTGGCCGGTTACTTCGGTGGCCGTATCGACAACCTGCTGATGCGTTTTGCCGACGTCCAGCTGTCGTTTTCCACCATGATGGTGGCCATCATCATCTCCGCCATCTTCCAGGCGACCTTTGGCTCTGAGTTCTACTCCAAGTTCGCCATCCTGATGCTGGTGGTGATCATCGGCATTGCCGAATGGCCGCAATATGCCCGGACCGTGCGCGCCTCCGTGCTGGCGGAGAAGAAGAAGGAGTATGTGGAAGCGGCCAAGGTGATGGGCTTTCGCGCCCCGCGCATCATGTTCCGTCACATACTGCCGAACTGCCTGTCGCCCATTCTGGTGATCTCCACGGTGCAGGTGGCCAACGCCATCATGAGTGAGGCGGCACTCTCCTTCCTCGGGCTAGGCATGCCGGTGGATCAGCCGTCCCTCGGCTCCCTCATCAGTGTGGGCTTCAACTACATCTTCTCCGGCTCCTGGTGGATCACCGCCTTCCCGGGCATCTGTCTGGTGGTGCTGGTGCTGGTCATCAACCTTTTGGGTGACTGGCTGCGGGATGTGTTCAACCCCAAAATCTACAAAGGTTGACGGTGCCCTGTTCACGGAGCGGTTGCGACGATTTGTGAACAGGTTCCAGACTATGAATGACAAGAAGGGCGCCATATTGGCGCCCTTCTTTATTGCTCGCGGGGAATTTCGTCAGGCTTGCAGCCAGCGCTCAATGCTGGCCTGGATGCCAGCGTCATCCAGTCCCAGCAGGGCATAGATCTCCTGCTGGGTGCCTTGTTCCACGAAGCGATCCGGCAGGCCCAGGTTGAGCACCGGTTTGCACTGCTTGTTGCGCATCAGCAATTCGTTCACCGCCGAGCCGGCACCGCCCATGATGGCGTTGTCCTCGAGGGTGACGAAGTGATCGTGAGTTGCGGCCAGGGAGAGCACCAGCGCCTCATCCATCGGCTTGACGAAACGCATGTCCACCAGGGTGGCGTCGAGCGCCTCGGCGGCGGCCCTGGCGTGCAGCAGCAGGGTACCAAATGCCAGGATGGCGGTGCCCTTGCCTTCCCGCAACACGCGCCCCTTGCCAAGCTCGAGTGCCTTCATCTCTTGCGAGACGGGGGCATTGCTCAGACTGCTGCCTCGGGGATAACGCACTGCCGCCGGCCCCTGATGCAGGTAACCTGTGTAGAGCATCTGGCGGCATTCGTTCTCGTCGGACGGAGTCATGATCACCATGTTGGGCACGGTGCGCAGGAAACTGATGTCAAACGCCCCCTGATGGGTCGGGCCATCGGCCCCCACCAGACCGGCCCGGTCGATGGCGAACAGCACCGGAAGATCCTGCAGGGCCACGTCGTGGATCACCTGATCGTAGGCGCGCTGCAGGAAGCTTGAATAGATGGCGACCACCGGCTTCTTGTCGGCGATGGCGAGGCCGGCGGCGAAGGTGACCGCATGCTGTTCGGCGATGGCCACGTCGAAGTAGCGATCCGGGTATTGCTGGCTGAATTTCACCAGTCCGGAGCCCTCGCGCATGGCGGGGGTGATGCCGACCAGCTTCTCGTCTTTCGCCGCCATGTCGCACAGCCACTGGCCGAAGATGGCGGAGAAGGTGGGCTTGCCGCCGCCGCTCTTGGGCAGGGTGCACTCGTCGGGATTGAATTTGGGGACGGCGTGATAACCGATGGGGTCTTTCTCCGCCGGCTCGTAGCCCTTGCCCTTTTTGGTCTTGATGTGGAGCAGCTGGGGCCCCTTGAGATTGCGCATGTTGCGCAGGGTCTCGACCAGGGCGTCGATATCGTGACCGTCGATGGGGCCGATATAGTTGAAGCCGAACTCCTCAAACAGGGTGCCCGGCACCACCATCCCCTTGAGATGTTCCTCGGCCCGCTTGGCCAGCTCCTTGACCGGCGGCAGACCCGCCAGCACCTTCTTGCCGCCTTCGCGGATAGTGGTGTAGAGCTTGCCAGACATGACCCGGGCCAGGTGATTGTTCAGTGCCCCGACGTTCTCGGAGATGGACATCTCGTTGTCGTTGAGGATCACCAGCATATCCTTGTGAACGTCACCGGCGTGATTGAGTGCCTCGAACGCCATCCCGGCCGTGATGGCACCATCGCCGATCACAGCCACCACCTTGCGCCCCAATCCCTCACTCTCGGCCGCGACCGCCATGCCGAGCGCCGCACCGATGGAAGTGCTGGAGTGGCCAACGCTGAGGACGTCGTATTCGCTCTCGCCCCGCCAGGGGAAGGGGTGCAGACCATCCTTCTGGCGAATGGTGTGGATCTGATCGCGACGTCCGGTCAGGATCTTGTGGGGATAGGCCTGGTGGCCCACATCCCAGATCAGGCGATCGAACGGGGTGTTGTAGACGTAATGCAGTGCCACCGTCAGCTCGACCGTGCCCAGACCGGAGGCAAAGTGGCCGCTGGAGCGGCTCACCGAGCGCAGCAGATACTCGCGCAGCTCGTTGCACAGTGCAGGCAGCCGATCCTTGGGCAGAGAACGCAGCTCTATCGGGGTATCCGCGAGGGCCAGGTTGGGGAAATTGCTAATATCAACGCTCATATTGTTACTGTTATCCAGCGTTTAGTGGGTTCGCTCGATGATGTAATCGGCAAACGCTTCCAGAATGTCGGTATTGTAGGGTAAAGATTGCAATGCTGTTAAGGCTTTACCATGGAGTTCGCGAGCCAGTTCACGGGCATTGTCGAGTCCGAGCAGCGCAGGATAAGTGCTTTTCTCCTGCGCGAGATCGGAGCCTTGCGGCTTGCCCAGGGTGGCGGTATCGCTGGTAATGTCGAGGATGTCATCCTGCACCTGGAAAGCGAGGCCAATGGCGGCGGCGTAGGTCTGCAGCGCGGCCAGGGTCGCTTCATCCACGTCGGCCTTGCACAGGGCTCCCAGCATGACGGCGCACTCGATGAGGGCGCCGGTCTTGTGGCGATGGATCTGCTCCAGTTCGGCCAGGCTGATTTGACGTCCTTCGGCCTGAAGATCGAGGGCTTGACCCCCACACATCCCTAAATATCCCGAGGCGCGGGCGAGGGCGCTCAGCATCCGCACCCGGTTGGCCATCAGTTCGCCGGGCAGGGGGTGATCGGCCAGGATGGAGAAGGCCAGGGTCTGCAGGGCGTCACCGGCCAGAATGGCGGTGCCTTCATCGAAAGCCTTGTGCACGGTCGGTTGGCCGCGACGCAGATCGTCATTGTCCATGGCAGGCAGGTCATCGTGCAGGAGGGAGTAAGCGTGGATGCACTCGACCGCGGCGGCCGGGCCGTCCAGCAGTGCGCTTTTTACTCCCAGCATTTCGCCAACGGCGTAGACCAGGAAGGGGCGTACCCGCTTGCCACCGAGCAGCAAGCCATACTTCATGGCATCGCGCAGGCGCGGGGCCATGGCGGGCAAGGATTCAAGTTGTGCTGACAAACAGTCGTCGATACGTTGACGATGCAGACGGGAAAATTGGTCCAGCGCCACTCACTCCTCTCCTTCTTCTGGCTGGAAGGGGGCGAGTTGTTCACTGCCATCGGCCTGGCTCAGCAGGATCTGGATCTTCTGTTCGGCTTGTTCCAGCTTCTGCTGACCGGCGCGAACCAGATGAATGCCCTGTTCGAACTGCTTGAGTGCCTCTTCCAGCGGTAAGGAACCTTGTTCCAGCTGATGAACGATGGTTTCCAGCTCTTCCAGAGTGGCATCAAAACTCAGACGGTCGATTTTTTTACTGGCCATGTCCATCCTCGGGGATTGAAAAAAACGGCTTATATTAACATCGACCGCCCCCATGGGGGAGGCAGAAAAACACCCATGGCTCAAACTCTCCGACAATTGGTCGATAATGAGACATCATTCCGAGCGGATGTGTGCTTGCCGCCTGGGGCGCAATAGCAGAAAATTCAACAAACTATAAATAGCAACAAGCACCGGTGACAGGAGTAGGGATTGTGGATCTAGGTAGTCTGATAGGGGTAGTGCTGGGATTCGGGGTGGTCGTATACGGCATGCTGCTGGGTGGTCCGGTCAGCATGTATGTGGATGTCCCCTCTGTCATGATCACCGTCTTGGGCTCCATCTTCATCGCCATGATGAAGTTCAACCTTGGCCAGTTCCTGATGGCTTTCAAGGTGGCGGGCAAAGCCTTCATGTACAAGGGCGACAAGCTGGAAGACCTGATTGCCAAGGCGGTTGAACTGGCCGATGCCGCCCGCAAGGGGGGCTTTCTGGCTCTGGAGGCAGCCGAGATCCCCAGTCCCTTCATGAAGAAGGGGATCGACATGCTGGTGGATGGTCACGATGCCGATGTGGTGCGTTCTGTGCTGGAAAAAGACATCGATCTCACGGCGGAGCGCCACTCCAGTGCCATCAAGGTGTTTCGCACTCTGGGGGATCTCGGTCCGGCCATGGGCATGATCGGTACTCTGGTCGGTCTGGTGGCCATGCTGTCGAACATGAGCGACCCCAAATCCATCGGCCCGGCCATGGCGGTCGCCTTGCTGACCACCCTGTACGGGGCCATCGAAGCGAACATGATCGCCATTCCCATCGCTGACAAGCTGGAGCTGCGTAGCAGCGAGGAGAGCTTGAGCCGTGCACTGATCCTCGACGCCATCATGGGGATCCAGGATGGCCAGAACCCGCGGGTGATCCAGTCCATGCTGCAGAACTACCTGAACCAGTCCAAACGTAATGATGGCACCGAGTAGGGGGCATAATGTCTAAATGCAAATGTCCGCCACCAGGGCTGCCCGGCTACATGGGGACTTTCGCTGACCTGATGTCGCTGTTGATGTGTTTCTTCGTGTTGCTGCTGTCGTTTGCCGAGATGGACGTGCTCAAGTTCAAACAGATTGCCGGCTCGATGAAGAACGCATTCGGGGTGCAGAACATTCTGGAAGTGAAGGACATTCCCAAGGGGACCTCTGTCATCGCCCAGGAGTTCAGACCCGGCCGTCCCGAACCGACCCCGATCGATACCATCATGCAGCAGACCATCGACATGACCCAGACCGAGCTGGAGTTCCTGCCGGGTGAGGCGGAACAGGCGGGTGGTCAGGATAAAAGCGATGGCAAGCAGACCGGGGGAGATACGCCCCAGACGTCGCAAACGGCGCAGCAGGCCCAGCAGCAGTCCAACAACCTGGCCAAAGCACTGGCCGAGCAGCTCAAGGATCAGATCCAGGATGGCGCCATCGAAATTGAGGCTTTGGGGCAGCAGATCATCATCCGGATCCGCGAGAAGGCTTCCTTCCCTGCCGGCTCTGCATTCTTGCAACCGCAGTTCTGGCCGGTTATCCGCAAGGTCGCCGCTCTGCTGAAGGATGTTCCCGGGGAGATCACCATCTCGGGCCATACCGACAATGTGGCGACCGAGAACGAGTTGTTCAGCTCCAACTGGGATCTATCCACCCAGCGTGCGGTGGCGGTAGCCCACCAGATGATCAAGGTGCCCGGTTTCGATCAGAGTCGTTTGGTGGTGCAGGGAATGGCCGATACCCAGCCGCTGGTGCCCAATACGACGGCCGAAAACCGTCGGATGAATCGACGGGTGGAGATCTCCATCATGCAGGGCAAACCGACGATTTCCGAGCCGATATCCGTGCCGAAAGCACAGTGATCGCGGCCATAAACAAGTGTGCAAGTGGGATCTGTGTCGGGGCGCTGACATGGATTTTGTGCCGGCTTCATATTAAGATGCCCCATCCGAACCGATTGCTGCGACCGGCTGATGCTTGGTCGCAGTCTCTTTTTTCAAGCAACCCAGGTTTCGACTATGAATCATACTCCGATGACTGTTCGCGGCGCTGAAAAGCTGCGCGAAGAGCTCGAATATCTCAAGACCGAGCTTCGTCCCCAGATTATCGAAGCGATTGCCGATGCCCGTGAGCACGGCGATCTGAAGGAAAATGCCGAATACCATGCCGCCCGTGAGCAGCAGGGGTTCTGCGAAGGACGTATCCAGGAGATCGAAGGCAAGCTCTCCAATGCCCAGGTGATCGATGTCACCAAGATGACCAACAATGGTCGGGTGATTTTTGGCGCTACCGTTACCCTGCTCAAGAGCGAGACCGAGGAAGAAGTGGTCTACCGCATCGTGGGTGACGATGAGGCTGACATCAAGCAAAACCTCATCTCCGTCAATTCCCCCATTGCCAGAGCCCTGATTGGCAAGGAAGTGGATGATGTCGCCATCGTCAAGACGCCGGCTGGCGATGTGGAATACGAAATCCTGGAAGTCGCCTACATCTGACAGGATGGCAAGGTGCCGAAACAGGGGGGCGTAGGTTCCCCTGTTTGTCTTTACCCGGTTCGATAGGCTTCGGTGAAGGCATCTTGGTGGCGCAGGAAAATCCAGTTGCGTAGACGCTCCAGATCAGGTTTGGCCATCTGGAAATGCAGCGCCCAACCCTGAAGGCCGTTTTGCTGGTGAATATGCCTGATCAGCTCGGCGCAAAGGGGGAGTGGGGCCAGTTCGTGAATATAGAGGGTGCCGTTGAGAGTGGAGCCCTTGATCAGGTTTGAGGGCAAGCCTTCCACGACCAGACCGTCCAGTGACAGGCTGTGCACCTGATAGTCGGTTCCTGCCACCCTGAAACGGGCTTTCTCATCGAGACGCCAGGCTCGTTGGTGTGGGTAGCCGAGTTCCTTGATGACAGGAGCGGCAATGCGTGGCTCGATAAAGCCGTCATCCCCCTGGGTGAAGCGCAGGGGAAAGCGAAGCTGATGTCCTGCGAAGCGGGCTTCAAGTACGAGCCGATCGGCGCGTTGCAGCAGTCCAACCAGAGGCGTTGCGAGGTAACCGCTCAGAGATTGTCCGGCGGCGTTTTCCTGATCGTTTCCCAGGTCCCGCAACATGGCCAGTTCATCTTCGGTGAGAATCTGGTGATGTTCCATAGCGGCTCTCTCCACGACTATTCATCGCAGGTTAAGGGCTTGGCGACTACCTTTGCAAGCGACTCGGGAAGGAAATGAAATAAGGAAAGAGCGATGCTCTTTCCTTTTACTTGCGGGGCAGCTGGATTTTGGGTTCGTTGGCCTGACGGTAGATGGTCAGCACATGACCCATGCTCTGCACCTTGATTGCACCGGTTTCACGGACGATAGCATCCATAACCAGTTGTTTCATCTCGCGATCTTCAGAGGCAACCTTAACCTTGATCAGCTCGTGATGGTTCAGTGCCAGATCGATCTCGGCCAGTACGCCTTCGGTCAGACCATGTTGACCCAGCAGGACGACAGGCTTGAGGCTGTGGGCAAGGCCCTTGAGGTACTGTTTCTGTTTATTGTTGAGAATCATCGCAATTTCTTCATAAGTCAGGGTTGAAAGGGGCGTATTCTACCCCCACTTAGCCCTTAATACTAATAACCCTTGTGGTTTTTTAAAGTCGATTATCATGACCCAGAAAAAACGTTCCGCCAGTTCAACTCGCTGGTTAAAAGAACATTTCGACGATCAATACGTCAAAAAAGCCCAGAAGATGGGGCTGCGTTCCCGTGCCGTTTTCAAGATTGACGAGATCCAGGGCAAAGACCGTTTGCTCAGGAATGGCATGACAGTGGTGGATTTGGGGGCGGCTCCGGGTGGCTGGTCCCAGTTCGCGGTTGAACAGGTGGGTGAGTCGGGTCGTGTCATCGCCTGTGACATTTTGCCTATGGATCCCATTGCCGGTGTCGATTTCCTGCAAGGGGACTTTCGGGAGGAAACTGTGCTTGGCGCTTTGCTGGAGCGAGTGGGTCCCGACAAGGTAGATGTCGTGATGTCTGATATGGCACCTAATATGAGCGGTACCCAGCAGGTGGATCAGGCCCGGGCCATGTATCTGGTCGAGTTGGCACTGGACATGTGCAACCAGGTATTGCGCAGCGATGGCAGTTTTGTGGTGAAGGTGTTCCAAGGGGAGGGTTTCGACGCCTATCTCAATGAAATACGTCAACTTTTCACAACTGTCAAAATTCGCAAACCAGACTCATCCCGAGCCAGATCACGGGAAGTCTACATTGTGGCTACCGGTTTTAAACTGTAGTACCCTAACCTTCATCGTTAACTGTCAGTCTGCGAGGTTACTGATTTGAGTGACATGGCGAAAAACTTAATCCTGTGGCTGGTCATCGCCGTCGTGTTGATGTCGGTGTTCAATAGCTTCAGCCCCAGCGATACCACCAGTCGCCAGCTGGACTATTCCAGCTTCGTTAAAGAGGTGACCCAAGAGCAGATCCGTGAAGTTCGGATGGACGGCAAGGTCATTAACGGCGTCAAACGGACTGGTGAACGTTTCACCACCATCATTCCTGCGCCGGATCCCCAGCTGCTCAACGACATGCTCAACCATAACGTAAAAGTCATGGGCGAGAAGCCGGAAGAGCCGTCTCTGCTGACCTCCATCTTCATCTCCTGGTTCCCGATGCTGCTGCTGATCGGTGTCTGGGTCTTCTTTATGCGTCAGATGCAGGGCGGCGGTGGCAAAGGTGCCATGTCGTTTGGCAAGAGCAAGGCTCGCCTTATGAGTGAAGATCAGATCAAGACCACCTTCGCCGACGTCGCCGGTTGCGATGAAGCCAAGGAAGAGGTCAAGGAGCTGGTCGACTACCTGCGCGACCCGAGCAAATTCCAGAAACTGGGTGGCAAGATCCCGACTGGCGTACTGCTGGTAGGTCCTCCCGGTACCGGTAAGACTTTGCTGGCCAAGGCCATTGCCGGTGAAGCCAAGGTGCCGTTCTTTACCATTTCCGGTTCCGATTTCGTCGAGATGTTCGTGGGTGTGGGCGCCTCCCGGGTACGTGACATGTTCGAGCAGGCCAAGAAATCCTCTCCCTGCATCATCTTTATCGATGAGATCGATGCTGTCGGCCGCCAGCGTGGCGCCGGTCTGGGTGGTGGTCACGACGAACGTGAGCAGACCCTGAACCAAATGCTGGTCGAAATGGATGGTTTCGAAGGTAATGAAGGCATTATCGTCATCGCCGCCACCAACCGTCCTGATGTGCTGGATCCGGCCTTGTTGCGTCCTGGTCGTTTCGATCGCCAGGTGGTGGTCGGTCTGCCGGATGTCCGTGGTCGTGAACAGATCCTGAAAGTACACATGCGCAAGGTGCCGTTGGCCGATGACGTCAACGCAGCCCTGATTGCCCGTGGTACACCCGGTTTCTCCGGTGCCGATTTGGCCAACCTGGTCAACGAAGCGGCCCTGTTCTCCGCTCGTGAGAGCCGCCGCGTGGTCTCCATGGCCGAGTTCGAGAAGGCGAAGGACAAGATCATGATGGGGGCGGAACGTCGCTCCATGGTGATGAAAGAGTCCGAGAAGGAGATGACCGCCTATCACGAAGCGGGTCACGCCATCATCGGGCGTCTGGTCCCGGATCATGACCCTGTATACAAGGTCTCTATTATTCCCCGTGGTCGTGCGCTGGGTGTGACCATGTATCTGCCGGAGCAGGATCGCTGGAGCCACTCCAAGCAGCATCTGGAGTCCATGATCTCCAGTTTGTACGGTGGTCGTCTGGCAGAAGAACTGATTTACGGTGCCGAGAAGGTATCGACTGGTGCCTCCAACGACATCGAGCGAGCCACAGACATCGCCCGCAAGATGGTGACCCAGTGGGGTATGTCCGAGCGTCTCGGTCCCATGCTCTATGCGGAAGAGGATGGTGAAGTATTCCTCGGTCGCAGCATGGCCAAGGCCAAGCATATGTCCGACGATACGGCCCGTATCATCGATGCCGAAGTAAAGCAGGTGATCGATCGCAACTACGACCGTGCCAAGCAGATCCTGCTGGACAACATGGACGTGTTGCACAGCATGAAAGATGCGCTGATGAAGTACGAAACTATCGACGCCAAGCAGATCGACGATCTGATGGCCCGTCGCGAAGTCCGTGCCCCCAGCAACTGGCATGATGAGCACGGTGATACACCGCAGGGTGGTTCGACTGTTGCTGCTGAGCCCAAACCGGCTGCAGCCGCGACGGAACCGGTGGCGGATGTCGATATCGACAAGGCCAACGATCTCCCGGCTAAATAATCGTAACTTTCCAAACCCCGGGCTTGCCCGGGGTTTTTCTTTATCCAGACGGAAATGAAGATGCAGTTAATCAGCAAGGGGCTCAGCCTCTCCCTCGATCGTCCTCATGTCATGGGGATCCTCAATGTGACGCCGGACTCCTTCTCCGATGGTGGCAATTTCACCCAGCTTGAGCGCGCGATGACCCACGCTCGCCAGATGGTGGCCGACGGCGCGACCCTGATCGATATCGGTGGTGAATCGACCCGGCCAGGTGCCCCTGATGTAAGCGAACAGGAAGAGCTGGATAGGGTTATCCCCATCGTCGAGCGATTGGTGCGCGAGCTGGACGTGATGATCTCCCTCGACACATCCAAGGCGGCGGTCATGCGGGAGGGCTGCGCGGCGGGGGCCCATCTTATCAACGACGTACGAGCCCTGCTCGAACCAGGGGCACTGGCTGCGGCCGCCGCTGCTGACGTCCCTGTGTGTCTGATGCACATGCAGGGGCAACCGAGAACCATGCAGGCCGAGCCCCATTACGACGATCTGTTAGGGGATGTGAGGGCCTTCTTTGACGAGCGGATCGCCGCCTGTTTGACGGCTGGCATCGCTCGTGAACAGCTGCTGCTGGACCCTGGCTACGGTTTTGGCAAGACCCTTGCGCACAACTATCAGCTGCTGGCACAGCAGGAGTCATTGCTCGATTACCAGCTGCCGCTCTTGGTCGGGATGTCGCGAAAGTCTATGATAGGCAACCTGCTCGGTCGCCCGGTTGATGAACGGCTGGCCGGCAGCCTGGCCTGTGCCCTTATCGGGATGCAGCGTGGTGCCCGGATCATCCGGGTGCACGACGTGCGAGCGACCATGGATGCTCTGCGCACCGGCTGGATGGTCATGACGGGACAAGATTTCATATCCAAATAAAAAAACGAGAACAGACAATGGCAAGAAAGTATTTCGGTACCGATGGGGTACGCGGCAAGGTGGGTGAGTACCCGATCACTCCGGATTTCGTAATGAAGCTGGGTTGGGCTGCGGGCAAGGTGCTCTCCAAGAAGGGTACCCGCAAGGTGCTGATCGGCAAGGATACCCGCATCTCAGGCTACATGCTGGAGTCGGCCCTGGAGGCAGGCCTCTCTGCCGCAGGCCTCAAGGCCATTCTGATGGGCCCCATGCCCACGCCGGCTGTGGCCTATTTGACCCGTACCTTCCGTGCTGAAGCCGGTATCGTCATCAGTGCCTCACACAATCCCTTCTATGACAATGGCATCAAGTTCTTCTCTGCCGATGGCACCAAGTTGCCCGACGAGGTCGAGATGGCCATCGAGGCCGAGTTGGATCATGAGCTCAAGTGCGTTGACTCTGCCGAGCTGGGCAAGGCTGTTCGCATCGATGATGCCGCTGGCCGTTATATCGAGTTTTGCAAGAGCACCTTCCCCTCTCATATGAACCTGGAAGGGCTGAAAATGGTGGTTGATTGCGGCCACGGTGCCACCTACCACATCGCCCCTTCCGTGTTCCGTGAACTGGGAGCAGAAGTGATCACCATGGGGTGTGCGCCGGATGGTCTCAATATTAACGACGGTGTCGGTTCTACCGCCCCTGAGGCGCTGGTCGCCAAGGTGCTGGAGTGCAAGGCCGATCTCGGGGTGGCATTTGATGGGGATGGCGACCGTCTGATCATGGTTGACCATACCGGCTATCTCATCGACGGTGATGAAATTCTCTATATCATCGCGCGTGATGCACTGCGCAACGGTCGACTCAAGGGCGGAGTTGTTGGAACCCTGATGGCCAACATGGGGCTGGAGCTGGCGTTGCAGACGCTTGGCATCCCGTTTGCCCGTGCCAAGGTGGGTGACCGTTACGTTCTCGAGATGATGGAAGAGAAGGGGTGGCGGATCGGTGGCGAAAATTCCGGTCACATCATCTGCCTGGACCAGACCACCACCGGGGATGGCATTGTTGCCGCCCTGCAGGTACTCACCGCCATGCGCAGCGCCGAGATGCCGCTGGCCAAGTTGCGCTCAGGGATGAACAAGTTCCCGCAGGTGCTGGTGAATGTTCGCTTTGCCGAGGGCAAGGATCCGCTCTCTGCCGATGCGGTCAAGCAGGAGGTGGCAAAGGTGGAGCAGGAGCTGGCCGGTCGTGGCCGCGTGCTGCTGCGCAAATCCGGCACCGAGCCCTTGATCCGGGTGATGGTGGAAGGTGAGCATGAACAGCAGGTTCATGACATGGCACAGCGTATTGCCAAGCAGGTTGAATCGGCGCTTTAATGAGCATTCAGGGCGACTTTTTAGTCGCCCTGGTTGTATCTTGTTCAATCGATTCAAAAAATTGAAAATAGCACTTGTCAGCTGACAATCCTCTGGATATTATCAGCCCCGCTTTCGCAAGGGAGTTGCCGATGGGACATCGCAAGCCGTTTGTAGCAGCCAACTGGAAGTTACACGGTAGTAGGTTGCAGTTAAAGCAGCTTACAAGTAAATGCCTGAAGGGTGTTGGTGATGGTGTGGATGTTGTTTTATGTCCGTCCCATGTGCATCTCGACTTTGCCGCATCACTGCTCGGTGAGCAGGTGGCGATAAAGTTGGGGGCTCAGAATGTGAGTCAGCACACAGCAGGCGCTTACACGGGAGAAGTTTCGTGTGAGATGCTGGTTGAGGCAGGATGTCGCTACGTACTGGTAGGGCACTCCGAGCGCAGGCGTCTCTTTGGAGAAACCAGTTTTATCGTCGCAGAGAAATTTGCGGCTGCCAGAGCGGCAGGGCTTGTTCCAATCCTCTGTTTGGGTGAGTCGGGTGCAGCAAGGCAGGCGAGAAGAACCTTTGAGGTCATCGCAGAAGAGCTGGATATCGTCATAGAGAAAAATGGCGCGATGGCTTTCGATAATGCTATCATCGCCTACGAGCCGATTTGGGCTGTAGGTACAGGTAAATGCGCCACACCCGAGCAGGCACAAGAGGTTCATTCCTTTATACGTGGTCGCTTGGCGGAGGATACTCCGGTAATAGGTGAGAAAGTTAGAATCATCTATGGTGGGAGCGTGACGCCAGCCAATGCGAGAGATTTGTTTGCCCAGCACGATGTAGACGGTGGTCTTATTGGTGGTGCAAGTCTCGATAGCGATGCGTTTTTAGGAATTGTTGAAGCGGCAAAGGGTGCAAGTTAAATGTACGAGATTCTTTTGGTCGTTTATCTGCTGGTGTCACTGGCTCTGATTGGTCTGGTGATGATTCAGCAAGGTAAAGGGGCTGACATGGGCGCCTCCTTCGGCGCAGGGGCATCAAACACAGTGTTTGGCTCCAGTGGTTCAGGCAACTTCTTGACCCGAACAACAGCGATTTTGGCTACTCTGTTCTTCGTAATTAGCCTGGTGCTTGGATCCATGTCCACTCACAAGGTAAAACAGGGTAGCGAATGGGAAAATCTGCAACAGACCCAACAGGTTGAGCAGAACAAAGCGCCAGCGAAGAAAGATACTGACGTTCCCGAGTAAGAGTTTTGCCGTGGTGGTGGAATTGGTAGACACGCTATCTTGAGGGGGTAGTGCTCTAGGGTGTGCGGGTTCGAGTCCCGCCCACGGCACCAATTAAGCAGTAAGCCCGGGTAACCGGGTGTGTTATAGCCAGTCAGTCTTGTTTCATAGGAGTGATATGGCTATAATCTCGCACGATTTCGGACGCGGGGTGGAGCAGCATGGTAGCTCGTCGGGCTCATAACCCGAAGGTCGTCGGTTCAAATCCGGCCCCCGCAACCAAATTTCACGCATTTCCTACGCTCAGGAAGGCGGTCGCTGCGAGGCGACAATCAGGGTAAAGCGCCAAGCCCCGATTTGATATCGGGGCTTTTTGTTATGTGCAATTTACTCTGAATGGATCTCTATCTGGGCTTTATGCCCTTTTTTTGTTTTTCGGAGGGTGACTTTGGCTACGTTGGAACAACGTTTGACCGATATGCTCGAGGCGCCGGTCGTTGCCTTGGGCTTTGAACTTTGGGGTATCGAGTTTATCCGTGCGGGTAAACACTCCACCCTGCGCGTCTACATTGATGGCGAGCAGGGCGTGACCGTCGAGAACTGTGCTGAGGTCAGCCATCAGGTTGGCGCCATCATGGATGTCGAAGATCCCATCACCGAGGAGTATTACCTCGAGGTATCTTCCCCGGGTCTGGATCGCCCGCTGTTCAAGGTTGCCCAGTTCGAAAAATACGTTGGCCAAGAGGCGGCGGTAACGCTTCGGATGGCAACAAACAACCGCCGCAAGTTCAAAGGCGTAATCAAAGCCGTACAGGGCGACATGATCACCCTGACGGTAGATGGTAAGGACGAAGTGTTGGCTTTCACCAATATCCAAAAAGCGAACATAGTGCCGAACTTTGGTTAACGAGGCTATCGGATATGAATAAAGAGATTTTGCTGGTCGTTGACGCAGTATCCAACGAGAAAGCGGTACCCCGCGAAAAGATCTTCCAGGCGTTGGAAACTGCCTTGGCGACTGCGACCAAGAAAAAATATGAAGGCGAGATTGAGGTTCGTGTCGAGATCGATCGCAAGACCGGCGATTACGATACCTTCCGCCGCTGGGTAGTCATCGCGGATCAGGCCGCCATGGAAAACCCCTACGCTGAAATCACTCTGGAAGCGGCGCAGATCGAACAGCCGGACATCCAGATCGGTGAATATGTTGAAGATCAGATCGACTCCGTGACCTTCGACCGCATCACCACCCAGACTGCCAAGCAGGTCATCGTGCAGAAAGTGCGCGAAGCCGAGCGTTCACAAGTCGTTGACCAGTTCAAGGACAAAGAAGGCACCATCATCAGCGGCGTGGTCAAGAAGAGCAACCGCGACAACGTGATCCTGGATCTGGGCAGCAATGCAGAAGCCGTGATCTTCCGCGACGACATGCTGCCGCGCGAAACTTTCCGTCCTGGTGACCGCGTCCGTGGTCTGCTCTACGCAGTGCGTCCGGAAGCCCGTGGCTCCCAGCTGTTTGTCAGCCGCTCCAGCCCGGACTTCCTGAAAGAGCTGTTCCGCATCGAAGTGCCGGAGATCGGTGAAGAGATGATCGAAATCATGGGCGCCGCCCGTGATCCGGGTTCCCGCGCCAAGATCGCGGTGAAGACCAACGATCGTCGCATCGACCCGATCGGTGCCTGCATCGGCATGCGCGGTGCCCGCGTTCAGGCCGTCTCCGCCGAGCTGAGCGGTGAGCGTGCCGACATCGTGCTGTATGATGACAACCCGGCCCAGTACGTGATCAATGCCATGGCGCCCGCCGATGTGGCCTCCATCATCGTCGATGAAGACAACCACACCATGGATATCGCAGTGGAAGCGGCCAACCTGGCCCAGGCCATCGGCCGTAACGGTCAGAACGTGCGTCTGGCATCCCAGCTGACCGGTTGGGAGCTGAATGTGATGACCGTTGAAGACATGCGTGCCAAGCACCAGGCCGAGAACGACCGCATCATGAACCTGTTCACCAGTACTCTGGACATCGATGACGATTTCGCCAGCCTGCTGATGGAAGAGGGCTTCTCCACTCTGGAAGAGATCGCCTTCGTACCGGTCAACGAGCTGCTGGCCATCGACGGTCTGGATGAAGACATGGTCGAAGAGCTGCGCAAGCGCGCCAAGGATGCCCTGACTACCAAGGCCCTGGCCAAAGAAGAATCTTTCGATGGCGTCGAGCCGTCAGAAGAGCTGCTCAATCTGAACGGTCTGAGCCGTGAAATGGCTTACGCACTGGCGGGCCGTGGCATCGGTACCCTGGAAGATTTGGCAGAGCAAGGCATTGATGACCTTGCCGATATCGAAGGGCTGACTGCCGAGAAGGCCGGTGAGCTCATTATGGCTGCTCGCAACATCTGTTGGTTCGGGGAAGAGCAGTCCGAGTAAGATCAAACGGAGGAAAATGAATGGCAGAAGTATCAGTCAAACAACTTGCCACTGACATCGACACACCGGTTGATCGTCTTCTCCAGCAGTTTGTCGATGCCGGTATCAGCAAGAGCAAGGCCGACGACATGGTTAGCGAGTCTGAGAAGCAGACCCTGCTGGCACACCTGAAGAAACAGCATGGAGGTGACGAGGTCACTGCTCCTGCCCGCATGACCTTGCAGCGCAAGACCAAGAGCACCATCAGTGTTCAGGGGACTGGCGGCAAGAACAAGGAAGTGCAGGTAGAAGTACGCAAGTCTCGCACCTATGTAAGACGCTCGGCGCTGGAAGATGAACAGCGTCAGGCGGAAGCCGAGGAAAAAGCGCGTTTGGAAGCAGAAGAAAAAGCTCGTCGCGAAGCCGAAGAGAAGGCTCGTCTCGACGCTGAAGAGAAGGCTCGCCGTGAGGCTGAGCAGGCTCGTCGTGAAGCTGAGGAAAAGGCGCGGATCGAGGCACAACAAAAGGCTCGACAGGCTCAACAGCCCGCCAAAGCAGCCAGTAGCACAGCTCAGCAAGAGGCAGAAAAGATGGCCAAGCGCGAAGCAGAAGAACTGAAGCGCCAACAGGAACAAACAGCTTTGCAAAAAGCTGAAGAACTCGCCGCGAAGAAAGCCGAAGAGGCTCGTCTCATGGCAGAACAGAATGCAGCCCGCTGGGCTGAAGAAGACGCCGCCCGCGCCAAAGAGAGCAGCGATTATCACGTGACCACCTCCAAGCATGCCCAGGCTGCTGAAGATGAGCTGGATCGCAAGGAAGAGACCAGCCGCCGTACCGCCGCTGCCGCCAAGGGGCCGAAGAAGGCCGGTCGCCGCGACGACGATCGCAATGACCGCAACTCCCGCGATCCGCGCGCCCGTAAAGGCAAGCGTGGCAAGGTTGCTACCCCGAATGCCATGAAGCACGGCTTCAACAAGCCGGCTGCCGCGGTTAACCGCGACGTGGTGATTGGCGAGACCATCACTGTGGCCGAGCTGGCCAACAAGATGGCGGTCAAGGGTGTCGAAGTCATCAAGGTGATGATGAAGATGGGCGCCATGGCTACCATCAACCAGGTTATCGACCAGGAGACCGCTCAGCTGGTCGCCGAGGAGATGGGCCACAAGGTGGTGCTGCGCCGCGAGAACGAGCTGGAAGAGGCAGTTCTGTCCGATCGTGACGAGACCTCCGAAGCCAAGCCGCGCGCGCCGGTCGTGACCATCATGGGTCACGTTGACCACGGCAAGACCTCGCTGCTGGACTACATCCGTAAGGCCAAGGTTGCCGCAGGCGAAGCCGGTGGTATTACCCAGCACATCGGTGCTTACCACGTTAAGACCGAAAGCGGCATGATCACCTTCCTGGATACTCCGGGTCACGCAGCGTTTACCTCCATGCGTGCTCGTGGTGCCAAGGCGACTGACATCGTGGTGCTGGTTGTTGCTGCCGATGACGGCGTGATGCCGCAGACCATCGAAGCTATCCAGCACGCCAAGGCGGCCGGTGTGCCGCTGGTTGTTGCGGTCAACAAGATTGACAAGCCGGAAGCAGATCCGGATCGCGTCAAGACCGAGCTGGCCCGTTACGACGTCATGTCCGAAGACTGGGGTGGCGATTGCCAGTTCGTGCACGTCTCCGCCAAGTCCGGCGAAGGCATCGACGATCTGCTGGAAGCCATCCTGATCCAGGCCGAAGTACTGGAGCTGAAAGCCGTGGTTGACGGTATGGCCAACGGTGTGGTCATCGAATCCTTCCTCGACAAGGGTCGTGGTCCTGTTGCTACCGTACTGGTACAAGAAGGTACCCTGCGCCAGGGTGACATCGTACTGTGCGGTCTCGAATACGGTCGTGTGCGCGCCATGCGTGACGAACTGGGTCGCGAGATCAAAGAGGCCGGTCCGTCCCTGCCAGTGGAAATCCTCGGTCTGTCCGGTGTTCCCTCTGCCGGTGATGAAGCGACCGTGGTGCGTGACGAGAAGAAGGCCCGTGAAGTGGCTCTCTACCGTCAGGGCAAGTTCCGCGAAGTCAAGCTGGCTCGCCAGCAGAAGGCCAAGCTGGAGAACATGTTCGCCAACATGACCGAGGGCGAAGTGTCCGAAGTGAACGTGGTGATCAAGGCCGACGTACAGGGTTCCGTGGAAGCGATCTGCGATGCCCTGGTCAAGCTCTCCACCGACGAAGTGAAGGTGAAGATCGTGGGTTCCGGTGTGGGTGGTATCACCGAGACCGATGCGACCCTGGCTGCCGCTTCCAGCGCCATCCTGGTGGGCTTCAACGTCCGTGCCGACGCCTCTGCGCGCAAGGTCATCGAGGCCGAGAGCCTGGATCTGCGCTACTACTCCGTCATCTATGACCTGATCGACGAAGTGAAGCAGGCCATGAGCGGCATGCTGGCGCCGGAGTACAAGCAGGAGATCATCGGTCTGGCCGAAGTGCGCAGCGTCTTCCGCTCACCGAAGTTTGGTGCCGTTGCCGGCTGTATGGTCACCGAAGGTGTGGTCAAGCGCTCCAACCGTATCCGTGTTCTGCGTGACAACGTGGTTATCTATGAAGGCGAGCTGGAATCCCTGCGTCGCTTCAAGGATGACGTCAACGAGGTTCGCAACGGTTACGAGTGTGGTATCGCGGTCAAGAACTACAACGACGTACGCGAAGGCGACCAGATCGAAGTTTACGAGACCGTTGAAATTCAGCGTACTCTGTAAGCCGAAAGTCAGACAAAATAGGGGGCCGCGGCCCCCTTTTATCGCAGGATAGATTATGGCCAGAGAATTCAGCCGGACCCGTCGGGTCGGGCAGCAGATCCAGCGTGAAATCGCGCTGATCCTGCAGCGTGAGGTGAAAGACCCGCGCATCGGCATGGTGACCGTTTCCGACGTGGAAGTGTCCCGTGACCTCAACTACGCCAAGGTTTATGTCACCTTCTTGCAGCTGGAGAATGACGCCGAGCGCATCAAGGAAGGGCTCAAGGCGCTGACTGAAGCGGCCGGTTACATCCGCAGCCTGCTGGGCAGCGCCATGCGCCTGCGCGTGGTGCCCGAGCTGCGTTTCTTCTACGACCAGACCCTGGTCGAGGGGATGCGTCTCTCCAACCTGGTGACCAATACCATCCGTGAAGACAAGCGTCGCATGGCCGAGTCAGGTCGTGAGGATGACGTGGCCACTCCGGATGACACGACTGAGGATAAAGCCTGAGATGACCCGAAGACGTCGTTTCAAGGGCCGTGATGTGCACGGCATTCTGTTGCTGGACAAGCCGACCGGCCTGACCTCCAACGATGTGTTGCAGAAGGTAAAGCGGATCTACAACGCCGCCAAGGCCGGCCACACCGGCGCCCTGGATCCCCTGGCGACCGGCATGCTGCCGATCTGCCTCGGCGAGGCCACCAAGTTCTCCCAGTATCTGCTGGATGCGGACAAGCGCTACGAGGTGACCGCCAAGCTGGGCGAGCGCACCAACACCAGCGACTCCGATGGCGAGGTGGTTGCCACCCGTCCGGTGAATGTGGCCGTGGGTACCCTGATTGAGGCACTGGACCAGTTCCGCGGCCCCATCATGCAGGTGCCGTCCATGTACTCCGCCCTCAAGCATAATGGCCGTCCGCTCTACGAGTATGCCCGCGAGGGGATCGAAATTGAGCGGGAAGCCCGCCCCATCACGATTTTCGAGCTCAAGCTCATCAGCTTCGAAGGGGACGAGGTCAAGCTGGAAGTGCACTGCAGCAAAGGCACCTACATCCGCTCTCTGGTCGATGATCTGGGGGAAGTGCTGGGTTGTGGCGCTCATGTCACCCAGCTGCGCCGCACCCAGGTGGCCAGCTATCCGTACGATCGGATGCTGACCCTGGAGCAGCTTGAGTGCATCTTCGAGCAGGCCAAGGCCGAAAGCATTCCGCCGCGCGAGCAGCTGGATCCCCTGTTGCTGCCGATGGACACCGCCGTGGCGTCTCTGCCCGAGGTGAACATGTTGGCCGTAGTGGCGGCCTATGTGAACCAGGGCCAGGCAGTTCAGGTGCCAGGTGCCCCAACCAGCGGTCAGGTTCGCATGACGGTCGGCCCCGAGCGCGAGTTCATCGGTGTCGGCGAAATTGATGATGATGGCCGGGTTGCCCCCAAGCGCCTGGTCCGTTATCACGACGAGGAGTGATCCTCAGGCGGTATCCGTGCTCTTGCCCGTTGCGCGTCTTTATCATTGCGAAAAGGGGCGGGGGCGATTATGATACCGCCCTCATTTCACGGCTGAATTAGAGATTGGCTGTGAACCTTTAAACACTCTACTGGAGTAATACCATGTCTCTAAATGCTGAGATCAAAGCTCAAATCGTTGCCGAGCACGCTCGTGGCGCCAACGACACCGGTTCCCCCGAAGTGCAAGTTGCCCTGCTGACTGCCCAGATCAACCATCTGCAAGGTCACTTCAAGGAGCACTCCAAGGATCACCACGGTCGTCGCGGTCTGCTGCGCATGGTTTCCCAGCGTCGTAAGCTGCTGGACTACCTGAAGCGTAAAGACGTTCAGCGTTACGCTGCTCTGATCGCCAAGCTGGGTCTGCGTCGTTAATCGACCATCAGATTTCGCGAAAAAGGGGAACCGTCAGGTTCCCCTTTTTTTATTCCCTATCAGCGCGTTGCCTGCCTCACAGAATTTGTGTCACCGCTTACCTTTTGCATCGAATCAAGTATACTTGTGCGCGAATTTAAAGAGCCAAATTGTAAAAAGGAAATTCACGTGAATCCTATTGTAAAGTCATTCCAGTACGGTCAACACACCGTCACACTGGAAACCGGTGTGATGGCCCGTCAAGCCACTGCGGCCGTGATGGTCAGCATGGACGATACCTGCGTCTTCGTGACCGTCGTTGGCAAGAAAGAGGCCGATCACGGCCGTGATTTCTTCCCGCTGACCGTCAACTACCAGGAGCGTACCTATGCTGCTGGTCGCATCCCGGGTGGCTTCTTCCGTCGTGAAGGCCGTCCGAGCGAAGGCGAGACCCTGATCTCCCGTCTGATCGACCGTCCTATTCGTCCGCTGTTCCCGGAAGGCTTCCTCAATGAGGTTCAGGTGGTTGCCACCGTCATGTCCGTGAACCCGGCAGTTTCTCCCGACATCGTTGCCATGATCGGCGCCTCCGCGGCACTGGCCATCTCCGGCATCCCGTTTGGCGGCCCGATCGGTGCTGCCCGCGTGGGTTACATGAACGGCCAATACGTGCTGAACCCGACCACCACCGAACTGCCGCAGAGCGATCTGGACCTGGTGGTTGCCGGTACCGCCAACGCCGTGCTGATGGTGGAATCCGAAGCGGCCATCCTCTCCGAAGAGGTGATGCTGGGCGCCGTGGTATACGGTCATGAGCAGATGCAGGCTGTGATCAACGCCATCAACGAATTTGCTGCCGACGTCGGCACCAAGCCGTGGGACTGGACACCGCCCGCCGTCAACGAAGCGCTGAAAGCCAAGGTTGCCGAGCTGGCCACTGCCGAACTGGGTGAAGCCTACCGCATCACCGAGAAGGCCGTGCGTTACGAAACCATCGCCGCCATCAAGGGCCGCGTGGTTGAGCAGGTGATCGCTTCCGGCGTGGAAGAAGATGCCAAGAAGATCGGCGAAGAGTTCCACAGCCTGGAAAGCCGCATCGTGCGTGGTCGCGTTGTTCGCGGCGAGCCGCGCATCGATGGTCGCGATCCGGAGATGATCCGCGCCCTGTCCGTCGCCACCGGCGTACTGCCGCGCGCTCACGGCTCCGCCCTGTTCACCCGTGGTGAA
Organism: Aeromonas sp. 19NY04SH05-1; assembly: GCF_040581895.1. Lineage (NCBI taxonomy): Bacteria > Pseudomonadati > Pseudomonadota > Gammaproteobacteria > Aeromonadales > Aeromonadaceae > Aeromonas > Aeromonas sp. 19NY04SH05-1. Next base: position 3,660,550 of record NZ_CP095328.1, on the reverse strand, counting down.
ACCCAGGCCATGGTCGTTGCCACCCTGGGTACCGAGCGTGACGCCCAGAACATCGACGAGCTGACCGGCAACCGCGCCGATCGCTTCATGCTACACTACAACTTCCCGCCATACTGCGTCGGTGAGACCGGCATGATGGGCAGCCCCAAGCGTCGTGAAATCGGTCACGGTCGTCTGGCCAAGCGCGGCGTTGCTGCTGTGATGCCGAGCGCCGACGAGTTCCCGTACGTGGTGCGCGTGGTTTCTGAAATCACCGAATCCAACGGCTCCTCCTCCATGGCCTCCGTCTGTGGTTCCTCCCTGGCGCTGATGGACGCCGGTGTGCCGATCAAGGCCTCCGTCGCCGGTATCGCCATGGGTCTGGTGAAGGAAGAAGAAGGTTTCGTCGTGCTGTCTGACATCCTGGGTGACGAAGACCACCTGGGCGACATGGACTTCAAGGTTGCCGGTACCACCGAGGGTGTGACCGCCCTGCAGATGGACATCAAGATCGAAGGCATTACCAAAGAGATCATGGAGATTGCCCTGAAGCAAGCTCGTGGTGCTCGCCTGCACATCCTGAAAGTGATGGACGAAGCCATCCAGGCACCGCGTGCCGAGATCTCCGATTTCGCCCCGCGCATCCACACCATCAAGATCAACCCGGAGAAGATCAAGGACGTCATCGGTAAAGGTGGCTCCGTGATCCGTGCCCTGACCGAAGAGACCGGCACCAACATCGAGCTGGATGATGACGGTACCGTCCGCATCGCCGCCGTTGACGGTGATGCCGCCAAGGAAGCGATCCGCCGCATCGAGGCCATCACCGCCGAGATCGAAGTGAACCGCATCTACGAAGGCAAGGTCGTCCGTCTGGCCGACTTCGGCGCCTTCGTCAACATCCTGCCGGGCAAAGACGGTCTGGTACACATCTCCCAGATCACCGATGCACGCGTGCAGAACGTGGCCGACTACCTGAAGATCGGTGACGTGGTGAAGGTGAAGGTACTGGAAGTGGACCGTCAGGGCCGCGTACGCCTCTCCATCAAGGAAGCGAACGCGCCGACCGAAGCCGCTGCTCCGGCTGCCGATGCCGCTCCGGTCGCTGCCGAAGCACCTGCTGCAGAATAAGACGCAGTGCTGGCCGGGCTTGCCCGGTCTGGCTGACCAATCCGGCTCCCCCAGGGGAGCCGGATTTTTTTATGGCCGGCCAGCAGAGTGGCTATCTGCCGAGAATGGCGTGATGCATCTCGTCGAGCGGGAGTATGTGGCGTGCGGCACCGAGCTTGATCGCCTCCTTTGGCATACCAAACACCACGCAGGAGGCCTCATCCTGGGCATAGGTATTGGCGCCTGCATCCAGCATCTCCCTGAGCCCTCTGGCGCCATCATCTCCCATGCCGGTCATGATGATGCCGGTCGCGTTTTTGCCTGCGTATTTGGCCACGGAGCGAAACAGCACATCCACCGAAGGGCGATGTCGATTGATCAGGGGACCGTCGACCACCTCCACATGGTAGTAGGCACCGCTTCGCTTGAGCAGCATGTGCTTGCCGCCGGGGGCGATCAGCGCGAGTCCCGGGATGACCCTGTCATTGTTTTTCGCCTCCCGTACCTCGATTTGGCATAACCCGTTAAGGCGAGCGGCAAATGATGCCGTAAATTTCTCCGGCATATGCTGCACGATGACGATCCCCGGGCTGACCCGGGGGAGGGCCGTCAGCATAGCCTCCAGCGCCTGGGTACCGCCGGTGGAGGTACCGATGGCGATGAGTCGCTCTGTGGTTTGGGCCATGGCATCTCGCGTCGGCGCCAGTATGGCGTCGGCATGGATTTTGGTGGCAACTTGCAAGGGGGCCGGCTTGCCGAGTCGCTTGAGGTTGGCTTGGGAGGCCGCTCGTACTGCCATGGCCAGATCGTGGGCTGACTCCTGCAGAAAGCTTTTGATGCCCATGGTCGGTTTGGTGATGATGTCTGCCGCGCCGGCTGCCATGGCTTGCAGGGTGGTTTCGGCTCCCTTCTCGGTCAAAGATGAGCAGATGACCACCGGGGTGGGGTGCTCGGCCATTATTTTGGTGAGAAAAGTGATGCCATCCATCCGTGGCATCTCCACATCCAGCACGATGACATCCGGCCACTCCTTCTTCAGTTTCTCCAGTGCAAACAACGGATCGGAGGCGGTCGCAATAACCTTGATGTCGGGTTCCTGTTCCAGCACCCCTTGCAACACCTGTCTAACCACGGCGGAATCATCCACCAGCATGACTTTTATCTGTTTCATTCCCCCGTCCCTCGATGATGTGGCAGACGATGATGACGCACCCAAACATGGCCGTGGTTGAGCTCGAAGATGAGGCTTCGGTGGCCAGAGAGGCCCAGATGATGCGCTTTTATGGTGAGGCCCAGATGCCGGGTCAACTGCCATGCTGCCTGGATATTTTGGTCGGCCACATTGGGGTAGTCTCCGGCAGGGGTCGTTATGTCAAACATGTGTCCGCCACCAAAAAGCTTTACTTCATACTCCTGGATCGGAGACGGATATTGCCGGATAGCCTCGAGAAACAAGGTGATCGCTTCGTCGCCATAACGGCCATCCAGGGTAGTGGTTTTGACTCCCCGGGTCGGCAGCATGTAGTGACACATCCCTCCCGATTTATGTTGTGGGTGCCACATGGTGATGGCGACACAGGACCCCAGATGGGTTTTGATCACGGCGTCCTCCTGGCCGAAGAAAAACTCTCCGGGGTGCAGCATGATCTCGCGTTGCATCATCATCACCGCTTTTGGTAGATGGAAGGGGAAACCAGATGCAGACTATGAGGCAATCCGTTGAGGCTTTCGGCATGGCTGACAAGCAGGTAACCCCCGGTCCTGAGTCTGGGTACCAGCCGCTGCACGACCTCGGCCTTGGTCTCCTTGTTGAAGTAAATCATTACGTTGCGGATGAATATGACATCGAACATGCCGATGTCGGGCAGCTCCTGGATGAGGTTGATGTGCAAAAACCTCACTCGCTCCTGCAGCTTGCGGTCGATGATGAAACTGCCTTCCTGTTGCCCTATGCCCTTCAGGCAGTATTTCATCAGGTATGACATGGGGATATTGTGCGCCCGCTCTATGGGGTAGCGTCCCAGCCTGGCCTGTTCCAGCATGCGTGACGAGATGTCCGAGGCCATGATTTCCCAGTTGAAGCCGCCGTGCTTTTCCGCCAGGGTCATCGCCAGACTGTAAGGTTCCTCCCCGGATGAACTGGCTGCACTCCATATCCGCAATGTCCGCTCCTTTGGCACGAGCGGCAGTACTGTATTGCAGAGAAAGTCGAAGTGTTTGGACTCCCTGAAGAAGTAGGTTTCATTGGTTGTTAGCAGATCCAGCGCCAGTTGCAACTCCTGATGATGGTCGCTCATGATCAGGCGAAAATAGTCACCATAACTGTCCAGCTCGTAATGGTGCAGGCGTTTGGAAAGCCGGCTGGCGACCAGAGCTTTCTTGGCCGGTGACAGGTCGATACCTGCGGCCTGATGTAACCAGCGCTGGAACTGGCCAAATTCGTCGTCATGAAGTTGAGTCTGGTACAAGGCTATGCTCCCGGCTCGGCAAAGCGGCCTGGTTGCCCAGGCCCCGGCACACTAGAAACGGACAAAGTCTCCCTCGTTGAATGGTCGTGGCGGAAGACCGGGCTGCTCACGGCCATTTCCCTCCAGAACAAAGCGCCCCTTGGTACTATTCTGGGGTTGTGCGATGTTGTGACCATTGCTCCTGTGGCTCTGTTCGAGAGTGAAGAATTCCATGACAAGCTGCAGTTGCTCTGCCTGGCTGCTCATCTCTTCTGCCGTGGCGGCCAGCTCTTCGCTGCAGGAGGCATTTTGCTGGGTAACCTGGCTGAGCTGGCTCATTGCCTGGTTGATCTGGCTGACACCGGTTGATTGCTCGGCAGAGGCAGCACTGATCTCCTGCACCAGATCGGATGTCTTGTTGATGGAGGGAACCATCTGATCGAGTAGCCGGCCGGCCTTTTCCGCCATTTCCACGCTGCTGGAGGCCAACTCGCCTATCTCCTGCGCCGCTACCTGGCTGCGCTCCGCCAGTTTGCGCACCTCGGCTGCGACGACAGCAAACCCCTTGCCATGATCCCCCGCTCGCGCCGCTTCGATGGCCGCATTGAGGGCCAGCAGATTGGTCTGGTAGGCGATGTCGTCGATGATGCCAATCCGTTTGGCGATCTGTTTCATGGCATCGACGGTCAGTTGGACGGCCTCACCGCCTTCGACAGCTTCCTTGGCTGCCTTGCTGGCCATGCCGTCTGTCACCTGGGCGTTATCGGTATTCTGGTTGATGCTGGCGCTCATCTGTTCGATGGACGCGCTGGTCTCCTCCATACTTGAGGCCTGTTCACTGCTGGACTGGCTGATGGACTGGGCGGTGGCACTCACCTGCTCGGCGGCACTCGACAGATTGTCGGAAGCGCCGCGGACCTCGGTTACTATATTGGTCAGGGAATCGATGGTCTTGTTGAGGGCATCCTTGGTGGTACCAAAGACTCCCGGGTAGTCTGTCTCTATCTTCTGGGTCAGGTCTCCCTTGGCCAGACACTGCACGATCCGGATCACGTCATTGAGGCTGGTATCGATCACGTTGGCAATCTGGTTGATGCCTTCGCCCAGATTATGGAAGAAGCCGGATTTGCCGGCGAGATCCATGCGGCGGTGCAACTCGCCATTGATCACGGATTGTACTATTTCCGACATTTCGTGCTCGATGGCAACCTCTTTGGTGCGATCTGCCCACTCGACCACCGACCCCAGGCGTTCGCCACTGTCACTGAATACCGGGTTGGCGATCAGCGCAAAGGTACGTCCACCAAGCTGTATTTGGGTGCGGTAGGTACTGTTGAGCTTGGCCAGCATGGTTCGCTGATGCCCCGGATTCTTATGGAAGCTGTCAATATTGGCCCCCATCAGATTCGCAGTATTGAAGTTGTTGAGATCTTTCTTGATGTCCGGCTCGGCCAGCTTGAGCATCTCGGTGACGGAGTCGTTCATGTAGATGATGTCGAGGTTGGTATCGGCGATCATGACGTTGGTGCTGGCACAATCGAGTGCTCTCTTGACCCTGAGGCTTTCATTAGCCGCGATTTTGGCGGCTTCATTGGCGGCCTTGACCTCATTTTCGATGGCGATCTCTTTGGTGCGATCAGCCCATTCCACGACTGACCCTAGCCGCTCACCATTGTCACCAAATACGGGGTTGGCAATCAGCGAAAAGGTTCTGCCGCCAATGGTTATCTGGGTGCGATAGGTTGTATCGAGCTTTTGCAGCATGGCCCGCTGATGGCTCGGATTCTTGTGGAAGTTGTCGATGTTCTTGCCCATCAAGTTTTTAACGTCCAGATTGGGTAGTTCCTTGCGAATATCTTGCTCCGCCTGGCCGAGCATGGTGGTGACCGCCTCGTTCATATAGATGATGTTGAGGTCGGTGTCGGCAATCATCACGTTGGTCGATGCGCCGTCCAGCGCCTTGCGCACCCGCAGATTCTCCCGGTACTGGGTCTGGTTGCTCTCGATAGTGTCCAATGCATTCCGCAAGCGGGTTTGCAGCAGGTTGAGGGTTTCATTGAACTCGTGGCAGAGGTCCCGTAGCGGGCCGGTCAGGGTAGACAGATCTATCTGGCCAGCTGTCTGCTCGAGGGTGATGGCGTGATGGATGCGCCGAGTTTCCTCAGCAAGCCTGGTTAGCTGCTCTTGCTGCTGGTTGTAGCTGGAACCATTGCCGAAGAGCTTTTCAAACAGTGATTGAGTCATGAGCCTTATCCTTGTGCGACATGCCAATGCGTATTGAGCGTGAGTAATCAGGATGCCTGTATGTATTCCGGTAATTTTTCCGGTTGCTGCGCCAGTTCACTGAGCTGTGCCATCTCCTCAAGTGACAGGACTTTTTCCGTATCAATGAGGATGACGAATTTGCCGTTGACCTTGCCCATGCCGCTGATGAAATCAGCCCTGAGCCGGGCACCAAAGCTGGGGGGCGGTTCGATTTCACTGGGTGAAATGCTGAGGACTTCGGAGACGGAATCCACGACCACACCGATATCCTGGCTACCTTGTGTATCGTCATGATGGTGTAGGCCTTCAATGATGACGATACAGGTACGCCGGGTGATGTTGGAGGGCGTGTTGCCAAAGCGGGCATTGAGATCAACGACAGAAACCACGGCGCCGCGTAGATTGATCACACCGCGAATGAAGCCTGGCATCATGGGGATGGGGGTGATGTTCCCGTATTCGATGATCTCTTTGACTCCCAGGATATTGATGGCAAACATCTCTCCGTTGATGAGAAAAGTCAGGTACTGGGTGTCACTGTGGGATGTGGCGGGGGGGGCAACCACGGCCACTTCGGTCGATGGGGTCATATCAGCCTCCGGTTGAAAAAAGATGAGGAATGCTTCGGCGGTGTGCTGCAGGTGGCATCTGACTGCACCCCCTGGCGTGGTTGGCTGGCTTGTGGCCAGGCCTCCTGTGCCAATATGTGCCGAAGGACATGGGCGATGACGCTATCAACCTGCATACAAGCCGTGTACTGAACGGGAGGAATAGTGAGGATGTTGAAAGTGTGCTTCACAGTGTTTTCCTCAATTGATGCGCGGTTGATGTTGCAGCCGTGTCAGGGTCTGCCTGTTGATAAGGCCAGACTCCTGATGGATGGCGTGCTGGATCAACGAGGGAATATCAAGGATGAGGGCGACTTCGCCCCCTCCCAGAATGGTGGAACCGCTGAGCCCTTGCAGACGCTGGAATAATTTGCCAAGGGGTTTGATAACGGTCTGGAATTCACCCAGCAGCTCGTCGACGACCAGTCCCGATTTTTTGCCGCCGTGGCTGACAACCACGATATTCTCACGGCGCCCCTTGCTGCCCCGGGTGTCGAAATAGTGTTGCAGACGGATAAAGGGGAGGACTTCTCCTCGCAAGTTGATGAAATTTCGCCCCTGGGTATCGGCCAAGGCACTGGCGGTCAGTTCTACGCACTCGATCACCATATCCAGAGGGATGACGTAATAGGTATCACACACCTTGACCAGAAAGCCGTCGATGATGGCGAGCGTGAGGGGCAGTCTTATCTGTACCCGGGTGCCCTGGCCCGGAAGGCTGTCCAAATCCACGGTTCCGCGCAGGGCTGTGATGTTGCTTTTGACCACATCCATGCCGACGCCGCGCCCGGAGAGGTTGGTAATAGTTTCTGCTGTGGAAAATCCAGGTTCAAAGATGAGGTTGTAGATCTCCTGATCGGTGAGCGTGGTGCCAGCGCCAATCAAGCCTCGTTCCTGCGCTTTTTGCAGGATCCTGGTCTTGTTGAGGCCGGCTCCGTCATCCTTGATTTCAATCACTATGCTACTGGAGTCATGGTAGGCGTTGAGAGTCAGGGTTCCTTTTGCCGGTTTGCCGGTTTGCCGGCAAGCTGCCTTTGCTCTGCAGATTCGATGCCATGATCCATCGAGTTTCTGACCAGATGCATCAGTGGATCGCCAATTTTCTCCACCACCGACTTGTCCAGTTCGGTATCGGCACCCGAGATCACCAGGGCGATATCCTTGTTGAGCTCTTGGCTGACATCACGCACCACCCGCTGAAAGCGGTTGAAGGTATCGCCGATGGGCACCATTCGAAGGCGCAAGGCATTGTCCCTTATCTCTTCCACCAGGTTGGCGATGACGGACGTCGCTTCCTGTAGCTGGCTCTCTCTACTGCGCTGGGCCAGCATGTTGGCGCCCGAGCTGGCTACCACCAGTTCACCTACCAGATTGATCAGGTCATCCAGCTTGTCGGCATGGACTCTGACATAGCGTCCTTCCTTGCTTTTATTCTCCTTGGTCTGGTGCTGCTTTTTCAGGGCTGCATCGACCACGACTTCATCGACGGAACCCTGAGAGATGAGGATCTCTCCCAGTTTTGAGGTAGGGTGCTCTGTGGCCGAATGTTGTAGCTGGAGTCCGTGGCGCAGTTCTTCTGCGGTTAGCGCGCCGGTCTTGACCAGGAGTTGCCCCAGCATTTCGCTATCTTCCGGCAGGGCATTGATAAGGTCTATGTATTCGCTGATCTTGCTGTGAGGCGGCAAGATGGCGATCTGGCAATCATCCCTGACGAATTCAAAGACATCGCTGATCGCAGCCTTGTCTGCCTGGGAATCGAAATCGACCTCGAAGCCGAGGTAGCAGCTTTCCGGATCGAACTCCTCCCAATCCGGTATGGCCTGATGGATGGTTTCCAGCGAGCGTATGGTACCCAATGTGCCGAGATAGCGCAGAAATGCAGCGGGATCCATGCCGTTGCGCAGCACATCAGGCCCAAAACGCAGGGATATGTGCCAAAGGGAACCGCTGGACAGCGGCACTTCCTCTTTTTCGATGGGAGGAGGCGAAGGCATTATCGTGTCGGGCAACTGGGCTTCTTGGGCATTCTGGTGCCGAATAAGGGCCAGGCGCAGCTTGTCATCCCGAGCGAGGGCGTCGGCGGTCAGGCTATCTCCCTGCTCAGCCACCACTTCTATCAGCAATTGAATGTGGTCGCAGCTCTCCAGAAGATCCTTGATAAGCGCCGAGGTCACCGATAATTGCTGGTTGCGGATCTGATCCAGCAGATCCTCGACAATATGGGTAAACCCCACGATCGGAAGCAGACCAAACAGGCCCGCGGAGCCCTTGATTGTGTGAGCCGCCCGGAATATGGCCCCGATGAGCTCGTTGTCGTCAGGATTTTCCTCCAGCAAGAGCAGAGAGGACTCCATTTCTTCAAGCAATTCGCGAGCCTCGGCAATATAGGTCTGCAGGGCCAGGTCAAGATTGATGCTCACGGGTGACTCCTTGGCATGGCGATTCAGGGGTGTTCAGCATGGGGAAGCAGGGTGGGATCCCCAAAAAATCCCGACAATTGGCACAGTTCCAGCAATTCGAGCACCGCATGGCTGTGCCAGACCAGGTGCAGCGGATAGCCATTGGCCAAGGCTGTCTTTTTGGCTGCCAGCAATAGCTGCAGCCCGGCACTGTCGATTTCAGTCACATTGGCCAGATTGAGCTCCAGCTCTTGTCCCTGGTGTAACAGGGAAGAGAGCGCCTCTTTCAGTTCGGCTACTGTGTAGATAGTGACGTCGTCGGGCAGGGTGAGCACAGTCTTGTCACCTTGCAGTTCGCGCTGCAATTCCATGGCTGACTCCAGGTTACGGCATGATGAGCTTGGCGACGGCGGCAAGCATCTGTTCCGGCTGGAAAGGCTTGACGACCCAGGCCTTGGCGCCGGCGGCCTGTCCCTCCTGCTTCTTGCTGTCCTGCGATTCGGTGGTCAGCATGATGACGGGGGTGAACTTGTAGCTGGAGAGTTTCTTGGCCTCTTTGACGAAACTTATGCCATCCATATTGGGCATGTTGACGTCGCTGATGATGAGATTGATCTTCTTGCCGTCGAGTTTGTTGAGGGCATCCTTGCCATCTTGCGCTTCCAGTACGTCGTAGCCTGCGGTTTTCAGCGTCATGCCAACCACCTGGCGAATGGTGGCCGAGTCGTCCACGATCAGGATCGTTTTACCCATGTCTCTCTCCTAGAAAAAAGTGATGTCTGCACTGCTGGCGGTGGGCTTGGTCGAACGACCATGATGAATGTCCCTCTGCTCATCCGTGGCATAGGTGAGTTCCATGTCGGCCAGCCAGCTATCGGCGTCGATCATGATCGGGCCGGAAGTGCGTACCTGTTGTTCCGGGTCGTTCAGATGGCTTGAAAGATGCTCCATGTTGTTGCGTACCTGGTTGAGGATCTGACTGACCCTGTCCTGAAACTGCAGTGAAATGATGACATTGGAAATTTCGTGATGAATATCGGTGCTTTCGCTTTGCAGCAGGGAAGCCGATTCGGCGAGGCTGTCGGTCGCCTGACGAAACCGGGTCAGCACCTGTTCGATAGCCTGCTCCGAGTTGGCGACCGAGACGTGATCCCGGGCGGCGGAGTTTTCGGCAATTTCTGAGACGCGACCAATCCCTGCGTTGATGGTATCGACCTTGTCACTCATCTTTTGGGCGGTTTCACTGGAGAGGCGGGAGAGGTTGCGTACCTCATCGGCGACTACGGCAAATCCTCGTCCTGCTTCACCTGCCCGCGCCGCTTCAATCGCAGCATTAAGGGCCAGCAGGTTGGTCTGGGAGGCAATCTTGGCGACATCCAGCGCCATGGTGTTGAGCTCCAGAGTATAGGCGGTCAGGCTCTTTATTTCTGCCAACATGGCATCACGGTTTTCCTGGGCCGAATGCATCAGGCTGAGTACCTCATTGAGCTGGAGCTGACTCTCGCTCAACACGGCGGCCATCCCTTTTGATTCGGTGCCACCCAGATCGCCTGCAGCCTGATGGGAGGCGCTGACCGCTTCTTCCAGCTTGTTGGCGAGCCCGCTGAAGCGCTGGGTCAGATCGATCATCGCCTCTTCAGTTTGCTGCCGGGAGCTCTCTATCTGTTGTGACCAGATGGGGACCGCCTTTTGGCAGACCTCTTCCAGCCCGATGATCGCATTGGCGAAGGAGGCAGGAGTAGCGTCCTGCTCGTCGGTTGAGGCGTGAGTGTGGCCGGCCTGATTGACGCGATGGGAAGTCCAGAGTGCGGCGCCAATGGCCAAGGCGCCGTTCAACAACAGGTAAAGAGGAGAAGAAGATCCGGACAGAAGCAGCAGGCAGCCGAGCAATCCCAGCCCGATGCAGTTCAGCCAGCAAACCGGATCCCATAGCGGGTTGATCACGCCACTTTTGTGTTGTGCCATACGCAACTTATCCCTGTGCTAGTCATCAGCTTGGCCGTCGGGTTGTGCCATCCAGATTGGCAACCCAGGGCCTGGTTATATTTACTATTGGCTCAGTAAGGGTAGCGTAAAAAAAATAGTTGGTTGCAAGTCAGTATTGCTTGCCGAAAAAGAGGTAGGGCATTGATAAGGGGAGTGGATGCTGAGCGTTATTTCCGCCGATATCAGCGAGATAGCGAAATCTGGGGTAGTGAAGGAGAGAAAGACAAATAAGGAGCCTGCCATGGCAGGCTCCTTGAACCATGTCAGGCTTTGCTGGCATGAGCCTGCTGGCAGCCTTCGACGGCATGGGCGATCAGCTCCAGCGCGCTCTGCTCGCACGCAGGCAGCTCTTCATCGCACTGACTGATGGGGGTGACGCGATCGCCCCACTTGATGATGGCTGCACCCCAGGTGAGGCCGGCGCCAAAGGCTGCGGTCAGCAGATAGGAGTTCGGCTTGACGCGGCCTTGTTCCAGCGCTTCGCACAGTGCGATGGGCACGGTGGCGGCGGAGGTGTTGCCGTAGTTTTCGATGTTCACCATCACCTTTTCCATGGGCGCGTTCATGCGCTTGGCCAGGGTTTCGATGATGCGGATATTGGCCTGGTGCGGCACGATGAGATCGATCTGCTCGGGAGCAATGCCGGCCTGTTCCAGTACAGTGCCGGTTGCCTCACCCATGCCACGGACGGCGCGCTTGAAAATCTCGGGGCCTTCGAAATTGAAGGTGAACAGGCCGTCAATGTCGGCAAAACGCACGCGATCTGTGCCGAAATTCGGTACATGCAGGATCTCCCGCGCTTCGCTGTCGCAGCCGAGCTTGTTGGCGATGAGGCCGCTTTCCTGCTCGCTCGCTTCGATGATCACGGCACCGGCGCCATCGCCAAACAGCACGGCGGTATCGCGGCGAGCCCAGTCCAGCAGATAGGTCAGACGCTCGGCACCGATCACCAGCACCTTCTTCATCATGCCGGTCTGCACCAGCGAGGTGGCGACGGAGAGGGCGTAGACGAAACCGGTACAGGCGGCGTTGAGGTCAAACACGGCGGCATTGGTGGCACCAAGCTTCTTCTGTACCGCGGAAGCAGCGCTCGGCAGCAGGTTGTCCGGAGTGGCGGTGGCCAGGATGATGCCATCGAGATCGCTGGCCTCGAGACCGGCGCAGGCGAGAGCGCGGCGACCAGCCAGGGTAGCGAGATCCGAGGTGCTGACGTGGGAGATCCGGCGGGCCTTGATGCCGGTACGCGGATAGATCCACTCATCCGACGTATCCATGATGGTGCTGAGGTCATCGTTGGTCAGCACTGAGGGAGGCAAGCATTTGCCCCAACCGGTGATATTGGCGTATTTCATCTTGTTACCGCTTCTCAATGTGGATCGCCCGCGGGCGGAAAATCGCGCAATTATGCCGCACGAGACAACTACTGTCATCTTGTGGTCATGGTTATCTGGCAGGGAGGATGTGGCAATGGGCCGCAAAACAAGGGAAATTTCGCTTAAAGGGAAGGACTTGCCTGCCCTAAGATAGGGCTTTCTCCCTCGACGAGGCGACACTTTGCTCAAAGCCAATTTCAACCTGTTGCCTACCCTCAAGGTGCTGCTGGAGACTCGCAACATCAGTCGGGCGGCGGAGCTGCTGCACCTGAGCCAGCCTTCTATCAGCAAGCAACTTGCCTTGCTGCGCAGCGAGTTTGGTGACGAGCTGCTGGTGCGGGAGGGACAACGTTGGCTGCTGACGCCGCGGGCCGAAAGCCTGGCCGCCGAGCTGGCGGACTCTCTCAGTGCGTTAGAGCGGCTCTATGAGCCGCCCGGATTCGAGCCCGGCCGCTGTGAACGAGTGTTCCGGCTCGCCTCGTCCGATTACGTGGCCCAGCATATCCTGCCCGATATCTGCGCAGCGCTCGCCAAAGAGGCTCCGTTGGCAGCGCTCGAGTACAGCCTGTGGGACAAATGCCAACTGCCACAGTTGTGGCAATCACAGCTTGACCTGGTCTCCACCATCACAGAGCAGGTGCCGGATCAGATCCGCGGTCTGCATCAGGGGGAGGATCGGTTGGTGGTGTTGATGGGCCGCCGGCATCCGCTGGCGGACCGTTGCCTGACACTCGATGATTACCTCGCCTGGCCACACCTGCAGGTGAGCGGCGGCGGTGACAAGGACAGCCCGGTGGAGCAGGTGCTGGCGCCACAGTGCCTCTCCCGGCGCTGGTTTGCCCGGGTGCCCTTCTTTCAGGCGGCGGTGGAGGTATTGCTGCGCACCGACTGCCTGATGACCACACCCGCTCATATCGCCTGGCAACTCTCCTGCAATAACGAGCTCGCCTTTGTGGATCTCCCCTTTTCGACTCGCACCCAGCACTATCATCTGCTGTGGCATCAGCGCCACCATCAGGACCCGGCCCATCGCTGGTTTCGCGAGCTGGCCTATCCCTTCCTGCGGGACCACTTGCAAGGCACAGTGGCCGAGAGTCGCAAGGTGCTGGCTCAGACCCAGACCCGTTAGTGTCAGTCGGTTATGCCACAGCATAGCCAATGGTTATGGGATCTATTCATAACTTTCACTTCTGGCATAGCCATGCACCCCTTACCCTGAATCCAGTTACAACATATTCAGGGTGAGGGTAAACACAAAATGGAACTGACGAGTTGGCTGGCATTGGCCGCAATCTGCGTGATGGGGGCCATCAGCCCGGGGCCGAGTCTGGCGTTGATCATTCGCAATACTGTGCAGGGAGGGCAGGGCCACGGGGTGGCGACCGCGTTGGGCCACGGTCTCGGGGTGGGCATCTACGCGCTTATCACGGCACTCGGTCTGTCGCTGCTGATCACCGAGACCCCCTTGATGTTTGATCTCATCCGCTACGGTGGCGCCGTATTTCTCGCCTGGCTCGGGGTCAAGGCGCTGTTGGCCAAACCTGTCAGTGGCGAGTCGCGTGAAGAGGAGATGCACCAGCTGCGCGGTCGTCAGGGGGCGTTCGAGGGCTTTATGGTGGCCTTTCTCAACCCCCAGCTCGCCATCTTCTTTATCGCCCTGTTCAGCCAGTTTGTGCACGCCGATACCGGCTGGTATGAGGGGAGCATCATGATGCTCACCGCTGGCGGTATCGACGCGCTCTGGTATGTGCTGGTGGCGTTGGTACTCTCCCGTGGCCCTGTGCTGGCCTGGCTCAAAGCCAAATCGTTCGTCATCGATAAGGTCAGTGGTCTAGTGCTGCTGGGGCTGGCGCTCAAGGTGGTGATTTAGCATCAATATCAGCTGACCGCCCTTCTCCTTGGCTGGGGGCGGTTGATAAGGGCAGCCTGCCGTAAAGTAGGAGAGGGAATTTCCCTTGCCAAGGGAGAAGGGCCCCGTGCGGCAGCTCTAATCCTGTATTTCGCAGTGATCTTAAGCGGGATCAAGGCAATCCGGGTGGCAATGGCCTAGAGTGGCGACCATTTGCTGTCCGCCCTGATCCCGAGACCATGCACCAGAACAAGCACTCCTTAAGTCACAACAACCGGTTGGAGCTACTGGCTCCGGCCAAGAACCTCGCCTATGGCATCGAAGCCATCAATCACGGCGCCGATGCCGTCTACATGGGCGGACCCGCCTTTGGCGCCCGCAGCGCGGCGGGCAACAGCATAGAGGATATCGAAGCGCTGGCGCGTCATGCCCACCGTTTCGGAGCCCAGGTTTTCGTTGCCTTCAATACCTTGCTGCATGACAGCGAGCTGGAGCAGGCCCGGCGCCTGGCCCACCAGATTTATGAAGCGGGGGCCGATGCACTTATCGTGCAGGACATGGGGTTGCTGGCGCTCGATCTCCCGCCCATCGCGCTCCATGCCAGTACCCAGACAGACAACCGCACCCCGGAGAAGGTGAAGTTCTTGCAGGATGTGGGCTTCTCCCAGGTGGTGCTGGCGCGTGAGCTGTCGCTTGCGCAGATCCGCGAGATCAGTGCGGCCACCAATGTGCAACTGGAGTTTTTTATCCACGGGGCGCTCTGCGTCTCCTACAGCGGCCAGTGCAACATCAGCCACGCTCGCACCGGCCGCAGCGCCAACCGCGGCGAGTGTGCCCAGCTCTGCCGGCTGCCCTGTTCGCTGCAAAAGCCGGATGGGGAAGTGCTGGTGGCCGACAGCCACCTGCTCTCCCTCAAGGACATGGATCAAACCGACAACCTGGAAGCGCTGATCGAAGCGGGGATCCGCTCCTTCAAGATCGAGGGGCGCCTCAAGGGGCTCGACTACGTCAAGAACGTCACCGCCTGGTATCGCCAGAAGCTCGACGCCATTCTGGAGCGCCGCAGTGATCTGGTGGCCTCCTCGGCCGGCCGTTGCAGCTACAGCTTCACACCGGATCCGAAAAAGAGCTTCAACCGCGGCAGCACCGACTATTTCCTCCATGGTCGCCAACAGGGGATTGACTCCACCCGCAGCCCGAAATATGTGGGCGAGCCGCTGGGGCGAGTTACCAGAGTCACCCGAGATGGCATCGAGATCGACGGCAAGCCCGTGACCCTCAACAACGGCGACGGTCTCGGCTTCTTCAAGCCGAACAACGAGTTGGTGGGGATGCGCCTCAACAAGGTCGAAGAGAAGGCGCAGAGTAAGCTGTTACTCCTGTCAGAGCGCATGCCAGGGCTGAAAGTTGGCACCGAGATCTATCGCAACCACGATCAGGCATTCAGCAAGATGCTGGAAAAGGCGAGCGCGGATCGCCGTATCCGGGTCGATATGCAGCTATCCGAGTGCGATGAAGGGATCCGGCTTGAATTGACCGACGAGCAGGGCATCAGCGCCGCCGTCACGCTCCCCTGTGACAAGCAGCTGGCCGACAACCCGGAGCGGGCGTTGCAACAGGCGCGTGACCAGCTTGGTAAACTTGGTAATACCCTGTTTGTGGCGCGCAAGATTGAGTTGGTGTTTACTCACCCGCTATTCGTTGCCGCATCACAACTCAACGCTTTGCGCCGGGACGGTATCGCCGCGCTGGAAGCTGCGCGCCTGGCCAGTTACCAGCGTCCCGAGCGACGCATCGCCTTGCGCGATGTCAACTATCCCCAGCACCGTCTCTCCTACCTTGGCAACGTGCTGAACAGTGCGGCCGAGCAGTTCTTCCGCGAGCACGGGGTGGAGCGCATCGCACCGGCCTATGAGGCGAACAAGGAGGAAGGGGAAGTGGTGCTGATGATCACCAAGCACTGCATTCGCTACAGCCAGAACCTCTGCCCGAACGAGGTGCCTGGCCTCAAGGCCGAACCACTGGCGCTAAAGATGGGCAAGGATACCTTCCGCCTGCGCTTTGACTGCCGGCGCTGCGAAATGCATGTAATGGGAAGTCTGAAGCGTTGAAGATGTCTCCCCTTTTCCTTAATGGAAAGGGGGGGCTATCTTGGTAAATCTCTGCACCTGTTAACATTATTTAGTTATATATGAGGCGAGTTATTATGTTATTTACTAATTTAAATATCGTTAATGGTTAAAAACGATGTAGGTGGGTTACATTTAAAATGCTGGCTGTGATTCTTAACTATTGAAATTTACTCAGAAACTCTTCCAATGCCTCTCCTGGATTTTCTTTCCCAGAAGAAATCATGCTGATGCCCCACTGCTCAAGCACAGCTTCTTGTACCGGGTTCGGTTTTGCTGAGAAAATATAAGATTTGGGTTGTGCATCGCCTGCTTGATTGGCTTTCCATAACTTGGATAGCTTATAAAATAAAAGTCGCAGGTTGATATCTGCCAAACCATATCCAATAAAAAGCACAGATTTACCTAAAACATCTGAACGAAGTTTTATATCAAGCGGTGTTTCGAATTCAAGCCGCTCAAAATAGCTCGTTTCATCAATAACAATCGACTTATCATCATCGAAATCACCATGAAACTTTACCACCTGTATATTGCCGCTTTTGATTCTTGTAAAGTCTGACACCGAGGCTATTTTAGTAAATGGCTTGTTATAATAGGCAAGGGCATTCTCAATCCATCTATCATAGTTGGTTGTGTATATTATGGGAAAATTGGCTTTGGCAATATACTCGTGCACTTTTGAGTTTGAAATATCAATCTCAGGGGAGTGCCAAATTCTATCCATCCAGCTTCTTAAAGGGCCAATACTTCCTTTCTTTAAACGATAGTACTCTGCCAGTGCATAATGATCGCCAAAAGATCTATATATTTCTGGTTCATAATCCAGATCCTTGGCTATTTTGTCGATCAGAGTGGACCATGATGGAAGACCAAGGTTCATAGACACGCCTGCACCAACAAAAAGAATCACATTTCCCTGTCTGTAGGCAGATAATAGTTGTTCCATATTTAATATCTCCTCAATAAATATGGATCTACAACTATACCTATTTCAGGGACTTGCATGAAGTCGTAAATGTAAAGTGGATATCTATTTATGATAGACAGGGTCTATGGTTAGCTAGATATCACACTATTTAACCTTAATATTTTCCAGTTGCAGCAAGGCTTTTTTAATTTCCAATCCTCCTGCATAGCCGGTCAGGCCGCCATTCTGGCCGATCACCCGATGGCAGGGGACGATAATCGAGAGCGGATTGCGACCGTTGGCGGCGCCCACTGCCCGCATCGCATTTGGTTTGCCAATGGCGCGAGCGATATCGCCGTAGCTGCGGGTCTCGCCGTAGGGAATGTCGCACAACGCTTGCCATACAGCCTGCTGAAACTCGGTACCGCTGGCGGCGAGCGGCAGGGTAAAGCGCTGCAGGCGACCGGCAAAATAGGCCTCGAATTCGGCAAGATAGGGGGCGAGCGCCTCGCCATCTTGCTGCCAACCGCTCATATCGGGCAGCGCTCGCAGGCCTGCTACAAAGTCCACGTGCACCAGGCCGCGCTCATTGATGGCGATCAACAGATCGCCGCAGTGGGTTGGCAGAATATCGTAGCGGATCATGGGGTTATCTCCTTGTGTTCGTTGTTTTCGGTGTTTTCGCCCGGGT
The DNA here is from genome assembly GCF_040581895.1 of Aeromonas sp. 19NY04SH05-1. Lineage (NCBI taxonomy): Bacteria > Pseudomonadati > Pseudomonadota > Gammaproteobacteria > Aeromonadales > Aeromonadaceae > Aeromonas > Aeromonas sp. 19NY04SH05-1. Next base: position 3,642,804 of record NZ_CP095328.1, on the reverse strand, counting down.
GGGCTGGGTCAATCAGCTGCGCCGGCGCTTCACTCATGGCGTGCCACAGCCAGCTGGCGGCGTACGCTCGCCACGGTTGCCACGCCTCGCTTTGTGCCAGGACCTCTTTCACCGGCAATTTGATGCCGCCTCCCAGTGCTTTTTGCAGCACCAGATCGGAGGCAGGGAAGGCGTCCGTGTCCAGCCCGCAGCGCAGCCGCCAGTAGGCGACCGTCCAGGGGCCTATGCCAGGCAGCGCCAGCAGTTGCTCGTCGCTGGCACTGACGAGGGAGAGTTCGCCGCTCGCGATGGCGGTGGCCAGTCCCTGCAGCGTGCGAATGCGGCTGCCGGGCATGCCGATGCCATCGAGATCAAGCTCGCACAACTGGGCTGGCGTGGGCAGCTGAGCCACTCCGAATTGCGCCCCGGTACGCGCCACCAACCGTCCCAGTATGGTGATGGCGCCTTTGACCGATACCTGCTGGCCGACGATAGCGCGCAGCATCACCTCGTACTCATCCCAGCCGCCTGGCAGCCTCACACCAGGCCAGCGCGCCTGCAGGCGCGCCATCAGCGGATCTTGTCCGAGTTGCTCGCCGATGCGCTGCATGTCGGCATCGAGATCCCACATCCGGCGCACGCGATACAGGAGATCAGGGAGTGCTGCGGGTGGCAGATCCTGCACGGTGAGCGTCAGGCTGTGCCCCTTGCCTTGTGTGATGCGCACCAGACCACTCTGATCGCCGACACTGTGGCGCCGCTCATACACCTCACCATCCACCCGCTCCAGCCCTGGGATCGCCCGCAGCCGGTAGAAGGCGAGCATGGCCGCCACATCAAACGGGGGCCGATACGGCAGCTGCAACGTTAGCGTTGCACCGCGATCATCTGGCAGTTTGTTGTTAGCCAACCCCCCCTGGTCCTCTCGCTGGCGCAGGGCGCGCGGCGCCAGGCCATACGCCTGCAGCCAGGCGTCGTTGAAGCGGCGAATGCTCGAAAAGCCCGCGGTAAATGCGATGTCCGTGATGGAGAGTTGCGTCTCCGTCAGCAGCCGTTTTGCGAGCAGCAGGCGACGCGTCTGCTCCACCTGTTTTGGCGACGCACCGAGGTGCTGCCTGAATTCGCGGCGCAGCGTGCGCTCACTGATGCCTGCTTGTTCGGCAAGTGCGGCGAGCGAGCCATCCGCCAGCTCACCGCGCTCGATCCGCGCCAGCAAACGGGCGAGCGCATGGGGCAGATCGCCGCGGGCTGCGGGGGCGAGCTCGGGGCGACAGCGCAGGCATGGGCGCAAGCCATATTGTTCGGCGGCAGCGGCACTTGGGAAGTAGCGCACATTGTGTTCGTGCGGCGGCCTGGCCGGGCAGACGGGGCGGCAGTAGATGCCGGTGGAGATGACACCGGTAAAGAAGCGGCCATCGAAGCGTGCATCGCGGGCAAGTCGCGCGGCGTGGCATTGCTCTCGGCTGAGGCCGTGGAGTGTCTCTTCCTGCAGATGGTCGTAGCTGGGTGACTGGGTCATGGCATGGCGGCTCGGTACGGGAGACATGATGAGAGAGTAAGGGGGCGAGGGGGCAGTGACTAGCCAGAAACGGACAGGGATAGCAAAAAAGCACGCATGAGCCCCTCGACATGAGTGGTACGCACAATAGGATTCATTTGCGTAAAAATTAATAACCGATCACATATTCATCAAATAGTCATTGCCTGGTGGGACTCGATACTGTCCAATCTAAATGGTTTTTTCTCTTTGATTATTAAGTATTGCCAATACGCAGCTAACTTACTGATATAACACAATAACCACTTGCCAAGGACGATAAGTGAAATATCTTTCTGAAGGGGCCCGTGTCCGGGGCTTCAGCTTGACCGAACTGCTGATCACCATGACGGTAGTCAGCATCCTCGCCGCCATCGCGCTGCCCACCTATCGCGACTATCTGGAGAAAGGGCGGCGCTATGAAGCGCAGCAATTGATGATGGAGCAGGCGCTTGCACTCGAGCGCATCTTCACTGAGCAGGGCCGCTATCCCGTGCAATTCACGCTCCCTGCGAACTCCGATTTTTATCAGTTCAGCTACAGCCAGCTGGCGCAGTACACCTATCTGCTCAAGGCGACACCGACTCGTCTGCAAAAGGACAGTTGCGGTACCTTGACGCTGGATCACACCGGATATCGCGCCGCTGCGCGCAGCGATTGCTGGGGGTCATGAGATGAAGATACGAGGCTTTACCCTGATCGAGTTGATGGTGGCAGTGGTGATCGCGGCCATCCTGCTGCTGGTCGGTATTCCCTCCCTGAGCGAACGACTCGCCGCCGAGCGGCTGGAGCGCTCCACCGGGGAGCTCGCCTCCGCCTACCGTTTCGCGCGCAGTGAGGCGGTGAAGCTGACACTGCCCGTGGTGCTGCAAGGCACGCAGAACGGGGGCTGGGAGGTAACGGCAGACAGCAAGCTGCTCAGGCAGGCTGCCGCCCCCGGCGGAGGCGTGAGCATCTCGCCGTTTGCTCCCATCACCATAGCGCCGACCGGCAGCAGCGCGCAGGCCGAGATCACCCTGGCCAATCGCCTCGGCGAGCAGCGCGTGCTCTGCATCGCCCCAAGCGGTCAGCTGCTGCACGGGAGCTGTTCGTGATGAACTGGCAACCCGGTGCCATGGGGCGTCAGCAGGGGTTCAATCTGGTGGAGATCATGGTCTCCATGGTACTCGCGGTGATGGTATTTCTCGGGCTGGCCAAGGGACAGGTGGTGTCGCTCAAACAGGCGCACTACAGCCTGCAGACGACTCTGGCCACCATAGCGGCGAGCAACGGCGTGGAGCAGATTTGGGGCACTCTGTGCGAAGTGCAGCGCACGCCCGAGCGTTTCTCCGATGCTGACTATCTCGCCCGTTTCGCCCTGCAGCCGGCGCAGCGCCTGCTGTTGCCTGCACGTTACAGCGACAACCTCGTGGTGACCATAGAGTGGAATGATGGACGGGTCTCCGGTGCCAGGCAGGTGGCGTTGAATGCCGGATTCCCCCCCCTATGTTGAGTACCATGCACAGGCAGCGCGGGGTCAGCCTGGTGGAGCTGATGATCGCCATGGTACTCGGCCTGCTGTTGATGCTGGCGGTCTTTGCCGGCTATGCCCCCATCAAACGCACAGTGGCCCAGAGCAAGGCGCTGGAGCAGGCGAGCGAGGTGCTGCGCTTTGCCACCCTCACCTTCACCAGCAGCATCAAGCAGGCGGATCGACTGATCGCCGTCACCCCGGATCGGCTGACGTTGGGGTTCAGGGTGGAAGGGGGCGCCGAGGTGCTCTCCTGCCTTGGCAATCGCAAGACCACCGACTTTACCGAGCAGTACCGATTCACGCCGCCCGTGCTCAGTTGTGACGACGGTGAAGGGGCTCGTCTGCTGGTGACCGGGCTCAAGGAGCTGGAATTTGGCGAGCAAGGGTCGCTGGTCACCATCCGCATCCTGCCGGAAGGCTTGCCAGCCTATCTGGCCCCCGGGGTGACGGTACAGGTGGCGCGACGCAAGGCCATCTGGGATGCCGCACTGGCTGGTCAGGCCGCAGGAGGAGCGGGATGAACAAGGGATTGCAACGACAGCGGGGGGCCGTGTTGCTGGTAGTGCTGGTGCTCAGCCTGCTCTCGAGCCTGCTGGTGCTGACCAGCATCCAGGACAACCAGATACAGACCCGGCTCAGCGGCAATTTTCACAAGAAGATCAATGCCCAGCTCAGTGCCGAACAGGGGATGAACGAGAGTTACCGAGCCTTGCGAACCACTCTGGTGGGGACGCCACGCAGCGAGTGGGCCGCGCTGATCCGGGCCATACCCGATCGGGGTAACGGGGTACAGGATGGCAGCCACTATCAAATCGCCAAACCGGCGCAGGCGGTGGCAGATACCCTGGCGCTCTATAGCAGTGGCCATTTTCTGGAGGGGAGCGCCGGCCTCAATGCCCTGTTTTCCCTCAGGCGCCAGCCCGGCAACCTGATCTTCCAGGATTCGGTGGTCGCCTGCGAGGGGCTTAGCCTCTCCGGCAGTGGGCTTATCGACAGTTATGATTCGCGCAAGGGCAGCTATGGTGGCAGCAATGTCAACCAGAATGCCAGCGTGGCGACGGTCAGCGACCAGGCCAATGTGGTGCTCGATGGCCACTCGCCCATCTGGGGCGATGTGCGGGCGACCGGCTCGGTTACCCTCAATGGCTCGTCCCCTGTCTCCGGCAGCCTGGCCGCGGGGGGCGATATCACTATCTCCCCGTCCTCCGACAAGATAGTGCGGGTGGATGGCAACCTGCAGGGGGGCGGCAACCTCACCCTGCAAGGAGGACGGATAACCGGTTCGGTGGCGATGAACGGCAACGTGGCCATGGGCTGGGGCACCAGCATCGACAGCGGCCAGCTCAACTATGGCGGGATGGGCACGTTCAACGACGCGGCGAACCAGAAGTATCTGGAGCCCCAATATCGCCAGCATCCCAAGCTGCCGCCAGTGGCGGGTCAGGTGTGTGATCCCCTCAACGTGACGGCGCTCGCCGGCTCTCCCCAGTTCGCCAACCTGCCCATCAATGGTGCCCTGACCCTGGGGTCGACCCAGCAGATGGTGCTGACCGAGAGTCCCGCCACTGGCTCTGTCTCCAGCACCAACCAGCACAAGCCGTCACTGCCCTTCCCGGGCAAGGGGGAGGTTTTTGGCAAGGAGCAGACCCTCTACCGGCTGGACAGCCTCAACATGGGGGCCGATGCGGCGCTGACTATCCAGGGGGACGTGGTACTGGTAATTGACCGGGACTTCACCATGAGCGGCAGCAACAGGTTGACGGTGGCCGAGGGTAGCAGCCTGACCCTGATCGTCGGCGGCAAGGTCGAGTTGGGGGCGGGGGCCGAGGTGAGCGCAGCCAAACAGGGGCTCACCACAGGGGGCACCCCGGCCATCTCCCTCTATTCGGCCTACAGCGGTAAGGACGGGGTCAAACTGTCGGGCAACACGCCGCTCTATGCCGCTCTCTATGCTCCTCTGACCGAGATGAGCATCAGCGGCAGTGGCGGGCTGTATGGCGCGGTGCGCGCCAAATATCTGAACGAGAGCGGCGCTGGCGGCGTGCACTATGACGAGGCGCTCGGACTGGCGGATCTTGGCGCGGAACTTGGGCCTGCCCCCGTGCTGGCGCTGAAGCAGTGGCATTTTGTGCACTAGCAACAAGGCATCCGCACCGGCTTCAACGAAAAGGTCGAACCGGGCCGGCAACTGTGACAAGCTGGGATCCTGACACACAAGGAGGATTGCCCATGCCTGGTCCTGCCCGTGCCGGCGCCCTGATCTATGCCAAAGATCTTGGTTTGCTGACCCACTTTTATCGAACCTTGTTGCAGATGGATCTTCTCAGCCAGGATGAGCAGCTGGTGGTGCTGGAGAACGGCGATTTCAGCTGCTGCTCCACACTATCCCGGAGCCCTATGCAGGCCAGGTCGTGGTCACCCAGCCCCCCGAGCTGAGAGAGCGTAGTGCCATCAAGCTGTTCTTTACCGTGCCGAGTCTCGCCTGGGCGGAGGCAAAAGCAGCCGATCTCGGCGGTGGCCTGTTGCCGCAGCAGTGGTCAGGCCCCGGCTTCGTGCTGCGTAATGCCTTTGATCCGGAAGGCAACATCCTGCAGTTGCGGGAGTTTCTCGGGGCCCCCGAGTCACACTGAATCCGCCAGGCGTGCGATAAAAAAACGGGGCAGCCAGGCTGCCCCGTTTTTTCATGTCACAGTGTCAGGCCATCACTTCAGATAGCGCAGTTCCAGATGCTGGCGCAGCCAGTGCGGGTTCAGCGCTTCGCCGGTGGCGCGGCGCACCAGCTCGTCTGTGTCATGAAGGCTCCCCTGGGACCAGATATGGCGGCCGAGCCAGGTGAAGATCTCCGGCAGACGGCCCGCCTCAAGAAGGTTGCTCATGCTGCCCAGCTCCTTCTCCAGCGCGAAACGCAATTGCGCCGCATACATGGCGCCGAGCGTATAGCTCGGGAAGTAGCCGAACGAGCCGTCGGTCCAGTGAATATCCTGCATACAGCCGTTCTGGTAGTTGCCCTTGGTAGAGAGGCCCAGCCACTGCTGCATCTTGGCATCCCACAGCTCGGGGATGTCCGCCACCTCGATGCGACCTTCCATCAGGTCGCGCTCCAGCTCGTAGCGCAGGATCACATGCGCCGGATAGGTCACTTCGTCCGCATCGACCCGGATAAAGCCGGGCTCGACCCGGTTATAGAGCTTGGCCAGATTGGCCGGGGCAAAGGCCGGCTGCTCGCCAAAGTGGGTGCGAATGCGTGGTGCCAGGAGCGCGAGGAAGGCGGGATCATGGCCCAGCTGCATCTCGCAAAACAGGCTCTGGCTCTCGTGAATGCCCATGGATCGCGCCTCGGCCACCGGCTGGCCCAGCAAGTGGCGCGGCAGCCCCTGCTCGTAACGAGCGTGACCGGTCTCGTGCACTATACCCATCAGGCTGGAGACAAACTCCTGCTCATTGTAGCGGGTGGTGATGCGCACATCGGTCGGCACTCCGCCGCAAAACGGATGGTTGCTCACATCGAGGCGGCCGTGGGCAAAATCGAAACCGAGCAGTCCCATTACCTCCTGGCCGAGCGCCTGCTGGCTGGCGATGGGGAAGGGGCCTTGCGGGATCAGGATGGTTTCGCTCTTTTGCTGCTCGCTCACCCGCTGGATGAGGGAGGGGAGCCAGCTGGCGAGATCGCCGAAGATCTCGTCGAGCCGGGCGCTGGTCATGCCGGGCTCGTAGAGCGCCAGCATGGCGTCGTAAGGGCGCACCCCGAGGGCCTCTGCACGCAAGGAGGCGACCTCCCGCGACAGTTTCACGACTTCTGCGAGATTAGGGGCAAAACCGGCCCAGTCGTTGTTTTTGCGCTGGCTGCGCCAGGCGTGTTCGCACTTGCTGCCGGCCAGCGACAGCGCCTCCACCAGCTCGCCGGGCAAGAGGCTGGCGTCCTGCCACTGGCGCTTGAGCTCGCGCAAGTTGGCGCGCTGCACTTCATCCAGCGCTTCCGTTTCAGCCTTGGCAATCCAGTCGCCGAGCTCGGGAGCGGTACGCTTGTGGTGGATCAGCAGACCGAGTTCCGCCATGGCTTCGGCGCGGGCCTCATTGCCCCCCTCCGGCATCATGGCAGCCTGATCCCAGCCGCAGATGGCCGAGAGGTGGGAGAAGCGGTGCAGCTGTTGCTGATGTTGTTCAATTTTTTGATATGACATGGGATTGTCCTTGTTATCGTCCCTGATGCTATGCACCCCGTACCTGGCATGATCGGGGTCGCTCGATGCTATCACTGCCATGACGCCCTGCGCCATGTTTGCCGGGTCAGCCGAGGCGCTTCTGGTGATGTTCGCGGTTTTCCGCCTTCTTGCGCTCGCTCTTTCGCAGCAGCACATAGAGGGCGCCGCTGCCGCCGTGACGACGTTCGGCGCTGTGGATGGCCATCACTGCCGGCAATTGCGGCAGCCAGGCGCTCACATAGCTTTTGAGCAGGGCGCGTGGCGTGCTGCGCTCCCCCTTGCCGTGCAGGATCAGCAGGCAACGGATGTCCCGCTGCTCGCAATCCTGAATGAATTGCACCAGAGTCTGGCGCGCCTCGTTGAGGGTCTTCTGGTGCAGATCCAGGCTCGCCTGCAACTCGTATTTGCCGAGCCGCAGTTTCTTGTAGACCCCCTCCTGTACGCCGTCGCGCTTGAAGCCGACGATCTCGTGGGGATCGCGCATCTCGATCGCCTCCATGGTGAGGTGATCGAGCTCGAGCTGCTGTGCAGTGGCGGCCTGGCGGCGGGCCAACTGGGCTTCGGTCGGGGTGGGTTTGCCCACTTGGGGATGGATATGATCGCTGCGAATGGGCCTGACATCGGCCACTTCATTCAGAAATAGCGAGAGTTCGTCGTTATGAGACACGGCAGGCTCCCCATCAGAAAAAGTGGGAGCCATTATAGCGGCGAGAAGCGGGACGGAAAACGGGACAGGCGGTCAGACGGGGCCGGCCGCCCTGGGTTGTTACGACTCGTTGTGATGGGGCTGCTGCTCTCCCTTGGGCGGCTGCGACTTCATCACCTTGTAGATGAAGTAGGCCGCATAAGAGCTGATCAGCAAGAAGGTACCGATCACCACCAGCATGGACATCAGCCCCACGCTGTTGCCAAACATCAGATCCAGCCAAAAATCCATTTTGTTGCTCCTGTCACCCGATTGATGACAGGCATGATAAATACCTCTTTATCCGTAGGGAGATGATCCCGATCAACTCAGTGGATGGTTATTAAACATCCACGCCGATTTGTGATCGTTCTCACTGGGCTCCTTGCGTCATGGTTGGCTGGGTCAGCGGTGTGATGCGCCACCCTTGTTGCTCCAGCTGGGCCAGCAGCCCCTGTTCGCCGTAAAGATGCAGGGCGCCTACCACAATGAAGCTTTCGTTCGGCAGGCTCGGCCATTTTTTCAGCCAGTTGCGGTTGCGCTCCGCCAGCAGGGTCTGCTCCATCCAGCTCTGCAGGGCGGGGGGAGCCATCTCCTCCTTGAGCAGATTGATGAGGGTGGCTTCGTCCCCCTGTTGCCACGCCTTCATCACGGCGGTAAAGGCATTCTCCAGCATGGGCAGCTCGTCCAGGGTGCTGGCCAGCATCAGGGTCTGGTTGTCACCGACGCTGGCGAGATAACCGAGCTGTTCCAGCAGGGTTTCGAAGCCGACGACGGGTTTGCCCTCTTTGGCGGCCAATCCCGCAAAGTGCTGATCGATGCCGAGTTGGCTGTCAAAGCCGGTTTTGGCCATGGCCGCCTGGGTGAGGGTAATGGCGGCAAACCAAGGGCGCAGTGGCGAGAGGGTCGCCTCATCCAGACCATAGCGGATCCCCGCCATCAGGGTGCGCTGGTAGAGCTCGGCAGGCAGGTACTCCTTGAGGCTCTTGCCATCGTTGAGCTGGGTGAGAGACGCCATCCCCTGCCACTGCTCCTGGCTGATGCTGTTCATGTCGACTTCCATCACCAGGGCGCGACTCTGCTGCCAGGCGCGCTCGACGGGCTCGGGCAACGGATAGAGCGTGGGCTTGCCCGCATGAATGGAGCCCATCAGCCAATGCTGCTCATCACCCTTGCTGACCCGGTAGAAAGCGGGATCGGCAAAGGCCGTCAGCGGCAGCAGCAGACAGAGCAGGAAGGAAAACAGTGTGCGGTGAAATTTCATGGGGCGCCTTATGTGTGTAGGGTGGCTTCTCTTCATGACTATAAACCCTATGATAAGACCTCCATTCAGATAACCAAGAGGTTTGCCATGCCCCATCTTCGTTTTCGTGCCATTTCCCTCGACACTCTGCAGCAGATCAGTGGTCCACTGCTGGCCGAGATCTGCACCCTGACCGGCGGCAAGCCGGAGTTTGTCACTATGGAGCTGATCGACAGCTGTCAGGTGCGCAATGGCGCGGTGGAGACGGGCTCACCCTTCGTCGAGTTGCACTGGTTCGAGCGACCACAAGCGATGCAGGACGCGGCAGCCGGGCTCATCACCCGTCACCTGAAGGCTGCATTGGGGGAGCAGACCTATGTGGTGGTGCAGGTGATCCCCATGGTGAAAAGCGCCTACTACAGCAACGGCGAGCACTACTGATCGAGACGACGGTGCGCGTCGTGCCAGCGGTTTGCCCCGGCTCGGGGGCGTCGGGCAGGGCCTGGATGGGCTGCTTGCCCGGTTCAGGCCGATTTGGCGAGGATCCGGTCCAGCCAGCGGCTTGGCAACAGGCGGCGCAAGATCGCAAACAGCCGGGTTGGAAAGGTAACGGGGTAGCGATGGCGCGGCCGCTTGCTGGTGAGAGCGTGCAGCAGCGGTGGGATACAGGCTTCGCTTGGCAGGGTAAAACCGCGGGCGCCACCCTCGCGCTCCAGCCGGCTCAGGGTCTGCTGGTAGGCAGCCTGATGGCGGCTTTGCGCCGGTTCGATGTGGCGCAGGAAGGCGGTGCGGGCATTGGCGCGAAAACGGGTGTCGATGGGCCCAGGCTCGATCAGGCTGATATGAACGCCGGTGCCGGCCAGTTCAAGGCGCAGGGTGTCGCTGTACCCCTCCAACGCGAACTTGCTGGCGTTGTAGGCGCCGCGATACTTCATGGCCACCAGCCCCAGCACAGAGCTGTTTTGCACTATCCGCCCCTCTCTTGCCGCCAGCATGGCGGGTAGAACCTGACGGATCAGGTGGTGCCAGCCAAACAGGTTGGTCTCGAACTGCTCGCGCAGCGCCTCGGTCGGCAAGTCTTCCAGTGCGCCGGGCTGGCCGTAGGCACCGTTGTTAAAGAGACCATAGAGGCGCCCTCCCGCCAATGCCAGCGCAGCGCCAGCACCCTGCTCGATGGAGGCGGGATCCGCCAAATCAAGTTGCACTGCCAGCAATCCCGCCTGCTGCAACCGGGTCACATCCTCCGCCTTGCGGGCCGAGGCTATCACGGTAAAGCCGTGCTCCCCCAACGCCTTGGCGGCGGCCAGCCCTATGCCGCTGGAGCAGCCGGTGATCAGCACGAAACGGGACATGAGAACCTTCCTTGTAGCCTGAGGGGAGTCGAGGCGCATGGTAGCCCGAGCGCCGGAAAAAAGAAAACCGGGCCGACTGGCCCGGTTTGCTGACAATCATTGCCTGCTTACATGATGGTAAACGGCATGATGATGTGGAACTTGACGTCCTTCTCGGCTGCAAACACGTTGGGATATGCCCAGCTAGGCAAATCGTTGTTGTAGTCGGTGTAGTGCAGCTTGAACAGGGTGCCTTTCAGCTTGCCATCCTGCACGGTATAGCTGACATCGAAGTTGGCTGCCCACTCGGTATCTTCACCTGAGGCATGTTTCTTCCCTTGACCATCTTCAATACCCCAGCCGTAGGCACCGGATACACCCACAGACCAGCCCGGAGCACCCACCAGATCATCCAGGGAGCGAGTCACGCCGAAGAACACGGCTTTCTCGTTGTTGGCGTTCCAGTCGGAGCGGGAATCCCACCAAATCTCGTTGGCGCCCTGGGAGTTGGCGTAGCCGCGGGTCAGACGGGGCAGGTAGTTGCCTTCATCACCCTCAGCCTTGGTCCATAGACCTTCCAGACGGAAGCCATATTGGGCGTAGTTCCAAGCGGCGGTCAGTGCTTGTTGCCATGCAAGGCCATCATAGGTCTGACCTGAGTCACCGCCATCGACCGCACTGGCATCGAAGTCAGAAGTTTCGGAACCGTAGAACTGGTAGCTGGTGGAGAGGCCACCCAGTACGTCAAACTTGTGGGCCAGTTTGAAGTGGTAGCTGTCCATGTAGCCTTCGGACTGACCGAATGAGCCAGTAACAGCAGTGCCGTTTTCGAAGGTATAACGAGCGGCAAGACCGTGGATGTAATCGATTCTGTATTGATCTTCCTGCGGGCTATAGTTTTTAACCCAAGGTTTGGACTTGGCGCGAGAGAAGATCTGGGTTTCCTTAAACCAAGGTGCTTTGTACTCGTCGGCGATGGCATAAGTCAGGTAGAGACCACCGAAGTTACCTTCAATTTGCCCACCACGGTAGGTACCTGGTTGATAGGACCAGTTGACCCCGATGATACCAGGCACATACAGCTGGGTGTAACCTGCTTTGGCGGTCAGGGCTCCGTCCAGAAGTTTCAGCTTCAATGCCGCGTTGGTAAGGCTGAAACCATTGTCGGGATTGCCATCCTTGTAGTTGTTATCCCAGTTTCTGCCGGCGAAAGAAAATTCATTTTCTTGGTTGGCAGGGGAGCGATCATCTGTGAGATCGTAAGCTGCGTAGCCTCCCAGATCCAAACCTACTACATCCCATGCATAGCCAGAATTGAAGTTAAGGGCTGCTTGGGTAGTGGCGTGGCTCAGGTTGGATTCATATTGACCTGAGTCTGCATCTCTGCGATCACGATCACGCTGGAAGTAGAAGAGGCCGCCAGTCAGTTTGGAATCATTGACGAAGGCTTCATAGGATTTGCCGTATTCCGGGCTCATCATGTCCTGGGCTGCCAACGCCATACCGGGGGCGACCAGCGCGGCCACCACAGCGGCACTCAAAGCGGCGCGCTTGAAGATCACTTTTTCCATTTCTATTGCTCCTGATTTTATGGACTTAGCTTTTTTGTTCCGGCAGTTGGCAGCAGGCCTACCGCGCGGTATTGGCATTGCAATCAAAACCCCGAAGGGCAAAAAAATCGTTGTATCTGGTCTGCAGCCGCGACGTCTTGGCACATCTGCGGTGGGCAGCTCTGTTCATCACTAATTGTGTTTTTTGTGTTCCGATCCTTGGCTATCGGACAACTCAAGAGTACGTTCGCGGTGCGAAATATCAATTAAAAGTTCCCACCAAGTTTCAAAAATATGACCGAGTGCAAATAATCGTGACGGCCGCTCTCATACCGTTTAATCCCCCGTATGACGGCAATGAGAACGTTTTCTTGCTTGCCGTCAGGGTGGTGGAACCTACGTATCCTGCAGGGTTATGCCGGTGCGGGTATAACCCGTATGCAACATATAATTTTGCGATACAAAAAAACTCACTCCGCCATGGCGGAGTGAGTAGGGAGAATGATGCGGATCAGCCTTGCTGGCCGAGGATGCGGGGGATCTGCCGGGCCTGGTGATGGATGTGGGATGAAACCTGGACCGACAGCTGGCTGACCTGATGCGCATGTTGATGGATGCGGGCGATCAGGTCGGCAAAGCTGGCAAGCTTGTGTTCCTGACTTTTGGCGTTGTCCGCCCCCTGCAGGGCGATCACCGCCGTGTTGCGGGCTATTTCCCGCACCGCCAGGGTGGTCTGGCGCAACTGTTCGGCCTGGACCCGCTGGCTGCCGGATTCGCTGGTGATGCGGGTCAGCACGGTGGCAAGTTGCTCACCCGAGTGGGTCAGCCGTTTCAGTATGTCGGTGATCTGGTCAAGGGAACGTTGGGTATGGGCCGAGAGCGTGCGCACTTCATCCGCGACCACGGCAAATCCCCGCCCGGCTTCACCGGCCCGGGCTGCTTCAATGGCGGCATTGAGGGCCAGCAAGTTGGTCTGCTGGGCGATGTGGCCAATGACATCGACGATGGCGGAGACCTCGGTGACCGACCCCCTGAGCGCGCGCAGGGCCTCGTCGCTCTCGTCGATGGCGAGCCCGGTCTGATGGGTGGCGTGCAGCATATTGCCGACCAGCCCTTCGCTCTCGCTCATCGCCTGTTCGTTGTGATGGGCATGCCGGGCTATCTCGGCTGCAACCTGATGCACTTCGCTGGCCAGCTGGTTGAGCTCTCCCATCATCTGACCGCTCTCGTCGACCACCTGCTCCGTGGTACGGGTACTCTGGTGGATTTCATCGACCTGATTGACCATGCCCTGCAGGCTGGTTGAGACCGCAGACAGCTGGCCGGCCTTGTGTTTTTGTTCCTGCTGCAGGCGTCCGATCAGACGGTTGTAGCTGGCGACGATATCCGCCAGTTCGTTGCGCTCGCGCCCCGTCGGCAGGGGATCGGCCTGGCCGGTCTGATCCAGTAGCAGGAAGGCGCTGCGCAACCGCAGCAGTGGCCTGAGCAGCCAGCGGCGCTGCACCAGGGCAAACAGCAGCGCGACCAGCACCAGACACAACGCCAGGGAACTCAGTATGGTGGCAAGGTGGCGGGTCACCGCCAGACGCGCCTGGGCGAGCTGTTCTCCCATCTGCCCGGTTGCCTGCAGCATCTGCAAGATGTCCTCCTGTATCGCCTGACGGCCCGCCTGTTGCTGCCCCAGCGCCTTGCTGCTGTTGGCCAGCTCCTGTGGGTAACGTTTGATCAGCGACAGCAGTTCGCTACGGGGCTGCTCACCCAGCTCCTGGCGCTGCGGCTCACCCAGGGTGAATTCATCGGTCGGTGCCTCTTCATAGCGGCCGAGCAGAGGCAGGGCTTGCAGCTGCTCCGCCTGTTTTTGCAGGGCGTCCAGTTCGAAGCGGATCCCCTCGAGCAACTTGTCGCGGCCCTGCGCCATGTAACGCTCGCGCAGATGGGCGAGTCCCGGCAGGCTGGCCAGCACGGTGGCGGCTCCCTCCCGGTATTGCCGGGCGACTGACCCTTGCTCGTCGGAGTTGCCCGAACCGGCGTAACGCAACAGGGCAATAGCCTGGCCAGCGAGCTCGTTTTCGGCATGTTGCAGCAGTGACTGGCTGTTGCCGGAGAGCTTGCCGGCGGCAAGATAGTCGTGCGCGATCCGCTGCTCCATCGCTGTCAGCTGCTGGCGCAGTGGCTCTGCCAGAGCATCGGGTTGTCCCGTCAGGCTTTCCAGCGCTTGCTGGCGCAGCGCCTGCGCGTCAGTGAGTCGTTGCGGATCGCCACTATCCAGATAGGCGCGCAGGGTATCTTGCAGGGAGACGGTGATCAGTTGCTGGCGAGCCTCATGCTGCTGTTGGGCGAGATTGCTCTGGCCCAGTTGCTGCCAGCCGTGAAGCAGGGCCAACGCCTGCCCTCCAGCAACCAGCAACAAGACGAGGGAGGAGAGGGTGGCGTAATGGGCGATTTTCACTGTGATCTTCCTGTATGCACAGACCATGGGGAGCATGGCGTGAGGCTAAACAGGATGCGTGGCATTTTTATGACAGGAGCCTTGCGCGCCTTGGTGGCAAGGGCGCCAGGCTCTCGACCGTTACTTCGGGTGTGCCGTTGCCAGTGCCGGGGTGGTTCGTTTGCCCTGCATACCGAGCAGGGCCCCCCCCATGATGAGAGTGCCGGCCAGCAGGTGGCGGGGTGTGAGCTGCTCGCCGTTGAGCAGCACCAGTAGAAGAGTACTCAACAGTGGCGTGAGATAGGCAAGGGCACCGATCCGGCGTGGATCTCCGTCCCGCAGCGCCAGATACCAGGTGACGAAGGCGGCCCCCATGGGACCGATCGCCAATCCGATGATAAGCCACCAGTCACCGGCCGGGATCCGGGCAAGGGGCAGGGGCCCCTCCTGTAGCCAGGCCAGCAGCAAGGCTAGCAAGCCGGCGGGCAGGCAGGCTGCCGCCGTCACGACCGCCGGCGCCGGAGGAAGCCGGCGTGAGAGTACGGAATAGCCGCCCCAGATGATGGCGGCGCCGAGTGCCAGCAGATAGCCGGGCAGGTAGGCCTGTTGCAGTTGCAGCTCACCATTGACCATCACCAGCACGGAGCCAGCCAGGCCGAGCGCTCCGGCCAGTAGGTGGCGGGCCTGCAGTGGGTGACCCGGCAGCATCAGGGGGGTGAACAGTATGATGCACAGCGGCCACAAGTAGTTGATGAGGTTTGCCTCCAGCACGGGAGCGTGGCGAAAGCTCATGAACAGCAACAGGTGGTAGAACAAGAGGGCAGTCACAGTGACCAGCCAGGTGAGAGGGCTGGCTCGCCACTGGCGCCAGAATGGCAAGGCCCCTACGCCGCAAAACAGTAGCACCAGACCCACCAATACCAGTGGCGACACGCTGGTGACTCTGGAGGTGAGTGCCGCCAGAGAGGCCCACAGCAGTATGGTCAACAGGGCGAAACCGGTGGACCTGTCCCACCAGGAAGAAGCAGACATCCAACACTCCTTTGCAAGATGCACGACATGATAAAAAAGAGGGCCAGTCTAGCAGAGCGATTCTGTTTTCGGTGACGGGGTTTTTATCCAAAAAGCGTAAAGGCCATAGAACTGGCCGTATTCTGGCCATCGGTGATCTGGCAGATGCCTGATCATGGCCAGAAATAACCCCAAATGCATGTGGAAAAGTGACCTGCTTTGGGTAGCTTTTTCTGTCTTGATGGCGGTGGTCAAAAAACTGGATGACTGGTGATGTTATATTACGCTCCCGAAAAGGAGCTGTTTTGCATGGTTATTACCGCCGACGCGATCAAGGTTGTTATTGTCATTGCCCGCTGTGGCAGTTTTGCCGCCGCTTCCCAGGAGTTGCACAAGGTACCCAGTGCTCTCAGTTACACCCTGCATAAGCTGGAAGATGCCCTCGGTGTCAGTCTGTTCGAGCGCCAAGGCAAGCAACTGGTGCTGACGGAGGCGGGTTACCACTTTATCAAGCGCGGGGAGCTGATCCTGGGCGAGCTTGGCAGCCTCGAAGATTCCACCCGCCTGATTGCCATGGGGGTTGAACCCGCGATTCGCCTCTCTTTTAACAACATCCTCTCGCTGGCGCCTCTCACCCCCTTGCTACGTGAATGTGAGGCTCTTTTTCCCCAGACTGAGATCCAGCTCGCCATCGACGTGCACGATGGGGTGTGGGATGCCCTGCTGGCCAAGCGGGCCGATATCGCAGTAGGGGCGCCCAATCAGGTAATTGCCAATAGCGAGATCGGCGCAGAGCCGATGGGGATGGTGGAGTGGGTGTTTGCCGTGAGCCCGCGCCATCCGGTGGCACAATTGCCCCAGCCCCTGACCGAGCGAACCCTGCGCCGCTATCCGGCCATTTGCATTCGTGATACCTCGGTGCAGCTCAAGCCCAAGGAGGCCTGGCTGCTGCGTGGTCAGAAGGCGCTGCAGGTGCCTGATTTTCACAGCAAGCTGGCGCTGCAGGCTGAAGGGGTCGGTATCGGTTTTGTGCCGCGTCACTTTGGCCAGCCACTGATTGATGACGGTCGTCTTCAGGTGATGACAGTAGAGTCGCCGAAACAGCCGACCCCACTGTTTCTGGCTTGGCAGCGCCAGCATACGCGTCCCTGCTTTAGCTGGTGGTTGCGGCAACTGCGTGATCCGGCCTTGCAGCAGGGGTTGCTGGGGCCACTCGGCTAGCGCTGGTTCTGCTATGAAAAGGCCGCAGATGCGGCCTTTTTGGTATGTGAGGGCTCAGTGAGCCTGTTTATCGGCGAGCAGTGCCGGGCGACGACTTAGCGCCAGATAACCGAGGCTTGCCACCAGAATGGAGTCCAGCGACGGGATCATGGTCAGAGTGATGACGCCGTTGGCGGTCAGGAAGCCGACCAGCGAGCCGAGGATCCAGACCACAAAGGTGCTCCATTTGATGGGTGGTTCCTGGGCCAGCAGTCGCTCGTCGTAGCCCTGGCTGCGATAGCGCAGGAAATCGGCGATGTAGATGCCGGCCACCGGCGGGGTGGCAATGCCCAAAAAGAGCAGGAAGGGGATAAACCAGCTCATGATGTCCATGCTGCCGACCAGGGTCGCCAGTGCCCCCAGCGCTACGGTGATCTGCCACTTGGGGATGCGCTCAAGCAGGGTGGAGACCACCAATGTCCCCTGGAACATGTTGCCGGCGTTGCCGGTGACGCAGGCAAAGACCAGTAACAGTGCTGCCGGCAGTGCCGCACCGAGTGGCGCCATGGCACCCAGCAGGGAACCTTGACCCGTGATGTTGCTCGGGGTGGCACCAGCCCAGAACAGGAGCGGGTAGGCGATCATAAAGGTGAGCGCTGCGGCGATCAGGGCATGCTTGCGGTTATGCACGAAGCTGCCGAAATCGGGCAGGGTGGCCACCAGAACTATGATGGTGCCGACCACGCTTGAGACCGCAACACCGGTCTCCATACTGCTCAGGGCATCGCCAATGGGAGCGGGCGGGGTGTCGAGCACCACGCTCAGGATGTAGCAGAGCATCAGCGCAATCACGGGCACGGCCAGCTGGGCCACCTTGCCGAGCACGGCAAAGCCGAAAGCAGTCGATACGGTGAAGATCACGCATCCCATAGCCACCAGCAGGGGCGCTGGTACCGACCAGCCCTGCTGGGCGAGCAGATCCTGCACCGTGTATCCGAACATGTTGGCGGTGACCGAGATCCAGCCAAACAGGCTGATGGCCATCAGGATGTTGATGGCAGTCGCCCCCTTGTTGCCAAAAGAGAACTTGACGATGCCATAGGTTGGCAGTCGGGCTTTTTCTCCCACGCTGATGGTGATGGCAGAGAGGATGGTCAGGATCAGTCCCCCCAGCGCCACGACGCTGACGAGTTGCCCCTCCTGCAACTGGTTACCCAGACTGGATGAGGAGAGAAGCACCGGGGTCATGGCGATGCCCAGCAGGATCATGGTGATGTGCAGGCCGGATGCCGTTCCCGGGCTCGTGTCGGTTTTGCGCATGATGAACTCCTTTGCTTAGTCGATGTGGTGGTGACCTGTGTAATTGCGCCAGCCGCCGGTTTCGGTGATCTCCCGCTGTCCCTCGACCAGCCAGGGCTCGGCCAGTACGCCCAGCACTTCCTGACCATCTTTCAGGGTGACCTTGCCAATGGAGAGGCCGGCGGGTTCTTTTTGCAGGATGTTGCCAAGTCCGGCAGGCGGCACAGCCCACAGCTCCAGGGCAATCTCGGCCCCTTCACCGGGGAAACGAACCATGCCGGGGTGGCGATCGCCGATGCTCCAGCAGCGGTAATCCGCAGTGGTGGCTGACTCGGCGACAAACTCGGCGCCGACGGCCAGCATGTTGGGATTCAGCTCCAGGCCGCGCATCAGGGTGCCGTTGACTGCGAGCAGAACTTTGTTATCAGACATGAGTACTCCTTAACGTGTGTGGTGATATGTGTCTCGTAGCGGGGCACCCGGCCCCGCCTGTCATCAGTGACCCAGAAAACGGGTGCCGGCCTGGCCAAGTACCGCCTTCCCCATGGAGGGCGGATTGGTGATAAGACCCACCCCGCCCGGACAACTTTTGAGGTAGCTCAGCATGGCCTCCACCTTGGGGCCCATGCTGCCGGCACCGAAGTGACCGTCGGCCAGCAGTTGTGTTGCTTCGGCAAGGTTCAGGTTCTCGAGCCAGCGCTGCTCCGGCGTGCCGAAATGGATGGAGACCTGCTCGACACCGGTCGGGATCAGCAGCATGTCGGCCTGCAGCTCGATGGCGAGCAGGGCAGAGGCGCGATCCTTGTCGATGACCGCTTGTGCGGCTCGCAGAGAGCCGTCCTCGTCCCTCACCACCGGAATGCCGCCACCGCCGCAGGCAATGACCAGCGCATCCTGCTCAAGCAGGGCGCGGATGGTGGGGGACTCGACGATGCCAAGCGGTGCCGGGGAGGCAACCACCCGCCGCCAGCCACGGCCGGCATCTTCGGCAATCTGCCACCCTTGCTCGGCCGCCAGCTGCTCGGCGATCGCCTGGTTCATGTGTGCGCCTATGGGTTTGTCGGGATGCGCAAAGGCCGGGTCGCGGCGATCGATCAGAGTCTGGGTGACCAGCGCGATGACCTTGGTCTGTGCCAGTCCACGGCGTTGCAACTCGTTACCCAGGGCGTTCTGGAACATAAAGCCGATGGCGCCCTGGGTATCGCCGACGGCGTACTCGAGCGGCACGGTCGGTACTTCAGCGCTGGCCAGTTCGCTTCGGCGCAGGATAAAGCCCACCTGCGGCCCGTTGCCGTGGGTCAGCACCACCCGCCAGCCAGCGGCAATCAGGTCAGCCACATGGCGAGCGGTCTCGGAGACCGCGTCGTACTGTTGGTCAAGGGCCACTTCATCACGGCTTTTGATCAGGGCATTGCCGCCCACGGCGACGACGGCGAGTTTTTTCTTCTGCATGTTTATGACTCCAGTTCGTCGGCGATGGCCGAGAGGGCTGTAACGAAGCAGGCGAGCGGCGCTGTGGTGATCCCCGCACCAATCTGGCCGACACCGGCCTGCTTGTGGGCGATCCCTGTGTTGATGACCGGCAGTATGTTGCGATCCACGACCTTGCGGGCGTCGATGCAAGTGGCCGAGCCGGCAAAGTTGAGCGCAGGCAGGGTAAAGGCCGGGTGCTGGGCCAGGGTGATCTGCTGCATCGCCATGCTGTGGCCGATGGCATCGGCCGGGGTACCGCCGACGAACTTGACGATGGCAGGGGAGGCGGCCATGGCGAATCCGCCGATCCCTGCCGTTTCGGTAATGGCGGAATCCCCAAGATCGGCGGCCGCATCATCGACGCCGTACCCCGGGAAGAAGAGGCCGTTGACCGGATTGGCCGGAGCCTGGAACCAGCGATCGCCGGTGCCGGAGAGGCGGATGCCGAAGTTGACGCCATTACGGGCCATCACGGTCACCATGGTGCTGTGAGGCACGCCGTGCGCCGCATCAAGCATCACCTTGCAGGCAGCCATCGACAGGTTCAGGAAGAAGTGATCGTTGGCGGCGATGAACGCCAGCACCTCGGGCCCGCGGGCCAGACTGGCGAGAGTTGGTGCGAGGCGCTTGAACAGCAGACCACTGGCCGCGGCGTTGCGGTTATGGCACTCGTCTCCCATGTGCAGGGCCTGGGCGATCAGCGGCTTGAGCTCAATTTCACCGCACTGTTCGAGCGCGGCAGCCAGAGTCGGGGCCAGCACGTCGCCCATCCAGCGCAAGCGAGTCAGCACTTCGTCGCTGTTGGCGCCAAAGCGCAACACCTTGCCGAGCCCTTCGTTGAAGTTGCAAAACGCGCGGTTGCCGTGGGCGCAGTTCTCCACCACCCAGACCGGCATGGAGGGGCTGATGATGCCGGACATGGGGCCGACCGCCTGATAGTGGTGGCAGGGCTCGAGCGCAACATCGCCCCGCGCGGCCATGGCCATGGCGCTGTCGACATCCGGGGCCCAGCCTTCGAACACGATGGCGCCGGCGATGGCGCCCTGCATCGGGCCGCACATTTCGCTCCAGTCGATGGGAGGGCCTGCGTGCAGAATGCGGCGCTTGCCGCGTAGCGCCGCGATTTCGCGGCTGGCAACGCTCACGCCGATCAGTGAGGGTTGGGCCTCGAGGTAGCGTTGCATCGCCTGCTCGTTGGCAGCCTGAATACGCGGATCTTCCAGCAGGGTGGCCAGCGTCCAGTTGGCGGCATCATCCCCCTCGGCGACCGGCTGCCAGGCCAGATGCAATACCTGGCCACTGGCGTCGATCAGATTGTCGGAAAAGCTCTGCAGGCCCAGACCGAGTACCCGGAGCGGTTGTTGAAACAGGGGATTGGCGGATTGAATGCTCATCTTGATTCTCACTTCAGTTGCAGGGCCAGTCGGGCGGCGAGCTGGGCGGCTTGCATGTTGCTTTGGGCGATCAATACGCCAGCCTCGCGCAGACGATCGATCTGCTGCTGGCGCGGCTGGGGATCGAGTTCTGTACCGCAGACGTGGGCGATGGCGATAAGCTGGCGTCCGGTCTGTTCGGCCTCGTGGCGGGCACGCGCCAGCGTGGCGAGCAGCTCACCGGTAGGATCTAGGCTGGCGCCATAGCCCAGCACCACATCAAACAGCAAGATGGCGGTAGAGGGATCGGCGGCTTCCTGCAACAGGCGGGCGTTGCGCAGGGTCGGGTCGATCATGGGATGGGGGCGACCCTGGGTGAATTCGTCATCCCCCATGTCCA
The DNA here is from genome assembly GCF_040581895.1 of Aeromonas sp. 19NY04SH05-1. Taxonomy (NCBI): domain Bacteria; kingdom Pseudomonadati; phylum Pseudomonadota; class Gammaproteobacteria; order Aeromonadales; family Aeromonadaceae; genus Aeromonas; species Aeromonas sp. 19NY04SH05-1. Next base: position 3,621,580 of record NZ_CP095328.1, on the reverse strand, counting down.
CCAGACTATGGCCGTAACCACGGGCGGGGTCTTGCAGCGTACTCGCTCCCTTGACCGGCGCGTTGGATTCGCAGGCGAGACCGGCTGTGATGAGGGCAAGCTGGGCTTCGTAACAGAAGGTGCCCCCGGCAAAGATGCCGCGAATATCCCGCTGCCCTGGTGCCATGGCGCCGAGTGCGCTTTGCACCTGATCCAGTGCTGAGTCATCAAGGCTGGTGGAGGAGGGCAGCGGTTCATCGCGCAGGATGGCGACGGCCACATCGGCTGCATGTTGCAGGCTGGCGGCAGGGATGACACCTTGCGCTGCCAGCGCGGCGCAGTCGGCGCCAAGGAAATGCACTACGACCGGTTTGCCGCACTCGCGGGCCAGGGCCAGTACCTGCTGGCTCACCGCTTCTGCGGGTGGCTTGGAGATGAGGGTGATCAGGCGGGTGTCGGGGTCTGCTGCCAGCATCCGGAGCGCCTGCTGCATGCTCAGGCCGCCGATCTCCTCGTGCAGATCACGCCCGCCGGTGCCAAGCGCCTGGGAGACGCCTTCACCCAGATGATGAATGCGGCAGCTCACTTCTTGCAGACCGGTACCGGAAGCCGCCACCAGACCGATAGTGCCGCGGCGTACCACGTTGGCAAACCCCAGCGGCATACCGTTTACGATGGCAGTGCCGCAATCAGGCCCCATCACCAGCAGGTCTTGCCGGGCAGCAAACTCCTTGATGGCGAGCTCTTGTGCTTCGGGCACATTGTCGGAAAACAGCATGACGTTCATGCCAAGGTGCAACGCTTTGAGCGCCTCGGCGGCGGCGTAGCGACCGGGTACCGAGATGAGGGCGAGGTTGGCGTCGCTGTCGCGCTCCTTGCCCATGGCCAGGGAGGTAGCGGGACGCTGGCCCACGGCACCGGGGGCGTCGTCGACCGGTGCCGGACGCAGCAGTTCGTCGGCCAGTGCCAGTGCCTGCAGGCCAATGGCTTCATCGGCCAGCAAGGCGATCAGCAGATCGCTGGGTTTGGCCACCACGGAGAGCGCCATCCCCGCATCGCGCATCCGATCGAGGTTGGCCTCGGTTGCCATGGCGACCGAGGCCTGACGCACGCCCTCCAACCCGCTCAGGCGGGAGGAGATCTGCATCAGCGAGACGGAGTCCTTGTAGAGATTTGAATAGATTTTGTAATGCAACATGCCGGTGTTTCCGTAATTAACGGGTGTAGAAGGCCCGGACCCGGTCACGGACCCTCTGTCAGTCAGTAGAGAACGGGGCTGTGAGCCCCCGGGGTCAGCCCTTGAGGGCGGTGACCACGTGTGCGGAATCGCTGACCCAGCCGACGATGGCGCCCTGGGCCTGGATCATCTCGAGGGTGACCCGGTGAAATTCGGGGAAGTAGGAGGCGCAGCAATCGGCCGGGATCAGCAGCTCATAACCGCGGTCGTTGGCTTCACGGGCGGTGGTCTGCACACAGACCTCGGTGGTGACGCCGCAGATGATGAGCGAGCGGATGCCGCGCGCTTGCAAAATCAGGTGCAGGTCGGTGGAGTAGAATGCCCCCTTGCCCGGCTTGTCGATCACCGGTTCGCCCGCGATGGGATAGAGCTCCGGGATGATGTCGTGTCCCGCTTCCCCTTGCACCAGAATGCGGCCCATGGCGCCTTGCTCACCGATGAAACGCTTGCCGCCGCGAACCAGCTTGGCGGGCAGACAGTCGGTCAGATCCGGGCGGTGGCCTTCGCGGGTGTGGATGACCAGCATGCCGTTGGCACGGGCTGCGTCGATGACCTTGCGGCAGGGGTCGATGGCCCGTCGCACAAGGGAGACATCGTTCCCCAGGGCATGGCCAAATCCATTGGGCTCGACGAAATCACGCTGCATGTCGATCACGATGAGGGCGGTGGTGGCCGGGTCGAAAGTGAAATCGAAAGGCTGTGCACTGATACGCTTGTTCATGGTGTTCTCCTACGGGATGGATGATTCATGTGGCCAGTCTATGGAGGGCTAAGCGGGGCTGCGCAGAAAGAAATTGGCTCCAACCAACAAAAGATTTGAGGGATGGCATTTCACCACGGTGGCACAATGGCGCAAACCGCGATCACCACTGGTGTTGCGCCAGGGCAGGCCTCCATTCCTCCGGATGTGACTATCGATAAAGAGGATCCCGGAACTGTGATCTGCTTCGCCAATCTGTATTCAAGGAGCTTCTTTTGTCGTTCTTTTCCCTTTCCGCAGTGCGGGGTTGTGAACGTGTTCGGGCCATTCCTGTTTCGAGTATTCTGACCGTGCACTCCCGCTTCGAGCGCAGTTGTAATCTGGTCTCATGCCAGGGGGAATGGCTCACGCTGCTGGTATGCGACATGCCGTTGCCTCCAGCAGGGGTGGTGCTTGCAACGAGGCAGCTACCCGATGCATTGCAACCGGGTAGCCGTTGGCGCTGGTGCGGGAGTACGCTCCAGGGGGGTGACGGCGAGATCGCATTAACCGGTTGCCGATGGCACTCGACTTGCCTGACTGGTGAACGAACCCTGGGCACAACCCTGTTGTCTGCACTGGATCACTTCTTGGTGCAGAATCCTCCTGCTGGCGGCTTCTGGGCGCAGTGGCATGGCAAGGATCGTGACTATCTGACCGCATCGCTGGCGATGCTGGAGAACGGGTTGGGGGGAGTGGAAGACGAGCTGACCCCGGCACTCATTTCCTTGCTCGGTTATGGCCATGGTTTGACCCCATCCGGCGATGATTTTCTGTTGGGAGTGTTATTTGCGCTGGAGAACCAGGCCCATCCACGTCGTGACGAGCTGATCGTCGTCCTGAGCTCACTGCTTGGTCGCACGACGGACATTAGCGCAGCCATGCTGAGATGGGGAGCCGCAGGCCATTATGGCGAGCGTTTGCTGCAACTGGCGGCAGCGCGAGGAGATGACATCTTCACGGCCATCGAACAGGTTGCCGATTATGGTCACTCATCGGGTCATGACATGCTGTGCGGTGTTCGATATGCGCTGAGCCTTGCCCGTGAACGGGCAAGATAGCTACGGCTTGTCGCAGATGGGTCGGATACGGAATATTGCTACATTTCCTGGAGTGGCTTGAGGGCCATCACGTCACGGCTGAATATTCACAGATTGTTCTGAGCCAAAATGACCAAGGGGTTGGCATCATGACGATGCCAACCCCTTGTTTTGTATGGCGCTCCCGACTGGAGTCGAACCAGTGGCCTGTCCCTTAGGAGTCCAGAAATTATTAGTTTCATATAGAATCAGTTGGTTTTATATGAAATGTTTTTTTGATTAAAAACAGTTGTTTACATAAGATATCTGTACCAAGTGGTTTCATAAAGTCTCACTCCAATGCACTGCGCTGGAGGGGTACGGGGAGGGGTACGGATGGCGATAAGTAAAGACTTGGAGATCTCGTCACTCAAGCCAGTCGAAGGGGTTAAAGTGAAACGCTATGCGATTCAATCGAAGCATGGTGGTGGACTCAAAATAGAAATCCGTGAAAGTGGCCTCAAGCGTTTTGTATATCGCTTCAAGATTGGTGGTAGTGAAGGCGAATTGTTGCTGGGGAGTTATCCTGCCCTGACTCTGGCTAAAGCCAGAGAGGAGCATGGGAAAGCGGTGCTGCTTGTGAAGCGGGGCATTGATCCCACCAAGTTTGCGGCTCAAGAAAAGGCTAAAAATGAAACGGCCCTGACGATGGATGAGTTGCTTGGACGATGGCTCGATGCACAGCGTGTTGCTCAGGTCGTCAAACCCAAAACCCTCCAATGCCATCAGGATCGTTGGAATCGTCATCTCAAGAAGACTCTAGGCAACATTCGCTTAATCGATCTGACTCGTGCCCACTTGGCACAAGCGTTAGAGATAACCAGGCGTGCAACAAAAGATGAAACCCGTAAAGGGTTGGGAACGCTGAACCAGATGTTAGATTATGCAGTGGTTCACTGTCTGCTTGAGGCCAACCCTGCGAGACTGTTGCGCCCAAAAGATTTTGGTGCCAGTGCTGGCTCGCCAAGAGAGCGATGGTTGACCGTCCCCGAATTGCGCAGGTTATGGAAGGCGATAGATGAGGATCTTGGGAGTGGTGGTAGCTTGGCGGCCGGAGGGCGTGGTGTTTCTCGCCATGCAACGATTTCTATACCTGCTGCGAATGCGATTAAGTTATTAATACTGACCGGATGTCGTAGAGGTGAAGTCGCTAATATGCGTTTTTCACAGATAAAAGATGATATATGGACTATACCTGAAACCAAAAATGGTAGAGCTCATACTGTCTTTATTTCCCCTCAGGCGAAATCGGTCATTGAAGAGCAGGCGCAGTATGCCAATGGTGATTTAGTATTCGAATCTGATCGTCCAAAAACAGATGAAATCGAGCCAATTTTAGTTGATTCCATTACTCGGGCTCTAAGGCGATTCATCGCACGATGTTTACCTGATATGGACCCATTTACTGTCCATGATTTGCGGCGTAGTGCGGCTACTAACTGGGCTGAAAGGCTAGATGTTGAGGAAAGAGTTATTGAGCTTTGCTTGAATCACACCCCCATTAACAAACTTATTAGAACTTATCACCGTTCACGTCACACCGAGAAAACCCGACTTGTCTGGATTAATTGGGGGAGACTGGTAGCTGATGAGGTGATGCAAGATCCTGTTACTGAAGCAGCAGTTAATAACGTTGTGAAGGTGAGCTTTAATAGAAAGTAAATGTGGCTATGATGATTTTTAGTGATGGACTGAATGATTTAATCATTCAGTCCGTTTTTTATATTGCGCACCGTTTTGCGTATGCCTCTCTAATCAACTCTTCTATGATGGTGTTTTTATTTTTCTGTTCCATTTGGCTTAGTTTGTCAAGAATATTACCTATATCTTTACTCATGTTAATGCTGTATTGTTTCTTTTCTATATTTTTATCACGATATACTTTTTGGCTCCATGCTTTCTTGATGTTGGAAACTAAAAGTTTATATCTATCAATATTAGTAATGCTTAATACATCTAAAAATGAAACAAGATCATCTTTTTGAGCTGATGTACCATTTAAAACTAATGGGACATAATCTATTTCTTTATGCTCAAGATATTTGTGTAGCCATGTTGTTTTTTCCTTGTTTTGTTTGTTAAGCCAAAACTTAACATCATCATTTTTCATTGCTGATTCAGCAGATTTGGATATAGCTCGTACTAATTTTTCCTTTTCTATTTTGTTGCAAGGTAGTCTGTTGATAAGTGCAGTTATATCCTGTGTGCTTATTTCAGTATTCCATTTTTTATTAGTGTGTGTGTGCGTTTTTATGTTTTCATCGAGTATTGATGGGCTCAATAAAAACACGCACTTATGTTCTAGTTGTTGGTCTTTTTTTTCTATGGATATACCTAAGTGACTCAAAAATCTCCATGTGAAGTAATGCAGTCTCGTATTTTTATTATCTAGCCAGTAATAATATTTTTCTGTAAGGCATCTTGTGTGAAATTCATCCAGTAAAGTGTCAATCCATTTTTCAAGTCCATTAGGTCGTTCATTTCTTACATTGTAATTATGCATAAAAGCAAAAGCACTAGCAGTATTGCAGGCATCTTTTAAATTCTTGATTAGTATATGGCGAGGTGGTGTATCTACAGCTTGAGCTTGATTGATTTGACCTGTTCTATACCAGAGGTAGTCCACAAAAACAGGGTCATCTAATTTCTTATAAACTTGCACATCCACACCATTATCATGAATTGCCATAATACCACCTCCCTTAATCTACATTGTAGTGTTTTGTGTTGATTTATAGTTGTGTTTAGTGTGTGATTTTTCATGGTATTTTTCAAGCTTTTATTGTTGCTTATGTTGGCGGGCTGACCTGTGAATGCATGGCTCAGGCTCTGCAATCTAACCTACTTAGTGGCATTGAAGCACTCTGGGATAACTAGTGATTGTTTCTTCTGCATAGCTAATCGGCTTAGGGGCAATGTGAGAAGCTATAAACGTAAATATTAACATTGTTGGTCCAGCTATGGAAAAATAGTCGGATCCAAAAAATGAAACTAATCAAACTCAAAGAAGTCACGGAAATGACGACGCTATCCAAAGCGACAATTTATCGTTTGATGAGCAAAGGGGAGTTCCCTGGTGTCGTTCGCTTAGGGCCTAGAGCGGTCGCTTGGATGCAGAGTGAAGTAATAGAATGGATTGATTCGAAGGCATCTGCTAGATAGGAGAGGGCAAGCTAAGTTCAGAGTAATTTTCTTGCTTTAATAACCGGTATTACTGGGGTTTTATTTAAAATAATTACGTATTCCCCGGTGATTTAGGAGGTCGCTAAGTTCGGTAATAGTAATATATACACCCAGGTGTATAACAAGGTAGAGGGTGTAGGAGATATATCGAGAGAGTGATACACCGTCAGAGTGTATCACAGAGTATACCAACGAGAACATGTGATATATACACGAAGTGTATACCAATCAGATATACATCGGGCTTGTACGTCAGATACAAGCCATTAGCCGTATACATCGGCATAGCGCAGCATATGCAAAGCACAGAGTGCTAAATGCAGGTTGGTATATCAACCTAGTGGTTTAATAAGAGAGCAAGGTATCAGTTGACCGTAAAGTTTTACGCAGCGGTCCTCATTAATGACGATGAGTACTGTCACCTGAGCATCTAACCAACTTGCATGGGTATTCCATGTAAATCATAGGGCCGTATATGAAATCAAATGGCGGGTATTGTTTAATAGGCAACGAGCTAGGCAACTTACGAGTTGTGGCTGAGGCCAAGTATGGTGAAATATCCTTTGAACAGTTGAAAACATCCGTGGAGGTGATCGCCAGCTTTTTGAATAAACATCCGCGAGTGTTTACTGTACGTGTTGATCTACGCTTTCCCCAGATACCAGTTATGGATGATCCGGACATGCCGACAGGCTTTCCACCGGAGGTAGAAGAGGAAAAGGTTATTACGCGCTTTATTGCTTCACTAAAAAGCCAGATACATGCGTTACGTCACCGTAAGGGTAAAACTGGTAAACGATTCTTCTTGGGTTATATCTGGGTAAAGGAGCAGGTAACAAGCCAGTACCCTCATTATCACGTGGTGCTACTATTTAACCGAGATGATTACGGTTATCTTGGTGACTACGCTAATTTTGATGCGGATAACATGGCTACGCGTATTCGTAAAGCTTGGTGCAGAGCATTGAGGCTTGCATACCCTGATTATGCGTCTTTGGTGCATTTCCCTCCTGACGCAGAGTATCGATTTGATCGCAGAGATGCAGATCTGCAGAATGAGAATTTTTATAAATTCTTGGTGAGGATCGGGTATTTATTTAAATTGCGTTCGAAAGTACGAGGTGAGCGTAATTTCGGGCATAGTGAACGGATAAGGTAATGTTCACTCTTAATTCACTGGCCCTAGTGGGGATGCTTGGACATTCAAATTCAATTCGGGAGTTTCTACTCCCGGATCTGTTAAGCTAATCCCTCATTTGTTATCGCATCAGTTGGAGTAACCCATGGCAGCCTATTCCCCTTCCTTCACCCATGACCCATGCCATGTTGAGTCGAGTTGCGGATATCGCTGAGTTGCTGCGGCTGTAGCGGTTTGCTCAGAGCTCTCAGGTTCTTATGTTGCGTCGAGAGAACCGGATCCGCACCATCCAAGCTTCGCTAGCTACTGAGCACAATACTCTGAGTGTTGAGCAGGTGACGGCAGTGATTGAGGGGAAGACGGTACTTGGGCTTCCACGGGAAATCCAAGAGGTCCGTAATGCGTTTGCGGCCTATGAGGCAATGCCTAATAGGGATCCAGCTTCAGCGGAAGATTTACTTGGTGCTCACGGACTACTGATGCGTGGACTCTGTGATGATGCGGGTCACTGGCGTAGGTATTTATCGAGGCGAGCAGTTAGTGCATATGGCTCCCCCTGCGAACCAGGTCCCTCGTCTGATGGGACAGCTATTGACTTGGCTGGCTGAGAACGAGGCTCATCCGCTGCCATATAAAGGGGTTTGGTCGGTGTGAATTGCCCCTAGTTCCCTAGAGACCTAACTGCCTTAAAATGAGGCCAGCATTGGAGGTGCCATGGTCCGTCAGCGTTATCCAGAAACTTTCAAAATCGAAGCTGTTAAACAAGTTACTGAGCGTGAGATGCCTGTGGCTGACGTTGCACGAGCCCTTGGGGTATCCAGCCACATTCTGTATGCCTAGCTCAAGCCGTACGGCAAGCCTGCAGAGCAGCAACACGAAGAGTCTGCCTTGCAAGCCGAGATACACTGCTTGAAAACCGATCTGCGTCAATTAACCGAGGAGAGCGCAACATCTTAAAGGAGGGCGGGATTCAATCGGGTGTGTCACGGCCATGTGAAAACATGCAGTTGCGGAGGATTGTTGAATGCAACGAACATTTACAGCAAAGGAAAAGGGGACTGCCGAAGCAGTCCCTGAGTTAGGCTCATTGCGATAACACATGTCTGAAGTTTGGTTCAATTGTATTATCTACATGTTAACCACAGCTGCTCACAGAGAGCGTTGTTTAACTCAACTAAGTCGAGCGTTCACCGTCTAGCAGGGCGGCTATACCATGACCAGTCTGGAAATACGTGACCATTACAATATTGAGGTGTCAGCGAACATATCAGAGTGGGCCGGCTCCGGCGGAGGGCTTACAGATATAGATGCTCGGGGCCAGACCGCTCACTTGGGGATAACGAATATTAACCTGTTCGCACACTGCTGCTGTCAGTGACTGTGGAACCAATGCAACCACACAGCCACCAAACCCGCCACCAGTCATCCTCACACCACCACGACTGCCGATGATCTCTTTGATCATGTCGACCAAGGCGTCGATAGCAGGCACTGTGATGGCAAAATCATCACGCATCGAGGCATGGGACCGCGCCATTAATTCGGCCATCATGACCATGTCTTCATTCGCAAGCGCATCGGCTGCTGCCAGCGTTCGTTCATTCTCGGAGATGACGTGGCGTGCACGGCTCGCGACGACAGGATCCAGTTCGTTGGCTCGCTCGGTGAACTGGGTCATCGTCAGATCGCGCAGTGCCTTGACCCCAAAATGCCGTGCGGCCTCTTCACACTGTGCCCTGCGGGTATTGTATTCGCTATCCACCAGGCCCCGACGTACGTTCGAGTTGATAATGACCACATCAATGTCGGCTGGCATGCTCACAGGACAGGTATTCAGACTGCGGCAATCGATCAGCAGAGCATGATCTTGCTGACCCAGAGCCGAGATGAACTGATCCATGATGCCGCAGTTGCAACCGACGAACCTGTTTTCCGCCAGTTGTCCATTCAGGGCGATATCTGCTTGGCTGATGTCGAGGTGATTCATCTCTTTGAAGATCTGTCCTACTGCCACTTCCAGAGAGGCGGAAGAGCTCAGGCCTGCTCCCTGAGGTACATTGCCACTGATTACCAGGTCTGCCCCTGTCAGTTGACAGCCTCGCAATAGCAAATATTTGACGACGCCTCGCACATAGTTGGCCCACAGGTATTCCGGGCGCGCCTCTATGGGGTGGCGTAAGTCAAATTCATCCAGTTGGTTGTGATAGTCGGCAGCGATAACCCTGATCAGACTATCTTGGCGGGGGGCAGCACTGATCACGGTCTGATAATCGATGGCGCAGGGTAGCACGAAGCCATCGTTATAGTCCGTGTGTTCCCCAATGAGGTTAACACGCCCAGGTGCCTGAATGGCGAGGGTCGGGCGATAACCATACTGAGTGTAAAAGGTATGTTCAGTCACGCTGTGTGGCGATTCAATACTCATATCTCAACCTCAAACCTGTTCACGAAAATGGATATCGCTGACGGAACGCAGGCGTTCGGCCGCCTGTTCTGCCGTCAGGTCACGTTGTGTTTCTGCCAGCATTTCATAGCCCACCATAAACTTGCGTACGCTCGCAGAGCGCAGCAGGGGCGGGTAGAAGTGGGCATGCAACTGCCAGTGATCATTCTCTTCGCCATTGAATGGCGCACCATGCCATCCCATCGAATAGGGGAAGGAGCACTGAAACAGGTTGTCATAGCGGCTGGTTAGTTTTTTGAGCGCCAGTGCGAGGTCTGCACGCTGTTGCGGTGTCAGTGTCGGTAGACGTGTTACCGCAAACTTGGGAAGCAACAGGGTTTCGAAGGGCCAGGCAGCCCAATAAGGCACTACTGCCAGCCAGTGTTCCGTTTCCACTACGGTGCGGCTGCCGTCAGCCTGCTCGCGTTCCGCATAATCGAGCAACATGGCTCGACCATGTTTGGCAAAATACTCCCGTTGGGCGACATCTTCCCGCGCGGCTTCGTTGGGCAAGAAGTCGTTGGCCCATATCTGCCCATGGGGATGGGGATTGGAGCACCCCATCATGGTGCCCTTGTTTTCGAATACTTGGATCCAGCGGTATTCGCGCCCCAGCTCTGCAGTTTGTTCACACCAGGTGTTGACCACGGCAGTGAGGGAGGGGATAGACAACTCGGGCAAGGTCTTGCTGTGATCCGGTGAGAAGCAGATTACCCTGCTGGTGCCGCGTGCACTCTCTAGCTGGAAGAGGGGGTCCTCGCTGGTTGGGGCCATAGGTGTATCAACCATCAGTGCCGCAAAGTCGTTGGTAAAAACGAAGGTCGACGGATAATCCGGATTTTTGTCACCAGTGACGCGAGTATTGCCGGCGCAGAGGAAACAATCCGGATCGTGAGGGGAGCGCTGGGTACGATCGGGTTCATCCTGCTGGCCCTGCCAAGGGCGTTTCGCCCTGTGGGGAGAAACGAGAACCCACTGTTGGATCAATGGGTTGTAACGACGGTGAGGGTGGTCGGTCGGTTCGAATTGCATAGTAAGGTCTGTCTCGTTCTGTATATTCATGGAAGGGGGTAACCGTTTGGATTTTGGGATTGCCAGCGCCAGGTATCAGCCGTCATCTCATCAAGCGTGCGATAAGCCTTCCACCCCAGCTCGTTATAGGCTCGTGTTGGATCTGCCCAACACTGTGCTATGTCCCCAGCGCGGCGCGGCACGATCTCATAAGGCAGTTCGCGGCCACAGGCCTTGGAGAAGGCGGCATGAATGTCCAGGACACTGTAGCCATGCCCAGTGCCCAGGTTGTACACATGGACGCCAGCTTGCCCAAGCGCATGTTTCAAGGCTGCGACGTGGCCATCGGCTAGATCCATGACATGAATGTAATCCCGCACACCGGTACCATCTGGTGTCGGGTAGTCATCACCAAAGATGGCGAGTTTGGCACGGCGGCCCACTGCCACCTGGGCAATATAGGGCATCAGGTTATTGGGAATGCCCTGGGGATCCTCGCCCATCAGGCCGCTGGGATGGGCGCCCACCGGATTGAAATAGCGCAACAGGGTCAATGACCAGTCGGGGGCTGAGTGTGCAAAGTCCTTGATGAGGCGCTCCACCATCAGCTTGCTTTGACCATAAGGGTTGGTGGCGTGAAAGGTGGGCGACTCCTCGGTGATGGGCATGATCTCCGGCTCGCCATAGACGGTGGCAGATGAGCTGAACAGCAGGGTCTTGACCCCGGCGCGTCGCATTGCCTGCAGCAACACCAGGGTGCCGCTGACATTGTTGTCATAGTACTCGAGAGGCTTTTGTACCGATTCCCCTACGGCCTTGAGGCCTGCGAAATGGATCACGGCATCTATCTGCTGGTCTGCAAACACACGATCCAGCAGGTCGGCATCCCGCACATCACCGTGATAGTGCTGGGGGCGCAGTCCGCTGAGGCTGTGGATACGTTCGAGGACGCTCTCTTTGCTGTTAACCAGATTGTCCAACAAGATGGGGGTCATCCCGGCAGCGATAAGCTGCAAGCAGGTATGACTACCTATGTAACCAGTTCCACCTGTCACGAGTATCTTCAACATTAATCGCTCCTTGGTGCTCGTTTTTATTGGGTTTTATTTGGTGTAATCGCTTTCCCTTATTCTGCGCTTGTGAACAAGGTCCTGGAAGATGCATCTCCATTTGATGTGATTTTTGTCACATTTTTCACCGCGATGAGCATGAGAATGGATAAGGGTGTATGTAAATGGATTACACAGCGAGACGCTCGTATTGATAGAATGCTCCCGCTTTTGACATGAAAGCCGTGTCAGGTATTGGAAATGTCGGTAGTATCTTGACCCTATAAAGCACTGGTTTTTATTTATACCGTTCACCGGAAAAGCTAATTCATGGCAACCATCAAAGATGTAGCACTCCTGTCAGGCGTATCCGTCGCCACAGTCTCACGTGTCATCAATAATTCGCCAAAGGCAAGTCAGGCGTCACGCGATGCCGTCTTCAAGGCGATGCATGAACTCAACTACCACCCCAACGCGAATGCGAGAGCCTTGGCCCATCAGAACAACGAAACGCTGGGGTTGATTGTTGCCGATGTGTCTGACCCCTTCTTTGGCACCATGGTTAAAGCAGTTGAGCAGGTGGCGCAGGCTACGGGGAATTTTCTGCTCATCGGAAATGGCTACCACGACGCAGCCAAAGAGAAGCACGTAATAGAGCAGTTGATAGGGCATCGCTGCTCTGGCTTGGTGGTTCATGCCAAAATGCTGCCAGATGAAGAGCTGATCCAGATGATGAGCTATGTTCCCGGCATGGTGCTAATCAACCGTATCGTTCCAGGGTTCGAGTCCCGTTGTGTGGCGCTGGACGATCGCTATGGTTCCTGGCTTGCAACTCGTCACCTGATCCAGGAAGGGCACAAGAAGATAGGGTTTCTGTGTTCAAATCATCTGATCTCTGACTCTCAGGATCGCATGCAGGGGTATCTGGATGCGCTGCAAGAGCACAATATCCCGGTCGATGAGCACCTGATCTCCCGTGGCAGTCCGGATGAGCTGGGAGGTGAAGCCGCGATGACTGAGTTGTTGAGCCGGGGGCAACAGATGACGGCGGTCGTCTGTTATAACGATTCGATGGCGGCAGGAGCTTTGTCCGTGCTTAGCGACAACGGGGTCGAGGTTCCCCAGGAGCTATCTCTGGTGGGGTTTGATGATGTACTGATATCCCGCTACTTGCGCCCTCGTCTGACTACGGTGCGTTATCCCATCATCGCCATGGCGACCCAGGCCGCCGAGCTGGCCATTGCTCTGGCAAAAGGTGGGCCCTTGCCCCAGACGACACATATGTTCAGCCCGACTCTGGTACGCCGTCATTCAGTCCGCAGTATCGATTGATCGACGATTTGGCAACCTGAATTCATCGGCCATCAGGCAAGGTTACCCGTCAGGGGCCTTGCCTTTTTAGTGCCTCATCTTCTTCCTCTCTCTTTTGTCGCTCACTCCTGTGGGGTCGGGAAGGTCTCACGGTGCCTTCCTATGCCCTGCACGAGGAGGTCATGTCTGCTGCGATGAGTCTGGTCGAGTCATGGTTCTCAGGTGTAGATATTACCATTACGAGTGTAATCGATAACACATGATTTGTTGTCAAATACCCCTTTAATTTCAATTGCTTGAGTTTGCCTTGTGGCTTTATCAAGCGTTTTTATAGCAGTATTTATGTAATAATTACAGTTTTGTGAGTTTTGTCATGTCAATGATGGCACAGTTATTCCTATAATCTCCATCGGACAGTGAAAGCGCTTTCCCTATGGGTTGGTAAGCGGTTCATCAAGATAACAATGCAACAGTGGATTAAAGGAATAACTATGAAAGTGAAACTACTGACGACATCCGTTGCCCTCGCTCTGTCAATGACTGCATTGAATGCTAATGCTGTTGATTTTACAGGCTATTTCCGCTCTGGCGTAGGTGTATCCCAAGACGGTGATATGCAAACCGGTCGACAGAACTTTGTCGGTCGTTTGGGTAACGAAAGCGATACCTATACCGAAATTGGTATTGGTCAGGAGGTTTACAACAAGGATGGCAAGACTTTCTATGTAGACAGCATGTTCAGCATGCAGAGCGATGGCTCCAATGACTATGAAAGTACCACCACTGTGTGTAACTTCGATCAAAAGGAGTGCAAGGACGATGCAACATTTGCCCTGCGCCAATTCAATGTTAAGGCCAAGGGGCTGATTTCCGCTGCGCCCGATGCTGTGGTGTGGGCTGGCAAGCGCTTCTATCAGCGTCACGACCTTCACATCATCGATACCAAATACTGGAATATCTCGGGAGCCGGTGCCGGTATTGAGAACCTCAAGGCAGGTCCAGGCGCCTTCTCACTGGCGTGGATCCGGTCTGATGGTAACGATATCGATAACTCGATTGTCAACAATGACCTCAACGTTAACTTCCTGGACCTGCGCTATGCCGGCTGGGCTCCTTGGGAAGGGGCTTGGACTGAAGCGGGTGTCAGCTATGCCATGCCCAATCCGACCGATGAGCAGGAGAAAGCTGGTAATCTCTATGATCCCAAAAATGGTGTCATGTTGACCGCAGAAATGAGTCAATACTTTGCCGATAGCCGCATCTACGAGAAGTTGGTGCTGCAATATGCTGATAAAGGGCTGGCCCAGAACATGATCTCCCAAGGGGGCGGTTGGTATGATGTTTGGCATCTGACCGATGATGCCAAGGGATACCGTGTGATTCTGACTGGTGACATTCCCATGGGAGAGAAATTCAGTGTGAACCATGTATTCACTTACGGTAAGGGTGAGAAACTTGAAGCATGGCATGACAACACCGAACTGTTCAGCGCTGTCGCGCGAGGCGGTTATGCGTGGACTGACATCATGAAGACGCTGGTTGAAGCCGGTACTTATGAGAGCACCAAGACCTGGACAAGCGGCTCTGAAGAAAAATCGAGTGGTCAAAAATATACCTTGGCTCAAGCTTGGTCAGCTGGTTCCAGCATGTTTGCCCGCCCGGAGATCCGGGTTTTTGCCAGCTATCTGAAAGATGGCGAAGGCAAATCCTTCAACGGCGGTGAGGATGATAATACTTGGAACTTCGGCGTGCAGGCTGAAGCCTGGTGGTAAATCCCGACTCGTCACCCCGCAGGGAGCCCGCTTGGGCTCCCTTTTTTATTTTGCATTGAACGCGCGCCTTGTCGTGCTGACGTCGTCATCGGGGCTCCATCGTTGCGAATCCCGGCGACGAAGGTGTCGTCCGCGAGTCTGCCTCGGGGAGAGGGTGGCCATGTTTTGGTGATGGTGCCGGAGGGCGCGGAGCGGTGGAGGCGGGATGATAAGCGATGGCGAGAAAGGGCGAAGAGACGGGCTAAGTCATGTCCAGGCGGCAGATGGAAGAGGCGCACGACTCACCGCGCCTCTGTGTAACGTTACATCTTTATTGCAACAGGAAGGCATCCAGCGCATAGGTGGGTTTGCCGCTGTTGTCCATCAGACCCAGGCTGTAGCCCTGCCAGTTCTTGTAGCTCTGTGGTTCCCAGTAGAGCACGCCGAGTCCCTTGCCGTCAGGGATCCACGTCATCTTGTTGAGCAGGTCGGCAATGGTGTCGTAACTGTTTTTCGGGTCATCCCACGGCATGCCCACCTCGACGATCATCACCTCCTTGCCATAGCGGGTCACCATGTCGGAGAGGTTGTCGTAGCAGAGATTGTCTAGGGTGAACCAGTCACCGTTGCCGCTCTGGGTCGGGTAGAGGGAGGCGCCTATCACATCCCACTTGGCCCCGTTGCTCTTCAGCCCGTCAAACATCCAGCGATAGAGGCTGTTGTTCTCGCAGTTGGCCAGATGGACGATCACCTTGGTGCCGCTGTTGACCGCCTTGACCGCGTCATAGCCGCTGTTGATGAGCCAGGCAAAGTTCTTCATGTTGACCGAGGCTCGCCCCTCTTCCCACAGCATGCCATTGTTGGTCTCGTTGCCCACCTGTACCCACTTGGGGGTAATGCCGGCATTTTTCAGGGCCACCAGGGCGTTATAGGTGTGCCACCAGACGTTCGACATCAACTGCTCGAAGGTGTAGCTCTGCCAGGCCGCCGGCTTGGTCTGCTTGCCCGGATCGGCCCAGCTGTCGCTGTAGTGGAAGTCAATCAGCAGATCGAAACCGGCCGCCTTGGCCCGCTTGGCCTTGGCGATGACGTCACTGATGTTGTTCCAGCCATCGGCAGGATTGACCCATACCCTGAGCCGGATGGTGTTCATACCGTGCTCTTTCAGGGTCTTGAACAGATCCTGCTGCTGGCCGGCGTCGTTATAGAACTTGTACCCGGCTTTCTCCATCTGGGTCAGCCAGCTGACGTCAGCTCCCTTGACCATGGCCTCTCCCTGGCCATGAAACAGCAGGGCGCCGCCAAGCAGCAGGGTGGTAAGCAGATGTCTCTTCATTGTTGTTATCTCCTGTCTGGATGTGTGTAGGGTGGCGACAGGGAGGCAGTCCCGCGCCGGGATGGCGTCGCCGTGCGGCGCCATCCCGGCGGAGGCTGGGGCCGCCTTACGGCGGCCCTAGGATCACCCGGCGGGGGAGACGGTGACCTGGATGTGTTGGGGATCGCGGCGATCCAGGGTGATGCGATACTGGCCGTCGCTGGGCGGGGTGAACTTCATGTCGCTCCACTGCCAGCCGGCCTTGACTACCACCGGCTTGTCCGACTCGACCTTGGCGGCGGGGTCGAACTGGCCATAGGTGGTGTCGGCCTTCCACTTCTCGTCGGCAATTTTGAACTTGTAGGCGCCGTGACTGGCCTGCAAGGCCACCTGGACCGACAGCAAGTCCCCTTGCTGGGTAACCAGTTGCTGGTCTGCCGGGGCCTCCCAGTTGTTCATCTCGCCGCGCAGGAACAGCGGGCGGGCCAGGGGATCCTCCTCGTTGGCCAGCGCGGGCTGGAGGCAGGCGATCAGGGTAGTCAACAACAGTGTCTTCTTGAACATGGATGGTCCTCTCTGTGGTGTGTGATCAGGCGCTCTGCAGGGTGAAGCGGCGGGTCAGCGACAGTTGCTGCTGCGATAGCTGCTGCAACTGGTCGCTGGTCTGTGCCACCTTGGCCAGGGCGCCCTGGTTGTCGTCGGCAATCCGGGCGATGTTGGTAATGTTGCGGGCGATCTCGGCGCTGGTCTGCTGTTGCTGCAGGGTCGCGCTGGCGATACGGCTGCTCTGCTCGGCCACCTGCTGCAGCGCCTGGGATAGCTCGGCTAGGGTGGCGCAACCCGCGTCGCTGTCGGTGCGACTCTGGGCCATGGCGTCGTGGCAGCGCAGCATGGTGGCGACCGCACCGCGGGTGCTTTGCTGCAGATCGTCGATGATCCCCTGGATGCGGGTGGTGGAGTCTGCTGTGTGGTGCGCCAACTGACGCACCTCGTCGGCCACCACGGCAAAGCCACGCCCCAGTTCTCCGGCGCGGGCCGCCTCGATGGCGGCGTTGAGGGCCAGCAGATTGGTCTGCTCCGTGATGCGCTCGATCAGGGCGAGGATGTCACCGATGCTGACGCTCAATGTCTGCACCTGCTCCACGCTGCGGCGCGACTCCGCCAACTCGTCAGCCAGTTGCTGCAGCCGTTGACCGGTCGCCGCCCCACGCAGGCTGGCGGCGTGGGCCGCCGCGGCTATGTTGCCGAGGGTCTGCTCGGTCTGGCCTATGCTGCCGGCGACCTCGCGCACCGAGTAGTCCATCTCCTCCATGGCGCTGCAGACCCCTGTGGTTTCGTTGCGCTGCTCGCCGATGGCAAGTTGGGCGTGATGCTGGGCGTGCTGGTTCTGGCCGGCCATGCGGCCGAGGGCATCGGCGGCCTGAACTATCTGACCGAGCATGCCGCTCATCTCGTCGGCCAGGGCGTTGATGCCGGTCGCAAGCTGGCCGAACTCGTCGTGACGCAGTAGCGGCACGCGTTGGCGCATATCTCCCTGACTCAGGGCCTTGAGGGTGGTGAGGATGTGGTGCAGTGGCTGGCGGATGGCGCGAACCAGGTGCCACAGCACCAGGGCGCCGAGACCGAGGGAGAGCAACAGGCCGGCGCACAGCCCGAGGCGCAGCCAGAGCAGGATGGCGCCGCTGCCGGCGGTGCTGTGGCGAAGCTGAGCGTCGATCGCGGCGTCAAGCTCGCTTAGATCGCCTAGCAGGCTGTCGATAAGGCGGCTGGCCTGCACACTCTGGTTGCGCAACATGATGCTCTGTTCGACCAGCGCCAGGTGGCGTGCCGGCAGGCTCTCGGGGCCGGCCAGCAGGGTGGCGAGGGTATCGAACCTGGCACCCGTGCCGCGTTCCAGGCTCAGGGGCACGCCGAAGGCATCCTCCTGGCCGGCGAGCTGGCGTGCCAGCTCCTGGCGCAGTGCCGCCGCCTGTTCGCTGGCGCGTGCATTGGCAGCCAGACGTGCGGCAACGGGGGCCGGATCCTGCTGCTTGAGGATCTCCTGTGTGGCGCTGACCTGTTGTTCCAGGTTTGCCAGCAGGCGGCTCTTGAGCAGCACGGCGGGGTGGCTGCCCAGAGGGGCGAGCAGCACATCGAGGGCGCTGGCAAGCTGGCGCGCCGTGTCGCCAAGGCGGGTGTCGGCCGCCAGCTTGCTCTGTTCGAGGCGGTTGTGGGCATAGTCATCGACCAGTTGCTGGGCCAGTTGCCAGTAGGCGGCCTGTTGCTCGCGCAGGCTCTCGACGCGCGCACTCTGTTGCGGCTCCCCCGCTATCTGTCGAGCCAAGGTGGCCAGACCCTGGTCGAAACGGGCCTGCCATTGCTGCATCTGCTCGCGGGCGGCGCCCAGCTCCTCCTCTCCGGTCTGCAGCAATGCGTTACCCAGATGTCGGTCGAGGGTGAAGAGATCGCGGGTCACGGCGCGGCTCTGCACCAGGGTCGGCGCGGTATGGCTGGCGAGCAGCCCCACCTGGTCGGCCAGCCGTTGGCCGGCGTAGAGAGAGAGGGCCACCGAGAGCAGCAGCAGCAACAGGATGACGGCAAAGCCCAGCGCCAGGCGCTGGATGATGGAAAGGTGACGAGTGCGCAAGTTCATGGTATCGGTTACATGTGGTTTTGAGTCAACCCAGCCTGATGATGCAAGTGATAAGTCATCTTTTATCAGTGCGTTATCTTGTTAAAAGATAAGGCTGCGATAATGGAGGGCACCTAATTCTGATTTTTAGTGTAACGTTTTCATTGTTTTGTGAATCTTTTACACTCTTTCTCGGCACCCTTGTACGGGATTTGTCCAGGGTTGCGAGCCCGCTCTCATTTTGTGTCCCGCGCCCGGGGATAAAAAAAGCCCCCGACTGGCGGGGGCAAAATGGATCGGGGCATGCAGTAGCCGCGTTCAGCGGCTGATCCTGAGCCCTTCGGCATTGAACACAAGGCAATTTTGCGGGGCAAAGAAGACATCCATCTTCTGGTACGGATGAAACTCCCCATCCCCTGCCAGCAGCAGCTTGAAGCCGTCGGTGCCGCAGCACTGACCGAACAGGTAGGTGCTGTTGCCAAGACGTTCCACCACCTCGCAGGTAAAGGCGAGGTGGATCCCCTCTGCGCCCGGCACCACATGCTCGGGACGCAGGCCAAGGGAGATCTCGCTGCCCGGCTCGAGTCGCTCGGTGAGGATGGGCAGGGTGAGCTCCTGCTGGCCGGCTACCTTGACCCGGATCTGCTCCGGGCTCCAGGCCAGTACGCGGGCCGGCAGGAAGTTCATCTTGGGTGAGCCGATGAAACCGGCCACGAAGCGGTTGCAGGGTTTGTAGTAGAGCTCCATCGGCGAGCCGACCTGTTCCACCTTGCCATAGTTCATCACCACTATCTTGTCGGCCAGGGTCATGGCCTCCACCTGATCGTGGGTCACGTAGATCATGGTGGTCTTGAGCTCCTGATGCAGCTTGGCGATGTGCAGGCGCATCTCGACACGCAGCTCGGCATCGAGGTTGGAGAGCGGCTCGTCAAACAGGAACACCTTGGGGTTGCGCACGATGGCACGGCCGATGGCTACCCGCTGGCGCTGGCCGCCGGAGAGTTGCTTGGGCTTGCGATCGAGCAGGTGGGAGAGCTGCAGCGTCTTGGCCACCATGCTGACCTGGTGGGTTATCTCCTCTTTCGGCACGCCATTGACACGCAGGCCATAGCCCATGTTCTCGGCCACCGTCATGTGGGGATAGAGGGCATAGGACTGGAACACCATGGCCACGCCGCGATGAGCCGGTGCGACATCGTTGACCACCTGCTCATCGATGGCAATCTGGCCTTCCGATATATCTTCCAGGCCGGCGATCATCCGCAGCAGGGTGGACTTGCCACAACCGGAAGGGCCGACGAAGACGGTGAACTCGCCGTCTTCCACGTCCAGGTTGACGTTATGCAAGGTCACGTTGCTGCCAAAACGCTTGACCACATTGTTCAATCTGATACTCGCCATGAGCTTTAACTCCTTGATAATGAATGCATTAGCTGCAGAACTCCGAGGTGGCCATACCCCTGCTGCGGCTTCTTTGCCCTGGGAGGGAGAAGGCGTTTCACACCGTTTCACTCTGTGGCTTTGCGAGGACTATATCAGTCAGGTGTAAACGGTTGCACAAAATGCTGTTTCTTTTGTGCATGAGATCACAGCCTTGGTACGTGCTACTGGCAGGCTGGGCAAGCACCGCTTACCGTAGAGCCATTCGGTGTAATCGTTACCTTTTTTGCCGCATGAAAGCGCAGTGAAAGGCGTGGGTGGCAAGAAACAAGAGAGAGAGCGAATTGCTCCGGATCTGATGTATAGGATTAAACCAGTTATTTATCATGACATTAGGTGACGGTGAGTGCGCGTCATAGAGGCCAGACCAGTACAGTGTGCAATGTGGTTGTGCTCTGTTTTACACACTAATCGGTAACAAGCGTCATAAGTTACACCGGCTGGATGGCATCGTAACACCCACCTAACCGACGTGGTCGGCGAAGGCCTGTTTTTACCTGAGTTAGGGACAAGGAAATCATATGAAAATCAATAAATTGACCGCTGCAATGTTGTTTTCTCTTGGCGTGGTGGGGTTGGGGCAGGTAGCCCGGGCTGCCGACGGTGAACTGCTGGTGTGGGAAGACATCAAGAAATCAAACGGCATAGAGAAGGCCGTCAAGGCGTTCGAAGCCAAGCACAACGTCAAGGTGAAGATCCTCGAAACCCCCTATGCCCAGCAGATCGAGAAGCTGCGCCTGGATGGCCCGGCCGGCATAGGCCCGGATGTGTTGGTATTGCCCCATGATCAGGTGGGCACCGCCGTGGTGCAGGGGCTCATCAGCGAGATCAAGCCGGGTGCCGACTATCTGGCAGGCTTTACCAAGCCGGCGGTGGATGCCCAGACTTATGAAGGCAAGCTCTATGGCCTGCCCAAGGCGGTCGAGACCATCGTCATGGTCTACAACAAAGACCTGCTGCCCAAGGCGCCGGAGAGCTTCGACGAGCTGGTCAAGGCCTCCCAGACCCTGCGTGGGGAGAACAAATACGGCCTGCTCGCCAAGTTTGACGAGATCTATTACTCCTACGGCGTAGTGGCCGCCATGGGGGGCTACATCTTCGGCCAGAACCCCAACGGTTCGCTCAACGTCAAGGACGTGGGCCTGGCCAACCAGGGGGCGGTCGACGCGGTCAGCTTCCTCAAGCGCTTCTATAGCGAAGGGCTTTTCCCGGCCGGTATCGTCGGTGAGACCGGCGCCAACGCCATCGATTCCCTGTTCACCGAGAAGAAGGCCGCTGCCGTCATCACCGGGCCCTGGTCGTTCCAACCCTACAAGGATGCCGGTGTGAACTACGGTGTCGCCCCGCTGCCGACACTGCCCAATGGCGAACACATGCGCTCCTTCCTCGGCGTGAAGGGGTACAGCATCTCCACCTATTCCAAGCAGAAAGAGCTGGCGCAGCAGTTCATCGAGTTCATCAACCAGCCTGAGTACGCCAAGGTCCGCTTCCAGAAGACCGGCGAGATCCCGCCGCTCAAGGCGCTGATCGACGATCCGCTCATCAAGGACGACGAGAAATCCCGGGCCGTGGCCATTCAGGCTGGCTTCGCCACCCCGATGCCGAGCGTGCCCGAGATGCAAGAGGTGTGGACCCCTGCCAACAGTGCACTGCAGCTTGGCGTGACTGGCAAGCAGGGTGTGAAGGCGGCACTGGAAGGTGCAGTCAAGAACATCAACATGCAGATCGAAGTTAACCACGCGCAGCAATAACACAAGTTGGGCGCAGGCCCAATTCGGGCCGGGCGGCATTCGTGGCCGCCCGGGCTCTTAATGGAAAGGAGGTACATTGTGGTTGTCGATTCCGGATCGCTTACCCAGATCGGTACAAGAACCCATCATGCCAAGGTGGCCGCCCTGCTCTCGCTGATCCCGGGACTCGGTCAGTGGTATAACCGGCAATGGGTCAAGGGCACCCTGTTTTTCACCGTCATGGCCTGCTTCTTCGGCGTATTCCATGATTTTCTATCTCAAGGGTTCTGGGGGTTGTTTACCCTTGGCACCGAGTTGCCCCGGGACAACTCCGTCTTCCTCCTGGCCAAGGGGGTTATCAGCGTACTGGTGGCCATCTTTGGTTGTGCCATCTATTACTGGAGCGTCCGCGACGCCTATGTTAACGGCGATCGCCGGGATCGTGGCGTAGCGCTGACCAGTGTGCGCAAGCAATACCAGTTGCTGCTGAGCGAAGGTTTTCCGTACCTGATGATCACCCCGGGCTTCATCCTGCTGGTGTTCGTGGTGGTGTTCCCCATCATCTTTGGTTTCTCCATCGCCTTCACCAACTACGATCTCTACCACACGCCGCCGGCCAAGCTGGTGGACTGGGTGGGGATGAAGAACTTCATCAACATCTTCAAGCTCGATCTGTGGCGTTCGACCTTGCTCGACGTGCTGCAGTGGACCGTGATCTGGACGCTGATCGCCACCACGTTGCAATGCTCGGTCGGGGTGCTGCTGGCGATCCTGGTCAATCAGAAGGATCTGCGCTTCAAGCCGCTCATCCGCACCATCCTGATCCTGCCGTGGGCAGTGCCCGGTTTTGTCACCATTCTGGTGTTCGCCGGCATGTTCAACGAGACCTTTGGCGTCATCAACAACGGTATTCTGGCTTCTCTGGGTATCGACCCCAAGGCATGGATGACAGATCCCTTCTGGACCAAGACGGCCCTCATCCTGATGCAGACCTGGCTTGGCTTCCCATTCGTCTTCGCCATGACCACTGGGGTGTTGCAGGCTATCCCGGATGATCTCTACGAGGCGGCCACCATCGACGGTGCCAGCACATGGCACAAGCTGACCACCATTACGCTGCCCCTGGTGCTGTATTCGATCGCTCCGATCCTCATCACCCAGTACACCTTCAACTTCAACAACTTCAACATTATTTACCTGTTCAACAACGGGGGACCTGCGGTGGCTGGTTCCAATGCCGGCGGCACCGACATCCTGGTCTCCTGGATCTACAAGCTGACCATGTCGTCATCCCAGTATGCGATTGCAGCGAGCATCACCATTCTGCTCTCCATCTTCGTGGTCGGCATTGCCCTGTGGCAGTTCCGTGCGACCAATTCGTTCAAGCAAGACGACATGGTGTAAGGAGATCCAGCCATGAGTGCCAAACACAGTCTGAAAAAGAGTAATGCCATCCGCCTGACCCTAAGCTATTTGCTGCTGGCTATGGTTGCGGTGATCATCATCTACCCCCTCATCTGGACGGTGGGGGCATCCCTCAACCCGGGCAGCAGCCTGCTCAACACCTCGATCATCCCGGAAAACTTCTCCTTTATTCATTACCAGGAGCTGTTTGACGGGCGCATCGACTACGCCGCCTGGTACTGGAACTCGATGAAGATCAGTTTCCTGACCATGGTGTTGACCCTCATCAGCGTCAGCTTCACTGCCTATGCCTTCTCGCGCTTTCGTTTCCGTGGGCGGCAAAATGGCCTGATGTTGTTCCTGTTGTTGCAGATGGTGCCCCAGTTCTCGGCCCTCATCGCCATCTTCGTGTTGGCCCAGATGCTGGGTCTGGTCAACAGCCACCTGGCGCTGGTGCTGGTCTATGTGGGCGGCATGATCCCGATGAACACCTATCTGATGAAGGGTTATCTGGACGCCATCCCCAAGGATCTTGACGAGTCGGCGCGTATGGACGGAGCGGGCAACTTCCGCATCTTCATCGAGATCATCATGCCGCTCTCCAAGCCCATCATTGCGGTGGTTGCACTGTTCTCCTTCACCGGCCCGCTTGGCGACTTCATCCTGGCCAGCACCATATTGCGCACCCCGGATCAGTTCACCTTGCCCATTGGTCTCTACAACCTGGTCGCCCAGAAGATGGGGGCCAGCTACACCACCTATGCGGCGGGAGCTGTGCTCATCGCGGTGCCGGTGGCCATCTTGTACCTCTCCTTGCAGAAGTACTTCGTTTCCGGTCTTACCGCAGGTGGGACCAAGGGTTAATCCGTTAAACAGGACGTTCGACATGAAAATCAAGAAGACGCTGGTGATGGCGGCGCTGCTCGCCACCGGCATGTTGGGTATGCATGCCCCCGCCGTGGCTGCCGAAAATGTGGTGGTGCAACCAGTTGCGGTACCGCAGGAGTTCATCAAGGGGGCTGATGTCTCCATGCTGGCCGAAGTAGAGAAATTTGGTGGCAAGTTCTTTGATGCCAGTGGCAAGCAACAGGACGCCATGGCAATCCTCAAGGAGAACGGCTTTAACTACATTCGCCTGCGCCTGTGGGTAGACCCCAAGGATGCGGACGGCAAGCCTTACGGCGGTGGTAACAACGATCTGGCTGCAACGATAGCGCTTGCCAAGCGTGCCAAGGCCCTTGGTATGAAGTTCCTGCTCGATTTCCACTACAGCGACTTCTGGACCGATCCGGGCCGCCAGAACAAGCCCAAGGCGTGGCGTACGATGTCAGTCAAGCAGTTGGCGGATGCCGTTTACGCCCATACCAAGGAAAGCATGGATGCCCTGGCAAAGGCCGGTGTGATGCCTGACATGGTGCAGGTCGGCAACGAGATCAATGGTGGCATGTTATGGCCAGAGGGCAAGAGCTGGGGGCAAAACGGTGGGGAGTTTGATCGCCTGGCCACACTGCTCAAGGCTGGTGTACGTGCTGTGAAAGAGCACGGCAAAGATATCAAGGTGATGCTGCATCTGGCTGAGGGCACCAAAAACGACACCTTCGTCTGGTGGTTTGATGAAGTCGCCAAGCGCGAGGTGCCCTTCGATATCATCGGACTCTCCTTCTACACCTACTGGAATGGCCCCATCAATGCCCTCAAGGCCAACATGGATGACATCAGCAAGCGCTATGGCAAGGATGTGATCGTGGTCGAGGCCGCCTACGGCTACACCACGGAGAACTGCGACAACGCCGAGAACAACTTCACTGCCAAGGAGGCGAGCGACGGTGGTTACCCGGCCAGCGTACAGGGGCAGGCCGACTTCCTGCGCGATCTGATCAAGAGCGTGGTGGCGGTACCGGACGGGCGTGGCAAGGGAGTCTTCTACTGGGAGCCTGCGTGGCTGCCAACCCCTGGTGCCACTTGGGCTACCAAGGCTGGGATGAAGTACAACAACGACGACTGGAAAGAGGGCAATGCCCGGGAGAACCAGGCGCTGTTTGACTGCTCCGGCCATGTGCTTCCCTCGATCAAGGTATTCAACTGACCCGGTTCAACCGATAGGGCGACCGGCCATGGCCGGCGCCCCCTCGTTTTAGGAGATGTGTGATGTTCAAGTTTCCCCCGCTCAGTGAACGCGTGCCCGCCCTGCTGCATGGTGCTGATTACAACCCGGATCAGTGGCTGGATGATCCCCAGGTGTTCGAGCGCGATCTCGAGATGATGAAGCAAACCCGCTGCAACGTGATGTCGGTCGGCATCTTCAGTTGGTCTTCCCTGGAGCCACAAGAGGGGCACTATGAGTTCGGCTGGCTCGATACGGTGCTCGATCGCTTGCACGAAAACGGTGTGTCAGTTTTCCTCGCCACACCAAGTGGTGCTCGTCCGGCTTGGCTTTCCCAGCGTTATCCCGAGGTGCTGCGGGTCAGCAAGGAACGTGTGAAGGCACTGCACGGTGGCCGTCACAATCACTGTATGAGTTCGCCTGTCTATCGTGACAAGGTGCGCGCTATCAACGGTGCCCTGGCCGAACGCTACGGCCATCATCCCGGTGTCATCGCCTGGCACATCTCCAACGAGTACGGCGGCGAGTGCCACTGCGAGCTTTGTCAGGAGCGCTTTCGTGACTGGCTCAAGGCTCGTTATGGCAGCATAGAAGCGCTCAATCACGCCTGGTGGAGCAGCTTCTGGAGCCATACCTACACCGACTGGTCACAGATCGAATCCCCGTCTCCCATCGGCGAGAGCTCGATCCACGGCCTCAACCTAGACTGGAAGCGTTTCAATACCGCCCAGGTGAGCGATTTCTGTGCCGAGGAGATCAAGCCCTTGAAGGCGGCCAACCCGAGCCTGCCGGCCACCACCAACTTCATGGAGTACTTCTACGACTATGACTACTGGCAGTTGGCCAAGGAGATCGATTTCATCTCCTGGGACAGCTACCCCCTCTGGCACAACAGTGGCGATGACTCGACCCTGGCGGCGTACACCGCCATGTATCACGACCTGATGCGCACTCTCAAGGGAGGCAAACCTTTCTTCCTGATGGAGTCGACCCCGAGCCTGACCAACTGGCAGCCCATCAGCAAGCTCAAAAAGCCGGGAATGCATATCCTCTCCTCCTTGCAGGCGGTAGCCCACGGCTCCGACTCGGTGCAGTACTTCCAGTGGCGCAAGAGCCGTGGTTCGGTCGAGAAGTTCCACGGCGCCGTGGTCGATCACGTTGGTCACATCGATACCCGGGTGGGCCGCGAGGTGCAGGCGCTAGGCGAGATCCTGGCCAAGTTGCAAGAGGTCGCTGGCAGCCGCGTCGAGGCCAAAGTGGCCATCATTTTCGACTGGGAGAGCCGTTGGGCCATGGACAATGCCCAGGGGCCGCGCAATGCCGGCCTCTTCTACGAGAAGACGGTAGCCGAGCACTACCGCCCATTCTGGGAGGCCGGGGTGGCGGTGGATGTCATCAATGCCGACTGCGCGCTTGATGGCTATGACCTGGTTATCGCCCCGATGCTCTACATGGTGCGCGATGGCTTTGCCGAACGGGTTGACGCCTTTGTCAAACGAGGTGGGCAGTTTGTTACCACTTACTGGAGTGGCATCGTCAACGAGACCGATCTCTGTCACCTGGGGGGATTCCCAGGGCCGCTACGCCCGGTCCTTGGGATCTGGGCAGAGGAGATAGACGGTCTCTATGACGAGGAACGTAACGCCGTCTCGGGTCTTGCTGGCAACGAAGCCGGACTCTGCGGCCCTTACGAAGTCACTCACCTTTGCGATCTCATCCACCTAGAAGGCGCGAGGGCCCTGGCCAGCTATGACGGTGACTTTTATGCCGGACGTCCGGCGGTGACGGTCAACGAGCACGGGACAGGTCGCGCTTATTATGTCGCCTCGCGAAATGATCTGGCGTTCCAACACGACTTCTTTGGCCATCTCATCGAGACCCTGGCCCTGCCGCGTGCTTTGCCAGCCTTGCCGGAGGGGGTCACCGCCCAGTGCCGCAGCGATGGTAAGCAGGTGTTCGTGTTTGTGCAAAACTTCGCCAACGCCGAGCGCCTGGTCACTCTGCCGGGTGGTCACAGTGACATGGTGAGCGGTGAGGCGCTGAGCGATTCACTGGTGCTGCCTCCATTCGGCTGCCGGGTGCTGCGTCGCGCCCGTTGATTGCGGGGCGGAGCCAGTGGCTTCGCCCTCTTATTCACGTTTAGGAGGTTCAAATGGTCAAGATGCAGGACTTCAAGCGTCTGTTCGCCGCGGCCCTCGGCCACAAGGAGGAGAAATCGGCCGAGGCACCGCTCTCCAGGCTGGACGAAGCGGCCATCACCGCGCTCATCGCTGCCTTTGGCGGGCGCGACAACATCGTGGGCTTTGACGCCTGCCTGACCCGGCTGCGGGTCAGGGTCAATGCCTTGCAGCCGGTCGACAGCGAGGCGCTGCAGCGTCTCGGCGCCATAGGCGTCATCATCATCGGCGACGAGGTGCAGGCCATCTTCGGCAAGCGCTCGGACAACCTGCGTCGTGATCTCGGTCAGTGGTTCGAGCTGCACGAGCCGGAGCAGCACTAGGATGCGCCCCCCGCTGAGCTGGCCACTGTTGGTCATGCTGGGAGCCATCAGTGCAGGTGCTGGTGCCGCTCCTCATAACCTGGCTATCCGAGGGGCGGATGTCTCCACCCTAGCCGAACTCGAGCGCCTGGGCGTTCACTATCAAGACGGAACGCGGCAGGGGGATTTGCTAACCCTGATGCGCAAGCGTGGCCTCAACCTGGTACGCCTGCGGCTGTGGGTCGATCCCCGTTCGGCCAAGGGGGAACCCTTTGGTGGTGGCAACAATGACTTGGAAAAGGTGATTGCACTGGCGCAGCGAAGCCGGTCCCTCAACCTGCCCTGGTTGCTCGATCTTCATTACAGCGACTTCTGGGCCGACCCTGGCAAGCAGCACACGCCACGGACCTGGCGAGGCAAGTCGGATGCAGAGCTGGCGGCAATGCTGCACGATTACAGCGCCGCCGTGATACAACGCCTGCGCGAGGCCGGGGTGCAACCGCAAATGGTGCAGGTCGGCAACGAACTCAATAACGGCATGCTGTGGCCGCAGGGGCAACTACACCGGCAAGAAGAAGAGGAGGGGTTCGATCGATTAGCCCAGTTGCTCAAGGCGGCCATCGCCGGGATCCGTGCTGGCAGCGAGGGGGGTATCACCCCACGACTGATGCTACATCTTGCTGAAGGAGGGGATGAGGCTCAGTGCCTACGCTGGTTCAAGGCGATGCAGGTACGCGATGTGCCGTTCGATCTGGTGGGTATCTCCTTCTACCCATATTGGCACGGATCTCTGGACGACCTCTCGCGCACCATGAACAGCCTTGCCACCCAAATCAGGCGTCCGCTGCTGGTCGTTGAGACCGCCTATGGGCATGACACCGTCAACCAGGACGAGGTTCGTAACGCCTTCGGTGAGCAGGAGGCCGTACGCGGCGGGTTTGCTGCGACGCCCGAGGGGCAACTAGCGTTTCTCGATGCACTGCGTGCTGCTATTGCCGCAGTGCCGGATCAGCTCGGGCTCGGGTTTGTCTATTGGGAGCCGGGCTGGATCCGGGTCCCCGGCGACAGTTGGGCCAGTCGCGCTGGCATGGCGTTCCTCGGGATAGATGAGCCCCTCGGCAATGGCTGGGAGAACCAGGCCCTGTTTGATCGGGAGGGCAGAGGACTGCCGGCGTTGGCCGCCTTTGTCCTGACCCGCTGACTATTTCATATTAAAGAGATGACAACAGCACCATGAAGATTGACATGAAAAAGACCAAAATTGTCTGCACCATCGGTCCGAAGACCGAATCCAAAGAAATGCTGGCCAAAATGCTGGACGCCGGCATGAACGTCAT
Source organism: Aeromonas sp. 19NY04SH05-1 (assembly GCF_040581895.1). Lineage (NCBI taxonomy): Bacteria > Pseudomonadati > Pseudomonadota > Gammaproteobacteria > Aeromonadales > Aeromonadaceae > Aeromonas > Aeromonas sp. 19NY04SH05-1. The sequence goes on along the minus strand of NZ_CP095328.1, from coordinate 3,592,240 downwards.
GCGCCTGAACTTCTCCCACGGTGACTACGCCGAGCACGGCAGCCGCATCAGCAACCTGCGCGCTGTGATGGCAGAGACCGGCAAGCACGCTGCTATCCTGCTGGACACCAAGGGTCCGGAAATCCGTACCATGAAGCTGGAAGGCGGCAACGACGTCGCGCTGGTCGCTGGCCAGACTTTCACCTTCACCACCGACCAGACCGTGGTTGGCAACAAAGACAAAGTGGCCGTGACCTATGCAGGTTTCGCCAACGATCTGCGCGTCGGCAACCGCATCCTGGTTGATGACGGCCTGATCGGTCTGGACGTTATCGAAATCACCGAGCGCGAAGTTATCTGTAAAGTGCTGAACAACGGTGACCTGGGCGAGAACAAAGGCGTTAACCTGCCGGGCGTCTCCATCAAGCTGCCGGCCCTGGCCGAGAAAGACAAGCGCGACCTGATCTTCGGTTGCGAGCAAGGCGTTGATTTCGTTGCTGCTTCTTTCATCCGTAAGAAAGAAGACGTTCTGGAAATCCGTGAGCACCTGAAAGCCCACGGTGGCGAGAACATCCAGATCATCTCCAAGATCGAAAACCAGGAAGGTCTGGACAACTTCGACGAGATCCTGGCTGTTTCCGACGGCATCATGGTTGCTCGTGGCGACATGGGTGTAGAGATCCCGGTTGAAGAGGTTATCTTCGCCCAGAAGATGATCATCGCCAAGTGCAACAAAGCCCGCAAAGTGGTTATCACTGCCACCCAGATGCTGGACTCCATGATCAAGAACCCGCGTCCGACCCGCGCCGAAGCTGGTGACGTGGCCAACGCCATCCTAGACGGTACCGACGCAGTGATGCTGTCCGGTGAATCCGCCAAGGGTAAGTACCCACTGGAAGCCGTGACCATCATGGCCACCATCTGCGAGCGTACCGATGCCGTGATGCCGTCCAACCTGTCTGCTGCCAACGACAGCAAGAAGCTGCGCATCACCGAAGCCGTATGTAAAGGCGCCGTAGAGACCTCCGAGAAGCTGGACGCCCCGCTGATCGTGGTTGCTACCGAAGGCGGCAAATCTGCCAAGGCCATTCGCAAGTACTTCCCGAAAGCCTGGATCCTGGCTATCACCACCAACAAGAAAACTGCTGCCCAGCTGGTTCTGACCAAGGGTGTGGTTGCCCACGTGGTTGACAGCATCGCCTCTACCGACGATTTCTATCGCATCGGTAAAGAAGCCGCGCTGGAAATCGGCATGGGTCTGAAAGGTGACGTGGTTGTGATGGTCTCCGGTGCTCTGGTACCGAGCGGCACAACTAACACCGCCTCCGTGCATATACTCTGAGCGGGAGTCGAGTCTTTTTAGTCCCATACTAGACTTAAACATTCTTAGCTAACTTCTAACTACTCAGAACCCGTGATGCACCATATCACGGGTTCTGTATTTCAAGAGGGGGTACGCATATGTTATAAATATGCGCTATCTTACCGCCTTGATATCACTGCAGAAAACGTGGTTTACCACCTTTCCATCTTCTGCGGGGCACTTCCATTTTACCTATGCTTCTGAAGAGCTCATACATCACAGTCAGTAGCATTTCATCAAATTTGAGCAAATAGTTCAGCACATTATGCAATAGCAGATGACGTTCTTCTAAGTCATCGTGATACACCATGCTAATATCGTATATTCCCTACTCCTCAAACTTATTCCTATACGCATTACAGTTGTAATATGTTCTGGGTGCACTGCTCAGTGATTTCCAGCCTTGGCCTAATCGACGCCAAAGGTTAATATCAGTGACGGCGTATCGTTTGTGGGCACGGATGGCGCCAGATAACGGCAAGCATTAAACCTCAGGCCTAGGTTCCAATACGCCAGCGAAGGAGGCGATCCGGGTCGGTTTCGATTACTTCAAAGGCAACCTGAATCGGGTCAGCGCAACGGCCAAGTTCTCCGAGCATGAGTACCATTTGCATGTGGTCGAGCTACATAACTCCGGCCCCAGCACCAAAACCAGTCTGGCCGCGCTGGTGGCGTTTTGTTCCATTCTGATGGGCAAGGTGGTGCAGGAGCAGATGGTGGTGCTGGGTGACATGACGCTAGGCGGTGTGGTCAATCCGGTTGAGGATTTGGCTGGCAGTCTGCAACTGGCAATGGACAGTGGCGGAAAACGAGTATTACTGCCGATGGCGTCAGCCTCGGATATTCCAACCGTACCGGCGGAGATCTTCTCCAAGTTTCAAATCAGCTTTTATGCTGATCCGGTGGATGCCGTCTACAAGGCATTAGGGGTTCAGTAGTCAGCCAAAAAAAGAAGTCTCAGGTAGGGCGAGCTACATGCTCACCCTCTGCCTCAGATTTATCTTTTCGTGGCTTGAACATTACCGCATTCCTGCCGGTAGACATCCAGATAGAGATATCCGTAGCTGGCTTTGGGATTAGCCAGACATACCCATTCCCCTTGCTGCAACGTCACCAATTTATCTTGGTCACTCAGTAGTTCTCCTTGTTGAAAGAGCTTGCTAAGGCGCTCAATAAAACTCGGTATAACGGTATCAATGTCGGTGAGCCATTGCTCGTCAGCATCGCCATAGACGCCGCAGCGATCCCAAAGCAGGGAAACCCTGCTTCGTTCAACAATTGCACGTGCGCCAAAACGTGGTTGAACTTGGGTGTGTAATCCCCAACTCCCTATGGTTCCCATTTTCTGTGTACTCCTAATGATGGTAAGTCGTTGTAGAGCTCACTGCTGGCCATGCCTTCTTCCTCCATGGGCTACCTGACCGGCGTGGTAGTTACAAATTCCCTCGTTCTGCCAGCGACACCACACCCTCAGTACCGACGACCAGATGCTCCAAAATCCGGATATCCACCAGTGCCAGGGCATTCTGTAGGCGCAGGGTGATCTCGATATCTGCCCGGCTGGGTTCCGGGTATCCCGACGGGTGGTTATGCACCAGCATCAGGGCGGCAGCATTGTGGGGCAGTGCTCGCTTGACGACATCGCGGGGGTAGATGGTCGCAGCGGACAGGGTGCCAAGGAACAGTTCCTCGTAGGCCAGGATCCGGTGTTGGTTATCGAGGAACAGTGCCGCAAAAACTTCTCGATCCCGTGTTTGCAGCAGCCCTTGCAGGGCCTGATGGGCCAAGTGTTTATCGGTAATAGCTTCTCCCTTGGCCAGTTTCTGCCGGGCAACAGCTTGGGCGATGGTGAGCAGGTCATCGTCGGTGACAAGGTCAGTCACCCGGTAGGTGCCGGGTTGCTCCCCGGCGGTGAGTTTTTGATGCAACATGATTAGGCTCCATACGCCATCGCCCCACCGCATTGGACGCGGCAGGCTAGGCGAAGTAGTTGGTTAATGGGTTACTGAATGGGGTGTGACCGCAGGCTTGGCTGGCTGTGTTCAGGCCGCCAAGGTGTGCGGGGTGTAGTCGTGTAGCGGAATGTGGTAACTGGTGGCGAGCATGGTGCCTAACTGGGTTAGCCAGCGGTGATCCGGATGATCGCACAGCCATTGCGCCAGTCTGTCACCCCGTTCGTTTTCATAGCGTAGGTAGATAGCGTAACCGGCCACCGGCTGGCCTTGGTCATGCACTGCTTCAATCTGACCATTGTGCTCAAGATAAGCCTTCAGCTCGATGGCGATCACGGCGTTAATCATCTTCGCTCTCCTTGTCGGCGATGGGGTCACTCTCCAGGACATAGCCGCGATGGGTGCAGATGCGCTGCAGGTCAGCCAGGAAACTTGCCAGTACGCGAGGCCGCTCGGTGAGCGGCACGGGTCCAGCTTGGCAACGCCAGAAACAGCGACGTTTGAGGGCGATGCAGATCTCATCTCTCGGCTGGCTCATGGTGTGCCAGTCCTCGGCATTGCTGATGGTGAGCAGTTGCCACTGCACGCCTGACCAACGGACCTGCAGGGTGACTGTGCGGATGTGTGGACTATCCGGTGTCAGGTGCAGCAGCCATCGCTGACTACTGCGGGTGGGGGTTATCTTGGCGTTGGCGACAACTTGTCCCAACCACTGACGTGAGTAGTGGGAGAGCGCTAATTCTTGGCTCATCGTGTCCTCCTAATCTCCTGCGACCGTGACGCTGAAACACTCCAACCGGCAGTAGGCAATGAAGTTGCTCTGCCAGATATCGAACAGCTCCCGCGCTTCGGCCAGCCGCAGCGGTCCCCAGCCCAGCATGGTGTGTTCCCCATCAAGGAAGTTGAAATCGAGCTCCTTGCTGAGCTCGGCATCCGAGCCCAGCCCTTGATAACTGAAGTCGGTGACGTAATCGAACAGCCAGCCATCGAGCCCACGGATCAGCCGGATCTCGACTGGGTGCACGCCGCCTTGAGCGGCACTGTAGCCGGGGTTACGAAAGTTGAAGGTCAGTTGGGTTAAGCGCTCGATGTCGAGCTCGGTTTTAGCGACTTCTTGGTTGAGCAGAACCAGCAAAGCTTGGGCAACGGGCAGGGCAAAGCCCTCCCGGAAAAAGGGAATGGCCATGGTGTACTCCTTGTGGGGGTTAATCTTGGTCGAACAGCTCGCGCATTTTTTTGGCCACACGGGCACGGATCTGTTCATCAATAAAGGCGGCAATGCTGGCGAGAGCTGCACTCAGTACCGCTATGTCATCGGTGAGTCCCATCGGCAACACATCCGGGATCGCATCAATGGGCGATATAAAGTAGGCCAGCGCACTGTAAATCAGGAGCTTGGCCCAAAGCGGCAGATCATCCTTTTGGCTGGTGTAGTAGAGCAACAGGCAGGTCTCGATAAAGGGCCGACCGGCACGTTTGGCAAAGGCCCAGAGTTTGTGCCAAAAGCCTTGGTGATCGAACGGCTCGCATTCAGGGGGAATGCAGGGGGGCATAGTGCGTCTCCTTCAAGAGTGGGTGAATGGCAGAAATAAAAAGAGGAGGCAAATGCCTCCTCTTGGATGGGAATGGGTGTGACCTATTGGTCCCACATCAAGCAGTCAAACTCGGGGGTATTGGTGGCGGGCAGAACTGATGCCACCTCTTGGGTCGGCAGTGCGAGCTGCTTGCCGTCAGCCGTCAAAATTCTGATCGACTTGGCCTTGCGTAGTTTGCCCCACATGTCGAAGAAATTGTTCTCACCGACACGGGACTCGGTCTCATAGGGCGCATCGTATTGGCTGCCATCGACGACGATGGAGAAAGCCTGCCCAGCATAAGAGCCGTACTCCTTGCCCTGCACGGTGGCCGTCATGCTGACCTTGCGGGTGTCATTACAGGCGATATAGAGGTTGTTTTGCTCGTTGACCACCGCCGTGTATTCGCTGGTGCCCTGACCCCAGCCGCTGCTCCAGCGTCCGGCCTCGCCATACGCCATGGCGTTGCCGCACAGCAGCAGTGCTGTTGAGGTAATGAAGAGTTTTTTCATCCCTGTGACTCCTAAAGGCTCAAGGATTTAGATGAGCCATTAACGTGGTTATTTTTTGTAAAGCACGCTGAGTGAGTTATCCACCAAGTGCTTAACGATTTCATAGTCTGGATTGTAAGTGGCGAGATTATGTGCCGCGATGGTGACGGCAGATGCGATCCCGGCTAGACCGGTAATACCGCCAAAGACACTGGCCCCTGCTGCGGCGATCCGGCCCTTGGTATACACCCGGCATTTCAGCCCGGCAGGTTCGATGCTGTTTTCAAGTTTTGTCACAGCGGCGCTCATACGCCCAGATAGCCCCACGACTTCGAAAGATTTTCGTGCACGGATCAGTGAGGCCAGCTTGTCAGTACCTAGATCTTCATAAGTCAGTCTTTCCATGTTTTGTTTCCTTGGTCGTTTAGTAAAAGGGTCTTATGGAGCCCACCTGTTGCGAGTTGGTCACGCTGGTTTATTGGTTGAGGGCCTCGCATCTGTGTCAAATCAGCGCCAATTGCCGTTTATGGACTCATTAAGTCTTTAGTCTACCTTTTGAGTCCTTATCGTCAATGGGTCCATGGTCAACCATAGAGGTTGACTGGAGGACCCATGACAGATATCAACCTTGAGCTGTTAGCCAAGAGCGTTGGCAAGGCGATCAGCCACAAGCGTACTCAAGCCGGATTCACGCAAGAGCATGTGGCTGAACACCTCAATATCGGGATGGAAGCCGTCTCTCGAATGGAGCGGGGAATTGTGGTGCCGACCGTGGTGCGGCTGGCGGAGCTCGCTCAACTGTTTGGTTGTGAGCTAGCCGACTTTCTGCGTGAGACCAGTAACCGCCCGACCGAGCAGGGCATTGTGCTGAGCCAGCAACTGGCTCGGCTCGATGATGCTGACCGAACCCTGTTGCTGGAAACGGTAGAACGGTTGGTGGAGCGGTTGGCGCGTCCCCGCTGATCACCCGCCATTCACTGGGGAGGGGATGGGTTCCCTTTCCCCAATTTGTTGGTGAGTGGACTCCTTCTTGGTTGCGGCCTCTGCGGCGTTCTGGTTGCTTGGCTTTGCGGTGCGGCATGCGAAGTAGTCGCCTCCACACCAGCGTTACCATTCGCCGTCTCGTCGCTGTTGGTTTCGGGATAGAACTCCTCCAGCAGCATCGGTACCTCTTCATCAATATCCTCAAACTGGCCGTTACGCAGCAGCTCACGAGCGGCTTGCTCCATCTGGTCGATTGCAAGGCCTGCCTCCTGGTCACGCTGGGCCGCCTCCTGTGCGAGCCTGACAGCCTCGGTCAGGTTGGTTTCCTCCCGCAAGGTTAAATCCACGTAGTAGACCGGGGTGCGGTAGGACTGGGTGGTGCTCTTGGCCCGCAGCCGTAGAGTGAGCGGCAGATAGCGGGTATGGCCCCCGCTCACAGCCTCCAGGTACTTCAGTCGAGCCGCCAGAGTGCGCACCGAGTTGTAGCCGGTGGTGCGGAAGATAAAGCTACCCAGCTCATCCCCTTGCCCCTCCACAAACAGGTTCAGTCGACCGTACAGCTTGCAGCCCTGTTGCCCTGCAAAGGCGCAGCGCTCTGGTCCAGGGCAGCTGACTTCCTCCATGCCTTGCGCCCCCACTCGTCTCGCCACCTCCCCATTCCCGACACACAACGGCCTGCCGGTTTGACGGTCAAAGGCGCTATATTCCGCCCGCAGATTCAAGTCGCTATCGTTGAACAGCACCCGTACCGGAATGGCGCGGATCTTGGTCTGCTCCTGCCCTTGGCTACTTTTTTGCGATGAGTAGTGTTGATGCAGGGGATGGAGCAACCATCCCCCTTTTTGTTGTATCTGGGTGGTGAGGGTGAAACTGTCGTCCTTCTCCGGTACCCACTTATCTTGTTTTTGCACCAGCTTGCCGATGCAGACCCGCCCGATCACGGGCGGGGTTATCGCCAGTCCTTTGATCATGGTGTTTGCCTCAAGGGTTGAATGGTGAAACGGCGCACGCCGGGCACCGGTTTGACGTAACGGGTGAGCAGGTCGGGATGATCCTGACCGAGCTTATCGAGATCCGGCGCCAGCCGGTCTTTACTGCGTTTCCAGGTGATCTTGCCGTCGGCAAACAGCCCGGCTGTCGCTTCACCCAAAGTGGCTTGCAGCCGCTGTTTGAGTTGTGACTCCTGCAGCTCGACGGCTTCCTTTTGCTCGCGCAATCTCAATAGCTCGCCAAACAGCTGGTTGAACTCGGGGGAATCGGAGAGATCCACCGTCTGGCCATCGTCACGCGGAAACAGCCAGCTCAGGGCATTGGCGGCATCACTGGATCCATCAGGCTCAGGCTGTTGGTCTTGTTGCACCATTTGCCAGAACTGTGCTTCCCGCTCGGTGAGATCCTGGATCTTCTCCTCATCGCGCTCGATGCGGTAAATCCGGAAATCCTGGCCGCCGATGAGCACTGCCACCTCAGCCCAGGCATGGCCGGTGACGGCCAGTTGATGCAGCACCTGACACTGGTAAGCCACCGGCACCCCTTCCTCCCACTGTGGGGCGCTGTGATAGCTGGCGGTCTTGATCTCCAGAATGCCCGGCCCATCGGGATGGCCGATTACCTCCCGGTCGAGGTTGGCGAGCATGAAGGGTTGCTCGGGGTGCTGCAGTACCGCATTGACCCGGCGCACCTTATAGCCGGTGCGTTTGGCGTAGACCTGCGCCAGCACAGGTTCCAGTTCGATACCCCACAGCACAGCTTCCTTGTGAGAGATATCCTCCGGCTCCTTGCGGCCAGTCTTCTCCAACCACAGGCTGAGTGGACATTTGTAGGGGGAGAGCCCCACAGCCACGGCGGCATCGGAAGAACCAATGCCGAGCTTGCGGATAGCGAGCCACTGCTCGCGGGTTAATTGAGTAGTGGAGGCCAGTCGCAGGGCCTGGCCGTATTTGGCTTTTGCTTTCATGACGACTCCTGGTTGACGGCATAAATGGCTACGCCCGGATTGGCTTGCGCCAGTCCGGGTGAGGTCGTTATGCGGCTGAATTGGGAAAGAGGAATTACTGCAGCAGAGTGAGTGCCTGATTCAGGGCTTGGGATTTGAGTTGGGCGCCCTGACCAAACCAGGCGGAATCAAGCCGGTGATCCTGGCTGCGAGCACGGCGATGGTGATCCACGTATTCCGTTACCGCATTGACCAGCCCCCAGGCGGTATTGCGGGAGCTGACAAGTTCTGAGCCCATGCCTGCGCCCTGATAGAGCTCATGCAGCCGTTGTACCGGCTTGGTGAGGATGATGTTCTCCTCATCCAGCGGTTGCGCCAACAGGTCGCTGAAAAAGCGCAGTGCCTCTTCGGGGGCGACGGGCCGCTGTGCCAGCGCCTTGGTCTGTGCCTTGAACTCATCCCAATGGGAGAGCCCCAGCCCGAGCGACTCTTTGACGGTCGCAGCATCGAACTGAGTGGAGTGGGGCACCTTGATGGCTCCGGTAGCGCTGCGCAGTGCCATCTGCAGGGTGTTGTTGCAGACTACTCGCAGCGAGGTGAACTGCGCCGTAGTGCAGAGTGTGCCGTCGCAGCTGGTCGACAGCAGCAGATAGGACTTTACCAAGTCATTGCCTTTGAGTTTTAGGTCCTGGCCGGTCTTAGCCAGTGCCCACAGCTTGCGGCCACCTTTGAGCGAGCCCGCGGTCTCCAGCTCAAAACCACCGGCTTCCACTAGGTCTTGATAGAAGTGCAGCACCTCGTGAGGCTGTACCACGTTATAGCGACGAGAGACGACGGATAGAGGCTCCAGATTATCAGAGCGGTACAAAACCTTGCTGTCTGAATAAGGGCGAATATGGAGTGCATCGGAGGCGACGTTAAACATTACGTCACTCTGCTCAATAGTCCAATTCATCCCGGCAGCCTGTAGCCATATATCGAGGGACTGTTGCGGGTGCAAAACATTGCCAAGGCCATGCCAAGGGGTTTGGCCGGTATAGGCCATGGTGTCGATCAGGTGAGCCATATCTCCTCCAAGAATTGCGAAATGCAGACATCAGCCTGCTAACTCATGGGGGTGATGTAGGTTTGAAAGATTATTGAATAGGATTCATTTGCCATTAAATGCTCATTATTTCAAGGGGCGTTACAGCATGATGGTGTTGTGCAATGAACTGCGCTGGAGGGGTACGGAGAGGGGTACGAGGCCAAAAACGACCAAGGGGTTAGCACCATGATGATGCCAACCCCTTGTTTTATATGGCGCTCCCGACTGGAGTCGAACCAGTGGCCTGTCCCTTAGGAGGGGACCGCTCTATCCTACTGAGCTACGGGAGCCTTGTGGCGGGCATTATACAAGAAGCCGCTCCCTTTTAAACCCTTGATTCTTATTCCAATACTGCCAAGTCCCCGTTCTGGATGTTGAATGGCGAATATTTGTTCTGGCTGCTGATGATGGCGCCATCGTCGAACACCTGCACCACTTCGAACAATCCTGCGGCCGGGTTGCGCATCATGCGCGACTTGCCGTAAGGGTCGATGAAGTCGGCGTTGTGCTGGACGCGGAACTGATCCCCCAGCTTGACGCCGTTGCGCCTGCCCAGATTGATGTAGGGGCCCCGTTCATTCTGGCCGACGATCCGGGCGGTGACGGGGGCGCAGCTGAGCTGGCTGACCAGATCCTGCGCTGCCTGCTGCAGTTGGTAATTGACCTCCTGGCCGTAGCTCGATTGCCAGAACTGGCCACCGCTGCTGCCCACCTGTGCCCGTTTGTCAAAGGTCCAGGTGGCGCGGCCCTGATACTCCTTGCGGCTGAGCAGGGAGCCGTTGATACCGTCGAACAGATAGAGCTGCATGCGAAAATTGCGCACCGGATCTTCAAACCAGCTGGTCAGCTGGTTGCCCTGGGGTTCGATGGATAGGTCGTCGATGCTGCCGAGCACCAGATACTGGCTGTCGGTACGCAGGCTCAGTGCCTTGATCTCCTCAAGGGCGCTGCGATCCCCCTGTTGCAGATGAAGTGGGTCGATGCGCAGGTTCTCGTCCAGCCACTGGCGCACGGCCACTCCTTGCGGGGCGTTGGCCAGGTTTTCGAACATGCGCCGCGACAGATTGGCGGGCATGTCGTCGAGGGCGCCATAGCTCGCCTGATCCGGATTGCGCATGCGCAGCCTGACCAGCGTCAAATCCTTGGCATAATGCTGGGTCTGGCAGATTTGGCGTTCCGCCTGAATGTCGGCCACCAGGGTGATGTACATGCGGCCGTTGCGCACCTCTTCCCGTTTGAGCCGGTATTGACGGATGTCGCCGCCGGAGCGGATCTGGATCTGCTCGGATCGCAGGCTGCCATTTTCCAGGCGCTGGATGCTGGAGACGGCGGCGCCACTCGCCAGCAGCGCCTGACGCAGGGCATCGCGGGTCGCCTGCTCGCGGGCATAGGCTTCATCCCCCAAAATGGCGGCGCTGCCCTGGGCTTCAATAAGCTCGGCATGGGCGCTCAGGCTGGCCAGCAGCAGGGTCAACAGCAGCGGTAATTTCATAACAGATACCTTGAAGAGGCGGGCAGAGGGCATTGTTTGATGCAATGGCGTCACTGGCCGACATAATTCACAACACGGGTTCGCCCTCTGCGCGGCGCAGGGACGATAATTAAAAAGCAAGATCCATGCCTCATTCCCGGCTCAAGCTTTGCGCCGGTTGTCCGATAACAAGTCAGGTGCAGATACAGGAACAGGTATCCATGAACAAACTCATCACGGCGTTGGCGCTCGCCCTGGCATTGACCGGGTGCGGCTCCGACCCCATCAATCGGGATCTGGGTGATCCCCGGCAGGCGGCAAAGGGGATGGAACTCAACTGGCTGGTGGCCCGCATGACCGATCAGTTGATGGAGCGCAAGTCTCTTACCACCCTGACCGAGCCCATCGCGGTGGCTTCCTTTGTCGATCTCGATACCCTGCAGGACACCAACTGGATGGGCCAGCAGATCGAGGAGAGCTTTATCTACGAGCTCAACCGCCGTGGGGAAGTGGTGGTGGACTTCAAGCTGACCGGCAGCATCAAGGTGACTCCCCAGGGGGATTTCGTGCTGAGCCGCAACTACAAGGAGCTCTCCTCCCGTCTGCCCATCTCCCGCATCCTGGTCGGTACCTTCAGCCGCAACAAGCAGGGGATCCTGGTCAACGCCCGCATCATCGACATGCGCACCAAGATGGTGGAGACCACGGCCCAGAGCCTGGTGCCGCAACAATATCTGGTCGGTGCCAACAATTCGTTTGGCCGGGCCTCCATCAACCGCGGTTATCTGATGCGGGGCAGCCAGGTCGGCCCCAGTGGGCATCTGGTCAACCTGACCCCGTAAGGAGCGAGTCATGAAGATCCTGTTTGGTTGCCTGCTGGCCCTGATGCTGGCCGGTTGCAGTGGCAATCGGGTGGTGGATTACACCCAGGGCGGCAAGCCCGATGATTTTCCGGTGCTCAAGGCGGTCGGTTATGCGGTGATCGATATCCAGCCCGGCCCTTCCCAGTCCGAGAAGATGTTGCAGGCCATTCGCGCCTCCAAGATGGACGCCTACCGCGAGCTGGCCGAACAGCTCAACGGTCAGCAGGTACGGGCCCACAGCAGCTACAAGGACTTGACCCAGACTTCAAACGCATTGGATGTGTCGGTGGCCGGTATGGTGCGCGGTGCCCGGGTGGTGGCTACCTATCCGCGTGGCAACACCTATGCAACCGAGATGGAACTAGATACCCGTGCCCTCTATAACATCAACCAGCTGATGGCGGGTCAGTTCTGACTCCTCTTTGGGCAGACATAGGTTGAAGTGGCAAAACAAAAAGCGAACATGATGTTCGCCTTTTGTTGTTTTGATGCTCTGTCAGGCCAATCAGCTGCCCAGCAGCACCGGCGGCACCGTGGTCGGTTTCACGTCTTCGCTCGGGTAGCAGCCCAGTACCTTGATATAGCGGGTGATCTTGGTCAGCTCCACCAGGGCGGCTTGCATGGCCGGGGTCTGCAAATTGGCGGAGACATCCAGGTAGAACATCTCTTCCCACGGGTTGCCCTGCACCGGACGGGACTCCAGCTTGGTCATGTTGATCTCGTGGCTGCGCAGCACCAACAGCGCCTCTACCAGTGAGCCCGGTTTCTGGGAAGTGGACATGATGAGAGTGGTCTTGGCCGGGATCTGGGGCGCCACATCGATGGGCTTGCGCGCCACCACGATGAAGCGGCTGTAGTTCTCCTTCTGGTTGGCCAGTTGCTCGGCCAGCACGTCGAGCCCATACAGCTCGCCGCCAGCGGCGCTGCCGATGGCCGCCGCTTCGGGGCTCGCCAGCTCCTTCACCTTCATCATGGCGCTGGAGGAGGAGTCGCAGATCTCGTGGCGCGCCCCTTCCAGCTTGCTGAGGTAGTGGGAGCACTGCTGGAACACCTGCGGGTGGGCGTAGAAGGTCTTGATGCGGGACAGCTCGGTGGGCACGGCGGTGAGGATGCAGTGCTCGATGGGGTAGGTGAGCTCACCGACGATGGAGAGGCTGGTGTGCTGCATCACGTCATAGACTTCGTTGATGGAGCCCGAGCTGGTGTTCTCGATGGGCAGCACGCCGAAGGCGGCGCGGCCCGACTCCACCGCATCCAGCACCTCGCGAAAGTTCTGGCAGTTCACCTCGATCACCTGATCCTTGTAACGGGCCAGGTACTTGCGTGCGGCGAGGCTCGAATAAGAACCTCGCGGTCCCAGATAGGCGACGCTGGTCATGGGCTCCTGCTGCTCCGGGTTGAGCAGGCTCTGCAGATAGGCCTGCTGGGAGAGCACGGAATCCTCGATGATGGTGTGGTAGATGCGAGTGATGTACTGGGCATCCAGGCCAAGCTGACGGCCCTGCTGGATCAGGGCGACCAGCAGATCCTGCTCGCGCTGGGGATCGCGAATGGGGCGCGGGTTGGCCTGCTTGGCCCGGGCAACCTCGATGCTGAGGGTCTTGCGTTTTGCCAGCAGGGCAAGCAGCTCCTGATCCAACCGGGTAATGTCTTGTCTGATCTCGTCGAGCGTTGCCATGATTGTTCCCTGTCCAAGTAATTATTTGATATATATGCAAAAAAAAGCCTCCGCAGGGGAGGCTCGATTCGTCTTTGCTTTCTGTTCACGAGAGCTGTTTACAGGACGATTAGCCTTCCCTCAAGCGGGCCGGATAAACGAGAAAGCAAAGAAGAATAGGGTTTGCATGGTCATAATCCTCATTGTAACGCCTTAACGATTAAGGGATTTGGCGATTTGATGCAAGTAAAACTTGCCCGCGGAACGGGAAGGGGGCAGGGTATCCGGTGACGCGAATGGGCGTGTCCGAGAGTGGTTTGGCTCCCTCTGGTCCATTTCGCACGATGCGGGAGAGATACGGTATGGCCATTATTTTTGATCTGGGACGGGTGGTGGTGAGCTGGGATCCGGTTGCCATCGTCAGTTCGGTCCGTGGACCTTTGGAGGCCGAACGGCTGGCACAGCAGTTGTTTGAACATCCGGACTGGCAGGAGGTGGACAGAGGGACCCTGTCATTGCACACCATGGCACGTCGGGCCGAGCCGCGCACCGGCCTGAGTGCGGCCGACAACCTTGCCATTTTGCAGGCGGTACCGTCCTCCCTCAAGCCGGATCCCGCTATGCTAACCCTTATAGAGGAGCTGCACGGCGCGGGGCACAGCCTCTACGCCCTCTCCAACATGGGGCACGCCAGTATCGACTGGCTGGAGCAACATGAGGATTTCTGGCGTTTTTTCAGTGGCAAGGTGGTCTCTGCCCGAGTGCGCATGATGAAACCCGAGCCGGATATCTACCGCTATCTGCTGGTGTCGTTCGATCTTGCTCCGTCCGATTGTCTCTTTATTGACGATACCCCGGCCAACGTGACTGCTGCCGAGACGCTCGGGATCCGGGGCATGGTGTTTTGCGATGCGGCGCGCTGCCGGCAGCAGCTGGTTGAACAGGGCTATTTGCCCGCAATAGACAAGGGGTAATGCCCCTTTGGGAGCCTTATGGAGCATGGCCGGTTTCGCAACTGGTTGAGTCACTACCCGCAGGCGACGCTGATCATCGCCTGTCGGGATGGCAGTGGCTACCAGCTGTGCGTCGAGGCGGAAGGGGAGTGCCAGTGCCTGACCGACAGCGAGGGGGGCTCCCTGACTTTCACTTCCCTTGAGCAGGCAGAGGGCTTCTTGCGAGCCCATCAGGTACATCAGGCCAGATTGCGGATTTATGACACCCATGGAGAGGATATGGTGCTCCAATCGCAGGAGATCGTCATAAAGTTTTGAATTTAACCGGACTCTTTAAGGGTCTATTCAGCTAATTGTCAGCACAATAATCCACCTTTTTACCATCCGGAGCTGTTTTAATGGATGCCAATGTTGTTGTGCTGAATCAAGGATACGATCAGGCGTTTCAGGCCAGGGAACAGCAGTTGATCGATCAGTTGTCAGCCTATGATGATCTGGTTATCTCCTTTTCAGGCCGGTTGGAATCCTGTTACTGCATCGATTTGTGCCGGGCCAGCGGCGTCCGGATCCGGGCCATGATCATGGATACCCCCACCCGCAGCCGCAGCGAAGTATCCCGCGCCATCCGCTATTGCCGGCGTTATGGCATAGACCACTGGATCGTCAAGACAGATGAGATGATCTTCTGCGATCAGTTGTCGCAACTGGACGAGATCATCGATCCCGTTCGCCGTCTTTGTGAACACAGGGCTACCCATCCAGAGTGGGCGGCACTGCCATTCCTGCTGCCGGGGACGGCGGAGGAGCGGGCCGGGTACATAGAGATGTTCGGCTCCATCCCGGAAGACACCATCTGGCTGATGGCCGATCATGGTTTTACCAAAAGAGACGTGCGCTACGGCTTTAACAAGCGCCAGCTGGATGGTCTGGGCAAGGGAGGCAATGGCTGCCTCAGCCACCGTTTTGCCCACCCCAGCCAGTTGCAGCCGCACCATTTGCGCATGGTCGATCAGGCGGAGCAGATACTGGCCGATATGGGGTTCGACGAGGCCCAGGTCTTCTTTCATATCCTCTGCGATGGCCGTGAACTCACCTGCAACAGTGGGCCAACCCTGGCCAGGGTACGTCTGCCCGAGCATCAGCGGGCCCGGGCATTCGACATGCAGCCGGACATTCTGCAGGCCCTCAGGGGAACCCTGTTCGATCTGGTCACTCTGGATATGGTGCCTCACGAACGCCACGAGCTGGCGATTTAGTCCGGCGAGGGCGTCGCCAGCTTGCCCGGAGAACGTGAGCCCCGTCATAGGCAAGGCGTGACAGGAGTGTTTATACTGTCGCCCTTTCAATGATATCGAGTCCCGACCCTATGAAATCTTTGTCCCGTCTGCTGGTTGCCCTGTGCCTCACTCCTGTGCTGGCACAGGCGGCTCCTCTCTCTCAGGTGACCCTGCCCGATGGGCGCCAGGTCCAGCTCAATGATGACTTCACTTGGGAGTATCTGGTGGTCAAGCAGGCTGAGCCCGTCAAGGGGAGCGAGGCGAGCGCGAAATCCGGCGCTGTGGTGGCGGTGGCGGCTCCCGTGCTGACCGAGCAGGCCAAGGCCCATCCCGAGCTGCTCTCCCAGGCGGTCCGCGATGGCATCATGGTCAAGCTGGACAAGGTTGAGGGCTCGGATCCCATGGCGCTGAGCTTTCAGATCAGCAACACCGGCACCCGCAATGTGGTCGGGGTGCGCGGCTGGGTGACGTTGTTCAGTGCCGACGGGGTGCAGTTGCAGCGTCAGGAGGCGCGTTTCTGGGTTGCTGAGAACCGTCTGCCCGAGACCTATCTGCGCAAGGGACAGGTTCGTCCGGCACGTGGTCTCGAGATGTCGCGTCCGGCCGGGTTGACGGGAGAACCCCTGGTGCGTATCGAAATCGACGAGGTGGTTTTCCGCTGATCCCCTGATCTCCTGACCCGGCTCAGTTGGTCCGGGTCAGGGCAGATGTTGCCGCCGTCATCACCTGCAATATCTGCTTACATCTGACATGGTTTGGCAACAGCTTGCCGCTCGGCATTGCCGCCGCCTGTTTGCACAATGACTCCATACCAGCTCTGACGAGCTTACCCATGGAGTCAATCACATGAACAAAACTGCAATCTCTCTTCTGGTCCTGGCCGGCTTCGCCTCTACCTCCGCACTGGCACAGGATGCGTTCAGCTACGCCAAAGGGTCGGCGACCTGGGCACACACCAAGTCCGACTACCTCAATGGCAAATCCAGCAACGACAGCAAGGGAACCCGTGATTTCGGCGGTCTGAGCCTGGATCTCTCCAAGAGCTTCGGCTCCAACTTCTACGGCCGTGCCGGCACCGAATTTACCTCCCGCAACAATGGCAACGACAGCATGTCCATCTCCAGCGTCGGTGTCGGTGTGTTCACCCCCTTGAGCAGCGGCCTCAACCTCTATGGCGAGACAGGTTTGACCGGCTACCGCCTGGAGCGAGAGCTGGCCCATGATGTCAATGGATGGGATGCGGTCGCTCGCAAGGATAGCGGCAGCATGTACGGGGAAGTGGGTCTGCGTTACGACATCGGCAATGTGGAGCTCTCCACCGCCTATCGTTACGCCAACATGACCGATGATATGCACGACTTCAAGGTGGGTGGTGCCTACAAGTTCAACCAGAACTGGGCCCTGACTGCCGATTACACCTACCGCAACTGGGATCTGCAAAAAGGCTCCATCTCCAGCCTGGGAGTGAAGTACAGCTTCTGATGCGATGAACTCCGTAGTGTCTTTGATGTTTGCCCATGGCGATGGCCATGGGCTTTTTTTTTTGTCTGATGATGCTCCCTTGCTTGTTCCTGTGCCGTATCGGTTTGCAGTAGTTGTACAACTTCCTTTTTTTTGTATAACTGCTATAACTGAATCAAGGCTTATACAAGGGGTGCCATCATGTACAAGATTAAAGTCGGGATCAGTGCTTGCCTGCTGGGACAGGAGGTGCGGTTTGACGGGGGCCACAAGCGCTCCAGTTTCTGTGAACGGGATCTTGGGGCTCACTTTGACTATCACCCCGTCTGCCCCGAGATGGCCATCGGCCTGGGTGCTCCTCGCGCCGCCATCCGGCTGGTCAAGCGTCATGGCGAGGTACGCGCCGAGGCGAGCAACGGCAGCTTCGATGTCACGGAGAAATTAATCGCTTTCAGCGAGCAGAAGGCGCGCCAGCTCGACTTCATCTCCGGTTATATCCTCTGTGCCAAATCTCCCAGCTGCGGCATGGAACGGGTCAGAATTTATGGCGCCAACAACGAGGGGAGTGCCAAGGAGGGGGTAGGCCTGTTTGCCAAGGCATTGATGGAGGCCAACCCATTGCTGCCGGTGGAAGAGGATGGCCGGTTGTGCGACCCCATCCTGCGGGAGAACTTCGTGCTGCGGGTGTTTGCCTATCACGATTGGCAACAGCTCTGCGCGCGCGGGCTCAGCGCCGCCGCCCTCATCCGCTTTCACTCCCGCTACAAGTATCTGGTGCTCTCTCACGCTACCACTCACTACCGCGCCCTCGGGCAGATGCTCGGCAATCTGGGCAAGGCCAATCTGGAAGAGGTGGCAGAGCGCTACATCAAGGGGCTGATGGCGGCGCTGACCTTGCGGGCAAACCGGCGCAGCCACACCAATGTGTTGATGCACCTGCAAGGCTACTTCAAGCGGGTGCTGACCCCGGCCCAGAAGCAGGAGCTCTGCGACACCATCGACAAGTACCGCACCGGTATTTTTCCGCTGCTGGTGCCGCTGACCCTGATCCGCCACTACCTGCGGGAGTATCCCAATCCGTATCTTGCCGAGCAGGTTTACCTCAATCCTCATCCCGATACGCTCAAGCTGCGTTACGGGCTATGAATGCCGTGTGAAGGTCCCGGCAGCTGGCCGGGGCCTCTCTCCCAACCTTTGATGGACGTCGTTATGTCTGATTTACCGCAAGCCGCTTCCCCTTTGTCTGATGAGGGGATCTACCCCATCCGTGAGGTTTCCCGCCTCACTGGCATCAATGCCGTCACCCTGCGTGCCTGGCAGCGTCGTTACGGTCTGGTACAGCCGGCCCGCACCGAGAAGGGGCACCGCCTCTACAGCGAGCAGGATATCCGCCAGATTGGCGAGATCCTGAGTTGGCTGGAGCGGGGAGTGAGCATAGGGCAGGTCAAGGGGCTGTTGAGCGAGCCCCACTCCCAACCGGTGAGCGATCACTGGCAGCAGACTCTGGAGCAGTTCAGTCAGGCACTGCTCGCCTTCAACCAGCGCAAGGCGGAGGCGCTGCTCAATGATCTGCTGGCGAGTTATCCCTTCGAGCTGGTGCGCAGCCGGGTGCTGCAACCGCTGGTGGAGCGGCTGCTTGGCCTTTGGCGCGAGCGACCCGATGGCGAGCTGCTGCAACAGGTGTGGCTGGGCTGGCTGCATACCCGCTTCGCCCGCTACCTCATCGAGCAGGAGAAGGGCGTGCCGGTCACCCTAGCGAGCTGGGGACAGGTGGGCCCGCTCGATCTGGTCTGGGCGGCCTATGAGCTGATGGGTCTGGGTTACGAGGTGCAACTGCTGGGGGCGGTCGAACCTCGCCATGTCGCTCTGCTCGAGGGGCGTTCCACACCCCCCTGGCTGGTGCTGCTGGGGGCCGGGCTTGGCAAGCAGGAGCTGGCCGCCGGTTGGCCCGAGGATACCCGATTCTTTGGCGAGCTGGGGCGCCTCTATGACGGCGACTGGCAGGCCGCTCACAGTTGGAAAGCCACTCTGGGTGAGGCAATAGCGGACGAGACTGTCGTGGGGACTACCAGCGGGCGCGGGAGGCAAAAGTCATGAAACTGGTCTGGTTTCGCAACGACTTGCGCCTTGCCGACAACCCGGCCTTGCGTCATGTCTGTGCCGGCGAGGAACCGGTCGCCGCGCTTTTTATCATCTCACCGACCCAGTGGCGGCAGCACAAGCTGGCCCCCGTTCGCCAGCGTTTCATCCTGGCGCAGGTCGATGAGCTGGGCCGCGAGCTGGCGGCGCTCGGCATCCAGCTCCATTTGCTGCGGGTCGAGACGTTTGCCGAAGTGTCAGCTGCGTTGGCTGACTTAAGTCGCGATCTGGGGGTGACCCGGCTCTACGCCAATCAGGCCATCGAGATCGACGAGCAGCGTCGGGATCGGGCCGTCAGTGCCGTGCTGGCGGAGCAGGAGATTGCTTGCCACTGGTTCAACGGCTGCTGCGTGCTGCCGCCCGGGCGGGTGCTGACCGGCTCGGGGGAGATGTTCAAGGTCTATACCCCCTTCAGCCGGGCCTGGCTCAAGGCCCTCGAGGAAGATGGCTTTGTCATTCACCGCGCTCCCGAGCCACGCGGTGCATCACTGCCGTGGCAGCCGCTGGCCGAGCGGGAATTTGTCGATGCCGCTCTTGGCGAGCTGATGGCCGACTCCCGCTGGCCGGTGGGGGAGGCCGAGGCTCAGCGCCGTCTGAACACCTTCCTCGATGAGGCTGTGCTCGACTATGGCGAGACCCGGGACTTTCCGGCCCTGGCGGGCACCTCTGTGCTCTCCCCCTATCTGGCGGCCGGTATCATCAGTCCGCGCCAGTGCGTAGGGGCACTGCAACAGCGCCTCGGCTATCGACCCCAGTCGAAGGCGCAGCCCGGATTTGTCTGGCTCAACGAGCTCATCTGGCGTGAGTTCTATCGCCATCTGCTGGCGCTGATCCCAAGCCTCTCCATGAATCGCCCCTTCAAGGCGGAGACTGCGGCCCTGCCGTGGAGCTGGGACCCGGATGCCTTTGCCGCCTGGTGCGAGGGACGTACCGGCTACCCCATCGTCGATGCGGCCATGCGCTGCCTCAATGCCACCGGTTGGATGCACAACCGGCTGCGGATGATAGTGGCGAGCTTCCTCACCAAGGATCTGCACATCCACTGGCGGCTCGGGGAGGACTACTTCATGAGCAAGCTGATAGACGGCGATCTGGCGGCCAACAACGGCGGCTGGCAGTGGGCGGCGGGGACCGGGGCCGATGCGGCACCCTATTTTCGGGTGTTCAACCCCACCACCCAGGGACAAAGATTTGATCCACAAGGGGAGTTCATTCGTACCTGGGTCGCTGAACTGGCCGATGTGCCCGCCGCCTATCTGCACCAGCCTCACGACTGGCTGCGGCTCAAGGGGCGGCAGGATTATCCGGCCCCCATGGTGGATCACGCCGTCGCCCGGGTGAGAGCCATCGAAATGTTTCGCTTCCTGGAGAAATAGCATGGATGAGCCGCTGGCCCGCTTCGTCGCCCTCTATCAGCAGCTGGACAGACAGCAGTTGCACCTATTGTCCGAGGTCTATGCCGACGAGGTGATCTTTATCGATCCTGCCCACCGCATCGAGGGACTGGCGGCGCTCAGCGACTATTTTGCCGCCCTCTATCAGCGCCTCGCCTATTGTCGTTTTGTCATTACCAGTCAGCAGCAACAGGGGCGACAAGCCTGGCTCGGCTGGACCATGACCTTCTCCCACCCAAGGCTGCGTGTCGGCAAGCCAGTGACAGTGGAGGGGGCGACCCGCCTCGAATTCGACGAGGAGGGCAAGGTCTGCCTGCACCGGGACTATTTTGACCTCGGCGCCATGCTCTATGAGCAGTTGCCGCTGCTCGGATCCCTGGTGCGGACCATCAAGGGGAGGCTGGGGGCATGAGCGGCCGGGTGCTGATCACAGGTGCCACCTCCGGCATCGGCCGCCAGCTGGCCCTCGATTACCGGCGCTCAGGCTGGCAGGTGTGGGGCTGTGGTCGCGATGAGGAGCGGCTGCAGGGGCTGGAGAGTGAGGGCATCACCTCCTTGCAGTTTGATACCCGAAATCCAGCGGCCATGAACGCAGTGGTGGGTACATTGCCTGCGCTGGATCTGCTGATCCTCAACGCCGGTCATTGCGAATATATGGAGTTGGCCGAGGGGTTTGACAGCGCCCTGTTTGCCCGGGTCATCGAGACCAATCTCATTGCCACCGCTCATGCGCTGGCCGCCTTCCTGCCACTGCTGGGGGCGGGGGCCCGTCTTGCCATTGTCAGCTCGTCGGTGAGCTGGTTGCCACTGCCACGGGCCGAGGCCTATGGCGCTTCCAAGGCGGCCCTCGACTATCTGGCCGATACCCTGCGCCTCGATCTGGCTGGCAGAGGGATCGGGGTCACCCTGATCCGCCCCGGCTTTGTGGAAACGCCGCTCACCGCAAAGAATGATTTTCCCATGCCTTGTCTGGTGCTTGTGGAGGAGGCTTCCCGCGCCATCATGGACGGGCTTACCGCCGGTCACCATCAGATCCACTTTCCCCGTCGTTTCATCTGGTTGCTGCGCCTGCTTGGTGCGCTGCCGGTGGGACTCTGGCTGCGTCTTGGCAGCTCGCTTGTGTCGAAAGGACGCCACTCATGAAGAGAAAGATAGCCATCGTCGGTTCGGGGATTTCAGGGCTGACCACCGGTTTTTTGCTCCACAAACAGCACGACATCACCCTGTTCGAGGCGGCGCCGACCCTGGGGGGCCACACCGCCACAGTCGACGTGGAGCAGGGCGGGCGACGTTACGCCATCGATACCGGCTTTATCGTGTTCAACGATCGCACCTACCCCAACTTTATGGCATTGCTGGCGCGGATCGGGGTGGCCCGGCAACCGGCCGAGATGAGCTTCTCGGTGAAAAGCCCGCAGGGGCTCGAGTACAACGGTCACAACCTCGATACCCTGTTCGCCCAGCGCAGCAACCTGCTGAGCCCGCGGTTTTACGGCTTTGTTGCCGAGATCCTGCGCTTCAACCGGGAGGCTCGCGCCTGGCTGGTGGATCACCAGGCCCTCGATGTTGGCTCCGAACTGACCCTGGGGGATTTCCTGCAGGCGGGGGAGTTTAGCGACTACTTCGCCCGTCACTACATACTGCCGATGGGGGCGGCCATCTGGTCATCCACCCTGGCCGATATGCGGGCCTTCCCCCTTGGCTTCTTCCTGCGATTTTTTGCCCATCACGGCCTGCTGGAGGTGGCAAACCGGCCCCAGTGGTACGTCATTCCCGGTGGCTCGCGCGAATACATAGGGCCGCTCACGGCGGGATGGCTGTCGCAGATCCGGCTGGCTTGCCCGGTAGCGGGGATCCGGCGAGTGACGAATGGCGTCATTGTCCAGAGCCATGATGGCGAGGAGCACTTTGACGAGGTGATACTCGCTTGCCACAGCGACCAGACGCTGGCCCTGCTGGCGGATGCGAGCGAGCGGGAGCGGACCATCCTCGGCGCCATGCCCTATCAGGCCAATGACGTCTGGCTCCACACCGACGCAACTTGCCTGCCGGTGCGCCGCAAGGCGTGGGCCAGCTGGAATTATCAGCTCGGTGATGATGACGGCGCACGGCCACTGGTGAGTTACAACATGAATATCCTGCAGGGGGTGAGTTCACCCGAGCCCTTCTGCGTCAGCCTCAATCCCGCAGGGCGGGTGGACGAGAGCAAGGTATTGCGCCGTTTCGTCTATCACCATCCGGTGTTCAATCAGAGCTCCATCGCCGCCCAGCAGCGGCGACCAGAGATCTGCGGCCAGCGGCACACCCACTTCTGCGGTGCCTACTGGTACAACGGCTTTCACGAGGATGGGGTGCGCAGCGCCCTGGATGTAGCCCGGCGCTTCGGGGCCGAGCTATGAAAGGCGCAACCGCGACAGTGAGCGGCGGGATCAGCGCCATCTGGCGGGGCTCGGTGCGCCACCGCCGCTTCGCGCCGAGGGCTCACGCTTTTTCGTACCACCTCTTCATGCTGGGACTGGATCTAGATGAACTACCGGGCCTCGATCAGGGAAGATGGTTCGCGGTGGAGCGGGCCGGGCTGCTCTCCTTTCGTCGTCATGACTACCTGCGGGGGAGCGCGGGCCCGCTCAAACAGGCGGTGTGGGACAAGGTGGCCGAGCTGGGCGGCGATGCCGACCCGAAGGGGCGGGTGTTGCTGCTCGGCAACGTACGTTGCCTGGGGTTTTACTTCAGCCCGGTCAACTTCTACTTCTGCGATCGGCAGGGGGAGACGCGCTATTTGCTGGCCGAGGTCTCCAACACCCCCTGGAACGAGCGCCACTACTATCTGCTGGATCTGGCGGCGCTGGCTCCCCACGACAAGGATTTTCACGTCTCCCCCTTCATGGAGCTGGCTATGCGCTACCACTGGCGCATCCGCCCGCCCGCGCAGGAGACGCTGATCCATATCGAGAGTCATCCCGTATCTGGGGAGGCCAAGCTGTTTGACGCTACCTTGACGCTAAGGCGGGAGCCGCTGTCGCGCCAGGGGCTGGCGGCGCTGCTGGTCCGCTGGCCCTGGATGACCATGAGGGTGCTGCTCGGTATCTACTGGCAGGCCCTGCGTCTTTTTATCAAACGAACCCCCATCTTCACCCATCCGGAGACTCGCTAATGGAACTGGTGCAATCTTCTGTTTCTGCCTCTTTCATCGACAAGGGGGCCAGGCAACTGTTGCTCAATTTGCTGGGGCGGCTCGACCAAGGCCAACTGCTGCTGCGAGATGGCCGCGAGCGTCACAGCTTTGGTGATGCAACCAGTGATTTGCATGCCGAGCTGGTGGTGCTGGATCCGGCCTTCTATCGCCGCTTGCTGCTGGGGGGCAGCATCGCTGCCGGTGAAACCTGGGTAGAAGGGCTATGGACCAGCCCGGATCCGGTGGCGCTGGTGCGGCTGCTGGCCCGCAACCTGACTCTGCTCGACAGTCTGGAGCGGCGCCTGGGCTGGCTCAGCTTCCCTTTCAACAAGGTGCGCCACTGGCGGAGTCGCAATACCCTGACCGGGTCGCGCGCCAACATCGCCGCCCACTACGATCTCGGCAACGCTCTTTATCAGGGTTTTCTCGACAGCCATATGCAGTATTCGAGCGCCATCTATCCGGGGGCAGAGGCCACCCTGGAAGAGGGGCAGCAGGCCAAGCTGCGTACCATCTGCGAGCGGCTCGAGCTCGGCCCGGACGATCATCTGCTGGAGATCGGGACCGGCTGGGGTGGGCTGGCCGTCTTTGCTGCTCGCCACTACGGCTGCCGGGTGACTACCACCACCATCTCCCAGGCCCAGCACGACTACGCAAAAGAGTGGATCGGGCGGGAGGGGCTCGGGGATCGCATCACCTTGCTGCTGGAGGATTACCGCAAGCTGGAGGGGCGGTTCGACAAGCTGGTCTCCATCGAGATGATCGAAGCGGTGGGTCACGCCTTTCTGCCGGACTACTTTCGCCAGCTGTCGCGCCTGCTCAAACCCGGTGGGCGCCTGCTTATTCAGGCCATCACTATCGCCGATCAGCGCCATGCCCAGTACCTGCGCGGGGTCGACTTCATCCAGCGCTATATCTTCCCCGGTGGCTGCCTGCCGAGCGTCTCCCAGATGGCGGGATTGCTGGCCCGCGAAACCGACATGCAGCTGGTGCGGCTGCACGATCACGGCCATCACTACGCTCGCACACTGGCCCACTGGTGCCAGCGCTTTCTGGCGCTGGCACCCGAGCTGCCTGCGCTCGGCTACAGCCAGGATTTCATCCGGCTGTGGCACTTCTATTTCGCCTACTGCGAGGGGGGATTCTGGGAACGCACCATCAGCCTGGTACAACTGGAGGCGGCCAAACCCGGGCCGCTCGGTTGGTCGGGAGACTTGCCGGTAAGCGGTCACTGACCATGTGGCGGTGGGCCCAACTGCTGGGGTTCAACCTCTACTGGTTGCTGGCGGTGAAGTGGCAGCTGCCGGGTCCCTTGCTTACGATGCTGCTGCTTCATTTTCTCTGCTCGCCAAGCCGCAAAAGGGATCTGCGACTCCTGCCCATGGCCCTTGTAGGTAGCCTGCTCGATCTGCTGCTCTGGCGGCTCGGGCTGTTCGATTTCAAGGCCGGTTTTCCGCTCTGGCTGGCGCTGCTCTGGGTCGGATTTGCCCTGACGCTGGCCCATGGCATGCGCTGGCTACTGCGATTACCCCGTTGGCAACAGGGGCTGTTTGGCATGCTTGGGGGGACGGTCTCCTATGTGGCGGGAGCCGAGATGGGAGCAGTACACTTACCCTGGGGCATTGGGATCAGTGTGGCCTTGTTGGCCGTGATCTGGATGTGGTGGTTACCCCTACTACTGTGGGTAATGGTCAAGCTGGAGGGTGAGTCAAGATGAACACCTTTTCGACCGACACTTTGTTGTTTTCCAAGTGGACCAAAGAGAGCCAGCACGAGCTGACTGATCGCTTCTATCTGGTGGTGGCCTGCCAGCGGGATGCGCAGGGGCGGCTGATGCAGGTGGTGATGCAGGATATCAATACCCTGCAGGAACAGGAGATGGATTGGCATGAACTGGAAGATCCCAGCCATTGGCACATGGGGTGGAACTAGCCTGCTCTTGGCGGTGCTGAGTTTGCACCTGGCGACTGCCGCGCAGGCTTCTGCCGTCCCTTGGCAACAGTTGCGTCCGGTCGGCCAGGGGGAGATGAACTGGCTCTGGTTCAAGCTCTATGACGCCACCCTCTACAGCGAGAGTGGTCGCTATCAGCCGAGCCATTATCCGCAGGCACTGACCCTGACCTATGCCAGAGCCATCGAACGTGAGGATCTGCTCAGCGCCACCGCTAAAGAGTGGCAGCGGCTTGGTCTTGGCAGTGATGCCGATCGCCAGCGCTGGCTCGGGCAACTTGCGACCCTCTGGCCGGATGTGGCAGCTGGCGACAGGCTGACCTTCTATGTCGACGAAGCGGGAACCGGCCACTTCTGGTGGCAGGAGCAGCTCCTCGGCTCGCTCGCCGAACCGCAGTTTTCCGCCGCCTTTCTGGCGATCTGGCTGGCGGACAACAGCCGGGATCCAGCCCTGACCCGCCGCCTGCGCGGCCAACCCTGATGCCGGAGCCCTTTATGTCTTGCTACCGTCTATATCGTCTTCTCGCTTTGTTGCCACTCATGCTGCTGACAGGATGTGGTGCCAACCTCAATGACTACCGTGGCCAGGGGCCCGAGTGGGATCTCGCCCGTTTCTTCAGTGGCAAGCTGGTAGCCCATGGCCTGGTCACAGACCGCAGCGGTGAAGTGACCAGTCGCTTTCGGGTCGAGATGGAGGGGCGCTGGCAGGAGGGCAAGGGAGAGCTATTCGAGCAGTTCCATTTTGACGATGGTCGCCAGCAGACTCGCACCTGGTATCTACGCAAGGGGGCGGATGGCCACTGGCGCGGCAGCGCATCGGATGTGGTGGGGGAGGCGGTGGGCAAGACGGAAGGTTTTGCCCTCAACTGGCGTTACCAGCTCGATCTGGCGCTGCCGGATGGTGAGGTGGTACGGGTGAGCTTAGATGACTGGATGTATCTACTGGATGCGGATCGCTTGCTCAACCGTGCCAGGATCAGCAAGTTCGGCATTGATCTTGGGGAAGTGCTCCTCTATATCGAGCGCAAGCCATAGCCTTGTCGCCGGACAAACCCCAGTAAAAAGCGCGCCAGTGGCGCGCTTTTTGTTACCGTCGGAGCCCGGGCGCTCAGATGATCCGATTCTCTTCCAGCATCTTTCGACGGGCCTCTTCCTTGGCCATCTTCTTCTTGCGGTTGTCACAGGGTTCGGGGCAATCGCACTCTTTCTCGATGCCCACGCTGCCCAGGCCACCGCAGGAGCCGGAGATGCTCTTCTTCTGGAAGATGTAGCCGATGGCCATGGCCACCACTACTGCCAGAAACACCCCGAAGGTGATCAGAAAAATCTGCATGTTGCTGCCTCTTACTTTTTAACCAGATAGGGCTTGAAGGCGTCGGAGTAGGCCTCTTCAAAACCCTTGTCGGTTTTGGTGATCACGAAGATCGCCAGTCCACGTTCGTTGGCGTAGGCCAAGCTCTTCTCGGTCCCCATCACCATGAACACGGTTGCCAGCCCGTCCGCCGTCATGCAGGAGGGGTGGATCACGGTGACCGACACCAGACGATGCTGGATCGGTTTGCCGGAGCGCGGATCTATGGTGTGGGAGAAACGCTGGCCATCCAGTTCGTAATAGTTGCGATAATCGCCGGAGGTGGCAACGCCGTTGTCACCCGGGACTATCACTTCCTGTACCGTGCCGGTGCCCGCGGTGGGTTTCTCGATGGCCACGCGCCAGGGATGGCCCTTGCCGTTGACGCCATTGATCCTCAGCTCGCCGCCGATTTCAACCAGATAGTTGCGGGCTCCCAGGGACTCCAGGTATTCGGCCACCTTGTCGACGCCAAACCCCTTGGCGATGGCGGAGAGATCCACGTAAAGATCCGGTACATCTTTTTGCAGGGTATCGGCATCGGCGGAGGTGATGACGTGCAGATTGCCAAGCCCGGTCTTCTGACGGGTCTGGGTGATCAGCTCGTCGCTCGGGACCTTGGTCGGCCGTTTGTCCGGGCCAAAGCCCCACAGATTGACCAAGGGGCCAACGGTGACGTCCAGCGCCCCCTGGCTCTCACGGCCAATGTGAATGGCCTCAGTGACGACTCGAGCGGTGTCTCGCGACACTACGACCGGTGTGGAGTCACGATGCTGGTTGAAGCGGGAGAGCTCGGAATCGGGACGATAAGTCGACATCTGGTCGTTGACCCGCTCCAGCAGCACATCCACTTCGGCCTGCAACTTGGCCGGATCGCTGATGACGTCATCCGCCACCTTGATGGAGTAGTAGGTTCCCATGGTGCTGCCGGTGATATGGATCTCCGGCTTGCTCTGGACCGTTTCCTGACCGCACCCAGTCAAGAAAAAGGCTAGCCCGAAGGCTAGCCAGGTCTTTACAACGCTGTGCATGGATTAACCACCAAAGTCATCCAGCAGGATGTTTTCGTCTTCAACGCCCAGATCCTTGAGCATGTTGATGACGGCGGCGTTCATCACGGGAGGACCACACATGTAGAACTCGCAATCTTCCGGCGCCTCGTGGTTCTTGAGGTAGTTCTCGTAGAGCACGTTATGGATGAAGCCGGTGTAGCCGTCCCAGTTGTCTTCCGGTTGCGGATCGGACAGGGCGACGTTCCAGGTGAAGTTCTCGTTCTCGGCGGCCAGCATGTCGAAGTCCTCGACATAGAACATCTCGCGCTTGGAACGGGCACCGTACCAGAAGCTCATCTTGCGCTTGGACTTCAGGCGACGCAGCTGGTCGAAGATATGGGAGCGCATCGGCGCCATACCCGCACCACCACCGATGAACACCATTTCGGCGTCGGTGTCCTTGGCGAAGAACTCGCCGAACGGACCGGAGATGGTCACCTTGTCACCTGCCTTCAGGCTGAAGATGTAGGAGGACATCTGTCCCGGAGGGGCAGTCCAGTTGCTGGGCGGCGGAGTCGCGATCCGCACGTTCAGCATGATGATGCCGAACTCTTCCGGATAGTTGGCCATGGAGTAAGCACGGATGATCGGCTCGTCAACCTTGGACTCCAGATCGAAGATCTTGAAGCGATCCCAGTCACCACGATACTCCTCGGGAATATCGAAGTCCTTGTAGCGGACGTGGTGAGCCGGCGCTTCAATCTGGATATAACCACCGGCGCGGAACGGTACGCTCTCGCCATCCGGGATCTGCAGCTTGAGCTCCTTGATGAAGGTGGCCTTGTTGTCATTGGAGATGACGGTACATTCCCACTTCTTCACGCCGAAGATCTCTTCCGGCAGTTCGATGTCCATGTCGCCGCGAACGGTGACCTGGCAGGCCAGACGCTCGCCGTGACGGGCTTCGCCCTTGCTGATGTGATCCAGTTCGGTCGGCAGGATGTCGCCGCCACCGGACTTCACCCGCACCTTGCACTGGCCGCAGGAGCCACCACCACCACAGGCGGAGGAGACGAAGATACCGCTGCCGGCCAGCACGCCGAGCAGTTTGCCACCGGCCGGGCTGGTCACAGCCTTGGCCGGGTCACCGTTGATGCTGATTGTCACGTCGCCCGCGGTCACCAGCTTGGACTTGGCGAACAGAATGACTGCCACCAGTGCCAGCAGGATCACGGTAAACATGACCACACCCAAAATAATTTCCATCTATCGTTCCTTTCCGATTACAGGGAGATACCAGAGAAGGACATGAAGCCCAGCGCCATCAGGCCGGCGGTGATGAAGGTGATGCCGAGGCCACGCAGACCTTCCGGAACATCGGAGTACTTCATCTTCTCGCGGATACCTGCCAGCGCAACGATCGCTAGCATCCAGCCTGCACCTGAACCCACGCCGTAGACCACAGACTCGACGAAGTTGTAGTCACGCTGCACCATGAAGGAGACGCCACCGAAGATGGCGCAGTTCACGGTGATGAGCGGCAAGAAGATGCCGAGCGCGTTGTAGAGGGCCGGGAAGTATTTATCCAGCGCCATCTCCAGGATCTGTACCAGGGCCGCGATCACACCGATGAAGGTGATGAAGCTCAGGAAGCTCAGGTCCAGATCGGGGGAGAGGGCACCTGCCTTCAACACGTAGTTGTAGATCAGGTTGTTGACCGGTACGGCGATGGTTTGCACCACGATAACGGCAATACCAAGACCCATGGAGGTCTTGACCTTCTTGGACACCGCCAGGAAGGTACACATCCCCAGGAAGAAGGAGAGTGCCAGGTTTTCGATGAAGATCGAACGAATCAACAGACTCAGATAGTGTTCCATACCTTAATCCTTTGCCTCCACCTGCTTGGGATCCTTGGTGCGAACGCCCCAGATGATCAGACCAATGATGAAGAATGCGCTCGGCGGCAGCAGCAGCAGGCCATTCGGTACATACCAGCCACCGTTGTTCACCAGTGGCATCAGCTCGAGGCCGAACCAGGTGCCGGAGCCCAGCAGTTCACGCACGGTGGCGACGCTCAGCAGAATGGCGCCATAGCCCAGACCGTTACCGATACCGTCCAGGAAGGAGGGCAGCGGGGCACTCTTCATGGCGTAGGCTTCGGCACGACCCATTACGATACAGTTGGTGATGATCAGACCCACGAATACCGACAGCTGCTTGGAGATCTCATAGGCATAAGCCTTGAGCACCTGGTCAACCACGATAACCAGTGAGGCGATGATCGCCATCTGGGCAATGATCCGCACGCTGTTGGGGATCTGGTTGCGGATCAGGGAGATGAACAGGTTTGAGAAGGCGGTGACCGCCATGACCGCGAGGGTCATTACAAACGCTGTCTTCATCTGGCTGGTAACCGCCAGTGCGGAACAGACACCCAGCACCTGCAAGGCGATGGGGTTGTTGCCGAGCACAGGCGTCAACAGCAACTTTTTCATTTCGCTCTTGTCAGCCATTGTTGATTTCTCCTGCACGAACCTTGGCCAGGAAAGGACCGAAGCCCTTGGGACCCATCCAGAAGTCGAAGGTGTGCTGTACGCCGTTACCGGTCAGGGTAGCGCCGGACAGACCGTCAATCTCATGCTCAGAGCCAGCCGGAGCATGGCCCTTGATCACGCGCAGCGCGGGCATGCCGTTCTGATCGAACAATTTCTTGTCCTTGAACAGGGCTTCCCATGCCGGGTTTTCGATTTCGCCACCCAGACCCGGGGTTTCACCGTGGTCATAGTAGGTGATGCCCTTGATGGTCTGGCCATCCGGAGCAACGGCGACGAAGGCATACATGGTCGACCACAGACCCTGACCGTAGATGGGCAGGATGATGCTATCGATCTTGCCTTCGCTGTCCTTGGCGAAGAACACCGGGATCAGCTTGGAAATCTGGCGCAGGCCGGCCTTGTCGTCGGCCGCAGCCAGACGGATATTTTTGGCCGGATCTTTGGCAGCCTGCTTGGTATCGAAGTTGTCGGCATCGCCGTCAACAAAGTTACCGGTGGAGAGATCCACCAGGCGGGCTTCGATCTTGTCGCCATACAGCTTGGCCATGTCGCGCTTGGCGACATCGCTGATGTCCACACCGGCAACGGCGAGGATGTTGCTCTGCTTGTCCAGTGCCTTGTTCTCCTGTTGGGTAGAACGCAGGCCAACGGCGGCAACGGATACCACGATG
This sequence comes from Aeromonas sp. 19NY04SH05-1, assembly GCF_040581895.1. Classification (NCBI taxonomy): domain Bacteria; kingdom Pseudomonadati; phylum Pseudomonadota; class Gammaproteobacteria; order Aeromonadales; family Aeromonadaceae; genus Aeromonas; species Aeromonas sp. 19NY04SH05-1. The sequence goes on along the minus strand of NZ_CP095328.1, from coordinate 3,560,962 downwards.
GAACAGGCCAGACAGAGGCCAGTCACCACGCTAACGGTGCCGAGGGTTGAATCTTTATTAAACGCCACGAGCAATCCTCCGCTTGATGTTTGCCTGAGCGACGAAATGGTCAAACAAGGGAGCAAACAGGTTCGCAAACAGAATGGCCAGCATCATGCCTTCCGGGAACGCGGGGTTGACCACGCGAACCAGCACGACCATGACGCCGATCAGTGCGCCGTACCACCACTTGCCCTTGTTGGTAAAGGCTGCGGAGACAGGGTCGGTCGCCATGAAGGCCATACCGAAGGCGAAGCCACCCAGCACCAGGTGCCAGTGCCACGGCATGTTGAACATGGGGTTGGTGTCGGAACCGATGACGTTGAACAGCAGGGAAGTCGCGATCATACCGACCATCACGCCGGCGATGATGCGCCAGGAGGCGATGCGCATGTACACGATCATGGCGGCGCCCAACAGGATCATCAGGGTGGAAACTTCACCGATGGAACCCGGCAGGTTGCCCAGGAAGGCGTCCATCCAGCTGATGGCTTCGCCGGTGGCGCTGTTGATCAGTGCCATCTGGCCACCTTGGGCCCACTGGCTCAGGGCAGTCGCACCGGAGAAACCGTCAACGGCAACCCAGACTGCGTCGCCGGAGATTTGACCCGGGTAGGCGAAGAACAGGAACGCACGACCCGCCAGGGCCGGGTTCAGGAAGTTCTTGCCGGTACCACCGAACACTTCCTTGGCCATCACCACACCGAAGGTGATACCCAGGGCAGCTTGCCACAGGGGCAGCTCGGGCGGCACGATCAGGGCGAACAGGATGGAGGTCACGAAGAAGCCTTCGTTGATCTCGTGCTTGCGCACCATGGCAAACAGCACTTCCCAGAAACCACCGACCAGGAAGACGGTGATGTAGATCGGGAAGAAGTGGGCTGCGCCGATCAGCATCTTGCTGCCGACACCGGCCACGGCCGGATCCAGGGAGGCTCCCAGCATGGTTGCCAGCGCATATTGCCAGCTGCTGGCACCGGCGGCGGTACCCAGATGGGCAATCGCGGCAATGGACTGGTTGCCGACGTTGTACATGCCCCAGAACATGGCCGGGAACACGGCCAGCCACACCATGATCATCATGCGCTTCAGATCGAGCGCATCACGAACGTGGGCAGCATTGCGGGTTACGGAACCCGGGGTATAGAACAGGGTATACGCCGCTTCGAACAGGGCGTAGTACTTGGCGTACTTCCCACCCGGCTCGAAGTGGTGTTCCATATTTTCAAGAAGTTGCTTGAAACTCATCGCTTAACCTTCCAGTTCAATCTTGGTCAGGCACTCACGCAAGATAGGGCCGTACTCGGTCTTGCCGGGGCAGACAAAAGTACAGAGGGCCAAATCTTCCTCATCCAGCTCCAGGCAGCCCAGTGCTTGTGCACCATCGGTATCGCCAGAGATCATGTCCCGCAGCAGCAGGGTCGGCAGGATGTCGAGTGGCATCACCCGCTCATAGTTGCCGATAGGCACCATGGAACGATCACTACCATTGGTGGTGGTGGTGAAGTTGATCAGCTTGCCCTTCATCAGATGAGAAAGGGTGGTGCGGGTAATGGAGAACTTGTTGGCGCTGGGGTTGATCCAGCCCAGGAACTCTTTCTCGCGACCTTCACCCAGTGCGCAGACCTGATTGTGGTAACGACCCAGATAGTCGTGAACCCCGTCGGCCTTGGCACCGCTCAGCAGAGAACCGGAGATGATGCGGTTTTCGTCGGCACGCAGCTCGTTGTTGGTAATCTGGCTGATGCAGGCACCCAGACGGGTACGCAGCAGACGCGGCTTGAGCACGTTCGGACCTGCCAGGGCGATCACCTTGTCGGTGAAGATCTGGCCGGTGGTGAACAGCTTGCCGTAGGCGATCACATCCTGATAGTTGATGTGCCACTGCACCTTGGTGCTGCTGACCGGATCCAGGAAGTGGATATGGGTGCCAGGCAGACCGGCAGGATGAGGACCGACGAAGATCTCTTCCTTGACCTGGGCCAGGGGAGAGTGAGGCAGGCTGGCTTCGCCCTTGCAGACGTAGACGTTGCCATCGGTCAGGCGAGTCAGCACGGCCAGACCGTCGAGGAACGCCTGAGACTGTTCCTTGATGATCAGCTCGGGATTGGCTGCCAGCGGGTTGGTGTCCATCGCGGTCACAAAGATGGCGCGCGGGGCGGAGCCAACGGCGGGAACCTTGCTGAACGGACGGGTACGCAGCGCAGTCCACTGACCGGAGGCGAGCAGGATCTCCTGCACCTTGCTGCGTTCGAGCTTGGCCAGCTCGGCGGAGGCAAAGTGCTCGAAGGTTACCTGTTCGTCCGAGCCGTCGAGGTCGATGACCACGGATTGAAGAACACGTTTGGCACCACGGTTAATCTCTGAAACCACACCGGTGGCAGGAGCTGTGAATTTAACGCCGGGATTCTTCTTGTCTTCGAAGAGATCCTGACCTTTGATGACGCGATCACCTACTTTGACGAACATAGTAGGTCGCATCCCCACGAACTCCTCGCCCAGTGTAGCAACACGGGTGATGGCGGGGCCATCGTAGATTACTTGCTCTGGCGCACCCAGCACGGGGATGTCCAGTCCTCTTTTGATTGTAATCATACTTACTTGCACTACCGTTACGGGAAGAGAGGTTGGTTAGCGCCGAGAAATACATCACGACGGGTGGTCGAGTGACGATATTGCCGTTGCAACCAGTAAACAGCGCTGGCGATCATCCAATATGCGGGGTCACTCAAAAGCGCTTGAGTTTACCACTTATGACTCATTTTCTGCCATGACAAATGGGTAAAATCCCTGTGCCATCACAAAATTAACCTCTCCTGAATAAGGGGGTGAACCCCTCGTAAACCGTGGTTTTAAAGGTTTTTTTATTTGAATACCCCAATAGGGGTAATCTTATTGTTGAGAATATTGATTAGAAAAGATAATCCGGCAGTTTTGTTTGCGAGTAATTCTCATATGGGGCTTTTATCGCCCCATTTCCAATGACTTGCAGGCGGGATGGCAGAGGGATGCAGGAACTCTCCTGTTCTGGCCGCGTCAGGGTTTGCCGACGCAGCTCGGGGTGCGCGGTGCCTGGCCCTTTTGCTGCCATTCGCTCTCTGTGTAGGTATGCAGTGCCAGGGCATGTACCGGGCCGGCCAGCTCGGGGGCCAGCACTTCATTGATCAGGCGATGACGGGCCAGGAGACGCAGACCTTCAAATTGCGGGCTGACGATGACCACCTTGAAGTGGCTCTCGGAGCCGGGCTCAACACGATGCATATGGCTCTCGTTGATCACCTCCAGCAGGCTGGGAGTGAGGGCGGCGGTCAGTTTTGCTTCAATGTGTTGTTGCATGGTCATCAGGATGCTTCCAGAAAGTGAACGTGGGGCCATTCTATCGGCAGTTGCCTGGCGGAATAAGTCCCCTTATGGAGAGAAATATGGCCCGGGAACGCTGTCATGGCGGCTCGAACTGGTGAAATTCCTCTACCCCGCTAGAATAGCGCCACTTTGCGTCGCCCCTGGCGCCTGTTACCCGAATCAAGCCGAGGTTGGACTCATCCTATGGAAACCCTTCTTGTCACTCCCCATTGCCAGCTGACCCTCTATCGCTACCCGCGCCTGAGCCAGGAAACCCTGCAAGCCTGGGATGCGGCCGACGAATATCTGATCAACACCCTGGCTGAGTCCCCCCTGGAGCAGGCAGGCCCGGTGATCATCATGAATGACGGATTCGGCGCCCTGGCGGCATTTTTGCACGATTACGCTCCCGTCAGCGTCACCGATTCCTATATCAGCGAGCGGGCCACGCTGGCCAATCTGATCGAAAACGGGCTGGATACCGACGGCATCCGGCTGCAGGATGCGCTGGCGCCCCTGCCCGAGGCGCCGGCACTGGTGGTGATCAAGGTTTCCAAATACCAGGCGCTGCTGGAGCAGCAACTGTTGGCCCTGCGTCAGGTGGTGACGCCCGCCACCCGCATCATCGCCGCCGGCAAGGCCAAGGACATTCACACCTCCACCCTCAAGCTGTTCGAGAAATACCTGGGGGCAACCCGGACGTCGCTCGCCTGGAAGAAGGCGCGCCTTATCCACTGCGAACCGCAAGAAGAACGTCCGGCGCTGGCCAATCCGTTCCCCACCGTCTGGCCGCTGGAGGGCACCGACATGCTCATCCACAACCACGCCAACGTCTTTTCGCGCACCAGCCTGGATATCGGCGCCCGCTTCATGCTGGACAATCTACCGATACATAGCGCGCGCAAGGTGATCGATCTGGGCTGTGGCAACGGTGTGCTGGGACTCTCGCTGCTGGCACGGGACAGCGAGGTGGAGGTGACCTTTGTCGACGAGTCCTACATGGCGGTGGCGTCGGCACGGCTCAACGTCGAACACAACCTGGCGGAGGCGCTGCTGCGGGCCAGCTTCATGGTCAACAACTGTCTGGATGGCGTCGAGACGGGGGCAGCGGATCGGATCCTCTGCAACCCGCCCTTCCATCAGCAGCAGGCGATCACCGATCATATCGCCTGGCAGATGTTCTGCGATGCCCACCGGGTGTTGCCCAAAGGGGGGGAACTCTGGATAGTAGGCAACCGTCATCTGGATTATCACAATAAACTCAAGCGCTTGTTTGCCAACGCACAAGTCGTTGCGTCAAACAGCAAATTCGTTATTTTGAAAGCCATCAAACGCTAACGTCAAAGGAAGTTCATGATGAAAAAGTCACTCTTGCTGCTGGCCGCCCTGATGCTCGGCGGGTGCGCAACCCATTGGCCCGAGACGGCACTGCTCAATCCGCAGATCGTGCCGGCCAACCAGCAATACTACTCGGGCAACCGGATCACCATGGAAGGGGTAGACAAGCGTGAGGCTGCCTATGTCTTCTCCATCAAGAAGAAAGAGAAGGCCACCGTGCTGGTCAACAGCGAGCGTCCGCTCAATCTGCTGGTCGCAGAGAAGCTGGCCGAGGGGCTGCGCAGCCAGGGGCTCGAAGTGGGCAACAGCGGCACCACCAACCTGACCCTGGTTATCTCGACCGCGGCGGTCAATGTGGAAGAGAAGACCTTCACTTATGTCACCAAATCCCGAGTCAGCCTGCAGGTGATCGCCGATTTCCAGGGCAACCGTCTGACCAAACAGTTCAACATGTCCTCCAGTAAAGAGGGACCGGGCGAGCCGAGCATGGCAGATCTGGAATCCACCCTGAACCTGCAACTGGGCAACGTATTGCAGCAGATCATGGCGGATGAGGCCCTGCGTGGCTATCTGAAGGGTCAACCGAGCGGCGCAGGAGTCTGATCATGAAAAAACTCTGGTTGCTGGCCATGCTGGTTACTCCGCTGGCATTTGCCGGCCCGCAGGTAAGAATGGAGACCAACCACGGCAATATCGTGGTGGAGCTGGCGCCCAAGCAGGCGCCCCAGACGGTGAAGAACTTTCTGCGTTATGTGGCGGACGGCAGTTACGATGGCAGCCTGTTTCACCGGGTGATCCAGAACTTCGTGGTACAGGGGGGCGGCTACAACCAGCAGTTCCAGCAGCTGCCGACCTATGAGCCCGTGGTCAACGAATCCCGTGGCGGCCTGCCCAACAAGCGCGGTTCCATCGCCATGGCCCGCACCCAGGCGGTCGACAGCGCGACCCGCCAGTTCTACTTCAACCTGGTGGACAACAACAACCTCAACGCCAATGCCGGTGCCGGCTACACCGTCTTTGGCCAGGTGGTACAGGGAATGGAGGTGCTGGACAAGCTGGCACAGGTGCAGACTGGCTACAGCTCTATCCTGCGTGCCAACGACGTGCCGACCAGCCCCATCATCCTGAAGAAAGTGGTGTTGCTGGCCGAGAGCGGAACCGACAAGAAGGCGGGCAAGTAACCCTTTCTACCCGTGATGGCCGCTGCGACACGCTTTGTTGCAGAAGACAAGGCCCACCCCTTTCGGGGTGGGCCTTTTGTTTGTCTGGCGTTTGGGCCTGCCTTGGCTATCCGGGCCTAACCTGCCAAAATGGCGCACTTTTCCAAGATCCGTCAGGTAGTTGAACATGATCCGCAAACCGAGCTGGCGAGACTCGCTCGCCGTCTATCTCGAAGCCAGAGTGCTGATCCTCTTTGCCATGGGCTTTTCATCGGGTCTGCCCTTGCTGCTGGTCTTTGGCACCCTGTCGTTCTGGTTGCGCGAGGCGGATGTCAGCCTGACCGACATCGGCTATATGAGTTGGGTCGCCCTGGCCTATGGCTTCAAGTGGCTGTGGTCCCCCCTGGTGGATCGCATGCCGTTGCCGCTGCTCTCCAGGCTGCTTGGACGTCGTCGCAGCTGGATGCTCTTCTCCCAGTTGCTAATTGCGGGAGCCCTGGTTGGCATGGCGCTCTGCGATCCCAAGACCGGATTGGCGCAGCTGGCGCTGTTTGCCCTGCTGGTGGCCTTTGCCTCGGCGACCCAGGATATCGTCATCGATGCCTATCGCATCGAATCTGCGCCGGAGCGGTTGCAGGCGGCCATGGCGGCTTCTTACATGACAGGGTACCGGTTGGCGATGATCATGGCGGGGGCGGGAGCGCTGGCCCTGGCAGCCTGGTTTGGCAGCAACGTGGGTTATGACTATCGCGGCTGGCAGATAACCTACCTGCTGATGGCGGTGATGATGTCTCTTGGCATCATCACCACCCTCTTTTGCCATGAACCGCAGATCGACCAGGCTACCCAGGATCAGCAGCAAGCCGATCGCAAGGCCTGCCTGCTGGCAAAGGGGTGGCCATTGCCGCTGGCGAGTGCGGGGGCCTGGGCCTATGAGGCCATTTGGTGCCCCTTTGCCGACTTCTTCCACCGTTACGGTCGCTCGGCGCTGCTGATCCTGGCACTGATTGCCTGCTATCGGGTGGCGGATGTGGTGATGGGGGTGATGTCCAACAGTTTCTACGTGGATATGCAGTTCAGCAAGACCGAAGTTGCCACCATCACCAAGGTGTTCGGCGTCATCATGACGTTGGTGGGGGCGGCGCTCGGTGGCGTGCTGGTGATGCGATTCGGTACCCTGCGCATTCTGTTTCTGGGGGCGCTGCTGACTGCCAGTACCAACCTGCTGTTTGCCCTGCTCAACCAGGTGGGCCACAACCTGGAGCTGCTGACCCTGATTATCTCGCTGGACAATCTCAGCGCCGGGATCGCCACCGCCGCGTTTGTAACCTATCTCTCCAGCCTGACCAATGTCGCCTTTTCGGCGACGCAATATGCGTTGTTCAGCTCTGTGATGTTGCTGCTGCCCAAGCTGCTGGCGGGGTTTTCCGGCCAGATAGTGGAGCAGGTTGGCTACAGTGTCTTCTTCGTGGGAACCGGTTTATTGGGGCTGCCTGTGCTGCTGTTGATCGTCTTGGTAGCGAGAAAAGGGGAGTCGTTGTTCTCAATACCGAGCAAATAGCAAGCGTTTGCGTTAAAGCGGGGGTGATTAGATTCACACTTCCAAAGAAAGTTCCCCAGAAGTTGTTTCTCCCCCTATTTTATTTGATTAGAATCCCATTCGCTCCTTGTGGGCAGGCTACGGAAAACCTCAACTAACGCACAAGAGACCAATAAAATGGCCAAATTTACCAAGACTCTGATCGCTGCCGGCCTGCTGGCCGCTGCTGCCACTCCGGCGTTCGCTGCTGACTACAGCGGTGACATCCACAAGAACGATTACAAGTGGATGCAGTTCAACGTAATGCACACCATCGATCAGCGCCCGTTCACTGCCGCTGATGACGATTACAACGATACCTATCTGGAAATGGAGTTCGGCGGTCGTTCCGGTATTTTTGACCTGTATGGCTATGTCGATATCTTCGATATTTTCGACACCAAACACAGCGACAAGCACGGCGGCCAGAACCTGTTCATGAAGTTTGCTCCGCGCATGTCTCTGGATGCTCTGACTGGCATGGATCTCTCCTTCGGCCCGGTACAAGAGCTGTATATCGCCAACCTGAACAACATGGCTGATGGCCAGATGGAAAACCAGATCGGTCTGGGTGCAGACGTCATGGTTCCCTGGTTCGGCAAGGTTGGTATGAACCTGTACGCTCGCTACTCCAACGAGAACGAATTCTTCAGAGAAGAAGAGAACAGCTGGAACGGTTATCAGTTCTCCATGAACTGGTTCAAGCCTTTCTACACCTTCAGCAACGGCAGCTTCGTTTCCTATCAGGGTTACCTGGACTACGCCTTCGACCTGGACACCCACAACCGTGCTGACCGTACCAGCGACAACCTGGCTACCTTCCACGGTATCTACTGGCACTCCGACCGCTACGCCGTCGGTTACGGTCTGAAGTACTTCATGGATGCCTACGGCACCAAAGATGGCTCCACCTCTTACAACGGTTCTCCCTGGAAGAGCTCTGGCTTCAGCCACTACTTCTCTGTTACCTACAAGTTCTAATCGAACTTGGGGTACAAAAAACCGGAGCCTTGGCTCCGGTTTTTTTATTTCTGCCCGATTGGATAGGCGCGAAGAGAGAAAGCGCCCGGGGCAATCAATCGCGGAAATTCTGGAACTGCATCGGTTGGCCCAGTTCGGCGCCACGCACCATGGTCATCACTTCCTGCAGATCGTCACGCTTCTTGCCGGTGACGCGCACTTCGTCGCCCTGAATGGCGGCTTGAACCTTGATCTTGGAATCCTTGATCAGCTTGACCAGCTTCTTGGCCACTTCCTTATCGATACCCTGCTTGAACTTGACGTTCAGGTGGAAGCGCTTGCCGGAATGCACCGAATCACCCACTTCCATGGAGCTGGTTTCGATATTGCGTTTGAGCAGGGCATTGCGCAGTATCTCAACCATCTGCTTGAGCTGGAAATCGGCATCCGCTTCCAGTTTCACCTCTTCCTTGTTCAACTCGAAGCTGGCCTCTACCCCACGAAAATCGAAACGGGTGGCCAGTTCACGATTGGCGTTGTCGACGGCGTTCAACACCTCGTTCATTTTGACTTCAGAGACAATATCGAATGACGGCATAACCGGGCTCCTCATGTTGCGTTATCGGGGGGCAAATCTACCAGAAAACGGGCAAATTTGCTGATTTTGATGGGACCGCTCTGCTAGAATCCCCTGCGCACAGGAGTGGTCGGACCCGTTAGTGTCCGGCAGCGACATCTTCACTTATCTCAGGTAACAGGTTGAGAGGATTGCAGCCCTTACCTCGATTGAGTCACATCATGCCAAGCGGATTACTGAATTCTCGACAGCCTTCGACACCTCAATGGACCCTGCTGGGCTGTGGCGCCCTCGGCGGCGTTTTTGCATCCTTGCTCACCCAAAGTGGTCAGCCGACCCGCGTCTTGTTGCGGGATCACCATCAATCAACCCTGCACCCGGGTATCGACTTCACCTCCCTGGAGGGTCACACCCAGCTGCTCGCCATCGAGCGCGGATTTGTCAGCAAACCGGGACAGATCCAGCGCCTGCTGGTGATGACCAAAGCCAATCAGGTGATCGCGGCACTGACACCGCTGGTCGGCAAGCTGGCGGCCGGCGTGCCCATCGTGCTGCTGCACAACGGCATGGGCATTGCCGAGCAGGTCGTCGCCCTGTTTCCCCACAATCCGGTGATCGCCGGTGTCACCAGCCATGGCGCCATGAAGAGCGGCCACTTCGTGTTTCGCCACACCGGCAAGGGCGAGACCTGGCTTGGCCCGGTCAACGAGGCCGCCAGAGCCCATGCCGCGCTGGCCGATGAGCTGGCGCTGGCCCTCGGCCAGGCGGGCTGGGACGAGCAGATCCGGGCCCGTCAGTGGCAGAAGCTGGCCATCAACTGTGCCATCAATCCCCTGACCGCGCTGCACAAGTTGAAAAATGGCGAACTGGCGGGACCTCGTTTTGCCGATACTCTGCAGCAGGTTTGTGTCGAGGTAGCCGATGTTATGTGCGCCGAAGGCATGCCGACCACGGCCGAAGAGCTGTTGCGCCGGGTGATGACTGTGGTGGAGTTGACCGCCGATAATTACTCTTCCATGCATCAAGACATGGAGCAGAAGCGGGAGACCGAGATCGACGCCATCACGGGGTTCCTGCTGGCCAGCGCGGCAAAGCATGGCATTGCCGTTCCGGTCAATCAGGGGCTCTATCAGGCGATTAAAGAGAAGAGCCAGGTGGCGTGAGCCTAAAGGCAAGGAGGCGAGGATGAGCGTACTGGTGTTGGTGGCCCCGGGGTCGGAAGAGATTGAAACCGTGGCCATCGTCGATACCTTGGTGCGGGCCGGTATAGAAGTGGTGCTCGCCTCCTGCTGTCCGGTTGGTGAGCGCCAGATCAGGGCCTCTCGCGGAGTGCAACTGGTGGCGGATTGCCATCTCGACGAGCTGGCCAGCCGCGACTTCGAGGCGATCGTAGTGCCCGGTGGCCTGCCCGGCAGCGAAGTGATCCGCGATACGCCGCTTGCCATCGAGCTGCTGAAAGCGCAGGCCGCTCTCGGCCGTTGGCGAGCCGCCATCTGCGCGGCTCCCGTGGTGGTGCTGCAGCATCACGGCTTGCTGGGGGAGGCCAGGGTCACCTGTCATCCCGGCTTCCAGTCGCACCTGCCGGCTGCACAGTTGGCAACGGACAGGGTGGTCAGGGATGAAGCTCACCGCCTCATTACCAGCCAGGGGCCTGGCAGCGCCATCGAATTTACCCTCGAGCTGGTGCGGGTGCTGCGCGATGATGCCCTGGCCGAGCGCGTTGCGGCCCCCATGGTATTGCCATAAAGCAGGGCATGAAGTCCTCCTGCAAAACGGGCTCCCGCCATCACGGCGGGAGCCCGTTTTTTATCTGAGCGCAATGGGAAGAGCTTGGGTCAATAGTCGTACCGATCGCACTGTTTCTTGATGAATTCCCCCTGCCAGCGCGCCAGCTCCTCCCGTGTGCCCAGGGTATCCCCCTTCTCGATGGCCTGTTTGAGATGCGCCATCCTGTCATAAAGCCAGCGGCACTCCGCCGTGGGGTTGTTCTTGGCGCTCACGGCCAGCGGCAGCAGGCAGAGTCCCAGCCATAGATATTTCATCCCGAACGTTCCTTGTTGTGCATGAAAGGTCTCTTTGGAGTCTACCATCTTGTGCCAATGACGGGGATAGTGCGCCCTTTCGCCCTGGGGTAAGATAGCTGCATGTCTGGTTATTTATACAGTGGTATGCGCAAGATCATCCATATCGACATGGACTGCTTTTATGCGGCGGTGGAGATGCGGGACAACCCGGCGCTGCGTGACGTGCCGTTGGCGGTCGGCGGCGCATCCGATCGCCGTGGCGTCATCTCCACTTGCAACTATGTGGCCCGCCGTTTCGGCGTGCGTTCCGCCATGCCGACGGCGCTGGCGAAAAAGCTCTGCCCCCCCCTGGTGCTGCTGCCGGGGCGCATGGCGCTCTACAAGGATATTTCCCGCCAGTTGAGGGCCATCTTTCTGCGCTATACCGATCAGGTTGAACCCTTGTCGCTGGACGAGGCCTACCTCGATGTGACTCACAGTGCCTGCTGTGGTGGCAGTGCGACCCTGATGGCCCGGGAGATCCGCCATGCCATCGCCACCGAACTGGGGTTGACCGCCTCGGCAGGGGTGGCCCCCAACAAATTCCTGGCCAAGCTTGCCTCGGAGCAGCGCAAGCCCGACGGTCTGTTTGTCATCCGTCCCGACGAGGTGACCGAGTTTGTCCGCCAACTGCCCCTTGGCAAATTGCCCGGAGTGGGGCGCAAGACGGCGGAGCGGCTCGAAGCGCAGGGGCTCTACAGCTGTGAAGATGCCAGAGCCTTGAGCGTGGAGGAGCTGTGCGAGCGGTTTGGTAAATTGGGCGAGATGCTGGCGGGCCGGATCTGGGGGCGGGATGATCAGCCGGTTCAGGCACAACGCATACGCAAGACCATAGGGGTGGAGACCACGCTGGCGAGCGATCTGTGTGACGAGCAAGGCTGCCTTGCAGTACTGGACTCCCTGCTCCCCGAACTGGAGCGACGTTTTGAGGCCGTCTGCCCGGCAGATCAGTTGATGGGGCAGGGGATCAAGCTCAAGTTCTCCGATTTTCACCAGACGACTGTCTACCGCAGCCAGGGGGGTTACCAGCGCGGACTCTTTGCCGTCTTGCTGAAGGAGGGATTGCAACGGGCTCAAGGGCGGCCGGTGCGTCTGCTGGGGCTGGTGGTCGGCCTGCCGAAAGAGGGGGAAGTGAACCAGCTGTCGCTTGATTTGCTCTGAAAAAGTTAAGTTTTTGTTTATAAAGTCGATACTCTATTTATCTCGGTATGACGTGAAGTAGGAACTTGGCATGCGCGCTCTCTCTGTCCAGGGTCGGATCACCCTGATCTCCGGTTGTTGTCTGTTGGTTACGGCCGCCGTCCTGGTTATCTCCTCGCTCTACAATGCCAACAAGATGCAGGATCAGGTGCTGCAGGCCACCATGCAGGAGGCCCAGCTGTCGGCCGAGCACTGGATGACGGCGATAGGGGGTGAACAGGCAGCCAAGGTGACCAGTTACCTCGACGAAGCCTACTTCCGGGCCACCTTGCTGGCCGAAGATCTCCTGTTCCAGCGCAGGAATGCGGCCGAGAACTTTACCCATTCGGAAGCTCTGCGCGGAGCTCTTAATCAACAGCTGAGGGATGCCGTGGCCTCCTCTGCCAATCTTCTCGGTGCCTATGCGGTGTTCGAGCCGGATCAGCTGGATGGGGAGGACAGCAACTATCAGGGCTCCAGCGCTCTAGGGGCCAATGACAAGGGACGCTTTGCCAGCTACTGGGCCAACGATCACGGAAAGATAGTCTCCGAGGTCATGGATGAGGAGGTGCTGGCCGACGAGAGCCCCACCGAGACGGGCGGGGTGGAAAATGAGTGGTATCGCTGCAGCATCCGCACCCGGGCGCTCTGTCTGCTCGAACCCTATCTGGATGAGGTGGGGGGCCAACAGATCCTGATGACCTCGGTCACCTATCCCTTGCAGGAAGAGGGGGCCTTGCTCGGCATGGTGGGAGTCGATGTCCCCCTGACCAGTTTGCAACAGCTGGTGAACAGCATGGATCAACAACTCTACAGTGGAAAAGGCAAAATCCTGCTGGTCAGCCACGAGGGGCGGGTCGCCGGAGCCAACGAGTTTGACGTGTCCATGGGGCAGACACTGGGTCAGCAATATTCCGATCTGGCCGCCGATTTGAAAGGGTGGCTCGATCAGGGGCAAGTGCTGAGCCGCTGGAGTGACGACGGTGCCTTGTTGCAGACCTTCGTGCCAGTCACCATGCGCGGTACCCCGCAACAGTGGGGTATCTATATCGAACTCCCCAGGGACGTGGTGCTGGCGTCGGCCAAGCGGCTGCATGGCAACCTGGCCGAGGAGGGCAGACGCAGTGTAGCCACCCAGGTGGTGATTGGCGTGCTTATCTCCCTCATCGCCCTGTGCGGTATCTGGCTGATGGCACGCCAGATAGTGGCTCCCATCCGTGCCGTGGTGGCTCGCCTCAAAGACATTGCCAGCGGTGAGGGGGATCTGACCCAGCGCATCGAGATCCAGCGCGAGGATGAGATCGGCGAGCTGGCCAAGTGGTTCAACAGCTTCCTCAACAAATTGCAATCCACCATCAGCCAGGTCATCGCCACCGTGGAGGGGACGCGAACCAGCGCGGAGCGGGCCGCCCAGGTGGCCGAGCGTACCAGCAACGGCATGCAGGCCCAGTATCAGGAAATTGATCTGGTGGCCACTGCATTCGAAGAGCTCAGTGCGACGGCGCTGCAGGTGTCCGGCAATGCCAGCGCCGCGGTGACGGCGGCCAACGAGACGGACACGGCGGCCCAGGAGGGCAAATATGTGGTGGCCGATACCCAGACCGCCATGGGGCGGTTGATGACGACCATCAATGAGGCCCAGCCGGTGGTGGAGCGGCTCTCGGCCAACAGCGAGAACATCAATGACATCCTTATCGTCATCCAGGGGATCGCGGAGCAGACCAATCTGCTGGCCCTGAACGCCGCCATCGAGGCGGCCCGGGCAGGTGAACAGGGGCGGGGTTTTGCCGTGGTGGCCGATGAGGTACGCAATCTGGCGGGCCGCACCCAGAACGCCATCGTCGAGATCCAGACCCTGATCAGCGAGCTGCAATCTGGCACGGGTGCCGTGGTCAATGCGATCCGCGAGGGCCATGGTCAGGCAGATCAGACGCTCGCCAAGGTCGACCTGTCGGTACGGGTGCTGGAGCAGATCATCCAGTCCGTTTCCACCATCCATCAGATGAATGAACAGATCGCCAGGGCTGCCCAGGAGCAGACCCGGGTCGCGGAGGAGATCAATCGCAATGTCAGCAATATTCGTGATGTGAGCCACACCATTCGGGGTGAGGCGGCCACTTCCGCCGAAAACGGTCGCGAGCTGTCGGCATTGGCGGACAAGCAGCAGCAACTGGTGGGGCAGTTCAAGGTATAGAAAAAAGGCGCCATCCAATAAGAGGCGCCAAACACATTCAGATGACAGACTGGGTTAAATCGCGTCGATTTAGCCCCTCTTCCCGCAGAGGAAGAAACACAACACCACAATCACAGTCGGAAGGCTCACGGAAAACACATTAAACCAATATGTCGCAGAAAATGTGAGCCATATGACAACTGATTGCAGGGCGAATTATGTTTATTCACTGGTCGACCCGCAACCGACAAATTATAATGCGCCCCATTAGAAAAACTCATCGTCGGCTGGTGTCATGTCTCGTCGTTTACCCCCGCTCAATGCCCTCAAGGCGTTTGAAGCAGCGGCCCGTCACTTAAGCTTTACCCGCGCAGCAGAAGAGTTGTTTGTGACTCAGGCTGCCATCAGTCACCAGATCAAGGCGCTGGAGGAGTATCTTGGCATCAAGCTGTTCCGTCGCAAGAATCGCTCCTTGTTGCTGACCGAGGAGGGGCAGGGCTATTTCCTCGATATCAAGGATATCTTTGCCTCCATTTCGGAAGCGACCGACAAGCTGCTGGCGCGCAGTGCCAAAGGGGCGCTCACCGTCAGCCTGCAGCCGAGCTTTGCCATCCAGTGGCTGGTGCCCAGGCTGGTCAAATTCAGCGAGCGTCATCCCGATATCGACGTGCGGATCAAGGCCGTCGACATGGACGAGGGATCGCTCACCGATGACGTGGACGTGGCCATCTACTATGGCCGTGGCAACTGGCCCGGATTGCGCTGTGACAAGCTGCACACCGAGTATCTGATCCCGGTCTGTTCACCGCTGCTGCTGACCGGTCCCAAGCCGCTGCGCACCCCGGACGATCTGACCCGCCATACCCTGCTGCACGACACCTCGCGTCGCGACTGGAAGGCCTGGTTTCGCCAGCTCGACATCGATGCCCCCAACGTAAACCAGGGGCCCATCTTCAGCCACTCTACCATGGTGATCCAGGCCGCCATTCACGGCCAGGGGGTGGCCCTTGGCCACAGTGTGCTGGCCCAGCCAGAGATAGAGGCGGGTCGCCTCATCTGCCCGTTCGAGCAGGTGCTGGTGAGCAAGAACGCCTTCTATCTGGTGTGCCAGGAGCAGCAGTCCGATCAGGGCAAGATAGTCGCCTTCCGCGACTGGATGCTGGAACTGGTGGAGCAGGAGGAGGCCCGTCGCCGGGCCCGACTAGCCGATGCATGAGGTGATCCGGGAGGGGGCTGTTGATGCCCCCGTTCGCATTCTGTTGGCCCACGGTGCCGGGGCCGGTATGGAGCACGCCTTTCTGGCCGAGCTGTCGCGGCTGCTGGCCGGGCCCGATATCGAGGTGGTGCGCTTCAACTTCCCCTACATGATCAAACGGGCCCAGGATGGCAAGCGTCGTCCGCCCGATCGCCAGCCAGCGCTGCTCGAGCACTGGCGCCAGATGGTGCGGGAGTTTGCCCATCCCGGACTGTTTCTGGCAGGCAAGTCCATGGGCGGGCGGATGGCGGCCGAGATTGCGGGCGAGATGAATGCTGCAGGATTGCTCATTCTCGGGTATCCTTTCCACCCCCCGGCCAAGCCCGAGTGCTGGCGGGGCGAGGTGCTCAAGCAGATCACCACGCCAACCCTGCTGCTGCAGGGGGAGCGTGACACTTTTGGCAGCCGTGCCGAACTGGTCGATTTCCCCTTCTCCTCCGCCGTATCGGTCCATTGGCTGACCGATGGCGATCATGGCTTCAAGCCGCGCAAGGCGAGTGGCGTGAGTGAACAGGAAAATCTGCAGCAGGCAGCGAACGAGATAAGGCGCTTTGTCACCAACCCCCCGGTACAGGGTTGAGGACGGCGAGCGGGAACACAAGGAGAGTTGGAATGCAGATCCACCGACACTGGCTGGTGCTGGCCGGCTGCTTTGGCCTGACGGCCACCATGCTGGGCGCCTATGGTGCCCACGGCCTGGCGGCGACCGGCATTACGCCCGAGCGCCTGGCGGCTTTCAATACCGCCGTGCAATATCAGTTTTTTCATGCATTGGCCCTGCTGGTGCTGGGTTGGTGCGGCGTGCGCAGCAAGGTGATCACCTTTGCTGGCACCGCGTTTGTGCTGGGGATCCTGGGATTCTCCGGCAGTATTTATGCCATGGTGCTGCTTGGCAGCAAGGGGTTGGGGCTTATTACCCCGGCCGGTGGCCTCTGTTTTATGTTGGGATGGGCGGCCCTGATCTGGGCTGGCTGTCGTCTTGGAGGAAAAAATGAATAATCTGCTGCTGTATTGCCGCCCCGGTTTTGAGAAAGAGGCGGCGGCAGAGATCACCGAACGAGCCACTAACATGCAGTGTTATGGCTTTGCCCGGGTCAAGGACGACAGTGGCTACATCATCTTCGAATGCTATGGCGAGGACGAAGCGGATCTGCTGGCGCGCAAGCTGCCATTTCGCGAGCTCATCTTTATCCGCCAGATGCTGGTGGTGACCTGCGAGCTTAAAGATTTGGATCTGTCCGATCGCATCACCCCCATCCTGGAGGCGACCCGCGACTACGCCATCTGCGGCGATCTGCGGGTGGAAACCGCCGATACCAACGAGGCGAAAGAGCTGTCGGCCTTCTGCCGCAAGTTCACCGTGCCGTTGCGCCAGGCGCTGCGCAGCAACGAGATCCTGACCAAGAAGGAGACGCCGAACCGCCCCGTATTCCACGCCTTCTTCCTGGCCAACGATCACGTGATGCTGGGCTACTCCTACTCCTTCAACAACTCCGCATTCCACATGGGGATCCCGCGCCTGCGCTTCCCGGCCGATGCGCCGAGCCGCTCCAGCCTCAAGCTGGAAGAGGCATTCTATGTGTTCGTACCGCGGGAAGAGTGGGACGTGCGGCTGCGCTCCGGCATGAAGGCGGTGGATCTCGGTGCCTGCCCGGGTGGCTGGACCTATCAGCTGGTGCGTCGCGACATGATGGTGACCGCGGTGGACAACGGCATGATGGCGCAATCCCTGATGGATACCGGCCAGGTCAAGCACATCCGCGATGATGGCTTTGTCTGGCGCCCCAGCAAGAAGAATATCTACTGGTTGGTGTGTGACATGGTGGACAAGCCGGCGCGGGTCACCCACATGATCGCCGACTGGTTCCGCGAGGGTGACTGTCAGGAAGCCATGTTCAACCTTAAGCTGCCGATGAAGAAGCGCTACGCCGAGGCGGTGCACAACATCGAGGTGCTGCGTGAACTGCTGGCCGAGATCGACAGCGGCTTCATCATTCAGGCCAAGCAGCTCTATCACGATCGCGAAGAGATCACGGTACACGTCTACAACAAGTACTGGGTCTCCAAGCTCGAACCCAAGGCGTGATAGAGACGGAATATCAGCCGTAACATACGGAAATAATGCCAGGACCGACGGGGTTGCCCGTCGGCTTTTTTTTATCTGCAAAAATGCGACAGGTTCAGAAGCGGTAGTCGACGCGCAGGGAGGATTCGTCGTCGGTCACTTTCAGCTCGATCTGCAGCGGAATGGTCTTGTCGACCGGATTGAACTGCATCTTGACGCCATCCCCTCTTAGCTTGATGGCGGTGTGCATGCCACCGGCCTGGAATTTGACCCTGGGTTTGTAGCGCTCGAACGACAGGCTGACACTCTTTTCCGGTGTCAGGTTGAGCTGCGGGTAGGAGGTGACTCTCTGGTTGCCATAGTTGTCAGTGGCGACATCGATCCCGAATGAGAGCGGCTTGGGAGCCTTGAGCAGGTCATTGGTATCCAGGCTGGAGCGCCACACCTCGGTGGCGGCCCGCTTTTCCTGCTGCGGCAATCTGGCGGTCTGGGTCGGCAACGTCTGCTCGAAGGCAGAGACAGAGCCCCATAACAGCAGGTAACCCGGAACCAGAAAGCGCCAATACCCGTACATGAAAAACTCTCCCTGTTCTTCTTCTCTATTGAACATAGTTGCTCTCAAGAAGAGGGGAAAGTTGTCTGGAGCATAAAAAAGGGAGCCGAGGCTCCCTTTTAAAATCAATGAATTAGCTTACAGGCGATCGATAATGGCCTGGGTGAATTCACTGGTGGAGGCGCTGCCCCCAAGATCCCGGGTAACCCTGTCGCCGGATTCGATGGTGGCGCGAACCGCCTCGCGAATGCGCTCTGCTTTATCTTGCATGCCGAGGTATTCCAGCATCTGGATGGAGGCGAGGATCACCGAGGTGGGGTTGGCGATATTCTTGCCTGCGATATCCGGGGCCGAACCGTGCACCGCCTCGAAGATAGCGGCGCCATCACCGATGTTGGCACCAGGTGCCATGCCTAGGCCCCCGACCAGACCAGCGCACAGATCCGACAGGATGTCGCCGAACAGGTTGGTGGTGACCATTACATCGAAACGCTCCGGGTACATCACCAGATTCATGCAGGCGGCATCGACGATCATCTCCTCGCTCTGGATGTCCGGATAACGTGCCGCAACCTCGCGAGCCACTTCCAGGAACAACCCTGAGGTGGATTTGAGGATATTGGCCTTGTGGATGATGGTGACCTTCTTGCGCCCTTCCTGGCGGGCCAGTTCGAAGGCGAACTTGACGATGCGCTCGGCTCCGTCACGGGTCACTATGCTCATCGCCTCGGCGCTCTGGTTGTCGTCGCTACGCTTCTGGCCTGCGCCCGAGTACATCCCCTCGGTATTCTCGCGCACCGTGATGATATCAATGTTGTCGTAACGGCTCTTGGTGCCCTTGAAGGAGATGACGGGGCGGACGTTGGCGTAGAGGTTGAACTTCTTGCGCAGGGAGACGTTGATGGAGGTAAACCCGCCGCCGACCGGGGTGGTGAGCGGTCCTTTCAGACTGACCTTGTTCTTCTCGATGAGATCCAGGGTTGCCTGGGGCAGCAGTTCGCCATGTTTTTCGAGGGCGGTCAGGCCCGCATCGGCGTAGTCGTATTCGAAGTCACAGCCGGCGTGGTTCAGGATCTGGATAGCCGATTCGATGATGCTGGGGCCAATGCCGTCGCCGGGGATCACGGTAATTTTTGTTTTGGACATGAGAGGGTTCCACTTCCAGGGAGTAGGGGAGGATGGGGCTGTTTTATATCATTTACTCAGCAAACCAACCAGATTCCTTTACATTTTACTCAATTTCCTCAACGAGGTGGGTGAGTCGTGTCATGGTTCGCGCCCTCGACCGGCAATTTGTGTGCACCAGTCACTCGGGTTGTGGCGGATAGCGGATATCCCGCAGGTTGAATCCCAGTGGAATATCCTGTTGCAGTCGGACCAGCCGCTGGGCCAGCAGGGCCTCCTCCTGATGCTGCTGCAGCTTGCGCAGGGCCTTGGGGGCATCTTCCTGTTGGCAAGCCGTCAGCAGGGTAGCCAGATCGCCATATTGTTGCAGCAGCTGGGTCGCTGTCTTGGGGCCTATGCCGGGGACTCCCTTGATGTTGGAGCCGCTCACCCCGGTCAGCGCCCAGAAATCCACCAGTTGGGCCGGCGCCACCCCGTAGTGCTGCTGGACGAAGGCGGCATCGAGCCAGCGCTTGTTGAAGTAGTCGCGGATCCGGATCTGCGGGCAGATGAGCTGGCAAAACCCCTTGTCGGTGGAGATGATGGTGGCCTGATGGCCGCGCCTGGCAATGCCGCAAGCCAGGGTTGCGACGAGATCGTCCGCCTCGTCGGTCTCGGACAGCAGGGCGTCCACGCCACATTCCCAGAATGCATCCTGCAGCTCTCCCAGCCCTTCACGCAGTTCGGTTGGCATGGGCGTGCGCCCCTCCTTGTAGGCCGGGTAGACCTCCTTGCGCCAGCTGTGCACCTCGCCATCGAACACGGCGATGACATGGGTGGGTTCGCTGGCGGCCAGCAGCTTGCGGCAGGTATTGACGAGGTTGGCGCGAGTAGCGACGAGGGCCTGGGCGGGAGTCAGGGCCTGCTGGGCTTGCACCGCATGCAGACGGCGGATGAGATTGAGGGCGTCGATGATGAGCAGGTGTGGCCTGAGATTTGACATGGGGCACTCTTGGCTGTCGGGGCGCCACATTGTAACAACTGACGGAAGTCATGGCAGCCCTTCCATGGCCCGCGCGGCAAGCAGGGGATAAAAACGGGGGCCGATACGCCCCCGTTTGTCATCTTGATCTACCTATGAGCAGGCTTGATTGGCCGTCAGCGCACTATCTCGTAACAGGGCACATACTGGCTGCCAGGCAGCTTCATCCGCTGCTGTTTGACGAAGCTCTCCAGCAGCCTGTCCATCAGGTGCATCAGCTCCTTGTCGCCATGGATCTTGAAGGGGCCCTTCTTCTCGATGGCGCGAATGCCCCCTTCCTTGACGTTGCCTGCGACGATACCAGAGAAGGCGCGCCTCAGATTGGCTGCCAGCAGCTGGGGGGGCTGGTTGCGATGCAGATCCAGGCCCCCCATGCTGGCGTGATCCGGCTCGAACGGCAGTTGGAACTCGGGCTCAATCCGCAAGGACCAGTTGAAGGAGTAGGCATCCCCGACTGATTTGCGGTATTCGCGAATTTTCGGCATTGCCTCTTTCATCACCCGGGCCACCTCGGGCGCATCGCCGACGATGATCCGGTAGAGCTTGGTGGCCGGTTCTCCCAGGGTGGCCTTGATGAAGTCGTCGATGGCGCGGAAGTAGTCGGCACTCTCCTTCGGACCGGTCAGCACGATGGGCATGGGCTGGCGCTCGTTGGCCGGGTGCATCATGATGCCGAGCAGGTAGAGCAGTTCCTCCGCCGTGCCGACGCCGCCCGGGAAGATGATGATGCCGTGACCGAGGCGCACGAAGGCCTCCAGGCGCTTCTCGATGTCCGGCAGGATCACCAGCTCGTTGACGATGGGGTTGGGCGGCTCGGCGGCGATGATAGAGGGTTCAGTCAGGCCGATATAGCGGCCGCTGCGCACCCGCTGCTTGGCGTGGCCGACGGCGGCGCCCTTCATCGGACCCTCCATGGCACCCGGGCCACAGCCGGTACAGATATTGAGTTCACGTAGCCCCAGCTCGTTGCCCACGGCCCGGGTGTACTGGTACTCGATCTCGTTGATGGAGTGACCACCCCAGCAGACGATCAGGTTGGGATCGGCGCCGGGCTGGATCACCTTGGCGTTGCGCAGGATGGCGAACACCACGTTGGATATATGGGTGGAGTTGGTCAGGTTGACCTGGCGGTTGGACTCCAGCTGGTTGGAGACATAGAGGATGTCGCGCAGTACGGAGAAGAGGTGTTCCTGAATGCCGCGGATGATCTCGCCATCGACGAAGGCGTGCTCGGGGGCGTTGAACAGCTCCAGTTTGACCCCGCGCTCGCGCCGGATCACATGAATATCGAAGGATTTGAAACGCTCCAGTATCTCCTTGGAGCTGTCGGTATGGCTGCCCGAGTTGAGTACCGCCAGTGAGCAGTTGCGAAACAGCTGATAAATATCGCTGGAGGCGGTCTGTTTGAGGCGATCCACCTCGAGCTGTGACAGCAGGTCCATGCTGCCAACGGGATTGATGTGCGTAATCATAAATTCCCCTTTCACTCGCTTGTTATCGTTGTGTTTTCCCTGGGGAGAAAAGGGGGATGCTTGTGCATCCCCTGAGTTCGATAGTAGTGGCAAGGCAGGGGGAAGGGGAATAGGGATGAGTTGCGTTTGCCGTTTTTTTAGCCGCCTCAGGCAAGTGTCACTTGATCCCGGCCATTGTTCTTGGAGTGATAGAGCGCCTTGTCTGCCCGCTCGAACACGTCCGAGGGGTTGTCACCATCCTGGAACAGGGTGGCACCGATGGAGATGGTGATCTCCACCTTGGCATCACGAAACCGGAACGGGATGCTCTTGATGGTCTGGCGCAGGGCCTCCAGCGGCTTCTGGAACTTGTCCGGATTGATGTTGGGAAGCAGCACCACGAACTCCTCACCGCCAAAACGGGCGATGAAATCGGTATCGCGCAGGGTGCTCTGCAGGGCCTTGGCGACCACCTTCAACGCCTTGTCGCCGGCCATGTGGCCGTAGTTGTCATTGATGTGCTTGAAGTGATCGATGTCGATGATCGCCATGCACAGCGGGGTGCGGTAGCGCAGCCAGCGCTTGTACTCCTGCTCCAGCCGCTCGTCGAGGGCTGCCCGGTTGTGAACCTGGGTCAGGCTGTCGAGGAACAGCTTGTGCTTCTGGATGGTGAGCCGCTTCTTGTATTCGGCGGTCTCCTCCTTCATCAGTCGCAGCTTGGACTCCATGGTGGAGAGGCGGGTGAGCAGGTGACGCTCACGGGCAGCGGTGTTTTCCCGCTCCTGCAGCAGTAGATTGATGGCCCCCATATGGCCGGAGATGGTCTCTTTGAGAGCCTCCAGAGTCTGGTGGCTGGCCAGGGAGTGATCGATGGCCTGCAATTCGCTGACCAGCGCCTCCCGGGTCTCTTTGGTCTCGTTTTGCAGGGCGCGCCCTTCATCCAGCGATTCGGTAAAGCCGACGTGAACCGCAGACAGGCTCTCGTTGAGGGTGCTCAAAAATGCCCGGGAGGCTTTGCGCTCCTCACGGGTGCCCTCGATGATAAGCTCGATCACCTGCATGCAGGTCTCGGCCAGCAGGTGAGGGGCTATGCCAAGCAGCAGTTGGCGGCGGATATCTCCCAGGCTCTCGCCGATGGCGCCGGCAAAATCGAGTTCCGTGATGAGGCGCTGCAGCTCGTCAGCGATACGGGCATGATCCTTGAAATCGAAAGAGTCATGTGGTGCCTGATGATGATCTTCGCTCTCTGACGCCTGGGGAGCAGGTTTGACTAGCAGTGGCTGGCTTGGCAGCAACTGGATTTTGATCGCTTGCTGATAGAATTCGAGCAGCTTGATCACCTTCTTCTGGTGGTCGGCGATACCGTAACCAGCCGGGCTTGCCAGAAACTCCTTGAGGGATTTGCGGGTCTCTTCCGGGAAGCCCTTGATGGTTTTGAGCTGCTTGGAACCGAGTTCGATGGCCGCCTGGGTCAGGTTCATCGACTCTTCCAGGGCATTGCTGTGCTGTTGCAGCAGTTTTTCGATGGCGAGCAGGTCGGCATCCAGCGAGGTGTAGGATGGATTGCCGTCGAGTTTTTGCTTCAGGCGGGCAAACCGGTTGTCGAGTTCCCGATCGAAACCACGGCAGGAGAGCATCAGTTTGTTGATGAACTGGATGCTGCGGATGCGTTCCGCATCGGAGAAAGAGAGAAGACCGTCAAGCTCCAGCTGTTTCTGCTGGAGGGACTCCCTGAGTCTGGCCAATTGTCCTGTTACGGCAGCGATGTCGTTCATTATCAGGTCGCCCTGTTGTCATTCTTGTTTTTTATGTTGGATAGCAACCGTGGTCGAACCTCGCTTCGAGCCTCGTCTGTTATCTATGTTTTTATTGGTCAACTGGTGCCTGCGTCCTTGCAAGTCGGGGCCAATTAACCCATTGCTTTTCATGAGAAGAATTGACTTTTACCAATCCCTTGTCAATCGCCATCAAGCCGCATTGCCACACATCCCCATTAAAAAATGCCGCCTGCTGGCAATCGATGGCAGCCAGCTCCAGCCAGGCACTTTCCTGGCATTTTTCACTGAGCTGAATGGCTCCCGACAGAGCGAGATAGCAGAGATCGAACAGCCCGTTGTGATCCAGCGCGGTGGCCGCCTTTGGCAGGAAGGGGTGACTCACTATCCCGAGGCTTATCTGGCGATCCAGCGGATATTCGCAAGGGAAGGCGGCGATGGACGCCAGCAGGTCGCCAGCCAGCTGATGCAGATTGGCTACGTGACGCTGGGGCACCACATAGAGGATATGGCCTTCCCGCAGATCATAGATACGGCCATCCTGGGGGGTCAGGGTGTCGACATAGGTGCCAAAGGCCTGCTCTATTTCGCGACTGGCCTGATAGCCGTGATGCTCCAGGGCGTTGACCAGGAAAGGGACCCGGAACAGCAGGTAGTGCAGCTTGTCGTCAAATTCGCTGGTGGGCTCTTCACTCAGGAACCAGCGTTCCGATTTCAACTGGCGTTTGGCCATCTCCCGCGGCCAGCGATTCATCAGGCGTTGCCAGTTGGCGAGGCCGGAGCGTGGCTCGATCTGCAGGGCCTCACCGGTACGCTTGACCTGCAGGCGGGCGGTACGCAGCTTGAGCCAGAGCGTGAAGAAGAGGTAGATGAAGAGCGCCAGCAGCAGGCTGGTGGTGATGCTCGACCAGAGGTAGCGCTCCTGCTGGTGCTGGCTGTTGCTCAGGCGCTGCTCCAGCTCCTTGATTTGTTGAGCCCGTTCAACCTGAACATAGTTGTCACGAATGGCCGCCTGCTCCAGGGCCAGCTCCTGCTGGCGCACCTCTTCACCCAGGCGATGGAACTGCTTGTAGCTGTCGAGGGCCTGGCGCAGATAACCCTTTTGTTCATATGCGAGGGAGAGCAGGCGGAACACCTCGTACTGGCGGCGAGTGTCACCAATCTGGCTGGAGAGGGTTCTGGCATTTTCCAGCTGCAAGATGGCGATGGCGGCTTCCTGCTTCTTCAGATAGAGCTCCCCCAGCAACAGCAGGGTGTCGATCAGCGGCTCCTTGGCATCGTTCAGCTCATGGGACTGACGTGCCGCGTTGAGGTAGTTGCCGGCCAGCGAAAGATTGCCGCTGTACAGGTAGGTCTTGCCGATCTCGTACTTCAGCAGGGAGGCCTGTGCCCGGTTGGTGCCTTCATCCAGCAGATCCAGCGCGTTAAAGAAGTAGACCAGCGCCATGTTGAGATCATTTTGATCGCGGTTGAGGCGGGCCAGCACGATGAGGGAGTCACACAGCAGCGAACGGTTGCCGATGGAGTGAAAATAGTTGGCCGCCTCATTGGCATATTGCAGCGCCTTCTGGGGCTCCTGCTCCTCCTGATAGAGCTTGACGATCTGGTTCGACAAGAGACCGAGGAAGAGGGGGGCGTTGAGGTTCCTGGCGCGCTGCTGGGCATCGATATATTCACCGAGCGCCAGCTGGGGTTGTTGCAGGGCGCGATAGAGATCACCACTGATGGCGCTGACCCAGGCGCTGGCGAGCGGATTGGTGGACTTGGCCGCCCAGGTCCTGGCCTCGGCCAGATGGGCCTTGGCCCCTTCAAACTGCCGCTGCTCGATATCGTAACTGGTACGCAGCAGACGGCTGTATACCTGCAACTGACTCTGCTTGAGAAGAGGGGCTGCCAGCTGGCCGTCCAGCTGTTCCAGCAGCGTCTGCCGGTTGCTCTGCTGCTCCGGCATGCGCTCCAGGCTGCGCAGTTTGAAATAGAGCGCATGGGCTTTGAGTTCGGGTTGCTGCTCTTTTTCCGCCAGCGCGATGGCCGTGTCGAGCGCCTGCTGGGTGGCCTGATATTGACCGAGTTGCAGCAGGCACTTCCCCTTGAGCAGATTGGCACTGATATTCTGCGTCATGTTGCTGTAGCTCAGGAGCGGTTCGCGATAGCCGAACTCCTGGCGATTGCTGATGATCTGCTGGGGATTGTTGGCCGCACGCGTCAGGAAGGCGGAGGTGATCTGGACGCATCTGGCCGGATCGGTCAACACCAGGGACTGAGCCTGTTGCAGGTCGACGGAGAGCTGCTCCCTGTCCAGATCCAGATTCGGAGCGGACACGGAGGTCATCATCATGGCCAGAAAAAACAGTTGATTCATTGGATTAAGGGCGGCGCAGAGGTGAGGGCATGTTATCCAAGGCCCCCCCTCTGAGTCCAGTGTTTACTGGTGGCCGCGATGCGGTCCGGGGGCCGGAGAGGGGATTTATCCTCGCCTCTACTGTCTGGAGGCGGGCAAGGGGAGGGCGGGGTACCCTCTCTCCTTGCCTCTTTGAGCCGGGGTTACTGACGGATCAGGCGCAGGTTGGTGGGGACGGCCTCGAAATCGGAGCGGAACGGATTGATATCCAGCCCGCCGCGGCGAGTATAGCGGGCATAGACGGTCAGCTGCTGCGGCTGGCAGTAGTGCTGCAAGTCGATGAAGATCCGCTCGATGCACTGCTCGTGGAACTCGTTGTGCTGGCGAAACGAGATGAGGTAGCGCAGCAGCTTCTCCCGATCGACCCTGGGCCCCTTGTAGCGGATCACCACCGAGCCCCAGTCCGGCTGGCTGGTCACCAGGCAGTTGGACTTGAGCAGGTGGCTGTGCAGCGTCTCTTCCACCAACTCTGAGCCTGCGGCCCCCTGCAGCAGGGTCGCGTCAAACTCGTAACCATCGATCTCGATATCCTGATCGTCGATGCACTCCCCGGGCAGGGTGGCAATCTGGTGCGGCGCCCGGTCGAGGGGGAACAGGGTGACCTGGACGGCTTCTCCCGCACAGGCGCTGAGATCCTTGATCAGCATGGCCTGCACCGCCTCTATGGAGTCGCAGCGGGTCTGGTTGAAGGAGTTCAGATAGAGCTTGAAAGACTTGGATTCAATCAGGTTAGCGCTGGTGGCTGGTATGGTCACCTCGCCCACCGCGACCATCGGCTTGCCCTTGGCATTGAGCCAGGAGAGCTCGTAGAGGGTCCAGACATCGCAACCGGCAAATGGCAGTTCGGCACCCAGTTGCAGGTCGTCCCGGTTCAGGCTGCGCGGAACCGGCTGCAACAGGGAGGGGGTATACTGGCTGATGTAGTCAGACTGCTGGCCCAGGGTGAGGCCCTTGAGGGCGCTGGCCCCCGCGTATCTCTCTTGTTTGCTCACGTGTTTGCTCATGAAGTGTGGTGATCCCAGGGAAAGGCATACTGATGGCCCAATAGGGGCCCGGTTCAGGCGGCCTTGTCTGTCGCCATGTTTGATGGTGCAATAGCGGACTTTGCCAGCAATTGTGGGGATTTTCGATGTCGGATCAAGTTTTGTCTGCCCTGGCGCATTTTTTGGCCCGCTGGCAACGAGATGGTGAGGCTCGCAGAGGTCTGCCCCTGTGCGACTGGGAAGCGGACTGGCGCTCTCCGTGCCAGTTGCAGGAACCGGTCGATGGTCGCATCCCCTGGCGACCTTATCAGCGCACCGAGTCTGCCGATTTCAGCGCCCTCGCCGAGGCGCTGGAGCTGACGCTGCACCCTGATGCGCTGGCGCTGTTTGGTCACTGGTTCAGTCGCCCCATCCCCTGCCTTTTCAAGGGGCTGCGCCTTGAGCTGATCCTGCCCTGGAACGAAGCGGATCTCGATCTGCTGAAAGAGAACCTCATCGGCCATCTGCTGATGCTGCGCAAACTCAAGCGCACCCCTTCCATCTTTATCGCGACTACGCGCAACGAGATGACCCTGATTTCGCTCGATAACGAGAACGGTCAGGTGTGGCTGGAGTGGCTCGATTCCGGTCGCCGGCTGGTGCTGGCGCCTTCCCTGGCCGAGTTTCTCGCGCGGCTGGAGACCCTTCCGCAATAAAGTTGTCGAAGAGTTGTGAATATAAGAGAAGGGCCTTGCCACGGAGCAAGGCCCTTCTTTTTATCTATCCCTGGCCGGTCTATCTGAGCCCGACTCTTAATCCTTGAAATCCCAGGAGAGGTTGGAGACCAGTCGGCAGTGGTCACATTTGAAGTCAAAGATCTCGTGCAGCGGCTCGGCCAGTGCCCAGTCTCCGCCACAGCCGGGGCAGAGGCGGGCTTTTTCCTCGGCGGCGTTCAGGCCGCCAACCCGGTAGAGGTAGTAGTAGGTGGGTATGCCGGTCAGGGCCTCCAGCCGTTTGCCGAGATCGCTGCCCCGGCGATGGAGGCGACTGCCGACTTCGCCAATCTCGTGCAGCGCCGCATGTTCGGCGATGGAGCCGTTCATCTGCAGCTGATCGCACGCCTCCCAGTCCTCCTGCCACTTGATGATCTGCTTGTGATCCCCGTTAGCGATGGCGGGCAGGCGGTAGAGCGGGATGGGGGCAAAGTGATCGCCGCAGCGCAGTGGCGAGCAGGTGTGCAAAAAGCTGGTGTAGAGCAGCATCCAGCTGGGGCGGGGGCAGGGGTCAGTGCTGTCGGAGAGCAGGTCGGCCCCCTGCAGATGGAGCTTGGGCGCGAGCAGCCCCGCCTGGTGCAGCCCTTGTTCCGCCAGCTTGACCTGTTCGCTCTGGTTGTCCGGGTGCAGGCTGTCCTGCTCGGGGCAGACGACTCGGCTGACGAAATAGCCCTCGTGCATGCTGGTGGGGAACTCGCGCCCGAGGATCTGGCCCTGATAGCGCAGCATGTCGAGATAGTTGACGATGGCACGCTCGGCTTCGCCCAGCGAGGTGTCGCGGTAGCATTCAAAACAGAGTTCGACGATATACATGACTCAGATCTGCCCCTGGCGGATCAGCAGTTCGGTCAGTCGATCCAGTTTTTGTTCGAGGCGGTTCAGCTGTTCGCCCAGCTGTTGCAGCGTCGGCTCGCCCACAGGTTGTGGCGTTTCTTCTGGCTGACTGGTGGCCAGTTGTGGCTCGGCAGGCTGTTGTTTCCACTGGCTCAACACTTTGAGCAATTCGGCCATGGGGATGGGCTGGCTCAGGCGAGCCTTGATCATGGCGGTGGTGGGGGTCAGGCCCCGGGCGGCCAGTTCATTGGCGATACGGATGATCTCGTGGGCGGACATTAGCGTGCTCTGGAGGGATGGGAGATTGATGGGGGATCTTAACCAAACCCCAATGGTGAGGAAAGAGGTTGCCTAGCGGAGCTGGCGCAGCATCACGTCCAGCTGATCGATCGCCTCGCACCAGTCCGAGTCGTGCCACAGGGCATCACGTAGAAAGCTGGCCTGGGAGCGGTTCCAGAAACTGGCTTCCGGCAGCAGGGTTTCATTGTCGAGGTGATGCTCATGCACGAAGCGGTGCAGGCTCAGCTCGTCGTTGGCCATGCCCAACTGGGCAAACAGGGCCGGCAGGTCGTGGACAAGGGGTTCCATCTCGTTTCTCCCGTTGCTTGACCCTGAGATTATAGCCAGCCAGTTCCCCCTGTTGCGGCCAGGCCCGGGTTCAAAGTGAGGGCATGCGGTGTGGTGGCAGTTCGACGCCGACCACGTGCAATCCCTGCATCTTGAGAGTGCCCTGATAATGGCTCTCGCCGTCGCTGGAGAATTCGAACTGGTAGTGGGTCAGCAGACGCAGTGGTTGGCGGGCCAGCTCGCGCTTGCCACGGGCCAATGACAGGAGCTGCAGGTCGTGGTGCTGACAGTAGCGACGCATATATTGCCAGGCCAGCTCGGCCTGTCGTCGCTGCTGCCAGAAGAGTCCGCCGATGGCCATCAGCAGCAGGATTCAGAGCATCTCTCCCATGGAGGGGCTTCCTTGTTGTCCGTGTGATGACGGGAATCCCCATGCCGGGCTTCCCGTCTCCTTTTCGTTGTCCGTGCGCGAACGCGGGATCAGGCCGAGGCGAACAGACGGCCGATGGCCTTGCCCAGTGCCTCGCTGCGCTCTGGGTCGCGCAGCCTGGCCAGCATATCATTGCGCAGGGCCGGCAAGGTGACCAGTTCGGCAAAAACCTGATTGAAGAACTGGGTCGGTTGCAGGGCCAGCTGCTCCAGATAGTGGCTGAGCAGATCGGCATTTTTCAGATCGGGCCAGAGCCGGCCGGCGATGGCAAGCAGCAGGGCCGGACTGGGCTGGGTTTGCAGCAGGGTCAGCAGCTTGTTGGTGCGCAGGGTATTGCCGTTGCAGGAGGCCAGCGCCCGGCACAGATAGGCGAGGGTCTCGGGATTGGGGGCGGCGCACTCCTGCTCCCGGCCGATGCGCTCCAGCAGGGCACCTTGCACTGCCGGTGGCAGGGGGGCGCTCTCCAGACTCTGGCAGAGGGCATAGAGGGGCTCCAGCGGCAGGGTCGGCAAAGCCTTGCACACCAGGGCCAGGTTACGCTCATCGTGCAGCCGCTCCGCCAGATCGGCGAAGCCCTGTACCCCCAGGGTTTGCCAGCCATCGGCACCGGGCGCCGCCAGATAATGGCGCAGGGCATCGTAATAGGCGGACGGTGCCTGCTCCAGTTGATAGGCCAGCTTGGCATGCAGACTGGCCATCTTGGCCTCGGCCGGGCGGAAGGTATAGGGATTGTCGGCCAGCCGTTGGGCCTTCTCTTCATCCAGCTCGCCAGTCAGCTTGTAGCCCAGGGTTTCCACTACCTGGTCCATGAAGTGTTTGGGGCCGCTTGAGATGAGCAGGCCGCGCTCATCGAGGGCAAACTTGAGGAACCAGAGGTAGTGACGGGATTCGGCAGGCTGGAAGAAGTGGACGCCAAGCCAGGCATGCTGCTGCAGGGGCCAGGGGTAGGGCTCCTGCTGCTGTTCGATGCGAACGAAGAGATCGCTTGGCAGCGGGCGCACCTGGCGGCCCATGTCAAACAGCTGGAACTGGGTTCCTGCCTGGGTCAGAAATTCGGTCAGGGTATTGATGCTTGAAGCGGTGGCAGACATGGTGTAATCCGGCTTTGGGTGATGCGGGCCGATTATAAGGCCCTCGCCGAGGATCGCCAGTGGTTGCCACGGTTCGCCATGGCAGCCGTGCGGGGCGAGGTGTATAGTATCGCCCTTTTTTGACGGCGGCAGGCCCGGTCCGGCCGCCAGGCGATCGCGTCATGTTCGCCGCCCAAGGATCAACCCGTGGTGAAGAGGAAGAGAGCGAGATGAATCAATATTTGCTGGTAGCTGGCCTGTTGGGGGAACTCACCGCCGAGTTGCAACGCCTCGAACGCTGGCAAGCCGAACACCCTGGCGAGGAGGCGCTGGCGAGCAACCTGCCTTTTTGTGTCGATACCCTGAGCTTCGATCAGTGGCTGCAGTTCGTGCTGATCCCGCGCATGGAGCAGCTGGTGCTGCTGCAGGCCCCGTTGCCGAGCAACGTCTCCATCTATCCCATGGCCAGCGAAGTCTATAAAGAGGAGCTCGCCGAGGTGGCAGATCTGCTGCGCCTCATCGCCCGTTTCGATCTGCTGCTTTCCGGCAAAGTGGTGGAAAAATGAGCCTGACCCTGCTTTATCAGGATGACTGGCTGGTGGCGGTCAACAAGCCCTCCGGCCTGCTGGTGCACCGCAGCTGGCTGGACAAGGCCGAAACCCGCTTTGCCATGCAGATGACCCGGGATCTGATCGGGGGCCGCCATGTCTACCCGGTTCATCGCCTCGATCGTCCCACCTCAGGAGTGCTGCTGTTTGCGCTGGATCCAGCCGTAGCCCGCACCCTGACCGAGGCGTTTGCCAATCGCCAGGTACAAAAGGAGTACCTGGCGCTGGTGCGGGGCTGGGCGCCCGAGCAAGGGGTGATCGACTATCCCCTCAAGGAGCAGCTGGACAAGATAGCCGACGCCATGAGTGACCCGGATCGTCCGGCCCAGGAGGCCGTCACCACCTTCCGGCGTCTGCACAGCGTCGAGCTGCCTTATGCCGTCTCCAAGAAACACCCTACCAGCCGTTACAGCCTGGTCAAACTGTTCCCGAAGACAGGTCGCAAGCACCAGCTGCGCCGCCACCTGGATCATCTGTTCCACCCCATCGTCGGTGATACCACCCACGGTGATGGTCGCCATAACCGCTTCTTTCGCGAGCAATATGGCTGTGAGCGCCTGCTGCTGGTGGCGCGCACCCTGAGCTTTGAGCATCCGGTGTTGAAAGTGCCGATGCGCATCCAGGCTCCCCTCGGTCAGGACGTGCTGCAGCTGTTTGCCGAACTGGGTTGGCCCGCCAGCGAGAGCGATTACTGAGCCTCATTCGGTAGCATCCCGGGTCTGCTTGCTGATAAAGTCGGTGATTATACCGACAACAAGTGCGTGCAGGAGGCAGGTAGTGGCGCAGATCGATATCGTGGTGGGAACCGTCTATGGTGCGGCCATGCTGGTGGCCGAAACGCTGGCGGACGAGCTTGAACGCAAGGGGCACCAGTGTGCCCTGCATGAAGAGGCTCGGCTGGAGGACATAGACCCCGGCCGTTTTTTGTTGCTGGTGAGTGCCACTACGGGGCAGGGGGATATTCCGCCCAATCTGCAACCTTTTGCCAGCGATCTGGCCGATCGGGCGCCCTGGCTCAAGGGGTTGCGCTATGCCCTGATCGCCATGGGTGACAGTAGCTACGAGCATTTCTGCGGGGCCGGCCGTCGTCTTGACGAGCAGCTGCAAGAGTTGGGGGCGAGCGCTGTGGTCCCCCGCCTTGAACTGGATGCCACCCTTCATGATGAACCCGAGCAGGTGGCACTTTCCTGGCTCAAGGAGTGGACTTTTCAGCCCTGAATTGCTTGCTAAATAGCGCCATAAAAATCCCCTGTCGGTTTGCCACAGGGGATTTTTATTTTCACTATCCGCCAACCCAATTGGTATCCATATTTCTCCCCTGCAAGGTATCTATTTCAAGATGCTAAAAAGTTATCCCGCTCATTTAGTGCCCAGAGGCCGCGACACAACGGGGAAATAAAAGTTCAATCATGAAAGCGATTTCAGTCATGTTTTTAAAAAAGGATGCGAAAATATTCACTTTTGCTTAGAAGCAAATTAATCGCTGGTACCGATTTCAAGTGCAATATTATTTCTTTTTTTAGGTGTATGGTGGTGTTTTGTTGCTTGTTTGGTTTGATTTTTACTTCCATTTGGCGCTGTGGGCGTTTGCCGAGCGATTTGTCGCCATTTTGTGAGTCTGCTCATATTTGTCGCGATATGCGCTCCCTATAATCGACCTCGGTTATCACCTGCAGGATTGCCTGGTGATATGAAGTTGAATATTCAGGATCACACTCCTCACAGCGGGAAATAAGGAATATGACAATGAAAATGAAGTGGCTCCCGATTGCAGCAGCTGTTACTGCCGCCCTGGCTTCCCAAGCCGCCTTTGCCGTAGATTTCCACGGTTACTTCCGTTCCGGTGTCGGTGTTTCCAGTGATGGAGACATGCAGACCCTGAGTAAACAAAAGGTTGGTCGTCTGGGTAATGAAGACGACACTTATGGTGAGGTTCAACTGGGCCAAGAAGTATTTAACAAGGATGGTAAAACTTTCTACGTTGATTCCATGTTTGCAATGGCATCCAATGGGTCCAATGATTGGGAAGGTACTAGCTCGGTATGTAATTTTGATGAAAAACAGTGCAATGGCGATTCAGAATTTGCTCTGCGTCAATTCAACGTACAAGCCAAAGGACTGTTGAACTTTGCACCTGAAGCCACGCTGTGGGCCGGTAAGCGTTACTACCAGCGTCACGACATTCATATCTCCGACTTCTACTACTGGAATATCTCCGGTGCCGGTGCTGGTATTGAGGGCGTTCAGGCCGGTCCTGGCAAGCTTTCCTTCGCTTGGGTTCGCAATGACCGTGGTTGGGATGGTAAAGACGGTTGGACCAAGTTTGAAGGCATGGATGTTAACACTCTGGATCTGCGTTATGCAGGTATTCCTCTGTGGCAAGACGCCTCTTTGGAAGTTGGTGTTGATTATGCGTTGGTTAACCCGACTGATGCTCAAAAAGATTCTACCAATGCTCAATATAAAAACGCCAAAGATGGTGTCATGTTGACTGCAGAACTGACTGCGGGAGTGTTGGGTGGCTTCAACAAAACTGTACTGCAATATGGTACAGAGGGTTATTCCAAAACAATGGCGTTTTATGGTGATGGCTCCTGGTACGGTGCTGAAGCCAAAGATGGCGCCGATGGTTTCCGGATCATCAACTGGGGTGTGATCCCCATGGGTAACTCCTGGGAGATGGGTCACCAGCTGGTGTACGGCGTAGGTAATGAAATGTGGGATGGCAACGACAAGTGGGAAACCATGTCTGTTGTAGCGCGTCCGATGTTCAAGTGGGATGATTTCAACAAAACAATCTTTGAAGGTGGTTACTTTAAAGATGCCAACAAATCCAATGACGGCACTGAAGCTAAAGATTCCGGTTACAAGCTGACTCTGGCACAAGCCTGGTCTGCTGGTTCCAGTTTCTGGGCTCGCCCTGAAATCCGAGTATTTGCTTCTTATGTAGCGTTGGACGACAACGATATGGCAGGCACTCCTTACAACAGCAACACATCCAAAGATACTTGGAACTTTGGTGTCCAAGCAGAAGCGTGGTGGTAAGCCGCTGTTTAAGTTAAGTTAACCACTGCCCCCATATGGGGGCAGTGTTGTTTCACCGGGTACGGTAACCGGGTTAGGGAGATAAGAAGAATGAAACTGGTAAAGATGTCTATCACGGCTATGGTTACTGCGCTGTTGGCTGGTTGTGCTGGCAGTATGGTGGTTCCGACTCAGGAGCATGCATCGGTGTTGAACAACGCTGAACAAGCTAAGCAGGCGTTGTTGCAGGCAGTCAGTTGCTGCAAGTCATTCAATGATTTTAGTTATGCATCTTTACCGGAAGGAGATACCTTGCTGGTGGTTGATGGCAAACAGCCCAGCTTTCAGTTTGAAGAGGGCATGAGTTACTTTGCCGCTTATCGCCTGCCCGTCAATACTGGAAATCTGGCTATCAGTATTGCGTCTCAGGTAAGTAAAACAGTGATGGTGCCCAAGGTCATCATGTTAGATAGCCAATTCAAGGTAACCCGTGTCCTTGGTGAATCAGTATTCAGCTATCAGCCGGCGCATCTGCTGGATAATGATCGGATAGAAGGGCGTGTATTTGTTGACCGCAGTATGCCTGGCAACGCGGACAGTGAGACCTATATGATCATTTATGCACCGGCGGATGAGCTTTCCACCAGTACCACCATATTGCATCCCTCCAAGGCATTCGCTCGCGCAAATGGGACTGTAGAACCGGACATCAAGGATCCTGTTATCCCTCATTCGCCATGGGGATTGGTACAGATCAAGGTGAAAGATATGGCCAAAGGCAGCGGCCTTGAAGCGGTATTCAAACCCGAATATGCCGACAAGGTAGCGATGAGCCAAGGCCAACAAGCAACAGGTGTGGTGACTACGACTGCAGTTGCAGCAGCAACGACGACCAAGGTCGCGGCCAAGCCAGCTCCGGCGATGCTAAGTGAAACCGAAGCCTTTTATCAATCCCAGATCGAGAAAGCGGTCAATGCCGGTGATATCGACAAGGCGATGCAGTTGGTCAGCGAAGCTGAGCGTGCCGGTTCCAGCAAGGCCAAGGCGGTGTTCGTCGATGCGGTGAAGCGTTCCCAAAAGTAGGGATTAACCCGACTTTTTGACTGAGCAATATATTTTTAAGGCCTCCCTTGTTGGAGGCCTTTTTAATCGGTAGACTGTAATAATAAAAAGGAGTTGGTTACATAGCGTTACATTGTGTTTCCTGTAGATATATTTGGAATTATTAAAATACAAAGCGAAACTGTAATTTATCTGTTTGTGTAATAGACTTATCGTGCAGTAATTTATCTTGTGAAAATAAGATTTTATTGCAGCCGAACAAGTTGTGATCTCCCCTCCAAATTCAATATTCCTCTCTCTTCGAAAGCAGCAATTTATTACCCGGTGGGTTATATTTTGATGGTCAAAATAATCAAACCCGATCCGACGATATTTGGATGAACTGTTGTTATTTCATTCAAAAAACTCGTTCAGGGAAGACAATCCATTCAGGAGCGCACACAATGTTGAAAAATGCTTTCTCTAATCTGCAAAAGGTTGGTAAGGCGCTGATGCTGCCCGTATCAGTCTTGCCCGTTGCAGGTATTCTGCTGGGGGTGGGTGCTGCCCACTTCAGCTGGCTGCCGGAAATCGTCTCCCAATTGATGGAGCAGGCAGGTGGTTCCGTGTTCGGCCAGATGGCCCTGCTGTTTGCAGTCGGTGTGGCACTTGGCTTCACCAATAACGACGGCGTATCCGGCCTGTCAGCCATCGTTGGCTACGGCATCATGGTCGCCACCCTGAAAGTCATGGCGCCGGTCATGGGCGTTGAAAGCATCGATACCGGTGTACTGGGTGGTATCCTGGCTGGTGGTATCGCCGCCTGGGCCTTCAACCGCTTCTACAAGATCCAGCTGCCAGAGTATCTGGGCTTCTTCGCCGGCAAGCGTGCCGTGCCCATCATTACCGGTTTCCTGTCTATCGGTCTGGGCGTGATCCTGTCCGTGATTTGGCCGCCGGTCGGTGGTGCCATCGGTGCCTTCTCTGACTGGGCTGCCAACCAGAACCCGGTACTGGCCTTCGGTATCTATGGTGTGGTTGAACGTTCCCTGATCCCGTTCGGTCTGCACCACATCTGGAACGTACCGTTCTTCTACCAGGCTGGTACCTGCGTCAACGGTGCCGGTGAAACCGTACACGGCATCATGACCTGCTTCCTGACTGCTGATGATGCCTCCCGCGCTGCCGGTAATGGCTTCGGCCAGCTGGCCGGTGGTTACCTGTTCAAGATGTTCGGTCTGCCTGCTGCCGCGTTTGCCATCGCTCACGCTGCCAAGCCGGAAAACCGTGCCAAGGTCGTTGGTATCATGGCCTCCGCTGCCCTGACCTCCTTCCTGACCGGTATCACCGAGCCGATCGAGTTCTCCTTCCTGTTCGTGGCGCCGGTACTGTATGCCATCCACGCCGTCCTGGCTGGTCTGGCTTACGTGTTGACCAACATGCTGGGCGTGGTTCACGGTCACACCTTCTCCAACGGCTTCATCGACTTCGTGGTGCAATCCCCGCGTGCCAGCAACATGCTGCTGCTGGTGGGCCTGGGTCTGGTCTACGCCGCTATCTACTACGTAGTGTTCAGCTTCGTGATCCGTGCCATGAACCTGAAAACTCCGGGCCGTGAAGACGAGACTGCCGAGGAGTCTGTGGGCCAAGGTAAAGACGAAATGTCCGCCGCTCTTGTTGCCGCCTTCGGTGGTAAAGAGAACATCGCCTCTCTGGATGCCTGCATCACCCGTCTGCGTGTCGGCGTGAAAGATGTGGCCAAGGTTGACCAGGCTGGTTTGAAGAAACTGGGCGCCGCCGGTGTGGTTGTGGCTGGTTCTGGCGTACAGGCCATCTTCGGCACCAAGTCCGACAACCTGAAAACCGACATGGATATCTGGATGAAGAGCAACTAATCCGGTTGTTTGAATCCTGGAGTTCCGAAAAGGGAGGCGCAAGCCTCCCTTTTTCCGTTCTGTAGCTTGGGTGTAGAGGGTTGCCGTGCCAGATAGGCGGAAATGAGGTGATTCACCGTTCTTTCTATATGGAGGGCAGGTGTTTGCCTCGAGAGTGGAGACAGTGATGTGGATTCTGCGTTTAGGGCAATAAAAAGAGCGCCATCAGGGCGCTCTTTGGGGAGGAGGGGAATTACAGCTTTTCGAGATCCCGCTCGATTTCGCTGATCTTGTTTTGCACCACTTTTTCCAGGTGACGCAGGTCGCGCAGGATCTTCTGCTTGATATCCGGATCGGCCTGAACGTGCACGCCCTGAGTCAGGTTGTCCAGCTCGTCCACCACATACTTGAGATTGGCGTTGATCTCGGTGACATCCTTGTACTCATGGGTACCCGAGTCGACCAGCATGGTCTTGCGCTGGCGGGGGTATTTGAATTTCACGCTCTTGGCGAAGAACTCGCCTTTCTGCTTCTTGAAGTAGATCTTGAGGATATCGTGGTTGGCCTCCTGGCGCAGGGTGTAGCTGTCGACGGAGGCGGGATCCTGGATCCCCAGGCTCTTCAGATTCTCGTACATCAGGCTTCCTTGGTTTGAAACGATCCTGTGTCATCTATCTTAACCGAGCGGGTGTGGCTTGCCTGTGACAGGGGCGCCAAAATCCAAATGGGGTTCAAAAGGCCCTTTCTGCCTTCTCCGAACATCATGCGAGATGCACCGACAGAGCATTCTTCGACGATAAAAAAAGAGCGCCATCAGGCGCTCTTTTTCAAAGGACTGCCAGTTACTCGTCGATGGCGCGCAGCAGGGCATTGATGCCCACCTTGGCGCGAGTCTTGGCATCGACTTTCTTGACGATCACCGCAGCGTACAGGCTGTACTTGCCGCACTTGGAGGGCAGGGAGCCGGAAACCACAACGGAACCCGCCGGTACGCGGCCGTAGTGAATTTCGCCGGTTTCGCGGTCATAGATGCGGGTGGACTGGCCGATGAAGACGCCCATGGAGATGACGGAGCCTTCTTCCACGATGACGCCCTCAACCACCTCGGAACGGGCGCCGATGAAGCAGTTGTCCTCGATGATGGTCGGGTTGGCCTGCAATGGTTCCAGCACGCCGCCGATGCCGACGCCGCCGGAGAGGTGGACGTTCTTGCCGATCTGGGCACAGGAACCGACGGTGGCCCAGGTGTCGACCATGGTACCTTCGTCAACGTAGGCACCGATGTTGACGTAGGAGGGCATCAGCACGGTATTGGGGGCGATGAAGGAGCCTTTGCGGGCGGTCGCCGGCGGCACCACACGCACACCCGCTTCGCGGAACTGCTCTTCGGTGTAGTTGGAAAACTTGAGGGGAACCTTGTCGTAGTACTGGGCATCGTCACCCTTGATGATGCCGTTGTCGTTGATGCGAAACGAGAGCAGCACTGCCTTCTTCAGCCACTGGTGAACAACCCACTCACCGGCAATCTTCTCGGCAACGCGGGCCTTGCCGGAGTCCAGCAGGTCGATGGCTTGCAGGATGGCGGATCTGGTGGCGCTATCCACTGTACCCGGGGTAATGGTGTCGCGGCGCTCGAAGGCCGATTCAATGATCTGTTGCAACTCGGTCATGACAGGTTTCCTTTAAAAAATTCTGTTTGTTGTATCACACTTTTCCGATCGTGTTTAAGAGGGGAAACCCGATTTCTTCAGTCTTGTGGCCATTTCTGTGTCACCCCTGGTGAGGCCTTTGGTTTCTCAGGGTAAAAATGCTCTGTAAACAGTCTCTTGCGAGGCTTTTTTGCTCACGTCACAGTCAGGATTGCTGCGGATTGAGCTGGTGCACCAGCCGCTCTTCCAGTTGCAGCTGTTGTTCCGTCGTCAGGGGATCTCCCGTCAGATTGGTGAGGCTGAAAAAGTCCTCTACCCGCTCCCCTATAGTGGTGATCTTGGCGGCGTGGAGCGACAGCCCGCACTGCTGGAATACGGCGCCGATGCGGGCCAGCAAGCCTGGTGTATCGAGCGCCGTCAGCTCCATCAGGGTGTGGCGGGTCTCTCCCTTATGGGGCAGAAACACCACCCGGGTCGGTACGCTGAACTGGCGGTGGCGTCGTGACAGCGGCTTGCTGCGCAGCACCAGCTTGCCAGGCTCCTGCAACGCTTTCTCCAGCGCCTTCTTGATGGGCGCGGTACGGTTCGGGCTGATAGGCTCGCCGCTCGGCTCCAGCACCACGAAGGTATCGAGCACGAAGTTGCTGCGCGAGTTCATGATCTGGGCGTCGTGGATGTTGAGGTTCTTCTGATCCAGTGCCGAGGCCACGGTGGCGAACAGGTTCGGGGTGTCGCGACAGTAGATAAATACCTCGCTGCCACCCCGGGTCGGGTGTTTGCCGATGATCACCAGAGGGGCCGGGTTGTCGCCGTGTTCGATGATGTGGCGGCAGTGCCAGGCGATCTGTTCAGGGCTGTGGCGCAGGAAGTAGTCGGCCTTGAAGTCGGCCCACAAGCGGTTGACGGCTTCTTCCGATACATCCCGCTGGGCCAGGAGCTGTTTGGCCTGACGCTGGTTTTCGCGGATCCGCAGGCGCATGTCCGGCGGGTTTTCCAGCCCCTGGCGCAGCGCCTTCTGGGTAGCGAAGTAGAGTTCCCGCAGCAAAGTGCCCTTCCAGTCGTTCCACAGGGTGTCGTTGGTGGCACAGATGTCGGCCACCGTCAGGCAGTAAAGCAGGTCGAGATGCTGCTCGTCGCGCACCTTCTGGGCAAAGTCGGTGACGACCTCGGGGTCGTAGATGTCGCGGCGTTGGGCGGTCACCGACATCAGCAGGTGATGGCGCACCAGCCAGGCGACCAGCCGGCTCTCATAGCGATCAAAACCGTGCAGCTGGCAAAACTCCAGCGCATCGACGGCGCCGAGCTCTGAGTGATCGCCACGCCGCCCCTTGGCGATGTCGTGGAACAGGGCGGCTACATAGAGCAGCTCCGGCTTGCGCAGCCGGGTAAACACCTCGTGGCAGAGCGGGTGGGTCTGGCGGCTGGCCGGATTGGGAAACTGATGGATGTTCTTGAGCAGCCGGTGGGTATGTTCATCCACCGTGTAGGCATGGAACATGTCGAACTGCATCTGGCCAACGATGAGGTTCCACTGGGGCAGGTAGGCCGCCAGGATCCCGTACTTGTGCATCAGACTGAGGGGTTGGCCGATGCCATTGGGATGACGCAACAACGCCATGAACAGACGGCGGCACTCGGGGATATCCTGCAGCCAGCAGTTGAGCTTGCGCCGCGCCTCGCGCAACTGGCGCAAGGTGGCCGAGTGAATGCCGGCTATCTCGGCATGCTGTGCCATCTGGTAGAAGAGGCGCAGGATGGCGGCGGGTTCGCGGGCAAACAGCTCGGCGTCCACCGCATCGATGAGGCGGCCACGGAGCTGGAATTCATCGGAGAGGCGGCGCACGTCCATGGCGGTGTTGCCGAGGATCGCCTCGTCAAACAGCTGCAACAACATCTCGTTGAGTTCGGAGACTCGCCGCACCGTCTGGTAGAAGCGCTTCATCATCTGCTCGACCGGGGTGTTGCCTTCCCCCTCGACCCCCAGCATCTGGGCCACGGTGCGCTGGCGATCGAACAGCAGGCGGTTGTCCCCCTTGTTGATGGCCATGTGCAGGGCGAAGCGTACCTTCCACAGGAAATTCTGGCAGTCGAGTAGTTCGCGGTATTCGGCGCGATTGAGAAAACCGTGGCTGGTCATCTCGAACAGGGTGGTGGCACCGAAGTGGCGGCGAGCCACCCATGCGAGGGTCTGGATATCGCGCAGCCCCCCCGGATTGCACTTGAGATCGGGTTCGAGCTTGTAGGCGGTACCGAGGAACTGCTGGTGGCGTTCGGCCTGCTCCTGGCGCTTGGCGCGAAAGAAGGCCTCGCTCGGCCAGAAGTGTTCTGGGCCGGTTGCCTCCCTGAGCTGCTGAAAGCCCGCCTGGCGGCCGGTGATGTAGCGCGCCTCAATCAGGTTGGTGGCCACAGTGATGTCGGCCCGCCCCTGCTCGATGCACTCTGCCACGTTGCGCACCGCCTGGCCCACTTCCAGTTTCAGATCCCACAACAGGGTGATGAACTCACCGATGCGCAGCCCCAGCACCTCGTCCAGCTCGTCGCCGTCATAGAGGATCAGCAGGTCGATGTCGGAGTGGGGGTGCAGCTCACCCCGGCCATACCCTCCCACCGCGATCAGGGTGAGATCCGTCTTGTCGAAGCCGAATTTTTGCCACAACCGGGTCAGCAGCTGATCCATGTACTCTGAGCGGGTGGCGACCAGCTCGATGATGTTGTCGCCGGCGTCGAAGCGGGCGTGCAGCCAGCCAAGGAAACGACTCAGGTACTCCTTGCAGTTGTCACGGGTGAGCTGATCGTCGGGTAACAGGTGGGGGGAAAGCAGGCTGGCGTCCATGGCATCTCACACGCAGGTGGCTGGGAAATGGCGAAAACGGGCAATAAAAACCCCGGCGCTTCTGAGCAGGGCCGGGGTTCAATGTTAACCGTGTTTGATGAAACGGTCGATGGTGTCGTCAGGGCGCAGGGTCAGGATCTCGCAGCCATCTTCGGTCACCAGCAGGGTGTGTTCCCACTGGGCGGAGTCGCCGCCATCCTTGGTGGTCACGGTCCAGCCATCTTTCGGGTTGACCTTGCAGTGATACTTCTTGCTGTTGACCATGGGCTCGATGGTGAAGCACATGCCGGCCTTGAGCTCCAGCTTGCCGCTATTGCGGTAATGCAGGATCTGCGGCTCTTCGTGGAATTCGGCACCGATGCCGTGGCCGCAGTAGTCACGTACCACGGAGAAGCCGGCCTTCTCGACGATGGGCTGGATCACGGCGCCGATCTCGGTGATGCAGGCACCCGGGCGCACCGTCTTGATGGCGGCGTAGAGGCTCTCCTGGGCGACCTTGCACAGCTGACGACGCAGCGGCGTGGTCTCGCCCACGATGAACATGGCGGAGGTATCGCCGTGGTAGCCATCCTTGATGACGGTGATGTCCAGGTTGATGATGTCGCCGTCGCGCAGCTTCTTGTGATTCGGAATGCCGTGGCAGATCACATCATTCACCGAGGTGCAGATGGATTTGGGGAAGCCGTGGTAGTTGAGAGGGGCCGGGATGGCCTGCTGCACGTCAACGATGTAGTTGTGGCACAGGGTGTTCAGTTCGTCAGTGGTGACGCCAGCTTTGACATGGGGCGCAATCATGACCAGCACATCGGCGGCCAATTGGCCGGCAACGCGCATCTTTTCAATCTCTTCCGGTGTCTTGATTTTAATGGACATGGGATCTCTCTTGCGGCCTGCCGCAACAACCAGCAACGGCTGGTCGGGCAGGTAATGAAAAATAGATGCGTTTGCAATCAGGGCAAAATTTTATCCGCAACCCCTGCTCACTTCCAGTGTGATTGTCATCACAACGTCAAATCGACGTTGCAGCCTCTCCTGACGGGAGCCAGATTTCACACCCGTTTGATGTGTCGCCGGTGGTGTCCTGAGCAAACTTATGGTATAAAGCGCGCCGGAATGGGGATCATGGGTCCCTGTTTCATCACCCTTACTTAAACAACACACACACATCGACACCTGTACCGGGGTGCCCCTCTGGGGTCGGTTACATGGGATGTGTGGAGGCCTAACCCCAATACAGAGGTATAAAATGGCTAAAGTTTCTATGCGCGACATGCTGCAAGCCGGCGTTCACTTCGGTCACCAGACTCGTTACTGGAACCCGAAAATGAAATCCTACATCTTCGGTGCCCGCAGCAAGGTTCACAT
Source organism: Aeromonas sp. 19NY04SH05-1 (assembly GCF_040581895.1). NCBI lineage: Bacteria > Pseudomonadati > Pseudomonadota > Gammaproteobacteria > Aeromonadales > Aeromonadaceae > Aeromonas > Aeromonas sp. 19NY04SH05-1. The sequence continues at coordinate 3,517,876 of NZ_CP095328.1, read as the reverse complement.
CATCAACCTGGAAAAAACCGTTCCGATGTTTGACGATGCCATGAACTTCATCAGCTCCGTAGCTGCCAAGAAGGGCAAGGTACTGTTCGTAGGTACCAAGCGTGCCGCGTCTGAAGCCGTCAAAGAAGCCGCTGAGCGTTGCGACCAGTTCTACGTCAACCACCGCTGGCTGGGCGGCATGCTGACCAACTGGAAAACCGTTCGTCAGTCCATCAAGCGCCTGAAAGATCTGGAAACCCAGAGCCAGGACGGTACCTTCGACAAGCTGACCAAGAAAGAGGCGCTGATGCGTACTCGCGAAATGGAAAAGCTGGAGAAGAGCCTGGGTGGTATCAAGAACATGGGCGGCCTGCCTGACGTTCTGTTCGTTGTCGATGCCGACCACGAGCACATCGCTATCAAAGAAGCCAACAACCTGGGTATCCCGGTAGTTTCCATCGTTGATACCAACTCCAACCCGGACGGCGTTGATTACGTCATCCCGGGTAACGACGACGCTATCCGTGCCGTTCAGCTGTACCTGAATGCTGCTGCTGACACCGTACTGGAAGCTCGCGCTCAGGACATCGTTGTTCAAGCTGAACAAGATGGCTTCGTTGAAGCTGAGTAATTGATAAGGTCTGTAAAGCCCTTATTAACCAAGCTGATGTAATTGGTTAGCAGGGGCCCTTGTGGCCCCTGTTTCTTGTCAATTCAAGACCGAGGATACTGGACATGGCAAACATTTCTGCCGCCCTGGTAAAAGAACTGCGCGAGCGCACCGCCGCTGGCATGATGGATTGCAAAAAAGCGCTGGAAGAAGCCAACGGTGATATCGAGCTGGCTATCGAGAACATGCGCAAATCCGGTCAGGCCAAAGCCGCCAAGAAAGCTGGCCGTATCGCCGCTGAAGGCGTGATCTTCGCCCGTACCGAAGGCAACGTTGCCGTCATGATCGAGCTGAACTGCGAAACTGACTTCGTTTCCAAGGATGCCGGCTTCCTGGCCATGGGTCAGAAGATCGTCGAGATCGCCGCTACCCAGAAGATCGCTGACGTTGACGCGCTGAAAGCCGCTGACTTCGGCAACGGTGAGTCCGTAGAGCTGACCATCACCAACCTGATCGCCAAGATCGGTGAGAACATGAACCTGCGTCGCGTGATGCTGGTTGAAGGTGACAACCTGGGTACCTACGTTCACGGTTCCCGTATCGGTGTTATCACCAAGCTGGTCGGCGGTACCGACGAGCTGGCCAAAGATCTGGCCATGCACGTAGCTGCCAACAGCCCGCAATTCGTCAAGCCGGAAGATGTATCTGCCGACGTCGTTGCCAAAGAGCGCGAAATCCAGATCGACATCGCCGTCAACTCTGGCAAGCCGAAAGAGATCGCCGAGAAGATGGTTGAAGGCCGCATGAAGAAGTTCACCGGTGAGGTTTCCCTGACCGGTCAGCCGTTCGTGAAAGATCCTTCCATGACCGTTGCCGAGCTGCTGAAGAAAGAAGGTGCTGACGTTGTTTCCTTCACCCGTTTCGAAGTGGGCGAAGGCATCGAGAAGCAAGAGACCGATTTCGCTGCTGAAGTTGCAGCTCAAATCGCGGCCGCTCAAAAGGCCTAATCGAACCGGTTTTTCCGTTTCCCCAGACCGCGACTTATGTCGCGGTCTTTATATGACCAGGAATCAGTGACATGAGTACCAATCCCAAGCCTGCATACAGACGTGTTCTTCTGAAGTTGAGTGGTGAAGCCCTGCAAGGATCCGAGGGTTTTGGCATTGATCCGGCCGTGCTGGATCGGATGGCCCAAGAGATCAAAGAACTGGTTGAGCTGGGTGTTCAGGTCGGTCTGGTCATCGGTGGCGGCAACCTGTTCCGTGGCGCCGGTCTTGCCAAAGCTGGCATGAACCGTGTGGTGGGCGACCACATGGGTATGCTGGCGACCGTGATGAACGGTCTGGCCATGCGTGATGCCCTGCATCGTGCTTATGTGAATGCCCGTCTGATGTCTGCCATCTCCCTGCAAGGGATCTGTGACTCCTATGTCTGGGCAGAAGCCATCAGCCAGCTGCGCGCTGGCAAGGTGGTAATTTTCTCCGCCGGTACCGGCAACCCCTTCTTTACTACCGATTCTGCCGCCTGTCTGCGCGGGATCGAGATCGAAGCCGACGTGGTGCTGAAAGCCACCAAGGTCGATGGTGTCTTCAACGAGGATCCGGTTAAGAATCCGGATGCCGTGCTGTATCATGAACTGAGTTATGATGAAGTTCTTGAAAAAGAGCTCAAGGTGATGGATCTTGCTGCCTTTACTCTGGCCCGTGACCATGACCTGCCGATCCGCGTGTTCAACATGAACAAACCGGGTGCCCTGCGCCGGGTTATCATGGGTGAGCCGGAAGGCACCCTGATCCATCACGTCAGCAAATAAGATAGATACGAGCTGTAGACGGCTCGTTCGCCAAAAGGAAAACCACTGTGATCAACGAGATTAAAAACGACGCCAAGGACCGTATGGGCAAGAGCGTTGAGTCGCTCAAGACCCAGATGTCCAAGATCCGTACTGGTCGTGCTCATCCGAGCCTGCTCGACGGTATCCAGGTTGAGTACTACGGTGCTGCCACTCCGCTGAAACAGTTGGCCAACGTGGTGGCAGAAGATGCTCGTACCCTCTCCATCTCCATCTTCGATCGCTCCATGATCCAGGCCGTTGAAAAGGCGATCCTGACCTCCGATCTGGGCCTGAATCCGTCCAGCAACGGCCAGACCCTGCGTGTGCCGCTGCCGCCGCTGACCGAAGAGCGTCGTCGCGATCTGACCAAGGTGGTGCGTGCCGAAGCAGAAAACGCCCGTGTGGCCGTGCGCAACATCCGTCGCGATGCCAACGCCGACCTCAAGGCGCTGCTGAAAGAGAAAGAGATCTCCGAAGATGACGACCGTCGTGCCCAGGAAGAGATCCAGAAGCTGACCGACTCCTTCGTCAAGCTGGTCGATGAAGCCCTTGCCGCAAAGGAGAAGGAGCTAATGGAAATCTAAGGCTTCGAAAGGTATATTACGAGCGCCGTGTAGTGCCCCTGCACGGCGCTTTTGTCTTTGTGGGAGAAAAACATGTCGCTTTTGGCTGCGTTGGGTGATTGTGCCAACTCGTCTTTGCCACGTCACGTCGCCATCATCATGGATGGTAACGGTCGCTGGGCCCAGAACCGAGGCAAGATGCGGGTCTACGGGCACAAGGCAGGCGTCAAGTCGGTACGCGAGGCGGTCACCTTTGCGGCGCGGGCCAAGATGAAGGCATTGACTCTGTTTGCCTTCTCCAGCGAGAACTGGCGTCGTCCGGAAGGGGAGGTTAGTGCTCTTATGGAGCTGTTTGTCACCGTGCTGGGTCGCGAGGTGCAAAAACTGCACGATAACGGGATCCGGCTCAAGGTGATCGGCGATACCTCTCGTTTCAGTGAACGATTGCAGGCAAAAATCGCCAAGGCGGAAGCGCTGACCGCCAACAACAAGGGACTGACGCTGAATATTGCGGCCAACTACGGGGGCCAGTGGGATATCGCCCAGGCTGCCCGCAAGCTGGCCAGGGCCGTGGCTGCTGGTGAAATGGCGGCCGATGACATTGATGAATCCATGCTGAGCAATGCCGTCTGCATGGCCGATCTGCCCCCCGTGGATCTGTTGATCCGGACCGGTGGTGATCATCGCATCAGCAACTTTGTGTTATGGCAGCTCGCCTATGCCGAGCTCTATTTTACCCCGGTATTGTGGCCCGATTTCAACGAAGCCGAATTCAGCGAGGCGGTCGCCTCTTTCGTGGCGCGCGAGCGCCGCTTCGGCTGTACGGGTGAACAGATCCGGGAATTGATCGCCGAGCAGCAGACCGGCTAAACCCCGCTCCCAAGAGAGAGGTTTCTTTTGCTAAAACAACGAATTATTACTGCTTTGATGTTGATCCCCCTGGTCCTGGGGGCGCTCTTCTTTTTGCCATTGAAGTTTTTTGCCCTGTTGGCATCGCTGGTATTTTTGCTGGCCAGTCGTGAATGGAGCACCTTCGTGTCGGCCAAGCCGCTGCAGTGGTTGCCCATCGTATTCTGTTTGTTGCTCGGCGCCAGCCTGTTCTGCTTACCGGTGGAACAGCTCTGGGCCCCTGGCCTGCATCCTCTGGTGATGGGGGTGCTCTGGACCGCCGCCAGCTGGTGGTTGCTGGGGCTGATCCTGGTATTGCGCTACCCCCAAAGCGCCAAGTTGTGGCGTGAATCCGTCTGGCTCAAGTCCCTGTTTGGCCTGGTAACTCTGGTGCCTTTCTTCTGGTCCCTGGTGGCCATTCGCGGTTACAACTTCTACCACGATCCCATGATGGGGGCCTGGATATTGCTGTTCGTCATGGGACTGGTCTGGGCGGCAGATTCTGGCGCGTATTTTTTTGGCAAGGCGTTCGGCAAGCACAAGCTGGCGCCCGCCGTCAGCCCGGGTAAAACCATCGAAGGCATGTGTGGCGGCCTCTTTACCGCCAGTCTGTTGGCCATCGGTGTGACCTGGTGGATGGGCTTTGTGCCTGTCAAGATGGGCATAGTGCTGTTCTGCTCCCTCTTGGCGGTGCTGGCCTCCGTGCTGGGTGATCTGACCGAGAGCATGTTCAAGCGCGAGGCGGGCATCAAGGATTCCGGTACCCTGCTGCCCGGTCACGGCGGTGTGCTCGACCGGATCGACAGCCTGACCGCCGCCCTGCCGGTCTTCTTGCTCAGCTATCTGTTGCTCAGTCAGGAGTTCTGATGCGTAACCTGGTGATTCTGGGAGCCTCCGGCTCCATCGGTCAGAGTACCCTGAAGGTGCTGCGCCATAACCCGGGCCGTTGGCAAGTGTTGGCGCTGACCGCCGCCCGCAGCGTGGATGCCATGCTGCGGGATTGTCTCGAATTTTCCCCGCGCTTTGCCGTCATGGTTGACGAGGAAGCTGCCCGCGAGCTGGCGAGTCGCCTCAAGACCCATGGCAGTCAGACCCGGGTGATGTCCGGCCCTGCGGCCCTGTGCGAGGTTGCGGCGCATCCCGATGCCCACAGCGTGATGGCGGCCATCGTCGGCGCGGCAGGACTGGCACCCACCATGGCGGCGGTGCGTGCAGGCAAGCGCATCCTGCTGGCCAACAAGGAAGCATTGGTAATGTCCGGCGCCTTCTTCATGGAGGCGGTGCGCGAACACGGCGCCGAGCTGTTGCCCATCGACAGCGAGCACAACGCCATCTTCCAGTGCCTGCCGACCGCCATCCAGCGTCAGCCGGGCTTCTGTGATCTGGCTGCGGCGGGGATCAGCAAGATCCTGCTGACCGGTTCAGGTGGTCCGTTTCGCTATACCGAGGTGGCCGAGCTGGCCAAGGTGACCCCGGCCCAGGCCATTGCCCATCCCAACTGGTCGATGGGGGCCAAGATTTCGGTGGATTCCGCCACCATGATCAACAAGGGATTGGAATATATCGAGGCGCGCTGGCTGTTCAACGCCGCCCCCGAGCAGATCCAGGTGGTCATTCACCCGCAGTCCGTCATTCACTCCATGGTGCAGTACAAGGATGGCTCCGTGCTGGCCCAGCTCGGCAATCCGGACATGTGTACCCCCATCGCCCATGCGCTGGCTTATCCCAATCGCATCCCTTCCGGCGTGGAACCTTTGGATTTTTTCAGTGTCGGAGAGTTCAGCTTCATTCGACCCGATTACGATCGTTACCCCTGTCTGGCACTGGCCATCAATGCTTGCCAGAAGGGACAGGCGGCCACCACGGCGCTCAATGCCGCCAACGAGGAGGCGGTCGCAGCCTTCCTGGCCGAGCGGATCGGTTTCATGGATATCGCCCGGATCAACGAGGCCGTGATGCTGGCGCTGGAGAACAGTGCCGTCAGTTCTCTCGATGATCTGTTTGCCCTGGATGGTGCGGCCCGTGCCCGTGCCCACCACCTGATTGAGGAGATTGGCTGATGGGCGGTGTATTGTGGAACATTGGCGCCTTTGTCGTTGCGCTGGGCCTGCTGGTTGCAGTGCATGAATTCGGCCACTTCTGGGTGGCCCGTCGCTGCGGTGTCAAGGTGGAGCGTTTCTCCATCGGTTTTGGCAAGGCGATCTGGCGCCGGATGGGTAAAGACGGTACCGAATATGTGCTGGCACTGATCCCGCTCGGGGGCTACGTCAAGATGCTGGATGGCCGGGTCGATGAACTCAAACCCGGTGAAGAGCAGCAAGCGTTCAATCACAAGAGCGTCTGGGCACGGATGGCCATCGTCGCGGCCGGTCCCATGGCCAACTTCGTGTTTGCCCTGGTCGCCCTGTGGCTGATGTTCATGATCGGGGTACCGAGTGTCAAACCCGTGATTGGCGAGGTGCGTCCCGCCTCCATCGTGGCTCAGGCCGGTATCGAGCCTGGTGTCGAGATCGTCGGAGTAGGGGATGAGCAGACCGGTGACTGGGAGAGCGTAACCTATGCCCTTATCAGCCATCTGGGTGACAAGTCGGTCACCCTGAAGGTGCAGGCGCCGCAGACCAGCTACGCCACCGAGAAGACCCTGTCGCTGGAAGGCTGGACCTTCGACCCTGACAAGGAGTCTCCTATCGGTAGCCTTGGCATAGTCCCTCTGGGTGGCAAGATGCTGCCTGTGGTGGCTTCGGTTGTGGCCAAGAGCGCCAGTGAAAAGGCAGGTCTGCAGGTTGGTGATCGCCTCAAACAGGTGGGCGATCAGGAGATAACTACCTGGCTCCAGTTTGTCGAACAGGTGCAACAGTCGCCAGGCGAGCCGCTACAGATAGTGGTGGAGCGCAACAACCAAGATCTCGGCTTGACCCTGACCCCGGATAGCAGGAAGGTACAGGGCAAGGTGGTCGGTTATGTCGGACTCGCTCCGCAACTGGTTCCATTACCGGATGAATATCGAATTCTGTTACAGTATGGGCCTTTGCAGGCGCTGTGGCAGGGGGCTGACAAGACCTGGAGTCTGATCACGCTCACTTTCGACATGATTGGCAAGCTGATCGGCGGCATAGTGTCGCTGGACAACCTGAGCGGGCCCATCTCCATTGCCAAGGGAGCGGGTAGCAGTGCCGATTACGGTCTGGTCTATTTCTTGAGTTTTCTGGCACTGATCAGTGTCAACCTGGGGATCATCAATCTGTTTCCCCTGCCGGTGCTGGATGGTGGTCATCTTGTCTACTTCCTGATCGAAGCGATCACCGGCAAGCCGGTATCGGAAAAAGTACAGGAAGTGGGTTTCAGGATCGGCGCCGCCATTCTGATGTTATTGATGGGTATTGCGCTGTTTAACGATTTCGCTCGCCTCTGAGGCCAGAGCATCAACAAGGACACATAAGAACAAAATGGCTGTTAAAAAAGCATTGGTGTTGAGTTGCCTGCTGGGTGCCAGTTTCCTGGCCCAGGCGGCCCCTGCCTCTTTTGTGGTGCAAGATATCCAGGTCGAGGGCCTGCAACGGGTGACCCTGGGTGCCGCACTGTTGAACCTGCCGATCCGGGTTGGCGACAACGTCGACTCCGTGACCCTGGCGAATGCCATCAAGAAACTCTATGCCTCCGGCAACTTCGAGGATGTGAAGGTCTACCGCGATGGCCAGGTGCTGCAGGTGATGGTCAAGGAGCGTCCGACCATTTCCAGCATCGAGTTTTCCGGCAACAAGGACATCAAGGAAGAGCAGCTGACCCAGAGCCTGGAGTCCTCCGGCATCCGGGTCGGTGATCCCCTGGATCGCACCGTGCTCACCTCCCTCGAGAAGGGGCTGGAAGATTTCTATTACGGTGTGGGCAAATACTCCGCCAGGGTCAAGGCCATCGTTACCCCGCTGCCGCGCAACCGGGTCGACCTCAAGTTCACCTTCGTGGAAGGCCAGGCCGCCAAGATTCAGCAGATCAATATTGTCGGCAACAATGTCTTCCCGGAAGAGAAGCTGATCGCCCAGCTCTCCCTGCGCGATGAGGTGCCCTGGTGGAACTTCACTGCGGATCAGCGTTACCAGAAGCAGAAGCTGGCCGGTGACATCGAGACCCTGCGCTCCTACTACATGGACCGCGGCTATATCCGTTTCGCCCAGGAGTCCACTCAGGTCTCCATGACTCCGGACAAGAAAGGCGTCTACGTCACCCTGAACATCAAGGAAGGGGATCAGTACAAGGTCTCCGGTATCCAGCTCAAGGGCAACCTCATCGATCGCGCCGGCGAGATGAAGGGGCTTATTCCCATTGAAGCTGGCAACGTCTACTCGGCGAGCCAGGTGACCCACACCGAAGAAGTGCTCTCCAAGTTCCTCGGTCGCTACGGCTACGCCTATCCCAAGGTGGTCACCTTCCCGCAGGTCAATGACGAGACCAAGGAAGTGGAGCTTATCGTCAACGTCGAGCCGGGTCCCCGCGTCTATGTACGCAACATCAACTTCAATGGCAACGTGACCACCGAAGATCAGGTACTGCGCCGCGAGATGCGCCAGATGGAAGGCACCTGGCTCTCCTCCGACAATATCGAACAGTCCAAGACCCGTCTCAACCGCCTCGGTTATTTCGAGAGCGTCGAAGTGGATACCAAGCGGGTGCCGGGCAACGATGATCTGGTCGATCTCGACTTCAAGGTCAAGGAGCAGCCGGCCGGTTCCATCAACGCGGGCGTCGGTTATGGTACTGAGTCTGGCCTCAGCCTGCAGGCGGGGATCTCCCAGGACAACTTCATGGGGACCGGCAAGCGGGTCTCCATCAACGCCAGCACCAACGACTACTCCAAGAACGTTGACCTGAGCTACAACGACCCCTACTTCACCGTGGATGGTGTCAGCTTGGGTGGCCGTGTCTACTACAACCAGTTCCGTGCCGATGATGCGGATATCGTGGATTACGAGAACGAGACCATAGGCTTCCGTCTCTCCAGCGGTTTCCCGGTCAACGAGCACAACCGTCTGGACTTCAGTACCGGTATCGAAAGCTCCAAGCTGAGCCGTCCTACCTTCAATGAGTCCAAGTTCAACGAGTGTATCGCCGACAACAAGCCGTCAGCAGACAACACCTACTGCTACGACCTGTGGAACGACAACCGTCAATCGGTACAGATGGACCAGTTCTGGGATCTCTATGCCAAGGGTGAGGACAGCGTCGACTTCGTCACCGTTGACCTGACTGCAGGCTGGACTCGTTCCACTCTCAACAAGGGGATGTTCCCGACCGCAGGTGATCGTCAGCGGGTCAACGCCAAGGTCACCATTCCTGGCATGGATCTGCAGTACTACAAACTCTCGGCCGAAGATGCCCACTACTTCCCGCTGGACGCGGATCACAGCTGGGTCATGATCGGCAAGGGCCGGGTCTCCTACGGTAACGGCTATGGTGACAGCACCATGCTGCCCTTCTTCGAAAACTACTATGCGGGTGGTTTCGATACGGTGCGCGGCTTCAAGAGCAACACCATAGGTCCCAAGGCGATCTACCGACAGTACACGAACAACGGTACCGGGGCTCCGACGGCGACGGGTTATTACGAAGGTTCCGACACCTCGGTCGGTGGTAATGCCCTGGCGGTGGCCTCGTTCGAATTGGTCTTCCCGACTCCCTTCGTCTCCGAGACCTATCGTCCACAGATCCGCAGCACCGTCTTCGTCGATGCAGGTTCTGTCTGGAGCACCGATTTTGCCAATGGTGCCTACCCCTGTGCTCCTGGCGCAGACTGCAACTACCAGAGTCAGGACTACTCGGACCCGGCCAACATCCGGGTCTCCGCCGGTGTCTCACTGCAGTGGCTCTCGCCCATGGGGCCGCTGGTGTTCGCCCTGGCCAAACCAATCAAGAAATATGAAGGGGATCGTACCGAAGTCTTCTCCTTCAACATCGGTCGTACCTTCTAAACGACATCACGCCCCCACCCGCAAGGTGGGGGTATTCAATGATGGGATGCGCAGTTTGCGTGCCTCACCAGGTAACAAGACGGTAGTCATGCCGCTTGCATAATCGGGTAAATCAGGTAGCCCTCACCATGAGGGAACAAGGAGTAAGTGTGAATAAAGCGTTGAAAGTAGCTGGTTTGAGTTTTGCACTGATGGCTGCCGGCATGAGCTCAGCCTTCGCTGACACCAAGATCGCCGTGGTCGACATGGGCGAGGTGTTCCAGAAGCTGCCCCAGCGTGAAGCCGTGGCCAAGAAGCTCAAGGGCGAATTCGAGCCGCGCATGCGCGAGCTGCAGAAGCTGGAAGCCGACGGCCAGAAACTGGTTGAGAAGTTCCGCAAGGACGAGGCCTTCATGAGCGCCGAGCAGAAGAAGCAGAACCAGGAGAAGCTGGCCAAGCTGCAGATGGAGTTCAACAAGAAGCGTCAGGCATTTGAGCAGGACAACGGCCGCCGTCAGTCCGAAGAGCGCAACAAGATCCTGACCAAGGTGCAGGCTGCCATCGATTCCATCGCCAAGAGCAATGGTTACGATCTGGTGCTGGAGCGCAATGCTGCCCCGTATGCCGCCAGCAAGCTGGACATCTCTGCCCAGGTTATTTCTCAGGTAAGCAAGAGCAACTAATTGATGTCATTCACTCTCGCACAGCTGGCCCAGCAACTGGGGGCCCAGGTTCATGGCGACGGAACCCTGGAAATCCGCAAGGTAGCGACACTGGAAAAGGCCGGGGAGGGGGATATCACCTTCCTGTCCAACAAAAAGTACCGGCATTATCTGGAGCAGAGCAAGGCCACGGCCGTGCTCATCACAGAAGCGGATCTGCCGTTTTGTCCCACCAACGCCCTGGTGCTCAAAGACCCCTATGTGGGCTTTGCCCGGGTAGCCCAACTGCTGGATACCACCCCTCAACCGGCGACGGATATCCATCCGAGCGCCGTTATCGCGGCGGACGTGCAACTGGGCGAGAGAGTGGCCATCGGTGCCAATGCGGTGATCGAATCCGGCGTCGTGCTGGGTGACGATGTGCGCATTGGCCCGGGCTGTTTCGTTGGCAAAAATACCCGGCTGGGCGCCCGTTCCCGCCTGTGGGCCAACGTCACCCTGTATCACAATGTCACCATGGGCACCGACTGTCTGGTTCAATCCGGTACAGTGATCGGGGCCGATGGTTTCGGCTACGCCAACGAGCGTGGCGAATGGATCAAGATCCCCCAGCTTGGCGGCGTGACCATCGGCAACCGGGTCGAGATCGGCGCCTGCACCACCATTGACCGTGGCGCGCTGGAAGATACCTGCATCGCTGACAACGTCATCATCGACAACCAGTGCCAGATTGCCCACAACGTCGAGATCGGCTACGGCACCGCCGTGGCGGGCTCCACCGTGATGGCGGGTAGTCTCAAGGTCGGCAAATACTGTATCATTGGCGGCGCCTCCGTCTTTAACGGGCACATGGAGATTTGCGATCAGGCCACCGTTACCGGTATGGCCATGGTGATGCGACCCATTACCGAGCCCGGTGTCTACTCTTCCGGCATCCCCCTGCAGACCAATAAAGAGTGGCGCAAGACCGCCGCCCGGGTGATGCGTATCGAAGAGATGCACAAGCGGATTAGCAAGCTTGAGAAGAAGCTGGATCAAGAATAATCACGATTGGTATAGGGTACTGTTTTGACTACTGAAAAGAAGAGCCTGGATATCCAGGAAATCATGAACCTGCTGCCCCACCGTTATCCGTTCCTGATGGTGGATCGGGTGGACGACTACGAGATCAGCGATGAGCGCAAAACCCTGCGCGCCATCAAGAACATCTCGTTCAACGAGCCTATCTTCCAGGGCCACTTCCCGGCCAAGCCGGTGTTTCCCGGTGTGCTGATCCTGGAAGCCATGGCGCAGGCGACCGGTATCCTGGCGTTTACCATTGTGGGCAAGCCGTCCCCCAATGAACTCTATTATTTTGCCTCAATCGACAACGCTCGCTTCAAGCGCCCGGTCGGCCCCGGCGATCAGCTGGTGCTGGACGTGGAGTTTCTGAAAGAGCGCCGCGGTATTGCCAAGTTCACCGGTGTCGCTACCGTCGACGGTGAAGTGGTCTGTACCGCCGAGCTGATGTGCGCCAAACGCGAGGTTTAACACACGTGATCGACCAGACTGCCATCATTCACGATACTGCCATCGTCCATGAGTCTGCTGTGATCGGTAAAGGGGTTGAAATCGGCCCCTTTTCTGTCATCGGCGCCGAGGTAACGATCGGTGACGACACCTGGGTGGGTTCCCATGTGGTGATCAAGGGCCCGACCAAGATTGGTCGCGGCAACAAGATCTTCCAGCACACCTCCATCGGTGAGGATTGCCAGGACAAGAAGTACGCCGGCGAGCGCACCTTCCTCGAGATTGGCGACAACAACGTCATTCGCGAAAACTGCACTTTCCACCGTGGTACCGTGCAGGATCAGAGCCTGACCAAGGTGGGCAGCGGCAACCTGTTCATGGTCAATGTGCACGTCGCCCATGACTGCATCATCGGTGACAACTGCATCTTCGCCAACAACGCGACTCTGGCGGGCCACGTGGTGATCGGCGATTTCGTGATCTTTGGCGGTCTCTCCGCGATCCACCAGTTCGGCCGCGTCGGCTCCCACGCCTTCGTCGGTGGCTGCGCCGCCCTCAACAAGGACGTGCCGCCCTACGTGATGGCCGCCGGTAACTACGCCAAACCGTTCGGGGTCAACTCCGAAGGCTTGCGTCGTCGCGGTTATACGCCTGAGGCCATCTCCGCCGTCAAGCGCGCCTACAAAGAGATCTTCCGCTCCGGCAAGACCATCGAAGAGGTGCTGCCGGTGCTGACCGAAATGGCCGCAGTCGAACCTGCGGTGCAGCTCTATGTCGACTTCCTCAAAGACAATGAGCGCGGGATCATCCGTGCCTGATCCGGTTCGCATCGGTATCGTCGCCGGAGAAGTTTCCGGCGATATTCTGGCGGCGGGTCTGGTACGCGAGCTGCAAGCCCGCTATCCGGACGCGCAGTTCGAAGGGATCGCAGGGCCGCGCATGCAGGCCCTGGGCGTGAAAGCCCTGTTCGAGATGGAAGAGCTGGCGGTGATGGGCATCAGCGAAGTGCTGGGCCGTCTGCCCCGTATTCTCAAGGTGCGCCGTGAACTGCTACGCCATTTCATCGCCAATCCGCCCGATATCTTCATCGGCGTGGATGCTCCGGATTTCAATATCGGGGTGGAGCTGAAACTGCGCCGCGCCGGTATCAAGACGGTTCACTATGTCAGTCCCTCCGTCTGGGCCTGGCGCCAGAACCGCATTCACAAGATCAAGGCTGCCACCGACATGGTGCTCGCCTTCCTGCCGTTCGAGAAGGCCTTCTACGACAGATTCGAGGCTCCCTGCCGCTTCGTCGGCCACACCATGGCGGATGACATTCCGCTGGTGCCGGATCAGGCTGCGGTGCGCAGAACCCTGGGTATCGACGCTAACCGCCGCTGGCTGGCGGTGCTGCCGGGTAGCCGGACAGCGGAAGTGGGCTTTATGTCCCCCCTGTTCCTAGAGGCGTGCAAACACCTGACGGTGCGTTACCCGGATCTCGGCTTCATCGTGCCCCTGGTCAACGAGAAGCGACGCGAACAGTTCATGGCCATCAAGGCCGACGTGGCGCCGGATCTCGGCATGGTGCTGCTGGAAGGGCAGGGACGCGAGGCGATGATCGCCGCCGATGTGGTGATGCTCGCCTCCGGTACCGCGTCGCTCGAGGCCATGCTGGTGAAAAAACCCATGGTGGTGGGGTACAAGCTCAAACCCTTCAGTTACTGGCTAGCCCAGCGCCTGGTGAAGACCGAGTTCGTCTCCCTGCCCAACCTGTTGGCGGGTCGCATGCTGGTGCCCGAACTCATCCAGCACGAGTGTACCCCGGAAAACCTGGTGGTCGAGGTCAGCAAATACTTCGAGCATGACAACAGCGAGCTGGTGAACACCTTCACCGAGTTACACCAGCTCATCCGCTGCAATGCGGATCACCAGGCCGCCGAGGCGGTGGCCGAGTTGCTCGGCAGATAAGGCTGCGGCCGGCTGTGCCCATGTTATGTCAGGCCCTGCGGGGCCTGTTTTGATTCAAGGCGACAAGATGATGATCGATATTCCTGACGACAAGCTGGTTGCCGGTGTGGACGAGGTGGGCCGCGGCCCCCTGGTGGGGGACGTGGTGACCGCCGCCGTCATCCTCGACCCGGCCAATCCCATCGCCGGCCTCGCCGACTCCAAGAAGCTCTCCGAGAAGAAGCGTCTGGCCCTGTTTGACGAGATCAGGGAGAAGGCGCTGGCCTTCGCCATCGGCCGTGCCAGCCCGGAAGAGATCGACGAGCTCAATATCCTGCACGCCACCATGCTGGCGATGCAGCGTGCCGTGGCGGGGCTCAAGGTCACGCCGGAGCTGGTCTTTATCGATGGCAACCGTTGTCCGGCCCTGCCGATGGAAGCCCGAGCCGTGGTCAAGGGGGACAGCCTGGTGGCCGCCATCAGCGCCGCGTCGATCCTGGCCAAGGTGACCCGGGATGCGGAAATGACCGAACTGGACAGCCGCCATCCCGAGTACGGCTTTGCCCGTCACAAGGGCTACCCGACTGCCGAGCATCTTGCCATTCTGGCAGAACGCGGGCCCCTGCCCGAATATCGCAAAAGCTTCAAACCGGTGCGCCGTGCACTGGGGATCGAATAACCCATGCCACGCTGTCTGCATGACGACATCCACGCCAGCTGGCGCCACGAGAGGGGATAACCATGGCTGACCCCCGTTTTATCCATCTGCGCGTTCACACCGACTTCTCCATGGTGGACGGTCTGCAGAAGATCAACCCCATCGTCGGGGCGGCAGCGGCCGATGGCATGCCGGCCCTGGCCCTGACCGACCAGATGAACATGTGCGGCCTGGTGCGCTTCTATGGCGCCGCCCACGGCAAGGGGATCAAGCCCATCGTCGGGGCCGACTTCTGGGTACAGAGCAATGAGCTCGGCGACGAGCAGTTCCGCCTCACCCTGCTGGCCATGGACAACGACGGCTACCAGAACATCACCCTGCTCATCTCCCGCGGCTACCAGCGCGGCCATGTACAGGGACGCCCGGTCATCGACAAGGCCTGGCTCGCCGAGCACGCCAAAGGGGTGATTGTCCTCTCCGGTGGCCGTGAGGGGGATGTGGGCAAGTTCCTGCTCAAGGGCAACCGCCAGATGACGGAGCAGTGTCTCACTTTTTATCAGGAGCACTTCCCCGACGCCTACTATCTCGAGCTGCTGCGCACCGGTCGACCCGATGAAGAGGCCTACCTGCACATGGCTGTTGCCCTGGCCACCGAGTTCGAGCTGCCGGTGGTGGCGACCAACGAGGTGGTGTTCCTGAGAGCTGATGATTTCGACGCTCACGAGATCCGGGTCGCCATCCACGATGGCTATACCCTGATGGACAAGCGCCGTCCACGCCGCTACAGCCCCCAGCAGTACCTGCGCAGCCAGGAGGAGATGCTGGATCTCTTCGCCGACATCCCGGAGGCGCTCGAGAACACGGTGGAGATCGCCAAGCGCTGCAACGTGACGGTGCGCCTGGGCGAATACTTCCTGCCGAACTTCCCCACCGGTGACATGACCACCGAAGACTTCCTGGTGATGAAATCGAAAGAGGGCCTCGAGGAGCGCCTTGAGTTCCTGTTCCCGGATCCGGCGGTGCGGGCCGAGCGGCGTCCGGAGTATGACGAGCGTCTCGACGTCGAGCTGAAAGTGATCAACCAGATGGGCTTCCCGGGTTACTTCCTCATCGTGATGGAGTTTATCCAGTGGTCCAAGGACAACGGCATTCCCGTTGGCCCGGGTCGGGGTTCGGGTGCGGGTTCGCTCGTTGCCTACGCCCTCAAGATCACTGACTTGGATCCCCTCGAATTCGACCTGCTGTTCGAACGCTTCCTCAACCCCGAGCGGGTCTCCATGCCCGACTTCGACGTCGACTTCTGCATGGACAGACGTGACGAGGTGATCGAGCACGTCTCCGACATGTATGGCCGCGACGCGGTCTCCCAGATCATCACCTTCGGCAGCATGGCGGCCAAGGCGGTGGTGCGGGACGTAGGCCGGGTGCTTGGCCATGCCTACGGTTTCGTGGATCGCATCTCCAAGCTCATTCCGCCCGACCCCGGCATGACCCTGGCCAAGGCGTTCGAGGCCGAACCCAAGCTGCCCGAGCTCTACGAGCAGGACGAGGAGGTCAAAGACCTTATCGACATGGCGCGCCGCCTCGAGGGTGTGGTGCGCAACGCCGGTAAACACGCCGGTGGCGTGGTGATCGCGCCCACCAAGATCACCGACTTTGCGCCGCTCTACTGCGATGACGAGGGGCACCACCCGGTCACCCAGTTCGACAAGAACGACGTGGAGTACGCGGGCCTGGTGAAGTTCGACTTCTTGGGGTTGAGAACGCTCACCATCATCGACTGGGCGCTCGGCATGATCAACCCGCGCCTTGCCAAAGAGGGCAAGCCGCCGGTCGATATCGCCGCCATCCCCATCGATGACAAGAAGTCGTTCGACTTGCTGCAGCGCTACGAGACCACGGCGGTATTCCAGCTCGAATCTCGCGGCATGAAGGATCTCATCAAGCGGCTGCGCCCCGACTGCTTCGAAGACATGATTGCACTGGTGGCCCTGTTCCGACCGGGCCCGCTCCAGTCCGGCATGGTGGACAACTTCATCGACCGCAAACACGGCAATGAAGCTATCTCCTATCCGGATGAGAAGTGGCAGCACGAGAGCCTCAAACCCATACTCGAGCCCACCTACGGCATCATCCTCTACCAGGAACAGGTGATGCAGATCGCCCAGACCCTGGCGGGTTATACCCTGGGTGGCGCAGATATGCTGCGCCGGGCGATGGGTAAGAAAAAACCCGAGGAGATGGCCAAGCAGCGGGCCGGTTTTGAAGAGGGCGCCATCAAGAACGGGGTCGATGGCGAGCTGGCGATGAAGATCTTCGACCTGGTGGAGAAGTTCGCGGGTTACGGCTTCAACAAGTCGCACTCCGCCGCCTATGCGCTGGTCTCCTACCAGACCCTCTGGCTCAAGACCCACTTCCCGGCCGAGTTTATGGCGGCGGTGATGACCGCCGATATGGACAACACCGACAAGATAGTGACCCTGGTGGACGAGTGTCAGCGCATGGGGCTCACCGTGATACCGCCGGACGTGAATACCGGCCGCTACCGCTTCACCGTCAACGACGATGGTCACATCGTTTATGGCATAGGGGCGGTGAAGGGGGTGGGGGAAGGGCCTATCGAAGCCATTCTCTCGGCGCGAGATCAGGACGGCCCCTTCCGCGATCTGTTTGACTTCTGCAACCGGGTCGACATCAAGAAGCTCAACAAGCGGGTGATGGAAAAACTCATCCTCTCCGGTGCCATGGACCGGCTAGGCCCTCACCGCGCAGCCCTGATGGCGACCCTGGAAGAGGCGATGCGCGCCGCCGAGCAGCACGCCAAGGCCCAGGCGGTGGGCCAGGTCGACATGTTCGGTGTGCTCACCGAAGAGATCGACGACGTCAAGAAGGCATTTGCCAACGTGCCCCACTGGCCTGACAAGGTGTGGCTGGAGGGGGAGCGCGAGACCCTTGGGCTGTACCTGACTGGCCACCCCATCAACCAGTACAGCAGCGAGCTGCGTCGCTATACCTCGGGTCGCTTGTGCGATCTGCATCCCACCTCCCGGGATACGGTGACCACGGCGGCGGGTCTGGTGATCGCGGCACGCAGCATGGTGACCAAGCGTGGCAACAAGATGGGGATCTTCACCCTGGACGACCGTTCCGGTCGCCTGGATGTGACCCTGTTCAGTGAAGCGCTGGAAAAGTATGAAGAGTTGATGCAAAAAGACCGCATTTTGGTGGTTTCTGGACAGGTCAGCTTTGATGACTTCTCCGGTGGCCTTAAAATGTCGGCTCGAGAATTACTGGATATCAACGATGCGAGGGAGCGTTTTGCCAGAGCAATCCGCATCTCCCTCGATGAACAGCGGATTGATGATCGCTTTTTCCCGCGTTTGTGCGAGATTTTGGAGCCCGCCCGTGCCGGAGTCTGTCCGGTTCAGGTAAACTATCGTCGCCCCGGCTCCCGGGTGCGATTGACGCTCGGTACCGAGTGGCGGGTGACGCCCACCGATCAACTGATAGATGACTTGCGAGTCCTGCTTGGACGAGAGCGGGTTGAATTGGTTTTTGATTAGAGGTTCTAAGGCCCTATGAGTCTTTTTCTGGATTTTGAACAGCCGATTGCCGAGTTGCAGGCGCAGATTGATGAACTCAAACATGTGAGTGAAGGCAATCACGCCGTGGATCTGAAAGACGAGATCCGCCGGCTGGAGAAGAAAAACGAAGAGCTGACCAAGAAGATCTTCGGTGATCTGGGTGCCTGGCAGGTGTCACAGATGGCGCGTCATCCCCAGCGCCCCTACACCTTTGACTATATCGAGCATATCTTCACCGATTTCGACGAGTTGGCTGGCGATCGCGCCTATGCCGATGACAAGGCTATCGTCGGCGGCATCGCCCGTCTCGACGGTGAGCCTGTGATGGTGATTGGTCACCAGAAGGGTCGCGAGACCAAAGAGAAGATCAAGCGCAACTTCGGCATGCCGCGTCCGGAAGGGTACCGCAAGGCCCTGCGTCTGATGGAGATGGCCGAGCGCTTCAAGATGCCGATCATCACCTTTATCGACACCCCGGGCGCTTACCCCGGCGTCGGTGCCGAAGAGCGTGGCCAGTCTGAAGCGATTGCCCGCAACCTGAAGGTGATGGCTGGTCTGACCGTGCCGGTGGTCTGCACCGTGATCGGTGAGGGCGGTTCAGGTGGTGCGCTGGCCATTGGTGTGGGTGACCGCGTCAACATGCTGCAGTACTCCACCTACTCCGTCATCTCGCCGGAAGGGTGTGCCTCCATCCTGTGGAAGAGTGCCGACAAGGCCTCCGTAGCTGCCGAAGCGATGGGGATCACTGCCCAGCGTCTGAAAGAGCTCAAGCTGATCGACCACGTGATCGACGAGCCCCTCGGCGGTGCCCACCGCGATGTGGAGAAGATGGCCAAAAACCTCAAGGCTCGCATCAAGCAGGATCTGGACGCCTTGCGTCCGCTCGATACCGAGCAACTGCTGGAGCAGCGCTACCAGCGTCTGCTGGGCTACGGCTACTGCTAAACCCGGCTCGGCACCAGCATCATGAAGCCCCCGTCCTGCACGGGGGCTTTTTTATGTCTGCTTCTGGTCAGGGGGGCAGAGACTCAGAGGGGTTGGGGAGTAAAGCAGAATTGGCTTGTGGGCGTGCCGGCGGCAGTTAGCCTGTCGGGGGCAGGATGGCCGGGTAAAATAAAACGCCCCGCAGGAGCGGGGCGCTGGTATCTCATGTGTCGGTGTTACAATTCAATCTCGTCACACATTCCTTCGTAGGCGATATCGATGGATTGCAGCTCCTTCTGCAGGCGATGCTTGTCTTTCAACGCCTCAATCTCACGCCACTTGCGTTTTTTTCCCGTTGTCCCGCGGCTACGCGAACCGAGTTCAACTACCTCTTCATACTCGAAGTTGAACATGTCCATGGCTCCCTCCTTGGTTGTTATCGTTTTCACCATCCGTATAACATAACGACATTGAAAGTAAAACGTTTTTATTGCGACTCCATGACAGCGCTAAAAAAAGCCCATAAAAAAACCGGGAGCCCAACATGGCTCCCGGTTTTTTTCAGCAAAAAGAGTCGATTACAGGTGGCTTGCCAGCATGGTTTCCAGCTTGCCCTGGTCGATGGCAAACAGGCGGATGCCTTCGCCCAGCTTCTCGACAGCCATGGCGTCCTGGTTCAGCTCCCAGCGGAATTCGGCTTCGGTCATCGGGGTTGGCTTGGGCATACGCTCGCCGGTGTAGTCCAGCTTGCGAACCACGGCGCCTTCGGCCTTGCTCAGCTCTTCCAGCAGGGCCGGGCCAATGGTCAGGCGGTCACAGCCAGCCAGTTCCAGGATCTCGCCGGTGTTGCGGAAGCTTGCGCCCATCACCACGGTCGGGTAGTCATGCTGCTTGTAGTAGTTGTAGATGGCGGTGACGGAGACCACGCCCGGATCTTCGCTCGCGGTGTAGTCGCGGTTGTGCTTGGCCTTGTACCAGTCGAGGATGCGGCCCACGAACGGGGAGATCAGGAAGGCGCCGGCTTCGGCACAGGCACGGGCCTGGGCGAAGGAGAACAGCAGGGTCAGGTTGCACTGGATACCCTCTTTTTCCAGTACCTCGGCGGCGCGGATCCCTTCCCAGGTGGAGGCCAGCTTGATCAGGATGCGATCGTTGCTAATGCCGGCGTCGTTGTAGAGACGGATCAGTTTGCGGGCCTTGGCGATGCTGGCCTCGGTGTCGAAGGAGAGACGGGCATCCACTTCGGTGGAGATGCGGCCCGGGACGATCTTCAGCACTTCCAGACCGATGTTGACCGCCAGCTTGTCGCCCGCGTCGATGATTTGCTGTGCCTTGTCCTGGCTCTGGGATTTTGCCCAGTTGATGGCGTCTTCGATCAGCGGAGCGTACTCGGGGATCTCGGAGGCCTTCAGAACCAGAGAAGGGTTGGTGGTGGCATCGATGGGCTGATAGCGTTTGATGGCTTCGATATCACCGGTATCGGCAACAACAGTGGTCAGGGCTTTCAGCTGGGTTAATTTATCGGCCATAGCGAATATCATCTCTTAATGCGGGAGTCATCCCGGGGTTGCGGGCGTGAGACGGCGATTCTGAAATAAAATTACAGGTTCCTGTTGCCTCATGCTCAGAAAAACGCGACGGGGCCAGCCCATCGTCATTGCCTGCCTAATTAATACTGATGTGGTGCATCCTGCAATAGGGAGGGTTGGCCGTTAATCATCCAGTGTTTGATGTCACCTCAAAAACCATGATAAAAGTATATGATTAGTAAGGTTTTTTACTTCCTGCAACAAGGTCGGCTCCGCTTGTCGTCGGGCCATCTTTTTTCACAAATATCCAGATTTGTGTCCTCGATCACATAAATTATTACTTCAGGTACTTGAAATTTAATTACATGTAAAACGTTTGGCGACAGTGCGCGATTTGAGCGCCGTTTCAGGCAATCGTTTGCATTTTTTGACGGGGTTTGGCGGCGGCAGACGAAAGGTTCTCTTATGAGGCTTGTTTTCTGCTTGCACGATTAACTTATTGGAATTGTTGAAAGTTTGCGATTTGAATGGAGCTTTTTGGGCTTTTTCCGTTCGTTTTTTGTATCCCGAGTGATCCGGATCACTATTCTGAACTCCCCCGCTATGCTAGATTCCGCCCCTTTAGCGAAACGCTAATTAAAACGACAGACAAAAAACGGCCGGCACGGATCGGCCATGGATGTGAATAACAACGAGAGAATTATGGACACTTTGATTGCGATGCTAAACGACCTGATGTGGGGAGCCGTGCTCATCTACCTGCTCATCGGGGTCGGAATTTTCTTCACCTTCAGACTCGGCTTTATCCAGGTCCGTCATTTTGGCCACATGTTTTCCGTGCTGAAGAACAGCCGTAAATCGGACAACGCAGGCATCTCCTCCTTCCAGGCTCTTTGTACCAGTCTCGCCGCACGTGTCGGCACCGGCAACCTGGCCGGTGTGGCCGTAGCCATCTATCTGGGTGGCCCGGGCGCCATCTTCTGGATGTGGCTGATCGCCTTCATCGGCATGGCGACCGCCTTCGTCGAGAGCACCCTGGCCCAGCTCTACAAGGTCAAGGATGAAGACGGCAACTATCGTGGCGGCCCCGCCTACTACATGGAAAAGGGGCTTGGCATGCGCTGGATGGGGGTGCTGTTTTCACTGTGCCTGATCCTGGCCTTCGGTCTGGTGTTCAATGCGGTGCAGGCCAACTCCATCAGCCTGGCGATGAACGTGGCTTTCGGCATTCCTGACTGGGTCAGCGGCCTGGCGCTGGTGGTCCTCTCCGGTCTCATCATCTTCGGCGGCATTCGCGGCATCGCCCGTTTCGCCGAACTGGTGGTGCCCTTCATGGCACTGGCCTACATCCTGCTGGCGCTGATCATCGTCGCCATGAATATCAGCGAACTGCCCGGTGTGTTTGCCCTGATCATCAAGTCGGCGTTTGGTATCGAACAGGCAGGGTCCGGTGCCCTGGGTTATGCCATCTCCCAGGCGATGATCAACGGCATCAAGCGCGGCCTCTTTTCCAACGAGGCGGGCATGGGTTCTGCGCCCAACGCTGCAGCGACTGCGACCCCTTATCCGCCCCATCCGGCCTCCCAGGGCTATGTGCAGATGCTGGGTGTCTTCATGGACACCATCGTCATCTGCAGCTGTACCGCGGCCATCATCCTGGTCTCCGGCCAGTTTGAACCGGGTTCCGGTGTGACTGGCGTCGAGCTGACCCAGCGTGCTCTGTCATCCCAGATAGGTAACGGTGGCAACATCTTCATCGCCGCAGCCATCTTCTTCTTCGCCTTCACCTCCATAGTGGCGAACTACTCCTACGCGGAGACCAACCTGGTGTTCCTCGAGCACAACCACAAGGGCGGTCTGATGCTGTTCCGTCTGTTCGTGCTGGGCATGGTGATGTTCGGTTCCGTGGGCGAGCTGCCGACCGTGTGGGCCATGGCGGATGTCTCCATGGGGCTGATGGCCATCGTCAACCTGGTGGCGATCCTGCTGCTCTCCGGCGTTGCCATCAAGCTGGCCAAGGATTACAACGACCAGCTCAAGTTGGGCAAGCTGCCTACCTTCGATGCCAACAAGTACCCCGAGATCCGCTCCCAACTGGAAGCGGGGATCTGGGACAACCCGACCAAGAAATAAGAGCGGGTGAGTCAGACCGACAAGGGGAGCCAGTGGCTCCCCTTTTTTTCGTTATGTCAGCCGATCCCAGCGGCGACAGACCTGGTTCAGCCGTCGCCGCAGCTGGCGCCAGCAGCGTTGGCGCTGCCGTGCATTGAGGGGGGCGTAGCGCCACCTGCGATAGAGCCAGGCACTTTGTCGCAGGGGATGGACCAGCTCGGGACGCAGCTGTGCCAGATGTTCGCACCACAGGGCCAGGCTTTCCCCCGGCGTGGGCGAGCAGCCTATCTTCCGACCCCGTTTTAGCAGTGGCGACCAGATCCGTTGTTGTGGTGGCTGGCGACCAGGCCAGAGCAGGGGCAGGCTCACCAGCAGGGTAACCAGCATCAGGCTGGCGAGGATAAGCCATGGGATCTGGCCGGCGAGTGTCGGCCAGCGTTGGCCGAGCTGCTGCCAGAGCTGGCTGGCATCATGACCCAGCACCCAGCGGCTCCACTGATAGTCGATGTTGCTGCCCCACCAGCGCAGCTGGTTGAGCAGGGCCCAGTTGCGATAGCGCTGCAGGGCGAGGGGATCGGCGGCGGTAAACGCCTCGTTCAGCGCCTGGGTGATGCCCCCTTCGATACGCTCTGGCGCGACCACCGCAGTGGGATCGATGCGTCGCCAGCGTCCGGCCTCATCAAGATACTCCACCCAGGCGTGGGCATCGAACTGGTGTACCGCCAGATAGTTGCCGCTGGGATTCCACTCGCCGCCGAGATAGCCGGTCACCAGTCGGGCTGGGATCCCGGCTGAGCGCAACACGAAGGCAGTGGCCATGGCGTAGTGGCCGCAAAAGCCGCGCCGGGTATCGAACAGAAACTCATCCACCCCGTCGTCGCCAAGGGGAGGGGGCGTCAGGGTGTAGGCGTAGGGCTCACGGCGAAAGGTCGCCAGCAAGGCGGCTACCATGGCATCCCGCCCGGGGTATCGCTCGCGCAAGTCAAGGGCGAAGGCGCGCGCCCTGGGGTTGCCCGCCACCGGCAGTTGCAGATTGCGCTGGCGTGATGGCAGGGTAGCATCTTGTTCTGCCTGAAGGCCGCTTACCCGATAGCGAATGGCCACCTCGCCGCGTCCCTGGCGATAGAGGGTGGCAAGGGGAGTCACCAGTACGGGACCATCCAGCACCAAGGGACTGGCCAGGGCAAAGGCCCAGCGATGGCGCTGAGGTTCGGCGATCACCTCGTAACTGCCGGTTGGCAGAGGCACATCGGATAGCGCGCCGGGTACGCCCTCTCTGGTTGGCACGGCGCGCTGCCAGGCCTTGACCTCGGCGCTCAGTTGCCAGCTCCGGCCATCGAAATACTCCTGACGCATCACCGGAAAGTAACGCTCGCTGGCCGGTGGTGGGTTGCCTGCAAAGGTGACGCGAAAGGCGAGCTCGGACGAGTTGGCCAGCTCGCTGATGTCCCCGGGCGATAACGTCTCGGAGAGCCCTGACAGGGCGCGGCTGGTGGAGGGCATCTGCCACAGGGGTGGCAACCTTGGTAGCAGCAAAAACAGGGTAAGTAGCAATGGAAAGGCCAGCAGCAGCGCAAAGCCTGCCTTGCGCCAGGGCTGCCGCAAGGCGGGATCCACCGCCGCTACCAGTGCTGTGATTGCCAGCCAGAGGGCCAGCATCATCATCATGGCCCAGCCGATGCTCTGACGCTGTACCAGCGCCAGCGCGATGAGGAAGAAGGCGAGTAGCAGCACCTGCTCTATGTCCCGCTCTCGCCGCACCTCGATCATCTTGAGGCTATAGCCGAGCCAGAGCAGGTTGATTAGGGCTGGCAGGGTGCCCAGCGTCCGCCATTGCCATACCAGCAGCAAGATGCCGATGCCGGCCAGCAGCGCCAGTAGCCGGGCAGGGGGCGCACGCCAGCCCCGCCACAGCATCATGGCGCGCACGCCCAGGGTCGCGGTGCCCACGGCCAGCACCCAGAGTTGCAGCTGGGGCCAGAGCGCCGCCGCCAGCAGCAGCTGTTGCAGGGCGATGAGCGGCAGCAGGCGACGGTTATCGAGCAGCATCCTTCACCCTCTCTGCTGTCGTATCCCCCTTGTCGCCAACGCGCGCCAGTGCCAGCCGGCAACGCTGGAGGAAGGCAGGCCCGCTCTCGGGACCGAGGGTCTGGCCCGCCAGGGTCAGGGTGAAGGGGACGCCCCGCTTGGCGAAATCGCTGCACCACCAGGCCAGCACTGACAGCCGCGCTTCGAGATCCTGGCCACTGACCCGGGAGAGGGAGAGGTGGGTGTCATCTTGCAGGGGCTCTTCGAACTGCTTGACCAGGAGGCCGCGTCCCTGGGCGAGCTGCTTCCAGGCGATCCGGCTCGGCGGCTCCCCCGGGCGATGCTCCCGCAGGGTATCAAAGTCCCCGAGAGTGGCGGGAACGACTTGCCCCAGTCCCGCTTGTTCCGTTTGCGACGCGCCCGTGAGCAGACTCCCATAAAGAGGTGCGGGGGCGAGCCAGGCCTCCAGCTGCAGGTCCAGTAGCGACCAGCAGCGAAACAGTCCCAGGGGATAGCGGCTCTCCACCCTTAGCCGGTTCAACGCCACCCGGCCGCGCCGGCCGCCCTTGACTGGCAGGATCAGGCTGGCGGGAGCCGGGTCGGCTTGCGCCAGCCAGAGGGAGCCTTCGTTCAGGGTAAACTGCAGTGCCCGCGCAGGGCGAAGGGCTCTCACCGTCACCCGGATGGACAGGGGCTGGCCCGCTTCACCCAGCACCATGGGGCCCCCAAGCAGGGACAACCCCAGCAGGTTGCGATGGGTGAGCCACATGGCGGCCATAAACAGGCTGGCGAGGCAGTAGGCAATCAGCAGCACCAGGTTGTTCTGGTAGTTGGTGCCGAGCAGATAGATGGCGATCATCACCAGCAGGTAGCCAAGCCCGAGGCGGGTCGGCAGGATAAACAGGCTGCGCGGCCCCAGCGTTACCTGGCGGGCGGGGGGAATGCGGCGGGCCAGCCAGCGCCGCTGCCATGCATCCCGTCGGTGTCGCCAGCCCATCAAGGATTGTCCGGATCCACCCTGGCCAGCAGGCGCTGACTCAGGGGGCAGGCCTCGCCGCGTTGCACGCCAAAGCTCCCCCTGAGCCTGTGTTCGGCCACATAGGGGAAAACGGCCTGCACATCCTCTGCCGTCACGAAACGGCGCCCCGCGACCAGGGCCCAGGCGCGGCTGACCGCCAGCAGGGTGCGAGCGGCCCGGGGGGAGAGGGGCTGGGGCAGATCCTCATCGAACCGGCTCTGGTGGACCAGCGCCAGCAGGTAGTCGAGGGTGGCATCGGAGAGATGAATGTCATCTGCCTGCGCTTGCAGGGCGGCCAGGGCGGCAGCATCCAGCTGGCGGGTCAGGGTGATGGGCTGGTTGGCACCGCGCAGTAGCTGTCGCTCGGCTTCCCTTGGGGGAAAACCCAGCGACAGGCGCACGGCAAAGCGATCGAGCTGGGACTCTGGCAGGGGATAAGTGCCTGCCTGATCCGCCGGATTCTGGGTAGCGATGACGAAGAAGGGGGAGGGGAGCGGATAGCTCTGTCCCTCCATGCTCACACTGTGCTCGGCCATGGCCTCCAGCAGGGCGCTCTGCACCTTGGGGCTGGCGCGGTTGATCTCGTCGGCCAGCAACACCTGGGTGAAGACGGGGCCGGGGTGAAAGCGAAACTGCTGCTGGACTTTATCGAAGATCTGCAGCCCCAGCAGATCGGCAGGCAGCAGATCGGCGGTGAACTGCACTCGCCGGCAATCGAGCCCCAGCACCTGGGCCAGCGCATGGGCCAGGGTGGTCTTGCCCATGCCGGGCAGATCCTCGATCAGCAGATGGCCGCGAGCCAGCAGGGTGACCAGAGCTATCTTGAGTTGCTGCGGCTTGCCGAGGATCACCTGCTCCAGGGCCGTCAACAGTTGCGCAATCTGTTCCTGTGTCCTCATTCGCACCTCCATTGTGCTCTCTCCCATTTATACCCTAGTCAGAAGAGATTGGTCTAAGCTGGCCGTCGTTTATTTCTTGGTGACTTCACAGAGACTTCACACAGGTTCACCCTGGGCTCATGCAGCATGGTTATAGTGGCATCTCTGACTCCACCATGAGATTGACACCATGAAACAACGAATCGCGCTATCACTGCTGGCATTGGGGCCCCTGTTGCTCGTCCCACGCGTTTATGCCACGGCAGATGAGCCCATGGCGAGCATAGTGGAAAAGGCTGTCCAGCCGCTGCTGGAGGAGTACCGGATCCCGGGCATGGCGGTCGCCGTGCTGAAGGAGGGCAAGCCTCACTACTTCAATTATGGCGTCGCCAATCGGGAGAGCGGCCGGCGCATCAGCGAGCGGACCCTGTTCGAGATTGGTTCGGTCAGCAAGACCTTTACTGCGACCCTGGGCACCTACGCGGTCGTCAAAGGGGGCTTTCGGCTGGATGACAAGGTGAGCCAGCACGCGCCCTGGTTGCAGAATTCGGCGTTTGATCGGGTCACCATGGCCCAGCTGGCGACCTACAGCGCAGGGGGCTTGCCGTTGCAGTTTCCTGATGCGGTCGACTCAAACGAGAGAATGCGCCAGTACTACCGGCAGTGGTCACCGCTTTATGTGGCAGGTACTCATCGCGAGTACTCCAACCCCAGCATAGGTCTGTTCGGCCATCTGGCGGCGAGCACCCTGGGCCAACCATTCAGACAACTGATGAGCCAGACCCTGCTGCCCAAGCTCGATTTGCAGCACACCTATCTCGAGGTGCCAGACGCAGCCATGGCTGACTACGCCTACGGCTATTCGAAGGAAGACAAACCCGTCAGGGTCAATCCCGGAGTGCTGGCAGACGAGGCCTATGGCATCAAGACCAGCGCGGCGGATCTCATCAAGTTTGTTGGCGCCAACATGACAGGCAGTGGCGACAAGGCGGTGCAGCAAGCGCTGGCCATGACCCGTACCGGTTTCTACTCGGTGGGAGAGATGACTCAGGGGCTGGGGTGGGAGAGCTACGCCTATCCCGTGACCGAGCAGGAGCTGTTGGCGGGCAATTCACCGGCGGTGAGCTTCAAAGCCAATCCGGTCAAGCCCTTTGTGGAACCCAGAGCGATGGGGAACGAGCGACTCTACAACAAGACAGGCTCGACCAACGGTTTTGGTGCCTATGTGGTGTTTGTCCCGGCCAGAGGTGTGGGCATCGTCATGCTGGCCAATCGCAACTACCCCATCGAGGCCAGGGTCAAGGCCGCCTATGCCATCCTGCGCCATCTGGCGCCCTGATGGCCGCATTCAATGTTTGGCCATGATAAGTGGCTGGTTGACGTAAACAATGACGCCGGGCTGATCCCGGCGTCGTTGTTTATGGGGCGTGGAGGGGGATAAGCGGATTAGCCGTACTGCTCTTCCATCCAGGCTTCGACGATCAGCTGGGCGGAGACGCCGTCCACGCTGCCTTTCTCCAGGGCTCGATAGCCACCCTGCGCGAACAGGCGGGCCCGGGCATCCGTGGTGGTGAGCCGCTCATCCTTGAACTCCACCGGCTTGCCGAAGCGGCCGTGCAGACGATTGCCGAACTTGCGGGCGCGCACCGTGATCTCCTGATCGGTGCCGTCCATGTTGAGCGGCAGGCCGACAATGAGCAGGTCCGGTTGCCACTCCTTGAGCAGCTTCTCTATCTCGTCCCAGTTGGGGATGCCGTCGTTGGCCTTGAGGGCGCGCAGCGGGCGGGCCGTGCCGGTGAGCTCCTGGCCGATGGCGACCCCTATGCTCTTGGTGCCGTAGTCAAAGCCCATGATACTGCGTGATGACATTGAATAATTTCCTCAAAATGCGTCGCAAAATGCACAGCAGATTGCATCAGCCGTGGCCGATGTCGCTGGACAGGTGAACGGGATTGACGCCAATGCTGGCGGCGGCGCGTTGCCAGCGCTGGTGGATGGGGGTCTTGAAAACCAGATCCGGATTGGGAGGGATCACCAGCCAGGCGCCCTCGACCAGCTCCTGCTCCAGCTGACCTGCACTCCAGCCGGCATAACCCAGGGCGACCAGCCAGTGCTCCGGCGCCTCGTCGGTGCCCAGGGTCTCGAGAATGTCCTTGGAGGTGGTCACCATCACCTCGTCCCCCACCTGCAGGGTGGAGTTGAATCCGGGACGGAAGCTGTGCAGCACGAAGCCGCGATCGGCGTGCACCGGTCCCCCTTGCAGCACGGGCTGCTTGAGCTCCGGATTGGCGGGCGGGGCCAGTTTGAGCTGCGCCAGCATGGTCTCCAGCGACATATCCACCGGAATATTGACCACCAGCCCCATGGCGCCTTGTTCATTGTGTTCGCACAGGTAAACCAGCGAACGCTCGAAATAGGGGTCGGTGAGGCTCGGCATGGCGAGCAGGAAGTGATTTTGCAGTGTTTGCATATGGGCCAAATATTGCAAAGGTATTTGCGTCAATTATGGCAGCTCGCTTCGTCTGGCAAAACCGCTTTTTGGCGGCCGGTTCAGGCCTATCAATCTATTTCGGGTGGAGAGAAAGCCATGGAAGGTATTTCAATCAAGCAGAAGCTTATCCTGGGCTGCGTAGTCCCCCTGCTGGCGCTGTTGCTGCTGGTCATAGGGGCAACCCAGGCGATGTCCCAACTGATGACGGGGATAAACGCCATGTATCAGGGGGAGGTGGTCCAGCTCAAGGAGCTCAAGCAGATCGCCGATCTCTACGCGGTCAAGGTGATCGATGCTGCCAACAAGGCCAACGTCGGGGGCTTTGAACCTGCCCGCTCCAAGGCCGACATGAGCGCCGCCCAGCAGGAGATAACCCGGATCTGGCGCCAATATCGCAGCCACAACATGAGCGACGAGGAGCGCAGGCTGGCGGACAAGGTGGAGGGGTTGTTTGCCGCCGCCAATCACGAGATAGACAGCGTGATGCAGTTGCTGGATCGCCCGCAGGGGCAGGATCGCACGGCCCTCTCCGCCGCCATCATGCCCCTTTATCAGGTGATCGACCCGGTCAGCGATGCGGTGAGCGTGCTGGTGGAATATCAGCTGACGGAAGCGGAGAAGAAAGTGGCCGAGCTCAACCAGCTCAGGCAGCAGCTGACCCAGCTGTTTATCGCGCTGTTTGTGGTGGTGGGTGGCTGCGTGCTGTTTATCGGGATTTGGGCCGGGCGCAGCGTCAGCCAGCCACTGGCGGCCATGGGCCAGATCCTGCGCGGTATGCAGACGGATCTCGACTTGAGCAAGCAGGCCCCCGTACTGCGCAAGGATGAGATGGGCAGCCTGGCGCACTCCCTCAACGAGGTGATCCGCCATTTCCGCGGCCTCATCGCCCAGATCAACGACATGGCGGAGCAGCTTGCCAGAGAGTCGGCCCAGCTGGCCCATATCGGGGTCGAGAGCCGCCAGCGTTTTGCCCAGCAGCAGGCGGAGACGGATCAGACTGCCACCGCCATGAACCAGATGAGCAGCACTGTGGCCGAAGTGGCCAACAGTTCCAACAACGCCGCCGATGCGGCCCGTCATGCCGATGACAGCGCGCGGCACGGCCACAAGACAGTGGAAGACGCCATCCACCGGATGTCCGGTCTCTCCTCCCAGATCCAGAACACGGCAGCCATGATCACCCAGCTGGCGGATGACAGCCGGGACATCGGCAGCGTGATGGACGCCATTCGCGGCATTGCCGAGCAGACCAACCTGCTGGCTCTCAACGCCGCCATCGAAGCGGCCAGGGCCGGGGATCAGGGACGCGGCTTTGCTGTGGTCGCCGACGAGGTGCGCACCCTGGCCCAGCGCACCCAGCGTTCCACCGAAGAGATTGGCAAGACCATCATCAAGTTGCAGCAGGGGGCCAACCAGGCGGCCAGCAGCATGGAGCAGGGGCTGGAGCAGGTGGAGGAGTCCAACCGCACCGTGCTGGCCTGTGGTCAGGCGCTGGGGGATATCGTCAGTTCGGTCAACGTGATCAACGAGATGAACACCCAGATTGCCACGGCGGCGGAGGAGCAGAGCAAGGTGGCCGAGGAGATCACCCGCAACGTGGTCAATATCGCCCATATCTCGACCGAGTCGACCGAGGCGGCGACCCAGCTCAATCAGAGTTGCCACGAGCTGGAGCAGCTGTCGAACGATCTCAAGGCGAAGGTGGGGCAGTTCCGCTGCTAAGAGAGTACCGCCCGGGTGTGACGGCCTGATCCGTGAGCGGGGCTGAATGGATAGTGATGCTTCCCGCGTCAGCGGCAGAAACCGGAGGCAAAAAAAGAGGCGGCACAGGGTGCCGCCTCTTTCGTTGCTGTTTGTTGTTTGCCAGCGTTAGGCCTTGGCCAACCGGCGCTCGATGGCGTCCATCAGCATGCCGGTGATGTGAACCGGGAAGGCCGCCTCGATCTCGCGGATGCAGGTCGGGCTGGTCACGTTGATCTCGGTCAGGCGATCACCAATGATGTCGAGTCCGACGAAGATGAGGCCCTTCTCCTTGAGGGTCGGCCCCACCGCGCGAGCGATGGCCCAGTCGGAGACGCTCAAGGGGCGTGCCTCGCCACGACCGCCGGCGGCCAGGTTGCCGCGGGTTTCGCCCTGGGCCGGAATGCGTGCCAGGCAGTAGGGGACCGGCTCGCCGTCTACCACCAGCACCCGCTTGTCGCCATCCTTGATGGCCGGCAGATAGGTCTGCGCCATGCAGTAGCGCTGGCCGTGCGAGGTTAATGTCTCGATGATGACGCCGACGTTGGCGTCATCCTCCTTCATGCGGAAGATGGAGGCGCCGCCCATGCCGTCCAGCGGCTTGAGGATGACGTCCTTGTGCTGGGCGTGGAAGGCGCGCAGCTTGTCGGCACGACGCGTGACGAGCGTGGTCGGGGTGTGCTCGGCAAACCAGGCGGTGTAGAGCTTCTCGTTGGCGTCGCGCAGGCTCTGGGGCTTGTTGACGATGAGACAGCCCTCGTCCTCGGCGCGCTCCAGCATGTAGGTGGCGTAGATGAACTCGGTGTCGAACGGCGGATCCTTGCGCATCAGGATCACGTCCAGGCTGGAGAGGGGCTGATCGACCACCTCGCCCAGGTTGAACCAGTTGGCGTAGTCATGCTTGACCGTGAGCGGACGCATGGTGCCAAATGCCCGGCCTTCCTGCATGTAGAGATCCTTCATCTCCAGATAGAAGAGCTCGTAGCCGCGCTTTTGCGCCTCTTCGAGCATGGCGAAGCTGGAATCCTTCTTGATGTTGATGGACGAGATGGGGTCCATCACGATGCCGAGTTTAATGGTCATCCGCTGTTCCTTCTGGTAGCTCGATTGGGTGTTGTGACCCCCTCCCAGCCTCCCCCTACACAAGGGGGAGGAGCCTGTTGTTCCCTCCCCTGCGAAGGGGAGGGCCGGGGTGGGGTCGGCTGTCAGGCCAAATCGCCGAAGCGACACTGCAGTGCCGTAATGGCGGTCAGGGCGGCGGTTTCGGTGCGCAGCACCCGCGGTCCGAGCAGCATCTCCTTGAAATCTTCCTGCACGGTACGGGCGATCTCCTCGCCAGACAAGCCCCCTTCCGGGCCGATTAGCAGGCGCACGCCATGCTCCGGTACCGGCAGGGTGTTGATGCTGTACTCGGCGCGCGGGTGCAGGTTGAGCTTGAGCTCTTTGGTCTCTTCCGCCAGCCAGGCGTCCAGCTCCATCGGCATGCGCACCTCTGGCACCACATTGCGGCCGCACTGCTCGCAGGCGCTGATCACCACTTTCTGCCACTGCTCGCGTTTTTTCTCCAGCCGATCCGCCGGCAGCTTGACGCCGCAGCGCTCGGAGAAGAGCGGGGTGATGCAGGTGACGCCCAGCTCCACCGATTTCTGGATGGTGAAATCCATCTTGTCGCCGCGGCTGATCACCTGACCCAGGTGAATGGCGAGCGGTGACTCCACCGAGCGCTGTTCGCAGCTGTCTATGGTCACGTCCACCGACTTCTTGCCGACGCTGGTGATGGTGGCGGGATACTGGTTGCCGTCGCCATTGAACAGTTCGAGCTGCTGGCCCGGCTGCATGCGCAGCACCCGGCCGATGTGGTTGGCACCGTCTTCTGACAGGGCGAGGGTCTGGCCCGCCTGCAGGGCGGCCGGTTCATAGATACGTGGAATGCGCATGGCGGCTTATCAGTCTCTTGCTCGTTCAACAGGCGAGGATGCCTGATCCTCGCTATTAGATAGGGTTATTGGCACTGCTTTTCAATAAAGGGGTTGGTATTGCCCTGCAGCTTGCCGATGCGGCGATTGCGTTCGCACTCCCAGCCCTCGGCCGGGTACTGGCGATCCCAGGCTTCGAACAGTCTACGCTGTTGCGCGGCAAGGCGCAGCCCATACTGCTGGCTCATGTAGAGATAGGCGCGGGCGATCTGGCCGCGTACCGGCCCCTTGGGCGGCTGTACCCGGCGATCCTTGAAGTCCACCAGCATCTGGCACTGGCCGTATTGATCCGGCTTGCCGTTCCAGTCGGAGAAACGGAAGTTGGCGCGATCGCCGTTCACCTCGCCGATGGCGGGGTAGAGGTTGTGCATGTCCCCCTCCATCTTGTTGAACTCGTCGCTCTTGCCGCAGTTTTTGCGGCCTCCTTCCTGCCAGCATTTGAGCTGGTGGCCGAACTCCCAGGCGGGCACTACGTGTTCCCACTCGATGCGGGCGGCGCGCTTGGGTTGCTTGCGTGGTTCATAGCCGCAGCTGGCGAGATCCGGGCTCATTTTCCTGCCCTGATAGTCGATGTCGCAGCCACAGTAGAAGCTGGTGACGGCGGGTTGGGTCTGGTAGAGCCTGACCAGATCCTGCTTGGCTTCGCGAAAGGTCTGGGCATGCAGGGGGGCGCTGAGCAGCGGCAAACCGGCCAGCAGGGTCAGAGTGAGGGACAATAGCGGACGAAACATGGAGATCCTTGAAAATAAAGCAGTTTAACGTAACGAAGCGGGCACCCTAGCACAGAGGTGCGACACAGGTTGGCTTATTCCGTCTGGGCCCGTTCCAGTGCCGTATGGCAGCGGCGACAGTGATAGCGGGCCTCGCCGCGCATCACCTTGTTGTGGCGACGGATCGACAGCTGATGGAGCTGGCACTGACAGCGATAGGGCACGGTCGGCTGTGCCAGTACCGCGAGATCGAAGCTGTGGGTGGTTCTGGGCTCAAGGCCGAACACTTCCCGCATCACCGACTGCCACTGCCGGCCGTGGGGCAGTACCCGCGCCTTGCCGCGCCCTTCACCCCAGAGGGCATAGACCAGCAGGTGGGCGACCTCGTGGGGCACCACCTCGGCCAGAAAGGCCTGCTGGTTGGCCTGATAGAGGGCGGGGTTGAAGCGCAGTTCCCAGGTTTGCAACCGTGCCGACCCGGCTGCCCGGCCCCG
Organism: Aeromonas sp. 19NY04SH05-1; assembly: GCF_040581895.1. Classification (NCBI taxonomy): domain Bacteria; kingdom Pseudomonadati; phylum Pseudomonadota; class Gammaproteobacteria; order Aeromonadales; family Aeromonadaceae; genus Aeromonas; species Aeromonas sp. 19NY04SH05-1. The sequence goes on along the minus strand of NZ_CP095328.1, from coordinate 3,483,818 downwards.
CATGTTGCAATGAATGCGCGGGCGGGGGAAGGTGCGGCCAAGGCGTGCCTCGGCCTGGCTGAAGCAGGCGTCAACGTGTTGATGGAGCAGGGGTTCTAGCTGGGCAGACATGGGACTTCCGGTGGTCGGCAGACAAGCAAAAGGGGAGCCAGGCTCCCCTTTATATCACAACCGTGAGCCTTACAGGCCGGCGGCAGCGCGCAGCAGCTCGGCCTTGTCGGTCTGCTCCCAGGGGAACTCGTTGCGACCGAAGTGACCGTAGGCGGCGGTAGCCTGGTAGATGGGGCGCTTGAGATCCAGCATCTCGATCAGGCCATACGGGCGCAGTTCGAAGTGTTCGCGCACCAGCTTGACCAGCAGATCCTCGGCCACCTTGGCGGTGCCGAAGGTCTCGACGCTGATGGAGGTCGGCTCGGCCACGCCGATGGCGTAGGAGACCTGCACTTCACAACGATCAGCCAGGCCAGCGGCAACGATGTTTTTGGCCACGTAGCGGGCAGCGTAGGCGGCGGAGCGGTCAACTTTAGACGGATCCTTGCCGGAGAAGGCGCCACCACCGTGACGGGCCATGCCGCCGTAGGTGTCGACGATGATCTTGCGACCGGTCAGACCGCAGTCACCCATGGGGCCGCCGATAACGAAACGGCCGGTCGGGTTGATGAAGTACTTGGTGTCCTTGGTGATCCACTCTTGCGGCAGCACCGGCTTGATGATCTCTTCGCGTACCGCTTCCACCAGATCGCTGTGGCTGATGGAGTCACAGTGCTGGGTGGAGAGCACCACGGCGTCCACGCCCAGGATCTTGCCTGCGTCGTCGTAGGCGAAGGTCAGCTGGCTCTTGGCATCGGGACGCAGCCACGGCAGGGTGCCATTTTTGCGTACTTCGGCCTGGCGCTTGACCAGCAGGTGGGAGTAGGTGATGGGTGCCGGCATCAGCACGTCGGTTTCGTTGGTGGCGTAGCCGAACATCAGGCCCTGGTCACCGGCGCCCTGCTCCAGCGGGTCGCTGCGGTCAACGCCCTGGTTGATGTCAGGGGACTGCTTGCCGATGGCGTTCAGCACGGCGCAGGAGTCGGCATCGAAGCCCATGTCGGAGTGGGTGTAGCCAATCTCGCGCACGGTATTACGCACGATCTCTTCGATATCGACCCAGGCAGAGGTGGTTACTTCACCGGCCACCATGACCATGCCGGTCTTGACCAGGGTCTCGCAGGCGACGCGCGCCTTGGTGTCTTGCTGGAGAATGGCGTCCAGCACCGCATCGGAGATCTGGTCCGCGATTTTATCGGGATGGCCTTCGGAGACCGACTCGGAAGTAAACAGCTTTGCCATGATGAAATTCTCAGTTTGTCCGGGTTATCGCCAGTGCAATAACCGAGTGATATTGGGATGACTGTAGAGGTATCTACATCTGGACGTCTATTCTAGTTAGCGCCCCCCTTGAATGCCAGTACTATTTTCCCGCTACCGGCCAGTTTGGTTTCTTATGACACCTTGCTATCTCCAAAGGGATGGAGATCAAACGTTTGCAGCCGGTTTGGGCCGCCAACTCAAGGCGAGAAAAGCGATTGTCCTCCCAAAGCCACTTTATTCATCCAGATAACATTTGCACGGCGCGCGCCCTGCTGGGACAATAACGCGCCTTAATCTTGGCCATCAAATGAAGCAATCGCAGGAGATACAGATGCCTTCTCGTAAAGAGCTTGCCAATGCCATTCGTGCATTGAGTATGGATGCCGTTCAAAAAGCCAACTCCGGTCACCCGGGCGCCCCCATGGGAATGGCGGATATCGCCGAAGTATTGTGGCGCAGCCACCTGAAACATAACCCGAACAACCCCAAGTGGGCCGACCGCGACCGTTTCATCCTCTCCAACGGCCACGGCTCCATGCTGCTGTACTCCCTGCTGCACCTCTCCGGTTATGACCTCTCCATCGATGATCTGAAAAACTTCCGCCAGCTGCACTCTCGCACCCCGGGTCACCCGGAATACGGCTACGCGCCGGGCGTCGAGACCACTACTGGTCCGCTGGGTCAGGGCATCACCAACGCCGTGGGCATGGCGATCGCCGAGAAAGCCATGGCCGAGCAGTTCAACCAGCCGGGTCACGACATCGTTGACCACTACACCTACGCCTTCATGGGCGACGGCTGCCTGATGGAAGGTATCTCCCACGAGGCTTGCTCCCTGGCCGGCACCCTGCAACTGGGCAAGCTGATCGCGTTCTGGGATGACAACGGCATCTCCATCGACGGTCACGTGGAAGGCTGGTTCACCGACGACACCGTCAAGCGCTTCGAAGCCTACGGCTGGCACGTCATCCCGGCCGTTGACGGTCACAACCCGGAAGCGATCAACGCCGCCATCGAAGCCGCCAAGGCCGAGACCGGCAAGCCGACCCTGATCTGCTGCCGCACCATCATCGGTTACGGTTCCCCGAACAAGTCCGGCTCTCACGACTGCCACGGTGCACCGCTGGGCAACGACGAGATCGCCGCTGCCCGCGCCTTCCTGAAGTGGGACCACGCACCGTTCGAGATCCCGGCCGACATCGCCGCCGAGTGGAACGGTCGCGAGAAGGGCGCTGCGCTGGAAGCCGACTGGGCTGCCAAGTTCGCCGCCTATGAAGCCGCTCACCCGGCGCTGGCTGCCGAGTTCAAGCGCCGCAGCGCTGGCGAACTGCCGGCCAACTGGGCAAGCGAATCTGCCAAGATCATCGAAAACCTGCAGGCCAACCCGGCCAAGATCGCCACCCGCAAGGCCTCCCAGAACGCTCTGGAAGCCTTCGGCAAGTTGCTGCCGGAATTCATGGGTGGCTCCGCCGACCTGGCTCCGTCCAACCTGACCATGTGGTCCGGTTCCAAGTCCCTGACCAACGACGATGCCTCCGGCAACTACATCCACTACGGTGTACGCGAGTTCGGCATGTCCGCCATCATGAACGGTATCGCCCTGCACGGTGGTTTCATCCCCTACGGCGCCACCTTCCTGATGTTCATGGAGTACGCCCGCAACGCCCTGCGCATGGCCGCCCTGATGAAGCAGCGTTCCATCTTCGTTTACACCCACGACTCCATCGGTCTGGGTGAAGATGGCCCGACTCACCAGCCGGTCGAGCAGATCGCTTCCCTGCGTCTGACCCCGAACATGAGCACCTGGCGTCCGTGTGACCAGGTGGAATCCGCCATCGCCTGGAAACACGCCATCGAGCGTACCGACGGCCCGACCTCTCTGATCTTCTCTCGTCAGAACCTGGCCCAGATGGACCGTACCGCCCAGCAGCTGGCCGATGCCGCCAAGGGTGGTTATGTGCTGAAAGATTGCGCCGGTACCCCGGAGCTGATCCTGATCGCCACCGGTTCCGAAGTGGAGCTGGCCGTGGCCGCCTATGAGCAGCTGACTGCCAAGGGCCGTGCCGTGCGCGTGGTTTCCCTGCCTTGCACCGACGTATTCGACGCCCAATCCGCCGAGTACAAGGAGTCCGTCCTGCCGGCGGCCGTCACCAAGCGTGTGGCCATCGAAGCTGGTATCGCCGACTACTGGTACAAGTACGTGGGCTTTGGCGGCAAGATCATCGGCATGCGCTCCTTCGGCGAGTCCGCACCGGCCGAGCTGCTGTTCAAGGAATTTGGCTTTACCGTGGAAAACGTGGTTGCCACCGCTGAGTCCCTGTAATCCCTGATTGCTTTGTATAGAACTGAAAAGCGCCTCCCTCGGGAGGCGCTTTTTTTATATTACAATTATGGCTTGCAATATATAGCCAAGCCTTAATGTTAGTTCTATGGTATTAAGTTAATAAAAAGCGGAATAGACTTGGGAAGGTGCGAACAAGTCTGTGATATGAGATCATAATGTTCATCCGGAGCCGCATTTCCGAGGGCCATCATGAGTCATCAACTCACCTTCGCCGACAGTGAATTCAGCAGTAAGCGCCGTCAGACCAGAAAAGAGATTTTCTTGTCCCGCATGGAGCAGATTCTGCCATGGCAAAACATGGTGGAAGTCATCGAGCCGTTTTACCCCAAGGCTGGTAATGGCCGGCGACCTTATCCGCTGGAAACCATGCTACGCATTCACTGCATGCAGCATTGGTACAACCTGAGCGATGGCGCGATGGAAGATGCTCTGTACGAAATCGCCTCCATGCGTCTGTTTGCCCGGTTATCCCTGGATAGCGCCTTGCCGGACCGCACCACCATCATGAATTTCCGCCACCTGCTGGAGCAGCATCAACTGGCCCGCCAATTGTTCAAGACCATCAATCGCTGGCTGGCCGAAGCAGGCGTCATGATGACTCAAGGCACCTTGGTCGATGCCACCATCATTGAGGCACCCAGCTCGACCAAGAACAAAGAGCAGCAACGCGATCCGGAGATGCATCAGACCAAGAAAGGCAATCAGTGGCACTTTGGCATGAAGGCCCACATTGGTGTCGATGCCAAGAGTGGCCTGACCCACAGCCTAGTCACCACCGCGGCCAACGAGCATGACCTCAATCAGCTGGGTAATCTGCTGCATGGAGAGGAGCAATTTGTCTCAGCCGATGCCGGCTACCAAGGGGCGCCACAGCGCGAGGAGCTGGCCGAGGTGGATGTGGACTGGCTGATCGCCGAGCGCCCCGGCAAGGTAAGAACCTTGAAACAGCATCCACGCAAGAACAAAACGGCCATCAACATCGAATACATGAAAGCCCGCATCCGGGCCAAAGTGGAGCACCCGTTTCGCATCATCAAGCGGCAGTTCGGCTTCGTGAAAGCCAGATACAAGGGGCTACAGAAAAACGATAACCAACTGGCGATGTTATTCACCCTGGCCAACCTGTTTCGGGTGGACCAGATGATACGTCAGTGGGAGAGATCTCACTAAAAACCGGAAATAACGCCAGGAATGGCGAAAAAAACGGCCTAAATAGGCTAATTCGAGGTGTTTACGGGAGAACAATCGGCCCGGATCCGCGAAATTTTAATCAGCGAGCCAGCTTGGGAAGAAATGACCTGCTTATTCGCACTTTCCCTTGCTCATTGCTAGGAATATATAAGATAGAAATAGTGAGTAATCTCTAATCCTGTAACCAATTTCTATTTTATTTCCTATCTTGAGCGGGAATTCAGATAATAAGTGCGACACTCATGGATGAATGGCGAGAGGTGGCCAACTGCTGATTGGTGGTACCCTTCTGCTCGCCAAAGTAAAAGCAGTATCACCATGAGCTATCAGCAGTTGACCGAGGGGCAACGATACCAGTTATCGGTGCTTCGCGCACAGGGGATGTCCATCCTTGCCACCGCACGCGCCATTGGCGTTCATCGCTCCACCCTCTACCGGGAGCTGCGTCGTAACGCCGGGCCGCAGGGCTACCAGCCAGACAATGCGCATCAGCACGCCACCCACCGACGGGCCAGTGCGGCCAAATCTCGGCTATCTGCCGATGTCATCCAGTTTGTCGAGCTGACACTCGCCTGGTGGTGGAGCCCGGAGCAGATAAGCGCGGTGGGCAAGCAGATAGGCCTCATGGTGAGTCACGAGTGGATATACCGCCATGTGGCCGCCGACAAAGCCCGGGGTGGCCAGTTGTACCGCCATCTGCGCCAGGGCCACAAGCGCTACCGCAAGGGGGCGAGCAGCCTGCGTTCTCCCATCAAGGAAGCCCGCTCTATTGATGAACGGCCGGCTATCGTCGATAGCCGGGAGCGGCTCGGTGATTGGGAGGCGGACACGGTGCTGGGCAAGCAAGGCACAGGTGCACTGGTCACCCTGGTGGAGCGCAAGAGCCGGCTCTATCTGGTCAAGCGGGTCGCGAGCAAACAGGCTGGGGTGGTGCGGGATGCGATAATCGAGATGTTAACGCCCTACATCGAGCAGGTGCATACCATCACCTTTGACAACGGCGGCGAGTTTGCCGAACACAAGGCGATAGAGGAAGCGCTGGGTGCCGAGACTTACTTTGCGCACCCTTACTCTTCGTGGGAGCGCGGTCTGAACGAGAACAGCAATGGGCTGTTGAGGCAGTTTATCCCAAAGGGAACAGACCTGAGAGAGGTCACGGACGAGGATGTCAGGAGAGCGGAGCAGTGGCTCAACCTACGACCTCGGAAATGTCTCGGATTCAGGCAGCCTGTCAAGGTATTCGAAGAGTACCGTCAGGCGGCATAGGCGAGTGTCGCACTTCGAAGTTGAATTCGCGGAGTAGCTGATACTTTCGCTCTGGAAGTAGTTCTGATAATATCTGAGCTTTTAACTCTGATTCATCTGGATAGAGAATATCCCCATTCTCTTCGTTGATTGCAATGCCGCCTTCTATTGCATTCTTTTTGTATCCTGCTAGATGCTCTGAAAGATCAAGGTATTTGCCATTTTTATTTAGATAAACATTGTAAAGTGATATTGTCTTTAACCCACAAACAACTGATATGGATAGCAAAGCTAACGCTAACAAAGTTAATGTGCTTTCATTGATATAGAAATCATCACTAACCTTGAAATCTTTGGCAAAATAAGAGAATGTTGCAGCTCCGATGCCAACTATAAAATAGTCATATTTATTTGCCCCATTAATGCTTTGCTTTATTAACTCTATGGAACGTTCAGACATATATATAAAATCCCCTGTCGATTATTTACTTTGTTTTCACAGGTTAAGTTGAAGGCTGGCAGTTAGATGAAGCATGCCATAGGCGGTGAGGATTTCCTAGAGTTTAATAAATGAGATGTTACTCACGACTGTGGCTATAACTGTGACTATAAATGTGTAACTGTCTGCAAATATTTATAATTAGATAGGTTTGTTCAGATGGATACAAGTTTTAGATTAGAAGAGAAAAACTACTATAAGTGAACGAAGACACCGGCTTAAGCCGGTGTCTTTTTATCGTTAAAGCCACGTGTTACGCCTGCGGCGGGGTACTTTCCGCATTGGACATCACCGCATCCATCTGGATCAGGGCGCCTGCGGGCAGCTCGCGTACCGCGATCACGGTGCGGGCGGGCTGATAATCCGGGAAGTAGCGGGTATAGATGGCGTTGACCGCCTCCAGATCCTCGATACGGGCCAGCTGGATATTGACCTTGACGATATCGTCCATCACATGGTCGATGCTTTCCACAATCGCCTTGATATGGTTCAGGCACTGGGCGGTCTGCTCCTTGACGCAACCGGTCAGGATCTTGCCGGTGGCGAGATCGACCGGCAGCTGCCCGGCGATATGGTTGTAGTGGGAGAAGGCGACGGTCTGGGTGTGCAGCGGGCTGCGCGGTGCCTTGTCAGTATTGCGGGCGCGGATCACCAGATTGTGTCTGTCTTCCACCAGCTGCGGCGGGGTGCCGTCACCGTGGGAGATGACCGCATCCATCTGCACCAGGGCGTCCATCGGCAGGGCAGAGGCGGCAATCACGCTGCGGGCCGGCAGATAGGCGGCGGCGCGGGCGATGGCGGAATCCGGGAAGAAGGTAGTGTAGACCTCGTTGACGGCATCCAGATCGGTGAGGTTTTTCAGATAGACGGTCACCTTGACGATATCGTCGAAGGGCACGTCGATCCCCTCCAGAATGGCCTTGATGTTATTCAGGCACTGGGCCGCCTGCTCCTTGATGCCACCGGCAACCAGCTGGCCGGAGGCTGCATCGATGGGCAGTTGGGCGCCGATGTTGTTGTAGTGGGAGAAGGCAACGGTCTGGGTGGAGAGGGCGCTTTGCGGCGCACTGCTGCTGTTGCGAGCCAGCTTCACCAGGGCGCAGGGGGCCTGCGGATAGGTGCCTTCGCCGTTGGAGATGATGGCGTCCATCTGAACCTTGGCGCCCAGCGGCAGGGCGGCCACCGCCAGGGAGGTGCGGGTCGGCACATAGCCCGGGAAGAATTCGCGATAGACCTCGTTTACCGCATCCAGATCGGCGATGTCGCTGAGGAATACGGTGAGTTTCACCATATCGTCCATCACGTGATCGATGCTCTCGACGATGGCCTTGATATTGGTCAGGCACTGTCTGGCCTGCATTTTGACATCACCCTCGATAAGCTTGCCGGTGCGGGGATCGACCGGTAACTGGGCCGCAATATTGTTGTAGTGGGAGAAAGCCACCGTCTGGGTGTAGGGACCCAGGCCCTGGGGGGCGTTGGAGGTATTTCTGGCAGCCTTGATGATGGTGTCACTCATGGTGATATTCCTCGTTGTAATACTGGTTATCGATGTAGGGACAGGTTAACCCTCGCCAACGCCTTATCTATTTTGACGTCGCTCCTGCCTTGCCGTGTTTTATCTCTTTAATATTTACCCTGGCCCGCAATCACTGCAGGCATAAGGTTATAAAGGCAAACACAGGAGCCGCTGCCTCTATTTATGACCAAATCCATCAATTGAGGGATTTGGTAAAAAGAAGCCCGGGTTGGGTTAATGATTTCAGACAGGGGAAATCCTATGAGGCGCGAACACGGGATGCAAACCGGGATCTCATTTCTATGAGATGGCTCAACGCGCTGAAATATAGCCAGATTGCGATTCAATTCACGGGCAGGAGGGGGACAAAGCGGGCTAAATGACTCTTAACACCAGGGCACATCAGCTATGACAAGGCTCTCTCCTGGGTCGAACCGGGGGCGACTCTGTGAATAAAGCGTTAATAATATGCCGAAACCCGGCAGTTCATGCATTCAATTATGCATAGATATGTATTTTCAGGATTTTTTAGGGGCTACCCAAACGCTGGAAAATATGCCTGCCTGCGTCAATAAAGATGTATCTGGAATATAATTCAGTGGCGCTGCATGGGCGACCTATAAGAGTGATATTGGTATTGTGCGTCCATGACGCACCAACAGGTGAAAAGGGCTCTTTTCTGATTACCTTGGTAATAACGAAATATGCCATGAATTTGCAGCACCGAAATAAGCGACCATCGTTCGGTTGCTGGCCAATCTGATCCGCCGGGTGGTACGCGGGGAACGGGGTGTTTCGGATTGGCTCGCATCCCCCGGCGTCCTGCTCGGCGATAAGGCGATAAGAGTGCCTTGAGGAGGAAAGATGCTCAGCGGGTTGAATGTGGGCTGCGACAGAAGCGGCGGTGACCTGACGAGCCCTTCCCGTGCCACAAAATGCCGCCATGGCTGCACTCCCCGGGCGTTATATGGACACGGGGGCTGGGGGATATGGCGCATCATCTTGAAAAACTATCGCCTAACTGATTGTTTAAAAAATAGAAATGATCGAAGAGAGCAGCCGCTTGTCATTTTGTCGTAGCCGCCCGGCAACACAATGAATAACGGGAGCTGATATGCAATATGTTGCTTTTTTGATCGCCTGTTGATGGTGGTGTTGGTATGGTCATCAAAGGGTCTGCCGGATAGCGCACAGGGTCCGGCACTCAACTGCCAGGAAGTTGGCCAGCGCGATCGTAATGCGATCGCCCTTACCTGATGGTGGAGGACTTATGTTGGGTTTTGTTCTGGGTGATATGTACTGTCAAGGGGGCTCGCACTCCTTGCCTCCCAAGCTGGGGAAACACTTCCCCATTCCCCTTGGTTATCAACTACATGGTTGCGTGTCGGCCGCCATCATGACCATAGAGACCCTGCTCAATACCCCTTATCCACAAAAGCGGTATCGGGAGCTGATCTATGGGGCCTATATCGAGCGTCAGCGTCTCCTGTTTGCCGAGCACGTCATCGTGGCTCGGCTGGAAGGAGACGAGGGACTGGCGCTCTCCATCGACCTCTCTTTTATCGCCACCGCGGTGCCTGTCGGTCTGATCGCCATCTCCGAGGAGCTGGCGCTGCTGACGGCGCCGCGTCCCAAGAAGGCTCACCCTCACTACGAGGTGCTGTGCAAGGTGATCGACTGCGTGGTGATGCTGATGTTCTATGGCAAGGTGATCCGCCAGCGTAATGCGGTGCTGGAAGACATAGGCCACCAGTTTGGCTATCACCCGGCGCCCGATCTGACGGCGCGGATTGGCAAGGGGGAGGGGGACGATTACGAGGCCTTCATGGTCAATATCCTCACCTGCATCGCTCACTCGGGCTCCTTCAAGGAGGCGCTGGAGAACGGGGCCAGAATGGGGATGCGGGAGCCCGCCTTTTTCTGCATCGTCGGCGCCATTGCCAGCACCCTTTGGGGGATCCCAAAGCTGTGGGCATATCAGGCCTCACAGCTGATCAATCGCTCTCACCCCTACTATATCCAGAACCTGATGCGCTGTGAGGCGCGCGCCGGCCTCAGTCAGGTCAATCTGGTGGCCCCCAGGCCGTCCCCGTTTGTCTGGCTGTGGCAACAGGTTGCTCGCCTGTTCAAGGACGCCGCTTAGGGAATCCTGATATCGAGCCCTGTGCTTATGCAGGATAGAGGGCGCCCAGCACGGCGGGGCGGCTGGCGCCGGTGACTGCGGGCAGGTTGCCGGGCAGGCGATGGATAAAGCGCTGCGCCAGCCAGGCGAAGGCGGCCCCCTCTACCCAGTCCGGGGCGATGCCCAGCTCGTCGGTGGTGGTGATGCGCCACCCGGGCAAGAGCGCCGCAAGTTCCGCCAGCAGCGGGCCGTGATGGGCGCCGCCGCCACAGACAAACAGTTCGCCGTGCTCGGCCACTCCCTCAAGGACTGGCAGCTGACTGGCGATGCTGTGGCAGGTCAGTGCCTGCAGGGTGCGCTGCACATCGGCAGGGTCGTAAGCCTGACCCGCCAGGGCCTCGTCCAGCCAGGCCAGAGTAAACATCTCCCGCCCCGTGCTTTTGGGCCAGGGGGCGGTGAAGTAGGGGTGAGCAAGCAGCTGCGCGAGCAGCTCGGGGATAAGAGTGCCACTGGCCGCCCAGCGGCCGCCCGCGTCATAGTCGCCCCCGTGCGGGTGATGACGGCGATACCAGCCATCGAGCAGGGTGTTGGCGGGGCCGGTATCAAAACCGTATACCCCGTCGGCGCCGCCCGGCAGTACAGAGATATTGGCAATGCCGCCGAGGTTCAGCACCACCCGCAGGATGCCGGGGCTGGCGAAGCGTGCCTGATGGAAGGCGGGCACCAGCGGGGCGCCCTGGCCACCGAGGGCCATATCCATGGTGCGAAAATCGGCCACTACATCGATACCTGTGAGCGCCGCCAACAGGGCCGCGTTGCCGATCTGCAGGGTAAACCCGAGCTGTGGGCGATGGCGGATGGTCTGGCCATGGGAGCCGATGGCGCGAATATCGGCAGGGGTCAGCCCGGCCTTGGCGAGCAGGGCACGGGTGGCGGCGGCAAATTCCCGCGCCACCAGATTGTCGGCGACGCCCATGCGATCTATCTCGTTCTCGCCCGGGGTGCAGAGGGCATGCAGCTCGCGGGCAACCGGTGCCGGCCAGGGGTGGCAGAGCGCCGCCTCGACCTTAAGCTGTTCCCCGTCGATGGCAAGCAGCACGGCATCTATCCCGTCCATGCTGGTACCCGACATCAACCCGATATAGCGCTCACTCATGGCATCTCCTTGTATGACGGGAAACCTGGTCAGGGGTTACAGAGAGGGGAGGGTGACACATGATGCCGGGGCCAGCTCCGGTGCCCGACATTGGCCCTGTATCACGTTCATTCATCTTGTCTCCCCGTGTGTCGCCTTCGGCCATGTGCCAAAGGCGCCAGATAAAAGTCCGGGGGCCATGCCCCCGTCGTTACTGTTAGTTGTCATCCGGCGGTAATGACCCGCCCGAGGCTCAATTGCCGCGGTTGCTTCGCTTGTTCTGGGCCAGCTGGATCTCGGAGCTGTCCAGCTTGGCCAACTGCGGCGTCGCCAGTTTTTTGAAGTTGGCGAGCTCGCGCCCGGTGAGTGTCTCTGCCTGGGGCAGGGTGAGAGTGCGCGGGTTTTTGTGCACGCCGCCCACCACGAATTCATAGTGCAGGTGCGGACCCGTTACGCGGCCCGTGCCCCCCAGAGTACCTATGGTCTGCCCCTGTTTCACCCGCTGCCCCTTGTTGACGGTGCGCTTGGTGAGGTGCAGGTACTTGGTCACATAGTTGCCCGCATGCTTGATGAAGACATAGTTGCCGTTGAACTGGTTGTAGCCGGCGGCCACCACGCTGCCTGAGCCCGCCGCCATGATGGGGGTACCCACGGGCGCTACATAGTCGATGCCGTTGTGGGGGCGGATCTTGCCGGTTACCGGATGGAGGCGGCGCGGGTTGAAGTTGGAGCTGATGTATTTGAAATTGACCGGCGCGCGCAGGAAGCTCTTGCGCATCGCCTTGCCCTGGGGCGTGTAGTAGTTGCCATCGTCATGGAGGACGGCGCGGTAGATCTCGCCCTGGTTGATGAATTCGGCGGCCAGGATATCGCCGGAGGCAACCCGCTCATCGTCGCGGAATTTCTCCTCATAGACTACCCGGAAGCTGTCCCCCGGCTGCAGATCCTGGGCAAAGTCGATGTCCCAGCCGAAGATGGCGGCCAGATCCATGATCTGATCCTCTGTCATGCCCGCCTCGACCGCGGCGCCCCAGAAGCTGGAGCGGATCTCCCCCTTGCTGACCAGCTCTCGGGTATCGAGGGCCATCTTGACGTTGCGGGCCACGAAGGTGTCATCCTGACGGCTCACCTTGAGGGCCTGCTCCAGGCTATGGGGATAATAAAGGCTGTGCAGCTCCCCGTTCTGGGTGAGTTTGAAGGTGAGCTCCTGGCCCGGCTGCAGCATGCGCAGCGGGTTGCTGCCCTCGAGCTGATCGATAAGGTGCAGATCCGTGGTGCTCAGACCCAGGCGCTGGAAGATGATCCCCATATTGTCGCCCCGGCGAACCTTGGCCTGCTTGGTGATATAGGTCGGTTTGGGCGGGGTGACCGGCTGCTCCACTTGTGCTGTCAGCTCGGCAGGAATGGGGGCCTCGTCGGTTTGTTCGCTCATGGCAATCTCGTTGCCGTTGTCATCGACCCGGGTGGCGACGGCCTGTTCACTGGGCCAGGCGATCAGCATCATGGTCAGGATGCTCAGGATAAGCACCATCTTGCGATGCCAGTGGGGAAGAGAATTGAAGGCGTGCCAAATAACCATGGAAGTTGATGCAGTCGAGCAGAATGGAAGGATTTTACAGCCTTTCCAATTGGCCCGCCATTCCAGTAATATGTCTGGCCCTGTGGAATCGTGATTGGAGTGTCAAAAAATGTCCCAGCTCGAGGTGGCGCTAGCCGAGATCAAGCGCGGAGCGGAAGAAATTCTGGTTGAAGAAGAACTGGTTGCCAAGTTGAAGGAAGGGCGCCCCCTGCGCATCAAGTTGGGCATGGACCCGACCGCTCCCGACATTCACCTGGGTCATACCGTGATCCTCAACAAGCTGAAGACCTTCCAGGATCTGGGTCACGAGATCATCCTGCTGATCGGCGATTTCACCGCCATGGTGGGGGATCCCTCCGGCAAGAACACCACCCGTCCGCCGCTCTCCGAAGAGGCCATCAAGCACAACGCCCTCACCTATGCGGAGCAGGCGTTCAAGATCCTCGATCCCAAGAAGACCCGCATCGAGTACAACTCCAGTTGGCTGGGTGAGCTGGGCGCGACCGGCATGATCAAGCTGGCGGCCAAGCAGACCGTGGCCCGCATGATGGAGCGTGACGACTTCAAAAAGCGCTACAGCAACGGGCAATCCATCGCCATCCACGAATTCCTCTATCCGCTGCTGCAAGGCTATGACTCGGTCGCCCTGAAGGCGGACGTCGAGCTCGGCGGTACCGACCAGAAGTTCAACCTGCTGATGGGTCGCGAGCTGCAAAAGGATGCCGGCATGGCCGCCCAGTGCGTGCTGATGATGCCGCTGCTGGTGGGTCTGGACGGCGTCAAGAAGATGTCCAAGTCCGCAGGCAACTACATCGGCGTGCACGACGCCCCAGGCGAGATGTTCGGCAAGATCATGTCCATCACCGACGATCTGATGTGGAACTACTACGAGCTGCTCTCCTTCCGCCCGCTCGCCGAGATTGAAGAGTTCAAGGCCGGCATCGCCGCCGGTACCCTGAACCCGCGCGACGTCAAGATCTGGCTGGCGAAAGAGATCATCACTCGCTATCACGACGAGGCGGCGGCCGAGGCGGCCCACGAAGATTTCACCCAGCGTTTCTCCAAGAACGCCATTCCGGACGAGATGCCGGAGGTCGAACTGGCGCTGGAAGGGGAAGGGCTGGCGATTGCCAACTTGCTCAAAGACGCCGAGCTGGTTGCCACCACTTCAGAGGCGCTGCGCATGATCAAGCAGGGCGCGGTCAAGGTTGACGGCGAGAAGCTGGAAGATGGCAAGGTGCTTATTGGTGCCGGCACCGCCGTCTACCAGGTCGGCAAGCGCAAGTTTGCCCGGGTGACCGTTAAATAAGCCGTGATCTGAACATCGCTGCCATGAAAAAGCCTCCCTTGTGGAGGCTTTTTTGTATCTGTCATTCGCGGTCTTTGCCGAGCGTCAGCGGGCCAGCTCGATGGTGCGGGCTGCCGTTGCCACGGCCCGGCGCTGGCGGGATTTGGGGGCACAGGCACGCTTGAGGCGCAGCCACTCGCGCCACAGCAGCCAGCACAGCGGCGGAGTGAGCAGCAGCACGGTGGCGGGCTGGGCCATCAGTACCCCGTCTTTGCCCCACATCAGCGGCAGCAGGAAGATGAACGGCAGCAGCAACACCGTTTTGGCGATCGAGATGATCAGCGCCTGGCGGGTGCGCGCCATGGATTGCAGCAGCACTATGCCGAACATGATGACCCCCTCCAGCGGAATCGCCCCCAGGTTGAGCAGCAGGCTGCTGACTGCGGCATCGATGAGTTCGGGATCCTCCCTGCCGGTATAGAGCATGGCCACCTGCCGGGGCAGCAGCTGGATGGTGAGCCACACCAGCATGCCGTAGATAAGGGTGAACTTGAGGCCCATCTCCATCAGGTACTTGAGATTGCGATGACGCCTGGCCCCCGCTGCCTGGCTGATGAGGGGCTGGATGCCGAAGGCGAGCCCTTGCAGGATCACGATAAAGACCGCCTCGGTATAGCCGGCCACGGTAAAGCCCGCCAGATCCTTCACGTTGCCATGCACCATCAGCTGGCTGTTGTGCAGCATCAGCAGCAGTCCCAGGTTGAACTGGGCGATGAGGCTCGGCAGGCCGGTAAAGAGCAGGTTCGGCATGGCGGGAAGATGGGGCACCAGATCACGCCAGCCCAGCCGCAGTCTGGCATAGGGGGTAAAGAAGTAGCCAAGACCGATGAGGCTCACTGTCCCCTCCGCCATCAGGGTGGCCTGGGCGGTGCCGGTCAGGCCCAGCTCCAGTTTGGCCACCATCACATAGTTGAGGAGGATGTTGAGCACGGCGCCGGCGCTCACCAGCACCATGGCGAGCTTGGGGCGCCCGTCGTTGCGCAGCAGATAGGGCACCGCCAGGTTGCTGGCCAGCAGCAGGGTACCGCCACCGATCCAGTAGAGGTAATCGCTGGCCTGTTGCCAGGTCTCGGTGCCCTGCTCTATGCCAAGCCCCAGCAATATATCCGTGTGGGTGTAATAGAGCAGCACGGGGGCGGTTACCCCCAGCACCAGCAGCAGCCAGAGGGCATTGACCAGCGCCTGGCGTGCCAGCGGGATGTTCTTCGCCCCCTGCTGGAAGGAGATGGCGGTGGCCGCTCCCATGCTGATCATGGCGGCGAGACCGATCAGCACCATGATGACGGGGTAGACCAGGTTGATGCCGGCAAGGCCGGCGGCGCCGACAAAATGGCCGACGAAGATGCCGTCAATGAGGTAATAGGCACCGGATACCAGCATGGCGAGGATCGAGGGGAGGGCATAGGCCCAGAAGCGGCGGGTCATGGCCCGTTGCCGCAATGTGAAATAGGCAGACATATCTGTTCTCTTGCGGAGTTCGATTATCGAGCAGACAGTCTAGATTAATTTTTTTTTGGTGATAATCCTGGTTTTACTTGATGAATTGCTGAGTACTGCTCATTAATTCAGAGTTTTGATAGTGCGCCTTGAGCATGTCGATCAGGATGCGCAACCCGCTGCCCAGCTGGTGCCGGCTGGGATAGAAGAGATAGAAACCGGCAAAGGTGGGGCTCCAGGGCTCCAGCACCGTGACGAGTTTGCCCTGGGCCACCTTCTGGGTCACCTCTTCTTCCAGGCAATAGGCCAGCCCCAGCCCCGCCTCGGCCGCCCCCAGATAGAGGGCAGGGGTGCTGGTAGTGAGTGGTCCCGTCACCTCTATCTCCAGCAGGTTGCCATCGGCGGCGAAGGCCCAGCGGTAGTGATGATGAGGAGTGAGGCGATAGCCGATGCAGGCGTGACGGCTAAGCTCGCTTGGGTGCTCCGGCATGCCGTGCTGTGCCAGATAGGCGGGGGAGCCCACCACCAGATAGCGCTGGGGCGGACCCAGAGGGATGGCGATCATCTCCTTGGGCAGCAGATCCCCGTAAAAGAGGGCGGCGTCATAGCCATCCTCGATCATCCGCGGCATCAGTTCCTGCTCCATCACCTCCACCTGCATTTTGGGGTAGCGCCCCAGATAGTCGATGAGTACCGGCGCCAGCAGGCTGTCGATGGCGCTGCGCGGGGCGCAGATCTTGAGTCGTCCCACCGGCTCGTCGCTATTGCGGGCCAGCTCGCTGAGAGCCTCTTCCAGGGTATTGAGAGTGGGCAGCAACTGCTTGAGCAGGCGTTGTCCCGCCTCGGTCGGCACCACGGCGCGAGTGCTGCGATTGAGCAGGCGCACCCCCAGCCGCTCTTCCATACCTTTCAGACTGTGGCTCAGGGCTGAGGCAGAGACGCCCAGCTCAAGGGCTGCTTTGCTGAAACTGCGGTGGCGGGCGACGGCGGCAAACACCGCCAGTTCGGCGAGATCGGTACGGGTAATGGTCATCGGTAATCCACGAAGAGGTGTGGCTCACAAGGGTACGCCAAGGGGGAGCGGGGCACAATCCACTGCAAAAGACAGGATGTTGCCGAAAAGTAACAGCTAAAAGCGGGGTGAAAATGCCAAATGAAATTTGAATTGTTAAAAAAAATTCAAGGCAAGGCATCTCTAATGTGATCTTGGTCGGTCGAAAGGCGACTCGAATCAAACTTTGGTTGATTAATTCAAAAAAACGCTGTGATTGATAGGGTCTTTTAATTACAGTCATTCCATCGAGAGCGTCTCTTGTTTCCAGATTGTTAATCTGTGCTGATTTGGACCTCAATGGCTATGTTTCGCAGCACCGATTGTTGCGGTCTTGTTGTCACAAGGAGTGATGACCTGATTGCCGGGGTGTACGTGATGAATTGCAAGCATGGACGACCGCTGTTCCAGGGATGAGGAGCCGGGCCAAGGCCCGAATGAACAACAAGAATCCCTTTTCCTAGATGACAGGAACAACATATGTCTGACATGAATATTGCAGCTGATGGTCTTGTAGCCAGCAAGGCTTCCCGTGGCCTCAACAAGGCCGATGTGGTCTGGATGCTGGGTCTGTACGGTACCGCCATCGGTGCCGGTGTGCTCTTCCTGCCGATCAACGCCGGTGTCGGCGGTCTGTGGCCGCTGGTGGCCATGTTGATCCTGGCCCTGCCGCTGACCTTTTTCGCCCACCGTGGTCTGACCCGTTTCGTGCTGTCCGGTTCCACCCGTGATGGCGACATCACCGAAGTGGTGGAAGAGCACTTCGGCAAGACCGCAGGCAAGTTCATCACCCTGCTCTATTTCTTCGCCATCTACCCGATCCTGCTGATGTACTCCGTGGCCATCACCAACACGGTCGAGAGCCTGATGGTGCACCAGCTGGGCATGACGCCGCCCCCGCGCGTCCTGCTTTCCCTGGGTCTGATCCTCGGCCTGATGGCGATCGTTCGCCTCGGTGGCGACGTGATCGTCAAGGCGATGAGCGTGTTGGTATTCCCGTTCGTGATCACCCTGATGGGCCTGGCGCTCTACCTGATCCCGCACTGGAACGGTGCCATCATCACCGAAGCGCCGGCACTGTCCGAAGCCTTCAGCGGTGACTTCATCAAGACCCTGTGGCTGGCGATCCCGGTAATGGTGTTCTCCTTCAACCACTCCCCGATCATCTCCTCCTTCGCGGTGGACAACAAGGGTCGCTACGGTGAAGGTGCCGAGAAGAAGTGCAGCAACATCCTGCTGGGCGCCCACGTCATGATGGTGATGACTGTGATGTTCTTTGTGTTCAGCTGCGTGCTGAGCCTCTCCCCGGCTGACCTGGCGGCTGCCAAGGAGCAGAACATCTCCATCCTGTCCTACCTGGCCAACCACTTCGACAACCCGGTTATCGCCACCGTGGCACCGCTGATCGCCATGGTTGCCATCAGCAAATCCTTCCTGGGTCACTACCTGGGTGCGCAAGAGGGCATGAACGGCCTGATGGCCAAGGCGCTGCGCGAGAAGGGCAAGAAGGTTGACACCAAGCAGCTGAACAAGATCACCGCGGTGTTCATGATCCTGACCACCTGGGCCATCGCCACCATCAACCCGAGCATCCTCGGCATGATTGAAGACCTGGGCGGCCCCATCATCGCGATGCTGCTGTTCCTGATGCCGATGTACGCCGTCGCCAAGGTACCTGCCATGCGCAAGTACGCCGGCAACATCAGCAACGGCTTCGTGACCATCATTGGCCTCATCGCCATGTCCGGCATCATCTACAAGCTGGTTGCCTGATAACACAGATCAATCAGTTGAAAGAGAAAGCCGCCTCGCAAGAGGCGGCTTTTTTGTTTTTCGAGTTTGAGCGATGCGCCGTGCAGCAGAGCGGGCCGCGCCTGTATTTTCTTCTCACGGATGGGGCGGTTCTCCTCGAGTTCCTTCCCCATTGACGCTTTTTGAGTGATCAGTCGACAAGCCTTGGCCATCTGGTGCCAAAAGGCTTAACAAAGGGGCGGGGGAGGCCTAACATGGCTGGACATTTTTTGAATCGGGACAAAAGGATATGTCTGCGTTGAAGAAGGATCTCGGGCTCTGGCAGGGGATGGGGCTGCTCGCTACCTCCCTGCTCGGCACCGGTATCTTTGTGGTACCGGCGACCGCGGCGTCGCTGGCGGGTGGGGCCTCGCTCTGGGCCTGGTTGCTGCTGATTGCGCTGGTGCTGCCCATCGCCTTTACCTTCGCCCGCCTCGGGCGCCGTTATCCCCATGCCGGTGGAGCGCCGCACCTGATAGGCCTCGCCTTTGGCAACGGTGCCGAGCGTTTCTCCGCCTTCCTGTTTCTGGCGGTGCTGCCGGTGGGGCTGCCCGCCGCCCTGATGATCGCCGCCGGGTTCTGGCACGCTCTGTTTGACATGGGGGAGTGGACCCTGTGGGGCATCCAGCTGCTCACTCTGCTCGGCGTCTTTCTGCTCGGGCTGCGGGGGGCGCGCTCCTCCGGCAACCTGCAGCTGCTGATCGCCCTGGCCATTTTGGGACTCACCCTGCTTATCTGGTTCAAGGGGGATCTGAGCTGGCGTGACGCGGCCCAGCCGTTGCCTGCCGCCAGCGAGTGGCCCGCCATGGGCACGGCGCTGGCGGTGATGTTCTGGTGTTTCGTCGGGCTGGAAGCCTTCGCCCATATGGGGGAGGAGTTCAAGCGGCCAGAGCGGGATTATCCCCTTGCCCTGCTCGGTGGCGTGCTGCTGGCGGGGCTCATCTACTGGATCCACTCGCTGGTGGTACTGAAATATGGCCTCTATGGGGACGAGGCGAAGAATGCCACCGCCATCCCCTCTCTGCTGGCCCTGCTGTTTGGTCCCACTGCCAAGTGGCTGGTGGCGATCCTTGGCTACCTCTCCTGTTTTGCCAGCATCAACATCTATCTGCAGGGCTTTGCCCGGCTGATCTGGAGCATGGCGCGCGAAGGCAAGCTGCCCGCCTCCCTGGCCCGCCTCACCGCCCGGGGCGCCCCCTTGCTGGCGCTCAGCTGGGTGCTCGCCATCTGCCTGCTCTCCATCACCCTGATCATCTGGCTGAAGCTGCCGCTGGATGAATTGATCCGCTACGCCAACGGCAACTTCGTGCTGGTCTATCTGCTCTGCATGGCGGCGGGCTGGCGCCTGCTCGGCGGGGTGGGCAAGGGGTTGGCGGGGCTCAGCGTGCTGCTTTGCGCCTCCGTGCTGGTGGCGCTCGCCTCCGAGGTGCTCTATGCAGTGGTGCTGAGTGCAGGCTACGGCCTCTTCTCCCTGTGGCGCCGTCATCTGCGCCGCAGCCGCGAACGGGACATGCTCGCCGTCTGCAAGTAAAGGGCTACGGATAAAGGACTACGGATAAAAGACAGAACAAGCCTCCGCTACACGGGGGCTTTTGTTTTTCATATGGATACTGACTTGCCCGCCAGCCCGCTAAAACCCCCGTGCCGGATCAATTCAGAGGCGATTTGTCGCCAAAAAAAGTGGGATCTATCTCTCGTTTTGCTTAAAGTGATTTTCCCCGTTCGCCGAGTTCGGGGTGCCCGCAAGGATGCCATCCAGACGTAACAGGATGGTCTGGCCAGACTGACCCCCGATTATCTTCACGGTTCCCCAACGCTGTCGCCCGGTGTGACGGCAGCCTGTGCCGTTTCGTCAGTGTCGGCCTTACGTCGCTCTCATCGTGCATCGTCTTCATCTGCAGTGAGTGAACCATGAGCGAATCGATTTTTGAGATCCATGACTGGACCCTGAGGGTGGATGACAACATGTTGTCGCGCCCCGAGCGGGAGGTCTACCTCGAGCCCAGACTGGTCAATCTGTTGCGGTTTCTGGCGTGCAATGCCGGCACTGTGTTTGGTCGTGACGCCCTGATCAACGAAGTATGGGAGGGCGCCGAGGTCACCGATCAGGTGGTTACCCAGTCCATCTTCGAGTTGCGCAAGATCCTCAAAGATGGCCGCACCGATGCGGCCGACTATATCGTGACCGTGCCCAAGCGCGGCTACAAGCTGGTGGCGCCGGTGCGCGTGCAGCAGGTGGTCGGTCTGGTGATGGCGGACGAGTTGTCGGCCGCCAGCCAGACGGACGGCGAGCCGGAGAGCGTCGACAAGATGGCGGATGAGACGGCGCAGAATGTGACCCCCTTCCCGGCCGGCCCGCTGACCCGCGCCATCTCCACCCATGGCAAGGACGGTCGCAGCCGCTGGAAGATGGCGAGCTTTGATATCTTCGTCGCCCTGGTGCTGGTCGCCATCGTCAGCATGCTCAGCTACCAGCATGCCGCTCCCCAGGTGCACACCATGCTGGATCCGGATCTGCTGGTGTTTCGCTTCCACGCCGGCCTGGATGGCAACAACCAGGATGTGCGCCTCGCCGACGGCATCACCCGCACCCTGATGGGGGAGGTGGCTGCCGCCACGCCGCTGCGGGTGCAGTATGGGGCTACCCGGTTGATTGGGGGGATCAGGCCCGGCAAGGAGCTGAGCGTGCGGGTTTCCCGCCAGCCGAGAGGCGCCTATCTGGATCTGGAGTATCGCAACCTCAATACCAACCGGGTGCTGTTCAGCCACCAGTATCTGTTCAGTCGCGACAACGTTCACGAGGTGCTGCAGGCGAGCAGCCGGGATCTGCTGCAGGTGCTCGAACAGCCACAGGCGCAGCCGGGCATGGGCTGGCCTACAGACGCGGGTTCCCTGATCGCCATGATGGAGGCTCGCTACTACACCAACAGCCGCGACCCGGTGGCGCTGAAGCAGGGGGTCGACCTGCTCGACAAATCCCTGGCCAGCCAGCCGGATCAGCCCCTGCTACTGGCGGAGCGTTATCTGGCCGGTGAAGTGCTGGCGACGCTCACGGGTGAACCCGAGAGCGACCCCCTGCAGGAGATTGGCGATCATCTGGCCCATGTGGTGCAGCTCCAGAGCGGCACCTTGCCCGCCCGGGTCTGGGAGGCACTGAGCCTGAGAGCCATCCTGAATGGCCAGCAGCAACAGGCAGGTGAGCTGCTGGCGCAGGCCGCCGGTCGGGGCCGCTCCGTGCTCTATTACATACTGCAGGGCAAGCTGGCCGAGCTGGATGGCCGCCCTGAGGCGGCGGGGGATGCCTACAGCCACGCCTTCCTGATGGAGGCCACCGAGCAGACCTATCTGCTCTGCCAGCAACTCGGTTTCTACAGCAATATGGAGACCCTGACCCCGGCGCTGTTCAACACCTTGGGCCAGAGCAAGGTAAAGCTGTTCTGAGAGCCTGCACATAGCGGCTGACCGTCACTCAGGTCAGTCGTAGAGGCCACCTGCGGGCGGCCTTTTGCTTGTCTGGCGTCCGCTATTCAGGAATGGCTGCAAGAGTCGCTCGCAGACCGGATGGGGTGTTAGCTTGCCCTTATCCTTTCCTCCCTTTCTTCTTGCCATGACGCAGCCCGGTCGGGTTGCGACTGGTCACTCTAACTCCGTTGCGGCCTCTCTGCCCTGAGTGACGGTGTGCTTTCTTCTGCCTTTGTGCCTCTTTGTTAGGGGTGTCCATTTTTGTGCCTTGGGATGGCTTGTCCGGTGCACCATCTTTCGCGCTTGCGGTTGTCCTCTTGGTGGAGATGAGTGTCATCCGGCTGCGATTTTGTCGATCGCTGCGAAGCCGTATCCAGTTGCCGGCTGGCGATGGGGAGGGCAGGGGAATGCCATCGGCCCTTTGTACTTATCAAGGGGATGAGAAAAATATCAAGGCGGCTTGATAAGGGGATTATCAAGGCCCATCAAGAGGCGCTGCCGGTATCAAGGTTTTATCAAGGTGGGGCTTGATGGGTGAATCAACCTTCTGTTTTTAAACAGCTTTATCTCTATGGGAAAGAAGGCGAAAAAAACTTCACTCATATTTTTATCCCTTAGCGGGACTTTATGTTTTCCGGTGACCGGGAGCCTAGTCTGTGGCCATTCCCTGGCGGGTGACGCCGTCAGATATGTCTGTGACGACCCGACTTTTTATAGCACCGGAGATCTTATGTCCCTAGATACGAGCAAGAAGATCGGCCTTATCGCCTGTACAGGCGTGGTGGCCGGCAACATGATGGGGAGCGGCATCGCCCTGCTGCCCTCTGCCCTGGCCACTATCGGCTCCATCTCGATTTTCAGTTGGGCCATCTGTCTGGTTGGCGCCATGGGCCTGGCCTTTGTGTTTGCCCGCCTCGCCACCAAGAACCCGCAGGAAGGGGGCCCCATCGCCTACGCCGGCGAGATCTCCCCGGTGTTCGGTTTCCAGACCGGCGTGCTCTATTACCACGCCAACTGGATTGGCAACCTGGCCATCGCCATCACCGGTGTCTCTTACCTCTCCGTCTTCTTCCCCATCCTGAACAGCCCGATCCCGGCCGCCGTGGCCACCATCGCTGCGGTGTGGATCTTCACCTTCGTCAACCTGCTTGGCGGTAGCTGGGTGAGCCGGCTCTGTACCCTGGGTCTGGTGCTGATCCTGCTGCCGGTTGTGGGCACCGCCCTGGTCGGCTGGAGCCACTTTGACAGCGCCCTCTACAGCCAGAACTGGAACACCACTGGGAGCAGCGATATCCATGCGGTCATCAGCGCCGTGCTGATCTGCCTCTGGTCCTTCGTGGGGGTGGAGTCCGCTGCCGTTTCCTCCGGCATGGTGAAAAATCCCAAGCGCACCGTACCGCTCGCCACCATGCTGGGTACCGGCATCGCGGGTGTTATCTACATCCTCTCCACCCAGGTGATCGGCGGTATGTTCCCGGCCGATGAAGTGGCCGCCTCCGGCGCCCCGTTTGCCATGGCCTCCTCCGCCATCTTCGGCAGCTGGTCCGCTCCCTTCGTGTCCGCCTTTACCGCTCTGGCCTGCTTCACCTCTTTGGGTTCCTGGATGATGCTGGTGGGCGAGGCGGGCAAGCGCGCCGCCCATGACGGCAACTTCCCGAAAGTCTATGGCGAAGTGGACAAGAACGGCGTGGCCAAGAAGGGGCTGATCCTGGCGTCCCTCAAGATGACTGCCCTGATGATCGGCCTGACCGCCTTCACCTCCCAGTCCGCCCACGCGGCCGACCTGTTCAACGTGCTGACCACGGATGCTGTGCTGCTGACCATGCTGCCCTACTTCTACTCCAGCATTAACCTGATCCGTTTCGAGGGCATGACCTCCCGCAGCGTTGGCGCCATGATCTTCTCCGGCGTCGCCTGTGTCTTCTGTCTGGTGGCCCTGATGGGTGCCAAGGGGTCAAACCTCACCGCTACCTTCGTGGTGTCGCTCATCATCCTGATGTTCTACGCCAAAAAACAGGGGCTGCGTCAGCATGACGCCCTGCTCAAAGAGCAGACCAGCCACTAATTCTCCCTTTTCATCTTCCGTGCGCTCTTCACTCACCATCTCTGATGGAGAGCGCCCCCTTACGTGTGGAGCATTACGATGAATATCATTGCCATCCTCAACCACCTGGGCGTTTTCTTTAAAGAAGAGCCCATCCGCCAGCTGCAAGCCTCCCTCGAGCGCAAGGGTTTCGAGGTCGTCTATCCGGTCGATGTGGCCGATCTGCTCAAGCTTATCGAGAAGAACCCCCGCGTCTGCGGCGCCATCTTCGACTGGGACAAATATTCCCTGGGTCTGTGCAAGGAGATCCACGATCGCAACGAGAAGCTGCCGATCTTCGCCTTCGCCAACGATCAGTCCACCCTCGACATCCACCTGACCGATCTGCGCCTGAACGTGCACTTCTTCGAGTACCGTCTCGGCATGGCCGACGACATCGCCCTCAAGATGAACCAGGCCACCCAGGACTATCAGGACGCCATCCTGCCGCCGTTCACCAAGGCGCTGTTCAAGTATGTGGAAGAGGGCAAGTACACTTTCTGTACTCCGGGTCATATGGGCGGTACCGCCTTCCAGATGAGCCCGGCCGGCAGCCTCTTCTATGACTTCTACGGCCCCAACGCCTTCAAGGCGGACGTCTCCATCTCCATGCCGGAGCTCGGCTCCCTGCTGGATCACTCCGGCCCCCATAAGGATGCCGAAGAGTACATAGCGCGCACCTTCAATGCCGATCGTTCCTACATAGTCACCAACGGCACCTCCACCGCCAACAAGATTGTCGGCATGTACTCGGCGCCGGCGGGCAGCACAGTGCTGGTGGATCGCAACTGCCACAAGTCGCTCACTCACCTGATGATGATGAACGACGTGACCCCGATCTATTTCCGTCCGACCCGCAACGCCTACGGCATCCTCGGCGGCATCCCGCAGAGCGAGTTCCGCCGCGAGACCATTGCCGCCAAGGTGGCCGCGACTCCGGGTGCCCAGGCTCCCCGTTACGCCGTGGTGACCAACTCCACCTATGACGGCCTGCTCTACAACACCGGCTTCATCAAGGAAGCGCTGGATACCCCCTTTATCCACTTCGACAGCGCCTGGGTGCCCTACACCAACTTCAGCCCGATTTATGAGGGCAAGTGCGGCATGAGCGGCGACGCCATCCCGGGCAAGGTGTTCTACGAGACCCAGTCCACCCACAAGCTGCTGGCGGCCTTCTCCCAGGCCTCGATGATCCACATCAAGGGCGACGTGGAGGAAGAGACCTTCAACGAAGCCTTCATGATGCACACCTCCACCTCGCCGCAGTACGGCATAGTGGCCTCCACCGAGATCTCCGCCGCCATGATGCGTGGCAACACCGGCAAGCGGCTGATCAAGGACTCCATCGATCGCGCCATCTCTTTCCGTAAAGAGATCAAGCGCCTGCGTATCGAGAGCGAAGGCTGGTTCTTCGACGTGTGGCAGCCGGACAACATCGACACAGTCGAGTGCTGGAAGCTGGATCCGAAAGATGACTGGCACGGCTTCAAGGATATCGACGACGAACACATGTACCTGGATCCCATCAAGGTGACCCTGCTCACTCCGGGCATGGGCCGCGATGGCCAGCTGCTGGAGAGCGGTATTCCGGCCTCCCTCGTCTCCAAATTCCTGGACGAGCGCGGCATCGTGGTAGAGAAGACCGGCCCCTACAACATGCTGTTCCTCTTCTCCATCGGTATCGACAAGTCCAAGGCGATGCAGCTGCTGCGCGCCCTGACCGAGTTCAAGCGCGGCTATGATCTGGATCTCACCATCAAGAGCATTCTGCCGAGCCTCTATCGCGAAGATCCGGCCTTCTATGAAGGTATGCGCATCCAGGATTTGGCCCAGCGCATCCACGATCTGACCCGCAAGTACCGTCTGCCGGAGCTGATGTTCAAGGCGTTCGACGTGCTGCCTGAGATGAAGATGACCCCGCACGCCGCCTGGCAGCAGGAGCTGGCTGGCAACGTGGAGGAGGTGCCCCTGCGTGACATGGTTGATCGCATCAGCGCCAACATGATCCTGCCCTACCCGCCGGGAGTGCCCCTGGTACTGCCGGGCGAGATGGTGACCACCGACTCCCTGCCGGTGCTCGAGTTCCTCGAGATGCTGTGCGAGATCGGTGCCCACTATCCGGGTTTCGAGACCGACATCCACGGCCTCTATCGCCAGGCCGATGGCAGCTACACCGTCAAGGTGCTGCGCCAGGCAGACTAATCACAACGGGCCGCGAGGCCCGTTTTTTCCTTCGGTTTTCTTGTGTGAGTCGCCAATCATGAAGCGAGTGATCTCCATTCAATCCCACGTGGTCTTTGGCTGTGCCGGCAACAGCGCCGCCGTTTTCCCCATGCGCCGTCTGGGGGTGGAAGTGTGGCCCGTCAACACGGTGCAGTTCTCCAATCACACCCAGTACAGCCAGGGGTGGCAGGGGATGGTGATGCCGGCGGGCCACATCGGTCAGCTGATGGCGGGCCTCACCGACATCGGCGTGCTGGGGCAGTGCGATGCGCTGCTCAGCGGGTATCTCGGCTCTGCCGCCCAGGGAGAGGAGATACTGGCGGCGGTGGCCAGGCTCAAGGCGTGCAATCCGCGCGCCCTCTATTTTTGCGATCCGGTGATGGGCCACCCCGACAAGGGATGTATCGTCGCCCCCGGCGTCGCCGAGTTCTTCAAGGATCGGGCGCTGGCCTGCGCCGACATGCTGGCCCCCAACCTGCTGGAGCTGGAGCGGCTCACCGGCCGCGAGATCCACAACGTGCCCGAGGCGGTGGCGGCCTGCCAGCAGCTGCGGGCGCGGGGGGCCAGGCTGGTGCTGGTCAAGCATCTGGGGCGGGCCGGATTCGGCCACGATCGCTTCGAGATGCTGCTGGTGTGCGACGAGGGGGCCTTTCATATCTCACGCCCCCTCTATCCGTTTGCTCGCCAGCCCATCGGGGTGGGAGATCTGCTAAGCGCCACCATGCTGGCCAATCTGCTGGCCGGATACGAGCCGGTGGTGGCGTTCGAGCGGACCAACGCCAGCGTGGATGCGGTACTGGCCCAGACCTGGCTGGTCAATGCCTATGAGCTGCAACTGGTGGCGGCCCAGCACGAGATGGCGCAGCCCCATGTGCGCATCCGGGCGACCCGGCTCGCCCTGATCTGCGCCGCTTGATTGGCGCCAGATAGCAAAAAGCCCTGATGATCAGGGCTTTTTATTGCGTGCTGGTTTGGGCTGTGGTCAGTCTTGCGGGCTCTTGAGCGCCTTGATGATGTCCTCGCCCGGGGGCAGATCCCTTATCTGGTGAAACAGTTCGAGTTCCCCCTGGGGGCCTATGGTGAAGGCATCGCCGCTCAGGTAGCTGCCGCTGCCGGCGCTCTCCATGATGACCACCAGCTCGGGCTGCTTGTCACCGTTGAGATCCAGCAGTTTCAACTCCTTGATGCTGCCCTCCCGGGGTAATACCTTGCCCTCGACAAACTGGTCGAGGGGAAACTGGGGGTTGGCCCCGGTGTAGAGGCGCACGTCATAGCTGCCGATGGAGGCGGGCTCGCCGCGACCCTCGTTCACCACGAGGACCTGGCCGGAGGGGAGGGTCAGTTGGCGGGAGGCCCCTTCCGCCCCTTGTGCGACCATGGGCAGGGTGAAAAGAGGCAGGGCGAGCAGCCCCAGCGCCATCATCCTGTTTTTCATCGTTGACTCCTTACGGGGACGGCGGGGCGCCCCCGTTGGTGGTGTTTACCAGATCTTCACCCGTTTCTCGGGCGGCAGATAGAGCTTGTCACCCGGCTGGATGTTGAATGCCTCGTAGAAGGCGGGAATGTTCGGTACCACGCCATTGACCCTGTACTCGGGCGGGGAGTGGGGATCGGAGCGCAGCAGCATCTGCATCAGCTCGGGGCGGTACATCCCCTTCCACACCTGGGCCCAGCCGAGGAAGAAGCGCTGCTCGCCGGTGAAGCCGTCCAGTACCGGGGCCTCCTTGCCATCGAGCGACAGCTCGTAGGCCTTGTGGGCGATGGTGAGGCCGCCGAGATCGCCGATGTTCTCGCCCAGGGTGAACTGGCCGTTGACGAACTGCCCCTTGATGGGCTCGAAGCGGTTGTACTGGGCCACCAGCCGGCTGGTGCGGAAGCGGAACTCCTTGAGATCCTGAGGTGTCCACCAGTCGCGCATCATGCCGTCGCCGTCGGATTTGGCCCCCTGATCATCGAAACCGTGGCCCATCTCGTGGCCGATCACTCCGCCGATGGCACCATAGTTGACCGCATCGTCCGCCGTCATGTCGAAGAAGGGGGGTTGCAGTATGGCCGCCGGGAAGACGATCTCGTTGTTGCTCGAGTTGTAGTAGGCGTTCACCGTCTGGGGCGACATGTGCCACTCGTCCCTATCGACCGGCTTGCCGAGGCGGGCGAGATCGTCGGCGTATTCAAACGCCTGGGCCCGCTGCAGGTTGCCCACCAGATCGTCCGGCTTGATGACGATACCGCTGTAGTCCTTCCACTTTTCCGGATAGCCAATCTTGGGTCTGAACTTGGCCAGCTTCTCGAGGGCCTGCGCCTTGGTCTCTGGCGACATCCAGTCGAGTTCTTCGATGCTCTGGCCGTAGGCGGTGCGCAGGTTTTCCACCAGCTGCTCCATCCGGGCCTTGGCCTCGGGCGGGAAGTAGCGGGCCACGTAAAGCTGGCCGACTGCCTCGCCTAGGTGATCGTTGAGCACCCCCAGTGCCCGCTCCCAGCTGGCGCGCTGCTTGGGTGTGCCGCTTAAGGTGGTGCCGTAGAAGGCGAAGTTGGCGCGATCCGTCTCGCCGTCGAGGTAAGGGGCGTAGTCGGTCAGCAGCTGCCACTTGAGGTAGGCCTGCCAGTCGGCGATGGAAGTCTGGGCCATCACCTTGTCCAGCGCGGCCAGGTAGCTCGGCTGGCCGATGATGAGATCGGGCTGGGCGGCGATGCCGGCGCCATCGAGATAGGCCTGCCAGTCGATGGCGGGAGCGAGCCGGGCCAGCTCGCTGGCCGGACGCTTGTTGTAGTTCTTCTCCCGATCCCGCAGGGTGACGTTGTCCCACTGGATGGCTGCGAGCCGGGTCTCGAGAGCGAGAATGCGCTTGGCCTTGCCGCTCGGGTCGGACTCACCGAGCCGGGTCAGCATGCTGGCAATGTGGCGCTCGTATTTTTGGCGCAGGGCCTGGCTGTCGGCATCCGTCTTGAGGTAATAATCCCGATCCGGCAGTCCCAACCCCCCTTGATAGAGGTAGACAGCGTAGCGATCCGGCGCCTTGGCGTCGGGGCCGATCCCGATCCCGAACGGGGCGCCGCCACCGAGCTTGCTCGCCTCGGCAAAGGCGCGGGCCAGATCCCGTTGGTCGTGGATCTGATCGATCTGGGCGAGGGCGGGGACGAGCGGTGACAACCCCTTGGCATCACGGCCCGCCTGATCCAGATAGCTGGCATAGAGATCGCGGATCTGCTGGGTAGGCGTGCCGTCGGCGGCGCTCTGGTTGGCCAGCCCCTCGACCAGCACCCGCACGTCTGCGAGGGATTTGTCCCTAAGCATGTAGAAGGCGCCATCGGCGGGGCGATCGTCGGGGATCTTGGCGCTGGCGAGCCATTTGCCGTTTACGTAGCGAAAGAAGTCGTCGCCCGGGCTGACGGTGGTGTCCATGTTGGCCAGCGCCAGTCCAGAGTGTTTGGGGTCGCCTTGCGGTGCCTGACTGCAGCCGGCCAGCAGGGTCAGTCCAATGAGGCCGGCCAGTATGCTTTTCTTGTTGTTCATGCTGTTTGATTCCAATTCCGGTTGTTTGCTTCCCTTGCAACGGGGGCATCCTGGCACCACTTTCGGTAACATCTTGGGTACTGGGATGCGGCTCACTCTAGCAGTCGGGCTGCAGCTTGATAAGCCTGACTCTGTTAAGATCGGCCGGTCCGTTTCGGGGAAGCCTATGATTTCTCATCTTTATTCTCGCTTTTGTCTGACCCTGCCAGTGCCGGAAGGTTCCACCCGCCTGCTGGTGGCGTTCAGCGGCGGGCTCGATTCCACCGTGCTGCTGGTGCTGGCGGCGCAGTTCGCCCGCGAGCATGGCCTTGGCCTGCGTGCCCTCCACGTTCACCATGGTCTGAGCCCCCACGCCGATGAGTGGGTTACCCACTGCGAAACCGTCTGTCAGCAATTGGCGGTAGAACTCATGGTGGAGCGGGTGCAGCTGGTGCGCGGCAATGGCGAGAGCCTGGAGGCCCAGGCCCGGGAGGCGCGCTATCGCTGCCTGACTGCGCACATGGGGGAGGGGGAGTGGCTGCTCACCGCCCATCATCAGGACGATCAGTTGGAGACTCTGCTGCTGGCCTTGAAACGGGGCACCGGGCTGCGCGGCCTGGCCGGGATCCTGCCACGCCAGCCCTTTGCTGGTGGCCTGTTGCTACGCCCCTTGCTCGATATCAGCCGCAGCGAGCTGGCCGAGGTGGCTGCCACCCTGCCTTATGGCTGGGTGGAGGATGAGAGCAACCGGGACGTGAGCTACGATCGCAACTTTTTGCGTCAGGAGCTTATTCCCCGGCTCAAGGCGCGCTGGCCTGCCATGGCCCAGACCGCGAGCCGCACCATGGCGATCTGCGCCGAGCAAGAAGCACTGCTGGAGGAGCTGGCCGAACAGGACTGGCATCTGGCGGGCGAGGGGGAGGCGCTCCATATCGCCGCCCTGCAGCCCCTCTCGCCAGCGCGGCGCAACAATCTGCTGCGCTACTGGATCCGTCGCCAGGGGGGCGAGATGCCCTCTCGCGAACAGCTCAACCGGCTCTGGCAGGAGGTGGCGCTGGCCCGCGGGGATGCCAACCCGCAGCTCAACTGGGGCAAGCAGAGCTGTCGCCGCTTCCAGGACCG
Organism: Aeromonas sp. 19NY04SH05-1; assembly: GCF_040581895.1. Lineage (NCBI taxonomy): Bacteria > Pseudomonadati > Pseudomonadota > Gammaproteobacteria > Aeromonadales > Aeromonadaceae > Aeromonas > Aeromonas sp. 19NY04SH05-1. The sequence continues at coordinate 3,452,821 of NZ_CP095328.1, read as the reverse complement.
CCTCTATCTGGTCACCCCCGACCTGCAGCCTTGCCAGCAGGAGCTGCCATTGACCACGGGAGAGGTGATTTCACTGCCTGACGGACTGGGCACGCTCCTGCTTCGCCGGCAAACCGGCGGGGAGGGATTGCTGCGGTTGCCCCGGGGTGACGAACCGCTCTCGGTGCGCTTTCAGGTGGTGCCCGGCACCATGCTCAAACCGGTAGGGCGCGCCGGCAGTCGCCGTCTGAAAAAACTGCTGCAGGAGTATGGTGTGCCCTCCTGGCAGCGGGGGCGCATTCCCATCCTCTACTATGGCGATCAGGTGGCGGCCGTGGTGGGGCTTTTTGTCTGTGACGGTTTTCTGGCGCAGGAGGAGGGGCTGAGATGTGAGTGGCAGGCGGCCCGGCTTGCCCCCGTCATGCCGGAATCAGGCGATTTGGATTGAATCGCGGCCCCCCATCCTGTTGCCATGGCGGGGCCGCCAGATTGTCTATTCGCCGGGGTCTGTCTTGCCCGCTCTCTTGCGGGCATAGAGGTGGTTGTCGGCCGCCTCGTAGAGGCTCTGCACGTCGACCCCGGATTGCCAGGTCGCGGCCCCCAGGCTGCAGCCAACCGAGAAGGCTGAGAGTTCCTTGCTGGTCATCAGCATGTGCTGCAGACGCAGCCAGACCGGACGCCATGCCTCGGGTTCGGCCGGTTGCAGCAGCAGCGCAAACTCGTCCCCCCCGAGCCGGAATGCCTGATCCGTGCTGCGGATACACCCCTTGAGCAGCATGGCGAAGCGGCTCAGCACCAGATCCCCCACCGGATGACCCCAGGTGTCGTTGATCTGCTTGAAGCGATCCAGATCCAGCAGCACCAGCACCAACCCGTGGGGCTCGCGGCCATGCTGCTCGATGGCGCGGCCGATGGCCTCATCGAAGTAGGAGCGGTTGCCAAGGCCGGTCAGGTGATCGAGTCGCACCAGCTGATCGAGCTTTTCAAGCCGCAGATAGAGCGGCAGCAGCAGGCTCAGCAACTGATGGTACTGCAGCAGCCGCCGTTGCTGGTGGCTGCTCATGGGCAGATCCAGCTCGTAGTGCAGCTGGCCGAGCAGCTGGCCATGCTGGCCGCGCAGCTCGAAGGAGTGGTTGTGCGGTGTCAGGGTCGCCAGGGGCGGATGCTGGATCAGGGAACGGGGCTGCTCGTGCTCGAAGTAGAGGCTGTGGATCCTGACAATTTTTGCCGCCTGGGCGGCAAAGGTTGTCAGCAGAGCGTCGAGATCCTGCTGCCCCAGCAACTGTTCCAGCAACTGGTTACGCTCGACGCTATGTAACGGCACAACCCGCTCGCTCTGGTGTACCCACAGCTCGAGGCTATGGGCAAAACCATTGAGGGACGACGTATTTTCCATGGTTTTCCACCTGTAAACACCTGACTACTCCCCCTTCCCTGCAATTGGCATGCCCAATATATCTTTCCTGCCTCCCGGCCCGGCTGACTAGACTTAAGTTGATAAAAGGAGAGGAAAATTTGTATACAGATCTGCTGATCCTGCTGTTTGCCGCCGTCTTGCTGGTGGCGATTTTCCGGCGCCTCGGGCTGCCGGTGATCCTCGCCTATCTGATCGCCGGGGTACTGCTCGGCCCGCACGGACTGGCCATGGTAACCGGCCAGTCCACCATGCAGACCATTGCCGAGCTCGGCATCGTCTTTTTGATGTTTTCCCTGGGGCTGGAGTTCTCCCTGCCCAAATTGCTGGCGATGCGCCGACTGGTGCTGGGGGTGGGCGGTCTGCAGGTGCTGCTCACCTCCCTGCTGTTTTTCTGGCTCGCCCGCTGGTGGGGGCTCAGCCTGCCCCAGGCGCTGGTCGTTTCCGGCACCCTGGCGCTCTCCTCTACCGCCGTGGTGATCAAGCAGCTGGGGGAGCAGAAACAGCTCCATACCCGCCGCGCTCAGCTCGGGGTGAGCGTGTTGCTGTTTCAGGATCTGGCGGTGGTGCCGCTCTTGGTGATGATCCCCATCCTGGCCAGGCCAGAAGTGCAGGGCAGCGCCCTGCTGGCGGAGATCGCCTGGGCCACTCTCAAGGGGCTGTTCGCCCTGTTTAGCCTGCTGGCAGTCGGCAAGTGGTTGCTGCCGCTTTTGTTTCACGAGGTGGCGCGGGCCCGCTCCGACGAGCTGTTCGTGCTGAGCGCCCTGCTGGTGGCCCTGCTGGCCGCCGCCATGACCTATTCGCTGGGCTTGTCGATGGCGCTGGGGGCCTTTCTGGCGGGCATGATGCTGGGGGAGTCCCACTATCGCCACCAGCTGGAGGTGGACATCAAGCCGTTTCGCGACGTGCTGATGGGGCTTTTTTTCATCACCATCGGTATGGCCATGAACTGGGAGCTGGTGGCCAGAAACTGGTGGCAGGTACTGCTCTGCGTGCTGGGACTGGTGTTGTGCAAAGCCCTGCTGGTGCTGCTGGCCGGTCGTCTGATGGGGGAACGCAAGCGCGACGCCTTGGCGGCGGGCATCATGCTGAGCCAGGTCGGCGAATTCGGTTTCGTGCTGCTGGCGCTGGCCAGCCACCATGGCCTGCTGGCCAGGGAACTGGTGTCGCTGCTGATCGGCATGGGGATCATCTCCATCGCCATGACCCCCTGGCTGGTGATCCAGGCCCACTCCCTGGCTCGCAGTCTGACCGATCCCGCCCTGCTGACTCGCTCCGAGGTGGCCCAGTCGGGCCTTAGCAAAACCCAGCACGTGATCATCGCCGGCTTCGGCCGTGCCGGGCAGACCTGCGCCCGCTTCCTGAAGCTCGAAGAGATCCCTTTTCTGGCGCTGGATCTCGACCCCGAGCGGGTGAGCGAAGCGAAACTGGCGGGGGAGCAGGTGGCCTTCGGCGATGCCAGCCGGCGCGACATCCTGCTGGCTGCCGGCCTGCTGCGGGCCAGGCTGGTGATCATCACCTTCGACGATCGCAAGCGGGTCGAAGCCATGCTGGCGCTGATCCGCGAGCTGGCCGGGGATCTCAAGGTGCTGGTGCGTACCCGGGATGACAGCTTTCTCGAGCAGCTGAAACAGGCGGGGGCGTTCGAGGTGATCCCCGAATCCCAGGAGGGGGCCCTGATGCTGGTATCCCATCTGCTGGTCAACTGCGACATCCCACTGGGGCGGGTGATCCGGCGCATGGAGCACGAGCGCAGCAGCCAGTATCGCTTCCTGCACGGCTTCTACTGGGGGGATCAAAGTGCCAGCAACATGGAGGCCGATCAGCTGCTCGAACGGCTCCATCCGCTGCTGCTGCACGATCAGGCCTGGGCGGTGGGACGCGAAGTGCAGGAGCTGCCGCTGGGGGAGGTGAGGATCAAGGAGGTGCAGCGCGGCGATCAGACCCTGGAACCCAGGGCTGAGCTACGGCTCGCCGCCGGCGACCGGCTGATCCTGTTTGGCACCGCAGTGGCCATGGAACAGGCCGAGCAGCGGCTGCTGGAAGGGCACTGAGCCCAGTTACAGCTGGGGCTCCAGCATGGCCTCATCTCTGAGCAGCGCCTCCAGATTGAGAAATTCGATCACCCGCGCCCGCTCTTTCAGGGTGTCCTGATAGCCCAGCTTGATGAGCTGCTGGCAGTAGCCCGGATAGAACATCAGGAAACTGGCCAGGCTGCTGGTTTCGTCCCCCTTCACTCCCAGAACCCGCAACAGGCGGCGCAGATGCAGCGGCAACTTGCGCAGGTAGGGAAGCGCCATCTCGTCAAGATCCTGACTCGGTTTCAGCACGCAGGTCTCCACCCGCTTGAGCTTGAGGCGTCGGCGCTCGCGCTCGGGGATGAGATCCAGGGTCTGGTTGATGCGCCACAGCCGCTCCAGATCCGAGTTGAGGGTGTCGGTGAACACGGTATCGAGCAGGTGGCTGGCGATGTTGGAGCTGGTCAGGTGACCATGGTGCTGGGTGGGCGCCGTGCGAGTCGGCGGATCCAGGGTGATGAGCAGGATCCGCTCCGCCCCCAGATGGATCGCCGGGCTGAGAGGGCTTAACTGATGGATGGAACCATCGCCGTAAAACTTGCCCTCTATCTGGGTCGCCGGAAAGACAAAGGGCAGCGCCGCGGAGGCCAGCAGGTGATCCGAAGTGAGCAGGGTACGCACTCCGCGCCGTCTGGCCCGTTCCCAGGGATGGTGCTCGTTGCGCCCCTGGAAGAAGGTGGTGGAGAGGCCGTCGTCATAGTCGGAGGCAGTGATGGCCAGCGCCTCCAGGCTGCCGTAGAGGATGTTGTCGTCGATGCGGTGATAGTCGATGAGCTGATCCAGCAAACGGTGCAGCGGGGCATTGTCGAACAGATGAAAGGCGTGGTTGGTGTCGGGGGTGATAAGCCCGGCCGAGCCTTCATACATCAGGCGCCACAGCAGACGGCCGGGGTGAAAGTCGAAGATGTGGTGGGTCTCGAAGCGGCGCCAGACCCACTCCAGCTTGCGCACCCCCAGATGAAAGCAGGAGGCGTAACAGGCCAGCGCGGTGACATTGAGGGCCCCTGCCGAAGTGCCGCACAGGATGGGAAACGGGATGCCGAGATTGCGGGGATAGAGCTCCGCAATCGCCTTGAGGGCGCCGACCTGATAGGCGGCCCGGGCGCCGCCTCCGGTGAGCAACAATGCGGTGTTGGGTCTGGCCATAGGGGTGCGCCTTATCGTTATCCATGCCGTTTTTCCCACTGACAAGTTAACTATAAAGCGCTGTATCAAATATAAAAAAGGGCGTTGACGCGTTTTTTTTTCACTCCTTGCTTACAAGTTGCGGTGAGGATGTTCGGGCCTTGCCAGCTGATCGAAGGAGGCAAAGACAGGGGCGCTGGCGAGGATGCGCCCGTGGCCGAGTCCCCGGGTGCTCACCAGTTTGGTGTGGCCCTCCTGGCTGGCGCGAAGCGAATCGTCGTGGGGGGCAAATCTGTCCTCCTCATCGTGCACTATCATGGCGGGGCCGTGGCGGCTGGCGAGCCGGCCCAGGGGATCGACCGTGCTCAAGGGGTGTTGGTACTCCTGTTCTATTTCCTTGACCACCGCATCGAACAGCCGGATGGAATAGCCGGAGCGGGCCACCATGCCGTAGAGCTGGGGCACATAGTCAAGCACCGGCGAGATGAGCAGCAGCGGCAGTGTATCCATGGCCGGTTGGCGGCTGGAGAGGGTGACGGCGCCTCCCATGCTATGGGCTATGATGCCGGCGATGGGGCCCAGCTCGTCGGTCACGCTGGCGGCCAGTTCGTCAAAGGCGCGCACGAAGCGGGGCAGGTGACCGGTCTGGCCGGCGCTGTGGCCGTGGGCCGGATGATCGTAGGCAATCGCCGTAAAGCCCTGGGCGGCGATATGGCGCATCAGCGGATAAAACTGGCTGGCGCTGCCGGACCAGCCGTGCATCAGCAGCCAGACCGGCCCCTGACCGAGGCGGTAGCTCATCAATACGCCTTCGCTGGTATGCACGGCCTGCTTGACCAGCCCGGCCGGAGGCGTCTCGTCCCGCTGGCTGCGCTGGGGGGTGAGCAGCAGCTTGCTGGCGGTGCGCTTGGCGTGGGCGGGAGCGATCCTGTGGTGCAGACGAGTGCCGATCCCCAGCAACCATTTGCTCGGGTTGAAGCGGCGGGTGTTGAAGTAGATCTTGCTGCTCATGATAATCCTGTCGGTTTTGTGTGCGAACGGTCGTGCTTTTTTGTCGGTTTTTAAAAGGATCTGCGCCAGCTGGCCAGCACCTTCTCCACCTCGGGCCAGAAGTGATGGGCCGGATCCTGGCAAAGATCCAGGGCATTGAACACCTGATCCGCCAGATAGAGGCCGTAGAGCCGGTAGACGGCGCGCCAGGGATCCATGTCGCCGCGCCACTCCTCCTGCGCCTGGCCCTTCATTACCTGGCGAGCCAGGTAGTCGAGCCAGAAACGCACCAGCTGGCGGGCCGCCTGCTGCACCTCACCATCCTGGGCCGAGGTCCAGGCATCGAGGAACATGCAGCGACCGGCAAAGCATTGATTCCAGGCCAGCCAAGCTTGCAACAGGGCGGTCAGCTTGTCGTGCTGGCTGGCGTGCTGCTGCTGGCGTACCGGCTGGATCACCCGCTCGCGAAACACCTGGGCGGCATACTCCAGCACGGCGATCTGCAGGTTGTCGCGGGACTGAAAGTGGGCAAACAGGCCGCTTTTGGACATCTCGCATGCCGTTGCCAGCGAGCCTATGGTCAGGCTCTCCAGCCCTTGCCGGCTCGCCTGCTCGAACGCAGTCTGCAAAATGTTGTCGCGGGTCAGGCGCCCCTTGCTCATCGCTCTCTCCTCCATTGCCCGGGCAGCATAAAGTACGATCGTGCTAATTGTCGAGCGGCAAAGCGCTCGGGGCGCTGTTGCTTTCTGTCGGGTCTACGAAAAAAGAGGAGCCGCCAAGGGGGAGCGGCTCAGTTGTCCTTGATATCCATCTGTTGCAAGGCGATCACCGCCTGGGTGCGGTTTTTGACGCCGAGCTTGCGGAAGATGGCGGTGATATGAGCCTTGATGGTGGCTTCGGAGACGTTGAGCTCCCAGGCGATCTGCTTGTTGAGGCTGCCATCGCGCAGCATCACCAGCACCTTGTACTGCTGGGGAGTGAGGCTTGCCAGCTTGCTGGCAAAATCGGGACCGTCCTCGGATTCCGGGTGCAGCGAGATGCCCTCAGGCACCCAGTTGTCCCCCCCGATCACCGTATTGAGGGCGCTGACCAGCTCCTTCATGGGGGCGGATTTGGGGATGAAACCGAGGGCTCCCAGTCGCAGCACCTGCTGGATGATGACGGGATCTTCCGAGGCAGAGACCACCACGATGGGCAGGTCGGGATACTGACCGCGCAGATGGGCCAGCCCCTCGAAGCCATTCGCACCCGGCATCTTGAGGTCGAGCAGCAGCAGATCGACCTCGGGGTGCTCCCCCAGCAGCAGGGTCAGGCTATCGATGGAGTCCGCTTCCAGCAACTGGGCCTCGTCGATGGCCATGTGGACTGCCTGATAGAGGGCGCTGCGAAACAGGGGGTGGTCATCTGCGATGACGATGGTAAATTGGCTATCCATAGCTCACATGGTTGCTAACTGATTGTTTTGAAAACTCAAACTAGCATCGCTCCCCAAGGGGGTCAAACCCGCTGGTGTGCAAATGTGAGGTGACCATCGGATGTGATGCCACTGGGGCAGACAGGATGGCTGGCACGGATTCATGCAGGAGGCAAAAGATGGGATCCCTGGTATTGACGGTGGGCACGGGTTCCACCTGGGCGATGCGGGCGGCGCTGGTGCTCGCCATGAGTGGACTGGAGTGGCAGGTGCAGGTGTTCGATCTGGACGACGCAGCCGCCCTGGCGCGGCTCAAACGGCAGGCACCGGCCGGGCTGGTGCCCTGGCTGGATCATGACGGGGTGCGGGTACACGACTCGCTGGCTATCGCCGAATATCTCCACGAGCTGTGCCCGGATCGCCAGCTCTATCCCCCCTCGCTGGCCGAGCGGGCCCTGGCCCGCAGCCTGTGCGCCGAGCTGCATGCCGGTTTTCGCCACATTCGTACCCTGCTGCCCTTCTTCCTGGGGGCGCCGACCCGCGTCGACCCACCGGTGGAGGCCATCGGCGAGCTGGCCAGATTGCAGGAGATCTGGGGGGTGGCGCGGGGCCCCTTCTATTTTGGCGAGGCGGGCATCCTGGATGCCTTCTACGCCGTGATGGCCTACCGGCTGGCGAGCTATGGTATCCAGTTGCCCGGTTTGGCGGGAGAGTATCAAAAGGCCCTGCTGGCCTGGACCCTGTGGCAGGAAACCCTGGTCAAGGCACGGTTGCAGTGGCCCGCCGAGGCGCAGCGCCAGGACGCCAGCGCCTAGTATTCGGCAAAAAGAGGAGGGGAGCCATGGGCTCCCCTCCTGTCAAATGGCGGGTGTTAAACCGGCTGGCTTACGGTTGGCGCCCGGCGAACACCACCACCACCTTGTCATCTTCCTTCTCCCGCACGAAGCTGTAGGGCGCATCTTCGAGCTTCTGGTGGCTGCCCGCAGCGATGGCCGGATGGGCGGCGCGGAACTGACCGAGGCGCTGCCAGTGCCTGACCAGCTCGGCCTTCTCGCCGCTGGCCAGTTCCTGCCAGTTCATGTCGGAACGCAAGCTTTGGTCGAACACGCCCCCATCCCTGGCGAGCCCGCGGCCCGATTCATCGCCGTAGTAGATCTGAATGCCCCCCGGCAGCAGCATAAAGCTGCTGGCGACCCTGCGCTGTAGCGGCACGTCCTGATAGTCGCCGAAGAACAGCTTGGTGTCGTGGGAGCTGATGTAGCTCAGCACGTTGAACCCGGGATCCTGGTTGATACGGCTGGCGTAGCTGGCATAGGTGGGCTCGGCACCCGCCAGACACTGGGCTTGGGGCAGGGCGAACTCACGCTGGTAGTCGAAGTTGATCAGGGAATCGAAGCCATTTTGGTACCAGAAGTCCTTGGCGACCCCGTGATCCCACACCTCGCCCACCATGTAGAAGGGCAGGTCATCGAGTTTTTTATCCGGATTGGCGGCCTTCCACTCCTTGAGGGCGGCGGTGCCGGCCTGCTTGAGCTTGGCCCACACCTCGGGCTCCAGATGTTTGACGGTATCGGCACGGAAGCCATCGATGCCGAAGCGGCGCACCCAGTCGGTGTGCCAGGTGATCAGGTAGTCGCTCACCGTGGCGTTGGGCAGCGTTTTGGCCTTGGTATCCTTTTTCGCCGTGAGCAGAGGCGGCAGGCCCACCGGTTTGGTGGACTCGGTGAGAAAGTCAGGGAGCCCGGCCACCGAGCCGGTCACGTCGTCGGTGCCGGGTTGCGGATAGCCCGGCAGGGCGGCGCGCACCCAGTCGGGGCCCCACCACTTGCTCCAGGCGGGTGATTGATAGTCGATAAACTGGTTGTAGCCATGCCAGTCGAGGCCGCCGCTCGGGCGCCACTCGCTCCAGCGGCCTGGTAAATTTCCGGTATTTTGGGCCAGGTCCGTGAGCCCCAGATCCTGCAGATCGGCCAGGGTGGCGTAACCGGCGTGGTTCATCACCACATCCAGGATGATGCGCATGCCGCGTTTGTGCGCCTCGTCCACCAGGATTTTCAGGCTCTCCTCGTCACCGTAGTTGGGATCTATCTTGGTGAAGTCCAGCGCCCAGTAGCCGTGGTAGGCATAGAAGGGGAAGTTGCCTCGCTCGCCGCCGCCGATAAAGCCGTGCACCTGCTCCACCATGGGGGTGATCCAGATGGCGTTGATGCCGAGCTGCTTGATGTAGTCAAGCTTCTCGGTCAACCCCTTGAAATCGCCGCCGTGCCAGGTGGCCACCTCGTCCTGGCCATCCTTCTGGCGGCCGAAGCTGTGATCGTTGGCGCGATCGCCGTTGTGAAAGCGATCGGTCAGCAGGAAGTAGACGCTCGCCTGATCCCAGCTGAAGGGGGCCGGTTTGGCCGCCTTGACCGGCTCGAGCAACAGCAGGCCGCCGCTCTCTTTGGCCGGCGTCAGGGTCAACTTGCCCTGTTTCACCACGCCCTCCTGTCCCGAATAAGCATCTCGCAACCGGGTGCCGTCGGGCCAGACCCCGTTTAGCGATACCGTGACCGGGCCGCCATCCCAGCTGATGCAGGGCTCTTGTGGTGGCTGGCGCTTGAACTCGCTCTTTTTGGTGGCGCGCAGCACCTTGATGCTGGGGGTATCCGGGTTGAAGGTGAACTGGTAGTCCCCCGCCAGCATCACCCGCAGGGTAAAGCTCTCTCCCTTGCTGCACTTGTCCATCGGCTGGGCAGTGCCAAAGGGGAGCGGTTTGGCCTCGCTCGGGCCAAAGCTGGAGCCACAACTGTTGGCGGCATCGCCGATGCGAATTTGATGGCTCCCCTTGGCCAGGGGATGGGTCAGCGTCACCGTCCCCTTGTCCAGCGCCAGCGGAGTCGCCACTGCCTGGCCATCCACATAGAGGTGGATGTCGGGGGCGGCCAGAGCTTGGGCGACAAAGGGCTGGCTGGCCAGCAGGGCGAGCCACAAGGGGGAGAGACGATTAGCGCGACGCATAAGCCATTCCTTGAGCGGGGCGAGGTTAAGGTGCGCCCATTCTAGGAGGCAGGCCCTTGGCCCTGGAGCGCTAAAGCGCCGATTTGTGACGTTAGTTCAAATGGTTACGTTTTCAAGAAGGGGAAAGTGTGATGCCTGCCGTGTCGGTGTAAAAACCGCTGCCATAAAAAATGCCGGTCCAGGGACCGGCATTGTCAGGCTGTGGTGTCGTCAGACTGTAAAGAACTTGAAGTTGACGAAGGCGACAGCGATGAAGGAGGCCACCATGCCGCTGATGCAGAGCACTGCCGGACGAATGGCCGGCCAGCGATGAGTCATCAGTATGATGGCCAGCAGGGTCGGGTAGAGGCCGAACATGTAGCGCGGCATGGCATTGAGCCCCGTCATCAGCGGTATAGTGCAGCAGATGAACATCAGGGTTGCCTCGGCCCAGCGCTTCTGGCTGAACAGATAGGCATTCAGGCACCAGCCGAAGATCACCATGATGGAGAGGTAGGCTTTGCGACCGCCGAGCTCGAAACCGCTCAGCCACCAGTCCAGCGGACTGTCCATGGAACGGCCCCAGGCCACCTGAATGTGCTTGAAGGCAAACGCATCCCCGGTGAGGTGATAGAGGTAGAGCATATAGGCGAACAGGCCGAACGGGATCAGCCAGAGGGTGAATACCACCTTGAAGGCGCGCTCGGTGAAGCGGAAGAACTCGCGCCAGCCGTAGGCTTGCAGCGCCAGGATCAGCACGGGGAACACCATCATCACCCCCAGGTTGCGGGTGGCCGAGATACAGACCCCGAGCGCCGCTACCATCAGCCACTGCTCCCGATAGGCGAACAGGAACATTCCCAGCATCAGCGCCATGAACATCGATTCGGTGTAGCCGGAGACGAAATAGGCGGAGAAGGGGGAGAAGGCGAGCAGCCAGACACCGAAGCGGGCGGTCTCGTCACCCAGCTTGAGTTGACGCAGCACCAGCAGCATCAGCGGCATGCTGGCGAAGAAGCCGATGTTGGCCACCAGCATCAGGCCGATCAGGCTCTCCACGTTGAGCAGGCTGGAGAGGGAGCCGGCCAGCATGGGATAGAGGGGCATGAAGGCCCAGTTGGCTGCATTGCCCTTGCTGAGCCAGCGCGGGTAGAGGTCGTAGCCGTTTTCGATGATGCGCTGGAACCAGACGCAGTCGAACTGGCAATAGGCCTGCAACGGACCGATATCGGTGGCGCCGTAGAGCTGAACCCCGAAGTAGCCCATGCCATAGAGAGCAACCCGGCTCAGTACGAAGGCGGCGATGATCATCAGCCAGTCACGGCCGCTGATCCGCAGTGATGGACGATAGGGGCCCGCCTGCGCGGGGGCCATGGTGGTCATGTCATTCATCAGGCAAACACCCAGACGCGAGAGAGGAGATAGGTCAGCACGGTCACGGTCAGCGTGGCGATCACCACGGGCAACAGACCGGAGAGCCCTGCAAACAGCAGGCCGCTCAGAATGAGGTTACGTACCGCCAGCGAGAAGAGGGCGACCAGCAGAAACTTGCTGGCGGCACCCTGCTTCTGGAAGGTGATGTAACGATGGCCGAAAAAGGAGAACCAGAACGCGATGGCAAACGCCAACGTCGTAACCAGATGCTCGGAGATGGTGGGCCAGGTGTGAAAAAGCGCGAACGAGGTGCCGAGATCGACGAGGGTCGCGCCCCCGCCGACAAAACCGAACCGTACCAGCCGCCAGAATTCCTCGCGGGAGATCATTGGGACGCCTGCTCCTGCTTGTCAGCCTCGGGCTTGTCATCCTGCCCTTGGCGGGCCTCCTGCCGGGCATACTGGCCGTAGACCCCTTCGATAAGGTAAACAGGGCGCTGCTTTACTTCCACGAACATGCGGCCGATGTACTCGCCAATGATGCCGAGCGACAGCAGCTGGATACCACCGAGGAACAGCACCACGGACATGAGGGACGCATAACCGGGTACGTCAATGCCGAAGAAGACCACCTGGGTGATGATCTTGATGAGATAGAGGAAGGCGATGAAGGAGACACCGACACCCACATAGCTCCAGACGCGCAGCGGCCAGCTGGAGAAGCTCAGCAGGCCGTCGAGAGCGAAGTTCCACAGCTTCCAGTAGTTGAACTTGGTCTCACCCGCGTGGCGGGCAGGGCGCTCGTAGGGAACGCCGACGGCGCGAAAACCGGCCCAGGCAAACAGCCCCTTCATGAAGCGGTTGCGCTCCGGCAACTGTTTGATCGCCTCCACCACGCGGCGGTCGATCAGGCGAAAATCGCCGGCGTTTTCCGGCAGCTTGGTGCTGGTGGAGAGGGCGTTGAAGAAGCGGTAGAAACCACCGGCAGTGACACGTTTCATCGGGGTGTCGGCACTGCGATCTACCCGGATGCCATAGACGGTGTCATAGTCGCCGGTCTGCCACAGCTTGACGAATTCGAGAATGAGGGCGGGGGGATCCTGCAGATCCACGTCCATCGGGACTATGGCATCCCCTTTGGCCTGGTGCAGACCGGCGGTGAGGGCCGCCTCCTTGCCGAAGTTGCGGGCCAGGTTGACCAGGGTTACGCGGGGATCGCGAGCGATGGCCTGCTCGACCACTTCACGGGTGCGGTCACGGCTGCCGTCGTTGACGAATACAATTTCAAGCTGGTCTTTCAGCGGGGCCAGTTCGTTGTCTATCGCATTGATGAAGGCATCGATGCTCTCTTCCTCGTTGTATACGGGAACGACCAGAGAGAGTCGAAAATCTGGATACGACATAAGAACGTCCTTATTTTGGATAGTTGCTTTTATCAAACCGTGCGCGGGGCAAGGCTCACTGGGCAAGAGTCATGCGTACCGACTGCACATTGATGGGAGTCGGTGCCGACAGGGCCAGAAAGTTGGGGTGTTTAGGGTCCGCCGTCAGTGAATTGCCCGGCAGGCTGAGGCGGATCTCGTTGATACCCGCTTTCGCCAACTTCACCGTGGTGGTGAAGTTGTTGCCCAGGGCCACCTTCAGCAGGGCGCCGGCTTGCGGGCTGTTGATGCGGGCATGCACGGTCAGTTCATCGGGGTTGGCTGCCTGCTTGGGCAACACGAAATAGAGGCCACCCTGACCGCTAAGCTGGGTGCCCTCGGCGCCGGGTTTCTTGGCCCAGCCTTCACTGGAGAGAAAACGGCTTGGTTTGGTCAGATTGAGCTCGTTGCCCGGCTGATAGGTCATGCTGGAGTTGTGCTCCCAGAAGCGGGTCTTGCCCTCCAGGTAATAGAGCCGGTAGGCCAGGCTCACGTTGGGGTGAGCGGCCAGATAGAGGGTGTAGAGGTAAAAACCGCTCAACGCCAGGATTGCAGTCAGAAAACCAAACTTTTTGTACGTCATATCACTCTCTACGCCTGACAAAAAATAGGTAGGCCGATTTCGCGCATATGCTAATCCAATTGCAAAAAAAGCATAGTGGATCACAAAAAAATATTTGCTCACATATTAACCCCTTCACTTCCTGTGCCCAACCCCGGGAGTTCAAAAGGCAGGACTCGGTAATCTGCCGCTCGGACGGCAAGACGTGCTGACGGCAGGGGGGCTTCGGTCTGGGAAGAAATACGACCCGATTGCTTGCTGCGTCAGCTTCCTGCACATATAGATCGTCATAGGAGTGCTATCGCCATTTTGGCGAGGCCGTTTTATGATGACTCATCTGTTTGTCAAGGACGACATATGAAATGGACTGCCTACTGTTTGCTGCTTTGCTGCTGGATGTCGCAGGCATTTGCCGCCAGCCTCTGCCCGGCTCCACTTCGGGTCGGTTTTGACAACTGGCCACCCTATCACTACTACGATGACGGAGATGCACGCCAGCAGGTGCACGGGTTTGCCGTCGAGACGCTCAACGGCGTGCTGGCCCGCATCGGCTGCCAGGCCAATTATGTGGAACTGCCCTGGAAACGGGTGTTGCACGAGATTGAGCTCGGCAAGCTGGATATGGCGATGGAGGTCTATTTCAACGAGGACCGGGCCCGCTACGGCTATTTCTCCGATACCTACAACCCGGGACGCACGCTCCTGTGGGTACGCAAGGGGCAGCATTATCACGAGCAGGACCTGGCGAGCTGGCTGGTCAGTGGTCACAAACTCGGGGTGACCAAGGATTACTTCTATGGTGACGAGGTGATGGCCCTGCTGGCTTACCATAGTGCCCAGGTGAGCACGGTCAACGATGAGCAGAACTACGGCAAACTGGTGCTCGGGCGGATCGACGGTTTCCTCGGTGACATGCTGGCCACCCCCTGGGGGCTCAAGGAGCAAGGGCTGGCCGGCCAGATAGTCCCTCATGGCAAGCCGGTGCATGAGTTGCCCACCTTCTTTCTTTTCAGCAAAAAGCGTTTTTCTCCGGACTTTATTGCGCGTTTCAATCAGGAGCTGGCCGCCTTCAAGGTGACGAGCGAGTATGACGCCATCTGGCGACGTTATGTGTCGCCGGAACTGGCAAAGTGATAGCCATTCGCGCATCATGAGCAGCCCGACCGCAGGGTCAGGCAGAGTAAACAAATCGTTTTTGAGGTATCCATGGGGATGAAGTATTGGCTGGCTCTGGCCAATCTGGTGTGGCTGGGCTGCCTGCCCGCGACTGTGGCACAGGCTGCAGAGACGCCCATCGTGGTGGCTGTCGGTGAAACCCGGCATGACTGGTATCAGGGTTCCCAGGCCGAACTGGCCCGGGCCGAGCTGGAACAGCAGTTGCAGGAGGCTGTGCTGGCCCGCTTGCATCCGGATTTTTTTGCGTTGTGGAAGCGTTTGAACGCCACACCCGCCTCCCAGCGTGGCGCCATTTATGACGAGGTCTTTACCAAGCTCACCCGTTTCCAGCACGCCTGGCGGGGGATGGATCTGGTCTCCCGCGAGCAGATGAAGACCCTCAAACTGGATCTCAATCAGCCAATCAACCTGGCCCCGACGACTGATGATCTGCTTACTCAGGTCAGGGAGCTGCGTCCGCAGGTCGCCGAGTATGAGGCTGTGCGGGAAAAAGTGCGCAAGTTGCTGGCCATGCCGATGGCTCGCAAGTGGCCTTCCCTCGACATTCCTACCCTGCGTGCCGGTGAAACCTCCGCCGAGCTCGGGACGATCCGCGCCATGCTGAACGAGCTGGGGGATGTCGCCCCCCTGCATCAGGATGCCGTTTATGATGCCGAGACCGAGCAGGCCATCAAGGCATTCCAGCGCCGTCATGGCCTCACCGCAGACGGCATCATAGGCCGTCAGACCCGAACCTGGCTCAATACCGGCCCCGAGGTGCGCGCCAGCTTGCTGCTGCGCAACCTGTGGCGTCGCGATCTGGTGGACCAGCTCGCCAAGCCCCGTTATGTACTGGTCAATATCCCCGATTACCGCCTGAGCGTGGTGGAGTCCGGCAGCGAAGTGTTTACCAGCCGGGTGATCGTCGGCAAGGAGCAGCGGGCGACCCCCATCCTGGCCAGCGAGATCCGATCCATCGTGCTCAACCCGGCCTGGCATGTGCCGCGCTCCATTCTGAGCAAGGATATTCTGCCCAAACTCGGGCGGGATCCCGCCTACCTGAGCCGTGAGCAGTTCGAGGTGGTCGATGGTGAAGGCAATCCGGTGCAGTTTACCGAAGAGGAGTGGCATCAGGCGCTGGCTGCAGGCTTCCCTTACCGCCTGCGGCAAAAGCCGGGGGATCACAACGCCCTGGGGCGCTACAAGTTCTACCTGCCCAACAACGATGCCATCTATCTGCACTCCACCCCCCGCAAGGGATTGTTCGAGCAGGGTGCGCGGGCCTTCAGCTCGGGTTGCATCCGGGTGGAACATGCCGACGATCTGGCTGAACTGTTGCTGGCGGACTCCCGCTATCAGCCGGACAAGGTCGCCAGCATCCTCAAGCAGTCCCAGACCAAGTGGCTGCCGCTGACCTCCCCGATCCCGGTGTTTACCGTCTACTGGAGCAGCTGGGTCGACGAGACCGGGCGCCAGCAACTGCGCAACGATATTTACGGATTTGATCGAGTCAGCTTCCAGAGCCGTTTGTTGTGATCCCTGCCACAGTGTGAAAAGCCCGACCCCGGTCGGGCTTTTTCATGGGGCCTTGCGGTTTGACATAGTCCCTCGCACACGGGTAGTTTCAAGCGTCTTTGTCACATTTACTTACCCGTTTTGCATCAATGAGCGATGGATCAACTCCTTATGCTGGAACAAGAGATAAGTCGACGTCGTCTGCTGTTGGGAGCCGGTTGTCTGCTGGGTGGCGCCCTGCTCCCCCTCCCGGCGCTGGCAAGCCGCAGTACGGCCGGGCGTGAACTGAGCTTTTTCAATCTCAACACCGGCGAGCGGGTGCGCGCCAGTTACTGGGAGAATGGCCATTACCTGAGCGACGGGCTGGCCGAGCTCAACCACATACTGCGGGATTACCGTCGCAACGAAGTGTTCAATATCGACAGGCGGTTATTCGATCAACTCTATCTGTTGCAGCAAAAACTGGGGCGGCGCAGCGAGATCCAGCTCATTTCCGGCTATCGTTCACCGGCCACCAATCGCCAGAAGCGCAGCAAGAGCCGCGGCGTGGCCAAGCAGAGCTATCACACCCTGGGGCAGGCGGTGGATGTACGGATCCCCGGGGTGCAACTGGCCCACCTGCGTAAGGCCGCCCTCAATCTGGGGGTCGGCGGGGTCGGTTATTATCCCCATGACAACTTTGTCCATCTCGATACCGGCCCGGTTCGTAGCTGGTAAATGTATCAACAAGCTGACAAGATCGTCGCTCCAGTGAGGAGATAACGATGAAACAGATAATGATTGGCGCTCTGGTCGCCCTCTTGCTGACCGGTTGCAGCAAACTCAACCGCGACAATTACGACAAGTTGAAGATGGGCATGACGTACGCGCAGGCCAGTGAAATCCTTGGCAAGGCGGAGCGGTGTGACGATGCGCTGGGCACCACCAGCTGCGTCTGGGGCGGGGAAGGCAAGAACATCAAGATCCGCTTCATCGCTGACAAGGCGACCTTCTTCAGCTCGGAAGGGATCAACTGACACCTGAGTCTGTCATGACAAAAAAGCGCCCGAGGGCGCTTTTTTGTGTTCTGAATTTAAGCGGCTTTGCCAGAAGCTGGCGTAATCAGTGGGTTGCGTACTGGTAGTTGAAGGTGGGGAGTCCCCACTTGAAACGTACCGCCAGCAGGCGCAACACAAAACCGACACCGATAGACCCGAACGCGGCCCAGTTGTTGGGCAGGCCCTGCTCCAGGGCAAAGCAGTAGAGGGCGGCTGTCACCAGCGAGATGGCGGCATAGAGTTCGCGACGAAACACCAGCGGAATGCGCTGGCAGAGCAGATCCCTGAGCACACCGCCAAACACCCCGGTCACCACCGCCATGATGCAGGCGATGCCGGCACCATGGCCCATATCCAGAGCCCTGGCTGCACCGAAGATGGAGAAGACCACCAGCCCCAGGGCATCCAGCGCCATGAACAGCTTGCCGAGGTAGCGCATCAGCGGTGCAGAGATAACTCCCGCCATGGCGGCGCCTGCCACCAACAGCACATATTCCGGATGCTCAACCCAGAGCAGGGGATAGTGGCCCAGCAGCACATCGCGGATGGTGCCCCCCCCGATGGCCGTCGCAGACGCGATGATCACTACGCCAAACAGATCCATCCGCCGCCGACCCGCTGCCAGCGCGCCGGTCATCCCTTCGGCCACCAGGCCGAGCAAGAAGAGAGCATGTAACATGAGTTATCCCAGGGTGCGATTCAGGGCTGCATCCTATCAAGTCGCGACATATGGGACAAGGAAAGCAAACCATCCATTACTTTAATTCATGCGAAATGGAGCGAAAAAGAAAAAGGCACCCTTGGGTGCCTTGATTGCATCAGGTTTGGGGATCAGCGGCCAAGCTGTTCCTGGCGGTAGTGATCGACCCACATGGCGGTCGCGCCACAGATGGCGACCGGCATTACGAACAGGTTCACCACCGGGATGGCGGAAAAGAGAGTGACCAGGGCACCGAAGCTCAGGCACTTGCCGCGGCGTTGCTTGAGGGCGTCGCGCATGGTGATGAAATCGATCTTGTGGTTGTCGAACGGATAGTCGACGTACTGGATCGCCATCATCCAGGCGCTGAACAGGAACCAGAGCACGGGAGCCAGGGTCTGGCCGACCACGGGGATGAGGAACAGGATGAGACAACCGATCGCCTTGGGCAGGTAGTACTTGAGCTTGATCCACTCGCGGCCGAAGGTACGTGGCACATCCTTGACGATATCCAGCATGCCGCTGTCGTTCGGGGTCTCGCCGGTGAGGATTTGCTCCACCTTCTCCGCCAGCAGGCCGTTGAAGGGGGCGGCTATCCAGTTTGCCACCGAGCTGAACACAAAGGAGAAGACCACCAGTATGGTCACCAGGGCGATGGGCCAGAGCAGATAGTCCAGCCAGTCGAGCCAGGCGGGGATCTGCTGGTGCAGCCAGGCGAACAGACCGTCCAGCTGCAGCAGCAGGGCGTAGAAGGCGCCGGCAAACAGCACGAAGTTGACCAGCAGGGGGATCAGGACGAAGGTGCGGATACCGGGTTGGCGGATGAGAGAAAAGCCGCGCAGGAAGTAATCGGCGCCGCTGATTGAATCTTTTACCATACGGGGTGATTGGCTCATATGAGCTCCATCTGTTCATGGGAAAGTGCCTGCATATTACAAACAAGCCTTTGATTTGGTAAAGTCGCCAGTCCATTCCTTTTCCGACTCGGTTCAGCCGGGCTCCGGATGTTGTTGCGGGGAAGCCGCCTGCCTGTGACAAACCAGGCTCCGGTTTGGATTTGGTAACGTCGGCTGCTCGCCCCCCTCTTTATTTTTTATTTGTGTAGGCCTCCATGCGTCTGAAGTTGATCAAACTCGCCGGTTTCAAGTCGTTTGTCGAACCGACCCGTATCGAGCTTGATGCCGACATGACCGCCGTGGTCGGGCCCAATGGCTGCGGCAAGTCCAATGTGATCGACGCGGTGCGCTGGGTGCTGGGAGAGAGCTCGGCCCGCCACCTGCGCGGCGAGAACATGACGGATGTCATCTTCAACGGCTCCATCAACCGCAGCCCCCATGGGCGCGCCTCGGTGGAGCTGGTATTCGACAACCCCCACAACCGGGTGCCCGGCGAATTTGGCCGCTTCACCGAGATTTCGGTACGCCGTGAAGTGTTGCGCGACGGCTCCAACCACTACCAGATCAACGGCCAGAAGTGCCGCCGCAAGGATGTCACCGATCTCTTCCTCGGCACCGGCCTTGGGCCGCGCAGTTACGCCATCATAGAGCAGGGCACCGTCAGCCGGCTGGTGGAATCGCGCCCTGCCGACCTCAAACTCTTTATGGAAGAGGCGGCCGGGGTCTCCCGCTACAAGGAGCGGCGCCGGGAAACCGAGCAGCGTATTCGCCACACCCAGGAAAACCTTGAACGCCTCGGCGATATTCGCGGCGAGCTGGGATCCCGCCTTGAGCACTTGAAGTCCCAGGCCGAGACCGCCGAGCGTTACAAGCAGCTCAAGAGCCGCTCGCGCGCCGCCCGTGCCGAATTGATTGGCTCCGAGCTGTGGGCACTGGAGACCCGCCTTGGCGAGGCGAAAAGCGAGCTGGCCCAGGCCGAACAGGCGCTGGCGGCGCTTGATGCCAAGCGCACTGCCGACGAGGGGCGCCACGTCACTCTGTCGGTGGCCCGCCAGGAGGCCCAGGCCGAGCAGGCTAGCCGCCAGCAGCAGATTTTTCTCGGCGGCCAGGCCATCGCCCGTCTCGAGCAGCAGCAACTTCACCAGCACGAACTGGGCCGTGACTGGCAGGCCCGCCAGCAGACGCTGGGGGAGCGGATCGCCCAGCGCAAGGCCCAGCTCGCCAGCCAGCAGGAACAACTGACCGACGGGGTACTCAAAGCCGAACTTGAGGATGCCAGGCTGGAGCAGTGTGAGCAGTTGCTCACCGAGCAGCAGGAGGCGCGACTTATCGCCAGCGAACAGCTGGAGCAGGCTCGTCAGCGGCAACAACTGTGGCAACAGCAACTGGCGCAACTGCAGGGGCAGATCAACCAGACTCGCGCCCGGGTCGGAGGCCTGCAGGAGTTGCAAGCCAAGACCCGGCTGGCGCGACTCAAGCTGGAAGATGAGCGTGCCGGTCCCATCAAGGGGGACGATGAGACGCTGCAACCCCGTCTCGACGAGCTGGGCGCCGAGCTGGAGCTGACCCGGGCCGGATTGGGGGAGCTGACCGCACAATTGCAACAGGCGGTGGATGAACATGAGCGGCTCAGGCAGGAACATGGCCAGCAGCAGGGCTTGCTGCGCGAACTCGAAGCCAGGCTGACCACCCTGGATCAGATCCTCGGGGAGCAGATGGAAGGGGACACCCTGGCAGACCGGTTGCAGGTAGCCCCCGAGTGGGCCCAGGCCCTGGACAAAGTGCTTGGCCGCTGGCTCACGGCCACCCCGTCCGATGAGTGCAATCTGGCACAAGAGGGGCTCTGGATTGGTCCAGCCCAGCCCGTGGTTCCCGGCACCCTGGCGGCGCAACTCGATGGCGACCATATTCCCGCCTTTCTCAACGCCATCTGGCTGGCCGATACGCGGGACGCAGCCCTGGCCCGCCAGCCAACGCTGTTGGCCGGTGAGTCGGTGCTGACTCCTGCCGGAGATTGGTTTGGCCCCAACTGGGCCGATCTGGGGCAGGGCAACACCCTGGGCACCCTGGCGCTGCTCGGCGAGCGTGAGCGGTTGCATACCGAGCAGAACATGGCCATGGCGCATCTGGCACGGCTGGCCGAGCAGTTAACCGCGGCCGAGGCCGGACGAGCCCGGCTGTCGAGCGCGCAGGAGCTGTCGCAGCGAACCCTGCGCGAGCAGGAGCAAAAGTGGCAGCAACTGAGGGAAGCGTGGAGCCTGCAACGGGGGCAACGGCAGGAGCGAATGCAGCGGCTCGGCCAGCTGGGTGAAGAGCTTGCCCGGCTTGACCAGGAGCAGGCCGACGAGGTGCAGCGGCTGGAGCTTGCCTGCCAGCAACTGGCGCAGGAGGAGGCGCAGCTTGCCGAGTTGCAGGAGCAGGGCGAGCCGCTTACCCAAGGGCAGCAGGCCGCCCAGGAGCGGGTCAGCCAATGCGAGCGAATGCTGGAAGAGGCGCGTGTGCGGCGCGAGCAGCAAGGGGCGGTCTGTCAGCGTCTGCAACTGGAGCAGCAGAATCTGCGTCAGCTGATCACCCTGGGGGAGGAGGAGCTGGCACGGCTTGGGCTGGAGCTGGCCAGCCTGAAAGGGCCGGATAGCGAAGGGGTGCCGGATCTCGCCCCCCTGCTCGCCGAGCAGCGCAATCTGGAGGCGCAACAGCTGGCCTGTCATCAACGGCTCGCGGAGCTGGAGCGTCAGCTGACCGAGCTGGAACAGGCGCGCAGTGCCGATCACAAGCAGCTGGTGGCCTTGCAGGAGAAGCTGGCCCAGCTCAGGCTCGAGCGCGAGCGCAACCTGACCCGCCGCCAGGGACTGCACGAACAGTTCGAGGAGTTGGGTGTGCGGCTGGTGGATCTCGATCAGGCGGTGTTGATTGCCGCCGATCGCGGCAAACTGCGCCAGGAGATCCAGACCCTGGAGGCGCAAGTGGAAGCGCTTGGCGCCATCAACTTGGCGGCGCTGGAGGAGTATGAGGAGGCGAAAACCCGCGCAACCTACCTCGAAAACCAGTGCCAGGATCTCGAGCAGGCCCTCGAAACCTTGAGCCAAGCCATTAAAAGAATTGATAAAGAGACACAAATACGGTTCCGGGACACTTTCGATAAGGTCAACGAAGATTTAAAATCCCTGTTTCCAAAAGTGTTCGGGGGAGGCAGTGCCTGGCTTGAACTGACCTCGGATGATCTTTTGGAGGCCGGAGTGAGCATCATGGCGAGACCTCCGGGTAAGAAGAATGCTACCATTGCCCTGCTTTCCGGGGGGGAGAAGGCGCTAACCGCCCTTGCGCTGGTTTTTGCCATCTTCAGACTCAATCCAGCACCTTTTTGTCTGCTGGATGAGGTGGATGCACCGCTCGATGAAGTGAACGTCGGTCGCTTCTGTTCTCTTGTCAAAGAGATGTCGAGCACAGTACAGTTCGTTTACATCAGTCATAATAAGGTCTCCATGGAGATGGCTGAGCAGCTGGTTGGCGTCACGATGCAAGAGCCCG
This sequence comes from Aeromonas sp. 19NY04SH05-1, assembly GCF_040581895.1. Lineage (NCBI taxonomy): Bacteria > Pseudomonadati > Pseudomonadota > Gammaproteobacteria > Aeromonadales > Aeromonadaceae > Aeromonas > Aeromonas sp. 19NY04SH05-1. The sequence goes on along the minus strand of NZ_CP095328.1, from coordinate 3,430,658 downwards.
GAGTTTCGCGCATTGTGTCGGTCGATATCGGTGAAGCCGTCGCTTTGGCTGAGCAAAACTAGAAAGAGAAGCAGCTAATGCAGGAATTGCGTTACATCTTGGTTGCCCTGGGCGGTATTGCCATCGCGGCATTGCTCATTCACGGGTTGTGGAGCAACAGAAAAAATCGTCAGGCACCGATCAAGGAAAAACCGCTTGGCCGGATGGACTCCAAATCGCGGGATCGTGATGACGATGCCTTCGACAGCGATGGCATAGGTCAGGTTCGTGTAGTCAGTGGTGGCCGTCGTGCCGAGCCCAAGCTCCACCGCGAAGAGCGTCAGCCCGAATTGAGCCGTCGTCCTGCCGCCCCTGCCTTCGATGAAGATGAAGAAGACGATCTGCCGCCCCCCGTCGTGCGCAAGCCTGCCGCCCGTCCGGTTCCGCCCCCTCCGGTTTACGAGGAAGAGGAAGCCTTCGACGAGCCGCTGCCAGAGCCGCTGGAGGAGGTGCCTGCCGCCCCCGTGCGCAAGCCTGCCCAGGTCAATCGCCGTACTCCGGTTTACCGTTCCCGTCCCCAGCGTGAACCCGTGATGCCGGTGGCCGACGATGAACCGCTGGTCGAGCCCGCTTACGCCACCGCACCGACCTTCGGTGCCCGCGAACCGGCTCATGCCCCCGAATACCAGGCCCAGCCCCGTCATGTGGCCCCCGAGCCCGTGCATGAGGAGCCGGCCTATGAAGCGCCCGTGGCCGAAGAGCCGCGTCTCGCCCCGCAGCCGGTCGAGAAAATCTGGCAGGATGTTTATGTCATCAACCTGATGGGTCGTCCGGGTCACGATCTGCAAGGGGCAACCCTGCTCTCCTCCCTGATGGCGCTGGGCTTCAAGTTTGGCGAGATGGACATCTTCCACCGCCACGAAGATCCCAATGGCAAGGGCGAGGTGCTCTTCTCCATGATCAACATGGTCAAGCCGGGCACCTTCAATCCGTACCGGATGGAGCAGTTCTCCACCCCGGGTGTGTCGCTCTTCATGCAGCTGCCCCTGCGCAGCAACGCTGCCTTCGCCTTCGAAGACATGCTGCAGGCCGCCGATCAGCTGGCAAGCGATCTGGATGCCATGCTGACCGACATGGAGCGCAGCCCCCTGAGCGACGAGACCATTGCCCGTTACCGCCAGGAACTGGCGGCCTACGAGGCCAGTCGCGACTAAGACGCCACGGGCTCTGAGCAATAAAAAGTGCGGTACCTGGGTGCCGCATTTTTATTTGTCCCCTGGCAGGTTTTACCCATCACACTTCGAGACTTTTTCATGAGCGATATCCTCTCCCGCCACCGTCAACTGTGTGAGCTGCTGACCGAATATGGGCATCAGTACTATGTGCTGGACAACCCCACAGTCCCGGACGCCGAATACGATCGCCTGATGCGCGAGCTGCTTGAGCTGGAAGCGGCCCATCCCGAACTGAAAACTCCGGCATCCCCGAGCGTGCGGGTAGGGGGTCAGCCGCTGTCTGCGTTCAAGCAGGTGCGCCACGAGATCCCCATGCTGAGCCTGGACAACGTGTTCAGCAGTGAAGAGCTGCAGGCGTTCGAGCAGCGCATGAGCGATCGCCTCAAGCGCGAGGTTTGCTTCACCTTCTGCTGCGAGCCCAAGCTGGACGGTCTGGCGGTGAGTCTGCTCTATGTGGATGGCCAGCTGGTGCAGGCCGCCACCCGGGGGGATGGCACCACCGGTGAGGAGATCACCGAAAACGTGCGCACCATCAAGGCCATTCCGCTCACCCTGCGAGGCACGGGCTGGCCGGCAAGGCTGGAGGTGCGCGGCGAAGTCTTTATGCCCAAGGCCGGTTTCGAGGCGATGAATGCCAAGGCGCTGGCTGCGGGCGAGAAGGTGTTCGTCAACCCGCGCAACGCCGCCGCCGGCAGCCTGCGCCAGCTCGATTCGCGCATCACCGCCGCCCGTCCGCTGGCCTTTTATGCCTACGGTGTCGGGGTCGGTGGCGACGAGCTGGGGGAGTCCCACTTCGGCCGCCTCAATCAGCTGAAAGCCTGGGGACTGCCGCTCAGTCCCGAGGTGAAACTCAAGGAAGGGGCGGCCGGTTGTCAGGCCTTCCACGACGACATCCTGGCCCGCCGTGGCGAGCTCCCTTACGAGATTGATGGCGTGGTCTACAAGGTCGACAACATCGCCCTGCAGCAGGAGCTGGGCTTCGTGGCACGTGCCCCGCGCTGGGCCACCGCCCACAAATTCCCGGCGCAGGAGGAGATGACGCTCCTCGAGAACGTCGAATTCCAGGTCGGTCGTACCGGCGCCGTGACCCCGGTGGCCAAGCTCAAACCGGTTTTTGTCGGCGGTGTCACCGTCTCCAACGCCACCCTGCACAATGCCGACGAGATCGAGCGGCTCGGCGTCATGGTCGGCGATACCGTGATCGTGCGCCGGGCGGGGGACGTGATCCCGCAGATCGTCGCCGTGGTGGAAGCGCAGCGCCCGGCGGATGCCCGCGCAATCCTGTTCCCGACCCAGTGCCCGGTTTGCGGCTCCGCGGTGGAGCGGCTGGAAGGGGAGGCGGTGGCCCGTTGCTCCGGCGGCCTGTTCTGCGAAGCCCAGCGCAAGGAGGCGATCAAGCACTTTGCCGCCCGCCGCGCCATGGACGTGGACGGCCTTGGCGACAAGATTGTCGAGCAGCTGGTGGACAAGGGGCTGGTGAAGACTCCGGCCGATCTGTTTGCTCTCAATGCCATCCAGCTGGCCGGGCTCGAGCGGATGGGGCAAAAGTCAGCCCTCAATCTGGTGGCCGCCATCGACAAGGCCCGCAGCACCACGCTACCACGCTTCCTGTTTTCCCTCGGTATTCGCGAAGTGGGGGAGGCGACCGCGCTGAATCTGGCCAACCACTTTCTGACCCTGGATGCATTGCGCGCGGCTTCCGTCGAGCAGCTGCTCGAGGTGGCGGATGTGGGGGACGTGGTGGCCAAGCATGTCTACTACTTCCTGCGCCAGCCCCACAACGTGGAAGTGCTGGAGGCCCTTCTGGCGGCCGGCATCCACTGGCCCGCCATCGAGAAGAAGGAGGCTGCGGAGCAGCCCTTTGCCGGCAAGACCTTCGTGCTGACCGGTACCCTCACTACCCTGTCGCGCAATGACGCCAAGGCGGCGCTGCAGGCGCTTGGCGCCAAGGTGGCGGGGTCGGTGTCGGCCAAGACGGACGTGCTGGTCGCCGGTGAAGCGGCGGGCTCCAAACTGGCCAAGGCTCAGGAACTCGGCATCACTATCTGGACCGAAGAGGAGTTGCAGGCGGCGCTGCAGGGCTGACCATTGGGTACGTCGTTCCATCATGAAAACCCGGCCATCAGGCCGGGTTTTCATTTTGGGGGATTAGTCACGCCATTGGACCTTGTTTTGCCATCTTTCTGGCAGGGTCAGGCCCCAGCGGGCCAGTTCGTACTTGCTGAAGACATACTCTCCGCGCAGCGCGGCCCTGGGGGATAAGCGTCGGGGGAAGGTACCGGCCAGTATGGTGTTGATCAGTTCGGCGGCCTTGATCCCCTGCTCGTGGCCATCCAGCACCAGACCGCCGATGCTCTTGCCCTTGCCCACCGAAAATTCCCAGAAACTGAACAGGGGAACCGGGCTGTGAGCACTGGCCCAGGCCAGCGCAGTCTGCTCGTTGACATGCTGGCCGTTGGGGTCCGCCAGGGTGTGGTAGAGGCCGATGAAGATGGCCTGGTAACCATTTTTCCTGGCATCGAGAATTGCCTTCTGCCAACTGGCGTAGTCCCCTATCTGCTGACTGTCGATCAGGGTACGGCCGATGCGCAGGCTGGTCTGCTGCTTGAATTCGTACTCGATGGCGGTGCGTGCCACATGACTGGCATCAAACAGCACCAGGGCTTTGCCAAGGCCGCCCATCAGCTGGCTCATCTCGCTGATGCTGCGCTTGAGCAGGGGGCGCTCCAGTACCCCGGTGATCTTGACGTGACCGACCAGTCCGTTGTTGCGGGGGTTCTCGTTCATCCCGAGAAAGACCACAGGGGTACCGAAGGACGCGATATCGTTGGCCAGATACTGGATGGCGATGTCGTCTCCCAATACCACCAGATCCGGTTTGACCTTGTGGTAGTAGGTGAGGGCCCTGTCGGCTACCTCGTCGTAATTGCTGGCGGGGTGGCGTTTGGTATCCATGTAGAAGTGGCTGAAGGTGTGATCACCCTTGAGGCCTTCACGTAGCCCCTCGTTGTAGCTCTGATCCCATGAATAGCCGGCGTGATAACTGCTGATCACCAGAATATGGGCTGCCCACAGGGGAAGCGGCAGGGTGCAAAGCAGAACCAGCATCAGGGATTTGAGCATGCAGTTTCCCGTTTTTTGTATGTGGTGTGTGTCTTGCCAGTATGCGGGGGCAGGGGGCGGGTTGTCATGTGTCGCATGCTGGCGCAGGCATCAAATTTTCTGATGAGGCCGGATCGGACGCCAGCCCGCATCCCCATTGAGAAGAGGTCTGTTTGGCGCTCTTTTTGGCTGGTTGTGATCTGTCCCGCCAATGGCAAAACCTGTTCTGGATCAATAAATGATGGTCGGCTTTCGGGCCTAATAGACCCCACATATAGGTCTGCATTCGATTTTAATCCCTATATGTTGTGTTATTAAGCTGTGTATAAGCTGTTCCCTTTCTATCTTCAGCCCTGGCTTGTCAAGCCTCGGCTGAATTTGTTTGCGTCCAGGACGAGATGCGGGGAGGGGAGCTCAACAAGGGTGAGCCATCGGCACTGTGCCTGGCCTTTTAACGGGGAAAATCCATGAAACCGGTTGTGATCAAACGTGACGGATGTCGCGCACCATTCAATGCCCAACTGATCGGCGAAGCGGTCAGTCGAGCGGCGGAAGCGGTCAATCAGGCCAATCCTGCCCTGGCGGAGCGCATTGCCAATGCGGTCAGCCAGGAACTGGAGGGGCGTGGTGAAGTTGATATCCACGAGATCCAGAACCGGGTCGAAAACCATCTGATGGCTTCCGACGACAAGGCCATCGCCCGCGCCTACATCGAATATCGTCACGATCGGGATCTGGCCCGCGAGGCCCGCGGCCGTCTGGCCCAGGAGATCCGCGGCCTGGTGGAGCAGACCAACGCGGCCCTGCTCAACGAGAACGCCAACAAGGATTCCAAGGTGATCCCGACCCAGCGCGACCTGCTGGCGGGCATCGTCGCCAAGCACTACGCCACCAGCCACATGCTGCCCCGTGATGTGGTTCAGGCGCACGAGAGCGGCGATCTGCACTTCCACGATCTCGACTACTCTCCCTTCTTCCCCATGTTCAACTGCATGTTGATCGACCTGAAGGGGATGCTGACCCACGGCTTCAAGATGGGCAACGCCGAGATCGATACCCCCAAATCCATCAGCACTGCCACCGCGGTGACAGCTCAAATCATCGCCCAGGTAGCGAGCCACATCTATGGTGGCACTACCATCAACCGCATCGATGAAGTGCTGGCACCCTATGTGACCATCAGCTGGGAGAAGAATCGCCAGGTGGCCGAGGAGTGGGGCATTGCGGACGCCGAGGGCTATGCCATGGCCCGCACCGAGAAGGAGTGCTACGACGCCTTCCAGTCCCTCGAATACGAGGTGAACACCCTGCATACCGCCAATGGCCAGACCCCGTTCGTCACCTTCGGCTTTGGCCTGGGCGAGAGCTGGGAGTCGCGGATGATCCAGCGCGCCATCCTGCAAAACCGCATCGCCGGCCTTGGCAAGAACAAGAAGACAGCCGTGTTTCCGAAACTGGTGTTCGCCATCAAGGATGGCCTCAACCACAAGCAGGGCGATCCCAACTACGACATCAAGCAGTTGGCCCTGGAGTGCGCCTCCAAGCGCATGTACCCGGATATCCTCAATTACGACCAGGTGGTCAAGGTGACCGGCTCCTTCAAGACTCCCATGGGCTGCCGCTCCTTCCTCGGTGCCTACGAGGAGAATGGCGAGCTCATTCATGAGGGGCGCAACAACCTGGGGGTAGTGAGCCTCAACCTGCCGCGCATCGCCCTCAAATCCCGCGATGAGGCGGACTTCTGGGACAAGCTGGATGCCGCCCTGCGGGTCGCCAAGAAGGCGCTCATGTACCGCATCAAGCGTCTGGATGGCGTCAAGGCGCGGGTTGCGCCCATCCTCTATATGGAAGGGGCTTGCGGGGTACGTCTGAAAGCGGACGACAACGTCAGCGAGATCTTCAAGAATGGTCGCGCCTCCATTTCCCTCGGCTATATCGGGATCCACGAGACCATCAATGCCCTGTTTGGCGACAAGGTGCATCTGTTCGACAATGACGAGCTGCAACAGAAGGCCATCGCCATCGTCGAGCGTCTCAAGGCCGCCACCGACGAGTGGAAGGAGGAGACCGGATACGGTTTCAGCCTCTACTCCACCCCGAGCGAGAACCTCTGCTCCCGCTTCTGCCGCATCGACGCCAAGGAGTTTGGCGTGGTGCCGGGGGTGACCGACAAGGGTTACTACACCAACAGCTTCCACCTCGACGTGGAGAAGCAGGTGAACCCCTATGACAAGCTGGACTTCGAGGCGCCCTATCCGCCCATCGCCAGCGGCGGTTTCATCTGCTACGGCGAGTACCCCAATATCCAGCACAACCTGGAAGCGCTGGAGAACGTCTGGGACTACAGCTATGACAAGGTGCCCTACTACGGCACCAACACTCCCATCGACGAGTGCTACGAGTGCGGCTTCACCGGCGAGTTCGAGTGCACCTCCAAGGGCTTCACCTGCCCGCGCTGCGGCAACCACGACCCGGCCAAGGTGTCGGTGACCCGCCGTGTCTGCGGCTACCTCGGCAGTCCGGATGCGCGCCCCTTCAACGCGGGCAAGCAGGAAGAGGTCAAGCGCCGCGTCAAGCATATGTAAGCGCAATCGTGATGAAGAGCTGGCCCCTGACTCAAGGGGCCATTTTCATTGGGCGGCGACAGGTCTCTGTCGTTGCACGAGCGAGGCAGGAGAGAAGCGATGCACTACCACCAGTACTACCCGGTCGACGTGATCAACGGCCCCGGCACCCGAGCCACCCTGTTTGTGTCGGGCTGCGAACACCAGTGCCCCGGCTGCTACAACCAGAGCACCTGGCGCCTCGACGGTGGCCACCCGTTCGATCAGGCCATGAGCGATCGCATCATTGCGGATCTCAACGACACCCGCATCAAGCGGCGGGGTCTGTCGCTCTCCGGCGGTGATCCGCTCCATCCGGCCAACGTGCCCCACGTGCTGGCGCTGGTGAAGCGGGTGCGTGCCGAGTGTCCCGGCAAGGACATCTGGTGCTGGACCGGCTATCTGCTGGCAGAGCTCAGCCCGGCCCAGAGTGAGCTGGTTTGCTTGCTGGACGTGCTGGTGGATGGCAAGTTCGAAAAGGGGCTGGCGGACCCCGGTCTGCTCTGGCGCGGCAGCAGCAATCAGCAGATCCACGATCTCAACTCCTGGCGGGAAGGGGGTGAGCACATTCCCTGTCTGGTTTGCAGTTGAGGCCAATGCTGTTTATGGTTAGGCCACCCAAGTATCGTGACAATCTTTGATGAGGCATTGCGAGATGAACAATCTGCTCAAGATCCTGCTGGCCATTTTCCTGCCCCCTGTGTGCGCCTTTATCCAGGTCGGCTTCAGCCTGCATTTCTTAATCAACATAGTGCTGACCCTGCTCGGCGGCTTGCCCGGCATGGTTCACGCGCTCTGGCTGGTGGTGAGCGACAAGCGTGCCTGACCATCTTCCCTCGTCATCCCGCTCAATTGTTGAAAAAGAAGGGCCAACCTCACGGGTTGGCCCTTTTGTACATGTTCAGCCGACAGCTTTTTCGTTAGGATTCATCACTGACCAAATGGAGAAGCCCGATGGCTTGCAGGCCCGGCAGAGAGAACAAGGAGCGTGGTATGAAGTGGAAGATGGCAATCTGGTCAGGGGTAATGCTGGCACTGCTGCAAGGGTGCCTGTCCCGCGAGGTGGCGGTGGTCGACCGTGAGCCTGTCGCTGTGACGCTGGCACAACTGCCGCAATACTGGATACAACAGAACCAGCGTTCATGGTTTGCCAGCGATGAAGAAGCGCTGCCCACCAAACCGGTCAAGGGCTATGTGGACGTGCGTTATGTGATTGATGAGGATGGCAGGCCGACCAAACCCGAGGTGGTGGCGGCCGAGCCGCCCGGCGAGCTGGAGCAGAGCGCCCTGGCGACTCTCTCGCGGATCCGCTACAGCCCGGCAGAGGACAATCCGGACGCCATTCCGGTGCAGGTGACCAACCGTTTCAACATCGAGGTCAATTGACCCGAGCGCGATGACATCAGACCCCGGCCGTGCCGGGGTCTCTCTTATTGCTGTTTGCACTCCCGATAGGCGATCTGCCACTCCCCTTGCGGATCCCTAAGCTCGACAAAACCTTCCTCCCCCTTGTTCCACCAGACGGCCTGGAACTCGTCGCTATAGCGGGCCCCCGACGCGGAGACGGCTTGGGGCAGGGTGTAATCCTTGCCATCCGGCAGTGCCAGTTTGATAAAGTCGAGGCTCTGATCGGAGAGGGTGAAATAGCGTACCTGTACTTTTTGCCCCTGCTCGCACAGGTAGTTGATTGGCTCGCCACCGGTGGCGACTAGGGTGCCATTCTGGGCACAGCCGGTGAGCAGGGCAAACGCCAAAGCCGAGGTGGTGAAAAGGGAAATGTGGCGCATGATGTGGACTCCTTTGCTATCTAACGCCGTGAGCCTAACAGGTTGGGCAGGATCTGCAATTGTCCGTTTTTGGGATGCGTCGGCAGCTGTCCATAGCGCTTCTGCCGCCACGCCATAGAGCTTGGCCATAAAAAAACGCCCCGGCAGGCTGCGGGGCGAAAAGCGGATCATCCTTGAAGCACCATGAAAAGTCAGTAGCCGAAGCGGGTCGCCTCGAAGCGGTTGAGCAGGCGATGGATGAGGTAGCAGGCGAGCAGGGTGGCGACGATGGCAAACAGTATGCTGCTCACCCGGTAGAGAGCGCTGAACACCAGATCGTTGCCCGGGGTCAGGTACTGGCCAAACAGGATCCCCAGGGTGGTGAGGGCGCCGAAACCGACGCCGGAACCGCTTGCCTCCTTCACATGGGCATGGCTGAACAACATGGCGCCGAACCAGAGCAGGGGCGCGACCAGGATCAGCTGCCCGGACCAGTCATAGAGCAGCAGCTGGCCGATGAGGCCAAAGCTCACCCCGAGCAGGGTGCCCATGGCCCGCTTGCGGGCATAACTCAGGGCGCCATTCCAGTGCATGGGAAACAGCAGCAGCAGGGTGGTGGCCTGGGCCGACATGGAGTCGCGCAGATCGAAGGCCTGGAACACCAGGAAGGAGAGGGTGGCGATGCTGGCTCCCAGCAGCGCCTCGTGGCGCATCCGGTGCGGAGCCTTGGGGGCAGCCGCCGGCGTCGGGCGTGGCTCCACATCCGGGAGCAGGGCCGTCATCAGGTAGGCGATCAGCACCGACAGCACACTGGCCCACAGGTTGTTGAGGATCAGGTCGTTAAGATCGGTCTGGGGATAGCTGGCAAAGTGCAGCATGATGCTCAGACTCAGCACGCCATTGGCACCGAACAGGAATAGGCTACCCCGGGACATGGCGGCAAAGCGATAGAGAAACAGCAAGAAGACCAAGAGGGTCATCAGCGCCGGGTGGCCGCCAAACAGTCCCCCAAGCAGGCCCACCTCCACCCCGCAGACGATGGCGGAGGCGATCAGCTGGCGTGCCGCATGACCATTCATCACCGGCACCATGCCCAGCAGCAGGACGGGCGTCACCGTGTAGAAGACGCCATAGTTCCAGCCGAAGATCTTGCAGAGCAAGAACCCCGTGGTGCTACCAAAGGCGATGCGCAGGCATTGGCGCAACTCGTTGCCGGTCAGGGGCCTGTGCCACAGAGTCATGGTCGCCACCTTAATAGATGTAGTGCAGCAGGCTGAGCAGATGGATCTGGGCGCGAGCCAGCATGGCGGTCAGGCCGTTGTCCGGCAGCAACTGCACGGTGGCGCGGGCGCCGGCCGGCAGATGGCTGGGCAGTTGCTCCAGGGTCAGGTGCAGGCGCAGGCGTTGGGCATCCCGCACCCAGCGATCCGACTCCACCGGGGCCGCCAGGGTGCCATTGGCATCGAACTGGCCGGCGCTCACCCCGGCATCCAGACTACTGACCCGGGCCGGGTAGAGTTCGCCTGGATTGCCGTCGAAGGCGACCAGCGCCCGGGTCTCATCTCCCACATGGCGCAGGCTCTTCTCGCGAAAATCGGCGATCACGTCCACCTGATCCGCCACCAGCGCCAGCAGCGGACCACCTGCCGTCGCCATGCTGCCCGGTTTGAGTTGCAGGTTGGTGATGATGCCATCCTGATCGGCATGAACCCGGCTGTAGGTCAGCGCCAGTTCGGCCTGGGCCAGCTTGTTGCGCGCCTGACGCAGCAGCAGGTTGTCCTCACCGCTGGCACCGCGGCTGGCCCTGATCTCGTCCCGTTTGGCCTTGCTGGCCGCCAGGTTGGCCCGGGCGTTGCGCAGGGCGCTGTCCGCTTCGTCTTTTTGTTGCAGTGACACCATGTGGCGCTGGTAGAGGGAACCGATCCGCGCCGCTTCCCGTCCCTTCTGGCTGGCGAGGGCCTCCTTGGCATTGATATCCGCATCGGCGGCGGCCAGGGCTGCATCCAGTTCGCTGTTTTGTTGCTCGGCCTGATCCAGGGCGAGTCGGGCCTGTTCCACCGCGAGTTCAAAGGGCACGGGATCCAGGGTAAAGAGCAGATCCCCTTTCTTGACATGCTGGTTGTTGTGGACGGCCACTTCCACCACCTTGCCGCTGACCTGGGGGGCCAGCTTGGTGACGACCCGGGTCGCCATGGCCTGGGGGGTGAGGGGCATCAGCAGATCGGCCACCAGAAAGTAGGCAAAGAGGATGACGAAGCCGGCCATGGACCATTTGATCCAGCGGGCAAATTGTTGATCAGGGGTCATTTTACTCTCCTGCTTTAGGGTGTTTCTGGTGGTCGGTCAGTTGCTCGTGGTGCCATTCGATCCTGCCGAGGGCATTGGCCGAGATACGCTGCACTATGGCTTCAAACTGGCGCAGGCTCTGTTCATCTATGCCGACCAGCAGTTCCTGGCGAACGCGCATGATGCGACCGGCAATCTGGTCGAGCAGGGCCTGGCCCTCGGCGGTGACGCAGACGATGCGAGCCCGTTTGTCCTGGCTGCAGCAGTGGCGCTCGATCAGCCCCTGCTCCTCCAGTTGGCCCAGGGTGCGCATCAGGGAGGGCAGTTCGATCTCGAGGGCATCGGCCAGGGTCTTCTGGCTCACCTCTCCCCCCATGCGGGAGAGTTTCCACAAGGCGGTCCAGCGAGGATGGGTGAGGCCCAGGGGCGCGAGCTCCAGATCGGCGGCGGTGCGCCAGAGCCGGTGCATGCGGGCTATCTGTTCGGCGAGGGAGAGCTCGCGCAACCTTTCCAAATCCTTCACGTCGGTCACCTCAGTTTACTTAGCTTGCTAAGCATTATATTTATTTAGCAGGCTAAGTAAATGGTGTGATGTGGATCATCTTTTGGAGCAGGGTGGTAGGTGAGCCTTGGGTGGGGTCGATAGAGTCTTTTTTTGCAATGGTACGGACAAAGGAAAATAGTGCTTCATTATTTTCAGCGTATTTTCATGTCTATCGTGCAGCTTGTTTTTTATTCGCTAATATTATTCAGGTCTGGATCAGGGAGGCATTTTGCGATGGAAAAATATGAGGTGGATGGGGGATATCTGGTACTGGATCGCCTGTTAAGCGATGCAGAAAATGCATCTGAATTTTATGTGGGAGCGGCTTGGGAGAGTAGCGAAATATGTCATGAATTTGACCCTGCCAATATTCCTGTGTTGCTGGCGGAATAACTGGAGCATCTATATCTACTCGAATGAATAAACCAGTATGCAGGTATTGGCCGGTTTGTTCCGGCTCTCTCACTCCCTCATTTTCCCATCACCTTTCTCGCGCTCTGCTTACGGGAGCGCTGGCTCCCTGTATGGCGATACGGCCTGGATGACTGTCTGTTGCTGACGAGAAGAGTCTGGGGTCGCCATACTCCTCTGTATTATTGTTGGGCCTGGCGTCCTGATTGGCGCTGGCAGTTGATCCGGTTTCTCACAGGTGAATGCTGCATGGAGCAATAGTGTGAAAGGCTGGCCGCCTAGTTGCCATGCCCCGGTTTCGGTAAAGCATGTCCGGATGGGAGCCGTGGTGTTTAAGTTTTTAATGTTTTTATATGTTTTTGTCGCTTGGGTAAATGACGACAGGGATGACACGCAATAGAGTGCAGGACGAAACACACGCAGTATTACAATAAACGGCGACCCCGCACGGGGTCGCCAATAATATCCGCCCGGTGATGTTACTGTGCCGTACGGGTGATACTGCCATCATAGAGCCGCACGCGTCGAAACGCCGGTATCCATGATTGACCCTGCCTCCCGGCATCCGCACTATTGGGTGGCGTTCTGACGTTGTAAGGTTTTTGCATGAAACTTCGCCACCAACTGGTGACCCTCTCCCTCGGTTTATCCCTGCTGCTGATCCTCATTCTGGGCTCGCTGCTCGCCCTCTTCATCCGTCATCTACTGGAGAGCAATCTGGAGGACAAAGGGGGCGATCTGGCCCGCATCATGTCTGCTGACAGCCGGGTGGTCGCCGCCCTGCAACGCGGTGAGGATCCCGCCCTGCGCGACTATGTGGAAGGGATTTGCCGGCGCACCGATGCCACCTACATGGTAGTGACCGACGAACATGGCCGGCGCCTGAGCCATCCTAGAGCCGAGCTGATCGGCCAGCAATTTCGCGGCGAGGATATCTGGCCTGCCCTGCAGGAGCGGCGCAGCTACTGCTCCCGTGACGAGGGGACCCTGGGGCTGGCGATCCGCTGCTTCTCTCCGGTGATTGGGGCCGATGGCCGTCCCATGGGGGCGGTCGTGGTGGGTTATCTGATGACGGCGGTGGAGGGCATCTATCTGCAGCGCATCTCGCTGCTGGTCTGCGCCATCGCCGCCGTATTCGGTTGCGCGCTGGTGCTGGCATTCTGGATGCAGCAGCGGCTGCGCAAGACCCTGCTCGATCTGGAGCCCGAGGCGATCGTGCGCCGCTTCACCCTGCAGGATCTGCTGCTCGAATACATCACCGAAGGGGTGATAGCGCTCGATGACAACGGCAACATCAGTATGATCAACAGCACCGCCTGCTACCAGTTGCGCCTGCCCGGCACGGGTCGCCATGCCCTCCTGGGGCTGTCGCTGGCCGAACTGGTGCCATCGCTGGCCCCTTGCCTGACCCAGGAGGGGGGCGAGCTCAGTTTCGCTATCCAGGGGGAGCCCTTTGTCGGGCGCTGGCAGGTGGTCAATGGTCGGGCACCATGGCGGCTGTTCATCTTCAGTCGTCCCGAAGTGGCGGCGAGCCTCGGGGTGCAGGTGACCCACCTGCGCCAGTATGCCGAGATGCTGCGGATGCAGAGCCACGAGTTTGCCAACAAGCTGAGCAGCCTCTCCGGTCTGCTCCAGCTTGGCCACGTGGATCAGGCGGTGGAGCTTATCCAGCAGGAGAATGAAGCCTGCCAGACCATGCTGCAGGAGCTGTTGCGGCTCATCGACAACAAGCCGGTGGCCGGTCTCATCCTCGGCAAGTTCAGCCGTGCCAGGGAGCTTGGGGTGACGCTCGAGCTCGACCCCGATTCGTCGCTCGGGGAGTACTCTGCCTCGGTCTCGGCGGATCTCATTACTCTCATCGGCAACCTGCTGGACAACGGTCTGCAGGCCGCTTGGCGCAACCGCCAGCAGTGTCCCCCCAGGGTGCTCTTGTCGCTGTGCGATGTGGGGCGCCGGTTGGTGATCGAGGTGGAAGACAGTGGCGAAGGAGTTGACGAGGAGCTGGCCGATCATCTGTTCGATTACGGGGCGACTCGCCAGAGCGGTGATCACGGGGTGGGCCTGTTCCTGGTCAAGGAGACGGTGGGGCGTCACCAGGGTGTGATAGAATGGCGGCGAACTGCCGAACGGACCACATTGTTCGGCATCTATTTGAATAAAAACCAGTTAATGTGAGCCATGGACCCAATAATCACGCTTGTTATTGAAGATGACGATCGGATCGGCGCCATCCTGTCGGAGCTGGTGGCGGCGACCCCGGGGTTTTCCCTGCTGGGGCGGGCCGGCACCCTGGCCCAGGCCGACGAGATGATGGCCGGGGTGGTGCCGCAACTGCTGCTGGTGGATATCTCCCTGCCCGATGGCTCGGGTCTTGAATGGGTGAACCGCCTGCGCAGTCACAACCGTGAAGCCTATGTCATCATGGTGACTGCCTCCCGCGAGGTGGAGACCATACAGCAGGCGCTCAATCTCGGGGTGCATGACTACATCATCAAGCCGCTGCGGCTGTTTCGCATCCAGCAGAGCCTGGACGAGATCCTGCAACTGCATCGCAAGCTGTGTGAACGGGGGCGGCTGGAGCAGGAAGATCTCGACAAGCTGCTGGGCAAGGGGCGACCCCAGGCCAGGGAGATGCGCATTACCCCCAAGGGGATCGACAGCATCACCCTGCGCCAGGTGCTTGAGTTGCTGGCAGGGGAGCCGGACAGCGTTTTCTCCACCGATACTGTGGCGCTGCGCCTCTCCCTGAGTCGCACCACGGCGCGCCGCTATCTGGAATATCTGGAGTCGGAAGACAGGGTGGATGTGGAGCTCAACTATGGTCAGCGGGGCCGGCCGGAGCGCCGCTATCGCTGGCGTCGGGAGAGCTGATCTGCCAGCTCGCCATGCATACACAAACGAATATTCAGACAAAAGGGAGCCGAGGCTCCCTTTTTGCTGTTTGTGGTCCCGTGTCCTTGCGAGGGGAGCGTCGTTTTCATGCCTCCTGGGTAAGGACGGGGCGGGCTCTTGGCTTGCGCTGGGCGAGCATAACGCCCCCCAGGATGAGGCTGCCTCCCAGCAGGTGATAGCCGTGGATGGGCTCTCCCAGGGTGATGACGGCGATCAGCGCCGTGCACAGTGGCATCAGGTTCATGAAGACCGAGGTGCGCTCCGCCCCCAGGCTGGCGAGGCCGCGCATCCAGCAGTAGGCGGCAAACAGGGAGGAGGCGATGCCGGCGAACAGCACCATGCCCCATCCCTCCCTGGGCACCGCCAGCGACTCGGCACTGAGGGCGACCGGGACCAGCAGCAGGACCGCCAGCAGGATCTGCAGGTAGAGGTTGAGCCAGGGGCCGAACGGCAGTTGCCAGCGGCGGATCAGGAGGCCATAGAGCGCATAGCTGGCGGCCCCCAGCAGCATCATGCCATCCCCCGGGTTGATACCGGTGTGCAGCAGCGCCTGCGGCTCGCCCTGGCCGAGCAGCCAGAGCACTCCGAACAGGGAGAGGCTCATGCCGAGCAGGGCCTGTCTGCCGGGGCGCTGACCGAAGAAGAGCGCGCCTTGCAGCAGGGTCAGCAGGGGCAGCAGGGAGCCGATGACCCCCATGTTGGTGGCCGAGGTCGAGTGGGCGGCGTAGTAGGCGAGGCACTGGTAGAGCACCATGCCGAGCAGGGAGAGCACCAGCAGCTTGCCGAACCAGGGGCGGATCTCGCTGCGCCGGCGCCACAATGCGGGCAGGCAGAAGGGGCTCAGGGCCAGAGCGGCGATCACCCAGCGGTAAAACGAGATGGCGGCGGGATCCACCACGCCGGCGGCGGCCTTGGAGACCACGGTATTGGCGGCCCAGATCAGGATGGCGAGCAGGGGGAAGAGAATAGGCATAGGCACTCCTTGAGTCGATGGCGAGAGTCTAGCCTTGTCTTGAACGATGCAAGTAGCGTAAATAAGACATCTCATAACCGGTTTGGGACATTCTCCATGGGTGACCTCACGATGGCCGAGCAGGATCGCCTGCTGGCCGCCCCCAATCCTCTCTACTTTCGCTATAGCCAGATCCAGGGAGGCAACGCCTGCGCCGAGCACGCCCACCCCTGGGGCCAGCTCAGCCTCATCAGCCTGGGGGTCATGGTGGTGGAGGTGGCGGGGCTGCGGCTGGTGGCGCCGCCCGACTACCTTATCTGGGTGCCGGCCAACCTGCCCCACAGCGCCTTCAACGAACAGACCCTGGACTACACCTCCATCTATGTGGGACACACCCTGGCAGAACGCCTGCCAAGGGAACCCGTGCTGCTGGCGCTGACCCCCCTGCTGCGCGCCCTGCTGGAGGACTTCACCCAGCGCCGGCTCGGTCATATGGAGGATGAGTGGGACCGGCGCCAGGGCGAGCTCTTCATCGAGAAGCTGGCCCGTACCCGCTGTCAGCCGAGCTATTTGCCCCAGAGCCGTGATCGCCTGCTCGCTCCCTTGTTGGCGGCGCTGCAGGCCGCGCCGGAGGACAACCGAACCCTGGCCGAGTGGGCCAGTGTCTTGCACACTACGGAGCGCACTTTGGCGCGACGCTGCCAGAAGGAGCTCGGCATGAGCCTCGGCCAATGGCGTACCCGGCTGCGCATGGTGCGAGCCCTGTCCTGGCTGCGCGGCGAGATGCCGGTGCAGGAGATCGCCTGGCGCCTCGGCTACACCTCCACCTCGGCTTTTATCGCCATGTTCCAGCGCGAGCAGGGCTGTGCCCCCCAGCGCTATCGTCAGCAGCTGGGTCAGCCCGGGTGATCCCTGTGGCAGTTGGGAAGCGTTCGACGGAAAAAAGAGAGGGCGCCTTACAGACGCCCTTTTTATCAGCGATGGCCGGTTTAGAAGAAGCCGAGGGGGTTGATGCCGTGGCTCACCAGCAGGTTCTTGGTGTTCTGGTAGTGGTCCAGCATCATCTTGTGGGTCTCGCGGCCTATCCCCGACTTCTTGTAGCCGCCGAAGGCTGCGTGGGCCGGGTAGGCGTGGTAGCAGTTGACCCAGACCCGGCCGGCCTGGATGCCGCGACCCATGCGCCAGGCCAGGTTGCTGTCGCGGGTCCACAGGCCCGCCCCCAGGCCGTACTGGGTGTCGTTGGCAATCGCCAGCGCATCCGCCTCGTCCTTGAAGGTGGTGACCCCGAGGGCCGGGCCGAAGATCTCCTCCTGGAACACCCGCATCTTGTTCTGGCCGTGGAAGATGGTGGGCTGGATGTAGAAGCCCCCTTCCAGCCCGTTCACCTTGGCCGCGCCGCCGCCGATCAGCATTTTTGCCCCTTCGCCGCGGCCGATCTCCATGTAGCTCAGGATCTTGTCGAATTGCTCGCGGGACGCCTGAGCGCCGACCTGGGTGGCAGTGTCGAGGGGGTTGCCCTGCACGATGGTGCGGGCGCGGGCCAGCACCCTGTCCATGAAGTCGTCATAAATACTTTCTTGCACCAGGGCGCGGGAGGGGCAGGTGCACACCTCGCCCTGGTTGAAGAAGGTCATCAGCATGCCTTCCACCGCCTTGTCGATGTAGCTGCTCTCGTGCTGCATCACGTCGGCGAAGTAGATGTTGGGGGACTTGCCGCCCAGCTCCACGGTGGAGGGGATCAGCTTGTCGGCGGCGCAGCGCAGGATATGGGCGCCCACCTCGGTGGAGCCGGTGAAAGCGAGCTTCTGGATCCGGTTGCTGGTGGCCAGCGCCTGGCCCGCCTCGGCGCCGAAGCCGTTGACCACGTTGACCACGCCGGGGGGCAGTATGTCCTTGATGAGATCCATCATCAGCATGATGGTGACCGGGGTCTGCTCGGCGGGCTTGAGCACGCTGCAGCAGCCGGCCGCCAGCACGGGAGCCAGTTTCCAGGCGGCCATCAGCAGGGGGAAGTTCCACGGGATGATCTGGCCGACCACACCGATGGGCTCCTTGAAGTGGTAGCTGACGGTGTTCTGATCCAGCTCGGCGGCGGAGCCCTCCTGGGCGCGGATGCAGCCGGCGAAGTAGCGGAAGTGATCCACCACCAGGGGCAGGTCGGCGGCCAGGGTCTCGCGCACCGCCTTGCCGTTCTCCCAGGTTTCGGCGATGGCGAGCACTTCGATATTTTGCTCGATGCGATCGGCGATGCGCAGCAGCAGGTTGCTGCGCTCGGTGACGCTGGTCTTGCTCCAGCTGGCGAACGCCTTGTGAGCGGCGTCCAGTGCCAGCTCGATATCGGCGGCGTCGGAGCGGGCCACCTCGCAGAACACGCGGCCATCCACCGGCGAGATGTTTTCGAAGTAGCGGCCGGCGCGCGGCGCCACCCAGTCGCCACCGATGAAGTTGTCGTAACGGGACTTGAAGCTGACCAGGGCACCTGCCTGACCGGGAGCGGTATAAATCATCTCATCATCCTTATGTGTGTGGTCCTGACCGGCCCGATAAAGGGGCTGGTTGCCACGGATATCGCAAAGGGCGTGCCAGAGGGTCTGACCAGCGCTTTAAAAGTTACAAAAACGTTATCAAACGGGATGTGGCAGCGTATCTTGGTTAACCAGTGACCCCGGCTGTGACCATGAAACTGTGCCATTTCTGGACAGTGGTCGTGACAGTCGTGCCATTTGTGAACAGGAGGCGTGATGAGCGAATTTCCCCAATCCGGCCCTATCCAGCGCTCCTGGCTGCGCTGCCTGCATCAGGGACTGAGCCGCCAGCAGAGCGCCGAGCTGGATCTGTTGCCAAGAGGAGAGCTCACGGCGAGATTGGAGGGGCACAGGGAGCTGATCGCCAGCTTCCGGCGCTTCGTGCTGCCGCTGTTTGGCCAGCTGCTGGCGGGACGACCCTGCCGCCTGTTGCTGTGCGACGCAGAAGGGGCGATTCTGGCCGCCAGCGGTGACGACGGCTTCGCCCGCCATGCCGAGCGTATTTTTCTGCGCAGCGGTGCCCGCTGGGGGGAGGGGAGCAAGGGCACCAACGCCATCGGCACGGCGCTCGCCGAGCAGAGCGAGGTACAGGTGCTCGGTGCCCAGCACTTTTTCGCCCAGCACAGTTTTCTCAGCTGTAGCGCCTGCCCGCTGCTCGGGCCCGACGGCAGACTGCTCGGGGTGCTCGATATCTCCACCGAGGCGGCCCACCACGGCGGCGATATGCTGGGAACGGTTCGGCTGTTGGCTATGGCGCTGGAAAACGCGCTGCTGGCGCGCCAGCCGGGCTGGCTGGTGGATCTCGATCCCCAGAGTCTCTGGTCCGCCCGCCTGCTGTTGGGGGAGGGGGGCGAGCTGCTCGGTGCCAACCGGGCCGGCCGGCTCTGGCTTGGCCAACACTCCTTCGATGGCAAGCAACTGCTGCGCGAGGGACGCGGCCTGCGGCTGGTGCCCGAGCCGGTCGAAGGGCCCTCGTCGCTTCCGCTATTGGGGAGCGGGCGGGAATCCTTGCCAGAACCTTCACAGGTACCGCTTAAGATGCTGGAGCGTGGTATCTCCCTGCTTATCGAAGGGGAGACCGGCAGTGGCAAGGAGCATCTGGTGCGAGCGCTGCATCGTCAGTCGAGCCGCCAGGATAAACCCCTGGTGTGCGTCAACTGCGGCGCCCTGCCGGCGGATCTGGTGGAGGCAGAGCTGTTCGGCTATGTCGGCGGGGCCTTTAGCGGTGCCCGCAGCCAGGGCAGCCAGGGCTATCTGCGCGCCGCCCACGGTGGCATCCTGATGCTGGACGAGATCGGCGAACTGCCGCTGTCGGCTCAGACCCGGCTGCTGCGGGTATTGCAAGAGCGCGCCGTCACCCCGGTGGGCAGCCACAGACCTGAGGCGGTGGATTTCTGGCTGGTCAGCGCCAGCCATCGGGATCTGGCGGCCATGGTGGCGGCCGGCAGCTTTCGCGAAGATCTCTATTACCGCATCTGCGGCTGGCGCCAGCAATTGGCGCCGCTGCGAGATTGGCCGGCCCACGAGCGGCGGGCACTGATCCTGCGGTTGCTGACCGAGATGGATCCGGCGCTGCAGCTGACCCGGGAGGCGGAGCAGCAACTGCTGGCTCATCCCTTGCCCGGCAACGTGCGCCAGCTCAAACAGGCACTCGAAGTAGCTTGCGTGCTGGCGGAAGGGCAAGAGTGGGTTGAAGCCTCCCACCTGCATCTGCCTGCGGTCGTTGCTGCGCCCGCGCTGATACCTGTTCCGCCATCCACTTCAGTGACTGCGGGCATCACCAGCTTGCGCGAGCAGAGCCGGTACCAGATACAGCAAACTCTGGTGGATTGTGGTGGCAACGTGAGCGAGGCGGCGCGCCGGCTCGGCATCAGCCGCACCACTCTATATCGGGCGCTGAAGGCATGTAACTGATGGAATTTTAAGTATTTTCAATTAATTGCATGCTTGTTCCCGCCATCCTTTGTATCATGTCGGACCAGAACGGTGCTGAACCATGAGTGGATTCAGTGCGACCCTGCCCCGTTGGGCAGCTGCGTCAATCGTGATGCCAGGCTAAGCATGACCTCTTCCTACATTCGTCTTGTCGACCGCTCTTTTCGCGCCCTGCTGGGGCTGACCCTTGCCATCATCCTGCTGTTCGAATTCGGCCCGGAGCGGGTACTGGATCTGCAGGAGTGGCCCGTTATCGTCACCGTGCAGCGGGCGGCGGATGTGACGCCGGAGCAGGCGCGCTATCTCTCGTCGCCGGAAGGCAAACCTGGCGTGCAATGCATTCTGCCCGCCCGTCAGCACATAGTGCCGGGCTGCAGACTGACCTTGACCCTGACGCTCCCCGATGAGGGGCTCGACCTCGCCCGCTTTGACACCCTGCATGTGCGCCTGAGCGTGACTGGCGAAGGAGGTCAGGATTGGCGTCTCTATCTGCGTAACCATGATCCGGCCAGCGATCTGCCCGGGGATCCCCTTGCCCCCAAGTTCAACGAGATCATCTTTCGTCCGGCGGATTACGGCAGGCTCCACAAGGTGCCCCTCGACGTGTTCGCACCGGCAACCTGGTGGATCAAGCAATACAATGTGCCGCTGCAGCAGCAAGGGCCTGACTTGCACCGGGTCTATGCTATCGAGCTCGCCGCCGGTTACGATATGCAGCCTGGCACACACGGGGCCATTATCGAGGAGTTGCATTTTCATGGCCCCTGGCTCGATGCCAGTCTCTTCTATCGCCTGATCCTGGCGGTCTGGTTTATCTATGGTTGCATCATACTGGTGGCCAACCATCTGCATATGAAACAGCGACTGCAGCATGCCCATCAGGCCAGATTGGCGGCGGAGGAACACAATCGCACCCTCTGTGAGGAGAGTCGCCGCTCCCGCGAGGAGGCTACTCATGATCCCCTGACCGGTGCCTTCAATCGTCTGGGCGGAGAAGAGCTGCTGGAGGGGTTGGGTGAGCGCGCTTTTTCCCTCATCTATCTGGATGTGGATCACTTCAAGCAGATCAACGATGGCCATGGCCACCCGGTGGGGGATGAGGTGCTCAAGCATCTGGTCAGCCAGATCCTGCGCCACTGTGATACTTTCTGCCACCTGGTGCGCTGGGGCGGGGAGGAGTTCGTGCTGATCTGCCTTCACTACGATCAGAAGCAGGCTTGCGCACTGGCCGAGCGGCTGCGCCTGATGCTGGCGGCGGATCCCCACTGGCCCGAAGCGCTCAGGGTGACCGTCTCGTTCGGGGTGGCCGAGCGCGCCGGCGATCCGCTGGAGCAGGTGATCCGGCGGGCAGATGCCGCCCTCTATCAGGCCAAGCAACGGGGCCGCAACCGGGTGGAGACAAGCTCGCCAGTCTCTCCCTCCATACTGACGACAAGGGAAACAACATGACGGGACAAACAATCGGCGCTCTGACCCTGCTGGTGGCCGACTACGACGAGGCCATCGCCTTTTTTACCCGGGGGCTTGGCTTTACGCTGCTGGAAGACACACAGCTCGATGAGCCGGGCAAACCGGGCAAGCGTTGGGTGCGGGTCGCCCCGGCGGGCGGGCAGGGTTCGGCCCTGTTGCTGGCCCGCGCGGCTACCCCGGAGCAGCAGGCCGCCATCGGCCGGCAGGGCGGCGGGCGGGTCTTCCTGTTTCTCGAGACCGATGACTTTTGGCGGGATTACGAGCGGATGCTGGCCTATGGCGTACATTTTTGCGAGCAGCCGCGAAGCGAACCTTACGGCACTGTGGTGGTATTTGAGGACATCAGTGGCAACCGCTGGGATCTACTGCAACGCACGGCTGCCAACTGAATCTGAAAACGTTTATCATCCGCCCTGTCATCGAGTCATAAAAGTGTCACAGAAAATTCTAATAATTGGCGCACCCATCTTCACAGAGGAGAGAGAAGGGAATGGCTAAGCGAATTCTGGTGGTTGAGGACGAGGCACCGATCCGCGAAATGCTCTGTTTCGTGCTGGAGCAGAAGGGATACGAGACGATTGAGGCGGAAGATTTTGCCGATGGACTGGCGAAGGTGCGTGAACCCTACCCCGAACTCATCGTGCTGGACTGGATGATGCCCGGTGGCAGCGGTATCCAGTTCATCAAGCAGCTCAAGCAGGATGAGGTGACCCGCCAGATCCCGGTGGTGATGCTCACCGCTCGTGGCGAGGAAGAGGACAAGGTCCGCGGTCTCGAGGCAGGGGCCGATGACTACATCACCAAACCATTCTCTCCCAAGGAGCTGACTGCTCGCCTGCATGCGGTGATGCGCCGGGTCTCTCCCACCTCGGTGGACGAGGTGATCGAGGTGCAGGGGCTCAAGCTGGATCCTGTCTCTCATCGGGTCAGTGCCGAGGAGAAGGCGCTGGACATGGGGCCGACCGAGTTCAAACTGCTGCACTTCTTCATGACCCATCCCGAGCGGGTCTACAGCCGCGAGCAACTGCTGAACAATGTCTGGGGGACCAATGTGTATGTCGAGGACAGAACCGTGGACGTGCACATTCGTCGCCTGCGCAAAGCGATCGAAGAGACTGGACACGACAGACTGATCCAGACGGTACGTGGAGCCGGATACCGTTTCTCAACCCGTCTCTAAGAGGCAATTATGTTGCAACCTTACGCTTGGCGGCGACAGTTGTGGCGAATGGTATTCTTCTATTCGCCGTTCGTGTTGGTCGGCTGGTTGATTGATCATCTTGCCCTCTGCCTGCTGGTGGCTGCCCTGCTCCATCTCGGCTGGCACTACCGTTTCCAGAAGCGCCTGTCGGACTGGCTGTGGCACGATCGCAGCCTGGTTCCCCCCCATGGCAGCGGCAGCTGGGAGCATATCTTCAACGGTATCTACAAGTTGCAGCAACGCCACCGGGCCAGACGGCGCGAGCTGGCGGGCCTCATCCGCCGTTTTCGCGAAGGGGCCGAGGCGCTGCCCGATGCGGCCGTGGTGATCCGCACCGACGGCAGCATTCTCTGGTGCAACCGGCTGGCCGAACAGCTGCTGGGGTTTCGCTGGCCGGAGGACGCGGGCCAACACGTGGGCAACCTCATCCGCAATCCGGCTTTCGGCGCCTACCTCGGCAAGGGGGAGTATGACGAGCCCCTCGAGATGAACTCCCCGGTCAATGAGGAGAAGTTTCTCGAGTTTCGCATCATGCCCTACGCCGAGGATCAGGCCATGCTGGTGGTGCGGGACGTGACCCGGCTGCGCCATCTGGAGAAGACCCGCAAGCACTTCATCTCCAACGTCTCCCACGAGCTGCGCACCCCGCTCACCGTGCTCAAGGGCTATCTGGAGATGACCGAGGAGCCGCCGCCCCCCGCGGTGTGGGCCAAGGCGCACAGGGTGATGATGGAGCAGACCATCCGCATGGACAACCTGGTCAACCAGCTGCTCACCCTGTCGCGCATCGAGGCGGCGCCGTCGGTGGATCTCTCCCATCTGGTGGACATGCCCGCCATGCTGGGGCTGCTGGAGCTGGAGGCCAGGGCGCTCTCCGGCGAACGGGGACACCAGCTCGAGTTCAACGTTCAGTCAAACCTGTTCGTGCGCGGTGATCAGGAGCAGTTGCGCAGCGCGGTGTCCAACCTGGTCTACAACGCCATCCACTACACCCCGGCGGGGCGCAACATCACGGTAGAGTGGCGTGCCCAGGGCACCATGGCACTGTTTGCGGTCAAGGATGAGGGGGAGGGGATTGCCCCCGAGCACCTGGCGCGGCTCACCGAGCGTTTCTATCGGGTCGACAAGGCCCGCTCGCGCCATACCGGTGGCTCGGGGCTGGGCCTTGCCATCGTCAAGCATGCCCTCAGTCATCACGACTGTCACCTCGACATCGAGAGCCGGATCGGCCTTGGCAGCCGCTTCAGCTTCCTCATCCCGGCACGCATGGTGGTGATTAAATAATCTTTTTAGACAATGAGTTAGATACGAAGGAAGGGCTGCATCCGCAGCCCTTCCTGCATTTGTGCAAATCCTTGCCCATGTCATTAAAGTGTCACATTAAATCCATAAATTTGTCACTGCCAGGTCAGATACTGGCGCCGTTTCAAGAACGGACCTTCTGTAACTTTGGAGAGGGTGATCGGGTTTGAACCATGTATCAACGTCATACTGACGATTGCCTTCTGCAACCTTGGACTTGGAGAGATTGGATGAAACTCAACAAACTGGCTGGTGTTATCGGATTCACCGCTGCAACCCTGTTTTCTGCCAGCACCCTGGCCTATGGTGTCGATAAGGATCTGCCAGAGTACGCCCCGACCAGCGGCATCTCCGGCAACCTGTCTTCCGTCGGCTCGGACACCCTGGCCAACATGATGACCCTGTGGGCCGAAGAATTTAAGCGTGTCTATCCCAACGTCAACGTGCAGATCCAGGCCGCCGGTTCTTCCACCGCGCCGACCGCCCTGACCGAAGGGGTTGCCCAGTTTGGCCCGATGAGCCGCGCCATGAAGGCGGGCGAGATCGAGGCGTTCGAGAAGCGTTACGGTTACAAGCCGACCGCCATCCGCGTGGCTGTCGATGCCCTGGCAGTGTTCGTCAACAAGGACAACCCCATCAAGGGGCTGACCATGCAGCAGGTTGACTCCGTCTTCTCCAGCACCCTCAAGTGCGGCGAAGCCAAGGCAGCCACCAAGTGGTCTGATCTGGGTCTGGAGGGCAACTGGTCCAGCAAGGATCTGCAGCTGTTCGGCCGCAACTCCGTCTCCGGTACTTACGGCTACTTCAAAGAGCACGCCCTGTGCAACGGCGACTTCAAGAGCGGCGTGAACGAGCAGCCCGGTTCTGCCTCCGTGGTGCAGTCCGTCTCCGCCTCCCTGAACGGCATCGGCTACTCGGGCATCGGTTATGTCACCTCCGGGGTGCGCGCGGTACCGCTCTCCAAGGATGGCAAGACCTTCGTCGAGGCGAGCTCTGATAACGCCATCACCGGCAAGTATCCGCTCTCCCGCTTCCTCTACGTTTACGTGAACAAGCACCCGAACAAGCCGCTCTCCCCGATGGAGCAGGAGTTCGTGAAGATGATGTTGTCCAAGGCGGGCCAGAGCATCGTCGCCAAGGACGGTTATGTGCCGGTACCGGCCAAGGTCGCTATGGCCGACCTGAAGAAGCTGGACATCATGTAACACTGCGCCAGCCCGTGACGCAAAAACGAGCCCCCTGCGGGCTCGTTTTGTTTTATGGGACGCCGTTTTGGCAAGCCGGACAGGATCTTCTCGGCCATTTTTCGGCTATTGAAAAATGCACTCCCTTGCGTCCCGAGTCGGCATTTCCGAAAATAGGGCAACGTTATGGTTAAGGAGTCTTTCATGACCGCCCCGTTTTACAAGTTTGGCCTGGCAGCCCTGTGCACATCTTTGCTGCTTGGTTGTGCCCAGTCACCGACCGGTCGCAGCCAGATGTTGCTCTACTCCCCCCAGCAGATGAGCCAGCTGGGAGCAGACTCCTTCGAGCAGATGAAGAAGCAGGAGAAGGTGAGCACGGATGCGAGGCTTAACGCCTATGTCTCCTGTGTCGCCAAGGCGGTGACCGCCCAGGTGCCCGCCAGCTATGGCATCAGCAACTGGGAAGTGGTGGTGTTTGACTCCAAGCAGGTCAACGCCTTCGCCCTGCCCGGTGGCAAGATCGGGGTCTACAGCGGCCTGCTCAAGGTGGCCAAGAATCAGGATCAGCTGGCCACCGTCATCGGTCACGAGCTGACCCACGTGCTGGCCCAGCACTCCAACGAGCGTCTCTCCCGCAGCCAGCTGGCGGATATCGGTCTGTCGGTGGCGGACATTGCCATGGGTACCAGCGAATATCGCGGTGCCACCATGGCGGCCCTCGGCCTTGGCATGGAAGTCGGGGTACTGCTGCCCTATGGTCGCGAGCAGGAAAGTGAGGCAGACCGTCTGGGGCTGGATCTGATGGCCCGCGCCGGTTTTGATCCCGCCGCCGCCATTCCCCTGTGGCAGAACATGAGCGCGGCCTCCGGCGGCAAGAATCCGCCCCAGCTGCTCTCCACCCACCCCAGCAACGAGAGTCGCATTGCCGAGCTGCAGGCGCAGCAGGCCGAGGTGCAGCCTCTCTATCAGCAGGCTCGCGCCAACGGCCTGGTGCCCCAATGCAAGGCATAAGCCTGCGCATGGCGCGGCCCGATGATGCCGCCGCCATGACGGTGATGCAGCGGGCCAGTTGGCTCGCCGCCTATAGCCAGGTGCTGGGCCAGGACATGCTGGCCCGGCTGGACGTGACAGAGCATCTGCAGATCTGGCAGGGCCGGCTCGCCGAACCAGGTCCGCGCCCCATGCTGCTCTGCCTGGATGAGGTGGTGATAGGCCTTCTTTACTGGCAGCAGGAGCAGGAGGAGGGCCTCGCCACCGCCAGGATCCGGGCGCTTTATCTGCACCCGGATCACTGGCGCCATGGGTATGGCAAACGATTGTGGCAGGCGGTGGCGATGCAGATGCGGCGCAGCGGCTGCGAGTGCGTCAGATTGTGGCTGCTCGATGGCAACCGGATAGGCGAGGGGTTTTACCTGCGCCGCGGCTTCGTGTTCGACGGCAAACAGCGGACCCTGACCAGCCTTGGTCAACCCTGTCTGCAGCGGCAAATGTTCCGTCTGCTTTGATCCCGCTTTGGTTTTACGCCCCGTGTCACTTTATTTTTTTTGCGAATTAATACAATGTCCCCCCAGAACTGATCCGGATGACAGATAACAGACAAGGGAGTGCGGGCATGTATTACGGCTTTGATATCGGTGGTACCAAGATTGCCTTTGCGGTGTATGACGGGGCCTTGAATCTCTGTCATGAGGAGCAGGTGGCCACACCGGGCAATGATTACGAGGCGTTGCAGCAGCTGATCCGCGAGCGGGTCGAGCAGGCAGACGCCCGCTTCGGTGCCAGGGGGGCGGTCGGCATCGGCTTTCCCGGCATCCTCAATCGTCACGACCACAGCATAGTGGCGGCCAACCTGCCCGCCATCAACGGTCGCCATCTGGGGGCCGATCTGGTGGAACTGCTGGATCGCCCGGTCAAGGTGGACAATGATGCCAACTGCTTCCTCTGGTCGGAGGTGCACAAGGGAGCGGCGGATAGCGCCGGCAGTGCCCTTGGGGTCACCATCGGCACCGGTATCGGCGGCGCCGTCTACCTCGCAGGCACTCTCATCCAGGGGCGCAACTGGCTGGCCGGTGAGATAGGCCACTACCCGCTGCCGGCCACCATCCTGATGAAATACCCCGAGCTGCCCCGTCCCCGCTGTGGCTGTGGTCGTCTGGTCTGTTTCGAGACTTACGCCTCCGGTACCGGGCTGGAGCGGCTCTATCACCATTTTCACGGTCAGCGTGCCACGGGGCGCCAGATTGTGGCACGTTTCGAGGCCCATGAGCCCCATGCGGTGGCTACGATCGATTGCTGGCTGGAGATCATGGCCGCCGGCCTGGCTACTGCCATCTCGGTGATCGATCCCGAGGTGGTGGTGCTGGGCGGGGGCCTGAGCGGCTTGCCCGCTCTCTACGAACAATTGCCGCTGCGCCTGCCCGGCCATCTATTGCCCGGGGTCGCCCTGCCCGAGATCCGCCAGGCCCGCTTCGGCGGTGCCGGTGGCGTGCGTGGCGCAGCCTTGCTCAACCTGTGAGATCGGATGTGGGGTCTGATCTCCCCGATAAAGGAGTCGTCATGACCCGTCTTGAAATCTGCATAGACAACCTGGAATCCCTGTTTACCGCCCAGCAGGCGGGGGCGGATCGTATCGAACTCTGCTCCGCCCTGGGGCTGGGTGGCCTGACCCCTTCCCATGGCTTCATGCAGTTGGCGGCGCGCCATGCCACCGTACCCGTCTATGCCATGATCCGTCCCCGTGCCGGCGACTTCTGTTTCAGCGAGGGCGAGTTCGAGATGATGCTGCAGGACATTGCCGCGGCGCGTTCGGCCGGTTTGCAGGGGGTCGTCGTCGGTCTGCTGGATGCAGAGGGGCGGGTGCCCGCCGCCAGGCTCAAGCAACTGGTGGAAGCTGCAGGCCCCCTTGGTGTCACCTTCCACCGCGCCATCGATCTCTCCTCCGACTGGCGGGCGGATCTGGAAATCATCGTCAATGCCGGTTGTGAGCGCATTCTTAGCTCAGGCCATGCGCCGACCGCGCTGGCGGGGCTTGAGACTCTGCAGGCCATGCAGCAGGCGCTGGCGGGTCGTGCCAGCCTGATGCCGGGGGCTGGAGTCAATGCTGACAACGTGCGCACCATCATCGAATTTACCGGGGTGAGCGAGGTACATATGTCCGGCATGGGCTGGCGTGGCGGCATGGTGTCTCATGGAGTCAACATGGGCACCTCGGATGATGGGCGGGTCAATATTACCGATGGTGCCAAGGTCGCGGCGGTGCGGGCCCTGCTGGATCGACCCTGATCCTCTGATCAACGCCGCCTGTTGGCGGCGTTTTTGTCGCGGCATGTGAACTCTCTCCCACGAAGAGGGAAATCAGGATTGGCGCCGGCAGCACCTGGCACAAAAGTCTGATATCATCCCGACTCTTTTACATCAGGACCCGGAGCAACATCTCAATGTCCCAATACGACTCTATCGAACAGAAGGCCAGCTATGGCATCGGCCGCAACATGGGTGATCAGCTGGCGCAGCAAGCCTTCGCCGGTCTGGATATCCCGGCCCTGCAACAAGGCCTGGCGGATGCCCTGAACGGTCTGGAATTCGCGGTAAGCCGTGACGATATCAATGATGCCTTCCAGGTCATCACCGCCCGCATGCAGGAAGAGCAGGAAGCGGTCGCCAAGGCAGCGGCTGCCGAAGGCGAAGCCTTCCTGGCCGACAACGCCAAGCGCGCCGAAGTGACCGTGACCGATTCCGGTCTGCAGTACGAAGTGCTGGTCGAAGGCAACGGCGCCGTACCGGTAGCCGGTCAGTCCGTGCGTGTTCACTACCACGGTACCTTCACTCACGGTGGCGTATTCGACAGCTCGGTCGCTCGTGGCCAGCCGGCCGAGTTCCCGGTGACCGGCGTGATCAAGGGCTGGGTTGAAGCCCTGCAGCTGATGCCGGTTGGCTCCAAGTGGAAGCTCTACATTCCACAGGATCTGGCTTACGGTGCCCGTGGCGCCGGCTCCATCCCGCCCTACTCCGCTCTGGTATTCGAAGTGGAGCTGCTGGACATCCTGTGATCCGGCTGGCGTGATGCAAGCGGCGACCCTCGGGTCGCCGTTTGTTTTTGGGCATGTCTGCCAGTGAACAAAAAGGCAGCGACGAGCACTCATGGGGGGCTTTTTTCGACATCGGGAACCGTCATACTGCAACTGAACCCCAGTTGAGGTGTGTCCCATGAACAAGATGATGAAGGTGGCGTCGGCCATGGCTGCGCTGCTTGCCACACTGCCTGCCAGCGCCGATGCGATGCGCTGCAAGAATGCGTTGATCACCGAGGGCGACAGCACGGCCCTGATGCTGCTCAAGTGCGGGGAGCCCATGCTGCGCGAAGAGCTCAGTCGCAATGAGGAGAACCAGTTCGGTTATCTGGTGCCGGTGAAGTATGGAGAGCGCTGGACCTACAACTTCGGCAAGAGCGAGTTCATGCGCTTCGTCACCGTGCGCAACGGCGTCATCACCGATATCGAAAACGGCCCGCGCGGCGAGTAGCCGGCGGGCAAACAGCATGGAAGCATTAAGGACAGGAAGGCAAATCCCCTTGACTCACTGTTCCGGCAAGGGCTCGGCGTGACTGAGCTGGCGCAGGGCCTGGTTGATCTGGCCTGCCAGTCTCAGGCGTCGGTGGCAGCTCAACCCGTGCAGGCTGAGCCTGCCTGCGCTGAATTCAAATGTTCCCCATGACTCGATGGCAAAGGAGCCCCGGTGGAAGCTCTTGATGTATCTTGCGATCTGCCGCGGGGATAACTGCTTGAAAACCTTCATCACAACGTTACCTGCTTGCTTGAACAGGGCACACTATGGGGGCGGTTGATGACAGCCATGTGACGTTTCATCGAGTTTTGCATGAATCCTTTTTTGGTGATCCCTTCGGGCAAAGCAAGGGCACCATTTGAAAAAGTAGTGCCATCACAATCCCTTGCACCGATATACTGCGGGCAGTCGAATGGAATGAGCAAAAGGGCCTGCACGTGGAATGGGTTGATGTGGTGGATGAAGAGAACCGGGTGATCGGGGTGGCCGAGCGGGCCAAGGTGCGGCGGGAGAATCTCTGCCATCGTGCCAGCTACATCCTGGTGCTCGACGAGGCGGATCGCATCCTGGTGCAGCGCCGTACCCTCTGCAAGGATTTCTGCCCCGGCATGCTGGATGCCTGCGCCGGTGGCGTGGTGACCGCGGGCGAACAGATGGAACCCTCTGCCCGGCGCGAGCTGGCCGAAGAGCTGGGGATCCACGATGTACCGCTGCAAGGCTTCGGTACTTTTTATGCCGAGGGGGAGGGGTATCGGGTCTGGGGTGGCCTCTACAGCTGCCGCTATCAGGGGCCGCTTCAGCTGCAGGCCGAAGAGGTGAGCGAGGTACACTGGATGAGTCAGGCCGAGATCGCCGAACGGGCCGACGAGTTTACTCCGGACTCCCTGCTCGCCATCGCCACCTGGCAGGCTCGGCGCTAACAGCAATCCCATCCGGAACAATACGGGCAGCCACTGGTTGCCCGTTTGCGATCCTAGTCCAGCTTGAGCCGCCGGTTGGTGCGCCCGCAGGGGCTGGGGGCCACCAGCCAGTGCCCCTGCCAGTCGGTGACAAGGCGCAGCAGTGGATATTCCAGATCGAGTCTGGTCACCACCAGCTGTCCGCTTTCCCCTGCGTTTACCGGCTGGCCGCTGGCCGGGTCGATGATCTCCACCAGGCAGCTCTCGTTGACGATAAAGCCCTCGCCGGGCTGGCTCTCGTAGGCCACCACGCCTATGTCCTGCCAGACCAGGCAGTTGAACGCCTGAATACCGTAAATGGCCTGTAGCGGGGCCGTCTCGGGGTGGGTAACCTCGCACAACAGGGCGGTTTGCAGGGAGTCGGTGGCCACCTCGGCCGCCTCGGCGGCTTCCAGCAGATCCAGCAGGGTGACCAGCGGGCCGACAAAGCCGGTGGGCTGGTAGCGTTGCAGCGCCTCCAGCTGGCGCTGGGTGTCATGAGGGCCGCAGGGCACCACGGGAGCGCCGAGCTGGCGAGCGCCGTTGTCGAAGATGAAGGCGGTAGGGCCGGCGTGGTAGTCGTGGCCGTTGAGCATCACCTCGCCGGACTTGAAGCCGGCGGCAAACAGGGCGCGCGCGGCCCCCCACCAGTCCGCCCCCGCATATTCGGGAATGGCCAGCTGGCCCGGGCTTGCGAAGGCGCGCAGTGCCTGGCTGGCGGGGCGACCGGTCAGTCCGGCAAACGGCGGATGGGCCTGCTGGGCGGCAAACAGTTCGGCGCTGTCGAGCAGGGGCAGGGTGGCCAGTTCGGCCAGATCCTCGAGACGGCATTGACGATAGGCACTGGAGTAACCGGCGCAATACTGGCTGACGTGGGTAAGTTGATGATTAAGCTGGTCCAGTTGCTGTTGTGCACGCAAGGCGGGGGGGCGAATTTCCAGACCATCGTAGTAGTGTTGCATGGGGCCTCCTGGCGCCGTGAAACCTGCTCAAGATTAGTCTGCCTGCTGGAAAAATGCCTGCAGGGGAGCGGGTCGTTGCGATGGGATATGACGGATGGCTGCGCTAGACTGGGGCCTCACCAATCGACTCGGGACGAGAGATCATGATTGCAGTTGGCCAACCCTTGCCTTCGGGCGAATTTACCTTCATCACAGCCGCGGGCAAGCAGGTACAGGATGTCCAGACCCTGTTTGCCGGCAAGAAGGTGGTGCTGTTCGCGGTGCCTGGTGCCTTCACCCCCACCTGCTCCAACGCCCATCTGCCGGGCTATGTGGTGCTGGCCGACCAGTTTCAGGCCAAGGGGGTGGACGCCATCTGTTGTCTGTCGGTCAACGATGCCTTCGTGATGAAGGCGTGGCAGGATGCCCAGAACGCCGATGCCATCACCATGCTGGCGGACGGCGACGGCAGCTGGACCCGAGCCCTTGGCCTTGCCAAGGAGACGGGGGCCTTTGGCGGCCTGCGTGCCCAGCGCTTTGCCCTCATCGCCAACGATGGTGTGGTCGAGCAGCTCTTTGTGGAGGAGCCGGGCAAGTTCGAGGTGTCGGATGCCCAGAGCCTGCTGGCGGCGCTGTGAAATCATCAATCGTCGTTTGATTTCCCCTTGAAATAGAAAGGCGGCCCGCTACACTGGGCCCGCTTCTGGAAGAAGCCAGGCCCGTGCCTGGCTTTTGTGTTTGCAGACCATGGAATAGAGACGATATGACCCTGGCTTTTGTTGCCCTGATTGCCGGACTGGCGCTGCTGGTCTGGAGTGCGGATAAATTTGTCGATGGCGCTGCCGCGACCGCCCGTTATGCCGGCATGCCACCGCTGCTCATCGGCATGGTGATCATCGGTTTTGGTACATCGGCCCCCGAGATGGTGGTGTCGGCCCTGGCCGCCTCCCAGGGCAACCCCGGGCTGGCGCTCGGTAATGCCTATGGCTCCAATATCACCAATATTGCCCTGATCCTGGGTTTGACGGCTCTCATCAGCCCGATTGCCGTTGCCTCCCAGGTGGTGCGCAAAGAGATCCCCATCCTGCTCGGCATCACCCTGCTCTCCGGTGCCCTGCTCATCGACGGTCATCTGGGCCGCACCGATGCGGCCATCCTGGGCGTCGTGTTCGTGGCGCTGATGGGTTGGTCCATCTGGGCCGGCATGAATGGCAAGGGGGATGCGCTGGATGCGGAGACCGAAGAGGACATCGAGAGCGAAGGCATGTCCCTCAAGCTGGCTCTGTTCTGGCTGGTGGTGGGGCTGGTGCTGCTCATCGGTGCCTCCCGTCTGCTGGTATGGGGCGCGGTGACCATCGCCCAGGGCTTCGGTATCAGCGATCTGGTGATTGGTCTCACCATAGTCGCCATCGGCACCTCGCTGCCGGAGCTGGCCTCCTCCCTTATCGCCATTCGCAAGAATGAGCACGATCTGGCCCTCGGCAACGTGCTGGGCTCCAACCTGTTCAACACCCTGGCAGTAGTCGGGATCGCGGCAGGGATCCATCCGCTGGATGTGGCGCCGGAAGTGCTTTCCCGCGACTGGAGCCTGATGATGGGGCTGACCCTGCTGCTGCTGGTGATGTGCCTGGGTCGCAAGGGGCAGGGGCGGATCAACCGGCTGGAGGGGGGCGTGTTGCTCTCCTGCTTCGTGGGTTACACCGGCTGGTTGCTGACCAGCCAGTTTATCTGACGATTCGCCAGACAATAAAAAGAAGGGGGAAGCATCGGCTTCCCCCTTCTGCTTTTGGCGAAGGCCTATCAGGCCACGGCCACCAGCTTTTGCCCCTGCTGGCTGCTATCCAGGATCAGGATGCTCGCCTTGGGGAAGAAGTTGAAGGTGGAAGCCGATGCCCAGGTGTAGGCCCCCATCACCCGGCCGACCACCAGCTCGCCAATCTCCAGATCTGGCAGCATGATGCCGTCGCGAATGACGTCCACGCTGTCGCAGGTGGGGCCGGAAAGCACGGCGTTGTGCAGCTCACCGTGGGAATAAGGAGTGCTGACCGGATAGGTGACGTGGTCATAGAGCTGGCCGTTGTAGCTGCCGTAGAGACCGTCATCCAGGTAGTACCAGATCTTGTCGCCGCGGTGAGCCTTGCCCATGACGCTGGCCACCGAGGTCATGGCCGGCGCGCTGATGAAGCGGCCCGGCTCGGCGATCTTCTGCACGGTGGCGGGCAGCTTGGCCAGCGCCTCGCGGATCGGGGCGCAGAAGCCGTCGATGTCGAACTCGCCGCCGTCATAATCCACCGGGAAACCGCCGCCGATATCCAGCACCCAGGGCTTGAGCCCGAGCTCCCAGGCCTGCTCCATGATCTCGCGGCAGGCGTCGATGGCCTGCACGTGGCGACGGGCGTGAGGCACCTGGGAGCCGACGTGGAACGACAGCCCCATCACCTTGATCCCCTTGGCCTGGGCCAGTTGCAACAGCGGCAGCGCCTGCTCCGGTGTACAGCCGAACTTCTTGGAAAGATCGACCTTGGTCTCGGGATTGGGGAAGCTCACCCGTAGCAGCAGCTTGACCTCGTCCTTGTAGGGCAGGAACTTCTCCAGTTCCAGCGGGTTGTCATAGACGAACACGGTGCAGCCGTATTCCAGCGCGTAACGGATGTCGCTGTCGCGCTTGATGGGATGGGTATGAATGCAGCGCCCCGGGCGGACACCCTGACTGCGCACCAGATCCACTTCGCCATTGGTGGCCAGATCGAAACAGGCCCCCTCTTCCTTCAAGACAGAGACCACCGCCTCGTGGGGCAGGGGCTTGAGTGCATAATGCAAGCGCACATCGGGCAGGGCGGCCGCCAGGGCCCGATACTGTTTGCGGACGGCTGCCTTGTCGAGCAGCAGCAGGGGGGAGCCGAATTGTTCAACCAGCTGACGGTAATCTTGTGCGACCAGGGTCTCGTTCATTCTCTTTTGAAAGTCCTTAGGGGGCGTGATATGCCCAAGCCATATGCGATTGAACCGGCGACGGCCGGGTCAGGCGAGCGGTCCGGCGGGACCAACCTGGCACAGTGCATAAATTGAGGGCAAAGCGCTTGGTTATGCGCGGGATTATCGGCTTATTGAGTTTCTGTGCAAGTATTTTGATTGGATATGTTGTTGAGTTTTTCTGCATGAAACGAGATAGAGAATTGCTTTTTATCCCGTCATCTTGTGCGTCGGGACACGTTTGATGCAGGCCAAGTTAACTCTATGATTGTTAACTACTATTTAACATCTTGCCGATGAGATGGCCGATCATGAAAAAAGTGCGGGAGCGGGCCGGCAAGTGCGAGACAGCTCACAATTTTTGGATTACCATGCCCGCTTCCTAATCCAAATTAGTTCGGATGAAGGTAGCAGGAGAGTGATGGGCAACCATCCACCGAAGAAGTGAATCTTTCAGGTACCGGGCAACCGGTGTGGACTGCTACTGGACGATACTCTGGAGAGACCCGTTGAATCGGGCGCCGAAGGAGCAAGGCACCATGATTGCATCGCAATCTGGCGCCGGAAACTCTCAGGCAAAAGGACAGAGGGGATGGGATGGTTGTACCTGAGCTTGGAACTGTTCACGATCTGTAACGAGAGGTCGTCAGCAAGGTAAAGAGCAGCGCAGGAACCGGAGTGTATGTCAATACATGAGGCTTCCGAGCCGCGCATGAGCCTTGATCACGGCCTCGCAGTAAGAGTGTGAACACGTTCTTAGCCCGCATCCGATCGCCTCTGGGGATCGCGACACCTATGGGAAGATCATCCTTCTCCTCCTTAATTTCTGTTTCTTAAGGAGGATGCATGTCATCAATTCAAGCGGCGCTCACCGCCATCGATAGTTTTGTCTGGGGGCCACCCCTGCTGATCCTGCTGGTCGGGACCGGCATTTACCTTACCCTGCGTCTGGGACTGCTTCAGCTGGTGCGCTTACCGCTCGCGCTGCGTCTGGTATTCGGCCGTGATCAGGGCCAGGGCAAGCAGGGGGATGTCTCCAGCTTTGGCGCTCTGTGCACCGCCCTCTCTGCCACCATAGGCACCGGCAACATCGTCGGCGTTGCCACCGCCATCAAGCTCGGTGGTCCGGGCGCCCTGTTCTGGATGTGGATGGCAGCCCTGTTTGGCATGGCCACCAAGTACGCCGAGTGCCTGCTG
The DNA here is from genome assembly GCF_040581895.1 of Aeromonas sp. 19NY04SH05-1. Classification (NCBI taxonomy): domain Bacteria; kingdom Pseudomonadati; phylum Pseudomonadota; class Gammaproteobacteria; order Aeromonadales; family Aeromonadaceae; genus Aeromonas; species Aeromonas sp. 19NY04SH05-1. The sequence goes on along the minus strand of NZ_CP095328.1, from coordinate 3,394,659 downwards.
GCGGTCAAATATCGCCAGCAGGATGCCAACGGCCAGATGGCCGGTGGCCCCATGTACTATCTGGAAAAGGGGCTTGGCTCCAAGGTCCTCGCCAAGCTGTTCGCCCTGTTTGGCATCGGCGTGGCCTTCTTCGGGATCGGGACCTTCCCCCAGGTCAACGCCATCTCGGATGCCATGACACTGTCGTTCTCGGTGCCCCGCGAGGCGACCGCCGTGGTACTGACCCTGCTGGTAGGCCTGGTGACTCTGGGGGGGATCAAGTCCATCTCCAGCGTGTCAAGCAAGGTGGTCCCCTTCATGGCCCTCTTCTATATCGCCGCCTGTCTCGGGGTGCTGTTTGCCAATGCCGCTGCCTTGCCGGATGCGGTGGCGCTGGTGTTGCAGAGCGCCTTCACCGGCCATGCGGCCACCGGTGGCTTCGTCGGTGCCGGCATCATGCTGGCGATCCAGTCCGGGGTGGCGCGCGGCGTCTTCTCCAACGAGTCCGGGTTGGGCTCGGCTCCCATCGCCGCGGCGGCGGCCAAGACCAATTCCTGCGTGGAGCAGGGGCTGGTCTCCATGACCGGCACCTTCTTCGACACCATCATCATCTGCACCATGACCGGCCTGACCCTGGTGGTGACAGGAGTGTGGAGTGGGGATCTCAGCGGCGCCGCCATGACCAGCCAGGCGTTCGCCCAGGGGCTGGATGCCCATATCGGTCAGTATCTGGTGAGCATCGGCCTGCTGTTTTTTGCCTTCACCACCATCCTTGGCTGGAACTATTACGGCGAGCGCTGCACCGAGTACCTGTTCGGGGTCAAGGCGATCAAGCCCTACCGCCTGGTCTATCTGGTGCTGGTGGCGTGCGGCGCCTTCCTGCATCTCGACATGATTTGGCTGCTGGCCGATATCGTCAACGGTCTGATGGCGGTGCCCAACCTCATCGGCCTGATTGGCCTGCGTCACGTGGTGATTGCCGAAACCAGGGCCTACTTCAGCCGGGGAGCGGATACCGAGTCCGAGCCTGAGCCGCAGACCGCCTGATTTCGCCACCGCGTCTCACGTTCGCCTTGAAAAAAGCAAGCCACGACCCAGGGTCGTGGCTTTTTTGTGGGTGCGCCGAATGGTTGGTGAACCAAGAGCGTAATGTGGGTAAGGGCTAGTTGCCCGCCAGCAACCGTTGCAATCTGTGGTTGACCTCGGCCACCAGTTCGCCATCGCTCCCTTGCCAATGGATGGCTTGCGCGAGCGTGGTGGAGGTGCCCGGCAAAAAGCGCAGCTCCCCGCCCGCCAGCTCGTAGAAGCGGCTCGCCATCCGGGTACCCTCATCCACATCCCCCGTCACCAGCAGCATGGCCTGGGCCAGCACGGCGCCGCCGTGATCCTGACCCGGCGCCAGCCAGCGCTGGGCGGTGCCGGTTATCTTGCGCCCCCCGATCACCAGGTTGTACTGGCCGTCACAAAACGAGCCGGGCACGAAGTCATAGCTCCCCTCAAGGCCGTATTGCGCCAGCAAACTCAGCAGCGGCGCGCCCAGCTGCCGGTAGTAGTGGGCGAGATCCGTGGTGGTGCGGGGCAGCAGCAGGGAGAGGTTGAGGATGCCGGCGCCGTGAGGCACGGCGGTACCGCCGCTGTCGCGCACAAACACGGGCCAGCCTTCGGCGGCGAGCTGCGCGCAGGCGCTTTGATAGTGAGGCAGCCGCGTATCCTTGCGGGTGACGATGAGGCATTGGGGCGCCTGCCAGAGGTGGGCCATGGCCGTACCCGTGTGGGCGCAATCGCGCAGCCAGTGCTGCTCCTGGGCGAGGATCTGATCCGGGGTATGGCTTTCAGGCAGAGGGGGAAGCAGGGAGTAGGGCATGGTGGCATCCTGAAGCATGACAGGCTTTGCACACTACTCGTGGCGGGTAGCCAGGTAAAGCCCCGCATGGCGGGGCTCTATGGCCGTTAACGGGGAGCTTGGGCGCAGGGCTTGCTGCGTTTGGGCAGCAGCAGGTTCAGGACGATGGCGGTGAGGCCGCCGGTGGCGACGCCGTAGGAGAGCACGCTCTTGGCCAGCTCCGGGAGATGCTGCAGCACCTCCGGCACCTGGGCGACCCCCAGCCCCATGGCGAGGGATACTGCCAGGATCATCAGGGCACGGCGGTCGAGCTCTTCGCGGGCAATGATGCGCACCCCGGCGGCGGCGATGGTGCCGAACATGACGATGGTGGCGCCGCCCAGCACGGGCTCGGGGATCTGCTGCACCAGGGTCGCCACCGCCGGAAACAGACCGAGCAGGGCCAACATGGCGGCGATGAAGAGGCCCACGTGGCGGCTGGCCATGCCGGTGAGCTGAATGACCCCGTTGTTCTGACTGAAGGTGGACATGGGGAAGGTGGAGAAGAGCGCCGCCAGCATGGAGTTGCAGCCATCGGCCAGCACGCCGCCCTTGATCCGCTTCATGTAGACCTTGCCGCTGACTGGCTCGCCGGAGACATCCGAGGTGGCGGTCATGTCACCGATGGCCTCGAGCGCCGTCACCACGAAGATGATGGCAAGCGGCACGAACAGCTGCCAGTCGAAGCCGAGACCGTACTTGAGGGGGACGGGCACCATCAACATCGGCCCCTCGAAGGTGGGGGCGTTGATCTTGCCAAGCAGCAGCGCCACGGCATAGCCCACCAGCATGGCGATCATGATGGCGGAGAGGCGCAGCCAGGGGTTGCGGCTGCGTTGCAGCAGGACGATGAGACCAAGCACCAGCAGGGAGAGAAACAGGTTGCTGTGGCTGGCGAAGCTGCCATCGGCGAGGGCACCGTAGCCGCCCCCCATGCTGATGAGGCCCACCTTGATCAGGGTCAGACCGATAAGCAGCACGACGATACCGGTCACCAGCGGGGTGATCACCTTCTGCACCAGGTGCAGGCAGCGGCTCAGGATCACCATGGTGAGGGCCGCCACCAGCATGGTGCCGAACAGGGTGCCCAGCATATCGTCGGTGGGCATGGCTGCCTGTTTGAGGGCGAGGCCGGAGGCGATGATAGGCCCAAGGAAGTTGAAGCTGGTGCCCTGCACCGAGAGCAGGCCGGAGCCGACGGGACCGAAGCGGCGGGTCTGGATGTAGGAGGCGATGCCGGACATGACCAGCGACATGGAGACTATATAACGGGTATCTTCGGCGGGCAGGCCCAGGGCGTTGGCGATGATGAGGGGCGGGGTGATGATGGCGACAAACATGGCGAGCATATGCTGCAGGGCGGCGAACAGCGTCTGGGGCAGGGGCGGGACATCGTCTATGCCGTAGACCAGTTCGCTGTGTGCCCGCCTGGGGGGATGGGCCTCGGGGGCGGTCTGCGTGGTGGCAACCTGTTCCATAAAAACCTCAAAGTATGTGGGGATGGGGAGAAAAATTGGGCGCTATTGTAGAGATTGGCGCGCCGCTGACCAGCGTTTATTAATCAGAAAAAGGTTTATTTTTCGGTGGGTTGAAACGTTTGCGTGTGGCGATTATGATATGTCGCTTTGTGTGAGCCAGATCTCCTTTTTATTCGTTGCGCAAATGACATTCTTACCACTTAGTAGGTGTAAAATGGGCCCCCGACCTTGATGTGGAGCCGCTGGATGCTCAAGTTGTCAGAGTTCTGGAGTGCCAAGGCACACTCCGAAGACTTTACCCGCACGCGCATGGGTTTTATGACGGTGCGTTTGCGTTTGCTCACCTGCCTGCTGATCGTCGGTTTGCCCGCCTGGGCATTGGTGGATTGGCTGACCCTCTCCCGTACCCATTTCGAGCAGCTGCTTCAGGCCAGGATCTTCTGTGCCCTGGCGCTCTCGCCACTGATCCCGCTCTCCTACCTCATCAACTTCAGACTGCAGCGCATGAAGCTGGCGCTCGGCTACCTGATGGTGGTGATGATGCTCTTCTCACTCGTCAGTTTGCACAGCTTCGGGACCGAGCAGCAGCTGCAGGTAGGCTATGTGGTGTTCCCTTATCTCTTGATCACCCTGTTTGCCATCTTTCCCATTCCCCTCCTGCGCGGTTTGCAACTGGCCGGCGTGGTGCTGCTGACCATGGTGCTGGGGCGCTGGTTATTGGTGGGGCAGACTCTGTGGAGCCAGGCCACCCTGAACCAGGTGTGGGTGCTCAGTCTGTTTGCCATGGCCAGCTGCTGGGTGCAGTGCGGCCAGCTCAACATGCTGCTGCGCCTCTATCGGGAGTCCACTACCGACGAGCTGACCGGCATGATGAATCGCCGTCTGCTGCTCAAGCAGCTGGAGCAGGCCCGGGCCCGGTTGCTGACCAGACAAAAGCCGTTTGCCGTGCTGCTGCTGGATCTCGACCGCTTCAAACGGATCAACGACATCTATGGCCATCTGGCGGGGGATGCGGTGCTCAAGGAGGTGGCTACTACCCTGGATGAACAACTGGAGTCCGGTATGGTGCTGGGGCGTTATGGCGGTGAGGAGTTTGCCATCTTGCTGCGCAACTGCGGCGATCCATCGGAGGCTGCCCGCATCGCCGAACGGCTGCGGGTATCGGTCGAGGCGCGTCTGGTAAAGAGCCCGACGTCTGACGAGTTGCTGGAGGTAACGGTCAGTATTGGCATCGCTCTGGCGCGGAGAGGCGAGAGCATAGATGCCCTTATCAACCGGGCCGATGAGAGCCTCTATCAGGCCAAGATGGCGGGGCGCAACTGCGTGGTGGTGGAACGTCCGCAGGCCGAAAAAGCAGATGCCGCCTGAGGGCGGCATCCTGTGGTTTGCTTGGGCGTGAGGGTCAGCCCAGGCGGTATTTGCCGGAGAGCTGCTGGGCCAGCAGCTTGAACATGTTGAACACCGCCATGGTCTTGCCGGTCGGGGTGCCATCTTCGGCCAGGAAGTACTCCCCCTTGAACACCAGGATCTCCCCCTTCTGCTCCACCGAGTCGGCACGCATGCCGTGGATGAAGTCTTCGTGTTCCCGGATCATCTTGTTGGCCATCTCCAGCAGGGCAGTCTCGGTGATCAGCTCTTTCTGTGGTTGCATGCTCGTCTCCTTAAACGACTACTGGACAGGGGCATAGCAGGCCCTGCCTCTGATTGAAGAGGGGGCTAGCATACTGCAAACGGGGTTTTTCTGTCATTGATATGACCCCGGGTTTGTTCTCTCCTATCCCATCACCAGGTTTCTGAGCCAGCGGCGCTGGCGGATCCTGTGCTGCACCAGCAGTACCTTGCTGAGCTCCTCCAGCAATACCACGGCGACCACCCATGAGAGAGGCCAGCCGAGCAGGCTCACCGCCACCCAGGCGAGCGGCAGGCCGATGCACCACATGCCGACAATGTCGATGAAGATGCTGTAGTTCACATCGCCCCCCGAGCGCAGCACTCCTATGATGCCCACCATGTTGAACACCTTGAGCAGCATGCCAAGACACATGATGGCGAGCACCTGCCCCGCCTCGCCCATCAGCTCGGGGGGGAGGTTGCCGACCCACTGCAGCAGGCTGGTTTGCAGCAGCCAGACCGCAACGCCCACCACCAGGGCGCCCACGGGGGCGATCACCAGAAACAGCTGGGAGTGCTGCCAGGCCGCCTCGTACTCCTCGGCCCCGAGCCGGTGTCCGAGTAGGGTGGAACAGGCTACCGCCAGCCCGAAGAAGAGGGAGATGAGGATGCTCTCGAGCGTCCCGAGGGTGGTCATGATGGCGAGCGAATCGGTGCCAAGGTGAGCATAGAGAAAGCCGTAGAGCAGCATGCCGAAGGCCCAGAGACCGTCATGAAACAAGAGCGGCAGGGCGATCAGGGTAAAGCGCACCACCTCCTTGCGTTTGAAGGCGGCCAGCCAGTCGACAGCGCGCGGAACAAGGCGCGACTCGTGACGTCTCACGTAGAGCAAGAGCAAGGTGGTCTGCAGCAGTCGGGAAAGTGTGGTGCCCCAGGCCGAGCCGGCCACCCCCATGGCCTCGAAGCCGAAGTGGCCGAAGATGAGGACATAGTTGAGGATGACGTTGGCAATGATGGCGATGATGCCGATGCGGGTCGGCGCCGTTGCGTTGCCGATGGAACGCAGGGCTGACTCCAACGGCACCACAATGGCGGTGCAGAGGATGGTGGCGCCGGTGATCATCAGATAGTGGTCGGCGAGCGGGCGCAACTCGGGATCCTGGCTGGCAAAGCCCAGCACGCTACCCGGTGAGAGCACGTAAACGAGGGCAAACGGCAGGCTCACCAAGGTGGCCCCCACCAGCGCCAGCGCCAGGGAGCGGCGCACCCCGGCCATCTCGCCGCGACCATAATATTGTGCCGCCAATACCGAAACCCCGCCTGCGAGGCCCGCTATCACCAGCAGATTGAAGAAGAAGACCCGGTTACCCAAGCCGACTGCCGCCACTGCCGTGGTGCCAAGCTGGCTCACCATCATGATGTCGATGAGACCGAGCAGGGAGAACATCATGGACTGCAGTGAGACGGGCAGGGCCAGTCGCCACAGTCTGGACATGAACTCGCGATCGGTGGTTTGTTTTAAAATTGCTTGCCAATAATTCATTTGTGTTAACCGGGTATAAGAAAAGCAAGGCTTGTCAGGGGTATGATAAGAGGCTAAGCGGATGATCTCACTGTGAGTGAGTCTCGGTTTTCTTGTGCAAAACTATCCTGTTGGGGTGTTATGGGATTTGTCAGCGAGTGTCTGGAAATTGCACCGTCTTGCGAAGAGCGGATGCTGGGGCGTGAAGGTCTGCCCCTGCTCGGCGAGGCGGGCATCTTCCTGACCGGCTTGTCGGCGATCCGCGAACACTACCTTATTCGTCGCAACCGGCCCGAGTTTCACATCCTGATGGTGAGCCACGACGAGGGGGGCGCACTGCTCACCGACGGGGGAGAGCAACCCATTCCAGCCGGGTCGCTAATCTTTTTGCCCGCAGCCGTGCCGGGCGGCCTCAAGCTGGTGGGCGAGCAGTGGCACACCAGCTGGATCCTGCTCGACGACGTGCCGCGCTGGCAGCATCTGCACCGGCTGGGTCATCGCATCTGGCAGGGGGATGGCGGAGAGCAGCTCCATCATCTGCTCAGCCTGATCCAGGGAGAGGGGGTCCGCTCGCCCTTGCAACCCCAGCTGCTCAGCCTGTTGCTGGCGCTCTTGGAGCGTACCCTGCAGGGTGAGGTGCGTGGCACTCCCGAGATCCGGTTGCAGGCGCTGTTTCGCCGGGTGGAGGCGCATCTCGACGAGCCCTGGAGCGTGGTTCTACTCGCCGATCAGATGGCCTGCTCAGTACCCCATCTGCATCGCCTCTGTCGCCAGGTGTTCGGCATGGGGCCCATGGCCTGGCTCACCCAGCTACGGATGAACAAGGCGCGCCAGCTGCTGCTCTATACCAACTGGCCGCTCAGCGAACTGGCCGGCCGGGTCGGTTACAGCGATGGCGCCAACTTTGCCAACCGCTTTCGCCGGCTGACCGGCCAGACACCGGGCGCCTTTCGTCGCCTGGGTCGCAAACCTTTTGCAACGGATGTGCAAACTCTTTGAAATTAACGGCGCAAGCCCATAGGATCGGCTGGCCCCAACGTTTAGGTACCAGACCCATGTTTGAAGATAATAATCAGAAACGTCCTCTCTACATTCCCTACGCCGGTCCGGCCCTGCTGGAGACCCCGCTGCTCAACAAGGGCAGTGCCTTCACCAGCGAAGAGCGCAGCAACTTCAACCTCGAAGGACTGCTGCCCCACAACATCGAGACCATCGAGGAGCAGGCGGAGCGGGCCTACCGTCAGTTCATGGCGTTTGGCAACGACATGGACAAGCACATCTACCTGCGCAACATCCAGGATACCAACGAGACCCTGTTCTACCGTCTGCTGCACAACCACCTGACCGAGATGCTGCCGGTTATCTATACCCCGACCGTGGGCAAGGCGTGCGAGGAGTTCTCCAACATCTATCGCCGCGCGCGCGGTCTGTTCATCTCCTATCCGGACAAGGACAGGATCGATGACATGCTGCAAAACGCCACCAAGCAGAACGTCAAGGTGATCGTGGTCACCGATGGCGAGCGGATCCTGGGTCTGGGGGATCAGGGGATCGGCGGCATGGGCATTCCCATCGGCAAGCTCTCCCTCTACACCGCCTGTGGCGGTATCTCGCCGGCCTACTGCTTGCCGGTGGTGCTGGACGTGGGCACCAACAACCAGCAACTGCTCAACGATCCCTTCTACATGGGCTGGCGCAATCCGCGTATCTCGGGTGAAGAGTACGCCGAGTTCGTCGATGCCTTCATCCAGGCGGTCAAGCGCCGCTGGCCGGAGATCCTGCTGCAGTTCGAGGACTTTGCCCAGAACAACGCCATGCCGCTGCTCAACCGCTACAAGAACGAGCTGTGCTGTTTCAACGATGACATCCAGGGCACCGCCGCCGTGACCCTGGGCAGCCTCATCGCCGCCTGCAAGGCCTCCGGTGCCAAGCTCTCCGAGAAACGGGTTGCCTTCCTCGGCGCCGGCAGCGCCGGTTGTGGCATCGCCGAGCAGATCGTGGCCCAGATGAAGGCCGAGGGGCTGACGGATGCGCAGGCGCGCGGCCGGGTTTTCATGGTGGATCGCTTCGGTCTCATCACCGACAAGATCCCGAACCAGCTTGACTTCCAGCGTCGTCTATCCCAACCGGTGGAACGCATTGCCGACTGGCCGGTGGGGGACAATATCTCCCTGCTGGAGGTGATGGAGCACGGTCGTCCGGACATCCTGATCGGGGTCTCCGGCCAGCCGGGGCTGTTCACCGAAGAGGTGGTGAAGACCATGCACAAGCACTGTGCCCGTCCCATCATCTTCCCGCTCTCCAACCCCACCTCCCGGGTTGAGGCGACCCCGGCGGATCTGATCCGCTGGACCGATGGTCAGGCCCTGGTAGCGACCGGCAGCCCGTTTGCACCGGTGGAGTACAAGGGCAAGCGCTACGTCATCGCCCAGTGCAACAACTCCTTCATCTTCCCGGGGATTGGCCTTGGCGTCATCGCCTCCGGTGCGACCCGGGTGACCGATGCCATGCTGATGTCGGCCAGCCGGGCGTTGGCCGAGTGCTCGCCGCTGGTGAAAGGGGAAGAGGGGTCACTGCTGCCGGATCTGGCGGACATTCACGAGGTCTCCCGTTACATCGCCAAGATGGTGGCCAAGACTGCCATGCTGCAGGGCAAGGCGGTGCAGACCCCGGACGAGGTGATCGATCAGGCCATCGAGGCCAACTTCTGGCACCCCGAGTACCGCCGCTATCGCCGGACCTCCTTCTGAGCCGGTCGCGCGAGTAAAACAAAAGGGATGCAGCAGCATCCCTTTTTTGTGCACCTCTGTCATCGTGATGGCCTCATGAAGCGGGACTACTCACCGGCCTGCTGGGTACCGGTCACCCGGATCTCGACCCGGCGATCCGGGGCCAGGCAATCGATCAGCGCGGCTCTGGCCTTGATGCCATCACACTGGCTGCCGGTGACCGGGTTACTCTCGCCGTTACCCTGAATACTGACCTGATCTGCTGGCAACCCCTTGTTAATCAACAAGTTGGCGACCGTCGTTGCGCGAGCCTCCGACAGGGGCTGGTTGCTGGCATCCGAGCCTATCCGGTCGGTATAGCCCATCACCATGGCACTGCCGTCCTTGGGTTTAACGTCGACGATCTGCTGGTAGAGTGAATCGAGCGCCTGCATGCCTTCCGGTTTGAGATCCGCCTTACCAAAGGCAAACAGCACGTCCGAACTCAGGTTGAAAGTCTGGTCCACCGGCTCGGGCGCGGGCGGCGGTACTGGCACCACCATGGGAGCGGGTTCAGGTTCGATCGTTTTGCTGCGGTTGGGATGGATCACCAGCTCCAGGGTGGCTGCACTGATGTCACTGACCCAGCGTTGGGTGCCGCTGCCGACCTTGTCGTTGTCCGAATCATCCCCGACCCGCACCATATAGCGGTAGCGCGCCTGAATATCGATCCAGTCGTGCACTCTGGCGGTCAGCCCGAGCCCGGCCAGCGGGGCCAGGCTGTCATCCCCCCCGTTGATGGAGTTGACGTGGTAGATATAGCCACCCCCTTCCGCAAACACCGAGAAGATATCGTTGAGAGGCAAGCGGCCGATGACGGAGAGGGTCGCCCCCTTGCTGTTGAAGTCCGTGCCATTGATATCCCAGTCACCGGTGGAGAGGTAACCGAGTTCGGCGCCCAGGTTCTCGTTGAAGTTGTAGCCCCCGAACAGGGAGAGTGCGGTCGCGTTCTTGTCGGCATCCTGGCTGAAGTCATCCAGATCGTGGGCGATGGCGACGCCGCCACCGATCCCGCCGTACCAGTCGTTGGCATGGGCCGCCGAGGGCAGTGTCACGGCCAGCGCCACCGCGAGCCAGACGGGTTTGAGTGTCTTGTTCATCTTGTATCCTCATTTGTTGTTATCTGGGGCAGCCTTCCAGTTTTCAGGTAGTTGCCGCTCTTAGTTATAGGTGATACCGACTGTTTAACCAGTCAGGCACTGCGAGGGGGAACACTCATGGGGCAATGGGTGGCCGGGAGTGGCCGAATGGCGCGCAAAAAAAGAGGGAGCCCTTGCGGGCCCCCTCGGCTTGTATGCATCGGGTTGCGAGATTATTCGGTCACTTGCTGTACGCCGGTGACGCGTACTTCTACGCGACGATCCGGGGACAGGCAGGAGATCAGCTCGGCCTTGCCCTTGACGCCGTCACACTGGTTGCCGGTGACCGGGTTGGCTTCGCCACGACCTTCGATGGAGACCTTGCCAGCCGGCAGGCCCTTGCCGACCAGGAAGTCGGCCACGGTACGGGCACGGGCTTCGGACAGTTTCAGGTTGTAGGCATCAGAGCCGATGCGGTCGGTGTAACCGACGACCACGGCGCTGCCATCTTTCGGCTGCACGTCGACGATGTCCTGATACAGGGTGTTCAGCGCTGCGGCACCCTCCGGCTTGAGGGTAGATTTGCCAAAGGCAAACAGCACGTCAGAGCTCAGGGCGAAGTTCTTGTCGACAACGACCGGCGCGACAGGCTCGGGCTCGGGAGCGGGAACCGGTGCAACATAGGAGGTACGGTTCGGGTGCAGTACCAGTTCCAGGGTCGCCACGCTCATGTCGGTTTCCCAGGTCTTCGGCTCGTCGCCCAGGTTCCACAGATAGCGGTAACGGGCCTGTACGTCGATCAGGTCGGAGAGCTTGGCGGTCAGACCGATGCCGGCCAGCGGCGCAGTGCCGTTGTCACTGTCGCCATTGCCATTGACGTGGTTGAAATAGGCACCACCTTCCGCAAACAGGGAGAAGACGTCACCCATGGGCAGGCGAGCAATACCGGACAGGGTGGCACCCTGGGTCTTGAAGTCGGCGCCATCAATGCCGCCTTTGCCGGCATAGAGATAGCCAAGCTCGGCACCAAAGTTCTCGGTGAAGTTGTAGCCGCCGAACAGACTCAGGGCCGTGGCGTCCTTGTCTACATCCAGACCCTGAACATTATCCAGATCGTGGGCATAGGCCCAGCCTGCACCGATACCGGTATACCAGTCACCAGACGCCTGGGCAGTGGTACCGGTGGCCGCGATTGCCAGCGCAATCAGAGTGGGAGCCATTTTGATTTTCATCGTTTTATCCTCGTTGCGTGAGCCCCTTGAGGGCATTCTGTGCACTTGTTTTTATGGTGGCGAAAAAATTGCCAACAAGATGGATAGCAGATGGCTTCGGGACACTCATGATGCGTCTACATCATGGACAACAGGCCGGACAGAAGCGCTTTTTAGTGCTTATCCAATGCCTTAGAGGCTTAGCTACTTTATGCTTTTGAGGTAGTACAGGCAAGCTAAGAGTCAAATGTGACAGGGGGATGTCAGGAAGGAAGAGGAGATAAACAAATGGGGATGCTATTGCATCCCCATTTCGCACTTTATCTTGCGCAGTTCAGATTATTGCTGAACTTCTTGTACGCCAGATACGCGAACTTCTACACGACGGTCCGGGGCCAGGCAGGAGATCAGCTGAGCCTTGGCTTTCACGCCGTCACACTTGGTGCCGGTAACCGGGTCAGCTTCGCCACGACCTTCGATGGCAACCTTGCTGGCAGCCATACCCTTGCTTACCAGGAAGTTGGCAACGGTGCGGGCACGGGCTTCGGACAGTTTCTGGTTGTAAGCGTCGGAACCGATACGGTCGGTGTAACCAACGACAACAGCGCTGCCATCTTTCGGCTGGAATTCAACGATTTGCTGGTACAGAGCGTCCAGAGCCTGAGCACCTTCCGGCTTCAGGGTGTCTTTGCCGAAGGCAAACAGCACGTCGGAGTTCAGGGCGAAGCTCTTCTCGACAACTTGCGGAGCCGGAGCTTCTTCAACAACCGGAGCCGGAGCCGGTGCTACGTAGGAAGTACGGAACGGGTGGTATACGGCTTCCAGGGTAGCCACGCTCTGGTTGGACTTGTAGTGGGTGCCTTCTACGTTCAGGTCAGCCACGTCCCACATGTAGCGGTAGCGAGCTTGCAGATCCAGGGCGTCGTTGACTTTGTAAGTCACACCGGCACCGGCCAGCGGGGATACTTTGGTATCGCTGATGCCCAGACCATCGGTGTGAGCCCAGTAGGCGCCGCCTTCAGCGAACAGGGAGAAGTCGTTGCCCAGCGGCAGACGAGCGATACCGGACAGGGTGGCACCCTGGTTCTCGTAGCGCAGACCTTCGGTGTTGCCACGGCCAGCGTACTGATAGCCCAGCTCGGTACCGAAGTATTCGTTGAAGTTGTAACCCACGAATGCGTTGGCAGCAGCCGCGTCTTCTTCACCGTTGTTCACGCCTTCGATCTTGTTCAGACCGTTGAAGTGAGCAGCACCGACACCGGCACCGAAGTAGATGTCGTCAGCAGCGTGAGCAGCAGTAGCACCCATGGCAGCCATGGCGATGGCGATCAGGGAAGGAGCCATTTTCATCATAAAAAAATCCTCGTTGAGAGCGCACGTTATTCACATGCTTCGCACTTTGTCATTTATGTAAGCTGCAGGCTCCGCCGAACGGCTGGCGTCGAGTCTGGCAGATGACCCGGCAGATTCCGGGTCGCACACTCTCCTGGTGTGTCGAGCAACTTGGTCGGGCACGCAAAGGTGAAAACCGCGACCAGGCAGCAGGTGTCATTCCGATGACGAGGCGCACTCTATGCCGTTTTTAAAACATGATCAAGCTCACAAATGCACCGGATACAAAATTATCAGGAAGGGATAACTGGCTGTTTATGCTGATTAATTAGTGATCTAGGTAGGCACGGTGCAGCTTTTTTTCCAGTCTCATATAGGCCTGAACCCAGTCGGAATGCGGGTTGGCCTGATTTTCCCTGGCGGCAAAAACGGCGAGATAATCGGCCTCTGTTGCGCTTTGTAACAGCGGAATGAAGCTCGTCAGAAAATGACGCGCCAGATAAGGGTCCAGTGGCCAGATGTTGAGAATGGCACGAGCCACCGGTTGGACCGCCGCCGGACAGATGAAATGAAGGTGACCTGCCTCCAGCCAGGTGGCCATGTCCGGCATGCCGGAGACGGGGACCAGGCCGCCATCGCCAGGGGTCACGGCCAGCCCGAGAACCTGACCGTTGCGGGTGAGCAGACGACCATGACTGTCCTGGCCACCATCGTGGCTACGCAGGGAAATGGTCGGTTCATCCTGTTCCAGATAGAGGCTGCATTTGTCTGACAGCTGGGCCAGTATCTCGTTGGCATGATGCTGCAATGCCGAAGGGAGCCAGAAGGCTTCGGCGCGATACTGTTCACCCTGGGTCAGTTGTTGTTGCAGTTGGGATACGTTCGGGACGGTGTGCAGGCGGGAAATAATGCCGGGAAACGCCATACTAATTCCTCTTTATGGGTAGCTGGCGAATTATACGAGCAATTCTGTTGCCAACAATAAGGGGTTCTTTTCGAGACTGTTTACCTGAGGCGGCTGAGCGATTACCATCCCCGTTGATAGCAAGGGTTGTCGCCGAAAGGCGCTCATAAAGATAGAGACTCGACCATAACGAGTCCGTACAAAACTGATACACTTGACTACGAGTCGTCGCGAAAAATAAAAGGCGGAGTACATCCGCCAAACGGAGTATGGAACAATATGAATTCAAATATCGTCACTGTTGGCAAGAAGATCCGTCAGATCCGTGAAGCAGTCGGTTTGAGCCGTCCTAAATTTGCTGATTTGCTGGGTGTTCCCCCCACAACCCTGAAGAACTACGAGCTGGGTTATCGTGAAGTTGGTGGCGCCTTCCTGGTTGCCCTGGCTCACCACCCCGAGCTGCACAAGTTCACCCTCTGGCTGCTGGCTGACAAAAAAGTCGCCGAAATCGGCCAGATCGGACCGGACGACCTCGCCAAGGCGTGAGTGTCACTGTGACAGAAAATGCCGCCATCGGGCGGCATTTTTTTGTCTGGAAAACAGGACTGATAACCGGATGTAGCGCAAATCGTGCTCCAGATAGCGCTTTCCCCTGAAAAATATTGGCAAGCAATTACAAACCTCAGAAACTTCCTACCCTTTAATCCGCTACCCCGCATGATGCGACAGAGAGTGAGACAATAATGAGTCAAACCACCCCCAAGGCCAGAGACGGCTTTACCAGCAAATTCGGCGTGCTGGCCGCGACCTTAGGCTCCGCCGTTGGTCTCGGCAATATCTGGAAATTTCCCTACCTGACCGGTGAAAACGGTGGCGCCGGTTTTCTGCTGGTGTATGTGATCGCCACCCTGCTGGTGGGGCTGCCGGTGATGATCTCCGAGATCATGCTGGGTCGCAAAGGCAAGTCAGATGCGGTCAGCACCCTGACCAAACTGGCCCCCAAGGGGCAACCCTGGTGGCTGATCGCGGCCATGGGCGTGCTGGCCGCCTTCCTTATCATGTCGTTCTACTCCGAAGTGGCGGCCTGGGTCTTTGCCTATATCTTCAAGGCGATCGACGGCTCCATCCTCTCGACCAACCCGGATGTCACCGGCGCGGCGTTTACGGCGCTTATCACCAATCCGCTGCAGAGTCTGCTGTGGCAGTGGCTGGTGCTGATCCTGATGGGGGGCATACTGCTGATGGGGGTCTCCAAGGGGATTGAGGCGGTGACCAAGAAGCTGATGCCGGTGCTCTTCATCCTGCTGTTGGTGATCGGCATTCGCAGCCTGACTCTGCCGGGGGCGAGCGAAGGACTCTCCTTCCTGTTCTCTCCGGACTTTTCCAAGATCACCGGTGCCGTGGTACTGACCGCCATGGGGCTGGCCTTCTTCAAGCTCTCCATCGGCATGGGCACCATGATGACCTATGGCAGCTACTTTCGGGCGGATCAGAACATCCCCGCGACCGCGTTTCGGGTGATGTGCGCCGATCTGTTTGTCTCCATGCTGGCCGGCATCGCCATCTTCCCGGCGGTGTTTGCCTTTGGTTTCGAGCCGACCGCCGGTCCCTCCCTGCTGTTCATCACCATACCGGCAGTCTTTGCCAGCATCCCGTTTGGCCACGTCTTCATGGTGCTCTTCTTCGTGCTCTCCGCCATTGCGGCCACCGGTGCCATGCTCTCCATCCTGGAGGTGCCGGTCTCGGTGCTCTCCGAGCGCTTTGGCATGAGCCGTCGCCGGGCCACCCTGATCAACCTGCTGGTGCTGGGGGCGGTGGGTTCCACCTGTGCGCTTTCCAACAGCACCATGGCGGACGTTCAGATCGCCGGCAAGACCTTCTTCGATCTGTTCGACTACCTCTCCTCCAACATCCTGATGCCGCTGGGTGGCATTTTCCTCTGCCTGTTCGTCGGCTGGGTGTGGGGCGAGGAGCGGATGAGAGAGGCCCTGACCAATGGCGGCGAGTTGGCACTGCCCATCCTCAAGCCGCTCTTCTTTATCATCCGTTATGTATCGCCGTTGCTGATCCTGATCGTGATGCTCAAGGGGCTGGGACTCTTCTAGGTTTCGCTGAGCCGAATAGCAAAAGAGCGCCGCAAGGCGCTCTTTCTGTTTTGCTTGTGTGTCGGAGGATGATTAGAGCACCCCGAGTCGCCCCAGTTCGTCCTTGAGCTGATCCAGGCTGCGCTCGACGCAGGCCTCCCCTTCGTTGATGGCATCGACGGCGCGATGAAAATCCATGATGGAGAAGCTGCCAAGGCGCGGGCAGAGCTGGATCTCCGGCGGATCCCCCGCCATCCGGGCCCGGGTGATACGCTCCTGCATGATGTTGATGGAGCCCGTCATCACGCTCCACATGCCCGGGGTGGCGGGTGTGCTCTCGCCCCGGTTGAGCCACTGGCTGAGCAGGCCGCCGTTGCTGACCTGATCCGGTTGGTCGGTCCAGGGTTGGTGCATGTCGGTATTGAGGTTGACCGCGATCACCACCTCGGCCCCCATGGCGCGCGCCAGGGAGATGGGCACGGGGTTGACCACGGCGCCATCCACCAGCCAGTGATCGTTGACCCGGGTCGGGGTCAGGATCCCCGGCATGCCGCAGGAGGCACGGACCGCCTGGCGTAGCGATCCCTGCTGCAGCCAGACCTCGCGGCCGGTATCGAGTTCGGTGGCGACGCAGGCGAAGGGGAGGGGAAGGTCTTCCAGATCCGGGTTACCCAGGTAGTTGGCGGCGATGCCAAACACCTTCTCGCCGCGAAACAGGCCGCCTGAGAGGGCGGGGTCGAGCAGGCTCACCACCTGCAGCCGGGTAAAGTCGCGCACCCAGGTCTCCAGTCGATCCAGCTCGCCGGCGGCGTAGGCGCCTCCCACAAAGCTGCCGATAGAGCAACCTGCGATGAGATCCGGCTTGATACCGAGGCGTTCAAGGGCACGGATGACGCCGATATGGGCCCATCCTCTGGCGGCTCCGCTCCCCAGCGCGAGCCCTATGCGGGGTTTTCTTGGCACGACTTTCCTCCTGAAAGGGGTTGGAACACCAGCTTACCCCGTGTGTTCGCAGGCGTCACTCTGCCATCTTTCACTGCGGTTGCGACCGTTGGCCTTGGCCTGATAGAGCGCCACATCGGCGCGGCGCACGGCCTCGTGGTGGGGGATATCCTCGCAACAGGCGTGGTGGCCCAGACTGATGGTGACGGCAAGACCGGGAGCGATGGCGCCCCAGTCATGCCCGGCGACGACGGCGCGCAGGCGCTCGGCAACCTCGGCGAGCAGGGCACAGTCGCTTTGGGCGATCAGCACCAGAAACTCCTCGCCGCCCCAACGGATCAGGCAATCCTCGCGCCTGAGCTGCCCCTGGCACAGTCGCACCAGGTGGATCAGCACGGCGTCGCCGACACCATGGCCGAAGGTGTCGTTGACCCGTTTGAAGTGATCCGCATCGAACATCAGAAAACCGGTCTGCTGCGCCGGCGTCAGGGTGTTTTGCTGCTCCAGCTGCGCCAGGTAATGACGGTTGAAGGCCCCGGTCAGATTGTCGTGGCAGGAGAGGTAGTTGAGTCGCTGGTTGAGCCGCCTGGCCCTGAGATTGGAGAGCGCCGCCAGTAGCATGAAGAGGATGGCCAGCAGGGTGGGGCCCGACTGACAGATCATGGCCTGCAGCAGGGGCCAGAGGGAAATGGTGTGGATCAGCCGCAAGGGGGTGTCCGGAATGGCCAGGATCAGGCGCAAGGTGCCCTGCTGCCAAAGATAGGTCGAGGAGGGTGTCAGATCGGCGGGCGCGACCGCGTTTGCCGCGCTGCTGGCCAGCACCTGGCGATACTGGTTGACCAGCATGTAGTCCCCGAGTTCCGGGATCAGCTCGTCAAGCTGCTGATGCAAGCGCGAGAGCTGGATATCCATGCTGAGCATCCCCACCAGATGCCCCTCCTGATAGAGAGGGCGTGACAATGTGATGAGCTGGCCTTTCCCTGCGAGGTCGTTGAACGGGCGCGAGATAATGGTGCCCCGCTCCGGGTTATGGGCTGCCAGGGCATCCTGCCAATAGGTGCTCTGGTAGAGCGAGGGAGAGAAGCGAAACCGGCTGGAGGGGACCCAGGGATAGAGGTAGATAAAGTGGTCCACTCCGGTGAAGTAGACCCAGGCTATCTCATTGTCAAACTCCCGGCTCGCGGTGGAAAGCAGGGGCGAGAGACTCAGGGCCAGATGCAGTCTGGCTTCCCGTTTGCTCCCCGGTGGTGGCAAGGGACCTGCGCCGGTCAGGTTGCCTACCAGCTTCCGGGGCAACTCGAGTGGTCGATGGTCAAGCGCCAACCCCTGGTCCGGTAGTGCTTCGATATGGTGATAGAGCTGGCGGGTCAGGGCTGACTGGGGTGTGCTGCGCAGCCGCTCCTCGGCCTGGCCGTGCATCGCCTCCAGAAACACCTGACTCTGTCTGAATTGATCCCGCAGATGGATGGCGCTGTTGAGGGTGTCGCTCTGGTAGACATCCTCTATCTGCCTGAGCGACTGGCGTAGAGCCAGGATGATGAGCAATGCGGCCAGCGCCAGCAACGGCCAGGTGAAAGGGGAGAAGAAGCGGCGATCAAACAACGTCGATAGGAACAAGGTGTCCACACCTGTTGGTAATGGAGAGCCTCCATTTTATGCCAATCTGTTGAGGAATTAATCATTTAATCACCAACACGATGATCTTCCTCCCTTTTTGTTACGTTTTGTCACATTTGCTCATAGTCACGGCATAGTCAGGGGCTAAAATGGCCCCTATCCGGAATCTCTTTCCTTCTACTCTCCATGGATCGTTCGATGAAAATGCGTATCTGGCTCAGCCTGGGACTTCTTTGTGTCGTGGTGGCCGCCGTCTGGGCGTATCGCCACAGTGAGCCTGCCGCCAAGGCACCCGCCAGACAAATCAATATCCGTACCCAGACCGTGACCCAGAGTCTGGCGGAGCCGACCCTCAAGCTGGTGGGTAAACTCGCCGCCAACCGCTCCGTTATCATCAGCCCGGAGGTCACGGGTCGCATCGTCAACATAGCGGTGCAATCAGGTCAGACGGTGGCCAGGGGCGAGACCCTGATCGCGCTGGACTCGGGCAAGCAGCAGGCGGAACTGGCCGAGCAGAGCGCGAGCCTGCGCGACGAGACCCGCAAACTGAATGAGATGCGCAAGCTGGTGGCCCGCGGCGCCGTGACCCAGTCCGAGCTGGAGGGGCAGCAGGCCGCTGTCGATCAGGCAAAGGCGCGGCTCGATGCCGCCCGTTACGAGCTATCCCTTCGTACCCTGCAGGCCCCGTTTGCGGGCCGGGTGAGTCTTATCGATCTCAGCGAAGGGGCCCTGGTCAACAGCGGCGACAACCTGCTTCATCTGGATGAAGTGGACAAGCTGCGCCTCGATCTGGCTGTGCCGGAGCGCTATCTCTCCCTGCTGCACCCCGGCATGGCGGTGACCGCCACCAGCAGCGCCTGGCCGGATCAGCACTTTGCCGGCACCCTCACCACCCTGGACAGCCGGGTTTCCAACGACAGCCAGAACATCAAGGCGCGGGTGATGATCCCCAACGCCAATGGCCAGCTGCGTCCCGGCATGCTGCTCAATGTGGTGCTGGCCCTGCCGGCCCGCCAGCTGACCCTGATCCCCGCCCAGTCGGTGGAGTACGTGGGTGAGCAGCGCTTCGTCTATCGTCTCGAGGCCGATGGTCGGGTCAAGCGGATACCCGTGGTGCTGGGTGAAACCGAAGGGGAGACCGTCTGGGTCACCGAGGGGCTCAAGGTCGGCGATCGCATCGTTGTCGAAGGCCTGGTCAACCTGCGCGATGGGGTGCAGGTGCACGATCTGGCGGAGGTCAATGGCTGATGTGGCTCTCGGATATTTCGGTCCGCCGCCCGCTGGTGGCGGTCGTGCTCAGCGCCTTGCTCACCGTGTTCGGCCTGGTGGCATTCTCCAAATTGACGGTGCGGGAGATGCCGGACGTGCAGACCCCTTCCGTCTCCATCACCACCACCTATGAGGGGGCGGCCCCCTCGGTGATGGAGAGCCAGGTCACCAAGCCCATTGAGGATCAGCTCTCCGGCATCAGCGGCATCAAGAACATCAACTCGGTGACCCGCAAGGGGCGCTCCATGATCACCGTCGAGTTCAAGCTCGGCTGGAACATGGTGGAGGGGATCTCGGACGTGCGCGATGCCCTCTCCCGCGCCCGGCCCCGGCTGCCCGATGAGGTAGACGAGCCCCTGGTGACCAAGGACAGCGGCAACGGCGACGTGGCGGTCTGGCTCAACTTCAGCAGCAGCCAGATGGACCGCACCGCCATGACCGACTACGCCAACCGGATCCTGGTCGATCCCTTGAGCCTGGTGGACGGGGTGAGCGAGGTGATGCTCTCCGGCGATCTCACCCAGGTGATGTATGTGCGGCTGCGCCCCGCCGACATGGCGGCCCGCGGCATCACGGTGGCGGACGTGGAGGATGCCCTCAAGCGGGAGAATATCGAGCTGCCGGGCGGGGAAATTCGCAACAACAGCATGACCATGTCGGTGCAGATTGCCCGTCTCTACCACAGCGCCGAAGATTTCCAGAACCTGCAGATCACCACCGCCAGCAACGGCCAGAGCATCTATCTGGCGGATATCGCCGATGTCGAGGTGGGGGCAAAGAACGAAGACAGTGCCTACCAGCGCAATGGCCGCGAGAGCTTGGGGATAGGCATAGTCGCGCAATCCACCGCCAACCCGCTGGCGGTGGCGCAAGGCATAGAGAAAAAGCTCGGCGAAATGCAGCGCTTTTTGCCGGAGGGGGCCGTGCTTGAGGTGGACTATGACTCCACCATCTTCATCAAGCAGGCCATCGACGAGGTGTACGAGACCCTGGCCATCTGCGCCGTGCTGGTGGTGGCCGTGCTCTATCTCTTCCTCGGCCAGGGGCGCACCACTATCATTCCGGCGGTGACGGTACCCGTGTCGCTTATCTCGGCCTTTATCGGCGCCTGGTATTTCGGGTTTTCCATCAACCTTATCACTCTGCTGGCGCTCATTCTTGCCATCGGTCTGGTGGTGGATGACGCCATCGTGGTGGTGGAGAACATCCACCACCATCTGCAGCGGGGTGAATCTCCCTTGCTGGCCGCCTGGCACGGCACCCGCGAGGTGGGCTTTGCAGTCATCGCCACCACCGCCGTGCTGGTGATGGTGTTCGTGCCCATCGCCTTTATGGATGGCATGGTGGGCAGGCTCTTTACCGAGTTTGCCATCCTCCTGTCGCTCGCCGTGCTCTGTTCCTCCCTGGTGGCGCTCACCCTGACCCCGGCCATGGGCTCCTGGCTGATGCGTCCGCTGGATAGACCCAACGCCCTGACCGCGGCCCTCGATCGCGGCCTCGGCTGGGTGGAAGGGCACTATCGCACCCTGCTTGGCGCCGTGCTGCGCCGCTCCCGCTGGACGCCGCTGGTGCTGCTGCTCTGCCTTGGCGGCATCGGCGCCCTGTTCCAGCAACTGCCCACCAGCCTGACCCCGACCGAGGACAGGGGCGTGGTCTATGTGTTCGTCAAGGGGGCAGAGGGGACCAGCATCGAGCGGATGAAGCGCAACATGCAGCAGGTGGAGGCCGCCATCATGCCCATGCTGGGCAAGGGGCTGGTGCAGGCCATGAGCTTCAGCACCCCGGCCTTTGGCCGCGGTGGCGATCAGACCGGCATGGTGATCATCCAGCTCGCCGACTGGGCCGAGCGCGACGTCACCGCCACCGAGTTCTCCCGCTCCCTGGGGGGCAAGCTGGCGGGCATTCCCGACGTAATGATCCGCACCTTCCAGCCGGGTTTTCGCGGCGGCTCCACCGCGCCGGTGCAGTTCGTGCTGCAGGGCAACGACTACGACGAGCTCTACCAGCAGGGGCTGGCGCTGCAACAGGCCGCCCAAGGCAGCGGCCTGATGCTGACGCCGGATCTCGACTACGCCGAGAAGACCCCGGAGCTGCGCGTGACCATAGATCGCGACAGCGCCAGCCAGCTTGGCATTCCGGTCTCCACCGTGGCGAGCACCTTGCAGGCCTTGCTGGGCGGGGTGAGCAAGACCACCTATGTGGACCGGGGTGAGGAGTATGACGTCTACCTGCGCGGCAACCAGCAGGAGTTCAACGGCGTCTCGGATCTTGGCCGCATCTATCTCAAGGCCGCGAACGGCGAGATGGTGAGCCTCTCGACCCTGGCCACCGTCAAGCAGGTGGCCACCGCCAACCGCCTCAACCACTACCAGCGGCAAAAGGCGATCACCCTGACCGCGGACGTGCACCCGGATCACACCCTGGGAGAGGCCCTCGACTTTCTCGATGGTTGGGCCAACACCCATCTGCCTACCGGCATGACGGTGGATTATGCCGGCGACTCCAAGGATTATCGCGACAATCAGGGGGAGATGGCGCTGGTGTTCGGCCTCGCCCTGCTGGTGGTCTATCTGGTGCTGGTGGCCCAGTTCGAGAGCACCCTGACCCCGGCGGTGGTGATGATGACGGTGCCCCTCGGTATCTTCGGCGGGTTGCTGGGGCTCTGGCTGACGGGGCAGGAGATGAGCATCTACAGCCAGATCGGCATGATCATGCTGATCGGCATGGTGACCAAGAACGGCATCCTCATCGTCGAGTTCATCAACCAGCTGCGCCAGCGCGGTGAGTCGTTCGAGCAGGCGATCATCGCAGGCTCGGTGCGCCGCCTGCGCCCCATCCTGATGACCTCCCTCACCGCCATCATAGGTGCCGTGCCCCTGATGCTCTCTATGGGGGCGGGCTACGAGAGCCGGATGGCGGTGGGGACCGTGGTCTTCTTCGGCCTCTCTCTGGCGACTCTGGTCACCCTGCTGGTGGTGCCTGCCATCTACCACCTGATCGCCCGCCACGCCGGCATGACGGGAGCGCGGGATCGCCAGGTGGACGAGGCGCTGGCTGCCAGGGGGGCAGGGGATCAGCAAACTCCGGCTGCATAAGTTGCCAGCCTCCATCATCAAAAGGGCGCCTGCGGGCGCCCTTTTTCATCGTGGAGCCCCTTATCCCGCGCGACTTATGGGGGCAAAAAGCCATCGCTCCCCTTGGCAGCAATCGGTATAATGCGCGACCCGAATTGTTCCAGGTGGTTAAAATGCAGCCGGTACCCAACCTTTTCTCCTATCCCCGCTACTGGGCCGAGTGCTATGGCACGGCGCCCTTCCTGCCCATGTCCCGCAAAGAGATGGACAAGCTGGGCTGGGACAGCTGCGACGTCATCCTGGTAACCGGCGATGCCTATGTGGATCACCCGAGTTTCGGCATGGCGGTGATTGGCCGCATGCTTGAATCCCAGGGCTTTCGGGTCGGCATCATCGCCCAGCCGGACTGGTCATCCAAGGATGACTTTATGCGCCTGGGCAAGCCGAACCTCTTCTTCGGGGTGACGGCGGGCAACATGGACTCCATGATCAACCGCTACACCTCCGATAAAAAGCTGCGTCACGACGACGCCTACACCCCGGGGGATGTGGGCGGCAAGCGGCCGGACCGCGCCACTCTGGTCTATACCCAGCGCTGCAAGGAGGCATTCAAGGAGGTCCCGGTGGTCATCGGCGGCATCGAAGCGTCCCTGCGTCGCATCGCCCACTACGACTACTGGTCCGAGACCATCCGCCGCTCCATCCTGCTCGATGCCAAGGCCGATATCCTGATTTACGGCAACGCCGAGCGCCCCCTGGTGGAGGTGGCCCACCGCATCGCAGGCGGCGAGACCATCGAGACCATGCAGGACATTCGCGGCACCGCCGTCATTCGCCGCGAGCCGCTGCCGGGCTGGAAAGGGGTGGATTCGAGCAAGCTCGACCAGATTGGCCGCATCGACCCCATCCCCAATCCCTATATGGAAGGGGCGCCCTGCTCTGATGACGAGGGCACAGCGCCGAGTGAGCAAGAAGCCAAGCCCATCCTGGTGCAGCCGCCAAAGCAAAAGCCGTGGGAGAAGACCTACGTCAAGCTGCCGGCGTTCGAGCGGGTGAAGGAAGACAAGGTGCTCTACGCCCACGCCTCGCGCATCCTGCACCACGAGACCAACCCAGGCTGCGCCCGTGCGCTCTCCCAGGCCCACGGCGATCGCATCGTCTGGGTCAACCCGCCCGCCTTCCCGCTCGAAACCGACGAGATGGACGGCGTGTTCGGCCTGCCCTACCAGCGGGTGCCGCATCCGGCCTATGGCAACGCGAAGATCCCGGCCTTCGACATGATCAAGACCTCGGTCAACATCATGCGCGGCTGCTTCGGCGGCTGCTCCTTCTGCTCCATCACCGAGCACGAGGGGCGCATCATCCAGAGCCGCTCGGAAGAGTCGATCCTGAAAGAAATCGAAGATATCCGCGACAAGGTGCCGGGCTTTACCGGCGTCATCTCGGATCTCGGCGGCCCCACCGCCAACATGTACAAGCTGCGTTGCAAGAGCCCCAAGGCCGAGCAGACCTGCCGTCGCGCCTCCTGTGTCTGGCCCACCATCTGCCCGCACATGGACACCGACCACAGCCCGACCATCAACCTCTATCGCAAGGCGCGCGACCTCAAGGGGATCAAGAAGATCCTGATTGCCTCCGGGGTGCGTTACGACATCGCGGTGGAAGATCCCCGCTATATCAAGGAGCTGGCCAAGTACCACGTGGGCGGCTACCTCAAGATCGCGCCGGAACACACCGAGGAGGGGCCCCTCTCCAAGATGATGAAGCCGGGCATGGGCAGCTACTACCAGTTCAAGGAGCTGTTCGACAAATACTCGAAAGAGGCGGGCAAGCAGCAGTACCTGATCCCCTACTTCATCTCCGCCCACCCGGGCACCACGGATGAAGACATGATCAATCTGGCGCTCTGGGTAAAAGAGAACCGCTTCAAGCTCGATCAGGTGCAAAACTTCTACCCGTCGCCGCTGGCCAACGCCACCACCATGTATTACACGGAGAAAAACCCGTTAAACAAGGTGAGCCGCGAGGGGGGCGATGTGTTTGTCGCCAAGGGCGAGCGCCGTCGCCGCCTGCACAAGGCGCTGCTGCGCTACCACGACCCGGCCGGCTGGCCGATGATCCGCGAAGCCCTGCTCGCTATGGGCAAGGGCCATCTGATTGGCAACGGCCCCGGCTGTCTGGTGCCGCCGGAAGGTCGCAACGAACGTGCCGCCTCAGGTAAAGGGATGAAACCGGCCCTGACCCGTCACAGCGCCATCACTCATCAGCGCAGCAACGGGGCGGGCAACAAGGCCTCCCGCAGCGAGGCTGGTGCAGGGAATGGCCCGGCGGCCAGCAGAAACGGCGGCAAGGCGGGCAATGGCAAACCGGTGGGCGCCCAGTTGCAGAAAGGGGCTGGCAGCAGCAAGCCTGCCGCGCAGGGCGCAGCCCAGGGCAAACCGGCAGGGCAGGGGAAACCCACCCACAAGGGCAAGGCGCCGACCCGCGCAGGCTCTGCCAAGCCGGGTGCCAAACCCGTGGCTCAGGGCGGCAAGCCTGCGGCCAAAGGCAATGGTGCCAAGCGACCGACGCGGTGAGTCTCCTGATTGGAAAACGATAGAAATAAAAAGGCGACCGGGTGGTCGCCTTTTTTATTTCTGGTCAGTGATAGCCTATTACAAAGGGATGTTGTCTCAGTTTTCCTCACTACCACTTTTCCCCCTGCCGTCCATCCCTCAAGTAGTATTTCTTCCCATCTATAATACTTTTTATTATCGCCTGAATATGGATTGGTTGCGTTTGTAAGTGCACATTACGAATTTCATCTCTCAGTGCCCCCATATCTATAATATCAGAGAGGGAGTCATCATCAATTTCAACATAAGGGCCATTAGTCGAGTCACTTCCAGAATTACCTATAAGTTCGGCCACTCTGATAACGCCATCATCCGTAGATAAAGTATCACTTAGATACTTTTTAGCTTTAACTTTTGATGATCGTCTTAATTCAAAGAAAACATGAGACTCTAAATGATTTTTAATAAACATTTTCTTAGATAGTGCGCTAATTGCAATATCTTGATAAATCAGCTCCATTTCATTCAGTTGTTCTTCATTAAGCCACGGGGTCTCATTGTTTTCACCATGAACTTGAGTGCGCAACTTAAATAATATATCAGCTCCTAATGGGGCGTTCTGCTCTCTATTTATCAAGCTTTTTATTAAATTGTATTTATGCTCACTTTCGGTGATTATTTTATTTGTAAGCCAGTTAATTTGACGGTAAGGGTCTCGAGACATGAATCCGTAGTTGCTTTCGAGTGATTTTTTCAGCGTTTCAGAATTAAGGAAAACGTCATAAATACTAGTAAGAACGTTAAAGCTGTTTTCTTTACATACAGATGAATAATTTGTCATCATCTCAAAGAAACGCTCATCAGCGTCGTCTCTAAGTACATTGTGAATAAATTCATGTCTATTTACTTCTCCGGATATAAATTGAAGTATTTCTTGATCTGATATATACCCAATGGGAGTTTTGTAATGGAATGCAACGTACAATCTCTGCGGCGCAGATACGCGCCCTGCAGCATCAGTATCTGAAACGCCATAAAGTGAAAATCCTCCTGAGTCTATCAACGGAAATAGATCTTCTAGCAACCCATTAATTAGTTTTCGATCACTCTCAGTGAGGCTGGCAAGTTTCTCATTTCGTTCTTTTTCAAACGATTTCACAATATCTACAGCCTTATCTATCATGAGGCCATCGTTTGAAAATCTTCTGCCAATATATGCTTCAGGAGTTTTCTTTATGTGCTCGTACACTAAAGTTGCTTTGGTTGCAATAATTGATAGAGAGAATACATCCGAAAAACATACTTGGCCCTCCACTTGTTCTAATACAAATCTTAAGTGGTTAAAACATCGCTTTAACTCTCTCGGGTTCTTTATGAGATGTTTGAAATACTTATGATAAATCCAACCGAGTCTATCTTGGTCGTGTTCGAACTGTTCAGTAAGATTTCTTTCACTTAGGTTTTCTAATTCAATAGTTGCTAACTCGTTCATTCCTCTTTCTGAAATAACCGGTAAGGAGACTCTAAGCTGAACAACCTTATTTATATACTCAGAAGCATTGGTAATGCCATTTTTATTTAGGACTGAACTTAAATAATTGGAGTCAAAAGCTAGTAAAAATGCTGTACCTGAAAAATCAGCTACAGCTTTTACTAGCCGAAGAACTTGAAATGTCTCAGATGGCGTCAACCTATCAATGTCATCAATAATGACAACGATAGGATTCTTTATTTTGGTAATTGCCTTGATGACATTTTTCTTTTTTCCTAGTAAATCGAGCTTCTTTAGTTCTGCAATTTTCTTTGTTGCGCTTCCGAATTTAGAAAATACTTTTTCAACTATTGATGCCCAAGGTTCTGCGCCTGGTACTAATTTTGCCACACTGAATAAACTGGAGTAGGCAATCAGTTCTTTCGCTGCATTTAGGGCATCTTCTGATTTGTCCCTAATATTTAACTGTGAAGAGAATTGTAACAAAAAATCCTGAATTAAGGACTCTGGTTTTCCTGCTAGCCATGGATTATATTCGACAATTATTGGGGCGATGTTTTTTTCATTTAAAGCACCTTTTACTAGGTTAATTACGGATGTCTTCCCGTAGCCCCACTCTCCTTCTAGAGAAACTGTTAGGCAGTTATCTTCACGGTTTAACAATAGAATGTTTGCAAGGTGACTTGCAAAGTCAGCTCTATTTAATAAGTCGGGGTCATCAGCACCCCCCTGAATTGGTTGGTCATTATGGTATCTACCCATTACTTTCTCACTTTCATAATTGTGTTGAATGTTGGGGCCGGCACCATTTACTGTCCAAGAGGCACCGTATGGGAATGTTAAGCCAAATGAAGCTGCTCAGGCGAGCATTGGAGTTGACATAACCATCAGAAACTTATCGTTTTTTGAGCTTGGTCATCAAAGTGCAGCATGATATGCAATCAAGGCAGCCATTTTGCAATGGCTTTGCTATCTTGGCGGCCGATTAATTTGGCGTGGGGGGCCATGGCGCACCCCGCACGAGCACCGACAATGAGACCGGCACAGGAGCAGTGAGATGGCAGTCAAAAGCAAATCCAGAAACGAGAAGATAGGCAGCGGGCTCGGGCTGGTACTCGGGATTATCGGCTTCAATATGCTGGCGCCCGTGCTGTTCGGGCCGCAGGCCGGGTTTGAGCTGGTCCCGATGATCCTGGCCATGGTCAGTGCCGTGGTTGGTTCCGAACTGGGGGCCATGATCGGCAAGCGGATCGATGCCCGTAAGCAGGCGAAGCCATAAGCCATCACCACAGAACAAATAATCAGGGCGACAGAGGTCGCCCTGATTATTTATGGTTATCGCGCTACCCGCGCCTTGGGCACTGGCGCTGGCTTATACCCTCAGTGGCAAGGGCGTGCTACCTTGCCCACTACAGTGTTGATGACAAGGAGTTGCAATGCGCATTGCCCTGATTGGTCTTGGCGATATCGCCCAGAAAGCCTATCTGCCGCTGCTCGCGAGCGACGAGCGGATCACCCCGCAGCTCTGCACCCGCAATTCGGCGGTATTGGAGAAGCTGGCCCGCCAGTACCGGGTCGCCGAGTGCTTTACCGAGGTGGCGGCCCTGCTGGCCAGTCGCCCCGACGGGGTGATGATCCATGCCGCCACTGCCGTGCATAGCAAGATTGCCCAGCAGTGCCTGCGCGCCGGCATCCCCACCTTTGTCGACAAACCCTTGTGCGACAATCTGGCTGACGCCGAGGGGCTCGCCAATCTGGCCATCGCGCAAAACTGTGCGCTGTTTACCGGCTTTAACCGCCGTTATCTGCCGGCCATGGCGGCCGCTCGCACCCAGCCTCTGACCGAACTCAACTGGCAAAAACACAGATTCGCCCTGCCCGGGCGGGCACGGGATTTTCTGTTCGACGACTTTATCCATGTGCTCGACAGCCTCTGCTTCTATGGCGGTGTGCCGGATGGGGAGCTCCATGCCGTGCTAAGGCGCAGCCCCACCGATGCCAGCCTGCTGGCCGGGGTGAGCGTGGCCTGGCAAAGCGGCGATCGCGTCATCAGCGGCAGCATGAACCGCAGCGCCGGCATCACCGAGGAGCGTATCGACGCTTACGGCGACAACTTGTCGCTTCATCTGGAAAACTGCACTCGCGGCATCGTCGCCCGCGACAAGACGGCGCAGGCGCTGGTGCCAAACGACTGGCAGCCGGTGCTGGCCCAGCGGGGCTTTGCCGCCATGCTGGAACACTGGTATCAGCAAATTGATAAAGACCGTGCCGATGGCGAGCTGATCGCCTCCTACCTGCACGGCCACCGGCTGGCGGAGCAGCTGGTCGCGCTGGCGGGGGAGTAACCATCCCTCAATCCGGTGCAAATGATAGTGTCGTTCATACTTGGGCTGCCTGCGGGCAGCTTTTTTATTGGGCGCCCGGCGGCCTATCACCACGCAATGGAAGGGAGAGAAGGGATGAAAGGGATCTGTGCACTGATGGCGGCGCTGCTGGCTGCCCCGATCTGGGCCGCCAGTCTGACCTATCAGGTCGCCGGTAGCGACTTTGAAGGCTACCAGACCAGGGGGCGCGACGGGGGGCCGATTATTTTGCTGATCCACGACTGGGACGGGCTCACTGATTACGAGATAAAGCGAAGCGAGATGCTGGGCAAGCTCGGCTACAACGTCTTCGCGGTCGATCTGTTTGGCAAGGGCGTCAGGCCCGCAACGATCGAGATGCGCCGCGAGGCGACCGGGGCTCTCTATCAGGATCGCGCCCGCATGCGCCAATTGCTGGAAGGTGGACTCACGGCGGCCAGGCAGACGCTGGGGGAGGGGCCCGTGGTGGTGCTGGGTTACTGCTTTGGCGGCGCTGCGGCCCTTGAGATGGCGCGAAGCGGCAGCCCGCTTGCCGGGGTGGTGAGCGTACACGGTGGTCTGGCCACGCCGCCGGATCAGGATTACGGCAAGACCCGGGCCGCGTTGCTTATCCAGCATGGCTCGGCGGATGCGTCCGTCTCGCTGCAGGAGTTTGCGGCCCTGGCCGAGCAGTTGGAAAAGGCGGGTGTGCGCCACGAGATGACCACTTACAGCGGGGCGCCCCACGCTTTTAGCGTGTTTGGCGGAGAGCGCTATCACCAGGAGGCAGATGCCAAATCCTGGCAGCGGCTGGTCGGCTGGCTGGCAGAGGTGACGGGGCGCGCCGGCTGAGATGAAAACAGGCGGCAGGGTTGCCCCTGCCGCCTGTCGCTATTCCCCGGGCCACCCGTCGTGGGGCCTGCACATCAGGGGATCAGATGCATTTTACCGGCTTGGGCAGGCCGCCAATCTTGGTTGCCTGCTTGGCGGGTCCTTCCGGGAACAGCTTGTAGAGGTAGCGGCTGTTGCCCTTCTCGGGGCCGTACTGTTTTTCCATCGCCTTGACCAGCGCGCGGATGGCCGGGGAGGTGTTGAACTCCAGATAGAAGGCGCGCACAAAGCGCACGACTTCCCAGTGCGGCTCCTCCAGCACGATCCCCTCCTGCGCAGCCAACACCAGCGCCAGCTCCTCGCTCCAGTCGTTGCTGTTGAGCAGGTAGCCCTTGGCATCGGTCTCGATGAGTTGGCCGTTGAATTCCAGCTGATGTTTGTCGGCAGACATGGGGGCTCCTCGCTAATGGGGCTATCGGGATTGGGCGGGCATGGTAGCGCCTTGATCCCCGGTGAGCAACCGACTCTCGTTGGCAAGGTTCAGCAACTGATCAGCCAGCTCGCTGATGAGGTTGAGCTGTTGGGTCAGCATCAGCTGCTCCTCGCTGCACTCCTGCGCTTCATCCGGGGTGATCAGCAGGCGCTGGCCGCCAAGGGAGCTGGAGGGGGTGCCCGCCAGATGGCCCGCCGCCTGCTCCAGGGTATGGCAGATGTGGTGGCGCATCTCGTCGAGTCCGCTGATGGCCTCCAGCTTGTCGCGATGGGCCCCCAGCGCCGAGATGTAGGAGAGCAGGGCATGGTTGCGCCAGGTGAGGGTAAAGCAGAGATCGAGGAAGCGGCGGCGCTTTTGCGGCTCTACCAGCATGCTCTGCCAGGCGGTGGCCAGTTCGCTGTCCGCGAGATGGGCGCTCTTGCGCGCCACCCGATAGTCGATGGATTCATCCCGCTGCGGCTTGAGGCTGGCCAGCACTGCCGAGAGGTAGCGGGCATTGGCTGACAGCGAGTTGGCAATAAGCGTCGGCAGGCGCTTGTATTGCCAGTCCGGCCAGAGCCAGGCCACCAGGGCGTAGGCGATAAGGCAGCCGAGCAGGGTATCGAGCAGGCGCGGCCCCAGGATGGCAAAGCCGATGCCGTCCAGCAGGTTGAACGCCATCAGCACGTAGAGAGTGATAAAGCAGACGGCGGCGCTGTAGTTGTTGCGCACCTGGGTGAAGAAGAGGAAGGCCGCGAGCCCCATCACCACCAGCTGGACGTGCAGCTCGGGGAAGAGCCAGAGCACCGGGATCCCCACCAGAATACCGGCGAAGGTGCCGAGCATCCGCTGCACCAGCCGGCGGCGGGTGGCGCTGTAGCTCGGCTGGCAGACAAACAGCACGGTGAGCAAGATCCAGTAGCCCTTGTCCATGTCAAAGGCCTGCAGTATGCCGTAGCCGATCACCAGCCCCAGCGAGAGTCGCAGGGCATGGCGAAACACCATGGAGTGCAGGGTGAAGTGCTGTTTGAGCTGGGCCAGAAATGGCAGGCGAGGGGGGCTTGCCAGCGGCGGCAGGCTCTGGGGCGCCTGATCCGGGTTTTGCAGCCCCTCGGCGCTGCCCAGCAGCTGGTTGATGCTGGCCAGGTTGCGGCGCAAAAACTTCATCGGCGTCAGCAGGGTTTTCGGGTAGTGCTGCTTGAGGTGGGTGAATTCCAGCTGATCGCCAAGGGCCTCCAGGGTCCAGTGGATGCGCTTGTTGTGGGCATAGGGCTTGTGCACCAGGATGGCGTAGCCGAGCCGCTGGCACGCCTCCGAGAGCTGCAAAAAGACCTCCTGAAAACCGTCCAGCACTATCCCCTGCTTGAGCTCGGCTTCCAGCCGGCTGTAGGGGTAGTGGCTGGAGGTGGCCCGCTCGTGAATTTCCAGCGCCAGCAGGTAGAGGCGCAGCAGGCTGGCGAGCTCCGGGCTTGCCGGATGGCGCGGGGAAAGGCGCGCATTGAGGGCCGACTTGGTGAGGTTGAGCGCGCTCACCAGGTTGATGTTGAGCTGGGCCAGATTGTGGCGAATGGCCTGGGCGCCGTGCTCGTCCGCCGGGAAGAAGCGGGATTTTTCCAGCAAGTAGCGGCCAAGGGCGAAGTAGCTCTGGGCCAGCTGCTCGTGCAGCGTCTTGTAGGGCAGCAGCCAGAGCCAGAGCAGCGACACCAGCCCGTACCAGAGGGCGCCGGCGCCGAGCGCCAGTGGCTGGTAGAAGAGGCTCGGCGCATGGGCGGCCCCCAGCATGGTGTAGATGGCAATCAGCAGGGTGCCGAAGCTGATGGTGGCGTAGCGGGCGCCGAGCGCCCCCACCATCACGAAGATAAAGGTAGAACTCGCCAGCCCGATGGCAAACAGCCAGGGGGTGGGGTAGAGATACTGCACGCACAATGAGGCAAACAGGAAGCAGAGCAGGGTCATCCCCAAATTCTTCACCCGGCCCCACAGGCTGTCGTCGGTTTCGGCGATGGCTCCCGCCACCACACCGAGGGAGAGCAGCACGGTGAGCTGGATGTCGCCGGTCGCCAGGGTGAAGGCGAGCAGGCCGAGGATGGCCAGCAACACCTTGAGGGCGAAGTAGATATGGCTGTCGGTCAACAGGCGGCGCAGCAGGCCGGAAAAGTCCATCGGCATGGAAGTGAGAACAACCCTTTAACGAAACGAGTGCGGGATGGTAACCCGCCAGGATCGGCATGGCCCTGATTTGGATCAGGGCCACTTGGCTTCATCTCCTTGATCTGCAACTTATCCTGACAGAATCGTGCGCCAATAAAAACCCCGCCGAAGCGGGGTCTTGTTCATCATCGACATCTATCAGTTGCGGTTGCCGCCCAGCAGGCTCAGCAGGCTCAGGAAGATGTTGTAGATGGAGACATACAGGGTCACGGTGGCGGAGATGTAGTTGGTCTCGCCGCCGCGCACGATCTGCTGGGTGGTCAGCAGGATGGCGCCGGAGGAGAACAGCATGAACATGGCGGACAGGGCCAGGCTCAGAGCGCTCATCTGCAGGAAGATGTTGGCGACCATGGCCACCAGCAGTACCCAGAAACCGACGAACAGCATGCCGCCGATAAAGGAGAGATCACGCTTGGTGGTCAGGGCATAGGCTGAGAGGCCGAAGAAGGTCAGCGCGGTGCCGCCCAGCGCGGTCATCACGATCTCGCCGCCGCCGTTGTTCATGTACATGTTGATGATGGGGCCCAGGCTGTAGCCCAGCAGACCGGTCAGGGCGAAGGTGAACACCAGACCCATGCCGTTGTTGCGATTTTTCTCGGTCAGGAACATCAGACCGTAAACGCCGATGAGGAAGATGGCCCAGTGCAGGGGCGGCATGTTCATCACGGTTGCGACCCCCGCCACCACGGCAGAGAAGCCCAGAGTCAGGGAAAGCAGCATATAGGTGTTACGCAGTACCTTGTTGGTATCGCGTACGGCACTTTGGGTGCCTGTGTAGATAGAACGGGTATCCATCTTGGTGTCCTCTTGATTTCCGGGTGAAGCGGCAAATTCCGCTTCGTTCATCGCATTGTATGCACTGAAGGTTGGGATGACGAGTGCTGATTTCAAGCGACACCCCAGCTCATTGCCTCCTACTATCCCAAAACAAATATGTATTGCATATGAACAAGGGCTTGACGTAGTATGCACGCCGTTCGGAGGGGTGGCAGAGCGGCTGAATGCACCGGTCTTGAAAACCGGCGATGGGCGACCATCCGTGGGTTCAAATCCCACCTCCTCCGCCATATTGACGAAAAAGCCCGGTCGATGATTCGACCGGGCTTTTTCGTATCTGTGATTCGGGGCAGGGTGGCCCGACGCGCCAGGGCGTCAGGCCAGTGCGATCAGTGCGGCTGATGATGCAGCATACCGGCCGCCACCATCGCCGTGGTGGCCACGGCGCTGCAGCGTGCCGAGTCCGCGCAGCCTTGCGAGGTGCCGGCGCTCTGCGCGTCACGTTGGTAGACGGGAACCCCCTCTTTGATCGTCTCCTCGACCCGGATATCGGCCAGGGTCTCGGGTTTCACCTTGAGCGGGTTGGCCGAGAGCACCACCATGTCCGCCAGCTTGCCCACCTCGAGAGATCCCTTGCTGCGCTCCTCCTTGTATTGGGTCGCCGCCCACAGGGTCTGGGCCTTCAATCCTTCCAGCGCGGAGACCCGCTGATCCGGTCCGATGGGGCGGCCGGTGCGACTGACCCGGTTGACGGTCGCATAATAGACCCGCATGGAGTCAGGTAGTGCCACCGGGGAGTCGTGGTGGGAGGTGAAGATCATCCCCAGCTCCCGCGCCCATCCGGTGGGGGAGATATGTTGCGCCCGCTCCTTGCCGAGCACGGAGTCACTGTGCCAGTCCCCCCAGTAGAAGGTGTGCATCGGGAAAAAGGAGGGGAAGATGCCGAGCCGCTGGAACGAGGCGACCTGATCCTTGCGGGCGGTCTGGGCATGGATGGCGACGAAGCCGCGATCCGGCTTGCCATGCTGTTTCTCGCTGGCCTCCACCCCCTTGATCAGCTGATCGATGGCGGCATCCCCGTTGACGTGGGTGAGCAGCTGCCAGCCGTTGCGCTGGGCCAGTTCGATGTAATGGGCGGCCTGCTCGTCGCTCATGCTGGGGTAGCCCTTGTAGCCGGCCTCTTGTCCTGCAGGGGGGACGAAATAGGGCTGGGTCAGCCAGGCGGTCTTGCCCTGGGGGGAGCCATCGAGATTGAGCTTGGCCCCTGCGACCCGAAAGCCGTTCATGTACTGCTGGGCGTAGTAGGGCGGTGCGATGACATCCCGCGCGATCTGGATATCGGGATAGGCCGCCACGTCGAGGGGCAGCTTCTCTTTCTGGGCCAGCTGGTACATGGTCTTGACGGCGGACGAGGAGGCTCGTCCCTCCTGGGCCGTGGTGTAACCGAAGCTGGCGTAGAGCGCCATGCCCGCCTTGAAGATTGCCTCGTTCTCCTGGTTGTTCAGCTTGGCAAACATCGGCAGCAGGGCGCCGAAGAAGGCGGTCTCCTCCAGCACGCCGTTCGGAGTCTTGCCATCCGCTTCACGGCGGATCTTGCCCCCTTCCGGATCCTTGCTGTCCGGGCTGAAGCCGGCCAGCGCCAGCGCCTTGCTGTTGAGGGTGGCGAGGTGGCCCGACTGGTGGATGATGATCACCGGCAGATCCTCTGAGACCGCATCCAGCTCCTGACGGGTGGGGTGGCGTTTTTCCTTGAGCTGGGAGTCGTCATAGCCAAATCCCAAAATAATCCCGTGCGCCTTGTTTTGCGGTTTGGCGACCCAGTCGCGCAGTCCCTGCTGCAGCTCCGCTATGCGGGTCACAGCGCCATCGGGCGGGGCCAGCAGGTTGGCCGAGAGCGCCTGGATGCCGGTGTTGAAGACGTGGCCATGGCCATCGATAAAGCCCGGGATCAGGGTCTTGCCCTGCAAGTCGACCACCCGGGTCGCCTCGTCGCGCAGCTTGAGGATGTCGGCCTCGCTGCCCAACGCAAGGATGCGGCCATTCTTGATGGCCAGCGCCTGGGCCGTCGGCGCCGCGTCGTTAACGGTGACTATGTCGCCACCGAGGTAGATGGTCTGGGCGGTGGGTTTGGCGGGGCTGACGGCATAAGCCGAGCTGGCGGCCAGCAGGGCGATGGCGATGGGGGCTAGTTTCATCTGGCATTCTCCGTGCGCGTTGTCGGTGCACCTTGTCCGTGCAGATTGTCCATGTAAACAATGACCCGGGAAGGCGACGGTACCCTGTCACGCAACAGGGCGATCACGTCCCGGCCGGGCAGGTTTGCTTCGCAGCAAATGAATGAATATACAAGGAATTACCCTGCTCAAAAGTGATGCAGCAGCCAAATTGACCGATTTCATCATAAACTCGGCGGGGGGGCCACCAGGCTCCCCCGCCGTTTCCTTTTCCGGCATTCCCTCATGCTGGCAGCCCTGTTTATGACTCAGTATGCCACTCCCGATAGTTGGCGAGGCGATAGCCCCGTTTGGCGATGAGTGGCGGCAGGGCCGGGTCGGTCAGGATGGCGAGCTCGGTGAGGCGGGGCTGGCAATAGGAGCTGCCTTGCATCTCCAGATCGATGAAGGAGGGGTGGCACATGATCTCGAGGGAACTGGCCCCAAGTTCATTAGCCTCGTCCAGCAGTTGCAGCAGGGTGTCCCGGGTCAGCTGCTCCCCATAGAAGCGGGCGTCAAACTGATCGCAGCTCAGGGTATGGTGCACGCTCAGGCCATGACGGGCAATCTCGCTGCGGTCGATGCGAAGGGGCAGCCGGTGCTCCATGGCAAAGGCTTCCACCAGCGGGTAGAGGGTCGGCAGCATATGCACATGGTGGTGGCTGTCGATATGAGTGGGCGCCTTGCCAAAGAGGTCGATAAAGCGCTGATACTGGCTTGCCAGCTCGCAGCGGATCTCCTCGGGATCGAGGGTGCCCGCCTCGCTCTTTTGCCAGATCCCCTTGTCCAGCATTCCCTGTTCGTTGACCAGGCAGGTGAGCGGGGTGAGCGGGCGTCCCCAGCTCAGCATGAAGTGCAACCCCACCGGCAGCTCGGGGAAGCGCCCGGCCAGCCAGGCGGCATGCTCGATGGCCGGGGAGGTCACGATGGCGGTGGTGGAGCTGACGACGCCTTGAGTGAAGGCTTCGATGATGCCGTAGTTCTGGGCGCGGCACAGACCGAAGTCGTCGGCATTGATGATCAATCTCTTGCTCATGACGGTTCTCTTCCTTTCAGGCGCCCCGCTCGTAATCAAACGGGGCGCGATGGTCTCAGGCGAGGGCGTCGATGGCATCGGCGAAGTTTGGCAGATGTTCGCGGTGGGCCAGCAACAGCTCGCGGGCAACGAGGCGGGCATCGTTGTCGGAGTGAATGAGCGGGTTGAGGTTCATGGCGAGCAGCAGATCCTCCATGTTGCCGCTGATGGCGGCCCGGGAGGCGGCGATCTCGAAGCTCTTGATGAGGTGTACCAGACCATTCACCTTGTCGTCAAAGCGGGTGAGGCGAGGGTGAGGAATGGCGCCGTCACGTCCGATCCGGCAGGTCATCTCCACCGTCCAGTCGGCCGGGATATTGGTGACATGGCCCTGGTGGGGAATGATGACATAGTGCTCGCTCTGCTTGTCGTTGTAGATGGCGCTGATCACCTCGCAGGCGGCATCCGAGTAGTAGGCGCCGCCACGCAGCTCCAGCTCCTTGGGTTTTTCGCACAGCTCGGGGTTCTGGTAGAGATCGAACAGCTTCTTCTCGACCTCCTGCACCACCTGGGCGCGGGCCCCGCCCTTGTAGAACTCGCCCATCTCGATTCCCAGCATCTCTTTCTCCTTGAAGTAGTAACGCAGGTAGGAACAGGGGAGCAGACGCAGCCCGCGGATGAGGCTGGCATCGAAGGGCAGGTCGAAGATGTTCTTGACCGAGCTGGCGCGGGTCAGGGTGCCGTCGGCTACCCCTTCCAGCAGCTCGTCGAAGCGGGACTCACCGTTCACCAGCACGTCGCCGATGAAGACCAGGTGGTTGAGGCCGAACAGATCCATGGAGAGGTGATCCTGCTCGGTCAGCTTCAGGGCATCTTTGACGAACATCTTCATGCCGACCGGAATGTTGCACACCCCGACAAAGCGGCGGAAGTTGGTGTGGCGGTGGACTGCCTCGGTCACCATGCCGGCCGGATTGGTGAAGTTGATGAGCCAGGCATCCGGGCAGAGCTCTTCGATGTCACGGATGATGTCGAAGATGACAGGGATGGTGCGCAGCCCCTTGAACAGGCCGCCGGCGCCGTTGGTTTCCTGCCCCAGCATGCCGTGGCTCAAGGGGATGCGCTCATCTTTTTCTCGCGCCTGCAGCTGGCCGACCCGCAGCTGGGTCGTCACGAAGTGGGCACCCGCCAGCGCTTCACGGCGATCCAGGGTCTTGTGCAGCGTCATGGGGATGCCGGCCTGGCGGATCATCCGCTGGCACAGACTGAAGATGATGTTCAGTTTCTCTTCGCCGGCGGGAATGTCGACCAGCCACAGCTCGCTGATGGGCAGCTCGGCATAACGCTTGATGAAGCCATCGACCAGTTCCGGGGTGTAGCTGCTGCCGCCGCCTATGGTGACTACCTTGATCTTCTCGTTCATAAATCCCTCTTTCATCTTTCTCTATCTGGTTGAACAGGGGCCGCTCTGCTCTGGCGCCGGGCCAGGGATGAGCGGGGCCGCAGCCGCCTGATGCAGGGGCTGGTCAAAATGGGCGAATTGTTATCTAACTCACTGTTTTACATCTGGAACAGGGCCCCGCCTCAGGCAGGGGTTTCAAATTTCGGGTAGAGATATTTGCGATAGCTCCCCGGGGTAAACGAGGTCAGTTTCTTGAAGTTCTTGATAAACAGACTGACGTCGTTGTAGCCGGTCTCGAAGGCGATGTCGGCCACCGAGTTGTTGGTCACTTCCAGTTGCATCTTGGCGTAGTTGACCCGGATCTCGTTGATGATCTGCATCGGCGTCTTGTTGTAGTAACGCCGGGTGGCTCGGGTCAGGTACTCCTGGCTCTTGCCGCAGAGGGAGACCATGTTGGCCAGCGCATCTTCGGCAAAGAGGGGACGGTTGTGCATCTTTTCCACTGTCTCGTGGAGCCAGAGGGGGAGATCCTCGCTGGCGGAGGCCTCCTTGTAGTGACGCAGCCGGTTCATCACCGCAAAGGTCACCACCTCAAGAAATTCGGTCAGCGCCTCTTCCCGAAAACCGGGGGAGACCAGCACCGACTCTATGTAGCTGAGAAACTCGCTCTTGAGCTGATAGGCTTGGGAGGCGACGAAGTGATCCGGCAGCAGGTATTTGAAGTGCTCGTCAAAGTAGCTGCGGCTGATCCCGACGTTGAAGATGCGGGTGGTACCGAACTCGTAGAAGCTCTGGTGGCTGGAGCCCAGCGGGATGAAGACCACGTCTCCCCGCTCCAGCAGCACCCGCTTGCCATTGACCTCCTGATAGTAGCGACCGGTCAATACCAGGGTGAACTCGTAATAGTCGTGCTGGTGCAAACCGGTTCCGCTCACCTGCTTGTTGTAGATGAACATGTGGAACGGTTTGTTGTTGAACAGCTCGGTTTCCCGGATTGTCTTGACGCTCATGAGTCGCTTCCTGATCTGCGAACCTATGGCGGGGCAGGGTGCCCCGCCTTGGGATTACTTGTTCTGCAGCTTCTCGTGCAGCTCGATCAGCTCGCTGATCAGCTCACGGGCCAGCATGGAGGTCATCAGGTGATCCTGGGCATGCACCAGCACCAGGGTGACCGGGATCTTGCCTTCCCCCTGATCCCCCTCGATCAGCTGGGTCTGCACCAGGTGAGCGGCATTCAGTGCCTCGCGGGATTGGGCCATCAGCTGGTGGGCGGCGGCCAGATCCCCCTCCTTGGCTTTCTTCAGGGCGGTATAGGCCAGGCTGCGGGCCTGCCCCGAGTTGATGATGAGCCCCATCACTACCTCTTCCAGATCGCTGGCGGTATCGCTCTCTGCGGGGATTTGATCCAGATCGAACATGTTTGCTTTCTCCTTGATTGAAACCGGTTAATTGAAGCCATGGTGACGGGCGACGTCGGCAAACCAGTGACCGCTCTTCTTGATGGTACGCTGCTGGTTTTCGAGACTGAGGCGCACCAGGCCGTAGCGATTCTTGTAGGCATTGAGCCAGGACCAGTTGTCGATAAAGGTCCAGAGGTGATAACCGCGACAGGCGCTACCCTCCTCGAGGGCGCGGTGCAGCCACTCAAGGTGCCCGCGGATGAAGTCGATGCGGTAGTCATCTTCCACCCGCCCTTGCGGGCCGATGAAGCGCTCCTCCCCCTCGACTCCCATGCCGTTCTCCGAGATGTAGCAGGGCAGGTTGCCGTAGTTGACCCGCAGATCGGTGAGAATGTCGTAGATCCCTTTCTCGTAGATCTCCCAGCCGCGATGGGGGTTCATCTTGCGCCCCGGCATCTCGTAATAGTCGAAGAGATCCTCCGGGGTGCGCGGCGTGCCCGACCAGGGTTCGTCCTTGGCCTTGACCCGGCGCGGCTGGTAATAGTTGATGCCGAGCAGATCCACCTTGCCGGCGGCGAGCAGCGCCTTGTCTCCTTCCGCTACCTGGGGTAGCAAGTCGTACTGCTCCAGCAGGGCGATCAGCTCGGGGTCGTAGCAGCCCTTGAGGGCCGGGTCGAGGAAGCTCTTGTTGAGCAGCAGATCCGCCCGACGGGAAGCCAGCAGATCGGCAGGCTCCCGGGAGCGGGGATAGGTTGGCGTCAGATTGAGGATGATGCCAATTTCGCCATCCTCCTGGCGTGCCCGGTAGGCCTGCACCGCGCCGGCATGGGCCAGCGCCGTGTGGTAGGCGACGGTGACCGCCCGGCCAAAATCGACCACGCAGGGGTAGTGATGGTGACCCAGGTAGCCACACTCGACCGGCACTATGGGCTCGTTGAAGGTGAACCAGTGCTTGATGCGATCGCCAAACAGGGCAAAGCAGTGGCTGGCGTAGTGGATGTAGGCGGCGACCACTTCCCGGCTCTCCCAGCCGCCACGCTCCTGCATGCACATGGGCATGTCGAAGTGGTAGAGGTTGATGAGCGGGGTGATCCCCTCGGCCAGCAGGCGGTCAAATACAGCGTTGTAGAAGGCGACGGCCTCGGGGTTGATCTCGCCGGTGCCATCCGGGATCAGCCGTGACCAGGAGATGGAGGTGCGAAAGCTGTTGTGGCCCAACTGCTTGAGCAGGGCGATGTCGCTCTCGAAGTGGTCGTAAAAAGTGGAGGTATCGGTCGGGCCTATGCCACCGTGAAAGCGCTCCGGCGCGATGGCAAACCAGTGATCGAAAATGTTGGCGGACTTGCCGCCGCGAGCGGCGGCGCCTTCCATCTGTGGTGCCGAGCTGGCACTGCCCCACCAGAAGTTATCCGGAAAA
This sequence comes from Aeromonas sp. 19NY04SH05-1, assembly GCF_040581895.1. Classification (NCBI taxonomy): domain Bacteria; kingdom Pseudomonadati; phylum Pseudomonadota; class Gammaproteobacteria; order Aeromonadales; family Aeromonadaceae; genus Aeromonas; species Aeromonas sp. 19NY04SH05-1. The sequence goes on along the minus strand of NZ_CP095328.1, from coordinate 3,353,780 downwards.
CGATACTGCATACTGCGTTTCTCCAAACTGGCGGGAGGAGCCGGGCTCCTCCCGCATGTGTCGTCAGAACTTCAGGGCCAGAGCGATATCTTCCTCGCTCTCCTCTTCCTCTTCGATGACGCTCTGGGCCTTGTTGGCGATGATGACGAACGGCACATACATCATGGTGGCCACACCCAGGTTGAACAGGGCCAGCAGGAAGGCTGCCACGCTGCCGTTGGTGTTGAAGAAGGCCCCCAGCCCCGCCGGCATGGTCCATGGGGCCATGTTGGTGATGGGCGGAATGACGCCCGTGTAGTAGGCAAACAGGGTGATGCCCGTCAGCACCGGCTGCACCATCACGAAGGGGATGAGCAGCACAGGGTTCATGATGACTGGCAGGCCGAACAGGATGGGCTCGTTGATCTGGAACATGCCGGAGGGCAGGCCCAGCTTGGCGACCTGACGGTAGTCATCGCGGCGGGAGACCATGAAGATGGCCAGGATGAGGCCGAGAGTCGCACCGGTACCACCCAGATAGATGTAGGAGTCGAGCATCGGCTTGGTCCAGACGTGGAACTCCTTGCCGGCGGCCAGCGCCGCTTCGACCGAGCCGTATTGGGTGTAGAGCGCCACGTTCTCCAGGGTAAATGGCACCAGGATGCCGTTCTCGAGGGCGGAGAGCGCCAGGGAGCCGTGTACCCCGAAGAACCAGAGCAGCGGGGAGAAGAGCACATAGACCCAGCCCACCAGGCCACCCATGCTGGCCAGCGGCGTGGAGATGGTATCCATGATGAGCTGGTGGAAGTTGGTGCCGGCGTTGTTGAGCTGGTAGGCGATCACCCCCATGATGGAGAGGATGATGAAGCCCGGGATCAGCGCCGAGAAGGAGCGGGAGACGGATCCAGGCACGCTGTCAGGCAGGCGGATCACCCAGTTGCGGCGCACGATGAAGGCGAACATTTCGGCCACGGCGATACCGATCAGCATGCCGGAGATGATGTTGGCGCCGCCCAGCCAGTTGGCACCGACGGCGTAGGCTTCACCGACGCTGAACGGAGTGACCGTCATGAAGGCGGCAACCGACAGCAGACCGGCGGCGAGCGGGTCAACCTTGCGCTCTTCCGCCAGCGCCATGCCGATGAAGAAGGGGGTCATCAGGGACATGATCCCCAGGGTGCCGTTGTAGACGCTGCCCCCTATGCTCTTGAAGCCATCCAGGGTGGCGATGGTGGCGGGATCGAGCCGCACCCCCATTGAGTAGAAAAAAGAGCCCTCGCCAAAGCTCAGAAACACGTTGTTGATCAGCACAAACATGGCCCCGGCGAGCGTCAGGGGCATCAGTTTGATAAAGCCGTTCTTGATGGCATTGACGTGAGGCTGTTTGCCCAGCTTCACGGCAATCGGCAGGATTGCCTTCTCCATCGATGCGATAAGGTTGCTCACATCCCTCTCCTTACTGTGCGCTGTGCTGCTTGATGGCCGCGACGGCCGCCTTGAGAACACCCAGACCATCCACTTTTCCGTACAGGATGGAGTCGATCACCTCGACCGGCTTGCCCGGCAGCTGTTGCTGGATTTCCGGCAGCATGTAGGCGATTTGCGGGCCCAGCAGGATCAGGTCGGCATCGACCCCCTTCTCGGCGGCCAGGGTCTCCGGATAGGCATCGATCACCACGGGGACATCATATTTTTCTGCCTGCGCCTTCATCTTCGAGACCAGCAGTGACGTGGACATCCCGGCAGAGCAAAACAGGTAGATGTGCTTCTTTTCCATAACCATTCCCTCAACGCTTGAAAATCAAATGAACAAACCGGTCGAGACGGCGGCGAGTCGCGCTGCAAGCCTTGATCATCTCCAATTGACCTTATTGTATCGACACATCCTGTTTGACTGGTATTTCGTGGTCTAAATCAATTGTCTTTGGTTGACCAAGTGATCTGCCGCTCTTCACAGTTTTCGATGTGACAGGATTGGAAAAAAGACGATACAACGAAGATAAAAAGATAGGTTGATGATTTATTTTTATTTAAATCAACAATTTATGTGTTTTATGTGGTGCGTTGACCTGCTTTGATAGAAAAATGAGAAATTGTCTTCACCGGTTCAAATTCACAAGTGAATGCAATCTGATTGATATTCCTGCCAGATCTTTCAGATTGTCTGAATATCACCAAGATGGGGTTTTATTGACCTCGCGTTAATGAGGAATCAACCAGAGGGGTGGTATCGGTCAGGGCGCCTGAAAGGTGAGAGAGGGGCAAAAGAGATAATAAGGAAGAGTGACAAGCGCTAACTGGCAAAGAGCGGGAGAGGCAGCAGAAAGCGGGACAGGCAAAATAGAGCAGTCGGTGAAGCAAGCAAAGCGGCTTAGATAAAGAAAGCTGAGCCCGTAGAGGAGGGAAACGCCTTGGCTTGCATTCTCTCTCCCCCCTGAAAAGGCCAAGGCGAGCGAAAAGAAGCGGCCCCGGTACAAAGTGCCAGGGCCGCTGGTTAAGAGGAGGGGCTCAGATCCTTCCCTGATAGCGCAGGGGGAAGCGCCCCTGACTGTCGGGCTGGCCGAGGAAGGGGAGTCCCTGTTGCATCTGGGCGGGCAGATCCGGCCCCGGCTTCAGGCTGCCCTGGAACAGGTACTGGCCGTTGGCCTGCAGCTCAAGGCGGCCCAGGGTCTCTACCGCATTGGAACCCTGCTTGAGTTCGGCCACTACCCTGGAGTCGAGGCAGGTGAGTTTTACCTCGGGGTCGGCCAGCGTCAGCTTGCCGGCCGGGGTATCGGCAATAGCGTCATACCAGTCGAGGTTGCCGTAGAGGTTGTTGCACCAGGGGGCCCCCTGGGCAAACTGGTCGATCTTGAGTTGCAGCTGGCCGGCCACGGTGAGCGGGAAGGGCGGGCGCAGCGGGAGGCGGGCCAGCAGCCAGGGCGCCGGGGCGTTGAGGGTGAGATCGCGGGCAAACAGGCTGCCCTGCCAGCCGATCACCCCCTGGCCATTGAGGCCGTGGCGATCTCCAAAACGCACTGACACCTCGGGGGCGAAGCGCAGCAAAGACCAGCCATTGAGCTCCCAGCGCAGCTGGCTGACCGATTCGCTGGCGTATTGCAATCGGGCTATCTGGCCACTCCAGAGGGTGCCGCTGACCCCCTCCAGCTTGAGCAGGTTGGCCATATGGGCAGGCAGCGGCAGATAACGGGCCACCAGGGCCGCCGGCAGGGTGGCCAGCAGGAAGATGAGATAGGCCACCAGAAACAGGGTGGCAGCCAGGATTCGCTGTTTCATTGGGGACGACTCAGTTGCAAACGTCTGACCTTGACCAGGCCCGGGGCCAGGTCTTCGCGGGCGATCTCGATGACCTGGATCTGGATGCCGTGCTGCTCCACCAGGGTGGCTAGCCAGAGCAGCAGATCATCGAACTGGACCGTATCGATCCACACCTGCAGTTCGCTGCCCTGGGGTTGCAGGCGGGCAATCTTGATCTTGTGGTTGAAGGCGGTGCGGTTGACCGTCCCTTCCAGGGTGCCGCCGGTATCAGCCGGCACCACCTGGTTGCCGCGCATGGCGATCACCTCGGCCCCCTTCTCCTTGAGCCAGGCCAGGGTTTGCTGCTGGTTTTGCACCTGGCGTTCCCGCTCCGCGATGCGGTTGTTGAGGGGATGCCAGATGCTCCAGTAGCAGAGCCCGATCAGCAGCAGTATGCCGCCTGCCGCCACCAGCCGCTGTTCCCGGGCGGTGATGCCGTGCCACCACCCATGCAGTTTTGCCATCATGATGATTTGTCCTTGAGCACCAGTGCGCCCTCTACCTTGCCCTCGCCGCTGCGTACCTCGCCCTGCTGCACCTCGAAGCGCTTGCCAGCCAGCTCGCGAAAGCGCTCTATCTCGCCATAACCGGGAGCGCTGACCTGCAGGCGCAGCTCGCTGCGGCTGGCATCAAAGCGCAACACCTGGGGCTTGAGACCGGGGATCTCGGCGAAGGTGGGGGCCAGTTCGGTCAGCATCAGCAGGATGCCGTTTTGCGGGGCCTGTCCCAGTTGCTTGAGGTGCTGGGCCATCTGGCTGCGCACGTTCACTATGCGGCTCTCCCCGGGGAAGATGCGGGTGTAGACCTGGCGGATCTCTCCCTTGAGCGCCTTGTCCTGCTGTTCCAGCTGATAGAGCTGCGCGCCACGCTGGACCAGGGCCACCAGCAACAACAGGGTGGCGGTGATGGCCACCTTGCGCCACTGCTGCCAGTAGCGGGCATATTCGGTCTGGGGACGGTAGGGTCCGGTGAGCAGGTTGGCGCGACAGGCGAGCGCTCCCCTGGCCAGCAGCAACATGGGCAGCTCGGGCTCGGCGGCCTGCCAATTGGCACTCGCCATGGCGGGGGACGGCGTATGGCTGTGGATGGTGACCGGTTCGGCCTCGGCTGCCAGCAGCAGGGTCAGCAGGGCCTCGTCGGTGACGATCCCCTGCCAGGGGCCCTGACGGATCAGCCACTCTTGCTCCAGCTGCAGAGCCGACCAGCCGTCGCTTGCGGGGAGCAGGGCCAGCACATCCGGCAGCAGTTGCAGGCTTTTGAGCCCGGCGGCCTCGAGCCAGCCGAGCCACTCGGTCATCTTCTGGCGATCCACCGCCATCAGATCCACGTTGGGGCCATCGTGGGCCAGCACTACCAGGTGGAGATCCTCCACATCGGAGGCGATCTGTTCCTCCAGCAGGTAGGGGAGGGCCGCTGCCGACTGGCGGCTGTAACGGCCGGGCAGGGTGACGCGCCGAAACAGCAGATCGCTGCCCGGCACCAGGGTGACCACGGGACGGCCACCGGCCCGTTCCTGCAGCTCGCTCAGCGCGTCGGCCGAGGGGAGCTGGCCGGAGGCGATGATCTCCTGCTCCTGGGCAGACCAGACCAGCCAGGCCACCGGTTGTTGTTTATTGGTCCCCAGACGGATGACCAGACTCTCGCTCACGCATCTCTCTCCTGCGATGCCGGCGTACCCCGAGTGGGCCGCCGGTGCGCAGCCTGCCGGCTGCATCCAAAATCGGTCGGGTGCCGAAGGCTTGCTTCGGCTTCCCTCATTCGGCGGTGCCGTTCAAACGGCGCAGCACCACCAGTTTGTTGTCCTTGCCGCGCTGGAACAGGGTCTCCAGCCAGGCGCGGGTGTCCCCCGTCTCGGCGACCACGCGGGCGGCAAAAAAGTCGCTCTTGACCACCAGGGCCTCCTTGAGCCCCTTGATGCTCTCAAGGGGGACGCCCATGCGATCCGTCATCAGCTTGATCTCTTTCCACCCCTTCTTGGGGCGCTCGGTCAGCAGCCGTTTGGCATCGTCCGGCCCTATCTTGCCCCGGTAGAGCGCCACCAGCAGGGCCGGCTGCTCCGGATCCAGCGTGTTGATATTGATCTTCAGCTTGCTGCTTGGCAGGGCGCAGACATAGGGGGCCAGTTTGGCATAGACCCTGGCCGTGACCCCGCGCACCGCCCTCAGCTCATCCTTGCCCAGCATCCACTGGTTGGCGGTCAGATAGGGAGGCTTGAGCCCTTCGTAATAGGCGTCCTCGGCCCCCAGACTCGAGACCAGCACAGTATCCTTGTCGACCCAGTCGCGCACGGCATCGGTGAGCTGGGCCGCTTCGTAATCCTCCATCCCCAGCTGGCTCAGCAGTTCGCGAAACACCTGCACCGGATAGGGCTGCTGTTCCAGCTCCTCGCCCACCCCCGCGGCACTCGCCACGGCCAGGCTGTTGAGGTTGAAGCAGGATTGCAGGTCGGTCACCTCGCCACGCAGCTTGCCATCCTCCAGCGGGAACACCGCCTCCTTGCGGGCCCAGTTCTGCCCCAGGCTCACCACCTCGGGGTCATCTTTGAAATCCTGGGTCAGCACCTTGCTCACCAGTGCCTCCGCCGACATGGCATACCACCAGGCCTGCTTGCCCGCGGTGAGGTTGGCGGTGCGGCGCAGTTCCAGCTGCAGGCGGCCGCTCATGTTGCTGGCGACGATCACCATCACGGAGAGGATCAGCAACACCACCAGCAGGGCCATGCCCCCCTGGCGGTCCAGGCGGGCGCTACCCCTCATTGGGAGTGACTCCACTCTGGTTGTCATTCACGCTTCCGCCATTGTTGTCTGTTGTGCCCCCCTGATCGGTGCCGCCGTTACCGGTGTTGTTCCCGTTGTTGCTATCCGGGTTGTCCTGGCTCTGGCTGTTCTCTTCGTAGCGCTGACCACCGGCACCGATGAGGAACTGGCGGCGGATGGTGCCGTAATCCTCCAGATCCAGCTCGACCGCGAGCCCGTAAGGCAGCACGCTGCGCTGGGTCCACTCCTCTCGCCAACGCCCCTGATCGTAGAAGTAGAGGCGCAGGGCTGTGACTCCCTTGAGCACCGGCTGGATGCGCGGCTCGCTGCCGATCACCGGATCCGGGTAGAGATAACTCAGCCGCTCCAGGGTCTGATCCTTGAGGCGCCAGCCGACCCGCTGCAGCTGGGAGCGGGGCAGCATGCCATCCGGGTTGAGCCAGCCGCCGCGCATAAACGCCATGCCCCAGTCATCGCTCTGCTGGCCGAAGCGCGACGCCGCCAGCAATACCTTGTTGCTTTCGCCCTCGATGCGGCCGCTTCTGGGCACCATCTGGGTGACATCCCGCTCCAGCAGGGTGAAGGCGAGTTGCAACTCGTAGAGCCTGGCCTCCTTGCGCTTGGCCACCTCGTCGCTGGTGAGCACCCCCTGCAGCACCTGATAGGCGCCAAGGCTCAAGGTGGCGAAGATGGCGATGGCCACCAGCATCTCAAGCAGGGTAAAGCCGGCGTGACGGGGACGGTGGCGCATCATCGGTTGATATAGGTCCGCAGCATGGCGACCGGGCTCGCTGATTTCGCCTCGGTGCGCACTTCCATATCCAGCGCCTTGAAGTTGTTGTCGCTGGTGGCGACGCCGCGATAGCGCCAGTACCAGGTCTGTCCGGCCAGCTGCTCCTCTCCCTCCACCCAGCTGTCGCCGGGCCACTTCTTCTCGAGCTTTTGCTGTACCAGCTGGTTCTCTACCACCCAGGTGGCCAGCGTCTTCTCTTCCAGGTAGTTGAGGGCCGAGAGGTGCTCGCTGGCTGTCTTCATCACCGCCAGGCCCGCAATGGCGAATACCGCCAGCGCGACCATCACCTCCAGCAGTGTCATGCCGCGCGCCTTCATTCTGGCTGCTCCTCATCACCGGTCAGCAGGGTCAGGCGACCGAACTCGTCCCCCTTGACGATGCGGATGTAGCGGGCATCGTCATCCTGCTGGGTGAAGGTGAGGGTAAACGACGTGAGCTCGCCTCCCGGGAAGATGAGCAGCTGGGGCGTGCGCTCTTTCTCGTCCCGTTTCTGCTCGCGCTCCTCGTCGGGATCGGGTTGCCAGCCAAAGCCGCCGAGCTCGAGGCCCAGCGTCATGTTCTCTGGCAGCTCGACCTGGCCGAGCTGTCTGTCATCGGCGATCGGCTGCCATTTGCGATCCCGGGCGGCGCGCTGCATGTACTGCCAGCCGTTCTCCTCGATGCGAAGACCCACCAGGCGCCCCTCCATCACCGCATACTCCTGTGCCAGCTGCAGGGTCGCCATCAGGCGGCGTGCCTGCTGGTCGAGCTCCCTGTCGCCCCGGGCGCCCCCCATGCTGAGGGTGACGGCGGTGGCCACCAGCCCCATCAGCATGGCGACCAGCAAGACCTCCAGCAGGGTAAAGCCGGATTGGCGACGAAGGGCCGGACTGACTCTCACGCAGACCTCAGCGGGCAGGGCGAAGCAGGATGCAGGGGCACGCATTCACTTACTGGAAGTCCTTCAGGTTCCAGTTGCCGATGTCATCATCGCTGCCGGCTTCGCCATCCGGTCCCATGGTGAAGATGTCGAGCTTGCCAAACTGGCCCGGGCTCAGCAGCTGATACGGGTTGCCCCAGGGATCCTGCGGCAAGCGCTTGATATAACCACCTTCGCGGTAGCTGCGTGGCGCCGGATCGACGGTCGGCTGGGTGACCAGGGCTTCCAGCCCCTGCTCTGTGGTCGGGTAGCGGTTGTTGTCCAGCTTGTACATGTCGAGGGCATTTTCCAGCGCGACTATGTCGGAGACCGCCTTCTGCTGGTCGGCCTTCTCCTTGTTGCCCATCAGGTTGGGCACCACCAGGCTGGCCAGGATCCCGAGGATCACGATGACCACCATGACTTCCAGCAGGGTAAAACCGGATTGACGACGTTTTTGCATGACTGACTCCCTAACGAAATGAGATGGCATGAACCATCAACGATTAATTGTTAAACCGCGATCGTTCGATTACGCCTGTCGGCTAATCGAACCTACGGGTTCGATTGGGTTTGTAGGTTCGAATAGCGAAGCGTATTCGGACACCCTCACCTACAGATTCACCATATTGTTGAGCTCGAGGATCGGCTGCAGGATCGACATCACGATAAACAGCACCACCCCGGCCATGGAGACCACCAGCATGGGTTCGAACACCCCGAGGGCGATGTTGACCTGGGACTCGAACTCCCGATCCTGGTTGTCTGCTGCCCGCTCCAGCATGCTGTCGAGCTCGCCGCTCTGCTCGCCGGAGGCGATCATGTGCAGCATCATGGGCGGGAAAATGTTGGTTTCCGCCAGCGACTTGCGCAGGCTGGTCCCCTCGCGCACCCGTTCGGTGGCTTCAGCTATCCGCATCCGGGCAAAGTCGTTGGAGAGCACTTCACCGGCGATCCGCATCCCTTCCAGCAGCGGTACGGCGCTGGCGTTGAGGATGCTCAAGGTGCGGGCGAAACGGGCGGTGTTGAGGCCGCGGCTGACCCGGCCTATCACCGGCAGGCGCAAGATGACCTGATGCCAGCGGCGGCGACGCTTGTCGTCGGTGAGCCACCAGCGCCAGACCAGGCTGCCGGCAAACAGCAGCAGCAAGAACCAGAGGCCATAGGCCTGCATCAGCTCGCTGGTGCCGATAAGAAAACGGGTGGTGCCGGGCAGCTGCTGGCCCATGTGCTCGAACTGGGCCACCACCTTGGGGACCACGGCGGTGAGCAGGATGGAGATGACGCCGATGGCCACGCAGGTGAGAACGATGGGGTAGATCATCGCCTGCAGCAGCTTGGTGCGCATGTGCTGGCGCTGCTCGGTGTAGTCGGCCAGGCGGTTGAGCACCTTCTCCAGGTGACCGGACTTCTCGCCGGCCGCCACCATGGAGCGAAACAGCTGATCGAACACATGGGGGAAGGCCCCCAGGGAGTCGGCCAGCGAATACCCTTCCACCACCTTGCTGCGCACCGTCGCCACCAGGCTGCGCAGATGGGCCTTCTCGCACTGTTCGGCGACCGCCTTGAGGGCCTCTTCGATGGTGAGGCCGGCGCCCACCAGGGTTGCCAGCTGGCGGGTGATGAGAGCCAGCTCGGCGGTGCTGGCCCCGCGGCGAAACAGGGCGAAGCGGGTCGCCTCCCGTTTTGCCTTCTCGGTGGTCTCGTTCACCTCCAGCGGGGTGAGTCCCTGCTCACGCAGCAGCTGGCGCACCTGGCGGGCGGAATCCCCCTCCAGCACGCCGCTCTTGCTGCGTCCCCGGTTGTCGAGTGCCTTGTATTCGAATGCCGCCATCTCAATCTTCCCGGGTCACGCGCAGCACCTCTTCCAGGCTGGTCTGCCCCTTGAGCACCTTGTCGATGCCGTCGCGGCGGATGCTGGGAGTGTGCTCGCGGATGAGGCGCTCGATGGCCATCTCGCCACTGGCGCCGTGAATGGCCTCGCGCACTGCTTCGTCCACCACCACCAGCTCGTGGATGCCGGTACGGCCGCGATAGCCGGTGTGGTTGCACTGCTCGCAGCCCACCGGATGCCAGATCTGCTGATCGGCGGTCAGTTCGATGCCCATGGCGAGGCGCTCCTGCTCGGTGACCGGGCGCGGGGCGCGACAATCCGGGCAGAGGGTGCGCACCAGCCGCTGGGCCAGCACCGCCAGCAAGGATGAGGAGAGCAGGAAGGGCTCGATCCCCATGTCCCGCATCCGGGTGATGGCGCCGATGGCGGTGTTGGTGTGCAGGGTCGACATCACCAGGTGACCGGTCAGGGAAGCCTGCACTGCGATCTGGGCGGTCTCGAGGTCGCGGATTTCCCCCACCATCACCACGTCCGGATCCTGACGCAATATGGCGCGCAGGCCGCGGGCGAAGGTCATGTCCACCTTGCTGTTGACCTGGGTCTGGCCGACCCCTTCCAGGTCATATTCGATGGGGTCTTCCACCGTGAGGATGTTGCGATCCCGCGAGTTGATCTCGGAGAGCGCCGCATACAGGGTGGTGGACTTGCCCGAGCCGGTCGGGCCGGTCACCAGGATAATGCCGTGGGGCTTTCTGATGAGCTCGCTGATGATGGTGCGGTTGCGCTGGGTCATGCCAAGCTGCTTGAGCTCGAGGCGGATGGTGTTTTTGTCGAGCAGACGCAATACCACCCGCTCGCCGTAGCTCGACGGCATGGTGGAGACCCGCACGTCGACGGCGCGCCCGCCGATGCGCAGGGAAATACGACCATCCTGGGGCACCCGCTTCTCGGCGATGTCCATGCGCGACATCACCTTGATGCGCGATACCAGCAAGGAGGCGAGCTTGCGATGGGGGCGCAGGATCTCCCGCAGCACCCCATCGATGCGAAAACGAATGACCAGGGCGCGCTCGAAGGTCTCGATATGGATGTCCGATGCCTCCTCTTTGATCGCCTCGCTCAGCATGGCGTTGATGAGGCGGATGATGGGGGCGTCGTCATCGGCATCCAGCAGATCCTCGCTCTGGGGCAGCTCTTCGGCGAGGGTGAAAAAGTCCATCTCGTTGCCGAGATCTTCCATCAGCTGGCGTGCCTCGGAGGAGTCGCGCTGGTAGTGGGCCATCAGCAACTCTTCGAAGGCGTCGCCATCGAGTATCTCCACCGCGAAGGGGACGCCGGCGACCCGGCGCGCTTCGAGCAGGGCCTGCGGCGTGACCCCCTGACGGCACAGCAGCAGGGGGGCGCCATCACGCTCGGTCAGGATCACCCCGAAGTTGCGGGCAAACGCAAAGGGCAGCTCGGGCAGTGGCGGCGGCAGTTCGCTGTCGTCCAGCTGGTAGGCGCTCATCAGGGCTTGCTCTGCACAAAGGGAGTGGTGCTCTCGACCGTGCTTTGCTGGCGAAGCTGCATCTGCTGGAGCTGCTTTTTCACCTCGGGGGAGACCATCACATCCTGACCGTATTCCGGCAGCACCTGGCGCTTGGGCGAGGTGAGGTAGGCATCCTGAGCGGCGGCTTCCAGCTGCTCGGCGCGGAACAGGGAGTACTTGTTGTTGGAGATGCCGGAGTAGACGTTGGCATCACGCAGTATGGTCGGCCGGATAAAGACCATCAGGTTGCGCTTGGAGGTCGTATTGGCGGTGGAGCGGAACAGGTAGCCCAGCACGGGGATATCCCCCAGCACCGGCACCTTGGAGATCTCCTCCTTGGTCTGTTCGTCCATCAGGCCGCCCAGCACCACTGTCTCGCCACTTTTCACCAGCACGGCGTTTTTCACGGTACGGGTATCGAAGGTGGGGCCGAGCTCTGCGGTGCCCGAGGCCTGCGCCTTGGCCACGCTGGAGACCTCCTGCTCTATGGTGAGCAGCACCGAATCCCCTTCGTTGATCTGGGGAGTGACCACCAGCTTGGTGCCCACCGTCTTGCGCTCTATGGTGTTGAAGATGTTGTCACCCGAGGTGGAGCTTTGCGACCCAGTCTGGACCGGTACCTCCTGACCCACGTTGAACGACGCCTCCTTGTTGTCCATGGTGACTATGCTCGGGGTGGAGAGAATATCGCTCTTGGTGTTGGAGGCGAGCGCCGTGGCCAGCATGGCCCAGTCGCCATGGTAGAAGCCGGCGGCCATACCGTTGAAGCCGCTCAGCAGGTTGCCAAGACCATCGGTGTTGCCGTTGTCCTTGTAATCCTTGCCTGCGATGATGGCAGAGCCGAGTCCGACTCCTGTGTTGGTGAACTGGGTGCCACCGCCATTGGCGTTGCCCCACTGGACCCCGAGGTTGAGGCCATCGCCATCCAGCATCTCGACGATGATGGCTTCGACCAGCACCTGGGCACGGCGGATGTCGAGCTTGGCGATCACCTGCTCGAGCTCCGCCATCACGTCAGGCTGGGCGGTGATGACCAGGGCATTGGTGGTCTCGTCGGCGGAGATGGCAAGCTTGCCACCGCCGATGCTGGCGCCCCCCGTGGTGGCCGCAGTGCCCCCCTTCTTGTCGGCCTCGATGCTGGAGCTAACCCCCTTGAGCACCTCGACCATATCCTTGGCCTTGCCATATTTGAGGTAGAAGACCCGGGTGTTGCCCTGGCTCTGGAGATCCCGATCAAGCTGGCGCACCATCTGGATGATGCGGGCGCGCGCCTTGGGTTCGCCGCTGACCACCACCGAGTTGGTGCGCTCGTCGGCCACCACCTTGGGGCTCAGCAGCAGGCTGGCGGTGCTTCCCTGTGGGTTGCCATCCTTGTTGAGGTTGGTCACCAGGCGCACCATTTCGCCGGCAGAGGCGTATTTCAGCTTGATGATGTCGACCTCCTGATCCCCGGCGCGGTCAACCCGGTTGACCACCTCTACCAAGCGATTGACCACGGCGGCGCGACCGGTGATGAGCAGCACGTTGGACGGGTCGTAATGGACCACGTTGCCGCCGCCGGCGTTGTCGTTGAGCTGGCGCAGCAGGGGGGCGAGTTCACGCACCGAGACGTTGCGCACCGGTACCACCCGGGTCACCATCTCGTCGCCGGAGCCCGGGTTGCTGCCATCCACCACCGGAATGGCGGAGGTCTTGGCATCCCGCGAGCGCAGCACCTTGAGCACTCCGTTGTCCATGGGGACCACGGCAAAGCCGTAGACGTCGAGCACGCTCAGGAAGAACTGGTAGTACTGATCCTCGTTGAGCAGGTCATAGCTGCGCACGTTGATCTTGCCCCGCACCGACGGCTCTATGATGACGGTCCGGTTGAGGTTCTTGCTCACCGTGTTGATGAACTCTTCGATTTCGACGTTTTTGAAACTGGCCGCGTATTCGGTGGCCCAGGCACTGCCTGCCATCATCAGTGCCGCGGCCATGGTAGCCAGACGCCAGCCTTTCCCTTTAGTGCTCATTCTTGGTACGACTCCAAAATCATTATTCTGCCAGGCTCACATAGACGTCGAGCTGTTCGCCCTGACGCTCTATGGTTACCGTCATTTCCGTGGCGCCAGCCATCTGTTGCATCGCCTGCATGGCTTGCATGTTGTCCCGTAAATCCAGTCCGTTGATGGCGATGGCCAGATCATTGGCCTGCAGTCCGCTCTGGTTGAAGAGGGCCGGATTGCTGCCCGGATTGAGGCGATAGCCCGTCATCCGGCCATCCACCTGCACCGGTGAAACATTGAGGTAATCGGTGATCTTGCCCGGGTTGGCCATCAGCTCCTGGCGCAGGTCGGTGAGGGTGCTGCCCGGTTTCTCCGGGGTCGGCAGCGGCTTGCCGTACTCTTCCCCGTCCAGCATCAGGGTCTCGTCACGGCCGTTGTGGGCGATGATGACCCGATCGGCAAAAATCTGGCGGATCTTGGCCTGGGTGCCGTCGATCATATCCCCGACCCCGTAGGAGTTCTGGCGCCCGGAGATGGCGATGATGGCGATCGATCTGGCCGGATCCGAGCTAGCCAGCACGCCGTTGAGCTGGGCATTGAGTTGGGTGCGGGGGGCATTGGCGGCCACGGCAGTGTTGTCCTGCGCCCTGGGCAGGGGCTTGCCAAAGAGAGCCAGCCGGCTGATGTCATCGAGCTCGATGCGCGGGCTGTCCGGTCTGGCAGTGGCGGCCATGGCCGGTTGCCAGGGTTCGCTCTGCTGGGGGCTTGCCAGGGTGAACAGACGCCAGGTCAGGCTGGCACTCTGCTGGGCCAGCATGAGCAGCAGCACCAGGAATACCAGCTGGGCAATCCTGGTCATGGGGAGGCGTCGGCACTGGACCCACAGCCTGGAAAACATGTCGTCCCTGAATCGTAGCGTCATATTAATCAATCACTTCCAGGTTCCGGTGTGGTTGCGTATTGTGAACGGCCCATTTGCCTGACACAACAGGCGTATGCATACAGGTGAGTATTTAATCATTTCGTCGCAAGGAGACACGGCGCCGCTTGTACGCCAGGCGTCAGGGGTTGTCAGGTGTGACCCGTTTGGAATCCTCTTCATATCACAGCCCCGCGACCCGGGGTGAACGGTTTGCTTCATCACCCTGCTAACCATGCCAGTCCTGCAGCGCCTTGAGGGTGACGCTCTGTCCGCCCACATCCAGCACTATGTACTCCTGCGCGATGGCGGCGAGGCGTACGCCGGGCGCCAGTTCGCTCCCTTCCCGGTATTCACGGCCATTGAGCAGCACGGTGCGTTTGGCCGGGTTGGAGGAGAAGACATGGGAGCCGTACATCAGCGGCGGCACCTGCTGGCGCACCGCGGGCGGCGCCGCATTCAGGCTCATCAGCTGGCTCGGGGCGACCGCTGGCCCGCTGGCCCGGGGCTCCTGCAGCGGTGTTTCATTGAGGGCGCGCAGCAACTGTTCGGCCAGACTCGGGGCCGGGTTGCCATTTTTAGCCACCACCCTGGGTTGCTGCACCACGGGCTCCGGCAGGGGTGGCGGCAGTGGTCGGGTGATCATCGCCTTGGGCTCGACTCGCACGAAGGGGGGCCTGACCACCTCCTTTACCTCGACCTTCTCCTCGATGGGGCGGTTGTGCAGCAGGTGCCAGCCATAGTTGGCGCCGGCGCCCAGCAGCAGGGCCAGCGGTGCGAGCAGCCAGCCGATGCGGCGAGGGTGACGCTCCTCCTCCCGGGGTAGCGGCAGCCCCATGGCGGGGATATGGGCCGGGATGGCCGGTTGTTCGGCGCGGCGCAGCGCCTTGAGCAGGGTAGACATCAGGAGGCCTCCTCCAGTCTGGGCATGGGCTCGCCGGAGAGGGCGTTGAGACGCAGCAGGGTATTGCTGCCGGCGATGCCGTCCGGGGTCAGCCCCTGATCCCGCTGGAACTGCTGCAGTTTTTGCTTGAGCTCGCCATCGAAGCGGCGCACCTTGCGTTCCGGTTGTTGCAGGGCGCGGCTCAGGGCATTGTCGAGCCACTGGAGCTGGGATTGGCCGGCGTTGCTGCTGATAAGGCCCACGCCTCCCTTGGGCATGCGCCACAAGAGGGTGTAGCTGCCGCCCCAGTTATCCTGGAGCCATTGGCGCTCTACTTCCCAGCTCTGATCGCCGATCATCAGGCTGGCCTGCTTGGGACCCAGGGTCACCAGGGTGGCGTAGTAGATCCCGCCGGTCTCGTCGGTCAGGGTGATCATGGCGGGGTGCTGCAGGGCGCGCAGCTCCTCGAGGCTTGCTTCCCCCTCCTGGCAGCGCAGGCCGGCACGGGGGGCATTGGCACAGGTGGCGTCGTCCAGTTCGGGTTCATATCCCCATACCCGGTAGAGATTCTGCATGGCGCCGTCGGGATCGAGCGCCTGGTTGATCGCCTCGGTCAGCTGTTCCTGTTGCTCGGCGGTTTCGTCTATGGTGACCGGCACCTCGACCTTGACCACGGGGCGCTCGGGAAAAACGCCGAAAAATTGCCAGCCCCACCAGCCGGCAGCCACCAGCAGGGCGCCGGCCAGGGTTACGGTCAGCCCCGAGAGCCAGCTCCCTTCGTCCCGCACGCCGGTCACCTCGAAGGCCGCCTGGCTGATGTCGGCGGGGGCAACCTTGTAGCTGGCGCGGGCGAAGGCGGCGATCAGGGCGCGATCGCAGATGAGGTTGATGAGACGGGGCACGCCGCCGCTCAGGCGATGCAGGGTCTGGATCGCACCCGGGGTAAAGATGGGCTGCACGCAGCCGGCCACCTGCAGGCGGAACCTGACGTAGGCATCCACGTCGGTGGCGGAGAGCGGCAACAGGTGGTAACGGGCGGTGATGCGCTGGGCCAGCTGGCGCAGCAGGGGCTGACGCAGCATCTGCTGCAGCTCCGGCTGGCCTATCAACACCACCTGCAACAGCTTCTTGTCGTCGGTCTCGAGGTTGGTCAGCAGGCGTAGTTGCTCCAGCACACCGGGCAGCAGGTGCTGCGCCTCGTCCACCAGCACCACGCTGCGCTTGCCCGCCGCCAGGTTGGCCAGCAGGTGATCGCGAATGAGGTCGAACAGCGTCTTGATCCCGGCTTCTTCCCCATAGGCAAGCTGGAACTCGTCGCAGATGGCGGCCAGCAGATCCCGTTCGGTCAGGGAAGGATTGAGGATGTAGGCGATCTCGGTCTCCTCCGGCAGCTGTTGCAACAGACAGCGGGAGACGGTGGTCTTGCCGGTACCCACCTCGCCGGTCAGCAGCACGAAGCCGCCCCCATCCTGCAATCCGTAGGTGAGGTGAGCCAGGGCTTCGCCGTGGCGTTCGCTCATATAGAGGTACTTTGGATTGGGGGAAATGGAGAACGGAGGTTCCGAGAGGCCGAAGAACTGTGTGTACATGGGTATTCTTTTGTGACCGGCGGCAGGTGATAAAGATTCAGGGATGATAACAAACCTGGCTCTGATTGGCAGTCATGATTGGCTCCTTTGGCCCCATATCGTCACTTTTATATCGCCTTGTGATCCAGGTTCCATAATTCTCGGGTCCAAATGACCAAAAAATGACACATTATTTAAAAATAATATATTTATCAGCTGGTTGTGTGTGAGGGAGGAAAACGTTAGCGCGCCTCTGAGGGCCATCAACCGTAGTGAATGAAGGGGATTATGGCGGCTGCGAAAGGGGAATGATGCTTGAGGGGAGGGCCGCCATGTTGGCGGCCCCTTTGTCAGTGGCTGTCCTGAAAGCGGGCGGCAATCTGCTGGAAATTTGCCTCACAGGCGAGGAAAGCATCGACGATGGCCGGATCGAAATGGCTGCCGCGGCCCCGGACTATGATCGCCTTCGCCTCCTCATGGCTGAAGGCGGGCTTGTAGACCCGCTTCGAGATGAGGGCGTCGTAGACATCCGCCACTGCCATCAGCCGGCCGGAGAGGGGGATTGCCTCGCCGACAAGGCCGCTCGGATAACCGCTGCCGTCCCACTTCTCGTGATGGGTGAGGGCAATTTCCCGCGCCAGGTGCAGGAAGGAGTTGGAGCCGAGCTGGGCCTCGGCGCTCGCCAGGGCATCGGCGCCTATCTGGGGGTGGCGCTTCATGATGGCGAATTCCTCGTCGGTGAGCTTGCCCGGCTTGAGCAGGATGGCATCGGGAATGCCCACCTTGCCCACATCGTGCAGGGGGGCCGACTTGAACAGCAGATCGATGGTGGCGTCGTCCAGCGGGTAGCGGGCCCGTTCGTGACGGCTCAGGTATTCGGCCAGCACTTTGACGTAGTGCTGGGTACGGATGATGTGGGCGCCGGTCTCGTTGTCCCGGGTCTCCGCCAGGGAGGCGAGCCCCAGGATGGCCACATCCCGGGTCAGGTGCAGCTCGTCATGGCGCGCTTTCAGCTCCCCGATCATCTGATTGGTGCTGGCGGCAATCAGACCGAACTCATCATCCCGGATAACCGGCACCCGGGCATTGAGATCGCCGCACTGCACCCTGGCCATGGTGCGGGTCTGGTGCATCAGGGTCAGGGAGAGGTTGCGGCCATAACCGTGAATGATCAGGGAGAGATAGCCGAAAGTCACCGCCATCACGAAGGCTATTTCCAGCAGTATGTAGTGCTGGGCTGCGAGGTGCGGCAAGGTCTCCCCGACAGTGATCAGCCACTCCAGATCCTTGTTGAACAGCAGGAAGAAGACGGCTCCCAACAGGGTCAGGGTCGCCAGGGCAAACAGGGAGAGTTTGCGCGAAACCGGCATCGCCAACGGATGACTCAGGGCGAAGGCGCCCTGCTGTTCCCGCTGTTTGGCACTGAGCCAGTCCCGGGCCAGGGTCAGATCCGCCGCCACCAGAAAGCCCAAGGTCGTCATGCCCAGCAGGATCTTGAGATGACTCTCCAGCGGGAAGGTGTGCACCAGGGCGTTGTAGGTGGAGATCATCAGGGCGCCCAGCAGGAAGAAGCCGACCTCGAGCCCGAAACCGCCCAGCCCCCGGGCGGTGAGGCGGCTGCGTGGCAGCAGCCAGCTGCGCATGACGAACATGAAGGTGAAGGCCATCAGAGTGGGCATGACCAGCTGGGGCAGGGTCAGGCTCTCGAGAAACGGGCAGACCTGCAGCCCGTAGAGACAAAAGAGTGACAGTGTCACGCCGTAGTGAAGGGCACAGCGCCCCGTGATCTTCTGCATAATGTCGCCCAAACAACGGATGATTGTTATGAGGGGCCAGGCCCCTTTTTACAGGCGCCGCAGCAGCAGGCTGCCGATGGAGTAACCGGCTCCGAATGAGCAAAGCACGCCGCAGGCCCCCGAAGGAAGGTCGCGATTGTACAGATGGAACGCGATAATGGAACCCGCAGAGCTGGTATTGCCGTAACTGTCTAGGATCACCGGGGCCTCCTGCTGGCTGGCATCGTGCCCCAGCAGCTTGCGGGCGATGAACTGGTTCATGGTGAGGTTGGCCTGATGAAGCCAGAGCCGGTTCAAGGCATCCGCCCTCCAACCCTGCTCGTCCAGCTGGTCGGCGATCAAGTCGCACACCATGGGCAGCACCTCCTTGAACACCTTGCGCCCCTGCTGGCGAAACAGCTTGTCATCGCCGTAGCGGGTGCGCGGGCTCAGCCGGTTTAAAAAGCCGAAGTTGTTGCGGATGTTGTTGGAGTACTGGGTCATCAGCTTGCTGGCCACCAGTTGCCAGGGGTTGGCCACCTTGCAATCGGTCTCCCGTTCCAGCAGCACGGCGGTGCAGGCGTCGCCGAAGATAAAATGGCTGTCCCGATCGCGAAAGTTGAGGTGGCCCGAGCAGATCTCCGGGTTGACCACCAGCGCCAGTTTGGCGCTGCCGGCCGCCAGCATGTCCGCCGCCGTCTTGATGCCGAAGGTGGCGGAGGAGCAGGCCACGTTCATGTCAAAGGCCATGCCGCTCGCCCCCAGATAGTGTTGCAGCTCGATGGCGAGCGCCGGGTAGGGGCGCGGCATATTGGAGGCAGCCACTATCACCAGTTCTATCTCCCCCGGCTCGCGTCCGGCGGCGATCAGCGCCTGCTCGGCGGCAGCCACCGCCATCTCCACCATGATGGAGGGCTTGTCATCGGGGCGCTCCGCCATCAATGGCTGCATAATGTCGGGATCCAGCACACCTTCCTTGCTCACCAGATAACGGCTCTTGATGCCGGAGGCCTTCTCGATGAATTCGCAGCTTGAATGCTGCCTGGCCGGCAGCTGGCCCGCATCGATAGCGGAGGCATTCTCCTCGTTGTAGAGATCCACATACTGGTTGAAGGCGGCCACCAGCTCTTCATTGCTGACGGCAAAGGGTGGGGTATAGAGGCCTGAGCCACTGATCACGATAGAGGTCATCTTTGCTCCTCGCCGGGTGCACTCCCGGCTTGTTGTCCGTTCGGGTAGAGAGGTTCATTACAGCTGGTCAATAGCTTGAGTGAGACCGGCCAGAGTCAACGGGTGCATGCGCCCGCCGATCAATTCGTTCATCAGCTTGATGGAGGGGTGCCAGAGCCACTCCCGGCGCGGTGTGGGGTTGATCCACACCAGCTTGGGGAAGTGCTGCTGCAGCCGGGCGAGCCACACCTGGCCGGGCTCCTCGTTCCACTGTTCGACGCTGCCGCCGGGCCAGGTGATCTCGTAGGGACCCATGGTGGCATCCCCCACCAGGATCACCTTATAGTCGCTGCCATAGGTGCGCAGCAGCCGCAGGGTGTCGAAGCGCTCCTCGTGCCTGCGGGTGTTGTCCTGCCAGACAAAATCGTAGAGACAGTTGTGAAAATAGAAGTACTCCAGGTGCTTGAACTCGTGGCGCAGGGCGGAAAAGAGCCGCTGCACCTCGGCCACGTGGGCATCCATGGAGCCCCCCACGTCGAAAAAGACCAAGAGCTTGACTCCGTTGTGACGCTCGGGGCGCAGCTTCACATCGAGCCAGCCCTGGCGGGCCGTGCTCTGGATGGTGTCGTCAAGATCCAGCTCGTCGGGGCTGCCCTGGCGAACCCAGCGCCTGAGTTTGCGCAGGGCCAGCTGGATGGCCCGTTGGCCAAGGGGCGAATCGTCGCTGAAGTTGCGGTAGTGGCGCGCCTCCCACACCTTGACCGCCCGGCCGTGTTGTCCCTCTCCCCCCATGCGGATCCCTTCGGGGTGAAAACCGCCGTGGCCAAACGGGCTGCTACCGCCGGTGCCGACCCACTTGTTACCGCCGGCGTGACGCTCTTTCTGCTCGTTCAAGCGCTGGTTGAGGGTCGCCAGCAGCTGATCGAGCCCGCCAAGGGATTGGAGCAACGCCTTCTCCTCGGCGCTCAGCAGCCGTTCGAACTCCTTGCGCAGCCACTCATCCGGCAGGCTCTCCGGCAGCAGGGGGATGGCGGCCAGCCCTTCGTAATACTCGGCGAAGGCGCGATCGAAGCGATCGTAGTGAGCCTCGTCTTTTACCAGCAGGGTGCGGGCAAGCAGATAGAAGTCATCCATGTCGACGCTGGCCAGGCGAGCCCCCAGGGCAGCGTGCAAGTCCAGCAATTCGCGCAGGCTGCAGGGGAGCAGGTGGCGGCGCAGGTGGGTAAAAAAATCGATCAGCATCTAGCTACCACGGCGGGCCAGAAAGGCGAGCTTCTCAAAGAGATGCAGATCCTGCTCTGTCTTGAGCAGGGCGCCATAGAGAGCGGGCACCAGCTTGCCGGGCTCGCGGGTGCGCATTGCCTCCGGGGCGATATCGTCGGCCAAGAGCAGCCTGATCCAGTCCAGCAGCTCCGAGGTGGAGGGTTTCTTGCGCAGTCCCTCTACCTCGCGCAGCTCGAAGAAGAGCGCCATGGCCTCCTCCAGCAATGCATCTTTCAACTTCGGATAGTGCAGCCTGACGATGGCCTGCATCTCGGCCTTGTCGGGGAAGCGGATGTAGTGAAAGAAGCAGCGGCGCAGGAAGGCATCCGGCAGCTCTTTTTCGTTGTTGGAGGTGATGATGACCACGGGGCGCTGGCGGGCCCTGACGCGCTCGCCGGTCTCGTAGACGTCGAACTCCATCCGGTCCAGCTCCAGCAGCAGATCGTTGGGAAACTCGATGTCCGCCTTGTCGATCTCGTCGATAAGCAGCACGGGTCGCTGGTCGGCGGTAAAGGCCTGCCACAGCTTGCCGCGGCGAATGTAGTGGTCGATGTTGGCAACGTTCGGGTCGCCGAGCTGGGAGTCCCGCAGCCGGGCCACCGCATCGTATTCGTAGAGCCCCTGCTGGGCCTTGGTGGTGGACTTGATATGCCAGGCGATAAGTTCAGTGCCCAGATGGTCGGCGACCGCCTCGGCCAGCACCGTCTTGCCGGTGCCCGGCTCGCCTTTGATGAGCAGCGGCTTCTCCAGCACGATGGCGGCATTGACCGCCATACTCAGTGCATCAGAGGCAAGATAGTGGCTGCTTCCTGAAAATCCCATAGCGTCCGATCCTTTGACGAGGGGAGGCCCGTGGTGATGGCGGGACTCGGTGAGAGAATAAGCTCTATATGTTGTAATAACATATTGTTATAACGATTCGTCACTTCTCATTCAGAAACCACAGGGTAATCTTGTTTCATCGCCTTAACAAACACAGGGATAGCACCATGAGCAAAATTTTCGAGGACAACAGCCAGACCATAGGCAACACCCCGCTGGTTCGTCTCAACCGTGTTACCAAGGGCCGCGTGCTGGCCAAGATCGAGAGTCGCAACCCGAGCTTCAGCGTCAAGTGCCGGATCGGCGCCAATCTCATCTGGGATGCCGAGAAGCGCGGCGTGCTGACCAAGGGCAAGGAGATCATCGAGCCCACCAGCGGCAACACGGGTATTGCTCTGGCCTTTGTGGCTGCTGCTCGTGGCTATCCCATCACCCTGACCATGCCGGCTACCATGAGCCTGGAGCGTCGCAAGCTGCTCAAGGCACTCGGTGCCAATCTGGTACTGACCGAGGGGCCGCTCGGCATGAAGGGTGCCATCGCCAAGGCCAACGAGATCCTCGAATCCGAGCCGGGCAAATATGTCCTGTTGCAGCAATTCGAAAACCCGGCCAACCCGGAAATCCATGAAAAAACCACTGGCCCCGAGATCTGGGACGCCACCGATGGTGAGGTGGACGTGTTCGTGGCCGGCGTCGGCACCGGCGGCACCATCACGGGTGTTTCCCGCTATCTGAAACAGACCAAAGGCAAGGCCGTGGTCTCCGTGGCCGTCGAGCCGGCCGAATCTCCCGTCATCAGCCAGAAACTGGCGGGTGAAGAGATCAAACCGGGCCCCCACAAGATCCAGGGGATCGGCGCCGGCTTCATCCCGGGCAACCTGGACCTGACCCTGCTGGACCGTGTCGAGCAGGTGACCAGCGACGAGGCCATCGAGATGGCGCGCCGTTTGATGGAAGAGGAGGGCATCCTGGCCGGGATAAGCTCGGGCGCCGCCGTGGTCGCAGCCAGCCGTCTGGCCGAGCTGCCGGAGTTTGAAGGCAAGACCATCGTTGTCATCCTGCCGAGCGCGGCGGAGCGTTACCTCTCCAGCGCCCTGTTTGCCGGGGTGTTCACCGAGCAGGAACTGCAGCAGTAAATGTACGGATCTTTTCAAAACAACGGCGCTCCTCGGAGCGCCGTTTTGTTATGGACTAGACTCTGCACTTGACCGTGACGCGAGGGAGCGTCACTCGACCCTTATTTTTTGGGGTAAAATAACAAGCGTTGCCGCGACAAAAAAAGCAGACATTCTGTGATAAATCTCATATCCTGTGCGGCGTCACGCGGTTTTTGATGGCTAGGTATCACAAAGTAACAAAGTGTTATTTTTCGTTATAAATTAATTTCAGGCCAGTCCTGATGCGGCTTTCAGCCGGATAACGGAAAAAGACCGGCCAACAAACCGATTACTGCACAGAAACTTGACCTAGATTAAACCATTGCGGGTCTGCTTTCGTTACTTTACAACATATCCATACTGACACGGTGGGGCGAATCGTTTGATAAACGCTCAATCCATCAAAAAATATCAATAATATGGGGTGAAACCATGTACGAGAAGTCTGTTGTTATTACTGCTGAAAACGGCCTGCACACCCGTCCGGCAGCTCAGTTCGTGAAAGAAGCCAAAGAATTCCAAAGCGAGATCACTGTGGTCTCCGGTGGCAAGTCCGCCAGCGCCAAGAGCCTGTTCAAGCTGCAGACCCTGGGCCTGACCAAAGGCACCAACGTGACCATCCAGGCCGAAGGTCCGGATGCTCAGCAAGCCGTTGAGAAGCTGGTTGCCCTGATGGACGAGCTGGAGTAATCCAGCTTTATTCCTCCCCCACAGTCGTTTTAATAGGAAGGATTATGATATCTGGCATTCTTGCGTCCCCCGGTATCGCATTCGGTAAGGCGCTTCTTCTGAAAGAAGATGAGATCGTTATCAATCAAGGCAAGATTTCCGCCGATCAGATTGATGCCGAGATCAACCGTTTCCTCGAAGCTCGCACCAAGTCAGCTGCCCAGCTGGAAGCCATCAAAGAGATGGCCGGTCGTACCTTCGGTGAGGAAAAAGAGGCCATCTTCGAAGGTCACATCATGCTGCTCGAAGATGAGGAGCTGGAAGGGGATATCAAATCCTTCATCAAAGACAACAAGGCTTCCGCCGACAAGGCGATTTACGAGGTTATCGAACAGTACGCCAAGATGATGGCCGAGCTGGACGACCCCTACCTGCGTGAGCGCGCCACCGATTTCCGTGACATCGGTACCCGTCTGGTCAAGAACGTACTGGGCATCGCCGTTGTCAACCTGAGCACCATCGACGAAGAGGTTATCCTGGTCGCCAAAGACCTGACCCCGTCCGAAACCGCTCAAATCAACCTGAAGTACGTGCTGGGCTTTGTCACCGACATCGGTGGCCGTACCTCCCACACCTCCATCATGGCCCGCTCCCTGGAGTTGCCGGCCATCGTGGGTACCAACGACATCACCGAGCGCGTCAAGAATGGTGACGTACTGGTGCTGGATGCGATCAACAACCAGATCGTAATCAACCCGACTGCCGAGCAACTGGCCAAGTTCAAAGAGATCCAGGCCCAGTTCCAGGCCGAGAAGGACGAGCTGGCCAAGCTCAAAGATCTGCCTGCCATCACGCTGGATGGTCACCAGGTCGAAGTGTGTGCCAACATCGGTACCGTGAAGGATACCGAGGGTGCCATCCGTAATGGCGCCGAAGGCGTGGGTCTGTACCGTACCGAGTTCCTGTTCATGGATCGCGATGCGCTGCCGACCGAAGACGAGCAGTTCAAAGCCTACAAAGAAGTGGCCGAAGCGATGCCGGATCAGCCGATCATCGTGCGTACCATGGACATCGGCGGCGACAAAGAACTGCCGTACATGAATTTCCCGAAAGAGATGAACCCCTTCCTGGGCTGGCGTGCCGTGCGTATCTTCTTCGATCGCGCCGACATCATGAATGCCCAGCTGCGGGCCATTCTGCGTGCGTCTGCCTTCGGCAAACTGCGCATCATGTTCCCGATGATCATCTCCGTCGAAGAGTTCCGTAGCCTCAAAGCTACCGTAGAGACGCTGAAGGCCGAACTGCGTGCCGAAGGCAAAGCCTTTGATGAAGCCATCGAAGTGGGTATCATGATCGAGACCCCGGCTGCTGCCGTCATGGCTCATCATCTGGCCAAGGAAGTGGATTTCTTCAGTATCGGTACCAACGACCTGACCCAGTACACCCTGGCTGTCGACCGTGGTAACGAGATGATCTCCGCCATGTACAACCCGCTGTCACCCTCCGTCCTGACCCTGATCAAGATGGTTATCGATGCGTCCCACGCCGAAGGCAAGTGGACCGGTATGTGTGGTGAACTGGCTGGTGACGAGCGTGCCACCCTGCTGCTGCTGGGTATGGGTCTGGATGAGTTCTCCATGAGCGCCATCTCTGTACCGCGTATCAAGAAGCTTATCCGCAACACCAACTTCGAAGATGTGAAGGCAATGGCTGACCAAGCACTGAGCTTCGCCACTGCCGCAGAAATCGAAGCCTGTGTAGATAACTTTATTAAGCAGAAGGCAGTCTGCTAAGATCGGCTGCAAACAGCGACAAATCATCTCTAGGAGCTTTACTATGGGTCTGTTTGATAAACTGAAGAAACTGGTTTCCGACGATAGCTCTGATACCGGTGGCATCGAAATCTTTGCTCCGCTGTCAGGCGAAATCGTGCCGATCGAAGATGTGCCCGATGTTGTCTTCGCCGAGAAGATCGTGGGTGACGGCATCGCCATCAAGCCGGCTGGCAACAAGATGGTTGCTCCGTGCGACGGTACCATCGGCAAGATTTTCGAGACCAACCATGCGTTCTCTCTGGAATCCGACTCTGGTATCGAGCTGTTCGTTCACTTCGGTATCGACACCGTTGAGCTGAAAGGTGAAGGCTTCACCCGTATCGCTCAGGAAGGTCAACAGGTCAAGCGTGGTGACACCATCATCGAGTTCGATCTGGCCGTTCTGGAAGCGAAAGCCAAATCTACCCTGACTCCGGTGGTCATCTCCAACATGGACGAGATCAAA
The DNA here is from genome assembly GCF_040581895.1 of Aeromonas sp. 19NY04SH05-1. Taxonomy (NCBI): domain Bacteria; kingdom Pseudomonadati; phylum Pseudomonadota; class Gammaproteobacteria; order Aeromonadales; family Aeromonadaceae; genus Aeromonas; species Aeromonas sp. 19NY04SH05-1. The sequence goes on along the minus strand of NZ_CP095328.1, from coordinate 3,328,204 downwards.
GAGCTGGTGAAGATGACTGGTGCCGTTGTTGTGGGTGAGACCCCGGTTATCCGCATCAAGAAATAATGCAGCGCTGGCCTGTGCCAGCCATTGCAGCAAAAACCGAAGCCTTGTGCTTCGGTTTTTTTATGGCCGCTGTTCTATGGTGCAAGCTGCTTTCAGCACAGGAGAAGTGCGTTATTTCATCAGCCAGGTCATGAGTGCGAAACAGGAGGTCGCACTGATAACTGCTCTACGTTTTGCGTGAGCGCTCAGAGGCCTATGGTCTACGGTTGGCAACGGCCATCATATCCATAAGCGGGTGGAAGGCGTAGGCACCCTGATAGGGTGAGCAGAAGGCTACCAAGGGGGTAGTGCATCTGGCTGGCTCATTGCAGCTATGGGTTGTCCTCTTGTGCAGAACACAGGGAAGGGGCCTTGTCGTGGCCTGCAGCAGGCATAAAAAAGCCGCTCACAGGGTGAGCGGCTTTTGTCATCGGATGGCCGGCAAGAATTATCAGGTTGGCTGCTGGCCGGGCTCTGTAGGCGGCAGGCTGGAGTGGGATTCCAGCTTCTGCTCCTCTCCCTGCATGTTCTTGATGTAGACATCCATCTGGTTGAAGGCGATCTCGATGCCGTTTTCGCGGAACAGGGCATCGATCTTGCGGTTCAGCTCGTCGATGGCCGGGTTGCGATCCCCCAGTTCGCTCACGAAGAAGCGCAGCTCGTGATCCAGAGTGCTGGCGCCAAAGGTGAGGAAGAAGACGATGGGTTCCGGATCCTTGAGCACCCGGCTGTTCTCCATGGCCGCCTGCATCAGCAGGGTACGGGTCAGCTCGAGATCGGAGCCATAGGCCACCCCGACCCGTACGATGACGCGGGTAATGGTGTCGCTCAGGGACCAGTTGATCAGCCGTTCGGTCATTAACTGTTGGTTGGGGATGATAACTTCTTTGCGGTCGAAGTCGGTCAGGGTGGTAGCACGAATGCGGATCCTGGAGACGGTGCCGGAGAAGCTGCCGATGGTGACGGTGTCACCGATCCGCACCGGGCGCTCGAACAGGATGATGATGCCGGAGACGAAGTTGGAGAGGATCTCCTTCATGCCAAAACCGATACCGACTGACAGGCCACCCGCTACCCACTGCAGCTTGTCCCACTGGACGCCCATCATGGAGAGAGCGGTCAGCGAGCCGACCCCGATCAGCACATAGTTGAGCATGGTGGTGATGGCGTAGGCGGTGCCCTGGGCCAGGTTCAGCTTGGAGAGCACCAGCACCTCCAGCAGACCCGGCAGGTTGCGGGCCAGCGACCAGGCGCCCCCCAGCAGGAGGAAACCGATCAGCACGTCGCTCAGGCTTATGGGGAAGAGCACGGCATTGGCGCCAGTCCCTTCACTGCGATGCCACAGCACCATGCTGTCGAGGTAGGCGAAGACTGCCACCAGATCGGACCAGAGCCAGTAGAAGGCGACGCCAAAGATCAGCAGCAGCACGGTGCGAGTCAGACGCAGGGACTGCTGGCTGACCTCTTCCAGATCCATGGGCTGCTCTTCAATGGATTCTCCCCCTTCCGCATCCTCCTGGGCCTTGTGCTCCCGCTTGGCCACGGCACGGCGGTAGGCCAGGCGGCGAGCCGCCAGCTCGAGGCCACGCAGGGCGGTGCGATAGACCAGGCTCCAGAGGATCAGCATGTAGAAGGATTCGATCAGGCGGCCGGTCAGCTTCAATGCCGTGTAGTAGTAGCCCAGACCGACCAGTATGATCAGGGCCACGGGGGCCAGCGCCAGGGCCATGGCGACGATGGACTTCTGCATGCTCGTCTCGCCCTTCATGCGGGCGCGGGAGATGGGGAAGACCAGATAGGCGGTCAGGCCCAGTAGCGCCAGAGTGAGCGCCTGGCCGATCACGTCGTTGCCAAGGGTGGAGGGTTCAACTACCGCCTTGGTCGACAGCATGATGAGGGGCAGCAGCGGCAGCCATAGATAGTGCATGCTGTTGCGCTTGGCCTGCAGCTCGGCTTTCGGTATGCGGAAGTGGCTTTCGGCGATGCCGCCCGGACGCATCACGGAGAGGTAGACGCTGAACACCAGATAACCCAGTGCGAGGTTCAGGGTGATCTGGAAGATAAGCTTGGGCGTGAGCAGACCACAGTAGGTCAGCAGCAGGCCGATGGCGAGGATGAACAGGCTGCCCGGCAGGCGCTCCAGCACGGTATATAAGAGGGCCGCCGGGGTATGCCACTGGCTGTCCTGGCGGAAGCGGCCGAGATCCTTGGCGATCTTCTTCTGGCGCTCGATCAGGGTCGGGCGCTTCCAGATCAGCAGACCGGCGACCAGCATCAGGGGAAGGGAGAGCAGCGAAATGGGCAGTACCATTTCACCCCAACCCTTCCAGTCAGGTTTTAGCACCCAGTCGGAGGCCTGTTTGAAGGCCTGGGCCGGCCAGCTGATGAACCACTTGCCGTCGATGGGCTTGTTGCTGCTTACCCAGAAGATATGTTGCTGCAAGGTAAACTCGACCGAGGCATAGACCCGGCTCAGCTGCTGCTGGGTCAGCTGCAGGCTGATGGCATTGGTGAGCTGGCTGTCGAGCTGGCGGTTGAGCTGATCCAGCAGATTGATGCGGGTATCGAGCAGCTTGGAGAGGCTGGCCCTGTCTTCGGCAGTGACGGGATCAGGGCTCTGGGCGATGAGGTTGTCCAGATACTGGTTCTTCTGGAACAGCTGGTCGCGTTGCTGGCTCAGCTCGAACTGGGCCAGGTGCAGGTCGGCAATCTGCTCTTCCAGGTTCTTGACGGCGACGGTCGGTGCCGCCTCCAGCTGCTGGTAGAGCTGATAGAGAATGCGCGAGAGCAGCAGATTGCCCTTGAGCATCTGCACCTGTTCATTGAGGTTGCGTTCGGTCTGGGTGCCGCGCTCCAGCCAGCTCTTGGCCTGCAGATTCTTCTGCACCAGCGAGTTGAGGTTGGTGGTGGCGCTGATCAGTTGCTGGCTGAGCTGGTGGTTGATCTCCTGCTCTCTTTGCACCAGCGGACTGTCTTCGGTGGCCACCAGCTCGCCGGTCTGCTCGGCGGTTTTCTCGGTGTCACCCAGGCGCTTGGCGCTGCTTTGCTCCTGCAGCAGTTGCAGCTTTTGTTCTTCGCTGGTGAGACGGGCGCTCTGGTAGTCGCGCTGCTTGATCGCGAGATCCTGCATGCTGGTACGGTTGTCCAGCTCCTTCTGCAGATTGGCCAGCTGCAACTCGAGCAGTGCCAGCTCGGTATTGAGCTTCATCTTCTCGGCACTGCTGACACCCTCGCCGGTATTGAGGCGGCTGCGGATCTCCTGGCTGCGCAGGTAGACCCGGCTCATGCTGGTCTGGGCGCGCTCCGGCAGGGTCTGCAGGTTGGTGAGCTGGCTGGCGATGGCACCGAGGGCTTCCTGGGCGTTTTGCATGTTCGCCAGCACATCGGGCTGGCGGCTCTCCAGCTCGTTCAGGCTCATGCTGGCGTATTCGCTCTTGATCTGCTCCGCACTCTTGCCCTCGTTCAGGGCGTTGAGTTTGGCGCCGATGTCGCGGATCTCGGCCGGAAGTGCCCGGATCCGCTGAGCCTGGGCCTTGGCCTTCGCCTCTTCCTTGTCGATGCTGTCGAGCAGGCTGAGGGTGTCGGTCAGAAATTTCTGATCGGCTTGTTGCGAGACGGTGAGGGTCTCGGATTTACCCAGGCTGTCCAGGGCACGCTGGACGCTGGCGCGCTGGGGAACCTCTTGTGCCATGGCCTGCGCAGTGCAGAGGCTGGCGAGTAGACAGAGCAGCGGCAGCAGAGTGGCCGAGGCTCTTTTCAATCGTATTGAGAGCATAAAACTTCCGGGTTATTACTCGATGTACGGGGGATATCCCGCTTAAATTAAAACCGCGTGGATTCTATCATCGGGTTTGTCAGGGAAGCAGGGGGAGAGATAAAAAAAACGGCGCCCGCAGGCGCCGTTTTCAGCAGTTCGGTACGGATTACAGTACGTGAACAGAAGCGGTGTTGGTGGTGCCGCTCGGTACCAGAGCACCGGAAACCATGACAACCACGTCACCCTTCTGACCCATGCCGCTCTCCAGCGCCACTTCTTTACCGATGCGATAGAAATCGTCGGTAGAGGCGATGCTGTCAACCACGTGAGTCATGACACCCTTGGTCAGTACCAGCTGGGCAGCAGTCTTCTTGTTGGTGGTGATGGCCAGGATCCAGGCTTTCGGGAAGTACTTGCGGATGGCCTTTGCGGATTTGCCGCCTTCGGTGGCAACCACGATCAGCGGGGCATCCAGCTTCTCGGTGGTCTCTACTGCGCCCTTGCACACGGCTTCGGTGATGCGCAGCTTGTTGCTGTCGTTGGACGCAGACAGATTGGACGGCATCACGGCATCGGTGCGCTCGCAGATGGTGGCCATGATGGTCACGGCTTCCAGCGGGTATTTACCCTTGGCGGATTCACCGGACAGCATGACCGCATCGGTACCGTCCAGGATGGCGTTGGCCACGTCACCGGCTTCGGCGCGGGTCGGACGCGGGTTCTTGATCATGGAGTCCAGCATCTGGGTCGCAGTGATGACCACTTTGCGGGCCTTGTTGCACTTGGCGATGATCATCTTCTGGGCGAAGATCACCTCTTCAACTGGGATCTCTACACCCATGTCGCCACGAGCAACCATGATGCCGTCGGAAACAGCCAGGATATCGTCGAAGTTGTCCAGGCCTTCCTGGTTTTCGATCTTGGAGATGATCTGGATGTTCTCGCCACCGTGGGCCTTCAGGTGCTCACGGATTTCCAGTACGTCTTCTTTCTTGCGGATGAAAGAAGCAGCAACGAAATCAACGCCCTGCTCGCAACCGAAGATCAGGTCGCGCTTGTCTTTCTCGGCCAGGGCCGGCAGCTTGATGGAGACGCCCGGCAGGTTGACACCCTTGTTCTCGCCCAGGTCACCGTTGTTCAGCACTTTACAGACAACTTCGCGCTCGGTGATTTCGATGACGTCCAGACCGATCAGGCCGTCGTCAACCAGGATGCGGTTGCCGACGCGCAGGTCGTTGGCGAAACCCGGGTAGGTCACGGCGACCTTGTCCTTGTTGCCAACCACAGTCTGGTCGGTGGTGAAGGTGAAGGTCTGGCCGGCGATCAGGGCGACATCGTTGCCACCTTCCAGCTTCATGGTGCGGATTTCCGGACCCTTGGTGTCCAGCAGGATGGCGGCTTGCTTGCCGGTTTCGGCCATCACGGCACGCAGGTTGCTGATACGGGTACCGTGCTCTTCGTAGTCACCGTGGGAGAAGTTCAGGCGCATGACGTTCATGCCGGCATCCAGCATCTTGGCCAGCATTTCTTTGGATTCGGTCTTGGGACCGATGGTGCAGACAATTTTGGTCTTTTTCATGTCAGTCTTCATGGTTAAGGAGTTTCCGCCGAGCAATATACACCAGTTTTTGGATTCTTTTTATGATCCAGAAACAACGTTTTGACCAGATAACGTTTTCTTTTCAGGGATAACGTTTTCCTGATTGTCACTTTTCAGGGTATACACCTACTGGTCTGAGCTGACAGGGGACAAGTGTTTCCATCTGTGTCTTGGCGGCCGATTACGGAGCAAATGTTGTAAAATGACAACTTGCTCAGTGTCACCGTCCTGTCACCCGCATGGGCAAGAATGTTAGTTCATTCGTCGGCATCTGAAGGGTTTCGGGATGAAAAACAGTGGATGGGCGGGGCCCGGGCTGTTTCTGCTGGGGGCCAGCCTGCTGGTGATGCAGGCGCTGCCAACGCGCTTTTGGCCAGACAATCAAGGCTGGCTAAGCGGAGTGCCACGGCACGAAAGTGCGCTGACACTGGGCTGGCGGGAATGGCAGGATCAGCAAGTGGCCACCAGGCTGGCCAGCCGTCTCCTGGTTGTGGGGGAGAGGGGTACCGATAAACGAAATGCTCACTTGCCCGCAGAGCGGCAAGAGTGAAGCGTGGTTTTAGCTCCCGGTGATTATCAATAATTGGTAAACAGTGCTTATCCATTTCACCTGATTGTTAACCTGAAATGGTGGGCAGATAATGTACTCCAACGGCGTTATTCCTTGTGAATGGCGCCACCCGATACCTTGTTGGAGTGACTGTCATGTCCCTTGCCCCTGTCTGGTTTATCTCCCACGGCGCCCCGGATCTGATGCTGCGGGATCGCCCCGCCACCCGTTTCCTGAGCACCCTGCGACTGGGGGAACTCAAGGGGCTGGTGGTCATCTCCGCCCACTGGTTCAGCCGCGAGTTGGAGCTCAACGTCGAGCCGGCTCCGGCCCTGATGTACGACTTCTACGGCTTCCCCGAGCCGCTCTACCATATGCGCTGGCCCGCCAGCAGCCCGGCCTGGCTGCAGCAGGCTGTGGGTGACGAGCTGGCGGTGGCCGGATGGCAGGTCAGTACCGTGCGGCGGGAGCTGGACCACGGGGTCTGGTCACCCATGTCGCTGATCGACCCGGACAGCGAGATCCCGTTGGTGCAGGTATCCATCCCCGTGAACTTCACCCCGGCGCAGCTGTGGCAGCTCGGGGAAGCGCTGGGCCGGCTGCGCGAGCAGGGGATCGGCATCCTTGCCTCCGGCGCCATCACCCACAACCTGAGGGCGCTCGGACCGGATCACTCCCCCACGGCCCCCTGGGCCCGGGAGTTTGTCCGCTGGCTCGAGCAGATGATGGCGCAAGGGGACAAGCAGGCGCTGCTCGACTATCGCCGGCTGGCCCCCGGGGCGGTGGAGTCCCATCCCCACGACGATCACCTGCGCCCCCTGTTTGTGGCGCTGGGTGCCGCCAGTGGGGCGAGCCCTGTCCGGCTGCACGAAAGCTGGGATCTGGGCAGCCTCTATATGGGGGCCTACCGCTTCAATTAAGGAGCTCGCTGTGGGCATGAACGACAAGGCCCCGCCATTTGGCGGGGCCTTTTGCTATGCAATCCCGGAACCGGTAGTGCCAGTCAGGGCACGATCACCCGGCTTTCGCCGCCGCCGAGAGCCTCGACTCTCACCTGCACCCCGATCCGCTCCACCAGGGTCTGCACATGGGAGATGACCCCGATCTGGCGACCGGCCGCCTGCAGGGAGTCGAGGCTGGCCAGCGCCAGATCCAGGCTGTCCGGATCCAGGGTGCCGAACCCCTCGTCGATGAAGAGCGACTCGACTTGAGTCTGACGCGACGACAGGCTGGAGAGGGCCAGCGCCAGGGCCAGCGACACCAGGAAGCTCTCGCCACCGGAGAGGGAGTCTACCGAGCGCACCTCGTCCCCCATTTCGAGATCCACCACCTGGAGCGCGAGATCGGTGCCGGGTACCCGCTCCAGCCGGTAGCGGGGCGACAGCTCGCCGAGCTGGGCGTTGGCCTCCAGCAGGAGGCGCTCGAGCGTGAGGCTCTGGGCGAAGGTGCGGAACTTGGCACCGTTGGCCTGGCCGATGAGATCGCACAATTGCTGCCAGTGATCCGCCACCACCTGCTGGCTCGCCAACTCCTCTTGCAGGCTGCCAGCCTTGAGGGCAGCGGCCTCCGCCTGGGCCAGGGTGTTGCGGCACTCGAACAGCTGCTCGTCGAGGGTGCGACACTGGTTCTCCAGCGCTGCCAGCCGCTCGCCGAGCGCCTGCTCGGTGAGGGCGGCCAGCTCGGGGTGATGTTCCTGATAACGCTCCCGCTTGCTCTGCTCCTGTGCCAGCGCTCGTTGCCGTTCGGTGAGGCGGGTACGGGCCTCGGCCAGGGCATCGTCCAGCGACTGCAGGGCGGCGCGGCGGGCCTTGAGCTCCTCCTGGCCGATAGCCAGCAGGCGGCGCAGATCATATTCGGCGATGCCGAGGGTAGTGGCGTGAGCGGCCCAGCGTCCCAACACTTCGCGTTTGCGGCGGCTGCTCACCTGCTTTTCCTGCTCCACATGGGCAAGGCGGGTCTTGAGCTCGGTCAATCGCTCCCGCAGGGTGCGCCCGGCGCCGGCTGCCTCGTCGAGCTGGCTGGCGGCCAGCTGCAACCGCGCCTGCCAGCGAGCCTCGACCTGGGGGATCCCTTCACCTTCCAGGCAGGTCGCACGGCTCGCCAGCAATCCCTGGCGCTGCTGTTCGTGCTCCTTATAGTCACGCTCCAGCTTGTGCAGCCGCTCGCGCTGGGTCTGCAGGCGGGCCTCCTGGGCACTCAGGGTCGGGGTCAGGCTGGCAATCTCGCCGGCCAGTCGCTCCCACTCGCTCTGGCCGTGCAGATAGGCCTCGCAGGTCTGCTGCCACTCGCGCCACTGCTGACTGCCGAGCCACTGGCGCCAGGGTTGGCCGCCCATCTGCTCGTCGAGCCGGTTGGCCCCCTGTTCGAGGCGCTGGCGCAGGGTGCTCTCCTGCTCGCCCATTGCCTTCACTTCCCCTTCCCATGCGATGCGCTGGCGGTCGGCCTCCTGCCACTGCTGATCAAATTGTTGATGGCGGGTGGCCAGCTGGCTGAGTTGCTGGCGGATGCCCTGCAACTGCTGCTGCCCCTGCTGGGCCTGACGCAGGGTCTGCTGGCTCTGGGCCAGCCCCTGTTCCAGCGCCTGGCCACGACCGAGGAGGGTGTCCAGCAGGTGCTCCCATTCGGCCGGGCTCTGGTGCAGCGGCAAGGGGTGGCCGAGCAGCGCCTCCCCACCGAGTTGTTGCCAGTGCTGGGTCAGCTGCTCGGATCTCGCCGCCAGCTCCGGCAAGTGTTGCTGGCGCACAGTCAGCTGGCGGGCCAGCTCCTGACGCTCGCTCTCGCACTGAATGTATTGATGGTTGAGCCGCTCCCACTCGAGCTCCAGGCTGCGAGCTCGCTCCGCCAGCTGACCCAGGATGCCTGCCACCTGGGGCTGACTCTGGCTGTAGGGGTGCTCCTCGGCGCCGCAAAGGGGGCAGGGGGTACCATCGCTCAGCACGTAGCGATACTGCTCGAAGCTCGTCACGGCGCGGGCCTGCTCCAGGGCGTGGCGCGCCTCGTCACGTTGCACCGCCAGCCGCTCCAGGGCGGGGGCCAGCTCCTGGCCCTGGCTGGCGAGCCGGGTCAGAGCTTGTTCCAGCTGGACTATCTCTTGTTGCAGGCGATCGTGCTGCTCGCCGTGGTTGCGGCCATAGTTGGCGAGATCCAGCAGCTGGCGCAGCTGGCCCAGCTGTTCTGTCTGCAATTGCCACTGCTCCTGCGCCTTGGCAAGGCGGCTCTCCCACTGCTCCTCCTGCAGATCGTCCTGCAATTTTTGCAGCCGTTCCTGCTCTTGGCGCCAGTAGTCACGCTCCTGCCGGCCTTGCTCCAGCTGGTGTTGCAACTGCTGCAGCGCACGCACCTTGTGCTCGCGCAGGGTCAGCAATTGTTGCAGCTTGTCGGCATCCTCGGCCCAATCCTGCATCGCGGTGAGCAGGGGTTGCCACTGGCGAGCCTGGGGAGCCAGTTCCCTGTGCTCTTCGAGCCAGGCGCCCCACTGCTGATACTGGCTCTTGAGGGCGGCTACCTGTTGGCTCAGCTCCTGCCAGCTCTGCTCCAGGGTGAGCTGCACCTCGCGCTCCTGGCTTCCCTCCTGCTGGATCTTCTGCAACTGCTGCTGTTTTTCCAGCAGCCGGGTGTCGAGCTCCTGCGCTCGCTTGAGCTCGGGTTGCAGGGCGCCCCACTCCCGCTCGGCGGCAATCTTGTCCGCCAGCAACTGCTGCTCATGGAGCGCATTTTGTCTGGCCTGTTCCTCAAGGCGGTCCAGCTCCGGCCCAAGCTCGGCGATCACCTTCTCCTGCTGCTGCACCTCCAGGGTGAGGCGCGCCAGCTCGTCGTGATCGGCGCGGGCCACCTGGGCCTGCTCGGCCCGGGCAAACTCCTCCCGCTCGGGGGCTGCGGCATCGTGAGCCTGCCGGGCAGCGCTCAGCGCCTCTTCCCCCTCGCGGCACCCCTGCAACTGGGCGGCGATGCGGCCATCCAGCTCCCGCAGATCCTGCATCAGCTGGCGCTGCTGCTGTTCGTGCTTGAGGGTGGTGGAGAGGGTGAGCTGGCGAGCGATCCACGCTTCACGGGTCGCCTCGTCCATCAGCGCCACGTCGCCGAGGCGTTGCGCGATGGCGGCGAGCTTTTGCTGCTCTTCCCGCGCCCGTTCATAGGTCTGGATGGAGATGGCGGAGTAGAGCTCGGTGCCCGTCATCCGCTCGAGCAGGGCGGAGCGCTCATTGGCATCGGATTTGAGGAAGGCGGCAAACTCCCCCTGGGGCAGGATCACCGCACGGCGAAACTGTTCCCAGGATAGGCCCACCAGCTCGTCGATGCGCTCTTGCAATTCCCGCTTGCTGCCAGAGAAGACCTGGCCCGACTCGACGTCGGTCAGGCTGCGCTCCTGGGCCTGAAAGCGCCCCTCGGCGCGGTTGCGGGCCCGGCGCACCGCCCAGCGGGCCAGCCAGGTACGGCCATCACAGCCGCGAAACTGCACCTCGGCAAAGCCGCTGGCGTGGCCGCGGCTGAGGATGCCGCGCACGTCGTTGGCCTTGAGCTTCTCCTCGTCGTCCGCGCGGCCCACCTCGGCTACGTTCTTGCGGTTGGCGACAAAGCGCGGCATCTCGTCATAGAGCGCCAGACAGATGGCGTCGAGCAAGGTGCTCTTGCCCGCCCCCGTGTTGCCCGTGATGGCGAACAGTCCGGTGGCGCCGAGGGCCCCTTTGGTAAAGTCGATGGTGAAGGGGCCGGTCAAGCTGGCCAGATTTTCACCTGACAGGGATAAAATTTTCATGCGCCGGCCTCCTTCACCTGCTCCAGGATCTCTTCAAACGAGGCAACCAGCCCGACCTCGGGCTCACCTTCAAACTGGCGTTGATAGCAGAGACGAAACACCTCGGTGGGGGAGAGTTCATCCAGCCTGTGCCGCCCACGGCCATCGGCCAGCCCCTGTCCCGACCCCTGATACTGGGTGTTGATACGGGCGAGGCGCACCGGCTTGCCCGCCAGCGCCGCCAGAATGCGCTCACGGATACGGGCCTCGGGTTTGGGCAGCAGCAGTCGCACTTCAAGGAAGGGTTGCGCCTCCTGCGGACGATCCGGCAACTCAAGCGCGTCGATGGCGGCCAGGGCCTCGTCAAGGGAACCTTGGGGCAGGCGGATCATCTCGACGCTGCGGGGCACCGGGATGGCCTCTACCGCCGCGAGCTGGCCGGCCTCCAGTGTCACCTCAAGCACCTGATGGCGGTAGCCGGTCTCGGTCAGCGACAGGGGCAGCGGCGAGCCGCTGTAGTGAATGCCTTCAGCCAAGCGCTGGGCCAGATGCAGGTGGCCCAGCGCCGTGTAGTCGGCGCCGGTGAAGATGTCGGCGGGCAGGGCGTGCTGGTTGCCGCCAAGTACCCGTCGCTCCGACAATTCCGAGAGCTGGCCCGCCGCCAGATAGGCATGGCCCATGGCGATCAGGGCCTGATCCTGTTCGCAGCGCTTGCGCCCCTCGGTGAGCACTTCTGCATAAATCTGACGCACCCCTTCGATAAGTCTGTCCTGCCCCTCGGCCAGCGGTTCGACCCGCAGATCGCTGCTGCGCAGAAACGGTACGGCGGCGCACCAGGCGGCCACCTTGCCTTCGTTGTCGTGCAGCGGCACCAGCAGGCGATCGGTCTCAAGCTGGCCATCCTTGTCCCGGCTGATGCTGCCCACCAGATGGAGATCGAAGGCCCGCAGCAGTTCGTGGGGGGCATCGAGCTTGGAGGGAGAGTCGTGGTTGCCACCGATCAGCACCATGTCGAGGTTGGGCATCTCGGCCCGCAGCCGCGCCAGAAAGCGGTAGAGCTGCTGCCAGGCGCTGGCGGGGGGATTGGCGGTATCGAACAGATCGCCTGCGACCAGCAGGGCGTCTATCTGGCGTGCCTTGAGGGTGTCGGTCAGCCAGTCGAGGAAGGCATCGTGTTCAAAACGGCGGTCATGGCCATGGAGTTGATGGCCAAGGTGCCAGTCGGCGGTATGGAGGATTTTCATGAGAAAGCAACCCGGATCCTGGGACGGTGCCAGCGGCACCCGATGGAGACAAGATGAGGATCCCCCTCGCTTTTTTCAAGGGAAACTGGCCACCAGCTTGGCGTCAGGCGGGTATGCAGCGCATCCGGTATTGCGGGTGGCCGGTAAAGGGATCGGACTCCTCGCCCTCGATCATGAAGCCGTGGCGGCGATAGAAGCGCACCGCCGGCTCGTTTTCCACGAACACCCTGGCATAGAGCGAGGCCCCTTGGCGTTTGGCCTCCTGCAACAGGGCATGACCCACGCCGCGCCCTTGCCGGTCGGGGCGTACGAACAGGGCCGCCAGGTAGTCATCTACCAGCGCGATAAAGCCAAGCAAGTCGCCGCGCTCCTCAAACACCCAGATGCGGGCACGATCCAGATAGCGGGAACGCAACTCCTCCTGGGCCTGCCACCAGCAGGAGGCATCGACGAAATCGTGGGCCTGCAGGGAGGCCAGCAGCCAGATTTCGACGATCTCTTCCATGTCTTTCGGGCTACTCGGCCGCAACATGCTTTGATCCTTGTTAACAATTCAAACATTCGCAGTCTAGGGGAGTTTGCCGATCGAGTCGGGGGCGAACATGACTCCCTGTGACGTCGATCGTCCTTTATTTAGCGAGAATGATTGGCTGATCACAAAGCGCCTCTCTAGTACAATGCCCGCCGGACAATCTAGAGACCGAGGACGCCATGTGGTTTAAAAACCTGCAGATTTATCGCTTTACCCGCCCCTTTGACCTGACCGTGGATCAGCTGGAGACCCAGCTCGAGGCCTGCGCCTTTACCCCGTGCGGCAGTCAGGACATGTCCCGTTTCGGGTGGGTCAAGCCTCTTGGCAAATTCGGTTCCACCCTGACCCACAGCGCCTCCGGTCACATCCTCATCTGTGCCCGCAAGGAGGAAAAAATGCTGCCGGGTAACGTGGTCAAGGAGATGCTGGCGGAGAAGGTAGAGGCGATCGAGTTCGAGCAGGGGCGTGCCCTCAAGAAGAAAGAGAAGGAAGCGCTCAAGGAGGAGATCCTCCACACCCTGCTGCCGCGCGCCTTCAGCCGCACCAGCCAGACCTTTGCCTGGATCAACCCGGCCGACAACCTGATGGTGGTGGATGCGGGCTCCGCCAAGAAGGCGGACGATCTGCTGGCCCTCTTGCGCAAGTCCATCGGCTCCCTGCCGGTGGTGCCGGTGGCCCTGAAGAACCCGCCCGAGATCACCATGACCGAGTGGCTGAACGAAGGCAATCTGCCGGCCTCCTTCACCCTGGAAGACGAAGCCGAGCTGCGCAGCGCCATGGAGCACGGCGGCATCATCCGCTGCAAGCAGCAGGATCTGATGACCGACGAGATCAAGAACCACCTGGCCAACGACAAGCTGGTGACCAAGCTGGCCCTCAACTGGGGCGAGACCATCAGCTTCGTGCTGGGGGACGATCTCTCCATCAAGCGCCTCAAGTTCAGCGAAGAGCTGCGCGAGCAGAATGACGACATCACCAGCGAGGATCCGGCAGCCCGTCTGGACGCCGATTTCGCCCTGGTGACCGCCGAGCTGGCCCAGTTCATCCCGGCGCTGTTTGCCGCCATGGGCGGGGAAGAGCAGTCCATCTGATGCACTCCTTGTCAGCGAGAACCGCCTGCGGGCGGTTTTTTTATGGCCGCATGAGTCGGCTCAATCTGTTGATAAATGAGTAAAATATTGATTTGGCTAGGTAACTTGAGTCATCAGCGCCAATCGTGACATAGTCGTCCTTCATGGTCATAAAACAGACAAGGAGAGTGTCATGTTGCGCAAACCCCTGGGGCTAGCCATCGCCCTTGCCCTGCTGGCCGGCTGTGCCAGCGAACCGGGCTTTCACTATGCTGCGCCACCCCAGACCCTGATCGCTCCGGAGGCGGCCAGCGGCTGGCAGGAGAAACAGGGTTGGCAAGGCCGTGACTTCATGGTGGCTGCCGCCAACCCGCTGGCGGTGGATGCGGGCTACCAGATCATCAAGGCGGGCGGCAGCGCCGTGGATGCCGCCATCGCGGTGCAACTGGTATTGACCCTGGTGGAGCCGCAATCCTCCGGCATCGGTGGCGGTTCCCTGCTGCTGGTGTGGGATGGTCAACGGGTCAGCGCGGTGGATGGCCGGGAGACGGCCCCCGCAGCGGCCACGGATCAGCTGTTCATGAAAGATGGCCAGCCGATGGCCTTCTACGATGGCGTGGTGGGCGGCCGCTCAGTCGGGGCGCCCGGTACGGTGCGCGCCCTGGCGCTGGCCCACGAGCGTTATGGCAAGCTGCCCTGGGCAAGTCTGTTCACACCGGCCATCACCCTGGCGGAGCAGGGGTTTGTGATAAGCCCGCGCCTGGTCACCCAGCTGGCAAAAGATCCCTATCTCGCCAAAGACCCACAGGCACGCGCCTACTTCTACCAGCCTGATGGCAGCCCCAAGCCAGCGGGCACACGACTGACCAACCCGGCGCTGGCCAAAGTACTGAAAACGCTGGCAGATCAGGGAGCTGATGCCTTCTATCAGGGGCCGCTGGCCGATGCCATAGTGGCCAAGGTGCGCGGTCATGCCACCAATCCCGGAGTGCTCAGCGCCGCCGATCTGGCCAGCTACCGGGCCCGGGTGAGTGACGGCCTCTGCTTTGACTATCGCCAGAGCAAGGTGTGCGGCTTCCCGACCCCCTCGTCGGGCACCATCGCGCTTGGCCAGATCTTCGGCATGCTGGAGAGTCGCAATATGGCGGCCCTCAAACCCGTCACCACCTCGGCAGGGGGGCTTGCCGCCTCGGCTGACGCCATCCATCTCTACAGCGAGGCGGCGCGACTCGCCTTCGCCGATCGCAACCGGTATGTGGCCGACAGCCGTTTCGTATCGGTACCGCTGGCCGGCCTGCTCGATAAAGGCTATCTGGCCGAGCGCGGGCGGCTTATCGGCGAGCGCTCCATGGGGATAGCTCAACCGGGCTCGCCGCCTCAGGCGCTGGCCATGGGCCGCGATGCCACCCCTGAGCTGCCGTCGACCAGCCACATCTCCATCGTCGACCCGAGCGGCATGGCGATCGCCATGACCAGCTCCATCGAGGATGGATTCGGCTCGCGCCAGATGGTCAACGGCTATCTGCTCAACAACCAGCTCACCGACTTCTCCTTCACCTCGGTGGATGCCGCCGGGCTGCCGGTGGCTAACCGGGTGGAGCCCGGCAAGCGGCCGCGCTCCTCCATGTCGCCCCTGCTGGTGTTTGACAAGGCAAGCGGCGAGCTGGAGATGAGCCTGGGCTCCCCGGGTGGCTCGGCCATCATCAACTACGTGGGCAAGACGCTGCTGGGGACCCAGGATTGGGGGCTCAATTTGCAGCAGGCGATCAATCTGCCCAACTTCGGCAGTCGCAACGGTCCTACCGAGCTGGAGGCGGGGCGCACCCCGGATGCCGTGGTTGAGGGGCTGAAGGCGAGGGGGCACGAGGTGGTGCTCAGTGAACAGACTTCAGGCCTGCAGGGGGTAGAGCGCAACAAAGAAGGATGGTTTGGCGCCGCCGATCCGCGTCGCGAGGGGATCGCCAAGGGAGAGTGAGGCTTTCCCATCACAGCCGTTCCATCACAACAAGGCCAGCATGATGCTGGCCTTGTTGTTGGTGCGTGACGGGCTCGAAGAACGCGTTACTGGATGCCTGGCAGCTCCACGTCGAAGATCAGGACAGAATTGCTCAGCGGGATCTTGCCGGTGATGTGATTGCTACGGGCCAGCTTGTTATCGGTCCCCGGAGGAGGCGTCACTGGATGCCCAGTAGCTCCACGTCGAAAATGAGTACCGAGCCGGGCGGGATCTTGCCAGCCGCGCGATCGCCATAGGCCAGGTTGGCGGGAATGTAGAAGCGGGTCTTCTCACCTTCCACCATCAGCTGTACACCTTCGGTCCAGCCCGGGATCACCTGGTTGAGGCCAAATTCGATGGGCTCGCCACGAGCTACCGAGCTGTCAAATATGGTGCCATCCAGCAGTTTGCCCTCGTAGTGCACCTTCACCTTGCTGGTGGCGGTGGGGTGAACCGTGCCGCTGCCCTTGGTGAGCACCTCATACTGCAGGCCGGAGGCGGTGGTGGTCACCAGCGGGTTTTCCTTGTTGCCGGCTAGGAACTCGGCGCCGATGCGCACGTTTTCCACGGCCAGCTTCTTGTTGTTGCTGCTGGTGTAGAAGTAGTAGGCGACACCGGCAACCAGCAGCGCGATCAGAATGAATTTCATCGATTTTCCCTTGTGAGAACGAGAGCGGCATCTTATCCCAGCCGGGGCGTCAGGGCGAGTCGGGGCGGGGCAGGATGTGACAGGACAGGCAAATGAGAAGGGGGAGGAGCCAGGCTCCTCCCCCTCGTCTTCATGATGAGCGTTACTTGGCGGCCACCATCATCAGGGCGGGCAGGGCGAAGAAGAGGCCTGCCACGTAACCCAGTGCCAGCAGCTTGTTCTCGCTGCCAACCCGGGCCAGCCACTCGGCGGCGCGCACCGGCAGGTCGCGCAGGGCCGGGATGCCGTAGATGAAGATGACGGCGAAGACATTGAACAGCACGTGAACCAGGGCGATGGTCAGGGCCAGCTGGGCACCGGTGCCGCTGATGGCGGTGGCAGCCAGCAGGGCCGTGATGGTGGTACCGATATTGGCGCCCAGGGTGAAGGGATAGAGCTGACGGGTGCTGAACACGCCGCCGCCGGCCAGCGGGATCATCAGGCTGGTGGTGGTGGAGGAGGACTGCACCATGATGGTCACAAGGGCACCGGAGGCGATGCCGCTCATGGGGCCACGGCCCAGCGCCTTGTGCAGCACCTCTTTGGCGCGGCCGACCAGCACCTGTTGCAATACCTTGCCCAGATAGGTCACGCAGCCCAGGATCAGCAGGATGCCGATGATGATGGTGGCGATGGAGGCACCCTTGCCCGGCAGGAAGGCGACGGCGCTGTCTATCAGCTGCTGGGCCGGGGCGGTCAGCGGTTTCATGAAATCCATCCCCTTCATCGACATGTCGGCGGAACCGGTGAAGAAGGTAGCCAGGGTCTCGGCGCTCTTTTGCAGCAGGCCGAACATCAGCTCCAGGGGCAGGAAGATGGCCACGGCCATGAGATTGAAGAAGTCATGGACGGTGGCGGCGGCGAAGGCGCGGCGAAACTCCGCCCGATCCCGGATATGGCCCAGGGAGACGATGGTGTTGGTGATGGTGGTGCCGAGGTTGGCGCCCATGACCATGGGAATGGCCATGCTGATGGGCAGGCCGCCGGCCACTAGGCCGACGATGACGGAGGTCACTGTGCTGGAGGATTGCACCAGGGCAGTGGCCAGAATGCCGAGCAGCAGGGCGACGAAGGGGTTGTTGGCAAACGCGAAGATCTGAGCGGCACCCTCGGCACCGCCGGAGAAGCCTTTGAAACCATGAGAAACGGCGCCGACGGCGACCAGGATCAGATAGACCAGTACGATAACACTCATCCAGTTGAACAGGGCGCGGGTCGCGGTCTGCTGCGGCAAGGAGTCATTGTGTTGCATAAAGCCTCTTGGGACGGTCGTTCCGTCTTGGGTAGTTGATGACAGGCGCATTTAAGCAAGGCTCCATGACAGAAATATGACAAAGTGACACTTTTATGATGGTTTGATGACATGGCCCCGTGCGCTGGTTGACCGCCCGGGGAGATCTTTTTTGGCGAAATCGGTCAGAAACTGTCGGCTCCTTTTCCTGAGCATGATGATGAAGGGCTCCGTTCGTATTCGTACTTGTGCTTGGCTGCCAGCGTTATATGCTGGCTGTTGTTCCTTCCATCAAAGAGAGTGGTACTGTCATGCGTGCATGGATACTGTGTGTTTCCCTGGGGTTGCTGTCTGCCGGCGTGCAGGCCGAGTGCAATCTCGAAAAAGCGGCCAAAAACGAAGCCCTCAACGCGACCCTGGGGGTCAAGGGACGCTGTGATACCGACAAGCTGGTGGAGCAGAAGACCAAGGACGCCAAGAAAGAAGTGAAAGAGGTGAAGAAGAACACCGCCGAGGCGATCGACAACAAGACAGATGGCCTCAAGGAGACGCGCGACGATATCAAGCAGACCAGCAAGGACGTGAAGAAGGTGGTGAAGGATCCGGTCAAGTCGGCCGCCACCGCCGTGGTCAACAAGGGCTAAGGCTGGGAGTTGCCAGCGGTACGCCGTGCAGCGCAAGAAAGGGAGCCAATGGCTCCCTTTTTGTTTGGCAGGTCATCGGCGCGTTAAAAACTGACGGAGAAAGCGGGCTCAGAGGAGCCTAAAGAGCATAAAGGAGCTATCCGGTGCCAAGGCCGGGCCTGGGAGGGTACACTGCGGCGTCATGTTATTAGCTATGGTGAGTCTGTCATGAAACATTGGTCCCTTCTCCTCCTGCCTCTGGCGCTGGCCTCTCTGCCGTCTCAGGCCAATCTTCTTTCCTCCGGTTGCAGCGCCAAGGATGTGGCAATAGGTTCCGCGGTCAACAGCGCGACCGGCGTCAACAGCCGCTGCTCGGCGGCCAGCACCAAGCAGCGGGTCGAGAACGCGATAGACAATCCGGGGGATTATGCCAAGCGCAAGGCGGCCGAGGCGACCGGGGTCGATGAAGCCTACAACAAGGCGCGCAACACCAAGCAGCGGGTCGAGAATGCGGTAGAGAATCCGGGAGATTACGCCAAGCGCAAGGCGGCCGAGGCGGTCGGGGTCGATGAAGCCTACAACAGGGCGCGCAACACCAAGCTGCGGGTCGAGAATGCGGTAGAGAACCCGGGGGATTACGCCAGGCGCAAGGCGGCCGAGGCGACCGGGGTGGATGAGGCCTACCACAAGGCACGTAACGCCAAGGATCGGGTCGATAACGTGGTGGATGATCCGCTCAAGGCGGCGGGCAAGGCGGTGCTGCGCCACACGGGAACATACTGACAGATAAGAGGCTGGGGAGCGCCGTCCCCCTGGCCAGCGCATTAAAAAGGGGAGCCAGTGGCTCCCCTTTTGCTATCCGGTATCCGCGCCATTACTGAGCGTCGGTCGCCTCTTCGTACTGGCGGAACGGGATGCGGAACACCGCCAGACGCAGGAACAGATAGGTGACGCCGAGGCCAGCCCAGATCAGGCCCAGCTCGAGGGAGCTCTGCTCCAGGTTGATCCACAGGGCGCCGATGGTGGCGGCGCCAAGCAGCGGCAGCAGCAGGTAGATCAGGTGATCTTTCAGGCTCTTGTTGCGTTTCTCGCGGACCCAGAACTGGCCGATGACCGACAGGTTGACGAAGGTGAAGGCCACCAGGGCACCGAAGTTCACCAACGCCAGCGCCATGTCCAGATCGAACGACACCGCGGAGAGGGCCAGGGCGCCCACCAGCAGCACGTTGATGGCCGGGGTGCGGTATTTGGGGTGAATGTAGCCAAACACCCGCTCCGGGATCATGCGATCGCGGCCCATCACGTAGAGGATGCGGGAGACACCGGCGTGGGCCGCCATGCCGGAGGCCAGTACGGCGACCGTGGTGCACACCAGCACTATGCTCTGGAACAGGGTGCCGCCCACGTAGAGGGCGATCTCGGGCAGCACGGCGTCCGGCTCCTTGAAGCGGGCCAGATCCGGGAAATAGAGCTGCAGGCAGTAGGAGACCACTACGAAGATGACGCCACCGATGAGGGCGGTCAGCACGATCGCCTTGGGGATCACCTTGCCGGCGTTCGGGGTCTCTTCACTGAGGGAGCTCAGGCCGTCAAAACCGAGGAAGGAGAAGCAGAGGATGGTGGCACCGGTAAAGAGTGGCACCATGCTGGCGCTCTCGAAGTGGAACGGCCGGCTGCTCATCAGGGTGGCGGCACCCTCGCCATGGTAGAGGCCCCAGCCCATCAGGCCGATGAAGACGACGATGATGGCGAGCTGGATAAAGACGATGGCGCCGTTGAAGTTGGCCACCAGGTTGATGCCGCGCAGGTTGAGGAAGGTCATCACGGTCACCAGGCCGAAGATGAAGATCCAGGGATCGACACCCGGGAACATGGCGGTCAGGTAGATCTTGGCCAGCAGGATGTTGATCATCGGCATGAACATGTAGTCGAGCAGGGATGACCAGCCGACCATGAAACCGACGTAGGGGTTGAACACCTTCTGGGCATAGGTGTAGGCAGAGCCCGCGGAGGGGAACTTGCGCACCAGGTGGCCATAGCTGAGGGCGGTCAGCAGGATGCCGCCCAGCGCCAGCAGGTAGGCAGTGGCGACCCGGCCTTCGGTGATGTCACCGACGATGGCGAAGGTGTCGAATACGGCCATGGGGGTCAGATAGGCGAGACCCATTACGATAACCTGAGTCAGGGTCAGGGTCTTGAGCAGCTTGGCGCCTTGAGATGCCATTACGCTTTCTCCTCAATCAGTGCCGGAGCACATGCTTGCAACGCGCACAGGGAGACGAAAAATTCGCAGACCTGTACATCAAGGGCGCCGGGGAGGCGCATACCGGTGTTGGCCGGCAGGAAAGCATTGAAACGCCCCATTTTTTTCCTCTTAACGTCGGGAGATTGTTGGCAATCTCGGTATCACTTCCGGAAAGTTTCCGGCCTCTGTGGTTGGTTTGGTGTTCTGCCCAAAAGAAAGAACCGATGTTGCAAGGAACATCGGTTCTTCAATTGGCCGCGTATTTTGCATTCGTGGCCCCCCCGTGACAAGCAATAATGGGCGCCAGATCGCATTTTTTTGCACTCTGCTTTGACAGGTAAGCGATCACTCTCCCCCTGTTGCCATCATGCAGCCTCTCTCCCCGTTTTTCAGGTCACGCTGGATGAAGGAGCCTCGCTCTCATCCAGTACGGAATCTCGCCATTTCGTCGCTGCAGAGCGCATTGGTACAGGAAGAGGCGCCCGGGCCGGGTGGCGTCTTCCGGTTTGTTGGCAAGGGAGCCTGTCTGGTGCATGGCCCCCGCTTTGGCGACCGGCACAAGGGTGGAGAGAGGCGCGAATAAATGGTCAGTTTATCCGGGTGAACACCGTTTCTGGTCATGGGTGGTGGAGGCAAGGGAGGCAAGCCAGGGAATTGAGTACAAAGGGATTTTTTATCAGGCTTTCAATCAGGCATGAAAAAAGGAGCCTAAAGGCTCCTTTTGATTCAGTACATTCATGCTCGCACAGCCTTACTGGGCCACCTCGACCTTGTCGGCGGTGTGCAGCGGAATGCGGAACACCACCAGACGCAGGAACAGGTAGAGGGCACCGAGCGCCGCCCAGATCAGCCCCAGCTCGAAGGAGGAGGGCTCGAGGTTGAGCCACAGTACCCCGATGCAGGCGGCGCCGCACAGGGGCATCACCAGGAACAGCAGGTGATCCTTCAGGGTCTTGTTGCGACCGAGCTTCACATAGAAGTGGGCAATGACCGCCAGGTTGACGAAGGTGAAAGCCACCAGGGCGCCGAAGTTGATCAGGGCCAGGGCGATCTCCAGATCAAACGACACGGCGGAGAGGGCTAGGGTGCCCACCAGCAGCACGTTGAGCGCCGGAGTCTGCCACTTCGGATGGATATAGGAGAAGAAGCGCGCAGGCAGAGCGCGATCCCGACCCATCACATAGAGCAGGCGCGACACGCCGGCGTGGGAGGCCAGCCCCGAGGCCAGCACCGCCACTGTCGTGCACACCAGCACCACTGCCTGGAACAGCTTGCCACCCACGTAGAGGGCAATCTCGGGCAGGACCGCATCCGGTTGCTGGAAGCGGGAGATGTCCGGGAAGAACAGCTGCAGGAAGTAGGAGGTGGTGACGAACAGCACGCCGCCGATCAGCGCGGTCAGCACGATGGCGCGGGGGATCACCCGATCCGCGTCCGGGGTCTCTTCCGACAGGGTGCTGATGGCATCAAAACCTAGGAACGACAGACACAGGATGGAGGCGCCGGTCAGCAGGGGGTTGATGTGCATCTGCTCGGAGAAGAAGGGACGGCTGCTGGCCACGGTTCCCAACCCTTCACCGTTGTAGACACCCCAGGCGATGAGGCCGATGAAGACGGCGATGATGCTGAACTGCATCATGACGATCAGGCTGTTGAAGTTGGCCACCAGCTTGATGCCGCGCAGGTTGAGGGCCGTCATCACGGCGGCCAGACCGAAGATGTAGGTCCAGGGCTCCACGTTCGGGAACAGGGCCTCCAGATAGATCTTGGCCAGCAGCATGTTGATCATCGGCATGAACATGTAGTCGAGCAGGGAGGTCCAGCCCACCATGAAGCCCACATAGGGGTGAAACACCTTCTGGGCATAGGTATAGGCAGAACCGGCCGACGGGAACTTGCGTACCAGATGGCCATAGCTCAGGGCGGTGAACAGCATGCCCATCAGGGCAAACAGATAGGCCGTCGGCACATGGCCGTCGGTGATCTCGGTGACGATGCCGAAGGTGTCGAACACTGCCATGGGAGTGAGGTAAGCCAGGCCCATGACCACGACCTGCCAGAGTTTCAGGGTCTTTTTCAGACCAACCGCCGGGGTTGTCATCATGCCTGTTCCTCACGCAGTGCCGGGGTGGCACGGTCCATCAACGAAACCGGGAGAGTGGCCCGGGGATCAAGGGCGCCAGGGTGGCGCGCACCGGCCAGGGCCGGCAGGAAAGCATTGACATGCCCCATGTTGTTCCTCACTAAGACTTGGTGTCGGGAGATTGCTGCCAATCTCGCTATCTTTTCCGGGGGTGATCCGGCCTCGTTTATGGGTTTGTTCACTGTGAAAAAAGTACCGATGCCGCTGGGCTGCACCGGTACTTTCAGTGGCCGCGCATTGTGCATTTGCAGGGCCCCCTTGACAAGCGATAAAAGGGGCAAAATTGCATTTATTTGCACTGGTGAGCGGTCACTTTCATGCTGGTCAGTCCAGCACGGCCTCCAGTGACTTTTCAAGGATTTGCAGCCCTTCGTCAATCACGGACGCAGGGGCGGTCAGGGGGGCGAGAAAACGGATGACATTTGCGCGCACACCGCATGACAACAGGACCAGACCGCGCCTGCC
The DNA here is from genome assembly GCF_040581895.1 of Aeromonas sp. 19NY04SH05-1. Taxonomy (NCBI): domain Bacteria; kingdom Pseudomonadati; phylum Pseudomonadota; class Gammaproteobacteria; order Aeromonadales; family Aeromonadaceae; genus Aeromonas; species Aeromonas sp. 19NY04SH05-1. The sequence goes on along the minus strand of NZ_CP095328.1, from coordinate 3,305,280 downwards.
CGCCTCGGCCACCAGACGCTTGGTGAGGTCGGGATCCGGCTGGGCGGCATCGCGCTGCTTCACCAGCTCCATGGCCACCATGGCGCCGGGGCCACGAATTTGACCTATGCAGTCAAAACGCTCGGCTATGCGTTGCAGCCCTGCCTTGATCTGCTCGCTCTGGGCTTGCGCCTTCTGGTTGAGCTGCTCCTCTTCGATCACCTCCAGGACCGCCAGGGCGGCGGCGCAGGCAATGGGGGAGCCGGCATAGGTGCCGCCCAGACCACCCGGCTTGGCCGAGTTCATGATGTCGGCCTTGCCCACCACGGCGGAGAGGGGGAAGCCGCCGGCCAGGCTTTTCGCCAGGGTCATGATATCCGGCTCAATGCCGGCATACTCGGTGGCGAAGGTCTTGCCGGTGCGGCAGAAACCGCTCTGGATCTCGTCGCAGATCAGCAGGATGCCGTGCTGATCGCAGATGCGGCGCAGGCTCTGCATGAAGCGGGGGGAGGCGGGATAGAAGCCACCCTCGCCCTGGACAGGTTCGAGGATAATGGCGGCCACCCGGCTCGGTTCGATGTCGGCGCTGAAGCAGAGGTCGAGGGCCTGCAGGGCCTCCTCTTCACTCACCCCCAGATAGTCGGCGGGGAAGGGGATGTGGTAGACCTCACCCGGGAAGGGGCCGAAGCCGGTCTTGTAGGGAACCACCTTGCCGGTCAGGGCCATGCCCATCATGGTGCGGCCGTGAAAGCCCCCCTTGAAGGCGATGGTGCCGCTGCGGCCGGTGTGGGCGCGGGCGATCTTGATGGCGTTCTCCACCGCCTCGGCGCCGGTGGAGAGAAACAGGGTGCGCTTGGGGCTGGGGCCTGGCACCAGGGCATTCAACTTTTCCGCCAGCTCGATATAGCCGGGGTAGGGGGTGACCTGGAAGCAGGTGTGGCTGAACTTCTCCAGTTGGGCCTGCACCGCCGCCACCACTTTCGGGTGGTTGTGGCCGGTGTTGAGCACGGCGATGCCGGAGGCGAAATCGATGTAGCGGTTGCCCTCGATGTCCCACAGCTCGGCGTTCTGCGCCTTGTCGATAAAGACCGGCAGCAGGGTACCGACGCCGTTCACCACGGCGGCTTCACGGCGGGCCTGCCAGGCCTGGTTTGACTGGTTGTCTGAATGACTCATTTTTCCTCCCTGCGGGGGCGTTTGCCCCCTCTCTTGAGTGTTGGCGAGGCTCCCGGGCGGGAGCACTCACTTCGTCCTTGAATAGTGTGGTGGCAAGCCTTGGCAGGCTGGCCAGACCCCGCCCATGCCCTTCCCATGGGGGGGAGGGCTGGGTTTGCTCCTTCCCTTGTGAAGGGAAGGTCGGTGGGGTGATCGTTATCCTGCCTAGCGGATGGCGCCAAAGCAGAGGTATTTGGTCTCGAGGTACTCCTCCAGCCCCTCGGCCGCCCCTTCGCGGCCCAGACCCGACTCCTTGATGCCGCCAAAGGGGGCCAGTTCGGTGGAGATGATCCCCTCGTTGATGCCCACCATGCCGTATTCGAGCCGCTCGGCGACTCGCCACACCCGGGCGATGTCGCGGCCATAGAAGTAGGCGGCCAAGCCATAGGGGGTGTCGTTGGCCAGCGCAATGGCCTGCTCTTCGCTGTCAAAGCGCACCAGCGGTGCCACCGGGCCGAAGATCTCCTCCTGCAGGATGGGGTTGTCTCCCTTCACCTCGCCGAGGATGGTGGGCTGATAGAAGAGCGGGCCGGCGGGGTGGGCCTCGCCCCCCAGCAGCACCCTAGCGCCGGCGTCCCGGGCCTGGTTGACCAGCTCGGCCACCTTGCTGGCGGCGGCGGGGTTGATGAGGGGGCCAATCTGGGTGCCCTCGCTCATGCCATCCCCCACCTTGAAGGTTTTGACGGCGGCGGTCAGCTTCTCGGCGAAGGCGTCGTAGACGCTCGATTGCACCAGGATGCGGTTGGCGCAGACGCAGGTCTGGCCCGCATTGCGGTATTTGGAGGCCAGCGCCCCTGCCACGGCGGCATCGAGATCTGCGTCGTCAAAGACGATGAAGGGGGCGTTGCCGCCAAGTTCCAGCGACACCCGCTTCATGGTGTCGGCGCACTGGCGCATCAACAGCTTGCCGATGCGGGTCGAGCCGGTGAACGAGAGCTTGCGTACCACAGGGTTCTGGCACAGCTCGTCACCCACCGCCGCCGCCTGATGGGAGGTGATGATGTTGATGACGCCGGCCGGGATGCCCGCCTCTTCGGCCAGTGCCGCCAGGGCGAGGGCGCACAGGGGGGTCTCGGCGGCAGGCTTGATGACGATGGTGCAACCGGCGGCCAGTGCCGGACCCGCCTTGCGGGTGATCATGGCGATGGGGAAGTTCCACGGGGTGATGGCGGCGACGACACCCACCGGCTGCTTGATGGTGGCCAGACGGCGATCGCCGCTAAAACCCGGGATGGTGCGGCCGTAGGCGCGTTTGCCCTCTTCGGCGAACCACTGGATGAAGCTGGCGCCGTAGGCCACTTCCCCCTTGGCTTCGGCCAGCGGCTTGCCCTGCTCGCAGGTCATGATGCGGGCCAGCTCGTCGGTGTGGGCCGTGATGGCGGCAAACCAGGCGTAGAGTTTGTTGCTGCGCTCCTTGGCGGTCAGGGCGGCCCAGGCCGGTTGGGCGGCCTTGGCGGCGTCGATGGCGCGGCGGGTGTCCTCGGCATTCATGTCGGGCACCTGGGTAATCACGGCACCGCTGGCCGGATTGGTGACCTCGAAGGTGCGGCCGCTGGCGGCATCGCACCAGTGACCATCTATATAGGCGCGGGATTTGATCAAGCTGCTGTTGGGTGTAGTTCCTGACATGGGAAGCCTCGAGTGTGGATCCGGGCAGCAGGGGGCCGGTTACCCGACCCTCCCTGTGGTGCTGCCGTATAAAATAATAAGCACAGGGAGAACATAAAGTGAGCCGAAATGTTTTTCAAGTGTTAAATATATTTGAATTATTGGTGTTCGGCATGCTAGAAAATGGGCTGTGACGCACGGTATATCCCATATGGTGCCACAGGATGGTATCAAGGGTGTGCAAAATAATGAACGCTCGCGCTGTGTAACATAGCAAACAGCCGGGGGATGATTGGTCCGCTATTTTAACCAGCGGCGACAGGGAGGTTGATCATGTACCAAAGAGGCAAGAGCGAAGATACCCGGGGACTGCCATGAGCGGGTTGCCATACCAGAGCATGGGGGAGCGGCTGGCGGCGGTGCGCCATCAGCTGGGGCTCTCCCAGCGGCGAGCCGCCGAGCTGAGCGGCCTGACCCACGGCGCCATCTGCATGATAGAGCAGGACAAGGTGAGCCCGTCGGTGGCCTCCCTGCAAAAGCTGCTCACCGTCTATGGCCTGCCACTGTCGCGCTTTTTCGCCGAAGAGGAGCAGAGCGTGCCGGGCGTGGTGATCAAGGCCGAGCAGCTGATCGAGCTGGGCAGCCAGGGGGTCTCCATGAAGCTGGTGCACAACGGCAACAACCGCCGCCAGCTCGGCTTCATGCTGGAGACCTATCCCCCCGGCACCGACACCGGTGGCCAGGTCAAGCACCAGGGGGAAGAGGTCGGCACGGTGCTGGAGGGGTCGGTGACCCTGACGGTGGCAGGACAGAGTTATCAGCTGGAAGCGGGCGACAGCTATGTGATCGACACGGGCGAGCCCCACAGCTTCAGCAATCCGTCGGGGCAGACATGCCGCATCGTCAGCGCGCATACCCCGGCAAATTTCTAGTGTCAGGCGATGCCTCGCTAGGGAAAAGAACCGGTAAGGAAACAGGGATCATGACCGAGCATGTAAACAGTTACTACGCAGCCAGCGCCAATCAACATGCGCCTTTTGCCACTCTGACCGAGCAACTGGAGTGCGATGTCTGCGTCATCGGGGCGGGTTATACCGGCCTCTCCAGTGCGCTCCACCTGGTAGAGAAGGGATACAAGGTAGTGGTGCTGGAGGCGGCCCGGGTCGGCTTTGGCGCCAGCGGTCGCAACGGCGGCCAGATCGTCAACTCCTACAGCCGCGACATCGACACCATAGAAGCGAACTGCCCGCCGGATCAGGCCAGGCTGCTCGGTTCCATGCTGTTTGAAGGGGGCCAGATCATCCGCGATCGCATCAAGCGCTACAACATTCAGTGCGATCTGCAGGAAGGGGGTGTGTTCGCCGCCGAGACCGAGAAGCAGCTGCACGAGCTCAAGGCCCAGCAGGCCCGCTGGCAGAAGTGGGGCAACGACAAGCTGGAGCTGCTCGATGCCAAGGGGGTGCGTGAAGTGGTGGCGAGCGATCGTTACGTCGGCGCCCTGCTCGACAAGAGCGGCGGCCATATCCACCCCCTCAACCTGGCGCTGGGGGAAGCGGAGGCGATCCGCATGCAGGGGGGGCTTATTTTCGAACAATCCGCCGTCACCAGCATCACGCCGGGCCAGCCTGCGCTGGTGAAGACCGCCAAGGGGGCGGTCAAGGCGCGTTTCGTGATGGTGGCCGGCAACGCCTACCTCGGCAACCTGGTGCCCGAGCTTGCCGGCAAGAGCATGCCCTGTGGCACCCAGGTGATCACCACCGAAGTGCTGGGGGAGGAGCGGGCCCGTTCACTGCTGCCGCAAAACTACTGCGTGGAAGACTGCAACTACTTGCTCGACTACTACCGCACCAGCGCCGATCACCGGCTCATCTATGGCGGCGGTGTGGTTTACGGGGCGCGGGATCCGGCGGATATCGAGCGGCTGATCATCCCCAAGATGCGCAAAACCTTCCCCCAGCTGGCCGACGTCAAGGTGGAGTACACCTGGACCGGCAACTTCCTGCTGACCCTGTCGCGCCTGCCGCAGTTTGGTCGTATCGGCCCCAACATCTACTACATGCAGGGCTACAGCGGCCACGGCGTCACCTGTACCCATCTGGCGGGCAAGCTGCTCTCCGAGGTATTGAGCGGTCAGGCGGAGCGCTTCGATGCGTTTGCCAAACTGCCCCACTACCCCTTCCCGGGGGGCCGCATGTTCCGCATTCCCTTCACCGCCGCCGGCGCTGCCTGGTACACCCTGCGCGATCGCCTGGGGGTGTAAGCGGCCCAGCGGGAGGCGATGCAAGGGCAAGGCTCTATCGTCAGCTCGGAATCACCCGAGGGAGGCATCATGCCTCCCTCATTGTTTGTTCCCCATAAAACCTGCCTCCCACACTCGGTCTGACTAGAAGCGGTAAGGAAAACGGATCCCGATACTGTAGTCGGGGGCATCCGTGGTGAGCCCTGCCGACCAGTTGACCACCATGGATAGCCGGTCGGTGATGGCCCATGTCGAACCCATGCCAAAACTCGCCGCGTTGGCATCCGAACCGATGACCTTCTCCATCCCGAACCCTTCCACCCCCTGCTCGGACTCGCGGGTGATGCGCTGGTTGATGTTGAAGGAGAGGCTGAAGCGCTCGTTCAGGGCGAATGCGACCCCGAGCCCGTATTCAAACCAGTCTCCCAGCTGGACGCTACCCGGTTGCTGCCCCGGTTGATAGGAGATGTCGTCAAAATCCTCCTTGAGGCTGTGGCCATAGTTGATGTTGGCGAACAGGATGGCGGGATCCAGGGTCCTGACCAGCGAAAAACCGGTCGACAGCTGCCAGAGCCCGTTGCCGGTGGCGAGCTCCTTCGGGGTCATCAGGTTGCCCGATGCCGAGGTGTCGAGCTCGATGCCGTAAGGATCCTTGCCGGTCGGTGCCTTGACCCTGACATTCCACACCAGATCCGGCCACTCCTCGTCTTCGGCCATGACCCGGTAGTAGACGGCGAGGCTGAGATCGCCGAGGCCCCCGTCGCTGATGCTCTGCTCCTCGAAACTGCGGCTGGAGTTATCCTTGCCGGTGCTCTGGTAGTTGCTGCTACGAAACAGATAGGGAATGGCGAGCTCCAGCTACCAGCGATCGTTGAGGGTGTAGCGGGTCACCAGATCGGCGCTTATCTGGTCGGATCGCACCCTGTCCAGATTGATCTCGCCAAGAAAGATGGCATCCAGCGCGAGAAAGCCGCGCAGGGCGAGATCCTTGCGGTTGTAGTGCTGGTAGGAGAGGCCGAGGTCGAAGGTCAGGGCGCGATCGAAGACGTTGTGCTGCTCCAGCAGCAGATCTTCGGTGCTGCGACCGGGCTCCGGGCTGCGACGGTCCGGTTCCTGTTGTGCCCTGGCCGGTGTCACGGCAGCCGTGCCGGTGCCCGTCGCGGTTACTCCGCTGCTCTTGACGGCTTCCAGCCTGGCCTGCAGCTGGTGGAGCGCCTGATTTTGCTGGATCAGCTGCTGGCGCAACTGATCCAGCTGTTGTTGCAACGCCTCTTCTTCTGCGGTGGCGCCCCAGCAAGTCAGCGGGGTCAACATCATCAACAGCAGGGGGGACTGTTTCATGGGAGCGGATCCTTGTTGTCGTTTATCGTCCTTTTTTCGTGCCGTCAGGGGAGCAGAGACTAGCGGGAGAACCAGATCCTCGTCTGGTTGAGGGTCTGCAAGCCATCCCCCCTGACCCGATTGAGTTGCAGCAGGCCGCGACTGAAGTCCGTGCCCCGCAGGCTCTGCTCCAGCCGGACGCTGCCATCCGGGGTATTGAACTGCAGGCCCGCGTAGTTGCCCGAGACGCTGTAACTGGCGGTGCCGAGCACGCCCTGCTGCTGATAATGGCCGGCGGAGACAAGCTCGCCTGCCATTTCGAGAGGCGTCGTCCCGATGCCGGTGAGGTTCACCGAGCTGTTGCCGCGCCCTTCCAGCTGCATCACCTGCACCAGGCCCGCCCCCTGCACAGGGGCGCTGGCAGGAGCCGTGGCGACCGCGCTGGCCCCCTCCTTGATGCGAATATCCAGCCTGGGGGTGTGCTGCTCCACGCTCAGCGCCAGGTTCATGGCTGCCGTCTGTCGGGACTGGGCCGTGGTCAGAGTGGAGATGAACTCGATGCCAAAATAGTGGATGCCGTGAGCGTTGACATAACGCCCCCGCAAGCCGGCCAGCTCGTTATCGGACATCTGTGGTGCAAACTGATCCGACAGCTGTGCCAGGGGATCGGATGTTGCCAGCAGCGGGAGGGGCAATACCCCCAGGCTGCAGACGAGGTAGAGGGCAGGTCGGGTGTTCATGGTGACCTCACATTAGCTCTTTGTGCTGGAAGCCAAAGTCCAGCAGGGATGTTTCATTGACCGGGGCGAACAGCCCGTCCCTGCCTCTGGCCGAGAACGGAGGGGAGGGGTTGGCCAGGGGAGCGTCCGGACGATAGCCTGCACCGATCACGGCCAGCAGGATCCCGTTCCAGCTCTCCTTGAACTCCCTGAACGAGATGATGCGGTTGCCAAGGGCAGGGTCTGCCAGATAGACGCGGTCACGGCGGTCGATGGCGCGCAGCACGGCGAAGTGCTGATAGCCGCGAATGTTGAGCAGCACTATGGTCGGCACTCTCACCTGGCGCAGCTTGGCATCACTCAGGCGGTAACCCCGGGCACGCATCCCCAGCATCTGTACGTACTGCTTCATGTCCAGCATGGAAAAGCCGTAGCGTTTGACCTGCGCCGGATCGGCCATGGCCATCATACCGTCCATCACCCAGCGTTCATTGGTCGCCTGGCCATAGGCATGGCGCAGTATGGTGGCCACCGCCGCCGCGCCACAGCTGAAGTCGGTATGCTGGCGCTCGAGATTGGCATAACGGCGCTCCTGGATGCTCTGTACCGGTTTGGCAAGCCCCCCCAGCGCCGGGAGATGCTCTCCCATCGGCAGGGTCGCCGACCAGACGACGGGGCTGAACAGCAACGGCAATAGCCAGCGCATTGACACCTCCTTGTGGGCAAAAAATGGGGGGCACACAGGCCCCCCAAGGGTGGATCACTTGGCAAATCCGGCTGCCAGCGAGAGGTTGTTCGCTTGCAGATTGTTGGTGCCAGACGCGACGTTCACTCCGATATTGCCCACGGCGCCATTGAAGGAGCCGCCGTCTATGGTGGCATGGTTGAAGGTCTCACGGGCGGTGTAGGTGTTGACCACAGGGATGTAGCCGGTCACCGAGCCGTGCAGTGTCATGTCACCCTCTTCCTTGAACTCGAACTTGGAGTCCTTGCTGCCGTCGTTGTCCAGATTGTCGTAGTCGATGTGACCCCAGAGGCTGCCGCCGTTGGGATGATCACGATCCTGCCAGATCTCCGGATAGACGTTGTTGGACTGCTTGCTCGTCCCCTCGTAATTACCCTTGGCATCGAGCTTGAGGTGAACCGGGGCGTTCTCCACCGTTCTGGTGGCGCTCAGGCTCTTGTTCTCGGTCAGGTTCTTGGACACATGCTGGCTGTTGGCCACGGTGGCCACCGCCATGGCGCCGGTGGATACCGAGGCGGCCAGGTTGTTGGCCTGCACGTTGCCGGAGCCGGAGGCTACGTTGGCGTTGATATTGCCCGCGGCATTCTTGAAGGCACCACCACCGACACTCGCCCTGTTCTGGTGCCCCTGGTTGCTGGCCCAGTTCATGCTGGCGCTCTGGCTGGAGAAGATCTCGGCATCCGAAGAGCCACCCGCGCTGCCGTGAGGGTGGCCACCGCCCATGACAAACTCGGCATCGACCTGGTCATAGGCGGCCAGGGAGACGCTGTTGCCCTGTACGTTGGAGTCACCGGCCGCCACGTTGGCACCGATGTTGCCGGATGCCCCCTGGAACGAGCCATCAATCTTGCTTGCGTTCTCCGTTCTGCTGTTGGCTGTGCCTATCATGGTGCTGGATTGCTGGTTGTCCACGACGGCCATGCCGAGCTTGTTGACGTTGACAAAGCCGCCGACCATCACCTTGCCTTCGTACTTCACATCGACCTCAGCCTTGACCTTCTTGGTCAAGGTTGCCCCTGTCTCATCCTTGTCACCGCGGTACTCGGCGGATGCGGTGCCGGACATCGCCATGATGACAGCGGCGGCTAATGAGCTGTAAATAAGTCCACGCATATTGAGTCTCTCCATTGAACTTTCTGGGGAAGATCCGCCCATTGGCAGGTGCTGCGCCCCCGGACTTCGCTTCCTGTCCCTGCGGCATCAGGGTGATGCCGTTACTGCGCCCGCCAGGGGCAGGGCAACCATGTTGACGGCCTGGTTGCCCTGTCCCGTGACCTGGTTCACCTGAATGACCCCTTTACTGCCGCTCAGGGCGTTGTCATCCAGATAGATGCTGGTTGTCATGCTTGCGGAGAGCTGGCCCGGGGAGGGGCTGGCGATACTGTTGCCGAGATTCACGTCGGTCACGACGCTTATCCCGGCGTCGCCCAGTGACAATGCGAAGCCATTGAGTTGCTGGTTGGCTTCACCCGCTGCCTGGTTGATGCTCAAAAGCCCCTGGTTCTGGCCAAGTGCCGCGCCATGGATGGCGACGCTCTGGTGACCGCCCGGGGTGACGCTGGATTGATTCTGTTGGCTGAACTGAATTACGGCCGGACCCGAGAGGGAAATAGATGCGAGGTTGCCTTGTTGGTTGTGATTGCCGGCAACCATATTGACGCCCAGGTTGCCACGAATATTGCCAAGCGCTTGCGACCCCAAATCAACACGATTCTCCGCTTGTGATGAGTTCATCAATTGGAGGAGTGAAAGGATCGCCACGACAATATATTTCATCATGCTATCTCTATTGTTTGTCACCTGGGGTTTACAGATATAGCAATGGCGATGCCAAAACTTAACTTGTTGATTTAAATCGATTTTGTGTTTTCAGATCGCACTGTTTTGTCTCAAATTTGAGACTGCATTTTTATGTCATCCATCAAGGTGTTGTTTATCAATGAATTTATTTTTCTCAGCCTAAGACTGGCTTGTCTCAATATTGCTGCGCATCAGTCAATTAGGCGGGATGGTTTATAGTTATCGTCACCTGATGTGCTCGAATTAAGCTCTTTGATAATGAGAATTTCTATCAAAATAAAAACATGAACCTTGCGGGGCCAGGATTGGCACGCTTATAAGAAGCTCGAACAAGGAGGTTTCCATATGACAGCAACGGCATTATTGCTCATCAATTCATGTGCCGTACTGGAGAGTCTGCTGGTCAAAAGCGAGTGGCGGGTGGAGCAGGCAAGTTCACTGGCGATGGCAGAGAGAAAGTTGCAGGAGAAGGATTATCCCCTGGTACTGGTGGCTATTGAGCCTGATCAGCACGAGGCATTGTCAGCCTTGATCACGCAGCACGCGAGCAGCCTGTGGATTGGCCTGATCCAGCGTGATGCCCTCGCCAGTGAGGAGATGCGCAATTTGCTGGCCGCCTGCTTCCATGATTTTCACACCTTTCCCCTCGAGCGGATACGGCTCTCCCACAGCCTGGGCCATGCCCTCGGCATGGCCCGGCTGATCAGGCGCTATCGTCCGAAAATAGCGGAACAACCGCGCTTCATTCAGGGGGAGAGTGTCCCCATTCGTCATCTGCGTGAACAGATCCAGCGCTTGCAGCACTGTCGCCTGCCGGTGCTGGTGACCGGGCCGAGCGGCACCGGCAAGGAGCTGGTCGCCAGGGAGTTGCACTACAGCGCGTTTGGGGAAGATAGCCCCTTCGTGGCCGTCAACTGTGGCGCCATGCCCCACCAGCTGATCCAGTCCGAGCTGTTTGGTCACGTCAAGGGGGCCTTCACCGGGGCCCAGAGTCGCAAGATAGGCAGGATAGAAGCGGCCGATGGCGGCACCCTGTTTCTCGACGAGATAGGCGAGCTGCCGCTCGAAGATCAGGCGACCCTGCTGCGTTTCTTGCAGGAGGAGAGCATAGAGGCGGTGGGCAGCCATGTGTCCCGCAGCGTCGATGTGAGGGTCATTGCCGCAACCAACATAGACGTAGAGCAGGCAGTGGCCAACGGCTCGTTTCGCATGGACCTTTACTATCGGCTCAATGTGGTGCGCCTGCGCACACCCGCGCTGCGTGAGCGAGCCGAAGATATCCAGCTGCTGGCGGACGAGGTCCTGGCCGAGGCGCGGGGCAATCGCATGATAAGCTTCACCCGCAAGGCGCGCCAGGCCATGCAGTCTTACGACTGGCCAGGCAATGTCAGGGAGCTGCGCAACCGGGTACAGCGGGCCGCCGTCATGTGTTCGGGCCCCTTTATCGATGCCCAGGATATGGAGCTGATCCACAGGGACTCCCAGCTGCTGAACATGAACAACTCCCTCAAGGCCGTGCGTGAAGCAGCAGAACGCCAGGCGCTGCAACGAACCTTGACCCGTTTCCCGGATCAGCTGGAAGAGGTGGCGCGCCAGCTCGATATCTCCCGTGCGACCCTCTATCGCCTGCTGGACAAGCACGATTTGCTGTAAGCTGGCACCCCGTCAGGGTGGCGAGAAGAGGTGGCCTATATCAGCGTGAGTATGGGCGGCAGTGTTGCAACCCGTCCGTGGCTTACCCGGAAGATGCCAGAAACAACAAGGCCACCCAATGGTGGCCTTGTTGTTTCTGGCGAATAGCGCTCGGAAACTCGATGCTGGTCGCCGCATGATGTGGGCAACGGGGGGACAGAAGAGGTTATCCGGCAATACGGCCGGATTAAGCTCACTGCTGCATGCCAGCCATGGCGGATTAGGTACTGCTGTTGGCCACCTGCGATTAACCTCGTTGCCAATGCATGACGATTTCGGCGTGGCCGCTATGCTCGCACACCTGATGTTCACTCTCAGTAAAACCGTTGCGGACATAGAAGCGCCGCGCAGCGTCATTCTCTGCATATACCTTCAAATCGAGGCGCTCATATTGTCCTTTGAGGTGCTCAAGCAGTTGGCGACCCAGTCCCTGTGACTGCTTGTCCGGGGTGATAAAGAGGGCCGCGAGTGCCCCTTGGTGATAGGAGACAAACCCCAGGAGCTGGCCACCTTCCTCATAGACCCAGCTTTCGCTGGCGGGCAGATAGATATCCCGCATTGCCGCCCGCTGTGCATGCCAGAAAGAGGCGGGGATAAAGTGGTGAGCCCGTATGGATGCCTGATACCAGAGCTCTACCACGGCATCCAAATCGGCAGTAGATAATGGACGGATCATGGTTTCCTCAATAGTTAAAAATGGAGACGGGATCGACTCGATGAGTCAAGCGTCATGGGGCGTTCGTGGACAGATGATGACTTTCTCGTAGCTGAAAATCATTCAGCTATCGTCACCGTATAATGGCGCTCTACGTTGGCCGTAATCTCTCCCCAATACGAGGATTTGACTCTGGCTTGGTGTGCTTGAAAGGCTATATTGTCGACAAACTCTTCATAGACATCGAATCGACATGGATTAGCGCTATCTTGAATTACCTCAAAGACAAGGCAACCGGGCTCAGTGCGAGTCAGTTGGATATGTCTGGCAAGCTCATCTTTAACCTGAGCTAAATCTGATGGAGGAACAATAATACATCCCTTTAGTATCACCTTGCTCACGGCTTCCCTCAAACAGAGATATTTTAATGTTGATAATAAACAGGGTAAATAACTGACATTTAAAAATAAAAACGAGAATAAAACAAGTATATAATATGTACTATTTTATTGTGGCAGTAGATGTCTAATTTTTTAATTCTTCAATGTATATGTCTAAATGTTTCTTTGATAAGGCAATTGGGTATCCAGCACATGATGATACTAGAATGTCGTGATGATTAACCATAAATAGCCCTTCACTCTTTAAATAATTTCTATAATCATCAGCAGAAAAACTCTCCAATGTATGAACATCTACTGCCTCTACTAAGGAAAGTGCGAATAAGCAGGTCATTTCTTCCCAAGCTGGCTCGCTGATTAAAATTTCGCGGATCCGGGCCGATTGTTCTCCCGTAAACACCTCGAATTAGCCTATTTAGGCCGTTTTTTTCGCCATTCCTGGCGTTATTTCCGGTTTTTAGTGAGATCTCTCCCACTGACGTATCATCTGGTCCACCCGAAACAGGTTGGCCAGGGTGAATAACATCGCCAGTTGGTTATCGTTTTTCTGTAGCCCCTTGTATCTGGCTTTCACGAAGCCGAACTGCCGCTTGATGATGCGAAACGGGTGCTCCACTTTGGCCCGGATGCGGGCTTTCATGTATTCGATGTTGATGGCCGTTTTGTTCTTGCGTGGATGCTGTTTCAAGGTTCTTACCTTGCCGGGGCGCTCGGCGATCAGCCAGTCCACATCCACCTCGGCCAGCTCCTCGCGCTGTGGCGCCCCTTGGTAGCCGGCATCGGCTGAGACAAATTGCTCCTCTCCATGCAGCAGATTACCCAGCTGATTGAGGTCATGCTCGTTGGCCGCGGTGGTGACTAGGCTGTGGGTCAGGCCACTCTTGGCATCGACACCAATGTGGGCCTTCATGCCAAAGTGCCACTGATTGCCTTTCTTGGTCTGATGCATCTCCGGATCGCGTTGCTGCTCTTTGTTCTTGGTCGAGCTGGGTGCCTCAATGATGGTGGCATCGACCAAGGTGCCTTGAGTCATCATGACGCCTGCTTCGGCCAGCCAGCGATTGATGGTCTTGAACAATTGGCGGGCCAGTTGATGCTGCTCCAGCAGGTGGCGGAAATTCATGATGGTGGTGCGGTCCGGCAAGGCGCTATCCAGGGATAACCGGGCAAACAGACGCATGGAGGCGATTTCGTACAGAGCATCTTCCATCGCGCCATCGCTCAGGTTGTACCAATGCTGCATGCAGTGAATGCGTAGCATGGTTTCCAGCGGATAAGGTCGCCGGCCATTACCAGCCTTGGGGTAAAACGGCTCGATGACTTCCACCATGTTTTGCCATGGCAGAATCTGCTCCATGCGGGACAAGAAAATCTCTTTTCTGGTCTGACGGCGCTTACTGCTGAATTCACTGTCGGCGAAGGTGAGTTGATGACTCATGATGGCCCTCGGAAATGCGGCTCCGGATGAACATTATGATCTCATATCACAGACTTGTTCGCACCTTCCCTAATTGATTTATTATTTGAGTTTTCTTCATAATAAAGAGCTCTTATGGGTATAAAGGATACATATTTTTCAAGGTTTAACATTTGTCATCACGGATTACTCACTACGGTCATGCTACCGCCCCTGAGTTACAGCTCCCACACTGCTGTTATGAACCAATATGCTTCGGACTAAATCGGCATAGCTGAGAAGGCGCATGGCGAGCCTTTGGATGCGGTGCTTTGTCGAGCGACCATGATACCGAATGAAGCCTTTTCTGGAAGAGGCAATGGGCAATAATCAGTCGTTGATCAATAAATTAAACACGGGCTGGGTTGCTGCCTGAATGGGTCGGTGGGGCGTCTGGATACGGTGAAAGGGGGAAGAGTAAAAACACTGCGGCCACCCGAAGGTGGCCGCAGTGTATGAAGGCCGCGCCTTATTTGCGGGTCAGTTTGTCCAGATAGCCCATGGCAAAGGCGGAGACGACAAAGGTGATATGGATCAGCAGGTACCATTTGATCTTGTCGTTGGGGATATTCTCGGCATTCATAAACACCTTGAGCAGGTGAATGGACGAGATGGCGACGATGGAGGCGGCCACCTTGTTCTTCAGGGAACCGGCGTCGAGCTTACCGAGCCACACCAGCTTGTCGCTCTCATCCCCCACGTCGAGGCGCGAGACGAAGTTCTCATAGCCGGAAAACATCACCATCACGATGAGCCCCCCCACCAGGGTGATATCGATCAGTGACAGGGTGACCAGCACCAGATCCACCTCTTTCATTGCGAAGATATTCGGCAGGATATGGATGATCTCCTGAAAGAACTTCAGGCCCAGCGCCAGCAGGATAAGGCTGAGCCCCAGGTAGATGGGGGCCATTATCCAGCGCGATGCGTACATCAATCTTTCAAACATGTTTTCCATGGTGTGATAGCAAGTCCATCAAAGGGTTAACATACAAAAACGCCCCTAGCTTAACCGAGATGGGGCGCATCACAAGTATCTGAATGAAAACGGTGGGGGATTTGTGCGGTGGGCACACGACAGGCGCGACCCGCATTGCAGGAGGGGAAAGCAAGGGGCCCTGTGGCAGGGCCCCTGGGGGTCAGGGCAGGATCAGGGTAAAGCGGGCACCGCCAAGGGGCGATTCGTCCACCCGGATCTGGCCGCCGTAACTGTGGACTATCTCGGTCACGACCGCGAGGCCAATGCCTTGCCCCGGGGAGCTGTCGGCCCGCACGCCGCGCTGGAAGATCTGCTCCGACTTGGCCGGCTCTATGCCGGGGCCGTCATCTTCCACTTCGATGCGCAGCTGCTCGGCCTGACGGCGCACCGTCACATGCACCTCGCTGATGGCGAACTTGCAGGCATTGTCGAGCAGGTTGCCCATCAGCTCCATCAGATCCCCCTGCTCACCGTGAAACAGGGCGTCGTCATCGAAGTGAAACTGGGTCTGCAGCTTCTTGTGGCGATAGACCTTGGTCAGGCTGGCCAGCAGTTTCTCGATAAGGGGCACCGGCTCAGTGCCTTTGCTGGCGAGGCGCTGGCGGCCGGTGACGGCGCGCCTGAGCTGGTACTGGACCATCTGATCCATGGTGAGGATCTGCTCGTTGATGTTGTCGTGGATGTCGCGCCCGAGCTTGCTCTCCCGGGTGGTCATCTGGATCAGCGCCAGCCGGGTTTTCAGGCTGTGGGCGAGATCGTTGAGGGCGTGCTGGTAGCGCTGGGTTTGCTGCCGCTCGTTCTCCAGCAACTGGTTGATGGAGTCGGTAAGGGGCGCCAGTTCCCGCTCGACATCGCTGGAGAGGGCGTCGAGCTTGCCGGCCCGGATCTCGTCGAGCTGGCGGGCGATGGCGCGCAGGGAGCTGAGGCTCCAGAAGGTGGTGAGCACCAGCATGCCCGCGAGCAGCATATAGGCCAGCAGCGCCTGGCGTGCGGTCTGGCTGAGGTAGGCGAGCGCCTGGGCGTGGTAGCGCTTGGCAGAATCTATCATCACCACGTAGTAGGCGGTGGTACCGGTGCCGGGGTTGCGAACAAAACGCAGGCTGTAGACGAAGTAGCTCTCGCCGTTTTGTATGGTGTGCTTCTTGAAGAAGTAGTCGAGATCCATCCCCCCCAGGTACTTCATCAGATCCCCGCAGATGGTCTGCTTGGTCTTGATCACCTCGGGCAGATGCAGGCTGGACCACACCAGGGCGCCGTCGGCACGGCAGATCAGGGTGTCGAGGTTGCGATCCCCGGCATTGCGGGAGAGGTGGCCAAGATCGGCGGATTTGTTCTGGGAGGGCTCGGTGGAGGAGAAGAGCTTGGCCAGGTTCTCCTGCATCCGGGCGCTCGCCTTCTGGCTCAGCTCCTCGACATGGGCAAGGTAGAGAGCATACACCGCAAAGCTCATGATAAGGGCGATCACCAGCAGCGAGCTGAGCAGCAGCTTGATGTGCAGGGAGCGGCGTAGCAGCTGCACAGGGCGCAGCAACAGAGAGAGCCGCATCAGTTGCACGACAGGTTGAAGATGTAACCCTGGCGACGGATGGTGGAGATAGGTTGAATCGTCCCTTCCGGATCCAGCTTCTTGCGCAGCCGGCTCACCATCACCTCTATGGTATTGGGGTCACCTTCGCCGTCGCCGTAGAGCTGATCGAGCAGCTGCTGCTTGGAAACCACCTGACGGGCATTGCGCATCAGGTATTCCAGAATGAGGTACTCGAAGCTGGTGAGCACCGCCACTTCGCCGGCGATGGTCAGCTCCTTGCGGGAGAGATCCAGCTCGTAATCACCGGCCTTCACCCGCGGGGAGATAAACCCGGCGCTGCGGCGCAGCAAAGCGTTGAGGCGAGCCAGCAGCTCGTCTTTCTGGAACGGCTTGACCAAATAGTCATCGGCGCCCGCTTCCAGCCCCTCGACCTTGTCCTGCCAGTTGCCACGAGCGGTCAGGATCAGGATGGGGAAGGGGATCTGTTGTTCGCGCATCTGGCGGATCAGCTGCAGGCCGTCCATGTCCGGCAGGCCGAGATCGATGATGGCCACATCAATGGGATAGTCAGCGGCGTAGTGCAGCGCAATACCAGCCTGATCCGTGCTGTAGACCTGATTGTCGGCCTCGGTCAGCAGGGAGGAGAGGTGGTGATTGAGCAGCTTGTCATCTTCGACCAACAAAATTTTCATGATATGGGCGGTCATAGGAGGTCCAGGCTGCCAATTAGAAAGGGTTAGTCATGCAGAGTCAATCCGTATCCTAATGCGCCCCGCCTGTATCGGGACTGAATCAGCCCGACTTCAGACTTTTTGTCAACTGGTCGTTTAAACCGGACATGATGCTATTGATGGCATCCAGTCCGGTATCTTGCCGGCGGTTCATGCAGCAAGAGAGGGTGATGGATGAAAGATCAGCCCCGAAGATGGCGCGCCTGCCTGCAAGGCAGGGAGCGTAGCGACCTTCTTTATATCGTCTGGTTCTGCTGGGGAACGGCCCTGCTGCTCTATGTGCTGGGGTCGGATAACTACTTATGGCCGGTGGCGCCCATGCCGCTGGTTTTGCTCATTTGGTTGATGGAGAGAGTCAGGATGTTTGGACGAAAACGTGCGAGTCAGTCCGGTGACAGCGCGCCGGCGGGCACTACCGTGATCGCGGCGGGAGCCCGCTTCAAGGGAGATCTGCTGCTTGACGGTGACCTGGAGGTGCAGGGGCACGTCAACGGCACCATCGAACTGGGCAAGGGGGTGCTTCGCATCATGCAGGGTGGCTTTGTCGAAGGGGAGGTGAGTGCACCCAGGGTCGTCATCAATGGCCTGCTGGACGGCACCTGCAGCTCGCAAGAGGTGGAAATCCTGGAAAATGGCAGGATGCAGGGCGTATTCAAGGGAGGCACCCTCTCCATCTGCAAGGGAGGCAATTTTATTGGCCACTCCCAACCGGCGGAGAGGGCGACCATCGAGCCGCCAAATAACCCGCTGCCCGATAGCAAAAGCGGTAAGCCCAAGGCAAAAGAGCAGGCCCGGGGAGCCGGGGATAAAGTGGCTGAGACGCTTGTCGCGCAGGCCTGAACCGGTTTGCCAGAAAGAGAGAGGGGGCCTTGTTGGCCCCCTCTTTCGTCTGTGCTGATGATGTCAGTCGCGCTGCTGCGGCAGCATCATGGTCAGGGTGTTGTCCTTGCGCACATGGTGGTGATAGAGGGTCGCCGCCGCATGCAGGGCGATCAGGGCATAGCCGATATTGCCCAGGGTCTCGTGTATCTCCTTGAACCACTTCTTGAGTTCGGGATCCGGTGCGACCAGCGCCGGGAGCGTCATGCCGAAGAAGGGGACGGGTTTGCCGCCGGCGCTCAGTAGCAGCCAGCCAAACAGCGGAGTGAGGATGATAAAGCCGTAGAGCGCGATGGGCGCCAGCTTGGCCAGCAGGCTCAGCATGGGTGGCAACTCGGGCACGATGCGGGGCGTCGGGCTGATGGCGCGCAGAAAGAGGCGGACCCACACCAGGGCGAAGATGAGCAGCCCCAGCATGAAGTGCCACTGTTTCATCAGGTCCCGTCCCGGATCTCCCTTGGGGAAGATGTCACGAAATTCGATCAGGGCGTAGACGGCGATCATCAGCAATAGGGTCAGCCAGTGCAGCCCGATATTGAGGGCGCCGTAGCGTTGTTCGGTATTCATCAGCATGATTGGTTTCCTTCAGTGAGAGCGTCACATCCGTGTGGCATAGCCGGGCGCGAGGTCGGGCCGGTTCCATGGGCGGCAAACGGCGGGTGGGTACTGCAGCCGTGGGCGGCCGGGGAGAGGGTAGCACCTGACCACACCGTTTGCAGGGCCATTAGGCGCCCGGGTGCGTGAAATGTTCGTGAAACCGAGCACTGATGGGGCCCTGTCAGCCTCAGGCGGCTTCGATGGCCAGCACCTGACAAACGGGTTCGCTGATGCTAAAGCGCACGTTGCAGTCAAATAGCCGCACCCCGTACACCTTGTCATCCGGCTTACCCTGCTTGTAGGCGGGGCGCGGATCCTGAGCCAGTACCTCGCTCACCAGCTGGCGCAGCTCGGGATGGGCCTTGAGCCAGGGTTGCAACTGCTGCTCCGCCTCTGGCGTGAAGCTCACGCAAAGAGGCGGGGTGGGGGCATCCGGGGCGAAACCGCCACGGGCATCCGGCAGGCTATCGGCATAGGGGATGTAGGGCTTGATGTCGACGATGGGGGTGCCATCGAGCAAGTCCACCGCCCCCAGCTCCAGCCACAGCTTGCCGCGCGAGCGGCCAACCCCGTGCAACTCGACCACGGAGAGGCCGAGGGGGTTGGGGCGGAAGGTGGAGCGGGTGGCAAACACCCCGACCCGCTCGTTGCCGCCGAGGCGTGGTGGGCGCACCGTCGGGTGCCAGCCCTGATCCATGGTCTGGTGAAACACGAAGCTGAGCCACAGGTGGGAGAACTGCTCGATGCCGCGCAGCACGTCCGGCTGATCATAGGGGGGCTGCAGCTCGAGGCGGGCGCGGGCCGATTTGACCAGACCGGGCTGGCGCGGGATGGCGAACTTCTCCTTGTAGGGAGAGCGGATGATACCCAGGGTGTCGATTTCGAACTTCATGGCGGATCCTGACTGAAAACCCCGGCAATTTAGCACAACCGGCCCCAAAACGCAGGCATGACCCGATAGCATCCCTGCGCGTCTGCTGCCGTGATCCCCGTCCCATCCCGGCGCTGCGCAGGCTGTGTCTGGCTGTCAAGTTGCGTAGGGTAGGGGCAAACAAGGAGCCGGCAGGATGGCGGCGCGGTCAGTTTGCGCAACATCAGCCGCAGAGGATGAACAGATCGGTGGGGAGACAGGAGCGCCTGTGCCGATCAGGAGGGACATGGATGAAATTGCTGATCATCGGCGGCACCGGATTTCTCGGCCGCCATCTCACCGCGCTGGCACTGGACTGGGGGCACGAGGTGACCCTGTTCAATCGCGGCCACTACCAGCATCCGGACTGGCGGGATCTGGTTCAGCTCATCGGCGATCGGGACCGGGATTTGAGTGCGCTGCAAGGGGATGGTCTCTACTGGGATCTTGTCATCGACACCTGCTGCTACCACCCGGAGCAGGCGGCGCGCCTCTCGGCGGCTCTGCTCGGGCACTGCGAGCGGCTGATCTTTATCTCCACTATCAGCGTCTATCGCGACTTTGCCCAACCAGAGATGGATGAGTCAGCGCCCCTGCACCAGATCAGCAAGGATGAATTCCCCACCGACTATGGTCCGCTCAAGGTATTGTGCGAGGCCGAATATCGTGCCCGCTGGGGGAAGCGGCTCTGCATCCTGCGTCCCGGTGTGCTGTGCGGCCCCTTTGACCCTACCGGGCGCATGGCCTGGTGGGTAAAACGGGTGCAGCAGGGGGGGCCCTGGCTGCTGCCGGGGGATGGGCAGGATCGACTGCAATATCTCGACGTGCGCGACTGCGCCGAGTTTGCCCTGCGGGCCGCCGAGCGCCAGTTGGGGGGCGTCTTCAACCTGGTCAAGCCCGGCATCACGCTGGCGGACTGGGTGGAGCGGCTGGCTGCCAGGCTGGTACCGGCCAAGGAGCTACAGCCCGAGTGGATGCCCTGGCAAGAGATGCTGGCGGCCGGGGTTGAGCCCTGGCAGAGCTATCCCACGCTTTTGCCCAACGGGTTGGCTGAGTATGCCGGCTATGGCCGCATCAGCGCCGAGGCGGCCATCGTGCAGGGGCTCAACTTCCGTCCGCTGGAGGAGACCGCTATCGATCTGGCCCATTGGCTCGCCGATAACGAGGGGGGGGCTCTGGCCGCCGGGATGACGACTACAGAGGAGGCGGCGCTGCGCCAGCGGATCTGCGTGACGCAATAGCGCTTGCCATGAAACCTGCTCAATGCAAAAGAGGGCATCCTGCGGGATGCCCTCTTTATTTCGGGATGCTGATGATGGTGCCCAGGAGCTTGCTTACGGGCGCAGGTTGGCGCCGGCGGCGACCAGCAGCTCCTTCAAGATGGTGCGATGGCAGCGGGACTCCTGCTCGCAGTAGCAGCCCACCGACAGGTTGGTGGTGTGGGAGAGTGCGGCCAGGAGCGCCAGATCGTGTCTGGCCGCGGGCGTTGCCATCTCGGCCTTGTACTGCTTGCAAAACGCCGCCCACTGGGCCTGTGTCTCGGCGCCCTGACCCAGCTTCATGGTCTCGCTGCTGGGGGCAAGGTTGGGGAACCAGACGTCATACCAGTTCTGGCTGGCAAACTTGTCTTTGGGCACCCCGCGAGGCGGGCGGCGCACGGTACCCACCCGCAACCCCTCATCAGGGAGGCGGGGCGTGCCGAGGCGGACGATAGCCAGCGCCATGGCTTACTCCTCGGCGACTTTCAGTGCCTGGCCGTAGCAGATCACCTGCTTCAGGCAGCCCGGGGTGTCGCTGAACTCGGCGCACTTGTCGATGGTCACGCCATTGCCACCCATGTCGGCGGCGTGACGGCGGGCCTGGGTACGGGCATCGCCAGCATTGGGCTGCGGCTGGTTGGTATCGGCCTGGCAGGACTCCCCCTCGACGGTGCCGAGGTAGAGATAGTTGAGGTCGGCCAGCTCGTTTTGTTCGTAAATACGAACGCCGCCCGGCTTGAAATAGTCGTCGAAGTTCTCTTTATCCAGATTGCTGTTGAAGGCGTAGTTGGCACAGCCGGAGGCAATCAGGGGCATCATCAGGATCAGGCGTTTCATATCAGCATCTTGTCGAATAAGGAGAGGACATTATAGGGGCCAGTCGTCGGTGGCGACCAGTCCCCTCTCGCGCCATGGCGTCAGGGTGTGACCCCGGTCAGACCGGCGCCAGCCGCTGGTGCAGGCTGCGGTAATAATCGTCGGCCAGCAGGGCCTGGTGGGGGGCACACAGGCGGATCTGGCCCTCTTCCATCAGAGCGATCCTGTCCATCCGCTCCAGCCCCAGCAGGCGGTGGGAGATGAGCAGCAGGGTGCGATCCGCCCCCAGCTCGAACAGCAGCGCCATGATCTCCCGCTCGGTCTGGCTGTCGAGCCCTTCGGTCGGCTCGTCCAGCAACCAGAGCGGGGCGTCGTGCAGCAGGGCGCGGGCAATGCCGATGCGGCGCCGCTCACCGCCGGAGAGCGGTCGGCCGCCATCTCCGAGCCAGGCATTGAGGCCGGTATCGCTCAGATCTTCATCATCCTCCAGCAGGTTGCCAAGGCCGACCCGGTTCAGTACCTCGACCAGTTGTTCGTCGCTCGCGTCGGGGGCGGCGAGCTTGAGGTTGCCGCGCAGGGTATCGGCAAACAGGTGCACCCGCTGGCTCACCACCGAGATGGAGGCGCGCAGCGCCCCTTCGCTGTAAGCGGTCAGCGGCTTGCCATCGAGCAGGATCTTGCCCGCTTGCGGGCTCCATTCGCGGGTCAGCAGTCCCATCAGGGTGGACTTGCCGCAGCCGGTCTGGCCCAGCAGCGCCAGCTTCTCGCCGGCGTGCAGTTGCAGGGTGCAACCGCGCAGCACCGGATGGGGGTTGCCGGGGTAGCCGAAATAGAGGTCGTTGATCTGCAGGGCGCCCTGGGGAGCGTGACGCTCCTCATCCCCCCATTCGGGAGCCTTGGCCTCCTGCAGGATCTCGCTGAGGCGGCGGGCCGAGGTGAGGCTGGTGGAGAGGTGCTGGAAGGCGCCGGCCAGTGGCATCAGGGCCTCGAAGCTCGCCAGGGTGGCAAACACCATCAGCGCTGTGATGGGATCCGGCGTCGCTCCCGCCACGCCATGGCCAGCCAGCCACAGCATCAGGGTCAGGGTCCAGCCACTGAGCAGTTGCACCGAGGCATTGGCCAGTCCGCTCACCCTGGCCATGCGGGCCTGGGCGCGCAGCAGGGCCTGTTCTGCCTGTTGCAGCTCGCCAAGGGCCTTGGGAGCGGCGGCGAACATCTGCAGCTCGGCCTGACCGTCCAGATAGTCCACCATGCGGGTACGCAGACTCGATTTTTCGGCAATCAACGCCTGCCCGGGCTTGCGGCCGAGGAAGTAGAACACCAGCGGCAGGGCAATCATGCCAAACAGCAGGATGGCGCCCAGGGTGAGGGCCAGCTCGCTGTCAAAGAAGGAGAGGAAGAGCACCAGGCCGGCGCTGCTGAGCAGGGCCGCCCCTATGGGGGTGAGCAGGCGCAGGTAGACGTGGTCCATCGCATCGATGTCGGCCACCAGGCGGTTGAGCAGATCCGCCTGGCGAAAACCGGCCAGGGCGCCGGTGGCAAGGGGCGAGAGCTTTTGCCAGAACCAGACCCGCAACCGGGTCAGTACCCGGAAGGTGGCATCGTGGCTGACTACCCGCTCACCCCAGCGTCCGGCGGTGCGGATGATGGAGAAGAAGCGCACCCCGCCTGCCGGCGTCATGTAGTTGAAGTGATCGCGGGTGGCGACCGCCATCCCCGCCACGGCGGCGGCGGAGAGGAACCAGCCGGAGAGCGACAAGAGCCCCATCCCGGCCGCCAGGGTAACCAGCGCCAGCAACAGACCGATGGAGAGGCTGAGCCAGTGCTGGCGGTAAAGGCGCAGAAACGGCAAGAGATCAGTCATCGAGAGAACCCTCGTTACGTTGGGACAGCAGGCGGGCAAAGGGCCCCTGCGCGGTACTGAGTTGCTGGAAGCTGCCTTCTTCCACCAGCTTGCCGCGCTCCAGCACCAGGATCTTGTCCATCTTGGTGAGCTGATCGAGGCGGTGGGTGATCATCAACAGGGTCTGATCGGCCATGGCCTGCTCCAGCGTGGTCATGATGGCGCGCTCGGAGTGGCGATCCAGGCTGGCGGTGGGTTCATCCAGCACCATTAGCTGGGTGGATTTGAGCAGGGTACGGGCCAGCGCCAGGCGCTGGGCCTGACCGACGGAGAGGCCTCCGGCCTGATCCCCCACCGGATAGTCGAGCCCTTTTTCCATGGCAAATTCCCACGCCTGGGCCCGTTTCAGGGCATCTTCCAGCTCGGCGTCGCTGGCCGATGGCTTGGCCAGCAACAGGTTATCCCGCAAGGAAGCGTGGAACAGCTGGGGGTTCTGGGAGAGCCAACCCAGTTGCAGGCGCCACTGGCTCATGTCGAGGGTAGCCAGCTCCTGGCCGTTGACCTTGAGCTCGCCACGATAGGGGGCAAAGCCGAGCAGGGCGTTGACCAGCGAGCTCTTGCCCGCGCCGCTGACACCGATAAGGGCGGTGCGTGAACCCGCTTCCAGGGTGAAATCGATTGGACCGACCAGCACCTTGCCCTCGGCGCTCAACACCTCGAGAGCGCGCGCCTCCACCCGGATGGGGTTGTCAGCATGGAAGGGCGCGTGACCGGAGGCCGGTTCACTCACCTCGGCCTCGAGAAATTCCAGCAGCTGTTCGGCGGCGCCGATGGCCTGCGCCTTGGCGTGATAGTGGGCGCCGAGCTCGCGCAGGGGCGCGTAGAACTCGGGGGCGAGGAACAGCACGAACAGGCCGGTAAAGAGGGTCACCTTGTTGCCATAGTGGCCAAAATTGAGGTGATCGATATAGGAGAAGCCAAAGTAGACGGCCACCAGAGCCACCGAGAGAGCGGCAAAGAACTCCAGCACGGCGGTGCTGAGAAACGCCAGGCGCAGCACCTCCATGGTGCGCTCGCGAAAATCTTCCGAGGCATCGCGAATGGCTTCCCCTTCCGCCTGGGTGCGCATGAAGAGCTGCAGGGTGCGCAGGCCCTTGAGGCGATCGAGGAAGTGGCCGGAGAGACGGGCCAGCGCCTGGAAGTTGCGGCGGTTGGCATCGGCGGCACCGACCCCCACCAGGATCATGAAGACCGGAATAAGCGGCGCCGTACCCAGCAGAATAAGGCCCGCGGCCCAGTTGACCGGGAACACGGCCACCAGGATCACTAAAGGTATAAAGACGGCGATGGCCATCTGTGGCAGATAGCGGGAGAAGAAATCCTGCATGTTTTCAATCTGTTCCAGCAGCAAGCTGGCCCAGCTGCCGGCCGGGCGGCGCTGGATATAGGCAGGGCCGAGCCGGCCGAGGCGGGTGAGCACCAGCTCGCGGATGGTCTGGCGCACTGCGCTGCCCGCCTGAAAACTGGCCACTTCGCGGCCATAGGCCAGCACTGCCTTGCCGAGGGTCACCAGCAGCAGGGTAATAAAGAGCGGGATGGATTGCTCCGGAGTCGACCCTTCGATGATGAAGCCATGTAACAGGGTCGCCAGCAGCCAGGCCTGCGCCACCATCAGCACGCCCTGGCCCAGGCCAAATGCGATGGAGAGGCCGATCCAGCGGCGACCGTGACTCGATTGCTTGCGCAACCAGCCATAGAGACGTTTTTGCGTTTTTTTATCCATTACCACCATCCTCGCGTCGAGTGGCGCAAGACTATCCTTGCCGTTTGGCCTTGGCAACCTTGTAAATTATCTGTGTTCTAAATGTTTGGCTGAAAAAGCAACCGCCTGTTCAATCCTTGTCCGAACAGATTGATTTATTGAAAAAATTGACGGAGGTAGCATTGCGCTCGGCGGCAAAATGCATATAGTAGGAGCCCTGACGCGGGTGTAGTTCAATGGTAGAACGGTAGCTTCCCAAGCTGCATACGTGGGTTCGATTCCCATCACCCGCTCCAAATTCCAGATGGCAGCCAAGGCTGTTGTCACCCCAGCCAACAGGCTGTCTGTCGTGGGTTTTTCCTCACACCAGAACGAGTTTTGATGCCAGGCGGGCATCGTATAATGGCTATTACCTCAGCCTTCCAAGCTGATGATGCGGGTTCGATTCCCGCTGCCCGCTCCAGCTTCCAGTCAAAAGCCCACTCCTGCGAGTGGGCTTTTTGCTTTTCTCTCGTCCATGCTTCTATATTTCGCTTTCCGGCCATGTGACCAGGGTGAGCTATTTCCCCTACCTGCTTGGTTGCGAAGGGATGAAATCCGTAGTGCAGAAATGAAAAAGGCGCCGAGGGCGCCTTTTCCTAATGCGTTGCAAAGAGCCTTATTCCTGCTCCAGCTCGCCACAGAAGCGGTAGCCTTCGCCGTGGATAGTGGCGATGATCTCCGGGGTGTCGCCCACGCTCTCGAAGTGCTTGCGAATGCGGCGGATGGTCACGTCCACGGTACGGTCGTGGGGTTTGAGCTCGCGGCCGGTCATCTTCTTGAGCAGCTCGGCACGAGTCTGGATCTGGCCCGGGTTTTCGCAGAAGTGCAGCATGGCGCGGAACTCGGAGCGCGGCAGCTTGAACATATCGCCGGTGGGGCTGACCAGGGCACGGCTGTTGATGTCCAGTGCCCAGCCGTTGAACAGGTAACGCTCGACCAGCTTCTTCTCTTCGCCGCCAGCGGCCACATTCATGGTGCGGCTCAGCAGGTTGCGGGCACGGATGGTCAGCTCGCGCGGGTTGAACGGCTTGGTGATATAGTCGTCAGCACCGATCTCCAGACCCAGGATCTTGTCCACTTCGTTGTCGCGGCCAGTCAGGAACATCAGGGCGATGTTGTCGTTTTCACGCAGTTCACGGGCCAGCAACAGGCCATTCTTGCCCGGCAGGTTGATGTCCATGATCACCAGATTGATGGTGTGGGAAGTGAGGGCTTGGTGCATCTCGTCGCCATTGTTGGCCTCGAGCACGACATAACCTTCAGCCTCAAAGATGCTTTTCAGGGTGTTACGGGTGACCAGTTCGTCTTCGACGATCAGAATGTGTGGTGTTTGCATGAAAATTCCCAGATTCTTATCAGTTAATTATCTTAAATTTAACACTCTTTGGCGTATCAAGCCGAATTCCTGACTGATCCTGAAAATTAATTACGTCATCCTGGGTATGAGAGTCAGGTCGGAATATCGCGAATTTGGCATCAGCATTGGCAAACATCCCTGTGCCACATTTTGGCTCCCAACAAATCTGATAAAGAGAAGCCCGGAAAGGTCATCCATGACGGAAAGTTGCGGTATTTTATCAGTTAACAGGAGCATAACAACACTCTTTGCTGTCAGATAGCAACTTTTTAACTCTGTTTTGATATAGGTCAAACCCCAAGTTCACAGCATGATACTTGGCCTGATGACGATTTTTACCCCTATTAAATGTAATGGAATGTAACATGTGATTGACATGATTTTGTGGGAAAACTACAAGAAAATCCGCTTTATTGCGCCATTTGAGCCGCCTCCCTGGCCTGCTTTTGCCATTATCACCGCCTGGAATCCTGCCAGTCAGTCGGTGAGTGAACGTCGCAACCTGCGCCGTGAAAGGGCCTTGTGGCGGCAACTGGAAGGGGAGAGCGTAGCCGGCCCCTTGTGGGGATCTTCCCCTGATGAGCAGTGGCGCGAGTCATCGCTGGCGGTGGCGTTGCCGCTGGCGCGGGCCTGCGAGCTGGCGGTCCGTTTCGGCCAGAATGCCCTCTACTGGGTAGAGGAAGGGCAGCTTTGGCTGGTACCGGTATTGATTGAAAACACAGCAGTTTGTTTAGGCAATATTGAATCCTACTGGATTGCCAGAACGCTAATCCGATGAAAGAATGAACACCTTCATGCATCTGAAAGGAATCAAATCATGCTGGATCTACTGCCCGACCTCTGCGATCAGCACGGTGATGTACTGCAAGTGGCCGACCCCGTGTTTCAGGATTTTGGCGGCAAGGATATCTTCTACGGCCGCGCCGTTACCCTCTCCTGTTACGAAGACAACAGCCTGGTGCGGGAGCTGGTGACGCGCCCTGGCCAGGGGCAGGTGATGGTGATCGACGGTGGCGGCTCCTTGCGCCGCGCCCTGCTTGGGGATCAGCTGGCTATCAAGGCGGTGGAGCAGGGGTGGGAAGGTATTTTGATCCACGGTGCCGCCCGGGATGTGGGGACTCTGGCGACCCTGGCGCTCGGGGTCAAGGCGCTGGCGGCCTGTCCGGTCAAGACCGAGAAGCGGGGACAGGGGGAACTCGGCGCCGTGGTCAGTTTTGCCGGAGTGACCATTCACGAAGGGGATTATGTCTACGCGGATCGTAACGGCGTGGTAGTGAGTGCCACACCGCTGCTATGACGATCAGAAGGTAAAGCCGACCCCTAACGTGAGTGCCTGCTCGGCCGTAAAGGCGCCAATGCCATAGTTGGCGGTGAGGGAGAGTCTGGGGGTCAGCAGCAGGCTGGAGTTGAGTTCCAGCAGGGTGCTCTCTTGGTCGAGTGCCAAGTGGGTGATCTGGCTGCCAATATGGATGGAGGGGGAGATCTGGTAGCGCACCCCCGAGCTCATGTTGAAGCCGGATTGGCGGTTCTGATCCGCCACCGCCGGGCCGGCCTCCATGAAAACTGTCATATCGTCCATCACCGGGTACTGATAGCCGCTGTTGACCAGCCAGAGATCAAAACTGTCGCTGTGATGAGCTTGCTGATTGAGCAGCACCCCGGAGTAGCTCTTCATGTAAAGCGCGGGGTCCGACTCCTGCTTGAAGAGATCCCAGTCGGCGGCCTGAACGGCCATGCTGGCGCAGGATGCAAGCAGCGTGATGATGAGCGATCTGACCATTCGTTTCCCCTCCATGGGTCCGGAACTGGATCCAAGCATGGCACATGCCAGCTGTTAGTAAAGGGGACTCGGATCACAATAAATTTCGTTGGCCTGAGTCCCATACCGTGGTAAACAGGCGGTCGAATTGATAGTTCTAATCATTAAGAGGTG
Organism: Aeromonas sp. 19NY04SH05-1; assembly: GCF_040581895.1. Taxonomy (NCBI): domain Bacteria; kingdom Pseudomonadati; phylum Pseudomonadota; class Gammaproteobacteria; order Aeromonadales; family Aeromonadaceae; genus Aeromonas; species Aeromonas sp. 19NY04SH05-1. Next base: position 3,276,815 of record NZ_CP095328.1, on the reverse strand, counting down.
AATTCATGAGCAAGAAGCTGATATTACTGGCCGCTCTGGCCCTGGGAGGCTGCGCCGTGGCAACGGGTTCCAACATGGCTCAACTGCAGGCATCTGATTGGCAGTTGCAAGGTGCAACCGGCGATACCTTCACTTTGCATGTTGCAGACGGCAAGGTGGCGGGCAAGGGCGCCTGCAACCGCTTTTTTGGCGCCATCACCAAGCAGGGTGACGGTGTCTTGGCGCTGGGCCCCATGGGGGCTACCCGCATGATGTGTATCGGGGATCAGATGGGCAAGGAGATGGAGTACCTGCAGACTCTGGAGAAGGTTGCCAGCTACACCATCAATGGCAACCAGCTTACCCTGAGCGATGCCAACAAGGCGGAGCTGCTGACCTTCAACGCCGTGCCGGCCAAGTAACGACGCCGGTTTTTCGGCCGTGGCAACGCCCTCCTTTTGGAGGGCGTTGCTGTTTCTGGCATATCTCGTCGTAACTGGGCCGCTTTGTTTCCGCGATGAGAGTCTTGTTTGGTTGTGTCGGTAAATTGATCATTTCAATAATTCTTGTATAGTTGAAATAAAGATTGCAGCCGAGGGATCAAGATGAATAGAGAAGTGGCCACCAAGGTATTCGAATCGCTCGCATCCGGCATCCGGCTCGATGTGTGGCGCCTGTTGGTCAAGGCCGGGCTGGAGGGAAAGGTGGCCGGAGAACTGGCCAGCGAGCTCGACATCGCCCCCAACACCTTGTCGTTTCATCTCAAAGCGATGCTCAATGCCGGCCTCTTGTCGGTGGAGCAGGAGGGACGTTTTCTGCGCTACCGCGCCAATATTCCCCTGATGCTGGATCTTATCGGCTATCTCACCGAGGAGTGCTGCGCCGGCCACCCGGAGGCGTGTGGCGTGATGCGCGCCGAGTCCACTTGCTCCCCCCATGTTTTGCCCGCGCAGCCTTGCTGCAACAAGGAGTAATGCCATGTCAGTCATCCAGATTTTTGACCCTGCGCTCTGCTGTGCCAGCGGTGTCTGCGGCACCGAGGTCGATCAGGCCTTGGTCACCTTCGCTGCGGATCTGGCCTGGGCCAGGGAGCAGGGCGTTGCCATCGAGCGTTTCAATCTGGCCCAGCAGCCGCTGCAGTTTGCCGAGACGGCGGCGGTCAGCGCCTTTCTGACCCACGCCGGTGAGGAAGGGTTGCCGCTGGTGCTGGTGGATGGTCAGGTGGTACTGACCGGCCGTTATCCGAGCCGCAGCGAGCTGGCCCGCTATGCCGGGCTGCCCGCGCCGCAGGCCACCATCAAGGGCATAGTGAAAGGTGGCTGCCGTCCTGGTAGCGGTTGCTGCTAAACACAGAGAGTTCCGGAGCTATGCCCTTGAGCCGACAGGAGAGTCTATGTACCAGTTTCTAAGCAGTCCGCCGCCGTTTCTCTTTTTCACCGGCAAGGGCGGGGTGGGCAAGACCTCGCTGGCCTGCGCCAGTGCGGTCGCCCTGTGCGATGCCGGCAAGCGGGTGCTGCTGGTGAGCACGGATCCCGCTTCCAACGTGGGGCAGGTGTTTGCCACCGGGATCGGCAATCGCATTACCGCCATCGCGGCGGTACCTGGCCTGTCGGCGCTGGAGATAGATCCCCCAGCGGCGGCCAAAGCCTATCGGGAGCGGATCGTCGGGCCGGTGCGCGGCAAATTGCCAGAGAGCGTGGTGCGCAGCATAGAAGAGCAGCTCTCCGGCGCCTGTACCACAGAGATCGCCGCCTTTGACGAATTCACTGCCCTGCTCACCGACCAGGCGTTGCGCTCGGAGTATGACCACATCCTCTTCGACACCGCCCCCACCGGCCATACCATCCGCCTGTTGCAACTGCCGGGGGCCTGGAGCGAATTTCTGGCGCAGGGCAAGGGGGATGCCTCCTGCCTGGGCCCGTTGGCGGGACTGGAGAAGCAGCGCAGCCAGTATGCTGAGGCCGTCGCCGCGCTCTGTGACAGTACGCAAACCCGGCTGGTACTGGTGGCGCGGGCCCAGGGTTCGACCTTACGGGAAGTATCCCGCACCCATGAGGAGCTGGCTGCCATCGGCCTGGCGAATCAGCAGCTGGTGATCAACGGCCTCTTCCCCGAGGCGGCCATCGCGGGTGACGGGCTGGCACAGGCCCTCTGGCGGCGTGAGCAGCAGGCCCTCGCCGACATGCCGCAGAACATAAAGGAGCTGGCCCGGGATCAGGTGCCGCTGCTGGCCACCAATCTGGTGGGGCTAGAGAGCCTGCGCCAGCTGCTGCAGTCTCAGGTGGTTGGCGAGTTGGCCCCTGCTGCTTCATCCCCTCTCCAGGGCACCCAGCCCGAGCTGGTCACCCTGGTGGATGAGCTGGCCGCCGACAGTCATGGCCTCATCATGCTGATGGGCAAGGGTGGGGTGGGTAAAACCACCCTGGCGGCCGCCGTGGCGGTGGAGCTGGCAAGCCGCGGCCTGCCGGTGCACCTCACCACCTCGGATCCGGCCGCGCACCTGAGTGAGACGCTGGCTGGCACACTTCCCCATCTCGAGGTGAGCCGCATCGATCCCCGCGCCGAGACCGAGCGTTATCGTGCCCAGGTGCTGGCCACCAAGGGGGCTGCGCTGGATGAGCTGGGGCGGGCGCTGCTGGAGGAGGACTTGCGCTCCCCCTGTACCGAGGAGATCGCCGTGTTTCAGGCCTTCTCGCGCATTATCCGCGAGGCGGGCAGGCGCTTCGTGGTGATGGATACCGCCCCCACCGGCCACACCCTGCTGCTGCTCGACGCCACCGGCGCCTACCACAGGGAGATTGCCCGCCAGATGGGGGGCAAGGGGCTGCACTTCACTACTCCCATGATGCAGTTGCAGGACCCCAAAAAGACCAAGGTGCTGATCGTCACCCTGCCCGAGCCCACCCCGGTGCAGGAGGCGGCCAATCTGCAGGCCGATCTGCGCCGCGCCGGCATCGAGCCCTGGGCCTGGCTGGTCAACCACAGCTTGCAGCAGAGCGAGGTGAGCTCCCCTCTGTTGCTGCGGCGGGCCGAGCGCCAGCAGCCCCATGTCGAGGCGGTCGAGCGGCAGCATGCCAACCGCTATGCCGTGGTGCCGCTGCTTGCCGAGGAGCCGGTGGGGGCGGATGCCCTGCACCGCCTCTGCCAGCACCACTGAACAGTCAGCACCACTGAACAAGGGCCCCGGCCGCGTGGCCTGGGCTGATGAACATTTGTCGTTAACGAAAGAGATGCGGGATGACCGCATCGGGAGCCCTCATGTCTACAACCTGTGATGTCAAGAGCCAACCGGCGATTGGCTTTTTTGAACGTTACCTCACCGCTTGGGTGGCCCTCTGCATTCTGGTGGGGGTTGGACTCGGGCAGGGCCTGCCCGAGCTCTTCAAGGCCATCGGCGCCATGGAGGTGGCCAAGGTCAACCTGCCGGTGGGACTGCTCATCTGGGTGATGATCATCCCCATGCTGCTCAAGATCGACTTTGGCGCCCTGCATCAGGTGAAGGGGCACCTCAAGGGGATTGGGGTCACTCTCTTCATCAACTGGCTGGTCAAGCCCTTCTCCATGGCCTTCCTCGGCTGGCTCTTCATCCGGGTGCTGTTTGCCGACTGGCTGCCGGCGGATCAGCTCGACAGCTATGTGGCGGGGCTGATCCTGCTGGCGGCGGCCCCTTGCACCGCTATGGTGTTTGTCTGGAGTCGCCTCACCAACGGCGATCCCTACTTCACCCTGTCGCAGGTGGCGGTGAACGATCTCATCATGGTGTTTGCCTTCGCCCCGTTGGTGGCCCTGCTGCTCGGGGTCTCCAGCATAGTGGTGCCCTGGGATACCCTGCTCACCTCCGTGGTGCTCTACATTGTCATCCCGGTGATCATCGCCCAGCTGCTGCGCAAGGCCTTGCTGAAAAAGGGAGAGGCCCATTTTGACAACGTCATGACCCGCATCCAGCCCTGGTCGGTGGCGGCCCTGCTGCTCACCCTGGTGCTGCTGTTCGCCTTTCAGGGCAACGCCATCATGGAGCAGCCGCTGGTCATCGCCCTGTTGGCGGTGCCGATCCTGATCCAGGTGCTGTTCAATTCGGGATTGGCTTACTGGCTTAACCGCAAGGTGGGGGAGAAGCACTCGGTGGCCTGTCCCTCCGCTCTGATCGGCGCCTCCAACTTCTTCGAGCTGGCGGTGGCCGCTGCTATCAGCCTGTTCGGCTTTCACTCCGGCGCAGCGCTCGCCACCGTGGTCGGGGTGCTGATCGAGGTGCCGGTCATGCTATTGGTGGTACGCATCGTCAACGCCAGCAAACCCTGGTACGAAGCGGGGCTAAGCCGTTAACAGATGGCCGCTAACTGATGCTATCCATTTTCTATCCACTTGAGTCATGAGAGACATGCCAATGAGTGCAATCACCATCTATCACAATCCGGAATGTGGCACCTCCCGCAACACCCTCGAGCTTATTCGCAACAGCGGCGTCGAGCCGACCGTCATCCACTATCTGGAGACGCCCCCCTCCCGCGATCAGCTGGTGGGCCTGATCGCCGCCATGGGGATGCCGGTTCGCGAGCTGCTGCGCAAGAACGTGCCCCCCTACGAGGCGCTGGGGCTGGCGGAAGATCGCTTCAGCGATGACGAGCTGATCGACGCCATGCTGGCCCACCCGATCCTGATCAACCGCCCCATCGTGGTCACTCCCCTCGGCACCAGACTGTGCCGCCCATCCGAGGTGGTGCTCGATATATTGCCCGATCAACAAAAAGGGGCCTTTGCAAAGGAAGATGGCGAACAGGTGGTGGACGAGCAGGGCAAGCGCCTCAAGTAACCCCTTAAACCCCTTCGACGGGCCGGGTTTTACCCTGTTTCGGGTGGGACTCGTGCCCTTTTTGAAAAAGTTGCCCCAGCCAATCGTTTTACCGCTTTTTCTGTGATGCCAATCACTGTACCATCGCCGCCCGACCTGCCACCCGGCCGCATTTCTCCTCGCGACGGCGCTGGCGTCACCCGATACATGCTGTCACCCGGAACGTGAATGACCCCAGGATGGGACCCGCCACTAACCTGTAGGTTTGTGGTCTGTGTGTCGCGTGGGTCGGCCGCCTCCCGCCTGACCGTCTCGCGACACCCGTCTGCAGACTTGCCGTATGAAACTCCTCTCTTCATAGGTGCAAGATGACACTGTTATTGAGTCTGGTCGGTATGCTGGCCCTGATGTTTATCGCCTGGCTGGCGAGTGAAAACCGCCGTGCCATCCGTTGGCGAACCGTGCTGGGGGCGCTTGCCCTGCAAACCGGCTTTGCCGCTCTGGTGCTTTATTTCCCCCCCGGTCAAATCATGCTCGGTGCCATGAGCAACGGCGTCTCCGCCCTGCTCGGTTTTGCCGACAGCGGCATCCGCTTCGTGTTCGGCGATCTGGCGACCAACGGCTTTATCTTCGCCGTGCGGGTGCTGCCGCTGGTTATTTTCATCAGCGCGCTGATCGCCGTGCTCTATCACTTCGGCATCATGCAGTGGGTGATCCGGGTGCTGGGTGGCGGCATTCACCGCCTGCTCGGCACCAGCCGCGCCGAATCCCTGGTGGCCACCGGCAATATCTTCCTCTCCCAGGGGGAATCTCCGCTGCTGATCCGCCCCTTCCTGGCTGGCATGACCCGCTCCGAGCTCTTTGCGGTGATGACCTGCGGCATGGCCTCGGTGGCGGGCTCGGTGCTGGGCGGCTACGCCGGTCTTGGCGTGGAGCTTAAATACCTTATCGCTGCCTCCTTTATGGCGGCGCCGGGTGGCCTCTTGATGGCCAAGCTCCTGGTGCCCGAGCAGGAGCGGGTGCGCGAGCAGGACGAGATCACCCTCGACAAGAGCGACTACAGCAACGCCATCGATGCCCTGGCGGGCGGTGCCATGAACGGCATGAAGATCGCCGTGGCCATCGGCACCATCTTGCTGGCCTTCGTCAGCGTCATCACCATGATCAATGCTGGCCTCACCATGGTCGGCGAGTGGTTCGGCTGGAGCGCACTTACCCTGCAGCAGCTGCTCGGTTACCTGTTTGCCCCGGTGGCCTGGCTGATTGGTGTGCCGGCTGACGAGATGATGGCGGCAGGATCGCTTATCGGTCAGAAGGTGATCATGAACGAGTTCGTCGCCTATCTGGACTTCGCCACCATCAAGGATCAGTTGAGCGCCCACTCCCAGATCATCATCACCTTCGCCCTGTGCGGCTTTGCCAACCTGGGATCGATTGCGGTGCAGCTTGGCTCCATCGGTACCCTGGCCCCTGAGCGCCGCCACGATGTGGCCAGCATGGGCCTGCGCGCCGTACTGGCCGCCACCCTGGCTAACCTGATGAGCGCCACTCTGGCGGGGATCTTCGTCTCCCTGGCCTGATAGAGTTGTGCGCTACAACACCCCGCCCGCCACCCGACGCGGCGGGGTGTTGTTTTTAAGGGGGGAAGGGATTACTTGGCAATTGTCAGCGGGGAGAGGAGAGAGTTGCGTGACGGTGCTTCAGGCATTACCTAAGAAGGAAGTTTCCATGACCCGTCTCTCTCGCGCTTTTGCGATCTCCCTGCTGCTGGCTGGTGTTGCGCCGGCGTTTGCCGCCGCCACCTATACCTCGGATCTGCTGCTCTCGCCGGACTTCAAGGCCCCCTGGGCCAAGGCGACGGACGGCATCAAGAACCTGCCCAAGTGGGTGCGTACAGGCAGCGGCACCAGTACGCCCCTTGAGGTGGTGGCCGGCACCCCTTATCAGAGTGGTTCGGTCTGCAAACCCCACGATTGCGCCAGCCACTACATGCAATTGCTGGTGGATGCCAGGGCCAAGCGGGTGTGGGGCGTGCTGATTGATCTGCCGGATAGCGACGCCGCCCGCGAAACCCCGACCAAATTCGCCCGCTACACCTGGCTCGGCCAGCCGGACAAGGGGATGCAGGCCGCCCTGATGAAGCAGGTTGAGGCCGACCCCAACTGGCAGTAAGCATCGAAAATAAAAAACCTCTGCCCGGGCAGAGGTTTTTTATGGCGCACGGGGCGATGCGGCTCCGGTCTAACGGCTCAGGATCCGCACCGACTTGATGCGGTTGTTGAAGTCGGTCGCCTCCTGCTCGCCGCCCTTGCGGGTGTAGTAGCCGCCGCGAAAATCGGTCTCCTCGAAGAAGCGCACCACCCAGCCAGCCGGCACGGTGAAGGAGGAGATGCGGTTGGCAAAGCCGTAGCGGGCCAGATCCGGGATATCCCGGTCGATGCTGAGGGACTCGCCGCGTTGGCGGGCGCCATCGAATACCAACAGGGTGCTGGCATCGTCGCTCTCGTCCAGCCTCTCATCGAGTGTGGTGGTGATGCAGCTAGCCTTGGCCGGTTCGCAAAACAGGCTGTTGTTGCCTTGGCCCTGCTGGCAGCGGCGGCTCACCTTCTGGCGCGCCAACCATTCGCTGCGCCCCGCATCGGCATAGACGCTATTGAAGGGGGTCAAAGTGCAGACATGGATGCGTCCGCCCCCGTAACCCTGGCCACCATTGGCGACCACGATATTGGGGTTGATCAGGATATCGGCGCGGGCCATCCCCGCCAGGGTCAATAGCGTAAACAGGGTAAACAGTTTGTTCATGGAAAGGTCTTGAAACTGACAGAAGGGCGGCAAGGATTGCCGAGGCGCCAGAGCGATGCAAGAGGGACTTGGATGGGTTGCGACAACTCTTGCCCGCCCCTTGGCGTGTCACAGGGGCCCTGAAACAAAACACCGGCGCAAGGCCGGTGTTTTGGGATCTCAGCCCCTTGTCAGGGGTGGAGCCATGGCGGGCTTAGGCGTAGAAAGCCTCGACGGTGCCCTTGACGGTGATCAGCATGGGGTTGCCGTAGCGATCCTTGGCCTTGGGGGAGGGGATCTTCACCCAACCTTCGCTGATGCAGTACTCCTCGACATTGGTGCGCTCCTTGCCGTTCACGCGAATGCCGATCTCGTGCTGGAAGCACTCGGCCACATGGTGCGGGCTGCGCGGGTTGGCCGCCAGGCGGTCGGGCAGGGCCGGTTTGTTGTCGCTCATTTTATTTACCTGAGTTTGATAAAAAGTGGGTCATTGTAGGCAATGCCCGCCATGGGCTCAAGGCTGGGCTGCGTCCCATGAGGTGGACTAGGTCCGGCTATAGCTGCAGTTCGGGCAACAGCCCCGCCTGCTCCTGAAAATGGTGGCAACGGCGCTCAACGTCATCTTGATAGCGTGCCAGATAATCCAGCTCGGCGGGATGGTCTGTCTCGACCATGGCTATAGCGACATCCAAATGGTGGAGGATGTCGCTGGCTATCTTCTGCAAGGTCTGTTGCAGCAGGCGTTCGGGCAGGTCACATGCCTCGGCCATCTCCAGCAACTGCCATGCGTTGATCGCCTCGGGAGCAAATTCGTCGCCTATGGCCATGGCCAGATGCTGGTTGAACTCGGGGTAAAGCCCCACATTGACCAGATCGTACCAAGGGGTGGGCGTCAGCCCTGCTTTTGATACGAAGAAGCTGTAGTTCTTGCCGTGGGCATCGTGATTGTTGACGCAGAGGTTGAAGAGCAGCCATTGCAGCATGTCCAGTCTGGCCTGCGCCGGATTGACGCAGAGAGCGCTAAGGCTGAACAGCCGTGGCAGGCTCACCCCTTCCCGAATATGGGCCACGTCCCGACCATCACCGAAGTTGCGTTCATATTTTCGGGCGAGGGGGAATCCCAGCCCCTGACAGGCATCGATCATGTGGCGACGGCGGACCCTCATGCCATCCTCATCAAGACGACGGTCGAACCGTTCCACCAGCAAGCTTCTGTGGGACTTCTCACCCTGACCCACAGTATGCAGTTCGACCCGCGCCACCGGCATGCTAAGCTGTGCGGCCAGCTGCATGGTTACAAATTCATTGATCACCAGATGAGGGTGATGCTCGAACTTGAGGAGGTGGGTTGAACAGAGTTCACCTTCGCCAAATCCTAGCCTCCCCTCGAGTCGCAGCAGGTTGAGTTTGGCCTGCACACCTGCAACCGAGAGTCGGGGGCGGCCATCCCAGACTTCCAGCGGCCAGATCTCGGGTTGATCGAGGCGCAGCATCAACTCCTCTGGTGTGATGGGGCGAAACCGGGTGGGAATGTCGGGCTCTGCGGGTAGGGTGAAGGTGACAGCCCCGGATACATCGCGGCCGATACCGTGGATCAGGGCAAAGAGATTGCTGCGCGAAACGGAGAGCACCTCAATCAGATGATCCAGCCCGCGATTTTCTGGCAGTAAGTTGCCGAGATACGCCCGGATCTGAGCGCTGCTGGCCGAGCCATCCAATGCCAGTGGCGGTGAGAGTGGGAATCCGCGCGCTTGCCACTCTGGCAGATAGCCGAGCTGAAACGAATCCCGGTTGGAGTCATATTCGAGATGGCCGATCAGCTGATTACCCAGCCTAAGTTCCAGCCGATGGTGCTCAGAACCATTCATCATCACCGACCTCTGGTTGGCTGTAGCTGCTCATTACCTGTGATCCCGCTTCTTGCACCAGTTGCAACCTCAGTCCCAGCGCCTTCATCACCTGCAGCAGGGTCGAGAGGTAGACATCCCCCCCTTTTTCAATCTTGATCAGGGTTTTCTTGGAGATGCCGCACAGTGAGGCCGTCACCTCTTGGGTCATCTTGGCTGCTTTGCGTCTCTCCCGTATCGCCAGTCCCAGCGAGGCGGGATCCAGTTCTTTCGTGCCGGTTGGCAACGGTGTATCTGTCATCATGATCACGGAAAAAGTGTAGGTTGTTACACCTTAGCTCATGGTAAGAGCAAACAGCAACAAAAAGTGTACGATGGTGCACTTTTTATAGTCTCAGCGTTGTTTTCGATAAAAAAGTGTAGAGGTGTTCACCTTTTAGAACAGAAAAGGTGGTTAGGGAGGGTCTGGGAGATGATAGAGGGGCCGGGAGGATGTTGTGTGCAGAGCAGCATTGCACTTCACCTTCACTTCACCGAGCGGGGGTAGGGTAGGCTTACATCTTCACTTGGAGCTTTATTCTATGCCCACCATAGTCACTCACGCCGCCGTACCTCTCTGCCTTGGACTCGGGCTTGGCAGCCGGATTATTCCGCCACGCCTGCTGCTGGCGGGGGTGGCCATCACCATGCTGCCCGATGCCGATGTGCTCGCTTTCAAGTTGGGGGTCGCTTACGGCCATGTCTTTGGCCACCGTGGCTTTACCCACTCCCTGCTGTTCGCCTTTGCCCTGCCCACGCTGGCTATGCTGTTTCACCGCCAGTTAAGGGCCAGCGCCACCACCGTCTGGTCGTTTCTGCTGGTCTCTCTGCTCTCTCACAGCCTGCTCGATTCCCTCACCACTGGCGGCAAGGGGATTGGCTGGCTCTGGCCGTGGCGTGACGATCGTTTCTTCGCCCCCTGGCAGGTGATCCGGGTTGCCCCCTTCAAGCTGGAGGATTATCTCACCGCCCGAGGCGAAGCGGTGATCCTCTCCGAGCTCTACTGGGTATGGCTGCCGGGAGTTTTGGTTATTATAGGGTTGGTGGCGCGAGAATACCTTGGTTGGACCGAGTCAAAACGGACAACAATGAGACTCCCATCTTTTTGAATGCTGGCTATGCTATACATTACTCAGAAAAATGGGGGGCCTGATTTTCCATTTGTTAGCTGTTGGTTATTATTAAATTTTCTTTGTCACCTAGTAATTTGAACCATTCAATTAACTTTTTTTCATTTGTTGCGAAGCCACGCTCAAGGAGTGCAAGTATTAAATAGTTCAAATCATGATAATCATGTTTTATTTTTAATATTACTTTCGGATTGCCATATATGTCTTCAAATTGCTGATAACGCATTCTTAAATCAGTTTTCCAAAGCTCATGAACTTGGAAATATCTATAACAGATAGATTCTTTGGTGAAGAAACTTAAGGTTGGTAGTTTTGCACCATATATCTCATGCTCTTTAATGATACCATTTATATACTCATCATCATTTATTTTACCATCAAGTAACGACTTCATATGAGATGTGGCATCGCGCTGACTATTTTGTTTAAAATAACCGCAAAAACCTTTAATAATAAATTCTAGTTGCCTTAAGTAATCATCTTCCAAGTCTCGTAATACCCGTTGCTGTTCTGATGTTATTTTAATTGATTTGTTAGCTAAAATATCATTGATTGAATAGTCGCGTTTTTCTATATGAGAACTTGGTTTTGCACAGGGTTTATTATAAGTTATTTCAAATTTAATTAGTTTTGGAATAATAGGTATGAACTCATAGTCAATGTATGGTCTACCTAATTTTGAAAATATTTTTGCGCGTTTTTCTGATTCATCTTTCACAGATTCATACAACAGGTCCTCACATATTAGGAATTTATATTCATTTTGGAGGATTAATGATTTATCAGTGCTCAATGAAAATAAGAAGTTCTTGTCAGTAATGACATTTTTTTTCATGGTTATATTTTCATTTAAATGTGGGCAAGTCATTTTATTACAGTTTTCCATATTAATGGTGAAAATGTGATTGTTCTTGTTTTATTAATTCATGTATTGGCGGATTTTGCTTCTTAATGACATCATGAATATTCTAGTTATTATATATCATGCCTAATTTACAGGCTGTAGTAATTTTTATTAATTGTATTCTATTTAAGATGCAAACCCTGAAAGCCGTTAAGTACTGTAATGATATGTTTTGTGTCAATAGGTATGGTATCTGATAGATTTGTTGGGCTGCTTGCTGCCAAGTTTGCTATGGCAATATGCGTAACACAAGTGCTATCAATGTTTCTTTATGCTAGGAATATCTAGGGTTTTGGATAATTTCCTTTCACCGCTAGTATTTTAGCTCGGGGGGACGTGTCTGAGCTATTGGCTGTGTAGTGAATTATTGGGCGGTAATACTGCTATTGTGAGTACCGTGAGGTTACATGTGCCGATTTTCCGCACTGAGCGCATGCCGCACTCGCTAGGTTCGGCTCCTCATCGCCACCATTTCCCTGCCAAGAAACTACAAATTTTGTAAATGTGGGTGGGCTTTGCCACGATGAGCCATTCCAGCCCGAACCCTTATCCAAGATTGATTTTTCTTCAGATGAACCACATACCTCACACGAAATTGTGTACGTGCACTTATCAATGATACTCATGGCACTCTCCTATGCTATGTCGCCTAACTTCAAGCTCAATTACCTAGAGTGTTGGGGGAGCTTCTGGGTCAAGTGGGATAGTAGTTGTTAAAAGTTGACTCGCCGCAGCTAGGAGTTAGCTGGAGTGCCTTGTTGGGCATAACTTGTTACGGGTGGCTTGTAATGACGCAACAGATCAGGAGCCTTCTCTAAAATTTCTTTCTCAATTGATACGTCAAAGAGAGCATAGCCGAGGCTTTTTGTTTTGAGAAGCTCTTCGATGCTTAGGTTTGTTGCACCTCTAAAGTCGGCGCCAGCCATGTCAGCTCCTGTCAGTTTTGCTTCAGAAAAATTACACTCCTTGAAATCCGCATTTCTGAATTGTCCATGTTTCATATCGGCTTTCCGAAGGTTTGCTTTCGTAAAGATTGCACCATTCGCTCGAGCAAAAAAGAAGCGCACTCTCTCTAAGTTTGCCGAAATAAAACTAGTAGCTCTCAAATCGCACATTCCAAGAAATGCTGTATCTAAATCGACATAATCCAATCTAGCATGTCTCAATCTCGATTTACCTAAATCCACGCGATGCATAGGAGAATGACTTAAATTTACACTTCTGAGATCTGCTGCGCGCAGATAACAGCGGCTTAACGTAATTTTTGTTACGCCAGATAAATTCAGCCTTTTTATATTTCCAGATATGCGTTGTGAAGCTTCCTGAGATTCCCATTCTCTAAAATCGTCAATTTCCTCTAAAAATCGCTCAATACGATCTGTTTTTAATCGGTGGGAGTTTAGCCAAAGGATAAATACGCCAATTACAAGAATATCCAGAAGCATCCCATGTGATTCGACAAGAATACCTTCTAGGAAATCGGGCTTAGAGTAGTGTGTATGTGAAATGCAAATGATGACAAATGTTGCAATGATTAAGACCGAGATTGCTATGCGGATCTCGGTCTTAGTAGCTTCGTGAAATGCTCGTTTAAACATGAACAATGACCCAACTGTAATTAGATGGTAGATGGTAGATGGTGCTAATCCGATAACAGAGCCCTCTATAAAACTCCGTCCGAACCATATCGCCGTCTAAGGAAATTTAAATAAAATCATAATTTTAATGGTGAACCGATGGTGTCCTGAACTTATTCACTTACCTTCTACTTTTGTTCTGGCATTTCCCCTGTGTAAAAACACAGAGGATAAGTTGGCTATAGCAAGCGTCGGTAACGCTACCGCCCCTGAGTGACAGCCCCCAGTTCGCTGCTGTTAACCTGCGAGATTGCAACAATCGCTGTCATGGCGTTCTTCCGAGAGGTTGATTGTCATTCGGGTATCTTAAGGGGGAGGGTGGTGCGTTGAGAAGCGTGTTTTGGTGGGAATCTGTGCTGGATCAACAAATTAGTCATTAAGGCGTGGGCTGAGTGAGCATCTTGTTTGGCTGGAAATGCACCATTCCCTCACCCCAGCCCTCTCCCAAGGGGAGAGGGGGCTTGTTCATGGTTGCACGATAGCCTCAGGCGGGCACGGTTTTGATCCCCCCTCTTATTCGCTGAGGCGAGTCCTCTTGTCCAGGCCGCGAGGCAGGACGCCGAGCGAGCGGCGCTGGGCCATGGACGGCCCATCGGCGCGTGCCGTTGGACAAGAGGGTGAGCCGAAGGTACCCGACGTCAGTCGGGCGAATAAGCGGGGGAGAAGACCTTTGGTGTTATTTGCCAGAGATAGTGGGTCTTTCCAAAGTCACTCGCCCAGGCCCGAAGGGCGGGCGAACCCCCGTAGAGGGCGGAGCCCTGGCAAAGTCATGCCATCAGGAATATCTGCCGGCTCGGGCGTTCGGATTAACTCCGCCCGGATCGCGAACGTCCGAATACGCTGCGCTATTCGAACCTACGATTCGATAACGCCGGGTGATTATGGGTTCCCTCACCCTGCCCCTCTCCCAAGGGGAGAGGGGACAAAGACGCAGGGAGCGGCAACAAGCAGGAAATAGAAAGGGAGCCTATCAGGCTCCCTTTTTGCAGACATGGCCAATGGCATTTGACCAATGCCGCCCCCTATCGATTGGTCGCGGCCTTCATCCCTTCCACAAACTCTTTCAGACGGGTCAGCATATGCTCCGGGTTCTGGTGGTGGGTCTCGATGATCTTCACCACGGCGGAGCCGGAGATGGCACCGGCGGCGCCAGCGGCGATGGCTTCACGTACCTGAGCCGGCTCGCTGATGCCAAAGCCGAGCAGGGCAGGGGGCGCCTTGAACTCGCGCAGGGTATTGATCAGCCCCTCCACCGGCATGCCGGCCTTGGTCTCGGCACCGGTTACACCGGCGCGGCTTACCAGATAGGTGTAACCATTGCCGAGCTCCGCCACCGCCTTGAGCGTTTCAGCGTCGCCATTGGGCGGGGCGATAAAGATGCTGTCGATGCCAAACTTGTCGGCGGCCGCCTTGTAGGGGGCGCACATCTGCACCGGCACGTCGGCCACCAGCACCGAATCCACGCCTGCCTGTTGGCACTTCTCGTAGAAGCCGTCGATTTTGCGCACATAGACCAGGTTGGCGTAGACCAGGAGGCCAATGGGCAGCTGCGGGTACTTGGCGCGGATGCGGCCAAGTAGCTCGAAGCAGTCGTCCGGGGTGGTGTGGCTGGCAAAGGCGCGCAGGGCGGCGCCCTGAATGGTGGGGCCATCCGCCACCGGATCCGAGAAGGGAATGCCGAGCTCAAGGGCATCGGCGCCCCCTGCGACCAGCGCATCGACGATGGCCAGGGAGAGTTCGGGGGTGGGGTCACCCAGCATCACGAACGGCACAAAGGCGCCCTGATTGGCCGCGTCCAGACGGGAGAAGAGTTGTGCGTAACGGTTCATGACAAGGTTCCTTCTTTTTCAAAGATGTCAGCGACGGTGAAGATATCTTTGTCGCCACGGCCGGAGAGGTTGACGATGAGCACCTGCTCTTTTTCCGGTTCACTGCGGGCCATCTTGAGGGCGTGGGCCAGCGCGTGGGAGGACTCCAGCGCCGGTATGATGCCTTCGGATTTGGCCAGCTCCTGGAAGGCGTCCAGCGCCTCCTTGTCGGTCACCGAGGGGTACTCGGCGCGGCCGATGGCGGCCAGGTGGGCGTGCTGTGGGCCGACGGAGGGGAAATCCAGCCCCGCCGAGACGGAGTAGGACTCCTGGATCTGGCCCTGATTGTCCTGCATCAGGTAGGAGTGCATGCCAAAGAAGACCCCCTTGCTGCCGTGACCGAGCGGCGCACCGTGCTCGCCGCTCTCGATACCGTGACCACCCGGCTCGACGCCGATGAGGCGCACCGACGGCTCATCGATAAAGTCGGCAAACATGCCGATGGCGTTGGAACCGCCGCCGACGCAGGCGATCACCGCATCGGGCAGCCGTTCTTCCTTCTCGAAGCACTGGGCCTTGGCCTCTTCACCGATCATCTTCTGGAACTCCCGCACGATAGTGGGGAAGGGGTGCGGGCCGGCGGCGGTACCGAGCAGGTAGTGGGCTGACTCGTAGTTGGCGGCCCAGTCGCGCAGCGCCTCGTTGCAGGCATCTTTCAGAGTGGACGAGCCGGAGTGCACCGGGATCACGGTGGCGCCCATCAGCTTCATGCGAAAGACGTTGGGCTTCTGGCGTTCGCAATCCTTGGCGCCCATATAGACCCGGCACTTGAGGCCGAGCAGGGCGCAGGCCAGCGCAGTGGCGACGCCGTGCTGGCCGGCACCGGTCTCGGCGATGATCTCGCTCTTGCCCATCCGCTTGGCCAGCAGCGCCTGACCCAGCACCTGGTTGGTCTTGTGGGCGCCGCCGTGCAGCAGATCTTCACGCTTCAGATAGAGGCGGGTCTTGGTGCCCTTGGTCAGATTGCGGGTCAGGGTGAGCGGGGTCGGGCGGCCGGCATACTCGGTCAGCAGGGTCTGAAACTCGGCGATAAAGGCCGGATCATCCTTGGCATCGACGAAGGCCTTCTCCAGCTGGAGCAGGGCCGGGATGAGGATCTGGGGCACGTACATGCCGCCAAATTCACCAAAAAACGGGTTGAGCAGGGTCATGGCTTCTTCCTTATACCTTGAGTCGAAAACGGAACATCAATGACGAAACAGTGATTCAGTAGTGGCCTCACAGGGCGCGCTTACAGTTGGCGCAGGGCGGCAAAGGCGGCCGCAATCTTGTGTACATCCTTCTGGCCCGGGGCACTCTCTAGCCCGGAGTTGAAATCAAGGCCGAGGCAGCCCACTTGCGCCGCCTGCAGGGCGTTGTCGGGATTGAGGCCGCCCGCCAGCATCAGCTTGGCTTTATCGAGATGGGCCAGCAGGGCCCAGTCGAACGCCTGACCGGTACCGCCGCTCTGGCTGCCTACTTTGGTATCCAGCAGCAGGCGATCGGCCGGATAGTCGAGGGCGGGCAACGGCTCACCACTTGTGACTCCGACGGCCTTCCAGATCTGGCAGCCAGCCGGTAGCAGTGGGCGCAGCGTCTCGATATAGGCGGCATCTTCATCCCCGTGCAGCTGGACTGCCGCCAAGTTCAGAGTCTCCACCGTCTTGACGATGGTGGCGGGCTGGGCGTTGCGAAATACCCCGACGTAAGAGAGCGGCGCGCCCGCCATCACGGCGCGGGCGGCGGGAATGTCCACATAACGCGGGCTTTTGGCTACGAAGATCAAGCCGCCAAATACCGCGCCTGCCTGATGGGCTGCGGCGGCGTCCTCGGCGCGGGTCAGGCCGCACACCTTGTTCTGGCCCAGAGTGAGCTTGCGCACTGCCGCCTCCAGATCCGGCTCGGCCATCAGGGAAGAGCCCACCAGGAAGCCCTTGGCATGGTGGCGCAGATCCGCCACCTGAGCGCGGTGGTTGATGCCGGACTCGCTGATCACTACCCGATCGCTTGGAATGTCTTTGGCCAGCTGTTTGGTGCGGGCGAGGTCGACGCTCAAATCCCGCAGGTCCCGGTTGTTGATGCCAATCACCGGCGCCCCCAGCGCGATGGCGCGGGTCAGCTCCTCCTCGTTGCTCACCTCGGTGAGCACGCCAAGGCCCAGCTCCTTGGCCACTGCGAACAGGGCGCGATAGCCCTCGTCGGTGAGCACAGAGAGCATCAGCAGGATGGCGTCCGCCTGATAGTGGCGGGCCAGATAGACCTGATAGGGGTCAATCATGAAATCCTTGCAGAGCACCGGCTGGCTGACGCGACTGCGCACCCGGCTTAGATAAGCAAAATCCCCCTGAAAGAACTTCTCGTCGGTTAGCACCGAGATGGCAGTGGCGTATTTGCCATAGATGTCGGCGATGGCCTCCGGGCTGAAATCGTCGCGGATCAAGCCCTTGGAGGGGGAGGCCTTCTTGCACTCCAGAATAAAGCGGGTGGAGCCCGCCTTGAGCGCCCCGACGAAATCCCGATCGCTTGGGGTCAGCGCGCTCTCGAAGCTCTCCAGCGGCTGGGCCAGCTTGCGGGCGGCGACCCACTCCTGCTTGGCCGCCACGATTTTGCCGAGAATGGTCTGGCTGATGGAGGCCATGTTCAGAAAAGCATGGGGGGCAATAAGGTCTGACATCTCGTTATCCTTGCGAAGCTGGCTCTTGCCCTGCGGGCGTTCTGAATGACTGTTATGCGACATGGTGGCTGACATCATGCCTCCTGATGGCCCGCTTCCTGATGGCTCAAAGTGGCGAGGCGAGCGGCGAGCTCCGCCGTCTTGCCGCTTGCCAGCACCGCCAGCACCTCGGCAGCCGCGCTCTTGAGATCCTTCGCCTTGCCTGCCATCAGCAGCAGCGGTGCCACGTTGGCGGCGATGGCTGCGTTGTGGGCAGGGGTGCCACGCCCTTCCAGAATGGCGGCGGTGATGGCGCGGTTCTCTTCAGGCTCCCCGCCCTGAATGGCGCTGACCGGGTAGGTCTCCAGGCCAAAGTCAGCCGGGGTGAGCAGAAATTCGCGGATCTCGCCGTCACGGATCTGGGCCACCTGGGTCGGGCCGTGGATGGCAATCTCGTCAAGGCCTGCGCCGTGCACCACCATACCGGTTTTCAGCCCCAGTGCCAGCAGGGTTTCTGCGATGGGGCGCACCAGCTCGGGGGCATAGACCCCCATCAGCTGATAGGTGGGGCGAGCGGGGTTGATGAGCGGCCCCAGCACATTGAACAGGGTGCGGGTCTTGAGGGCCTGACGCACCGGCATGGCGTGGCGGACCCCGGCGTGGTACTGGGGGGCGAACAGAAAGCAGATGCCGAGCTCGTCAAGGCAGCGGCGCGCCTGCGCCGGGCTCATGTCGAGCTTGATGCCCATCTTGTCGAGCAGATCGCTCGAACCCGACTTGCTCGAGACCGAGCGGTTGCCGTGCTTGGCCACTTTCAGGCCGCAGGCGGCGGCCACCAGCGCCGAGGTGGTGGAGACGTTGATGGTGTTGAGGCCATCGCCCCCGGTGCCGACGATGTCGCAGAAGGCGTAATCCGGATGCGGGAAGTCGCGCGCTTCTGCCAAGAGGGCCTCGGCGGCGCCGGCGATCTCCTCCGGGGTCTCCCCCTTGAGTTTCAGCGCCGTCAGCAGGCTTGCCAGTACTATGGGGTCCACTTCGCCGCGCACCACCTGGCTAAAGGCGTCACGGGCGGCGTCGCGGGTAAGAGACTGTCCCTGATAGAGGGTGTTGAGATGATGATGCATGTTGGTCTCCTTACCGCACGCTGCTTTCTGGACGGGTGATATGGGCGAGCGCCTGGGTCAGCAGACGGGCCCCTTCCGAGGTCATGATGGATTCGGGATGGAACTGGAAGCCCAGCACCCGCTCATCCTGCTGCTCGATGGCCATGGGCATGCCCTGATAGTGGGCAATCACCGTCAGCTCTTCCGGTACATAGGTGGCAACCAGCGAGTGATAGCGGGCCACCGGCAGCGGGCTCGGCAGACCGGCGAAGGCGCCGTGGCCGTTGTGCTCAATCAGCGAACGCTTGCCGTGGACAATTTCGCCTGCCGCGCCGACGGTGCCGCCGTACGCTTCGCACAGGGCCTGATGGCCGAGGCAGATGCCGAGGATGGGCACCTGACCGCGGGCCAGCTTGATCAGATCAATCAGGCAGCCCGCCTCGTGGGGGGCGCCCGGCCCCGGCGAGAGCACCAGCACGGCGTCCCCTTCACAGGCGGCAATCTCGCTCATGATGCGGCTAGCCGGCAGGCTGTTGCGGTAGATCCGCACCGGATAGCCGAGGGAGCGGAACTGGTCGACGAGGTTGTAGGTAAAGGAGTCGAAGTTGTCGAGCAGGAAGATATTAGTGGCTGTTGATCCGGTACTCATTGGCTCACGTCCTTATGTTGCTCCTGCTGGGCGCTCAGGGCTTGCAGAGAGGTGCCATGGCTGGCTGCGATGGCGGCCAGCACGGCGGCCGCCTTGGCGCGGGTCTCGTCCGCTTCGGCCTGGGGTTTGGAGTCATAGACCACGCCGGCACCGGCTTGCACATGGGCCACACCCTCTTTGACAAAGGCGGAGCGAATGACGATGCAGGTATCCATCTCGCCGGCGCCGTTGATGTAGCCGACCGCGCCGCCGTAGCTGCCGCGGCGCTTGCCTTCCACCATGCGAATAAGCTCGCTGGCGCGGATCTTGGGGGCGCCGGTGAGGGTGCCCATGTTCATGCAGGCCTGATAGGCGTGCAGGGCGTCCAGATCTGCGCGCAATGTGCCGACCACCTTGGAGACCAGGTGCATCACATGGCTGTAGCGATCCACTTTCAGCAGCTCTTTGACGTAGCGGGTGCCGGGCTCCGAGATGCGGGCGATGTCGTTGCGGCCCAGATCCACCAGCATCAGGTGCTCGGCCACCTCTTTCTCGTCCTGACGCAGTTCCAGCTCGATGCGGCCATCGAGATCCCGGTTGATGCTGCCATCCGGATTGAAGCCGCGGCGGCGGGTGCCGGCAATGGGGTACATCTCCACGTCGCGGCTGGTAGCGCAGAACTTCACCGCGCTCTCGGGGGAGGCGCCAAACAGGGTGAAGCCCTCATCCTGCACGTAGAACATGTAGGGGCTGGGGTTGGTCTGCTTGAGGCGGCGATAGGCGGCGATGGGGCTGGGGCAGGGCAGGGAGAAGCAGCGTGACGGCACCACCTGGAAGATGTCGCCGCGGCGGATAAATCCCTTGAGCTTCTCCACCTCGGCGCAAAACTGCTTGTCGCTCTTGTCCACCTGCATGCCGCCATGAATGCCCTCGACCGGGGGCTGGGGAGCGAGTGCCCGCTCGGCCGCCTGCTGGCAGGCCAGCTTGAACTGCTCGAGGCGATCGCTCAGGCGGTTGTAGCGCTCATCCAGCTCGCGCTCGTCGCTGTTGCCGCCAAAGATGCAGGCGAGCAGCGCCGTGGTGCGATCGATATGGTCGATGGTGATGAGTGTCTCGGCCACATAAAAGCAGTAGTCGGGGCAGTCGTTGCTCCCCTCGGGGACCTCCGGTAGATCCTCAAAAGAGGCGATGAGGTCGTAGGCAAAACTGCCCGCCATAAAGAGCGCCTCTTTGCCCTGCTCGCACCCAAGCTCTTGCTGCAGGGTGCGCAGCACGTCCAGCACGCTGGTGCCCTTGAGGCGGCTGTCTTCATCAAGCGCCCGATCCGATGCCGGGAAGTCGAGTTGCAGCTCGCCAGCCACCTCGCTCTGTTTGATGGCGGTGCTGAGGAGCTCGCTCAGCAGGCGCTGCAGCTGGACGCCGTTGTCATTGAGGCTGCGTACCCGCACGGTGCGGCCACGACACTCGATGCGCAGGCAGGCATCCACCAGCAGCAGACTCTGTTTGCCCGCCTTGGAGTCGATCTCCACCGATTCCAGCAGCAGGTTGTTGGGGCGGCCCTGACAGAGCTGGCTGTAGAGCGCCAGCGGGTCGGCCACATAGGGGGCGTTTAACTTGAGGGTATCGAATTCACCCAGTGGCAGGCGATACGTGGCTGTCATAGTGCGTTCCCTTGCGTGTGATGCGTGTTACCGATGTTCATGACGTCTAATACCTTTGAAAAATGCCTTTGAAATTGAATGGGTCTGGTTGCGCTTGTCAGGGGCGCCATCGCCAGGTCGGTATGCTTGTCTGAATTCTCGGTTTCATCACAGGTCCATTTGCCGGATAATAAAAAAGCCCGCTGGGGTCAGCGGGCTTTTTCTTTGGTTCTTTGTTTGCTGTCAGATTACAGGTACAGCAACGACCACACGCCCGCATGTCAGGGAGTGTGCCACCACCAAATGGTCAGGATGGAAGTCGTTTGCATGATAAATTCCTGTAAAAAGATGTTTGCAATGAAGTGCCTACAGAAAACGATAAAGCCGCGGCCAAGTCAAGTCGCTTTTTAGCCTTCTTTCACCGAATTACTACAAACAGTGACCTGACCACGAGAGCGGAATAATCTGATGAGATTCGATCTTCACTGCCATACCACGGCCTCCGACGGGGTGCTGAGCCCGGCCGAACTGGTGCGCCGCGCCGCCGAAAAACAGGTGGAGGTGTTAGCAATTACTGACCACGATACCCTTGCCGGGCTTGATGAGGTGCGCCAGACCATCGCCGCCGAGCAACTGCCGCTTCGGCTGGTGAGCGGGGTCGAGATCTCCACCGGTTGGGAGCACCACGAGATCCATATCGTGGCCCTGGGCGTGGATGAAAAAAATTCACGTCTGGTGGAATTTTTGCGCGGGCAACAGGCTCGCCGCGAGGCCCGTGCCGAGGAGATAGGGCGTCGTCTGGAGAAGTGCCTCATCCCCGGCACCTATGAAGAGGCCAAGCAGCTGGCTGGCGACGCCGCCGTGACCCGGGCCCATTTCGCCCGGGTGCTGGTGGCACGCGGGGTAGCCGACAACATGCAAAAGGTATTCAAAAAGTACCTGAGCCGCGGCAACAAGGGCTATGTGCCGGCCGAGTGGCCCGAGATGCGCGATGCCATCGCCGTCATTCACGATGCCGGCGGACTGGCGGTGCTGGCCCACCCGAGCCGCTACGATCTCACCGCCAAGTGGATCAAGCGGTTGCTGGTGGCCTTCAAGGCCGCAGGTGGTGACGCCATGGAGGTCTCGCTGCCCCAGCAGAGCCCCCAGGAGCGAGCCAATCTTGGACAGTGGGCGAAAGATCAGGATCTCTATATTTCGGTGGGGTCCGATTTTCACTTCCCCTCCAACTGGACCGAGCTTGGCCGCCACCTCTGGCTGCCCAAGGAGGGCACGCCGCTCTGGCTGGCCTATCCCGGCCACTTCGGCCTGAGCGCCGAGGAGCATGCCGGCCTGTTGGCCAGCCGTTAATGAAGCGGGCGCCGCAACGCCAAACAGATTAAGGTAGTGTCATGGGGTTGCGTCCATGACCATCAAGCGGGCAGATGTTGCTGCCCCCATTGCGAGAACATGTTATGAGTCAGCACTTTTACGTACATCCGGAAAACCCCCAGGCGCGTCTCGTCAGCCAGGCGGTGCAAATTCTGCAAAACGGCGGTGTCATCGTCTATCCCACCGATTCCGGCTATGCCCTGGGCTGCCAGATGGGTGACAAGGGAGCGCTGGAGCGCATCTGTCGCATCCGTCGCATCGATCCCAACCACGACTTCACCCTGGTGTGCCGGGATCTCTCCGAGATCGCCACCTACGCCAAGGTGGACAACAGCGCGTTTCGCCTGATCAAGAACAACACCCCGGGCGCCTATACCTTCATCTTCAAGGCCACCAAGGAGGTGCCGCGTCGTCTGATGAACGAGAAGAAGAAGAGCATCGGCATCCGGGTACCGGACAACAAGATCGCACAGGCGCTGCTCGAAGCCCTCGGTGAGCCGCTGCTCTCCACCACCCTGATCCTGCCCGATTCCGAGATGGCGGAGTTCGACCCCGAGGAGATCTTCGACAAGCTGGGCAAGCAGGTGGATCTGGTGGTCAACGGCGGTTATCTGGGCGAGCAGCCCACCACGGTCGTGGACTTCTCCGACGACGAGCCTGTGCTGCGTCGTCGCGGTGCCGGGGATCCGACTCCGTTTGAGTGAGACCGCTGAACCCGTGTCCGTGACGGCCACGACGATTCCCGGCGAGACGGGGGAGGGGGCAGCACTCCTCACCCCCATCGCGAAAGTCCTGGGGCAGCCCTATCACGAGCTGCCCCAGGATCTGTTCATTCCGCCCGATGCGCTGGAGGTATTCCTCGATACCTTCGAGGGGCCGCTCGATCTCTTGCTCTACCTCATCCGGCGCCAGCAGCTCGATATCCTCAACCTGCCGATCCTGCAGATCACCGCCCAGTACATGGAGTACGTGGAGCTGATGCAGGGGCTCAATCTGGAGCTGGCGGCCGAGTACCTGCTGATGGCAGCCTGGCTGGCGGAGATAAAATCCCGCCTGCTGCTGCCCAAGGCGCCCGAGCTGGAGGATGAGGAAGAGGGGGAAGATCCCCGCGTCACCCTGATCCGCCGCCTGCAGGAGTATGAGCGTTACAAGGTCGGCGCCGAGCGGGTGGACGCGCTGCCAAGGGTGGAGCGGGAGATCTTTATCGCCACCGCTCTGCCGCCGGATTTTGGCTCCCTCAAGCCGCTGACTCCCGATGTTTCGCTGGTTGAGCTCGCCCTTTACATGCAAAGTGTGGTAAAACGCGCGACTCATTTTGAACATCACCAGATCCGCCGTGAGCAGATCCCGACCCGGGTGCGGATGGCGGAGATCCTCGCCATGCTCTCCCTAGGCCAGACCCTGCGCCTTGAACAGGTGCTGCGGGCCGAAGAGGGGCGCATGGGGGTACTGGTGACGTTTCTGGCCCTGCTGGAGCTGTGCAAGGAGCAACTGATCTGGATCCTGCAGGCAGAACCACTGGGTCCAATCCATTTCGCGTTGGCGGCAGAAGAGAGCGTGACAAGTGAACAGACCCATTGAGCTCGTGCCCTGTTTGCTCAGTGGTAGCCAGCGCCGCTGGGACAAGCTCCATTTCGCGTTGGCCGAGCAGAGCGAGGAGGGCAACCGTGGCGCTGCCCACTGAACGACTCAAGACGCTGATCGAGGCCGCCCTGTTTGTCGCGGGGCGCCCGCTCAATATCAGCGAGCTGAAAAACAGCGTGCTGGCCGACTATCCTGTCACCACCCGCTACGTGCAGCTGCTGCTGGCGGAGCTCAAGCAGGATTACAGCGAGCGTGGAGTGGAGCTCAAGGAGGTCGCCTCCGGCTGGCGCTTTCAGGCCCGCCAGGATTACGCCGAGGAGCTTTCGCGCCTGTGGAGCGAGCGGGCCCCGCGCTATTCGCGCGCCGTGATGGAGACGCTGACGCTGATCGCCTATCGTCAACCCATCACCCGGGCCGAGATCGAGGCGATCCGCGGGGTAGCGGTGTCGAGCCAGATAGTGAACACGCTCAAGGATCGTGGCTGGGTGCGCAGCATCGGCCACAAGGAGGTGGTGGGGCGCCCCGAGCTGCTTGCCACCACCCGGGCATTTCTGGACTATTTCAACCTGCAGGGTCTGGAGCAGCTCCCCGAGCTGGATCCCGAACTGCAACCCTCGTTGGCCACCATGGTGGATGAGGGGAGCGAGCCTGATGTCGGCGACAAAAATGCTGACCGGGTCTCTTAATCATGCAAACGGTGGCGGACTGCCCGAAGGGCCCCGCCACAGTGACAACCGTTGCCCCCATGCCGGTGGGCAGCGATCAACAATCAGGTAACCCCGATGAGTGAAAAACTGCAAAAAGTGTTGGCCCGCGCGGGTCACGGCTCCCGTCGTGAGATGGAGGCCCTGATCACCGCAGGTCGGGTCAGTGTGGATGGCAAGGTCGCCACACTGGGGGATCGCGTCGAAGTGAACGCCGTGATCCGGGTGGATGGTCACCAGGTCAAGACCCGTGCCGCAGAGGAAGTGATCTGCCGCGTGCTGGCTTACCACAAGCCGGAAGGGGAGATGTGTACCCGTCACGATCCGGAAGGTCGTCCCACCGTGTTTGATCGTCTGCCCAAGATGGAAGGGGCCCGCTGGATTGCAGTCGGCCGCCTCGACGTCAACACCTCCGGCCTCTTGCTGTTCACCACCGATGGTGAACTGGCCAACCGGCTGATGCACCCGAGCCACGAAGTGGAGCGGGAATACGCGGTGCGGGTCTTTGGCGAGATCACCGAAGCCATGCTGCAGCGCCTGCGCAAGGGCGTGCAGCTGGAAGACGGCATGGCCAAGTTCAACAAGATCAAGCCGGCTGGCGGCGAGGGGCTGAACCAGTGGTTCAACGTCACCCTGACCGAGGGGCGCAACCGTGAAGTGCGCCGCCTGTGGGAATCCCAGGAAGTGCAGGTGAGCCGCCTGATGCGGATCCGCTACGGCGATGTGAAGCTGGATCGCGCCATCCCGCGCGGTGGCTGGCAGGAGCTCAAACTCCCCGAGGTGAACTACCTGCGCGGCCTGGTCAATCTGCCGCCGGAGACCGAATCCAAGGTCGATCTGCAGCAAGATGGCAAGAGCAGCCGTCACAAGCAGGCCGCCCAGATCCGCCGCGCCGTCAAGCGCCACAAGGAGATGCAGGGCAAGGAGCCGCGCGCCCGCGCCACCACCGCCCGTCGCAAGCCGACCTCCTCTACCCGCAACTCGGGTACCGGCAGCAAATAAGCACCCGTCATAGCGCAGGTGGCCCGTCAGCTACCGGTGTCACCAGCAGTTATAAAAGCCCGCACCCCATGGTGCGGGCTTTTTTTCAGTGTCCGGCAGCGGCTCCTGTCGGATATACTGGTGATGTTATGCCTTTGTCAGAAAGATGGCTGTCCCAGTAATTGGTTGCAGAAGCTATCTCTACGGCGTTGTTTCCCAAATCAGCCAGCAAGCCATGATTTCCCCAGCTCTGGGTGACCGCTACACTCGAGGCTTTCTGACAGGTAGGCCCAGGGTATTCAACTTGTTTATGGCACTTACATACGCCATGACTTCTCCCACCTGACCATTGTAGTTACGCAGACTGATTTTCCCCGCCAGCAACTGCTTGAAGCGATACATCGCCGTCTCTGCCAGCGAGCGACGGTGATACCCCGATATCTTCTTCCAGTGCGCCAGCCCTTCCTTGCGCATCACCAGCACAGCGTCATTTCTTGGGTGTCCCTTTTTCCATAACCCCGCGCTCTTGCGAGGCGGGATACAGGCTGTCGCCCCTTTGCGCGAGATAAGCTGATGGTTGGCTTTGCTGTCATAAGCTCCATCCGCATAAACATGTCCCAGCTTACGCCGCAGAGGGTTGAGCAAGGTGGGCAACACCTCGGCATCATGGACATTTTCCAGCGAGACTTCCGCCGCCACGATATCGTGGGTCACTGGGTCTACCGCCAGATGCAACTTGCGCCAGACTCGCCGTTTCTCGGTGCCGTGTTTTCTGACCTTCCACTCGCCTTCACCAAACACCTTCAGACCGGTTGAGTCGATAACCAAGTCGGTAATGCGTCCCTTTGAGGGCTGCCGATAGGCCACTGTCACCGTGCGGGCCCGCTTGCAGACACAGCTGTAATCGGGGGCACAAAGCGGTACGTTCATCAACTCGAACAGGGAGTCGAGTAGTCCCTGGGTGGCCCGCAGAGTGAGGCTGAAAATCCCCTTGAGCATCAGGAAGGTACAGATGGTCTGGTCAGTGTAAAGCTGGCTGCGGCCCCGCCGCCCATGATGGTCGTGGTGAAACCAGTTGCTCATGGCATCGGCATCAACCCAGAAGGTGAGTGAACCACGATTAATCAAAGACTTGTTGTATTTAGGCCAGTTGGTGATGGGGTGAAGCGACGTGCCCATGATGCAGACTTGAAAAGGATGGTGGTGATCAGATCACCAAGTCCTCAGTTAGTTCCATTCAAGCTGTATCGATTTGGGCAACAACGCCTATCTCTACAGCTAAGCCAGGTGTGCAATTTACTGCTCCACGTAATCTGAATGAGCAAGTACTCTGGAATGTAGTTATTGATGCCCCGTCCTTGGGTCAGCCACTAAAAGGTATGAATAAAGATCTTCGTTTCCCTGCTGATGCTGGTTTTCAGAAAATGCAAGCTACACACCAGTTGCCTGATGGAACCAACATAACAATTCACTACCAGTATAACTTTAATACTGGTAAGGCTTACGATATGAAGATAACAACACCAGAGCGAAATAATCTTCAGCCAGGCAATTCAATTATGAAAGGTGACTAATGAAAATAAAGAAATCAGAAACAGAAGTGGCCGTTTTTGCTATTTATTGGCTCCATGGCAAAACATATTTTTATGGCCTTTCAAAAGGATATGATGGTTTGCTTGCATACGATGCAAGTGAAGTTGAGGTGTTAGATCCAGAATTAGGAAATGACTATATATATATGGATGATGGTGTTTTTTATAAACCATTGATTGAAGAGGATATTCTTGATGGATTGGTAGAGGCAGACCCAACCGCCTACCAGCGCTTTCTTGAGATACTTCGGTCCGTAGATTACAAAATTTAATTGAGCGCCGAGAATATACCATCGAAATTCTGGGACACCCACTTTTTTAGTTAGGGAAGGTGCGAACAAGTCTGTGATATGAGATCATAATGTTCATCCGGAGCCGCATTTCCGAGGGCCATCATGAGTCATCAACTCACCTTCGCCGACAGTGAATTCAGCAGTAAGCGCCGTCAGACCAGAAAAGAGATTTTCTTGTCCCGCATGGAGCAGATTCTGCCATGGCAAAACATGGTGGAAGTCATCGAGCCGTTTTACCCCAAGGCTGGTAATGGCCGGCGACCTTATCCGCTGGAAACCATGCTACGCATTCACTGCATGCAGCATTGGTACAACCTGAGCGATGGCGCGATGGAAGATGCTCTGTACGAAATCGCCTCCATGCGTCTGTTTGCCCGGTTATCCCTGGATAGCGCCTTGCCGGACCGCACCACCATCATGAATTTCCGCCACCTGCTGGAGCAGCATCAACTGGCCCGCCAATTGTTCAAGACCATCAATCGCTGGCTGGCCGAAGCAGGCGTCATGATGACTCAAGGCACCTTGGTCGATGCCACCATCATTGAGGCACCCAGCTCGACCAAGAACAAAGAGCAGCAACGCGATCCGGAGATGCATCAGACCAAGAAAGGCAATCAGTGGCACTTTGGCATGAAGGCCCACATTGGTGTCGATGCCAAGAGTGGCCTGACCCACAGCCTAGTCACCACCGCGGCCAACGAGCATGACCTCAATCAGCTGGGTAATCTGCTGCATGGAGAGGAGCAATTTGTCTCAGCCGATGCCGGCTACCAAGGGGCGCCACAGCGCGAGGAGCTGGCCGAGGTGGATGTGGACTGGCTGATCGCCGAGCGCCCCGGCAAGGTAAGAACCTTGAAACAGCATCCACGCAAGAACAAAACGGCCATCAACATCGAATACATGAAAGCCCGCATCCGGGCCAAAGTGGAGCACCCGTTTCGCATCATCAAGCGGCAGTTCGGCTTCGTGAAAGCCAGATACAAGGGGCTACAGAAAAACGATAACCAACTGGCGATGTTATTCACCCTGGCCAACCTGTTTCGGGTGGACCAGATGATACGTCAGTGGGAGAGATCTCACTAAAAACCGGAAATAACGCCAGGAATGGCGAAAAAAACGGCCTAAATAGGCTAATTCGAGGTGTTTACGGGAGAACAATCGGCCCGGATCCGCGAAATTTTAATCAGCGAGCCAGCTTGGGAAGAAATGACCTGCTTATTCGCACTTTCCTTAGCAGATGCCCCGTAAACCCTCGCCCAATCGGGCGGGGATATAAGGGGAGCTAATCTGGTGTGTTCTGCGAGGCGACATACGCCTTGAGCGTTTCGATAGTGGCCCCGAAATCTGGGAAATCTGGGACACCCACCTTTTTGACAGTGGCGTAGTGCTGTTCTTGACTTGAGAGGTCACCGTTGAGGGATGCGCCATGACCATTGCCCGTTCACGTCAAATCAGCTTGCAGGATACGCCTTACTACCACGTGGTCAGCCGCTGTGTGCGGCGAGCCTTCCTGTGTGGTGACGATGCCCATTCAGGCCAGAGTTACGAGCATCGGCGTCAGTGGGTGGTCGACAAGTTGGGGCAACTATCGCGGTTGTTTGCTATCGGCATTTGTGCTTATGCGGTGATGAGCAATCACTATCATCTGGTGCTCAAGGTGGAGCCCGATACCGCAGCCAACTGGAGTAAGCGGGAGGTGGCTGAGCGCTGGGCTGCGCTTTTCCAGTGGCCGCTGTTGGTTAGGCGTTGGTATCAAGGGGAGATGTTGATCGAGCCTGAACTGGCTGTTGTGCAGCAATTGCTGGCCCAATGGCGGGAGCGGCTTCACTCCATCAGTTGGTTTATTCGGCTACTCAATGAAAATCTGGCCCGTCAGGCCAATCGGGAAGATGGTTGCAAAGGCCATTTCTGGGAGGGCCGCTTCAAGAGTCAGGCTTTGCTCACCGAATCAGCCTTGCTGGCCTGTATGGCGTATGTTGACCTCAATCCGATACGAGCCGCGTTGACCGAGCGGCTAGAGCTGAGTGACTACACCAGTATCAAGCAGCGCCTTGACGAGCCTGCTACGACTGAGGTTTTGCCACCCCTTTTGCTGCCGTTTGCCAGCCAGGGGAAGCCTGAAAAATTGCCCTATGCCTTCACGGACTACCTAATGTTGGTTGATTGGACAGGTCGTGCAATTCGGTCCGACAAGCGTGGTCATATTCCGGCTCACCTTGGACCTATTCTGGAGCGACTGGGCCTTGAAGCTATCTGCTGGTTGAAGCAGGTGACGCTGTTTAGGCGACAAGGGATCAGAGTGGTGGGAGACAGAGAGCAATGCCAGCAGTTTGCTCGCCATTGTGGCCAGCGGCGATGCCATCAACCACGCCTTTGATTACTTGGCGTTCACCCTGTCGATAGCTCTGGGTATTGCACACAGTTCAGTGAATGACTGTGTAGGGGCTGTTGCTTTCTAAACCTGAAAATCTCTCTCACTAGCTGACTTTGCAGGTGTCAGTTCGAATTCACTCACCCTCATTGTGTCTGCAAGGTGTCTGCAAGCAGCCTGATAGTGGCTTACTCAAAAATGTGGGTGTCCTAATTGTTATGCTAATTGTTATGGCTTGATCACGTCTGACCCCACCCCAGCCCTCCCCTTGTCAGGGGAGGGGGCCAGAGTAGTCTCTCTGTGGGCGAGGACGTCGGCCTACGCCTCTACCTTGCGCGAGGGGAGGTCGGGAACGGGATTCTGCCGGGGAGGCGCATCAGGGTGGTTGCCCGGCGTGGCCGGGCTTGTTAGCCTTGGCGGCATTGATTGAGGAGTGAACCATGAGCAAGGTACTGGACGAGCTGTTGGCGTTGCTGGCGCTCGAGAAAATCGAGGAGGGCCTGTTTCGGGGCCAGAGCCAGGATCTCGGCCTGCGGGCCGTGTTTGGCGGACAGGTGATGGGGCAGGCCTTGTCAGCCGCCAAGCAGACAGTGGCCGCCGATCGTCAGGTGCACAGTTTCCACTCCTACTTCCTGCGCCCCGGCGATGCCAACCGTCCCATCGTCTACGACGTGGAGAATATCCGCGATGGCCAGACCGTCTCCACCCGCCGGGTCAAGGCCATTCAGGGCGGCAAGCCCATCTTCTATCTCAACGCCTCGTTCCAGATTGAGGCCGAGGGGTTCGAGCACCAGGCGCAGATGCCGGCGGGGATCACTCCTCCCGAGCAGCTCAAGAGCGAGCTGGAGCTGGTGCGCCCCTACGAGCAGCAGATCCCGCCGGCGTTGCGGGACAAGATCATGTGCGAGAAGCCCATCGAAATTCGCCCTGTGACCCTGGTCGACCCGATCCGCCCCGATGTGCACGAGCCGCTGCGCCACGTCTGGTTCAGGGCCAATGGCCAGATGCCGGACGATTTGCGGGTACACAAATACCTGCTGGCCTATGCCTCCGATTTCCACTTCCTGTTCACCGCCCTGCAGCCCCACGGCGTCTCCTATTGGGAGCCGGACATGCAGGTGGCCACCATCGACCACTCCATGTGGTTCCACCGCGATTTCAGGCTGGATGACTGGCTGCTCTACGTGGTGGACAGCCCGAGCGCCAGCGGCGGGCGCGGCCTGGTGCGCGGCCAGTTCTTCACCCGCGATGGGGTGCTGGTGGCCAGCACCATGCAGGAAGGGGTGATCCGCCGGCGCGGCAGCTAGGCGTCGTCAATGGCCGGAAAGAGAAGAGGGTGGCATGGCCACCCCCTTGCTGTTATCGCCGTGAACAGTGAGCGGGCCTCTCCCCGTCATCCCCCGCGCTGGTATTTGAAACGTTTCTTGCGCCGGTAGGGGTAGACATCCTCGAACAGCCCCTCCTTGATATTGCCCTGCAGTTTTTGCCAGTAGCTGGCATCGAACAGCTCCTTGTGCAGCTGCATCATGATCTCCCGCACCTGGGGCTTTTGCAGCAAGAAGGTGGCGAACTCCTCGGGGAAGATGTCGTTGGGGGCCACCGAGTACCAGGGCTCGGCGCTCCACTCGTCCTCCGGGTAGCGCGGCGGCGGGATCTGGCGAAAGTTGCACTCCGTCATGTAGCAGATCTCGTCGTAGTCGTAGAACACCACCCGGCCGTGACGGGTCACGCCAAAGTTCTTGAACAGCATGTCCCCCGGGAAGATGTTGGCCGCGGCCAGCTGCTTGATGGCGTTGCCGTACTCCTCCAGTGCGAGCCGGGTCTGCTGTTCATCTGCCTTGTCCAGATAGAGGTTGAGGGGGATCATCTTGCGCTCTGTGTAGAGGTGCTTGATCACCAGCTTGTCACTGGTGAGGGTGAGCGTCGAGGGGGCCACCGCCTTGAGTTCGGCCAGCAGCTCCGGCGAAATGCGCTCCAGCGGGAACTCGAAGTTGGTGAATTCCTGGGTATCGGCCATGCGGCCGACCCTATCGTGCTGTTTCACCAGCCGGTACTTCTCTTTGACCTGGGCGTGGCTCACCTCCTTGGGGGGGGTGAACTCGTCCTTGATCACCTTGAATACCACGTCGTAGGAGGGGAGGGTAAACACGCTCATCACCATTCCCTTGATGCCGGGGGCGATGACGAACTGCTCCCGGCTCTGGGCCAGATGTTGCTGGTAGTGGCGATAGAGCTCGGTCTTGCCGTGCTTCTGGCAGCCGATGGCGTTGTAGATCTCGTAGTCCGCCTTGTGGGGCATGATCTGGCGCAGGAAGATCACGAATAGTGCCGGCACGGGGGCATAGACCATGAAGTAGGCGCGGGCGAAACCGAACACGATGGAGGCGATGGCCGGCTCGAAGATGACGGTGTCCACATAGATGCTCTGGCCCGTGCTGAGCAGGGGCAGGATAAAGGGCAACACCTGTCCCTTCACCCGGATAAGCCCCACCAGATAGGCCCCCTTGTTGCGATAGAACACCTCCTTGAGCAGCTCTATGGTGAAGGGCTCCTCATGGAGGATTTGCGGACCGTTCTCGGCAAGATGGTGGTGGATGTCGACAATATCGCGCTGTTTATCCTCATAGGGCAGGGTGAAGCTGTAATCCCCCAAGAGCTGGCTCAGGGTCTGCGGCAGGTGGGCCAGATCGGTGCGATAGACCCGCAGCAGGCTGCCCAGATCCGGGTGCTCCCCTCGGCTGAGAAACGGGTGGATATAGAGGTTCTCGTCACGGATGTTGCGGTGGCGAAAGATCCGGCGATAGACGGAGTTGAAGAAGGACTCGGCCACCTCGAAGTTCTCGCAGTGGGGCAGCAGGTCGCTGAAGGCCCCCTTCACCCGTTTGAGCAGCGCCTGGGTGGCGTGATGCTCCCCCATCATCTGGCGGATGGAGCTGGCGGTGGCACCCACATGGTGATCATAGAGGCGGATCCGCTCTCGTCCTGCGAGCTGGACCCCCAGCCAGTCACTGTTCTCGAAGCGGCTCTTGCTGCCGCGGGTGATCTCGAGAAAGCGGCTGTAAAACGACTCGAAGCGTTGCAAGATGGTCTCGGCGACGGCCTGTTCCAATGGCTGCGGCATCTCTCTCTTCCTTGTGCTGTGTCGGGCCGATAGCGCGGGCAAAGGTGCGCGTTTTCTGCGCACGTCTGGCCACTATGGCAACATTCAAACGTCTGTTCAAGTGGCAATTTTCGGGGATAAACGGTAGATTGCGCCCCTGTTTTACCGACTGTTTGCCGTCTGTTTTCGCAGCTCGGCCCGGCCCAAGAGGAAACCCAATGAAACTCTATTTTGTCCTGGTGGCACCCGCTCGCGCCGCGAACGTGGGGGCTGCCGCGCGCGCCATGAAAACCATGGGTTTTGACGCCATGCGACTGGTGGCGAGCCGGGTGCACGAAGAGGAAGAGGCGGGCTGGGTCGCGCACGGTGCGCAGGAGATTCTGACCAACGCCGAGGCCTTCGACACCCTGCCCGAGGCCCTGGCCGACATGGATCTGGTGATCGCCACCACAGCCCGTCAGCGCGGTCGCTACCAGCACTACCTCACTCCGGCGGAAATTCGCGATCAGATCCGCGCCAAGTCATCGCTTCGCAAGGTCGCCATCGTGTTTGGCTGCGAGGAGTCGGGGCTTTCCAACGAGCAGCTCGCCCAGGTCGATCTCATCAGCTACCTGCCCCTCAAGGTGGGGTATCCGTCGCTGAACCTCGGTCAGGCGATCATGCTGTATGCCTACGAGCTGAGTCAGCTGCTGGATGGGCCAGAGGCCATAGCAGAAAAAGGGGATACCGTTGGGCAGGTTCGTGTGCTGAAACAAAAAACAGCAGAAATTCTGGGTGAACTCGGAGTTTCACAGGATGAAAAGCTGCATCAATGGGTGATGGACCGGGTACCCATGCTGCCGCAGCGGGATCTGAATATGCTCCATTTGCTCTGCAAAGACCTGATCCGCAAGTTTGGCCAAGAGGTTTAGGTTGACAGCCGGGCGCCCGGCGCGGTATTGCTAAAAGCCAGCTTCGTTCAAGAGAGTTCGTCATGCCCCTTTTCAGCCACATCACCACCACCACCATTATTACCGGTACCACCACAGGTGGCACTGGGGCCGGTTGATGCGCTGACGAACAAGCACAGAAATCTGAAAAGGCCCGTACCCACCCAGTACGGGCCTTTTTTGTTGGGTTATTTTCATACCGTTTTTCAAGGGATTACAGGGAGAGAGTGCGATGAGAGTGTTGAAGTTTGGCGGTTCGTCACTGGCCGACGCAGAGCGTTTTTTACGGGTAGCCGATATCGCGGTGAATACCCATGGCCAGTCTCAGGTCGCCCTGGTGCTGTCAGCACCGGCCAAGGTGACCAACCACCTAGTGGCCCTGGTGGAGCAGACCAGTCGCGGCATGGATGCCACCAATACCCTGTTTGAAATCAACGGTATCTTCTCCCGCCTGCTGGCCGGATTGAAGGCCGCCTACCCGGCGCTGGATGACAAGGCGCTGCAGGCCCGGCTGACCAGTGAGCTGGATCAGGTGGAGCGGCTGATGCAGGGGATCCGCCTGCTGGGGCTGTGTCCGGACAACGTGCAGGCTCGCATCCTGAGCCGGGGCGAAAATCTCTCCATCGCCTTTATGCACGAGCTGTTGCGGGTGCGCGGCCTCGAGCTGGATCTCATCGTGCCGGAGCAGCTGCTGGTGACCGATGGCGGCTACCTGGAAGCTCACGTCGATATCGAAGCCTCCCGCCTGCGCTTTGCCGCCAAGGGACTGCGTAGTGATTGTCTCTACCTGATGCCGGGCTTTACCGGTGGCAGCGACAAGGGCGAAACCGTGCTGCTGGGGCGCAACGGCTCCGACTACTCCGCCGCCGTGCTGGCCGCCTGCGTCGATGCCGAGTGCTGCGAGATCTGGACCGATGTGGAAGGTTGCTACAACTGCGACCCGCGCCTGGTGCCAGATGCCTATCTGCTGAAAACCCTCTCCTACAAGGAGGCGATGGAGCTCTCCTACTTCGGCGCCAAGGTGCTGCACCCGAAAACCATCGCCCCTGTGGCCCAGTTCCACATCCCCTGCCTTATCAAGAACAGCTTCAATCCCCAGGGGCCGGGCACCCTGATCGGGGTTGAGCAGGGGGATGATGATCTGAAAGTGAAGGCCATCTCGGATCTCTCCGGCATGTGTATGTTCAACGTCTCCGGCCCCGGCATGAAGGGCATGGTGGGCATGGCGGGTCGCATCTTCTCCGCCGTTTCCCGCGCCGGGGTCAGCATCGTTCTCATCACCCAGTCATCTTCCGAGTACAGTGTCAGCTTCTGTATCCACAGTTACGATCTGGACAAGACCCGCAAGGTGCTGGAGCGCGAGTTCGAGCTGGAATTCAAGAACCAGCTGCTCGATCCCCTCGAGATCATGCAGGATCTGGCCATCATCTCCCTCATCGGTGATGGCATGCGCACCAGCAAGGGGATGGCGGCGCGCTTCTTCACCTCGCTGGCGCAAGCCTCCATCAATATCGTCGCCATTGCGCAGGGTTCCAGCGAGCGCTCCATCTCTGCCGTGGTGCGTGCCGGCAAGGTGGCGGAGGCCATCAAGGCGTGTCACCAGAACTTCTTTGGCAGCCAACAGTTCATCGATCTGTTCGTGGTCGGAGTCGGCGGTGTCGGCGCCGCCCTGGTGGATCAGATTGCCCGCCAGCAGCCGGTACTGGCCGAGCAGGGCACTGGCCTGCGGGTAGTGGGTATTGCCAACAGCCGCCAGATGGCGGTCAACAAGGATGGGCTCAATCTTGCCAACTGGCGCGAGCAGCTGGTGGAAGCCCGTGACAGCTTCAGCCTGGAAGCGGTGCAGAAGCTGGTGGAAGACAGTCACCTCATCAACCCGGTGATCGTCGATTGCACTTCAAGTGAAGCCATCGCGGTGCAATATGCCGACTTCCTGGCCGCCGGTTTCCACGTGGTCACTCCGAACAAGAAAGCCAACACAGGGTCGCTTGATTACTACAAGGCGCTGCGCCGCACCGCTCGCCAGACTCGCCGCAAGTTCCTCTACGAAACCAACGTGGGGGCCGGCCTGCCGGTCATCGAGAACCTGCAGAACCTGATCAAGGCTGGCGACAAGCTGCGCGCCTTCGATGGCATCCTGTCCGGATCGCTCTCCTTTATCTTCGGCAAGCTGGACGAGGGGATGAGCTTCTCCGAGGCGACCAAGATTGCTCGTGGCAACGGCTTTACCGAGCCGGATCCCCGCGACGATCTCAACGGCATGGACGTGGCGCGCAAGCTGCTCATTCTGGCTCGCGAAGCCGGCATGGCGCTGGAGCTCTCCGACGTGGAAGTGGAGCAGGCCCTGCCACCGGGCTTTGATGTCAGCGGCGACGTGGAAGCCTTTATGGCCCGTTTGCCCGAGGCTGACGGCTGGTTCCGCGATCAGTTCGCCTTGGCCCAGAGTGAAGGCAAGGTGCTGCGCTATGTGGGTTCCATCGAGGGTGGCAAGTGCAAGGTCGCCATCAAGGCGGTCGGTGCCGACGAGCCGCTGTTCAAGGTAAAAGACGGGGAGAACGCGCTCGCCTTCTTCTCTACCTATTACCAGCCGATCCCGCTGGTGCTGCGTGGCTACGGCGCCGGTACCGAGGTGACTGCCGCCGGCGTCTTCGCCGACGTGCTGCGCACCCAGAACTGGAAGCAGGAGCTGTAAGCATGAGCGCAGAGATGAAGCGAAACGAGAGCGTGGTGGCCTATGCGCCGGCCTCCAGCGCCAACCTGAGCGTAGGATTCGATGTGTTGGGGGCGGCGCTCGCCCCCGTGGATGGTTCCCTTTTGGGAGACAGGGTCCAGGTCAAATCGGCAGAAGTGCCGTTTGCCCTCTCGGCGGTGGGCCGCTATGCCCACAAGCTGCCGGATGACCCCAAAAAGAACATCCTCTATGACTGCTGGCTCGCCTATGGCGAGGCGCTGGAAAAACGCGGCTTTGGCCTCAAGCCGCTGGAGATGGTGCTGGAGAAGAGTCTGCCGGTGGGATCGGGCCTCGGTTCCAGCGCCTGCAGCGTGGTGGCGGCGCTCGAGGGGCTCAACGCCTTTCACGGCAACCCATTGAGCGAGCACGAATTACTGTTGCTGATGGGGGAGATGGAGGGCAAGATCTCCGGCTCCGTTCACTACGACAACGTGGCCCCCTGTTATCTCGGTGGCATGCAGCTGGTGGTGGAGGAGGGCGGCGTTATCAGCCAGGGCATTCCGGTGTTTGACGAGTGGTACTGGGTGGTCTGCTACCCGGGCACTGTGGTCTCGACCGCCGCCGCCCGCGCCATCCTGCCGGCTCAGTATCGTCGTCAGGACTGCCTCACCTATGGCCGCCGGCTGGCTGCGTTCGTCCATGCCAGCTACACCGGTCAGGAGCCGCTGGCTGCGAGCGTCTTGAAAGACGTGATTGCCGAGCCCTACCGCGCGGCGCTGATCGAAGGCTTCAACGAGGTGCGGGCCCAGGCGGCCCAGAACGGGGCCCTGGCCACCGGCATCTCGGGCTCAGGTCCCACCGTGTTTGTGGTGATGAAGGAGCTGGCCCAGGCCGAGCGGATGAAGGATTGGATGGAAGCGCATTTCGTGCGCAATGAAGATGGATTCGCCCGGGTTTGCAAACTCGATATGGCCGGGGCACGGGTAACAGGAAGCGAGCTATGAATCTTTACAATATCAAGGACAAGAGTGAACAGGTGAGCTTCGCCCAGGCGGTGTGTCAGGGTCTGGGCCGCGAACAGGGGCTCTTCTTTCCAGAAACCCTCGAGCCGCTGGCGGACGTCGATGCCTTGCTCGATCTGCCGCTGGTGGAGCGCTCGGCGCGCATTCTCAGCCACCTGCTGGGGGACGAAGTGCCCGCGCCCAAGGTGCACGAGCTGGTCAGTGCCGCCTTCACCTTCCCGGCGCCGCTGGTCAAATTGAAAGATGGCACTTATGCACTCGAGCTGTTCCACGGCCCGACCCTGGCGTTCAAGGACTTCGGCGGCCGCTTTATGGCCCAGTGCCTCGCGGCCTTTAGAACCAACGACAAGATCACTATCCTCACCGCCACCTCCGGCGACACCGGCGCTGCCGTGGCCCACGCCTTCTATGGTCTGGAGGGGATCGAGGTGGTGATCCTCTATCCCAAGGGCAAGATAAGCCCGCTGCAGGAGGCGCTGTTCTGCACCTTAGGGGGCAACATCCGCACCATCGCCATCGACGGCGACTTCGATGCCTGCCAGGCGCTGGTGAAGCAATCCTTCGACGATGAGGAGCTGAAAAAGGCGATTGGTCTGAACTCCGCCAACTCCATCAATATCAGCCGCTTGCTGGCCCAGGTCTGCTACTACTTCGAAGCCGTGGCCCAACTGCCGAAGGACCAACGCGCCAAGGCGGTCATCAGCGTGCCGTCCGGCAACTTTGGCAACCTCACCGCGGGGCTGATCGCCAAGGCGCTGGGGCTGCCGGTCAAGCGCTTTATCGCCGCCACCAACGCCAACGATACCGTACCGCGCTACCTCAAGACCGGCCAGTGGGATCCGCACCAGACGGTCGCTACCTTGTCGAATGCCATGGACGTGAGCCGCCCCAACAACTGGCCGCGGGTAGAGGAGTTGTGCCGTCGCAAGGGTTGGGCGCTGGAAACCTTGGGCTCCGGCATGCGTGATGACGCCCAGACTCGGGATGCGCTTAAACGCCTGCACCAGCAGGATTACCTGTGCGAGCCCCACGGTGCCATTGCCTGGGATCTGCTGAACGAGCAGCTCGCCGAGGATGAGGTAGGGGTGTTCCTCTGCACCGCCCACCCGGCCAAGTTCAAGGAGTCGGTGGACGAAATCCTGGGGCTGGATGTGCCGCTACCCGGGCCCCTTGCCAAGCATGCCGCGCTGCCGCTGCTCTCCCACAACCTGCCAGCGGAGTTCGCCCCCCTGCGAGCTTTTTTGCTGGGCTAATGGGTTGAACAGGAAATAAAAAATCCCCCGCCTTTTTGCAAAGAGCGGGGGATTTTTTATGTGGGTACAGCTCTTGGCCAACCAGATAAGGGGCGTAAGTTATTTGGCGAAGGTCTTATCACAACTCCGTCATTGATGTGATCTGTTAGCCCTCCTCTTGCTCCCCGCTCTTGGTTTGCAATCCGATGTCACGCATTGCCGTGCCTGAACAAGAGGCTTGCCATATAAAAGTAGCCAGTTTGCAGTTTCTGGCTTTGCATCTTTGATCCATCCCTCGTTGCAACGGCGGTAGATAGCCAGCCAAGTTACGGTTTGCTCAAAAAGATGGTGGGCATAGATTTTTACCACATGGATAATATTAATTACGATGAACTAAGCACACTGATTTATAGGCTCAATTTGTTCAAAGCACGAACGATAGTATTGGAATTCATTATGAGAGCTATTTAAACTGGTTTCGAAAGCTAAGAGTAAAGCTGTAAATAGAGCATCCTTGGATAGTGATATTTTTCCATCGTACTTTCTTACTTCTGAAGTTATGAATTTCAGAGTGGCGGAAAAGAGAAAGTGCCCCCTCAAGTAATTAAATAATCTCATGTTTTTTGAATGTAGGATGTGGTTCGTTTTTGTTTGAAAATCACTGTCAATGTTTATATTGAAAGAATCCAACAATGCATCTATCTTCTCTGGGCATAAAGTTGGAGATGTCCTAGATACTGTAAGTTTAGAACAATTATCACCTAGTATACTTAATCCACATTTATTAACGTAGTTGAATATTTCAAGCATTGTTAATTTATATGTAGATGAATCAATATGGTTTAACCAATTTAAAATATCTTCTTTTGGTACGTTTTTATTTGGTATTCTTCCAAGTGATTGTATTACTTTGGTTATTGTTTGTTCTGAAATCAATGTGTTTTCAATAGAGTGACCAAAAGTTCTAATGATTTTAGGATGAGACTTATATTGTTCAAATAATGTAAAGTCTGAGTCACATGCAACAATTACCGAACTCAGCTCACCAGATATGATTCTATCTATATATTTGTTTAACTCATTACAGCTACCGACATCTTGTATTTCAACCATTAGTGTTGTAAATTTGCAAAATAAATTTTCCCAAAATGGGATGTCATCTTTCCCCTCTACATAAACTACATAATTAGTATTATAAAAAAGATTTAAAATGTTTTGAGCCTCCATTGAGTAACTAAGACTATTCACGGATGAGGTTCTCCATATTATATATGAAGTTTTTATAATTTGAGGCTATTTCAGGTGAATGTGTTGCTGCAATTATTTGTGCGTTAGGATTTATATGTCTTATTGCGGGAATTATTTTTCTTTGCCAAGCTATATGCAAAGAAAGCTCTGGTTCATCAGTCAAAAAGACAAATGGTTTTTGCCTTTGCAATAATGTCTCTATAAATAAAATCAGTAGTTGTTTTTCACCTGAGGATAGTTCACTGCAATTAATATTCTCATCTAGACTTGAAATTTTGAGTAGCCCACCGATAAATTGAAATGTTTTATCTGGTATAAAAGTTCTTAACGTCTCTAGGAATAAAGTAATCGGTGAGAATATATGAGACGTCTCCTCTTCAGCTTTAAGTGACATTTTAATTATTGATTGCGTTTTACGGAGTGCCTCTAAGGATGCAAAATTAATGTCACCACTTTTTTTATTTATCTTTTTAATTGTTTCGTCAATGGCGCCAACATGAAAGTTTATCTTTTGTTTAACGTCGTCATCAATAGCATTTAAGGAAAGTGCGAATAAGCAGGTCATTTCTTCCCAAGCTGGCTCGCTGATTAAAATTTCGCGGATCCGGGCCGATTGTTCTCCCGTAAACACCTCGAATTAGCCTATTTAGGCCGTTTTTTCGCCATTCCTGGCGTTATTTCCGGTTTTTAGTGAGATCTCTCCCACTGACGTATCATCTGGTCCACCCGAAACAGGTTGGCCAGGGTGAATAACATCGCCAGTTGGTTATCGTTTTTCTGTAGCCCCTTGTATCTGGCTTTCACGAAGCCGAACTGCCGCTTGATGATGCGAAACGGGTGCTCCACTTTGGCCCGGATGCGGGCTTTCATGTATTCGATGTTGATGGCCGTTTTGTTCTTGCGTGGATGCTGTTTCAAGGTTCTTACCTTGCCGGGGCGCTCGGCGATCAGCCAGTCCACATCCACCTCGGCCAGCTCCTCGCGCTGTGGCGCCCCTTGGTAGCCGGCATCGGCTGAGACAAATTGCTCCTCTCCATGCAGCAGATTACCCAGCTGATTGAGGTCATGCTCGTTGGCCGCGGTGGTGACTAGGCT
This sequence comes from Aeromonas sp. 19NY04SH05-1, assembly GCF_040581895.1. Lineage (NCBI taxonomy): Bacteria > Pseudomonadati > Pseudomonadota > Gammaproteobacteria > Aeromonadales > Aeromonadaceae > Aeromonas > Aeromonas sp. 19NY04SH05-1. Next base: position 3,235,645 of record NZ_CP095328.1, on the reverse strand, counting down.
GTGGGTCAGGCCACTCTTGGCATCGACACCAATGTGGGCCTTCATGCCAAAGTGCCACTGATTGCCTTTCTTGGTCTGATGCATCTCCGGATCGCGTTGCTGCTCTTTGTTCTTGGTCGAGCTGGGTGCCTCAATGATGGTGGCATCGACCAAGGTGCCTTGAGTCATCATGACGCCTGCTTCGGCCAGCCAGCGATTGATGGTCTTGAACAATTGGCGGGCCAGTTGATGCTGCTCCAGCAGGTGGCGGAAATTCATGATGGTGGTGCGGTCCGGCAAGGCGCTATCCAGGGATAACCGGGCAAACAGACGCATGGAGGCGATTTCGTACAGAGCATCTTCCATCGCGCCATCGCTCAGGTTGTACCAATGCTGCATGCAGTGAATGCGTAGCATGGTTTCCAGCGGATAAGGTCGCCGGCCATTACCAGCCTTGGGGTAAAACGGCTCGATGACTTCCACCATGTTTTGCCATGGCAGAATCTGCTCCATGCGGGACAAGAAAATCTCTTTTCTGGTCTGACGGCGCTTACTGCTGAATTCACTGTCGGCGAAGGTGAGTTGATGACTCATGATGGCCCTCGGAAATGCGGCTCCGGATGAACATTATGATCTCATATCACAGACTTGTTCGCACCTTCCTTAATCTTTTATATGCCGCGATAAGATCTGTCTTTTCTTTTTCTTTATCATAAGAAAGAATATATCCCTTATGTCTTGAATCCTCTTTGCTATATAATATGGAAGCTAAAACATCTTTTTGTAATTTTGTGGCTACATCTCTAGCCTTTTGGGATAAATCTAATTGATAGTGAGTTAAATCCTGTAAGAGTTCACCAAGTTTATAGTCAACTGGAGCTATGACTCTAGTCCCATTCTTATCACGAACTTCATAGTCTTGACCATTTCTAAGCCGATAAACAGATAGGGATGAGAGAGTTACGAGTTCAGTGAGCTTTGTTTTAATTTGTTCACATTCCTCTTGAACTCTTCGTCTAAAGCCAGGAGAAATCCTTCTGTCATCACTAGGAATTAACCGAACTTGAAATTTGCTCTGGGATATCTGGTATTCAAGGACTTGTATTGGGAAGTTTGGATTTTCTATTTTTTTTGCTTTAATGGTTTTTATACTGCTATTATGTCGCAACTTTATTTCTATTCGATCGAAATTTGTATTCATAATGCCATCAATATCAACTGACAACACTGATTGCAGTATGTTCATAAATGTTGTTTTACCGGTGCCATTTCGCCCTATTATAATGTTGACATTATCATCAAAATTACAATGTGCATTAAATTTACCCCAGAAATTTTCTATAATAACACTTTGTATTTTATACATGGATGTTCTCATCTCGTATGTTGGGCTAAACCGACCAAAAACTAAACCAATTATTCCCGGCCCGAGTCACTATCAATGACCCAATTTGGCTCTATCCATCCTGCGGTGATATGGCGAAGAATGGAGGATCTCGTATGTTGGGCTAACACATGTAGGTTGGCGCTGAACGAAGTGAAGCCCAACGTTTACCGAGAAAGCTAAATTCGGTTGTTGATTTTCTATTGCCATAATTCCTATTGTATATTGGGAATCATCTCTCCAATTTGTTGGGCTTCGCTGTGCTCAGCACCAACCTACACGAATTGAAGCACAACGTTTACCGAGAACACTAAATTCGGTTGCTGATTATCTATTGCCACGATTCCTATCGTATTTTGGAAATCATTTTCCCATTTGTTGGGCTTCGCTGCGCTCAGCACCAACCTACAAAATATCCCAAACCAATTATTCCCGACCCGAGTCACTATCAATGGCCCAATTTGGCCCTATCCATCCTGCCGCAATATGGCGATGGATGGAGGAATAAGGCCAATCGACCGGTTTGGCACAATAGCCATGTTTGACCGGATTGAAGTGGATGTACTCGACATGGGCTTGCAGATCCTTGTCGTCCCGGATCAAATGTTCCCAATAGCGGCGTTGCCAGATGCCGCGCTCCCGTTTTCTGAGTCTGCTCTCCCGTATCCGCTCTGTTTTGGCGAGCTTTCGTGAAAATCCTGCCTTGATCAGAGACCAGCGCAGGGGATAGTCACTGTCATCCGGTGGTAGTTGCCAAATGGCATGGAGGTGATCCGGCATCACCACCATGGCAATGATCTCGAAGGGATGATGCTGTTTGACGTGGCGGATCACCTCGCGCAGCAGGTCGATATGGCGTATCAGCAGATCTTGCTTCCGGTCGGCCAGATTGACGGTGAAGAACCAGCATGCGCCGCTGGCAATGGCTCGGCGATAGCGCATGGCTCTCCTTATCCCATATCGGGGTGATGCATCCAGTTTGTTCGGTTTCGCAGTGTGTGGCACCAATCGGCGTTGTTGCCCAAATCGATACAGCTTGAATGGAACTAACTGAGGACTTGGTGATCTGATCACCACCATCCTCTCCAAGTCTGCATTATGGGCACGTCGCTTCACCCCATCACCAACTGGCCTAAATACAACAAGTCTTTGATTAATCGTGGTTCACTCACCTTCTGGGTTGATGCCGAGGCCATGAGCAACTGGTTTCACCACGACCATCATGGACGGCGGGGCCGTAGCCAGCTCTACACCGACCAAACCATCGCCACCTTCCTGATGCTCAAGGGGATTTTCAACCTCACTTTGCGAGCAACCCAGGGACTACTCGACTCCCTGTTCGAATTGATGAATGTGCCGTTGTGCGCACCAGACTATAGCTGTGTCAGCAAGCGAGCACGTACGGTGACAGTGGCCTATCGACAGCCCCCAAAGGGACGCATTACCGACTTGGTTATCGACTCAACCGGGCTGAAGGTGTTTGGTGAAGGCGAGTGGAAGGTCAGAAAACACGGCGCCGAGAAACGGCGAGTCTGGCGCAAGTTGCATCTGGCGGTAGACCCAGTGACCCACGATATCGTGGCGGCGGAAGTCTCGCTGGAAAATGTCCATGATGCCGAGGTGTTGCCCACCTTGCTCAACCCTCTGCGGCGTAAGCTGGGACATGTTTATGCGGATGGAGCTTATGACAGCAAAGCCAGCCATCAACTTATCTCGCGCAAAGGGGCGACAGCCTGTATACCGCCTCGCAAGAGCGCGGGGTTATGGAAAAAGGGACACCCAAGAAATGACGCTGTGCTGGTGATGCGCAAGGAAGGGCTGGCGCACTGGAAGAAGATATCGGGGTATCACCGTCGCTCACTGGCAGAGACGGCGATGTATCGGTTCAAGCAGTTGCTGACGGGGAAAATCAGTCTGCGTAACTACAATGGTCAGGTGGGAGAAGTCATGGCGTATGTCAGCGCCATAAACAAACTGAATACCCTGGAACTACCTGTCAGACAGCCCCGAGTGTAGCGGTCACCCAGGGCAGGCGAAGTCATGACTTTCTGGCTGATTTGGGAAACAACGCCGCACCAATCGACAGAGGGCGCGATTGTTGGGCTTCGCTGCGCTCAGCACCAACCTACAAATTGCGTCTATCGCTTGCCAAAACCACGCTACCGCCCGTGGATTACAGCTTCCAATATGCTCCATTAACCAGCGAGGGCAGTAACCCATCACTGTTCAATAGGTACCGGATGGCCATGTTAGGCCAAACGAATCTGATTTAGCCAGTCAAAAAATGACGTAACTATCAGTAATGGATTGATTTTTTGCGCCAGCTCAACATTTGGTGTGAGGCGCGGCCTGGGTTGCCACTCGATGCCGATAGTCAGGGGCGAGTGGCGGCTGGTAAAGGAGACCAAGAGGCGGGGCTGTAAATAGGAGGCTCTATGGCTGTATGGAGATTGGCATTGGATAGTGGCCCGCAGATGACTTGATGCTTGCCACGCAAAAGCCTTGGTGATGGGAAACATGTCTCGATATGACCAGCAACCACAGCTTGGCCATATATGGGATTAAAAAAGCGTCTTCTGCACCGGCTCGGCAACCAGATAACGCTCATTAACCCCCTCTATCCCGCCAATCAGAAAGGGGCTTCGGGGATCGTGGCGTTGCTTGTGCTTGATAACCGATTCTTGGCTATAGGTGGCGTAACAGTAGGTGCAACCATGCAGGCAGGTGTTGTAGGCGCCGATATCGATGCTCTTGACGCAGCCACAGGCCTCGCGTTGGCCGAGATCTTTTTTGCCGTCGACCCGGCGGTTGAACAGATAGTGGATCAACTGATCATCGATGCATTTGCCATGGGCAATGCCGAGATGGGCGAGGTCGATAGTTTCGGCACAGGTTTCTATGGTCATCCCGAAACGGGCGGCAGTCTGCGCCATAAAGGATGCCAGCTCATCCAGCGCATCATGGTTGTCCAGGTTGTTATCCAGCATGTCGTGAAAGACAAGGTTCTCGACCGCACGCAGGTTCTTCTCTGTCTTCTTGTAAAGGTCGGCAAAGCTGATGACGACCCTGTGGGTCTTGCCGGCCAGAAGTGACGCAATCTTGTAAAAGAGCCGCTTGTGTTCGGCCAGATCGACCAGGTTGCACAGCAGTATGGGGTCGTAGCGCCAGATGACCTTGTGGGGGCCAATTCTGTCTGATAACTCACAGAAGGTCTTGATGGCGTTATGGGGCCTGGGGACCCGGCTCTCCAGGGTTTTGGGGTAGCCGGTCAGGGTGTATTGAAAATAGTAGCGATGGCCGAGGGCATCGAGTTCATCCAGGTGGTGCATCAGCATGGCTGGCTGCCGGGTCCAGAATACGATGGCATCGACCTTATCCGGGTGCAGTGACACCCGGGTGATTTGGTGGGCATTGAACGGATTGCGGGTGAGTAAAAAACCGGCCCTTATCCGGTTCATCAACCAGGGGGTATAAAAGGCCGGGATATCGGTTCTTCTGCTTGCGCTGATGATCATGGCATTGCGGCACTCGCCCCGGGGATTGGCAAGGAGGGGATAGGCCGCTCCTCGCCAACCCGCAGGGCATGAATATCAGGCCCCGGATTCAGGCGGCGTGTGCTCCGGTGCGCCGCTTAACAGATCCAGCCCCTCGTCCTGACTCAGCACCAGGTAGCGCTCGTACTGGCGCAAGACATCGGCGCTCAGCTCGTCGCGGGTCAGGTACTGGATGTCGTAGCCGGCGCGGCCGTCGGCAAAGTAGGTGATGGGCTCGAAGATGCGGGCATCCGGGTCATGGTTGTGGGCCGCTTCCAACGGGTTGAAGGCGGGGGCGGGGCGGGCCTCGATGCGCACCCCGTAGCAAAAATCGCGCCGCCCTTCCTGGGGCACCAGCAGGTGGCACTGATCCGCATCTTCTTGCACGACTCGGCTGGCGAGGCCGCGCGCCTCGAACTCGCGACACAGGGCGGTTAGGGCCGGCAGGGCGGTATCACGCAGGAAGGTGTGAGCATCGGCCTCGGTGGAGGGACGCAGCAGGTGATCCATTCGGGTGCGCCACTGCTTGCCGTTCCAGAAATCGGTGGCGGGGGAGAGGCGGCGCGCCGAGTGCTCCCGGTCGGCGACCAACCCGCGCCAGAGGCCCAGGCAGAGCAGCACCATGATGATGGCAAACGGCAGGGCGGCGATCAGCGTCATGGACTGCAGCGCCGCCAGCCCGCCGGTGGCCATCAAGGTGCCGGCGGTGATACCGAGCAGCACGGCCCAGAACAGGCGCTGCCAGATCGGGGAGCGCTCCTTGCCCTGGGTGGCGATGTTGTCGATGACGAAGGCCCCCGAGTCGGCGGAGGTGACGAAAAAGACGCTGATGAGGATCACCGCCAGCGCCGAGGTGATGTCGGATCCCGGCAAGAGGTCAAAGAAGTTGAACAGGAGGGTGTCGACGTTGCCGACCGAGCTGGTCAGGGTCTGCCCCCCGGCGCGCTGGCTGACCCAGATGGCGGCGTTGCCGAATACCGTCATCCACAGCAGGTTGAAGGCGGTGGGCACGAACAGGACGCCGAGGATGAACTCACGCAGGGTGCGCCCGCGGGAGATGCGGGCGATAAAGAGGCCGACGAAGGGGGACCAGGAGATCCACCAGGCCCAGTAGAGCAGGGTCCAGTTGCCGAACCAGCCCGCCTGGCTGGTCTCGCTGTAGGTAAAGGTGCGGAAGGTGAGCTGGGTCAGGGACGAGACATAGTTGCCGATGTTCTCGGACAGGGCCCCCAGCAGATACTGGGTGGGGCCGGCCAGCAGCACGAACAGCAAGAGCACGATGGCGAGGAAGAGGTTCAGCTCGGAGAGGCGCTTGACCCCCTTGTCGAGGCCGGTGACCGCCGACAGGGCGGCCAGGGCAATGACGACGCCGATGAGGCCGAAGCGAAACAGCTCCCCCGAGGTATCGATGCCGGTGAGCCGGGTGATCCCCGCCGAGAGCTGCAGCACCCCGTAGCCCAGGGTGGTGGCGATACCGAAGATGGTGCCCACCAGGGCGAAGATATCCACGGCGTGGCCGAGCGGCCCGCGGATCCGCTCCTTGAAGATGGGGTAGAGGCCGGAGCGGATGGTCAGCGGCAGGTTGTAGCGAAAGCCGAAGTAGGCCAGCACCAGGCCGACGATGGCGTAGATGGCCCAGGCGTGAAAGCCCCAGTGAAAGAAGGTGGTGACCATGGCCTCGCGGGCGGCGGCCGGGGTGAGGGGCGCCGCCTGGGGCGGTGAGACGAAGTGGGTCATGGGCTCGCCCACCCCGAAGTACATGAGCCCTATGCCCATGCCGGCGGCAAACAGCATGGCGAGCCAGGAGGTGAAGCTGAACTCGGGGCGCGCATCGTCCGGCCCGAGGCGGATGTTGCCGTAGTGGCTGAAGGCGAGCACCAGCAGCAGGATCAGGAACATGCCGACCACCAGCACGTAGAACCAGCTGAAGTGCTGGGCAATCCAGCTCTGGCCGTCGCCAAAGAAGCGGGCGGCCGCCTCTGGCGCCAGCGAGCAGACCGCCAGCAGGGTGATGATAAACAAAAGGCTTGGGATAAATATCGGTAAAGACAATGTGCAACGCGGTGTGTTCATGGGACACCTTTGGATAAGGAGGGGCTCTGTCAAGATACTATAAAGCCACAACACGCCAAATAAACAAACCCTGATTAATCCTTGGTCACTGTCACACCTTGACGCTAATCGTGGGTCAGCGAGTGGAGGTGGCTCACAGGTCCGCATAAAAAAATCCGAAACTGCTTGAAGCAGTTTCGGATTTTTAATGTTAAGGAGCACTGTGCCTATCGGCGGCGAATTCCCGGGAGGACGTTTGCATTCCCGTGTCAGATGCCGTTATGGCTGGCACCTCAACTCAGGCCAGCTCGTCCTGGCCGACGCGAATGACCAGCTTGCCGAAGTTTTTGCCTTCCAGCAGTCCCTTGAGCGCCTCGGGGGCGTTTTCCAGACCATCCACTATCTGCTCCAGATAGTGGATCTTGCCCTCACTCACCCACTTGCCCATCTGCTCGGCGAACTCGCCATAACGATGGCCGTAGTCATCGAAAATGATGAAGCCTTTCACGGTGGCCCGCTTGGTCAGGATGGTGGACCAGGCCCAGTCCAGATGATCGGGTCCCTGGGGCAGGGCGCTGGCGTTGTAGTTGGAAACGGTGCCGCACAGCGGGATGCGGGCCTTGGCATTGAGCAGGGGCAGCACGGCCTTGAGCACCCGGCCACCGACGTTCTCGAAGTAGATGTCGATGCCATCCGGGCAGGCGGCGGTCAGCTGTTGCTCGAAGTCGCTCGCCTTGTGGTTCAGGGCAACATCGGCGCCCAGCTCCTCGCGGGCCACCTGGCATTTCTCGTCGGATCCGGCGATGGCAACGACCCGGCAGCCCATGATTTTTCCGATCTGGGCGACGGTGGCGCCGACCGGGCCGGTCGCGGCGGCGACCACCAGGGTTTCACCGGCCTTGGGCTGGCCGATATCCATCAGCCCCATAAAAGCGGTGAAGCCCGGCATGCCGAGCACGCCGAGGGCGTGGCTGACGGGGGCCTGTGCCGGATCCAGCTTGAACAGGAAGCTGCCGTCGGAGACGCCGTAATCCTGCCAGCCCACCCCGTAGCTCAGTACCCAGTCCCCTTCCTGGTAGTCGGGGTGGCGGGAGGAGACGACCCGGTTGATGGTGCCGCCCACCATGACGCCACCAATGGCCACGGGGTCGGCGTAGGAGTCGGCATCGCTCATGCGACCACGCATATAGGGGTCGAGGCTCAGGTAGACGGTTCTGAGCAGCAGTTGCCCCTCCGCTATGCTCGGGACTGGGGTGGTTTTGAGGGCGAAGTGTTCGGCACCCGGGGTGCCGACTGGGCGTGCGGCCAGGGTCATCTGGCGGTTTTCGGTTCGGCTCTGGTTCATGGTATTTCCTCACATTACTGGGTGTCAGTGCCATTGCGTAGTTGGTTTGCCCGCAACGGCGCGAGTCGGGAAGGCGTCATCCTTATGACATGGTGAGCGCCTTCTTTTTGTAAAATTAGACCGGTCGTCTAGTGGCGATTGCCAAAAAAGCCCGACATCTATCGGGCCTGTTTATTCATGGGGCCAGCAGCTGGAGCGTCATGGTGTAGGCGTGTTCCAGCTGTTGCCCCTCCCGATCCAGTTTGCCAAGCAGGGCCGCCCCCAGCCAGAGCTGGTAGAGGTTGTTCGCCAGCGGCTGGGTCGCTCTGTGACTCAGGCTGCCATCGGCGATGGCTTCTTCGATGGCCAGCGCGAGGCGCCGCACGACCCTGTCTGTACCGGTCTTCAGGATGAGGCGCATGGTGTCGGAGAGATCCGCCACCTCGGCGCTCAGCTTGACGACCAGGCAGTCGCAACAGCTCCCTTTCCAGTGGGCGAAGTAGCGTAGCAGGCGTTCGCGTCCCGGTTTGTCCTGGCCACCGAGCAATGCTTCCATCTCCACCAGATAGCTGTCGATGTAGTGACTCAGCAGGGCTTCGCCAAACTGCTCTTTTGACTTGAAGTAGTGGTAGAAGGAGCCCTTGGGCACCCCGGCCTCTTGCAGCAAAAAGCTCAACCCCATGGCGTTGAAGCCGTGGGTGGTCAGTATGGTGCGGCCAGTGTCGAGCAGATGCTGGCGCGTGTCTTGGTATCTGTCGGTCATGGCGGCATGGTAGTAGTTACTAGACCGGTCGTCTAGAAAAAGATCGCCAATAATGCCTCTTTTTTGTTCAGGGTGTGTGTTCTGTATGTGGACAAGCAGGGCTAACCCCTTGTTCGGGATGGCATTACCGGCGTATCAGGTCGAAACGAGAGGGCGGGGCTTTGTTTCGCCCGCGCCTGGCGATTTACGCCGATTCTCGTTTTTGCAGATTGGGGGTGATGATATGGCGATTGGGGGCGAGCTCGGGTTGCTGCATCCGGGTCAGCAGGCGCAGGGCGGCCTGGCGGCCGATCTCCCGCGCCGGCGAGCTGACGAAGGTGAGAGCGGGGGCGGTGAGTTCGGCCTCCGCCACGTCGTCAAAGCCGAGCAGGGCTACCTGCTGGCCGATGTAGTTGTCCTTGCCCACGGTGCGACCGCTCGCCTCCACACCGTAGATGCCGCCGAGGGCCACCTCCGGGTAGTGGCACAGAATGGCCGTCACCTTGGGATGCTGGTGCAGCAGTTGGGCTATGGTGTCGGCGGCGCTGCGCTGGGTGCGATCGCATTCGAGCACCCACTCGGGTTTGAAGGGCAGGCCGTACTGCAGCAGGCTGGCGCAGTAGCCGCCGATCCGCTCGGCGCGGGTCAGCGAGTCGGCCCTCCCCCCCACATAGGCGATATGGCGGTGGCCCTGATCGATGAGGTAGGTGGTGGCTTGCTGGGCGGCATGGGTGTTGTCCGGGCCGATAAAGTCCACGTCATCGCGATAATAGGAGCGGGCGGCGCACACCACGGGCAGCTCGGAGTCGAGCAGCGCCTCCATGGTTTTGGCGGCCGCGCCGCGCACCGGATTGAAGATGATGCCCGCCACCCCTTGGCGCGACAGGGACTGGATGCTCTGCTGCAACCGCTCCGGACTGTGGCCGCACTGGGTCAGAAACAGCAGGTACCCCTGCTGCTCCAGCACCTCGCTCACCCCGGCAGTGACCTCGGTATAGAAGGGATCCGTGATGTCCCGCAAGATCAGTCCCACCAGGTTGGATTGCTGGCTGCGCAGGTTGGCGGCGGCGCTGTTGGGCACATAGTCGAGCTGCTTGATCGCCTGCTGCACCCGCTCTGTGGTGGCGGGGGAGATGCGCCCCTTGCCCCGCAGCACCATGGAGACGGTGGTGACCGAGACTCCCGCCAGCTGGGCAACGTCGGTGATCTTGGGGTTTTTCGACAAGAGCGGTTTGAGGGACATAGGCGAACGGGCGACAGCAGATGGATACCGAGGCCACAGCATACCCCCTCGTCTGCCTGAGTGAAACGTTACATCACCTTCGAGCCGATCTGGCTCACAGTTTCGCAACGCCTATCCTGCCAGCTCGGTCATTCTGTGATCATCTTGGCAATTGCGAAGTGATAAAACGTTTTATCATCCAGCAAAACCTGATGGGGGGCTGTCGCCCTTGCTTGCCAGCAAGGGAGTGGACAACGGCGACAGTGACCGACATCGGGCGTGCCCTTAACCTTACAAGGATCAGACACATGGCCAAGTCACCCGCCAAATCCACGATATGGGAGTTCCTGCAAAGCCTCGGCAAGACCTTTATGCTGCCGGTCGCCCTGCTGGCCTTCTCGGGCATTCTGCTCGGTGTCGGCAGCTCGCTCACCAGCGATGCGGTCAAGCAGAGCATGCCCTTTCTCGACAACACCCTGCTGCAACTGCTCTTCCTCTGGATGACCAAGGTAGGGCTGGTGGCCTTTATCTATTTGCCGGTGATGTTCGCCGTCGCCATTCCCCTCGGGCTGGCGCGCGAGGAGAAAGGAGTGGCGGCTTTTGCCGGTTTCGTCGGCTACGCGGCCCTCAACCTCTCCATCAACTTCTATCTGACGGTCGCCAACGTCATCGGTGACGCCGCGGCGGAGAAGGCCTACGGGGTGAAAGCCATCCTCGGCATCAGCTCCATCGATACCGGTATTCTGGGAGCCATCATCGTCGGGGTGATCGTCGCCAAGCTCCACGCCCGTTTTTACACCTACAAGATGCCGGATGCGCTCGCCTTCTTCGGCGGTGCCCGCTTCGTGCCCATCATCACCGCACTGGTACTGGGGGTGGTCGGTCTGGTGGTGCCCTTCGTCTGGCCTTGGTTCGCCGCCGGCATCAACGGCATTGGTGCGCTGATTTCCCACGCCGGCCCCTTCGGTCCCTTCCTGTTCGGTACCGGTGAGCGTCTGTTGTTGCCGCTTGGCCTGCACCACATTCTGGTAGCGCTCATTCGCTTCACTGAAGCGGGTGGCACCCAGCTTGTGTGCGGCAACGAGGTGAGTGGCGCCCTCAATATCTTCTATGCCGAGCTCTCCTGCGCCGATACCACCCAGTTCTCGGTCTCGGCCACCTCCTTCCTCTCCCAGGGCAAGATGCCGGCCTTCCTCGGCGGTTTGCCGGGGGCGGCGCTTGCCATGTATCACTGCGCCCGTCCGGAAAATCGCGGCAAGATCAAGGCGCTGCTGGTCTCCGGTGTGGTGGCTTGCGTCATCGGCGGGATCACAGAGCCGCTGGAGTTCCTGTTCCTGTTCGTGGCACCCGTGCTCTATTTCGTTCACGCCATCCTGACTGGTCTGGGCTTTATGACCATGGGGTTACTCGGCGTCACCATCGGCAACACCGACGGCAACCTCATCGACTTTCTGGTGTTCGGCGTGCTGCAGGGCACCGCCACCAAGTGGTATCTGGTGCCCGTGGTAGCGGGGATCTGGTTTGCCATCTACTACAGCGTGTTCCGCTTCGCCATCGTGCGCTTTAACCTCAAAACCCCGGGCCGGGAAATCGAAACCAGTGAGGCCGCGCAGCCGGCTGGCAAGAAGGCAGGCAACAGCGGTTACAACGGCGAGATCATCCTCAATGCCCTGGGCGGTGCCGACAATATCCTGGCGCTGGACAACTGCATCACCCGCCTGCGCATGTCGGTGCAGGACATGAGCCGGGTCGATGACAAGCTGCTCAAAGCCAACGGCGCCATCGGGGTGATCAAGCTCGACGAGCACAACCTGCAGGTGGTAATAGGTCCCCAGGTCCATCTGGTGAAAAACCAGTTGCAGAGCCTGATGGGGGCCTGATCCGGCCAGCCTTTTACCTTAATCCCCGGGGGCGTCACGCCCCCTTGTTCATTCGTATCTTTGCTGGCGAGAGAAAAAGAGATGCCCAACACAGACCCCTTTGATTTTGACCGCCCGGTCGATCGCCACGGCACCTACTGCACCCAGTGGGACTATGTGGCCGACCGCTTTGGCCACGCCGACCTGCTCCCCTTCACCATCTCCGACATGGATATCGAGACCGCTCCCTGCATTCGCCAGACCCTGGCCAAGCGTCTCGAACACGGGGTCTTCGGCTACAGCCGCTGGAACCACGACGACTTCAAGGGGGCGGTCACCGGCTGGTTCGCCCGCCGCTACGGTGCTCGCCTCGACCCCGAGAGTCTGGTCTACGGTCCTTCCGTCATCTACATCATCGCCCAGTTGGTGAGCCTCTGGTCCAAACCGGGGGAGGGGGTGCTGGTGCACACCCCGGCTTACGACGCCTTCGGCAATATGCTCAGCGCCAACGATCGGGTGTTGCTCCCTTGTCCGCTGATAAAGGGGGAGGGGAGCTATCACATTGACTGGGCCTGCTTCGAGCGTCAGACGGCCCGCCCCGATTGCCGCATCCTGCTGCTGTGCAGCCCCCACAACCCCACGGGGCGGGTCTGGACGCACGACGAGCTGGGCCGGATGGCCGACATCTGCCAGCGTTACGGGGTCAGGGTGATCTCGGACGACATTCATATGGACATGAGCTTTGCCCCCTACCAGCCCTGGAGCGAGGTAGCCCCGGATGATGGCTGGGCACTAGTCAGTTCTGGGTCGAAATCCTTCAACATTCCGGCGCTGGGTGGTGCCTACGCTTTTATCCCCAATGAGGGGGCGCGGGCGGATTATCTGCGGCAGCTCAAGGCTGCCCACGGCCTCTCGTCCCCCCCTATCCTCGGGGTGTTGGCCCATATCAGCGCCTATCGGGAGGGGGAAGCGTGGCTCGATGCCCTGAATACCTATCTGCACGGCAATCTGGCGCTGGTGGCGGCGCGGCTCAACGCCGCCTTCCCCGCCATCGACTATCGGGTGCCCGAGGGGACCTACCTCGCCTGGATTGATTTGAACGGGCTCGGTATCGACTCGGCCGAGCGGATGGATGCGCTGCAACGCTTGCTGGTGGAGAAGTACCGGGTCGCCATCATGCGTGGCGACACCTATGGCCCCGAGGGCAGGGGTTTTATCCGCTTGAACGTCGGTTGCTCCCGCCACAAGGTGGAACAGGGGCTAGCTGCCCTGATCGGGGCGCTGGGAGAACTGGTAGCAAAATAGAGACCCCGCCGATTGGCGGGGGGAGGGGGTCAGCGGTAGCGGCCGCGCACCGAGCCGCTGGTGCGACCCGCCATCTTGATCAGGCTCTGGCGGGTGTGCAGGTGGCAGAGCGCCACCCCGAGGGCATCGGCTGCATCGGCTTGCGGAGTGGCGGAGAGTTTCAGCAGATGGGTCACCATATGCTGCACCTGCTCCTTGGCGGCGCCGCCTGTGCCGACCACCGCCTGCTTGATCTGGGTGGGGGAGTATTCGCTCACCGGCAGGGCTGCGTTGACGGCGGCCACGATGGCGCTGCCCCGGGCCTGTCCCAGCTTCAGGGCCGAGTCGGCGTTGCGGGCCATGAAGACCCGCTCGATGGCAAATTCGGTGGGCTTGAACTGGGTGATGATCTCGCACACCCCGTCGTAGACCTGCTTGAGGCGCTCCGGCAGCTCGCCGCAATCGGTGCGAATACAGCCCGACCCCAGATATTCGGCCTTGCCGCCGACTACCCGGATAACCCCGTATCCGGTGATCCGCGATCCCGGGTCTATGCCCAAAATAATGCTCATGGGTTGTGATTGCTCTGAACGCGAGTGATGGCCGCCAAGATAGCAAACTGTGGCCCGCTTGGCTGTACGTCTGCACTCAAGCGGCCAAACATTGCGCAGCCACGGAATGTGAAGGTACCCCCGGCCGTCACTCAGCCCTCAAACAGGGTGACTGTGTCGCCATCGCGCAGGCTGCCGGCGCCGCGTACCACCACCCTGTCACCGGCCTTGAGGGCGCCGCTTACCGCCACCTGCTGGCTGTCGCCAAACAGCACTGTGACTGGTACCCGGTTGACCTTGAGCCCTTTCGCTCCCTGTTCGACCCGGTAGACCACGCTCCCCTCGGTGCCGAGCACCAGGGCATCTCGTGGTAGCTGCATGCTCTGCTGCTCTCCAAGGGGCAGGGCGACTCGCACCGGCGAACCTATGATGAAACGACCCGCGTCGGGTTTGAGGCGCAGCTCGATGAGGCGTGATCTGGGATCGGCGCTGGCCGCCCGCTGGTAGTAGACGCCGTGGCCGCTCAGCTGCTCCCCTTCCACCCGCAACCGGGTCTGGGGCGCCAGCCGGCCGGCCCAGACGATGGGGGCCTGCAGGCGGATATCCGGCAGGTCCGGATTGACCAGCTCCAGTGCCCGCTCGCCAGCATCCACATGCTCCCCCGGCTGGATGAAGTGGTTGTTCACCACCCCGTCAAACGGGGCGAAGATGTGGCTGCGGCGCAGCTGCTCTTCAATCTGGCGTACCTGCACCCGGGCCAGCCGCTCGGCCAGCTCGGCTTGCTCCACGTCGTAACGGGCCTTGTCATACTGGCTCTGGGAGGTGCTCTTCTGCCGGTGCAGCGTCGCCAGCCGGCCAAACTCGGCCCGGGCGAAGCGCACGTTGCTCTCCCACTTGGCCTGCTCGGCCCGGGCCTGCTCCAGCGACAGTTGCAGCGCCGCGTTGTCGAGGCGCAGCAGTTCGTCCCCCGCCTTGACCCGGCTGCCAAATTCGGCGATCCACTCCACTCGGCCACTCACCTCGGCGCTCAGTGCCGCCTGCTGGCGGCTCGCCACCGTGCCACTGACCCAGATGCTGGCCGCCGTCTCTCCCTGGGTCACATCCGCCAGGGTGACCACCTTCTCCTGGGCCCGGGCGGTGCCCAGGCTCCCCGCCAGCAGGGCCGCTGTCATCAGCATCCTTGTAACCATTCTTGTAAAAACGGGTGTCATCGATGAGCTCCTTGCTCAGGCCCGCTGTCGCAGGGGAAGTGGGGTGTCGGCCCGCTCTCCCAGTCGCAGGAAAGCAGGCAACAGGATCAGGGTAAACAGGGTGCTGCAGCTCATGCCGCCGACGATGACGGTGGCCAGCCCCCGGTAGATTTCACTGCCCTCGCTCGGGCTCAGCATCAGCGGCAGCATGCCGAAGATGCTGGTGAGGCTGGTCATGGCGATGGGGCGCATCCGGCTTTGCAGGGCGTCGGTCACCGCCTGCGGGCGGCTCATCCCCTCCCGCTCGGCGCTGAGGGTCTGGTGCACCAGCAGGATGGCGTTGTTGACCACCAGCCCCAGCAGAATGACGAAGCCGATGATGGTCAGCAGATCCATCGGCAGGGGCACCAGCAGGCCACTCAGGTGGAGCGCCAGCACGCCGCCGACGGTGGCGAGTGGCAGGGCGAGCAGCACCAGGATGGCGTCTTTCAGGGAGGCGAAGACCCCCCACAGCAGGAGCAGCAGGATCATCACGGCAAACAGGAAGATAGCCCCCAGGTTGTCCAGCGCCTGTTGCAGGCTGTCGGCGTTGCCGTCGATGCGCAGCTCGCCACCGGCGGGCAGCTGCGGCCGGATGGCGACGAAGCTCTTGTGCTGCAGTACTTCTAGCACTTGCTCCATGCTCATCCCCTCCGGCGGGGCTATCTGCAGGTTGATGCTGCGCCGGCCGTCGGCGCGAAAGATGCTGGCCGGGCCCATGTCGTGCTCCACCTGCAGCAGTTCGCCAAGGGGGACGATGCGCCCGGACGGGGTCGCCAGCGGCACGGCCCGCAGTTCGTCGGGATTGGCGGAGCTTTGTCCCATCAGCAGGATGTCGAGCCGCTCCTCCCCGTCGAAATACTCGCCGACCCGCAGGCCGTCACCGAAGGTCTGGATGATGACGGGCATGGGGGCACGATCCCAGCCCACCTCGGCGAGGCGCCTGTCTTGTGGCACCAGGCGCAGCTCGGGGGCGGTGAAATCGAGATCGGGTTGTGGTCTCACCTGGGCGCCCGGCAAGTCCTGCTGGACGATGGCCATGGCGGCGCGCGCGGCCTGGTAGAGGGCCGGCAGATTTCCCCCCTGCAGCAGCAGGGAGATACCGTTCTCGCTGTCAAAACCGCCAAACAGCGAGCCTTGGCCACCAAAGGCCCGGGTGTCGGGAATGTCCACCAGCAGCTGCTTCATCAGCAGTTGCTCCAGCTCCTTGATGCGGTTCTCGTCCCTGGGCCTGACCCCAATCTGGGCACCGCCCGGGTAGCGCAATATGTAGTAGTTCTTGAGGGCAGGCTCCTGCTCCCCCTTCATGTAGGGGGCGAGGCGGGCGATCAGGGTATCGATCACCTCCTCGCGCTGGGCCTTGAGGTTGACCCCGGGAGTGAAGCTCATCCAGACGTCTACCGCATCGCGCTTCACATCCGGCAGGTAGTTCATCCTGGGCAGCAGGGCCCAGGTTGCCAAGGCAGGCAGGCTCATCATCAGAGTGATGATGGTCCAGCGCCGGCGGGGCGTGCTGGTCCAGCGGATCACATGGCGGGTGGTGCGTTGCCACAGCGAGTCATAAGGGTCGATCAGTCGTTCTCCCCCCATCCAGCGCGCCGCCACGGCGGGCAGCACGATCACCGCCACCAGCATGGAGACGGTCACGGCGCAGGCGATGGTCAGCGCCAGGTCTGCAAACAGCTGCCCCTCCACGTCGTTGAGCAAGAGCACCGGCAGGAAGATGGCCACCGTCGTCAGGGTGGAGGCCACCAGGGCGGTCCACACCTGGCGGGTGCCTTCCAGCGCCGCGGCCGGCTTGCTCAAATCCCCCTTCTCGTGACGCCGGTAGATGCTCTCCAGCACCACGATGGCGGCATCCAGCACCATGCCGACCGCGAAGGCGATCCCCGCGAGCGAGATGACGTTGAGGGTTCTGCCCATCATTTTGAGCAGGCAGAAGGTGAGCATGATGCTGATGGGGATGGCGAGAGCAATCATCAATGTTGCCTTGAGCCGGCGCAAGAACAGCCAGAGGATGGCGCAGGAGAGCAGCACCCCCAGCCCCAGGTTGGCGGTCACCATGCTCACCGCCCGGTTGATGTAGAGGGAGGCATCAAACGACTGCTCCATGTGCAGGCCGACCGGCTCCAGCACCTCGCGGTTGAGCTCGCCCACCCTGGCCTTGATCCCTTCGAGTGCCGCCAGGGCGTTGGCCCCGCTCTCCTTGAAGATCTGCGCCGCGATGGCGGTGTTGCCGTTCTGGATCCGCAGTACCGGGTTCTCTTCCCGCGCCAGCCGGATCTCGGCGACGTCCCGCAGATAGATGGGCAGGCCGTCGCGCCAGTCCACCACCTTGTCCCCCAGACTCGCCACGTCGTAACGGCCGGCGAAGCGCAGCTTGTACTCCCAGCGGCCGATGTCGAGGGTGCCGGCGGAGACGTCCCAGCCGGTGCTGGTCCGGCTGGCCAATACCGGGATCTCCACCCCCAGCTCGGCGGCGCGGTAGGGGTCGAAGCGGATCTGGATCTGGCGCTCGTTGATCCCCTGGATATCGACGGTCGATACCCCGGGGATCCGCTCCAGCTCGGGTTTGACCCGAGCCTCTATCAGTGCCTGGTGGTCATCAATTTTCCCTTTGCTGCCAGGCAGTTGCTGGATGAAGAAGAAGGTGAGGGTGTCGTTGCTGCTGTAGTTGTTGACGTAGGGGCCGCCGATGTTGTCCGGCAGGCCGGAGACCCGGTTCAGACGCGAGATGACGTCGAGCTGGGCCCGCTGCATGTCGGTGCCGAGGGCGAACTCCAGATCGATTTCGGTGAAGCCGGGGTAGCTGTTGCTGATGAGACGCTTGAGCCCCTGTACCCCCTGCATCTCCTGCTCGATGGGGTCGGTTACCTCCGACTCCATCTCTTGGGGCGAGGCCGAGCGCCAGTCCACCGAGATATTGAGGTGCGGGCGCTCTATGTCGGGAAACAGCTGGACTGGCAATCCCCGAATGCTGAGCAGGCCCAGCAGAAAAATCAGCACGATCGAGACCGCCACCCAGATGGGGCGTTCGATCGCCGTTTTGGCGAGGTTCATTCACTCTTCCTGAGTTTTGTTGTTATCGGCCATTCCGCTGGCCTTGCTTCCAAAGTCCCTGAAACAGAGACTCAAGCATTTAACTGGAATTCCCCCCGCTTGTAAACGCATGGTTAACAAACAAAAAACCGGCCACCAGGGCCGGTTTTCAGGAGTCAACGGGATCAGGCTGCGTTGTCGACCCGGTTGGGCTGGGAGAGGCCTTCCAGCTCGCCCGGGGCGAAGTTGTCCACCTGGATGGCTTCATAGCGCAGGGCGTCGGCGGCCAGCAGCTTGTCCGCTTCATCCTTGCTCAGGATGGAGTGGGACAGGGCTGCGGCAACCAGCTCCGGCAGGGCCATCTTGCGGGGCAGTTTGCCCTCTTTCTGGGCCTGCACCAGCTTCTTCTCGTAGGGCTGAACGGCGACCATGGCCTGGAAGGCGCGCTCCATCAGTCCGACCGGATCTGTTTCGTCTTTGCCGACGTAGCAAAGCGCGGTCAGACGATCACGAAACTCACCCGGCTTCATCATGGCCAGGCAGATGGCGTGGCAGCGGTCATCGGCCGGCATCTTGTAACCAACGCCGAACGGGAACACTATCCGCCCCAGCACGGCACCCACCACCTTGTTCGGGAAGTTCTGGAAGAAGCCCTCGAACGCCTTGCCGATGAGGTAGAGGTTGCGCTCCACCGCGTACTGCACGAACGGCAGATCGGAGACCATGCGGCCCTGATCCTCGTAGTGCTTGAGGGTGGCGGAGGCCAGATAGAGGTGGCTCAGCACGTCGCCAAGACGGGCGGAGATCATCTCCTTGCGTTTGAGATCGCCACCCAGCATCAGCATGGAGATGTCGGCGCACAGAGCCAGCCCTTTACTCATGCGTGACAGCTGCTTGTAGTAGCGAGCGGTTTCGCCGGCCACCGGGGCGCTGTTGAACTGGCCCAGGGTCAGCCCCTGGAACAGGGCACCGAAGAAGTTGCCGGTACCGAAGGCGATGTGCTTCATCAGCAGGGCGTCAAACTTCTCGAGGCCGCGCTCTACGTCGGTGTCGGCCGCCGCTTCCAGCTCGGCAAACACGTACGGGTGGCAGCGGGTGGCACCCTGACCGAAGATCATCAGGTTGCGGGTCAGGATGTTGGCCCCTTCCACCGTGATGGCCACCGGGATACCCATGTAGGCGTAGCCGGTGTAGTTTTTCGGCCCAAGCTGGATGGCGCGACCGGCGTGGATGTCCATGGAGTCATCCATGATCTGGCGTGCCATTTCGGTCATGTGGTACTTGGAAATCGCGGTGACGATGGCCGGTGCCTGACCGAGGTCCAGGGAGCCTGCGGTCATGCGGCGGGCCCCTTCGAGCTGATAGGTGAGGCCACCGATGCGGGCCAGCGCTTCCTGTACCCCTTCAAACTTGCCGATGGACATGCCGAACTGCTTGCGCACGTAGGAGTAGGCACCCACGGTGCGACTCGCCATGTGGCCACAGGCGGTGCCAAGGGCGGGCAGGGAGATGCCGCGACCGGCGGAGAGGCATTCGACCAGCATGCGCCAGCCACGGCCGGCGTAATCCGGGCCGCCGATGATCCAGTCGAGCGGAATGAACACATCCTTGCCGAAGGTCGGGCCGTTGAGGAACGCCAGCCCCATGGGGTAATGACGATCGCCGACACGCACGCCCGGGTGATCGGTCGGGATCAGCGCACAGGTGATGCCGATCTCTTCTTTGTCGCCCAGCAGTTTTTCCGGGTCATAGAGCTTGAACGCCAGCCCCAGCACGGTGGCGCGCGGCGCCAGGGTGATGTAGCGCTTGTTCCAGTTCAGGCGAATGCCGAGCACTTCCTCGCCCTTGTGCATGCCCTTGCAGACGATCCCCTTGTCCGGGATGGCGCCCGCATCGGAGCCCGCTTCCGGACCGGTCAGGGCGAAGCAGGGCACTTCCTTGCCGTTGGCCAGCCCCGGCAGCCAAAAATCCTTCTGGGCCTGGGTACCGTAGTGCATCAGCAGTTCGCCCGGGCCGAGGGAGTTCGGCACCATGACGGTGACCGCCACGCTCAGGCTCTTGGTGGCGATGCGGGTGACGATGGTGGAGTTGGCAATCGCGGAGAACTCGCGGCCGCCATAGGATTTCGGGATGATCAGGGAGAAGAAGCCTTCCTTCTTCAGATAATCCCACACCGGCTCGGGCAGGTCCTTGGTCTCGTTGACGATCTTGAAGTCGTCGACCATGGCGAGCAGAGTTTCGACCTGGTTGTCGATGAAGGCCTGCTCCTCTGCGGTCAGCTCGGCCTTGCCGTAGCCGTGCAGCTTTTTCCAGTCGGGGTTGCCGCGAAACAACTCGCCATCCCACCAGACGGAGCCGGCTTCCATGGCCTCCCGCTCGGTGGCCGACAAGGGCGGCAGTATCTTCTTGAAGATGCCGAATACCGGACGGGTTACCACCTTTTTACGGATGGAGGGTACGCCGAGCACGACGGCTATCGCCAGCACCAGCAGGATTAGCAATGTGATCATACCGAAGTTCCTTCTATTTCACTGTTTCCGTTGATTTATTGTTGGTTGTTACACGGCCAGGGCCTGCCTGGTCGACTCCACGGGCGCCCCGACTCCGGACGCCAGATAAGGAATAACGTTGCGCACCAGCCCTTCCACATCGAGCTGCTGGCCAAAGTCGGCCTGGGCGATGTC
This sequence comes from Aeromonas sp. 19NY04SH05-1, assembly GCF_040581895.1. Classification (NCBI taxonomy): domain Bacteria; kingdom Pseudomonadati; phylum Pseudomonadota; class Gammaproteobacteria; order Aeromonadales; family Aeromonadaceae; genus Aeromonas; species Aeromonas sp. 19NY04SH05-1. Next base: position 3,214,763 of record NZ_CP095328.1, on the reverse strand, counting down.
GCGCAGGGCATCGGCGGAGGCCATGGTGAACACGACAGTGCCCAGGGTGAAATGCAGGCGCCAGAACAGATCTGCTGGCGACAGGGCCGGATTGGCCTTGGAGATGGCCTGGGTGATCCGCTGCAACACGGCGCCGTAATGGGCGGTGATGAAACGGCGCAGGTGGCCCTGGCTGTCGATGTAGCCGCGTCCCAGCAGCTGCATGAAGAGGGCAGGGCCGTTGGCCCGCACGGCAACCAGTTTCATCAGGGGATCGACAAAGCTTTCAAACACCTGCAGCAGGCTCAGCTGATCCTGCGCCATCAGGGTACGCAGACGGGCATCCAGTTCCGGCATGAACAGGCTCAGGTAGCGATCGAGCACCGCCTGGATCAGCTCCTTCTTGGAGCCGAAGTGATAATTGACGGACGCCAGGTTGACGTCGGCCTCACTGGTGATCAGGCGCAAAGAGGTATCAGCAAATCCCCGCTCGGCAAACAGCACTTCCGCGGCATCGAGAATACGGTTCTTGGTATCGATTTTACTCACTGTACACCTCACTTAAACGAATGTTTAAAAAGTACGTTTCATAAGGTCAAGTGTCAAGAGAGTGTGAACAAGTGTTAGCGAAATGTTTTTTTGCGAAAAGTACAACGGAAGGGGAACTTAAGTCGCACGGCGGGACTCTATATCTATGCCACTGCAATTAAACATTAAGTCTCGCCCAACCTGCTTTATGCTAGTTGGGCATTTTTTTGCCCGATCCTTGCCGATAACGGACGGCAGGCAAAAAAAACCGCCGCAGGGCGCGACGGTGGGGAAAGTGAGTTTTCCTCATCCTGAGGCAAACTATCGATGCGAGTTCAGGCATTCATCGATGGTGCCAGTATGCCAGCCCGCGCCAGCCAGACTATGTCAGGTTCTCGTCATTTTGTGACAAAGTATGGCAAGGGGCGACATGGCCCCGACATCCGCCCTTTGTTATGCTGACGGCTCCAGTCTGAAGGGGAGAGAAGATGAAGTACCCGGTCGATACCCACACTCATACCGTTGCCAGTACCCACGCCTACAGCACCATCCACGACTATCTGCCCATCGCCAGGGCCAAGGGGATCAAGCTGTTTGCCACCACGGATCATGGACCGGACATGGCCGATGCTCCCCACTTCTGGCATTTCGTCAATCTGCATGTGCTGCCGCGGGTAGTGGACGGGGTCGGCATCCTGCGCGGCATCGAGGCCAACATCAAGAACATAGATGGCGAGATAGACTTCCCCGAGCGCTACGAGTCGCGCCTCGACATGATCATGGCGGGCTTTCACGAGCCGGTATTTCCCCCCTGCGATCAGGCCACTCACACCCAGGCGATGATCAACGCCATCAAGAGTGGTCGGGTCGACATGATTAGCCATCCCGGCAATCCGGCGTTTCCCATCGACATCCAGGCGGTAGTCAAGGCCGCCGCCGAATACCGGGTAGCGCTGGAGGTCAACAACTCCTCGTTCAGCCACTCCCGTGCGGGTAGTGAAAGCAATTGCCGCGCCATCGTCGAGGCGGCGCGCGACCTTGGCGCCTATCTCACCTTTGGCTCTGACTCCCACGTGGCCTTTAGCTTGGGGGATTTCGACCATTGTCACCGTCTGGTGACCGAGGCGGGCTTCCCCGAGGAGCGGATCCTGGTGCGCTCACCCCGGGCTTTGCTCGATTTTCTCGAGAGCCGTGGCCGCGCCCATATTCCCGAGTTCGCCGATTTGTAAGTTTGCAGGTAACACCATGAGCCAACTCATAAAATCGTCTTGGCTCGATTGACTTGTAGGCCGTTTTTTCTGAATCTGAAGGCATTGGCCGGTATAGCTCAGTTGGTAGAGCAGCGCATTCGTAATGCGAAGGTCAGGAGTTCGATTCCCCTTATCGGCACCAGATAAAACAAAGGGTTAGCATCATGGTGAGGCTAACCCTTTGTGCTTTTTTGCTCTATACCCCTCTCCATACCCCTCCTTTGCGATTTGCTACCCCTCCCGCTTGAGTACAAAAAAGCCCATCCTGCTTGGGTGGGCTTCTTGGGGTGACGCAGGGGGGGGCAAGGCTAGGCTAGGAGCGGCCCAAACACCTTTTCATCACAGAGGACTCAAATTCATTTACCAGTTGTGACTTGCCTTCATCACTGCCTGGAAGGGGCTTTTGGTAAGCCTCATGAATCAGTCTGACCCTGATTAAACCATTTGTGGCTGCGAGGTTGTCCCCTGACTCGGCAGACCAATCAATTTCTCTACGTGCAGCCTCAAGCGCTTTAGCTCGGGACTCACCATAGAACAAACGTAGCTTCATCGTGACGTTCGCTTGATGCGCCACCATTGCGCAATAGCGGGCATCATAGGACTCCACGTAATCAATACCGTTAGGGTATTTGTTGCTCAGTTGCTGCCCCCAGGCCGTACCAGTACACACAGCCAACACAGCCCCTAAAACCAATCCCTTCATCTTCCCCAAGCTCCCGTTGCTCTGGCGAGCATGTCGCCATTGTGTCGTTCGTTTAGCTGTGACCTAGCCGTAACCTAGCCGTCATGATACCAGCTACAGGAGTCAATTTGAGCCGTGTAAATCTATTTCCTGCATATTAACGATCAGGCCACTTTGGTTGGCGCTCACCCGAAATACTAACCAATTACTAGCCCGTTACTGGCCGATCTATTACCGGATTATTACCGTTGGGCTATCACCGTTTTGTAACCGTTGGTTGAATGCTGCGGGGTGGCAGTGGGGTAGTGGTGAGGGTGCGGTGGGGGTAGCAGTTGCGGGCTCTTCACCATGCTCAAACCCAGTGCTGGCGCGGCTTGCAGGGGGGATTTTTGTTGGTGGGGAGGTAGATGATGTAAGTTTCCTATAAACCCTTTTAGAGATAGCCGTTGCTTTAGTTCGTGAACAACGCCCTATACGTCTATCTAATCCCCTTATCTATGTGTAATTACTTTATAAAGAGATCTACTTCACCACTTCACCAAATATGACTGAAAGCCAGCAACGGCGCGGGTTAGCGGCTGGTGAGGCCGTCCGCTTTCTACTTCGCCAAAGCCCCACCACTTCACCATAAAAAAGCCCCACCAAATCGGCAGGGCTCAGGGGGCAGAACCAGCAACGGCTATTCTTGGGTTTGCGGCGAATCGTTCACTGGCAAACGGTATTCCTTGCGTCGCGCTCTCAGTGAGCGTGATTTTATGTGCCCTTCCTTTTCCAGCATTGTTAACGCCCTCCCATATCTACCCGCCATCGCGGGCTTTTCATCGTGATAGCCACAAAGCTCAGCAGCAGTGAACCAGCGGGCGGATTGCATCGGGCGGGCCAAGTGTCGGTCAACAATTATCGCGTAATGTGCCCCCTTGTCGGTGTGAGCATCGTTAGCCTCTGCTTGTGCCTTGCTGGTGGCCTCGTCGAGATACCAGCTCGCCCCAGCATCGTAGTCCGCTTTGACTTCAAGCCAGAACTGACGCAGGCGCTCGGGGTCGTTTAGCTCAAGGCGTCCGGCGTTCCACGTCCAGCCCAACAACTCGTTGAGTTTGTCCATATCAGCGGGGGCGGCCATCTCGATAACAGCAAAACGAGCGTTCCCCGTCTGGTCTTTGAGAAAGTCCGTACCGTTAACCGTGGCAAAGAATACCGTTTGCCGCTTCTTGCTGGTGGTCGTTCTCCCATAGGGGGCGCGGTATCTGTCCTCGGCTTGGGTAATAAAGTCCTTTAAGCGCCCTGCCTCGCCCTTGGTGGTGCTTTCCAATTCGGCCAGCTCGAACACCCAGCAGGAACAGGCACGGATCACGCTGTCCTTGTCTTGTGGGTCGAGACTGCCGGAACTCGTAGCCCCCTCCACTACGCCCGCCAGTCGCTGAACCCACGCCGATTTCATAAACGATTGATCGCCCTGTAGGACTGGGATCAGCTTGCTAATAAACGAGCCCTCATAACATGCGGCAGCCACAGCGGCCACCAGCCAAGGGCGTATGATTGCTTCGGCATAGGCTGGATCGTTCGCGTTGAGCGTCTTGATAACGCTCGCCACTCTCGGCGCTCCGTCCCACTCACCGCCCTCTAGCCACTCTCTGACAGGGTGATAACTGTTCAACTGGCACAGCGCGATCAAGTGCTCGTCTATGGCGGCATCGGGAACCTCGGCACGTTGGCAGGCGTCCACCAAAGCCGAACGTTGCCCCTCGTCAGTTTTGCCAAGGCGGCGGCCCTCGTCTGTCGTTAGCTCAGGGGTTGCCGTCATGGTGTTATAGCGGCAAACCCACCCCTTATGCTCCAACACAGCCCACAGGTTGGCGGACGTTTTTTTCGGCTTTCCATTCTCGTCAGTGTCCGGCAGAAACAATGGCGTCTCGATCTGCTCGGGGCTGGCTGGTGGCTCGAACGGGATCACGTTTGTTGGTGGTGGCAGCGGCTTCATTGGGCGGCCTCCATGATCTCGGCCATTTGATCGGCGCTCAGCAATGGAAACATAACCCCCTTGGGCTGGCTAATAGCCTTTGCTTGTCCTTTAGCAGCGGCTAACGGCTTGGTGTCCTCTCGCATCGCCTCGAATCGCTGCCGCTGCTCGTCTCGCTGTGCCCTTGCCCACTCGCGGCGGTTGTGCGCGTGAATATCGGGGAACTGCTCTTTGGCAATCTCTTGAACGGCTTTGAAGCTATCCCCGCTAAAGTTGCGAATGGTGATCAGGTCGAACTTGTCACACAGCCGATTGCCTGCCGGATCGCTCATATGGTGCGAAAAAATGCGCTCTTTGCCGTCCGTCGAACTGGTCAGAATATGAACCCCAGCGGTTCCACTTGTTGACTCTGGTGCCATCCATGCGTTTCGCCCCTTTCGCTTATAGCCATAATGGGCGAGCAGCTCCGGCCATTCGTAGCTGGCGTTCACGCGCTCGATGATCGACACCTGCCTACCCACCAGCTTTTCATTAAATGGCTTGGGGGCAGCCTGGTTAAACTGCTGGCTAACTTTAGCTGCGGCGGCTTGGTGCTGCTCTGCCAGCGCGGCAGCATTGAGCCAGAACGGGGCGGACGGGCTCAGCGCGGCTCCCTCGGCTATCATGTGCTGATAATGCTCGGCTGTGCTTTTGATGACCGTTGGCAGGATCATAAATTGAGCAGGGCGGCCAACACATGGATCAGATCCCAGCAACTCGGCAAGCGCGAATTGCAGATCGGCCCACATGGCGAATGGCACAGGCTCGGCCAGCTCCACAAATACCCGATAACGGGGCGCGTCCGGCTGGTGGCTCAGGGTTGAATAGATGATAAACGAGCACAGCCCTTGCTCCCGCAAAGCGGCGGCTATGGTCTCGGGCGTCTGGCCCTTGGCGTTGTCCAAATCGGCGCGAAGCATTCCAAACAGCCCGTTAGCCTCTGCCTCTGCCTTATTACGAGTCTTGCCATTGTGGGCGGCCACCAGTGGGGCAGACTTCTTGGCCGTCTCTGGTGCGATGGCACGGCTTCGGTGAGGGATGCAGGCGGCTTGTTGCAGATCTTGCCATGTGACAACTCCGAACGTTTCGTTATTTGAAACATAGGGAATAGTGGTAAAATTGATCATATCCAAATACCTTATAGAAGGCTGGTGGCCCTGACTCGGAAAAGGCACGGGCCACCAGCTGGATTACTAGGCGCTTTCCTTCGGGTCAGCGCCGTTTTCTTTTAGCAGTAAAGCCACTTCTTCGGGGAATGCCTCTTGCAGGATATTTGCCCGTTCTCGAATCATCATCTCTCTGTGCTCGCCCCGTGATTCATATGGGTGGCCTCGACTGTTACGAGCAGTGATCCGTTCGAATTTGGCACTTGCGGAGGCCGCAACTTCGCGCAAGTCCATTCTGGCGTTTATGAATCCGTAGCTCACGCTTGATTCCCCTCTTGGCGGCGAGTCTCTAGCCATTGCTCGACCTCGGCTAGGTTGTATCGGATCGAGTTAGGCCCAATGCGGATGGGTTTGGGGAAACAGGCTTCGGGGTTGCGGCGCAACCGCTCGACAGTGGAGCGGCTAACGCCAAGGCGGGTTGATAGTTGAGTAACTGGAATAAGCATGAGATTCACCTCGTTGCCAGCGGCGGGCGTGCCGTGGCTTCTGGGGGCAGATTACGAGATGGATTTAATTTGAATCCCCATAAAATCCGGCGTGTTTTTTATTGGGGCTGCCTTGTGATTTTGCGCCATGCCTGGCGTATAGCGCCGTCCTCGCAACCCCATAGGCAGGCGAGTATCTCCATCCAAGCCGTGTCACTATTCGTACCGTCAGAGCATGGTATCCCGTACCCCCTGAATACGTGTCTAGCGCCATTGATACACGAACCCAAAACCCGCCTGCGCTCGGTGATCAGCCATTGGTTAGACTCCATCGCGGCCAGTACATCCCTTACCGATTCGATCAGGCTGGTCGGGTCGGTGAACTCAACGCCACCAGCAGAAAACAGCGGATAATTGCGGCCTGATTCAATCCAGCCAACCAAAGAGTCCTCAAGCTCTTTTGTAGCTTCAATGGCCGTGCTTAATTTGGTTGCTGGGACGCTATTTGACGGTTTGAACTTTTTCCTATGCCCTTTAAGTACATCCTCGGCCGGATAACCGTAAAGACTCGGCGAGCCTGGTGAACCCAGCCTAACAAGCATCGTCAAAATAATTTCATCCTGCTCGGCATCACTCTTACCTTTGCCGAGCCAGTTTGGCATTCGCTTAATTGTGATTTTGTTGCTGCTGAATGTATTGAGGATTCGCCCAATAATCTGATCTCTTTGCTCGTCAGACCATATCGGCCGAGCACACTCGTAATGCAAGCGGTTCCAGTTCTCCAGCAGCCATTCTTGTGTGACCTCCATCATCCACGCCCCCCAAAGTTGACCGACACCACGTTGCCCGGCTTGGCCTGCTCCGGTTGCGTTATGGTTGCCATGAAATCTCCCCAGCGCAGAAACAGCGCTCGCAACTTCTCTGCCATGCCGCCCACTTGATAGGTGCGGATCAGCCTGTCTTTGGGGACGTGGTTTAGCATCAGCTCGATCAGGCGCTCGGGGGCATCCAGATATTCAGCGGCCCCCGTTGCCATACTGCGGCGCAGGTCGTGCGGGCTGAATGGCGCAAGCTCGGCAAGGTACTTGATGCGAACACGCTCTAGCGCTTTGGTGACAGCATCCCCTGTGATCGGGTGTCCGGTCTTGCTGGTGGACTCGAATACATAGGGGCCATTAGATAACGCTTTTTGCTGCTCGATAATATCCAGCGCCAGCGGGCACAGGGTTACAACGTGGGCGCGTCCGTTCTTGGTTTCGGGGATTGTCCAGCGGTCGCCGTTAATCTGCTCCCAGCGCATCCCTACAGCCTCGGAACGGCGTACAGCGGTCAGGGTTATTAAACGCAAGCAGTTTGCCACCGCCAGCGATAGCACTACGTTAGACGCGATCCCACGGCCACCAGCCGCCACAGAACCGCCGCCAGCGGTCGCTTGTTCAAGTGCTCCCCATAACTGGCGCAATTCATCGCGGGTCAACCAGCGTTCACGGGGTGGGGGCATAGACGCGCCAAACATGGCGGGCTTTAACAAGCGGGCGGGGTTGATCTCGATGTGACCTTGTAATACCGCATGATCAAGACACTGGTTCAGGACTATCAGCCCTTTTCGTGCGCCCTCAGCTGTCTCTACTCGGCGGAAATGCTCATACAGTACGGCACGGGAGAGATCGCATACTCGGGTATTGCCAATGGCCGATTCAATGTGGCGGGTGAACGTCCCCTCATAATCGCGCAGGGTGCGCGGGCCTATCGGTTTCGATTTGGCTCGCATCACCAGCCAATCGCGGTAAATCTCGCCAAGGGTTGGCATCTCGATGTTTTTCGCCTTGGCTTGCTTGGTGACAGTAAGCGGATCAATTCCCTGCTTTACCAATTCAGCCGCTTTACCGTGGGCCTGTCTGGCTTTTGCTAGGGTCATGGCGGGATAGCCGCCAAGCAGCATTTCCCCAGCTTTGCCCGCTATCTTGTAGCGATAGACAAAGCGCTTGATTCCACTGGTGCGCACTTCCAGCTTGAGCCCGCCACCATGCTTTGACTGGATAGCCATACGGCGCACAATAACGCCGGATTCTGGTTTGATTGCCGCAATCTCGGCATCGGTTGTAATCGCCATTCCGTACCCCTCCTCATACCCCTCTTTTGCTATGGTATAGGGTGATATTTCACGACACAACCTGATACAGTGAATGGTATTTAACTGGTTGATTTAATGTGTTTTATTTTTGTTTTGTGAAGTGGGGTGACACGGGCTGAAATTGGCAAAATCTGGATTCGTAATGCGAAGGTCAGGAGTTCGATTCCCCTTGTCGGCACCATATAAAACAAATGGTTAGCTTCGATGATAAGCTAACAATTTGTGCTTTTTGGCTCGGGGTACCACATGGGGTACCACATTTAGCAAACGGTAGGCACATTACTGTATCCACTTACCTCGCCACCGGCAGGTCCTCCCAGCGGGTGGTGTAACAGGGGCTCAAGTGTTCTTGTCGCATCATCCACTCGGGTGACCCCGTGCCTGGGCTGGCAAAGCCTACGCGCCCCAATCCCTTGGCTTTGATCTGGTCCATCACGGCCATCAGCGCATCTGATTGAGCGGAGGACGGGGCAAACAGATCGGCCTGTTGCTGCCCCTTGGGGGTGAACTCACTCAGCATGACCCCGCCTTTCTGATAGCGGTAACCGTCGCGCCAAATCTGCGCTAGCAGCACGTTCACTTGCTGCAGCAGCAACCGGGTATCATCGCTTGGGCAGACCAGCCGAACGCCAGCCTGCTCACTGTAGTAAGGCGCTCGTTCGTCAAAGGGGCTGGTTCGCACGAACAGGTACACCCGCTGGCAACACATCCCCTCGGCTCGCAGCTTCTCGGCTGCGCGAGCCATAAAGCCTGACAACGCTTGGGCCATTTCCCCACGGTCAGTCACGCGCTCACCAAAGGAACGGCTCGAGAGGATCTGCAGCTTTGCCGCCGGTTCAACGGTCAGCTCTGCGCAAGGCAGGCCACGCAGCTCCTGTACGATCCGCTCGACCACCACGCCGTATTGGGCGCGTAACCCTTTGGCATCGCTAGCCACTAGGTCAGCCACGGTGTTGATGCCTTGTGCCACCAACTTGGCTCCCAAGCGCCGTCCTATGCCCCACACCTCATCCACCGGGGTGATAGCCATCAGCCGGGCACGGCGCAGCTCGTCACGCAAGTCCACAACGCCGCCCGTGGCAGGCCACTTCTTGGCGGCATAGTTGGCCAGCTTGGCGAGGGTCTTGGTGGGGCCGATCCCAACCCCTACCGTTAGGCCGGTCCACTGCCACACTCGCTGCCGGATCTGTTGCCCATAGGCTGTCAGGTCCCCGGCAAACGACTCCGACAGTGACAGGAATGCTTCATCGATGGAGTAGACCTCCAGCTCGGGGGCCATGGTCTCCAACGTGCTCATCACCCTGCCAGACATATCTCCATAGAGTGCGTAGTTGGAGCTGAACGCCACACCGCCATGCGCCTCGAACTGCTTGCGGATCTTGAAGTAGGGCCCAGCCATCTTGATACCCATCGCCTTGGCTTCGGGGCTGCGCGACACCACGCATCCATCGTTGTTGGAGAGCACCACGATCGGGCGGCCATGCAGCTCAGGGCGAAACAGCCGCTCACAGCTGGCGTAGAAGTTGTTTACATCAACGAGCGCTATAGCCATCACGCTGCCTCAGATTGCCAATCACATGGGTGACCACTCCGAACAACTCCAGGGAGAGGCTCATACAAGGGTCGATAGGCGCGAACGCCGGATTGGCTGGCAACAGCCGCAACCTAGGCTTGAGCTGTAAGGTCTTTACCGTGAAGCCGCCATCGAGTAGTGCAATCACCACATCACCCTGACGCTGTTTATACGCTGGATAGATCAGCCGATAAGAGCCGCATGAGGCAGTTTTATCATCAAGTTCACATTAAGTCATCATTTTGATTGCGTGACTTATTCGTTATGATAGGTTAAGTCTCTATTGAACATATCTGACCGTAACCGCATGCAGGTTTTAGACGAGCTTCCCTATGCCCAGCGCGAGCGCTTGGCGTATATCGATTTTTGCCTCAACTACTTTGGCTCTATCACCCGTGCTGCGCTGATAGAGCGCTTCGGTATTGGCCCTGCGGCTGCGACCCGTGACTTTGGGACTTATAAGGAGTTTTGTGCGGGCAACCTGGTGTTGCGTCCTCAAAACAAGGTCTATGAGCGGACGCCTGCATTCAAACCGTTGTTTGACCATGAGCCTACCGCCGCGCTCTCTTGTCTGGCTTTTGGCTTTGGCAATGGCATCACTCAACCACAGTTGCCGAATGCGCGTTGCCTGGCTCCGCAGCAACTGATCCAGCCCAAGACCGAAATATTGTCCGCTTTGATGCGGGCCATTCACCTGCAAAAAGCCATCAGCTGCAGCTATGTATCGCTCTCGTCTGGGTGGACGCAACGTGAGCTGGTGCCCCACAGCTTGGCCAATGATGGTCATCGCTGGCATGTTCGAGCCTTTGATCGGCTCAGGCAGGCGTTCCGTGATTTCTCCTGTTCGCGCTTTGAAACTGTCTCGCTGTTAAACGATGTTCCGCCGGAAAAAGAAACTCGCGAGTTTGATCATCAGTGGAACCGAATTGTCGATTTGGAGCTGATCCCGCATCCTGCGATTGCCTATCCCGAGGCCATAGCAATGGATTACGGCATGGTTGATGGTCAGCGCTGTGTGCAGATCCGCGCTGCGTTGGCGGGGTATCTACTCAACTACTGGAATGTGGACTGTTCACCTGAGCACAGCTTGCCAGCCGAGCGCCATCCGCTGGCCTTGAACAATCAGGCTGCCTTGTATGGCGTAGAGAATCTGGTGTTGGCTCCGGGCTATGGGGCGAGTCATTAATGAACAGTTGTTGGATAGCATTTTCGAAGCGCGGTCATATAGGTCTCAAGCATGAAGCTGATTGATAACATTAATTCTCTATTGGGTGATGAACTCAAGAACGGCTTGTTGCCTGGAGCCAAGCTGAAGATTGCTGCCTCTTGTTTTTCTATCTATGCCTACGAGGCGTTGAAGCAACAACTGGAACAAGTAGATGAACTGGAGTTCATCTTTACGGCACCCACATTTGTTGAAGAAGAAGCTGTCGATAAGCTGAAGAAGGAAAAGCGTGAGTTTCATATTCCAGATGAAGGAAAGGAACGAGCCTTCTTTGGTAGCGAGTTCGAGATCCAGCTAAAAAACAAGCTGACCCAGAAGGCGATTGCGCGTGAGTGTGCTGACTGGATCAGGCGCAAGGCAAAGTTCCGCTCCAATCTGACATCGGCTCCCATGCAACAGTTTGCTATTGTCGAGTCGGCCCCCCAGAACATGGTCTATTACCCCTTACAAGGCTTTACTGCTGTTGATTTGGGTTACCAGAAGGGCAATGCATTATCCAATCTCGTCACTGGGATGGACGAAATCAGCTCAACCCAGACCTTTCTTTCGGTATTTGATCAGGTCTGGCACGACAAAGAAAAACTGGCCGATGTGACGGATTGCTTGGTGCAATACATGAGCACCGTCTATCAGGAAAACCCACCAGAACAGATCTATTTTCAGTTGCTCTACAACCTGTTCAATGAGTTCCTAGAAGATATCAATGAAGACGTTTTGCCCAATGATAAAACGGGCTATCGTGACAGTCTGATTTGGCAAAAACTCTTTAATTACCAGCGTGATGCGGCCACCGGTATCATCAACAAACTGGAGACATACAACGGCTGCATACTGGCAGATAGTGTTGGTCTGGGGAAAACCTTTACTGCATTGGCTGTCGTGAAGTACTACGAGCTGCGCAACAAGTCGGTACTGGTGCTATGTCCAAAAAAGCTGGCGGAGAACTGGACCAACTACAACAGCAACTTCACTACCAATCCATTTGTTAAAGATCGCTTTAACTTTGATGTGCTTTGTCACACCGACCTGCAGCGCACAAAAGGCGAGTCCCTGGGCATGTCGCTTAGCCGGGTGAACTGGGGCAATTATGATTTGGTGGTGATCGATGAATCTCACAACTTCCGTAACAACCAGGCCTACAAGGAAAAGGAAACTCGCTATCAGACGTTGATGAACAAGGTGATACGGTCGGGTGTTAAAACCAAGGTTCTGATGCTCTCGGCAACGCCGGTAAACAACAAATTCAGCGATCTGAAGAATCAACTGGCACTGGCGTATGAAGGGGATTCCGCCACGCTGCACAAGCAACTTGATACCCATCTGGGGATAGATGAGATATTCAAGCGAGCTCAGAAGGCGTTTAACAATTGGGCTGAACTGGATCCGGAACAGCGCACCGCCACTGCTCTGTTAACGGCCTTGGATTTCGACTTCTTCCGACTTCTGGATAGCGTCACCATTGCCCGCTCTCGTCGACATATTCAGACCTTCTACGATACCAAGGATATCGGTCGTTTCCCTACCCGCAATAAACCCTTGTCGTTTCAGCCGCCGCTCACGCAGCATGCCGGGGTAATTGGCTTCAATGAGATTTTCGATCAGCTCTCTGGTTTGCGTCTGGCTGTGTATGCGCCGGTGAGTTACATATTGCCGAGCAGAATGGCTAAGTACGAGGCCATGTACGACACCAATGTGCAGGGGGGGAAGAGCCGACTTCGTCAGGCAGACCGTGAGAAGGCCTTGCAACGCCTGATGACGATCAACCTGCTCAAACGTCTGGAAAGCTCGGTACACGCCTTTCGTTTAACACTTCAAGGTTTGCGGCGTCTGTTGCAAGAGGCGCTAAACAATATTGCCGCGTTCAATCGCAATGGTTTGGATAAGGGGTTGGACGAAGGACGTCTGTTGGTCGCAGAACGGGATTGGGATCTGGAGGATGAGGGGGAACTCGAAGAACTGGCCGATGCCTTTTCTACCGGTGGCAAAATCAAAATCAACTTGGCAGACATGGACATCCTCAGCTGGGAGCGGCACCTGAGCGATGATCTGAACATCATCGATGGTTTGCTGACCGAAATGGCCAAGGTGACACCACAGCAAGATGCCAAACTCGCCCATCTTAAAAACTTGTTGCAACAAAAATGGCAAAACCCAATCAACCCTGGTAATCGCAAGGTTCTGCTTTTCACGGCGTTTGCTGATACGGCCGATTACCTTTACGAACAGTTAGCGCCTCTGTGTCAGCAACATAGGTTGCACCTTGGCAAGGTCACTGGCAGTAGCGCGGCCAAATCAACGGTTGGCAAGGGATATGACTTTCAGAGCCTACTGACGCTCTTTTCTCCTCGTTCGAAAGAGAAGGCGCATATCTTGCCTGATGAGTCAGCCGAGCTGGATCTCTTGATTGGGACAGACTGCATTTCCGAAGGTCAAAATCTGCAGGATTGCGATTACCTGGTGAATTACGACATTCACTGGAACCCGGTACGTATCATCCAGCGTTTCGGGCGCGTCGATCGAATCGGTTCACTCAATGAGTGCATTCAATTAGTCAACTATTGGCCAGATATCAGCCTTGATGAGTACATCAACCTCAAAGAGCGGGTTGAGAATCGCATGGTGATCTCCGATCTGACTTCAACAGGGGATGATAACGTGCTGACCGCTCAGGCCAACGATGTGGCCTATCGCAAGGAGCAGCTTAAGCGCTTACAAGAGGAGGTCATCGATCTGGAGGATGTCAAAACCGGCATCTCGATCACCGATCTCGGTTTGAATGAGTTCAGAATGGATTTGCTGAACTATCTGAAAACCCACCCTGATATTACTCATCTGCCCAATGGGTTACATACAGTCGTGGCTGCCGACCCCGAACGGGGTTTGATCCCTGGTGTCATCTTTGCGCTGCGTAATCGCCATGCAGGTGTGAATATTGATCAGCAAAACAGATTGCATCCCTACTACCTGATCTACATGGCGGATAATGGCGACGTGGCTATCAACCACCTGCAGGCCAAGCCTTTGCTGGATCGGATCCGCGCAGCCTGTAAGGGCAAGGAAAGTGCTGACGAAGTGGTTTGCCAGCGGTTCAATCAGGCAACGCAGGATGGGCGCAAGATGGCCCACTATTCGGCACTGCTGGATCAGGCTATTCATGCCATGGTAGCGGTGAAAGAACAAAGTGATATCGACAGCCTATTCAGTGGGGGGCCGACAACGGCGCTCAAGAATGAGATTGCGGGGCTGGATCAGTTCGAGTTGATTAACTTCATCGTGGTACAGGGATAAGAGCAGATAGCATGACATCCCATTATCGCTTTCCGCGCCCTACTGAATTGAACCGCCGCCTCCCCAAAGAGGCGCTGTATCAAAGATTGAATCCTACGGCTGCATTGCGGCAGTTGTTTGTTACCCAAGTGCAAGAGATTAACTGGTCGCACAAGCTATCATCCGACACCCTGAATATGACCGCAGGTGGCGACTATCCAGAATTGCAGGTGTTTGATATTGATCTCAAAGCGGCTGTTTGCGAATTAGATGAAGAGCTCTTGCGGGCCATTGATGGGCAGATAGTCCACCCCATTTTTTTTCGTATCCATCGGCTAGTAGGTGAGCAGCACCAGATCCAGTACCAGTTGGCGTATAAGGCGCCCGCCGTGGTTGGCTCGGATAAGGTGAAAATTGCCGGTTATTTTGCGTCAGAGTGGCTACCCATGCCTGAGCCAGAGTCGCTGGTGGCGTTGCCGGTGGCGCTTGATGTCACCCAGCTCTATCGCATTTTGCTGCAAGGTTTGACACCACATCCGCCCAGATCGGAAGAGCCGTTACGCGACTGGATCATACGGCTTGATGAGCTGACCAAGTTGGATAAACGCATTAGTCGTTTGCAATCTCAACTGCAAAAAGAGAGGCAATTTAACCGCAAGGTAGAGATGAACGCGCAGTTGCGGCAGCTAAAAAATGAGTTTCAACAATTGACTGAGGGGATGGATGTATGACGCTGAACCAGAATGGCGAGTCACAGCAACACATCGAACAAGTCGCTGGCGAAGCGTTAGATCAATTTGAACGTATCGCTGACAAAGCAAAGAGCAAGCTACAAGGTGAACAAACAGCAAGCTCAGACGCCTTCGCTAGTGTTAATACTCTGACGAGCACTGAGGCTGTCCAAAGCTTGGGAGATAGTCGCCAAGCGAATCGGGAAAGTTACCAAATATTGGCGAAAGAACCTGCCATTGCGCGTGTCGTGGTAGTCGATGCTGAGGGCAATGAGCGCATTTATTATATTTGCCGGACCGCTCCACCAACAGGATTCAAAAGCTTATCGAACTCAAACGCCCCTGTTCTGTCAAGCTACCGAGCTCCTCTTGGTCGGTTGGCATCGTTGGATATTGGCGCAACGTTCACACTTCCTGGTGGTTCGATTGTCGAGGTGATTGAACGCGCTACACTACGGCCCCAAATGCTTGTTGACGGCTGGGATTCTCGAAACACAGTTGTTGAGGCTGAGAATTTTGGCCCTGTTACGGTAGAGTCACTGCGAGCGTTGCTTACTCAAGTGGCTGGTGAAGAGGCCGCAGAAGACCTTTTGAGCCAATTGCTGGCTGAGGAAAATGCAGCTGCCAATATTATCCAAGGATTGCGCCGTAGTGTTATTACCAAGATGGGCTTGCGGGATCAGCCCATCCTCGATCAGTACCAGGACGAGATTTTTCGTCTTCCACTCGATCAGCGACTGCTGATCTTAGGTCCGCCCGGTACGGGGAAGACGACGACACTGATCCGTCGTCTAGGCCAAAAGCTTGATGCAGGGTTTCTTGATGAGGCTGAACAGCGCTTGGTTGAGAGCATTACTTCAAGCCAAGGTGCGATGCATGCTCATAGCTGGCTTATGTTCACACCAACGGAATTACTCAAGCAGTACCTCAAGGAAGCATTTGCCCGAGAAGGTGTTCCCGCTCCAGATCAGAACATCAAAACTTGGCGCGATTATCAACGTGAGCTGGCCCGGAGCGTCTTCGGTGTACTCAAAACAGCCTCTGGCAGCGGCATTTTTATCCTGAAAGAGGGGTTGAACTGTCTGCAGGAGATGGCGCTGAATAACCCCATTCAGTGGTTTGATGACTTTGATGGCTGGCAGCGTAAGGCCTTCTTGCAGGAGCTGCACGATGCCGCAAACCAGCTTAAAAACGCCAACCATTCCGAGGCTCACAAACTAGGTGTGCGCCTGCATGGCATATTGCCAAAGGATGCTGATAGCTCAATCGCTGCTTTGTTTGGTCAACTGGCGGTAGAGATGCCTAACGTACAGGTTCTTGTCTCTAGTCTCAAAGAGAGTTCAGACGCCATAATTACATCCGCGCTTAGACTGCAAGCTAATCGTAATCGAGCCTTCCTGGATGAATTGGCTTCCTTGATAGACAGTCTGCAACAAGGTTCTGCAACTGAGCCGGACGACTTGGATGATTCTGATGCCGATGAGGATGAAGATGTATCGGGGCCGCGTACTGGTCGAGCCGCTGCACTCGCGGCCTACATGAAAGCAGTTCGGGCGCAAGCTAAAGCGGCTGCATCCAAACGTGCGATGAGCAAAACATCTCGCAATGGTAAGATCATCGAATGGCTGGGGGATCGGGGTTTAAAAGAGACGGATCTTGTCGAAGTCGGTGCCAGCCTCCTGGTTCAGGCCAATGCGCGCCGCTTCGTCAATCCGGTCAAGCGTTATCTCGACAATATCCCTAAACACTATCGAGCCTTTAGACGTGAACGCCAGCAGGCCAAAAGCTGGTATCTGCCGAGTGGTTTTGAAGCCCGCGATATCCATCCCCTGGAACTAGATATTGTTCTGCTCGCGATGCTGCGTGCTACGGGGGAGCTGCTGAGTCGTCCCAATGTGCAGCGTGCTATCGATGAGCCAGCCTGGTCATCACTCAAAACCATCCACGGGCACTATCGCAACCAAATCCTGGTGGATGAAGCGACGGACTTCTCGCCTATTCAACTGGCCAGTATGGCGGCTCTTACCCATCCACGGCTGCGTTCATTCTTTGCCTGTGGTGACTTTAATCAGCGTCTGACCACCTGGGGTGCCCGTTCCGAGGATGAATTAAAATGGGTCTTTCCTGACGTTGAGATCAAGGCAATATCCGTCACCTATCGACAAAGCAAGCAGTTGAACGATCTGGCTCATGCCATGATCCAGGTAATGGGTGGCAACGAACAACACGCCAATTTGCCGGAACATATGGACAGCTCTGGCGTTGCCCCCGCTTTGCTGGAATATGTCAGCGCACCTGATGCAGTTGTGGCCTGGCTGGCCGATCGTATTCGTGAAATTGAGCGTTTTGTCGGTCAATTGCCTTCCACGGCGGTTTTCGTAAATAGCGAGAGCGAGGTTTCATCCGTTGCCGAGGCACTGAATCAAGCGCTGGGTGAGCACAACATCCAGGTTGTTGCTTGTCGTGAGGGGCAGGCCGTAGGTCAGGAGAGTAGTGTGCGGGTGTTCGATATTCAGCACATCAAGGGGCTGGAATTTGAGGCGGTGTTCTTTGTTGGAGTCGACCAATTGGCATCCCTGCATCCAGCCTTGTTTGACAAATACCTGTATGTGGGAACTACCCGTGCTGCCACCTATCTGGGTGTAACTTGCCAAGGTAGCTTGCCCCCAGCCATTGAAGGTTTGCGCTCGCACTTTTGCCAAGACTGGCAGCAAGGCAATTGAGCATTCCGATAGCAACGTGAACAAGTGACGCGCCGGGCGAGCCTTCCAAGCACTCGGCGTCTTGAGGAAAACATAATGGAAAAACTGAAAATGCATAGCCCCAATCTGGTGGCACAGAACATCGAACAGCTGGCGGCCCTGTTTCCCAACTGCGTGACCGAATCACAAGGCAAGGATGGCGAGCTTAAACGCGTCATCGATTTTGATCTGCTCAAACAAGAGCTCTCGACCCATATCGTCGACGGGCCGCAAGAGCGTTACCAGCTGAACTGGCCCGGCAAGCGCGAGGCACTGTTGACTGCCAATGCGCCGATAGCCAAAACGCTGCGGCCTTGCCGAGAAGAGAGCGTTAATTTCGATACCACCCAGAATCTCTTTATCGAAGGCGATAATCTGGATGCGTTGAAATTGTTGCAGGAAACGTACCTCGGTAAGGTCAAGATGATCTACATCGATCCGCCTTATAACACGGGGAAAGATTTCATTTATGAAGATGATTTTGCTGAGAGTGCAGAAGAGTTCTTGAAAAGATCCAATCAAAAGGATGAACAGGGTAATCGACTGTTAGCGAATATGGAGTCTAATGGGAGATATCATTCAGATTGGCTATCTATGATGTATCCACGATTGAGAGTCATGGCAAATCTTCTTGCTGATGACGGGTTGCTTGCGGTATCCATCAATGACAAGGAGGTTTTCCAACTCGGCAAGTTGTTGGATGAAATATTTGGCTGCTCAAATAGACTAGCTTGTGCTCCATGGCTTTCTGAAGCCAGTGGTGGAAAAGAAAAGACAGGATTGCGAACAGGCCATGAATACTTGCTCATCTACTTCAAGTCAACGTCTGAAAGTGTTTCTCAGGACGAGAGATCTACTGGTGCCCTCAATCTGAGTGACAACAACGGTCCATACAGAAAGGGACGAGAATTGATGAAATGGGGTGGAACATCGCTGCGTTCCGATAGACCAAATCAATTCTATGGGCTTCAGTGCCCAACAGGAGACTACGTTTATCCATACAGAAATGACGGAAAAGAGGGGCACTGGCGATGGGGAAAAGACAATCCTGATATTTTGCATGCACAGTCAAACCCCGATTTTTTTCATTGGGAAAAGCGACCATTTGACAACGCGATATCTGTTAATGGGGCGACTGAGAGATGGGTTCCCTATGAAAAAATCCGGGATGTGAAAAAATCCGTTGGCTGGAGTACCTGGCTAGACAAATTTGGTTCCAATGCGGATGGCACAAGAGAACTTAAAGAACTATTCGACTTTAAAGTATTTGATACGCCAAAACCAACTCAACTTATCAAATGGTTTCTTTCTTTGCATGGAGATGATAATGGGATCGTTATGGATTTCTTCTCTGGTTCATCGGCAACAGCCGATGCGGTTATGCGGTTAAACGTTGAAGACCAAGGATGTCGTCGTTTCATAATGGTACAACTGCCTGAACCGTGTAACGAAGACTCCGAAGCATTCAAAGCGGGCTACCAAACCATCTCAGAGGTGAGCAGGGAGCGCATTCGCCGCGCTGGGAAGAAAATAAGTGAAGCTAGTCAGGAAGTGGACGTTGGCTTTCGTGCGCTGAGGATCGATACGTCCAACATGGCTGACGTCTATTACAACCCTGACTCCGTAGCTCAAGACGATCTTTTCGCTCAGATCGACAATATCAAGGCCGATCGCACCGAAGAAGATTTGCTATTCCAAGTGATGCTGGACTGGGGCGTGGATCTGATGTCGCCGATCTTGCGGCAAACCATTGATGGCAAGACCGTCTTCTTTGTCGATGCCGATGCCGATGCCCAGTACCAGCATGGTGCCCTGGTGGCCTGCTTCGATAAGACAGGCGGTATTGACGATGCCTTTATTCGCCAATTGGCGACCTTTAGCCCGTTGCGCCTGGTGTTCCGCGATGCCGGGTTTGCCTCCGATGCGGTCAAAATCAACGCCGAACAGCTGCTCAAGCAGCTCAGTCCGTTGACCGAGGTTAAGGCGATTTAAGGAGCCGGTATGGGCACATCACTGGATACCCTGACGATAAAAGGGTTCAAATCCATCCAAGAACTGAACGCCTTCAAGCTCAATAGCTTGAATGTGATTGTCGGCGCCAATGGCGCGGGCAAGAGTAACCTGATCGCCTTCTTCAAGATGCTGCGGGCACTGATCGATGGCAATCTCAATCGCTTTGTGCGTGATAGCGGCGGGGCCGGGGCCCTGCTGTTTAATGGTCGAAAAGTGACGCCTCAGCTATTTTTCGAGACCCACTTTGGCCAGCGCGGTTATCGCTTTAGCCTGGTGCCCACCCCGGCCGATGAGTTGGCACTGGAAGATGAAGCCCGCTACTACGCGGCAGGTAGTAGTGGTTGGTGGATACTGGGCGACAGCAACGATGGCAAGTCCAGACTGGTGGCCGAGGTGTTGGAAAACCAGCCGGATGCGCGCTATTCCCGCCCCGTGTATGACGCCATCGCTTCATGGCAGATTTACCATTTCCATGACACCAGCGCGAGCGCCGGGATGCGCAATTACGAGATAGTGCAGGATAACAAGCAGCTGCGTACCGACGCGGCCAACATAGCGCCGTTTTTACTCAAGCTGCGCGACACTTATCCCGCCGAGTACAAGGCGATCCTCAATGCGGTGCGGTTGGTCACGCCTTTTTTTGAAGACTTTATGCTGGAACCGCGTCAAAGCGGCGCACGCGAAGAGATCAATATCAGCTGGCGACAAAAAGGCTCCGACTACCCGTTGCAGCCCTATCACCTCTCTGATGGCTCGATCCGGTTTATCTGCCTGGCGACGGCACTGCTACAACCCAACCCGCCGTCCACCATCATCATCGATGAACCAGAGTTGGGATTACACCCAGCCGCCATCGCGATCTTGGCCGAGCTAATTCAGCAGGCTTCCCTGCGCACCCAGGTGATTGTCGCCACCCAATCTCCGGCCCTGATCGACCAGTTTGCCATTGACGATATTGTTGTGGTGAACCGCAAGGGGGGCGCTTCGACCTTCGAGCGGCTCAATGAGGACGATTATGCGCAATGGCTGGAGGAGTATTCGGTCGGTGAGCTCTGGACCAAGAATGTGATCGCCGGGGGCCCGCGTTATGAGTGATTACATCGAAGTGATTGCCATTGTCGAAGGCAAGACTGAGCAGGTGTTTGTTGAGTCGGTCTTGCAGCCTTATCTAGCGCAGCAGAATATTTTTATGAGCGCGACCCAGGTGAGTAAACCCGGGCAAAAAGGTGGCGATGTCCGTTTCAGTCGCGTCAGTCGTGATATTGAGCGCCATCTCAAACAGCGGCCTGATACCTATGTCACCACGCTGGTGGATTACTATGGCGTCAAGGAGTGGCCCGGTCTGGATACTCTGCCTGCAGGTCTTGAGCCGGTCGGGATCGCTGCACACCTTAACGGCGCAGCCAGAGCCAGTGTGGTCGAACAGTGTGCTGCACAACAAGCCGAGCGCCGTTTTATCCCCTTTATTGCCGTCCATGAATTTGAAGCCTGGCTGTTTAGCGATAGTGCCATTTTGGCCGCAGAGCTGGGCATACCAGAACCACTGGTTGCGCGTGTGCTTGAAGAGAGCGGTGAACCAGAATCTATCAATAATGGCTGGGAAACGGCCCCTTCCAAACGACTGGATGGTTGGTCAGGTGGCAAATTTGCCAAAACAAGCAAAGGGATTGCCATTGCTGAGCGCATTGGTATTGCACAGATGAGAGCACAATGTCCGCTCTTTAATGCGTGGATTGCGCGATTTGAGGCGCTGATGCAGGAGAGCGTATGAAACTGAAATTCAAACACCAGGCCTACCAGGCCGAGGCAGTGCAGGCGGTCGTAGACTGTTTCAAGGGCCAATTGCCCAATGATGCCGCCCGCCATTACAAGATTGATCCGGGCGCGGTGGCAACAGGTCACTCCGGCTCCACCACCTATGAAGAGGCTGGGTTTAAAAACGCCGAGATCCAGCTGTCTGAGGCACAACTGCTGGCCAATATCCAGGCAGTCCAAACCCGGCAGAATTTGCCCCAGTCCAGCGCACTCAATGATTACCGCGATCGCGATGGCAAAAAATTAACCAAGTACCATCCTGGTGCCAAGCTCAACCTGGACATCGAGATGGAGACCGGTACGGGTAAGACGTACTGTTATATTCGGACCATTTTTGAGCTGAACCGCCAGTATGGCTGGAGCAAGTTCATTATTGTGGTGCCCAGCATCGCCATTCGTGAAGGTGTCTACAAGTCGCTGCAAATAACCGCAGAGCACTTCCAGCAGGATTACCAGAAACAAGCCCGGTTCTTTATCTACAACTCCAAGCAGTTGCATCAGTTGGAGAGTTTCTCCTCCGATGGCGGTATCAACATCATGGTTATCAACGTGCAGGCGTTTAATGCCCGTGGTGCCGATGCTCGCCGGATCTATGAAGAGCTGGATGATTTCCAGACCCGGCGCCCGATCGATGTCATCAAGGCTAACCAGCCCATCATGATCCTCGATGAGCCGCAAAAGCTCGAAGGGGCAAAAACCCTGGAGTCGCTGACTGAATTTAATCCGCTGTTTATTCTGCGTTACTCGGCAACGCACAACTCGCTGCACAACAAGGTGCATCGCCTCGATGCGCTGGATGCCTACAACCAGAAGCTGGTGAAGAAAATCGCCGTACGAGGCATAACGACACGGGGTTTGGCAGGGACCAATGCTTATCTCTATCTGGAAGGGATTGAAGTGTCGGCTAGCAAACCACCCGTGGCGCGCCTTGAATTCGAGATCCGTTCCGCCAGTGGCGCCATCAAACGTGATGTGCGCAAGGTGAATAAGGGCTATAACCTGTTTGAACATTCGGGAGAATTGGCTCAGTACCAAGGTTTTGTTGTCTCAGACATCAATGCCAATACTGATACCATTAGCTTCACGAATGGTGTTGAGCTGGTGGCCGGTGATGCCTGTGGCGATGTCAGTGAGTCGGCGCTGCGCCGGATGCAGATCCGCGAGGCGGTCAAGGCGCATTTTGAAAAGGAGCGCCAGCTATTTGATCAGGGGATCAAGGTGCTGAGCCTGTTTTTTATCGATGAAGTGGCCAAGTACCGTGATTATTCTGCGGCTGATGAAAAGGGCGAATATGCCCGTATCTTTGAAGAAGAGTACCAACTGGAATTGGATGCCCATCTTGGCCAGTTTGATTCCCCTTATCTGCACTATTTGCGCAGCATCCCGGTCGAAAAGACCCACAATGGTTACTTCTCTATCGATAAAAAATCCAAGCGCATGGTTGATCCGAATGTGGGCAAGAAGGCCACGGAAACCGATGATGTGGATGCCTATGATTTGATCCTAAAGGATAAAGAGAAGTTATTGAGCTTTGAGGAGCCAACCCGCTTTATCTTCTCACACTCGGCACTGCGGGAAGGTTGGGATAACCCGAATGTGTTTGTGATTTGTACCCTCAAACACAGCGACAATACCACTACTCGACGTCAGGAGGTGGGTCGTGGCTTGCGTCTGGCCGTCAATCAGTTTGGTGAGCGGATGGATGATCCCATTCGGGTACATGATATCAACCGTCTGACTGTGGTCGCCAGCGAGAGCTACAAGGATTTTGTCTCGGCACTGCAGAGTGATATCAGTAAGTCGCTCTCTACCCGGCCGCAGAAGGCGGACGAGAATTATTTCGTCGGCAAAGTGCTGAAAACTGAACAGGGCGATTTAAAAATCACCGAGGATATGGCCAAAAAGATTTATCGCTATCTGGTCAAAAATGATTATACCGATGAGCAGGACCGCATTACCGATGCCTACATCAGTGCGCGCAAGGCGGGTACGTTAGCGGCCATGCCGGGTGATCTGCAGCCCTATAGTGATCCGATACTGGATGTGATTGATACCATCTACACGGACAAACAGTTGCCCTCTATCGATGATGATCGCAAGGGCAAGATCAATCCGCTGAATAGCAATTTCGATAAGAAAGAGTTCCAGGAGTTGTGGCAACGAATTAACCACAAGGCTATCTATCAGGTCGATTTTGATTCCGCAGAGTTGATAACTAAGGCGGTTAAAGAGCTGGATCAGCATCTGCGTGTAGAGAAACTCCATTTCAATATCGTGCGGGGTGAGCAAGTTGACAAAGCCACCTATGAGCAGATGAAAACAGGGCAAGGATTCACCGTATCGGAAACGGAGCGGGAGGAGTACCAGCATTCGGTGCACTCGACGGTCAAATATGACCTGTTGGGTAAGGTCTGTGAATTGACCAAGCTCAAGCGCAGTACTGTTGCTGCCATATTGCAGAAGATCCAGAAGGTGGTGTTCGACCAGTTCCGCAACAACCCTGAGGATTTTATTAGCCAGACAGCTCGTCTGATTAATACACAAAAGGCCACCATGGTGGTGGAGCATCTGACGTATGACCTGCTTGAAGATAAGTTTGATAGCAGCATCTTTACTGCTGGGCAATCCAAGCAAGATTTCGTCCATGCAGGCCAGCCGTTGAAGAAGCACATCTATGATTATCTGATCACCGATTCGGACGTGGAGCGCAAACTGGTCTTTGGTGATCCGAAATCCGATGAGCCTGGCGGACTTGAATCAGCCAAGGAAGTGACGGTCTATGCCAAGCTACCTCGGGGCTTTTCCATACCAACGCCGGTTGGCGACTATAACCCGGACTGGGCGATTGCGTTCGAAGAGGCAGCCGTCAAGCATGTCTATTTTGTTGCAGAGACCAAGGGTTCGATGGAGTCGCTGCAACTGAAGGCTATGGAGCAGGCCAAGGTCGATTGCGCCAAGCGCTTCTTCGAAAAATTAAGCGAACAAATCTCCTCGAAAAAGGTTAGTTACAGCGTCGTGGACAGCTTCAAGAGCCTGATGAATATTGTTAGGTAATGGCTAAATAAAGTCACTGAATCAGAAAATTCTGATTCAGTGACTTGTATCAAACTATCTCGATGTTATCTGCAAGCCAGCCGCGTCGCTCGATGAGTATATCTAGGCTGATAAGTGTAAGGTTCATATCAGTCCCCGTTCTGCCAGCGACACCACTCCCTCAGTACCGACGACCAGATGATCCAAAATCCGGATATCCACCAGTGCCAGGGCATCCTGTAGGCGCAGGGTGATCTCGATATCTGCCCGGCTGGGTTCCGGGTATCCCGATGGGTGGTTATGCACCAGCATCAGAGCAGCAGCATTGAGCGCCAACGCACGTTTAACAACTTCCCGTGGGTAGACGGAGGCACTGCTGAGCGTGCCGCGAAACAGTTCTTCATATCCCAGGATTCGATGCTGGTTATCCAAAAACAGCATGGCAAATACTTCGTGCTCCCTACTCTGCAATAGGGTTTGCAGTGCCTGTTGTGCCAAGTGTTGGTCGGTAATCGCGACCCCCTTGGCCAGTTTCTGACGGGCAATCTGGTTAGCGATAGTCAACAGGTCCTCTTCGTTAATCAGCTCAGTGACGAGATAGGTGCCGGGGATCTCCCCGGCGATCAGTTTGTGATGCAACATGATGGTGCTCCATACGCCATCGCCCCACCGCGTTGGCGCGGCAGGGTTGGAGAGGTATTTAGTGAAGGGGAAAACGCTGGGTTAGTTGGTGGTGTTCAGGCTGTTGGAGTGTTCTGGGCGTAGTTAGTCAGAGGCATGTGCTAATAGGTGATCAGAAGTTCTCTTAGTTGGGTGAGTCAGTAGTGAATCATAACCACGGTGTTAGTGTGGCCACCAGTGGATATGCGGTCACGCCTTGGCGCAGTGCGTTATGTCCGCGCTTATCGCGGGGTAAATCGCCACGTAGACATAGCCGTGGCTGCCAAGGGTATCGGCTTCGCAGGTGAACCCTTCGTGCTGGATAGTGATGCAGTGCTGACGCTGGGCATCCAGTTCGCCGGTCAGCAGCTTGGCTTCCAGTGCCTTGATGATCTCCGGGAAAGCCTGGTCGAGATTGGCTATCTGCGCCTCACTCCATTCACCTATCAGACTGGCTCGATCGGATAGAAAATCGAGCCGGTCGCGACTCTGTATCAGACGAGCGCCAAAGCGTGGAGAGATATCACGCGGCAGACCCCAGCAAATGCTGGGGAGCGGTGTGAGAGTCTGTAGCTCTGGATAGTGCGTGGCAGAGTATGTGGGATGGGGTGTGGTCATGATTAGCGATACCTCAGTTGAATATCGATGCGGGTGCCGGGCACGTTGTGACGCTGGCGCAATCTGGTCAGATGCGCTGGGAGGTCGGTCAGGCTTGCCAGTCGCCCCCGGTAGAGCCGGGAGAGGTTGACGTAGTCGGGGTGGCTCACGGTGATGGTCACCTGATGCCCTGGCTGCCAGCGGCCAAACAGGCGGGCTTTGGCCTCTTTGATGGTGGTGATGCCGGGAGCGGGTAACGTCTGCCGGTTACGCAGATGCAGTTTGTTGAGCTCGGGGGCATAGCGATGCACCTCGAGTCCGGTGATAAGACGGGTCATGTTCGGTGACTCCAATGATGCAAAGGGCCAGCCTGTGAGGGCAGGCCCTTTATGTTGTTTGTTGATGAGCGAGACGGTTGGCCTCAACGGGCGCAGTCAGCCGCCTCGTTGATAACCGGCTTGCAATCGAGTCGGTCCAGCAGGTGCCGCGAGCCGTACTGGGCTACCAGCCGGTCTATGGCCATCTGGGCGCAGACTGTTCTGCTGGGCTTATTCTCAGGCATGGCGTAACGCGCAGTGAGCCAGCCGCCGAGCAGTGCAATGCGGTAGCCACTCGGAATGTGGGTAAGCGAGGTGCCGATGCCCCTACCGTGAATGAGGAAAGGCACGGCCTGCCCACCGATGTTGATATCCATGCGCTGCCCCTTGAGCTCGAAGGTGGTGAGTTCACCGGTTTGCGGATGCTTGCCGGGTACCTTGATGGTGATGTTCTTAGCCATCTCACACCTCCGGCTTGCGTTCAAAGTGGCGGGTCACAACGCCTGCCGCCGGGTCGATGCTGATAAATGCCGGTGCTTGCGGGTGGCACTGGTAGAGCCGCGCCAATTCAGCGCGAAATGCCTCGACGTTCGGTGCAATCACATGGTTGGTATCCCCCTCGGCATAGGTAAAGGTCTCCATCTTCTCTGTGTTAATCCAGATGCCGAAATACCATGCGTCCTCTTCGGTGTTGTATTGCTGCCAGCCCCGAGCCAACAAAGTGCGGTCGTAGTAGTAGCGGTCAGCCTGATGGCTGCCCCGGTCGATGCGGCAACCTGTCACGGTGAGCTCGAGTTGGATACGCCCTGCTTTGTGAGCCTTCTTGACTCTGCGCAGCAGCTTGAGGGCTTTGGCTCTACTACGGCCATTACCGAGTGGTTGCGGCTGCCTGGCCCGCAATCCCAGGTGGGTCATTATCTTCGGCGCGGTGCTGTGGTTGAGCTGACCGATGGCAGTGGTGATCTGCCGAGCGGTCAGGGTCTTGTAATCACGCAGGTCGTGCATGGTTGGGTTCCTTAAAATGCAAACAGCCCCTCGGAGTGAGGGGCTGTATGGGGTCTTGTTTGTACTGGTGGCCGTGACTCAGGTATGACTACTCCAATCCGGCGTGTCGTTACTGCCGTGGTTGACGTAGGCCCCGACAATTACCCGTTGCCACTCACCGACCGGCTGACCCGCTGCATTACAGGCGCAGCGAAAGCGGGCGAAGTTAATCTCTCGTGGCAGGTGCTCACGCATATCCCGTGGACTGACAAAGAGCGTGGTCTTGTGCAACACAGGGTTGGGGGCCACCAGCGGGCCACCAATACGTCGCCCCTCTACATCGTGGGCATAGGCAAAGCCCGGCAGCATCAATTGCTGACTGATGAGCTTGGCAAGCCCTGAGTGAGCACACATGGCCTCCGCGACGGCGGCCTGGCTAAAGCTGTCATTGAACTCAATCATTGATGTTTCTCCTTTTCCTCCGGTGAACGGTAAGCCGCTGCCAGCAGCGCAAACTGTTCGACCAGATAGCTGATACTGATGCCCAGTTCATCGCTCACCCCATCCCCTAGACGGTGATGCAGGTGTGCCATGTCATCGGCGACACGTTGGGCTAGGTGGGCCATTGAACTCGGTGGCGAGCTTGCCACTGTCAGGGTGATGTAGAGATCCATCACATCTCTCCCCAGGGTGCTTGCTCCCACAGTGACAGCCGGGTCAGCACGTCTTGTGCGAGAGCCTGTTGCAACTGCTGTAGTACCTTCACAAGCCGAGGTGCCTGCTCAGGGCTCCCGGTCCATTCGCTCGATTGGTACAGGGCGCAGCAGGTGAACTTGTAGAGGGCCACCAGCTCGCTATCGGTGAGTGGAGCCTGGTGGTAACGGTGGGCAGGTTTAAGCGGACTCAGCTTGGTAGAGCGGTGCTGAAGTGGTTGATGACGCCCCAGCTGATAGCGATGCCAGACTGCACGCCGGTTGGCGAGCATCATCAGTCGCACTAACCGATCTACCCGCCACGTCCAGGTACTGGTCGTGTCTGCTGGCGGCAGCCACCAGAGGGTGCGCAGTAGCTCCAGGGTGTAGTGCGGTGGCAACGGGCCATTGCAAAAGCGGTGTAACTGCACGGCAAAGGTCAGGTAGTCCTGGCGATCGATCATGAAGGCAGACATGGGCTAGCTCCTTGAAATGCAAAAGGCCACCTGCAGTGAGGTGGCCTTGTGGGTGATGGTGTTGGACCTGATGATCCGGATTGGCTAATCGCGCAGCTGATGTAGCAGCACATCAATGACCTCGATGCAGTCAGCCTGGGTGAGCTGGTAGCCGTTAGGCAGGTGGGCCACGATGGCGGGATCTGCCTGCATCTCGACGTTGTCTGCCAGCCAACAGCGCAATTCGAGGAGGATATCGAGGGCTGTGAGGTGTGATGTGCCTGGGACCAAGTTCATAGCTGACCTCTCTCTTTCAGGGATACCACGCCCTCAGCACCGACCACCAGATGGTCAAGCAACCGGACATCCACCAGCGCCAAGGCCTCTTTGAGGGCTTGGGTAAAGACCCGGTCAGAGTAGCTGGGTTCCGGGTCACCACTGGGGTGATTGTGCACCGCGATAATGGCCCCGCTGTTAAGCAGCAAGGCCCGCTTGACCACTTCCCGTGGGTAGATGCTGGCACTGTCCAAGGTGCCACGAAACAGCTCCTCAAAAGCCAGTACGCGATGCTGGGAGTCGAGGAACAGTGCCCCAAACACTTCATGCTCCCGGTCCTGCAGCAGGGTTTGCAGCCGCTCGGCGGCCTCAGTGGTACTGGTAATGGCAGTGCCTTTGGCCAGGCGTTTACGGGCAATCTGATTGGCAATACGCAGCAGGTCTTGCTCGGTCACCGGTTCGGTGACGACATAGGTGCCGGGGCATTCCCCGGCTTTCAGTTTGTGGTAACGCATGGTGGTCTCCTGAAAAAGAAAACCCCAGCAGCGCGAGGCGTGCCGAGGTCAAATAGGTAGAGATGATGTTGGCTTACGTAGGGGGGGGGGCTGTCAGTTGTGCAGTTGACGATGCTGGTGGCTCATGCCGTGGTGGCGGGCTCACTTGCCACCGGTATCAACGGTTCGGGGACCTGCACGGCAAGTGGGATAGCCAGCGCAATACTTAGCCGCTCTGCCAACTGGTAGGCAGGTCCTATGGTGTCGTAGTCAGCTATCCAGGTAGCCAGAGCCAGTCCGCTGGCTTCCACTGCCCGCAGGTAGACGCTGTAACCTTGTACGGTCAGGCCGCTGTCACGCACCACCTGCGTTTCCCCCTCCCGATTGATGGCCTCCAGCTCAACGGCTATCGGTTGTTTGGGCATCGTGTGTCTCCTCTGGGGGTAAGGGATCACTCTCCACGCGATAGCCGAGATGAATGCAGGTACGCTGCAAGTCGGCCAGAAAGCTGCCCAGTACACGAGGCTGCTCGGTGAGAGAAACCGGTCCTGCTTGGCAGCGCCAGAAACAGCGACGAGTGGGGTCCACGCAGATCTCATCCCTCGGTTGGCTCATGCTCCGCCAGTCCTCGGCATTGGTGAGGGAGAGCAGTTGCCACTGCACCCCAGACCAACGCAGATACAGCGTGACGGTGCGGGCGTTTTGACCACCAAGAGTGAGGTGCAGCAACCAGCGTTCGCCTTGGCGAGTCGGCTGCAGTTTGGCCTTGGCGGCGACCAGTCCCAGCCACTGACGTGAGTAATGGGAGAGCGGCAGTTCGTTAGTCATCACACACCTCCTACTCCCCACTGACCGTGACGGTGAAGTACGCCATCCGGCAGTAGGCAACAAAGTTGGTCTGCCACAGAGTGAATAACTCATGGGCCTCTGAGCGCTGGATAGGCCCCCATCCTTGCAGATAGTGTTCGTCATCCAGGAAGTTGAAATCGAGCTCCTTGCAGAGCTCGGCATCCTGGCCCAGTCCCTGATAGCTGAAGTTGCGTATTCCGGCGAAGTTGAACAGCCATTCCGGCCAACGTGAACACCCTGATCCTTAACGCGCTCACGTCACCCCGTTTCTAACTCGAGTGTTCAGATTGGGTCAACTCACTTCTCCTCTTTCTCATCGATTCTCCCTTCAGTGACAGCCGGTGAGCGTTGTGCATCAGCCGGTCCAGGATCGCATCTGCCAGAGTGTTGTCCCCCAAGCTCGCGTACCACTCTTCCGTTGGCAGCTGACTGACCACGACCGTCGAGTATTTCCCGTACCGATCATCCATGATCTCCAGCAGGGCGTTGCGCTGCTCGGCATTCACCGCTTCCAGTCCCCAGTCATCCAGGATCAGCAGCTCTATCCTTGCCAGTTGACCCAGCAGTCTGGCGTAACTGCCATCTACCTTGGCCTGGCTCAGCTCAAGTAGCAGACGCGGCAGCCGGTAGTAACGAGTGCTGTGCCCCTGCTGACAGGCTTGGTAGCCCAGCGCACAGGCTAGGTAGGTTTTTCCGCAGCCACAGGGGCCGGTAATGAGCAGGTTCTGGCCCCGGCGCAGCCACTCTCCTTGGGCCAGGTTTGCCACCTGTGACCGCTCCAGGTTGCGTGCAGACTGGTAGTCCACCTCTTGCACCGTGGCCTGGAGTTTGAGCCTCGCCTGCTTGACCAGCCGAGCTTGTTTACGCTGCTCCCGGCTCAGTTGTTCGTGTTCGACCAGCAGGCTTAGCCGCTCGATGAAGGGCAGCCCTTCGTAGGTACTTGCCTGTTCCAGTTGTTGTTGCACGGCATCCGCCATGCCAGTCAGTTTCAGGTGTCTCAAGCGGGTCAGCGTTTGTTGGGTCATGGGTTTTTTCCTCGTTAGTGGAAGCTCTGGGGGCCGCGGATGTTCTCGTGCTCTTGCGGCAGTTCTGGATAACTGAGCGGACTTGCGGGCAGTTGGTCGCGGCCACTGGTCAGCACCGACTTGAGCTGCTTGAGCCGCACCAGTCCTTCCCGGTTGGCCAGCTGGCAACAGCCTTCGACTCGTGATGGCGGATACTCCCGGCTAAGACTCAGCAGTCCCAGGCAGAGTCGGTATGCCTGCTCGGCATGGGCTTTCTCTGCCAGCCGTTCGCTAACCCAGCACAAGGTGCCCGGTCCGATGTCGGCAGCCCACTGCTTAAGACGCCCTGGCGTCCAGCGTTGCTGCTTGCTGTGACGTTCCGGCATGTGCTCAGGGAGTGTGCTCATCCCCGGGATGGTTTTACGCGGATGGCTCGCGACCAGCTGTTGCTGGTGATAGACCTGAAGCAGGGTATCGCCCGCATGGAGCTCCAGTTGCTGACCCACATACTGGTGCGGCACCGAGTAATGGTGCTGCTCATAACTGACGTGATAGTCGATGTTGACCTTGACCGTTTTGATGGCGACATAGCGATAGGGATGCACCGGTAGTGACCCCAGTGCCGGGCGGTCCAACTGCTCAAACGCCTCGCGTCGGTTACCGGGCAGCTGCTTGAACGGGCGCTCGTTGAGCTCATTCAACAAAGCCCGGATGCACTGGTTTAGCTCGGCAAGCGAGAAGAAGGTCTGATGGCGTAGACGAGCCAGGATCCAGCGCTCGACGATCTGCACACCCACCTCGGCCTTGGCTTTGTCCTTAGGCTTGTAAGGGCGAGCTGGCATCACCGCCACCTGATAGTGCTCGGCCAACTGCTGGTAGCTGGGGTTGAGCTCGGGATCGTATCGGCAAGCCTTGCTGACACCGCTCTTGAGGTTGTCGGGGATCAGCAGTACCGGTGTCCCGCCGAAAAACTCAAAGGCACGGACATGGCTTTGCAGCCAGTCCGGCAGTGACTGGGACCAGGTGGCCTCGGCAAAGGTGTAGTTGGACGCACCGAGCACGGCGACAAAGACTTGTGCCTGACGGACCTCACCCGTAGTCGGCGACACGATGGGCACCGTGGGCCCGCAGTAGTCGATAAAGAGCTTTTCCCCCGCCTTGTGGATCTGGCGCATGGAGCGCTTTTGCAACTGACACCAGGACTTGTAACGGTCACAGAACTGGGAGTAGCTGTAACAGCTATTGGGATAGCGCTGGGTGTACTCCTCCCAGAGCAGCTGTTTGGAGACCCCCTTGCGCTTGAGCTCCTGATGGACAGAGGGCCAATCCGGCACAACATGGCGGGCCGAGATGGTGGTATCGGCCTGCGGATAGAACAGGGCAGCCAGTCGGCCATCATCAAGCTCGGTAGGTAAGGGCCAGGTAAGGCCGAGCGCCTGGGCACTTTTGAGGAGTTTCTGGATGGAGCCGACACTGACCTTGGTACAGATACTGATTTGGCGAACAGAGAGGTCAGCTTCCAGCCGCAGTCGCAGCACTTCACGAATTTTACGCATTGCAATCCTCTTGGCAGACATAGGCTCTTCCCTGGCAAAAGGGAGAGCGTATCAAAGGTTTTTAAATCAATGCGTTAAGGATGATTCCGGTGAATGTGAACAGTGATTCCGGGATGTTGAACACTGTTTCCGGAAAGGAGGGGCGAAGTGTTCAGGTTGAACCGGAATGAGCGTTCACATTGGTCCGGAAATGGTGTTCACGTTGAATCGGAATTGGTGTTCATGATCGGCCGGAATATGCAGAAGTCGGTGACGTAATCGAACAGCCAGCCATCAAGGCCGCGTATCAAGCGGATCTCGACCGGGTGAGCCCCTCCCTGATCGGGGCTGTAGGTGGGGCTGCGAAAGTTGAAGGTGAGTTGGGTCAGGCACTCGAGGTTGAGGCCGATATTGGCAACCTCCTGATTGAGTAACGTGAGCAGCGCTTGGGCAACGGGCAGGGCAAAGCCATCCCGGAAAAAGGGAATAGTCATAAGCGTTCCTTGTCATATATCCAATAAAACGAGGGAGGCATTAGCCTCCCTCTGGGTGTGGTTGAAATGGTGGGTGTAAGCCATCGTCACGGTGTGCCAAAGTCCGGTGATGACCCAGGCGCAATACAGTTGTTATCTGGCGAGCCAATGGCTGGCAGTACCTCTGCAAGGTGGCTGGTGGGCAAATCGATGGGGGGATTTGACGGCAGCAATAGCGCCACCGAAGTTGCGTTGCGAAGTGCTTCCCAGAGCGTGGGGAAGTCACCTTGCCGGTAAGGGGCGTCATAGCGTTGTCCGTCCACCAGTAAGGCAAACTGACGTTTGCTGTCGCTGCCATAATCACGACCGTTCATCGTCGCCAGCATGGTGAGCGGCGCATCATCCCGGCAGATAATAGTGAGCAGGGCGGAGCCTGCGAGGGTGACGTTGTAATTCGCCTGCGTACCCGGCCCCCAACTGCGAGACCAGCCATTTTCCTCTGCCCCGACACCACTGGTGGCAAGAGCCACCAGCAGCGCGATAAGTCGGTTCATTGTGATTACCTTTTAAAAATAACAGGGAGGCTGTTGCCTCCCTGGGTTGGGTTATTGGTCAAACGACAGCGTCTGCTCGCCACCCAGGGTGGTCACAGTGACCTCAAGGGGGTTACAGTCCTCCGGCAGCAGAGAGAGCGTCACTTTGCCGCCAAAGCCCATTCGAAATGGCAGCTTGGCTTTAGGATCGATCTTGCAACTGCCCCGGTTGATCTTGAGGTCGGTGATCACCATCCGGTTACTGCGGCTGGTGATGTCGAGCAGGTACTTGTTCCAGGTCGTTTTGCCGTAATAGGGATTACCGCGTTTTCTCAACTGTACATCGCCCTCCTTCAGCGGTTCGATGTTAGCTAGGTCTTCGTCGAGGACGGCGGCGTCATAGGTCTCTTGTGATTGGCAAGGAAAGCCTGGCGAGCCCAGCGCTGGTAGCGTGTTTGCAATGTTCGCTGTTGGGAACGAAAATTTGCGGCTGCCTTTTTCGCGTTGATATACGCCTAGTTCTTTCGCATTTCTCAGTGCGGTCCAGAGTTCCTCAAAACTTTTCTGGTCTTGAAGAACCCGGTGGCCAATGAAGATCTTGCCATCCACTTCAAAAACGAAATCACTTTGATAGTCCTGAGAGCCGTATTTTCCGACACTCATGATATCCACATTGATGGTGGCGGGTTTGTTAGGGTGACAATGAATGGTGAATGAATCCGCTCGGTTATAGACACCGTAGCTGAATCCCTCAGCTGCGTTACCAAACTGCTTCCAGCCTGGGGCATCAGCGGCTGACTCACTGAGGGCATGTGCTTGCTGAGTGGCTGCCAGCATTACTAGCAATAGCATGGATTTTTTCATGTTTGTTTCCTTCTAAAATGTATTGATGTAATTCGACCCATTCGGTCCAGCCTCAACCAAAATCAACCATTAAGGGCGATCCTCATCGTTTTGAGTCCTTCATGTCAACAAGTCCGGGTGTCAACTTTAAAAGTTGAATCTGGAGGTGTGATGGATATCAATCAGGACGCGTTAGCCAAAGCAGTGGGCAGAGCTATTGCTTATCAACGTCAACAACGGGGAATGACCCAAGAGGAAGTCGCGGAACGACTGCAGATTGGGATGGAAGCGGTATCGCGCATGGAGCGGGGGATTGTGGTTCCCACTATCGTTCGACTGGCTGAGTTGGCACAGATATTTGGATGTGAGCTGACGGACTTGCTCCGTGAAACCAGTTCGCGGCCCCTTGAGCAAGCCGTCAGATTAGCTCACCAACTCGAGCAACTCACCGACGATGATCGTCAATGGGTCACTGATACCATGACGGCCCTGATGAGCCGCCTAATCCGTTAACCAGTTCCACAGCTTGTGGGCACCATAGGCTGCAGCCGCCCCGATGGCCAACGGCGCCCATGCTGGCGCAGTGGAAACCCCAACCAATGATGTCAGTGCCGCCGTGGTGGCACCACCTGCTACGGATGAGCTCAGGGAGGCGCCTGTTACCCCTGCGGTAGCCACTGAGGTCAGGTGTCCCAGTGAAGAACGCGCGACTTGAGCCGCCAGCAAAGTGGCTGCTGCCTCCGTGACCTGGGCTGAGTGGTGCTGGTCTTTGATACACCACATCACGAAGTGCTCACAATTGTTGAACAGCAGGTTATAACTGCGTTCGCCCAGACGGCTGTGCGCTCGATTGACACTGTGATCCGGGCTCAGTCGCTGAGGATGGGTCCTGATAATAAAGTCCTTCTCCTGGCAAAACTCCCCTAACGTAGACATGACAACCTGACACGCGTCATGACCAGAAAACGGGCCCTGGTAGTGGATCACCCAATCGTCACCGACGTAGATCCCGTGGTGCTCATACCCGATGCGTGGGGAGATAAGGTGGTCGCCATAGTT
The DNA here is from genome assembly GCF_040581895.1 of Aeromonas sp. 19NY04SH05-1. Lineage (NCBI taxonomy): Bacteria > Pseudomonadati > Pseudomonadota > Gammaproteobacteria > Aeromonadales > Aeromonadaceae > Aeromonas > Aeromonas sp. 19NY04SH05-1. Next base: position 3,179,434 of record NZ_CP095328.1, on the reverse strand, counting down.
CAATGAGGACATGTTGCTCTCTCCTATTGCAGCAGGCTGATGGCTTGCGCCAAGGCACGGGATTTGAGTTGTGCCCCTTGGCCAAACCAGGCTGAATCCAGCCGATGATCCTGGCTGCGGGTACGACGATGGTGATCGACGTACTCGGTTACCGCATTGACCAATCCCCACGCGGTGTTGTGCGAGCTGGCCAGCTCGGCCCCCATCCCTGCCCCTTGGTAGAGCTCATGCAAACGCTGTATAGGCCGGGTGAGCACAATGCTCTCTTCCTCCACAGGCTGTGCCAGCAGATCACTGAAAAAGCGCAGTGCCTCTTGAGGTGCCACAGGGCGTTGGCTGAGTGCTTTAGCATGCTGACCGAAATGGTCCCACTGGCTTATCCCCAGTCCCAGCGCCTGTTTCACGGCACTTGCGTCGAACTGGGTTGAGTGGGGCACCTTGATGGCGGCGGACTGGTTACCTACTGCTACCTGCAGGGTGTTGTTGCAGACTACCCGCACCGAGGTGAATTGCGCCGTGGTGCAGAGCGTGCCATCACAACTGGTCGCCAGCAGCAGATAAGACTTCACCAGATCACCGCCTGTGAGCATCAGGTCCTGACCGGTCTTGGCCAGGGCCCAGAGTTTGCGACCACCTTTGAGTGAGCCTGCTGTCTCCAGCTCGAAACCACCGGCCTCTACCAAATCTTGATAGAAGTGCAGCACCTCATGGGGCTGTACCACGTTGTAGCGCTGCGATACCACCGACAGCGGTGCTAGGGTATCGGAGCGGTAGAGCACTTTGCTGTCTGGGTAGGTATGAAGGATCGGATTGTCAGGCGAGCCCTGATACAGCACATCGCTTTGCTCGATGGTCCAGTCCATCCCGGCAGCTTGCAGCCAGACATCGAGGGATTGCTGTGGGGGTAAGACATTGCCGAGGCCATGCCAAGGGGTTTGGCCGGTGTAGGCCATAGAATCAATCAAATGAGCCATAGAGATCTCCAATGAAAAAAGGGACTGCCGAAGCAGTCCCTGAGGTAGGTTCATGGAGATAACATATGTCTGAGATTTGGTTCATCAGAGGCTCAGTCTGTGTCCTATTACAGAGTATTCATCATCGAAAGGTGAGAGGATCATGCCTTAGGTCTGCAGTAAAAGCTGGAGGGGAAATGTTACAAGCGATTTTGAGTAGTAAGGCTGGACGGATTGGGCGTGAGGATGAATCGCAACGTTGGTGCGATGTGTTTCATCGCAGTGAAGACCTGCTCACCGCGACGTTTTTTGGACGAATCCCATATCTTTCAGATGGCGCATTATCGGCGCTATTGGCGTTCCTGCTTGGACGTCAGCAACTCGACCTATCAGATTTCATGGAGTTAGAGCTATGGCCGCGTTTGAGGAATTCATTGGGTGAGCAGGTTGAACCTGACGTAGTTCTTCGCTTCGCTCGAGAGTTATTCGTCATTGAGGTAAAACCCCCATTCGGCGGTGCGCAGTATCAAGCGCAGTGGTTTAACCAAATGGACGCCATCACGATTGAAGAGGCTTATGCCGAGTATGAAACGATCTACTACATCGCCTTGGGCAACGTAGTACCAAGACCACTGGAACAGACGGAATTACCTGAGCGCTTTGAGAGCATGTCTGCCTGTGAATGGGAGCCGCTTCGCTGCTGGCTACGACAGAATGAGCTCTTTAGCACTCGTCAGGATAAAGCGATCCTGCGTGACTGGCAGAGCGCATTCGAACTTTATGGTATGGCTCCGCTTATCCCAAGTTGGCTGCCGATGGTGGACAAGGCTGATGCCATGCCCTTGGCTACTGGTATCGAACAACTTCAACACTGGAGTTAGTAAGGAGATAACAAATGGAAATATCCCAAGCACGATCGCTGGTCACTCAGGTCAGACATGCTCACCGTTTGCTCGAGGGCTTTTATGAACGGATCCTGCTGCAATTAGATAAACTAGCGAGCGAAGCGGCCAACGCTAACTTTCGTTTCTGGGGAAGCATGGAGGGCGAGGGTATCGGAAAAAGCACCTCTAAACCGTCTTCGCGAGCGGCTTGGAGCTTCTTACCCCTTTTTCAGTCCTTCTACTGCTACCAGCGAGGCGGTCAGTCGGAGCATGCGAAACAAGGGGACATCGTGCTCTACTTCCGCCTGAACACTGATGATGCGTTCATCGATGCAGTACCGGAGGCAATGGACTACGACCCGCATACTGGCTCCTCTTCACTGGAGTTGCATCTGTACTGCTACACGAAAGATGCTGCGTACAGTTGGGACGACATTGCTGAAGAGTATCCTTGGGCTAAGCATGATGTCTGGACCACTCAGGATCAGGATTACCCCGAAGTGGCCTGTTGTGTGAAACGCTTCAGTCTGGAGACTGTCATTGCAACCCCCGGTGATATCCACGACTGGATCTCCAGTCAGCTGGCCCATCTCCCCAGTAAGATATAGCTTAAAACACCACAGAAGCCCCCTGACAGCAGTTCAGGGGGAAACAGGTGAAGAAGGGCAGACCAGTTAGGCTCTCGTAGTGCAGCTCAAATACGCTGCGTGTGGATCTGGCAAGTTGCTCGATAGTCAGATACTACTCCAGAGAGACCCTGAGAACCCTCATTCTCCTACCAGGCACCTCCATCTTACCCATCCTATTTGAGCGTCCACATGTTTGAGCCAACACGGCCTCGTCCATTTTGACTAGATATTTCATGGCATACTGAAATAGCTTCTGTCGCTTCTCGTCATCACTTCGATGTATCATCCCGATACCATCCGTTCCCCATTCCTCATATTGAGATCGCTTAGCATTGCAGTTGTAATAGCTACCTGCATGCCAACGCTCTCCCAGCAAACGGCCAATCTTGATATCATTTTGCAAGTATTTACCATTGAATATAAACGCGATGTGATAGTGATAGCCCCTACTTTCGCCATACTCTAATTTCCAGATATAGCCTACCAATCGAGTAAACTTGCGTTTAATAGTACGCAAGTAATACTCTCGTTCCTCTTGAGCCTCCTCTAGAGTTACGTCATCTCTAAAGTGAACATCCACTCTGACTATCAGTAATCTGGCATATTTATCAAAAAGAGCATTAATGTACTTCTGGATACTATCGCTATTACGCTTATCTGCACGTTTTAGATTGTGTAACTGCTTCTGATGACGTGGTGACTTCAGCTGAAGCATAAAGTCACTTAGAACGTCATTTAGCTCAGCTAAAAGCTCATTACGTGTTTCAGTAGATAAACACTCATCGTATACATCAAGGTCATGGTAACGATAGAAGGATTGCAGGAACAGCTCAACTGAAGGATGAGCTGATTTAGCTTCTCGGTAGTGATAGTAATGTTCGGTAACTGCATCCATTGCTTTTTGGAAAGCATGGATGCTGAATGATGGGTATCTTACTTCCAATTGATGAATGAAATCTAGGATATCTGTAGACATGAGTAATCCCTCATTGAAGAGTGTTTAGTGAATAGGTAGCTAACTTAGATGTTAAATGGTTAATGTATCTAGTCACTACAGATTATGAATGGATTCAAATAGATTATGAATGGATTCAAATAACATAAAGCTCCCCCCTCCTACGAATTCATATCGCCAGAGTCACAGGTACAAGATGCTTAGTGAAATAGTGAGAGGGAGCTATGTTATTCATGATGAGCATTGGTATATTAACGTAATCCATATGATGTTTAGGCTAATTATTGCTACGTCCGCTTTACTTCCTACTGGTAGTAGGAGCTCTGCATCATAATGAATTTGGCAAGATGTAGTTATATTAGCGGCATCTATTCATGCTACCCTGTGGAGAATTTAGCTGTTCAATAAAACCCCCTCATTGATGCCTGTTTAGTTAACCAAGTATCAATTTCATGTTCAAACCAGCCGACAGCTGACAAGCCCAACTTAAGTGGCTTGGGAAAATTCTTGTCATAGCGAGGGGATTTATCGCTGATGCGGTCATAGATAGTTGAACGGGCAAGGCCGGTCTTTTGGATAACGTCTTTGATGCGCAGGACTTTGGGGGAAGTGTTCATGGTGTTCTCCTGGTAGTTGGGGGTTTCGTTCACCAGAAGGGATTGGGGGTTGAAAAAAACTGGCTTTAGACATCCTGAGCAGGGATGTATAGTGTGGGAGATGGCGAGGATGAGGATGACACTATGAAAAGAGGTGTAGAAAAGGATGTTTGAGCGTAACTGGAAGAGTGCCAGCTTGATTTTGAGTTGCATGGCTGAGATGGGGTGGTGGGCTGCATGAATCTGCCCATGTTTAATGGTTGCTGATGGCACGATCCGGAACCTAGGTGCATGTGCCACCTAGGTGGGTTGTTGGTGTTTTTCTGAGCGTATTTTTCATTTATTGATATTGGTGTCAATATGAATTTAAATAGGATTTTTAATTTTTTATACTTTGGGTTTGTTGGTGATGATGTTGGCCGTAGGAGGAGTGGCGATACAAAGACTGAAGTTTTAATGAACATTATAAAGGAACACGGGGTTACTATTCATCGTGGAGTTAGTGTCAATTGCGATGAGTATCGTGCATTAATGTCAGCTGACTTAATATATCGATATTCAAATAACTCAAAAATAGATGAAGACCAATCAAAAAGGTGGCAGGTAAAATATTGTTTTCTACGTAATGTTGCAATGAATAGGGAAACATTGAGTGCTCATAAAATAAAAAATATACAGTATGATTTTGAACAGCTTAATGTCTTCCTTGGGTATTATAACGAGTTGGGGAAGTATGATGAGACCATAAGCGAGGTAACAACTCTGCTGAATGATTTCGAAACATGTACAGAAGATAATCCTAATGAAAGAGCAGCTGTTTTTTTAAAAAGCTGTGTCAGCCTGATGGATGTTGAACTTAACAAGAAAAGCATTTCTCTTTGCAATGAGTTGAAGATCGGAGATCGCTCTGTGATGGAGTATTCTCATTATATAATTACGGCAATAGCTGTAAAGCTAATGTCAGAATTTAGCAAGACAAAGCCAACTGGCGAATCTGGTGTGAGATTCTTAGATGGTAATCTATTTTCGTTTTATGTTGAAATTATCAGGGAGGATATATTTTCCAGACGAACAGATGAATTAATAAATAGGTTGCAGGCTTTTATAGATATGTTCATTATCGGCATCTGTTACAACAAAAAACAACAAGATGCCAGAAGGAAATATATCTTTGATATCATTCGCTCTGTACCAAGGGAGTGTATTTGTCTTCAGGTCGAAAGTGTAAAAAATAGTGTTAGACAGTTTGTTGAAAAGTATGGTCATTCGTTTTTTGATTACATGTCTAAAAATAGATTCAATAGGTACTCAAATAGAAAATGGTATCATGAGCTATATCATTTAGCTGGGAAAGATAAGGAGTATTTTGGATTTATAACTACAGTGATGTCCTTCTTGCCACGAGAGCGTCATGATGTTAAAAAAATCATGTTATTATCAAAAAAAGCATTAGAGAAAAACGAGAGGGAAAAGGTAAATGGTAAAAGAACTCAACTAAATGTAGAGGTTGATTCTGCAACCATGGACAATCTAGAAGAGTTAGAAAAAAAGCTAGGTAAGAACAAGTTTGAGGTAGTCATAGAGGCTGTCAAATTACTGTATAGATTGCGTATAAGAAAATCACGTTCACCAAGTCAGGATCTAGGAATTAAACCTGATCAAGTTGATATGAATGAGGCTGATTATAAAAGACATTCACGTCAAAATATTAGTTTAAGAATGCCACCTTGGAAAAATAAGAACAGACATTCGAATAATGAAATACAAGATGCGCCACATGCATCTACTTTATTGGATAGCGTGAGTGAAAATGGAGCCAGCGCAGCCCCATCTGAGGTGTCTCAATCTCATCAACCGCCTACTTCTGCTGAACTGCCAGCATCTGATGTGGTGGGGGATAAAGAGGTAGATGAAGCAGCAATTTCCAGCTCCAAAGCATTGCAAGCATTAGGCGATAACTTGGGCTGAGCCGTTTGGAAAACAAGAAGTCAGCGGCCCATCAAGGCAGCTGATCGAATAGGTCAGTACGGTGGTATGCAGCACATGTCAACCCGCTCTCGGTAAACTGTACCATGGCCGCAGAATTGGCCGAGGGCATCTGTGCTTTCTGGCAGGCCAGAGGCGATAAGGCCGAGCATACCAAGTGGCAGAGGGTCTATCAGGATCACCTACAGCAGACCACCTGACAGGCAAGGCTAATGGCCAGGGAGGGCGCCGCATCAGCTATGTGCCCATCAGGTGGCTGCGTAGCATATCAGGCTAAACAGGCTCATAGAAGGAAGCGGCCGATGGCCGCTTCCTTCTTGGGTTTGATCGAGCTAAAAACTCAGCGTTTACCGAATGTCCCTTGGATTACGTTCCCTATAACATCAGGTGATTTTTCTACTTCATGTTGGGCTATTTGATGTTTCACAATATCCCCCCACCGAAGAAATAAACTCCTCAGTTTTTCAGGGTTACGTAAAGCGCCCGCCTGATAAGTTCGCAGGAGTTTGTCACTGATCTGGTGGTTCAGCATATGCTCTATCTCTAGAGGTCCTGCACCAAGTTCAATACCACAGCAGTTTGCAACACTGCGCCGCAGGTCGTGTACGCTAAATGGCTCAAGTTCAGCCAGCTTACGCTTCTGTAGCCGGTCAAGGGCGCGCATAAGTGCGTCACCTGTGATGGCATGACCCAGTTTCGTCGTCGATTCGAACACATATGGACTGGTAGAGGAGGTTATCATTCGCTGCTCTGAAATGATTTCCTGAGCCAAAGGCGACAAGGTCACCACATGCGGGCGCCCATTTTTGGTTTCCGGAATCGTCCAGCGATCACCATCCAAGTGTGCCCACTGCATCGATATCACTTCACCTCGACGAACCGCGCTCAATATGACGATTTTAATTGCATTGGCGACACTTCCAGAAAGAACAGAAGTCGTAGCAATGCCACGGCCACCAGCTGTTAACGCTCCGCCACCTTCAACGCCCTCTTCTAATGCATGCCACAAGGCTCGTAATTCAGAGATTGGTAGCCAACGCTCTCGAGGTGGATTGGGGGTCGCATTGTAAACTTTGGGTTTGAGTGCCAACGTGGGGCTCATCTCGATAAGCTGTCGTCGCATAGCCTCCTCCATCACCTGGTTCATTATTCCCATTGCTTTGCGAAGCCCTTCCAGAGAGACCTTCTGTAGCTTCTGATAGTGTTGGTGGAGGACGGCCATGGTGATATCGCAAACTCGATATTTACCAAGGACCTTTTGCAAGTGTGCTTGGTAGATTCGACGATAATCAGTGACGGTTCGAAGGCTAATCTCTGATCGAACGCCATCACGGCGTTTTACGCTGGCTTTGTGGCTAAGCCATTGCTCAAACAGTTCATCAAGCACGAGCATCTGTTCGTTCTTTTGTTTAGCCTCTGCAACAAGCTGACGGGGATCGATGCCCTGTTTGACTTGCCCCACCGCAACACAATGTCGCTCACGAGCTTGAGCAAGTCCCATCGCAGGGTATAGTCCAAGGACCATGGTTTGTTGCTTGCCAAGTAGCCTAAATCGATACACGAAGCGCTTTTGCTTACCAGCACGAACCTCGAGTGATAACCCGTTACCATGTTTAGAGCTGATAGCAAATCGGGTTGCGGTCGCACCTTCTTTAAGCTCTGCCGCCGCGACTTGTCGATCTTGAGAAATCATCCTAAAACCTCGTTTTGGGGTACCACATGGGGTACCACATTTGGCATCGTATAGGGTTGTATGTCGTTGGACAAGGGTGAATTTGCCGCGTGCTTAAGTCACTGAATTTAAGGTGATTTATTTTATTTGTTGGATTTATTAAGACAGGATTAAACGTGAGTTTATTGACTTCGTAATGCGAAGGTCGCGGGTTCGACTCCTGTTACCGGCACCAGATGACAAGGGCTGGCTTCATCGTGAAGCCGGCCCTTTTCTATGCGTGGGTTTCCAGGGCTTGCTCCACATAGAGATAACCAATCCCCATCACCTGCTGGGAGCGGGTGAGTTCGCCGAAGCGGATGTGGGTGGCGTTGACCGCATCGCTGCAATCGAACGGATTGGCGCCGGTCTGGTGGATGATGGTCTGCAACCATGGCTCGCCAAATTGGCAGCTGCGGCCATAGAGCCAGATGCGGTTGATGTTGAGGATATTGAGGAAGTTGTAGAGACTCAGGCCGATGGCACGGGCCCCTTCATCGACCAGGGTTCGGATCATGACATCCCCCTGATGGTAGAGGGCGAGCAAGCGGGCCGTGTCGAGCTCTCCACCTTCCGGCGCCGGGTTATCGGCACTGGCCTGCTGTTTGAGAAATACCCGGGCCCGCTTCTTGATGGCAAAGAGGGAGGCGACCGTCTCCAGACAGCCGTAACGGCCACAGGCACATGCGCTGCCATCCGGGTTGATGATGGTGTGGCCTATCTGGCCGCTGCCAAACAGGGCACCCCGGTAGACCTGGCCGTTGATGATAAAGGCCGAACCTATGCCGTAGTCGACGTTGATGACGCAAAAATCCCCGTTTGCTTCCCGGCCCTGCCACTTCTGCGCCAGGGCCAGCATGATGCAGTCGTTGTCCACCATCACCTCGCAGCCGAGGCGATCTTCCAGCAGATACTTGAGTTCGACTGGTGCATGCCAGGGGGCCTGCGGCATGGTCTGGGAGACCCCGGTGGCCGGGTTGACCTGGCCATGTATCGCCAGCGCCAGGCGGATCGCCACTCCCTTGTGGCGGCGCTTGTGCTGGTAGTAGCAGGTTTCAATCAGGCTCAGTAACTCCTCCGGTGTTTGCGGCGAGATTTTCTGACCAGAGTACTCGCCGAGCGGGGTGATCAGATTGTCCACCAGTATGCTCTCCAGGCTGGTGGGACTGATGTTGAGGCAGAGGATCGCCCCCTGGCCGCTGGCGATGCGGTAGCTGCCGCCACAGATGCCGCGCGCGGAGAGATTCTGCTCGCTGTGGCTTATGGCGCCGTCGGCGACCAGTTCGTCGAGGATCTTGCTGACCGCCGGGATGGAGAGCTCGCAATGGCGGGCCAGGGTGGACTTGCTCGCCTCCTTGAGCTGGTAGAGCAGAGCCAGCAGCACCTGTTTGTTGTGATGGCGGACCTTCTGGTTGTTCAAGCCGGCGTGTCTCATTTCACTAAACCCTGCTTACTGTATTGCGTGATCTTTGAGCGAAAATCACTGAAAACCCTATTCTAAACTGGCCTCATCGAAACGTTTACTAATTAATGTTGAGTGAGGCGAGATAGATGAGATCGGATGTACGAGTCTGGGAAGAAACCGTCACCCTGCCGACCTACGAGGTTGGCCCCGAAGATCCCAACCCCATGTTCCTCGAGAAGCGGGTCTATCAGGGCTCCTCGGGAGCCGTCTACCCCTATGGCGTGATAGATACCCTCACCGGGCAGAAGCAGATGAAGCCCTATCAGGCGATCTGGCTGGAGAACGACTTCATCAAGGTGATGCTGCTGCCCGAGCTGGGGGGTCGCATTCACCGCGCCTATGACAAAGTGATGCAGCGGGATTTTGTCTACTACAACGAGGTGATCAAACCCGCCCTGGTGGGGCTGGTGGGTCCCTGGATCTCCGGCGGGATCGAGTTCAACTGGCCACAGCACCACAGGCCCACCACCTTCATGCCGGTGGACTTCACCATCCAGGAGCGCGAGGGCGGAGCCAGGACCGTCTGGCTCGGCGAGGTGGAGGCGATGCGTGGCTTGCAGGTGATGGCCGGTTTTACCCTCTATCCGGACAGGGCGCTTATCGAGATCACCGGCAAGGTGTTCAACGGCAATGACACGCCGCGCCACTTCCTCTGGTGGTCCAACCCGGCGGTCAAAGGGGGGGATGATCACCAGAGTGTCTTCCCGCCGGATGTGACCGCCGTCTATGACCACGGCAAGCGCGATGTCAGCGCCTTCCCCATCGCCCGTGGCACCTACTACAAGGTGGACTACTCGAGCGGGGTCGATATCTCCCGCTATCGCAACATTCCGGTGCCCACCTCCTACATGGCGGACAAGTCCGACTATGACTTCGTCGGCGCCTACAGCCATGACGAACAGGGCGGGCTTTTGCATGTGGCGGATCATCACGTCTCCCCGGGCAAGAAGCAGTGGACCTGGGGCAACTGTGATTTCGGCCTTGCCTGGGATCGCAACCTGACCGATGACAATGGTCCCTATATCGAGCTGATGACCGGGGTCTATACCGACAACCAGCCCGACTTCACCTGGCTGGATGCGGGCGAAGAGAAGGTGTTCGTCCAGCACTTCCTGCCCTACAACACCCTGGGCACTGTGCAAAACGCCAACACCCGCGCCGCCCTCAAGCTGGAGCGCACCGAGGGCGGGTTCTTGTGCGGCGCCTATGCGGTGGCACCGTTATCCGGTGCCCGTGTCGAGGTGAGCGACGAGCACGGCGTACTGTTTACGAAAGCCCTTGAACTGCAGCCGGGCCAGGCCTGGCTGGAAGAGAGCACTGCGAGCAGTGAAGGGCGCCTGCGGGTGAGCCTGCTTGATGAGCACGATCAGACGATCCTGAGTTACCTCGAACACCAGCCGGCAGGCGAGGCGCTGCCGGATCCGGCCACGGCCCCTGCACCTGCCGCCAATCTCGACTCGGTCGACGAGCTCTATTTCATCGGTCAGCATCTGGAGCAGTACCTGCACGCCAGCCGCTCCCCCTTTGATTACTACCTGCGGGCGCTGGAGATCGACAGCGGCGACTATCGCTGCAACCTGGCGCTGGCGACCCTCGAATACAACCGCGCTAACTATGAGCAGGCACTGGAGTATGCCAATCGGGCGCTGGCCCGGGCCCATCGCCTCAACAAGAACCCCCAGTGCGGCAAAGGGAGCCTGCTGCGCGCCCATATCGAGGAGCGCCTCGGTCGGCTCGACGCCGCTTTCGATGACTTCCACAAGGCGACCTGGAGCGGCAACTGCCGTGACAGCGGTTTCTTCGGGTTGGCCCGCATCGCCATGGTGCGCCGTGACCCCGCGCAGGCGCTGCAATTTGTCGAGAGGAGTCTCGCGGTCAACGGCACCCACTATGGCGCCATTGCCCTCAAGGGGTTGGCGCTGCTGGAGTGCGGCGAGCGGGAAGCGGCATTTGCCTATCTCGACGAGCAGCAGGCGCGCCACCCTCTTCACTATCAGTTGGCCTTGCTGCGCTGGCTGGGGAGCGAGCAGGCGGCGGATCTCGAGGCGCTGGCACGTCTTTGCAACGGGCGCGGGGTCAATCTCTGCTTCCTTGCCACTGCCTTGCTTGAGCTGGAGCGCCCCGAACTGGCCCGCCAACTGCTGCAGGCCCTGCCGGTGGAAGAGAACCTGCCGCTCTTGTTTCAGGCCAGCCTGCAACCACAAGGGGCGCAGCAGGAGGCGCTGTTGCGGCGGGCCGAGCAGGCCCTGGGTCGCCGGGTGCGCTTTCCCAACACCCTGGGGGAGGTGGCCATGCTTGAGCGGTTGCCACACAGCTGGTTTGCCCGCTATCTGCTGGGCTGCTTTCACTACAGCAAGCGCAACTACCAGCAGGCGGTCGCCCTGTGGCAATCGGTGTGCGAGCTGGCGCCCGAGTTTGCCGCGGCCTGGCGCAACCTTGGCATCCATCACTTCAACAAGGGCGGCGATCTGGCGGCTGCAGAACAGTGCCTGAGCCGCGCTTTTGCCCTCAAGCCGGACGATGCCCGCCTGCTGTTCGAGCTCGATCAGCTGCACAAGCGCTGCGCCATGGCACCCGCCGAGCGACTAGCTCTGCTGGAGGCCCATCGCGAGGTCGCCCTCAAGCGCGACGATCTGACCGCCGAGCTACTCAGCCTCTATCACATCACCGGCCAGCTGGAGGCCGCGGCCGAGATATTGCGGCTGCGCGAGTTCCACCCCTGGGAGGGGGGCGAGGGCAAGGTGACCGGCCAGTACCTCATCAACCAGCAACACCGGGCGCTAGCGTTGATGACTCAGGGACGTCACGAGCAGGCTGTTCCGTTGCTGCAACAGGCGCTGCACTATCCCCTCAACCTGGGGGAGGGGCGTCTGGTGGGGCAAACCGACAACGACATCCACTACCTGCTGGCGCTCTGTCACCTCGCCTGTGACGACCAGAGCCTGGCAAGCCAATGCCTGCAGCAGGCCTGCCTCGGTCAGGCCGGGCTGGGTGCGAGCCGTTACTACAACGATCAGCCGGTGGATTACCTCTTCTATCGGGGGATGGCGCTGACGCAGCTTGGCCGGGGGCAGGAGGCAGAGCGCCTGTTTGAGGGCATGGTGGCCTGGGCTGAAGAGGCCATGAAGGCCCCCGTGGAGGCGGATTTCTTTGCCGTGTCGTTACCCGACCTCATCGTGCTTGACGACGATCCGCAGCAGCAACACCGCCAGCACTGCCTGCTGGTGCGGGCGCTCGGCCAGCTGGGCCTGGGACAGCGGCAAGCCTGCGAGCAGACGCTTGGTGAGCTGCTTACCCTCAACCCGGCCCATGACAAGGGGCATCTGTTTACCCTGATCTGCCGTGAGCTTGTGCTCACCCCATAACAAAAACCGGCGCCCCGCCACTGTGAGGGGCGCCCCTGGACCCTACAATCGACAAAGATGATAAGGATGAGTCATGGAACGCACGAAAAATCAATCAGATACGAACGGGCTCAATATGAGCTACGTCTGGATGATCTGCCTGGTGGCTGCCTGTGGTGGCCTGCTGTTTGGTTATGACTGGGTGGTGATTGGCGGAGCCAAGCCCTTCTATGAAGCCTATTTTGCCATCACGGATCCGGCCCAGTCCGGCTGGGCCATGAGTTCGGCCCTGGTGGGTTGCGTGCTGGGAGCGGCCATCTCGGGTTGGACGGCCGATCGCTTCGGTCGCAAGAAGCCGCTGATCCTGGCGGCCATCCTGTTTACCATCTCGGCCTGGGGCACCGCCGCCGCCGGCAGCTTCGATCTGTTCGTGGTCTATCGCATCGTGGGCGGTATTGGAATTGGTTTGGCCTCGGCGCTCTCGCCCATGTATATCGCCGAGATAAGCCCGGCCGACAGGCGCGGCAAGTTCGTGGCCATCAACCAGCTCACCATCGTCATCGGCGTGCTGGCGGCCCAGCTGGTCAATCTGATGATCGCCGATCCGGTGGCGAGCAACGCAACCCAGGCCGATATCCTCGCTACCTGGAATGGCCAGTCCGGCTGGCGCTGGATGTTTGGTGCCGAACTGGTGCCGGCTCTGGCCTTTCTGGTGCTGATGTTCTTCGTGCCCGAGTCACCCCGCTGGTTGGCCAAAGATGGCCAGTATGAGCAGGCGTCCCGTATGCTCGTCAAGATTGGCGGCGATGCCTATGCCAAACAGACCCTGGCCGAGATCCGTCAGACCCTGGTGGGGGAAGAGGCGCACCGGGTGTCGCTGGCGGAGCTGGGCAAGCCCTCTGTGCGCCCCATCCTTATCATCGGCATGGTACTGGCGGTGTTTCAGCAGTGGTGCGGCATCAACGTCATCTTCAACTACGCGCAGGAGATCTTCGCCTCCGCCGGGTTTGACATCAACAGCACCCTCAAATCCATCGTCGCCACCGGCCTTATCAACCTGCTGTTTACCCTGATTGCGCTGCCCATGGTGGACAAGATTGGGCGCCGCAAGCTGATGCTGATTGGCTCGGCCGGGCTGACCATTATCTACGGCATGATGGCGGCGGCCTATGCCAGCGGCGTGCTGGGCTTGCCGGTGCTACTGCTGGTGCTGGCAGCCATCGCCATCTATGCCCTGACCCTGGCGCCTGTCACCTGGGTGCTGCTCTCGGAGATCTTCCCGAACCGGGTGCGTGGTCTGGCGATGTCGGCCGGCACCCTGGCGCTCTGGATTGCCTGCTTCGTGCTGACCTACACCTTCCCGCTGCTCAATGCCGGGCTGGGGGCCTCGGGCAGCTTCCTGCTCTATGGCCTCATCTGTTTCGCCGGGCTCATCTTCATCTACCGCAAGGTGCCCGAGACCAAGGGGGTGACCCTGGAGGCGCTGGAAGCCCAGCTGGCCCGGGGCAAGGTTGAACTGACGTCGACCAGGGCGAGCGCCTCCGCATGACGGTTTACACATTGAGCAACCCGCACCTTCGGATGCGGGTTTCAACACAAGGGGCCTGTTTGCTGGGGTTGGAGGATGAGCAAGGGCGCCCGCTGCTGCGCGAGAGTGACCCCGATGCTCCTTGTGATCCCGGGCAAAGCGCCCTGTTTCCCATGGTGCCGCTGGCCAATCGGGTGGCAGGCAACCGTTTCGAGTTGTGGGGGGAGGAGCATGGCTTGCCAGAAAGCCCCGTCGATCCCGACTTCTTTCTGCACGGCGATGGCTGGTTGCGACAGTGGCAACCGGTGGCATTGAGTGGCAGCGCCGTGACGCTGCGGCTCATCAGTGACAACGGCCCTTTTCACTACCAGGCAGAGCTTGACTATCGGCTGGAAGGGTCCAGCCTGGTGGCGCGCATCACGTTGACTCATCTGGGGGAGAGCCCCTGCCTCTATGGCGCCGGTTTCCACCCCTTCTTCTGGCGAGATGCCCTGACCCAGGTACGTTTTCTGGCGAGCGGTGTCTGGCAGGAGGGGGCGGATCATCTGCCGACAAGCTGGAGCGGCATGCTGGCTCCCCACCTCGATTTTCGCCGTTGGCGACGCCCGCAGGGGTGGCTAAACCACTGTTATGGCGGCTGGTGTGGCCGGGCCGAGCTGGCACATCCCGCTCGCCGGCAGCGGCTGACATTGACCAGCGACAGTGCCTTCCTGATGCTCTATCAGCCCGACGAGGCGAGTGGATTCGTCTGTCTTGAACCCCAGAGCCATGCCGCCAACGCCCATCACATGGCGGGCCATCCCGGTTTGCGGTTGCTGGCACCAGGTGATCGGCTGGCGCTCGTCATGACGTTGACGGTGACCGAGGGGGCTTGATGCCCCCGTGGCCTCTAGGGGGCATCAGCCGGTACCAGCAGCACGTCGATCCCGGCATGGCGCAAGCCGTTGAGCAGTTCGGCGGGCAGGGCGTCATCGGTGATCAGGGTGTGGATGCGATGAGTGTCGATGATCCTGTGCAGGCTCAGGCGCCGGAACTTGCTGGAGTCGGTGACCACTATGATCCGTTCGGCCACCTGGCACATGCAGCGGTTGAGGCGGGCCTCATCCTCGTGGTGGGTGCTGATGCCCCGTTCCAGATCGATGCCATCCACCCCGAGAAACAGCAGGTCGAAGTGATAGTTCTGCAGGGACTGCTCGGCCTGGGCGCCATAAAACGAGAGCGATTTGCGGCGCAGATGCCCCCCCGTCATCAGTAATTCGACCCCTTCGGCCTCCAGCAGGGCATTGGCCACGTTCATGCCGTTGGTCATCACCAGAATGTCGTGATGGGCGCGCAGATGGCGTGCCACCTCGAGGGTAGTGGTACCCGAATCGAGCACGAGGCGACAGCCGGGGTGGACGAGCGTCGCGGCCAGCGCCCCAATGCGCTGCTTGACCGGTGTGTTGAGTACGCTCTTGTCGGCGATGGTGCGCTCGGGCACCGCCTGCGCCTGATTGGGCTCGCAGAGCAGGGCGCCGCCATAGGCGCGCACCGCCACTCCCTGGCGTTCCAGAAAGGCCAGATCGTTGCGAATGGTGACGGTAGACACCTGATAGTGATTGGCCAGATCGTTGACCTGTACGCTGCCATTGGCGCGCAGTTGCTGAATGATTTTTTCCCGCCGCTCGCTGGTACCGAGCACGCTCTTTTCGGTTGTCTGCATAAGCTCTTCTGCCGGAGTGTCGTGGTGAGCCCACCACTTTCGTTATTTTTCGTTTTTCATATTAATGCCCAGCGGCCATTGCAAAGCAAGCTTTCACTCATCGCACCTAGCCTGGTCGCGCTCCTTTCCCCTCTTTTAGTCTTTCAATACCTTTCCATTTGTGATCCTGTTCATGATTTGAACAAGCTTTCATTTCGTTAAATACGTCTGAAGTCTATGGTTTAGAAAGGAATCGAAAGTTGTCTTGATGATTAAACAGTCAATGGTGGTGCAATGAAATCGGTGCAGGGGTTGATCGAAAGACATAAGCAGGGGGATCCGGTCGGCATCTATGCTGTCTGCTCCGCCCACCCGCTGGTGCTGGAGGCGGCCATGCGCCTGGCCGCCACAGGGAATGAGTTGTTGCTGATAGAGGCGACCTCCAACCAGGTCGACCAATACGGCGGTTACACCGGCATGACGCCTGCCGATTTTCGTGATCATCTGTATCGGCTGGCCAAGGTGTGCGACTTCCCGGTGCACCGCCTCATTTTGGGGGGCGATCATCTGGGACCCAATCGCTGGCAAGGGGAGCCGGCCGACCAGGCCATGGCTCATGCCGATGAGTTGATCGCCAGCTATGTCGCCGCCGGTTTCAAGAAAATCCATCTCGATTGCAGCATGCCCTGCCAGGGAGACGCCGTGTCCCTGAGCGATGAGTTGGTCGCCGAGCGGGCAGCTCGTCTGGCACGGGTGGCCGAAGAGACCTGCCAGGCCCGGTTCGGGCGCAGCGATCTGGTCTACGTGATCGGTACCGAAGTGCCGGTGCCGGGGGGCGCCCATGACGATCTGGTTGAGCTGGCCGTCACCACGCCACAGGCGGCTCTTCACACCCTGGAGGCGCACCGGCAGGCGTTTGCCCGCGCAGGGCTGAATACGGTCTGGCCACGGGTCATTGGCCTGGTGGTGCAGCCCGGTGTCGAGTTCGATCACACCCGTGTCATCGATTATCGGCCCGAACAGGCGGCGCCCCTCAGCCGGATGATCGAAACCTATCCCGACATGGTGTTCGAGGCCCACTCCACCGATTACCAGACCCCGACGGCTTGTCGCCAGCTGGTGCGCGACCACTTTGCCATTCTCAAGGTCGGCCCGGCCCTGACCTTTGCCCTGCGCGAGGCGCTGTTTGCCCTTGTTGCCATCGAAGAAGAGCTGGTCCCCACCTATGCCTGCTCGGGCCTGCGTCAGGTGATGGAAGAGGCGATGCTGGATCACCCCGATTACTGGCACCATCACTACCATGGCAGTGCCAGGGAGTGCCGTCTGGCTCGTGGTTACAGCTATTCGGATCGCATTCGCTACTACTGGCCGGACAGCCGGGTCGACGCCAGCTACGCCAGACTGCTCGCCAATCTGGCCGCCGAGCCCATCCCCTTGCCCCTGCTCAGCCAGCATATGCCCCTGCAGTATCGCAAGGTGCGCCAGGGCACGCTGTCGGCCACTCCCCACGACCTCATTCTCGATCAGGTGCAAGAGGTGTTGCGGCACTACGAGTTCGCCTGTCATCCCCGGTTAGACCCAGTTGTATAAGGAGTTGCAGAGATGATCCTTGGTTATTCAGTTGAGACATTGCGTCTCGCCAATGGCCTGGCCACCGCCAGCGAGATCCACCAGCAGCCCGCCACCTGGCGGGAGACCCTCACCATGGTCGAGGCGTGTCGCCATCTGCTGGATCCTTTTCTCGCTCCCTTGCTCTGCCATGACCATCTGAGGGTGATCCTGACCGGTGCCGGTACCTCCGCCTTTGCCGGGCGCGCCCTGGCCCCTTATCTCGCGGCTCGCCTGAATAAGCGGGTCGAGGCGATAGCAACCACCGACATAGTCACCGATCCGGCTGAATATCTGGCGCAGGATTGTCCGACCCTGCTCATCTCCTTCGCCCGCTCAGGGAACAGTCCGGAGAGCGTGGCCGCAGTCGAGCTGGCCAGCCAGTTGCTCAGTGACTGCCATCACCTGGTGCTCACCTGCAATAGCGAGGGGGAGCTCTATCGACGCTGCCAGCAGGAGGCCAACTCCCTGGCACTGTTGATGCCGCCCCAGACCCATGACCGCAGTTTTGCCATGACCAGCAGCCTGACCTGCATGATGCTGAGCTGTCTGGCCGTCTTCTTGCCGGCACAATTCAACCCAAGGGGCTGTGTCGAGCTGGTGTGCGCCAGCGAGGCTATTCTGGCCCAGGCGGTACAGCGCCTCCCCGATTGGAATGACCCCATGGCCGAGCGAGTCATCTATCTTGGCAGCGGCAGCCTGCAGGGTGTCGCCCAGGAGGCCGCCCTTAAGTTGCTGGAGCTGACCGGCGGCCTCTTGATCGGCATGCATGACTCGCCCACCGGATTTCGTCACGGTCCCAAGTCCGTGGTCAACGAGCAGACCCTGGTCGTGCTGTTGGTCTCCAACGACCCCTATACCCGTCAATACGATCTCGATCTGCTGCGCGAGTTGCGTGCCGATGGCAAGGCGGCCCGGGTCGTTGCCATCGCCGATCGGCACGACTCCCGCATCGAGGAGGGGGAGCACATCTACCTGCCTCGTACCCTGGCGCAGGACGATGCCCAGCTGGCCTTCTGTTACCTGCTCTATGCCCAGTTCTATGCCTTTCATACCGCCTTGTGCCTGGGCATCAGCCCGGACAATCCCTGCCCGACGGGGCAGGTCAACCGGGTAGTACAAGGGGTCAACATCTATCCGTACAAACGCCTGGATGAGAGGGCGATGTTCGCAAGAGGCGAGGAGGGGGGCCTGTTATGCCTGTGAGCCTGTTTTGCACTCGAAATTGCAAACGTTTGCAATCGGTTCGGACCCCGTGTCCGTCATCACCAGAACAGGAGTGAGTCCCATGCTGGGCATCATCATCAGCGGTCACGGCGGGTTCGCCAGCGGTTTGGCAGAGGCGATGGAGCAGATCCTGGGGGAACAACCCTGCGTGGTGGCCATCGATTTTCCCGAATCCTCCACCACCGCCCGGCTGGAGCGGCAATTTGCCCAGGCCATCCCGACGGTGGATCAGGGGGACGGGGTCGTGTTTCTCACCGACTTGCTGGGGGGAACCCCCTTTCGGGTGGCCTCCTTGCTGGCCATGAGGGTACCCGGGCGAGAGGTGATCACCGGCACCAACCTGCAGTTGTTGCTGGAGATGCTGCTGGAGCGCGATGACCTGAGTGCCAGCGAGTTTCGCATCGAGGCCCTTGCCTGCGGTCATCGGGGACTCACCTCCCTGGCCGACGAAATGAACAAGGAGCAGCAAGCACAGGTTGGTTTGGTGGAGGGGGGGATTTAAATGGCTTCACGGATCCGTGCCCGTTACCTGCTGAGCGAGCAGGGGTGGCTGGCACATCAGCAACTGACCTTCGAGGCGGGGCGCATCATTGCCATCGACCCCTTCATGGGAGGCGAGCCGGAATGGGATGTCGAGCTGTTGGTGCCCGCCCTTATCGATGGTCATGTTCACGGCGGCGCCGGGGTGGACGTGATGGATGAGGAGGCCGGCGCCCTGGCCCATCTCTCCCTTGCCAAGGCGGCCGAAGGGGTCGGCGCCTTTCTGGCCACCACGGTGACCGCGCCATTGCAGCAGATCGAGCAGGCCCTGACCAGGATCGCCGACGGCGTGACCAGCGGGATGCCGGGGGCACAGCTGCTTGGCAGCTATCTGGAAGGGCCCTACTTCACCCCCGAGCACAAGGGGGCCCACGATCAGGCCCTGTTCCGCGAGCTGGATATCCCGGAGCTGGAGAGGCTGCAACAGCTTGCTCGCGGCACCCTGCGGGTGGTCGCCCTGGCGCCGGAGAAACCCCGGGCGCTGGAGGCCATCCGTCACCTTGTTGCCAGCGATGTGCGGGTCATGTTGGGTCACTCGGCCGCCGACCATGACACCACCATGGCGGCGCTCTCGGCCGGGGCCACCGGGCTGGTGCACTGCTTCAACGGCATGCGCGGCCTGCACCACAGGGAACCCGGCATGGTCGGCGCGGGCCTGATCCATCCCCATGCCTGGCTGGAACTCATCGCCGACGGCCACCATCTGCATCCCGGCGTGCTCAAGCTCTGCCACTGCTGCGCCGACGAGCGCCTGCTGCTCATCACGGATGCCATGCGCGCCGCCGGCATGCCGGACGGTCACTACCTGCTGGGCAACCACAGGGTGGAGATGAAAGGGGGAGTGGTACGCACTGAGGCCGGCGGCCTGGCCGGCAGCCCCCTGACCCTGCTTGGCGCGGTACGCAACATGGTACAGCTTGCGGACGTACCGCTTGCCGATGCCATCCACATGGCCTCGCTGGCGCCGGCCCGCATGCTGGGGATTGCGGATCGCCTCGGTTCCCTCTCGGTCGGCAAGCAGGCCAACCTGCTCGCCCTTGGCAATGAGCTCGCTCAACAACACATCTGGGTGGCGGGCAGGGAGATAGATCCAGCCTGTTTCAGCCCCCTCTTCTCTGAGTCTCGCGTCAGCCATGGCGCACAGGAGTCACCATGTATCTGATCTCTTCCCATGAAATGCTCAAGGATGCCCAGCGCCGGGGTTATGCCGTTCCCGCCTTCAATATCCACAATCTGGAAACCGTACAGGTCGTGGCCCGCACGGCGGCGCGCATGGGCTCCCCCGTCATCCTGGCGGGTACGCCGGGCACCTGTCGTCACGCCGGCGTGGAGTACCTCGTCTCCATCTGCCAGGCCGCGGCGCAGCAGTACCGCATCCCGCTGGTCTTGCACCTGGATCACCATGAGGACGAGCAGGACATTCGTCGCAAGGTCGAGGCGGGCATTCACTCGGCGATGATCGATGCCTCTCACTGCCCGTTCGAGGAGAACATCGCCAAAGTGCGCAGTGTGGTGACCTTCTGTCACCGGATGGGGGCCAGTGTCGAGGCCGAACTGGGCCAGCTTGGTGGTCAGGAGGATGACCTCGTGGTCGATGCCGGCCACGCCCACCTGACCGATCCGCTGAAGGCGGCCGAATTTGTCCTGCGTACCGGCATCGACTCGCTGGCCGTCGCCATCGGGACTGCCCATGGTCTCTACAAGGAGGAGCCTCGTCTTGATTTCGCCCGCCTCGCCGCCATTCGCCAGCAGGTGGATATCCCTTTGGTGCTGCACGGCGCCTCCGGTGTGCCGGAGGTCGATGTGAGGCGCTGCATCGGACTTGGGATCTGCAAGGTCAATGTCGCGACCGAACTCAAGATCGCCTTTGCCGATGCCATGAAGGCCTTTCTTGGCAGTCACCCCGATGCCAGTGATCCACGCCAGTATCTGGTGCCAGCGATGGCTGCCATGGAAGAGGTCGTCGCCGCGAAGATATGCATGTGCATGAGCGACGGCAAATTATAAAAACAACTCATCTCAATTACATAAGGGAGGAAATGCCACTATGCCAAATATTGTCTACACCCGAATTGATGAACGAGGATTGCACGGCCAGGTGACCGTGGGGCATGGGCCACACTCGGGCTGCAATTTAATTCTGTTTGCCAATGATGCGGTGGCCAATGATCCGGCACAGCAAGCACTGGCAAATATGTCGGCAGGTGAATTTGATACCCGTTTTTTTACTTTGCAAAAAACTATTGATGTTATTCATAAGGCCGCCGGTCACCAGAAAATATTTATTCTGGTGCGTACCCCTCAGGATGCATTGACGTTGGTGAAAGGCGGTGTACCCATTACCAAAATCAATATAGGAAATATGCACTACAAGGAGGGAAAGGAGCAGGTTCATGCCACTGTGTCATTGGATGATGATGACAAACATGCATTTCGGGAGCTGCTTGAATTGGGGATCCCCTGCACGATTCAGCGTAATCCATCAGACACTCCAATCGATATTGGACAATATGTGAAGGTGTAGATATGGATATGATAACTGTATTGGCCATCGCCATCTGGTGCGGTTTGGCGGGCCTTGATTACTATGGTTCCGGACTGATGATTGGGCGGCCCATTGTTACAGGGTCCGTGGTCGGCCTCTTGATGGGCGATCTCAAAACCGGTCTCGAGATCGGCGCCACGCTGGAATTGGCCTGGCTTGGGCTGGTGCCGCTGGCCGGTGCCCAGCCGCCCAATGTCACCATAGGCTCGGCGGTCGGGGTCGTGTTTGGTATCCAGTCAGGATTGTCTTCCAGTGCGGTCGTCGGGGTGGTTATACCCTTTGCCATCTTGATGCAGCAGTTGACCGTCATTCAATTCACAACCTTTGCGACCTTGATGGCCAGGGTCGATAAAATGGCCGCAGAGTGCGATATAAAAGGGATCGAGCGAATAAATTATCTGGGAATGGCGGCCTATTTCTTTACCTTCTTCATCTGCGCATTTATTCCAACCTATTATGGGGACGTTGTTGCCAAAACGATCGTCGAGCAGGTTCCCAAGGGTATTATCGAAGGATTAAGCATTGCCGGTGCCATGATGCCTGCACTCGGTTTTGCCATGCTGTTGAAAATGATGTTGAAAGAAAAGAGATATATTCCTTTTTTCATCATCGGTTTTATTTGCGTCACTTTCCTGGAACTGCCGGTGATTGCCATTGCGCTGCTCGGTTTGTCGGTTGCTATTATCGATTATTTCAACCAGGCCGAACGCAAACAAAGCATGACCCGAGTTGAGGATAAACAGATGGATGAGGGAATTTGACATGTCACAGCAAGCCAATGAAATAAAAAACGATGATGAATATCTCGATCAGGGCAATGAAATCGTGCTGGATAAAAAATTGATGCGGCAATCCTGGCTGCGGATGCTGTGGGTGCAGGCTTCATTCAATTATCAACGCATGCAATCATCCGGATTTCTTTATGCCATGTTGCCGGCACTGCAGCGGATCCATAAAAACAAACATGATCTTTCATTGTCACTCCGGTTGCACAATGAATTTTTCAATACTTCCCCCTGGCTGGTTAGTTTTATGCAAGGGGTTATTTTGGCCATGGAAAAAGGCAAGCAACCCATAGAAACCATTCGAACCTTCAAAGTGGCCGCCATGGGGCCATTGGGCGGTATTGGTGATGCCATGTGCCAGTTGACCATGCTGCCTATCACGGCCTCCATCGCTGCATCATTGGCCCTGGATAAGGTCTATATAGCACCGCTTATTTTTCTGGTGCTGTTCAATATGGTGAGATTCTCGATATGGGTGCCTCTTTTCAATTATGGCTATAAATTGGGGCTCAATGCATTAAGCACATTAAAACAACAGAGTGAAGCCTTTAGTCGCGGTGCCACCATTCTTGGCCTGATGGTGGTGGGGGCGCTGACGGCCTCATTCGTCCGGGTTCAACTGGACGTCAAGATCCCGCTGGGCGAGACGGCGTTGAGTCTTCAGGAAGGACTGTTAGACAAGATAATGCCCAATATATTGCCGCTCGTTGTCGTCGCCTGCTGTTACCAGTTGATTATGCGTGGCTTGTCGCCTGTGAAAATCATGCTTGGCATGATCGCAGGTTCGATCATTTTTCATTACGCCGGAATACTTTGAGCCAGTGAGGGAAAGAGAATAATGATTAGCTATCTAGAGGAATGCAAAATCATCATCGAGCAGGTGATGAATAGTGAAGAAAATAATATTTTGCATGGAGCAAATCTGATGACCCGCACCGTTGCACAGGATGGTGTGATCCATGTATCTGGCGGTCATTGCCATATCTATGCCATGGAAACTTTTTATCGGGCTGGCGGTCTGGTGCCCATCAACCCGCTATTACCCCATATTTTTGCGACGGCGCCGCGTACCCAGGCTTATTCCGATCACATATATGAGGTGGAGGGGATCGGTTCCACTATTTTTGCGGATCAATGCGTCTCGACGAATGACTGCATCATATTGGCGTCGATAGCGGGCCGCACCATCCCCGTGGTGGATATAGCATTGGCCGCCAAAAAACGGGGCTTGCCAGTGATTGCATTGCAGTCACTGGCATTTAGGGAAGGTGCGAACAAGTCTGTGATATGAGATCATAATGTTCATCCGGAGCCGCATTTCCGAGGGCCATCATGAGTCATCAACTCACCTTCGCCGACAGTGAATTCAGCAGTAAGCGCCGTCAGACCAGAAAAGAGATTTTCTTGTCCCGCATGGAGCAGATTCTGCCATGGCAAAACATGGTGGAAGTCATCGAGCCGTTTTACCCCAAGGCTGGTAATGGCCGGCGACCTTATCCGCTGGAAACCATGCTACGCATTCACTGCATGCAGCATTGGTACAACCTGAGCGATGGCGCGATGGAAGATGCTCTGTACGAAATCGCCTCCATGCGTCTGTTTGCCCGGTTATCCCTGGATAGCGCCTTGCCGGACCGCACCACCATCATGAATTTCCGCCACCTGCTGGAGCAGCATCAACTGGCCCGCCAATTGTTCAAGACCATCAATCGCTGGCTGGCCGAAGCAGGCGTCATGATGACTCAAGGCACCTTGGTCGATGCCACCATCATTGAGGCACCCAGCTCGACCAAGAACAAAGAGCAGCAACGCGATCCGGAGATGCATCAGACCAAGAAAGGCAATCAGTGGCACTTTGGCATGAAGGCCCACATTGGTGTCGATGCCAAGAGTGGCCTGACCCACAGCCTAGTCACCACCGCGGCCAACGAGCATGACCTCAATCAGCTGGGTAATCTGCTGCATGGAGAGGAGCAATTTGTCTCAGCCGATGCCGGCTACCAAGGGGCGCCACAGCGCGAGGAGCTGGCCGAGGTGGATGTGGACTGGCTGATCGCCGAGCGCCCCGGCAAGGTAAGAACCTTGAAACAGCATCCACGCAAGAACAAAACGGCCATCAACATCGAATACATGAAAGCCCGCATCCGGGCCAAAGTGGAGCACCCGTTTCGCATCATCAAGCGGCAGTTCGGCTTCGTGAAAGCCAGATACAAGGGGCTACAGAAAAACGATAACCAACTGGCGATGTTATTCACCCTGGCCAACCTGTTTCGGGTGGACCAGATGATACGTCAGTGGGAGAGATCTCACTAAAAACCGGAAATAACGCCAGGAATGGCGAAAAAACGGCCTAAATAGGCTAATTCGAGGTGTTTACGGGAGAACAATCGGCCCGGATCCGCGAAATTTTAATCAGCGAGCCAGCTTGGGAAGAAATGACCTGCTTATTCGCACTTTCCTTAGCAGGCAGACAACACCGAAACACTCTTCCGGTCTCTTCCTGAGCGATATCGCCGATGTGACGATCGATCTGCATATTCCTTACGGAGATGCCGTTATCGAGCTGGAGGGCTTGTCTGAAAAATGTTGCCCTGTCTCGTCCGTGATCGGTTTCACCGTCATCCAAGCGCTGGTGACGCAGACAGTATGCAATCTGGCCGAGTCCGGCCTGACCCCTCTCGTGTGGGTGAGTTCCAATCTCGACAGGGGCGATGAGATAAACAAAGAACATATTTTGTCCATGAAAGGACGGGTCAGCTGCCTGTGAGGGAGGGAATACTATGTACAAAAAATATGTGGCCGGATTGCTGCAGCATATGGATGTCGTGAAGGAGCAGCAGGCAATAATAGAGGCGTGTGCCAAGGCGATGGCGCAGACCATCATCCAGGATGGCATGATCCATGTCACCGGCTGTGGCCATTCACAGATGTTTGCCCATGAGATGTATTACCGTGCGGGTGGTCTCGTGCAGGTGAATGCGATTTTGCCACCGGTATTGGCATTAGCCCCTTATGCCCCCATGAGCACCTTTGCCGAACGGCAGCATGGCTTGGCCGCCGTCGTGCTGGATGCCGAAAAAGAGTTGCGGGCGGGGGACATTCTGATCGTGGTATCGACTTCGGGCCGTAACCCTGTGCCCGTCGAGTTTGCCATGGAAGGGAAGAAGCGAGGCTTGACCGTGATCGGGCTGACGTCTCTTGCCTTTACCCGTTCGGTCAGCTCCCGGCATCAGAGTGGTAAAAAACTGGCGGACGTGTGCGATTACCTGCTGGATATGGGCGGTGTGCCGGGAGATGCCATCGTGCCCGTTCCCCATCATGATTTTGCCACCGGTTCAATCTCTTCCATTATTGGTTTTACGATCCTGAACAGCCTGGTTTGTGAATGTGTCAAACAGATACTCAGGCTGGATCAAAAACCACTGCTATGGCGCTCGGTCAATGCCGCAGAGGCCGCCGAGACGAACCGTGTCAATCTGGATAAATATAAAAACAGAGTGACCTGCATGTAAATCATTGACGATGTTGCCGGTATTTTTACGGCAGCATCGATTTATATTGTCACATGAGGTTTGCCATGAAAAAACACACGCGATTTATGATAAGTGGAATAATAGGTCTCGGTTGTTTCTCCTTTCAATATGTCTGGGCTGCGGTGACAGCTGAACATACGTCTCCCGAGCAGGTGTTTCTGGTCAATGATTCACCGGGTTTCTCATTTATTGATGAAGCCGGGAAATACCTGTATCACGATACCCTCTCGCAATATAACAAATACAATCCCAATAATGCCGATCATGCCTGGCGATTTTTCAGCGCAAAAAACTACCAGGGAGCAAGCGACAATATAAAAGACAAGCTGGGGGATTATGAAAAGATAAAACAGATCTACGACCAGGCAACGGTACAGAACACGGTTCCGTTATGTACCAATACTCCCTTGATGAAGCGTATAAAACCTCGTGGCAGTGGCTATGACTATATCAATTACTGCGGTTTGATGGATGTCTGGGTCGATCCGGATAGCGGGGACTGGTATGGCTTGCTGCATGACGAAATTTTTGGTCTGACTCCCAGGTATGATGCCATCGAGTTGGTCAAATCCACGGATAAAGGATTGAATTGGGCCGTCACCGATGTCATCCAGACCTCCCAATATGGCATGGCGGATTCGCGAGACGAAGCGCTGGGGCAAACTTACAATTACGGTGGTGGCGACCCTCGTCTGTTCGTGGATTATGCCTCCGGTTATTTTTATCTCTTCTATACCAGTCGGGTCATGAATCTGTCCGGCTGGTCCGGGTTCAGCTCCTTCATGCAGGAGCATGTCATGAGGGCCCCGATCTCGGGGAAAATGTCGCCAGAGACGTGGCGAAAATATCATGATGGAAAGTGGGAAGCATTCTCTGCGAATGACTATTCCCTTGGTAATGCCGGTGCCGCCAGCAATATAGTGTCAGTGGAGTTGTCCCCCAAGGGGTATTTCACTCCCGAATATGACCCTGCCACCATGAGCGGCACCGCATCCGAGCTGGCCGGGCAGGGCAAACTGGTCAATTCGCCATTAAGAGTGATAAATGTGGCGTGGAATAGTTATCTGAAAAAATATGTGGCAACCCCCGAGCCATCGTCAGGGCCGAAAAATGAGGGCAAAGCGCCGTTGGCGCTTTACGTGACCGATAGCCTGTCGAGCCAGAAGTGGGAGAAGTTGCTGACTTTGGATAACTATGTCACTCGTTCCTGGTATCGCTTCATGATGGATCCGCAGGTTCAGACAAGGTCCAATTTCATCGTGGGAAAAACCTTCCGGACCTATTGCTATGTTGAGTGCCAGAAATATGGTGGTGAATATATCGATGTGACCCTCCAGAGTTCACCGGAAGAGAGCGCGCCCACACTGGAAAATACCCTGCTCAAAAACCGTGACGGCGAGGTATTGACCGCAGATGACAAGTTCAACCTGGCGGTGGAAAAAGAACCGGGCCAGGGTGATATGTCCTGGGGATTACAGGATAGGCAGGATGGTTATTATCATGTGGTGGCCTATCCAACAGGGAATACGGCGCAAAAAAGATATTTGGGGGTGATCGGCAGCGGCGCGGTCAACGATTTGAGAAAGTGGGGGGCCGAGGCCGGGTTGCTTGATAATCCTTGTCAGGATGCCACCGCCGATGAGTGCTTGAGCGCGCAGTGGATCAAGGTGCCGACTGTGATTAGCCGTGACGATGGCAGTGAGCGCCGCGATGGCAGCTATCGCCTGGTCAATCGCTTCAGTGGCTTGACGCTCAATCTCGATGCGAGTCAGGCTCAGGATAGCCAGGCCACATTGTCGCCCTTCCGTTCCTGGGATTGTTCCGGGGCGACTTGCAAGGACAGAAACAGGGCCTCCTCACAGATACTGCAATGATCCCTTGGTCGTGCGGCATTGGCACGTTCTCCCGGATCCTCGTCAAAGCGCCTTGAGAAGAGGCTGGAGGAAGAGAGACTGAAGGGACAGGGACTTAAGGTGCAGAGACATAAGAAAAATAAGCCGCGCTGAAAAGAACAGAGCCACCCGTCGGGTGGCTCTGTTGCTATGGGGCCGTACATAGGGGGCCGAACCGGGGTTGCCGCAGGCCATCAGGCCATCTCGGCTTCAGCCTCCCGGGCGTTGGCCGGGGTGGCCAGCTTGTCGATGCGCACCGCCGCGACCTTGAACTCGGGGATCTTGGCGTGGGGATCGGTGGCATTGATGGTGAGCCGGTTGGCAGGCGCCTCGGCAAAGTGGAACGGGATGAATACCACTCCGGGCTGCATCCGCTTGGTGACGAAGGCAGGCAGCTCGATATGGCCGCGGCGGCTGGTGACCTTCACCCGCTCGCTGTTGCCAATGCCCAGGCGCTCGGCATCCGCCACACTCATCATCACCCTGGGGCCGGCGAGCTTGTCGAGCCCCCTGGTCTTGCGGGTCATGGTGCCGGTGTGGAACTGCTCCAGCAGGCGTCCCGTGGTGAGCACTATCGGATAGGTTTCATCCGGCAGCTCGGCGGCATAGCGGAATGGCGTGGCCACCATCTCCCCCTTGCCCCGGGTGAACTGCTTGCCGTGGAGCAGGCGAGTCCCCTCGGGAGCCTGATCATGGCAGGGCCACTGCAACCCGGTCTGACCCACCTTGTCCCAGTGGATGCCGGCGTACTGGGGCGTCACCCGGCAGATCTCCTCGGTGATTTCGGCCACATTCTGGTAATGCCAGTCGCCCCCCATGGCATTGGCGAGCTGCTGGATGATCCACCAGTCTTCCCGAGCCTGCCCCGGCGCCTTGATGGCGGGGGAGAGGCGCTGCACCCGCCGCTCCGTGTTGGTGAAGTGGCCGCTCTTCTCGGCAAAGGAGCAGGAGGGGAGCACCACATCGGCGAGCTGGGCGGTTTCCGAGAGGAAGATATCCTGTACCACCAGGAATTCGAGGCGCTTGAGCCCCTCGATGACGTGATGCTGATCCGGATCGCTCAGTACCGGGTTTTCCCCCATCACATAGAGCCCCTTGATGGTGCCGGCGCAGGCGGCATCTATGGTCTCGGTGAGGGTGAGGCCGGGCTTGGCGGGCAGCCAGGGGGCTTGCCAGGCGGCCACGAAGCGGGCGTGCACGTCCGGGTCAGCCACCTTCTGATAGCCGGGTAAGTTATTGGGCAGGGCTCCCATGTCGCAGGCTCCCTGCACGTTGGACTGGCCCCGCAGCGGGTTGATGCCGCCCCCCTCGATGCCGATGTTGCCGCACAGCAGCTGCAGGTTGGCGATGGCCCGCACGTTGTCGTGGCCCGTGGTGTGCTGGGTGATCCCCATGGAGTAGTAGATGGCGGTGCGCTCGGCGGTGCCGATGAGGCGGGCGAGCTCAATCACCTGCTCGGCGGGCACGCCGGTGATAAGGGCCACCTTGTCCGGGGCATAGGCAGGGGAGAGCACCTCGGCCTTGAGCGCCTCAAACCCTTCCACCCGCTCGGCGATATAGCCCTTGTCGTGCCAGTCGTGCCGGATGATCTGCTGCATGATGCCGTTGAGCAGCATCACGTCGGTGCCGGGGCGGTGGGCTAGGTAGAGGCTGGCATGATCGGCCATCTCGATCCGTTTGGGATCCGCGACCACCAGCCGTGCCTTGCCCTCGCGTACCACCCGCTTGATGTGGGAGCCGATGATGGGGTGGGCCGCCGAGGTGTCGGAGCCGATGATGAAGATGAGATCCGAGTGATCGATGCTCGGGATGTCGTTGGTCATGGCCCCGCTGCCGAGAGAGGCCTCCAGCCCGGTGACGGTGGAGGCGTGGCACAGGCGGGCACAGTGATCCACGTTGTTGGTGGCAAGCTCCCGGCGTATGAATTTCTGGAACAGGTAGTTGTCTTCGTTGGTGGTCTTGGCCGAGGAGAACCCCGCCAGCGCATCGCTGCCATGCTCTGCCTTGATGGCACCAAAGCGCTCGGCCACCAGGGTGATCGCCTCCTGCCAGTTGGCGGGCACCAGCTGGCCATCCTTGCGGATGAGCGGCGTGGTGAGGCGCTCCTCGCTCTGGATGAAGTCAAAGCCAAAGCGCCCCTTGACGCAGAGCAGCCCCTGGTTGACCGGGGAGTGGCGGTTGCCCTCCACATAGCGGATGCGCTGCCGCGCCTCATCCACATAGAGGGTGACGCCGCAGCCAACCCCGCAGTAGGTGCAGATGGTGTTGACCGGGGTGAGCAACTCGGTGCGCCCCTGGGACTTGTCGCGGGCATCCACCATGGCGCCGGTGGGGCAGACCTGCACACAGGCGCCGCACTGCACGCAGTGGGAGTCCCCCATCGCCAGTCCCGCCTCGAACTGCGGCCGGGTCGAGAGGGTGCCATCGGCCTGTCTGGCAAATTGCAGGATGCCTTGTACCGCCTGCTCGTTGCACGCCTGCACGCACTGGCCACAGCCGATGCAGCGGTTGGCATCGAACACGATGAATTCGCTGCTGCTGTCCACCGCAAACTTCTGGCAGTCATGGGTATCGAGGGCGCTCTGGTCGACCTTGTATTCGGTGGCATAGTCGCGCAGGGCGCAATCGGTATTGGCCTGGCAGCCGCACTCCAGGCAGCGGGCCGCCTCGGCCCGGGCCGCGGCATCGCTAAAGCCTTGCTCCACCTCGGCAAAGCTGCCGCTGCGCTCGGCCAGATGGGGCATGACGGCGCGGGCGACCTTTTTCAAGTGGGCGAACTGGACGGGGTCCACCTGCTTGAGGGAGGGGGCCTTGCTGGCGTTGAAGGGGCGTACCGGATCAACCATGGTGCCGTGCAGGAAGTGGTCGATGGCCAGCGCCGCCTTGCGCCCGTCGGCGACCGCCTCGATGGCGGTCGCCGGCCCCCGGCGCAGATCGCCGATGGCAAACAGATTGGCGTGACCGCTGTGCATGGTCTCGGGGTGGGCGTCCAGGGTATTCCAGCGGGTGAGGGGCAGGGTCAGCGACTCCCCTTCCATAAAGCTCAGATCCGGCCGCTGGGAGACGGCGGCGATGACGGTATCAAACTCCTCGACGATGAACTCGCCGGTGGGCTCGGGGCGGCGGCGGCCGGAGGCATCCGGCTCGCCGAGGGCCATCTTCTCGAGTCGCACCTGACAGACGCGGCCCGCTTCATCGGCTAGGTTCTCCACCGGATTGGTCAACATCATGAAGCGCACCCCTTCGTGCTCTGCCTCGTCAATCTCGTACGCCTCGGCGGGCATCTCGGCGCGGGTGCGACGATAGATGAGGGTGGTCTCGGCGCCGAGGCGCACCGCGGTACGGGCGCAGTCGATGGCGGTATTGCCGCCACCGATCACCGCAACCCGTTTGCCGGTGGTGAGGCGCTGCTCCAGCATCCGATCCTTGAGGTAATCGACCCCGAGATAGCAGCCTTCGAGAGTGCTGCCGGGGTACTCCATGGGCACAGCCTGGGAAGCGCCGACCGCCAGACAGACGGCGTCGTAGTCACGGCACAGAGCCGAGAGGCTGAGCTCCTGCCCCAGGCGCTGACTGGTGTGGATCCGCATGCCGCTCTCGCACATCAATGCGATCTCCTGATCGAGGATCGCCTTGGGCAGCCGGTACTCGGGGATGCCGTAACGCAGCCAGCCACCGGCCTCGGGCATCGCCTCGAAAAGATCCACGGCGAACCCCTCATAGCCCAGGTAGTAACCGCAGGTGAGCCCCCCCGGGCCGCTGCCGATGATGGCGACCCGCTTGCCCTTGGCGGGCTTTTTCGGGGGCTGATAGGGGGTCATCCCGGCGAGATCCAGATCGGCGGCATGGCGCTTGAGCTGACGGATGGCCAGCGGCTCATCTACCAGGGATCGGCGACATTCGGCCTCGCAGAAGGCCGGACAGACCCGGCCGATGGAGAGCGGCATGGGCAGTGTCTGCTTGATGACGGCGGTGGCCGCCTCGTGATCCCCCATGGCGATATGGTGCAGATAGGACTGGATATCCACCCCGGCCGGGCAGGCTCGCTGGCAGGGGGCCTCGCAGTCGGCGTAGTGATCCGAGAGGATGTGGCCGAGCGCCTGCTGGCGGTGATCCCTCAGGGCCTGCGACTGGGTGGTGACCACCATCCCCTCGCTCGGGCGGATTTCGCAGGCGCGCCGGATGCCGACACCGGCGATCTCGACCACGCAGAGATCGCACGGGGTCTTGGGGGCACGGTCGTTGTCGCCGCACAGGGAGGGGATGTCGATATGGTGCTGTTTTGCTATCTGAAGCAGGGTCAGGGTCGGATCAACCGTCAGCTGAGCCCCATCGAGAGTGAGAGTGAGCATGGCGTCATAAACTCGGGTCAAGGCGCAGAAAATGCTGCATCTGGCGGAGCCAGCAGGAGAAGCGATCGAACAATCGCTGGATATAACCCCACATTACCAAAGGTCATCCACAACTTTATTTGATTTCGGACAGGTTATTGCGCCATAGGGGAAAACGCTTTCAAAGCGGGCTCTGAGCCTGGGTCAGCGGACGAGCTGTTAAAGATAATTCCTTTAATAGCAGTATGTTAGTGAGTCATTGCAGCTTGTGAACGACAGGGTTACCAGCAAGGAATGACGCCAGAAAAGATGGGGTGTGGGCCATCTGGCTCTTTTTCTACAACTGTTTTTGCAATGAGGAAGGGATGGCCCGGGCGGCTGGCATCAGCACAAAAGGTTGCCATGGTGCCATATTGCCACATGAAAGGGCCGCGGCTGATACCGCGGCCGTCATGATGCCAGGGGGGGGGACCGTCTGCAACAGAGGGTTAGAGCGCCGCCAGATAGAGTGCGCGGATCTGTTCGGGATCTGCGGCGCGCGGATTGCCGGGGGCACAGGGGTCGGCCATCGCCTTGTCAATCCAGCGGTCGATGTCGGTGCCGGTGATGCCAAGGGCCGAGAAACCGGCGGGGATGCCCACCCGTGCCGAGAGGGTACGGATTGCCTCGATGGCGGCCTGGCTCGCCTGTTCCTCGTCCATGGTGGTGGTGTCCACGCCGAGGGCGCGGGCGATGGCGGCAAAGCGGCTCACGCACACCGGCCGGTTGTAGTCGCAGATGACGGGCAGCAGGATGGCGTTGCAGACCCCGTGGGGCAGGTCGTGGGTCGCCCCCGGTTGGTGCGCCAGCGCATGTACCAGACCCAGCCCTGCACTGTTGAATGCCATGCCGGCGAGATACTGGCCATAGGCCATCATCTCGCGTCCCTGCAGATCCTGCCCCTGTTCCACC
This sequence comes from Aeromonas sp. 19NY04SH05-1, assembly GCF_040581895.1. Taxonomy (NCBI): domain Bacteria; kingdom Pseudomonadati; phylum Pseudomonadota; class Gammaproteobacteria; order Aeromonadales; family Aeromonadaceae; genus Aeromonas; species Aeromonas sp. 19NY04SH05-1. The sequence goes on along the minus strand of NZ_CP095328.1, from coordinate 3,146,290 downwards.
GCGTGAGGCAGCCAGCGGCCGATGATCTCGATGGCCGCCAGCGCCGAGTGATCGGTAAGCGGATGGGCCCCTTTGGCCACGTAAGCTTCGATGGCGTGGGTCAGGGCATCCATGCCGGTGGCAGCGGTCACTGTCGGTGGAATACCGAGCATCAGGGTCGGGTCATCCACCGCGATATCGACCAGGATGGCGGGATCGATGATCACCTCCTTCACCTGGCGGTCGGTGTCGGTGATCACCGCATTGCTGGTCACCTCGGCGGCAGTGCCGGCGGTGGTGTTGATGGCGGCGAGAAAGGCACCGCGTTTGGCCACCTTGCCCACCCCGCTGTAGGCGGTGACGGGGCCCGGGTTGGCGGTGAGGATGCTGATCCCCTTGGCGGCGTCGATGGCGCTGCCACCGCCAAGGGCGATGATGCAGTCACTGTCGCTGCGCACGAAGGCGCGATGGCCTGCCTCGACAATCGCCACCGTCGGGTTGGGCATCACCTCGCCAAACAGGCAGTGATCGAGCCCGCGGGCGGTGAGCCCCTCCACCACAGGTTGATGCAACCCGAGGCGCAGCAGATCCCGATCGGTCACCAGCAGCGCCCGCTTGAAGCCCTCTTGCGCCACCCGATCCAGCATGTCACCGATGGCGCCCGCGCCGTGAAAACTCAGTCTGGGCATGGCCAGCATAAAGCTCATGATTGTCTCCTTGAACATTTCGAATGTATCCATGAACGGGTCTGCCCGTTCATCGGGACACTCGGGCGGGGCCAGGCCCCGCCGCATCAGGGTCAACTCGGGGTGACCCCTTTTTTAAGCAGGATGTTGCCGTACTTGGCGCACTCGCCGGTGATCAGGATGGCGTAGGCCTCCTTCGCCCGCTCATAGAAGGCGAAGCGATCGATGCGCGTCACGTCGACCCCCGGGTTGTGCCCGGCCAGGGCAGCCAGGTAGCGCCGCTCCACGGCCGGATCCAGCTCGTCCCCCGCCACCGCCGCCATCATCACCAGGGGCGGGGCGTAGGCGTCGAGTTCAAACAGCGGGCTGATGGCAGCCAGCAGGGCATCGACCGGGATGCCGTCGGCCCTCAGTACCCGCTGGCCGAGCTGGTGGGCCGGGAAGTGGGCATCGGCAAGGATCAGCTCGTCGCCGTGGCCCATCTCGGCCATCACCTTGAGCAGGTCTGGGCTGATGAGGGGTGAAATTCCCTTGAGCATGGGGTTCTCCTTAGCGGGTGTGCAGCGGGCGGCCGGCAAACTCGGTCGCGTTAAAGAGCTCGGCATCGCTGCGTTCGCTGCGGGCATCGGGCATGCCGAGGGCCTGGCGAATGCGGATGAAGTCGCGCATCGAGGCGGCATCGACCCGGGTGATGGGGCGTTCCAGCTCGGTGGCCAGCAGCAGGATGCGGCAGTAGGCGTCGACGTTCTCGAGCTTCCAGTAGGCATCCTCCACGTGATCTCCCCAGACGATGACGCCGTGGTTCTCCATGAAGATGCACTGGTGATCGACCGAGGCCTCTCCCACGTTGTGGGCGTTCTCCTGGCTCCCTGGTGTGGCATAGGCGGCCAGCCCTACCTCGCCGAAGAAGATATCCGGCTCTGGCATGATGCCGGAGGGGGGCACAGAGCCGGTGATCAGGAAGGCGTTGGCATGGGCCGGGTGAGCGTGCACGCAGGAGCGGGCACCGCTGCGCCGCATGATGGCGAGGTGGGTCTTGATCTCGCTGGTGGAGGGGCGGATGCCGGCCTTCTGGCGCCCGTCCATGTCTACCAGGCAGAGATCCTCGGGACGCATGAAGCCTTTGCTGATGAGGGTCGGGGTGCAGAGCACCAGGTTGTCACCGACGCGCACCGAGATGTTGCCGCCGTTGCCATCCACGTACTCTTTTTGCCACAGGCGGCGCCCGATGTCGCAGATGCGCTGTTTGAGCTGCTCCATGGGGGCGCTGTAGAAAAAGGCATGTACCTGCTCCGGGGTGACGGGGTCCTTGCCCTCTTCCCAGTGATAGACGAAGTCGGGGAGAGGCGGGTTGATGGTCCAGTCTGCGGCAGTACGAATATCACAGTTCATGAGTGCAATTCCTTGTAGAGAGTCTGGTAAGCCCCGGCATCGGCCGAAGGCTGGAAAGGGGTATAGCGTCTGGTGAGGGCGGCATGGGCAGCCGCCAGGGTGGGGTGCAGCCGGGCACCTGTCATGGCATAGAGGGCGGCGCCGAGCACAGTGGTCTCCGCCTCGTCGATGGCGAGCACGGGCAAGCCCAGCACATCGGCCTTGATCTGGTTCCACAGGGCATTGCGCGAGCCGCCGCCCACCACCAGCAACTGCTGCGCCTGGAAGTGGCCAATCTGCTCGAGCCGGGTCAGTTGCTCCTTGAGGTGAAAGGCCAGCGCCTCCAGGGCGGCGCGATAGAGATGGCCGCGACGGGTCGAGAGGGAGAGGCCGGTAAAGGCCCCCTGGCCATGCCCCACGCCATTGGCCAGCAGATTGGGTGCCATGCGCACGCCGTCACAGCCGACCGGTACGGCGCGCGCCTCATCGATCATCGCCTCGTAATCACCGCCCTCGGGCCAACCGAGGGTTCGCACCCACTCCAGCACGCCGGAGGCGAGCCACTGCAGGCCGGGATTGAACTGGCCGCGGTCGGCATCCAGCTCGCAGGTCGAGTCTGCCACCCGGGCCAGGGCGTCACTGTCTATCTGCGGGGTGCGCACCATCAGGATCTCCCAGGTGCCAGACGAAAGGACCGGTTGATCCGGGCCCGCACCGGAGCCTGCCAGGGCGAACTGGGTGTCATGGCCGGCGCTCACCACCGGGATGCCGGCAGGCAGGCCGAGCCGCTCGGCAAAGTCGGGCAGCAAGGAACCGATCACTTCGCCCGCTGCCACCATGGGCGGGAAGAGATGCTCGGGCAGGTCGACCGCTTCCAGGATGGTGCGGCTGAAACACTCCTGCTGCAGACTGAGCAGCTGGCTGGTGCCGGCCATGGTGCGGTCGGTCGTCATCTTGCCGGTCAGGCGGTGATTGATGAGCGACGAGATGAAGAGCCAGGCGTGGGCGCGCTCGACCAGCTCGGGGTGCTGCTCGCGCAGCCAGATCAGCTTGTAGAGGGTATTGAAGCCAAACTGGCCCACCCCGGAGAGGCGCTGCAACTGCTCGGGATCCAGATAACGACGGATCTGCTCCATCACCGCCACGGTGCGCGGGCACTTCCAGCTGATGATGGGGTAGAGCAGCTCGCCCCGTTCATCCACCAGGGCACCATCGACGCCGAAGGTGGTGACGGTGACGGCCCGGATCTCGCACCCGGCCAGCGCCGGTTGCAACTCGTGGCAGCAGTGGGTGAAGCGTGCCAGGATCGCCTCCAGTGACCACTGGTGCCACTCCGGATGTTCCCGCGCAGGCTCGGTTGTATTGGCCACGGCTGCCTTGGCCACCACTTCACCTGCGGTGTTGACGGCAATGGCCCGGACATTGGTGGCACCACAATCGAGCACGATGACAACATCTTGCCTCATGACAACTCCTTACAACGAGGGAAGAGAGCAGGGCCTTGCGGCCCTGCCGGTACTTAGCGGTAGAGCGGGCCGTAGTTGGCGCAGGCGCGATAGTCCTGTCCTTCGCTGTCCATGCCGTGGGCGCCCCAGGCAGAGGGACGGAACACCTTCTCTTCCGGCACGTTGTGCATGCAGACCGGGATGCGCAGCATGGCGGCCAGGGTGAGCAGTTCGCTGCCCACATGGCCGACTGTCAGCACGCCGTGGTTGGCACCCCAGTTGGCCATGACCGAGTAGACATCGCGGAAGGCTCCCTGTCCGGTGAGGCGAGGGGCAAACCAGGTGGTCGGCCAGGTGGCGTCGGTGCGCTGATCCAGCACGTCGTGGACCTGTTGCGGCAGTGCCACGCTGTGGCCCTCGGCGATCTGCAGGACCGGGCCTATTCCCTTGACGATGTTGATGCGGCTCATGGTGAAGGGGATGCCGCCTTCGGTCAGGTAGTGGGTGGACAAGCCACCGCCATGGAAGTATTCCTCGATGGCCGGACACCATTCGGTGGCGGCGAGACAGGCTTTGATGTCCTCTTCGGTCACTTCCCAGTGGGGCTTGATGGTCGGCTTGCCGTCGGCGTCGCGCTGGCGGCCGGTGCCGTCGAGGGCGGCGGAGCCCGAGTTGATCATGTGGATGATGCCGTGCTCGGCGAGCCCGGTCAGACGGTGGCCGGTGACCCGCTCGACCGAATCGGGGGACCAGTAGGTGCGCACATCGCAGAAGATCTGGGCGGTGCCGGTCAGGCCGTAACCCAGTAGCATGCTCATGGCATTGAGGCTGTCATTCTCGGTACCCATGATGATGGGGGCGCGGGGGCCGTTCCAGTCGAACGAGCTGTTGAGCAGGGTTTCGGCGGTGTCGCCGTTGGGGTATTGATTGGTCCAGTGCAACTGCCCCTGGAAGCCGCCGACGATGGCATTGTACCCCAGGGCCTCGGCACCGAATCCGAGTTCGGCCAGGCGCGGGTTGCCCTGCATCATGTCGCGCATGCAGATGGTCATCAGCAGGCTCTCGCGCAGCATGGCATGCTTCTGCTCCGGGTTGCGGCGACGCTCGGGAGGGTTTTTGTCGACGCCTTCATTGAAGTACTTGTCGGCCCAGGCCAGTGCAATATCCAGCTCGGCCGGATCATAGATGCCTTTTTCCATGCGACGGCGCAGCTCTGTCATGTCCACCGCCTGCACCCGCATGCCGAAGAACTCCTCGAAGAAGGTGTGATCGACGATGGAACCGGCGATCCCCATGGAAACCCCGCCGAGGGAGAGGTAACTCTTGCCACGCAGGGTGGCGACCACCAGGCCGGCGCGGGCGAAACTCAGCAGCTTCTCCTGCACGTCGGCCGGAATGCCATCGCTGTCTGCATCCTGCACATCCTTGCCGTAGATGGAGAAGGCGGGCAGCCCTTTTTGGTTATGGGCTGCCAGGGCCGCTGCCAGGTAGACGGCGCCCGGGCGCTCGGTGCCGTTGAAGCCCCAGATGGCTTTGGGACGCAGCGGATCCATGTCGATGGTCTCGCTGCCAAAACACCAGCAGGGGGTGACCGTGATGGAGAGACCGACGTTGCAGGATTTGAATTTTTCCTCGCAGGCGGCGGACTCGGTCATGCCGCCGATGGTGGTGTCGGCGATGACGCATTCCACCGGCTCGCCGCTCGGATGGCGCAGGTGTTGGCTGAGAAACGCAGCGGTCGCTTGCGCCATCTTCATGGTCTGCTCTTCCAGGGATTCACGGACCCCCATGCGACGACCATCGATGGTGGGACGGATGCCGATGGTGGGGAGTGCGCCGATTAACTTGTTCATGTCTTGCTCCTTATGCCTTGTGGCCTTTGAAACCGAAGTGAATGAGGTAGATAAATCCGATAAGCGGGATGATGAATGCCATGCGAATGCCGGCCATGTCCGAGATCTGGCCCATCAGGGCAGTCAGGACGGCGCCGCCGAGGATGGCCATGATGAGACAGCTGCCGCCGAACTGGGTGTCCTTGCCAAGGCCGTGTACCGAGAGGCCGAAGATGGTCGGAAACATCAGGGACATACAGGCGGAGACGGCGACCAGGGCGTATACGCCAGCCATGCCGCCGGCAAACATCACCCACAGCAGGCAGAACGACGCTCCCATGGCCAGTAACCCGAGCAGTTTGGCGGGGGAGATGTAGGTCATCAGGGCAGTGCAGATAAAGCGGCAGGCCGAGAAGATCACGATGGAGGCGAGCAGGTAGGTGGAGGCATCGGCCTCGTTGCCGCCCACTTCCGTCATCACGTAGCGAATGGTGTAGGACCAGCAGCCAATCTGGGCGCCGACATAGAAGAACTGGCCCAGCACGCCGCGCACAAAGTAGCCCCTGGCCAGCAGGCGGGCGAAGCTGCCCTTGAGGTCCAGCCCCGTGCTGTTGGTATCGTGCGCCACCGGCATGCGGGTAAAGGCGATGGCCAGCCACACCGCGACGATGACCAGGGCCACCATCAGATAAGGTCCCATGACCGCGGCCAGCTCGCCAGCCTGGATCTGGCCGAGTTCGTCGGCGGACATCAGTGCCCGTTCGGCATCGGTGGCCGGATTAAGCTGCGAGAGAATGTAGAACTTGCCGATCAGCACGCCGGTGATGGAGCCGATGGGGTTAAACGATTGCGCGAGGTTCAAACGACGGGTGGCGGTTTCCTGCGGGCCCATCGCAATGATGTAGGGGTTGGCGCTGGTCTCCAGAATGGAGAGACCACCGGCCAGCACGAACAGAGAGGCGAGGAAGGGGCCATAGGTCATGATCTGGCTGGCCGGATAAAACATCAGTGCACCGGTGCAAAAGAGCCCGAGCCCGAGCAATACCCCCGCCTTGTAGCTGAACCGCTTGATAAAGAGAGCAGCGGGCAGGGCCAAACAAAAATAGGCACCATAAAAGGCGGTCTGAACCAGACCCGATTGCATATCCGTCAAGGTGAATACCTTTTTGAATTGAGCAATCAGGACATCCGTCATATTATTTGCAAGCCCCCACAGGGCAAAGCAACTGGTCAGCAGAATAAAGGGGATCAATATACTTCTGGGAACTACCTGACTGGATATTCCCGTGCTTTCGGGCACAATATCATCGCGGCTGTTTTCGCAAACAGCGGCATTGGATGTATTAGCCATAATGTAAACTCCATTTATTTTATATTGAGTAGGGTACAGTGTGTTATTTTTTGTATCTGCTTAATTGCCTTATATTGTTTTCATCTTTTTCTGTCAGAATTACATCAACATCGTTGAATTGACAGATCCTGACAATTCCGGAGCGGTTCTCTTTCCGGGTATCAGCCAGCAATACCTTCTGCCTGGCTGAGGCCAGCATCACCTTCTTGGTCGATGCGTTTATCTCATTGTTTTCCCAGACGCCATTGCCTTTGCTGTAGGCAGCGCAGGAGAAGAAAAGAGTATCCACCCGGTACTGGCTGATGTTGCCACTGGCAATGGTGCCAACGAAGGCAGCATATTTCTCAGAGTATTCACCACCGATGGCGATGGTCTTGATGTTCTTCTTGACTGCCAGGCTCAGCACATTTCGAAATGAGTTGGTGATTACCGTCATGGATATATCTGGTAGTGCTTCAGCCAGGTACCAACACGTTGAACTGGCATCGAGCATGATAATATCGCCGGGGTTAATCAGGGCCAGCGCCTTATAGGCGATCAGCTTCTTTTCAATGGAACTCTCGTGCTTGCGTTTATTGAATGCCAGCCCGGCATCGGCATTATCCAGAGAGATGGCACCGCCATGCACTCTTTTTACAGAGCCATTGGATTCCAATTCCTGCAGATCACGACGTATTGTTTCCAGCGATACTGAAAAACGCTCTGAGAGTTCCTTAACGGTGACTGAACCGGCTTGAACAATATATTTTTCAATATCGATAACACGAGGTGACAACATAATTGGCTCTGCTTTGTTGGAATGAGCCGATTATAGGGGGAGGTGACTCGTAATATGTGTGATCTGACGCAGGATTTACCGAGTGAAAAACGGATGTAAAACAATCAAAACGGGCATAACACCACATGAGTGATGCATGTAACTAGTTGAAGTAGTTGCATTTGGTTGAAAACAAGGCTTGCCCGTTTCGGCATTGATTATCCGAAATCGGGCAGTATTCAAATACAAAAAATTGAATTGGCTCACAGAGAAAAGAGAGCCTTAAAAATGGGGGGCATGTATTCAAGATGAAGCAGTAAATAGAGATCCTGAAGGATGTCGTGTATTGGCATCATTGGAATCCTTTTTGTCATTCGTCAGATTGTCTGAAATTCGTGCGTGTTGACGTGTTGACGTGTTGACGTGTTGACGTGTTGACGTGTTGGTGTAACCCGCCATCAAAAATGAAAAACCGGGAACGTGTGAAAAAACGGGGGAGATGGCAGGACAAACACAGGTGTGGTGAGGCTAGCGGCACGAGATGACAAAGCCGGGCTGTTTACCAAAATATGACAAAGCGCCGTGCCTGGCTGATGGCGATGCGCTGAAAATGAAAAATGGCGTGATGAGTGGTACTGCACGTCTAAACGTTAGTATCCAGAGCGGCTTGCGCTGTCGGTGAAGATTTTTGTGGCTGGGCTGTGCTTGGAGTCTCGGCACGGTTGAATAGACTGCTCGATAACCAACAAAAAGGGCCTCTTCCGAAGAAGAGGCCCTTTCCAAACGTTTGGTGGGCTGGGGGATGTTGAACTAAGTGGTTATTTTATTGATTTAAAAGTGAAATCACCAATTCAGAAAATTTAGATATGCCTATTCGTATGCCTAACATCAGTACGGCTGCAGAAAAGTGCTTATCTGGGCTGTAATGGCCTGTAGTAACTAGGTTGTTGTGGAAGGGATTTTTCAATTGCTGCTTTTCTGAAGGTAACCGACCCTTGTCAGAGATTATCTTTTTTGTTGTATCAGTTCCTCATTTGGAAAAAAATTCCCCGTCCAAAATTTGTCTATCCAGAGAGTCTTGAATCGGCTGCTCAACTCCAGGTCGCAATTCACACTCTGCACTTCGCCATCGACAGATTTTCCCATCTGGTGGTGTAGCGGGGCTCAGGTGCTCTTGACGCATCATCCATTCGGGTGACCCGATGCCTTGGCTGGCAAAGCCGACTCGTCCAAAAGTCACTTGTTCGCATCTTCCTTATATTACGTGCGAATAAAAAATTTTCGTTATCTACAAATCAGGCTAAAATGGTAGACCGTTAAGCCAATGTATCGCCATAAATCATCTATTTGATTTTATACTGTTTTTCAGGCGTTACTGGGGTTGCAGAAGCACATTCCTGAGACTGAATAGAGAAAGAAACCAAGTGAAGAAAGACGATGATAAGGATGGTTGGCCGGATTTCTACCCTTCCGATCTGGTGCTCCCTCCCGAGGATGCTTCAGATGCAAATGCAGAGGAAATGGTGTATCGGCTAGTCAAAGCGATTCCTCCTACGGAGATGTGCTTTCTAGCTACGCATCAGGAGCAGCCCAATAGGCATAAAAAATGCTATACGTTGGAGCAAAAACAGGCTGTTTACGGTACCAGTGTGTGGGATAGTAAAGAGTTGTTGATTGAGGTTATGGCCTCTTTACCTGAGGCGTTGAAACAGCGCAAGCTCGCGTGCGGTACGATAAGTGTCGGTATGGGGAAGATGCGCAAAACGTTAGATACGGGACATTTCACGCTGTGGCTCAAAAAGAACAGTCGCATTCACCTGAATTTTAGCGAGGTGAAATAAATGGATATATTTGCCAGTTACCCACCTATAGGCCAACTCAGAATAGTCAATGTCTATCTTGAGTTTGAGGGGCCTAAAATTTTCTATGCCGAAAATGAAAGTGGTTCAACCTTCTTCGTTTACTGGGTAGGGGATGATGCGAATTACGAACATTGGTATATAATACCGTGTTCCAAAGCCAGACTCATAGCTTATGAGAAAGCAAAAATCAGCTTGCGTGATATGCTTGAATGTCAGGAGCAAGAGCATTTTTGCGCTCTGGCTATTCCGTTTTCTGCAGAAAATACGTTAAATGCTGAGTTTAAGCATAAAAATAAAATCGCAGAAATTACACTGCCGGCCCCAGGTATATTTGTTAAACGAGTAGTGGCCTATGCTCCTAGCCTACTCAATAACAATCTTGTTCCTACACATGAAATTATTGTTTCAAAAACACATAAAAGGGCGAAGAAAAATGTTTCACTGGAACACATGAGCCAAGTGTGTGATCGCTTCAGTGAGTTGGTTTCAGGCTTCAATCGCTCAATCGGTGTGAAAGGAAATATGCAAGCATTGAATGCGCGCTATGGCTCTTTCGCCATTTCACTGCATGCTGAAGAACTCTCAAAGTTTGAAGTGTTTTTAGGTCAGGTATCATCACTCATGGTGCATAAAAAGGACATCCTTCCCCTATTAGAGCAAAATGACATTGATATCAAAGTTTTCCTTAATTTCTTGAAAACCATTGAATTATCAAGCATTGACTTTGAGTTGCGGTCGTCTGCGTCACCAGAGCAGATTATTAAGCTCTACAAGTCTGATGCTGAATTATATATATCAAAGCTTAAGAATCGCGCATTGAAATATATATCTTCCATAAGAGTTCCACAGGGGAATGATATTGAAAAAGTATTTCAGTATGTTGAACTGAAGTGGAAACATGAGCCGGTTACAGCGGATAATCTGAAAGTAGAATCCCGACTCGTGGATTACTATCGCCATGCTGCACGTATTCTGGGGTTTTTGGAATACAATGGCGAATTGACCCCTCAAGGTGAGCGACTGGCGCTTTCTGATGAGAGCACTCGATATCGAATTACAGCAAATTCCTTTGAGGCTAGCGAGTGTGCTTGGGCATGGATGAATTATTGTGACATCACAAGCCTTGCAGATATTGATGCCAATACAGCGACAGATTTTTTAAGTCAATGCTGTCCATCTCTGTCTGGGGATACGATTTCACGGCGGGCCAACACCCTCCAATCTTGGTGCAAACAGTTAAAACCTCATTATATTAATGTGGGTTCAGGAATACAGTAAATAGCTTGAGATTAACAGTGTCGCCGAGTAAAGAGAGCTATGTTCTCTTTACTCGTCAGCGACATGCTTTGATAATTTTTGCAGTTTTAGCACGAATACATCCCAGTTATAAGAACAAATGGCCCCCAGAGAAAGGTACCCAATCCTAACACTAGACAATTCAGAATTAATACTCATTCCACCGTTCAAGACCATCAGTCCGCTGTAGAGTAAGCAGAAAATAAGTAGACCTATGACGATAGAGAGCACTGGGGCCATGAGATAGCCCCACAAATGGTCTACGTCCAATGTTTTAGTTACAGCTGAATATTTATGTAGAGAGGTTATGCTTAGCGTTGCTCCTCCAAGCAAAGCCCCGGCAACGGTGAAGGTAGCTAATCTTATTTCATCGCTGACCACAAATTCATCAGTCGGCTGAAGTAAGAGACGCAAAAAACTATAGTCTCCCGACCAAGCAATAAAAAGATATCTAACGGTGATTAAAGTACAGCCCATGATCCAGATAAACAGAAGGAATGAGAGAAAAAATCTCCATCCGTTCATATTTTTTTCATTCAGATTTTCGTCCATATTTGGTCCCTTTGAGTTTGTGCAGAGATCGTTTATTGACAGTAAAATACCATTTCATACGAAATGAACATTGTGTTCTGACGAATTGATTCGCTGTCTTTGCGAGGGTAATAGTTTATGTTATCAGAGTCTTTTTTAAGTTCGAGTCGGACATGATAACTTGCTTCCCTCAGCCATTCATCTATTTTGTTTGCACAAGATTGAATTCTTAATAATTTACATAAATTCAATATTTTTCCAGAATATCCTGTTGTATCCATGACGGAATTATGTCCCAAGTCAGTGGTTTAGACGCACTTCTCCAACCCTTGGGTATGGGGCAAGGTGGTATTGTTTTTTACGAAACTATGTTAATTTTTTTGGCTACAATCTTCCCCGTTGTATTATCCATTCGATACTGTGAAATCGTCCCATCCAAAATGTGATGAATAACTTCAAGGACTGTTGCCAATGGAGTATGGAACCACTCTCTCGGGGCATAGCTGGTGCCATCAAGCCCTTTCAAAGTGATATCGAGGCGCTGCTTGGCGAGAAAACCGTGTACCAAGGTTTCCAGCTTGTGGGTGTTCATGTTGAAACACTGGAAGGTCGTGATGATCCTGACCGGGGCTTGCAGGAACGTCTTGTCTTTCTCGGCGTGCTTGATCCGCTCTTCAACGGTGCCCTCGGTGAAACCTATCTTGTAGAGATTTTGTTTGAACGGCATCAATACAGGGTCAGTGCTCTTTGTCGCGAGCACATAGACAAAGCCGCTCGGAATAGGTGCATCATTTGGCAAAAGGAGTTTGTCACCTAGCATGACCTTGCGGCCTTCCTTGTCACGAATAAGCCCCTGGGTTAGTGACTGGTAGAGCATGTGCAGCTCAGTGCCATTATCAAAAACCAGGTGAAGTCGTGCGTTATACCGCTCGTACTGTTCCAGTCGCTCCCCCGTACTATGCACATAACCCATCACCCCATTCAGGATGAAGAAATCACCGACCTGAAACCCATGTTCGTTGCGATAGCGCACAAGCGAAAACTCGCCACCTTGAAGGCCTGTTTTCACGGTCTCAAACAGCGGCGAAAAACGAGCGAAATCTGGACAGGGCTGACGCTGGGCTATCTCGTCGGGTAATGCCTTTTTCTCTCTAGGCACATGCTGCATGCTGAATATATCGGGGGCATCAAAATCCAATAACCCGAGATCATCATCGGCAAAAATGTCGTCAAGCGAGGTCACTAGCTCAGACGTGTCAACGGTCGATGTATTAACCGTCTCAGCAGCTACATCCTTTGCATGATACTGCTCATGCTCCTCTGCAACCGCCCCTACAACCTCGATGCCTGCCAGCAGGCCGTGGATATCCTGGCTTGAAAGGGCACGGCACTGCTCTGGATCTGTCCGTATTGCCTGTAAGCGTCTTGCAAGCCGTTTCTCGGCCATATCGGCGTTAGGCGTGTTTTGCGGCGCCCGTTCGTGCTGCTCAAAAAACGCCACGATGTCCCTAAACTGGTTACTCACTAGGTCAACAGGGGCGCTTTTCGGTTTTAGCGGCTCCACATCGAGCAGGCCCAACACGTCGTCCTCGGCAAAGATGTCTTCAAGGGATGGCTTGGGTTTAAGTTGATGCGCTCGCAACAGGATCATGACTTAGCCCTCCTGTTTAGCCATGTGTTGTTGTCGCTTCTGTTTGATAAAGGCCAGCGCTTCTGCCAGTCGTACCTCGATGGGATCAGGCGCATGCAACGAAGGCTCACGTTTATTCTGCTGTGCAAACGCCTTGATCCTTGGCCATAGCATGACGGCCTCCTCCTCGGAGAGTTGTGACTTGCTGGCGCTGACCGCTTCCTGAATGGTTTTGAGCATGGTGGCAGTCACGGATTTGGAGAGGATTTCATAGGCGCCGTGGAACGGGTTAACCGATTCGATCAGGTCGATGCTCAGGTTGTCGATGTTGATAAACTTTTCGCCGATTTTTAAGAACTGCTTACTAGCGGCTGCTTGATCCTTGGTTGCATCGGGTCCGCTGCCTCCTGTGGAGGTAGTGCTCGTGCCTCCTACAATGTCGGCATTCTCAGGCAGGTCCTTCTCATTGATAAGGCCGCCCTGTTGATTGATATACATGCTTTGCAACAGCCCTGAACGTACCTGCTCTATCTCATGTGGCAATAGATCGGGGTAGAGCTCCTGAATGACGGAGGGCAGCTCTAACTGGGTAAATACCTCGGGCGGCGCTGTTTCAGCAATCGCCTGTTTGATGACCTTATCCTTGGCCATCAGTGCGGCCAGAATCTCCTCTTTGCCGCCATTGAGAATATCCAATACCTTTTGCGTCACTGGCACGGTCTCATCACCAACGAGCACGGTATTGGGTGGCAGCACCTCCCCAGTCCATTGCGAGCGAGGCTTGAACTGAATACTGGGAGCCAGTATCTGCTCCATCAGCAGAGAAGTGGTGATGGCCTTGAGCATGTTGTTGACCGACACCTTCACATCGTCATCCTGGGCATCGGGCTGGGCAATCAGGTTTGTGAACTGGGCGTGGGTCTTACCCGCGCAATCACGAGTCGCACGACCGATGATCTGCACGACTTCAGTCAGCGAGCTGCGATAACCAATGGTCAGCACATGCTCGCAATATGGCCAGTCAAAGCCCTCTTTCGCCATGCCAAGGGCAATGATGATATCCATGTCATCAGCTGATTGGATTGTACGTAAATAAGCCTGCACCTTGGGGCGCTCATTGGCATCGTCATCCACCAGATTGGCAACCTTGAGCAGCTTGCCATCTTCATGTCGTTTCACCAAGTAGATGCCAGTGTCGGGATCTTTCGACTGCACTTCGCCCAGCACATCCAAGATGGCATCGACCTCGGTGTGCTTGTCCTTGGTGGACTCGCCAGAGTTCACGTTTGGGATGTGGATAATGGTTTTCAGGGAAGCGTTCAACACCGAGGGTAGCGCTCCGATATATTGACCCTGGTAGAAGTGATAACCAATCCCGAGAGATTTCAGGTGCTGATAGCCATTGAGTTGCTCGTAATAGGTGTAGGTGACCTTGGTAAACTTGGCTTCATCCTCTGGTGTCAGGATGGGCACGGTATCGCCACGGAAGTAAGACCCCGTCATGGCCACAATATGCGCATTGGACTGCTGGATTAAACCGTCGAGTAGTGCTCCGAGGCGGCTATCTTCACTGGCGGAAACATGGTGAAACTCGTCGATGGCAATCAGGCAATCGTTAAACGCGGCGATATCAACTTCGTCAAAAGCGAAGCGCAGGGTGGCGTGGGTGCAGACAAGGATCTGGTCATCACTCTCCATAAAGCGCTTAAACGCGGCCACCTTGCTCTTTTCACCGCCATGAATGCAGAGATTGTTCTCAGGTTTAACCTGCCAGTCTGCAAAGAATCCGTGTTGCGTCAGCGCAGTGTCTTTGAACGATGCGCCGATAGACATTTCGGGCACCGCCACAATAGCCTTGCGCAGGCCCTGATGGAGCAGCTTGTCCAACCCTAGGAACATCAATGCACGGGATTTGCCGCAGGCGGGCGGCGCCTTGATAAGCAGATAGGGGCTGTTGCGCTGAGCGAAGGCGCGGGCCTGCATCTCCCGCATTCCCATGTTGTCGAGCGCCGCACTATGCCCGTTCTGGGCATAGGTCACTTGCAAGATGTTTTCCATGCTTGAATCCTTGTCAAAAATGGCTAGCGGGTGGCAGCTATGAGCTTTTCATAGAGTCCGAGCAGATGGCTTACTCGCTCCGCTGAATCCTTAAAGGGGCGATCCCGATAGAGTTTATCGACAGCTCTATCCAGTGTCTGATGAGCTTCAAGCAGACCACTAGGCATTTTGTCGGGATCATAGAGTTCGGCCAAGGTCTTGCCGGGGTAATCTTCCCGTGTCAGCAGGACATTTTCTGCCAAATGCTCCATTTCTTGTCGCTGTGCTAGCGTGACAGTAGGCCAAGGGAATGGGTTATAGACCACTGAGGTAGAGTAGCGATAGTCGCTTTTCAACCTTCCTGCAACTAGTCGCATCCAGTCGTTATGCAGTAGGGAAGAGATAATAGCGAATTCGTAGAAGGTGCCGTTGGGGAGGATAAAATTGAGATCTGTCGAGATTACATCACTATCGAAGAATCCTATAGGCACGTAAGTACGGCGCTCAGAGGACACTTTTGGAACAAGTATATAATTTCCAAACGTAGGATGACGGATTTCAGCAAATAAGTGAGGTGTAGCGGCCTTTGCTCTAGTCCCAGCTCGCGCACTAGATTCGCGCAATTTTCGTACTTCCGATATCCTGCGATTTATCTCGCTAACAGAAATAATGCTCTCTTTAGATGCATTTACCAGCCATAGGCACCAACGCTCCTTGCTGTTTAAAAACTCATCGGCACCTAATGCTTTTTTAATCCAACGCGCAGACGACGGGTCTTGATGTAGCAGTGTATCCCGTTCCTCCCTGGTCAAAAACAGATGGCCGCCATCATTTGGCATACTGCCAAATAGCAGTGGTTTGATGTCATCTGATAGGGGCTTTTTGGACGCCCCTACCGCAACATTGCTCCCTTCGATCAGATAGGGACTGATGTTTCTAACGAAACGGCTGTGCAATTCGCCATCTACCTCCTGAAACAGTCTGCGAGTCTTGGCCTGTGCGGAAAGACCCACAATGATCACATGCACGGCAGCTTTGTCACGAGCATTATTGGTCCAAACAAAAGTTGGATAGGCTATATGGATATTTAGCCCAAGAGCGAATACAGAAGGCCAAAAGGCCGATACCTGCTCTCCCTGACAGAGTGAATTGGTTGCAACCAAGGCTAATTGAGCACTGGAATGTCGAATATAATTCGCACCTTTCCAAAACCAGCAGGCGACATAATCCAGCTTGCCTGATGAATCAAATCCTGAAAGGAGCTGTTGCATTTCTTCACGCTGCGTTTCGTTTCGCGCAGCATGACCCAAAAACGGCGGATTACCGATCACATAGACTTCATCCTCTATGTCTTTGGGGCACACCTCGGCCCAGTCGAGGCACAGGCTGTTACCACTAACGATATTGCCGGACGATCTCAGCGGTAACGCAGGGCGGGCATAACCAAAGGTCTGCTCCCACTGCTTGCTAAGCTGGTGCTCGGCCAGCCAGAGTGCAAGGCGGGCGATCTCACAGGCAAAATCATCGATCTCGATACCGTAAAACTGATCAAGGTGCAGACTGCTCATGGAGAAACCCTGCTGCGGTTCAAGCTGCTGTAAGGCTTGAATGACCAGCCGCTCCAGCGCGTGTAGCTCCTTGTAGGCGACGATCAGGAAGTTGCCGGAGCCACAGGCGGGATCGAAGACTTTGATGTTACCGAGGCGCACCAGCAGTTTCTTAAGGCCATTGGCACTCTTTCGATTCTTTTCTAACTCGGCCCGCAATGAATCCAGAAATAGCGGTTGGATCACCTTCATGATGTTGCTATACGAGGTGTAGTGCTGGCCCAGATTGCCGCGCTGCTCGACATCAATCACCGCCTGGAACATTGAACCGAAGATATCCGGGTTGATATCCCCCCAGTTCATCATGCAGCACTCCAGCAGGATCTTGCGGCCCTGCTTGCCAAGCGCAGGGATGGGTTCATCCACCGCGAACAGCCCGCCGTTGACATAGGGGAAGGCTGCCAGATGGGACGGCAAGTTTTTGCGCAATTCGCTATTGGGTTCGCTGTTCATGACAGCGAACAAGTCACTGAGGAACTGATCGAGGTCGCTGCCATCCTCCTCGGTGTAGCCTTTAATGGCAGAGGTGAACTGACCCTGATTAAAGATCCCCGTATCCTCGGCAAACAGACAGAACAACAGCCGGGTCAGGAATACGTTGAGGGCGTGAACATCCTCTGGCTTACTTAACTCGTTGAGGCTCTTGATGAGATCGAAGAGCTTGCCCATCTTCTCGGCAGCCTTCACATCGGCAGGGTTCTCGGCCCCCAGAATTGCCTTCTCAAGGCCCGCCAAGGGCAGGAAGAAACCATATTCGCGGAACAGCTCGCCAAGCTCGATGTCGAGTCGCTCCTCAGTCAACACGTCCCACGCGAGGAAGCGAACAAAATCGGTGAGAATGACGAAGCGGTATTTGTGCTTGGTGCTGGCACACTCTGCAATCCGCTGTTCAAAAAGGAGCTCGATATCGGCGCCTTCATCCACCGGCTGAAAGTAGAACTTTGAATTGATGCCGACGTGGCCCGCTTCTTTGGCAAGGTTGCGGCTCCCTCCTTGCCTGATATGCGTGATCGTGGCCTTGGGCAGTCCATAGGCGGCCATAAAGCCAAAGATAAATTCGGATTGGTCAGGTGCGCTGACCAGCGCTTTCAAGTCATCGGAGATTTTGGTCTGATTGACGGCCATGATGATCCTTGGTGCTCTACTGCAATGTCACCCCCACGGTAGGGAGGGCAGTGTTCATATTCGATTGGGCATAATGGTAAACCATTGATGCAGCAAGACACGATACCCAATGTTTCAGAATCAGAACGGTGTGTAGAGGACGAAGCCACAAAGCAGTACAAAATCAAAAAACTGTGATTTATTTCAAAAAAATAAAGCCACCCTGTGTGGATGGCTTGAGGTTGATTACAGCTCTCCCCGCTCTGCCAGCGACACCACCCCCTCAGTGCCGACGACCAGATGATCCAAAATCCGGATATCCACCAGTGCTAGGGCATCCTGTAGCCGCTGGGTGATCTCGATATCTGCCCGGCTGGGTTCCGGGTATCCCGACGGGTGGTTATGCACCAGCATGAGGGCGGCAGCATTGTGGTGCAGTGCCCGCTTGACGACATCGCGGGGGTAGACGGTCGCAGCGGACAGGGTGCCAAGGAACAGTTCCTCGTAGGCCAAGATCCGGTGTTGGTTATCGAGGAACAGTGCAGCAAACACTTCGCGATCCCGTGTTTGCAGTAGTCCTTGCAGGGACTGATGGGCCACGTGTTTATCGGTGATGGCAATGCCCTTGGCGAGTTTCAGGCGGGCAACGGCTTGGGCTATGGTGAGCAGGTCGTCGTCGGTGACAAGATCAGTCACCCGGTAGGTACCGGGTTGCTCCCCAGCGATCAATTTGTGATGCAACATGATTGTGCTCCATACGCCATCGCCCCACCGTGTTTGACGCGGCAGGGTAGGCGAGGTGTTTGGTTAATGGGTTGGTAAATGTGGTGGTTGCAGGATTGGTTGGCGGTGTTCAGGCCGCAAGGGTGTGAGTGGTGTAGTCGTGCAACGGGACGTGGTAACTGGTCGCAAGCAGGGTGCCTAGCTGGGTTAGCCAGCGGTGATCCGGGTGGTCGCACAACCATTGAGCCAGTGCATTGCCCTGTTCGTTTTCATAGCGCAGGTAGAGGGCATAACCGTCCACCGGCTGGTCTCGGTCATGCACAGCTTCAATCTGACCATCGTGCTCAAGATAAGCCTCCAGCTCGATGGCGATCACGGCGTTAATCATCTTCGCTCTCCTTGTCGGCGATGGGGTCACTCTCCACGGCATAGCCGCGATGGATGCAGATGCGCTGCAGGTCAGCCAGGAAGCTTGCAAGTACGCGAGGCTGCTCGGTGAGGGGAACTGGCCCTTCTTGACAACGCCAGAAACAGCTGTGTTTAGGGTCGATACAGATCTCATCTCTCGGCTGGCTCATAGTGCGCCCGTCATCGGCATTGCTGATAGTGAGCAGTTGCCACTGCATGCCAGACCAACGGACCAGCAGGGTGACTGTGCGGATGTGTGGACTATCCGGTGTCAGGTGCAGCAGCCATCGCTGACTACTGCGGGTGGGGGTTATCTTGGCGTTGGCGGCAACTTGTCCCAACCACTGACGTGAGTAGTGGGAGAGCGCTAATTCTTGGCTCATCGTGTCCTCCTAATCTCCTGCGACCGTGACGCTGAAACACTCCAACCGGCAGTAGGCAATGAAGTTGCTCTGCCAGACATCGAACAGCTCCCGCGCTTCGGCCAGTCGCAGTGGTCCCCAGCCCAACATGGTGTGTTCCCCATCGAGGAAGTTAAAATCGAGCTCCTTGCAGAGCTCGGCATCATGGCCCTGCCCCTGGTAGCTGAAGTCGGTGACGTAATCGAATAGCCAGCCATCGAGCCCACGGATCAGGCGGATCTCGACTGGGTGTACGCCGCCTTGCTCGGCGCTGTAGCCGGGATTGCGAAAGTTGAAGGTCAGTTGGGTTAAGCGCTCGATATTGAGCTCGTTTTTAGCGACTTCCTGGTCGAGCAGAACCAGCAATGCTTGTGCAACGGGCATGGCAAAGCCGTCCCGGAAAAAGGGAATAGTCATGATGTACTCCTTGTGGGGTTTAGTCTTGTCCGAACAGCTCGCGCATTTTTCTGGCTGTACGGGCACGGATCTGTTCATCAATAAAGGCGGCAATGCTGGCGAGTGCTGCACTCAGTACCGCGATGTCATCGGTGAGCCCCATCGGTAACACGTCCGGGATCGCATCGATCGGTGAGATAAAGTAGGCCAGCGCACTGTAGATCAGCAGTTTGGCCCAGAGCGGTAAGTCATCCTTCTGGCTGGTGTAGTAGAGCAGCAAGCAGGTCTCGATAAAGGGCCGACCGGCACGTTTGGCAAAGGCCCAGAGTTTGTGCCAAAAGCCTGTGTGATCGAACGGCTCGCATTCAGGGGGAATACAGGGGGGCATAGTGTGTCTCCTTCACGGGGAGGAATTGCAGAAATAAAAAGAGGAGGCAAATGCCTCCTCTTGGATGGGAATGGGTATGAGCTATTGGTCCCACATCAAGCAGTCAAACTCGGGGGTATTAGTGGCGGGTAGCACAGATGCGACCTCTTTGGTTGGCAGTGCGAGTTGCTGGCCGTCAGCCGTTAAAATGCGGATCGACTTGGCTTTGCGCAGCTTGCCCCACATGTCGAAGAAGTTGTTCTCACCGACACGGGATTCGGTCTCATAGGGCGCATCGTATTGGCTGCCATCGACGATGATGGAGAAAGCCTGCCCAGCATAAGAGCCGTACTCCTTGCCCTGCACCGTGGCCGTCATGCTGACTTTGCGGATGTCATTACAGGCGATATAGAGATGGTTCTGTTCGTTGACCACCGCCGTGTATTCGCTGGTGCCCTGACCCCAACCACTGCTCCAGCGTCCGGCCTCGCCATAGGCAAAGGCTACGCTGGATGAAATAAGCAAACCAGGCAATACAATTAACCATTTCATATTCCAAGCCTCACTCATTTTTGTTAAACACAACGTACAGATTAATTTTGTGGTTGGAACTGGTATTCCACATCACCATTGGTAGTTGATAAATTCAATTCTAACACGTTGCAGTCATAGCCCGTGTAAAGCATGAGTTCCTTACCAAAAGCTAACGTTAGAGGTAATGGGTAAATTGACTTTACTTGACACTGGCCTCTGTTAACGACAGCTTTCGTTATCTTCACCCGGTCGCTGTGAGAAACAATAGTTATTACTTTTGATGGCAACCCCTTATTTGGGATAATTGGCCTCACATTGACCGAAAATGTGGAGGCTGTTGTCGGCCCCTGCTGGGCTAACAGTGCATCATTCTTTTTATGTGCGATGGTATCAGCCGTGAGGCAGGTGAAATCTGAAGATGTTCTGTCAGGTAGTGCAGAGGAGCCCCCCTGTGGGGTCAGCACGTAGGTAATATTGTCTGGTTGAGAGATGAGATAAAGGGGTTTATTTTCACGCAAGCCATCCCAAAATTTATCAAGGTACGTCTTGTTGTTGGTTATTACGCTTGCAGGTTCAGCCTTGTCTCCGACACTGACGTAAAATGAACCCTTTTCAACGTCATACTGGTCACCATTCAGGATTGCTCGCATGGTTATTTTGTTGGTGTTGTCACAAGCGAAATACAATGCATGCTTATCGTCAGCGACAATCGAGTAGCGATGTTCATTACCCACTTTGGTATGTGTTACTTGGGCAGGTGCCTGATAGTCTTTCTTTTTTATCCCTTTCGTCAAGCAGATGAATTCACTGCTGTCACGTGCTGGCAAAACCTGACTGGCATTTGCTGTTGGCAATTTTAGTCCACGTTGGTCCAACATAATGGAATGCCCAGCCCTTATTTCATCCCATAAGTAAAAGAAGTTTAATATACTGCGATCTCCGTTTATCACGTAAGGTGTCCTGTAATACGATTTACTTGTCTGTATATCAAAGGTTTTATCGTATACATCAGTACCAACTTGGACACCTTTAATCGTGGCATACATAGCGATATCTTTACCGTTTTTATCGCAAGAGATGATGAGTTTATTCTGATCATCAATCACAGCGGCATACTCCATGCCATTCTGTGTTTTTCTACTCGACCATTGGCCTGCCTCACCATAGGCCAATGCGTTGCTACACAGCAATGCGGTGACTGACGCAATTAAAAATTTATTCATCTTTGTTACTCCTCAACGTTCTTTATATTAAAAAGAGCGGTCTAAGTGATGGTCATTTCTTGCAACGTACGCTGATGGAGCCATCCACGACATGTTTCACTATTTCATAGTCAGGGTTATACGTAGCCAGGTTGTGCGCTGCGATACCAAGGGTTGCGAACATGCCTGCAACCCCGGTAGCGCCACCTAAAAATGTTGCCCCTGCTGCGGCAATGCGCCCTTGGGTGTATACCCTGCATTTCAATCCGGCTGACTCTATCGTTGTCTCAAGAATTCGAACGGTACTGCCCATGTTTCCGGAGACACCCACAATCTCAAAGGTGCTTCGGGTATTAATGAGGGCCGCTATTTTTTCGGTACGAAAATCATCATATTGCAGTATTTCCATCGAAGGTCATTGCTCCTTGGTAAGTGATAGAACCCCTGCTCAAACAGCTCTGCTGGGGGCTTGTGCTTTAACTCGTCGCGGCGGTTTTGAGAATGCGTTGCACACTGGAGAGGCTGATCCCCGTTTGTCTTGCTATCTCCGTTTTGGCAACTCCCCTGTCGGCAAGAGCCAGAACTTCTTCTCCTCTTGCCATCGCCGTAGGTTTACGGCCTTTGTACACACCACGTTGTTTGGCCAACTCAATGCCCTCCGCCTGCCGCTCCAACATCAGCTCCCGCTCGAAGGTGGCGATAGCACCGATCATGGTGAGCATCAGCTTGCCGGTGGGGGTCGAGGTATTGATCCCCAGATTCAAAATCCTCAGTGCTACCTGCTTGCTTTGCAGATATTCCGAGATCTCCAACAGGTGACGGGTGTTGCGAGCCAAGCGATCCAGCTTGGTGACTAACACCACATCCCCCTTACGCACAGAGTCCAGTAACAGGGCCAATTGGGGGCGGTTGTCCCTGGCCCCACTGACCTTCTCCTGAAAAATCGTGCTGCACTCAGCCAACGCCTGAAGCTGGGTATCCAGGCTTTGACCTACCGTGCTTACGCGGGCATAACCCACCAGTGCCATGGTCTCCTCCTGGTCAATAGGGCAGGGTACAATGACGGCACTAGTCAAAAGCCTGAAACCAACCCTATTGACTTGAAAACAGTGCCTATTGAGTGCGTATTTGTCGTTTTCAGAAGACGGCTGCACTGAACGTCAGAAGCCGACTGCACTATAGCAGCGGAGGGGTTGGATCCATCAGGCAACGACGGGCTGCTGCCGGCCATCAGCGGACGCAGGGAGGACTTTCCGCAACCGGCCGTTCGATGCGGCACCGATGGCCTTCGCGCAGGGGTAGTGAATCCGCCAGGATTGACTTGCGCTGCCCTACCTCTCACTAGTGAGGGGCGGCAGCGCATCAAGCGGTGAGCGCACTCCGGCACCGCCAACTTTCAGCACATGCGTGTAAATCATCGTCGTAGAGACGTCGGAATGGCCGAGCAGATCCTGCACGGTTCGAATGTCGTAACCGCTGCGGAGCAAGGCCGTCGCGAACGAGTGGCGGACCAGCGCCGCGAGCATCATATCGAACAGGGCGACGCCGCCCGAGCGCGGGACGGCCGCATCTTCTATCGGCGTAGTCTTCTCGCCACGTTGCGCGAACGCGAGGTTGCCCGCGTCGGCGCCGAGATGGCCGAGAGCAAAGGTCTGCCGTTCCGCGCAGCAGCGGATGGCGAGAGCGTCAGCGGCAAGTTCACCGGCACCGTGCAGCTATCGAGCGGCAAGTTCGCCGTGGTCGAGAAATCCCATGAGTTCACCCTTGTCCCATGGCGGCCGATCATCGACCGTCAGCTCGGCCGCGAGGTCATGGGCGTCGTGCAGGGCGGATCGGTGTCTTGGCAGTTGGGCCGGCAGAGAGGGATTGGACTCTAGGTGGTCCAACCCCGGATTGGCAGCTCGACGCATTGCGATGGAAGGGATGATCGGATAGAATCGCCATCCATCTTTTCAATGTGAGGTCAACGGCATGGGAGCCAGTATTACAGCAGACAAGTAAGCCGCAACAACAAGCATTGTTGTTGCGGCGTTCTGTAAGACCAATCCTGTTTGATTGCTGACGAGCAGACGCCGCCCGGAATCCTTATTCGAGAGGTTGATTCGTCATGACCACCACACGCCCCGCGTGGGCTTATACGTTGCCGGCAGCTCTGCTGCTGATGGCTCCCTTCGACATCCTCGCGTCACTGGCGATGGATATTTACCTTCCCGTCGTTCCGGCGATGCCCGGCATCCTGAATACGACGCCATCTACTATCCAACTCACGTTGAGCCTCTATATGGTGATGCTCGGCGTGGGCCAGGTGATTTTTGGTCCGCTCTCAGACAGAATCGGGCGACGGCCAATTCTACTTGCGGGCGCAACGGCTTTCGTCATTGCGTCTCTGGGAGCAGCTTGGTCTTCAACTGCACCGGCCTTTGTCGCTTTCCGTCTACTTCAAGCAGTGGGCGCGTCGGCCATGCTGGTGGCGACGTTCGCGACGGTTCGCGACGTTTATGCCAACCGTCCTGAGGGTGTCGTCATCTACGGCCTTTTCAGTTCGATGCTGGCGTTCGTGCCTGCGCTCGGCCCTATCGCCGGAACATTGATCGGCGAGTTCTTGGGATGGCAGGCGATATTCATTACTTTGGCTATACTGGCGATGCTCGCACTCCTAAATGCGGGTTTCAGGTGGCACGAAACCCGCCCTCTGGATCAAGTCAAGACGCGCCGATCTGTCTTGCCGATCTTCGCGAGTCCGGCTTTTTGGGTTTACACTGTCGGCTTTAGCGCCGGTATGGGCACCTACTTCGTCTTCTTCTCGACGGCTCCCCGTGTGCTCATAGGCCAAGCGGAATATTCCGAGATCGGATTCAGCTTTGCCTTCGCCACTGTCGCGCTTGTAATGATCGTGACAACCCGTTTCGCGAAGTCCTTTGTCGCCAGATGGGGCATCGCAGGATGCGTGGCGCGTGGGATGGCGTTGCTTGTTTGCGGAGCGGTCCTGTTGGGGATCGGCGAACTTTACGGCTCGCCGTCATTCCTCACCTTCGTCCTACCAATGTGGGTTATGGCGGTCGGCATTGTCGTCACGGTGTCTGTTACCGCCAACGGCGCGCTTGCACAGTTCGATGACATCGCAGGATCGGCAGTCGCGTTCTACTTCTGCATTCAAAGTCTGATCGTCAGCATCGTCGGGACATTGGCGGTGACGCTGTTAAATGGCGACACCGCATGGCCCGTGATCGTCTACGCGACGACGATGGCGGTGCTGGTATCGGTGGGTCTGGCGCTACTTCGATCCCGCGACGTTCCTTCCGAGAGGTCGCCAGTCGTCTAACCGGCGATTGGTAGGACGGCTGGCACCCATGCGGCGCACCCGCCATCGCAGCCTCGTGAATGGCGGTATCCTGTCCGGCAGGATACCGCTCATTTCCCTTGTTCAGTTCGTTGCCGTCGCTGAGCATCTGAACTTTCGGCACGCGGCCAACGCGCTCGGCGTCAGTCAGTCGAGCGTCAGCGCGCGCGTTAAGGCGCTGGAAGAAAATCTTGGTGTCCTGCTGTTCGAGCGCCATGCGCGAGGCGTCCGGCTGACGGATGCAGGCAGACACTTCATGGAGCGGGTCGTGGCAGGCGTCGATCAACTCGATCACGCCGTCAAGACCGCCGGCATGACAGCGCAAGGCGAATGCGGCCGGCTACGCATCGGTGTCTATGCCCTGATTCCGGGCAGCTTCCTTGCAGAGCTGATTGGTCAGTATCGAAAGGACCATCCCAATCTCGACATCGAAATCACGGAGGGCACAGCACGCGATACTCTCACGCAGCTTCGAGCCGACCGGCTGGATATTGCGTTCGTTGCCGGCACGTCCAAACCGCCCGACTGTCATTCCCGGCGAATATGGACCGAACCCCTTTTAGCCGCTGTGTCGGCGCGGCACGCTCTTGTTGGACGCTCGGCCGCCACATGGGCTGATCTGGCAGCGGACACGTTCATCGTCAGACATGGTGGCACCGGCCCACAAGTGCATGACCATATCGTTTTACGCCTTGCCGGAACCTGGCCCGCGCCTTCGATCCTTAGATTTGATGTTGGGCGCGGCACCTTGCTGTCGATGGTGGGACAGGATTTCGGTATCACTGTCATAGGTGCGGCTTCGTCCCTCTTGCCAACATCCGGGGTGGTCTTCCTGCCGATCACCGACGAACCCGAGCCGGTCGCTTTCTCGGCGGTCTGGTCGCCTCACAATCGCAGTGTTGCGCTCCGAAATTTGCTTGGACTCGCCGACAAGATGAGCCGATCTAATTGATTCATTTGGATGTGCTCGAAATTGCGAGCACCCATCCTATTTGCCGCCGATAGTATCCGGCAGCCCTCCTGCATCATCTTTGCTATTGCCTCCCGCGCAAACGCTTATTCTCTAATCGGCTCAATCTCTCTTGCCAACTGGAGCCTGCATTGCGCGGAGGCCGAATCCTTTGGGGTCAGATCGCTGTCGTTTTCACCATCGTTCTGGTGATGACGTGGGCGGCGACGCAATGGATAGCATTCCGCCTCGGCTTCCAGCCGCAGCTTGGCAATCCGTGGTTCGAGCTGGTGGGCCTGCCGGTCTATTATCCACCGGCCTTCTTCTGGTGGTGGTTTTCGTTCGACGCCTATGCGCCCGCGATCTTCGTCGAGGGCGGCATCATCGCCGTATCGGGCGGCTTCCTCGCCATCGCTGCCGCCATCTTCATGTCGATCATCCGCGCGCGCGAAGCCCGGAACGTCGCCACCTACGGTTCGGCGCGATGGGCCGAGGACAGAGAAATCCGCGCGGCCGGATTGCTCGGCCCCGATGGCGTCCTGCTCGGCCGATACGACCGGGACTATCTGCGCCATGATGGTCCCGAGCATGTTCTATGCTTCGCCCCGACGCGCAGCGGCAAAGGCGTCGGGCTGGTGGTGCCGACGCTGCTGACATGGCCGGCATCCGCCATCGTTCACGACATAAAAGGCGAGAACTGGACGCTGACAGCGGGCTTCCGCGCGAAGCATGGCCGCGTGCTGCTGTTCGATCCGACCAACGCCAGATCGTCGGCCTACAACCCGCTGCTGGAGGTGCGGCAGGGCGAATGGGAAGTCCGCGACGTGCAGAATATCGCGGATATTCTGGTCGATCCCGAAGGCAGTCTCGACAAGCGCAATCATTGGGAAAAGACCAGCCATAGCTTGCTGGTCGGCGCGATCCTGCATGTTCTCTACGCGGAGAAGGATAAGACCTTGGCGGGCGTCGCCAACTTCCTGTCCGATCCCCGCCGCCCGGTCGAGGCGACCTTGCGCGCCATGATGGACACGCCGCATCTCGGCGAGGCGGGCCTTCATCCCGTCATCGCGTCGTCCGCCCGCGAACTGTTGAACAAATCCGAGAACGAGCGGTCGGGCGTGCTCTCCACCGCCATGTCGTTTCTCGGCCTCTACCGCGATCCCGTGGTGGCGCGGGTGACGGCGCATTGCGACTGGCGCATTGCCGATCTGGTCGGCAGCCGCCAGCCCGTCACGCTCTATCTGGTCGTGCCGCCATCCGACATTAACCGCACAAAGCCGCTAATCCGCCTGATCCTCAACCAGATTGGGAGGCGGTTGACCGAGGAATTGACCACCTCCGGCAAGCGCCATCGCCTGCTGTTGATGCTCGACGAGTTTCCGGCATTGGGCAGGTTGGATTTTTTCGAGTCCGCCTTGGCCTTCATGGCAGGCTACGGAATCAAAGGCTTCCTGATCGCGCAGAGCCTCAACCAGATCGAGCGGGCCTATGGGCCGAACAACGCGATCCTCGACAACTGCCATGTGCGCGTCAGCTTTGCCACGAATGACGAAAGGACCGCCAAAAGGGTGAGCGACGCGCTCGGCACCGCGACCGAGATGCGCGATTCCACCAACTATGCCGGCCACAGGCTCGCGCCGTGGCTCGGGCATCTCATGGTTTCACGGCAGGAGACAGCCCGGCCGCTGCTCACGCCGGGCGAAATCATGCAGCTTCCGCCTACCGATGAAATCGTCATGGTCGCGGGCACGCCGCCGATCCGCGCGACCAAGGCCCGCTATTTCGAGGACGCGCGGTTGCAGGAACGCATCCTGACCCCGCCCGATCTGGTCGCCGCTCCGCTGGCGCCCAGCCCATCCGCCGATGATTGGTCCGGCCGCGTGGTCGCGGCGGAAAGCCGTTCCGCGACGAGGGGAAACGAGGCCGAGGGCGACCCGGCCAATGCCGGCATCCGCCGCGAGCCGGAATTGCCCGAGCATGAGGAAATCGTCACGCCGACGCCATCGCCCGAACAGGAGTTCGAGTTTCTGGACGACGAGCCGGACGTTGACGCCGCCAAGGCCCGCGCCATGCGCCAGCGGGCTCTGTTGCAAAAATCGTGAAGCTTGAGCATGCTTGGCGGAGATTGGACGGACGGAACGATGACGGATTTCAAGTGGCGCCATTTCCAGGGTGATGTGATCCTGTGGGCGGTGCGCTGGTATTGTCGCTATCCGATCAGCTATCGCGACCTTGAGGAAATGCTGGCGGAACGCGGCATTTCGGTCGACCATACGACGATCTATCGCTGGGTCCAGTGCTACGCCCCGGAGATGGAGAAGCGGCTGCGCTGGTTCTGGCGGCGTGGCTTTGATCCGAGCTGGCGCCTGGATGAAACCTACGTCAAGGTGCGGGGCAAGTGGACCGGCACTGTTGCAAATAGTCGGTGGTGATAAACTTATCATCCCCTTTTGCTGATGGAGCTGCACATGAACCCATTCAAAGGCCGGCATTTTCAGCGTGACATCATTCTGTGGGCCGTACGCTGGTACTGCAAATACGGCATCAGTTACCGTGAGCTGCAGGAGATGCTGGCTGAACGCGGAGTGAATGTCGATCACTCCACGATTTACCGCTGGGTTCAGCGTTATGCGCCTGAAATGGAAAAACGGCTGCGCTGGTACTGGCGTAACCCTTCCGATCTTTGCCCGTGGCACATGGATGAAACCTACGTGAAGGTCAATGGCCGCTGGGCGTATCTGTACCGGGCCGTCGACAGCCGGGGCCGCACTGTCGATTTTTATCTCTCCTCCCGTCGTAACAGCAAAGCTGCATACCGGTTTCTGGGTAAAATCCTCAACAACGTGAAGAAGTGGCAGATCCCGCGATTCATCAACACGGATAAAGCGCCCGCCTATGGTCGCGCGCTTGCTCTGCTCAAACGCGAAGGCCGGTGCCCGTCTGACGTTGAACACCGACAGATTAAGTACCGGAACAACGTGATTGAATGCGATCATGGCAAACTGAAACGGATAATCGGCGCCACGCTGGGATTTAAATCCATGAAGACGGCTTACGCCACCATCAAAGGTATTGAGGTGATGCGTGCACTACGCAAAGGCCAGGCCTCAGCATTTTATTATGGTGATCCCCTGGGCGAAATGCGCCTGGTAAGCAGAGTTTTTGAAATGTAAGGCCTTTGAATAAGACAAAAGGCTGCCTCATCGCTAACTTTGCAACAGTGCCTTCTACGGCACGTTTGAAGGCGCGCTGAAAGGTCTGGTCATACATGTGATGGCGACGCACGACACCGCTCCGTGGATCGGTCGAATGCGTGTGCTGCGCAAAAACCCAGAACCACGGCCAGGAATGCCCGGCGCGCGGATACTTCCGCTCAAGGGCGTCGGGAAGCGCAACGCCGCTGCGGCCCTCGGCCTGGTCCTTCAGCCACCATGCCCGTGCACGCGACAGCTGCTCGCGCAGGCTGGGTGCCAAGCTCTCGGGTAACATCAAGGCCCGATCCTTGGAGCCCTTGCCCTCCCGCACGATGATCGTGCCGTGATCGAAATCCAGATCCTTGACCCGCAGTTGCAAACCCTCACTGATCCGCATGCCCGTTCCATACAGAAGCTGGGCGAACAAACGATGCTCGCCTTCCAGAAAACCGAGGATGCGAACCACTTCATCCGGGGTCAGCACCACCGGCAAGCGCCGCGACGGCCGAGGTCTTCCGATCTCCTGAAGCCAGGGCAGATCCGTGCACAGCACCTTGCCGTAGAAGAACAGCAAGGCCGCCAATGCCTGACGATGCGTGGAGACCGAAACCTTGCGCTCGTTCGCCAGCCAGGACAGAAATGCCTCGACTTCGCTGCTGCCCAAGGTTGCCGGGTGACGCACACCGTGGAAACGGATGAAGGCACGAACCCAGTGGACATAAGCCTGTTCGGTTCGTAAGCTGTAATGCAAGTAGCGTATGCGCTCACGCAACTGGTCCAGAACCTTGACCGAACGCAGCGGTGGTAACGGCGCAGTGGCGGTTTTCATGGCTTGTTATGACTGTTTTTTTGTACAGTCTATGCCTCGGGCATCCAAGCAGCAAGCGCGTTACGCCGTGGGTCGATGTTTGATGTTATGGAGCAGCAACGATGTTACGCAGCAGGGCAGTCGCCCTAAAACAAAGTTAACCCCTAAGGAAGTATCGTGAAACTATCACTAATGGCAGCAATTTCGAAGAATGGAGTTATCGGAAATGGCCCAGATATTCCATGGAGTGCCAAAGGGGAACAATTACTCTTCAAAGCGATTACCTATAATCAGTGGCTTTTGGTAGGCCGAAAGACTTTCGAGTCAATGGGGGCTTTACCCAACCGAAAATATGCCGTTGTAACTCGTTCAAGCTTCACTTCCAGTGATGAGAATGTATTGGTATTTCCATCTATCGATGAAGCGCTAAATCATCTGAAGACGATAACGGATCATGTGATTGTGTCTGGTGGTGGTGAAATATACAAAAGCCTGATCGATAAAGTTGATACTTTACATATTTCAACAATCGACATTGAGCCAGAAGGTGATGTCTATTTTCCAGAAATCCCCAGTAGTTTTAGGCCAGTTTTTAGCCAAGACTTCGTGTCTAACATAAATTATAGTTACCAAATCTGGCAAAAGGGTTAACAAGTGGCAGCAACTGACCGCCAAAAGTGTCACTTGTTTTGCCAAAAAGCCGGCAAAACAAGCGCCAATTTTGTCGGCAGCTGTGCCAGGCGTTAGGCTGCGAGAAGACGCGTGAGAAAGTATCCGACCCTCAAAGATGTCGACGAAATGCGGTCTCGCGGCTTTGATCCTTCTGTCTTGGCTGAGCAAATGGAGCTCGCGAAGCGCGGGGAGGCTCTTGAGACACTCGTGGCGGAAACATACGAAGCCTTTGCAGGAGTAAAACTTGGGTCTGGCGTTGGCCTTCTGGAGGCCAACGGGCTAGACGACTATGCGAGCGAGCAGAAGCTAGCTGAGTACAGGGCGAAGGACGAGAAGTTGGATTGGAGGTCAATTCCAATCGAAAAGCTGAACAGATACAGCAGCAGCCTGTCCTTCTTCGATGCGGAAGGGATGCGATTTCACCTTCCGGCATTCCTGGTTGCTGATATGCAAGCGCTCTACGAGTTCGACCTCATATATAACCTAGTTCAATCAACACTCATTGAAGTTCAATGCACTCTCCTCACGGAGAAACAGAGAGCGGTAGTTCGAAAATACTTAGAGTTCGCCCTGCAAGCAGAGGAGTTCGAGTACGACCATGAGCACATACGAAGAGCGCTGGAAAACTACTGGGCGAAGTAGCTCTCAGCCTAACCGTTCCATCGAGCGGACGTCTTCCAGCCGGCTTCGCCGCCTGCAAGCCGCAGCTCATGTCAAACGTTAGATGCACTAAGCACATAATTGCTCACAGCCAAACTATCAGGTCAAGTCTGCTTTTATTATTTTTAAGCGTGCATAATAAGCCCTACACAAATTGGGAGATATATCATGAAAGGCTGGCTTTTTCTTGTTATCGCAATAGATGGCGAAGTAATCGCAACATCCGCATTAAAATCTAGCGAGGGCTTTACTAAGCTTGCCCCTTCCGCCGTTGTCATAATCGGTTATGGCATCGCATTTTATTTTCTTTCTCTGGTTCTGAAATCCATCCCTGTCGGTGTTGCTTATGCAGTCTGGTCGGGACTCGGCGTCGTCATAATTACAGCCATTGCCTGGTTGCTTCATGGGCAAAAGCTTGATGCGTGGGGCTTTGTAGGTATGGGGCTCATAATTGCTGCCTTTTTGCTCGCCCGATCCCCATCGTGGAAGTCGCTGCGGAGGCCGACGCCATGGTGACGGTGTTCGGCATTCTGAATCTCACCGAGGACTCCTTCTTCGATGAGAGCCGGCGGCTAGACCCCGCCGGCGCTGTCACCGCGGCGATCGAAATGCTGCGAGTCGGATCAGACGTCGTGGATGTCGGACCGGCCGCCAGCCATCCGGACGCGAGGCCTGTATCGCCGGCCGATGAGATCAGACGTATTGCGCCGCTCTTAGACGCCCTGTCCGATCAGATGCACCGTGTTTCAATCGACAGCTTCCAACCGGAAACCCAGCGCTATGCGCTCAAGCGCGGCGTGGGCTACCTGAACGATATCCAAGGATTTCCTGACCCTGCGCTCTATCCCGATATTGCTGAGGCGGACTGCAGGCTGGTGGTTATGCACTCAGCGCAGCGGGATGGCATCGCCACCCGCACCGGTCACCTTCGACCCGAAGACGCGCTCGACGAGATTGTGCGGTTCTTCGAGGCGCGGGTTTCCGCCTTGCGACGGAGCGGGGTCGCTGCCGACCGGCTCATCCTCGATCCGGGGATGGGATTTTTCTTGAGCCCCGCACCGGAAACATCGCTGCACGTGCTGTCGAACCTTCAAAAGCTGAAGTCGGCGTTGGGGCTTCCGCTATTGGTCTCGGTGTCGCGGAAATCCTTCTTGGGCGCCACCGTTGGCCTTCCTGTAAAGGATCTGGGTCCAGCGAGCCTTGCGGCGGAACTTCACGCGATCGGCAATGGCGCTGACTACGTCCGCACCCACGCGCCTGGAGATCTGCGAAGCGCAATCACCTTCTCGGAAACCCTCGCGAAATTTCGCAGTCGCGACGCCAGAGACCGAGGGTTAGATCATGCCTAGCATTCACCTTCCGGCCGCCCGCTAGCGGACCCTGGTCAGGTTCCGCGAAGGTGGGCGCAGACATGCTGGGCTCGTCAGGATCAAACTGCACTATGAGGCGGCGGTTCATACCGCGCCAGGGGAGCGAATGGACAGCGAGGAGCCTCCGAACGTTCGGGTCGCCTGCTCGGGTGATATCGACGAGGTTGTGCGGCTGATGCACGACGCTGCGGCGTGGATGTCCGCCAAGGGAACGCCCGCCTGGGACGTCGCGCGGATCGACCGGACATTCGCGGAGACCTTCGTCCTGAGATCCGAGCTCCTAGTCGCGAGTTGCAGCGACGGCATCGTCGGCTGTTGCACCTTGTCGGCCGAGGATCCCGAGTTCTGGCCCGACGCCCTCAAGGGGGAGGCCGCATATCTGCACAAGCTCGCGGTGCGACGGACACATGCGGGCCGGGGTGTCAGCTCCGCGCTGATCGAGGCTTGCCGCCATGCCGCGCGAACGCAGGGGTGCGCCAAGCTGCGGCTCGACTGCCACCCGAACCTGCGTGGCCTATACGAGCGGCTCGGATTCACCCACGTCGACACTTTCAATCCCGGCTGGGATCCAACCTTCATCGCAGAACGCCTAGAACTCGAAATCTAACGTCCGTTCGGGCATCGAGGTCCATGTCGGGGTGGGACGGGCCCGTGGCTTCAAGATCACTTGCAGTCCGACCGCGATGTCTTGGTTGCGCGAGAGGTTGTCGATATCCTCCACTTCCATCATCAACCCTGGATAATGCCGCCGCCGTCATCGCCGCCGACGCCCGTGCCGGGCTTTTCGGGCCTGTCAGGCTTGCTCGGCCTTCAGCCTGCCTGGGCGAGATCTCCGGCGGACGGATTAACGGCGGAGCTTCGCCGCCTTTCGTGCGTGTGAAGGCCGAAGATAGTTCTCTCGGCTCTGTTGCAAAAATCGTGAAGCTTGAGCATGCTTGGCGGAGATTGGACGGACGGAACGATGACGGATTTCAAGTGGCGCCATTTCCAGGGTGATGTGATCCTGTGGGCGGTGCGCTGGTATTGTCGCTATCCGATCAGCTATCGCGACCTTGAGGAAATGCTGGCGGAACGCGGCATTTCGGTCGACCATACGACGATCTATCGCTGGGTCCAGTGCTACGCCCCGGAGATGGAGAAGCGGCTGCGCTGGTTCTGGCGGCGTGGCTTTGATCCGAGCTGGCGCCTGGATGAAACCTACGTCAAGGTGCGGGGCAAGTGGACCTACCTGTACCGGGCAGTCGACAAGCGGGGCGACACGATCGATTTCTACCTGTCGCCGACCCGCAGCGCCAAGGCAGCGAAGCGGTTCCTGGGCAAGGCCCTGCGAGGCCTGAAGCACTGGGAAAAGCCTGCCACGCTCAATACCGACAAAGCGCCGAGCTATGGTGCAGCGATCACCGAATTGAAGCGCGAAGGAAAGCTGGACCGGGAGACGGCCCACCGGCAGGTGAAGTATCTCAATAACGTGATCGAGGCCGATCACGGAAAGCTCAAGATACTGATCAAGCCGGTGCGCGGTTTCAAATCGATCCCCACGGCCTATGCCACGATCAAGGGATTCGAAGTCATGCGAGCCCTGCGCAAAGGACAGGCTCGCCCCTGGTGCCTGCAGCCCGGCATCAGGGGCGAGGTGCGCCTTGTGGAGAGAGCTTTTGGCATTGGGCCCTCGGCGCTGACGGAGGCCATGGGCATGCTCAACCACCATTTCGCAGCAGCCGCCTGATCGGCGCAGAGCGACAGCCTACCTCTGACTGCCGCCAATCTTTGCAACAGAGCCGTGCAGTCGTCTTCTGAAAATGACAGGACTCCTGAGCAATCCCATCCCCTCGCGGCGGCTCGTGCATACGACTACTGAACAGGTCGTGTCAGCAGTCCTATGCACTCGGTACGGCCAACCCAATGAACCGGTGCAGTCGCCTTCTGAAAACGACAGTATTCGTGCATGTCACTAGGGCCTGAGCTATTGACCAAGAGCCAGCATTTGGATCCAATAACGAGCCGTTTTGTGATTGCCGTGGATATCGATTGGCGAATGCAATCGGGCTGGAAGTAGTAAACTTGGTCCTGTAGAAAGTGCTTCACGGTTCAGTGGGGGGTGAATCGCCCCCAGTTCCCGAGGGTCATCAGCGGTTAACCGGGGGAAGAAGTTGGGCTCCCTTTCCCCAATTTGTTGGTGAGCGGACTCCTTCTTGGTTGCGGTCTCTGTGGCGTTCTGGTTGCTTGGCTTTGTGGTGCGCTATGCGAGGTTGTCGCCTCCGCACTCGTGTTACCATTTGTCTCGTCAGTGTTGGTTTCGGGATAGAACTCCTCCAGCAGCATCGGCACCTCCTCATCGATGTCTTCAAACTGGCCGTTACGCAGCAACTCGCGCGCGGCCTGCTCCATCTGGTCGATGGCGAGTCCCGCCTCTTGGTCACGCTGGGCGGCCTCGTGTGCCTGTCTGATTGCCTCGGTCAGGTTGGTCTCTTCCCGCAAGGTCAAATCCACGTAGTAGACCGGTGTGCGGTAGGACTGGGTGGTGCTTTTGGCTCGCAACCGCAGGGTGAGCGGCAAATAACGGGTGTGACCACCGCTCACGGCCTCCAGGTATTTCAGTCGAGCCGACAGAGTGCGCACCGAGTTGTAGCCGGTGGTTCGGAAGATAAAGCTGCCCAGCTCATCCCCTTGCCCCTCCACAAACAGGTTCAGTCGCCCGTACAGCTTGCAACCCTGTTGCCCGGCAAAGGCGCAGCGCTCTGGCCCCGGGCAGCTAACTTCCTCCATGCCTTGTGCCCCCACGCGTCTTGCCACCTCCCCATTCCCGACACACAGCGGCCTGCCGGTTTGCCGGTCAAACGCGCTGTATTCCGCCCGCAGATTCAAGTCGCTGTCGTTGAACAGCACCCGCACCGGAATAGCGCGGATCTTGGTCTGCTCCTGTCCTGGGTTATTCTTTTGCGATGAGTAGTGTTGATGCAGGGGGTGGAGCAACCATCCCCCCTTTTGCTGTATCTGGGTGGTGAGGGTGAAGCTGTCGTCTTTCTCCGGCACCCACTTATCCTGTTTTTGCACCAGCTTGCCGATGCAGATCCGCCCGATCACGGGCGGGGTGATCGCCAGTCCTTTGATCATGGTGTTTGTCTCAAGGGTTGAATGGTGAAACGGCGCACGCCGGGTACCGGTTTGACATAACGGGTGATCAGGTCGGGATGATCCTGACCAAGCTTATCCAGATCCGGTGCCAGCCGGTCTTTACTGCGCTTCCAGGTGATCTTGCCATCGGCAAACAACCCGGCTGTCGCTTCACCCAAAGTGGCTTGCAGCCGCTGTTTGAGCTGCGACTCCTGCAGCTCGACGGCTTCTTTTTGCTGACGCAATCGCAGTAGCTCGCCAAACAGCTGGTTGAACTCGGGAGAATCGGAGAGATCCATCGTCTGGCCATCGTCACGCGGAAACAGCCAGCTAAGGGCATTGGCGGCATCACTGGAGCCGTCAGGTTCAGGTTGCTGATCTTGTTGCACCATCTGCCAGAACTGCGCTTCCCGCTCGGTGAGATCCTGGATCTTCTCCTCATCGCGCTCGATGCGGTAAATCCGAAAATCCTGGCCGCCGATCAGCACTGCCACTTCGGCCCAGGCATGGCCAGTGACGGCCAGTTGATGCAGTACCTGACACTGGTAAGCCACCGGCACTCCTTCCTCCCACTGGGGGGCGCTGTGATAGCTGGCGGTTTTGATCTCCAGAATGCCCGGCCCATCGGGATGGCCGACCACCTCCCGGTCGAGGTTGGCGAGCATGAAGGGATGCTCAGGGTGTTGCAGCACCGCATTGACCCGGCGCACCTTGTAGCCGGTACGTTTGGCATAGACCTGTGCCAGCACAGGTTCCAGTTCGATGCCCCACAGCACCGCTTCCTTATGGGAGATATCCTCCGGCTCCTTGCGGCCAGTCTTCTCCAGCCACAGGCTGAGCGGACATTTGTAAGGGGAGAGGCCCACTGCCACGGCGGCATCGGAGGAGCCAATGCCGAGTTTGCGGAGTGCGAGCCACTGCTCGCGGGTTAATTGGGTAGTGGAGGCCAGCCGCAGGGCTTGGCCGTATTTGGCTTTTGATTTCATGACGACTCCTTGTTGACGGCATAAACGCCTACGCCCGGATTGGCTTGTGCCAGTCCGGGTGAGGTCGTTATGCGGTTTGAATGGGGAAGCGGAATTACTGCAGCAGAGTGAGTGCCTGATCCAGGGCTTGGGATTTAAGTTGGGCACCCTGACCAAACCAAGCGGAATCGAGCCGATGATCCTGACTGCGTGCCCGACGGTGGTGATCCACGTACTCACTCACCGCATTGACCAGCCCCCAGGCTGTATTGCGGGAGCTGGCAAGCTCTGAGCCCATGCCTGCGCCCATATACAGCTCGTGCAGTTTTTGGGCGGGACGGCTGAGAATAATATTCTCATCATCGCCAGCCGGATCATTGAGTAGTTCACCGAAGAAATTAAGGGCTTCCACGGGTGATACCGGACGATTACTCAACGATGTCATCTCTTGTTGGAAACGATCCCAATTTGCCATACCAAGGCCCAGTGCCTCTTTGACGGCAGCTGCATTAAATTGAGTGGAGTGGGGAACTTTGATAGCCCCATTATTATCCCGTAGTGCTATTTGCAGTGTGTTATTACAGACAACTCGGAGCGAGGTAAATTGTGCTGTGGTACACAACGTACCATCACAACTGGTGGCAAGCAGCAGGTATGATTTTACCCTGTCGCCACCTTTCAGTTTCATATCTTGACCCGTTTTAGCCAGCGCCCATAATTTGCGGCCGCCCTTGAGCGAGCCCGCTGTTTCCAACTCAAAGCCGCCCACCTCTACCAGATCTTGATAAAAATGCAGCACCTCGTGAGGCTGAACCACGTTATATCGGCGAGAAACGACGGATAGAGGCTCCAGGTTATCAGAGCGGTACAAAACTTTGCTGTCTGAATAAGGGCGAATATGGAGTGCATCTGAGGCGACGTTAAACATTACGTCACTCTGCTCGATAGTCCAATTCATCCCGGCTGCCTGTAGCCAGATATCGAGGGACTGTTGCGGTGGCAAGACATTGCCGAGGCCATGCCAAGGGGTTTGGCCAGTGTAGGCCATGGTGTCGATCAGGTGAGCCATATCTCCTCCAGGAATTGTGAAATGCAGACATCTGCCTGCTAACTCATGGGGGTGATGTAGGTTTGAAATTTTCTGGAAATGGCACTGATCCTCCGACGAGTGCTGCTATGACCGATATGTCAATTTGGACAGGAGGGGCATACCTGTGAGACGACCTGGATTTGGTCACATTAAGCCGCATCACCAAGTTAAATTCTTATCGACGTCTCCCCGCTCGGCTCACATTTCTCTCCTTGGGTTGAGAGAACTGGATCTTCCTCCCCCCGTGCAGGTGATGATGCAACCTGCTGTTTAGCATGGAAATTAAACTAACTTTCCAAATTCTGAAACTAACTTTTTGCTAGGTATGGCCATGGAGGCTGCATTTGGCAGCACGGGGAGCGGGACAACATTCGCAGGAAGTTCCTGCTGTCGGAAGTCTACCCAAGGCTGATGTTGAGATGGAGCAGGGGCTGGATAAATAGAACCAATACGGCAGGAAATGGCGTCGTTTCAGGAAGATATTTTGGAGAAAATGCAGTTGTTGAACAGAGCATTTTGAAGGAGGTAAACCGATGGCAATTAAGGTACTACGTAACAACGATGTGATCCAGGCGCTAGGGATCAGCAAGTCGAAATTTTTCGACATGTTGAGCCCGAGGTCCCCGCGTTTCGATGCGACGTTCCCTAAGCGGATCCGCATCGGGGCCAACTCGGTTGGGTTCCTGGAACACGAGATTATGGAGTGGCTGAAATCACGCCAAGAGGTGTGATCAGACCCTCTTGCTGAGGCAGCATGGGGCACAACAGAGTGCTCCATGAGCCGTGAGATCGACGTCTTAGCAAGGTGGATTACGTGTTAGAGAAGAAGGAGAAAAATAGACACTAACTATACAAAAACCAGCCACGTTCACGGTGTCGGTATTCTCGGGGAAATAAGAGCGAGATGAATTTATTTCCCCTGAGAACACCTTAAACAACTGAGGTGTGAATATTGGTTTTTATTGTTATTAATATTCCCTATAACTAATACATAGACCCTCCAACTAACAATGAAAGGAAACTATAACCCATTCATGATGAAACAGAGTACAGGCGTAATCAACAAGATGAAGCCTGTAACCAGGGATAAGAATAGGACATGACCACATGTCCTTACTCACGACTAATACCAAGAATTAAATTAAGGAGTAAGAATGTCTAAGTATGGTCGTGGTTGTATCGACATTGATGCAATCAAAATACTTCAAGAATCTAATCTTGAAGTTGGCACTGACACTGACGGGAGTCCCACTGTTGGCTTGTTCCAGATACACAACGAGGTAGGTTATTATCGTGAATTGTTGAGTTACACTGCCAAACTTGAGCAAATGAACTACCCGCCCATCATCTTTGATGTGGTCATAAAAAATGGTTTCCCCTGTACTCTGACCAAGGAGGGGAAAAAATTCACGACCATCGTAAATAATGCTACGTTGGTCTTTAAGCATCAGAATTATTATCGCCTGCACCCTAAACTAGCATGCTTGTGTAATTTTATCGTGAAGCATGGGCTTCACGAAATGCTTGAGCTTGGTCTTATTAGTTGCGAAGTAAGAGCCATGCTTACTGAAACGCTCAAGGTATTACTGGATGAGTTAAAATCATCCGAACTGATGCGCCAAGTATATACCTTCATGAAAGGTGCACGCAAAAACACTGTATCATTACAGCGCTATGTTAACGGCTTATTTCAACGTTACTCCCGGTTGTTGGTATTGCGTGTAGACTTGTCCTACAAGCGTGAGCACCGGGATTCACTTTCACTGGATGAAATAATCAAGCACAAGGATGCATTGCTTAAAAATCGCCGCAAAGGGGCATTGGCTGCCAACTGGGTAGGCTATGCTTGTCGCTTGGAGTTTGCTCCGGAAACCGGATACCATTTCCATTTAGTTGTTTTTTTGAATGGCGCAAATTTCCGGAGTGATGTGTGTCATGCGGGGTTCATAATCGAAGAGTGGAAGTATATTACTGGCGGGCGTGGCCGGGGCTTTAACTGCAATATGAAGGCTAAGGCTAACGAATACCGATTTTGTGGGATTGGCGTCGTCAATCATCACGACAAGGAGAAGCGGCAGTATTTGCACAAGGCGCTTGCCTATCTGACCAAGTCAGACCGTGTAGCCAAGCTGAAGCTCGATGGACGTCGTACCTTCTTCAAAGGGACGTTACCCAAGAAAGTCACGGCCAGAGGCAGGCCGCGTACCAAGACCATCAGGCAACCACTGCAGCCATTCAGGCAGCAGTGCTTGGTCGGTGTTTGACTCGGGCTGGCTATCTTGTCAGACTCTTTTGAGGGGCCTTCGGGCCCTATTCAATTGAGCATTGATAATGCATAGGAGGTTGGGGTGGCGACAGCAAAGGGAGATTGGTTGCGACTGAAGTTGTTGGAGCTTGCACGGCAAGTTTCATTTGATATAGCAATATCGTTTGATGAGCTTGGTCCACTTCGAATGGCTTGTGAAAAGAGCAAAAAGCCGTGGCGATTGCGACATGGTCATGGCGACGAGCATCACCGGAATTTGTACTATGCCTTAGCGTTGATTGAGAAGTTAAAGGAACTGCTTGGCTGCACTCCTGAGGATGAGTGGCAGATATTTGAACTGGTGAGTATTGATAAGTCTATCGAGCGATTTCACTCACGAACTGAATTTCAACAAATTAGTATGTTTCCACTGACGAAGATAGGTTCATATTTTTTAACTATTTTGTCTCTGCTCAGAGTCGCACATCGGCATTTTCGGCATTACACATTACATCCCTATGCCAATTACTTCTCAACCCAAGAGTGTATCGACATCATCAGCTGTTATTATGAGCACCTAGTTTTTGACGATGATATCACAGCGTCTATACGTATGGAGCTTGAGATTTCTGAGCAGCCGCTCATTGGCATGGTTGAGCAAGCAACAAGCTTGGCAA
Organism: Aeromonas sp. 19NY04SH05-1; assembly: GCF_040581895.1. Classification (NCBI taxonomy): domain Bacteria; kingdom Pseudomonadati; phylum Pseudomonadota; class Gammaproteobacteria; order Aeromonadales; family Aeromonadaceae; genus Aeromonas; species Aeromonas sp. 19NY04SH05-1. The sequence goes on along the minus strand of NZ_CP095328.1, from coordinate 3,105,687 downwards.
ATAAAATCAACGAAAGAGCCAGAGTCTTGCTTAAAGACCTACTCAGAAAGGACTTGAATGTAAAGGTCAGTAATTTTGAAAAAAATGCAGCTAAACATATTGCCGGTCTTTGGGACTTTTTAGAAGATGTAACTTGTGACGATAAAAATTTAAAAGTAGTGATTAAAGCTAGGTTTGAGTTTGAACGTTACAGCGATAATAAAAAAAATCACAATGGTATTCGAGCATATGCAGACCGTTTCAGTAGGGCGATAACTGATTTTAATACAGACCTGAGAAAAACGACAGCATTAAAAGGCTTTGTCAATATGGTGAGCTCGATTCATGCACCTGAGACGATGCCATGGTATCAAGAGACGTTTATCACATTGTGTTTCCCTAAAAATGAGTATCCCTTCGATTATCATAAGGAGTCATTCAGCCTGCTTTGTAAGTATGATAAAAAAATATCAAAAAGCATTCGTATATTTACCAATAATCCACGTAGCACAAAGTACTCGGAATTAGCTAAAAGACTTAATATTGACACCCAACAGGGTAGTAATTTGGTCGATTTTATTAAAGTTTTAAAATCTCAAAAGAAAGATGATAAACGCCACATGACTACTGTAAGCATTGTCGATTATTTACATCAAAAAATGGCAATGTTCGATAGCTTAATTTTTTTGAACGAGGCGCAGGCCCGTTGGCATAAGTGTGCAAAAAAATATTGTAGTGATGACGTTTCTGCGACGCAGTCGGGAGACTATGCAATGACACTTTTTTCAGCTCTTCTTATCGAGAATAAAACCATTATTCCTCTAATAGCGCCCCCGGACATACTAATTAAACAATCCGGCTCATTGAATTCAATTGCGCATACTGACAAAAAACATCTGATGATGATAAAAAACACTCTTCAGATGTTGCCCTTACCTAAATTAGAAACGATGCCTGATGGCCTACAAAAAGAAATGGCCGTAGGTATTCCTAGTAATAGTCATATGCTGCTTGATATTATCAAAAGCAGCATGGCGAAGATGTTTTTTATGAAACTAACCTTGAAAGGGTTGAACTGCAAAATTAATGAGGTTCGCGATACGTCAAGCCATTCTGTAAATAAAAATAGTCGAATGCCAAAGCGAAAGAGCCATTCATCATCTCGCACAGAATTAAAAAAAATCATAATGCGATTCTCAATGTGGAATTAACCTGATGGAGTTAATTCCAAGCTCGATATCCATTACCCACGGCTCAATTCACTGGCGGGTCCATCAGATGCTCTCAGACGGTTCTACAGGATCTGCGAGGTTGCAGGCAGTGTCGCGATTTGGACAACTAGGCCTTATATAGATAATAATTATCCTGCTTTTGTGGATGGCAACCACGTCAGCGCCGAGCCGATTTTGGATGCTGTATCAATATGTTCTGACCACCAGACCATCATTTCTCGGCGACGTTCCAGATAATCCGTGCGGTTATAAGCGCTACGCACTTCGTCTTTGTCAGAGTGCGCCAAGGCGGATTCGATAACGTCTCGATCAAATCCTCTCTCGTTAAGGGTCGTGCTGCCCAAAGCTCGCAGGCCGTGAGCAACCAAGGTCCCTTCATACCCCATCCGTTTCAAAGCTGCATTGGCGGTTTGTTCGTTAGTGTGTGTCTTGGGATTTCGGATCCCAGGGAAGATAAATTCACGATGGCCGCTGATCGGTCGCATTAGGTCCAGGTAGGCAAGTGTCTGTGGCGTCAAGGGCACGTCATGACCTCTGCGCTTCTTCATTCTCTCTGGTGGGATCCGCCAGAGTTTCTTTTCCATATCGATCTCTGCCCACCGGGCTCCTGCAGCCTCGCTGGGGCGAGCTAAGGTATGCAGGCTCCATTCGATAAGGCAGCGGGTCTGCAAATTGATGCTGGCCTTCGATAGCCTGTTCATCAGTTCCGGTAGTTGGTTGGGGTTAATACTGGGCATGTGCTGTTTGGCTGGACGCTGAAACACCTTGCTGATCCCAGAGCAAGGGTTGGCATCGATCAGACCAGAGTTGACGGCAAAGGTCATGATCTCGTTCACCCGTTGTGTGAGACGACGCACTGTTTCGAGTTTTCCTGCCGCTGCTATGGGCTCGATGATCTTGATGGCCCTCTGAGCCTTGATCTCCATAACAGGCACAGTGCCAATCTCGGGGAACAGATACATTTCGAGCGAGCGCCAAAGATCTTCGGCATAGGCCGGGGTGACGGAGGGGCGCTTGACATCAAACCAGCGCTTGGCAACGGCTTCAAATGTGTGCTCACTCTGAGATAACGCGGCGGATGTCTGCTCATCTCGATGGTGTTGGGGATCGATGTTTTGTTGCAGCAACGTTTTGGCTTCTGAACGTTTCTCTCGCGCGTCAGCCAACGACATCTCCGGCCAGGAGCCAAAGCTGATCATGTTTCTCTGTTTAGTAAGGGGGCGGTAGTAACGCAGGCGCCACAACTTTGAGCCATTGGGTTTGATGACGAGCTCTAGACCAGCCCCGTCGCAGAGTGTGTATTCCTTCTCTTTGGGCTTGGCTGCTTTGATCTCGGTTGGGGACAAGGGGCGGGTGATACGAGGCATAGGCATACGCTCCGGAAGGCATACAAAACGATATGCCTAACGATATGCCTAAAAGGGCTGGATGGCAACGTATCCGATTGGACAGCATAAGACAACAAAAAACCCGCAAAGCCTTACGCTCTGCGGGTTTCTTGGACTTCGTTGGTCACTGTTGGACCGGTATTTGGTGGAGCTGGGGGGATTTGAACCCCCGTCCAAAATTACTACATCCTTGGCACTACATGCTTAGTCACTCTTTACATTCGCCAACCCGCTGCGGAGAGACACGCCACGAATTAACTAGCTCGATTGGTTTTAATGCTTCCGCCCCGAGCAGGACTTCCACACGATCCTGTGAAGGATGACCTTCCGATTCCCTAGGACACAGGCAAGCTAGGGTAGAAGGGCTCTGCGCAGGTTATTAAGCTGCCAGTGCGTAGTTTTCGTCGTTTGCGACTATTTTTTTGCGGTTTATTAACGAGGCCTACCGCACCTCGGCATGCACCTTGGGTTTCGTGAATCTTGTCGAATCCAGAATCAGCCCCAAGTTGTTAAGAGGGATTGTACGCAAAAATGCTGCCATGGCAAGGCGTTGATGGCCATTCCCGCGGGGAGCCGCTCCGTTTGCCGATTTATTGTGCGCAAGCAGGGGGGGAGAGGGTAGGCCAGAAAAGAAAAAGTCCGGGCCTGGAGCCCGGACCTTGCAGCATCAATCGGATTAGCCGCGGTTTTTGTTCTTCATGATGCGGGCTTTTTCCCGATCCCATTCGCGGGCCTTGGTATCTTCGCGCTTGTCGTGCTCTTTCTTGCCTTTTACCAGGCCGATCTCGACCTTGACCCAGCACTGTTTCCAGTAGAGAGCGAGCGGCACTATGGTGTAGCCCTGACGGGCGATCAGGCTCTCGAGCTTGTCGAGTTCGCGGCGGCTCAGCAGCAGCTTGCGGGTACGGGTCGGGTCACACACCACGTGGCTGGAGGCTGCCTGCAGCGGCAGGAAGCTGGAGCCGAACAGGTAGGCCTCGCCATCGCGGAAGATGACATAGGCTTCGCTGATGTTGGCCTTGCCCGCCCGCAGGGATTTGACTTCCCACCCTTGCAGGGACAGACCCGCTTCGATCTTCTCTTCAATGAAGTATTCGTGGCGCGCGGTTCTGTTAAGTGCAATGGTGCTGGACCCGGCTTTGTTTTTACTGTTTTTTTTGCTCATGACGGGCGATTTCCGGCAATGACTAGGAGGCTCGTATTATACGTAGGCGAGGGCGGCTGTAAAACGCGCAGCGGCTCGAGTGGCGGCTTAATGAGCAGTTTGGCCGAGGTTTTACCTCCACAAGCCGGAACATGATGATAAAATCGCGGCGATTGGATGAGGAAAAGCCATGCCCCGTATTACTCGCAGTGCCCTGGTGATGTTCAGTGCAGAACAGATGTTCAAGTTGGTTAACGATGTGGATGCCTATCCGCAATTTTTGCCCGGTTGCGTCGGCAGTCGCGTGCACGAGGCCGGCGATGACTACATGATGGCCTCGGTGGATGTGGCCAAGGCGGGCATTGCCAAGACTTTTACCACCCGCAATCAGCTGGACATGAACCGCCAGATCAGGATGGAGCTGGTGGATGGCCCGTTTCGCAAGCTGGCGGGCTGGTGGACCTTCACTCCGCTGGATGTGGATGCCTGCAAGGTGGAGTTCGATCTCGATTTCGAATTTACCTCCAAGCTGATCGAGGTGGCCTTCGGTCAGGTGTTCCGCGATCTGGTGAGTTCCATGGTCGCCGCCTTCTCCAACCGGGCGAAGGAGGTTTACGGTGTCTGAGCAGCTCACCATAGAGGTGGTCTACGCCTTGCCGCAGCAGCAGACGGTGATTGAGTTGAGGGTTGCGCCAGAGACCTGCGTGCTGGACGCCATCGAGCAGTCCGGTATCGTGCAAAAGCACCCGGAGATCGATCTGGCAGTCAACAAGTTCGGTATCTACAGTCGTCCGGTCAAGGGGAGTGATCACTTGCAGGACGGGGATCGTATCGAGATCTATCGACCGCTCATCGCCGATCCGCGCGAGATGCGCAAGAAACGGGCCGAGAAGGCCAAAGAGGAAGGTCGGGCCGATGCGGTGACCGGCGGTCGCCCCAACACCAATCGCAAGCGGGGCGATGGCGAGTCGCACTAGTGAGTCGCTCCGGGATCCATTGCGATGCATTCGTCAAAAAAGGCGCCCAGGGCGCCTTTTTTGATCCTGCGATATAGCCTTTTACCGTGCTGGTCAGCGCGCCGCCGCTGGCTGTGTGCCCTGACGGGCCAGCACCCAGGAAGTCAGCAGATCGACCCCGCTTTGCATCACCCGCTCATCGAAATCGAAGGCATTGTGATGGTGCGGCGCCGCGAGATCGGCGCCGAGCACCAGGTAGGCGGCTTCGCCTCCCTGCTTTTGTACCCGCTCCATCAGAAAACCGGCATCCTCGCTGGCGCCGAAGCGGCGAGTCTGGATGGTGGCGAGCCCCAGCTGGCGGGCCAGGGCGGTCAGTTCGACCTGCAGGGTGGGGCTGTTGTCCAGCGCGATGGCCTCGCCCTGTTTGATGATCTGGTAGGTGACCCCGTGGGCCATGGCAACCCCTTCGACGATGCGTTGCACCTGGCCGAACATGTAGTCGTTCAGCGAGCTGTCGGCGCCGCGGGTCTCGCCGCGCAGCTCGGCATGATCGGGGATCACGTTGCGGCCGCTGCCGCCGTTGAGCTGGCCGATATTGATGCGGGTCATGCCATCCCGGTGGCGGGGAATGGCGAGCATGGCGGAAGTGGCCATGCAGGCGGCGGCCAGTGCGTTGCAACCGGCGTTGGGCTCAAGACCGGCGTGGGCCGCCGTACCCATGAAGTGCACATCGAACTTGGTGGAGCAGAGAAACTCGGTGGGGTTGATCACCAGTTCGCCGCTGCTCGCGTGGATACCGATATGCAGGGAGAGCAGGGCATCCACGTCATCGAGCGCCCCGCCGGCGGCCAGCGCCTTGCCGCCGCGACACCCCTCTTCGGCCGGCTGGAAGAAGAGCTTGATGCGTCCCCCCAACTGCTCTTTCATCGCCATCAGCCGGCTGGCCAGCCCCATGCCGATGGCGGTGTGGCCATCGTGAGCGCAGGCGTGCATCCACCCCTTGTTGTGGGAGGCAAACCCCTCCCGCTGCGGCTGGTGCTGCTCGTCGCCGGACTCTTCCACTTCCACCGCATCGATGTCGAAGCGAAAGGCGAGCGTCGGGCCGGGGCGGCCGGTGTCCAGCTCCCCCATCAGACCGGTAAAGTCACCAATGCGATCCAGCCAGTCGGGATGCGCCCCCTGGCGGCGGGCGCGGGCCTTCTCGGCTGCCACGTCCAGATCCCGCCCCATCACCAGATTGCTGGCCAGCAGCTTGTCACCGAGCACGATGTGATAGCCGAGTCCGCTCAGGTGGTGGGCGATCAGGCTGGTGGTGCGGAACTCTTTCCAGGCGGCTTCCGGCAGGCGGTGCAGATCGCGGCGCCACTGGATCAGGTGCTCAAGGCTCATCTCGGCTTCCTTGTGTGTTTGAACTGCCGGCTATTGTGCCCTTTTTTGTGATCAAGAACAGAGGGGAGGCGGCTGGCGCTTTGTCGCTACCGTACAGAATAAAAAACGCCTCCCGGTGGGAGGCGTCATTGGCAGAGCGGCGACTCAGGCCGCGTGATGGTAAGCGGAAGCTTCAAACAGCTGCTTGTTGGCCACCAGATCGATGGGGTCGAAATCATCGACGTTGATGGTGCGCAGGCGGCTCACTTCGGCGCGGCGCAGCAGGTCGGCCTCGCTCTGGTTCAGCACGCCGGCGGCCAGTCCGATGTCGGCTACCTTGTCCAGCGCCAGGAAGGGACGCTTGATGCCATCGGCCTTGCACACCTTGTCAAACAGCGGTTCGGCGGCCAGCACGTCATCGAGTGCCTGCTCCAGCAGGCCGAAGGGGTTGCCCTCCTCGCGGGTGAGGTACTGCCCCTTGGCCAGGCGGCTGCGGGTTTCGCTCGGAGTTTGCAGCAGGCGGGCCACCTGGTTGTCCAGCTTGTCGCTCGGGCGCTTCATGTCGCGGCCCAGCGGCAGCACGATGACGCGCAGAGCCAACCCAATCCAACTGTTCGGGAAGTTGCGCAGCAGCTCGTCGATCGCCTCCTGTGCCTTGAACAGGGCATCTTGCAGCGCCCAGTGCAGCAGCGGCAGGTCGGCCTGCTGACGACCCTCGTCCTGATAGCGCTTGAGAGCGCTGGAGGCCAGATAGAGCTGGCTCAGCACGTCGCCGAGACGGGCGGAGACCCGCTCCTTGCGCTTGAGCTCGCCCCCCAGGGTGCCCATCGCCATGTCCGACAGGAGCGCCAGGTTGGCGGAGAGGCGGGAGAGCTGCTGATAGTAGCGCTTGGTCTGATCCCCATAGGGGGCAGCGGCGAAGCGGGCACCGGTGAGACCCAGCCAGAAGCTGCGCACCAGGTTGCTGATGGCAAAGCCGACATGGCTGAACACCGCCTTGTCGAAGTCTTTGAGGGCCTGCTCCTTGTCCGGATGGCTGGCCGCCAGCATCTCGGGCAACACGTACGGGTGGCAACGGATGGCGCCCTGGCCGTAGATGATCATGCTGCGGGTCAGGATATTGGCTCCTTCCACCGTGACGGCGATGGGGGCACCTTGATAGCCGCGGGCCAGATAGTTGTTGGGACCCATGCAGATGGCTTTGCCGCCGTGGATGTCCATGGCATCGATGATGCACTTCTGGGCACGGTCGGTGAGGTGGTACTTGACGATGGCGGAGATGACCGAGGGCTTCTCGCCAAGGTCGATGCCAGTCACGGTCAGGTTGGCCGCGGCGCCCATGATGTAGGCGTTGCCACCGATGCGGGCCAGCGGCTCTTCAATGCCTTCCATCTTGCCGATGGGCAGCTTGAACTGGCGACGGATGCGGCTGTAGGCGCCGCTCGCCAGGGCCAGCATCTTGACGCCACCGGTGCTGTTGGAGGGCAGGGTGATGCCGCGACCGACCGAGAGGCACTCCACCAGCATGCGCCAACCCTGTCCGGCCATGGCCGGGCCGCCGATGATGAAATCGAGGGGGACGAAGACGTCCTTGCCCTGGGTCGGGCCGTTCTGGAACGGCACGTTGAGCGGGAAGTGGCGACGGCCGATGCCGACTCCCTTGATGTGGGTCGGGATCAGGGCGCAGGTGATGCCGAGCTCCTCTTCGTCACCCAACAGGTGCTCCGGGTCACGCAGTTTGAAGGCGAGCCCCAGCACGGTGGCGATGGGGGCCAGGGTGATGTAGCGCTTGTTCCAGGTCAGGCGCATGCCGAGAACTTCTTTTCCTTCCCACTCGCCCTTGCAGATGATGCCGAAGTCAGGGATGGAGCCCGCATCCGAACCCGCTTCCGGGCTGGTCAGGGCGAAGCAGGGGATCTCTTTACCGACAGCGAGACGCGGCAGGTAGTAATCCTTCTGCTCATCGGTGCCATAGTGTTGCAGCAGCTCGCCCGGGCCGAGGGAATTGGGCACGCCGACGGTGGAGGCGAGCACGGCGCTGGCGCCGCACAGTTTTTGCAGCACGCAAGACTGGGCGTAGGCGGAGAACTCCAGACCACCATATTTTTTCTTGATGATCATGGCGAAGAACTTGTTGTCCTTCAGGTATTGCCACACCTCGGGAGAGAGATCGGCGCGCTCGTGGGTTACCTCCCAGTCGCTCACCATGCGGCACACCTCTTCCACCGGGCCGTCCAGGAAAGCCTGCTCTTCTGCCGACAGGGTGCTGACTGGGATGGCGTGCAGCTTCTTCCAGTCCGGATCGCCGGCAAACAGGTCGGCTTCCCACCAGGTAGTGCCCGCTTCGATGGCTTCTTTTTCGGTACGGGACATCTCTGGCATGATGGATTTGTAGAGCTTGAACAGCGGCTTGGTCAGCTGGTTGCGGCGAAATTCCACCAGGTTGAGGGGGATGGCAACCACGGCAAACAGGGCCCATACCAGCAAGGGCACATGACCGTAGAGGGCCCCGATGATAAGGGCGGCGAAGGTTACCAGGGTCGAGATGAACAGGGATGCCCGGCGATAAGCCAGGGCTCCGATAACCAGGATCACCCCGAGCAGAGTGAGGGTCGTCGTCATTGCTTGCTCCTTGCGTGATAGGTTGCCAATGTGGCGTAACTGATCCAGAGGTCTGACCTGTTTGGTCTGGCCCTTGTTGTAATTCATATGCACAAAGTTATCAAGTTGTTTACAAGCTCATTACCTTGCGACTGTGATCCCCGTAACGTGGCAGGCCAGCCTGTGGCGCGACCTGCCTAGGGAGGGGGCGACGACGGGATTGCCTTGTGCGAGAATAGCGGCGACTTACACGCACACTAAAAAAGTGGAAGAGACATCATGTACCAAGAATTGATCCGCAATGAACTGACCGAAGCCGCCAGCGTGCTGCAAGCCTTCCTGGCCGATGAGCAGAATCTGAAGAATATCGAGGCGGCCGCCAAGCTGCTGGCTGACTCCTTCAAAGAGGAAGGCAAGGTACTCTCCTGTGGTAACGGTGGCTCCCACTGCGACGCCATGCACTTTGCCGAGGAGCTGACCGGCCGCTATCGCGAGAACCGTCCGGGTTATGCCGGCATCGCCATCTCGGATCCGAGCCACCTCTCCTGCGTCTCCAACGACTTTGGCTATGACTTCGTCTTCTCCCGCTACGTCGAGGCTGTCGGCCGCCGTGGTGACGTGCTGCTCGGCATCTCTACCAGCGGTAACTCCGGCAACATCCTCAAGGCCATCGAGGCGGCCCGTGCCAAGGGCATGAAGGTGATCGCCCTGACCGGCAAGGATGGTGGCAAGATGGCGGGTCTGGCCGATGTGGAGATCCGCGTTCCGCACTTCGGTTATGCCGACCGCATTCAGGAAGTGCACATCAAGGTGATCCATATCCTGATCCAGCTGGTCGAAAAAGAGATGGCCAAGTAAGTGGCATCGACGCCGGGCAGGAGTGTGCCTGTCCGGCATCGCCAATCTGGACAAGCGGCTTGATGCAAAGGCTATGCTTTTCTGCCAAGCCAGCCAGATGAACAAGTAGTCAAGGAAGGAGTGGTCCAGATATGTGCGAACTGCTCGGCATGAGCGCCAATGTGCCGACCGATATCTGCTTCAGTTTTACCGGCCTGATGCTGCGCGGTGGCAAGACGGGTCCCCACAAGGATGGCTGGGGGATCACCTTCTATGAGGGGAAGGGGTTTCGTACCTTCAAGGATCCCGAGCCCAGTGCCCACTCTCCCATCGCCAGGCTGGTACAGGCGCTGCCCATCAAGAGCTGCGCCGTGGTCAGTCATATCCGCCAGGCCAACCGGGGCTGCGTGTCGCTGGAAAATACCCATCCGTTTACCCGCGAGCTGTGGGGACGGTACTGGACCTTTGCCCACAACGGTCAGCTGACCGGCTACAAGAGGCTGGCCACCGGGCGGCACAGGCCAGTGGGGGATACCGACAGCGAACACGCTTTCTGCTGGCTGCTCGACAGGCTGGAGCAGAAGTATCCCAAGCGGCCAGCCAACTTCCCCGCCATGTTTCGCTACCTCGCCACCCTGTGTGACGAGCTGCGGGCATTCGGGGTGTTCAACATGCTGCTCTCGGACGGGGAGTATGTGATGACTTTTTGCTCCAACAATCTGCACTGGTTGACCCGGCGTGCCCCCTTTGGTGAAGCGAGTCTGCTGGATGAAGAGGTCGTGATCGATTTTCATAGCGAGACGACCCCCAATGACGTGGTGACCATCATCACGACTCGTCCGCTGACTGGGAATGAGTACTGGGTCAAGATGGAACCTGGTGAGTTCAACTTGTTCCGGCTGGGTGAGCGTATCGCCAGCAATCACGACGAGATCGGCCAATAAAAAAATACCAGGGTAGATACCTACCCTGGTTCTTCGCAGCAGCCATAAAGGGCAAAAGGGATGAGAGGTGTTGCTGAGCATCATCACTCTGATGATGCTTAGTGTTACTTGAATGTTAATTTGTTGCAATGATGTTGTTTTGCATTGCTGTCAAAGCGCGTTGATATTTTGAGCCTGATCACGTTTTTCGTCTTTTGGGCTGGATGTTGAAGCAGTTTGCCGGTCTCAGGTGAGCTGTCCGGGCGTCCGTGGCCCGAAAACTATCTATAGTATGGTCTGTTTGAATACCATTTTGAGAGGCCTCGCATGGAGTGGGTGGATCGCAAGGTGTTGCAACAGCTGGCTGACGATATCGGTCAGGAGATGTTGCCGGTCGTGATAACCGTGTTTATCGAAGAGGTGGGGGAGCAGCTGAGCCAGCTCAGGCCACTTTATGAACAACAGGATTGGGAGGCGCTGGCCAGGGTGGCACACAGCATGAAATCCTCCTGCGGCAGCTATGGTGCCCTGACGAGCTATCAGCAGGTGATGGCGCTGGAGCTGGCGTGCAAGCAGGCCGATGGTGACGAGGCCGCGCGTCAGCTGCAGCAGCTCGAACACTCTCTGCCACAGGTGTTGGCCTTTCTGGCCGATTACCACTGAAAACCAGCCACTGCCATACGGCAGTGACTGCGTCTTAACGCTGGTTGAGCAGGTGCCCTATGGTCTTGTCCAGCGCCAGCTTCAGTTTCAGCCGGTCATGGCGATGGGGCAATGCCGTCTCGCCCAGATCGGCTTCGATCAGGCGACCTTGCCATGTTCCCCCTTCCCCTGCGCCAAAGGGCGCCAGAATAGCATCAATTCGGCCATGTCCGATCCTGGATTCCAGCCAGCGGCACTGGCTGGCCAGATCCAGCTGGCCGGCAGGCCCTTTTTCCGCGACCAGGTTGCAAATAAACACCACCATGGCATTGCTTTCGTTGATGGCCTGGGCGATCTCCGCCAACAGCAGCGGCGGCATGATGGAGGTGAGAAAACTGCCTGGGCCCAGGATGATCATGTCAGCCTGCTGCAGCGCCTGTACCGCTTCGCGGGTGGCCTGCACTTCCGGCATCAGGCTCAAGGAGAGGGGAGGAGTGGCCAGCTGATCGATGGAGACCTCTCCTAGGATCTGGTTGCCGCACTCCATATGGGCACAGAGATCGGTGGGTAATTCGGACATGGGTAACAATTGTGATTCAATTTTGAGCATGTCACTGATGAGCTTGATAGCATCCAGAGGGCGGACACAAAGGTTGTCCAGTGCCAGCAGCATCAGGTTACCAAGATTGTGCCCTGCCAGTTCGCCACGGCCGGCGAAGCGGTACTCAAACAGCAGGCTGCCGATACTGGGGTCGGTGACCAGCTGGTTCAGGCAGTTGCGCAGATCCCCCCAGGCGATGCAATCCTGGCTCTTGCGCAGACGGCCGGTTGAGCCGCCATCATCCGTGGTGGTGACGATACCGGTCAGCCGCTGACCAAGGAAGGAGAGGGCGGAGAGCACCCGGCCCATACCGTGGCCACCACCGATGGCAACGACCCGATCGAAGTCATTGATGTTTTTTTGCCACATGAGGGCATCCTGTCACTGGGGTTGATAGAAGGTTATGTTAGCAAGGAATATCAGCTAATTACTTGATAAGGGTATGACTTTTGCTTGCGACATGAATCCGATAACGCAAGGAGATGGTGTTGAACTTTCTGACCGTTCACTCTCTTGAGGAAAATTCCCTGCTGGCGGCTCAAGATATCTGCGCGCGGCTTCATCACCATGCCATGCAGGCGCCTTCCCTGTTGCTGGTCTATTTTACCCAGGCCCATGATGCTGCGGTACTGCGTGAGCAGCTTAGGCGTCAATTTCCGACGACCCCCTTGCTGGGGTGCAGCTCCTGCGGTGGCGTGATGACCGAAATGGGACACCATGTCAGGCAGGAACATGGCGTGGCAGTGGCTGCTTTTTATGATGAGAAGGGGGCTTACGGCGTTGCCGGCGCCGAGGGGGAACCAGTGGATGTGCGTCTGTTGCTGCGCCGGGCCATGCTCGAGTGTGGTCGCCCGGGCGAACTGCCCCAGCTTGTTCTGGTTCATTCCAGCCCGGGCCAGGAGGAGGAGGTGCTTGCCTCTATCGAAGCTGAGTTTGGTCACTCGGTGCCCGTGGTCGGTGGCTCGGCGGCGGACAATAAGGTGAGTGGCGACTGGCAACTTTGCTGGAGTGAAGGGCAGAGCAAGCAGGGGGTGGCGCTGGCGGTGCTTTATCCTGACTGCCAGCTGGCCTTCCAGTTTCACTCCGGTTATGTACCCGCCGAAAGCCACGGCGCCATCACCTCCTGTGATGGGCGCGAGGTGTTGACGATCGAGCATGAGCCTGCCGCAGAGGTGTATGCCCGCTGGTGTGGCCGGCAGCAATCCTGGCCAGTGGGCCCCATCCTGCACGAGAGCACCCTGACCCCTCTGGCCCGTCAGGTGGGTACCCTGGATGGCGTCCCTTACTACAAGCTCTCCCATCCCGAAGCCGTGACGGAGCGAGGTGGGCTACGTCTTTTCACCGACGTGACCGTGGGCGAGCGCCTGTGGTTGATGTACAGCAGCCAGGAAGGGCTGTTGCAGCGCAGCCTCAGTGCCATCCGGATCGATCCCGAGTACGGTGTCGATGCCAGATTGCAACCCGTCGGGGCGCTGATCATCTTCTGTGCTGGTTGCCGTCTGGCGCTGGGTGATATGCTGTATCAGTTTGTGGAGCAGAGCCAGTCCCGGCTTGGCCAGATCCCCTTCATCACCCCCTTTACCTTCGGGGAGCAGGGGCGGCTGCCCCATGGCGAGCTGGCTCATGGCAACCTGATGGTGTCGAGCGTGATCTTTCTGACCAATGACACAGGACAGGCGACAAGATGATGGAGAGCGGTGAACTGGAGGCGCTGGGCGAAAAGTTGCAAACCGCTCTGGTCGATCTTACCCGTTGCCGTGAACGTGAAGCCAGGTACCGTGACGAGTCCCAAACTCTGCTCAAAGGGGTAGAGACCCTGGCTGATGCCAAGACCCTAGAACGGGTACTGGAGAGTCTGATCGAGGTACTGAGACCCTTCATCGGTTTTGAACACGCGGATGTGGTGGCCTGGGAGGGAGAACAGGGCATTACCCACCTGAGCAGCGAGACGGGAGAACAGGGGCGCTTCTGGTCAATGACGCCGGCGTTTGCCAGGGCCATCGCCGGCGAAACCCTGGTGATCTACGATCCCTCCCTGCTGCCCGAGCTGGCGCCTCTGGCCTGTGAACCTGGCTGGGCCAGCCTGCTCTTGACCGGATTGCAGGCCCCGGGTTTTACCGCCATCCTCATCTGTCGCCATTCCCAGGCAGGCACCTTCGATCTTACCAGCAAGGCCGCGATGCAACGCTGTCGTCCGCTCATCGCCCAGGCGCTGGTCAATATCACCTACCGTGCCCGTTTGCAGGAGCAGGTCGCCGCCAAAACCGAGGCATTGCAGGCCAGTGAGCGTCGTTTTCGCAGCTTTGCCGCCATGGCTTCCGACTGGTTCTGGGAAACCGATGCCGAGCATCGCCTCAGTTTTGCCTCCGAACCGGGTTACATGGAGGAATTCATTACCCCTTCCTCCCAGCCAACCCTGCATGACTATCTATACAACAAGCAGAGTCCGGAATCCCAGGGTTACCTGCGGCTGCTTGAGCAGCGGGCGCCACTACGGGCGGTGCGGGTTCTGGTGGCCTTGCAGGACAGAGCCTGCTGGATGGAGGTGAACGCGGAACCCTACATGGATCAGAACGGCCACTTCCTCGGCTATCGCGGGACGGCACGGGATATCAGCAACCAGATCAAGCGGGAAGAGGAGCTGGCCAGGGCTCGTGATGAGGCGGAAGCTGCCAACCGGGCCAAATCCCAGTTCCTGGCCATGATGACCCACGAGATCCGCTCTCCCATGAACGCGGTGCTGGGCATGCTCGATCTGTTGCTGCATGCCGAATTGTCTAGCGATCAGCAGGCGCTGCTGCGCCATGCCACCCATTCTGCCCGTCTGCTGCAAACCATCATCGACGATGTGCTAGATTTCTCGAAAATCGAGTCCCAGACCTTGTTGCTGCAGTGCGAAAGTCTGCAACCTGTCGGGTTGTGTCAATCGATCATCGAACCCCTGCTGCCCCGGGCTAAGGCCAGTGGCATCGAGCTGTTGTGCCAGGTAGACGAGGCGGTGCCACAGACGTTGCAGGGGGATCCGATGCGATTGTCGCAAGTGATCGGCAACCTGCTGGACAATGCCCTCAAGTTTACCGAGCAGGGCCGGATCGTTTTGCGGCTGGAGTGGCATGACCAGATGTTGAGGGTGTCCGTGACCGATACCGGGCTTGGTATTGCTGCGGCCGATCAGACCCTGCTGTTCAAACCCTTCTCCCAGGTCGACAACTCGGCGACGCGCCGCTTCTCCGGCGCAGGGCTCGGGCTTGCCATCAGTAAACGCCTGGTGGCATTGATGGGAGGGGAGATATGGCTGGAGAGCGAGCCTGGCAAGGGGAGTTGTTTCTGGTTTGATCTCCCCGGCATGGCCCAGCCCTGTCATTGTCAACCGGTACGGGAAGAGAGTGCCCAGACCTTGCTACCACTGGATGTGTTGGTGGTGGAAGACAGCCCGGTTAACCAGCTGGTGGTCTCCCTGATGTTGCAAAAACTGGTCAGCAAGGTGCGCCTGGCCGCCAATGGCCTAGATGCTCTGACACTGGTGGAAGAGCAGCTGCCGGATCTGATCTTGATGGATATGCGCATGCCCGAGATGGATGGGCTGGAAGCCACCAGGCGACTGCGTGCGCAAGGGGTGACCATCCCCATAGTTGCGCTGACGGCCAATGCGATGGCGGAGGACAAGGCGAGCTGCCTGGCGCAGGGGATGGATGATTTTCTGGCCAAGCCGATCACCCTGGCGAGGCTGCGGGAGTGCCTGGCGCGCCATTTCAGTCTGCGATTGCCGGAGCGCGGATAAAAAAATGGTCAACTTGTTAGGTTGACCAGTTCTTCAGCAAATACTGAAGAGAGCACGGGATAAATCGGGTTGTATTAAACTGTATGAAAAATCTGTGCCAACTTTTAATGACTCTTTTTGTGTTCAATTCGGCCGATTAGCGCAACGGCTCTCTCTTTTTCATCTCCCTGCCTTTTGCAAAATGCGAATAATGAATTTTCATTGTCGGAATAATTGCATTTTGCAAAGGCATTTTATCACTGCGAAATCAGGCGATGCAGAAATTGACGAGCCGCTTCGCTGTTTTGTTTGGCAATCAGCATCTGCTTTTCATAAATCGGCATCGGCAGGATCTCGAGCCAGCGCTGGCAAAGCCAGGAGGCATCTTCAAATCGTTTCTCGGGATAGAGTTCATCCAGTTCCGGATACTGCTCGAAGACTTCCCGCAGGCGATTCACCAACAACTTGTCGTTGAAGTCCGAATGGATGCTGGGCCAGTTGGGCAGCATTTCCACTTTTGCCCGTCGCAAACCGCTCGGATCCGTCTCCATCTCATGGATGCAGAAGCGTTCCAGACCGAGTACGGTGACGCCCAGCAATCCGTCGTTCAGGGTGTAGAAATCGGTGACCTTGACCCGGGTGCCGACAGGCAGGATCCGGCCGGATTGTCCCGAGGTGGTCGACTCTTCCATCACGATGCCGAAGCCCTGATCGTTGATGAACGATTCCTTGAGCATCTGCAGATGATGGGACTCGAACAGGCGCAGAGGCAGCTTGCCGCCCGGAAGTATGTGGGAAGGCAGGGGGAACAGGGCCAAAGGTTGAATTTTCATGTTCCATCCTCCATTGAGTAGTTGCTGGATAAGACAATGCAGCGACTGTGCCAGAGAATGAAAAAAGCCACCTGAAGGTGGCTTTTAGAGGGAAGGGAAGGCGCTTAGTTGCGCTGCTCCAGATACATGACGGCCGCTTCCACGCGGCTTTGCGCCTCGAGTTTCTTCAGCAGGCTCTTCACATGCACCTTGACCGTGCCTTCAGAGATATGGAGGACGGAAGCCACCTGTTTGTTGGAGAGTCCCTTTGCAATTTCGCGCAGGATTTGCATTTCGCGACGCGTGAGGCTTTCGAGTTTCTGCTGCAGGTGATCCAGCTCGTAGATGTTCTCGAGGTAGGGACGCAGCGGCTCGCTCAGGATCTGCTTGCCGGTCATCACATCGGCCAGCTGGGCCAGCAGCAGGTCGGGTTCGGTATCCTTGAGCAGATAACCATCGGCGCCGGCCTTGAGCAGGGCCACCACGTCCTGGCGGGCATCGGAGACGGTCAGAATAACGACCCGTGAGGTGATCTCCTCGGCACGCAACGCCTTGAGGGTGTCGAGGCCGGATAGCCCTTTCATGTTGAGGTCCAGCAGGATCAAATCCGGTTCGGATTCTTTGGCAAGGGCCACGGCATCGGTACCATTGGAAGCTTCGCCGGTGACATCCATGTTCTCTTCCAGAGCCAGCAACTGCACAATCCCTTTGCGCATGAGGGGATGGTCATCTACGACCAGAACACTGTATTTCATCACGTCCATCAAGCGTCTCTCGTTAGACTGGTGGGAAAAGTCAGATGCACCCGGGTGCCTTGTGGCTGCAGTTCACTGATGGTCAGCAGGCCATGCAGCTTGCTGGCGCGCTCGTTCATAATGCTCAAACCGTAGTGGTTGATCGCTGAGCTGGCGAGACCAATCCCGACACCGTCATCTGAAATTTGAACCTCAATATTACCATCTGCGAGGGTCTGACAGCTAACATCAATCACTTGTGCATGGGCATGTTTGATGGCATTGAGCACTGCCTCACGGATCAGCTGCAGGATATGAATATGCTGGCCAGCCTCCAGATCTGTGTCGGACAGACCGTAATGAAGCCTTATCTCTGCCGTGGTCTGGGGTTGCAGTTGTTCCAGCATGACCCGGATGGCTTCACCCAGATTGGCATCCCCTATGGTCAGGCGGAAGGTGCCGAGCAGCTCGCGCAGTTGGGTATAGGCGTTGCTGAGTCCTTCGTCGATTTGCTGCATCGCCTCCAGCGCTTTCTCCTGCTGGCCCTTGGCATGGGAGCGCTTGAGCAGGGTGGACTGGATCTTGAGGTAGGAGAGGGCCTGGGCCAGCGAGTCGTGCAGTTCGCGGGCGATGACGGCACGCTCTTCCATCAACAGCAACCTTTGCTGTTGCAGCAGGGTCTGATCCTTGTGCAGCACCTGGGCCAGCAACATGGTGAAGTTCTTGATGAGGCGCTCGTCGATGGGATGCTGGCTGATGATGTCGAGCCGGCCAAACTCCTGCTCATCCATCTGCAGATAGAAGCTGGCTACCGCGTCGAGATCCCCGGGCCAGCCGGTGCGACCGGAAAGGTAAACCGGCATGACGTTGTTCTCGAAACGGGTCAGCCGGATGTAATCGATATGCTGGTGGGCCGCGGCGCGATCCAGCAGCTTGATAAGCGTGCGGGTACTGAGCGGGGCCGTGTGCAGCTTCTGGGCAGTGCTGTAGAGAAACGAGAGGGTGTCGTTGGCCTGCTGCAGCTTGGCCGTTTTCTCCTCGACCTTGTTCTCCAGCTCCCGATAAAGCTTGCCAAGCTCGTCCGCCATGGTGCCAAAGGCCCGTGACAGCTCGCCCAGCTCGTTGTCGCGATGGGCCGGCAGGATCAGATCAAACTCCTGGCGCTGGATCTGGCGAGCGCAATAGACCAGCTGATTGAGGGGGGCCACCACCTGTTGGCGGGTAAAGCGCACCGTGAACCAGGCAATAGTGATGATGGAGAGCAATCCCAACCCTTCGGCCAGTGCCAGCATGCGTACCTTGAACTCCACGTGGTATTGCATCTGGTTGACGAAATTGTCGATGGCGGCCACAAATTTTTCGGTGTTGTCGGTATATCGTCTGGGAGTCCGATCTTCGATATGTTGGCGCATCTCCTGCCACTGGCTGACCACCTCACCATAGGTGCGGCGCAGGGAGGCCGGGGTGATCCAGCGCTGGGTCTCCTGCAACTCCCTGGCATGGAGCGTCTCTTCGAACTGGTTAAGGCGTCCCAGTACGCTCTCACCCTGCTCGATTTCGTAGGCCATTCGGTAGGCCTGCATCCGCAGGGAGCCGGACAGGTTGATCGCCTTGGCGTCGGGTACCGAATAGAACAGGGTGACCATGGCGACCAGCGCGATCAGACTGGCCATGAAGAGGATCAAAATCATGGATCGGCCGATGGCACTGCTGACCGAGCGGACCCTGAACCGTTTTTGCATGATGCCAAAAGTCTCCGGAATGTGTGGATTACCTCTTTAGTTGCGTGGGAGTGTACTCCAACTTGTGTTAGTATCGAAAAACTAGATGAACTCCGAGCGGTTTTGCCTAAGTCCTTGAGATAGGGGGAAACCAGCCGTCAGCCGATGTTCGAGCTGTAAGGGTCAGGAAAGAAATGCCCTGGCCTCCCGTATTTGGAAAGGTGTTTATGTCGCCACTTGAAGATGGTTTTTCCCGTCGTTTTTACTATTTGCGCCTGTCGATCACCGACGTGTGCAATTTCCGTTGCACCTATTGCCTGCCGGACGGCTATCGTCCGGAAGGGCGCAAATCCTTTCTCTCGGTAGACGAGATCCGCCGTGTGGTGAGCGGCTTTGCCGCCATGGGTACCCGCAAGGTGCGCCTGACCGGGGGGGAGCCCTCCCTGCGTCGCGATTTCACTTCGATCATTGAAGCCGTGGCAAGCACCCCGGGCATCGAGAAAGTGGCCATGACCACCAACGGTTATCGTCTCAAGGAGCGAGCCCGCGAGTGGTTTGATGCTGGGCTTTCCGCCCTCAATGTCAGTGTCGACAGCCTGGATCCCCGCCAGTTTCACCAGATCACCGGCGAGAACAAGCTGGCAGAAGTCATGGAGGGGATCGAAGCCGCCCTGGCCGCCGGTTTCAAATCGGTCAAGATCAATGCGGTGCTGCTCAAGGGGCTCAACGACTACCAGTTGGAGGCCTTTCTGGCCTGGATCAAGCACAAGCCCATCGAGTTGCGGTTCATCGAGCTGATGCAGACCGGTGAGATGGATACCCTGTTTCAGAACCATCATGTCAGCGGTGAGCAGATCAAACAGCGCCTGCTGGAAAGTGGCTGGGTTCAGCAACTGCGCGGCAAGGACGACGGTCCGGCCCAGGTCTTCATGCACCCGGAGTCACAAGGGGGCGTCGGTCTCATCATGCCTTACAGCAAGGATTTCTGTGCTGGTTGCAACCGGCTGCGGGTCTCCTCGGTGGGCAAGTTGCACCTCTGTCTGTTTGGCGACAATGGCGTCGAGCTGCGGGATCTGCTTGGTGCAGACGGCCAGCAGGAGGCGTTGCAACAACGCATTCGCTCGGCGCTCAGTGGCAAGGCGGCCACCCATCGGCTGCATGAAGGGAATGCCGGCGCGACGCCTCATCTGGCATCGATAGGCGGCTAAACCGCTCGCACACCTGACCATCACCACCTACCAAGTGGCTTTTTCCAATGGGGTACAAAATGTATGCCCATCGAACATTATTGCGCCAAGGGTTTGATCCAGCGCAAGAATCCCCCCTGTTTATCTCCCTGGTGGTATATCCCTGAACTTGTCAGGGCCGCAATATACGCCCAATCTTATAATTGGTATTGCAGATGTCCGTCATCGGACTCGCCCGTGCGCTATTGATCACCAGTGCGCTATCTATCACCAGGAAGGAGTCGATATGCCAGAGGGTGTCAACCTGTCACGTCGGGGTCTGTTTCGCGGTCGTTTGACGTCGAAAGAGCCAGGCGTCCAGTTACCCTGGTCACTCCCCTGGCCCGACTTCGTAGCCGACTGTACTCGCTGTGGCGACTGCCTGACGGCCTGTCCAGAGCAGATCCTGGTCAAGGGAGATGGCGGCTTTCCCATGGTGGAGTTCCGACACGGTGAATGTACCTTCTGTGGTGATTGTGTCGCGGCCTGCAAGGCGCCTATTTTTCGTCCGACCACTGAGGCGCCCTGGCAATACATAGCCCATATTGAAGCCAACTGTCTGGCCAGTACCCAGGTGTTTTGCCAGCGCTGCCAGGACAGTTGTGAAACCCGCGCCATTCGCTTTTCTCCCATGCTGGGTCGGGTGCCAACCCCCAGTATTGATGCCGCCTCGTGCACCGGTTGCGGTGCCTGTGTGATGGACTGCCCGGTAGGCAGCATCCGGGTTGGCGCTCCCGGGTCGGAGAACCCAATATGAATCAGGATGTTTGTGAAGCAGGAGCCACAATGACCCAAGAGTTCCACGTATCGAGCCTGGTGGTGCTGACCCAACCCATGTTGCGTCACCGGCTCGCTGAACAGATCGCGGCTTTGGAAGGAGCCGAGGTCCACGCTGTCAGTGAAGAGGGCAAGCTGGTCGTCACCCTGGAAGGTGAGAGCCAGCAACCCATCATGGCGGCTATTGATGCTATTCAGGCGATGCCGGGAGTGTTGTCCGCCGCCCTGATTTACCACCAGTTCGATGAACTCGATAAGCAATGCGAGGATATGTCATGAAGCTGAGTCGACGCGACTTTATGAAGGCCAATGCGGTGGCGGCTGCCGCTGCCGTGGCTGGTGTCAGTGCCCCCGCCATGGCGGCCAATCTGATCACCAGTACCGATAAAACCGCCATCAAATGGGACAAGGCCCCCTGCCGCTTCTGCGGTACCGGCTGCTCCGTGTTGGTGGGTTCCCAGGATGGGCGTGTCGTGGCGACCCAGGGTGACCCCGATGCACCCGTCAACCGTGGCCTCAACTGCATCAAGGGCTACTTCCTCTCCAAGATCATGTATGGCGAGGATCGCCTCACCCAGCCCCTGCTGCGGATGAAGAACGGCCAGTTCGACAAAGATGGTGATTTCGCCCCCATCAGCTGGGATCAAGCCTTCGACATCATGGCCGAGAAGTTCAAGGCCACCCTGAAAGAAAAGGGCCCGACTGCGGTCGGTATGTTCGGTTCCGGCCAGTGGACCGTGTGGGAAGGCTATGCCGCTGCCAAGCTGTTCAAGGCGGGTTTCCGCTCCAACAACATTGACCCCAACGCCCGCCACTGCATGGCATCCGCGGTCGTCGGTTTCATGCGTACCTTCGGCATGGATGAGCCCATGGGCTGCTACGACGATATCGAGCAGGCCGACGCCTTCGTGCTGTGGGGTTCCAACATGGCCGAGATGCACCCCATCCTCTGGTCCCGTATCTCCGATCGCCGTCTCTCCACTCCGGAAGTGCAGGTGCACGTGCTCTCCACCTTCGAGCACCGCAGCTTCGAACTGGCGGACAACGGCATGGTGTTCACGCCCCAGACCGATCTGGCGATCCTCAACTATGTCGCCAACTACATCATCCAGAACGACAAGGTGAACTGGGACTTCGTCAACAAGCACACAGTGTTCAAGAAGGGGGTGACCGATATTGGTTACGGTCTGCGCCCGACCGATCCGCTGCAGCAGAAGGCCAAGAACCCGGATAGCGGCGACGCGACCCCGATGACCTTTGAGGAGTTTGCCAAGTTCGTCGCCGATTACGATGTCGACTCCGTCTCCAAGCTCTCCGGTGTCTCCAAGGACAAGCTGGAAAAACTGGCTCAACTCTATGCCGACCCGAGCAAGAAAGTGGTCTCCTACTGGACCATGGGCTTTAACCAGCACACTCGTGGCGTCTGGGCCAACAACCTCTGCTACAACATTCACCTGCTCACTGGCAAGATCTCCGAGCCGGGCAATGGTCCCTTCTCCCTGACCGGTCAGCCCTCTGCCTGCGGTACTGCCCGTGAAGTGGGTACCTTCGCCCACCGTCTGCCGGCGGACATGGTGGTGACCGATCCCAAGCACCGCGCTATCGCCGAAAAAGTCTGGAAACTGCCGGAAGGCACTATTCCCGACAAGGTGGGCTACCACGCCGTGCTGCAGGATCGCATGCTCAAAGACGGCAAGCTCAACGCCTACTGGGTGATGTGCAACAACAACATGCAGGCCGGTCCCAACATGAATCAGGAGCGCCTGCCCGGCTACCGGGATCCGCGCAACTTCATCGTGGTGTCCGATCCCTATCCGACCGTGACCGCCCAGGCGGCAGACCTCATCCTGCCAACTGCCATGTGGGTGGAGAAAGAGGGGGCCTATGGCAACGCCGAACGTCGTACCCAGTTCTGGCACCAGCAGGTCAAGTCTCCGGAAGGGGCCAAATCCGATCTGTGGCAGCTGATGGAATTCTCCAAGCGCTTCACCGTGGATGAGGTGTGGCCGGCCGAGCTTATTGCCAAGATGCCTGAACTCAAGGGCAAAACCCTGTTCGACGTGCTTTATGCCAACGGTCAGGTCAACAAGTTCCCGAAAGAGCAGAGCAAGGGGGATCTTAACGACGAGGCCGAACACTTTGGCTTCTATGTGCAGAAGGGCTTGTTCGAGGAGTACGCCATCTTCGGTCGTGGCCATGGTCACGATCTGGCACCGTTCGAGCAGTATCACGAAGCGCGCGGCCTGCGCTGGCCTGTGGTGGATGGCAAGGAGACCCTGTGGCGCTATCGCGAAGGGTTTGACCCTTACGTGAAAGCGGGGGAGGGAGTGCGTTTCTATGGCAAACCTGACGGCAAGGCTGTGATTTTCGCGCTGCCGTTCGAGCCTGCCGCCGAATCGCCGGATAAAGAGTACGATCTGTGGCTCTCCACCGGCCGCGTGCTGGAACACTGGCACACCGGCACCATGACCCGCCGTGTCCCCGAGCTCTATCGCGCCTTCCCGGATGCGGTGCTGTTCATGCACCCGGAAGATGCCAAAGCCCGTGGCGTGCGCCGTGGTGAAGAGGTGATTGTCACCTCCCGCCGTGGCGAGGTGAAGACTCGTGTCGAGACCCGTGGTCGCAACCGTCCGCCCAAAGGCCTGGTGTTCATGCCCTTCTTCGATGCGAGCCAGCTGGTCAACAAGCTGACCCTGGACGCCACCGATCCGCTCTCCAAAGAGACGGATTACAAGAAGTGCGCCGTCAAGGTGATGAAGGCCTGAGGCGGGGGAGCGAGAGATGAGTCGTAGTCGTCGCCAGTTTCTGGCCGACATGGCCAAGGGGGCCTGTGGTATGGGCCTACTTGGTGTGGGGCTGGGCGGCATGGCCCGCCAGCAGGTGGAGGCGGTGCCGGCCCAGGCACTGCGCCCGCCAGCGGCCCTCGACGAGGCTGAGTTTCTCGGTGCCTGTGTGCGCTGTGGGCTCTGCGTCGAGGCCTGCCCCTACGATACCCTCAAGCTTGCCCGGCTGTTTGAGCCCGTCACCACGGGAACGCCCTATTTCAAGGCGCGCAGCGTCCCCTGCGAGATGTGTGACGACATCCCCTGCGTGGTGGCTTGCCCGACCGGGGCGCTGGATCAGGCCATGACCGACATCGATCAGGCGCGGATGGGGGTGGCGGTACTTATCGACCATGAGACCTGCCTCAACTATCTGGGCCTGCGTTGCGATGTCTGTTACCGGGTCTGCCCGCTCATCGACAAGGCGATCACCTTGGATCTGCAACACAACCAACGTACCGGCAAGCACGCCATGTTCCTGCCCACGGTGCACAGCGATGTCTGCACCGGCTGTGGCAAGTGCGAGCATGCCTGCGTGCTGGAGGAGGCCGCCATCAAGGTGGTGCCCCGTGCCCTTGCCAAGGGGGAGCTGGGCCATCACTACCGGCTCGGCTGGGAAGAGAAACAGAAGGCGGGCAAGTCGCTCATCGGTGAGCGACTGACCCTGCCAACTCGCAAACCGGAGGGACTATGAGCCGTTATCCGGGACAAGAGGCACGGGCGCGTCTCGGCTGGTGGCGGTCACACCGCTTCCTGCTGCTGCGCCGTCTGACTCAGCTCAGCGTGTTGGGGCTGTTTCTGCTGGGGCCGCTGGCTGGCGTGTGGATCTTGAAGGGCAACCTCTCCAGCTCATTGCTGCTGGAGACGGTTCCCTTCACGGATCCCCTCACCCTGCTGCAGTCGGTGGCGGCGGGCCACTGGCCCATCACCACCCTGTGGCTGGGAGCGGCCATCGTGCTGCTGGGGTACTGGCTGGTCGGGGGGCGGGTGTTCTGCTCCTGGGTCTGTCCGGTCAACCTCATCACGGATGCCGCCGCCTGGCTGCGAGCCCGGCTCGGTCTCAAGGGCAATGGCCAGTTCAGCCGCAATACCCGCTACTGGTTGCTGGCCATGGTACTGGTGGCGCCAGCCATCGCCGGCGTACTGGTGTGGGAGCTGGTCAACCCGGTATCGCTTGCCCTGCGTGGCCTGCTGTTTGGCATGGGGGCGGGGTGGATGCTGCTGGCGGTGCTGTTTCTGTTCGATCTGTTCGTGGTGGAGCGCGGCTGGTGTGGTCACCTCTGCCCGGTCGGGGCCTTCTACGCCCTGGTGAACCGTGTCGGTTTTATCAAGATTGCAGCCTCGGGGCGCGAGCGTTGCAGCAACTGCATGGATTGTTATGCAGTCTGTCCCGAGCGCCCCATCCTGCGCGGGCCGGTTCATGGCGCCAAGCGCGGTCACGGGCCCCTGATAGTGGCTCAGGAATGTACCAACTGCGGCCGTTGCATCGATGTCTGCGCGGAGCATGTTTTTGAAATCAAAGTAGGTTTTGCCGTCAAGGCAGAAAAAACATTGGAGAATAACTAATGAAAAAGCTGATTGGAGCAATGCTGGCCTGCCTGATGGCGGGTTCCTTGATGGCTGCCACCTCCGAGATCACCAACAGCACCGGGGGGATCAAGTCTGAGCGGGGGTCTACCGATCTGGTGACCGAGGCGGCGCCGGCCCCCTTGAAGAACTTTCGCAAGGATGGCGACAGCTATGATCGCCAATATATCCATCAGCCGCCGCTGATCCCCCACGATATCCGCAACTACGAGGTGGATAACAAGGTCAACAAGTGCCTGGCGTGCCACAGCTTCAAGAATGCCACCAGGATGAAGGCGCCCAAGATTAGCCCGACTCATTTCGAGACCCGTGATGGCAGCACGTTGGGTGAAGTCTCCCCGCGTCGCTACTTCTGCCTGCAGTGCCACGTACCGCAAGCCGATGCCAAGCCGCTGGTGGAGAATACCTTCAAGCCGGTTGAAGCCCTGAACTGAGGAGCCCATAGATGAAATTACCCGGTTTTTTGCAGCGACTGTGGACCACCTTCAAGTCTCCCTCGAAGGCCGCCCTCTGGGTGCTGCTGATGATGGGTTTCTTTGGCGGGGTCATCTTCTGGGGTGGCTTCAACACCGCCATGGAAGCTTCCAACACCGAAGCCTTCTGTACCAGTTGCCACGAGATGCGCGACAACGTCTACGTGGAGTACCGTGATACCATCCACTACGCCAACCGTTCCGGCGTGCGCGCCAGCTGCCCGGATTGCCACGTGCCCCATGAGTGGACCTACAAGATCATTCGCAAGGTGCAGGCGTCCAAGGAGCTGTGGGGCAAGCTCACCGGCAAGGTGGACACCCGCGAGAAGTTCGAAAGTCACAGACGCGAGATGGCCGAGCGGGAGTGGAAACGGATGAAGGATACGGATTCGAGAGAGTGCCGTAACTGTCACAACTTCGAATACATGGACTTCTCCCTGCAAGGGCAGCGCGCTGCCAAGATGCACTCGACCAACCTGGCCAGTGGCGAGAATACCTGTATCGACTGTCACAAGGGGATAGCGCACCAGCTCCCGGACATGACAGGGGTGAAGGGGTTCTAACCCAAAAGACGCAGGCCGGATTTATCCGGCCTGCGTCTTTTTTTTGCCAACCGGTGGGGTAAAGGATGGTTTTGTGAACCCTTTAGACCCATATCCAGTGAAACCTTTGATAGAATCAGCCCACCGTGCAGGATCCCGAGTGAACAAGTGCTGGTGACTGAACCTGGTTGTTCCCGTCAACATGCAAGGGGAGACTGCCCTGGGCTCCTTGCCCTTTTCTCATATTTCTCACGGTTTATAGCTAACAGGAGCTGCCCGATGGGACAGAAACATAACGAATTTATTCCCCTCAAGATCGCCGTACTGACGGTCTCCAACAGCCGCACTGCCGCCGAAGACAGCTCGGGTGACTACCTGGTGTCGGCGTTGAGCGAGGCGGGACATCAGCTGGCCGATCGGGCGCTGCTCGCCGACGATCTCTATCAGATCCGCTCCCGGGTCAGCCAGTGGATTGCCGACGAGGGCATCCAGGTGGTACTGGTCAATGGCGGCACCGGTTTTAACGATCAGAACCGGGTGCCTGAAGCGGTCGGCGTGCTGTTCGACCGCACCGTCAAAGGTTTTGGCGAGTTGTTTCGCCAGCTCTCGTTTGCCGAGATCAAGGGCTCTGCCATGCAGAGCCGCGCCCTCGCCGGGTTGGCCAATCGCACCCTGATCTGCTGCCTGCCCGGTTCGACCGGTGCCTGCCGCCTGGGGTGGGAGAAGCTTATCCGCGATCAGCTCGATGCCCGCACCAAGCCGTGCAATTTTGTCTCCCATCTTTGAACACCTGCATGAAAGGGATAGTGATGAACCTGACCCATCTCAACCAAAGCGGCGAAGCCCACATGGTGGACGTGACCGACAAGCAGGTCACCGAGCGTGAGGCGCGCGCCGAGGCGTTTGTTGCCATGGCCCCCGAGACCCTGACCCTGATCCTGAGCGGCCAGCACCATAAAGGGGATGTGTTCGCCACCGCCCGCATCGCCGGCATCATGGCGGCCAAGAAAACCTCGGATCTGATCCCCCTTTGCCACCCCCTGGCGCTCACCAAGGTGGAGGTAGAGATTGCTCCGCTGCCCGAGCAGAACCGGGTGCATATCCGCACCCTGTGCAAACTCGCCGGCAAGACGGGGGTAGAGATGGAAGCGCTTACCGCAGCGTCGGTAGCGGCCCTCACCATTTACGACATGTGCAAGGCGGTACAAAAAGACATGGTGATCGAGCAGGTTCGCCTGGTTGAGAAACGGGGGGGCAAATCCGGCCACTTCCTGGTCGGTGACAACAGAGGAGAGCAGGCATGATCAAGGTACTGTTTTTTGCCCAGGTCAGGGAGCTGGTGGCGTGCGACGAGCTGACCCTGCCCTGCGACTATGCCACTGCCGAGGCGCTGCGTGCCGCCCTGTGCGAGCGCGGTGACAAGTGGGCGCTGGCGCTGGAGGAGGGCAAGCTGCTGGTGGCGGTCAACCAGACTCTGGTGCCCCTTGCCACCGAACTTCACGATGGTGATGAAGTGGCCTTCTTCCCCCCCGTGACCGGAGGTTAAGGATGCGCGAGATAATGACAGTGGATCGCATCACTGGGCTGTGCGGTGGCGACGAAGTGGCCTTCTTCCCTCTCCTTCCCGTAACGACCGGAGGCTGACATGAGCCAGACAAGCACCACGGATCGCATCCTGGTCCAGCAGGCCGATTTTTCGCTGGCCGATGAGTATGCCCGCCTCGCCACTCGCGCCGATACCGGCGCCATCGTCACCTTCGTGGGCAAGGTGCGTGATTTCAATCAGGGGGAGGAGGTCAAGGGGCTGGCCCTCGAGCACTATCCCGGCATGACCGAGAAGGCGCTGATCGAGATCGTGGCCGAAGCGCGCCGCCGCTGGCCTTTGCAGGAGTGCACCCTCATCCACCGCATCGGCGAGCTGATGCTGGGCGATCAAATCGTGCTGGTGGCGGTGAGCAGTGCCCATCGCGAGGCGGCCTTCGATGCCTGTCACTTCATCATGGATTTTCTGAAAACGCGCGCGCCCTTCTGGAAAAAAGAGCTGACCGCTGACGGGGTCAAGCGCTGGGTTGACGCAAAAGAGAGCGACAATGCGGCCGCCGCCCGCTGGCAGCAGCCCGGGTCGCAACGAGAGGAGTAGGTTCGCCGAGAACCATGGCTCCTATTTCCGGGCCGGGCCATGCCAGACCCGCATCAGGAGGAAAGAAATGAAACCGCTGTTATCTGTATTGGTGTTGGGAGTCTGTGCCGGTGCGCTGCACAGTGCCGAGGTGCAGGCCGACGAAGTGAAGGTGGCCGTGGCGGCCAACTTCAAGGGCACGCTGGAGCGTATTGGCCAGGAGTTCACCGCCAAGACCGGCCACCAGGTGACCATCTCTTCGGCCGCAACCGGCGTGCTCTACACCCAGATAAGCCATGGTGCACCGTTCGATCTCTTCCTCTCCGCCGACGTGGCCACCCCGCAGAAGCTGGAGAAAGAGGGCAAGGGCAGCGAGCGCTTCACCTATGCCATTGGCCAACTGGGGCTGTGGAAGAAAGGGGGCCCCGCACCGGATGAGGCTCAGCTTCGCGCCTGGCAGGACAACCTGGCCATCGCCAACCCGCGTACCGCTCCCTATGGCGCCGCCGCCATGGCGACCCTCGAGAGTCTCAAGATCGATCCCAAGCAGTACCGTGTGCTGACCGGGGCCAACATCAGCCAGACCTGGCAGTTTGTCGACACAGGTAATGCCGAAATGGGCTTCGTGGCCTGGGCCAATCTGGTTGAAGCGGGTAAAACCGGTGAAGCCTGGGCTGTGCCACAGAACCTCTATCCTGCCATCGAGCAGCAGGGGCTGGTGCTCAAAAAAGGTGAGGCCGTGGATGCTCTGGTCGCCTGGCTCAAAGGGCCGGGTCAGAACACCATCAAGGAGGCGGGTTATGCCCTGCCTTGATATTCATGACGAGTGTCATTCATGAGTGAAGGGGATCTGCAGGCGGTCTGGTTGACCCTGAAACTGGCGGCCAGTACCACGGGCATCCTGCTCTTGCTGTCGCCGCCGCTGGCCTGGTGGCTGTCGCGCAGCCAGAACCGGTTGCGCCCCCTGGTGGAAGCGCTGGTGGCCCTGCCGCTGGTGCTGCCGCCGAC
Source organism: Aeromonas sp. 19NY04SH05-1 (assembly GCF_040581895.1). Taxonomy (NCBI): domain Bacteria; kingdom Pseudomonadati; phylum Pseudomonadota; class Gammaproteobacteria; order Aeromonadales; family Aeromonadaceae; genus Aeromonas; species Aeromonas sp. 19NY04SH05-1. Next base: position 3,076,435 of record NZ_CP095328.1, on the reverse strand, counting down.
CGTGCTCGGTTTTTATCTGCTGCTCGCCTTCTCCCCCGAATACGGGCTGGGGGCCTGGTGGCGCCACACCTTCGGGGCACCACTTGCCTTCAGCTTTACCGGCCTGTTGTTCGCGTCGATCCTCTACTCGCTCCCCTTCGTGGTGCAGCCGCTCACCTCTGCCTTTGTCAACATGGGCAACAAGGAGCTGGAGGCTGCTGCCACCTTGGGGCTGGGACCCTGGGAGCGCTTCTTCCAGATCATCTTGCCGATGACGCTGCCCAGCTTCGTGATGGCGGCGGCGCTCGGCTTTGCCCACACCCTGGGGGAGTTCGGCGTGGTGTTGATGATTGGCGGCAACATCCCCGGCGAAACCCAGGTACTTTCGATTGCCCTGTTTGACCATGTGGAGGCGATGGACTACCAGAATGCCCACTATCTGGCGGGCGGGCTGATGGGTTTCTCCCTGGTGATGCTGGTATTGGTGTACGGGGTGCTGCAGCGCCGTCAGCGGAGACTGTTTGGATGAGCCTGCAATTCAAGGCGTGCCGTGCCTTCGGCCCCTTTACCCTCGATTGCGAACTCGCCCTCGAACTGGGGGGGATCCTCGGTCTGTTCGGTCCCTCCGGTTGTGGCAAGAGTACCTTGTTGCGGATCATCGCCGGGCTGGATCGCCAGCCGTGCGACCGCTTGCACTGGCGAGGACACGAGCTGGCTCCCCTGCTGCCCGAGATGCGTCGCATCGGCCTGGTGTTTCAGGACTCGCGACTCTTTCCCCACATGACAGTGCTGGGCAACTTGCAACTGGCGGCGCGCAAGGGGCGCGGCCGCTGGCAGCCGCAGGTGCTTGCCGAACGGCTCGGGTTTGCCGAGCTGCTCCAGCAGCCGGCTCATGCTCTCTCCGGTGGCCAGCGCCAGCGGGTGGCGCTCGGGCGGGCGCTCTTGGCCGAGCCCGATTTGCTGCTGCTCGACGAGCCCTTCTCGGCGCTGGATCGGCGCAGCCGCATCCATCAGGCCCATGTGCTCAAGGGGCTGCAGCGAGAGAGCGGCATCCCGATGATCTTCGTCAGCCATGCCATGGAGGAGGTGAGCCTCTTGTGTGATCAGCTGGTGTTGCTGGAGGGGGGCAGGGTGGAGGCGCAGGGCCGGCCGAGCGAGATCTTCGCCCGCACCGATTTGTCGCTCGCCAGTCGCGACGATGCCGGCGTCATGCTCGATGCCACCCTGGCCCACTACGATGACGACGAGCAGATGGCAACCCTGCAACTGGGGGAGCAGACCCTGAGGGTCACCATGTCTCATGCGCCGGACGAGGTTGGCCCGTTGCAGATCAAGGTGGCGGGACGGGACGTGGTAATCGCCACCGCCCCCATCGAGTACTCCAGTCTCTCCAACTGTCTGGTTACCCGCCTGCTGGCGCTGCGCGAAGTGCGCCCCGGCCAGACCCTGTTGCAGTTGGCGCTGGGGGAGCAGATACTGCTGGCCCGGATCACCAGCCGCTCGGCAAACCGGCTGGCGCTGGAACTGGATCAGCGGATATACGCTTATATCAAGGCGGTCAGCCTGGTCAGTGAAGGCTGACCGGCAGGTTTTCTGCACTGTGTGATGCCAAGGGTGTGATGACAACGGACAGGCATCAGGGGATGAGTCGAGAGGCAACAGACGGATGCGTCGCAATCAGGTAATCAAATTCAACGGCCTGGCCCTGCGCAGTGCGGGGGAGGGGCCCTTGTTGCTGCTGCTGCATGGGCTGGGCTCCTCCAGCCTCGACTGGCAGGCGCAGATGGAGCGTTTTTCCGAACGCTATCGGGTCGTGGCCATCGATCTGCGCGGTCACGGCCAGAGCATGCAGGAGGGGCCGTTTGACGTGCCCACCCTGGCGGCCGACGTGCTGGCATGGCTCGATGCACAGCCTGGGCCTGCCTGGGTGGTGGGACTCTCCCTGGGGGCCATGGTGGCGCTGGAGCTGGCGTTGCAACGGCCCGACAAGGTGAGCGGTCTGGTACTGGTCAACGGCTTTAGCGAGTTTTTGCTGGAGACGCCGAAAGAGCAGGAGCGTTACGCCCAGCGTCTGAAGTGGTTGCGCTGGTTCGGCATGCGGCCGCTCGCCTGGTGGCTGGGGCGGGAGCTCTTTCCCGGCCCGGATCTGGCCCAGGTGCGCTACACCTTCCGGCTGCGTTTCGTGCGCAACCGCAAGAAGGTTTACAAGGCGCTGTTGGAGGCCTTGCCCGGCTGGTCGGTGCGATCCCGCCTCGGCCAGATCTGGCAGCCGGTGGCCATCATCTCCACCAGTCACGACTATCTGCCCCTGGCCAGACGGGTTGAGCAGTTCGCTGCCCTGCCCAATGCCACCATTCACACCCCCAATGGTCATCATGCCTGGCCGGCGGAAGATCCTTCCGGGTTCAATCAATTGCTTCACCGGATTCTAGAAATTCATTAAACTTGTCGCTTTTTTTAGCCGTGTATGTCTTGGCCCGCTTCCCTTGCCACTGGCAAAAGGCAACGGAAGCGGGCTCAATTTGCTTTTAAAACAGGTATTTCCTCATGTCTGAAGTAATGAAAATGGCCATCGATGATGGTTCGACCAACGTCAAGGTGAGCTGGATTGAGAACAAGGTGCTCAAGACCATCATCTCTCCCAACTCTTTTCGCAAGGATTGGAAGAGTGCCGCATTGCGCAAGGACAAGAAGATCTACAACTACGAAATAGGCAACACCAAGTACACCTATGACGCCACCTCCGACAAGTCGCTGGCAACGACTCACGTGGAGTACCAGTACGACGATCTGAACCTGCTTTCCGTGCACCATGCCCTGCTGCAGACCGGCGTGACCCCCTGTGACGTGGCCATCACGGTAACCCTGCCCATCACCGAGTTCTACAACCCGGATGACTGCCAGCGCAATGAAGAGAAGATCGAGAAGAAGCGCCGCAACCTGATGCGTGACATCAGCCTCAACAAGGGTGAGCTGTTCAACATCGTCAGCGTCGAGGTGATGCCGGAGAGCCTGCCTGCCGCCCTGTCCCGCCTGATTGGCTCGGGTTGCAACGAGTTCACCAAGACCCTGGTGATCGACTGCGGTGGTACCACCCTGGATATGGGGATCATCGTCGGTGAGTTCGACGACGTCTCCGATGTCTACGGCAACAACGAGATCGGCGTCTCCATGGTGACCGACGCGACCCGCAAGGCGCTGGCGGCGGCGGACAGCGACTCCAGCTATCTGGTGGCCAACGAGTTCATCAAGCGTCGCCACGACATGAGCTTTGTGCGCGACGTGGTGAACGACGAGAGCCAGATCCCGCGCATCCTCGAGAAGATGCAGAACAAGATCGACGAACTGGGCTCCCAGGTTGCCCACGAGGCGAAGAAGTTTGCCAAGAACCCGAACCGTGTCTATCTGGTCGGTGGTGGTGCTTCCCTTATCTATGATGCGATCAAGGCGGCTTATCCGACCCTGGGTGAGCGGGTTGAACTGCTGGATGATGCCCAGGCCGCCTTGGCCCGCGAGATCTGCCTCTACACCACCGAAGAGGACGAGGTCTATCGCGAGGCGCCTGTGATGGCCGAGGTCGCCGATGAGTAGTCAACTCAAGCGCATGACCTTCTCCATCTACATGGATCCGGGTGCGCTGGAGTCTGATCGCTACGCGGTCGGGGTGCTGCAAAACTGGTATCAGCGGGCACGCAAGATCCAGGATGGCAGCGAGGAGTTCGACTTCTCCAAGAGTCGGTTCCACAAGGATATCTATCTCTCCGGCATGTTCATGTATGTGCTGGCCCCCAATCTGTGCAAGGCCATCGCCAATGCCCTGGGGCCGGAGCAGGTGAGCATGACCACCTTGCGCCACGCCTTCGCCAGCTGTGGCTTCTCGCTGGGAGCGGAGGATACGCCATCCTCCGATACCCTGATCGACGAGATAGTGGCCAGATTGGCTCCCCGGCTGGAACAGGGGGACAACCGAGCACTGGCGGATGAGATAGTCCAGCGTCTGGGCCAGCAGGCTGCGGTGCCGGTACCGGACAACCTGGTGGACGAGATAGTGAGCCGGTTGGGTGAACAGCAGCCCACCGAACTGTGGGATGAGTTGCGCCAGGGGTTGCCGGCCCCTCTGGATCATGATCAGCTGGCCGAGGCCATCGCGGGCAAGTTGCCGGCTGCGGGGACTGAGCCGGATCTGGCTCCCCTCGCCAGCAGCATCCAGCTGCTCTCGCGCCAGCTTGAGGAGCAATCCAGGCTCATTCGCGAGCAACACCGGCTGATCCAGCGCCTGGCCAGTGCGCCTGCTCGCCAGAGCACTGCCACCGAAGCCCCTGAGCCTCTGGTGGAAGATCTCTCGAGCCAGGTGGCCAGCATGAAGAAGGTCAAGGCGAAGGGGATCTTCTGATCCCCCATCGTCATGATGAAGGCCAACAAAAAGCCGACCCTATGGGTCGGCTTTTTGTTGGTGCAAAGAGTGGCTGAGCAACTCACTCGTGCGAGCAAACCGGACAGTCTGGCCGTTTGGGTAGCTTCATCTCGCGAAAGCTGCCGCCCAGGCCATCGATCATCAGCAGGCGGCCGCTGTAGCTCTTGCCCATACCGGCCAGCAGCTTGATGGCTTCGAGAGCCTGCAGGCTGCCCACCAGACCGACCACAGGCGCCAGCACCCCGGCCTCGACGCAAGTGAGGGCCTGCTCGCCGAACAGGGCACTGAGGCAGGCATAGCAGGGCTCGCCCTCCTGCCAGGTGAAGCTGCAGATCTGCCCCTCCATCCGGATGGCGGCGCCGCTGACCAGGGGTACCCCATGCTGGCGGGCCTTTTGGTTGAGCAGGTTGCGAATGGTCAGGTTGTCGGTGCAGTCGAGCACCAGCTGGTGCCGGGGCAATAGGGTATCGAGCAGCACCTCGTCGGCGATGGTGGCGTGGGTGTCGACCTTGAGCCAGGGGTTGAGGGCGCGCAGCGCCTGGGCGGCGGAGTCCACCTTGTACTGGCCCACGCGAGCATCTGTGTGCAGCACCTGGCGCTGCAGGTTGGAGAGCTCCACCTTGTCAAAATCCACCAGGGTGAGCTGGCCGACCCCCGCCACCGCCAGATACTGGCTGGCGGCGCAGCCCAGACCCCCGGCGCCAATCACCAGCACATGGGCCTGCTTGAGCGCCTCCTGCCCCTCGAAGTCGAAGGATTTGAGGATGATCTGGCGGTTGTAGCGCATAAGCTCGGCGTCAGAGAGGATCTCGCTCACAACAGCAATCCCCCGAACGGCTCAACGGTGACGGTTTCACCCGCCGCGACCCGGCCGCGCTCGCGCTCAAGGACGATGTAGCAGTTGGCCCGCGACAGGGAGCTGAACACGGCGGAGTCCTGGGAGCCAGTGCTGCGCACTTCGAGGCCGCTTGGACCTTGGCAGAGGATACCGCGCTGGAAATCCAGGCGCCCCGGGCTCTTCTTGAGCGGTTCGGCGGCGACGGCCTGGAGCTGGAGTGGGCGCACAAAACACTGGCCGGCCAGCTTGGCCAGCGCCGGCTGTACCAGCTGATCGAAGGTGACCATGGCGGAGACCGGATTGCCCGGCAGGCCGAAGAACCAGGCATGGGGCAGGCGGCCGAAGGCGAACGGCTTGCCCGGCTTGATGGCGAGCTTCCAGAAGCCGATTTCGCCAAGCTCGTCCAGCAGCTGTTTGGTAAAGTCCGCTTCTCCCACCGAGACGCCACCCGTGGTGATCAGCACGTCGGCCTCCTGATCGGCCCGGATGAAGGCGGCGCGCAGCAGGTCAGGATTGTCGGGCAGGATGCCAAGGTCGAGGCAGTCGCACCCCAGACGCGCCAGCATCGCCTTGACGCCGTAGCGGTTGGAGTCGTAGATGTCGCCGTGGGCGAGCGGGGTACCGACCGGTTTGAGTTCGTCACCTGTGCTGAAGATGGCGACCCTGAGCGGGCGGCGCACGCTGACGGTGGCGATGCCAAGAGAGGCCAGCAGTGGCATCTCCCGAGGGGTGAGGCGGGTACCGGCGCCGAGCACGCAGGCTCCCTTGGCCATGTCACTGCCGGCGCGGCGGATGTTCTGGCCCGGCACGGGCTGGCAGAGGAAGGTGATCCGTTCGCCATCGGCCCGGGTCTCTTCCTGCATCACTACGGCATCAGTACCGGCGGGGACGGGAGCCCCCGTCATGATGCGCACGCAGTGGCCGGCGGGCCACTCCCCCTGATAGGGTTGGCCGGCGAAGGCCTTGCCCGCCATGATGAGCGGCGTGCCCGCAGCGAGATCCACCAGGCGTACGGCATAGCCATCCATGGCGGAGTTGTCGAACGGAGGCACTGAGAGGGGAGAGGCGATATCGTCCGCGAGGATCCGGCCGAGGGCCTCTGGCAGCGGCAGCTGCTCGGTGTCGCAGCAGCAGGCAAGTTGCTCCAGCATCCCTTGCAGGGCATCGCTCAAGGGGAGTAGTCCGCTGGTATCAAATCCCATCGTCATTACCTCTTTCTATGGTTGAGGGCGGGATTATCACAAAAATCCCTGCTGATGGGCAGGTCATTGCAGGGTAAAAGTGCCCGTTAGACCATAAAGTATGATTAGGAACGCAAGTTGACTTGAATATTGGCGGCAATGGCCGTTTACTATGCCGCCATACCATAAAGGGCCGCCCGATTGGCCCTCACCGTCCCTGAGCGTGGGAGAGACGACAATGACAACCTTAAGTCAGGAAGCCTTGCTGGTCAGGGCTGCCCTCGAGGCCCAGGGACTGGAAACCCCCCTGGTTGCCAACCAGCTGGATAGCCAGCAGAAGCGGGAAAAGATCGAAGGCCACATGCGCGCCATCATGGAGACGCTGGGGCTGGACTTGGCCGATGATAGCCTGGCCGAGACGCCGCATCGCATCGCCAAGATGTACGTGAACGAGATTTTCTCCGGCCTCGATTACGCCACCTTCCCCAAGGTGACGGTGATCGAGAACAAGATGCAGGTGGACGAGATGATCATGGTGCGGGACATCAGCCTCACCAGCACCTGCGAGCACCACTTCGTGACCATCGACGGGCTGGCCCATGTCGCCTATATCCCTCGTGGCAAGGTGATTGGGCTCTCGAAGATCAACCGCATCGTGCAGTTCTTCGCCCGCCGTCCCCAGGTGCAGGAGCGGCTCACCCAGCAGATCCTGCTGGCCCTGCAGACCCTGCTGGGCACCCAGGATGTGGCCATCAGCATCAAGGCGACCCATTTCTGCGTGAAAGCACGCGGGGTAATGGACTCCACCTCCTACACCACCACCACCTCCCTCGGTGGTGTGTTCAAGACCCAGCCTGATACCCGCGCCGAGTTTTTGGGCGGTTTGCGCAGCTGATACCTTAAGGGCGGTGAGAACCACCCCTGCACTTTCCCTCTCTGCTGCAGGCTGACAGTCGGCCTGCATTTTTTACCAATAAAAGCCTCAAGGAATAGGCCCGGTCGGTCGATAAGGCTTTTACAATGGGTTTTTTTGACTCCATTCCTTCTTGTTCGGGACACGGGAGACGGCTGTTTGTCCCCTGACGCCCCTTGTTTTACCTCAGGACCAAACTCATTTTCTCGATGAGCTGCGATGGAACGCGGGATCCGGGTCTTTGCCTCGCGCAACAGGCCCGCGGAACCTGTTCACTCAATTTCAGGAAATGCCATGAATACCAGCTCCATGACCATAGGCAAGAAACTGTCGGCCGGTTTTGCCGTGCTCGGCCTGATGGTTGCCTTTATCGGCGGCTTTGCAATCGTTCAGTTTGGCAACATGAACGGAGCGGCGCTGCGCTTTACCGACAGCATACTGCCGGCCGTCAACCGGACCACCCTGATTGGGGATCGCATCAGCGAGTTGCGTCGCTATGAACTCGGCTACTTCGTGGTGGCCGAGGATCCGAAACTGCGCGCGGAATATCGTGATGTGGCCGCTGATCTGATCCGCAAGGTGGATCAGCAACTGGCCGGCCATGACCGTACCATCTGGGCGGAAGATGTGGAAGAGCGTCGCGCCTTCGACGGCGTCAAGGCGGAATGGACCCGTTATGTCGCCCTGCACCAGCGGGTCAAGCAGCTGCAGGACAACGGCCAGATGGCCGAAGCCCAGAAAATCTTCCTGGCAGAAGGGGTGCCGCTCTTTGGCTCACTGCATCACTATGTTGACGAGCTGATCCGTATCAACCACGGCTATGCCACAGACTCTCGCTCCGATGTGGTGGCCTCCTACGATGGCGCCAAGTGGAGTGTCTCCATCGCCCTGGTGGTCTCCCTCATTCTGGTGGTCATGCTCTCCATGCTGCTCACCCGCCAGATCCGCGATCCCCTCATCATGCTGGCCCGTCAGGCGCAACGTATCGCCGGTGGTGAGCTGGGGCAGGGCGAGCTGCAACAGTGGATCAAGGAGAACCGCTTCAACCGTGACGAGCTGGGCCAGCTGGGCAGCGCCATCAACCGGATGCAGACCTCCCTGTCCGAGCTGGTGAGCGAGATCGCCGGATCCGTCAGCCAGCTCAGCAGCGCGGTGGAAGAGGTGAGTGCCATCTCCAGTCAATCTGCCAGCGGCATGGCCATCCAGCAGAGCGAAGTCTCCCAGGTTGCCACCGCCATGAACGAGATGCAGTCCACCGTCAACGAAGTAGCCCGCAATACCACGGATGCCATGAGTGCCGCCAAGGATGCTTCCCGTACCTCGGCCGATGGCAACCAGGTGGTACGCAGTGCCATCAGCAGCATCGAAGAGGTCTCCGAGAAGATTGAGCAAGCCGGTGCCGTGGTTCAGCAGCTGGAGGCGGACAGCGCCAACATTACAGTGGTGCTGGATGTGATCCGCGACATCGCCGGCCAGACCAACCTGCTGGCCCTCAATGCCGCCATTGAGGCCGCACGGGCAGGGGAACAGGGTCGTGGCTTTGCCGTGGTGGCGGATGAGGTTCGCTCCCTGGCCCAGCGCACCCAGGATTCCACCGCCGAGATCAGCAAGATGATCGAGCTGCTGCAAAGCCGCGCCGCCGAGGCGGGCAACGCCATGCAGCTGAGCCGTCACCAGATGCAGGAGAGCGTGGGGCTGGCGCGGGATGCGGGGACCAGCATCGACACCATCAACAGTGCCGTGGTGCGCATCACCGACATGAACACCCTGATCGCCACCGCCACCGAGGAGCAGAACGCGGTGACCGAAGAGCTCAACCGCAATATCGTCAACATTCACAATGCGGCGGACGAGAATGCCCAGGGCGCGAGCCAGATTGCCCAGGCCTGTGGCGAACTGAGCAAGCTGGCCAATACCCTGCACCATATGACCCAGCGCTTTACCCTCTAAAGCCTTGCTGGCGTGATAACGAAAGGCCCCGCCAATTGGCGGGGCCTTGTCGTTTCTGGCAGTTTTTTTGACCGTAGGGTCGATTAGCGAAGCGTAATCGGCCGACGCCAGACCCCTTACCCGACCATTTAGCTCAGCCCAATGATCTCTCCGTTATCATCGATATCGATATGACGATAGGCTGGCAGGCTGCCCAGGCCCGGCATGGTCATGATGGGGCCTGCCAGGGCATAGACGAAACCGGCGCCGGCGCACAGTTTCACCTCGTCGACGGGGATCTCGAAATCCCGGGGCACGCCCTTTTTCGCCGGATCATGGCTGATGGAGAGGGGGGTCTTGGCCATGCAGATGGGCAGATGATCCCAACCTTCGGCCGAGAGTCGTGCCAGCTGCTGGCGCGCCTTGTCGGAGAGGATGACGCCGCGGCCGCCGTAGCCGCACTCCACCAGGGTGGCGAGCTTGGCACTCAGGCTCATCTCGTCGGGATAGAGCAGGGAGCTCCGGCTCGGCAACGCGCAGGCATCGACCACGGCTTGGGCCAGCTCGGCGGCCCCTTCGCCGCCCTGCACGAAGGCATGGGAGATGGCGCTGCCACAGGCTCCTGCGTTCATCGCTTCACTCATCAATAGCTCGAGTTCAGCCTGGCTGTCGGTGGGGAAGCGGTTGATGGCGACCACCACGGGCACCCCGTAACGGCGGGCATTGCGAATATGCCAGACGAGGTTGGCACAGCCCTGGCGCAGGGTGGTCAGATCCTCCCCCTGCAGGCTGGCGGGCAACGGCTGGCCGGGGCGGATATCGAGCAGGCCGCTGTTGGCCTTGAGGCCACGCACTGTGGCCACCAGCACCACGCAGGAGGGGGTGATGCCGGATTGGCGGCTCTTGATGTTGAAAAACTTCTCCAGCCCCATGTCGGAGCCAAAGCCTGCCTCGGTCACCACATAGTCGGTGAGGCCAAGGGCGATACGATCGGCGATCACCGAGGAGTTGCCGTGGGCGATGTTGGCAAACGGCCCCGCGTGCACCAGCACAGGGGTCTGCTCCGTGGTCTGCATCAGGGTGGGTTGCAGGGCATCTTTGAGCAGCACCGTCATGGCGCCGGCCACTTCAAGTTGCTCGGCGGTGATGGGGTTGCCGTGGATATCGAGGGCCAGCTGGATACGGCCGATGCGCGCGCGCAAGTCTTTCAGATCGCTGGCCAGCGCCAGGATGGCCATCAGCTCGGAGGCGGCGGTGATGACGAAGCGATCGCTGCGTTCCACTCCATCGGCTGGCTCTCCCTGACCTATGGTGAGATGGCGCAGGGCGCGATCGTTCATGTCGAGGGTGCGAGGCCAGAGAACCTGAGCCGGATCGATGTCGAGCCGGCTCAGGCCGGTTTTGGTACTGAACTGGTCGCCGAGTTTGTGCTCGTGAAACAGGCGGGCATCGAGGGCTGCGGCGGCCAGGTTGTGGGCGGCACTCAGGGCGTGAAAATCACCGGTCAGGTGCAGGTTCATCTCCTCCATCGGCACCACCTGGGCATGACCGCCCCCGGCGGCGCCCCCCTTGACCCCGAATACGGGCCCGAGGCTCGGCTGGCGTATGGTGGCGATGCTGGGGTGGCCGATATGGTTGAGCCCCATGGAGAGTCCGAGGGTGGTGACAGTCTTGCCCTCGCCGAGCGGGGTCGGGGTGATGGCGCTAACCAGCACCAGCTTGCCGGCCTTGGGGTTGTCCTGTTTGAGCAGATCCAGGCTCAGTTTGCCCTTGTAGTGGCCGTAGGGATAAAGCAGATGCGGCGGGATGGCGAGGCGCTGGGCCAGCTCGTGGATGGGGAGGCGGGGGGACTGGCGGGAGATCTCGATATCGCTTAGCATCAGCACCTCGTTGGCATGTCGGGGTAGAATATGCGGCGAAGTCTAGTGGAATATAACGGGTAATCCAATGAAGAAAACGATTTTATTTGGTGATAGTGAGAGTACTCAGGATCCGCTTCTGCTGGATCTCAATGCGCTCTATCACCCGCCCAAACAGCCGCTAACGGCGCTTGGTATCGTCAGTGCCCTGGTGCCCCTGTTCGGGTTTGGCTGGCAGGCGATGACCCAGGACTCGCGCACCCAGCTGCAACACGAGATCGCAAAACGCATCAACAAGCGCCGCAGCGACGAGGCAAACCTCATCCTGATCCTGCAACTGGCCGCCATGTTTGACTGCCGGGAGCTTGAGGTGATACTGCCCTACGCCTTGAGCGACCAGCAGTTGACGGCGATCCGTACCCGTTTGCCACTCTGGCTGCTGACCCCGGAGCCGGCACGCCTGCTGGCCCACCTGCCTGCGTCATCTTCTGTCTCCCGTCAGGCTTAGCTTCAGGCCGGCTGATCCCACTTCTGCGGGGCGAGATAACGCTCCTGCACGAATTCGATAAAGCAGCGCACCTTGGCCGAGACGAAGCGCCGGTGCGGATAGACCGCATAGAGCCCCACCTCGCCCTTGTTCCACTCGGGCAGCAAGCTCACCAGCCTGCCATCGTTCAGGGCCTCCCCCACGATGAAGGTGGGCTGCAATATGATGCCCTGATCATCACAAGCGGCGCGGGTCAGCGCCACCCCGTTGTTGGCGCGAAGCGGCCCCTGGGGGCGCACGCTTTGTGACTCTCCATCCCGTTTGAAGTGCCACTCCGGCTGGGTCAGGGTGTAGACGAGGCAGTCGTGCTGCCTGAGATCGTCAGGGCTCTTTGGCATGCCCTTGCGGGCCAGATAGGCCGGGCTGGCGCACAGCTCCAGCCGGATCGTCGCCAGCTGGCGCGCCACCAGGGAGGAGTCGCTCAGATGGCCGATCCGCAGCGCCAGATCGAACCCCTCTTCCACCAGTGCCACCCGCCTGTCGCTGTATTCGATATCCAGCTTGAGATCGGGGAAGCGCTCGCGAAACAGCGGCAGGGCGGGGGAGAGGTGCAGGTAACCAAAATCCATCGGCACCGACAGCTTGAGAGTGCCGTTGGGCTGCTGGTTGTGGTGGGTGAGCTGGCTGTGGGTCTCTTCGAGCTCCGCCAGCAAGGCCTGCGAGCGCTGATAGTAGAACTGGCCCGCCTCGGTGGGATTGACCTGGCGGGTGGTGCGCGACAGCAGGCGGGTGGCGAGAGACTCCTCCAGTTGCTGCATCAGCTTGGAGGCCATGGCCACCGAGATGCCGAGCTGATGGGCCGCCTTGGTAAAACTCTGGCACTCCACCACCTTGATGAAGGTGCGCATGGCGGCGATCTGATCCATTTTCCATCCTCAGTAAATAATTAATTTAATAAATCACTGATTATTCATTCAGGCAAGGAGGTTAGCATTTTGTTTACCGATGTGAACCCAATGAAGGAACGAACGGATGAAAATGACCAAGGCCCTGCTGGCCTCCTGCCTGTTTATGGCGACCCCCCTGATGGCGGCCGATTACGATGTCGATGCGGCGCACACCACGGTGCAGTTCAAGGTGGGCCACCTTGGCTTCTCCGAACTGGTGGGCCGTTTCAACACCTTCAGCGGCACCTTCAGCATGGATGACGCCAACCCGACCGCCGCCAAGGCGAGCTTCGAGGTGGATGCCGCCAGCGTGGACTCCAACCACGAGGCCCGGGACAAGCACCTGCGCAGCCCGGATTTTCTCGACGTGAAGCAGTATCCCAAAATGACCTTCGTCAGCTCCGCCTATGAAGGCAGCAAGGATAAGGGCGTGCTCAAGGGTACCCTGACCCTGCACGGCGTCAGCAAGGAAGTGGCTTTCGATCTGGTCAAGATCGGCGAGGGCAAGGATCCCTGGGGCGGCTATCGCAGCGGCTTCAACGCCTCCACCACCATCAAGCGCAGCGATTTCGGCGTGAACTACATGCTGCCGGGCATCCCTGACGAGATGGCTATCCAGCTGTTTGTCGAAGGCGTGCGCAAGTAATGGGCGCGGCACTTCTGCTTCAAACCCTGGCGGCCCCCTTGGGGGCCGCTTTGCTGTCATGGCGCTGGCCGCGCGCGGCGTATCTGTGGGGGGCGCTGGCCCTCTGGCTGGTGGGCTCTCTGCTGGGCGGTTTCTATAGCGTGCCGGTCAAGGCGTGGCAGTGGCTGCCGCTGACTCTGCTGGTGCCCGCCATCGCGGCCCAGCTGGCGGACAAGCGCGCAGCCTTGCTGCTGTTTGCCGTGGCGGGTGCCCTGGTGTGGTGGCAGGGGCTGGCCTCTGTGCTGGCTGGCGAGCCGCGCATCTGGCTGGCGCTGCTGCCCGCCATCGCCTGGTACGGCGTTGCCGCCTGGCAGGGGGATAGTCGCGAGGGGCTGGGTTTTGCCCTCGGCTTTGTCTGGCTGGCGCTGGTGATCGGTATCGATGGCAGTCTGCTGATCGCCCAGCTGGCGGGGGCCCTGGCGGCATTGACCGGTTTTCGGGCGCTACTGGCCACCTTTGCCGGGGCGAAAGTGGCGCCTGCCGCCCTGGCGTTGGCGCTGGCCTTCGTCCAGATGCTCGCCTGGCAATACGTGGAGGTGCCTTTGAGCGTCTTGCTGCCGGTCTGGCTGCTGCCGCTGCTGGAGTGGGGGCTTCGCAACACCCGGTGGCAGACCCGTTGGGGGATCCTGATCCTGCTGGCCGGGGTGGGGACTGGCATCAGCCTGTGGTGGGTCTGGCCCGAGGCTTCTCTTTACTGAGTTTTTGCATAAAAAACAGACAATTATGAGCATTTTTGCATACCTGCTCATACTCTTGGCAGATAATGATTGAGCCGCCTATGTGTTTAAGATAAAAAGGATTTTCATTTCACTGGATACACACAGAACCCGGTCATGCTGGGTTCTGTTTGCCTGCTTTGCGGCACATTAAGGAGGCCACAGTTGCGCAGTCAAGGATCTGAGCATCTGTTTTTTCGCCATTTTATCGATCAGGGACGTATCGATGGTCTTTGCATCCTGCTGGTCACCCATCTGCTCCCCGACCGTCCCCGCTTTATCGAAGCCCTTGGCCAGATGGGGCGCATCGCGGCCATCCTGCCAAAGCCCAAATCGGTGCATGCGCCTACCCTGGAGTGGGTCTCCCGCCACTATCCCGTCTGTACCCTCAACCGCCAGTGGACCAATGATCCCGATGGTGTCATCGCCCAGATAGCCCCGCTGGTGGCCCCCCACGAACGACTTATCATCCTCGATATCGGCGGTTATTTTGCCAAGACACAGGCGACCCTGAGCGAGTATTTCGGCCCCCGTTTTCTCGGCGTGGTGGAGATGACCGAGAATGGCCATCAGCGCTACGAGCAGGAGGTGCTGGCGACCCCGGTCGTGTCGGTGGCGCGCAGCCCCCTCAAGCAGGCCGAGGATATCCAGATTGGCCTGAGCGTGGTCTACTCCGCCGAATCGCTGGCCCGCACGCTCAACCGAACCTTCAATGTCTGCGAGGCGGCGCTGTTCGGTTATGGCAAGGTGGGGCGCAGCATCGCCCGCGATCTGCGCTGCCGCAACCTCCATCTGGGGCTGGTGGAGACGGACGTGCTACGCCAGGTCGAGGCGCTCTCCCACGGCTTTCGCCTGATCACCAAGGAGGAGGCCCTGCGCCGCGCCGAGCTGGTGATCTGCTCCACCGGCAATGGCTCCCTCGATCTCGCGGATCTGCAGGCACTGCGCCCGGGCACCATGGTGGCCTCGGTCACCTCCGCCGACGACGAGTTCGCCTTCTGCCTGGCCCGGCTACCCTGGCCGAGCGAGGAGGTGTGTCCCCATGTGCTGGCCCTCAACCGTCCCGATGGCAGCCAGATCTATCTGCTCAACCGGGGCGAGGCGGTCAACTTCGTCCATGGCGCCGTCATCGGTGAATACGTCTATCTGGTGCTGGCGGAGATCATGGAGGGGATAAGGATGCTGGCCGCCGGCCCCCTGGCTCCCAGCCTGCTGGAGCTGCCGGAATCCACCATGCGGGCCATCGCCCGCCACTGGCTGACCGATTTTCATGGAGTGACCGAATGAGCGACTTGTCCATCCCGGGCGGCAAACCCCGCATCGAGATCCGCTACTGCACCCTCTGCCGCTGGATGTTGCGCGCCGCCTGGCTGGCCCAGGAGCTGCTCTCCACCTTCGACAGCGAGCTAGGTGAGGTAGCCCTGGTACCGGCCAGCAAGGGTGAATTTCGCATCCTGGTGAATGGCGTGCAGGTGTGGGATCGGGTGGCTGACGAGGGCTTCCCCGAGGCCAAGGAGATCAAGCAGCGGGTGCGCGACATCATCGCCCCCGATCGCGACCTTGGCCACGCCGATCGCAAGCCGGCTGCCGAGTAAGGGGACGCTGGTCCTGACAAGGGCAAGTGCCAGAGGCAATAGAAGCATACGAAAGAGGGAGGCCGCGGCCTCCCTCTGTTATTGCGGCGCACCTCTATTGTGGCGTTCGCCCGTCGCCAGGGATCAGCTCCACGTCCTGTGGGTTGCCGATATAGCGGGCCCGCTTGTGGGGCTTGATGCGGCTCACATCCACCCACACCAGGCCGTCGATGCAGTGATTGAAGTCGGGGTCGATGCCAAAGTCCATGAACTGCACGCCTCCCGGTTCGCACAGCTCGGAATACTGCTTGTAGAGGGTGGGAATGGCGCAGCCCAGATTGTCGAGACGGGCCTTGAGCTCCTTGAGATCGGCGCCGTAATCCGTGCCCGCGAACAGCTGTGTCGTCATGGGGTAGGGGCGACGCGAGGGAGCCAGCGCAAGCGTGGGGGCAAAGTGCTGGCGATAGAAGCTTACCAGCAGATCCTTGGCTGCCGGCGGCAGGCTGCCGGACAGCGACACCGGGCCAAACAGATAGCGGTAGTCGGGATAGCGGGCCAGATAGGCGCCGATGCCAAACCAGAGGTAATCCA
Organism: Aeromonas sp. 19NY04SH05-1; assembly: GCF_040581895.1. Classification (NCBI taxonomy): domain Bacteria; kingdom Pseudomonadati; phylum Pseudomonadota; class Gammaproteobacteria; order Aeromonadales; family Aeromonadaceae; genus Aeromonas; species Aeromonas sp. 19NY04SH05-1. Next base: position 3,060,322 of record NZ_CP095328.1, on the reverse strand, counting down.
GACCCCGCTTGCCCCAGTAGGCGGGCTGGATAAAGCTGCGGCCCAGTTCAATGGCCTGCTCCAGCCGTGGCAGCAGCTTCTCCTCGAAGCCAAACAGGGTGTGGCTGTAGAGGCCGCCGAGCCCCTTGCTGGCCAGCAGCTCGGCCACCGGGGCGAAACGGTAGGCGCCTATGATGTCGAGCCTGGCCGGATCCCAGAGGATGAGGTGGTAATAGTCATCGTCAAAGCCGTCGAGATCCCGCCGCTTGCCCGAGCCTTCCCCCACCGCCCGAAAGGCGATCTCCCGCAATCGACCCAGCTCGCGCAGGATCACCGAATGACCCGTCTCATGGCGGCGATAGAGCAGGATGGATTGGCCATCCAGGGTGTGGCCGAGCACCTCGCAGCGATCGATGGCCTGCTTGAGCAGGCGGCGATCCTCCGGCAGGGCGATGGGGGCCTCGGTCGCAAGCTTGCCCGCCTGTCCCCGGCCGATGCGATAGAGGTGGCTTCGCACCAGCCGCGCCGCCGTTTTGGCGGGCAGCTCGCCAAGGCTGGAGGGGGGGATCCTGGCCCCGATGGTCATCGGCAGTGTCTGCCCCTGCTGGCGGAACAGCTGGCGAACCAGCAGCAGGCCGGAGGCCGGTTTGCTGAGCCAGGAGAGAAGGTAAAAGCCGAGGCTGTTGCGCCCCCCCAGATGGACGGGTACCAGCGGGGTACGGGTGCGCTGGGCCAGCTTGATGAAGCCTCCCTGCCAGGGGCCATCCTTCACTCCCTTGGGCCCGAGGCGCGATACCTCGCCGGCGGGGAAGATCACCAGCGCCCCTTCCGCTGCCAGGTGTTCCCCCATCGCCAGAATGGCGCGCCTGTCCGTCTTGCCTCCCAGGTTGTCCACCGGCAGCAACAGGGAGCGCAGCGGCGCAAGCTGCGCCAGCAGCTGGTTGGCCACGATTTTCACATCGGGGCGGATGCGGCCGAGCAGGCGCAGCAGCGCCAGCCCGTCGAGAGACCCTATGGGGTGGTTGGCGACGATGATCACCCGGCCACTGGCGGGGATGTGCTCCAGCTGCGCCTCGCTGACCCGGTAGTCGAAGTCGAGCTGGGCCAGCACCTGTTCGACAAAATCGAGTCCGCGCAGGTGAGGGTAGCGGCTGGCAAACTGCTGGAAGGCCTGTTCGTTGAAGAGCCAGGCCAGGGCCCGCTTGCTGAGCGGGGCGAGTGCGGGGGAGCCATGCAGGCGGGGAAAGTGCTGGGCAAGCAGGGTATCGACACTGAACATCTGGGGCGCTCCGGCGAGGATTTGCCCCATCATGAGGGTGATCTGTTCCCGCCGTATGGCAGCGGGATGACAGTTTGATGGCAGGGCGAAGGGAGTCGCCCTGCGGGTTATCGGCGAGGATCAGCCGCGCCAGGCTGCCGTCAAGCGAACCAGTTCCACCAGGGTAGCGACCGCTTTTTCCATGGATTGCAGCGGGATGAACTCGTGCTTGCCGTGGAAGTTGTGGCCACCGGTGAAAATATTCGGGCAGGGCAGCCCCATAAAGGAGAGGCGGGCACCGTCGGTGCCACCGCGGATCGGCTTGACCCTGGGGCTCACGTCGGCCGCGATCATCGCCGCCTTGGCCAGCTCCACAATGTGCATGTGCGGCTCAATCTGGCTGCGCATGTTGCGATAGCTGTCGGTCAGGGTGAGCTCGATGCGGGCCTTGGGGTACTCGGCCTGCATGGCGGCGACCCGTCGCTCCATCTCGGCCTTGCGACTGGCAAACCCCTCGTCGTCGAAGTCACGGATGATGTAGTGCAGGGTGCACTCCTCCACAGTGCCGTTCATCTGGGCCAGGTGGAAGAAGCCTTCGTAGCCCTCGGTACACTCGGGCGTCTGCCCGGCCGGCATGGCGGCGTGGAAGCGGGCGGCCAGAGTCTGGCTGTTGATCATGCTGCCCTTGGCGGTACCCGGGTGCACGTTGTTGCCGACAAAACGGATGGTGGCGCTGGCGGCGTTGAAGTTCTCGTATTCAAGCTCCCCCAGTTCGCCGCCATCGACGGTATAGGCCCACTTGGCCGGAAATCTGTCCAGTGGGAAGAGGTTGGCGCCGCGGCCTATCTCCTCGTCCGGGGTGAAGCCGACCCAGATATCGCCGCGAGGGATCTCGGGGTGAGCCTGCAGATGATCGATGGCGGTAAGGATCTCGGCGATGCCCGCCTTGTCGTCGGCACCGAGCAGGGTAGTGCCGTCCGTGGTAATGAGATCCTGGCCCAGGTAGTTTTTCAGGAAACGGTAGTCGCGGATGGTCAGCACCTCGTCACCCTTGCCAAGGCAGATATCCCCCCCCTGGTAGTTCTCGATGATCTGGGGCTCCACGTGCTCGGCCTCGTAATCGGCGGTATCCATGTGGGCGATAAGACCGATGTCGGGAGCCTCTGGCTGGTTGCCCGGCAGACAGGCGGTGAGGTAGCCGTGTTCGTCCAGAGTGACCCGGGTCAGCCCCAGGGCTTCCATCTCTTCCTTGAGGACTCGGGCAAAGACCAGCTGGCCTTCACTGCTGGGACAGGCGGGATTGGTCTCGTCAGAGCGGGTATGAAAAGTCACGTAACGCAAGAAACGCTCAAGCAGGGTATCCATTATTAGCCTCCGGTAATGAAGGGTCATTGTGGCCAATCCCGTTTTCTCGCTCATTGCGTCAGCGCAGGTTTTCTCCATTTTTTATGTCGGGGCGTCACTCCCTGACGCGGGTGGGCCCGCGCTGCATAAAGCGAAGGGGTTTCAGGATTTTTAGGCGCTGGCAAAGACCCGCTTTTTGGCTGCGAGGCCCGCCTGGTCAGGGTTGCCCGTCATGGCGGAAAAACGTGACTCTTTTCAGGGGTAAAGGAGGGGGAGCGAATGAGGCGCTATCCCTGATGGCGCCTGCCTGGCAGCGATATTCGCACGGGTGAAAAAAAGGGGATTTGCAACGCGATTTTTTATTGTCACGGCCGGCCTTAAGTGTGTACACTCCGCGCCGATCCAAGGGTAACCCTGACGCAGGCAGAGGCCGCCAGACACCCGGACGATCACACGCCTATAGGGCGAGGCACGCAGAAACGACAGACACTGCTGGGGAATAGTTTCTTTAATACCGGTTAGGCTCCGGTATCAGGGAGAACAACAGACTCTCATTTTGCATTTGACCGAGTGAGCCGACGGCTCATCATCTTCCCTTGTCATGGGCGGTCACTGGAAATGGGTTGGCTGTGGTTGTTGTCGTCTATCAACACGCATGCGTGCTGGCGCCTTCGCATCTCTTCCTTGAACCTCTCTCCTGCTGTCGTGATGGCTGCCGAATGATGAACAGACTGCGTGGCTGATGCTGTCTGTCATCAAAGTACCGCGGTACTACGGCATCGTAGCACCGCATACCGTTGAGCTTGATGTAAAGCCACCAGCCCCACATCAAGACTCGTTACTTCCCAAAATCCACCAGGCAGCCTTGGCTTGCCGCAAATGGTCTGGATGTGATTGAGGGTAACGAAGGCGGCCACTGGCCGCTCATTTGCGAGGCATAGCCCATGACTAACTGGTCCAGCAAGGACTCCTTGAAGGTCTACAACGTTCCCTACTGGGGTGCGGGTTTTTTCAATATCAATGACGCCGGTCATGTGACCGTTGCTCCCGACAAATCACGCCCTGATGCACAGATCGTGCTCTCCGACGCCATCGAACAACTGCGTCAATCCGGGCTGACCACCCCTGTGCTGCTGCGCTTCCCCGACATCCTCAAGAGCCGGGTCGATGCGCTGTTCAACGCTTTCGGTCAGGCCATCGAGAAGTCAGGCTATGAAGGGGACTACCTGTGCGTTTACCCGATCAAGGTAAACCAGCAGCGCCGCGTCATCGAGACCATCAGCCAGTCCTACAGTGACAAGCCCCGGCTTGGCCTGGAAGCTGGTTCCAAACCGGAACTGCTTGCCGTGCTGTCCCATCACCATGAGCAAGGCTCGGTGATCGTCTGCAACGGCTACAAAGATCGCGAATATGTCCGCCACGCCCTCCTGGGCAACTTGATGGGCCACAAGGTCTACATCGTGGTGGAGAAGCCCTCCGAGCTGGAAATGGTGCTGGACGAGTCAGCTCGCCTCAACATCAAGCCCAACATCGGGGTGCGCGCCAAGCTCGCTTCCACCGGCTCCGGCATGTGGGAATCGAGCGGCGGCTCCATGTCCAAATTTGGCCTGTCCGCCTCCCAGATCCTGGCGCTGATCGAGCGTCTGCGCAGCGTCGGCAAGCTGGACTGCCTGCAACTGCTGCACTTCCACCTGGGCTCCCAGATCGCCAACATCCGCGACATCCAGGGTGGCATCCGCGAGTGCGGCCGTTTCTACGCCGAACTGCGTCGCCTCGGTGCCAACATCGAAGTCGTTGACGTAGGCGGTGGCCTGGGTGTGGACTATGAGGGCACCCGCTCCCAGAGCCACTGCTCCGCCAACTACAGCCTCTCCGAGTACGCCAACAACGTGGTGTGGGGCATTGGCGACGTGTGCCGCGAGTTCGACCTGCCGCACCCGACCATCATCAGCGAGTCCGGCCGTGCCCTGACTGCGCACCACGCCGTGCTGGTGACCAACATCATTGGTGCCGAAGGGGTGGAGGTGAACGACATCAGCGCCCCGGACGAAGACGCGCCCACCATTTTGCAGAACATGTGGAAGGGCTGGCTGGATCTGCGAGGGGAAGATCCCTCCCTGCTGGAGATTTTCCACGATTCGGTGGCGGATCTGGCAGACGTCAACACCCAGTACACTATGGGTCTCTTGAACCTCGAGCAGCGCGCCTGGGCCGAGATGCTGCACCAGAACACCTGTCTGGCGCTCAAAGAGCTGCTCAACCCGGTCAACCGCAACCACCGTGCGCTGGCTGACGAGCTCTCCGAGAAGCTGGCCGACAAGTGCTTTGCCAACTTCTCCCTGTTCCAGTCCTTGCCGGATGCCTGGGGTATCGGTCAGGTGTTCCCGGTGATGCCGCTCTCCGGCCTCGAGCGTCCGCTCACCCGCCGCGGCATCCTGATGGACATCACTTGTGACTCCGACGGTCAGGTGGAGCACTACGTCGATGGTCTGGGTGTGGAAAGCACCCTGCCGATGCCGGTGTATGGCGAGCACGAAGAGTGCCACGTCGGCTTTTTCCTGGTGGGCGCCTATCAGGAGATCCTCGGCGATCTGCACAACCTGTTCGGTGACACCCACTGCGCAGAAGTGTGGCTGGACGAGGAAGGCAAGATGGACATCCGCAACGTGGTGCGCGGCGACACCGTCGACCAGCTGCTGCGTTACGTCAACATCGACCCGTCCGTCATTCGCGAGAATTACCAGCGGATCGTCTCCCACCCGGCGCTGGACGACGCGACCCGCAAGGCCCTGCTCGACGAGTTGGAGCTGGGTCTGCAAGGCTACGCCTATCTGGAAGACGAATAAGCGCCCGCGCTTGACCGTTGCCGCGATGGCACTAAAGAAAAGGGAGGCAGATACCTCCCTTTTTTCATATCTGAGCGCTCATGAGCCCAGAGCCTGGTGCAAGTCATGCTGCAACTGTTTGCCATCTTCTCCTTGCAGCGTCACCACTCCAAGCTGGACGGCAGTCTCTATGGTGAGGGTGCCGGCCAGCAGGGCATCGAGGGCGGCTTCGCTCAACAGCATCACCCTGTCATCTGCATGTGGCCCGGGGGTGTGCAACTGCAGCAGCAGTGACTCCTTGCCACGCAGCCTCGACCAGAGTCCGGAGTCGACCAGCAGGATGGAGACGCCGCCCCTGACGCCGGCCTGCTGGAAGCGGCTCTTCAGGGCCTGCAGCCAGGCCTGGCTGCGGGTAAACCCCGCCTCGCCGGTGAGGGGGGGCAGGCGGGCCAGTCTGTCATCATTGACCGCCGCCGCGGTCGCCATGGCAACGTCGAGCGTACCGGGCCAGCTCTGTTCAAACGGATTGGGGTAGAGTGCGTCATAACCGCAGGTCTGCCCCATCCCGGGGATGAGGCAGAGCAGGGTCATGCACACGCGCAAGGTGCGTCGCATCATGGGGTCACTATGTTGAACCAGAAGTTGAACTTGTCGAGCAGGCCGACGAAGTCGCTGAAGGTCTGCTGGTCGCCCTGAATCTTGATCTCGCCGCTGGCGATCTTCTGCTCCAGCGTGCCCTGGCCCAGCTGGATGTCGTCCAGGGTCTGCTTGCTCAAGGTGAGGGTAACATCCGGCTTGGCGGCATAGCGGGTGGTGTGGTTGAGTACGGCGTTCTCCAGGCTCAGGGTGTGTTTCTCCCCGATGTCGGTGAAGTCCATGTTGATGACCATCTTCTTGCCGGCCGCTTTCTCCGGATTGATGCGTACCGCCAGATAGTCGAACAGCATGCTGGGACTCATGGCGCGAATGGTATCCGGCGAGGCGGTAACGGTACCGCCAGCAGTGGGCACGCCGTTGCGCAGCTCATAGGCCCCCTGCAGATAGACGGAGCGCCATGGGCCGGACTCGGCCTGATAACCCAACTGTTCGAGCGCATCGGCCAGCAGCAGCTTGCCCTCCTGGTTGTTGGGGTTGGCGAACACCAGATGCTTGAGCACTTCCGCGACCCAGCGATATTCCCCCTTGTCGAACGACGCCTTGGCTTTCTTCAGCAGCGCTTGCTCACCGCCCATGAACTCGACGTATTTGGGGCCGACCATCTCGGGTGGCAGGTTGTCCAGATCGGAGGGATTGCCGGAGTACCAGCCCATGTAGCGCTGATAGACGGCCCGGCTGTTGTGGCGCAGGGTGCCGTAGTAACCGCGGTTCGGCCAGAAGTCGTTGAGCTCGGGGGGCAGAGCTATCTTCTCCGAGATCTCCTCACCCGTGTAGCCCATGTTCATCAGCCGCACCGACTGATCGTGGATGTACTTGTAGAGATCCCGCTGCTTCTTGAAGTAGTCGACGATGCTGGCATTGCCCCAGCGCGGCCAGTGGTGGCTCTGGAACTTGACCTGGGCCTGGTCGCCCCAGGTTTCGATGGTCTCGTTGAGGTAGCTGGACCACTTGAGGGCATCGCGCACCTGGGCGCCGCGCAGGGTGAGGATGTTGTGCATGGTATTGGTGGTGTTCTCGGCCATCCAGAGCGCCTTGCTGTCCGGAAACCAGGTGTTCATCTCGGCCGGTGCTTCGGTGCCCGGGGTCATCTGGAAGACCATCCGTACGCCATCCAGAGTAACCTCTTCCCCGGTCTTGGTGATGAAGCGGGTCGGCAGCAGCAGGGAGGGCACGCCGGTGGAGGTAGTCTGCCCCAGGCCGCCGTTCACGCCTCCCTGGGCATTGCGCGGCAGCAGGGCGCCATACATGTAGACGGCGCGGCGGGCCATGGCATTGCCGGCGATGACGTTTTCCGAGACCGCATGCTCGGTGAACCCTTCGGGGGCGATGATCTGAACCCCGTTCTTTTTCACCTCGTCCGGCGAGTTGAAGAGGCCGGCTGCCCCGCCGTAGTGATCCACGTGGGAGTGGCTGTAGACCACGGCGCTGACCGGCCGTTCGCCCAGGGTCTTGTTGATGAAGGCGAGGGCCGCCTTGGCGGTCTGCGGCGAGATCAGCGGGTCGAAGACGATCCACCCCTTGTCACCCTGGATGAAGGTGATGTTGGAGAGATCAAAGCCGCGGATCTGGTAAATCTTGTCGGTCACCTTGAACAAGCCGTACTCCATGTTCAGCTGGGCATTGCGCCACAGGCTCGGGTTGACGGTATCCGGCGCCGTCTTGTCCAGGCCGATATAGGTCTTGTATTGCTCCAGATCCCATACCACGTTGCCCTTGTCATCCTTGATGGTGAGGGTATCCGGTTTGGCGATGAAGCCGCGCCGGGCGTCCTCGAAATCCTGCTTGTCGTTGAATGGCAGGGTGTGCAGCACATTCTGGTTGGCCTGAATGGTAAATTCGCTGGCCGGCTTGGGGTTGATGACGGCCCAGGCCGGCTGCAACAGCAGGGAGCCGGAGAGGCATAGGGTGACAATGGTATGCGTCAAGAACTTGAGCTTCATCTGTCTTTCTCCAGATTGTGGTGGGTAGGCAGGACCAAGTGTAGTCAGACTCTGATGCCTCCCAGTAAACAGGGTGAGTGACGGGTAGCCGAGATGACGTCAGCCATGGCAGGCGCTATCCGGACCCGGAGTGAAACGTTGGGCGAGAGATGCCCCCTGACGACATGTCCCATGAACATGGTCAGCATCGCTCTGTTAGTCGGGCGTTGCGGCATTGCGCCGAGGGCACGGCAACGGGTTAGGCACCAGAGTAGCGAGGCCGGCGGCAGCAATCATTGCAGCCGGCAATAAACGACAGTTAAGCAGCCGTTAAATGAGGGGGTCAGCTTGCGGCAATCAGGTGCAGTTGGCGGATAAACCACTGGAGGGCGGGATCCCGGCCCTGCGCCTGGTGCCAGCTGAGATAAACGGGGCAGTGGCTGGAGGCCCAGGGCAGCGGAAAATCCTTGAGCCGCAGGGTGTCGCGCACCTGTTCGACATGCCACTGGCTGACCACGCAGAGCCACTCGGTCTGGCTGACCAGGGAGAGGGCGGTGAGCAGGGCATTGCTCTCGTAGGCAATCTTGCGGGGAGGCAGGGCCTGGCTGCTGAGGCTGCGGATGACCCAGTCATCCTTGCGGCGCACATCCCAGACCACGTGCTCTTCGGCAAAGAAGGTTTCGAAGTCGAGGCTCTCCCCGATGCGCGGATGATCGGCGCGACAGGCCACCCTGAGCTCCAGGGTCAGCAGGGACTCGTTGCAAAAGCCGGTCTCTTCCAGCGCCGTGCTGGCCAGTACCAGATCGATGTTGCGAAGGCGCAGCGCCTGCTGACGCAGGTGCTCTTCAAACATGCCGGGCACCGACTCCACCCGGCAATGGGGCGCCACCCTGGCCAGATGGGCGAGCAGCGCCGGCAACAGCAGGAGATCGAGGTCCGGGTGGCTGGCAATGCGAAAGATGCGCTGGCTGGTGAGGGGATCGAACGCCTGATTGAGCAGCAGGGAGCGCTCCAGGGTGTGCAGAGCGGTGCGGATCTCTCTGTGCAGTCCGAGGGCGCGGCTGGTGGGGATGATCCCGCGTCCCTCGCGGCGAAACAGGGGCTCGCCGATGAGGTCGCTGAGCCTGCGAATGGCCTGACTGATTGCGGCCGGGGTCATCTCCAGGCTGGCGGCGGCGGCCGATACCCCCTTCTCGGTCATGACGCGATCGAAGATGCGAAACAGGTTCAGATCTATGTGCGGGTAGGACATTTATGCATCCTCTGCTTGCCTGGTCGATATGGCGCAGGCGCCTCATGCCGGTGAGGCTGCCCATGATGTGAAGGGTGCCCAGGAGATTGCTCATCTTCCATTCAGCCCGATGTCATTGTGGCGGACATGGCTGACTGAGAACTTAACAGGAAGCAGATGGCCGTCAATGGGCGATAAGCAGCGTCTATCGGAACTTTTTTGCTGACAAATCGCGGTGTCGCCACCCGGACTTGATCTGTATCAAGTTTGTAACGCTCTGGTTACTTTACGGTCGAAAATGATGTTGGTGGTATGACACAAAAGGAAGCTTGTATGGAACTCAAAAGGGACCCGAGATGCTATACCGATGTCTGTATCGACGGTAAGTGGTATCACTATGATCACTGCAGCACGAACGTCTACATGCTGATGGGCGGCGCCGCCCCAAGCCTGCAATTGGCCTATGAACCGAGCAGCGAAGAGGAGCTGGTGGAGATGCTCCGCCAGCTTGCCCGCATCTGACTATCCTGTTGGCCATCGGACGCCTTGTCGCTATGGCCATCTTCTTTCCTCGTCAATGGCCCGCTTTTCGATCGAACAATCCCTTGCCAGCTTCCAGCAGTGCCGTCGCCGCGGCATAGGCTTCGTCTGATTTGCCTATTTCGTCAGCCACATAGAGAAAGCCGGACTGGTACTTCTCCACCGCCTCTGTCGGGCTTTGGGCATCGATAAAATCCTCCCGGACCTCGAATCCCTGGGCCAATAACGCCTCTTTCTCAATCAAAAAAGTGGGGGAGGCCATGTCGATAAAGGTGTATTGCTGCCGGTTGGATGCCGGAATGGTGAAAAACTGGTATCTCGCCATCTGAAATTCCTTGCCTGAACGAGGTGATAGAGGTTGGCTCTTTCGATCTGTCGTATCTGGCCCTTGCCTCGAACTCCCTGATTCGGGAGAGCGGGTTGGCCATGTTTTGTTTTCGTTCGAGACTACGTCTTTGTCCCCCAGCCAAGCAAGACGAGATAGTTGTTTTTGTGCAGGGAGGTTGAGCTGGCTCTCATCCGGGCCTTGATAGCGGCGAGTTGCCAGGCGAAGTCGCTATCCAGAAAAAGGGCCACCCGGGGTGGCCCTTTTGTTGTGTCGTCACCGCGACTTAATTGAACGCCAGGAAGGGCGATACGCAGAGCAGCAGACCGGTGATGATGATGATGTAGAGGGAAGTGCCCTTGTACTTGTGCAGCGCCGGCACCTGATAGACCAGATAAGCCGGGATGAGGCAGCCCACCATGCCGAAGATGGGGCTGCAGATGGAGGTAAAACTCAGCACGGGGGCGTTGAGCACGATGGCGCCCCAGGAGAGCATGACGGTAAACACCATGATCCCTTTGCCTACCAGATCCCTGTTGATGCGCTCATCGGGCATGACGCGGCGCAGCAGGTTCATGGTCAGCCCCTGGCAGGCTTCCCGAAAACCGAGATAGACGCCGAAGTAGGCGGTCATTACCGCGAAGATGTTGAGGGTCAGGCTCAAGAGTTTGAGGGTCTGGCCCGGCACGCCCTGTGCCACCATGGCCAGCGCCGAGATGTTCTCCTCGGAGGCTTTGACCGCCTGCTCGTGGCCCATGGCCAGGGTAAAGGAGATGGCGTAGAAGAAGACCACCACGAACAGGATGCCGAAGGCGATGTTCATGGCACGCATGGCCTTGAAGCGGGCCACCTCCAGGGATTTTTCCCGCGAACGGTAGGAGATCACCATGGGGCTCAGGCTTTGGATAAAGAGGATGGAGGTCAGGGTGAAGGGGAGCATGATGACGGCATCCTTCATCCAGTGACCGACGGTGGGCATGGCGGTGATATTGGCCGTATCCCATTTGTCCACCATCATCAGACCGAGCAGGGCTACCACGCTGATCTTGGTCAGTACCATGAAGCTGGAGATCTTGAACAAGAGGTTCTCGCCACGGGATGCCAGCGCCACCAGGGCGCAGATCAGTACCAGACCGTAAAGCGGGTTTTTCGAGAGCAGGGTGTCGGTGATGCCGAAGCTATGGAGGAAGGAGGCGCTGTCATTGGTGATGGCGGTGGAGTAGACAAACACCCAGATCACCAGCATCACGAAGTAGAGGGCGCCGAGCAGCATGCCCCAGTTTTTGCCCAGGTAACCCGTGATGACGCTGGGGTAATCCTTGCACTCGGGGGAGGTGGCCAGGGTATTGATGAAGAGGCGCTGGAACATGTACATGGCCGGATAACCGATCACCGCCGACAGCAGGAAGACCCACAACCCCATCAGCCCCACCTGTACCGGCAGGAAAACGATCCCCGCCCCGATGGCCATGCCGATGCTCATGATGATCCAGCCCCAGTCGGTGCTGTCAAAACGAACCGCCTCTTTCCATTCCAGTGTGCCCATCAGCGGGCCCTTGTGTATTGCGCTACCCGTGCCAGTGGCGGGCTGGGTGGTTGCCGTTGTGTACATATCTAGAGTCCCTTGTTTTTGTAATGGCAATGAATCTGGTGCAAATATAGTTGAATAAAAAGTTGGCAGACAATGCTCTTATATCCAAAGAAGGAGGTCGATCACGCTTTTTGTTTACAATAAAACGGAATTTATGACTACATCTTTAGTTTTTAGTTGAATAACTCAATTAATAAGCAAATAATGTTGAGTGAAAGCAAAACAATGTTTGCAAAAATAATTGCATATTAAGGAGTGGCGATATGAAGAAACAGGTCATAGTGGCGAATGCCGCACCCGATGCCATCGGGCCCTACAGCCATGGCACTGCCTATGGCGATCTCATCTTTACCTCCGGTCAGTTGCCGGTCTGCAAACAGCAAGGGGGCGTGGTGGAAGGGGGCATCACGGCCCAGAGCCAGCAGGCGCTGGAAAACCTGAAATCCGTGCTGGAGGCGGGTGGCGGCTCGCTCGATACCGTGCTCAAGACCACCTGTTACCTGGCGGAGATCAGTGATTTTGCCGCATTCAATGCGGTTTATAAACGCTATTTCCAGCAGGATTGTCCGGCGCGAAGCTGTTTCGCGGTGAAAGATCTACCCATGGGGGTCAGGGTGGAAGTCGAAGCCATCGCCCATATCGCCCGTTAATGCACACAGAAAGGTTCTCGCAATGAAACAAGCATGGCAGCAGTATCTGAAGATTATTCAACAGGTTGTCAAACCGGCGCTGGGCTGTACCGAGCCCATCGCCGCCGCTTATGCCGCGGCCGTCGCCGCCCGGGCGCTGGGGTGTGAGCCCGAGCGTCTGGCGGTGGTGGTCTCGGACAATCTCTACAAGAACTCCATGGGGGTCTATGTACCCGGCACCGGCAAGATAGGGCTGGCCATCGCCGCGGCAGCCGGCGCCATCGGCGGCAAGGCTGATGCCGGGCTCGAGGTGCTGGCTGCCATCACCCCGGAGCAGGTGGCCCGTGCCCAGTCCCTGATCGACGCAGGGTCCGTGCTGGTCAGTCGCACCGAGGCCCCTGAGTTCATCTACTGCCGGGTGACAGTGTCCGGTCATGATGAGCAGGGCGAGGAGCACAACGCCGAGGTGACCCTGTGCGGGGGGCATACCCGTATCGTCGAGCAGCGTCTGGATGGCGAGGTCACCTTCGCGGCGGACTTGGCCCAGAGTGGTGCCACCGGTGCCATTTGCGACGGGGTCGACATCAGCATCGCCGCCATTCATGAGTTCGCCACCCAGGTGGAGTTTGAGCAGATCCGCTTTATCCTGCAGGCCTCCGAGCTCAACGGCAAACTCTCCGACGAGGGGATGAACAACCCTTATGGCCTCGAGATCGGCCGCACCATGCAGCAGAACATCCAGGCCGGCCTCATCGGCGAGGATGTGATGAACCGCATTGTGATGCGCACCGCCGCCGCCTCCGACGCCCGCATGGGGGGCGCCAGTCTGCCCGCCATGAGCAACTTCGGCAGCGGCAATCAGGGTATTGCCGCCACCATTCCCGTGGTGGTGATTGCCGAGCGCTATGGCGCAAGCGAAGAGCAGCTGGCTCGCGCCCTCATCATGAGCCATCTGGGCGCCATCTATATCAAATCCCACTATCCGCCGCTGTCGGCATTTTGCGGCAACACCGTCACCAGTGCCGCCGCTGCCATGGCCATGGTCTATCTGGCGGGGGGGAGCTTCGAGCAATCCTGTCATGCCATCCAGAACGTGCTGAGCGACAGTGCCGGCATGGTGTGTGACGGGGCGAAAGCCTCCTGCGCCATGAAGGTGAGTACATCCTCCAGTGCGGCGGTGCGCGGCTTCCTGATGGCCCTCAACAGCCACTCGGTTTCGGGGCAGGGGATCGTCGCAGGCAACGTGGAACAAACCATCCGCAACGTCGGTCAGATGGTCAAGGACGGCATGGCTGCCACAGACAGCACCATTATTGATATCATGTCTGCCTGAGTGTCCCTGTCGGCTGCTGCCCGGCGCCCCGAGTCCGGCGCAGCAGCCCCTGCATTAAGGTCCCAATGTGAAGCTGCAAGAGTTGAGTCCGAGTGATTTCGAGATCCTCAAGGCGATGGAAAACATAGTGGATGGCATCGCCGCCATGTATGGCCAGCATACGGAGGTATTGCTCCACAGTCTGGATGCGCGCAACCCCTCGATCATAAAGATTGCCAACGGCCATATCACGGGCCGCAGCGTCGGTGCTCCCATCACCAACCTGGCGCTGATGAAGCTCAAGAGCGGGCAGGATATCTCCAGCCCCTACCTGACCAAGTGCGCCACCGGCAAGACGCTGCGCTCCCTCACCACCATCATTCGCAATGGCGAGCACCAGCCGATCGGCATGCTGTGCATCAACACCGACATGGATGCCCCGCTGCAATCCGTACTGCGGGCCATGATGCCCGAGTGCATGCATACCCACGAGAACTCCACTACCCCCGAGGTGTTCGCCCGCAACATCGACGAGGCCCTCAACAGCACCATCGACACCATCAGCAGCGAGGTGCGTGGCAACGAGGCGGTACCGCCATCCCAGAAGACCCGGGTCATCGTCAACCAGCTGCACGACATGGGGATCTTCGAGCTCAAAGACAGCGCCCAGATCGCCGCCCGCCAGCTCGGCATCTCGGTGCACTCCATCTACCGCTACCTGCGGGAGATCAAGAAGGGGTAATCTGGGGCCACAACGTCAAAAGTGGCCGCGTAACATCCCGAATGGGTTTTCCCTTGCTGCCAACGAGCGCTTTTTATGCAACGTATTCTGTTTGTTGAGGATGACCCCGAGATTGGCGAGCTGATCAGCAACTGGCTCGGACGTCATGAGATGGAGGTGATCCTGGAGAGCAGGGGAGACAGGGCGCTGGCCAGATTCGAGGCCGAACAGCCTGATCTGGTACTGCTCGATATCATGTTGCCGGGGCTCGATGGCATGTCCCTGTGCAGGGCATTGCGACCGCGCTTTGGCGGCCCTATCGTCATGCTCACCTCCCTCGACAGCGACATGAACCAGATCCTGAGCCTGGAGCTGGGGGCGAACGACTATATCCTCAAGACCACGCCCCCGTCCGTGCTGCTGGCCAGGTTGCGGGTGCAGTTTCGACAGCACCAGCAGGCGCCGCAGCCGGTGGCGGTGACCTCGGTGCCCCAGACTCTGCAATTTGGCCGTCTGTGCGTCGATGGGGCGGGGCGGGATGTGCGGCTCGACGGTCAGAGCATTGCCCTCTCCACCGCCGATTTCGATCTGTTGTGGGAGCTGGCCTGTCACGCCGGCCAGATCCTGGGGCGGGAAGCCCTGTTCCAAAGCCTGCGAGGCCGGGAGTATGACGGGCTGGATCGCAGCATGGATGTCGCCATCTCCCGCTTGCGGCGCCGGCTCGGCGATGACACCAATAACCCGGTGCGCATCAAGACGGTCCGCCAGAAAGGCTATCTGTTCGTGCCCCACGCCTGGGAATAACCGGGAGCAGCAAGGAGCATCATGCGCCGCCTCTTTATCCAGTTTTATCTGTTGCTGATGGGCTGCTTCACCTTGGCGATCTTGCTGGTGGGCATGGTCTATCAGGTGACCGCCGAGCGGGCGGGGGATCGCTATCTGGAGCGGATGATGCAAGGCTCTCTGGGCCTGTTGACGGGGGAGCTGGCCAAGCTCTCTCCCGAACTCTGGCCGGAGCGCCTGCGGGTTCAGAGCCGTCAGCTCACCCTGCCGCTCAAGGTCGGGGCGCTGGCACAGCAACCGCTGGCACGGGAGGATCAGGCCTTTCTTGCCGCGGGCAATATCGTGATCGTCGAAGAAGATGACACCTTCTTGCAGCGCATCCCGGGTACCGAACAGGTGCTGATCGTCGGCCCCGTGCCCTATCTCTCTTATCTTCATGAACTTCACTGGGTTGATGTGGGGTTGCTGCTGCTGATCGGGCTCTCCCTCGGGGTGCCCATCCTGCTCTGGTTGCGCCCCCACTGGCGCGGTTTGCAACAGCTGGAACGCACGGCCCGTCTGGTTGGCGACGGCGATCTCTCCCGTCGCACCAACCTGCCGGCGGGGAGCAGCCTGGCAAGGGTGGGGCGAACCTTCGATGAGATGGCCGCCCAGCTGCAGGCCATGCTGGCCAGTCGCAAGCAACTGACCGATGCCATCGCCCATGAGTTGCGTACCCCGCTGGTCAGGTTGCGCTATCGCCTTGCGATGCTGGAGCCACAGCCAGCCGCGCCGGATCAGCAGGCACTGGAGCGTGATCTGGGGGCGCTGGATGCCCTGATCGAGGAGATGCTCACCTACGCCAGACTGGACAGGCCCGAGATGCCGCTGCAGCGCGACGAGATTGAGCTGGGTGCGTGGGCACGGCAGCACAGCGCCGACTGGCAGGCGCTGCGGCCCGATAAAGAGCTGGTTTTCGAGCTTCAGCCTATCGACATGCCCTGGTGCGGCGATCAACGGTTGCTGGCCCGTGCCGTGGAGAATCTCATCGGCAATGCCCTGCGCTATGCCGAGCACAAGGTCGTCTTCACCATCTCGCGCTTGCAGGATCGTTACCTGCTGGAGGTGAGTGACGACGGGCCCGGTATCGATCCGCAACTGGCCCCGCAAATCTTCGAGCCGTTTGTCAGGTTGGACAAGAGTCGTGACCGCCGCACCGGTGGCAGCGGCCTCGGGCTGGCCATTGTGCGCAGCATTGCCCGCCATCACGGGGGAGAGGTGGCCCTGCTGCCCGGTGACGGCGGTGCCCGTTTCTGCCTCACCCTGCCTGTACATTTGGATACAAACCGTCACCAACCACTCACGGAAGCGCGGCCGCCCTCCCTTTAGGATGAAGTCATGGAGAAGGCTCCATGACACCCACCTGAATAAGGAAAATGAAGATGAAAAAGATCATTCCCCTGACCCTGGCCGCCGTTTTCGCCCTCACCTCCGGTTTCACCATGGCTGCCACCCCGACCAAGTCTGCGGCGCCGCAAACCACCCAGACCAAGGTGGTGAAAAAACACCATAAAGCAGCTCATGCCAAGGCGCCGGCCGTCAAGGTAGCCCCGACCACCAAATAATCGCCCCCTGCCGGCGCGATAAAACACAAAAGGGAGGCTGATGCCTCCCTTTGATGTTGTTAGTCCCGATAACTGCCGTTCGATTGAGTTGTGAGCAAGGGGTCTGCGAGTTGCGCTTCATTTCATCCGCGAGGGTTCTGTTTTGGGTAGCAGGTAGCCTGCGAGATGCCCGTTTTTGCCGCAGTTCAACACATCAGAGCACCTAATCCCGGCAAGATGAGGTATCTTATGCCCCGATTTCATCCATCAAACGGATAAGAGACAACACATGATCATCAAACCCAAGGTTCGCGGCTTTATCTGCACCACCACTCACCCGGTCGGGTGCGAAGCCAATGTTCGTCGTCAGATTGCCTATACCCAGGCCAAGGGCACCATCGAGAATGGTCCCAAGAAGGTGCTGGTGATCGGCGCCTCCACCGGTTATGGCCTGGCGTCCCGCATTGCCGCCGCCTTTGGCTCCGGCGCCGCCACCCTCGGCGTCTTCTTCGAAAAAGCGGGCAGCGAAACCAAGACCGGTACTGCCGGCTGGTACAACTCCGCCGCCTTTGACAAGGCCGCCAAGGAAGCGGGCCTGTATGCGAAAAGCGTCAACGGCGATGCCTTCTCCAACGAGTGCCGTGCCAAGGTGATCGAACTCATCAAGCAGGATCTGGGTCAGGTTGACCTGGTGGTCTACTCCCTGGCCTCTCCGGTGCGCAAGATGCCGGAAACCGGTGAAGTGGTGCGCTCAGCCCTCAAACCCATCGGCGAGGTCTACACCACCACCGCCATCGACACCAACAAGGATCAGATCATCACCGCCACCGTCGAGCCGGCGAACGAGGAAGAGATCCAGAACACCATC
The DNA here is from genome assembly GCF_040581895.1 of Aeromonas sp. 19NY04SH05-1. Classification (NCBI taxonomy): domain Bacteria; kingdom Pseudomonadati; phylum Pseudomonadota; class Gammaproteobacteria; order Aeromonadales; family Aeromonadaceae; genus Aeromonas; species Aeromonas sp. 19NY04SH05-1. The sequence goes on along the minus strand of NZ_CP095328.1, from coordinate 3,042,757 downwards.
ACCGTCATGGGCGGTCAGGATTGGGAGCTGTGGATGGCTGCCCTGCGCGATGCGGGCGTGCTGGCCGATGGCGCCAAGTCCGTGGCCTACTCCTACATCGGTACCGATCTCACCTGGCCCATCTACTGGCATGGCACCCTGGGCCGCGCCAAGGAAGATCTGGACCGCGCCGCCAGTGCCATCCGTGGCGATCTGGCCGCCAAGGGTGGCACCGCCCACGTGGCCGTGCTCAAATCCGTGGTGACCCAGGCATCAAGCGCCATTCCGGTGATGCCGCTCTATATCTCAATGGCGTTCAAGATCATGAAGGAGAAGGGCATTCACGAGGGTTGCATGGAGCAGGTGGATCGCATGATGCGCACCCGTCTGTATGGTGCCGATCTGGCGCTGGACGAACAGGCCCGCATCCGCATGGATGACTGGGAACTGCGTGAAGACGTGCAGCAGACCTGCCGCGATCTGTGGCCGTCCATCACCAGCGAGAACCTCTCCGATCTGACCGACTACACCGGCTACAAGCAGGAGTTCCTGCGTCTGTTCGGTTTCGGCTTGGACGAGGTGGATTACGATGCGGATGTGAACCCGGACGTGCAGTTCGACGTGGTCGAGCTGTAAACCGGTTGTTCGTGAAAACAGGGCCCTGCGGGGCCCTGTTTTTTTATGGCCGTCTACCGATTTTATCGAATCAGTACGAGTCCTTTTTGATGGTGTGCCCAGATGCCTGTGAGTTAGGTTGCAAAATGGTGTGGCGGCCTCTTTCGCCGCCATCGCCGCGGTGCTATTACTGCTGGTAATCTTTGTTATAACTCGGTTTTTTGCAAAAAACGGACGGTGTTCCGGCGTGTCACGGATGACGGCAAGATTTGGATTGAGCCGGTTGACCCAATCCCGTGACAGGGCGTGGCCATCATGATGGGACCTGGCGGTCAATAGGGAGAGGTTATGGGGCATAGAGGGATCATCAGGCTGGCAGGGATGCTGCTGGCCCTGCTCATGGTCAATAGCGGGTGGGCGGCGGAGCCGAGGCTGGAGCCGACCGAGCAGGAGCGGGCCCAGACCCTGACCCTGTTTCACGAGCCCATCGTGATGCTGCAAGCGAAATTCGGCCGCCTGGACGGGGCGGCCCGGGTGCGGATCGTCAAGGAGCGGGTAAGACAGCTGCAACCCGAGGATTTGACCCATCCAGTGACCGTGGTCAGCTCGACCCGACTCGGTCAGGAGGCCAGGGAATTCAGGATCCATGACAAGCACCTGCTGGTGCTGCTGGAAAAGGATCTGGAGTGGCTCGATGAGCTGACCCTGGATCAGGCCGCCGAGCGGGTACGGTTGCGGCTGGAGAATGTGCGGATCAAGGTGCTGGAGCTGCACTCCAACGCCTATCTGATCAAGGCCGCGGGCAAGACGGTGCTGGTGACCCTGATTTTTCTGGTGGTGGTCCAGCTGCTGCGGCGGGGTCACCTGCGGGCGCGCCGCTGGTTTGCCAACAACCTGCTGCAGCAAAAGGGGCTGATCCCCCATCAATGGCGTCAGGTGCTCGGCAATCTGGAGATCCGCGTCATCGGCGTATTCACCTTGCTGGTGATCCTGCTGCTCACCTATGGCTGGCTCACCTATGTGCTGGGACTGTTCCCGCATACCCGGGTTTGGAGCGAGCAGTTGGGCTCCTCCCTGCTGGGGCTGTGCAGCGACATCCTGAGCGGGATCATCGCCGCCATGCCGGGGCTTGCGACCGTGCTAGTCATCTTCGTGCTGACCAAGCTCTTTATCCGCATGCTGGCCGTCATCTTCGAGCGCATCGAACGCGGCCAGTTCCGGGTGCAGGGGTTGCACTCCGAGACGATTGGGGCGACCCGCCGTCTGCTCTCCGTGGTGATCTGGCTGTTTGCCCTGACCGTCGCTTACCCCTATCTGCCGGGGGCGGATTCGGACGCCTTCAAGGGGGTGAGCGTCTTCTTCGGTCTGATGGTGACTCTGGGCTCGGCCGGGATCATGAACCATGCCATGAGCGGCCTGGTGCTGATCTACTCGCGGGCCTTGCGGCCGGGGGATCTGGTGCAGATAGGGGAGGTGGAGGGGGTCGTCACCGAGCTGAGCGCCCTCTCGACCAAGCTGGTGACCCGTCATGATCACGAGGTGACTCTGCCCAACGCCGTGGTGGTAGGGGGCAAGGTAACCAACCTGAGCCGGCTGTCGAGCGACAAGGGTATCGCCCTGCTCACCAAGGTCACCATCGGCTATGACACGCCCTGGCGCCAGGTGCATGCCATGCTGGAGCTGGCGGCCAGGCGCTGCCAGTTGATCAACCAGGAAGAGGCGCCTCTGGTGCGTCAACTCAATCTGCAGGACTGGTATGTGGAGTACGAGCTGCAAGTACGGATGAAAGAGGGGCTGTTGCCCGGCCCGGTCAGAACCGAGTTGCACGGCCACATCCAGGATGTGTTCAACGAGTTCGGGGTGCAGATCATGTCCCCCAATTTCGTCGCCCAGCCGGAACAAGCGGTGCTGGTGCCCCAGGAGAATTGGTATCAGGCCCCTGCAGTGCCGCCCGCCGAGGTGGCAACCGGGGAAAAAGGGAAGAAATAACTCACAAAGCGGGCCTCGCAGTGCGAGCCTCCCGCCATAAAAAAATCCGAAGCGGTGCAGGCCGCTTCGGATTTTTTATCTTTGCTCTGCGACCGTGGAGAGGAGGCAGATCAAGGCCTAAGTCGCGTCGCCGTTACTGCTTGTAGTCCTTGAGGAAACGGGCGAGGCGGCCGATGGCGTCCTCCAGCTCCTCTTCCCGGGGCAGGAACACCAGGCGGAAGTGATCCGGCGCCGGCCAGTTGAAGCCGGTGCCTTGCACCAGCAAGAGCTTCTCCTGCTGCAACAGGTCGAACACCATCTTCTGGTCGTCGCGGATGTCGTACACCTTGGGGTCCAGGCGCGGGAACATGTAGAGCGCCCCCTTGGGCTTGACGCAGGAGACCCCGGGGATCTCGTTCAAGAGCTCCCAGGCCTTGTCGCGCTGGCGGCGCAGGCGGCCGCCCGGCAGGATCAGCTCGTTGATGCTCTGGTAGCCGCCAAGAGCGGTCTGAATGGCGTGCTGCATCGGCACGTTGGCGCACAGGCGCATGGAGGCCAGCATCTCCAGCCCCTCGATATAGCCGCGGGCGCGCCCCTTGGGCCCGGTAATGACCATCCAGCCCTGGCGGAAACCGCAGGCTCGGTAAGCCTTGGAGAGGCCATTGAAGGTGACCACCATGACGTCATCACACAGGGTGCAGACGCTGGTGTGGGAGATGTCGTCGTAGAGGATCTTGTCGTAGATCTCGTCGGCGAAGATGATGAGATTGTGCTGGCGGGCGATCTCGATCACTTCCAGCAAAAACTCGCTGCCGTAGACGGCGCCGGTCGGGTTGTTGGGGTTGATCAGCACCAGGCCGCGGGTGCGCGGAGTGATGCGGGCACGGATGTCATCGAGATCCGGATACCAGTCGGCCCCTTCGTCACAGCGGTAGTGCACCGCATGGCCACCGGAGAGGGTGACGGCCGCAGTCCACAGCGGGTAGTCGGGGGAGGGCACCAGCATCTCGTCGCCGTTGTTGAGCAACGCCTGCATCGCCATCACGATCAATTCGCTCGCGCCGTTGCCGATGTAGATGTCGTCGATATCGACCTTGCGCATCCCTTTTTGCTGGTAGTACTGCATCACCGCCTTGCGGGCCGAGAAGAGCCCCTTGGAATCGCAGTAGCCCTGGCTCTGGGGCATGTTGAGGATGACATCCTTGATGATCTCTTCCGGTGCATCAAAACCAAACGGCGCCGGGTTGCCGATGTTGAGCTTGAGGATGCGGTGTCCTTCGTCTTCGAGACGGCGAGCCTCTTTATGCACCGGGCCGCGGATGTCATAGCAGACATCGTCGAGCTTGTGCGACTTGTCGATAGTGAACATGGTGACTGTGATTCCTTCCCCGTGGGGACGCGTTGGCGAAAAAGGCGGTTTTTAGTATCAAATTTCCCTTCCCCTATTCTTCACAGAATTGAATGCTAGAACAATCTTCTTTTTAGTAGAAATCCCTGATTTTTAGCTCCAAAACAGGGTTATCAAAAAGTTAAATTCAGCATGATCGTTTGTGTGATATCGGGATCGCCAGTGAAAGATGATGGGTTGATTAACAAAGCTACCTGACTGTGTTGAAATTATCACGCTCTCTGGCACGATTGGCTTGCGGAAAAATTCGTCTTCCACTCCCCGTTTTTGACAGCAAACCGGCGGGATGGCGTGAGCCAGCCCATGCACGCCTGTGTCATCGTTTTATTTCGTTCAATCCCAGGAGGGATCTCCATGCATGCACCCGTACCCGGTCGTTATCGTCACTTCAAGGGGGGGCTTTATCAGGTCCTCACCCTGGCATTGCACACTGAAACCGGGGAGCAGCTGGTGATCTATCGCTCCGAGCAGGATGGCGAGGTCTATGCCCGTCCCGTGGCCATGTTCATGGAGTGGATTGAACATCAGGGAGAGGTGGTGAGCCGCTTCACACCGGTCGGGGAGTGAGGGGGAAGCGCGTCCCCGGAGGTGGGCAAGCAGTCTGATGGAGTCAAAATGGTCATAAGTTGTCGCATGAAACTTATCCTCATGAGGCCGACACTTCGCGGCACTACTGATAAATGCCTTATCTAATCAATGCTTTGTGATATGAGTCACAAATTTTGAACATCCCGGGCAGGGTTCGCATCCCGGATTCACACTCCCATAATGTCGCACCTGTTAAATCGTGGGCTCTGTACGGAGCTTTTTAGTGTCACTTTATGGGGAGAAATCGCGTGAGACCTGTTGCTGCCGAGTTTATTGGAACCTTCTGGCTGGTGCTGGGGGGATGTGGAAGCGCCGTATTGGCGGCGGCCTTTCCGGATGTCGGGATCGGTCTGCTGGGGGTCGCCCTGGCCTTCGGCCTGACGGTGTTGACCATGGCTTTTGCCATCGGCCATATCTCGGGTTGCCACCTCAACCCGGCGGTGACCGTGGGATTGTGGGCGGGTGGCCGTTTCCCGGCGACCGGGGTCTTGCCTTACATCGTGGCCCAGGTGCTGGGCGGCATTGTTGCAGCCGGCGTGCTCTATGTGATTGCCAGCGGCCAGGCCGGATTTGATCTCTCCGCCGGGTTTGCCTCCAACGGGTATGGCGAACACTCGCCGGGTGGCTACACCCTGACGGCAGCGCTGGTGTGCGAAGTGGTGATGACGGCTGTCTTCCTGTTCGTCATCATGGGGGCGACCGACAGCCGCGCGCCAGCCGGTTTTGCACCGATCGCCATCGGCCTGTGCCTGACCCTGATCCACCTCATCAGCATTCCGGTGACCAACACCTCGGTCAACCCGGCCCGCAGTACCGGTGTGGCGCTGTTTGTCGGCGACTGGGCGACCAGCCAACTGTGGCTGTTCTGGGTTGCGCCGATTGTCGGGGGCATTCTGGGGGCACTGGCCTATCGTCTGGTGGCTGACGAGCAGAAGTAAGCGCTCGCCATAACATGTGTGGTCTCGACACGCCTGCGGGCGTGTTTTTTGTTTTTGCAGGGTTGGTGAGAACGAGAAACGACGAGGACTAGAGCCCCTTGGCCTGCAGCATCTCTTTATAGCGCTGGTGCAACAGCTGGACGCGTTCTACATAGGCCCGGGTTTCGGCATAGGGGGGGATCCCGCCATGCTTTTGCACGGCGCCCGCGCCAGCGTTGTAGGCGGCCGTCGCGAGTGCCACGTTGCCATCGTACAGTTTGAGCAGCCCCGCCAGGTATTTCACCCCGCCAAAGATGTTCTGCTCCGCCAGCAAGGCGTTGCCAACCCCGAGCTCCCGCGCGGTGGCAGGCATCAGCTGGGTCAGCCCCATGGCCCCCTTGCGGGAGATGGCCAGCGGGTTGAAGGCGGATTCGGCATGGATCAGGGCACGGATCAGGGCTGGCTCCACCTGATAGGCCTTGGCGGCTGCCTTGATGGTGCTGGCATAGTCGTAGAGAAACAGTCCCGTGGTCTGCCAGTTGACGCGAGAGTCGGGATTGCAGGCGAAGCAGTCATTGAACAGCAGCAACTCATAATGGCCCTGCTCCGGGATCATGTCGGAGTAGCGGGTTACCCCGTTTTGCTGCACCGATTTATAGACATGGATCTGCTTGCTGCCGGCGGGAGGGGCCGGTTGGGGGGCGGGTTCCACTTGTGCGACGGGCTGTGGCTCGGAGGTCACAAAGACCACTTCTGCCGGGAGAGGTGTCTGGCTCCAGCCCGGGATGGGGATCAACAGTAGATGGCTCGCCAGCATCCATGCTTTCAAGTGCGTGCTCCTTGTCGTGTACAACTGCTTGAGTAAAGCATCATGGCCAGATCGGGACAAGCGCTGAACGGCAGGCCGGGGCCGATTGGGTGAGGAGGGTCACAGCCTGTGACACCGGATGGGGCAGAGGAGCGGCTTTGCCCGCACCGGTGCTTTTTTGTCGCTGGCAGGCGTGCTATCTTGCTGGGTCAATCTGGTCGGATTAGTCCACAATATCTGACATTACCAATTGATTAGCAAAGGATTTGTTTGTGACTCGCACGCCGGCAATGGAGCTTACCTTCGAAGAGTATTGCGACGCCGACCTCTCTCTTATCAGGGATTATTACGAAACGACCTTTTCCCACTATGTGCCGGATCTGGCCGAGCGGATCTTTGTCGTGCGTGATGCTCACTGGCTGGTGGGAGCGGTCAGGTTGCGGGACGAAGACGAGTTCTATCACCTGTGCGGGTTTCGCTTGCTGCCTCATTACCAGTCCCTGGGGCTGGGTTCGCGGCTGCTGCAGTATGCCTGCGACGGCCTGGCTGACAAGCCGGTGGTGTGCCAGGCACTGCCCTTCGAGAAACCCTTTTACCTCAAGGCCGGCTTTGTCGATATGCGGCTCGATCGTCTGAGAGGTGCCCTTCACTCCCTCTATGAGCGGCAGTTGCAGCAGGGTTATCAGGTGGAGTTGCTGGTGCGACAGAGCGCACCAGCAGAGATGGGCTGGTTAGCGGGGATTAGTCAGCAGGTGGATTTTGCCCGGTGACAGCTCCACCCCCAGCAGGTTCTCCTTGAGCCAGGCCTGCTGCGGATCCTTGTCGTCAAGCCGATAGACGGGCTGGGTCTCCAGGCGTTTTTCCATGCTCTGCAGCAGCATGCCGAGCATGAGTCCGAATTTTTGCTGGGCGGCTTCAGGCTCCAGCTTGTACTCCACCAGCTTCATATTGTCGAGAAACAGGGCACTCTGGCCCTTGTCGTAGCGGGGCCTCGCTTCGTAGGTCATCTGCAGGCTGGCGTCATATTCGGTGTTGTCCGGCAGCGCTATTTTCAGCTTCCCCTTGCCATAGACCCGGGCGGTATCGGGCTGCTGGCGTCCGATCTGGACGTCGCTCTGCTCCAGCAGTACATGGGCCTTGATGATGCCGGGCAGTTCCAGCTGTTTGTCGACCTTGACCTGGGATTGCAGGTACTGGTTTATCTGTTGTTCATTGATGTCATATGAGCCTTGACCTAGCATGGCCAGGCTGAGCAGCATAGATTGCAGGATCATGGATGAGACCTGATTGAATGGATGTGCCCTACAGCATACCATTCTGGCCTGATGGGGTCTGCCCACCGTTCTGTTTGTCGATTAGAAGAGGAGTTCCCGTTGTTTAACGGTCTGGAACACGATCTCCAACTGCTGTTTTCCCGTTTTCTGGGTTGGCTGCTGCTGTTATTTCACACCGTCATCGTGGCCGGTGTGTCGCTTAGGGTGGTGATGAAGCGCCGTCCCATCGGGGTGTCGCTGGCCTGGCTGGCTCTCATTTATGCCATCCCGTTTGCCGGGGTGGGGTTCTACGTCCTGTTTGGCGAGATCCGGCTCGGCCGTCGCCGCGCCGAGCGTGCCCAGGCCATGTACCGCCCTTATGCCATATGGATCCGTCAGTTGGCCCGCCTGTTTCCCCAGCACTGCTGCGAGGTGGGGGCCAAGGCCCAGCCGCTTCATGATCTGATCCAGGGCCGCCTGGCCATGCCCATGCTCTCCGGCAACCGCATGACCCTGCTCAACAAACCGGACTGGATCCTGCGGGAGATCGCCCAGGATATCCGCCGCTCTACGCTTTCCTGCTATCTGGAGTTCTATATCTGGCACCCTGGTGGCGATGCTGACATGGTGTGCGAGGCCCTGATGGAAGTGGCACAGCGCGGCGTGGATTGTCGTTTGTTGCTCGACTCGGTGGGCAGCTCGCAGTTTTTCCGCTCCCCCTGGCCCAAGAAGCTGCGCAAGGCGGGGGTCAAGCTGGTGGAGGTGTTGCCCGTCGGTGCCTGGCGCATTCCGTTCCAGCGCCAGGATCTGCGGATGCACCGCAAGCTGGTGGTGATCGACGACAGGGTTGGCTACACCGGCTCCATGAACATGGTGGATCCCCGTTTCTTCAAGCAGGATGCCGGGGTCGGCCAGTGGGTCGACATCATGATCCGGGTGCAGGGCCCCATGGTGCCCCTGATGTGGTCCATCTTCGTCTGGGACTGGGAGATGGAGACCGGCGAACGCCTGCTCGACAGCCTGCAGCACGAACCCGAAGCCTGGCCCCAGACTGATTATCGCGCCCAGCTGATCCCCTCCGGCCCCTTCGTCGGGGGAGACTGCATCCAGCAGAGCCTGCTACTGGCCATCTACCAAGCTCATAGTCACCTGGTGCTCACCACCCCCTATTTCGTACCGGACGATCCCCTGGCGGCGGCCCTCAGCTCGGCGGCAGCCCGTGGCGTGCAGGTGCAACTGGTGCTGCCGGCGCGCAACGACTCCATCATGGCCAATTACGCCTGCAACGCCTTCATGGAAGAGCTGCTGGAGGCGGGGGTGGAGATCTATCGCTACGACGCCGGCCTGCTCCACACCAAGAGTGTGCTGGTGGACGACGATTTCGCGCTGGTGGGCACGGTCAACCTGGATCGCCGCAGCCTCTGGCTCAACTTCGAAGTGACCCTGCTGGTGGACAATCCGGCCTTTGTCGCCCAGATGAACCAGCTGGTGCAGGGATATATGGCGGAAGCCACCCCTATGACCCTGGCCCAGTGGCGTGCCCGCCCCTGGTACAAGAAGGTGATGGAGAATATCTTCTATCTTTTCAGTCCCCTGCTGTGACCTGCATGACGAGCTCTGGCACGGGATTTCCGTTCATTGGGCTTGCCTGGTCGGGAGCTGGCCCCGTAGAGTGCAGTGACAATCCCTGGAGACTCATCAACATATGAAAAAAATAGTGGCCCTGGCCGTCGGCGCGGCACTGGTAGGTGGTGGTTTGGCGGCGTGCTGGTATACCGGCAACAGCTTCGATCGCCTCATGACGGAGCAGATTGCCAAGGTCAAGCATGACAGTGGCCTCGATCTGGCCTGGGTGCCTGGTAGCAGCAATCTGTTCACCCGGGACGGCGTGCTCAAGCTGGTGATCTCGCCCCAGGAGATGGCGGCGTTTGACGGTGGCATGGGGGGCGATCAGCCGCTGGAGCTGCAATTTACGGTCAACAGCCGCATCCTGCCGCTCTATATCAAAAGCCATGCCTTGATCGATACCCGGCAGGGGTCGCTGGCCCCTGTATTCAGCGCTCTCAAAATGGAGCAGTGGCAGTTCGGCATGGAGTCGTTGAGCAGCCTCTGGACCATGAGCAACAGCAGCCGTTTCTGGGCCAACGAGTTCAAGGTGAAACAGGGGCTGGATGAATTCAGTTTCCTGCCGCTCAATGGCGAGTATCACGGGGATCTGGACGGCAACGGCCATATCACCATGAGCTGGCAGGGGATGACGGTGCACGAAGAGCAGAACAAGCTCGATCTGGTGTTGGCAGACATGAAGGGGAGTGCCGATCTGGCCGAGATCAGCGGCATCCTGCTGGCGCCCCAGAGCGAGATGACCCTGGCGGCGCTGACGCTGCAATTGCCCGATAGCGCCAGGATTGCCCTGCAGGGGATGAGCACCCAGACCCAGATCAAGGGCAACGATGCCCAGACCCTCTCCAACACCTATCAGATGAAAATTGCAAAGCTCAATCTGGAGAACGAGTCCGATGCCCTGGCGGTGACTGACGCCTCGCTGGCAGTCAGCCTCAATGGCCTGGATCTGGAGGGCTACCAGGGGCTGCAGGCCGCCGGTGGCCAGGGGATCGACGAAGTGGCGGTCCAGCAGGCACTGGACAAGATGCTCAAACGTGGTGCCAGCCTAGAGCTGACGGATCTGAGTGCCAAGCTCAATGGCGAGCCCGTCACCATGAAGGGGGAGGCAACCCTGGCCCCGACCTCGCTGGAGCAACTGTTCAACAGCGAACAAGGAATACAGGCGCTGACCGGGGTGCTGCACGCCAGCCTTGGCGACAAGCTGGGCAAGGCGGTACCACAGCTGGCACCCATGCTTGATCAGCTGACCCTGATGGGTTATCTGAAGGCGCAGCCGCCTCACCTCAACGCCGAGCTCAAGCTCACCAAAGAGGGTGTGACGGTCAACGATCTGCCGCTCTGACATCGCCGTAATACAACAAAGGCTCCCAAGGGAGCCTTTGTTGTATTGGATGGGGTTACTTGAACACCACTGTCTTGTTGCCGTAGACGAACACCCGCTCATGCAAGACCAGCTCCAGGGCGCGGCTCAGTACCGACTTTTCCACATCCCGTCCGGCCTTGGCCATGTCATCGGCGGTGAAGGTGTGATCCACGTGGATCACGTCCTGCTCGACGATGGGGCCTTCATCCAGATCGTCGGTGACGAAATGGGCGGTGGCGCCGATCAGCTTGACTCCGCGATCAAATGCCTGGCGATAGGGGCGGGCACCAATGAAGGCGGGCAGGAAGGAGTGGTGGATGTTGATGAGTTTGCGCGGGTAGGCGGCGACGAAGCTTGGGGTCAGTACTCGCATGTACTTGGCCAGGATCACGTAATCGGGATCATAGCTGTCGATGATGGCGCGCACCTGCTCCTCGTGCTCGGTGCGGCTCAGCTCGTCGTGGCTGACGGTATGAAACGGGATATTGAACTTGCCGGTAAGCTCGGCCAGGGTGTCGTAGTTGCCGATGACGGCAACTATGTCCATGTCCAGCGCGCCGGCGTAGTTCTTCATCAGGATATCGCCGAGGCAGTGAGCCTCCTTGGTCACCAGGATGACGATGCGTTTCTTGCCAGCCTTGACCAGGCGGCGCAGGGCCCCAATCGGCAGGGCATCATCGAGGTCGGCCAGCAGGGTCTCGTCATTGAAACGCCCTTCCAGCTCGGTGCGCATGAAGAAACGGCCATTCTCGTGGTCAACGAACTCATCGTTCTTGATGATATTGAGCTGATGCTTGTAGCAGATGTTGGTGATCTTGGCGATGAGGCCCTTGGCGTCCGGGCAGTCCGTCAACAGTATTTTCTTTTCCATCTCTGTCATTTTCCGTTTGTGGTGTTGGCGCCTGTCGGGCTGCGCAGGCGGCGCGTTTTTTCAGGCACTATGCCACAAACAAATTGAGGCTATAAAGAAATTCGGCGGCTCGTCATGGTCTTCTGGGTCAGGGCGGTCTGAGTCTGTAACAGACGAGTCCTTCCATAGTCGGTTTTCGCGTTGACAGGGATTTGGGCTGGTATCTGCAACCGTTTTTCTTTAGGCTGTCCGGGCTTATTCTCAGGGCGGGGTGAAATTCCCCACCGGCGGTATCCCGATTGACTCGGGGAGCCCGCGAGCGCCCGATCCCGGTTTGACACCGGGTCGGGGTCAGCAGATCCGGTGAGATGCCGGAGCCGACGGTTACAGTCCGGATGAAAGAGGATAAGACAGACTATTGCAGGCAAGTCCCCCGCGGGCCAGCCGCTGCATGCCTATCTCTGTCTGCCTTTCCGTGCCCTGATTCTGGTCCTTGTCTTGTTTAGGAGTTTTACCATGAATCAGTCTCTACTCAGTGAATTCGGTGATCCCGTTGCCCGTGTCGAAGCAGCGCTCGAGGCCTTGCGTGCCGGTCGTGGCGTTCTGGTTGCCGACGATGAAGATCGGGAGAACGAGGGCGACCTCATTTTCGCCGCGCAGTCCATGACCAACGAACAGATGGCGCTGATGATCCGCGAGTGCTCCGGCATCGTTTGCCTCTGCCTGACCGATGAGCGGGTGCGCCAGCTCGAATTGCCCATGATGGTGGAGGCCAACTCCAGCCACTATCAGACCGCATTCACCGTCACCATCGAGGCGGCGCAAGGGGTCACCACAGGGGTTTCCGCCGCCGATCGCATCACCACCATCCGCGCCGCCATTGCCGATGGCGCCAAGCCGGGGGATCTGCATCGCCCGGGCCATGTTTTCCCGCTGCGGGCCCGCACCGGCGGGGTCTTGACCCGTCGTGGTCACACCGAGGCGACGGTCGATCTGATGCAGCTCGCCGGGCTCAAACCGTTCGGCGTATTGTGTGAGTTGACTCGGGAGGATGGCTCCATGGCGCGGCTGCCGGATCTGGTCACTTTTGGTCGCAAGCATCAGATGCCGGTCTTGACCATCGAGGATTTGGTGCAATATCGCCAATTGTTGTCAGAACAAACCGCCTGAGGCTCATACGAAATTGTAATAAGGGAAGTTTTTGGTTAGTCTTTGTGCGTACCCCGGTTACGTGACACTCATTTTTGGTCGATTCTGGGTAAAAAATGCTCGGTCGAAAAAAAATGAGGGTTTTAATGCATTTATCTGTGCCGGGGGCTATGCAAAGTATGATTTTTTTGTGCCATAATCACGCCGCTTGCTAAACGTCTGGCGAGTTCAAGGGAGCTTTAAAAATGAAAAAATTGTTGTTGGTAGGTGTTGTTGGTCTGTCCGCTCTGCTGGGTGGTTGCGCTAACACCAGCGAACTGGAAACCTCCGTTCAGAATCTGTCTAACAAAGTTGACCAGCTGGCTCAAGATGTTAGCGCAGTTCGTGCTGATCAGTCCAAGATCGCTGCTGATGTTGCTGAAGCCAAGCAAGAAGCTATGCGTGCTAACCAGCGCATCGACAACATGGCTACTTCCTACAAGAAGTAATCCATGCAAAAAAATGGCGCAGCAATGCGCCATTTTTTTATGTCTGAAATTCACCAATTTTTTACCTGACGTTCACTTCCTGACCCATGAGGTCATGCCGGTTTCCCGGCACTCCCCCACGTAATTCCACACGTTATTTCGCGTCTCTCAATAGAGCAGGCTGTAGAGTTTGCGACGATAGTTTTGCGCCGCCGGCGTACTGCCCATGGTCGCCAGAATATCGAGATAGGTTTTTCTGGCATCGCCAAACGCCAGATCCCGCTTGAGAATGCTCAACAGCAGCCCCAGCGCCTCTTCCTGACGTCCCGCCTGGTTGTATTGCACCGCCAGATCCTGAGCCAGGGCAAAATCATCCGGATGTTCGGCGTAGCGCGCCTCCAGTGCCCGCAGCTCAGGGCTGTCGGCAGCTTGCAGTGCCAGGGCAAGCCGTGAACTCAGGGCATGGTAGTGAGCATCCTGCGCCACCATGGGGATCTGACCGAGGCGTTCCTGCGCTTCATCCAGCAGATTGAGGTCGAGCGCCGCCTGAATGAGCCACAGGCTGATATCGTGACGTTCAGGGGCCAGCTGGTGGGCCTTGCCAAGATGGGTATAGGCGATGCTGGGCTGCTCGTCGGCCAGCGCCTGCTGGGCCTTGGCCAGCAGCTCTTCCTCCTCCTTGGGGGCGAAGGCGGCAAAGAACTGGCGCAGGGTAGCTTCATCCTGCGGGCCTTCGATGATCGCCTGTTCGTCGGGGCGGCCTTGATGGAACAGCACCAGGGCGGGCAGGGCGCGCAGCCCGAGCTGGCTGGCCAGCGGCTGCAGCTGGGGATCGTTCATGTCCACTTTGGCTAGGGTCACCTGCGGGTTGGCAGGGCCGACCAGAGATTCGACCAGCGGGGTCATTCCCTGGCATTCCGGCATCTGCGGCGCATGGAAGTAGATGACGACCGGCTTCTTCATGGAGGCATCGATCAGTTCGGCGTGAAAATTCTGGGGAGTAATGTCGACGATCATGAGTTGGACTCTTCAGAGAGGGTGTTGAACAAGATGGGGCTGATGGCATGGCAATTCAAGCGTTCATCCAGCCGGTAGCAGTGAACCAGGGAATGGCTGGCCGCAATGCTCAACCAGCCGCTGGCAAATGGCCAGTCCTGCACCTGGTAGCACGTGTTATCCAGCCGGTTGTCGAGACGCCACCCCTCTTCCGGGAGGAAACAGATCTTCTCAAGCCCGGCGGCGATGCCGCCACCATGGGCTTTGAGCACTGCTTCCTTGCGTGACCAGAGCCGATAAAAGGCACTCTCCTGCTGAGTGTCTGGCAGCTGACTGAGCCAGCTGTATTCGCTCTTGGCATAGAAGCGCCGGGCAAGGGGCAGGGGACTGCGGCGGCGCATGCCCAGCTCGAGATCGACCCCGAGCGGCCCCTGCGCGCTCAGGGCCAGCACCAGCCAGGGACCGCTGTGGCTGAGGTTGAAATGCCAGGCATCATCCTGCAGCCGTGGCTTGCCATGCTCCCCCTGGCCAAAGTGCAATTCACTGGCCGGTTGCTGCAGCCGTTCGGCCAGAAGCTGGCGCAACAGGCCCCGGCTGACCAGGTACTCCTGGCGCCGCGCCGGCAGCGTTATCGAGTGCCAGATCTCTCTCTCTTCTGCGGATAACAGGGTGGTCAGCCGGGTGAGCTGGGCTTCATGGATGTCTGCCGGTCTTAACAAAAAAAGATCCGTGGCGGTCATAATTTTTCACTTTAAAAAGGGGCTGAAACAGGGATAAAAGTCAGTTTTCTATGAGGCCCGAGGCCATTTCGGGGATTGTATATTGTTTGTTCATGATCACATTAATTATGAAAAACAACGCATTTACTTGCAAAAATGTGACCTCGATAGGGATTTTCACTTGCCTCGATAGAATTCTTGGATATAGTCGAGTGCTGTTGCCTTATGAATTGCCCTTTGGGGCCGTATTTTAACAAGATTTACGCTTTTACGGGGATAAAGGATTGCGCCACCTGATGCTACTGCTGGTCGCGCTCGGTATGGTGGGTTGTGCTTCGGCACCCCAGCCCGAGGTCGCGAGCAAGATTGAAGTTGCCATGATGGAACCCGTTGTCGAACCGGAACCGTCGCAAACACCGGATGTGAACGAAATTCTGACCGTGTACAAAGAGTGGCGCGGTACGCCCTACCGTTATGGTGGCACCACTGAACGTGGTATCGATTGCTCGGCGTTCACCCGCGAAGTATTCCGCAATGCCATCGGCATCGAATTGCCCCGGGATACCCGCTCCCAGGTTCATGAAGGCGCTCGCGTCGCCAAGCAGGATCTGGTCGAAGGGGACTTGGTCTTCTTCAAGATCAATCGTCGACTCAATCATGTCGGCATCTATGTAGGCAATGGCGAGTTCATCCACGCCTCCACCCGAGCCGGGGTAACGCGCTCCAAGCTCGACAGTGCCTACTGGCGCAGCAAGTTCTGGCAAGCACGCCGGATCGATATCTGAGTCAGGCTGGACAAACGGCTCGCGGTACGGACTGTTTTTCCAACCTCACTTGAACCGGGCTCTCGCAGCCCGGTTTTTTATGGCCATCATTTAGACTTTACCGCCTCAAGTCACTATAGTGTGGCCCCCGTTTTTCCTCGGCAGACCCAATATGACATCGCACAGTGACCGCAAATCCGGACTCCATCCCCGCAACCGTCATCAGGAGGGTTACGACCTTGAGGCACTCTGTCTGGTGACTCCCGAGCTGGCAGCCCATGTGTTCACCAACGACTATGGCAAACGCACCATCGACTTTGCCGATCCGTTGGCCGTCAAGGCGCTGAACAAGGCGCTGCTGGCACGTCACTATGGCATTGCTCATTGGGATCTGCCCGCCGGTTATCTTTGCCCGCCCATCCCGGGGCGCGTCGACTATCTGCATCGAGTGGCGGATCTTCTGGCCGAGAGTGCAGGGGAGGTGCCCACCGGCAAACAGGTACGGGTGCTGGATATCGGGGTCGGTGCGAACTGCATTTATCCACTGCTGGGGGCTCGAGAGTATGGCTGGCGCTTCGTGGGGGCGGATATCGATCCCGTATCGGTCAAGGCAGCGACCCTGCTGGCCGCCAGCAATGGCCTCGGCAAACAGATCGAATGTCGCCTGCAGACCAATGCCAGGCAGGTTTTTCGCGGCATCATTGGGCCCAGGGAGCAGTTTTCGCTGACCCTTTGCAACCCGCCGTTTCACGCCTCGCTGGAGGAGGCGTGCAAGGGAACCGAGCGCAAGCTGCGCAATCTGGGCAAAGGAGAGGCGGGCAAGCCGGTGCTCAATTTCGGCGGTCAGAAGGCCGAGCTCTGGTGCGAGGGAGGCGAGGCGGCCTTTCTGGCCAACATGATTGGTCAAAGCAGGGAGTTTGCCGGCCAGTGCCTCTGGTTCAGCTCCCTGGTTTCGAAGAAAGAGAACCTGCCTGCGGCGAAAAAAGCGTTGGATCGGGTCGGCGCCGTCGACGTGCGGGTCATCGACATGGCACAGGGGAACAAGATCAGCCGGGTATTGGCCTGGACGTTCCTCGACAAGGCCGCTCGAACAGCCTGGTGGTCCAGAACCCGATGAGTTGTTTTTCACAAGGCCCGGCAGGGCCTTTTTTGATGACTTTTTTGGTTGTTTTTTAGCTAAATCAAGGCGTTTTGCCATCCGAACCCAGCTTGGCAGATTATCTTTATTTAGGGTCTGTAAGTAGTCACTTTCGCCTTGGTACAGTTGTACGCCGAGATTTTTTTGCACTTTCACCTGTAACTTTAATAAAATAGGACTGGTTAGACCTCTTATAGGCATTGAATCGAATAGGGATCGGTAGATGAAAGTTGTCGATTTTCTGAAGCACAAGCGCGAAATTTTGGCGCAGCACCCCTTTGAGCTCAAGGATTGGCTCTCTCCGGCGATCCGCGACTACTGGCGTGAGTTTCAGCAAAAGGCACACCTGCATCCTTTGCTGGGGCGCGTGCTCGACCCTCACGGTGAAACCCAGCACGGCCAGCAGCAAGAGTCCGTCGCCGTCGCCCAGGTTGCCAATGGCCAGCCTGCCATGGTGCAGGAGCCGGCCATCGAGCTGGACGAGGCCGCTGCCGCACTCTATGCCGAGTTGCAGGGCCGTATCGGTGAAGAGACTCACGTCGGTGAATGGCTCCATGTCAGCCAGCAGATGATCGATCAGTTTGCTGCGGTGACGGGGGATCACCAGTGGATCCACACCAATCCCGAGCGTGCCGCCGCCGAGTCGCCCTTCAAGACCACCATCGCCCACGGCTTCCTGACTTTGGCCTTGCTGCCGCAGTTGACCGGTTCGGTCGACGAGAGCACTCCCGAGTTTCCCACCGCTCGCATGGTGGTGAACTTTGGTCTCGACCAGGTGCGTTTCCCCTATCCCATCAAGGTGGAGAGCAATATTCGTGCGCGCACCAAACTGGCCCGCGTCACCCCCATCAAGGGCGGGCTGGAGCTGCTCAAGGAGATCAAGGTGGAGATCGAAGGGATCCGCCGTCCCGGCTGCGTCATCGAGTCGGTAACCCGCATCTATTTTTAATCACGTCTTCGCAGTGAATCGTTGAACGGGCCCGCTTTGTCGGGTCCGTTTTTGTATCCAGCGAAGAGAGGGTGGTCTGCCCATGACAGCCAGTGTCATGAACAGCTTGATATGACTCACAAAACCGGTGTCGTCGCAGTTAGCCAGCTCTCATTTTGATAAGACGGCGAACTGATGAGATAGCATTTTATGCCACTATTGAATCCTTGCTCCCTATCCTGGAGAAAATAGTGCCAATTAATCACAAGATTATTCTGCCTGTGCTGCTCAGCCTGTTTATCCTGCTGATCCCGACCCATTGGATCCCGTTGGAGGGGATCACAGTGGTGGAGCAGCGGGTTGTCGCCATCTTCGTGCTGGCCGCACTGTGCTGGATCCTCGAGCCTATCCCCATCTTCGCCACCTCGGTCCTGATCATAGTGCTGGAGCTGCTGCTGCTCTCTGACAAGGGGCTCTGGTTCATGACGGCCGACAAGGGCGAGACCGGCTTTGGCACCTTGCTGACCTCGACCGAGATCATGGCTACCTTTGCCTCCCCGGTCATCATGCTGTTTCTCGGTGGCTTCTTTTTGGCCATCGCCGCGACCAAATATCATCTGGACGTGAATCTGGCCCGGGTGCTGCTGCGCCCCTTCGGGCGCAATCCGCGTGTCGTCATGCTGGGTCTCATGCTGATCACCGCGACCTTCTCCATGTTCATGAGCAATACCGCGACCACGGCCATGATGCTGGCGATCCTGGCGCCTGTATTGGCGGTGTTTCCCGACAAGGATCCCGCCAAGATCGGGTTTGTGCTGGCGATTCCCCTGGCGGCCAACCTGGGGGGGATAGGCACACCAATTGGCACGCCCCCCAACGCCGTAGCTCTCAAGTACCTGACCGGTGAGCATGCCATCTCCTTTGGTCAGTGGATGGGATTTGCGGTGCCCTTCGTGGTGTTGTTATTGCTGCTGGGCTGGTTCCTGCTTGGGCGTTTCTATCCCAGCCAGCTCAAGCAGATGGATCTCAAGATTGAGGGGCGCTTCATGCAAACGCCCCGGGCCTGGGTGGTTTACCTCACTTTTATCCTCACCATAGTGCTGTGGCTGATGGGCGACCTGCACGGCATGAGCTCCTATGTGGTCGCCATGATCCCGGTGGCGGTATTCCTCACCACGGGCATCATCACCAAGGAGGATTTGCACAGGATCTCTCTGGACGTGTTGTGGCTGGTATCGGGCGGTATCGCGCTGGGTCTGGCGCTGGAGGATTCCGGATTGGCGGAGCGGCTGATCACCCATATCCCGTTCCATGAATACTCTACTTTGGTGGTGCTGGTAGGGGCCTGTCTGCTGGCGGTAGTGATGGCCAACTTCATGTCCAATACGGCGACGGCCAACCTGCTGTTGCCACTGGTGGCGGCGCTGGCCGTCAGCATGCCGGGACTGGCCGAGTGGGGGGGCAGCCACACCCTGATCCTGGCAGTCACCATTTCGGTATCCCTTGGCATGTCCTTGCCGATCAGTACGCCCCCCAATGCGCTGGCCCACGCGACCGGTCTGGTGGAGAGCCACCAGATGGTGCGGATCGGCGTCATCATGGGGTTGGTTGGCACTGTTCTGGCCATGGTGTGGATCTACCAGATTGCCGCCTGGGGTCTGATTTGAACCCGGGTCATGCAATAGTAAAGGGGAGCCATCACGGCTCCCCTTCTTTATATGGCTGTATTTGACAGTCGCTTGCCTAGAAACTGGCACCCAGGCTGATCAGGTGGCGGATCTCGCTCTCCTTGAGGCTTTGCTCTACCCCCTCATACCGGATCTCCCCATCCTGCCAGTCGAGCTCACTTGACCAGGAGAGGCGGATATTGTCGTTGAGGTAGTAACGTAATCCTATGCTGCCATTGATATCCTGCTCCAGGGTGACATAGGGGGACGGCTGTGACAGATATTTCAAATAAGTCCCCTTGCTGAACAGTTCTAACTGCTGTTGCCAGAGCGAGAATGGCTGACGGTAATCCCAGCCCAGGCTACCGATGGGGTAGCTGATGATGCGGGAATCAAACAGGCGCAGGCCTGTCCAGCTGCCGTCGCGAAAATAGGTGCGCTGTATGCCCGCCTGGGCAATCAGTTCGAGCCGCCTGCGCTTGTCGTTCCAGAAACGGTAACCGGGGCCCGAGCTGAAGTCCAATTGGAGGTAGTTCTCATCCAGCATGTCGTACTCGGCATTGAGGGAGTTGCGGACAAACCAGTGATTGTTGAAGAAAAAGTCCAGGGTCGGGTTGAGTTTATAGTCGTGACTGTTGGTCTCGCCATTGGCGGTTTCGTAGTTGTACTCCCCTGATAGGCTGTAACGCCAGTCGAGGTTGGCGACCTCCGTCTTGCCCTTGATGTTGATGTCGTTGGTGCGGGTCTCGTTCTCCTTGAGCTTGATATTGAGATCGCCATTACCGGTCCAGAGCCAGGCATTGCGCTCATCCTCATCCCCCTGAAATAGCGGTATGCCCCCCTTGGCCGTGGCCCTGGGTTTGTCCTGCTTCTCCAGCCGCCAGCGTTTGACTGCTTCCCGTTTGATCGTCACGGCCTGGCTATAGGGCAGGGCGATGCGCACCGACTCATCGGTGATCTCCTCTATGGTTCCGGTCAGGCGATCGCCGTTGCGCATCCAGAGAATGTCCTTGGCCCATGAGGGAGGGCTTGCCAGCATGAACAGGAGGAGCAGGTATCTCATGAGCGATGATGACTCCGGTACTTAGCCGCTGATGGGTCGGGGCAGCCCGTTCTTGCTGTCCAGTGCGGCGGTGACATCGGCCTGAGTGACCTCGGGCGCGCTGATAAATTGCTCGATGGCTGGTGACAGAACCAGAGGGGCGCCATTTTCGAGTTCTTCCTCGGTACGGGACAGGGGCGAGTGCACCTCCAGCCAGCGCCGGCCATCGGGTTCGATGGCGACCTTTACCGGCTGGTTGATGACCCGTACCGGTGTGCCGACAGGCACTATCTTGAACAGCGACTCTATGTCATCCGGACGCAGACGGATGCAGCCGGCGCTGACCCGCAAACCGACGCCAAACTCCTTGTTAGTGCCGTGGATCAGATAATCCCGGTTGCCATAGCCCAGCCGCATGGCGAATTTGCCAAGGGGGTTTTCAGGGCCGGGGGGAACGACCGCCGGCAGGGAGATCCCTTTTTGTTCCAGCCAGGACTTGCGCACCATGGGGCCGGGCACCCAGGTCGGGTTCGGCTTTTTCTCTATGATGGTGGTCGTCATCTCCGGGGTTTCACGGCCGACATCGCCAATCCCGATGGGCAGCACGATCACCTCGTCCTTCCCCTTGGGGAAGTAGTAGAGACGCAGCTCGGGCAGGTTGATGACTATGCCCTCCCGGGGCACATCGGGCAGCAGCATCTGGGTGGGCAGGGTCAGCCGGGTGCCCGGGGTGGGCAGATAGGGATCAACACCCGGGTTGGCCTCAAGCAGTGCCAAAAAACCGGTGTGGGTATTTTTCCCGACCAGTTCCAGATGATCGTTGGGTTGGACTATGTAGTCTTCCAGCTCGCCGATGAGACGGCTGTTGGCGGGCGGGAGAGGGTAGGTCTGGGCTAACACCTGAGTGGTGCAGAGCATGGTCATGGTCAGCAGGAAGGAGAGAGCAGATTTTATCGGCATGAGGCTTTCCATCAATTCACGTCTTTATATCGGGGCGGACATGTCGTCATTTCGCCAAGGAGGGACGCCGATTGTTCCTGAATCGGCCGAGGATTTCCAGTCTGCCTACCGGGTTACATGCTGCAGAGGGTGCGTAACCGGCCTGAACGCGGTCATTTCTGTCATGTTGCCGGCAATATGAAGACAAAATGGGTTTTCGTCCGGAACACTCCGAGAGGAAACCAGGCGCTCCTTTTATGTTCAGTTGTTTGATATTAAAGATATTTTTATTGCATTCTCCGGGCACCTTGGGTAAAAACTCTCCTCACGGAGAGATGCCGGAGTGGCCGAACGGGATTGACTCGAAATCAATTGTGGTAGCAATACCACCCAGGGTTCGAATCCCTGTCTCTCCGCCACATCTCAAGCCCACGCCAATGCGTGGGCTTTTTCATTGGGCGCTTGCCCCACCCGGCTCCTGGTCGTTTTTTCCCTGAGAAGGGAGGATTCCCGAGCGCTTAAGGTTTGGGCAGCCAGTCGTCGATTGCCGCCACCATCTGATCGGGTGTCAGCTGGCGGGTCATTCGCCCCCGCAGCACATGTCGATGGGCGAAGGATTTGGCGCCACGGGCCATCACCTTGGCCTTGAGTGCCTCGATGTGCTCTTCACCGAGGTGGCTGTTGTAGGTGTTGAACAGCACCACATCCTTGCCATCGAAACGGTTGTGCTCGACGAAGGCCCAGATAGGCGGCGCCGGGCTGTAGAGCCAGACCGGGGAGCCGAGCCACACAGTATCGAACGGAGTCAGATCGAGGGTGCGCGGCACGATATCGGGCAGTGCCTCTGGTGCATGCTTCAATGCGTTCGCATCGCCGAGGGCCTGCACCAATCCCCCGGGGCCGAGCCGATAGGCGGGGGCATCCAGCGCAAAGAGCCGGGCCCCGAGCCGATTTGCCAGGTGGCGGGCGGCCAGCGCCGTATTGTCCGAGCGGGAGAAATAGACCACCGCCGTGCGGGGGCTCGCCACCTGCTGACTCTCTGCCTCCAGCCCTGCAAGCTCATGTGCCTGCCGACGCTCGATAAAAGAGACCGCCAGCAGCACGACCACCACGGTGGCGGCCAGCGCACCAAGGGTGATAAAAACCCAGCTCATCATCCTTGACCTCACGTTACATAAAATACGGCTTGTCGCCGTCGCTGCCGGGTTGGTGGATGCCAAGGTTCTCCCCCAGATGCAGTTCGGGCGAGACCAGGATCCGGGTGATGAGATCCCCCACGCTCCTGCGCGACACCACTGTGCCCTGGAAGGGCTGGCCCTTGGCGGTCAGCTCGTAATCCACTTCATCCTCATCGGTCAGCCAGGCCGGGCGCAAGATGGTGTAATCCAGCCCCGATGCCTCGATGGCGTCTGCCGCGCGTCGGTAGGGTTTAAGCTCCTCGCCGATGATCCCGCGATTCCACTGGCCGAACTTGCCGGGCACTTCGTCGTAGATCCCGAGGGACAGCACGAAGACCAGGCGCTTCACTCCGGCGGCCTGCATGGCGGTGATGACCGCCTGGGCCTGTTTGTCCAGGTTGTCGCCACTGAGGTTGGCGTAGACGATCTCTTGTCCTGCCATCGCCTCCTTGAGCAGCGGCTTGTCCTGCACGCTGCCGATCACCACTTTGGCGTTGGCCGGCTCACGGCCGTTCAACTTCTTTGGGTCGCGCAGCAGCAGGGTCTGGCGGATGTCGCCCTGCCCGGCGAGCCCCTTGACCACCCACCGGGCTATCTGGCCGCTGGCGCCGAGGATCAGTACGTTTCGCATATCGGTTTACCTTGTCGCTTGAATGGGTGGGGATGCCCCCACCGCGGGATCACAGGGTGCGCTGGAAGAAGGGCACGAGGCTTGCCATGGCGATGGCCACCGGCTCGGCTTTGTCGTAGAGGTCGTAATGGGACCAGCCTTCGGCCACGACCATGTGCTTGTCGGTGGAGGCGGCGCGGCCGTAGATCTCCCAGCCATCCCGATAGGCGCCAAAGCCGCCCGCCTTGTCGCCGATGACCACCATCAGCGGCTGGGTCAGCAGTACCTCGACATGGAGGAAGGCATCCCATCCCATGGCGGCGCCGGTGAAGGACATCAGCTGGCGAGTTGCGCCATGGGGCTGCTGACCGCGCGCCGTCTTGTAGTACTCGGTGGCCTCCAGCACGTCGATGTCGGTGATGCCTGCCGCGGTGGCCGCCGCCACCGACGCCGGCAGCAGATCGGCGGGTTCCGTAGCGCTCCCTTGTGCCTGCGCCGTGCGCATCCGGGCGATGCTCTGGGCCAGCTCAAGAGGCTTGAACTGGGCGAAGCCTTCGCGGATCAGGCGGCCATAGTTGACCCCTGTGATGGAGGCCAGCGCCTTGAGGCGGTGATCCGTGATGCCCGCATGGATGGTGTAGGCGCCGCCGCCGCACACGCCGATGGCGCCGATGCGATCGCTGTCCACATAAGAGAGGGATTGCAGGTAGTCCACCGCGAAGCGGATGTCGGAGACCCGAATGGCCGGATCCTCGATAAAGCGCGGCTCACCGCCGCTGGCACCCTGGAAACTGGCGTCGGGTACCAGCACCACGAACCCCGCCGCAGCCAACCCCTTGGCGTAGACATTGCCGGCGGTCTGCTCCTTGCAGCTGCCGATGGGGTGGGTGCTGACGATGGCCGGGTAGCGCTTTTGCTCGTCGAAATCGGGCGGCAGGTAGAGGTCGGCCGCCGTCTGCCAGCCCAGGTTCTGATAGGTCAGGTTCAATACATGGCTCATGATGAAGCTCCTCGATAAGCGAGAGGGGCCTCCCCCTCTCGCGGGCCGATTAGTTCAGGGTTCGCAGGAAGAAGGGGGCCAGCTTGGCGACGGCCTCGTCGACATAGCGGGGCACGTCGTAGAGGGACATATGGTTGGCCCCCTCCACCACATGCAGGGTCTTGTCAGTGCTCGCGGCGCGCGCCAGCAGGTCGTCGCTCATCCACTTGCTGCCGGCCACACTGCCAGCCACCGCCAGGATCGGCTGGGTCAGGAAGGCCTCGGCCTTGTGATAGGCGTCGTAGGTGATGATCTGGTTCAGGTTGCGGGTCAGCGCAAAGCCCGGCGCATTGGGGTGCTCGCAGCGCGGGGTGTGGTAGTACTCCCAGGCTTCGCGCAGCTCCTCGTTGGGAGCATCCTCTTCACGCAGGGGCGCCAAGGGGATGGTGGCGTAGCCGCTGCCGGTCGCATCTGCGGTGCGCGCCTGGGAGCCGAAGTCCAGATAGCCCATGGCATCGGCATCCTTGACGCTGCTGTCCCAGCCATTGCGGAACATCTGGCCGATGTTGACCGCGCTGACCATGCCGAGCGCCTTGATGCGGCGATCCTGGATGGCGGCATTGGCGCTGTAGCCGGCACCGGCGCAGATGCCCATGGCCCCGATCCTGTTCTCATCGACATAGGGCAGCGTGGTCAGGTA
Organism: Aeromonas sp. 19NY04SH05-1; assembly: GCF_040581895.1. NCBI lineage: Bacteria > Pseudomonadati > Pseudomonadota > Gammaproteobacteria > Aeromonadales > Aeromonadaceae > Aeromonas > Aeromonas sp. 19NY04SH05-1. The sequence continues at coordinate 3,018,106 of NZ_CP095328.1, read as the reverse complement.
GTCCACCACGGCGCTGACATCCTCGCTGCTGACATGGGGATTCTCCAGCTGGCGCGGCTCTCCCGAGCTCTCGCCCTGATAGGAGCGGTCAAAGGCGATGGCGATGAGGCCCTGCTCGGCCAGCTTGCTGGCGTACAGGCCCGCGGTCTGCTCCTTCACCCCGCCGCCGGGGTGGGAAACCACGACCGCCGGGTACTGCTTGCGCTCATCAAAATGCGGCGGGAAGTGAACGATGGCGGCCATAGTGATGCCTTGGCCGTTGCGATTGGGGAAGGTGACGTGGGACATGGTCGGGCTCTCCGTTAGGTTCAGGGGTGTCATGCTTGACGCGAGTTCGAGCTAATAGTAGTAAGTCTATTGAGCTAGATATACGCACCTATCAAGACATGACTGATTAGCCAGGCTAAACAAATGCCCATAGAACCTTCACTCGTCGCGTCACTGACGTGGTTTGCCCACATCGCCCGCCACCGCAGCTTCACCAAGGCCGCCACCGAGATGGGGGTGACCCGCGCCGCCCTCTCCCAACACCTGAAGGGGCTGGAGCAGCAACTGCAGGTACGGCTGCTCAACCGCACCACCCGCGACATGTCGCTGACCGAGGAGGGGTGGCGCCTGCTGGACGTGCTGCAACCCTCCCTCACGGCCATCGAGCGGGTGGTGAGCGAGCTCAATGATTCTCATCTTGAGCCCTCGGGCCTTATTCGCATCAACAGCTCGCGCATCGCCGCCAGGCTGCTGATCGAGCCCCACATGGGAGAATTTCTGGCGCGCTATCCCAAGCTGCGTCTGGAGCTGGTGATGGCGGACGGGTTTTCCAACATCATCGCCGACGGGACGGATGCCGGCATTCGCCTGGGAGAGAGCCTGGATGAACACGTGGTGGCGGTGCCCATCACCCCGCCTTTGACCATGGCGATTGTCGGCTCACCCGACTATTTCAGGCAGCATGGCACGCCGCAGACCCCGGGCGACCTCACCCGGCACAACTGCCTGGCCTACCGCTTCACCTCCAGCAACACCATAGACCGCTGGTCGTTTACCTCCCCCGATAAAGAGCAACACACCCAGATCGTCGATCCCAAGGGCAACGCCGTGTTCAACGACGACGACAGCATGCTGCAGGCGGCCCTGCAGGGGGTGGGGCTGGTCAAACACCTGGATCTGCGGGTGCGCCAGCACCTGAGTGATGGCTCACTGGTGCGGGTGCTCGCCCCCTGGTGCCCCCCCTTCCCGGGGTTTTATCTCTATGTGCCATCGCGGGCCCAGATGCCGGCCAAGATCCGGGCGCTGATGGACTTTCTGGTGGAGAAGCGGGAAGGGATTGCCAGGTAGCGTGCGCAAGAGCTTGCTTGGTGAAATGTCTCCGCCACATTCCAAACCCGATCTGTTTAAGGAGTGGGCTTTTTTATTTGATTGTCTTGGTCTTTCTTCCTGTATCGGTCGTTGCATGCCAATCCCGCCGGGCGCTTGTGAGCGTTTGCTACCCATAGTCCCGCTTCCTGCGATTGGTTCATGTTGTCTACATGCCCGCTTCCGTAACTGGCTGTAGGCATCCTCTCGACCTATCCCTTGTGTGACGCAATTTCCCATGACTCATCGGATGCACTTCACAGTTGGGATGGAAAAACAGGCGTCACTCGGTGACGGTTCTTTTTCATCAGTGGGGGTCTCCGGGGGCGCAGGAAAAGTCACGGAAGCAGTTCATTGACCCTTGTGTATCTATGACGGTGACAGCACCACGATTGTCCTGAGGTGTGAGGAGGACACTCGCATCATGGTGATTTGGGCTGCTGGCATCAACGCGGAAAGCGTGCACCTGTGCCGGTGCAATATTGCGAGTGGCTAAATTATCGCCATTACAGTGAATCGTTCTGAACTGCGCAATGTATTGCGTATTTACCAGATTTAAAAACTGGATGGGCAACGATTGACGATGTATTGAGTGAGATAAAGCAAAAAATTGCTTGTCGTTGCATAGTGATTAGCGTGAATTATTTGTAAATCATTGATAATTAATGATTTTTATAGGTGGCATGGACGCTGCTAACAGATTCGCTCGAGTGCTATCTCATTTCACTAATCTATCAGGAGCATATCCATGCCAACTCCATGTTATATCAGCATCGAAGGTAAAACCCAGGGCAACATCACCGCGGGTGCCTTCACCTCTGACTCCGTCGGCAACATCTTCGTGCAAGGCCACGAAGACGAGATGCTGGTACAAGAGTTCCAGCACGTCGTGACCGTACCGACCGACCCGCAATCCGGCCAGCCGGCTGGCCAGCGTGTCCACAAGCCGTTCAAGTTCACCGTGGCCCTGAACAAAGCGGTTCCGCTCATGTACAATGCCCTGGCTTCCGGTGAAATGCTGCCCAAAGTGACCCTGAAGTGGTATCGCACCTCCGTCGAGGGCAAGCAGGAGCACTTCTTCTCTACCGTGCTGACCGATGCCACCATCGTGGATATCGACTGCCAGATGCCGCACTGCCAGGATCCGGCGAAGTCTGACTTCACCCAGCTGATCCAGGTCTCCATGGCATACCGCAAGATTGACTGGGAACACACCGTTGCCGGTACTTCTGGTGCTGACGACTGGCGTGCTCCGATCGAGGCGTAAGCTGATGTTCAAGGGCACTGCTTGCGGTGCCCTTTTGCTCTTGGAACCACCGAAATCAGAGGTGCAATGCTGCCTCGCCGATTACCCTCCATTGCATCCGATTTCCCTCGCCCGCGATTTTTCTTATGCCTGTCTGCGCTTCGTGTGCAGGCATAAGAAAAATGGGGTCGCATCTTGCCGCTCGCCGTCAACGATGTGCGGTAGCCATGGTGTCAATGCCATCGGGACGATTGCGACTCTCTCGCACGGTTTCAACGACCCCGTCATCCGGGGCAACACACTTTCTTGAGGGCTCTCACCGATGGCAGACAGCACAGGATTACAATTTACCGTCAAGGTGGGGTCGCTGCCCGAGGGAACCTTCGTGGTGGCCGAGTTTGCCCTAGAAGAAGGGCTGAACGACCCGTTCCAGCTGCGCCTTGAGTTGGCGAGTCCCCAGCCGGACATCGACTTTGCCGCCGTGCTGGACCAGCCGTGCGAGTTGCTGGTGTGGTATAACGGCGAGCTGCAGCGCCGGGTATGCGGGGTGGTCAGTGATTTTGCCCAGGGGGATAGTGGTTTTCGCCGCACTCGCTACCAGCTGCTGGTGCAACCGGCCCTGTGGCGGCTGTCGCTGCGTCACAACTCGCGCATCTTCCAGGCGCAAAAGCCAGATGAAATCCTCAGCATCCTGTTGCAGGAACACGGCATTACCGACTATGCCTTTGCCCTCAAAAATGAACATGCCCAGCGCGAGTATTGTGTCCAGTATCGCGAGACCGACCTCGATTTCTTGAATCGCCTCGCCGCCGAAGAGGGGATGTTCTACTTCTTTGAGTTTGAGCAAGGCAAACACCGTCTCGTGTTTGCCGACGACGCGGCTGCATTAACTGCCGGCCCCGAGCTGTTCTTCAACCTTGGCAACCGCTCGTTGGAGCAAGGCGCCTATGTGCGCCAGTTCCACTATCGCGAGGCGGTGCGCCCCTCGGATGTGGAGCTCAAGGACTACAGCTTCAAGACCCCGGCCTATGGGCTCTCCCACAAGAAACTGGGGGCCGAGCTTGAGCATCAGCGTCAGAGCTACCAGCACTTCGACTACCCGGGCCGCTACAAGCAGGACCCGAGCGGCAAGGCGTTTGCCCAGCATAGGCTGGATGCCCTGCGCAATGATGCGGTGACAGGCCAAGGCAAATCCAACAGCGCGGCCCTGCTGCCGGGGCAGTATTTCTCCCTGACCGAGCACCCGAACGCCAACCTCAACAGCGATTGGCAAATCGTGCATATCCGTCACACCGGCCAACAGCCGCAGGCGCTGGAAGAGGAGGGGGGCAGCGGCCCGACCGTCTACCACAACGAATTTGGCGTGGTGAAGGCGAGCACCACCTGGCGGGCCCGTATTGGCAGCCCGCAAGCACCGCACAAACCCATGGTGGATGGCCCGCAGATTGCCATGGTGGTGGGCCCCGAGGGCGAAGAGATTTATTGCGACGAGCACGGCCGGGTCAAGCTGCAATTCCCGTGGGACCGCTATGGCAGTTCCAATGACCAGAGCTCCTGCTGGGTGCGGGTGAGCCAGGGCTGGGCGGGTGGCCAATACGGCATGATGGCGATTCCGCGCATCGGTCATGAGGTCCGGGAATTCAGATAATAAGTGCGACACTCATGGATGAATGGCGAGAGGTGGCCAACTGCTGATTGGTGGTACCCTTCTGCTCGCCAAAGTAAAAGCAGTATCACCATGAGCTATCAGCAGTTGACCGAGGGGCAACGATACCAGTTATCGGTGCTTCGCGCACAGGGGATGTCCATCCTTGCCACCGCACGCGCCATTGGCGTTCATCGCTCCACCCTCTACCGGGAGCTGCGTCGTAACGCCGGGCCGCAGGGCTACCAGCCAGACAATGCGCATCAGCACGCCACCCACCGACGGGCCAGTGCGGCCAAATCTCGGCTATCTGCCGATGTCATCCAGTTTGTCGAGCTGACACTCGCCTGGTGGTGGAGCCCGGAGCAGATAAGCGCGGTGGGCAAGCAGATAGGCCTCATGGTGAGTCACGAGTGGATATACCGCCATGTGGCCGCCGACAAAGCCCGGGGTGGCCAGTTGTACCGCCATCTGCGCCAGGGCCACAAGCGCTACCGCAAGGGGGCGAGCAGCCTGCGTTCTCCCATCAAGGAAGCCCGCTCTATTGATGAACGGCCGGCTATCGTCGATAGCCGGGAGCGGCTCGGTGATTGGGAGGCGGACACGGTGCTGGGCAAGCAAGGCACAGGTGCACTGGTCACCCTGGTGGAGCGCAAGAGCCGGCTCTATCTGGTCAAGCGGGTCGCGAGCAAACAGGCTGGGGTGGTGCGGGATGCGATAATCGAGATGTTAACGCCCTACATCGAGCAGGTGCATACCATCACCTTTGACAACGGCGGCGAGTTTGCCGAACACAAGGCGATAGAGGAAGCGCTGGGTGCCGAGACTTACTTTGCGCACCCTTACTCTTCGTGGGAGCGCGGTCTGAACGAGAACAGCAATGGGCTGTTGAGGCAGTTTATCCCAAAGGGAACAGACCTGAGAGAGGTCACGGACGAGGATGTCAGGAGAGCGGAGCAGTGGCTCAACCTACGACCTCGGAAATGTCTCGGATTCAGGCAGCCTGTCAAGGTATTCGAAGAGTACCGTCAGGCGGCATAGGCGAGTGTCGCACTTCGAAGTTGAATTCGCGGTCATCGTTTCATTTCTGGAAGGGGACCCGGACCAGCCTATTGTGACGGGGCGCACCTACCACGCCACCAACCGGCCGCCCTATGAGCTGCCGGCCAACAAGACCCGCACCGTGCTGCGCACCGAGACCCATCAGGGTGAGGGTTTCAACGAACTGCGTTTTGAAGACCAGGCCGGGCAGGAAGAGATTTACCTGCACGGTCAGAAAGACCTGAACGTACTGATTGAGAATGATGCGGCCTGGCACATCAAGCACGATGAGCATCGGGATATCGACAACGAGCGGGTGACCCGTATCAAGGCCAATGACCACCTGACGGTGGAAGGTGAGAAGCGGGACCATATCAAGGGTGACCATTCGCTCACGGTGGATGCCAGCATGCACCAGAAGCTGGGACAATCCCTGTTGGTTGAGGCGGGCAGCGAAGTACACCACAAGGCGGGCATGAAGATAGTGATGGAGGCTGGCGCCGAGCTGACCCTCAAGGTGGGGGGCAGTTTTGTCAAAATCGACCCAAGCGGCGTCACTCTCTCTGGCGGCTCCATCAAGATGAACTCGGGCGGCAGCCCCGGCTCCGGCTCCGGTTGGGGGGGGAAGACGCCCGGCCTGCCAATGGGGGTTGCATTAGCTCCTTATGTTGTACCGCCAACACCAGAGATGATCCCGGCCATGTTGGTCGCGGCAAAAGCCGGTGTGGTCGCAATGCCCATGTGTGGCAAGCGCTCCAATGGCACATGTGAACGGGGGGACTGCACATGCAAACTCGATGGGAGCAGTTAACATCCCTGCATCGCTTTTCTCCCGATAGCTTGCCAATCAACTACCTGTTGATTGACATGGCGCGCTGGGAAGCGGCGCAAGAGGTGATCCATCAGTTCATTGAACAGCCCGAATTAACTCTGCTGTTTGCTGGTACGCACCATCAAGCCTTATTGGAGGTGAGCCCCCTTTTGCTAAGGTTCCCTTCAGATAGTGCGATAAAGGAAAGGTTGCTCACGGAAGTGCGTGACAGACGTGCTGGTGTTGCGCTTCGCGCATCGCTCTCTTGCGAAGAGCTAGCAAACCATTTCAGACAGTTCCTTACGGTGCCAGATGGGCAGGGACAAAGCTATCTGCGCTTTTACGATCCGGCCATTTGGCTGGCTATCTATGTCAGCCAGTATGATGCTCTCTTGGTGAGCTCGGCGTTGGAGGCAGTGTACTTGCCTGACTGGTGCTCCACAGCGTGGTGTGAAATTGTCAGTGCTGAGCACGAAGCGGCCCTTGAGCAACCGGTGTGTTTGAGTTCGGAATTGCTGGCGATGGCTCAGAAAACCCGTCTGCTTTATAGCTTGCAAGCAGCCCGGATTGACCCTGCCCTGTGTTATGGTCTTGCCTCTTCGCTTGCATGCCTGATTGAGAAAGGTTTGACCGAGCAGTGGGAACTCATGCCTTGGCTCACCCTGCTTAATGATTACCCCGCACCCGTGCTGGATGGCCGCATGGCACAGTGGTTGGCCACCTTCGATATTGAGTGCCATGAGCCGCTGGCTGTGGCAAACCGTTTTTGGCAACATCAGACCCATCAGCCAGTGGAGGCGTTATAGATGTCCGCACCAACCACGACTACGTCACCTGTAGTCAGCAATGTCATTGATGAAGGGCTCTGTCAGTCGCCGACCATGTTGCCTTTTGTTCCGTTGCCTGCAGCTGCATCAAATGAGTCGTTTGCTGCGGTCAAATCCCCCTGCTCGGCAAAAGAGTTTGAAGACATCTTCTACGTCAGCGGCTCCAACTGTTTCTGGCTGGTCGAGAAAAAAGCCTTCAAGAAGATAAAAATGGTGGTCAGTGAATTTGAAGCCAAGGTGCTTGGCTCATCCAGCAAGCTGCAAGCGCTGGCTGCACAGGGTATTCAACTCGATAGCCTGATGATTAGCCCGACAGCATACAGCTTCTTGACCCCTGCCCAGCAGCAAGAATGGAGCAACATTCAGGCAAGAAGGCCAACCAGCCCGACTTTTTCACCCTATGGGGATAACAGCCAGGCAACAGTACACAAGCAATTTATCAATCGTGCTGCTGAGGATGCCAAATGCATCGCACAGCTGGAGCAGCTCAAACGTCAGGGGATAGAGCAAGCCAAGGCGCAAGGGTATGAAGTCGATAACAATGGCCACTACTATGACCCGCGTCAGGTCAAAATCGGCAAATTGCTGGCGCAATACAACAAGGCCCGTGCCACGTTTGTGGCAGAAAAGCCTCCGGCAGAGCAGATTGAATCGCTCCGACAGGCGGTGCTGAAAACCCAGACTCTGATGCAGGAGCACAGCAACGGTCTGATATGGCCGAGTGATGATTGGTTTAGCCATCGTCAGGATACCCTGGCCAAGATGACTGCGGCGCAGCAGACCCTCAATCGCTGCATCACCGAGCTTGGCGCGCTCGGGGTCGCCGTGCCTGAGTTTGCCCTGAGCGGTATAGAGGGGTGTGTGGCCGGTGATAAGTGCTACGCCAGTTGGTACGCCTATCTGGCCCAGAAAAAGCAGGCCGAGGAGGAGCTGGAGAAGACCACCAAGGCCTTCTTGACCGCGCTCGATAGTGGTTATGCCGCCAGCAGCGACAAAGAGAATCCCTTGTTGCCCCCCCAGCAGATGTTTCAGCGTCAGCTCGATGCCATCAATGCTGCCCACAAGCAAGCGAACGAGCTGTACGAAAAGGCACTGTTGGCCTGCTCCCGCCAAGTCCCTCCTCGGGTATTGGCATGGGAGGGGGAATATCAGCGCCAACCCATGGACGTATTGACCAAGGGCGATTATCCGCTGCGCGAGATCTGCTCGGCGGCGTTATCGGTAGAGCCGCTCAGCTACTTCAGCCTCTGGCAGTTGCCGGTAGACAAGGTTAGGGAGCGGGCAGGTGATCTGCTCAAACTGGAGCAGGATCCGGTGCTGCTCGCTTTGCTGGCGCAAGATGGCATTACCCCTCTCCCGCTGCAAAAGGGCTGGTTTTACAAAGAGAATGGCGCCCTCAATTTTGACAAGGTGGCCGACTACCTGGAGCAGAAGAACATCAAGGTGAGGGCTCTCGACTCGTGGCGTAGCCGCTTTGCCGGACACCTTGGCACACTGCTCTATCGCTCTGACAAGCAGGTGGAGTTTGGTCCCTTTGATGAGTCGCCCCAGGCGCAGCTGATGCGGATGATGAGTTACAGCGACTGGAAGGGCAAACTCAGCAGTTCCGGCAAGATAGACCCCCCGCCGATGACTCTGACCTATCAGGACGGCACCGTCTCCATGCCTGGACCGAGCGCCAGCTTGTCGGTTACAGCAGAGTTTTATCCTCTGCGCGGGGAGATCGATCTGTTCAGGATCACCTTGCCACGAGGTGCGAAACCCACGATAGCAACCCTGATCGCCCCCAAGAGTGGCAACAAATACCAGATCAATCTGGGCACCTGGGCCGTAGATGTCCATGCCAAGGCGTGGGGCAAAGCGGGCGCCATGCTCAAAGCGGGCCGTGAGGCATCGCTCAATGCCAGCGTCGGGGGAATTAGCCTCAGTGGGCTCGATGTGGCGGTCAAGGCTGAAGAGAAGGGGGAATTTACCGCCGAGGTTGGGGCTGAGGTGGGCTGCAGTCTGTCAGGACGCCTGCTTTGGACGCCGGATAGCAGCATGATCCAGCGTCTGGGGATAGATGGTCAAGCAGCCAAGCTGCCGCTTCAGCTGTGCAAGGCCACCACCGGGCTTAAGGCTGAAATCAAGGACACGCTGAGCGAGTTCCCCTTTATCCTGAGCTGGCGCAATAACCGGATGCGGTTGGGGGTCAAGGCCGGGGTGCTGGGAGGCAGCGCCAAGGCCAAGGGCTATTTCGAGTTTGAAGTGGATTGGCAATCTACCGGTTATGTGGTGGCCATGTTTCAGGATCTGCTGCGCCGCTGCAACTACGAGCGGGTCGAAGTCTTCGCCGATGAGGAGAGCTATCAGCGGCTCTCTAGGGCCAGCCAGCTGGCACTGCTGCTGGGGGTCAATATTGGCCAGATAGTGGCAGCCGAGAAGGACTTTGTCGACAGGCTTTATGGCAAGCTTAATCGCAGCCAGAATGCGGGTCTGGTGGCGTGGACGCTGTCTCACCACCTGTTGCCGAAGCAGGGTAATCCCAATCCGGCATTACGCCCGGATACGGCTGGCGATGCCAAGGCCAATGCAGCAACAGAGGCCAAGTTAAAAGAGTGGGCCAATGGTCTACTGCCAGAGGCATTGGGCTCGTTATTGGGGACTTTGGTAGCAAATGCTAAAGACCTGCGTGTTAAGTCGTTAAATGTCGATTTGCCCGATACACAAGTTCATGTGTTACAGCAATTGACCATCGCTCGCTTGGTTGATTGGCTCTATAGCGGTCATACTACGGCTGAGAATCGCCATAAATTCCAAGAGGCGATCAGTCGTATGAACGAAATCAATGTGCAGGATCAGATTGGTGCTTATAAGCGTAACCTTAGTGCACTAGATAAATATATGGAGTTGCCTGCGGACAGTAGAAATGATGACCTTAGGTCAACTTTAATAAAGTATCGGCGAGCTCGCAATGCATTATCAAATATTCGTTGGGAGAAAGCACAGCCTAACTACAAGGTTTCTAATATGTATGGTCGAGCTCAGATTCAGGATGGGTGGAATGTTAAGAATTAAAAAATTTTCAATACTTGTGTTGAGCTTGTTGTTCGCAACCTCATTTACATATGCAGCATCAGATAAGTTGGCAACAGCAGATGAGCTTTATCAACAAGCAGTTATCCCTTATGAGCAGGGTTGGAGGAAAGGTGTTGACCTGATGCTCCAAGCGGCCGACTTAGGTAGTGAGCAGGCGCAATGCTGGATTGCAAAAAGTGCAGTTGACTCGGTTTGGGTTTGGTCTGACATGTCTTACAAGTATTTTAAGATGGCGGCAGATCAAAACGCACTCTGTGGTTTGTTGGCCTTATCAGTCAATGAAGAAGGTGGCATTGCTATTATGCGCCCCAAGGCATTTCTTGTTGATGGAGTAAGTATCAATACATATAAGGAAAGATTTGATGCTGCTTTATCATTAGGCATTTCTGAAAGTAATATAGAAGCACTGAAATTAAAAGGTTTTCTTAGTGACAATAAAAATGAGGAATGCAAGTGGTTTGAAAAGGCTGCGAAGTTTAATGATGCTGACGCCCAATTTCGCCTTGCTAATAAAATAAAGAGTGGCTGCGGATGGTACGTCATTCCTGGCTCCCGTGAAAAATCTGTTCGTTACTGGACAGAGCAAGCCGCCAATCATGGCAATCCAAGAGCTATGGAGGTTATGTCTAGCTATGCTGAGAAAGACAAAGATATTGTTGGAATGCTGGCTTGGCTCGAACGTGCAGCCAATACAGGAAATATTAACTCGATAAGGATCTATAGCACTTATCTGATGGGAGGCGATGAGTTTACCATTCCAATTCCTGCTGATATGCAAAGCAATAAAAAAGCTTACGCTTGGTTATATGTGTTAATCCATCAACTACCACCAGAAACTGAGGATTCAGCCTATTCCCGTTCTGTTAAAGAACTCAGTATTCTTGAAAAAAAACTCTCAGAGAATGAAATTGAAGACGCTAAATCTTGGGCTAACGAATGGATGAAAACGCATCAAGTTAGAAGTTACTTTTTAGAGTTCGGAATGTAACAGATCTTGTTGTTACTGCAAAAACCACCTGACAGGCAAGGCTAATGGCCAGGGAAGGCGCCGCATCAGCTTTATGCCCATTAGGTGGCTGTGTAGCATAGCGGATTCGCCAGCAAGACAGCACTACCTCATCCGTCACTTTTTCACTCTGCGAAGAATTTTCCCATGACACATCGAGCCTTATGGCTGGCGCTGACCGCCAGCATGTTAACTGCCTGCTCTGCCACGGCACCACGAACTGACGCCGAGTTATCTCAAGCCGCACGGCAAGGGGATGGCAAGGCCCAGTACGAGCTGGCCCAGCGGCTTGCCGCCAAACCAGATTATCCCAATGCCATGCACTGGATGCAGCAGGTTGCCCGGGAGAGCGGTACTTTGGCTGCTGATCGGCAGACCCGTGCCAGCGCCGCCTGGCAAGTAGGGGAGTGGTATCAGGCCGGATTGGGCGAGCCCAAGGATCCGGCGCAGGCGACCCTGTGGTGGCAGCGTTCGGCGCGCCTTGGCAATACCAATGCCAGCTATCAGCTGGGGGTGGCGTGTCGGGAACAGCATCAGGGCAAGCTGGTGAGCGAGTGTCTCGACTGGTTCGAGCAGGCTGCCAAGGGGGAGCATGCCGAGGCGCAGTTGGTCCTGGGTCAGTGGTATGCCACGCAGCGCGGTGCCGACGAAGATGCCATCAAGTGGCTCGAAAAAGCAGCCGATCTTGGCAACCGCGATGCCCAGTATCAACTTGGCTTGCGCTATGAGCAGGGCAAGGGGGTAGCCAAGCGACCGGATCTGGCACAGCGCTGGTATGACAAGGCGGCGGCCCAGCAGCAGCCGGATGCCTTGCTTTGGCAGGCGAAGCAGGCTGCGCCTGCCAACGCGTTTGCGGCCTATCAAGGCGCCGCCAATGCCGGTTCCGCCGAGGCCGAGCTTTGGCTGGGCATGGCCTATCTGGCGGGTGAGCAAGTCAAAGCGGATCCGGCCCTTGGTCGCTACTGGCTGGAGCTGGCTGCCGGCCACGGCAATCACGAGGCGCAATATCAGCTGAGCTTGCAACAGACTGCGCCGGGCGATCGCATCCAGCTGCTGACTCAGGCGGCACAAGGGGGCGTGACCAAGGCCTGGTTCGAGTTGGCTCAGTTGCAACAGGAACAGGGGGAGCTGGAGCAAGCCAGGGCCAGCTATGGCAAGGCCGCCCAACAAGGTCATACGGCAGCACAATACGCCTATGGGGAGATGTTGCGTCTGGGCCAGGGGGGCCAGGAAGATTATGCCCTGGCGCTCAAGCAGTATCGTCTGGCTGCGATGAAGAACAATCGGATGGCGCAATACCGCATGGGCGCCCTGCGTGAAGAGGGGCTGGGTGCGCCGCGCAACCGGATCCATGCCTATGCCTGGTTGTCGCTGGCGGCGACCGAAGGAATGCCCGAGGCGGCGCAGGCACGGGATGAGCTGGAAGCGGCGATGACCAAGCCGGAAGTCAAAAAGGCTCAAAAATTGTCGGAGCACTGGTTCGGGAAGATGACGACAGAGGCTCAAGGTAGCTAGACCAAAGGCCGCGCCTGACCAGACTGTTTTTGATTCTGTGTCACGAAGGACGGTGATTGAATCGTCAGAGATGGGATGGCCCGGCAGGGGCTATCCCATCGTCTTTTTGATGTGTCAGAACGCCCATATATCTGGCTCCATTTAGCTATTTTTGCGGGTCAAAAGTGAAAGCGTTTTCAGAAATCCTTTTCAACTGTGATCCGCTTCAAAGCTTTTTCGTGCGTCAACCTCTAGCATTGGCACCACGAATTAGGGGCTAACGCTCCCGATTTTCCCGCTGTGGGAGGTAACTGGTGAATCCAGCTATTTCCTTCGTTACTTTCGACGGTCATCAATGGATGGCCGTTTTTTTTTTGCGTTATTTCGTTGTCAAGGGTCGAGCCGCTGGCGCTTTACCGTTAAAATTCCGCTTTTGCACCTGCCCGTGAGTCTTGATGTCTGTTTCCACTCTCTCTTCGGATAGCTATGCCCTGCTCACCGCGTTGCAACTGCAGCGCATTGCCAGTACCCGCCTGCTGCAAGAGCAGCTGGGGCTGGGTCACTCCCTGCCTGGCGACCTGCTCCGGCTGCAAGATACCGGACTGGTGAGGCTGCGCGGGGAGCAGCAGTGGAGCCTGACGGCCGAGGGAACGCTGGCGCTGATCCTGGGCGTGCGTGGCGGGTTTTGTCCCGCGCCGGACTGGCACAAGGTCTCCTCCCTGACCGGTCAGGATCTCGCCCACGCCCTGGTGCGCGAGCTGTGTCGCGGCAAGGCGGGGGAGGTTCCGGCCTACTTCTCGGCCAGCGAACTGCTGACCCTGCTCGACACGCCGGATGCCTACCAACTGCTGGCAGGCTCCAGCCCCGCCTGGCAACAGTTGCTGCTGGAGCACTTCTCCCTGCAACTGCTGCTCGATGCTCCTTATGAAGCGCAGTGGCCGCTGGCTGGCCAGCTGCATCGCTGCGCCCCCGAGGTGCAACCCCTCGCCCGGGCATTCGAGGCTGAGTGGCGCTGGCTCTGTGGTGACGACGACGGGGTGAGCACCGACTGGCCCGCCTTGCAGGCGCTGGCCATAGAGTCGCCGGGGCCGCTTGGCGAGCGCCTGCTGACTGCCCTCGGCCAGTGGCAGGGGAGTCATGAGGCCGGGCAGTGGCCCCGTTCGTTCAGCGCCCTGCTCTGGCTGGGCTGGTTGCAGCAGGCCGATCCCGTGGTGGCGAGCGAGCAGCGCAAGAAGTGGCAGCGCAGCCTGGCGGGCCAGTTCCCCTTGCTGGGTGACCTGCTCAGCCAATGGGCGGGGGAGCGCCACGGCCAGGCCGTGGGTCTGTTCGATACCCTGCAACTGCCGGTGGAGGAGTTGCACTGGGGCTACCTCTGGCTCGATCTCTGTGCCCTGGCTCGCCACGGCACCCAGAGTCCCCAGGTTGCCATGCTGCACAAGTGGGATCTCACCCACCTGCTGGATGCCGAGCCCCATCACAGGCTGATGGGTTTTTGTCAGGATCTGCTGCGCCTGCTGCTGGAGGAGACGGTCAAGGGGGCGCCCTTGTGCCAGCTGCAGGAGGGCGATAAGGATGACGACGAGAGCGACGAGGATAAGACGGCGGCGTCCGCCAACTGGCTCAACTGGTTGCAGGGGCTGGGGCGTGCCAGCGGGGTACGCAAGCCCCAGGAGCGGCTGGTGTGGCTGCTCCACGCCGACGGTCCCGAGCTCGAGTGCAAGATCCAGAAGCTCAGCACCAAGGGGGAGTGGACCGCCGGTCGCCGAGTCGATCCCACCCTGCTTTCCACCCAGTATGCGGCCCTGCTCGATGAGCACGACTGGGCGCTGGTGCGCACCCTGCCCCGGGTGATGAGCCGCTTGCCCCGGGATGTGTGGGCGCCCCTTGCCAATCACCCGCGGCTGTTCAATGCCAGAGGGCAGAAGCTGCAGCTGGCGCTGACCGCGCCCCTGCTGCAGATAGTGGCGGTGGAGCAGGGGATGAGCGCCCGCCTCATTCCGGCCGCTGCCGCGCGCGGGGCCCATATCATGCCGTTGGCGCAGGACTTGTGGCAGCTTATCCTCACCCCCCAGCCTCTGCTCGATCGCCTGCCGGCTCTCGAAGCCATCCCCCTGCTGCCCGCCGAAGGGCTGGCAGAGCTGCAACAGACCCTGGATGCCATCCCGGATCTGCCCTGGCACAGCCAGGTGCCAGGACTGCAAGGCAATGCCGAACTGGCCCCCTGGCCAGGGATCCCGTCGGTTCAGCTGGACTGGCAGGATGGCCAGCTCTCGGTCAGGCTGGTGACCCGCTTCGATGACGTGCCCCCCCAGCCTCTTGGCAAGGGGGAGGCCATCGTGCGCCAGGGGATCCAGGAGTATTGCTACTGGCAGCGGGATCTGGCGGTCGAGAAGGAGCAGGCCCAAGTGCTTCGCGCCGCCCTGCCCATCGGCCTGCCCGGCACCGAGTGGCGACTCGAGGGGGAGCAGGCGCTGGCGTTGGTCAATGCCCTGCCCGAGCTGGTGGATAACGGCGTGGTCATCCACTGGCATCAGGACAGCGCCCGCCTCAAGAGCCTGGACGAGGCGGCCCTGAGTCTTCGTATCGAGCGGCGCCAGGACTGGTTCCAGGTGGAGGGGGCCTTGTCCCTCGATGAGCACCAGATCCTCGATCTGCGCCTCATCCTGCGCCAGATGACCCCGGGTCAGCGCACCGTTCAGCTCGACGAGAAGACCAGCCTGATGCTGAGCGACAAGCTGGTAGAGCGGCTCACCATGCTGGGGGCCATGCTGGACGAAGATCAGCGGATCAACAACAAGCTGGCCTATCCCCTGACCCGGCTGCTCTCCGTCATCACCACCGAAGGGGATGAAGCCTGGCAGAACCTGCAGCAGGAGTGGCAACAGGAGGTCGAGTGCTCGGCCGAGCTGCTCGAGGCGCTGCGGGATTACCAGAAGGATGGCGTGCGCTGGCTTGCGACCCTGGCCCATCACGGCTTCGGCGCCTGTCTCGCCGACGACATGGGCCTTGGCAAGACGCTGCAGGCCCTCATCGTGCTGCGCATGCGCCAGCATCTGGGCCCTGCGCTGGTGGTGGTGCCAAAATCTGTGGTCACCAACTGGCAGGAGGAGGTGGCCCGCTTCGCCCCCGAGCTGGAGGTGGTGACCGTCGACAATCCTGCCGAGCGGGAAGGGGTGATCCGCGAGGCCAAAGCAGGTCAGGTGATCCTGCTCAATTACGGCATGCTCGGCGGCCTGTCGGCGGTGCTCAAGTCACGCAGTTGGCCCTCCATCGTGCTGGATGAGGCGCAGCAGATCAAAAACGCCGGCACCCAGCGGGCCAAGCTGTTGTTCCAGCTCGAGGGGGATTTTCGTCTTGCCCTCTCCGGCACCCCCATCGAGAACCATCTGGGGGAGCTGTGGAGCCTGTTTACCTTCATCAACCCGGGCCTGCTCGGGAGCCTCGGCGAGTTCAAGCGCCGCTTTGGCAAGGCGGTGAAGGATCCCCAGCACATGGCGCTGCTGCGGGCGGTGATCAGCCCCTTCATCCTGCGTCGTCTCAAGCAGGAGGTGCTGACCGAACTGCCGGACAAGACCGAAATCATCCATCACATCAGCCTCTCCCCCGAGGAGCGCCAGCTCTACGAAGCGACCCGGCGCGAGGTGGTGCAGCAGGTGCAAAGTGCCGATGGCCGCGCCCTGATGCACGTGTTGAGCGGTTTGACCCGGCTGCGCCGGCTCTGCTGCTCCCCCGAGCTGGTGATGCCGGAGTGGTCCCAGACCAGCAGCAAGCTGGACGAGGCGATGGCGTTGCTGGAGGAGGCCATCGACGGCGGCCACCGGGTGCTGGTGTTCAGCCAGTTTGTCGATCTGCTGAGCCTGCTGCGCGCGCGGATCGAGCAGCGAGAGTGGGACTACTGCTATCTGGATGGAGCCTGCTCGGCCAAGGCGCGTCAGGACTCCATCCTGCGTTTTCGCAGCGAGTCCGTGCCGCTGTTCCTCATCAGTCTCAAGGCGGGGGGCACAGGGCTCAACCTGACCCAGGCCGATACCGTGCTGCACCTGGACCCCTGGTGGAACCCGGCGGTGGAGGATCAGGCGAGCGATCGGGCGCACCGGATGGGGCAGACCCAGCCGGTCACCGTCTATCGCCTGGTGTGCGAGCAGACGGTGGAGGAGAAGATCGTCGCCTTGCATGACGAGAAACGGGCTCTGGCCGATGGCCTGCTGAGTGGCCAGTCCGAGGTGCGTGGCCTCGATGTGGAGAGCCTGCGGGCCCTGCTGATGAGCTAAGATCGCGCTGCCAAGGGTAAAAGAGAGGGGAACATCTGCGGATGCTCCCCTCTTTTCTTTGGTCAATCTGTACAGGAGCGGGCGCCGCTTACCCCTGATAGAGGTAGAGGTGGAGCCGCTCTATGATGGGTTCACCGCCAATCTTGCGATCCCGCCGCGCCTGCCGGCTCTTGGGCGGGTAGTGGCCAAGATGAGTCACGGCGGGGGAGCTGTCCGCGCAGAGCAGCAGGGGCAGGCTCGCCTTGATCTGCTGCTTGCGGGGCGTGCGCGCCTGCCACAGCAGGTTGATCATGGGGTGAGTCTTGACCGGGCGGCGGATCCGCAGCTCGGCATCCGCGGGCAGGCGACGGATGTCGTACACCTCCTGATCCACCATCTTGCTCCACTCCTCGTTGTTGGAGAGGGCCGGCACGTAACGACGGCTGCGCTCCAGCATCTCCAGCACCTGCTCCCTGCTGAGGCGGTTGATGGTCTGTTTGTCGGCCCAAGTAAATCCCAATGATTGCAGCTCTCCCTCCAGCAGGGTCAGCTTGCGATAGACCTGCAGGGTGATGACGCCGGGCAGGGCGGTGTGGACCAGCTCGAACTTCTCGTCCCGCCCGCCGGCCTGCTGCACCAGCCCCTTGAACTCGAGCTTGTGGCGGTTGATCTCCTCAATCAGGGGGGCCAGCAGGGGGGCGGTGGCGGCCGGGAAGCGCAGCCAGCCGGGCAGGCGATGAGTCGCCTTGGTGGAGCAACCCGGGCGGGCGCTGTGATCCTGATAGGCGGCCAGGGTGGCGGCGAGCGCCTCCTCTCCACATAGATAGCCCACTTCGATTCGCTCGATGGGGTCGTGCTCTTCCCCCTGCGGGACCGGGGGCAGGGGGTAGACATGGGCCTCTTTCAGTTCGAGCTGGCGCAGCAGCGCGGCCAGCCGGGCCAGTGAATCTTCAATCGCCTCCATTTTTTGGCGCAGGGCGGCGGTAGGGGTAAAGGTGTCCATCGATGATCCTGTTGTCGCATCCGGCCCTGGAGCGGGCTCGGTGATAGGCAAACTACTGTATAAATAACCATACCAGCATGGCGGCGAGGCGCCAAGTCGTGGATGGCTGCTGGCCTTATGCATGGGAAAGAGACGGCGCCAGGCAGGTTTCTTTTGTGTGTCATTGGGTTAAGTAACGATCAAT
Source organism: Aeromonas sp. 19NY04SH05-1 (assembly GCF_040581895.1). Classification (NCBI taxonomy): domain Bacteria; kingdom Pseudomonadati; phylum Pseudomonadota; class Gammaproteobacteria; order Aeromonadales; family Aeromonadaceae; genus Aeromonas; species Aeromonas sp. 19NY04SH05-1. The sequence goes on along the minus strand of NZ_CP095328.1, from coordinate 3,000,168 downwards.
GAAAGATCAATAAATTAACAAAACGCTGTAAAGACGAAGTTATCGGCGCAGGGGTGGCATGCTGTGAATGCATAGGATGCGTGCTGAATTGCATAGATAGAGGGTTCCTGCCCAGCACAATATGCTGTGGCAGCATACGGCTGCTGTTCGTGTTTTATTAATCCTTTATATTCAACGAGTTAAATTTACATCGTTGCGCATTTAACCATTAGTTTTGCTAATGTCATGTATCAAAATTCGTCAATTGAGACGGATCCGGCCCCTGACTAAGCTTTGCGCATCATCTTCAAGCCCAGTGCGCAAACATCAGAACCCGGAGGAGCCATACCATGGCCAACATGACCTATACCCAAGCCGGTTATCACCACGACAGCGAGCTGAACCTGATCGCTCGTGCCAAGATGACCGTATTGACCTGGCTGGAGCGCAGCCGCAGCCGTCGCCAGCTCTCCGAGCTGCCCGAGTACCTGCTCAAGGACATCGGTCTGAGCGAAGCCGATCGCTATCAGGAAACCACCAAGCCGTTCTGGCGTGGTTAATCGACCGGGCATGGATGCCTCGTTGTTCTGCTGATCCCCATCCCCCCTTACCAGCCAGTGATCGAGCGGCTGCACCACGCTGTTTTTCCCCGCCAGCAACCCTTTAACGGTTGCCCTTGACCCTATTGGTTTCTGCGCCAGCCTGTTCGCCAACTTGTATCATTAATGTTTGAATCCGTTTAAAAAACGGATTTTAAGCCGCGTCGCCTTGCGTATAATCCACCCTAGTGTTTCAGAGCAAGAGGGTGAGATGGATGATTCCCCAGCATGATTTTTTGGCCTTGACCCGCAGCCATGAGTGGCAGCTCGAGCCCTTTTCCTATGCGTTGGCCAATGGCGACAGGGTGAGTGTCTGGGATACCGGCGTGCTCTGCCTCGAGCCCGCCTCCGGGGCCGGTGATCAACCGGGCGGGCGCAAGGATATCGTGCTCTCCTGTGGCATTCACGGCAACGAGACGGCCCCCATCGAGATCTGCAACCAGCTGCTGACCCGATTGCTCGAGGGGGAGTTGCAGGCCCGTCACCGGATCCTGTTCCTGTTTGGCAATCCGGCCGCCATGAACCTCGGGGTGCGGGAGGTGGAGGAGAACATGAACCGCCTCTTCTCTGGCGCCCACAGCAAGGGGGAGGGGCTGTGCAACCGGGAGCGGATCCGCGCCATGCGCCTCGAGCAGTATGTGAGCCGCTTCTTCGCCGATCCGGACCGCCCGCGCTATCACTACGATCTGCACACCGCCATTCGTGGCTCGCGCCACGAGAAGTTTGCCGTCTATCCCTTCCCTCACGATCGCCCCCACTGCCGGGAGCAGGTTCAGTTTCTCGGGGCCTGCGGAGTGAGAACCATCTTGCTCTCCGGTGGCCCCACCACCACCTTCAGCTATTACAGCTCTCACCAGCATGGAGCCCACGCCTTCACGGTGGAGCTTGGCAAGGTACGCCCGTTTGGCGAGAACGACATGACTCGCTTCATCGAGACCAAGGTCGCATTGCAGGAGCTGGTGACCCAAGATGAGGTGGCACTGGAGCCCTGGCGCGCCGAGGACTTCACCCTGTTTGCCATCGATCGGGTGATCAACAAGCGATCCGAACATTTTCGCTTCCTGTTCGCCAGCGACGTGGACAACTTCACCGAATTCCCCCAGGGGTTCGTGCTGGCTGAGGATGGGGATCTGAGATACACGGTTGAAAAGCCGCGCGAGGCCATCGTCTTCCCCAATGCCAACGTGGAGGTGGGGCAGCGCACTGTGCTGCTGGTGGTGCCGACCCGGCTATGGGACTAGTCGCTACCGCGTTGAAAAGAAACGGGGCCAGTCAGTTGACTGGCCCCGTTTTTGTATCGGGTCAAGGCGTGGATCGCGCTTAGCTGTTGTTGTTCACAAACAGGGTCAGCTCCTGGCCCGGCTTGAGGTAGTCCCCCTTGTCGAGCTGGTTCCAGCGCATCACATCGTTGATGGCCACCTAGAAGCGTGCCGCGATGGAGGAGAGGGAGTCGCCACGGCGAACCTGATAAACCACCGACTTGTTGCTCTTCCCCTGCTTGGGATAGACCACCAGATTCATGCCCGGCTTGAGGGCCGACTTGGCATTCAGGCCGTTCCACTTGGCCAGCTCGTTGTGAGAGACGCCGTGGATCTTGCTGATGCTCCATAGGGTATCGCCGGAGCGCACCTTGTAGCTCACCTTGTTCTTCGACGTGCTCGCACGACTCGCCAGCTGCTGCGGCTTGCTGGCAACCGTGGGCTGGCTGCTGACCACTGCCTTGCCGCCAAGGGGGATCACCAGCTGCTGGCCACGGCGCAGGTTGTTGCTGCGCAGGTTGTTGGCCAGTTTCAGCTCGCTCACGCTGACACCATGGTTCTGAGCGATGCGCGACAGTGTGTCTCCACTGACCACCTGATAGGAGCGGGTACGGATACGCTCACTCTTGGGCAGATCCGCCAGCGCCAGCTCGAGGGTATCGGCGTATTCGACCGGTACCAGCAGCCGGTAGGGGCCACGGGGGGACATCACGCCACGACTCAGGGCCGGGTTGACCTCCTTGAGATGGGAGACGCGCAGGCCTGCCAGCTGGGCAGCCACGTTCAGATCGATCTGGCTGCCCGTCTCGACCACCCGCAACTTGGGCTGGTTGGCAAGCACCGGCAACTTGATGTTGTACTTGTCCGCATTACTGAGCATGTCTGCCATGGCCAGGATCTTGGGCACGTACATCTGGGTTTCCCGCGGCAGATCGAGGGACCAGTAGTCAGTCGGGCGACCGGCACGCTGGTTGCGCACGATGGCGTTGCGAACCCGCCCTTCACCGGCATTGTAGGCGGCCAGGGTTTGCAGCCAGTCGCCATCAAAGAAGCGGTTCAGGTATTCCAGATAGTCGAGCGCCGCATTGGTGGACGCCAGTACATCCCGGCGACCGTCATACCAGTTGTCGTGACGCAGGCCGAAGTTTCGGCCGGTGGCGGGCACAAACTGCCACAGACCGACCGCATTGCTGCGGGAGCGAGCACGAGGATTGAACATGCTCTCGATCATCGGAACAGTAATAAGCTCCATTGGCAGCTCACGCCGTTCTATTTCCTCCACCATCAGATATAGGTAGGGTTCAGCCCGGCTGGCAATGGTCGCCAGATGCTTGTCGTTGCGCAGCAACCACTCGCGTTGCTTCCTGATACGGGGGTTATCCGGGGTATCCAGTTGCATATCATCGCTGATACGCACCCACAGATTGTCCGTATCTTCCATTTCGTCCAGCTGTTCATCGCCGAAAACGAAACGTGAAGCATGTTTTTTATTCGCTTTTTTATTGACCTGGGGGGACTTGATCGGCTCGATTGCCGTTAGCGCCCGGTCACCCTGATGGCTCAGGTTTTGGCAGCCGCTGAGCAACAGCGCTGCCAATAAGGCCGTTCGTACCTTCATCTCGTTCCGGTCATTTGTAACAAAAACAGCCCGCATCATAAGGGGCAACGTCCCCCTGATCAAGGTTTGCTCAAAAAACGTCCTTCCATTGGCGCAGGATGGTGAAGGTATCTACCGGATTTTCCACGCATTTTAGAGCGTGTTTTTCAGCAGAAAATCTTACCGAGTCCGCCTCGCAACGCAGAAAAACGTTGAATGACTTTTCGTCTCCGAGCCGGCTGGGCAGGCTGGGCAGCCCCTGTTGGCGCCGTTTGCTGATCAGCCCGATCTGGCGCTGGATCGCCGGGTTGTCCGGCTCGACTGCATAGGCAAAGCGCAGGTTGGACAGGGTGTACTCATGGGCGCAATAGATGAGGGTGTCGTCGGGCAGGGCGGCGAGCCGCTCTAGCGAACGATACATCTGCTCCGCCGTCCCTTCGAACAGGCGACCGCAACCAGCGGAGAAGAGGGTGTCACCGCAAAACAGCATGCCTTCGCTGTAATAGGCGATGTGGCCACGGGTATGGCCGGGTACATGGATCACCTCAAGGGCGAGACCATGCCAGTTGATCTGATCGCCATCCTCCAGCCATTGGCCGTGGTGATCCGGCATGGGGTCCAGTTTGGGCCCATACAGCTTGGCGTGGGGGAAGTGGCCGAGCAGTTCGCCAACACCGCCGACATGATCGTGATGGTGATGGGTCAGCAGGATGGCATCGAGTTGCAACTCCAGTGCGGCCAGCCGCTCCAGCACCGGAGCCGCGTCGCCCGGGTCGACGACCAGGCAATGATTTTCGTGTCGGATCAACCAGATGTAGTTGTCGTTAAAGGCTGGAACTGTGATCACTGGATACATGAGTCTGCTTCTCTTTAGGGAGGGTATCTTATATAACAGGATGGCGTTCGAAACCCCGAGTTGAGCCCTATTATGCAGGTGGCACGTACCGAACAACAAATCGAGATCCCGACCAGCTGGTCCGCATTGCCCATGGGGGACTGGGTGGCGGGTGAAATTCAGGAGCGGCTCGACAACTGGTGCCCGAACCTGTTTGGCTATCATCTGCTGAAAATTGGTGCCCTGAGCGCCGAGCTTTCCTGCAAATGCTCCTCCATTCGCCACCAGATCGGTGTCGCCCCCGAAGGTCGGCTGCTCGACATGTACGGCGATCCGCTGGACTTGCCGGTGCGTACCGGCAGCGTCGATGCCTGTCTGCTGGCCCACTGTCTCGATTTCTCTGCCGATCCCCATCAGGTATTGCGCGAAGCCGAACGGGTGCTGACCGACGATGGCTGGCTGATCGTCAGCGGCTACAACCCGCTGAGTCTGGTCGGGATCGGGCACTACATGCCGGTGCTGCGGCGCAGGTTGCCCTGGTCGGCACGGATGTTTACCCCGGGACGGGTCACGGACTGGTTGCAGTTGCTGGGATGCGAGGTGATGTTCGATGAACGCTTTGGCTACTCGTTCATGGGGCGACAAAGCTGGCATAGCTGGTGGCGGGAGAGCCTGGGACGGGATTATTGCCGGGGATTTGCCTCTGTCTATGTGATTGCCGCCCGTAAGCGGCGCTTTCCACTCATCCCGGTGCGACGCCGCTGGCAGTTGCCAAAATCGCTGGCCACACCGGGAATGGCGCGTCAGGGCTGGTAGCCGGTATCCTCGGCCAACTGCTTGCCGCAGGCAGCTTCTCTGGCCAGCTCGTCACAGCGTTCGTTCTCCGGATGGCCGGAGTGCCCTTTGACCCAGAGCCACTCGATCTGGTGGCGGCTCACTTCCGCATCCAGCGCCTGCCACAGGTCGACATTCTTGACCGGCTGGCGATTGGCTGTCATCCACCCTTTTTTCTTCCAGCCGATGATCCACTGGGTGATCCCCTGGCGCACATACTGGCTGTCTGTGGTGAGGCGAACCTGGCAGGGCTCGTTCAGGGTGCGCAGGCCCATGATGGCGGCCATCAGCTCCATCCGGTTATTAGTGGTGAGCCGAAAACCGGCGCTGATCTCTTTGCGATGCTTGCCATAAACCATGACGGCACCGTAACCGCCCGGGCCCGGATTGCCGAGGCAGGAGCCATCCGTGAATAAATCAATCTGTTTTAACATGAGTAATCAATCTGTTTTAGCTGAAGGCTTGGGGTAAACTAGCGGGTAAAGCCGAAGTTTGACATAGATTGGATCATGAACACACCCCAACTGAATCGCCAGATCATTCTGGATACTGAAACCACAGGTATGAACACAGGTGGCGGCCCCGTCTATCTGGGTCACCGCATCATCGAAATCGGCTGTGTGGAGGTGATCAACCGCAAGCTGACTGGCAACCATTACCACGTCTATATCAAGCCGGATCGGCTGGTGGACCCGGAAGCGGTGCAGGTGCACGGCATTACCGACGCCTTCCTGGCCGACAAACCCTCCTTTAACCAGATCGCCGACGAGTTCATCGAGTTTATCCGCGGTGCCGAGCTCATCGCCCACAACGCGCCGTTTGACGTCAGCTTCATGGACTACGAGTTCAGCAAGCTCGGACTCGATTTCAAGACCGCCGATATCTGCAGCATCACGGATACCCTGGCGATGGCGCGGGACCTCTTCCCGGGCAAGCGCAACAACCTGGATGTGCTCTGTGATCGCTACGGCATAGACAACTCCCACCGGACCTTGCACGGGGCCTTGCTCGATGCGGAGATCCTGGCGGACGTCTACCTGTTGATGACGGGTGGCCAGACCAAGTTGAATCTGGCGACCGAAAGCAATGAGAGCGAGAGCAGCCAGGACACCAGCATCCGACGGCTAGAAAGCCATCGTCCGCCTCTCAAAGTGGTGCGGGCCAGCGCCGAGGTGCAGGCGCTGCACGAGGCGAGGCTGGATCTGGTGCAAAAGAAGGGGGGAAGCTGTCTGTGGCGGCAATGAGCAGGTGGTGGGCTTCTCTCCTGTTGCTCTGTTCGCTGGGGGCGGCGGCGACCGAGGTGTTTGCGCCCTCCGACATCCCCTTGCTGGATAACCGCTTTCGCATCGACTACGGAGTGAAGGAGATCACCTTCATCATCAAGCGCAAGGCGGGCACCCCGTCGGTGATCCTGGTGCGACCCGATGGCAGCAAGCTTTATGTGGGCCGGGTCAAGCCTGCCGATGTGGGTTGGCTGGCATTGCCAGAATATGATCTCATCACCCTGCGCAATCCCATGCCGGGCCCCTGGCAGGCGATAGGGGAGGTGGTTCCGGACAACCGGGTGCGCATCCTCTCCGATATCAAGCTGGATATTGAGGCGCTGCCGATGCAGCTCTATCAGGGAGAGGTGATCAAGCTCAAATCCTGGTTGCAGATAGCGGGGGAGCAGCCTGCAGACAACTACTATCTCTCCGAGCTGGGGATGACCGTCAGGTTGCAGTCGTACAGCGATGACAAACAGCAGGAGGTGGTGCTGGACAAGGTGCTCGGCCAGTATCATGACGATGGCAAGGGGCTTGACGAGGAGCCGGGGGATGGGGTTATGACCGCAGAGGCGGTCTTGGAAGATATTCCGACCGGCAAATACCGCGCCATGTTCAGCACGGGTAATCAGGTGTTTGAACGTGCCCGTTATCAGGATGTGCTGCTCTACCCCTATCCGTTCAGTTATAACCTGGAGCTGCCTTCTGACGTGCAAGGGGCCAAGATGGCATTCCTCATCGATCGGGATGAACTGGATCCAGCCTCCGTGGTGATCCAGGGCAAAGTGACGAGCAAAGAGGGGGGAAGTTATCCCTTTAGCCAGACGGGGGCCGCCCCAAGGCTGAATATCGACCTGTCGATGATCAAGGACCCAGGGCAGTACGAGGTACAAGCCACGCTCTATGGCACCAACTTGCTGGGGCGCGAAGTGAAGATCCTGTTGCCCGGCAAGAGTTTCAACATATTCCCGCCGCCCCCGCCGGTTGAGGTGGCGCCTGTCGTCTCCAGCGCGCAGCCCGTTGAAGCGCCGCAGGAAGAGGAGATGGGCTGGCTGGTCTGGGTGCTGGCCGGGGGAGGCGTGTTGCTGCTGGTGCTCGGTGGAGTCGGGTTTGTGGTGTTGCAAAAACGCCGGGCCCTGAAGCGGGCGCTGGCGGCAGTACAGGCTAAGAGCCCGGAGTCCGCTGACACGAGTACCAAGCTGGATCTCAACTTACCGGAGCAGTGACACAGGCCATCGGGATAAAAAAACCGCCCTCCATGGGCGGTTTTTTTATCTGGCGCCTTGCTGTGTCTGTCGCAGGCCAATGTGGGAAGGGGACGGCTAGTGCTCGCCGATATAAACATCCTTGTACTGTTCGCGGATCTCGAGGAACTTGTCCAGATTGGCCATCATCAGCTCGACCAGGCTGGGATCGAAATGCTCCCCTTTCTCCTCTTCTATCAGGGCCAGCACCTTGTCCAGTGGCCACGCCTTCTTGTAGCAGCGATCAGAGCCGAGAGCATCGAACACGTCGGCGAGAGCCACGATGCGCCCCTCCAGCGGAATATTCTCCCCTGTCAGACCGCGAGGGTAGCCGCTGCCATTCCACTTTTCATGGTGGTTGCCTGCGATGGTGGCCCCAATCTGGAACAGCGCCAGATCGCTGCCGGAGAGCATGTCCTGACCGAGCTGGGCGTGGGTTTTCATAATCTCCCACTCTTCCGGGGTTAACTTGCCAGGTTTGTGCAGGATGGAGTCCGGGATCCCCACTTTGCCGATGTCATGCAAGGGCGATGCGCGCTTGATAAGCTCGCTCTGCTCCTCGCTCATGCCAAGCAGCAGGCAGAACAATTCGGTATAGAGCGCGACCCGTTTGACATGCAGTCCCGACTCCTTTGAGCGGGTCTCGACCAGTTCACCGATGCGATAGATGATCTCCCGCTGGTTGTCGGCGATCACCTCGTTGAGCCGGATATTCTCCAGCGCCACTATGATGTTTTCGGTGAACAGGGTGAGCAGACCCGTGTCCATCTGGCTGAGCTGGCGAAAGGTCTCGATATGAAACAGCAGATGGTGGCGCGGATTCTGGCAGTAAAGCACCATCTGCTCCGGGGCGTAGACGTTGGCTCTGCTGGCCATGGCCTGGCGCAGGATCTCGGGGGCGTCGCTCAATCGCAGCGGAGGCAAGCCGGGCAGCAGGGGTTCGAGTATCTGATCCCGCACTTCATAGGCCGACTGCTTGAGATCATAGATCTGGGTTTCTCCCAGATGAAGCAGGGCCGTCAGCTGGGCCTGTGCTCCTTCGACAAACTGGCGCAGGGCCCGCTTTTCAAAGATCCCCTTGGAGGCTTCAATGACCTTTTCCAGCCCCTGGCGATTACTCTCCAGAGTGCGGATATCCCGATAGGAACGCAGGCTGGCCCGCAGCAGGGTACGCAGCTTCTGGGAGGTAAGCTCGGTTTTGTCCTTGTAGTCGTTGATGTCGTAGTTGGTGACCACGTCATCTTCCGGGGCCTGGCCAGGTTGCCCGGTACGCAGCACGATGCGCACCATCTTGTTTTGCAGCTCGTCGCGAACAAACTTCACCACATCCAGGCCGGCATGATCGAACTCCATCACCACATCCAGCAGCAGCAGGGCGACATCAGGAGTTGTGGCGAGCAGCTCTTTGGCCTCGGCAGCGGAGTAGGCATGCAGAAACTCAATGGGACGATTGTCAAACTCGAATTTGTTCAGGGTGATCTTGGTGATGCGATGAACTTCGGGCTCATCATCCACGATCATCACCTTCCAGCCAGCCTGTTGGCTATCGGGAAGGACGATATCGTCATCATCAATAATCAGGATCTGGTCATCCATCATACAATCCTGTTTGGCATCTTGTGCTTACATTAACTGCTTCACTAAGGATAGGAAACTTATTGAGAAATAAAATTTGATCGCGAAAAACTGTGGTCGGGCGCCGTGGCATGGCGGCCTGCCCAGGCTCTCTCAAAACCGCCGTACAGCCATGAACAGGGGCTGGCTTGCAGGGGGAAATCCCCCTTCGTCATGGCGCCGCGAGCCTGGTTCCAGTGACTATGATGGCACACTCCTGATACAAACCGATGAAACGGGAATAAATCTCATTTGATACTGATTCTTGTTTGCGTGTAGCATAGGTAATCTACTGCAAGAGGAATTCATCTGTGTCCCCAACTCTGCCTCCCAACCGTCCCCGTCTGTTGAGTGTCAAAGCCGTTACCCAAATTACCCCCAATCTGCGCCGGATCTGTTTTACCGGCAGTGAACTGGCCGACTATCCCTACACCTGCGGCGGTGCCCACATCAAGGTGATGCTGGCACAATCCCACCAGGCAGAGCCCGTGCTGCCGACCATGACGCCAAACGGTCCGCGCTGGCAGCAGCCGACAGACAAGCCCATCATCCGCACCTACACATTGCGAGCCTTTCGCCGCGAGTCCCTGGAGCTCGACATCGACTTCGTGCTGCACGGTGATGGCGGGCCTGCCAGCACCTTTGCCGGTCAGGCCAAACCGGGGGACAAGGCGATCCTCTCTGCGCCCGGTGGCCCCAATCCCATGCTGCCAGCGGCAGATCACTACTGTTTGGTGGGGGATCTGACCGCCTTGCCCGCCATCATGGCGATGTGCGAAGTGATGCCTGCCGATGCCAGAGGGGAGATCGCCATTCTGGTACCCGATCAGGCCGACGCCCTGCCGCTTTCCTTGCCCACCGGGGTGCGTTGCCACTGGTTTGTCGGCGAGCCTGAAGCAAGCGGCCTGCTGGAGCATGTCATGGGCTTGCCCCTTGAACGGGAAGGAGGCTTCTTCTGGCTGGCAGGGGAAGAGGCGCTGGTGTTGCCGCTGCGTCGCCATGTACGCGGAACTCTGGGGGTCGATCGCCAGGCCATTTATGCGGTGCCTTACTGGCGCAGAGGCAAGAGCGAGGAGGCTTACCATCAGGCGCGTCACGAAGTGATGGATAATTAAGCGGACGCGAAAGAATACCCGATTCATTTCTTGCAAATAAAAATGATTTGCATTTAGTATTGCGCCGTTCCGAAATCGGTCGGTACGGCGCCTTCGTATAGAGAAGGAACCGCCCTGGATGGCCAGGCTGTTTCCTGCCCGAGCCGACTGATATCAGGGCGAAGAAGCATGGGCCTGTGCTCGTGCTATAAGCAGCCCAATCACTCAGCGCCGGGTCTGGCAAGGTCAGACAGGGATGTCGGTGGTGTTGGCCTTTTCCTGTTCTATGTGGAGTGTTGATGATGCGTACATCATCCCGACTATTTGCAGTTCATCCTCTGGTGTTGTCCCTCTTTGCCTTGCCGGCCGTGGCACAAGCACAAACCGGCGCGGCCGATCCCGCCCATGAAACCCTGGTGGTCACCGCGACCAAGACTCGCCACAGTGAACTGACGGCACCCGCCAGCGTCTCGGTCGTGACCCGTGCCGAGCTCGACAAGCTCAACGTCAATGACCTGACCGGGGCCCTGAAACAGCTGCCCGGGGTCAACATCAATCCGGCCACCAGCTATGGCCGCAGCGAGATCAAACTGCGCGGGCTGGAGGGGGATTACACCCTGCTGCTGGTCAATGGGCGGCGCATCAGCTCCCGCGATGCCCTGACTTCCGGTTACGGCAACGACTTCGATCTCTCCGCCATTCCCATGGCCGCCATCGAGCGCATCGAGGTGATCCGCGGTCCCATCTCCTCCCTCTACGGGGCCGATGCCCTGGGGGGCGTGGTCAACGTCATCCTGCGCCAGCCCAAGGAGCAGACCGAGGCGGCTGCAACTTACACCTTCAGCGATCCGACCGATGGTCACGGCGGGGACGTCAACAAGGCGAGCGCCTATGTGGGCGGCGCGCTCATCGACAACAAGCTGCTGGCCAACTTCGTGGTGGAAGGCAACCACAGGGATGCCTGGCAGAGCGAGCAGAGCATCAACCCCAAGGCAGATGCCATCGAGCAGCGCGAGAAGCTCGGCATGCTCTCCAACGTCAAGTGGCTCATCGACGAGCAGCAGGATCTGGATGTCGGCATGAACTACGCCAAGGACGATCGGGAGGCGCACTGGAACAACTACGGCCAGACGCCGCGCAACATCCAGCAGATGGAACGCCTGGGGCTCAATGCGACCCACGTCGGGCGCTGGGATCTGTTCGACAGCCGGGTTGGCTACGCCTTCGAGCAGGTCGACCTGTTCGATGACTCCGAGCTGATGAGGGTCCTGACCAAACAGAGCGGCGATGTGACCCAGACCAACCATACCTTCGACGGCCAGCTGAGCGGCAACCTTGGCAGCCACCTGTTGACCGGCGGCGCCGAATACCGCATCACCGAGCTCAAGCACAACGTCAGCCTCAAGGGGAGTGATGTCAGCGTCGATCAGAGCGCCCTCTATCTGCAGGACGAGTTTGGCTTCGGCGATCTGGCCCTGACCCTCAGCGGCCGGGTCGATCACCACGAGACTTACGGCACCGAGTTCAGCCCGCGCGGTTATGCCCTCTACAGCCTGACCGACAACTGGGTGGTCAAGGGGGGGATCGGCAAGGCGTTCAAGGCACCGACCATCGCCCAGTCCAACGCCGATTACGGGATTGCTGCCTGTCGCGGTCGCTGCGCCGTGGTGGGCAACCCGGACCTGAAACCCGAGACCGCCGTCAGCTATGAACTGGGCACCACCTATGACGCCACCGTGTGGGGGGCCGGGGTGACCGCCTTCCACAACGACATCAAGGACAAGATCCAGAGCGAGGGGTGGACCTCCACCTGGCGCCCCTCCGTGATGACTTATCGCAACGTCAGCAAGGCCCGTATCAAGGGGCTGGAGTTGAGCGGCTGGTTCGATATCACGGATACGCTGAGCCTCTCCGGCAACTTCACCCTGATCGACGGGGAAGACAAGACCACCGGCAAGGATCTCTACAAGACGCCGGAGCACACCGCCAACGCCACTCTGGAGTGGCAGGTGATCGACACCCTGAGCACCCGGCTTGGCTGGAACTACACCGGCAGCCAGATCCTGCCCGTGCCACGTCTGAGCGGCACCACCTATGAAAACACGGCGGGCTTCCACACCCTGGATGCCGGCGCCGTGTGGAGTGCCACCCGGGCGCTGGATGTGAAGTTCGGCCTCAACAACCTGACCAACACCAAGCGTGACTGGGTCGCGACCGAGGCGGATCAGATCCTCGAGGGGCGCACCGTCTACGCCGGCGTGGCTTACAAGCTGTGATGCGTTCGGGGAGCCCGCGGGCTCCCCTTGTTCCCTGATTCAACCATACATATCAACAAAAGGAGCCAAGGGTGCTTAGACACCAGACGTATCTGCTCTGGCTGGGATTGTTCCTCCTGTTCATGCTGCTTTGCCTCTCCCTGGCCACTGGTGCCGGGGTGTATGGCGCCCGTGAAGTGATAGGTTATCTGGCGGGGGATCCCCGCTTTGCCGGCGACGAGAAGCTGGCCATGGTGCTCGATACCCTGCGCCTGCCCCGCACCTTGTGTGCCATGGTGGTGGGCGTTTCTCTCTCGCTTGCCGCCTCCTTGCTGCAAAGCGCCACTCGCAACCCGCTGGCCGAACCCGGTCTGCTCGGGGTCAATGCCGGCGCCGTCTTCGCCCTGGTGATCGGGCTCACCTGGTTCGGGGTCGAGTCCGCCTACGGTTATCTGCTCTGGGCCGGGCTCGGTGCCCTGCTTGGCAACCTCATCGTGCTGGGGCTCGGCATGATGATAGGCCGCTCCAATCCCCTCAAGCTCATCCTGGTAGGGGTGGCGCTGTCTGCCACCTTCGGCGGCCTTTCCAGCTTCTTGCTGCTCTCCAACAAGATGGTGCTGGAGCAGTACCGCTTCTGGAATCTGGGCTCCCTCGCGGGGGCCGATATGGACGCCATCATCGCCGTGCTGCCGTTCGTGCTGCTCGCTTTCGCCCTCACCCTGCTGCTCTGCCGCCAGCTGACCCTGATGCAGATGGGGGACAGTCAGGCCCAGGCGCTGGGTATCCGGCCGACCCGGGTGCGGATCGGCGTGCTGCTGGCCGCCACCCTGCTGACCGCCAGCGCCATCGCCATCGCCGGCCCCATCGGTTTCGTCGGTTTCCTCGCGGCCTACTGTGGTCGCCTGGTGGAGCCGGTGAAGCTGTCGGTGCAGGTCTGTTTCTCCGCCCTGTTCGGCATGTTGTTCCTGCTGGTGGCCGACATTCTGGCGCGCTGGTTGATCCAGCCGTTCGAGCTGCCCAACGGGGTCATCCTGGCATTGATCGGCGCCCCCGTGCTGATCGCCATCGTGCGTCGCGGGGGCTTTCGTACCCTGCTGACCGTCAAGTGAGGCGCTGATGCTTACACCGACCGATATGCTCTGCCTGCGGGCGAGCGAACGTTCCATCCTGCTGCATCTGCCGAGCTGGCGCTGGCTGACGCTGCTGGCCCTGGCCCTGGCAGCCTTGATGCTGCTGGCCTTGAGTGTCGGCAGCGGCAAGCTGGGTTTTGCCGGCGTGCTCAACACCTTGCTGGGGGAAGGGTCGCGCCTCGATGGGATCACCCTGTTCAAGATCCGGCTGCCCCGCATTCTGGGGGTGATAGTGGCGGGGGCGGCCATGGGGCTTTCGGGCTGTCTGGTACAGACCCTGATCCGCAACCGGCTGGCAACTCCCGACATGGTGGGGGTCAATAATGGCGCCTCCCTTGGCATCATCATCTTCTCCCTCTACCTGACCCTGGGCAGCTGGCCCTGGTGGGCTGCGCCGCTTGGCGCCATCTTCGCGGCGCTGGTGCTCTATGCCCTCTGCCGCAAACCCGGTGAACAGGGTTACCTGTTCGTGGTGATCGGCATTGGTCTGTCCGAGATGCTCGAGGCCCTCGGCCAGTTCGTGATGTCCACCAAGGCGCTGTTGCACTTGAGCTCCCTCTACCTGTGGAACATGGGCAGTTTCATCGCGGTGAGTTACAACACCATCACCCCCATCGTCATCTTGTTGCTGCTGCTCTGCCCCTGGATTATCTACCTCTCCCGCTCCCTGGCGGTGCTGCGTTTTGGCCCCGAGATGGCGCGCTCCCTCGGGGTCAATAGCGACAAGGTGCAGTTGGGGATCCTGGCTCAGGCCATTCTGGTGGCGGCCCTTGGCACCGCCATCGGCGGTCCCGTGGTCTTTATCGCCATGGCGGCGCCCATCCTCGCCTCCTGGCTGGTGAAGGACAGAGTCGTGCCGCTCTGGCTGGCGGCTCTGAGTGGCGCCCTGCTGCTGCTCGCCAGCGACACCCTGGTTCGAGTGCTGGCCAGTCCCCACGAGGTGGCGACCGGCATCATGACCCGCATTCTCGGCGGCCTCTTGCTGCTGTTTCTCCTTGTTCACGATCGCCAGAGGGCCGACTGATGACGCTCACCGTAAACCGACTCCATTTCGCCTATCAGCAGACCACCATCTTGCGCGATATCTCTTTCAGCGTGCCCAAGGGCAAGCTGGTGGGGATCGTCGGCCCCAACGGCTGCGGCAAATCGACCCTGCTCAAGTTGCTTTCCGGGCAGATGGCCCCCCAGAGCGGGGGGATACTGCTCAAGGGCAAGCCCCTGGCCAGTTACCCCATGAAGGGGTTGGCGCGTGAGCTTGCCTATCTGCCCCAGCGGCCGACCCTGCCCGCCGGCATCCTGGTGGAACAACTGGTGCAGTACGGCCGCCACCCCCATCAGGGCTGGTTCAATCAGTGGAGCGAGGAGGATGCGCGCATGGTGCGATCGGCCTGCGAGCGGATGCAGCTGGAGGGGATCTGGCACCAGAGCGCCTCGTCGCTTTCCGGCGGTCAGGCACAGCGGGCCTGGCTGGCGATGATCCTGGCTCAGGACAGCGACATGGTGCTGCTCGACGAGCCCACCAGCGCCCTCGATATCGGCCACCAGACCGAGGTGATGGAGGCGATTCACCGCATCACCGCCGAGGGTAAGACGGTGCTGCTGGTGATCCACGATCTGGCGATGGCGGCCCGTTATTGCGACGAACTGATCGCCATCGGCGACGGGGAGATCGCCGCCATGGGCCCGGCCCGCGAAGTGGTGACCAAGCCCCTTATCGATCGCCTCTACCAGACCAGTGTCGATATCCTCCACGCCCCCGGCGATGGTGCCCCCATCATAGTGCCGCGTCGTCACTATGCTGATGAAGCCGTGCGCCGGGCGAGTTGAAGCCATGACCCTGAATACCGTTTATACCAACGCAGTACCTCAAGAGAAGGAGTGAGATAATGAAGCGTTTTGCCTCCCTGGCCGCCACTATCCTGATGCTGGCCGCGCCCTTGGTTCAGGCGCAGGAGATGCGTCAGGTGACCGATGCGTTTGGCCAGAGCGTCCAGGTACCGGCCAATCCCCAGCGGGTGGTGACCTTGAGCGAGATCGATCTCGACAGCGCCCTCACTCTGGGGGTTAAGCCGGTTGGCGCCGTCAATGGTCGCGGTCAGCCGACCCTGCCGCGCTATCTGCTGGACAAGGTGGGAGAGGGGATCCCCGTGGTCGGGGATCTTGGCAGCCCCAACCTGGAGACCCTGATCACCCTGGAGCCGGATCTGATCCTGACCGGCCCCACCACCCCGGAGCAGCTGGCGCTGCTGCGGGAGATTGCCCCGACCGTGGTGACCGGCCAGTGGACCGACGGTTGGCAGCCGTTGCTGCGCCGTGTCGCCAGCGCCCTCAACCGTGAACAGGAGGGGGAGGCATTCTTGCAACAATACGAGGCGCGCCTGCAGCAGGCGCGCACCACCCTGGCCGGGCATCAGGGGGAGAGCATCAGCATAGTGCGCTGGAATCCCAAGGGGCCGAGCTTCATGTATCCGGGCACCTTCGCCAGCAGCGTGGTGGAGTCGATGGGGCTGGTGCGCCCGGCCCAGCAGCAGGGCAAGGGGGCACCCCACTCCCCGGCCCTGAGTCTGGAGTCCCTCAATCTGCTGGATGCAGACTGGCTGGTGATCGGCACCCTGAGTGCCAGCGGCGATGCGGTGGAAGCGATGCGCCAGGCCGAGCAGACCCCGGCCTACCAGCAGTTGCCGGTGATCAGGGAGAAGCGTTTTGGCGCCGTGGATGGCTCACTCTGGACCTCGTCCGGCGGCCCCCAGGCGGCGCTCAAGGTGATCACGGACGTGGAGACCCTGCTGCAAAAGCGTGGCTGACGAATCCATCCCGACCCGATGAAACGAAAGAGGGAGGCTTGCGCCTCCCTCTGTTTATGATCGTTGTTGACGGTTTATTGCGGCTGGATCTTGGTCAGCAGCAGCTTGCCATCGCGCATCTCGGCATGGAAGCTGACAGCGTCACCCACCTTCATCCCCTTGAGCTGGGTCGGCTCGACCAGGGTGAACACCATGGTCATGGCGGGCATCTTGAGGTTCTCGATATCCTCGTGCTTGATCCCCACCTTGCCATTTGTCTCGTCGATGCGGGTGATGACCCCCTTGGTCATCACCATCTCCTTCATGCCCTCCATCTGCTGCATGTCACCCATCTGGCTCATGTCGTGCCCTTCGTGGTTCATCATCTCTTCGGCTTGTGCGCCGGTGTGGGTGGCAAGGCCAAGCAGCAGGGTCAGTGTCAATG
Organism: Aeromonas sp. 19NY04SH05-1; assembly: GCF_040581895.1. Taxonomy (NCBI): domain Bacteria; kingdom Pseudomonadati; phylum Pseudomonadota; class Gammaproteobacteria; order Aeromonadales; family Aeromonadaceae; genus Aeromonas; species Aeromonas sp. 19NY04SH05-1. Next base: position 2,983,235 of record NZ_CP095328.1, on the reverse strand, counting down.
TCTTGTAGTTCATGATGTTTCCTTGTTTGTCAGTGTTGTCTGATTGATCAGGGCGCAGCCTGAGTATCTGTCTGTGCAGGAGCGTGTTCCAGTCGTTTCAGGGTGCGGACGCGCCACAGGTAGTAGGCCGCCGGCAGTACCAGCAGGGTCAGTACCAGCGCCGTCACCATGCCGCCAACCATGGGGGCGGCGATGCGTTGCATCACCTCGGAGCCGGTACCCTGGCTCCACATGATGGGCAGAAGGCCGGCGATGATGGTGACCACCGTCATCATCTTGGGACGCAGACGCAGGGCGGCGCCGTGAATGACCGCCTGGTGCAGGCCGGCCTTGTCCGGTTTGCCACTGGCCACCAGATCGTCCCAGGCGTGGTTGAGGTAGACCAGCATCAGCACGCCGGTCTCCACGGCTACCCCGGCGAGGGCGATAAAGCCAACCCCCACCGCCACCGAGAGATTGAAGTCGAGCAGCCAGACGGTCCAGATCCCCCCGACCACCGCCAGTGGCAGGGTAGTGAGGATGAGCAGCACCTCCTGGAAGCGGCGAAATGCCAAGTAGAGCAGCAGTACGATAATGGCGACGGTGAGCGGCACCACGTAGGCGAGGCGTGCCTTGGCCCGCTCCATGTATTCGTATTGACCGGACCAGCTGAGGGCGTAGCCGGCCGGCAACACCAGCTGCTTGTCCACCTCGGCCTTGGCCTCGTCGACAAAGGAGCCGATGTCGCGGCCACGGATATCCACATAGACCCAACCGTTCAGGCGCGCGTTTTCACTGCGCAGCATGGGCGCCTCGTCACTGATGTAGACCCGGGCCACGTCCGCCAGGGCGATCCGCTCACCCTTGGGGGTGACCAGGGGCAGCAGCTCCATGCTCGCCACCGAATCGCGATAGCTCTGGGGGTAGCGCAGGTTGATGGGGTAACGTTCGCGCCCCTCTATGGTCTGGCCCACGTCCATGCCGCCCACCGCAGTGGCGAGTACCGCCTGCACGTCGGCGATGTTGAGGCCGTAGCGGGCCGCCTTGAGCCGATCGATATCCACCTTCACATAGCGTCCGCCCGCCACCCGCTCGGCGTAGACGGAAGAGGCCCCCTCCACCTTGCCGATGATCTGCTCAAGCTCTTGGCCTATCTGCTGGACCACCTTGAGGTCGGGGCCGGCAATCTTGATCCCCACCGGGGTCTTGATGCCGGTGGCCAGCATGTCAATGCGGGTCTTGATGGGGGGTACCCAGGCGTTGGTGAGACCGGGGAAGCGGATAAGGGAATCCAACTCTTCTTTCAGCTTCTCCGGGGTCATGCCGGGGCGCCACTGATCCCGGGGCTTGAGCTGGATGCTGGTCTCCATCATCACCAGATCGGCGGGGTCGGTGGCGCTCTCGGCGCGCCCCGCCTTGCCGAACACATTCTGTACCTCGGGCACGGTGCGGATGAGCTTGTCGGTCTGCTGCAGGATCTCTCGCGCCTTGCCCACCGAGATGTTGGCCGCGGTGGTGGGCATGTACATGATGTCCCCCTCATCCAGCGGCGGTATGAACTCGGAGCCCAGATACTTGAGCGGCCAGAAGCCGATCACGGTGACCGCCAGCGCCACCGCCAGGGTGGTCTTGGGGCGAGCCAGCACGGCGTTGAGCAGCGGGATATAACCCTGACTCAGCCAGCGGTTGAGGGGGTTGGCTTGCTCGGGCAGCACCTTGCCGCGGATGAAATAGCCCATGATCACCGGCACCAGCGTGATGGCGAGCGCGGCGGCGGCGGCCATGGCGTAGGTCTTGGTGAAGGCCAGCGGGTGGAACATGCGCCCCTCTTGCGCCTCCAGGGCAAACACTGGCAAGAAGCTCATGGTGATGATTAGCAGGGAGAAGAAAATCGCCGGGCCCACCTCGATGCTCGCCTCGGTGATGATGCGCCAGCGGTTCTTGTCGGTAAGCTCCTCCCGCTCCATGTGTTTGTGGACGTTCTCTATCATCACGATGGCGCCGTCCACCATGGCGCCGATGGCGATGGCGATGCCCCCCAGCGACATGATGTTGGCGTTGATCCCCTGCAGATGCATCACGATAAAGGCGGTCAAAATCGCGATAGGGAGGGTGATGACCACCACCAGCGACGAGCGCAGGTGGAACAGGAAGGCGAGACAGACCAGCACCACCACGGCGAATTCTTCCACCAGCTTGCCGGAGAGGTTGTCGATGGCGCGCTGGATAAGGTCGGAGCGATCGTAGACGGTGACGATCTCCACCCCTTCCGGCAGGCTGGATTTCAGCTCGGCCAGCCGTGCCTTGACCCCGTCTATGGTGTGCTGGGCATTCTCGCCATAGCGCATGACGATGATGCCGCCCACTACTTCTCCTTCGCCGTTGAGCTCGGCGATGCCGCGCCGCATCTGGGGGCCGGTGACTACGTCCGCCACGTCACCCAGCAGCAGGGGAGCGCCCCGTACATTGGTGCCGAGGGGAATCTGTTTTAAGTCCTCGACGCTCTTCAAATAGCCATTCGAACGAACCATGTACTCCGCTTCCGCCATCTCGATGACGGAGGCGCCGGTCTCCTGGTTGCCCTGTTCGATGGCGGTCTGGATGAGCGACAGCGGGATGCCGTAGGCACGCAGTTTGTCCGGGTCGACCCGCACCTGGTACTGGCGCACCATGCCGCCCACAGTGGCGACTTCGGAGACGCCGTTCACCGTCTGCAGCTCGTATTTGAGGAACCAGTTCTGCAGTGACGTGAGCTCGCTCAAGTCGTGCTTGCCGGTTTTGTCCACCAGGGCGTACTGGTAGACCCAGCCCACCCCGGTGGCGTCCGGCCCGAGCTGGGGCTGGGCACCGGCAGGCAGGTTGGGGGCAACCTGACTCAGGTACTCCAGCACCCGGGCGCGCGCCCAGTAGAGGTCTGTGCTGTCGTCAAACAACACATAGACGAAGGAGTCGCCGAAGAAGGAGTAGCCGCGCACCGTGGTGGCGCCCGGCACCGCCAGCATGGCGGTGGTGAGCGGGTAGGTGACCTGATCTTCCACCACTTGGGGCGCTTGGCCCGGGTAGGAGGTCTTGATGATCACCTGGACGTCGGAGAGATCCGGCAGGGCGTCCACCGGGGTCTGCTTGACCGACCAGAGGCCCCAGGCGGTGAGCATGACAGTCAGCAGCAACACCAAAAAGCGGTTGCCGACGGACCAGCGAATAATGGCCGGGATCATAGTTTGACTCCTCCCTCTTGGTGCGGGATCGGCCGCTGGGTGTGGTGACTGCCAAAGCGAATGATGGCGGGGATCATGATTTATCCCCCATCTGGTGCTGGCTGTGATCCATACCCTCCATGCTTGTCATCTCGCCCTTGGCCTCTTTCATTGCGTCGCCCGCGGCCGGTTTATCTTCCACATGGATCTGGATGATGCGGTACTCGTCCCCCTCCTGCTCTACCTGCAGATGCAGGGTCTGGTTCGGTTTCAGCTGGCTGATGTCTACACCGTCGGCCACGGTAAAGTCCATCTCCATCGCGGGCCACTGCCACTCGGGGATGGGTTGATGAGAGATGCCGAGGGTACGCCCGGCGAGATCGATGTTCTGCACCTGGCCCTGGGTCCAGACCTGCATGGGACGCACCGCCGTCATGCGCTGGAAGTCCGAATCGATGGCAGATTCGGAGTCGAGCAGGAACTGGGCCGAGCTGACGATGCTGTCACCGGCTTCGACCCCCTCATCGATGGCGACCTTGTCACCAAACTGGGGGCCCAGGGTGACGGCCACCGATTTGAAGTTGCCATCCCCCAGCGCCAACACCAGGCGATCCTGGTTGCCGGTGCGGATCACCGCTTCGCTCGGCACCACCAGGCGGGGTTCCCCCTTGCCGGTGCTGATGCTCACCTTGGCGAACATGTTGGGTTTCAAAAACTCGTCCGGGTTGTCAAAGCGCAGGCGTACCCGCAGGGTGCGGGTACTGGCATCCAGGGTGGGGTAGAGGTAGTCCACCCGTCCCTGCCAGCTGCGGCCCGGGGCATAGTCCAGGGTCATGGTGACCGGATCGCCGACCTTGATCTGGGCGGCCTGGCGCTCGAACACCTCGGCGCTCACCCACACCTGCTTGAGAGTGCTGATGTTGAACAGGGGCGCGGCGGGTTCCACATACTGGCCTTCACGTACCTTGAGCTCGGAGACATAGCCGCTGCTCGGGGCGTAGATGCGCACCGTCTCCTGCACCTTGCGAGTGCGCTTGAGGGCCGCTATCTGATCCGCCGGTACCTGCAGCGACTTGAGCTTGCCCTCGGCGGCGCGCAGCAGCAGGGGATTGGTAGTGTTGAGCGCCAGCAGGTATTCGTGCTGGGCGTTCACCAGATCCGGGGCGTAGAGATCGTAGATAAAGCTGCCCTTGGCCACCTGCTGCCCCTCGTTCTTGATGGCGAGGTTGCGGATCCAGCCCGCCATCCGGGAGTTGATGGCTTCCAGCCGCTCCTCGTCATAACCCACGTAGCCGACCGTCTCGATCTGCTGGTGGATGGGGAGTTTCTCCACCTTGGCCAGCCGTACCCCCAGATTCTGCTGGATCTCGGGGCTGATGGTGACGGTGCCGGGGGAGCCACCCTGCTTCTCTTCATAGACGGGGATAAAGTCCATCCCCATGTTGTCCTTGGCGGGGGCATCGCGCTTGTCGCGGGGATCCATGGGGTTGACCCAGTAGAGCGGTGTCTTCTCCTTGGCAACCGCGGTGACTGTCTGTTTGGCCGCCCAGTAACCGCCGCCGGCCCCGAGGGCGAGCAGCAGGGCGGAGACGAGCAATTTCTGGCTCATAGGAAACCTCCCAGGCGCAGGGAAAGGGGGGCAAGGGCGCACGGATGCGTGGCTGCGTATTCGCTAAATCGGACTGATGACATGGACCATCTTCTCTTCTGTCGGATCGCCGGGCCGGTGACGAATAAGGGATAAGAGTCACACGGTTTGCCCGGCCAACGGGGCGTCAGGGACGCCCGTTCTCCTGCGCGGGTGGCGCAGGCTCAGGCAAGGAGCGCAGCCAGGACAGGGTGACCCCTGATCAGGCACGCAAGAGATGATCTTTCTAGTGGCGCAGCACCGACAGCATCAGATGCCGGCGGGGCCAGGAGGGCGGGTGAGTACCGCGGGTTCTAAGGAAGGGGTCACGCAGCCAGAGATCCAGCAAGCGGGGCAGGGTCCCCAGCGGCAGCAGCAACAGGGGGAGCAGTAGAGCCGAGAGCAGCATGCCGAGCAGGGGCAGGGCATTGGCGGCGCCAGACAGCCCGGTCTGCATCTGGCACTCATCCCCCGTCACGGTCGATTCACTCCCGGCACTGGCGTGGCAGGAGAGGGTCACGGAAGCGTTCTCCTGATCCAGCGCCATGGTGCGTGGGCCCGCGTCATCCCCATGGGACGGGATCATGGCGTCAGGCAGTGTTTGCGGCGTGAAGAGGGAGAGAGAGGCACTCGTGGTGGCCAGAGAGGCGCCGTGCCAGCTGATGCAGAGGGTCAGATTGCAGATGAGCATCAGCGCCAGCAACAGCCGGGCCAAGGCAACAGAGGGCAATCTTGCAGCAAGCTGGGTGAGTGACAATCCGGATATCCTTCGAGATCAGATGGTTGGACTGTAAACCTTACCTTGAGGAGAAGGTCAAGGCATGGCGCCTGGCATGGCCGGTGAGGATAAAAAAACACCCCCGCAGGGGCGGGGGTGTTGGACTGCCAGTCGGTGACTGGATTACTGCTTGGCCCGTTTCTCCGAGCTCTTCATGATGAGGCGGAAGAAGAGCGGGATGAAGAAGATGGCGATGAAGGTCGCCGCCAACATGCCGCCGATCACCGGCCAGCCGAGGGCGTGGCGGCTCGCCGCACCGGCGCCGCTGGAGGTGACCAGGGGCACACAACCCAGGATGAAGGCGAGCGAGGTCATGACGATGGGACGGAAACGCAAACGCGCCGCCTCCAGGGCCGACTCGATGAGGGTCATCCCTTCTTCATGCTTCATGACCGCGAACTCCACGATCAGGATGGCGTTCTTCGCCGCCAGCCCCACCAGGGTCACCAGGCCTATCTGGAAGTAGACGTTGTTGGTGAGTCCCACGGCCCAGGTGGCGAGCAGGGCGCCGAACAGGGCGAACGGCACGGCGGTGATCACCGCAAACGGCAGGCTCCAGCGTTCATACTGGGCGGCTAGGATGAGGAAGATCATCACGATACCGAAGCCAAACGCCATGGCGGCGCTGCCGGCTGCCGCTTTTTCCTGGTAGGCGGCACCGGTCCACTCCAGCTTGGCGTCGTTGCCGAGGGTCTGGGCGGCGACCTCTTCCAGGGCCTTGATCGCCTGGCCCGAGCTCACGCCCGGCGCTGGCTGAGCCATGATCTTGGCGGCCGGGAAGATGTTGAAACGCTCGACCAGCTCGGGGCCGGTAGCATCGCGCACCGTCACCAGACTGGTGAGGGGGATCATCTCGCCGGTATTGGAGCGGACATAGACGTTGCGAATGTCATCCTTCTTGGCACGGTAGTCCGCCTCGGACTGCAACTGCACCCGGTAGGTACGACCGAACTGGTTGAAATCGTTGACATAGACCTGGCCGAAGGTGGCCTGCATGGTGTCAAACACGGCGTTGATGGGCAGCCCCAGCGCCTTGGCCTTCTCGCGGTCGAGATCCAGGAAGACCTGGGGCACGTTGGCGCGGAAGGTGGTGGTCACGCTGGCAAACTCAGGACGCTCCTTGGCCGCGTCGAGCAGGCGCTGTACCTCGCCCGCGAAGGCGTGCACGTCGCCGGTACCCCGGTTCTGCAGGTAGCCTTCGAGGCCCCCGGTGGTGGACATGCCGGTGATGGGAGGCGGGTTGAAGGTGGCGGTGAAGCCATCGGCCAGCCCCATCAGGCTCAGCCCCTGGAAGGTCTTGGCCAGGGAGAAGGAGTCTTGCCCTTCTCCTTGACGCTCTTTCCAGTCTTTGAGGGTAACGAAGGTGAGACCGCGGTTGCTGATGATGGAGCCGGACAGGATGTCAAAACCCGAGAAGGTGACCACGTCCTTCACATTGGGGTTGGCCATGGCGATCTTGTCGAAGTCGCTCGCGACCGCCTGGGTACGGGTCAGGGCGGCGGCATCGGGCAGCATCACGGAGCCGATGAGGTAGCCCTGGTCTTCGTCAGGCACCAGGGCGCCCGGCACCTTGTGAAACAGCACATAGCTGCAGCTCAGGATGATGGCGATGATGCCAAAGGCCACGCCGACGCGGCGGTTGAGGAAGGCTACCCCGCGCACATAGCGGCGGGTCAGCTGATCAAACGCGTTGTTGAACCAGACGAAGAAGCGGGCCGGTTTGTGGTGACCTTCTTTGAGCAAGATGGCGCACAGGGCCGGCGACAGGGTGAGTGCCACCAGGCCGGAGATGGCCACCGACACGGCGATAGTGATGGCGAACTGCTTGTACATCACCCCCGTCATGCCGCCCATGAAGGCAACCGGCAGGAACACGGCGGAGAGCACCAGCACGATGGCGACCACGGGGCCAGACACTTCCTGCATGGCGAGGATGGCGGCCTCTTTGGCGGAGCACTTCTTCTCGCTCATGATCCGCTCGACGTTCTCCAGCACCACGATGGCGTCATCCACCACGATACCGATGGCGAGCACCATGCCGAACAGAGTCAGCAGGTTGATGGAGAAGCCCAGCATCAGCATACCGGCGAAGGTACCGATCAAGGACACTGGCACCGCGATACAGGGGATCAGGGTGGCGCGGAAGTTCTGCAGGAACAGGTAGACCACCACGAATACCAGCACGATCGCCTCGAGCAGGGTGTGAACCACCTCCTCGATGGAGATCTTCACGAACTCTGTGGTGTCGTAGGGGATCTGGTATTCCACGTCTTGGGGGAAACGACCCTGCAGGCGCTCCATGGTGGCGCGCACCTGATCGGCCACGGCGACCGCGTTGGCACCCGGTTGCAGGTAGGTGGCGATACCGATGGCTGGCTTGCCGTTGGCACGGGCCAGTACGTCGTAGTCCTTGCCACCGAGCTCGACCCGGGCCACGTCACGAACGCGGATCTTGGAGCCATCCGGCATGGCGCGGATGATGATGTTCTCGAACTCCTTCACGTCATCCAGTCGTCCCTTGGTCTGCACCGTGTAGGTGAAGTCGGTGGGGGTACTGGTGGGCTGGGAGCCGATCTTGCCTGCCGCGAACTGGGTATTCTGCTCGCGGATGGCGCCGATCACGTCGCTCGGGGTGAGTTGCAGCTGGGCTAGCCGGTCCGGGCGCAGCCAGATCCGCATGGCATAGTCGGTGCCCCCAAACAGGGAGGTATCACCCACGCCGGGAATACGCTTGAGCTCGTCGATGATGTTGAGCAGGGCGTAGTTCGACAGATAGGTGGTATCAAAAGAACCGTTCGGCGACTGCAGGGTGATCACCTGCAGGATGGAGGTGGACTTCTTGCGCACCGTCACACCCTGCTTTTTCACCTCTTCCGGCAGCTGGGCCATGGCGGCCGAGACCCGGTTGTTGACGTCGATGGTCGCCTGATCGGGGTCGACCCCGATGTCGAAGTAGACGTTGAGGTTCATCTGGCCGTTGGAGGCGGAGCCAGACTGCATGTAGATCATGTTCTCGACCCCGTTGACCTGCTGTTCAATGGGGGCAGCCACGGTCTGGGAGATCACCTCAGGGGTAGCACCCGGGTAGAAGGCGGTCACCGAGACCACGGCGGGGGTGATCTGGGGATACTGCTCCACCGGGAGCGCGCGCATCGCCGCCAACCCGCCCAGCACGATAATGATCGAAATCACGCTGGCGAAGATGGGGCGTTCGATAAAGAACTTGGAAAACATGGGGGCTCCTTATTTGCCAGCGGCACCCTGGGTGATCTTGGCGTTGATCGCCTTCATCTCCTCGGCGGAAACCGGTTTGACCACGGCACCCGGACGCGCCTTCATCAACCCTTCGACGATGTAGCGATCGCCGGCCTGCAGGCCGCTGTCGATGATGATGCCGCTACTGACGGTCGGGCCCAGCTTGACCGGACGCGGACTCACCTTGTTGTCGGCATCCACCACCATCACCAGGCGGTCAGCCTGGGATTGGACGATGGCGCGCGGCGGCACCACGATGGCGTTCTTGCGGGTACCCAGATCGATGGTCAGGCGCACGAACTGGCCGGGCAGCAGGGCGCCGTCCTTGTTGTCGAAGATGGCACGGGCACGGATGGTGCCGGTCTGGGGATCGACACGGGTGTCGGAGAAGTTCAGACGACCGGGTTCAGGATAGGTGCTGCCGTCGGCCAGCTGGATATGGGTACGCCAGTCGGTGGCACTCTTGGCCTCGATAAGCCCCTTCTTGACCGACTTCTCGAAGTTGAGACGGTCCTGCTCCGAGTAGGAGAAATTCACATAGAGGGGATCGAACTGGGTGATGGTGGTCAGCAGGCTGCTGTCACCGCTGGTGGAGATGAGGCTACCCTCGGACTGGGAGCTCTTGCTCGCCATGCCGCTGATGGGGGCGGTGACCTGGGTGTAGCTGAGGTTGAGATCAGCCTCTTTCACCTTGGCCTGGGCCGCCTGCAGGCTGGCCACGGCCGCCTCGTAGTTGGCGATGGTGTCATCGTAGTCTTTGCGGCTCACCACCTGGCGCTTGAACAGCGGGATGATGCGATCCTTGTCGGCGCGGGCCTTGTTGAGGCGGGCCTGCTCCTGAGCCAGGGTGCCCTTGGCCTGCTCCAGCGCCACCTTGTAGGGGGCCGGATCGACCAGAAACAGCTCCTGGCCTGCGGTGACCGGCTGGCCTTCCACATAGGTGCGTTTGAGCAGGATGCCGCTCACCCGGGAGCGTACTTCAATCTCGCGAAAACCGGCGGTTTCACCCACCATCTCGGTGGTGAGCGGCACATCGACCGGGGTGACCTCGTTAACCACCACAGGGACGGCAGGCATGGCGTTGGCTGCCGGGTCGGTTTCACCACCACAGGCCGTCAGTCCGCCGATCAGTGCCAGCGTCAACACGCTCTGTTTGAATCTCGCTATTGGGCTAGTCGGCACCTTCATCTTTACACTCCTGTTGGATGGATCGCCGTCGTGGCGATCCGCACTCTGTGCACAAGTCATGATTAACGTCATTACAAACGGAAAATCGGAAATCGGGATAATAGGATCACTATCTTGAACCTAACCTTCTCAAAGTGAAAGTTTTCACCTTTTTGATGGGCAACGAATTGTGGCAAGGGCCATCCGCCCGGCTCAAGCCCTTTTTGGGATTTGAATGAAAATGTTGGCGGGCCGCTGACGTTGTCGATGGCCAATGTAAAAAGCCAGTGAAGAGGGGCCTCTACACTGGCTTTTTTATTAACATTTGACGTTTGTTCAGGCGAAGCAGGCCCAGATGGGGGCGTGGTCGGAGGGCTTCTCGATGCCGCGCAGTTCGTAGTCGATGCCGGTTTCGGTCACCTTGTCCTTGAGGGCATCGGAGGCCATGATGAGATCGATGCGCAGGCCGCGGTTCTCGTCAAACCCCTTGGAGCGGTAGTCAAACCAGGAGAAGCGCTCGCACTCGGTGGGGTTGGCGGCACGGAAGGTGTCGGTCAGGCCGAATCCTTCCAGACGGGCCATCCATTCGCGCTCGATGGGCAGGAAGGAGCACTTGCCATCTCGCAGCCAGCGCTTGCGGTTCGCCTCGCCGATGCCGATGTCGAGATCGGTGGGGGAGATGTTCATATCCCCGATCAGCACAAGCTTATCGCTCGGGGTGTGATTGGTCTCGAGGTAGTGCTGCAAATCTTCATAGAACTTCTGCTTGGCCGGGAACTTGGTCTCGTGATCCTGATTCTCCCCCTGCGGGAAGTAGCCGTTCATCACCTTGATAAGGGAGCCATCTTCCCGCTCGAAGGTGGCCATGATCATCCGGCGCTGGGCCTCTTCATCGTCGGTGGGGAAACCCTTTTCCACCTTGACCGGCTTCTGCTTGCTCATGATGGCCACCCCGTAGTGGGCCTTCTGGCCGTGGAACTCGACGTGATAGCCCATGGCTTCCACGTCGGCGAGGGGGAAGGCCTCGTCGTGAACCTTGATCTCCTGCAGGCCGATCACATCGGGCTGGTGCTTGTCGATGATGGCTTGCAACTGATGCAGACGGGCGCGCAGGCCGTTGATATTGAAAGAGATGATCTTCATGTCCGGGATGCTCATGTCATTTTTATAAGTGGCTATTGGACTAGGAATCGGCGGTGGATGCAAGTGAAGGTGCCGGCCCGCCATCAGGGCGGGCCCACTCGCCCGGGAGGCTCAACGGGTCATCTTTTTGACAAATACCACCACAAACAGCGCCAGCGTGAAGCTGCCGGTGAAGGCCTCGAAGGCGGCGCAGATCCGGGAGAAGCCGATGGGAGTAAAGTCGCCGTAGCCCAGGGTGGTGAAGGTCACCACGCTGTAGTAAAGGCACTCCAGCAGGAAGATGGCATTTTGCTCCAGGGGGGCGTCGGGGCGGTAGATGAGGGGGTTGCCGTTGAAGCTCAGGCCAAAGAAGAAGTAGAAGATGCTGCAGATGAAAATCAGCAACAGGGAGAAGAGCACCACTCGCATCGGGGCCTCGCCGTAACCGCAGAAGAGATCGACCACCCAGGAGGTGAAGCGGTGGCTCGACCAGAACGGCAGCTGCAGCCGGCGCATGGTGAGCTCCTGCTGGATGTAGCGGCCGGACATGGTGAAGATGCCCTGGGCCTCCGAGGCCTTGCGCAGATCCCGGTAGGTCTCTTCAGCCTCTTTGAGCCAGATCCGGGCCTGCACCGGATCCCGCTCCTTGCGCCCGCGCCGCTCCTGCATCAGGCATTTGCCGGTATCCAGGTTGTCGAGGCGGGTGTTGTGCCAGCGAATGCCGAGCAGATTGACGTCGTCGAGGGAGGCGCAGTGCAGGTTGGCATCGCTGAGATCGGCCTTCATCAGACTGCCACCCTTGATGCGAATACCGTAGAGATGGGCGCCCTGCAGGTTGGCCCGATAGAGGTTGCACTGCTCCAGCAAAAAGCCCTCCGGCGAGCCCTTCTTCACCAGATTGAGGCCGGCCAGGTTGGCGCGGGCCAGTTGCAGGCCGTGGCACAGTCCGCCCTGGTGGATGTAGTGCTCCAGTTCGCGAGCGGTGTGGGGATCCTGATGGTGACCATGGGGATCGTGCCAGCGGCACAGATCATGCTCTCCCGCTTCTTCACTGCAGTGGCGGCCATCCGCCACCAGATATCGACACATGGCCATCGCCGGTTTCCTCCCCTTGCCGAGTCAATATCAGCATAGGCGAGACGGGTCAGCTGAACTGGTTGTACTCCTGGCGCAGCTTGCGAAAGCGATCCTGCTGGGCCGGGTTGAGAGGGATGCCGTCGAGGATATCCAGGGTGTCCTTGCACTCGGCGCCAAACTCCGGGCTCTTGCGATTTTTTTGCATCAACTGCAGCAGTACCTGGATCTTGTTGAGGGCGGCGCCGGTATTGGCGGGGGCGCGGCGCAGGGCCTCGCGAAAATGGCCCAGCGCCTGCTCCAGCTCGCCGGACTGATAGGCCTTGATGCCGAGCTCGTTGAGCTGCTGGTAGCGCTGGCGGCGCTCCAGCACCGTCTTGTCATCCCGGGTGGCCTGGATACAGGTGGTGAGCAGCCGATCGCCATCTTCCGCCAGCAGGCTCTGCAGGCTCTCGGCATATTCGAACTCGCCAAGCTGGTAGAGGGCGAGGATGGTCTCCCCGAGCAGGGCCGGCGGCATGGTGGCCGGCTCGTCGAGCCAGTTCTGGTTGGCGCGATAGAGCATCTTCTTGCCCTTGAGCAGCTCCCCCAGGGCGATCTGCACCCTGGCCTGGCAGATCTGCTCGAATACCGGGTAGTTGAACTCCGACATCATCAGGGAGTCGCGAATGCGCGACAGGGCGCTGTTCACCTGTTTTTGCAGGTTGGCGATGTGGTAGCTGTCGTTGCTGTTGAGGGCGTAGAGGGTCAGGGTCTGGATATAGGCCCCCAGGTAGTGGGGGGTGCGGTGAATCGAATTGCGCGAGAGATCGATGAGCGAGAGCAGCACGTCTTTGGCCTGGGCATAGTCGTGGCGCTGCAGGCACACCTCCGCGAGCCGGCGCGAGAGCGGCACCGACTGGGGGGAAATATCCACTGCCCGCCTGAGCTCCTGCTGGGCCTGTTCATCCTTGCCCAGCGCCAGCAGGGATTCCGCCAGCCAGCGATGGGCCTCCACCATCAGGGGGGTATTCTTGAGGGTCGCCTGCAGGTGGCTGACCGCTTCTTCATGAAGCCCCAGGGTATTGCACGCCTTGCCCAGGGTCAGCCGGGCCCAGCTGTTGTCCTGCCCGGCCAGCAGCTGGCGCATCAGGGTTCGGGCCTCCTGGGCCTGGCCCAGCTTGAGCTGGGTGTCGGCCTGCAGGCAGCGGCAATAGTTGGCAAAGCGGGGCACGGCCTCGGCCCGTTCGGCACAGGCAATGAGCAGGGCGGGCAGATTGTTGTCGGCCAGGGCAGAGAAGATGCTGGAGAGGGCCTGACGGCGGGCCAGTGCGCGCTTTAGGCGAAACGAGAATTGCTCCTGGGAAAAGGGCTTCATCAGGTATTCGTCGGGCTCGGCCTCGAGGGCGCTCAGCACCATGGCGCGGGAGCTGTCGCCGCTCACCATGATCACCACGCTTTTAGGGGGGATCAGGTTCTGATCCCGCAGGCTCTCGAGCAACTGACGGCCATTCTCGCCGACCCCGAGATCGTAATCGATGAGGTAGATGTCGTAGCTGCCCTTCTGGCAGCGGCGGCGCGCCTCCTCGGCGTTGTTGCAGAAGGTGATGTCGCTGATGCCGATGTTGATCAGCATCGCCTTCATCATCACCTGGAATGTGCGTTGCTCGTTGACCATCAGAATGCGCTGGGGCTTGGGCGCGGTTTTCTTTTCAGGCTCTTTTTCCGGTGTCTGCATCTGTCAGGGTCGAGGCGCTGCGGGCTGATGGGGGCAGTGTGCCACCAAAGGGCCCGCAGAGGCAATTGGCCCGCAGCGATTGGATGGGGCGGACAAGGGGGGGCATTTAGCCTTGGTCAAATGAGCCTTGTCAGGCTCTTGTTGTTTCTGGCGGTCAGGATTTCTCCCGGGCCAGATAGGGGGCAAACTGGGGGGTGTACTGCGCCTTGAAGCCTTCACCACTCTTGACGATGAGATAGACCGCCAGCTGGTGCGCCTTGGCGAAGGCCATCGCCTGTTCGGGTCCCATCACCATGAGGGCGGTGTCGAGGGCATCGGCCTCGAGCGCGGTCGGGGTGATCACGCTGGCGGAGACCAGCTTGTGGGTGATCGGCTGACCGGTGGCGGGGTCGATGATGTGGGAGTAGCGCTTGCCATCAAGCTCGTAATAGTTGCGATAGCTGCCGGCGGTGCTGAGGGCCATGCCGTTCGGGCTCACCACGTCCGAGAAGGCGCCCGGCTGGTCGGAAGGCTCGACGATGGCCACTTTCCACGGCTTGCCCTTGCTGTTGTTGCCCTTGCTGCGCACCGCCCCCGCCACCTCGATCAGGTAGTTGTTGACCCCCTTGCCCTCGAGCAGGCCGGCAATCTCGTCCGACGCGGCCCCTTCCCCCAGGGTGGAGAGATCGAGATAGAGGTCCGGAATGGACTTGCCAAGCAGGAAGTGATCCCCCTGGGGAAGCAGGGTCAGCTTGTCGATCCCGACCCTCTGGCGGGCATCATTGATGGCCTGTGCATCCGGTCGTTTGACCGGTCGCTTGTCCGGGCCAAAGCCCCACAGATTCACCAGCGGGCCCACGGTCACATCCAGCTTGCCACCGGTGAGGTGACCGGCGTCGATCCCCTGCTGCACTATCCTGGCCATGGCGGTTGGAATGGCCATGGGGGCATTGGCAGGGCCCTGATTGAAGCGGGAAATAAGGGAGGCGGGATCGTAGGTGGAGATCTCCTTGTTCATCCGGGCCAGCAGGCGCTCCACCTCTTTTTTCAGCGCGGGCCCACCCCCCGGGAAGGGATCGCTCAGGGTCACCACATAGTAGGTGCCCATGGTCTTGCCCTGAATACGGGTCTGGGCGGGTGGCGTGGGCTGGCAGCCGGTCAGGGCCAGCAACAGGACAAACAGCAGGCCACGCAGGGCCGGCAGAGGGGAAATCGGCATCATGGGAAGGCGTCTCGCACAGAGGTTGCATCATCGGGGGAGCTAGCTTAGCCAAGGGGAGGGCGGCAAGCACCGGAAAATGACCGGAAAAATTAAACAGCCGGCTTGCTTGCCGGTGAAAGGGAAGGGAAATATTGCCTGTCGGGTGAGCTGGCCCGCACCTTTGCGCTAAAGTCATCGCCGATTGAAGACAATCGGGTAAGATGAAGGTCGATTTTGACGACATCTTTGCTGGCCTCTTCCTGTTGTGCCAAGCGAACCTGTTGTCATCCATTGCTCATCCAAGGAGAAGATGATGAAAAAGGCGATTACCCTGCTGTTTCTGACTACCCTGGCCGCTCCGGTGCTGGCTGACGAGTGCGCACTGGTTATCGAAGGCAATGATGCCATGCAGTTCAATCTCAAGGAGATGACGGTACCCGCTACCTGCAAGGAGGTGACGGTGACCCTGAACCATACCGGCAAGCTGCCGGTGACCGGCATGGGTCACAACTGGGTATTGTCTCCCACCGCCGATTACCAGGCCGTGGCTACCGCAGGCATGAGCGCCGGTGCCGAGAATGACTATCTGCCCAAGGACGATCCGCGCGTGCTGGCCCACACCAAGCTGATTGGCGGCGGTGAGAGCAGCAGCGTGACCTTCAAGACCGAGGGGCTGGCCGGTAAAGACCTCACCTTCTTCTGCTCCTTCCCGGGCCACTTCGCCATGATGAAAGGCACCTTCAAGGTCGGTTAATCGCCCTGGTAGCAACCAGCAAAAAGCCGGGATGATCCCGGCTTTTTGCTGGCGCAATATATTGCGGATGAAACGCGAATTCAACTTCGAAGTGCGACACTCGCCTATGCCGCCTGACGGTACTCTTCGAATACCTTGACAGGCTGCCTGAATCCGAGACATTTCCGAGGTCGTAGGTTGAGCCACTGCTCCGCTCTCCTGACATCCTCGTCCGTGACCTCTCTCAGGTCTGTTCCCTTTGGGATAAACTGCCTCAACAGCCCATTGCTGTTCTCGTTCAGACCGCGCTCCCACGAAGAGTAAGGGTGCGCAAAGTAAGTCTCGGCACCCAGCGCTTCCTCTATCGCCTTGTGTTCGGCAAACTCGCCGCCGTTGTCAAAGGTGATGGTATGCACCTGCTCGATGTAGGGCGTTAACATCTCGATTATCGCATCCCGCACCACCCCAGCCTGTTTGCTCGCGACCCGCTTGACCAGATAGAGCCGGCTCTTGCGCTCCACCAGGGTGACCAGTGCACCTGTGCCTTGCTTGCCCAGCACCGTGTCCGCCTCCCAATCACCGAGCCGCTCCCGGCTATCGACGATAGCCGGCCGTTCATCAATAGAGCGGGCTTCCTTGATGGGAGAACGCAGGCTGCTCGCCCCCTTGCGGTAGCGCTTGTGGCCCTGGCGCAGATGGCGGTACAACTGGCCACCCCGGGCTTTGTCGGCGGCCACATGGCGGTATATCCACTCGTGACTCACCATGAGGCCTATCTGCTTGCCCACCGCGCTTATCTGCTCCGGGCTCCACCACCAGGCGAGTGTCAGCTCGACAAACTGGATGACATCGGCAGATAGCCGAGATTTGGCCGCACTGGCCCGTCGGTGGGTGGCGTGCTGATGCGCATTGTCTGGCTGGTAGCCCTGCGGCCCGGCGTTACGACGCAGCTCCCGGTAGAGGGTGGAGCGATGAACGCCAATGGCGCGTGCGGTGGCAAGGATGGACATCCCCTGTGCGCGAAGCACCGATAACTGGTATCGTTGCCCCTCGGTCAACTGCTGATAGCTCATGGTGATACTGCTTTTACTTTGGCGAGCAGAAGGGTACCACCAATCAGCAGTTGGCCACCTCTCGCCATTCATCCATGAGTGTCGCACTTATTATCTGAATTCCCGAAACATCCATCATAAATGAGAGCAAATAACGATGTATTACGCACTATCGTGCAATTTTCAGGGCGCGATAGGATAGAGGATACTTATAGCCAGAGAGTGAACTCCGCCAAGTCATAACATTTGACATTTTTATCGGCGCATTTTGCTGCTTCAGACTTCAACCACTCAAAGGCTGCTTTTTTATGTCCTTGGCCTTCAATCAAAATAATGACGTTTGGTTCTGGTGCTTTATGTGCACTTTGTAAAAAGAAAGGGAATTTACGGTCCACAGAGCCTGAGACCTGTTGTTGGTGAGGTTCTACCCTCGTTAAGCCATCAACAGGATGGTTGATAACAAAAGCACTAAAGGCTTTTAGTCCATACAGATCTTCATAAGGGACTCTGGCTTTGAAGGTTCTTGGAATAGAAAGGTCACTTCCTTCTACATATTTAAATTCTTCTAAAATATCCCTAATTTTCTTCTGTAGCTGTTGATTACTTTTTTCTTCTTCCGTACTGAGCTCAGGTGGTGCTTCAAACCCGTCAAATGTGTATTGCATAGGATCTCTCATCACATAAAGCAGAGAGATCCATACTACCCCCTACCGATTAAATATCAACCTGTGGATTATGTAGTCAATAAGAGTTGGCGGGAGTCTGCTATTGCATAATTGATTGCAGGGTAAAGAAGGCGATGGTGGTCTTTTTCCCGCACTCGAAGTGGATGCTCTGTTCGCCGTTGATCACCAGAGTCTCGTTGGGCGCGACGCTTTGCCCCTGCACGGTGAGCTGGCCCTCCAGCAGGTGGCAGAGGTAGTGCTTGTCTGCCTCCAGGGTGAGAGCGAGCGGGAAGGGGAGGGTCAGCACCCGCACGTTGGCGCTGATGCGATCCGGATGGTAGATAAGCCCGAGATCCGTCACCTCTTTTTTCAGCAACTCGCAGTGGGTTTCGTCGTCGCCGCTGAAGTGGGCCGCCTCGAAGGTGGCGTAGGGGTGGCCGTTAAGCACGAAGCCGGCGCCGCTCACGGGCAACAGGATGCGCTGATAGCCGGGGAAGCGGGAAAAGGTGCCCGCCCCCTTGATGGGGGCCGAACTCAGCCGGTAGTCAAAGTCGAGCCCATCTAGGGTTGCGCCCTTGGGGGAGATGAGGATCTGGGCTGTGGTGCCCTGCTTGTTCTTCCAGGGCATCTTCTGGTGGTCAGACTCTTTGATCAGGGTGATCACGGCATTTCCTCATAATCGGTCAATAGACAGGGAGCCGGGGTTGCCGCCCCGGCTCCCTGATAGGGCATGGGGATGATGGCGTCAGCCCTGACCATCCAGCGCTGCCAGGCGGGCCTCCATGGCGGCCAACCGGTTTTTAAGCTCGCTCAACTCAAGCTCCAGCTCGCTCAGGCGATCCGCGGCAGGGGAGGCATAGGCGGCCGCCGGGGCCGACTCCATCAGGGCCTGGATATCCACCTCGCCGCTGAACAGGTGGGCGTAGCGGGATTCGCGCTTGCCCGGCTCGCGGGGCAGCTTGACCACGTAGGGGCCGCGTTCGATCAGGGTATTGAGCACCGCATCCACCTGGGTGACGTCGTCGAAGCTGCATAGACGGTTGGTACGCGAGCGCAGCTCCCCCGGGGTCTGCGGGCCGCGCAGCAGCAGCTCGCAGATGATGCCAAGCTCGCGGGCATCGAACTTCAGCTCGCCGAACTCGGTGTTGCAGAATCTGTGCTGGTAGCGGGGTACCCGGGCGTTGAAACCGGCGGTGTTGACCACCAGGCGCTTTCTGATCAACTCGTCCACCACGGCGCGGATATCGAGCTCGGAGAGCTCCAGCACCGGCTCGCGGTTGCTCTTCTGGTTGCAGGCGTTGACCAGGGCGTTGAGGGAGAGGGGATATTGATCCGGGGTGCAGATCTCTTTTTCAATCAGGCAGCCGATGACGCGGGCTTCCAGTGGGCCAAGTACTAACTCCATTTCCTACTCCCTTCTGAATCGATATAAGCAAGTGCCCCTATCTTAGTCATGGCCCGGATGGCGTCCAGCGTGGCGCCCCATTTTTGCGAAGCCGCCGCGGCCTTGGCGAAAGGCTCGCCAATCGGGCTCAGGGGCGCTCGCGATAGAAACGGGCCTTGTCGGCATACATGGCGTCGTCCGCCACCCGGCTGAGGTTGGCCAGCGGGGTCTGTTCGCTGCAGCTCCAGCCGATGGCAAAGCGCAGGGGGAAGTGCTGCTCCCCATGGTGCGCCATGGCGCTTTGCTGGCTCTCCTTGAGCCGGGCCGCGAGCCGTTGGCAGCCCGCCTCATCCGCCTCGGCCAGCAGTACGAACTCATCCCCGCCGATGCGGAAGATCTGCTCGTCCTGGCGGCAGTGGGTGAGCAGCAGCTGGGCCATGCCATTGAGCAGGGCATCACCGGCCTCGTGGCCATAGTGATCATTGGTGTGTTTGAGGCCATTGAGATCCAGCATGAAGAGGGAGAGAGGACGCTCGGGATGGCGGGCATGCACCGCCTGATAGTGGGCAAATGCCTCCTCGAAGGCCTGACGATTGGGCAGGCCGGTCAGGTTGTCGGTGCGGGCCACCCGGGCCAGCTCATCGGTGAAGAGGCGCCCCTCGATCCCGGTCGCCAGCTGTTTGGCAAACAGGTGGAGGATGGCGTCATCGTCAGGCTCCAGCCCTTCGGCGCTTACCATCAGGTAGCCAAACAGCACGCCACCCTGGCTGCCGGGCAGGGGTAGCACCCGCCAGATCTCATCGTGCCACGGGTATGGGCTTGGGGGGACATCTTCCGCCACCAGTCGGGTCAGCTTGGCGGTCAGACGCGCACGCTCGGGGGCCGCCAGCTCCTGGGTCAGCACATAGGGCTCCTGCCCCTCGCGCCGGATCACCAGCCCCCAGCGATGGCCATGGTAGAGCTGGGAGAGCTGATGCAAGGCGGAAGTGGCCAGCTGGGAGATGTTCACGTCCAACTGCTGGTGCAGGGCGAATTGCAGCCAGGATTGCAGTATGTGACGGCTGCGCTCTACCCGGCTCAGGGCCGAACGCAGCGCCGTGGTCTGGGTGGCCACTTCCAGCTCCAGCTTGTCGTTGAAGTCGCGCAGTTGCTGGTTGAAGGCCTCCTTCTCCCGGTTGGCCAGCTGCAACTGCTCGTTTTGCTGGTGCAGCGCCATCACCTGCGCCGAGATGGTGCGAGCCATCTCCTGCAGCAGGCGGCGCACCTCGTCGTATTCCACGAAGCGCAGCGGGGCGAGTTGTTGCTGGTAATCCCCCCGGCCGTAGCCACGCACCATGGCCGCCAGGGCAACCAGGGGTCTGCTGAGCCAGCGGGTGAGCCAGATGCACACCAGCACCACCAGCACCAGCATGACGACGATGGACCAGGTGAAGATCCGCTGGGAGTTGTTCAGTTCCTGCACCCGGTCGTTGTTGTAGCTGGAGAGGGTGATGGTCGCCTGCAATCCATCGCTCAGCAGGGGCCAGTCGATGGACATGGGGTGTTCCATCTCCAGCGACATGTCGGGATCGAGGGCGAGATCGGTGGGGACCGGGCTCTGATAGAGCAGCGTCTGCTCATGGGTGATGCTCAGTGATTCCCGCCCCTTGAGGTAGGGCTCCAGCACCCGGGCGATGTTCTTCCAGGGGAGGATCGCCAGCACGAAGCCGGAAGGCGTCTGCAACACGCCGGCCCGCTGGTAGTTGCGATAGACGGGGGCCACCAGGGCGATGCCACCGCTCCCTTGTCCGCCCGGCATGGCACTCAAGGCGGGATCGCTGACGGGAAGCAGCAGGTGTTTGCCCTGGCGGGCTTCCCGGGTCTTGCTCCAGGTCAGCAAGGGTGCGATGAGATCGCTCGATTCCAGCATGGTGGCACGGCCGTTGACGTACTCGACCACCTGACCGGACTTGTCGAGCAGGTAGGCGGCGTGGATCAGATCATTGCCCTTGACGAAGCTGGCGAGGATCAGGCGAGCGTGGCTCGAGAAGAGGAAATTGTCTATAGCCTGGTGGAGCACTCTGTCGTGGCTGAGCTGGTTGAGCTGGGTACCGATGAGTTCGCTGCGAAAGCGCACATCCCGGGCCATGCTGGCAAGGGCACGTTCGAGCTGATCCTGCTCGCTCTGGGCGATGATCTCGTGCTGTCGGGTCAGCAGCACCCCGCTGGCCAGCAGGGTGGGCAGCAGGGCGACGGCGAACAGGATGACCACCAGGGTCGGCCCCAGGCGAAAGGTGCGGGTACTCATGGTGCATTGACCTGAAGATGCTGGCGATCCGCCAGCTGTTGCATGTAACGGGCAGTGTCGGCCGCACTGCCTCCTTCCCGGGCCCGTTCAAAACCGGTGGCCATCGCCTGCCAGGCGACCGCCATGGCGCTTCCGGAAGGCATGGGGGCGCTGCGGGTGAACTGTTCAAGCAGCACGCGGGCACGGGGGTCCGGGGTCTGGCCGATGGCGGCAAAGGCATCTCGGTTGACCGGCAGCAGGGCGCCGCGGCGGTAGATGAAATCCTGGGTATCGCTGCGCTGGATAAAGGCCATCAGGGCCTGGATGACGGGACGGCGATCCTCATCCTCCATGGCGGATGCCGCAACGCCAATCACATAGGCGCCGCTCATGGAGCTCATGGGGCGTGTCTGCCAGGCGGGCAGCAGGGCCACCCCCAGCCTCTCGCCCATGTTTTTCGTCAGATCGCTGAAGGCCCAGTCCCCGTTGATGAGATAGGCGCTTCTGCCCGTGCTGAAGCGGGAGAGAGCCGCATCATAGTCGCCATCGGGATCGACCCAGCCCTGACGGGCCACGGTACGGTAGGCCTCCAGCGCCAGCACCATGGCAGGGGTATCGAGGGTGATGCGTCCGTCGGTCACCGGGGAGCCCCCGAAGGTGCGCAGGAAGGCGGCAAGATAATACATATCCTCATAGGGCCAGCTGATGGGCATTATGCCCCTGGCCGTCAGGTCGGGGGCGATCTGCGCAAACTGTTGCCACTCGGTCACCGGGGTGGAGACCAGCTCTTTGTTGTAGAACAGCATCAGGTGGTTGCCCTGCATCATGGGCATGCCCCAGCGCTGCCGATCGAGGGTGACATAGGAGAGCGTCTCGGCCATCAGCTCGTTGGAGAACCAGTCGGCCGGCAGGGGAGCGAGCTTCATCTGACGGTAAAGCCCGAGAAAATCGGAGGGGATCAGCATCAGATCCGGCAGCCCCCTGGACTGGGCCGCCAGCAGGATATCCCCCTTGATCTTGCTGGGCTCTATCTGCAGTACGCTCACCCGCTGATCCTGTTCCCGGTTGAAGCGGGCGATCACCTCGTCAATGACGTAGCCGGCCTGTTGGGAGTGCCATAGCTCCAGCGCGGGGCCGCGGGCCTGCAGGGGAGAGGTGAAGCAGAACAGAGCAAGCAGCAACAGCACATGGAAGGGGAATGTCATATTCATATTATTGTCGGCGTTAGCCATTGAATCACAAGGGAAAAATTTAACAAATAACCGCCTTGGCAGGTAGCGCTATTGTCCCGCTAATTGACATAAATAGCAAAAAGCCCGGCGCGGAAGCCGGGCTGAGGGATAAATTGCTTATCCGGATATTCGTTGAGGCATCTATTGCTGTGGATGTTGCTTGAGGATCTCGTATATCTCCTCTTTCAGTTTCAGTTTCTGTTTTTTCAGATCCTTCACCTCGGAGCTGTAATCGCTGGCATGGTGTTTTTCCAGCTTCCTTATCTCCTCATCCAGGTCGTTGTGCAAGTCAAACATCTTCTGGAAATGGACATCACTGCTCTTCAGTTTCGAGATGAGTTCTCTGTACTCTGGGAACATGTAATGGAGCCTCCTTGGTTTCGTTTGATTGTGCCTGTGAATCCAAGCTACCCCTTCGCCGTGGTGAGGAATGTGATCCCGATCGAATTTGATGCCATTCGTTGGGTTCTGCCAGAGGAACATTTTTAACTAGTTGAATTTAAACAATATAATAAAACCATCAATGATGGCGGTGCGACGAATTTGTGCGCATCTTCACAGAAGTCGGCCAACGCAGCGGCAAACAAAAAGGGACCCCAAGGTCCCCTCAATGACGGCTGGCAGGCTTACTCCCTGGCCTTGTCCGCTGGCTCTTTCTTCTTGCTCTTCTCGGGCAGCGGCTTGCCACCACGGGCGATCACCTTGCCGGCCTCGAAACCAATCTGGGCCGCCAGCTCCTCGAGATCCGGTGCCTTGGCCTGATCGCCGATGGCATAACGGTAGTTGGCGATGGAGAGCTTCTCCGCCACCGGGGTACCGGGGACGATGGGCTCGCGCCAGCCCTGGCCGATATGGGCCACCAGAGTACCGTTCATGAGGAGTTCGCCGACGATCTCCTGGGTCGGGGTACCCTTGCCGTAGGTGAGGCCCTGCGGATGCTTCTTGCCCACCAGCGGGGCGTCGCTGGCCGGGATCAGCTTGGTGCGGATCAGCCACTTGGGATCCTTGGTATTACCCACCGCCTTGCCGGTCTGGTACTCGTTGATCTTGATGGTCTTGATCATCTGGGCCATGAAGTCCTTGGTCAGCGACTTCTGGGCTTCGCTGGTCTCATCGATGGCGATGGGGGCCACATACCAGGTCTGGGGCGCCACCGCCTTGGGGGTGGCGGGGGCGGTTTGCGCCAGTGTCAGCGGGCTGAGCAACAGGGCAGCGAGCAAGAGTCCTATCTTCTTCATTGTGATTCCACTTATGTTTCAACCAGAATTTTGTTTTGCCAGCGGCGACTGCGCCAGCGCCAGAACATGGCCAGACCGCGTACCCACTCGTCGCAGGCAAGGGCCAACCAGATGCCGACCAGTCCATAGCCCAGCATGATACCAAGGAAATAGGAAAGGGGTACGGCAATTCCCCACATGGAGATGAGCGCCATGTAGAGCGGGAAACGGGCATCCCCGGTAGCACGCAGGGCGTTGATCACCACCAGGTTGAAGGTGCGGCCGGGTTCGAGGATGAGGCTGATCAAAAACAGCTGCGCCACCTGAGTGATGATGTCGGCATCATCGGTGAAGAGCGAGATGATGGAGCGACCGTTGATGGCGGCGGCCAGCGCAATGATGCAGGTGACGATGAGGCCGAGTTTGAGGCTTTTCATCAGTTGCTGGTAGGCGCGATCGAACTGCCTGGCCCCCGCCAGGTGGCCGATGATGATCTCGTTGCCAAGGCCGATGGAGAGGCCGAACAGCAGGATGAACAGACAGATCTGGAAGAAGTAGGACTGGGTGGCCAGCGCCTTGTCACCGAGCAGGCCGACAAACGCGGTCACCACCATGAACTGCAGCATCCAGGAGAGGTTCTCCCCGGCGGCGGGCAGGCCGATGTGCAACACCTTGCCCAGCATCTCGCGGCTGGGGTGCACGATATCGCGCGCCTTGAGGTGGATGCCGGTCTTTTTGGCCACCAGCCACACCAGCAGCACCACCCCTACCAGACGTCCTGCCACCGTGCTGATGGCGACCCCGGCCACCCCGAGTTGGGGCAGGCCGAACCAGCCGTAGAGCAGCAGCAGGTTGCCGACAAAGGTGATGAGGTTGACGATAAGCGTCACGTACATCGCCTGACGGGTGTGACCGTGAGCGCGCAGGGTCGCGGCCAGACAGAGCGCCGCTGCCTCCGGCAGCAGGCACAGACCGATGATCTGCAGGTAGAGGGTGGCGTCACTCATCAGATGAGCGGGCAGGTTCATCAGCGTCAGCATGGTGCCGGCCCCGGCCATGACCCCGATGGCGGCGATGAGACCGATCAGCAGGTTGAAACCGATGGCGGTGTGGATCACCACCCGGCTCTTCTCCTTGTCGCCAGCCCCCAGATACTGGGTGATCACCACGCTGGTGCCGATGCTGACGAAACTGAACAGGGTGATGGCGAGATCGAATACCTGGTTGCCGACCGCCAGCGCCGCCACCCCTTGATAGGAGACATGGCCCACCATGAAGGTATTGAGGGCGCCGGTGAGAAAGTGCAGGGCGAGATCGATAAAGAGCGGCCAGGTGAGCGCGAACAGCGTACCCGGACCTGCGTGGGATTGAGTTTGCATGGTGTGTCCAACGGCTGGTGGCACGCGAACGGTGCCATCTGGTCGGGCATTTAACACCAAGAGGCTGGCGGGTGCAATCACCGGCCGGGGCTCTGCCCCGGTCGGTTGCGTGGGGCCGTGGCTCAGGCCGGGGTAGCGCCGGCTTCCTGTTCGCTTGGCAGGGTGAGGCGCGCCGAGTCGGGTAGCGCGTCGTCCTGGGGCCAGCGGGAGAGAAGGGCATCCGTGGTGCTCTCGGTGACCTCGTCATCCTTGAACACCGGCTCGCGGTAGCAGCGGGTCATGCGCAGGGCCTGATACATGTCGGGGCAGAGGATGATCCCCTCATCCCCCACTCGTACTCCGGCCTGTTTGAGCCAGTGGGTCATCTGGCCGTGGCGGCCCGCCATCACCATGTGGATACCGCGCCGTTTCAGCTCCTTGTGCAGCTCCCCCACCATGCTCATGACGCTGATGTCCTGATGGGTGAAGCAGGCCACCGCATCGATCACCAGGCACTGGGGACTCTGGGGATCCTGCACCAGCAGTGCCAGCACCCGCCGTTTGAAGTAGGGGGCATTGAAGTAGGTGAGGGGCGAGTTGAAGCGATAGACCAGGATGCCGGGAATGGCCTTGGCCTGTTCGTTGTCCCCCAGGGTGCGCACCACCCCTTCATCGTCCATGCCGAGCAGCTGATCGGTGGGGCGCATCACGTTGCGCAGGAACTGGAACAGCCCGAGCAAGACCGCGAGGGTGATCCCCGGAATAACCCCCATGGTCAGCACGCTGATAAAGGTGATCAGCGCCAGCCAAAACGCCGAGCGATCGGAGTGGCGCAGGGCCCACAAGCCGCGAAAATCGGTCAGCGACAGGGAGGCCATCACCAGCACCACCCCGAGCGCCGCGGTGGGAATGTATTGCAGCGGGCCGGTCAGATAAAAGGTGATGATGGCGATGACGGCCGCGGCGATGATGGAGACCAGCTGGCTCTTGCCGCCATTGGCGTCGTTGACCGCAGTGCGCGAATCGGCCCCGCTGATGGCAAAGCCCTGGGAGGCGGCGGCCGCCAGGTTGGCCATGCCCAGCGCCCGGAACTCCTTGTCTGCGTCGATTTCGTAACCGTTCTTGGCGGCGAAGCTGCGGGCGGTGAGCATCATGGAGACGAAGCTCACCATGGCGAGGTTAAGCGCCGGCAGCACCAGTTCGCGCATCAGGCCGGGGGGAAACTCCGGGATCTGGAACGCGGGCAGGCCGGAGCCGACGCTCCCCAGAGTGGCGATATGGAACTGGCCAAGATCCAGCGCCCACACCAGGGCCGCCGTCACCACCATGGCCACCATGGAGGAGGGCCAGGCAGGTTTGTAGCGCTTGGCCAGCAGCAGGGTAAGCAAGGCGATCAGGCTCATGGCCAGGGTCGGCAGATGGGTCTGGGTGATGTAGTTGGCGCCGCTGGCGATCCGCTCGATGAGGTAGCGTTCGTCGAAGGTGAAACCGAAAATTTTGGAGAGCTGGCCCACTATGATGGTGATGGCCACCCCGTTGAGCAGCCCCATCAGTATTGGGCGGGAGAGAAAGTCCGCCAGCACCCCCAGCTTGAAGCGGCTGGCGATGAGGCACCAGAAGCCGGTCATGGCGGTCATGGTCATCACCAGCTGCCAGTGGCGGGTAGGATCCCCCGCCGCCAGCGGTGTCACCACGGCGGCGATGACGGCGCAGGTGGCGGCATCCGGGCCGACAATCAGCTGGCGGGAGGTACCGAACAGGGCATAGACCATCATGGGCAGGATGCAGGAATAAAGGCCGACGATGGCACCGACCCCGGTGAGTTCGGCATAGGCGATGGCCACGGGCAGGGCCACGGCGGCCACCGAGAATCCGGCGCGAAGGTCCGGCATCAGCCAGGCGCGCTGGTATTGCAGCAGTGCGGCGAGGCCCGGTAGCCAGCGTTCGAGTGAGAAAAAATCGCGCATTATTTAACCCATTGAGTAACTTGGAGCTTTTTCATAGTCTGCCCAAGGTTATCGAAAGATTGCAATCCGGTTATGGCCAGTTGATCACAAGGTCAGGCCAGATGGTTTGCCAGCGTTTTTCCTGAATGCGCTGGGTGAAGACCTGGCTCTCCTGGCGGCAGTGGGGGTTGGCGCTCACTTGCAGCGACCAGTTGTGGGCAAAGCCGTAGGGGGCCAGCCACTCGAACTGACCATTCCCGTTCAGGCGCACACCGATGCAGGTGGGCACCTCGACCCAGTGGCCGAGGGCCTCCAGGCTGCTGGTGAAGGGCTCGACCCGTTGGCGTGTGTGCATGCGGGTCTGGTTGCGCGCTTCCCAGCGAAGGCCCGGCACCCTTGCTCTCAGCCAGGCCTCGTGATCCGGCTCGGCCAGCCCCGCCGGATCGCGCCTGTCCAGATAGATGAGATCGATGTCGTTCAGCGGGGTCGGTGTCGACTTGTGGTGCAGGTGATCCCAGATAAGGTTGCGGATAAAGCCGGCGCCGATGGCCCAGTCGGGCAGTGCCAGCTCGGCGGCGGCCGCCAGGCAGGCCATGCGAAGGGGATCAGCCCGCAGCAGGGCTTCGGTACGGGTTTGCAGATGGAGTTCGTTGACAGACGGTGAAAGCTCAACTGTTGGCATGGCGGCGTAACCAGACATCGATGTAACTGCAGGTGGGCACTATAGTGAGCCCCTGTGCCTGGGTCCAGTCATAGAAAGCCTGGGCCAGCTGATCGGCGATCCCCTGCACCCGCAGCTCCGGCGGAACGAACGTGCTGTAGGCATCGATGGTCTTGGCATCGAGGCGGCGGTAGCGCAGCCGTGACTCCTTGCCGTCTACCACACAGATGAACTGCTGCTGGTTGGCCTGATGAATGATCTCGTTCATGGTGTCACCTCTGATGCTAAAGGGCTGCCTGGACAGGATAAGGGTTAGCCAAGGTATAGAACAGATCATCGTGGCCCGTGGCCAATATCCTGCAGAACACCTGCCGGGGAGCGCGGCACCCGCGCTCCCCGATGTGCGCTTTCGTTACGCCCAGGCCCGCTCCAGCAGGGTGAGCAATTGCTCACGATCGGCATCCTTGCGATTGAACAGCATGGCACCGTCGTTGATGGCCAGGTCGCGGATCTCGGTCAGCAGCGAGCGATCGCTCACTCCTGCCTCATTCAGGGTGCGAGGCAGCTTGACCTCCTGCCACAGGGTATCGCGCAGGGCGCGAATGGCCGCGATGGTTGCCTCGGCCCGCTGGTGGGCGGGGGTGGCGGCAAAGCGCTCTGCCCCCACCAGCGGCAGCAGCAAACGGGCCAGCTCGCCATCCACCTCGGGGCGGTTGTAGTCGAGCACTGTGGGCAGAAAGAGGTTCATGCACAGGCCATGGGGCAGATGGCAGCGTGCCCCCAGGCTGTGGCCGAGGGCATGGACCAGCCCCACCATGGAGTTGGAAAATGCCATGCCCGCCAGGGTCGACCCTTCCGCCAGCTGCAGCCGCAGTTGGCGGTTTTGCGGATCCTTGACGATGAGGGGCAGGGCACCGGCAATCTTTTCCACCGCCATCAGGGCCAGGGCATCGCTGACCGGATTCTTGGCGGTGCCGATAAAGGCCTCGATGGCGTGGGTCATGGCATCCATGGCGGTGGCGGCGGTGATGTTGAGGGGCAGCCCCTGGGTGAGGCGCGGATCGAGCACCGCCAGCTGCGGCAACAGGAAGGGGGAGGTGAAGGGGACCTTGCGCCCGCTCGCCTCATCCTTGATCACCGCCACCAGTGTCACTTCGGAGCCGGTCCCCGCCGTGGTGGGCACCACCGCCAGCGGTTTGAGGGGGCGGGTGAGGCAGCCTGCCCCCGCGTAGTCGAGCAGATGTTCTCCCCCAAGGCTTGCGAGGATGTTGACCGCCTTGGCGGTGTCGATGACCGAGCCGCCCCCCAGCGCCACCAGGCTGTCACAGCCAAGCTCTGCGTAGCGTTTGGCGATCCGTTTCACCACGGCGGTGGAGGAGTCGGCCGGGATCTCGTCCCAGATGGCGGCGATCGGCAGCTCCCCCTCGGCCAGTACATTGGCCAGCAGGGTGGCAAGGCCGGTGCCATTGACCCCCTTGTCGGTCAGCAGCAAAGGGCGGCGCGCCCCCAGGCTGGCCAGTTCGCTGGCCAGCTGCTCCAGCGCCTGTTCGCCGGCCATCAGCTTGACCGGGCAGAAGAAATCGTAATAGCGGCTCATTGAGTGGCTCCTTGTTCTCAGCCGGTCACCAGACCCAGATAGATGTTGCAGGCCCGGCCGAGCTTGTTGGCCGGGGCCGGATAGTGGCGCAGCAATGGCCGCGCGATGAAGGCGGGCAGGATCAGGGACTGCAACTGCTCAAGCCCCCGCACCAGGTGCATGGCACAGGTGAGGTCCCCCTCCACCAGCAGCCGGTTTTCACTGAACGCCTGATTGACCCCGAGCCGGAAACTCAAGGCGCGAAACGCGATATTGGGGTGCTTGAAGCGCACCCGCAGCGGGTGGATGCTGGCGTGAGGGGCCGCCGGCGGTCCAGCCAGCCAGCGACCGCCCTGTTTGTGGAGCTGCATGGCATAGGGGAGGCCACCCACCTCGAGGCGAATGGCCAGCCCGTCCGGCAGGGGGGCGAGTTCGCGGCGCACCGCCTCATCGACGCGGGCGGCGCGGCAGAGGGTGCGCCCCACCACCCACAAGAGGAGGGTGATCCAGAGGTGGCGGCCCCGGTTGGCCAGGGATTCAAGGGTTGGATGTGTCATCGAGGTTGGCTCCTGAGATGGCGGACCAGAACAGGGAGAAGGCACTGGCTTGCCAGTGGGCATCCTGCCCGAGCTCGGGTTGATCGACGAACAGGGAGGCGCAGGCCAGAAACTGCCCCTGGCACACCTCCAGCATCAGGGGGGCGGGGGCCTGCATCAGCTCGCCGCTCGCCTGACCCTGGGCCAGCAGGGCTGGCAGAAAACGCAGGGCATCGTTCAGCACCTTGCTGCGGGTCTCTCTGGCCAGCATGGGGGAGTGAAAGAAGCCCAGTACGAACTTGAGTTCATTGGGGTGCACCAGCATCCACGCCATGGCCAGCTGCCAGTAGTGGCGGGTCTGCTCGCGCAGGGAGAGGGCGGGATCGGCCTCGCAGATGGCGGCCCCCATGCGCTGCTTGACGTCCTGATAGAGCTGCAGGATCAACGCCTCCTTGCTCGGAAAATGGTGGAACAGGGTGCCGTTGGCCACCCCGGCTGCCTTGGCGATGCGGGCGGTGGCGGCCCCTTGCAGGCCATCCTCGGCGCACAGGGCCAGGGCGGCGTCCAGGATTTGGCGACGCTTGTCGGTCATGGCGAACTCCTCGATCAGCGCAGGAAGAAAGCCAGCATCAGCTTCTGGATCCAGCCCTTGTAGGGCGGGTGGATCAGGGAGCCGGTGGTGAACTTGCCGCGGGTCAGCACGGTTTTCGCCTTGGAGAAAGTGAGGAATCCCTCGTGACCGTGGTAGTGGCCCATGCCGGAGGCGCCGATGCCACCAAACGGCACATCGTCGGCCGCCACCTGGAACAGGCTCTCGTTGATGGCCATGCCGCCGGAGTGGCTCTCCCGGGTCACTTTGGCCTGCAGCTCGGGATCGAAGCTCATCAGGTAGAGCGCCAGCGGGCGGGGCCGCTCGGCCACGTAGGCGAGGGCTTCCTCCAGGGTGTCGTAGGGGATGAGCGGCAGCAGGGGGCCGAAGATCTCCTGCTGCATCACCTGACAGCGCTCCGGCACCTCGGTCAGCAGGTGGGGGGCCAGCAAGCGTCGGCTGTCATCCCGTGCGGGCGAGGCGCAGGGGTGCAGCTGGGCGCCCGCCTGTTCGGCTTCCTCCAGCCAGCCAACCAGGCGCTGGTACTGGCGATCATTGATAATGGCGCCGTAATCCGGGCTGGCCAACCCCTTGGGATAGAGCCTGGCGAAGCGGGCGCGATAGGCGGCGATGAAGTTCTCCACCTCGGCGCGGGGCAGCAGCACATAGTCGGGGGCGACGCAGATCTGCCCGGCATTGAGGCTCTTGCCGAAGATCATCCGCTCCACCGCGGTGGCCACCGGCATGTCGGGGGCGATCAGGCAGGGGCTCTTGCCGCCCAGCTCCAGGGTGAGAGGGGTGAGCTGGGGCGCGGCGGCGGCCATCACCAGCTTGCCCACCTGGGTGGAGCCGGTAAACAGCAGGTGATCGAAGGGCAGAGAGCTGAAGGCGGCCGCCATCTGGGCATCCCCTTCGATGATCACCAGCTCATTGTCGTCAAACACGCTGGTGAGCAGGGTGCGCAGTACGGCATTGGTGTGGGGGGTGAACTCGGAGAGCTTGAGCATGGCACGGTTGCCGGCGGCGATGGCGGTGATGAGAGGGCCGAGGCTCAGCATCACCGGGAAATTCCATGGCACTATGATGCCAACCACCCCGAGGGGCTGGAAGTGCACCTCCACCCTGGCGGGAGCCAGCAGCAGGCCCGCGTGGCGGCGGTGGGGTTGCATCCAGCGTTTGAGGCGCTTTTGGGTGTAGTTGATCTGCATGATGCAGGGCAGTACGTCGGCGATCAGGCTGTCGTAGTGACTGCGCTGGCCGTAATCCTCTGCCAGCGCCTTGCACAGGGGCTGTTTGTGCGCCAGCAAGGCCTGTTTCAGCTTGTCCAATTGCGCCTTGCGCTCGGCCAGGGTAGGCATGGGATGGGCCATATAGGCCTGTTTAAGCCGGGCCAGCTGATCCGGCAGGGAGAGTTTGATGGCCTGGGTATCCTCAGGATGGTGAAACAGTGCCGCGCCCATGATCTTCTCCGTATGAAAAACAACCGACTGATTGGTCGGTCTAAATCTAGCGATTTGTTGCGCAGATGTAAAGCTGGCATGCTGAGGCCTCGTCACTGTGGGCTGGAGGCAAGAGAGAACTGTGTTACACCCCACACTTTTGCGGTTTGTTGATTGGTGGCTTATCCAATAAGGGGTAGTTTTCAACTATTCATCTACACGGAGAGAGCATTATGACCAGGGAACTGAACAGCTTGTTGGCCCGGCTTGAAGATGTGGTCGAGCGGATGCCGGACTGTTTCAACACCTATGAATTTGCCCAGAAGCTGGCGCTGCAATATCAGCCGGAATATTTTGCCGCCGGCCACTCCCTGGCCGAACACGAGGGCAAGGTGCTGCGGGTGCTGCACCAGAAGATTGCCGAGGCGCTGGCGGTCAGTGATGTGGTGATAGAGGGAGCCCTGCTGCCCTGCGTCACCCCCTGGGGGGAGAAAGCCACCTCTCCGCGCTGGCATCGCAAGCACTAGGCCATAGGGGTCTGTGCTTGCGGCTTGTCCCGACGAGTGGCAGATGCGGATAATGCAAAGAAAAGGGGCGCGGCGCCGGCAAGGAGCCGCGCCCCTTGCATCTTCATCGCCAGACCCGGTTGTGACGGGTTCTGTGATCCCCTGCCGGGATTGGTTACGGCAGGCCGGGTAGACTCTCCCCTTTGTCGCTGTAGGGAGGCCCCATGACTGACAACACCCTGACTCACAAGATTATTCTCGATACCGATCCGGGCATCGACGATGCCATGGCCATCCTGTTTGCCGAGGCGCACCCCGCCATCGACCTGCTCGCCATCACCACCGTCTTTGGCAACGCCACCATCGACAACGGCACCCGCAACGCCCTCTGGCTCAAGCAAAAATATGGCATGAAGGCGGATGTGGCCAGGGGCGCGGCGGGGCCGCTGCTGCGCGAACCGGTCGGCCCCACGACCGTGGTGCACGGCCCAAGCGGCTTTGGCGATTTGGAAGCGGGGGCGGTCACCATAGCCCCGGATCCCCGTCCGGCCTGGCAATATATCGTCGAGGCGGTGAAGGCTGCGCCCGGCGAGATCACGGTCGTGACCATAGGGCCGCTCACCAATCTGGCGCTGGCGCTGCAGCATGCCCCCGAGATCACCAAACTGGTGAAGCAGGTAGTGGTGATGGGGGGCGCCTTTGGCGTCAACGGTCATCGCGGCAATGTGACCCCCTATGCCGAGGCCAACATCCACGATGACCCCGATGCCGCCGACCAGGTCTTTACCGCGAACTGGCCCCTGGTGATCATCGGGCTGGACGTGACCCAGCAGAGCTTTTTCAGCAGCGCCTATCTCGATGCCCTGCGCGACGAGGCGGGGGAGCCGGGCCGCTTCCTGTGGGAGGTGAGCCGCTTTTATCTCAGGTTTTACTCCGATCGCATCGGCCTGGATGGTTGCCATGTGCACGACCCCTCCGCCATCGCCTATGTGATAGACCCGACTCTGTTCACCCTGCGCGAGGGGCCGGTGCGGGTCATCACCCATGGCCCCGCCATCGGCCATACCCTGCAAAAGTTCGATGGCAAATCCCATCCCCATGACGAGTGGGCAACTTGCCCTGCCCAGCGGGTTGGGGTGGCGGTGCGGGACGAGGCGCTGCTCGCCCTCTATCGCGAAACCCTGGTGGCCTGGGGCGCCGGGCGCGGCGCATAACCCCTGGTGTGGCGGGCCACTCACCCGCCACACTCTCTTCACATGGCGCTATCCGGCGCCACCGAGGTCTGCAGCAGTGCGTAGAGGGCGACATCGTTGTGCTCGCCCCCCTCGCTCAGCACCCTGGCGATGGCTGCTTCATAGTCGCCATTGTGCTGGCGCAGGCTGTGGTAGCTGTAGAAGAGATCCACGATATCCTGCTCGCTCAGCTTGTTCTCCATGGCCAGCAGGCAGAGGTAGCTGCGCAGCAGAAAGTAGTCGGCGATCAGCAGCTGATAGCACTGCTGCGGGGTGCGCTCCGGGTGGTAGGGAAAATTGTGGTGATAGACGTAATAGACCAGATAGTTGTGCAGGATATGGGGGCGCGCCGTCAGAAACGGGGCGAC
The DNA here is from genome assembly GCF_040581895.1 of Aeromonas sp. 19NY04SH05-1. Classification (NCBI taxonomy): domain Bacteria; kingdom Pseudomonadati; phylum Pseudomonadota; class Gammaproteobacteria; order Aeromonadales; family Aeromonadaceae; genus Aeromonas; species Aeromonas sp. 19NY04SH05-1. The sequence continues at coordinate 2,949,379 of NZ_CP095328.1, read as the reverse complement.
CTGATGGTGCCAGACTTCGTGTAGCTGAGCCAGCTGCCCGGTATTGAAGTCCCCGCTCAGCAGCCGCTGGATCTGCTCCAGACATCGCTGCATGGTGGCCAGTCCCCGTCCGGCTCTCGCCCCGGCATTCACCACCTGCAGGCAGGTCAGGTGATGCAGGGCTGACCACTGTACCTGGCTGATGAAGGGAAGCTGGGCAAAGGCGGCTGAGAGCTGCCCCGCCTCCACCAGCTGCCCAATCTGGGCCAGAAAGGCGTCATGGGGGAGGGGGGTGGGATCCCGGTGGATCAGCAGGCCAATGACCCAGAGTTTCTCCTCCACTCTCATCCCGCTAGCCAGCAGCACGTCGAGAATATGGCTGTGCAACTGCTCGATCCGGGGCGGCAGGATCTGCTCCTTGTAATAGCCATTGAAGGGGGTGACCTCCATCACCATGGCGGCGGGGTCGAGCAGTACCTGGCGGCACGCCTCGGGGCAGGAGAGGGCCAGACTCAGCTTGTGATGGCTGCCCAGCCGGTTCGAGACCCTGGGGTAGCTTTGGCAGGTGAGGCTCAGATCCTGCGCCCCGGCCCGCTTGTGGATCTGGCACAGCCCCTCGCTCAGGAAGGGGCAGTGCCCGGTGTCGTCAAGGTCGATGCTGGCCCACTCCTCGTTCGAGCGTCTGATCTGGGTCAGGGAATCTGCGGCGATGTGCTGGATCAGCGGATCCGGGTGTGCGAGGTAGTGGCGGTAAGTCTTCTTGTCGATGTTGATGTGCCAGCCATGGCAGCAATTGTCTTCACACTGATCGCCAATACATTGAAATTGAGCATAAAACCTGGGGGTGAACTGGTGCGCAGTCATGAGGTCTCCGTCAAAGATTGGTCGTTTTATTAAAAGGTCTACCCGCAAGCAAGATGGGTGCCTGTTTGCCAATTGGAAAACGTCAACCCCCGGGGTGTGAGCCCGGCCCCATAAAAGGCACTCTCTTGGTAGTTATACTGCCAGATATCAAGACGTTGGGAGGGAACGACATGGCCTGGTTATCCTTGGGAGTGGCACTTGCCCTTATCTGGTGGTTGATGAAGCTGGGGCGTGGCGCCCTGTTCGAGATCCGGCTGCAACCTGGCAAGGTGGTGGTCAAGGAGGGCAAGGTGCCTCCCGCGTTTCTTGAGCAGATCAAGCAGATACTGCGTCACGAGACGGTGCGTGGACGGATCCTCGGCCAGCTTGATGGCGACAGAGTGAGGCTGGTGTTTTCCCGATCCATTCCCGAGCCGGTCGCCCAGCGTTTTCGCAATGTCTTCCCCTATGGCGATTACCATCAGCCCGTGGCGCGACGGCCCGGCCCCCAGGCGCGCAAGAAATAGCGGCCCCAAAGAGGATTGCCAGAGCGCTCTGCCTGGTCTGATAGGCAGGCAGGCAGGCAGGCGTTGCGGCGGGTCTTTTTGCTCGCACCCCGCCTGTGAACTCGTTAAGCTCTGGCCCTATGCATTCTGTTTTCACTTGAGCCTGGAGGCGCAATGAACTGGTATCTTGCCGTACTCAAAAAATATGCCGTATTCAGCGGGCGGGCCCACCGCACCGAATACTGGATGTTCGTGCTGTTCAACCTGCTGGCCGTGCTGCTGATGAAGACGCTGGACAAGGTGCTGGGCAGCAACGAACTGCTCAGCGGCATCTACTCCCTGGCCGTATTGCTGCCGGCCCTGGCGGTGGCGGCCCGCCGCCTGCACGACACTGACCGTACCGGCTGGTGGTTGCTTATCGGCCTCATTCCCGTGGTGGGCACCCTGGTGCTGATCTACTTCCTGGTCTGTCAGGGGAATAGCGGCCCCAACCGCTTCGGGGACGATCCCAAGGCGCCTGCGCCCCAGAGGTTTATCAGCTAGGGAATGTAGCCATTAGTCATGAGATGAGGGAGGCCGATGCCTCCCTCTTGCGTTGTTGGGCGTCAAGAGGCGCGCCAGAAAGGCTTGTCACCGAGCACGGTCGCCCTGTGCATGATGCGCCGGGCCGGCAGATAGTCGGCGTTGGCGTAATGCTGGGTGACCCGGTTGTCCCAGATAGCGATGTCGTTCTCCCGCCAGCGCCAGCGCACCTGATACTCAGGCCTGGCGATATGGCGAAACAGGAAGGCGAGCAGCGCCTCGCTCTCTTGCGTCGGCAAGTTTGGCAGGCGGGTGGTGAAGCCCTCGTTGACGAACAGCGCCTGCCGGCCGCTCAAGGGGTGGGTGCGGACCACAGGGTGGCGCAGCGGTGGGTGACGGGCCGCCGCCTCCTGCCAGCGCCGGTATTCTGCCGGGCTGGCGTTATGGCGATGGGCCGGAAACGATTTGGTGAAGTCGTGCTCGGCCTCCAGCCCTGCCAACAGTTGTTGCAACTGGGGGGAGAGCCCCTCGAAGGCGGCGATGCCGCTGGCCCACAGGGTATCGCCCCCCACCGGCGGCAGCTGCTTGGCGGCCAGAATGGCCAGTGCTGGCGGCGTCTCGATGAAGGTGACGTCGGTGTGCCAGTTGTCGTTGTCCGGCGGATTGTCGTGGTGGGTGTCGAGCACGATGATCTCCTCGGCCTCCGGCGCGTGGGGGTACACGGGGTGAATATGCAGATCGCCGAAGCGGTGGGCCAGCGCCCGCTGTGATAGCGGGGTAATGGGCTGCTCTCGAAAGAACAGCACCTGATGGGTCAGCAGGGCTTGCTGGATCAGTTCGAACAGCTGCCCGCTCAGGGGCTCGGCCAGGGTGAGACCGCTTATCTCGGCACCGATATGGGGGCCGAGGGGGGTGATGCGCAGGGAATTGCTCATAGTCCTTCTCCATGCCACGGCGTCAGGCGACGCTGCAGCGCACGTAAACCAAGTTCCAGAATGAAGGCGATCAGGGCGATCACCAGAATGCCCGCCAGCACCACGTCGGTGGCGAGAAACTCGCCGGCGGATTGCACCATGAAGCCCACGCCGCGGGTGGCGGCGATGAGCTCGGCCGCCACCAGAGTGGACCAGCCGACCCCGAGCCCGATGCGCAGCCCGGTGAGGATCTCCGGCAGGGCACCGGGCACTGTGACGTGCAACAGTACCTGCCAGCGGTTGGCGCCGAGCGCCCGGGCGGCCCGCGCTCGCACCTGTTTGGCGCCCTGTACTCCCGCCAGGGTCGCCATGGCGATCGGCGCGAAGATGGCCAGATAGATAAGCAGCACCTTGGCGGTTTCGCCGATGCCAAACCAGATCACCATGAGCGGCAGGTAGGCGAGCGGTGGCACCGGTCGGTAGAGCTCGATCAGCGGGTCGAGCATGGCGCGCAGGGTGGGGTTGAGCCCCATGGCCATGCCCACCATCACGCCGCACAGGGTGGCGGCCACGAGGGCGATGAGGATGCGCTGCAGACTGGCGGCGAGGTGTTGCCAGAGGGTGGCATCCATGAAGCCCTGCGGCCCTGCGATGGTGAGCAGCTGCTGCAGCACCTGGCCCGGGGGCGGCAGAAACAGCGGGCTGATCCAGCCAAGGCGCGCTACCAGCCACCAGAGGGTCAGCAGGGCGCCGAGGGTAAGCAGGCTCACCCCAAGCCGGCGCGGCAGCGGCCAGCGAAGTCTGCGGCGCAGGGCATGGCGGGCCGGGTTCAGGGAACGGGAGAGGGCAAGGCTCATGCAAACACCTCCCGCTCGGCGAAGACCCGGCCGAGCACGTACTCGCGCCGCTCGATAAAGGCGGGATCCGACTTGATGCTGCGGCAGGGCTCGCCGGCGGCGAAGCGGCGGCCAAAATCCAGGGTCAGCCGCTCCATCACCCGCCCCGGTGAGGGGGAGAGCAGCACCAGTTCGGTGGCCATGAACACCGCCTCCTCGATGTCGTGGGTGATGAGCAGCACCTGGCGGCGCTGCTCGTGCCACAGGCGCAGCAACAGGGTCTGCATCTGCTCGCGGGTAAAGGCGTCGAGGGCGCCGAAGGGCTCGTCGAGCAGCAGCAGTTGTGGTTGGTTGGCCAGCGCCTGGGCGATGCCGACCCGCTGGCGCTGGCCGCCGGAGAGCTGCCAGATGAATGCGTGACTGGCTTCTTCCAGCCCCACCTTGCGCAGCATGGCCAGCGCCCTGGCTTCGCGCTCGCGGCGCGGCACGCCGGCCAGTTGCAGCCCGAAAGCCACGTTGTCCAGCACGTTGCGCCAGGGCAGCAGCCCCTCGTGCTGAAAGACCACCCCCCGCTCGGCGCCGGGGCCGGTCACCGGTTTACCGTGCAGGGTTATTTTCCCCTGCTGATGGGGCTGAAATCCGGCGATGAGATTGAGCAGGGTGGTCTTGCCGCAGCCGGAGGGGCCAAGCACCACCATCAGCTCCCCCGCATCCAGGGTCAGGTTGATGTTGTCGAGGACTCTGCGCCCGTCGTAGTCGGCGCACAGGTGAGTGAGCTGCAGCATGGCTACCTCCTTGTGATGCAGGGTCAGTGGGGTTGTGCCTTGACGAAGCGGTCGGTCACGTAATCGCGATAGTCGCTGCCGGCGCTTCGCACCTTGCCCTGCTCCTTGAGAAAGCGGGCGGTGTCGATGATGGTCTGGTTTACCAGCTTGCCCAGCTCTGCACTCTGCTGGCTGGCGCTCAGGTAGGTGTTGCCGCGAACCAGGCCGGGCACGTCTGCCTCGGGCACGCCGCTCAAGGTTGACAGCTTGGCGAGGTTGTCCGGCTTTGCCAGCCAGTCGTCGGGGTTGGCCAGGTAGTCGCGCTGGGCCGCCAGGGTGCTGTCGACGAAGGCCTGCACCAGCTCGGGATGGGCCTTGGCAAACTCTTTTCGCACCACCCACACATCCAGGGTGGGGGCCCCCCACCTGCCCACCTGAGCCGAGTCGGTCAGCACCTTGCCCTCCTTGCTCAGCTCGTTGAGGGCCGGTGCCCAGGCATAGGCACCATCGATGTCGCCCCGCTGCCAAGCGGCGATGATGGCCGGCGGCTGCAGGTTGATGATCTGCAGGCTGGCCGGATCCACTCCCCAATGCCTGAGCGCCGCCAGCAGACTGTAGTGGGTGGTGGAGGTAAAGGGGACGGCGATGCGCTTGCCGGCCAGGGCGGCGGGGGAGGGAAGATCCTGTTTGACCACCAGCGCCTCCGAGCTGCCGAGCTGGGAGGCGAGCAGAAACACCTCGATGGGCACGTTTTGGCTTGCCGCCACCGCCAGCGGGCTGGAGCCGATATTGCCGATCTGCACGTCGCCGGAGGCGAGCGCCCGTACCACACTGGCGCCGCTGTCGAACTTGAGCCATTTCACCGTGGCGCCGCTGGCGCGGGCAAAGGTGCCGTCGGCCTGGGCCACCTTGGCCGGTTCAGCGGAAGTTTGGTAGGCCACTGTTACCTCGATGGCGTTGGCCTGCAGGCTGATGATGGCGAGGGCCGCCAGCCAGAGAGAATATCCTTTCCTTGTCATGATGCTATTCCGTTATCAGGAGAGTGGAACAGCTGTTTTCCCATTTATCTGACTGACAATGAAAGAACGAAAATATTGTTATGGTGAGCAATGGTTCTTAGAAAAAGAACGGTAATTCAATGTGTTTATTTATATATCTCAATCATCGAAGTCGATATTTATCAAGCGGAAAACAGCGTCTGAATATATTTCCCTGCGTGAGATAAAACGTCCGATAAATTGAGGAGTGGCCACTTCGCTTTATCAGACAAGAGATGGTTCAATGAGCGATAGCGGCAAAAAGAGAGCCCTTTTTGGCAATAATAAAACCCGCCAAAGGGGCGGGTTTTATTGTCTATCATGGAGGGGTCGGCTTGAAGCCGGGGGATCAGCGCTCCAGCAGGGGGGCGGAGCGGTAGCTCCACATGCCGTAGGTACGCAGGGCGTCGCGGTAGATGCCAAGCAGCTCGTTTTCGCTCGGGGTGGCCAGCTCCTTGAGGGGCTTGTCCGGGTAGCTGACACTCACCACCTTGATCCCGGCCGGGCCAATCTGATCGCAGGCGATCTCGAGCAGGGTCTGGCCACGGCGCACATGGCTCGCCGAGCTGACCAGCACGGCTTGGTCAATCTGGTGACGGGCCAGGGCATAGGCGCTGTAGAGGGCGTTGTCCACCGTGCTGGTGGCGTAGTTCTCCTCAATGAGGCGGCTGCGGTCGATGCCGTGCTTCACCAGCCAGTCGGCCATCAGCTTGCCCTCGGTCTGACGATTCTGCGGCACCCCGCCGGTCAGGATGATGAGGGCATCCGGATCCGCCTTGGCCAGCTCCAGGGTGGTCTGCAAGCGGCCCAGCAGGATCTTGTCCATGCTGCCGTCCGGATTCAGGGCATAGCCCAGGGTGACGATGGCCCGTTTGCCCTCTTTGGCCGCCTTGATCTGATCGTCCGTCAGTTTGGTCTGCAGCGGCGTGGTGGTCACCCGCTGTACCCGGGCGATGATTTCCTCCAGATCGGCGGCGCGTCCGCCGTTGCGATCGGCCACCTTGGCCAGATAGGTGCGCGATGCCTCCTTGTTGCCCTTCACCAGTTGCCAGATGGCGAGATAGGAGTTGATGTCGAGATCATCGGGCGCCACCGCTTGGGCCTGTTCGAACAGGGCGATGGCCCGGGTCAGGTTGCCGTTGTAAATCTGGGCATTGGCCGCCGAGATCAGCAGATCGGTGCGATAGGGCTCCAGCTGGTAGGCGGCCAGCAGCCGCTCGGTCACCAGCTCCATGTTGCTCGGCATCTTGGCGGTAAAGCCGGCGTGGGAGATCTTGGCCGGGGACTTGTAGATCTGCAGCGCCTCGCCGAGCAGCATGTCCACCGCCTGGCGTTTGCTGACCAGGGTATTGAGATCGCTCTCCATCTGCATCGTACTGTCGGCCGCAAGCAGGGGGAGGGGGGAGAGGGCCAGCAAGCCGCCTAACGTCAGGGCAATCAGGGTCTGTTTCATCTGTGATTCCTCTGTGTGGGCGCCATCAGGCGCCATATTTGCTATCAGATGCCGTGTGCTGCTTATAAATGCGTGATAATTCATCGGGTTATCAATAAACCTTGGCATTAAAAGCAAAGTGAGAAATATAACAGGAAAGGGGAGAGCAAACTGTGAGACAGGCCGGCAAGGCCGGGGATTGAAACCGCCCCCGGGAAGGGCGGGAGTGCAGGCCAGCCAGATGGCATGGCCTGCGTGAGCGCATCGGCAGCAATCAGTTCCACATGGGGGAGACCCTGGCCTCCAGCGTCTCCTGCTGCTCGTAGGGCATGTCGCTGAAGAAGTCGAGCTGGGTCTGCTCTTCCACCTCACGCACCGAGACACGGTAGTTGGCGATCTGGCTGGTGGGGATATCCTCTTGCGGCATGATGAAGGCGATGGCCTGCAGCCTGGCCGGGTCCATCACTATCTTGTAGTAGGCGCTCGGGATCATCACCCCGTTGCCGATGTACTCTTCCGAGTGGGTGAAGACGGGGCCGGTGATCACCTGCACATCCTCGCGCGCGATGGCCCAGTGACGCACCTTCTCTTCCAGAATGCGCCACGCCTTCTGGTTCAGGGCCGGCAGTTGCGGCGTCATGTTGGTCAACAGGAAGCTCTGCTTCATGGTCACCTCGGTGGCGGCCATGTCGGCTGCCGGAGCCTGGTGGCCACGGTCATAGCCGGAACGCTTGTAGTCAGCCAGGGTGGCGCGAAAGGCGACCGGCACCTCCTTGTCTTCGGCAAAGGCATCCTTGCGTTTGACCTTGCCCTGAGCGCTCTCGACCGTCATCCGGTAGGAGACCCAGTTCGCTACCTTGTAGTCGTAGTTGTAGCCCGCTGCGTATCCCTGACGGCACAACTCCTGATCCGAGCCGGCCGGGGTGCCGAAGCGCACGTGATCGCCGCAGACAAAGCCGGCGGCAAAGCCGGGTGCGGCACCGAGGGTGAGGGTGATAGCCAGAACCAATTTATTGATTTTTATCATTTTTGTGATGCTCCAGTTTAGTAGGCGGAGCCATTTGACATGAGATCTGACCAGCGATTCAATTGCTGTTTTTTTACACGAAGCGGATTTGTGACGGCGCGCCGGGATTTGGGGGAAGGGTAGTTAATGTGTTTTAAATCAGTGGTTTGCCATATGAGATGATGAAAAGTTGGTCGCTGCTAACAGAGCAGGGGCCCGTAATGGGCCCCTGCTGCTGGTGGCAAAGCATGTCACGGCGGATTAGGCCGCATCTTGCCCCGTGCTTGCCCGGGTGCGGGCCAGCAGCCCGTCCGGGTCGTGGATCGCCTCCCGGATCTTGGTGTCGATCACCTCGATATCCTTGAAGCGCTCGCGGTACTTGATGGCCACGTCGTGGGCCAGGATGACGCAGCGGGCGTTGGCCACATCTTTGGCGGTGATGCGGTTGATGATGCCGTTGGCGCCCTGGGTCTCCACCTTGAGCTTGATCCCCGCCCTGGCGGCTGCCTTCTGCAGGCTCTTGGCGGCGAGGAAGGTGTGGGCCACACCGGAGGGGCAGGCGGTGATGGCGAGTACGTCCGCTTCACCTTCCGCCTCGATGGCCTGGTAGTCATCTGCTGTGCTCGTTTCCTCTTCCTCCTCGGTCACCGGCTTTTTCAGCAGGTTGACTATGATGGCGGTGGTCAGGGCACCGAGCAGGGTTCCGACGATATAGCCTATCTTGCCCTCGACCACCGGCAGTACGATCCAGCCACCCCAGGGGGCATGGTTGATGCTGCTCATCATGAAGCCGGTGACGTTGCCGACTATGCCCCCCGCGACGATGGCCGGAATGACACGCACCGGATCGGCGGCGGCGAACGGAATGGCCCCCTCGCTGATGCCGATCATTCCCATGATGGCGGCTGCCTTGCCCGATTCACGCTCCTCTTTCTTGTATCTTTTTGGGGACATCAGGGTGGCCAGCGCCATGCCGAGTGGCGGCACGCAGATGGCGATGCCGACGCCGCCCATCAGCCAGGGCTGGGTATCGACCTGGGTCTGGGCGAACAGGGTCGCTACTTTGTTGACCGGGCCGCCCATGTCAAAGGCGGTCATGCCCCCCAAAATGGTGCCCAGCATCACCTTGCCGGAGCCCGCCATGCCGGAGAGCCACTGGTTCATCGACTCCATCATGGCGGCAATCGGTGCACCAATTACCCACATGACGATGCCGCATACCAGGAAGGTGCCGATCAGCGGATAGATAAAGATGGAGCCGAGGGAACTCATGGAGTCAGGCAGCTTGATCCGCTTGAGCTGGTTGACCACGAAGCCGGCGATAAAGCCCACCAGAATGGCCCCAAGAAAACCGGTCTGATAGTGCTGTACCGCCACCCAGGAGCCGATCATGCCGGGGGCCAGGCCCGGTTTGTCGGCCAGCGAATAGGCGATATAGCCACCGAGCACGGCAGTAAAGAGAGTGAGTCCGGCGATCCCCATGGTCGCCATGTCCTTGAGAAAACCTGTCTCTGGCACGGCCCCTTTACCGCTCATCATCACGGAGAGGGACAGCAGCACGCCCCCCGCCACGATAAAGGGGATCATGTGGGAGGTACCAAACAGCAGGTGCTGTTTCAGGGTCGCGAGCCGCTCTTTGAAGCCGCGCTCCCTGGCAGGTTCTTCTTCTTCGGTGGGGAGGGCCGCCTTGGCGGGTTGCGCCGCGCAGGATCCTGCCGAGAGCAGCGACAGCACCTCATCGACTTTGGTGGCTGCCTTCATCTGCTCGATAAAACCCGGCGCCAGCAGGCGGGTGGAGAGCTCGGCCAACACCTCGATATGGTGGTTGGCCCCGCCCTCTGGGGAGGCGATCATGAAAAACAGCTGGGCGGGCTGGCCATCTTCGGAGCCGTATTCGATCCCCTGCTGGCTGATCCCGATGGCAATGGCCGGACGGCGCACCGCGCCGCTCTTGGCATGGGGCAGGGCCACACCCTGCTCGAAGCCGGTGCAATCCAGCTGCTCCCGGGCCCAGAGATCGCTGATAAATTGCTGCCGATCCGACACGGCGCCATCGCGCACCAGCAGCTCGGCCATCTCGTCAAACAGGGCCTCCTTGCTGGTAGCCCGCAATGCCAGGCAGATGAGTCCGTCATTAGTCATGGTGGGTAACATTTCACTCTCCTTGCTCTTCCCGAGCGTCATGAGGTGGGGTCAGTTGTCCCGAATATTGTTCTCCCCTTGCCGCCCTGCCGAAATCGGACAAATGTGCCGTTCACTGGATTTTTGTGCGCCATGCCCCACCCTGTGACCCTGCTCGCACTTTTATTGCGCCGATTGATGTTCATTTATTTTAATTAATTGCATTTAAAAACAGATAGTTGAAGACGGATCCTATAGATGGGGAAGCAACTGCTGAGCAATGATTCAATTGGGATAAAGACACGGGATGGAGAATTGTGTGATGGCCAAGGCGCGAGCAAAATGTGAGCGGATAGACAGAAATCGGCGGCAGCCGTGAATGGGCTAAGTGGGCTCATGTGGAAAATAAAACAAAATTTTAGATTGGTTTTGCCACAATCAATCGTTTATTTCGTTGGGCAGTTGCGCGATTCCGGATGTCAGAATAGGGGAGAGCAGGTTGGCCAAGTGCCGTCAGCCAGTGTGTAACTCTATGAATGAAGGAGACATTCTGATGGAAAAACTAGACCAAGAGATCGACACCATGCGTCAGGAGCTGGAGCTGCAGGGTCTGAAACAGGCCCACGACAAGTGGCAAGCCCGGGTCGATGAACTGGAGCGCATCCGCTCCTCTGAGCCTCACTCTGAAGAGGCCGAGTATTAGCCCGCTCTGATGGTCGCAGTCCGTTTTTCTGACATAGCGAAAGGATCGCCAGAATAACCCAACCCCCACCGCCCAGCGGGCCGTGGGGGTTAATTATTGCGGCCCGGCACCGTTTTGTGCCTGCCACTGCTGCAGGCGTTGTTTCAGTGAACCCTCGCCCGGGCTGATAAAGTCATCCAGCAGAAAACAGCGGCGATCGCCGGCAGTTTTAAATTGAAAAGTGACGGCTCGTGGCTCTTGCCGGGTCTCCGAGAACATAAAGCGGTAATCCATGCTGACCGAGACGATGCCATCCTGCTGGCCAGCCAGGCGGAAGGTGATGGGTCCGGTGACCTCGCCATCTTGCGCACTGATCCAGGGATCGGCATCGATAGCGCACACTTCCCCTTCGCCATTACACTTGGCTTCCTCGCTCAGCACGGCAAAAAATGCTGGGGTCAGCAGCGCTTTCACCTTTGCCGGTTCTGCGTAATAGAAATCCCTGTGTTCACTCCAAAAAGCCTTGGCCAGCTTGACCGCGGCTGCATTGTCACAGGCGGCGTAACCTGGGCCACTCGATAGTGCCAAGAGTAAAAGTGATAACCCGGAATAGCGTTTCATGATGTTCTTCCTGAACGTGCGCAGGTAACGGACGAGCGAGGCCCATGGATATGGCAAAAATGCGTGATAGCCAGACGGGAATCATACCCAATGACACAATGGGTTAAAGCGCGAAATCATAAAGAGTTGCGGTGTATCAAGAAATGAACCGACGATAACTGTTTTGTGCGCGTGCGACATGGGAAGGACCAGCAGATTGGCCCTCCCCAAATATGATATGGAAGCGATTTATCGCCAGAAGGGGGGATTCTTCCCCCCTTAAAACCGTATTAACGGGATCCCTCGGGCATATCGCTTTCGTGCAAGAAGGTGCCGATGCCTTGTGCCGGTGGCAGATCTTCGGGTTGGGCTCCCCACTCCTTGTTGGGGGTATCTCCCATCACAAATTCAAGCTCACCGCCATTCATGATGTCGTCATGGGTCAGGTAGGTGCGCGTGAATTCGCTGCCATTGAGTCGTGCCGACTGAATAAAGATATTGTCGCGGCTGACATTTTGCGCCTTGACTGTGAATCTCTTGCCATTGCCTACATCAATGGACGCCGTTTCGAACATGGGCGTCCCTATTTCGTAGATGCCGGACGATGCATTGACCGGGAAGAAACCCAGCGCACGAAACACGAACCAGGCTGACAGCGTGCCGAAATCATCGTTGCCACAAATACCGTCAGGGGTGTTTTTGTAACAAACGTTGGTTGTGTCGACGATGACGGCCTGGGTTTTCCAGGGTTGACCAACGTAGTTGTAGAGATAGGGCACGTGGATATCCGGCTCGTTGCCCTGTACATGCTGACCCACATTGCCCGTATTGAAGATGGGGAACTGGTTGTCCGCGGCGTTGCGATCCGGGTAGGTGGTCCAGTATTCGTCCAGCCGCCTGACAAACAAGTCGCCACGTTTCGCCGAAGGGTCCTGCTTCTGGTCGAAGCGGGTCATCAGGTCGATCAGGCCTGAAATATCGTGCTGGACGCTGAACGAATATTGCCAGCCGTTGGACTCGGTAAATGCCCAGTTGAACATCTCCGGACGCCAGTTTTTGCCGGCTTCCCGTCCCGTTTTCGGATCTACCCAGTTGGTGTCAATAAAGTTGCCAGCATAATCGCGGGCCTTGAACCAGCCTTTGTATTGGCCACCAAAGTCAAATTGCGCTTGCCAGTTGTTCGAGCGATCCGCGAACTCTTGATAGCGAGGATCGTCTTCACCAAATACGGTCTTGACGGATTGGGCGATGGCCCAGTCGTTCATGGAGTACTCCAGCGAATAGGATGCAGTCCAGGAGTCTTTGAAGGGAGAATGGGCCGCCCAGGGGTCAGAGGGGGGTTGATCGTGAAGCTGGGCCGGTACATAACCCTGCTCTTCGTACTCCTTGATCCACGCTACTCCCTGGCTGGTCGAGGCGCGCGCATCGGTCACCATGGCATTCACGAGGCGTTCCTTGATCTGCTGGCGCTCTGCATCATTAAAACCAAGGTCAATCATGCGTTTATCAAGGGAGCCCTTGGATAAAACGTCATGGATGACAGGGGTCGAATGCATGCCCATCATCATGCCGGTCTCATTGCCTTTGAGAGTCCATTCTGGCAAGCGCCCTTTACGCATGTTGCCCTCATCGTCGATCCACTCCTCTTCTGCATAGGAGAGCATGGAGAGGACGACATCCGCGAGACGATCCGGTTCCAGGATGGAGGAGAGAGGTTGCACGGCGCGATAGGTGTCCCAGAGGGAGAAGGTGTCATAGCGGGTAAAGTCGGCTTTACCGTCTCTGTTGGCATCGGCGGTACGAACTGACTCTTTCAGCGTCTCGGTCAGCTTTCCGTCTTGGGTGTTGCCATCGGGATTTGCGCCGCTTCCCTGATGCACCTGGCGGTAGCGACCATCCAAATCGGAGTAGATAGTCTGGCCTAGGTAGGCATGATAGAGCGCCGTGTAGAAGGTCTGTTTGTACTCTTCATCACCGCTAACCCGGATTTTTCCCAGCTCGTTTTCCCATTTCCGGGTGGCGGCTTGCCGGACATCATCAAATGTCATGCCTGCCACTTTGGTCATGTTGAGCGAGGCGCCTGATTTGCCCTCCTTGCCTATTTCGACGCTGGAGAGGGCCACCTTGGCCTCAACGGTCAAGCCCGTCGTCGAGGTATCAAATTCCACATAGGCGCGGGCAGGCTGATAATTGTCGATCGCCTCGTTGGCCATTTCCGTGGTGCTTTGCCTCGCGTCGATATAGCGATCCCGTTCTTTGTCGTAGTAGGCAAAGCGGATGTTTTTGATTGGCTGATTGAACTCCATCACGAAGAACTCTTTCTGGCTGGGGGCCCAGCCATAAGAGAAGCGATAGCCTTCGATGCGGTTATTCTCCTTGTCCCACTTCATCTCTGTTTCTGACGTGCCGTCGATAAAACTGACACCCAGGTTAATCACAATTTCGGATCTTTCATCGCGAGGGAAGGTATAACGATGGACACCGACGCGATCGCCTGCAGTCAATTCGGCCTTGATGCCGTAATCGAGCAGATCCATCTTGTAGTAGCCCGCCGTCGCCTGTTGATCCTTGTGGCGATAACGGGATGCTTCGAGATTGCCCCCCTTCTCTATCTTGTAATCGGAGCGCGAGTTGATGGGCATCACCAGAATATCGTTCAAGTCGGTGGCGCCCGCCCCAGAGAGATGGGTATGAGAGAAACCGGCGATGCGTCTGTCGTGATAGTAATAGCCGGACGTATATTCCCAGCCAACAGCCCCATTATTCGGGGAGAGCTGGATCATGCCGTGAGGGGTGGTTGCGCCAGGATAGGTATTGCCGAGATTACCCGTACCGATTAATGGATTGACGTAGCGGGTGACACCCGCGTCGGGAGGGCTGACAGGATCTTGCGTGTCCTCCTCGCATCCGGCAATGACCATCAGCCCGGCGAGGGTCGTACAAGCGAGCAGGAGAGGAGCCTGTTTCATAATAAACTCCGTTATATTGTGATTGGTGTGTGATGGAAAATAGAGGGGCTGAAAACTTTTTTCAGATGCAGGGTATAGGAGTCAGATAGTATTTGGTTGCGAGTAGGATCACACTCTATTTAAAACAAATAAAGGTGTAATCTATGTCTTTGATTATCGCCTCCAGTCATTATTATGATAATAACTACAAATATTGGTTTTAATGCGACAAATGGATAGAGAGGTTTTTTCATAAAATTGCATTGTGAAAACTATACATCCCCTCCTTTCGTGTGAAATCTCCACATTGGTGTTTTTATCATTTTTTTCAATATAACGCATTGTTCTATCTTGATTTTTAATAGATAGGTTCATTAATTCATGAGTTTTTTCTGAGCGTTATATTGGATGGGGTTTTATTCTGATTGGAAATAATTAAATGTCGCATGCTGTCGATACGTTGAAGTCGAAAACGTGAGCCAAATCTTATAAAGACGCAGCTGGAAAAATATGGATTAACGGGAACTGTCTGTTATTAACTAACGTATTATTTTACGTCGCAGCCATGGATAGGATCATCATTAGATGTCGCTTGGCAGAAACGGCGATATCCCGGTTCAAGACGCTGACAGTTAATGGCTGCTGGTTGATCCAGAAAATAGTCCCGCCAGTATCTAAACATGGGTTGAAAGATAACCCTTCCTGTGTGGTTGATGGGGCGAGGGCGTATCAGTTAAGTCAGGTGAACAGTAACGCAGAGAACAACAGCAAGGGCCATCCATGATGGCCCTTGTGCGTGTATCGGCTCTTGAACTCGCCGGTTCGCGCCTTAATAGCGGTTGCCTGCTCGGGCGACCCGGCCCTCGGCCAGCAGTTGATAACTGCCGGTGGCGGCGGGGATAAAGGCGGATTGCCCCTTCTCGAGACGCAGGGTGTCATCACCGCGCTTGAGGATGACGGGGCCGTCGATGGCAAACAGGATCTCGGCGCTGGCGGTGGTGAGCGCATGCTCACCCGCCGGATAGACGCTGAAGGTAAAGTCCGGTACCGGCACCTCGAAGTGCTGTACCGCACCCTCGCGGCGGGGGGCCAGCAGGATCTGGTCATCCGGCTTGGGCAGGCAGCGGGTGCAATCCAGGAGCTCGGCGACATCGATGTATTTGGGGGTGAGGCCGGCGCGCAGCACGTTGTCGGAGTTGGCCATGATCTCAAGGCCGGTACCGCGCACATAGGCGTGGGGGGTGCAGGCATCGAGGAACATCGCCTGACCGGGCTGGAGGGTCACCACGTTGAGCAGCAGCGGCGAGAAGAGCCCCACATCCCCCGGATACTGGGCGGCGAGGGAGGTGATCAGGGCAAAGGTCTCCTCGTCCTGATGCTCATTGGCGTAAGCCAGCAGATCGATCAGCGCCGCCTCTTTGCGTACCCCTTCCAGCATCAACAACTGCTGGAAGAAGTGTTGCAACCCGGCTTCGCCCTGATTGGCTGCGTGAGCGGCGGCAAGGGCCCCGGTCAGATCGGCGATAGCCGCCAGCTTGACTCGCTCGAACAGCGCCAGGATGGCGGGAATGGAGCGAAAGCCGTTCATCGCCTGATACGGGGTGAGCGCGAACACCAGTTCCGGCTTGTGGTTGGGATCCTTGTAGTTGCGATTGGCTGCCTTGGGCGAGATACCGGCGGCCTCTTCCCTGGCAAAACCGGCTTCAGCCTGCGCCTTGCTCGGGTGCACCTGGATGGAGAGAGCCTTCTCGGCGCACAGCACCTTGAACAGGAATGGCAGGCTGCCAAAGCGAGCGAGGGTTGCCTCACCCAGCACGGCGGCCGGGGCGCTATCGATCAGGGTGGAGAGCTTTTGTACCTGATCGCCGCAGGTGATCTCGGAGCAGCCGTTGGGGTGTGCCCCCATCCACAGCTCGGCCTGGGGTTTGCCCTCCGGATTGGGGATCCCGAACAGGGTGGTGAGGGAGTCATGACTGCCCCAGTCGTAGCCTTGAATCGGGTTTTGCATCAACAGAAAGGAGGGCAAGACGCTACTGCTCATAAGAATGCCTCATTTTAAGATGAAGAGGAGCGGGTGAAGAAAAGGGTGGCATTGATAGTCCGAGCCGGACTATAACATGGGCCATTGCGTGCGCCGCAACCGCTTGCCTCTCTCTTGATCAGGATCAGCATGTCACTCATTTTCAGCCAGTTGCTTGATGGTGCCCTCGGTGAACAGGTTCCGTTCGACCAAATCTGGTTCGCCAGTGAACAGGGTCTGCCCCCAAGCTTCAGCTATCAGGTCAACTTTCCCCGCCTCGAGCTGGTGTTCAGCGGCGAGTACCTTAACCAGGTGTGGGACAGGGAGGCTGGCAGCAAGGAGATTGGTGTGCAGCCCGGGCAGGCGCTCTATATCCCTCCCAACGGCTGGAACAAGCCGCTCTGGACCACCGACTGCTCCGTATTGAGCCTGCTGTTTGGCAAGCGCCAGATAGGGTTCAGCCTGGTGAGCAAACGCCGGGAAGAGCCCGATTTCTTTGACGTGCAAAAACACAGCATCATGGCCCGGGCGGGTCATGTGACGGAGCATATTCTGGGAGCGCTCAATGTGCTGGCCGAGGATCCCGGTCGTGCGCCCACTGACGATCTGCTGCTGCAGGCGCTGCTCACCAGTACGCGTCAGTTGCTGGCGGAGTCCGCCGTTGACAGGCCGCGGGGGGCGGATCTGTTCCACGGCATCTGCATTTATATCCAGGAAAATTTTCACCGCCCCATTACCCGCGACTCCATCGCTCACCGCTTCAATGTCTCCGCCAGCCATCTTTCCCACCTGTTTCGTGAGCAGGGCCATATGCGCCTGGCCGATTACATCAGCTGGGTGCGCATCGACCGAGCAAAATTCATGCTGAAAAAGTACCGCTTCCGCTTGGAGGAGGTGGCCAGCCGTTGTGGTTACACCGATGTAAATTACTTCTGCCGGGTGTTCAAGCAGAAGACGGGATTGACGCCGTCCCAATACCGCGCTCTGAGCCAGCCCCAGACATTGGCCTGCGAGGCCGAAGGATAGCGACTGGCGCCAGAGCCGCGGCCGGGGCGGGATTGTGACCCGGATCGCCCGGGGGCTACCTCTTTGGTCTGACATGGGTGATCGCCATTTTATTATGAAAATGAATGGGCTAAGATGGCCGCGCGCAACGATCAGATTGATAACAAACGGAAGTTAGGAGATGCCGATGGAAAGCAAAGTAGTTATCCCGACCCAGGGCCAGAAAATCACAGTCGATGCCAACGGCAAGCTGCAGGTTCCCCACAATCCCATCATTCCGTTTATCGAAGGGGATGGTATCGGTGTGGACGTGACCCCGGCCATGTTGAATGTGGTGAATGCCGCGGTCGAGAAAGCCTACAAAGGCGAGCGCAAGATCGCCTGGATGGAGATCTATACCGGCGAGAAATCGACTCACGTCTATGGCGAAGGTGCCTGGCTGCCGGCCGAAACCCTGGATTTCATTCGTGAATACTGCGTGGCCATCAAGGGCCCGCTGACCACCCCGGTCGGCGGCGGTATTCGCTCCCTCAACGTGGCCCTGCGCCAGGAGCTGGATCTCTACGTCTGCCTGCGTCCGGTACGCTACTACGAAGGCACTCCGAGCCCGGTCAAACGCCCGGATCTGACCGACATGGTGATCTTCCGCGAGAACGCCGAAGACATCTACGCCGGCATCGAGTGGAAGGCCGACAGCGACGAAGCCAAGAAGGTGATCGCCTTCCTGCAAAACGAGATGGGCGTGAAGAAGATTCGCTTCCCCGAGTCCTGCGGCATCGGCATCAAGCCCATGTCCAAGGCCGGTACCGAGCGTCTGGTTCGTGCCGCCATCGAGTACGCCATCGACAACGACCGTGACTCCGTGACCCTGGTGCACAAGGGCAACATCATGAAGTTCACCGAAGGCGCCTTCAAGGATTGGGGCTACGCCCTGGCCCAGAAAGAGTACGACGCCCAGCTCATCGACGGCGGCCCCTGGTGCTCCTTCAAGAACCCCAAGACCGGCAAGACCATCGTCGTCAAGGACGTCATCGCCGATGCCTTCCTGCAGCAGATCCTGCTGCGTCCGGCCGAGTATGACGTCATCGCCTGTATGAACCTCAACGGTGACTACATCTCCGACGCCCTGGCGGCCCAGGTCGGCGGTATCGGTATTGCCCCGGGCGCCAACATCGGCGACGGTGTGGCCCTGTTCGAAGCAACCCACGGCACCGCGCCCAAGTACGCCGGTCAGGACAAGGTCAACCCGGGCTCGCTGATCCTCTCTGCCGAGATGATGCTGCGCCACTTGGGCTGGACCGAGGCAGCTGACCTCATCGTCAAGGGGATGGAAGCGGCCATCGCCAACAAGACCGTCACCTATGACTTCGAGCGTCTGATGGAAGGCGCTACCCTGCGCTCCTGCTCCCAGTTTGCTCAGGACATGATCGACCAGATGTAAGTCTGTACAGATGCAAAAGGCCAGCCCCATGGGGCTGGCCTTTTTTATGGGCGTGTGGCGCCTGAAGAGGCGCGCGGTCAGGTCGCCGGGGCGAAGCGACCGAGCAGGGCAGCGCTGGCGTCGCTCACTCCCGTCAGCTGCACCTCTGTACCGGCCGCCTCGAAGCGGCGGTGTACTTTGGCCAGGGCTTCGGCGGCGCTGAGATCCCAGAAATGGGCGTCACTTAAATCGATCACCACCCGCTCGAGGGATTCGCCGGTGTCAAAACCGGCGCAGAACTGCTCGGTGCTGGCGAAGAAGACCTGGCCGTGCACCCGGTAGGTGCGGGTGGCGCCGTAACGCTCGCTGTCGCTGTGTACCAGCAGGGTACGCGCCACCTTGTGAGCGAAGAAGAGGCAGGCCAGCAGTACGCCGGTCAGTACCCCGAGGGCCAGGTTGTGGGTCACCACCACCACGGCCACCGTGCTCAGCATCACCAGGTTGGTGGCCAGCGGCGTCTTGTGCATGCGCAGCAAGGATCCCCAGGAGAAGGTGCCGATGGATACCATGATCATTACCGCCACCAGGGCCGCCATGGGGACCTGGCGGATCCACTCATCCAGGAATACCACCATGACGATGAGCAGAGCCCCCGCCACCAGGGTGGAGAGGCGGCCGCGGCCACCGGATTTCACGTTGATGACCGACTGGCCAATCATGGCGCAGCCCGCCATGCCGCCCATCAGGCCGGCGGCGATGTTGGCCAGCCCCTGGCCCTTGCACTCGCGATGGCGATCGCTGCGGGTGCCGGTCATGTCGTCGACGATGGCGGCGGTCATCAGGGATTCGAGCAGTCCCACCACGGCCAGAGCTGCGGAGTAGGGGAAGATGATGGCCAGGGTCTCGAGATTGAGGGGCACGTCGGGCCACATGAAGACCGGCAGGGTGTCCGGCAGGGCGCCCATGTCGCCGACCGTGCGCACCTCGAGGCCGAGGCCGACACTCACTGCGGTGAGCAGCACGATGCACAGCAGCGGCGAGGGGAACAGGCTGCCGATGCGCGGCAGGCGTGGGAACAGGTAGATGATGCCAAGCCCGGCCGCGGTCATGGCGTAGACCTGCCAGCTGACGTTGGTCAGCTCCGGCAACTGGGCCATGAAGATGAGGATGGCCAGGGCGTTGACAAAGCCGGTCACCACCGAGCGCGAGACGAAGCGCATCAGGGCGCCGAGGCGCAGGTAGCCGGCCAGGATCTGCAGCAGGCCGGTGAGCAGGGTGGCGGCCATCAGGTATTGCAGGCCGTGCTCGCGCACCAGGGTCACCATCAGCAGGGCCATGGCGCCGGTGGCGGCGGAGATCATGGCCGGGCGACCGCCGGTGAAGGCGATGATGACGGCGATGCAGAAGGAGGCGTAGAGCCCCACCTTGGGATCGACGCCGGCGATGATGGAGAAGGCGATGGCCTCCGGGATCAGGGCCAGGGCCACGACCGTGCCCGACAGCAGATCCCCCCTGACGTTGCCAAACCACTCTTGTCTGATGCGCTCACGCATGGATTGTTCTCGCTCGTTGCTGGCGCCCTGGGCGCTCATTGTTCTTGTGGGCGCGGTCGCCGCGCGGCGCGCGACTCTAACAAAGGGGAGGGGGAGGGGCAAGGCGGAAGTGGGGTGATGTGGCGGCGTACCGCTCATTTCTATCGTGCTTGGGTAGTTGAACCGTTGAGGCGACATGCCGCAGGAGAGGCGAAAGAGAGTTTCATGGCTGTATGCGTGCGCTGTGCAAGGGCTAGAGCTGAGGCTTCTTTCGTCTGGTGCGAACTGATGGCACAGGGGTGACATCGACATCAGGTTGCCGCGATTGGCAACAAAACGGAGATAAAGAGGGGAGCTGGAAAGGGTAAACAAAAGAAAGCCTTGCAGCTCGGGTGCTGCAAGGCAAGGAATCGGATGATTAAGTGGTTCTTTCCAGATGGTGCTGGTAGATCTGCTGCCACTTGTCCAGCTCGGCCTCATCTCCTTGCTGCTGCCAGAACTCGCAGATGGAGCTGGCCAGCTCGGAAGCCATGGCATGGTCACCGTCACGACGGCTCATCAGGTATTGTCCCAACCAGCTTTGATATTGCTTCATTGCACGATCTCCTTATCAAATTGACGATTGAAACCCGTGTTGTGTGGCCAGTCGCTCGTCCCGCGCTGACGCTGCGTGGCTGCTCCTGCCACACCACAGCTGTTGCGTTTGCCTGTCTGGGGCATTGTTTTCATACGAAGAGAAACCCGGCGCAACAGGGCTATGCCTGAAAAAGGGTCACCACTTTATCACAAAATGAGCAGAAACGCAGGTTTTGGGTTCAATTGGGTTATAAGCAATGGTCCATGACTCTTCACGGGAAGATGAAAGGACAGGTAAGTGGGCCTGGTGCCTTATTGGGTCAGGCGGCGAGCCTGCCAGTAGCGGCTGTTCCAGTAGACATTGTCGAGACGGGAGCGGATCACCCCCTTGCTGGTGGAGGCGTGGATAAACTCCCCCGATCCCGTGTAGACCCCGACGTGGTACTGGCGCCAGCCGGTCTTGAAGAAGACCAGATCCCCGTGTTGCAGCCGATAACGTTCGACCGGTGTGCCGAGGGTGGCCTGGGATTCTGTGGTTCTGGGCAGGGAAAACCCCATTACCTGCTGGTAGGCGAGCTGGGTGAAGGCGGAGCAGTCGAGACCCGCCCGGGTCGAGCCCCCCATGCGATAGGGTACGCCGCGCCACTGCTGGTAGAAGCCGTCGAAGGCACTGCTCTGGCGAGGGGCGGGTGGTGTGGGTTCGGGAGTACTGGAGCAGGCAGCCAGCAGCAGGGTCAGTATGGATAGCAGCAAGAAACGATACATCGGTGCTCTCTCTACAGATCAGGCTTGGACACCGGCGTCAGAAGATGACCGGCACGACAACTTTTCCATCATAAACAGGGATCTGGCCCAAGACCTAGTCTCAAATGGCAAAAATGCGTGGCTGCGTAAAAAAAAAACGCCAGCCGGAGGGCTGGCGTTTGAGCTTATTTGGCCGGGCTGATCAGCGGGGTGAGCAGCTCGGCCAGCTTGTAGAAGGTCTGCACCCGGGTGGTGCTGGGACGCCACACCAGGCCTATCTCGCGGTAGGATTTTTCGCCGGGCAGCGGGATGGCCACCAGATCCGAGTTGTCGAGAATGCCGGCATCTATGGCCATCTGGGGCAGGAAGGTGGTGCCCAGGCCCGCCTCTACCATCTGCACCAGGGTGTGCAGGCTGGTGGCGGCGAACGGGTTGATCTTGCTCTTGTCCCGCAGGCGACAGGCGCTGACCGCATGCTCGGTGAGGCAGTGCTCCCGCTCCAGCAGGAAGATGCTCTGGTTGGGCAGTTCCTTGTAGTCGAACGGGGTGTGCAGCCCGGCCGCCATGCTGGCAGGCATCACCATGTGGAAGGGATCCTGGCCGACGGTCTTGCAGTGAAAGCCGCCGATCTCGATGGGCAGCGCCAGGATCAGCAGATCGAGCTGACCCTGCTCCAGCTGTTTGAGCAGATTGCTGGTGGTGTCTTCACGCAGCAACAATTCGAGATCAGGATAGGTCTTGCTGCACACCTTCAGCAGCTTGCTGAGCAGGAAGGGGGCAATGGTCGGGATGCAGCCGAGGCGCACTGTCCCCTGCATGACTCCCCCCTGATGTTGACCGAGTTCCATCAGATCCCGCGCGTCGGAGAGCAAATTGCGAGCCCGCTCGACGATTTCCATGCCGACCGGGGTCATAATGAAGCTCTTGTGGTCCCGCTCCACCAGCTGCAAGTTCATCATGTCCTCCAGGGTCTGGATCCCGGTACTCAGGGTCGACTGGCTGACATGACAAGCCTTGGCGGCGCGGTTGAAGTTTTTGTGCTCGTCGAGAGCAACCAGATATTGCAGCTGTTTGAGGCTGGGCCAACGTTGCATAGAAAAACCCGATTAATACTATCTATTTAATTTGATTTGACTAATCTACCACCGGGCCTATAGTTTGTCGCTTGAATTAGATGGACCAGGCCCAAGGTGGCCCAATCCTGAGCGGATTGTTCACTTCACAAAAGAGGAATTGAATATGGTATTGGTAGGCCGTCCCGCACCCGATTTTACTGCCGCAGCCGTTCTGGGTAATGGCGAAATCGTTGATTCTTTCAACCTGTCATCCCACATCAAAGGCAAAGCCGCCGTTGTCTTCTTTTACCCCCTCGACTTCACTTTCGTCTGCCCGTCCGAACTGATCGCCTTCGATCATCGCTATGAAGAGTTCCAGAAGCGTGGCGTGGAAGTGATCGGTGTTTCCATCGATTCCCAGTTCTCCCACAACGCCTGGCGCAACACCAAGGTGGAAGATGGCGGCATCGGTCAGGTCAAGTACCCGCTGATCGCCGACGTGAAGCACGAGATCTGCAAGGCGTATGATGTCGAGCATCCGGAAGCCGGTGTGGCCTTCCGTGGCTCCTTCCTGATCGACAAGAACGGCGTGGTTCGTCACCAGGTGGTGAACGATCTGCCGCTGGGTCGCAACATCGACGAAATGCTGCGCATGGTCGACGCTCTGCAATTCCACGAAGAGCACGGCGAAGTGTGCCCGGCTCAGTGGGAAAAGGGCAAGAAAGGCATGCAGGCCTCTCCGGATGGCGTGGCCAAATACCTGTCCGAGAACGCCGACGCCCTGTAATGGGTTGATGCGAAGTAAAAAACCGGTGCCAAGGCGCCGGTTTTTTTATGCCTGTTATTTGGATGGTGGATGCAGTAACAGCTTGTAGGGCAGGTATAAAAAAGCGCGCCATGGGCGCGCTTTTGGCATCGGGTGGCAACCGGATTATTCGTCGAAGATCCCGAAGTGATCCTTGGCGAAGTTGACCCGCTGCTCCACGTTCATCTTGACCTGGCCCAGCTTCTCGATGGTCTTGAGGTTGGGCACCAGGCCGCGGCCATTGGCAATCTGGATGGCAAGGCCCGGACGGGCGTTGAGTTCCAGCAACATGGGGCCGCGGAACTTGTCCAGCACCATATCGGTCCCAATATAGCCGAGCCCCGACATCTCGTAGCAGGAGGCGGCCAGGGTCAGCAGGGTATCCCAGTGGGGCACCCTGAGATCGTAGAGGTCAAGCCCCGTATCCGGATGGTGGCGGATGGGTGAGCCAAACTGCACCGCCCGCAGGGCGCGACCGGTACGCAGGCACAGTCCCACCCCCACGGCGCCCTGGTGCAGGTTCGCCTTGCCGTCGGAGGCAGAAGTGGAGAGGCGCATCATGGCCATCACCGGGAAGCCCTTGAAGATGATCACCCGCGAATCGGGCACCCCTTCAAACGAGTAGCCGTCGAATACGTCATCGAAGTTGATGAGCCCTTCCACCAGCGCCACGTCCGGCTTGCCTCCCAGAGAGTAGAGCCCCGCCAGGATGTTGGAGACATGGCGCTCCAGATCCTGGCCATTACAGGCACTGCCGTTGGGTTTGTAGAAGAGGCCATCTTCCTGACGCAGGATCACCAGGATCCCCTTGCCGCCGGAACCCCGGGCCGGCTTGATGCAGAAGCCCGGCCACTCTTTCACCAGCTCGGTGATCTGTCCCACTCCGTGCTGTTCGCGAATGGTGCCAATGAGATCCGGCACCGTCACGCCTGCATCCAGCGCGATGCGCTTGGTCTGCAGCTTGTCATCCACCAGTGGGTAGAGACGGCGCGGGTTGTAGCGGCTGATGTAGGAGTGGTTGCGCTTGTTCATGCCGAGGATGCCTGACTGAGACAGGCTCCACGGGGTGGTGTACTTTTCCCAGAACCACATCTGTTACTTGTCCTTACCCGGCGTGGCGCCAGACTTCATCTCGTCCACCAGCGGCTTGAAGCGCTTGAGCTCGCTCAGCTTGTAACCGGTGTAGTTACCCATCAGCAGCACGGTCGCCATCAGCACCAGTTGCAGACCGAGGAAGTTGAAGGTGAGGTGACGGATCAGTTCGTTATCCATGGCCAGGTAGGCGATGACGGCCACCAGCAGGGAACCGCCGCCCTGGCGGAACACCTCTTTCGGACCCTCTTCTTCCCACAGGATGGACATCCGCTCTATGGTCCAGGAGAGGATGATCATCGGGAAGAAGGTTATCTTCATGCCGTCGGTCAGCCCCAGCTTGAAGGCGAATGCGGAGAAGATGCCGATCATCGAGATCACCATGATGATGATCGCCGATATCCTAGCTACCAGCAGCAGGTTGAGCCTCGAGAGGTAAGACCGGATGATAAGGCCGGTGCCCACGATAAGCAGGAAACCAATGAGACCGGTCACCAGCGAGGTCTGGATGAAGGCGACCGCGATCAGCACCGGCATGAAGGTGCCCGAAGTCTTGATCCCTACCAGTACCCGCAGGAACACCACCATCAGCACGCCGATAGGAATGAGCAGCAGGCCTTTGAACAGGGCTTGCTCTTCCAGCGGCAGGCTGTGGATGGAGAAGTTCAACATCTCGGATTTTTCGAACTTCTGGGCCAGCGCCACGCTCACCGGTTGCTCCTGCTCGATCATCGAGAAGGTGACGCGGGAGTTGTGACCGCCGGTCACGTCCAGCAGGGCGCCCGAGTTGTACTCCCACAGCAGCAGGTTGGCCGGGCGGCCCTGTTCACCGGTCTGCGGGTTGAACAGCTTGTAGTCGGTCGGGCTGTTGAAGACTTGCAGGTAATCCACCAGCTCCTGGCGACGGCGACCGTCTTCCAGATTGAGGGCATGGACTACACGGGCCGGAATGTCGGCGTTGTTGAGCAGCTCGGCGATCAGGTTGGCACGAGACTTGTTCTTTTTCAGCAGCTCGGCGTTCTGTTCCTGCTTCTCGATCTCCTTGATGATCTCGCGAGTCAGGGTATAGCCGTCGGCGGAGCGCTCCTGGGCACGTTCCAGGATCTGCTTCATCGCGGTGGCATAGGGCTCGCTCTCGATCTGCTTCTCGATGGCGGGCGGCTGCGGGTTGGCAGCCGGCTTGGCGTGAGCATCCGCCATCATGTCGACGCGGTAGTAGAGCTCCTGACGGCCGGAAGCAGTGCGAATTGACCACTCGGCACGGGCATCGCCATCTTTTTCAACAAACGAAAGACCGTAGCCCGGGCTCGCGGCATTCTCGTTCATCAGAGTGAAACCGGGCTGGGTGCCAGGAATAGCCAGGGAAGCGATCACCGGCTCACCGGTGGCATCGAACTCCAGTTTGGCCTCAATGGACCAAATCTGGCGCTTTTCACCCGGCGTCAGGGGCACGTCCAGGGCGATGTGGTGATAGAGGGTCATCCCCAGGCCGACAATGTACAGCAGGGCAACCAGCAAATAGAACGGCTTGCGAGAAACCATGGATTATTTCACATCCTTGAGCTTGGGTTTGGGCTGGATATATTCGCGGGCCACGTCGACCACGGCGATATCCTTGAGGAACTCACGACCCAGCAGCACGGGGAAGGTCATGTCGCTGCGGTCTTTCAGGGTAAACTCGGCTTTTTCGGTCATATCGCCGATACGCACTGCCAGGCGAACCACGGGGCGACGGTCCAGATCGTCAGCGGAGGCCTGACGCACCCGCACGTGACGCACCAGCGGCGCCTCGATCTGGATCTTGTCGTCCATCTCCTGATGGCTCAGGAAGAAGCGCACCCAGTTCTTGCCGTTGCGCTCGAAAATGGTGATCTCCTGGGCGCTGATGGAGGAGGTGGTGGCGCCGGTATCGACCCGAGCCTGGAAGGCGTCGTTGGCGGCATCGACCCAGATCCACTCCGCTTCACCCACCAGCAGTTTGCCATCTATGGTGTGGCCCTGATCCGGGGCGGGGCATTTTGCCGCCGGAATTGGCAGGGGTTTGGGCGGTTCGGTCGGGAGGCTCGCGAGCTTGTGATCTACGTGCTTGACGGACTCTTTCATCTTGGTGACATCGGTGTTGAGCTGAACCAGCAGATGCTGTTGCTGGGCATACTGCTTCTGCTGCTGTTCCATGGCTGTTTGCAGGCGCTGTTCACTCTGGCTGAGCTCGCTACGCAGCTCGGCCAGGGTCAGAGCGGGGACCTGGGGAGGTTTTTCCATATTGACACACCCGCCGAGACTAAGCAGGGAGAGCAGGGTCATTCCTTTTAATTTGCTTTTCATGTCATTCATTTAACTGTGCTTCCTGGAATTTGGTCAGTGTAACGTCCACAGCAGCCATCGGCTAGTCTTTGGCCTTGCGCGCAATCAGTACGGCCCGCTTGGGGGCCGGGTGTCCTTCTACCGTGAGCGCCGGATTGTCCGGATCCAGATAATCACTCAGGGATTCATTAATCATCCAGTCGGTACGACGCTGTTCGTCGGTGCTGGTCATATTCTCGTCGACGATCCGCACATCGGTAAAACCGCAGCGTTCAACCCAGAGCTTGAGCGCCGCACTGGACGGGATGAACCAGACATTGCGCATCTTGCCGTAGCGGTCGGTGGGCATCAGTACGTCATTGACGCCGCCGTCGATCACCAGGGTCTCCAGCACCAGCTCGCCATCGTCTTTGAGCTGGTTGCGCAGCTGCTCGATGTGCTCGATGGGAGATTTGCGGTGATAGAGCACCCCCATGGAGAAGACGGTATCGAAGGCGCGCAGCTCCGGCAGCTCCTGGATGCCAAGGGGCAGCAGGTGGGCTCGCTGGTCATTGCCTGCGAAGTGGCGAATGGCCTCGAACTGGCAGAGGA
The DNA here is from genome assembly GCF_040581895.1 of Aeromonas sp. 19NY04SH05-1. NCBI lineage: Bacteria > Pseudomonadati > Pseudomonadota > Gammaproteobacteria > Aeromonadales > Aeromonadaceae > Aeromonas > Aeromonas sp. 19NY04SH05-1. The sequence continues at coordinate 2,922,045 of NZ_CP095328.1, read as the reverse complement.
ACAGTGGGCTCGGATCGATGCCGACCGCAAGCTTGGCTCCTTCACCCACCATGCGCCAGAGGTGATAGCCGCTGCCGCAGCCGACATCCAGCACGTAACGTCCCGCCAGCGGGCTGATGTGGGGCAGCACTCGATCCCACTTCCAGTCGGAACGCCATTCGGTGTCGATGTGGATGCCGTGCACGGTGAAGGGCCCCTTGCGCCAAGGCATGAAGTGGCGTAGCAGGCTCTCGACCTTCTTGCGCTCGCCTTCCCCCAGGCTCTCGGCCGAGCCAATCTCGACCCGCTCTTTCAACTCGATCTGGCCAGGTTCAACCTGGGGCAGTTTGTTGAGGGCCCGATTCCAGCGCGGCAGATCCCCGTGCTGGTTGTCATGCTGCCAGGCGTGCAGCTGGGCGGGCAGGGTATGCAGCCAGTGGCTCAGGCGGTTCTTGGCGATCAGCTGATAGAAGTTGGCAAAGTCGATCATGGCTGTTCGCTCCCGCTCGATTTGATGGCGATCATGGAGCCGAAGTTGAAGCACTGGAACCAGAGATCCTGATGGGCGAAGCCGGCCTCCCGCAGGCGGGCCTGATGTACCGGCAGGCTGTCGGTGCGCATCACGTTCTCAAGGGCGGTGCGCTTCTGGCTGATCTCGAGTTCGCTGTAGCCGTTGGCCCGTTTGAAGTCGAGGTGCAGGTCGATGAGCAGCTCGTTGACCGGTTCGTCTTCGAAACGGAACTTCTCGCTGAGGATCAGGATGCCGCCCGGGCGCAGGCCGTCGTGAATGCGCTGGATGAGGGCTGCCCGCTTTTCGGGATCCACGAACTGCAGGGTGAAATTGAGCACCACCACGGAGGCGTTCTCGATCTCGATGTCGCAGATGTCTGCCTCCACCAGCTCCACCGGCACCTCGGATTTGAAGCCGGAGAGGTGGGCGCGGGCCCGCTCGATCATGGGGTGGGAGAGATCGACCGCCGTGATGTGACAACCCGGTTGATTGACATGGCGGCGCATCGCCTGGGTGGCGGCCCCGAGGGAGCAGCCGAGATCGTAGAGTCGGCTCTCGGGCTGGGCGTAGCGGGCGGCCATCATGCCGATGGCGGAGATGATGTTGCTGTAACCCGGTACCGATCGCTGGATCATGTCGGGAAAGACGTCGACGACCTGCTCGTCAAAACAGAAATCCCCCAGTCGGGCGATGGGGGCGGCAAAAATTTGATCTTTGGTATGCATGCTTGCGCAACCTGACCGTCGTTGAATAAACCGACGGCATTGTTCAATTGAGTCGTTGAGTGATAGCCATCAGAGTTGATATATCACCTGCTTTACGAACGGGTGACGGGTCATGAGCTCCCTGGACCGGCCCTGTTCGTACGGGTCATGTTCCGGACCCTTGAACCGGAGCCCCGTCGTCGGTTGCAACGGATTGCAATGCGAAACATTCGGGCCCCTCGCTTGGGGCGCTAGTGTAGAGGATTGCAGGCCATTTGTCTTGGCGCCAGGCCCCGCCAGACCAGAAAAATACGGCTTTTTTTACGCGTCAGCCGATGGCGCTCAAAAGGGCAGCACTCCCTGGCGCGCGCGATCGTTTTCCCCCGGCCAGGAGGCCATCTCCTGACCAAGCAGATGGCTGATCTGGCGAGCAAGCTCCGGGGCTCTGGCGTTGTCGGCGGTGTGGATGAACAGGTAGAGATCCTTGCCCTCGGCGAGCCACTGCTGCCAGTGGGGAAGCCAGCCCGGCAAGAAGGGGTGATTGGCCGCCGGATCCGGCAGGCCGATGAGGCGCACCACGGGGGCCTGGGCGGTGGCCAGCAGATGTACCGGCAGCCTGGGTTTCTTGCCTTGGGCATCGATCATGGCAGCTGTGGTGGCCGGTACCGAGAAGAGCGGTCGGCTATCCAGCATGATGCGGTTGATGCCCTTCTCCATCAACATCCTGTTCAGGGCGCGTTCGGCCTCACCCTTGGCGAAGAAATCGGGATGGCGTACCTCAAGGGCATAACGAAATTCGCCCGGCAATCGGTTGAAAAAGGCCTGCAGGCGGGGCAGCCCCTCGGGGCCGAAGCGGGCGGGCAGCTGCAGGGTGAGCAGCCCCAGCTTGTCGTGCAGCGGGGCGAGCAGCGCGATAAAGTCCGCGACCTGCTTGTCCACGCTCACCAGATCGCTCTGGTGGCTGATGGTTTGCGGAAACTTGAAGTTGAAGCGAAAACGGGCTGGCACCGCATCGGCCCAGCGCTGTACCGTCTCGGGTGTCGGCAGGGCGTAGAAGGTGGTGTTTCCTTCCACCGAGTCGAACACGCTGGCGTAGTGGGCTAGGTGCTCGGCGGGTTTGGCGCCCAGGCCAAGCAGTTGCCCCGGCCAGGCGGGGTGGGACCATTGCGGCAGGCCCAGATAGAGGCTCATGCTGGTTGTTTGCTCCGCTCATGGAGAAGGTGCGACGTTTTTTTGGCCGAATTTAGGCATCGGAGGCAAAAAAACTGGGCAAAGGGGGTTGCTGGCCATTTTACCCAAATGGGGGTTTTCCTCTATAATGCCAGCCCTTTTGTTTTTCAATTTCTTGTGACCCATGCCTATCTACGAATATCGTTGCGACGTCTGTGGCCATGAATTGGCAAAACTGCAAAAGCTTTCCGATGCCCCCCTGACCGACTGCCCGGCCTGTAGCAAGCCGAATCTGGTCAAGCTGATATCGGCGGCAGGCTTCCGGCTCAAGGGAACCGGATGGTACGAGACTGATTTCAAACCGGGTAAGAAAAAGAATCTGGCCAGCTGTGAGACAGACGGTGCTTGCCAGTCGTGCCCGGCGGCCCAAGGTTAACCGTCTCTCTACAATTTCGAAGGAAGAAGTCCATGCGCTCTATCTATTGCGGACAGGTCAATGAGGCCCATGAAGGGCAGACCATTACATTGTGCGGTTGGGTCCACCGTCGTCGTGATCTCGGCGGTCTGATCTTTATCGACATGCGCGATCGCGAAGGGATCGTGCAGGTGTTCTTCGATCCGGACAAGCCGGAAGCGTTCGCTCTGGCCTCCGAGCTGCGTGGCGAGTTCTGCATCCAGGTGACCGGCGTGGTGCGCACCCGTCCGGAGTCCCAGCGCAACAGCGACATGGCCACCGGTGCCATCGAGGTGTTCGCTCACGAGCTGACCATCATCAACCGCGCCGAGCCGCTGCCCCTTGACTTCAACCAGGTCAACAGCGAAGAGATCAGCCTCAAGTACCGCTACCTGGACTTGCGTCGCCCCGAGATGGCCAAGTACCTGAAGACCCGCGCCAAGGCCAGTGCCTTCGTGCGCCGCTTCATGGACGAACACGGCTTCCTCGACATCGAGACCCCGATGCTGACCAAGGCTACCCCGGAAGGGGCCCGTGACTACCTGGTGCCGAGCCGTGTGCACAAGGGCAAGTTCTACGCCCTGCCGCAGTCCCCGCAGCTGTTCAAGCAGTTGCTGATGATGTCCGGCTTCGACCGCTACTACCAGATCGTCAAGTGCTTCCGCGACGAAGACCTGCGTGCCGACCGTCAGCCGGAATTCACCCAGATCGACGTGGAGACCTCCTTCATGACCGCGCCGCAGGTGCGTGAGGTGATGGAAGAGATGATCCGCAAACTGTGGCTGCATATCCTGAACGTGGATCTGGGCGACTTCCCGATCATGACCTTCGACGAGGCGATGCGCCGCTTTGGCTCCGACAAGCCGGATCTGCGTCTGCCGATGGAGCTGGTTGATGTGGCAGATCTGCTGACCGCCGTCGAGTTTGCCGTGTTCGCCGGCCCTGCCAACGATCCGAAAGGCCGTGTGGCTGCCCTGAAAGTGCCGGGCGGCGCCGAGCTGTCTCGCAAGCAGATCGACGAGTACACCAAGTTCGTTGGCATCTACGGTGCCAAGGGTCTGGCCTGGATGAAGGTCAACGAGGCGGCCAACGGCATCGAAGGCGTACAGTCCCCGGTTGCCAAGTTCCTCTCCGACGAGATCGTGCGCGAGATCCTGGCCCGTACCGGCGCGGCCGATGGCGACATCATCTTCTTCGGCGCCGACTCCAAGAAAGTGGTGTGCGACGCCATGGGCGCCCTGCGCCTGAAAGTGGGCCGCGATCTGGGCCTGCTGGAGAACAGCTGGAAGCCCCTGTGGGTCATCGACTTCCCGATGTTCGAGGAAGATGGCGAAGGCGGTCTGGCTGCCATGCACCACCCCTTCACCGCGCCGAGCAACCTGAGCCCGGAACAGCTGAAAGCCAATCCGCTGGGTGCCTACGCCAACGCCTACGACATGGTGATCAACGGCTATGAAGTAGGTGGCGGCTCCGTGCGTATCCACAACAGCGAAATGCAGGCCACCGTGTTCGACATCCTGGGTATTACCCCGGACGAACAGCGCCTGAAGTTCGGCTTCCTGCTGGATGCCCTGAAATACGGTACCCCGCCCCACGCCGGTCTGGCCTTTGGCCTCGACCGTCTCAGCATGCTGCTGACCGGTACCGACAACATTCGGGACGTGATTGCCTTCCCGAAAACCACCGCGGCCGCCTGTCTGATGACAGACGCCCCCAGCTTCGCCAACCCGGCACAACTGGGTGAATTGGCGATTGCGACCACCGTCAAGGGTGATGAATAAGCCGTAATCCGGCACCAAAGGCCGCAGCAATGCGGCCTTTCACGTTTCCCCTTGTGTTACTGAAAGTTAAAAATATAACGGAGAGTCCCTATGGCAGGTCACAGTAAATGGGCCAACATCAAACACCGCAAGGCAGCTCAGGATGCCAAGCGTGGCAAGATTTTCACCAAGCTGATCCGCGAAATCACCACCTCCGCGCGTCTGGGTGATGCCGATCCGGCCAACAACCCGCGTCTGCGTGCGGCGGTAACGGCTGCCCTGACCAACAACATGACTCGCGATACCATCAACCGTGCCATCCAGCGTGGCGCTGGCGGTGGTGACGGCGAGCAGCTCGAGACCATCGTGTACGAAGGCTACGGCCCGGCCGGTACCGCCGTCATGGTGGAGTGCCTGACCGACAACCGTAACCGCACCGTCTCCGAAGTGCGTCACGCCTTCAGCAAGAGCGGTGGCAACTTGGGTACCGATGGTTCCGTCTCCTACCTCTTCACCAAGAAGGGCCTGCTGACCTTCGTGGGCGTCGATGAAGATGCCCTGATGGATGCCGCCTTGGAAGCGGGTGCCGACGACGTGGTGACCGAAGAAGATGGTTCCATCGAGGTATACACCACCCCGAACGATTTCGGTACCGTACTCGACGGTCTGGAAGCCGCCGGCTTCAAGGCCCAGAATGCCGAAGTGACCATGATCCCCTCCACCGAAGCCGAACTGGATGCCGAGACCGCGCCCAAGCTGATGCGCCTCATCGACATGCTGGAAGATCTGGACGATGTGCAGGAGGTGTACCACAACGGTTCCATCTCCGACGAAGTGGCCGCGACCCTCTGATCGCCCGATCATGCTCTCCCGATGGCAGCCAGATGGCTGCCATTTTTTATCCCGCCGGTAACGCCTGCTCTCCTTTTTTATCCCCCGCTTAACATGCCAGTCCTACGGACTCTTCTTGCCCGCTGGCGGTAGATGCGCTCGTCGTGGTTGTGCCTTCGCCTTCGTCTGATTGAGAGGGGGGCAAATGCTGTGACCTGTCTGTGGGTGACGGGCTGCACCTGGCTCTGGCTGCGGATGTCATGGCGACCAATGGAATGGGAGCATAGGGCTGGCAATGCGGGGGAGGGGAGGTTCTGTTGTCCGGTAAAGAAGGTACCGGCTTTCAGGCAAAGAAAAGCCCGCGCAGTGGCGCGGGCTTTTTTAATCTCGGGACCGGTTATCAGGCCTTGGATTTTTTCTTGCTGGTTTCGGCTTTCACTTCCACCTTGTCAGCTACCTGGGCTTCTTCGGAGAAGGGACGGCCGTAGTAGGTATCCAGCAGGATGGCTTTCAGCTCGCTGATCAGCGGGTAGCGCGGGTTGGCGCCGGTGCACTGGTCATCGAAGGCTTCAACGGCCAGCTGGTCAACCTTGGCCAGGAAGTCGGCTTCGGCGACACCTGCGTCACGGATGGAGGCCGGGATCCCTAAGGTCGCTTTCAGCTCGTCCAGCCAGGTCAGCAGCTTCTCGATCTTGGCGGCGGTACGGTCACCGGCGGCAGTCAGACCCAGGTGGTCAGCCACTTCGGCGTAGCGACGACGAGCCTGCGGACGGTCGTACTGGGAGAACGCGGTCTGCTTGGTCGGGTTGTCGTTCGCGTTGTAGCGGATGACGTTGCTGATCAGCAGGGCGTTGGCCAGGCCGTGCGGGATGTGGAACTCGGCACCCAGTTTGTGGGCCATGGAGTGGCACACACCCAGGAAGGCGTTGGCGAACGCGATACCGGCGATGGTGGCGGCGTTGTGCACCTTCTCGCGGGCGACCGGGTCGTTGGCACCGTTCTGGTAGCTGGAGGGCAGGTAGTCCTTCAGCAGTTTCAGGGCTTGCAGTGCCTGACCGTCGGAGTACTCGTTGGCCAGTACGGAAACATAGGCTTCCATGGCGTGAGTCACGGCGTCGATACCACCAAAGGCGCACAGGGATTTCGGCATGCCCATCACCAGGTTGGCGTCAACGATGGCCATGTTCGGGGTCAGCTCGTAGTCAGCCAGCGGGTATTTCACGCCGGTGGCGTCGTCGGTCACGACCGCGAACGGGGTTACTTCAGAACCGGTACCGGACGTGGTGGTGATGCAGACCAGCTCGGCCTTCACGCCCATTTTCGGGAACTTGTAGATACGCTTGCGGATATCCATGAAGCGCATGGCCAGATCTTCGAACGCGGTGTCCGGATGCTCGTACATCACCCACATGATCTTGGCGGCATCCATCGGTGAACCACCGCCCAGGGCGACGATGACGTCAGGCTTGAAGGAGTTGGCCATCTCGGCACCCTTGCGTACCACGGTCAGGGTCGGGTCGGCTTCTACTTCGTAGAACACTTCCACTTCCATCTTCAGGCCCTTGAGCAGACGAACCACTTCGTCGGCGTAGCCATTGTTGAACAGGAAGCGGTCGGTCACGATCATGGCGCGCTTCTTGCCTTCCAGGTCGCTCAGGGCGATAGGCAGGGAACCACGACGGAAGTAGATGGATTTCGGAAGTTTGTGCCACAGCATGTTTTCTGCCCGTTTTGCGACTGTCTTCTTGTTGATCAGGTGCTTGGGACCCACGTTTTCGGAGATGGAGTTGCCACCCCAGGAACCGCAACCCAGGGTCAGGGACGGTGCCATCGCGAAGTTGTACAGGTCACCGATACCACCCTGGGTAGTCGGGGTGTTGATCAGGATACGGGCAGTCTTCATCTTGTCGCCGAAGTACTTGATGCGGTCGGCGTTGCGGTCCTGGTCGGTGTACAGACCGGAGGTGTGGCCGATACCGCCCAGGTTGACCATGTCGCAGGCCATTTCAACGGCTTCTTCAAAGTTTTTGGCACGGAACAGACCCAGAGTCGGGGAGAGCTTCTCGTGAGCGAACTCTTCCTCTTCACAGATCTTCACGCCTTCGCCGATAAGGATCTTGGTGTTGGCAGGCACGGTAACACCGGCCATTTCGGCGATCTTGACCGCAGGCTGACCCACGATGTTGGCGTTCATGGCGCCGTTGATCAGGATGACTTTACGAACCTTGTCAGCTTCGTCCTTGCTCAGCACATAACCGTTGTGAGTGGCGAAACGCTCTTTGACCTGGTCATAGATGGAGTCAACCACGATGGCGGCTTGCTCGGAGGCACAGACCACGCCGTTGTCGAAGGTCTTGGACATCAGGATGGAGGCGACGGCGCGCTTCACATCGGCGGTTTCGTCGATGACTACCGGTACGTTACCGGCACCCACGCCGATGGCGGGCTTGCCGGAGGAGTAGGCGGCTTTCACCATGCCCGGGCCACCGGTGGCCAGGATCAGGTTGATGTCGTTGTGCTTCATCAGGGCGTTGGACAGTTCAACAGACGGTTGATCAATCCAGCCGATGATGTCTTTCGGCGCACCGGCGGCAACGGCTGCATCCAGTACCAGCTTGGCTGCGGTATTGGTGGAGTTTTTGGCGCGGGGGTGCGGGGAGAAGATGATGGCGTTGCGGGTCTTCAGGGAGATCAGGGATTTGAAGATCGCGGTGGAGGTCGGGTTGGTGGTTGGTACGATACCGCAGATGATGCCTACCGGCTCGGCGATGGTGATGGTACCCATTTCGTCATCTTCGCTGAGGATGCCGCAGGTCTTCTCTTCTTTGTACTTGTTGTAGATGTATTCGGAGGCGAAATGGTTCTTGATAACCTTGTCTTCGATGATACCCATACCGGACTCTTCGACGGCCATCTGGGCCAGAGGGATACGGGCGTTGTTGGCGGCCAGGGCGGCGGCACGGAAGATCTTGTCTACCTGCTCTTGGGAGAAGCTGGCGAATTCACGCTGTGCTTCCTTAACGCGGGCGACCAGTGCATCCAGTTCTGCCAAATTGGTTACTGCCATGTTTATCTCCTGATTATTTGAAAACTGTTTAGTAAGACGTTGGCAATGCCCGGCAATTATAGTTGGCCTGTCAAGGCGACAATTACTGCAACAGGGGTATTTACATGCCTTACTAAATTGTTTTCCGAGTCGATTATAGAGCGGGGTAGACCCAGAAAAACTTGATCTAGATCAAGTGTTGCAAAAGAACAAAAGAAATTTTATTTCACAATTTTTTTCTGGTCGGATGTTATCAAGTTGTGGAGTTGAACAAATCCTTTATGAACCCGGGATGAACGGTTTTAGTCCAGATTTTTCATCAAGTTAAGGCTTGATAAACAATTTGGAGGAAACCGCTGCATGACGGCCATCACACAGTCATTGTGATCAAACTTAACCTTTGACACTGGAGTGGTGGCAGATTTTCCACTGTCTGTTATCGATTTGTGTATTTTGACCGTTTGGTTTGCTGTTTCTCCCCACCGTTTTTGGCGCTTTTTTACACGCAATTTCGCATTTCCTTTACCTTGGATAAAGGGGGAAGAGGTATGACCCGTAAGGGACTCGTTATTACCTTTAGCGTGGTGTGAAGTGGTTGGGATGCCCTTCCTTGCCAAGCTTCTGCAAAGGCGGTTTAGTGGCTGGCAGGCGGATGTGTAGCTGGTATCTGATAGGCAATCATGACCCTCAGTTTCTGGTGTTGAACGCCGCGTCAGGAAAACGTCGGAACAGGAGCCGGAAAAACAGCCGCGGCGACAGGGGGGTGTACCTGGACCACGGATTAGAGGAGGTAGCGACTTGCGCCGCGGAGATCGTTTCGCACTGGCTTATCTGTTGGGAAGAGGGGGAATCATTAGCGGAACTAACTAAAAAACCCCGATATTGGTGAGATTATTTAATTGGTGCGGATCCTGGCTATGGTGTAAATTTACGCACGCATTGATATGGAGTAGCCCACGGGCTTGCACACTATTGGAAGGGGTCTATGGCGGCAATTGACGTCTCTTTATATCTGAAGTTTTTTGTCGGTTTGTTTGCGATCATCAACCCGCTTGGTCTGTTGCCGGTGTTTGTCAGTCTGACCAGTCACCATACCCCGGCCGAAAGAATGAAGACCAACACGACCGCCAATATCGCCGTGATGGTGATCCTGCTGGTCTCCATGACCATGGGGCAGCTGATCCTGGACGGTTTTGGTATTTCGCTGGCGTCGTTTCGCATCGCCGGCGGTTCGCTTATCACCCTGATCGCCTGGTCCATGCTGCAAGGCAAGCTGGGTGAGGTGAAGCACAACAAGCAGGAGAAAGGGGAGTTGGCGGTGCGTGAATCCATCGCGGTCGTGCCGCTGGCGCTGCCACTGATGGCGGGACCGGGGGCTATCTCGTCGGTCATCGTCTACGCCAGCCAGAGCCACTGGCAGCAGATGCTCGGCATGTCGCTGGTGGTGGTGGTGTTCTCGTTCTGCTCCTGGCTTATCTTTCGCGCCGCCCCCCTGCTGTTCAAGATCATGGGCAATACCGGCATCAACGTGGTGACCCGTATCATGGGTCTTATCATGATGTCGCTGGGTATCGAGATCATGGTGGCCGGGATCAAGGGTGTCTTCCCCAGCCTGATGTGAGCCAGATCCGTTTTATGAAAGCCGGTCCTCGTGACCGGCTTTTTATTGGTTGCTTTTTGAATGCCATTTTCTAGAATCGAGCGATTTGTATAAAAAAGCGTCGTTTACGGGGCGTTTAAATACTGAAATTCTTGTCAAAAGCTGTTTTTTTGACCATGGATGGCCGTTGCTCCTGATAATATCTATTGCATCATCACAATAAGCAGGGAATTATGCTGGGAGCGGGTTGTTACCCCGTCATTGAAAAAATTGCATGGAATGTTCTTGTTGGAGTATGGAAATGACTCATAAAAAAACAATGATTAACACCCTCCTGGTGGCCGCGCTGTTTGGTGGCGCCACAATGGCACAAGCCGCCGATGTACCCGCTGGTACCAAGCTGGCCGAAGTGCAGCAGCTGGTCAAAGGCAATGGCTCCGAGCCCGCCACCCTGGACCCGCACAAGACCGAAGGAACGGTCGAATCCAATATCCTGCGCGATCTGTTCGAAGGTCTGGTCGCCTCCGGTCCCAAGGGCGAAGTGCTGCCCGGCGTGGCCGAGTCCTGGGAAACCGCGGACAACAAGAAATATGTGTTCCACCTGCGTAAAGACGCCAAGTGGTCCAACGGTGATCCGGTCACCGCTCACGATTTCGAATTTGCCTTCAAGCGTGCCGTCGACCCCAAAACCGCCTCTCCCTACTCCTGGTATCTGGAGATCCCGACCATCGTCAACGCCTCCGACATCATCGCTGGCAAGAAGCCTGCCGACACCCTGGGTGTGAAGGCGGTGGACGACTACACCTTCGAGGTGCAACTGGAGAAGGCGATCCCTTACTTTGTCAGCATGCTCTCCCACACCACCACCTACCCGGTGCCGAAAAAAGTGGTCGAGAAGTTTGGTGACAAGTGGACCCAGCCCGGCAACATGGTGTCCAACGGTGCCTATATGCTGAAAGACTGGGTGGTCAACGAGCGCGTCGATGTGGAGCGCAACAAAAACTACTGGAACGACGCCAAGACCGTCATCAACAAGGTGACCTATCTGCCAATCCAGTCCACCAACGCCGAGCTGAACCGCTACCTGGCCGGTGAAGTGGACATGACCTACCAGATGCCCATCGAGCGCTTCAAGCAGATGAAGAAAGAGAAGCCGGACGAGCTGAAAGTGACCGGTTATGTGGGCACCTACTACTACCAGTACAACGTCAAGCGCAAGCCGTTTGACGATGTGCGCGTGCGTACCGCGCTCTCCTACGCCATCGATCGCAACGTGATCGCCGACAAGGTGATGGGCCAGGGCCAGACCCCGGGTTACACCCTGGTGCCTGATTTCGTGGACGGCTTCAAGCCGGTGGCGCCCGAGTGGTCCAAGATGACCCAGGCCGAGCGCGATGCCAAGGCGAAAGCCTTGCTGGCCGAAGCCGGTTTCGATGCCAGCAAGCCGCTGAAGTTCGAGCTGCTCTACAACACCGACGACAACCACAAAAAAGTGGCTGTGGCAGTCGCCTCCATGTGGAAGAAGCTGGGCGTGCAGGTGAGCCTGGTCAACCAGGAGTGGAAGACCTACCTCGAAACCAAGAAACAGGGTCAGTTTGACGTGGGCCGTGCCGGCTGGATCGCCGACTACAACGAAGCCTCCTCCATGCTGGATCTGATGCAGACCACCCACGGCAACAACGACGGCAAGTACTCCAACCCGGCGTTTGACAAGCTGATGAACGAGTCCCGCGATCAGGTGGATGTGGAAGCCCGCAACAAGCTCTATGTCCAGGCCGAAGAGATCCTGGCCAAGGACATGCCGATCGCCCCCATCTACCAGTACGTGACTGCCCGCATGGTGAAACCCTATGTGGGTGGCTACCCGGCCAACCCGCTGGACAACCTCTACAGCAAGGACATGTACATCGTCGCCCACTGATGATGTAAAGCAACAAGTCGCATAACAAGCAGGGCCCGCCAGACGGCGGGCCTTTATTACAACCGCGACCATTTGGAAGCAGTACAGGACAGGAATTGTCTATGTTGAAATTTATTCTAAAACGTCTACTGGAAGCGATCCCGACTCTGCTGGTCTTGATCACAGTCTCCTTCTTCATGATGCGTTTCGCCCCGGGTAACCCCTTCACCAGCGAACGCTCGCTCCCCCCCGAAGTCATTGCCAATATCGAAGCCAAGTACGGCCTCGACAAGCCCATCGGCATGCAATACCTCACCTATCTGGGCAACCTGGTACAGGGGGATCTGGGGCCCTCTTTCAAATACAAGGACTTTACCGTCAACGATCTGGTGAGCCAGGCCCTGCCGGTCTCGGCCAAGATCGGCTCCTTTGCCTTTCTATTTGCAGTGACGCTGGGGGTGACGTTCGGCACCATAGCAGCCTTAAAACAGAACACTATTATCGATTATCTGCTGATGTCGTCTGCCATGGCGGGGGTGGTGATACCCGGCTTTGTGCTGGCGCCCCTCCTAGTGCTCTTCTTCAGCATCTATCTGGGTTGGTTCCCGGCCGGTGGCTGGCAGGGGGGCGGCATCCAGTTCATGGTGCTGCCGGTGTTCGGCATGATGATGTACTACATCTCGGCCATCTCGCGCATCATGCGCGGCAGCATGATCGAGACCATGAACTCCAACTTCATCCGCACCGCTCGCGCCAAGGGCTTGCCCCTGCGCCACATCATCCTCAAACACGCGCTGCGCCCGGCCATGCTGCCGGTGGTCTCCTACCTGGGGCCGGCGTTTGTGGGCATCATCACGGGCTCCGTGGTGATCGAGACCATCTTCGGCCTGCCGGGGATAGGTCAGTTGTTCGTCAACGGAGCGCTGAACCGTGACTACTCCATGGTGCTCGGCCTGACCATTCTGGTCGGTGCCCTCACCATCACCTTTAACGCCGTGGTCGATATTCTCTATGCCTTTATCGATCCGAAAATCCGTTATTAATCAGGGAGTAGACCATGGTTGTTTCAACTGAAAAACGCGAGGCAGTAGAAGCCTTCGCCCAGAAAGTGGACGTGGTGGAAGGGCGCTCCCTGTGGAAGGATGCCCGCCGTCGTTTCCTGCGCAACAAGGCGGCGCTCACCAGCCTCATCATCCTGAGCCTGATTGGCCTGGCGGTGCTCTTCGGGCCGCACCTGTCCCAGTACACCTTCGACGATCCGGACTGGGGCGCCATGCAGACCGGTCCTGACATGGAGGCGGGTCACTACTTTGGCACCGACAGTCTGGGGCGCGATCTGTTTGTGCGTACCCTGCTTGGCGGGCGCATCTCGCTGATGGTCGGCATCATGGGGGCCATGGTGGCCGTCATCATCGGCACCCTCTATGGCGCCGCCTCCGGTTTTATCGGTGGTCGCGTCGACAGCCTGATGATGCGGGTACTCGAGATCCTCAACGCCTTCCCCTTCATGTTCTTCGTGATCATGCTGGTGACCTTTTTCGGCCGCAATCTGGCGCTCATCTTTATCGCCATCGGGGCGGTGAGCTGGCTCGACATGGCGCGGATCGTCCGTGGCCAGACCCTGAGCCTCAAGAGCAAGGAGTTCATCGAGGCGGCCCATGTCTGCGGCGTCTCCAAGTGGAAGATCATCACCCGCCACATAGTGCCAAACGTGCTCGGTATCGTGGCGGTCTACGCCACCCTGCTGGTGCCGGGGATGATCATGTTCGAATCCTTCCTGAGCTTCTTGGGCCTCGGTGTCCAGGAGCCCATGACCAGCTGGGGTGCCCTGCTGGATGAAGGCTCCAAGTCGATGGAAGTAGCCATCTGGCAACTCCTGTTCCCCGCCGGTTTCATGGTGGTGACCCTGTTCTGTTTCAACTTCCTCGGGGATGGTCTGCGTGACGCCCTCGATCCGAAGGATCGCTAAAAAAGCGCCGAAGGAGCGCTGGAACAACGCGCCGAGGGGCCGCACAGTGCGGCTCAATCTGGCGGATAGCGCATTGGATCGACAGGAATACGTCACGAAAGATCGATAAGGAGTTTTTATGAAGTTACTGGATGTAAAAGATCTGCGGGTCGAGTTCAAGACCCCGGACGGCAATGTGGTGGCGGTCAACGACCTCAATTTTTCACTGGCGGCGGGCGAGACCCTGGGCATCGTCGGCGAGTCCGGCTCGGGCAAATCACAGACCGCGTTTGCCATCATGGGGCTGCTCGCCAAGAACGGTGTCATCACCGGCTCTGCCAAGTTTCAGGGCGATGAGATCCTGAACCTGCCGGAGTCCAAGCTCAACAAGATCCGCGCCGAGAAGATCGCCATGATCTTCCAGGACCCCATGACCTCGCTGAACCCCTACATGAAAGTGCAGGATCAGCTGATGGAAGTGCTGATGCTGCACAAGGGGGTGAGCAAGGCCGAGGCGTTCGAAGAGTCGGTGCGCATGCTGGATGCGGTGAAGATCCCCGAGGCGCGCAAGCGCATGGGCATGTACCCGCATGAGTTCTCCGGCGGCATGCGCCAGCGGGTGATGATCGCCATGGCGCTCCTGTGCCGGCCGCAACTGCTCATCGCCGACGAGCCGACTACTGCACTCGACGTGACGGTGCAGGCCCAGATCATGACCCTGATGAATGAACTCAAGCGCGAGTTCAACACCGCCATCATCATGATCACCCACGACCTTGGCGTGGTGGCCGGTATCTGTGACAAGGTGCTGGTGATGTACGCCGGTCGCACCATGGAGTACGGCAAGGTGGACGATATCTTCTATCGTCCGAGCCACCCCTATACCGAAGGCTTGCTGCGCGCCATTCCCCGTCTCGATACCGAAGGGGAAGAGCTGCCCACTATCCCGGGCAATCCGCCCAACCTGCTGCGTCTGCCCACCGGCTGCCCCTTCCAGGAGCGCTGCCACCGGGTGAGCGAGATTTGCGGCCAGCAATCTCCCATCCTGACCCCGTTCAACAACGGGCGGGAGCGGGCTTGCCACTGGGTTTCGGATGCCATCATCAAGGGAGTGAACTAAATGGGTACTGACAAGAAACTGCTGCTGGAGGTGTCCGACCTCAAGGTTCACTTCAGCATCAAGAGCGGCAAGGCCTGGCCCTGGGCCAAACCCTCGGCCCTGAAGGCGGTGGACGGGGTGACCCTGCGCCTCTACGAAGGGGAGACCCTGGGGGTGGTTGGGGAGTCGGGCTGCGGCAAGTCCACCTTCGCTCGTGCCATCATCGGCCTGGTGCCGGCCACCGACGGCAAGGTGGTGTGGCTTGGCAACGATCTGACCAAGCTCGACCAGAAGGCGCTGCGGGAGAAGCGTAAAGAGATCCAGATGATCTTCCAGGACCCGCTGGCCTCCCTCAACCCGCGCATGACCATAGGCGACATCATCGCCGAACCCCTCATCACCTTTTATCCAAATCTTGCGAAGGAGGAGGTGAAGGAGCGGGTGCGCGCCATGATGAGCAAGGTGGGCCTGTTGCCAAACCTGGTAAACCGCTACCCCCACGAGTTTTCCGGCGGCCAGTGCCAGCGCATCGGGATTGCCCGGGCCCTGATCCTGGAGCCCAAGATGATCATCTGTGACGAGCCGGTCTCGGCGCTCGACGTCTCGATCCAGGCCCAGGTGGTGAACCTGCTCAAATCCCTGCAAAAGGAGATGGGACTGTCGCTCATCTTCATCGCCCACGATCTGTCTGTGGTCAAACACATCTCGGATCGGGTGCTGGTGATGTATCTGGGCAATGCGGTGGAGCTGGGAACTCGCAAGGAGATCTTCGCCAATCCCCTGCATCCCTACACCAAGGCACTGATGTCGGCGGTGCCCGTCCCGGACCCGGATCTGGAGCGCAGCAAGACCATCCAGATCCTGGAGGGGGATCTGCCGTCGCCCATGAACCCGCCGTCCGGCTGTGTGTTCCGCACCCGCTGCCCGGTGGCGGGTCCCGAGTGTGCCAAGACCCGTCCCCAGCTTGAAGGTAATTTTGACCACGCGGTCTCCTGCCTCAAAGTGGATCCACTCTGATTGGAGCATGAGAAGAGGGCGCCCATGTGGCGCCCTTTTTATTTTTTGTGTGGGGGTGAAGATGCCTCTTGGCGTTACCTTTCGAGGCTGTTACTATCCGCCGCAACAAGGGGAGTAACTTCTCGCCGGTTTGTCGTCATTACGGTGCACACCTTTTCCTGCAGTGCACCCGGCAGCCGGGCAGTCGATGCAAATTGGCTGTAAGTGAGACCTTGCCGAGAGGCAAGGTGTATCTGCTCCAGATGCAAACCCACTGCCTCCCGGCCGTGGGTTTTGTCGTTTTGGGGAGAAGTGAATATGGGTGAATGGTGGATGTGGACCGGTTTCTTCAGCATAGTGCTGGTCCTGTTATGGATTGACATTCGTTTTGTCGGCGGCGGCAAGGCACACAAGGTATCCCTCAAGGAGGCGGGTATCTGGTCCCTCGTCTGGGTGAGCGTAGCGCTCTTGTTCAACCTGGCCATCTGGCTCTGGCTGGATCACAGCGCCGGACGCGAAATCGCCAACCAGAAGGGGCTGGAGTTTCTCACCGGCTACCTTATCGAGAAGGCGCTGGCGGTGGACAACGTCTTCGTCTGGCTGATGCTGTTCGGCTACTTTGCCATTCCGGCCGAGCTGCAGCGCCGGGTACTGCTCTACGGGGTACTGGGCGCCATCGTCATGCGGGCCGGCATGGTATTCGCGGGCAGCTGGCTCATCGAGCAGTTCCACTGGATCCTCTATCTGTTCGGCGCCTTCCTGCTGCTGACCGGTGCCAAGATGCTGTGGGCGGCCGACAAGGAGCCGGATCTCGAAAACAACGCCCTGCTTGGTTGGATGCGCCGCCGCTTCAAGGTGACCGAGACGCTGGAGGGGGAGCACTTCTTCGTCTGGCGTGACGGCGTGCGCTACGCGACGCCCTTGCTGCTTATCCTGGTGCTGGTGGAGGTGAGCGATCTTATCTTCGCGGTGGACAGCATTCCGGCCATCTTTGCGGTGACCACGGATCCCTTCATCGTGCTGACCTCCAACATCTTCGCCATCATGGGGCTGCGCGCCATGTACTTCTTGCTGGCCGGTGTCGCCGAGCGCTTCGCCCTGCTCAAATATGGCCTGGCGCTGATCCTGATGTTTATCGGGGTCAAGATGCTGCTGCTGGATGTGTTCAAGATCCCGACCGGCATAGCGTTGGGTGTCGTGGCCCTGATCCTGCTGGCTTCCATGGGACTGAGCCTCTGGGTGACCCGCAAGAAGACGGCGTAAGGTACATCAAAAGGCACAAGTAAAAAGGGCTCCCTCGGGAGCCCTTGTTTTAAGGTCGATGCTTACTGCTTGATCTTCTTGGGATTGGTGTAGCCCCAGACGGTGTACATGTCCGCCAGCAGGGCGCCGTTGTACTCCTCGAGATCCGCCTGTTTCACCTCGGCGTCACCCTGGCGGCCAAACAGCACCACCTCGTCACCGGGTTTGACCCCTTTCAGATCGGTCACGTCCACCATGATGGTGTTCATGGAGGTCTTGCCGACGACCGGTACCTTCTGACCCTGGATCAGTACATAGGCCTTGTTGCTGAGCGCACGGCGGTAGCCGTCGGAGTAACCCAGTGGCAGGTTGGCGAGCAGGGAGTCGCGCTTGAGGGTGAAGGTGCGGTCATAACCGACGGTGTTGCCTGCCGGGTAGTGGTTGACGGAGGCAACCTGGGTCTTGAATGCCATCACCTTCTTGTATTCGGTGTAGGAGGGGATGGTGTCTCCATAGATGATGCCGCCCGGGCGCACCATGTCAAAGTAGGCTTCCGGCACTTCCAGGGTGGCGAAGGAGTTGGCGGCGTGGATGGTGAGCTTGCTGCGATCCAGTTTGCCGGCGTCGATCAGCCACTGGTAGTCCAGCTTGAACTGGGCCAGCCCCAGCTTGACGTCCTCTTTCTCTTCCACCGGGAAGTGGGTCATGATGCCGACCGGGGTGATCCCCTTGAGCTTGAGCATGGCCAGCGCATCTTCCTTGGAATCGGCCAGACGCAGGTCGATGCCGTTGCGGCTCATGCCGGCGGAGTTCAGACCGATATGCACCGGAATGTTGGTGTTGTGGCGCTTGGCGATGTCGGCGATCCCCTGGGCACTGGCCAGACTGCCAACCAGCTCTTCCATCTTGTAGGGCAGGGCCTGCTCAACTTCATCCGGGGTGGCGGCACGGACCCGCATCAGACGACCCTCGAAGCCCTTCTCGCGGGCCACGCGGGCCTCTTCGTTGCTGGCGATGCCGATACAGGGGATGCCCGCCTTGACCACGGAGGGCACCAGCAGATCGATGCCGTGACCGTAGGCGTCGGCCTTCATGATGGCGCAGATCTGCGGGCCCTTGTCACCCAGGCGCTCTTTGAGGGTCTGGATGTTGTGCTCGAAGGCGGCCAGATCCACTTCCAGCCAGGCATTGGCTGCGGTCTGCTCCTGACCGTTGCGATGGTCATTGGCGAGCGGCAGATAGGGGGCAGCGACGGCTTGACCAGCCAGCAGACCGAAGATCAGGGTAGCGAGTAGGGTTTTCTTGTGCATAGACGTTCCTTTTTTATTCGAGTTGGGATAGTGCCGATACTAGCGTAGCGGTTTAGCGACAACTTGTTGTTATTATTATGATCTTGGCGACGGCTCGGCGATTGCCGAGTGATGGAGAGTCTATCGCAACCGAGCGCCGTGCGACACTTGTCAGAGGAATAAAATGGTCAATTTGGAGTTACGTCTGCCACCCCCGCTGATCTTTACCCTATCTGCTGCTGCCATGTGGGGAATGCGCGGTGGTGGGGAGCCTGCGGGCTGGCAATGGGTTCTGGGGGCCCTGCTGGTGGCGCTGGGCGCCGTGCTGGGATTCGGGGCCCTGCAGCGCTTTCGCCACCACCAGACCACCGTCAGTCCGACCCGGCCACACCACACCCGCCATCTGGTCACCAGCGGTGTCTATCGTATCAGCCGCAATCCCATGTACCTGGGACTGCTCTGCTGGCTGCTGGCCTGGGGTTGTTATCTGGGGGGCGTCTGGGTTTGGCTGGGACCGGTATTGCTGGTGGCCTGGTTGACCCGCTTCCAGATCATCCCGGAAGAGCGGTTGTTGCAGGCTCGCTTCGGGGATGAGTATGCCCGTTACTGCCAGCGGGTGCGGCGCTGGTGCTAGGGCGGCGGTGACAGAAGAGGAAAGAAGCACAACCCCTTGGTTGACGAGGCTGTGCTTGAACGGCGCTGGATCAGAAGAGGTCGTCTTTCTCATCCTTGGTGGGTTCGAGGCTCCAGCCGGTGGCATCGCTGCTGCTGGCGATCTGGCCCTTCTCCCGCCACAACTTGATCTTGAGGCGCAGGTTATTGGCCGAGTCGGCGTTTTTCACTGCTTCTTCTTCATCGATCACCCCTTCCACCACCAGATCGAACAGGGCGCTGTCGAAGGTGACCATGCCGAGGGCCTTGGATTTCTCCATCACCTCCTTCAGGCCGCCAAATTCACCCCGTTTGACCATGTCACGTATGGTGTGAGTGCCGAGCATGATCTCCACCGCCGCCCGGCGACCGCCGTCCGAGGTCTTCACCAGCCGTTGGGAGACAAATGCCTTGAGGTTGTTGCCGAGATCGTTGAGCAATTGCGGGCGTCGCTCTTCCGGGAAGAAGTTGATGATGCGGTCCAGCGCCTGGTTGGCGTTGTTGGCGTGCAGGGTGGAGATGGCGAGGTGACCGGTTTCCGAGAAGGCCAGGGCATGCTCCATGGTCTCGCGATCACGAATTTCCCCGATGAGGATCACGTCCGGCGCCTGGCGCAGAGTGTTTTTCAGGGCGGCGTGGAAGCTGCGGGTATCCACCCCCACCTCGCGCTGGTTGATGATGCTCTTGCGGTGGCGGTGAACGAACTCCACCGGATCCTCAATGGTGATGATGTGGCCGCCGCTGTTGCGGTTGCGGTGATCGATAAGGGCCGCCAGCGAGGTGGATTTGCCCGAGCCGGTACCGCCGACGAACAGCACCAGACCCCGTTTTTCCATGATGGTGTCGAGCAGCACGGGGGGGAGTTTGAGATCCTCAAAGCGCGGGATCTCGGTCTTGATGTTGCGCGCCACCAGGGAGACCTCGTTGCGCTGCTTGAAGATGTTGATCCGAAAGCGGCCTACCTGGGGCAGGGAGATGGCGAGGTTCATCTCCAGCTCCCGCTCGAACTGCTCCTTCTGCTCCTTGTCCATGATGGCGTCGGCGATGCTCGCTACATCTCCCGGATTGAGGGGGGTCTCGCTCAGCGGGCGCAACACCCCGTTGAACTTGGCGCAGGGGGGGGCGCCGGTTGACAGATAAAGGTCTGAGCCATCCTGCTTGGCCAGGATCTGTAGCATGTCTCGCAATTCCATTGTTTTGCCTCGTCTATCAAGGAGATGCCGTTAACGGGGATGTTATTGAGTGTACAGCGTCAGGCGCCGGTGAGTTTCTCGCGAAAAACAAAAAAGACCGCCCCCAGGATGCACAACCCGGCCCAGAGGTAGTCCCATTTCAGATCTTCCTTGAGATAGAAGATGGAGAAGGGGACGAATACGGTGAGGGTGATCACCTCCTGCAGGATCTTGAGCTGCCCCACGCTCATGACGGTATGGCCGATGCGGTTGGCGGGCACTTGCAACAGGTATTCAAACAGGGCGATTCCCCAGCTTACCAACGCCGCAATGATCCAGGGTTTGTGGTTCATACTCTTGAGGTGGGCGTACCAGGCAAAGGTCATGAAAACGTTGCTGCACAGCAACAGACCGATACTGGTAAAGATTGGGTTCATTAGGTTCTCCTTTAAAATCAATTGCATTTTATCTCTGAACCATGGGTTTTCATAAGTGGGCGGTCAGGGTATTTTTAGTCAATCATGGATAGCGCAACACAAGGATCCAACCGAATGGGCAAGACAAGCTGGGGTGTGCTTGGTCTGCTGTTTGCCTGCCTGGCTCAAGGTGCTCCGACCCTGACGGTCGCCACCGATCTCTGGCCCCCTTTTCGGATCCTGCAACCGGATGGCGAGTTGCAAGGACTCGATGTGGAGATCCTGCAGCGTCTGCAGAAGGAGAGCGGCATCCAGTTGCAGATCCGGCGCATGCCCTGGGGCAGGGCTCTCAAGCAGATGGAATCCGGCCAGGTCGATCTCATGATTGGTCTGGCTCACACCGCCGAACGCGCCGCCTTCATCGATTATCTGCAACCCGCCTATTACCAGTGTTGGCCCGCTTTTTATGGCAAGCCCGCCACGGTGGCCGGTATCCGCCAGTATCGGGATCTGGCAGGAATGGAGGTGGGTTATGTGCTCAAGTCCGCCTACTTCGAACCCTTTGACTCCGATCCCGCACTCAACAAGCACGGGGTACCGACCGAGGATCAGCTGCTTCGCATGGTGCAGCGGGGCCACCTGCCGTTGATGATAGGCACCGATTGCCAGGTTGATTACGCCCTGCGCCAGGGGGACGGGGAGCCCCTTGGCAAAGCGGACTACCGCCCGGATAGTCCGGTGACCCTCTACCTTGGCATGAGCAAGCGCTCACCCCATCAGGCGCAAAAGTCCGCCCTGAGCGCCGCCTTGCAGCGTCTGGTGGAGAGCGGCGACATAAAGCAGATGGCCAGTAACTACCAGCCTTGACCTTGGGTGGCAAGCCACTGTTATCATGCCCTTTTCCTGCAACCTTGCCCTGTCTGGCCGACGGCGGTGGCGAGGTTGTGCCTTCATGTTCGGGGATCTTGCGTGTACCTCTCTTTGCTCGCCCGCCAGCAACGCTGGCAGCGGCGCTGGCTCTTTGGCCTCGCCCTGCTGACCCTGCTGCTCTTTGTCTGCTCCCTCGCCTGGGGGGAGTTTGTGCTGCTGCCCTGGCAACCCCTTGGCGAGCTGGAGCTGCGCATCCTGCTGGAGCTGCGCCTGCCGCGCGCCCTGCTGGCCCTGCTGGCGGGAGCCGCGCTCGCCTGTGGCGGCGCCGTGCTGCAGGTGATGCTGCATAACCCGGTGGCCGAACCCGGCCTGCTTGGCGTCTCGAGCGGGGCGGGGCTGGCGGCCATGGTATCGATGGCGGTTGCCAAATCCCTCGGCGTCTATCTGCCGGGCTGGGGCCTGTCCCTTGCCGCCTTTGGCGGGGCCCTGCTGGTGACCATGATGCTGATCCGGCTGGCGCGCCGTGCCAGGCTTGGTCATGCCAGGCTGCTGCTGTTCGGGGTCGCCATCGGCATCCTCACCAATGCGGCCATGACCTGGCTGATGTACTTTGCCGACGATGCCTCTTTGCGCGAATTCATGTTCTGGATGATGGGCAGTCTCTCTTATGGCAGCCAGCAGATCGCCTGGTGGTGGCTGCTGTTGCCGCTCACCCTGGGCTGGCTCTGCTGGCAGGGCAAGGCGCTGCAGCAACTGCTGCTGGGAGAGACCCAGGCCCGCCTGATGGGGCTGGATGTGGACAGGATGCGAGTGCGATTGGTGCTGGCGGTCTGTCTGCTCACTGGGGTGGCGGTGTCGCTGTGCGGCGTCATCGGTTTTGTCGGCCTGGTGGTGCCCCATCTGCTGCGCTTGTGTGGCGGCAGCGATCAGCGCTTCTTGCTGCCTGCCTCGGCGCTGGGGGGCGGCGCCCTGTTGCTGGCATCCGATCTGGTTGCCCGCTCGGCCTTGAGTGCCGGTGAGTTGCCTATTGGCGTCATCACCGCCTCGGTCGGGGCCCCGCTCTTTATCTATCTGCTGTTGAGGCAAGATGCCCATGCCAACACCTGAGTGCCACAATGATGCCGCGCCTCTGATTGAGGCCCGCGCCCTCGCCATTCCAGCGCGGCTGGCCCCTCTTAATCTCGCCTGGACGGGCGGCCAGCTGGTGGCCCTGCTCGGCCCCAATGGCAGCGGTAAATCTACCCTGCTCGGCGCCCTGGCCGGCATTTTGCCCGCGCAAGGAGACGTCTTGCTGGATGGGGAAGTGCTTACTGACCTTGGTTGGCAGGCGCTCGCCCGTCGCCGCGCCATGTTGCCCCAGCGCCAGCCCCAGCTGTTTCATATCCCGGTGTTTCAGGTGTTGAGCCTGGGGCTGGACGAGGGGGGCGAGCCCGCCCGTCAGCGCGAGGCGATCCAGGCCCTGTGCGAGGCTCTGGAGCTGGATGATTTGCTGGCGCGGGATTTCAGCCGGCTGTCCGGCGGCGAACAGCAGCGGGTGCTGATCGCCCGTACCTTGCTGCAGGTGTGGCCAGGGCTCAACCCGGCGGGGCGCGTCCTGCTGCTTGATGAACCTCTGGCCGGGCTGGACCTGCACCATCAGCTGGCCTTGCTGCGGCTGCTGAAGACGGTGGCTTGTCAGGGGCTGCTGGTGGTGATCGCCATCCACGACATCAATTTGGCCATCGACTGGGCGGATCGCATCCTCTGCCTGCAGCAGGGGCGTGTGGTGAGCGAGGGCGGGGTCGAACTGGTGGACCAGGCGCTGCTGGAGCAGGTGTTCCAGATAAGAACAGAGCGCATAGAGGCGGGTGGCCGGGTCTGGTTTATGCCCAGTTTGTAAGCGGGGTTTGCCTAATAAGAGAAGGGCCAGACATGCAGGATGTCTGGCCCTTCTTTATTTATTGTACGTTCTGACGAGGCTCAGCCCAACTTGTGCAGACGCACCTGGGCGGCCTCGGCCAGCATGGCCAGCAGGGTCTCGGTATCGTCCCAGGAGAGGCAGGCGTCGGTGATGCTCTGGCCGAAGGTAGCGGCGCAGCCGTTCTCCACATCCTGGCGCCCTTCCACCAGGAAACTCTCGGCCATGATGCCGGCGATACCGGTGCGGCCGCGGCGCAGCTGATCGCAGATATCCTGGGCGACCAGCAGTTGGCGACGGTGATCCTTCATGCTGTTGCCGTGGCTGAAATCCACCACCAGACGCTCAGGCAGACCCACGTCGGCCAAGGCTTCGCAGGCCTCGTCGATGCTGGCGGTATCGTAGTTGGGGCGATGGCCGCCACGCAGGATCACGTGGCCATAGGGGTTGCCGGCGGTACGGTAGATGGTCATCTTGCCGTCCTTGTCCGGGGAATAGAAGATGTGGCTGTGACGGGCGGCGCGCACCGCATCGATGGCGATGCGAGTGTTGCCGTCGGTGCCGTTCTTGAAGCCGACCGGGCAGGAGAGGGCAGAGGCCATCTCGCGGTGTACCTGGGATTCTGTGGTGCGCGCGCCGATGGCGCCCCAGGTGATGAGGTCGGCAATGTACTGGCCGGTCACCATGTCGAGGAATTCGGTGGCGGTGGGCAGGCCGATCTCGTTGATGTCGACCAGCAGTTTGCGGGCCAGCTTCAGCCCTTCATTGACGTCAAAGCTGCCGTCGAGGCGCGGATCGTTGATCAGCCCCTTCCAGCCGACGATGGTGCGCGGTTTCTCGAAATAGGTGCGCATCACGATGCACAGGCTCTCTTTATACTGCTCGCGCAGGCGGTTGAGGCGACGGGCATACTCGTGGGCGGCGGCAGGATCATGGATGGAGCAGGGGCCGACGATGGCCAGCAGGCGCTGATCCTCTCCGGCCAGAATGGCTTCCACTTCGCGACGGGCATCCAGCAGATTCTGGGCAATGGTATCGTTGATCGGGAAAGCGTGTGCGAGCTCGCTCGGAGTGATCAGTGACTCCAGGCGACGGGTGCGCAATTCATCTGTGTGAATGGACATACAACTCAAGTCTCGAGTGGGTGGTGTCAGCCGCAGGGGCGAAAATGCAAAGGGATAAAATAAAGCAAAAGTCCACCGATTGAAACCTTGGGGGGCTCTGATAGGATGTGAGGCCAAAATCGATACCAAATGAGGTAGATAGCGTGGCAAAGCCAGGGGCAACCGGGGTCACCCGTATCATCAAGGCAACCGGTTACAGCATGAAAGGGCTCAAGTCTGCCTGGATCAATGAGGCCGCATTTCGTCAGGAGCTGATGCTGATTCTGTTGCTGATGCCGCTGACGTTCTGGGTGGGGGAGACCCTCAACGAGATCCTGTTGCTGGTCATCATCAGCTGGCTGGTGGTGATCGTCGAGGTGCTCAACTCGGCTATCGAGGCGGTGGTGGATCGCATCGGCCCCGAGCACCATGAACTCTCCGGCCGTGCCAAGGATCTGGGCTCCGCTGCCGTCTTTATCGCGCTGGCCCTCAACGCCCTGGTGTGGGGAGCGCTGGTTGGCCGTAATCTGTTGGGTTGGTGGTAAGCCAGCCTTCATTAAGCGAGCGCCATAAAATAAAAAAGCCCGTCATCATGACGGGCTTTTTGCTGGGTGGGACTCACGCTATCAGTGCAGGATCCGCGCACGAATGGTGCCGTCGATCTCCTTGAGCTTGGCCAGCGCCTTTTCGCTGTGCTCGGTCTCGACATCGATCACCACGTAACCGATGTGGCTGCTGGTTTGCAGGTATTGACCGGCAATGTTGATCCCCTCTTCGGCGAAGATCTGGTTGATCTTGTTCATCACGCCGGGCTGGTTGCGGTGAATGTGCAGCAGGCGGCTGGAGCCCTTGTGGCCCGGCAGGGAGACTTCAGGGAAGTTGACGGCGGAGAGGGTGGAGCCGTTGTCGGAGTACTTGATGAGCTTGTTGGCCACTTCCAGGCCGATGTTCTCCTGCGCCTCCTGGGTCGAGCCGCCGATGTGCGGGGTCAGGATCACGTTGTCCAGACCGCGCAGTGGGGTCATGAACTCCTCGTCGTTGGACTTGGGCTCCACCGGGAAGACGTCGATGGCGGCGCCGGAGATGTGGCCGCTCTTGATGACGTCAGCCAGAGCATCGATGTCCACGACTGTGCCGCGGGAGGCGTTGATGAAGATGGCGCCCGGTTTCATCATGCGCAGCTGCTCGGCACCGATAAGATCCTTAGTGGAGGGGGTCTCCGGTACGTGCAGGCTGATGACGTCGGACATGTTGAGCAGCTCGACCATGTTGGGCACCTGGATGGCGTTGCCCAGCGAGAGCTTGTTCTCGATGTCGTAGTAGTAGACCTTCATGCCGATGCTCTCGGCGATGATGCCAAGCTGGGTACCGATGTGGCCGTAGCCGATGATGCCGAGCTTCTTGCCGCGGGCCTCCACCGAGCGGTTGGCGAGTTTCTCCCACACGCCGCGATGGCACTTGGCGTTCTTCTCGGGGATGCCGCGCAGCAGCAGCAGGATCTCGCCAAGTACCAGTTCGGCGACCGAACGGGTGTTGGAGAAGGGGGCGTTGAACACCGGAATGCCGCGGATCTGGGCTGCATCCAGCTCGACCTGGTTGGTGCCGATGCAGAAGCAGCCGATGGCGACCAGCTTGTTGGCGGCATCCAGCACCTTCTCGGTGATCTGGGTGCGCGAACGCAGGCCGATGAAGTGGACATCGCGTACCCGTTCGATCAGCTCCTCCTCGGACAGCGAGGTCTTGAGATACTCCACACTGGTGTAACCTGCGGCACGGAAGGTCTCTACCGTGTTGGGGTGAACCCCCTCCAGCAGCAGTACCTTGATTTTATCCTTGTCCAGTGAAAACTTGGCGGTCATGTCGATCCCTCTGTAAGTGTGCAACGCGAGTGCAGGTATGGTGTGTGAAGAAAACCGTAAAGTAGCAAAAACGTGCGGGAGAGGGAATATTTGTGACGAAAGTCAAATTTTTTGAAGTTTTCAACGATAGTTGCATGCAATACCTTGCAACTCGTTGAGGAATAAACAAAAACGGCGCCATCAGGCGCCGTCATTCATTCGCAGAGCGATTATTGGGTGATGACCCCATCGGGAGTACCAATCAGCACCACGTCTGCACCGCGGTGGGCGAACAGGCCGTTGGTAACCACGCCGACGATCGCGTTGAGCTGTACTTCCAGCCCCTTGGCATCTGTGATGGCCATGCCTTTCACGTCCAGAATGTGGTTGCCGTTGTCGGTGACCACCCCTTCACGCCAGACCGGATTGCCGCCAAGCTTTCTGATTTCGCGGGCCACGTATTCGCGGGCCATGGGGATCACTTCGACCGGCAGCGGGAAGGTGCCCAGCACGTCGACTGTCTTGGTGTTGTCGATGATGCAGATGAACTGATCGGCCACGGCGGCGACGATCTTCTCGCGGGTCAGGGCCGCGCCACCGCCCTTGATCATGTCACGGGTGGCGTTGATCTCGTCGGCGCCATCCACGTAGACGGAGAGGGCGTCGATCTCGTTGAGATCAAACACCGGGATGCCAAAGCCCTTGAGACGTTCGGTGGAGGCCACGGAGCTGGAGACGGCTCCCTTGATCTCGTCCTTCATGGTCGCCAGCGCGTCGATAAAGTGGTTGACGGTAGAGCCAGTGCCTACCCCGACTATGGTACCGGGAACCACATACTTGAGCGCAGCCCAACCGGCCGCCTTCTTCATTTCATCTTGAGTCATGATCGTTCCTTAAGAAAAAAGCGGGCGCATTATATCCAAGCCGCCCCCCCGGAGCGACCACCTCGCTCACGTTCCGGGGCAAAAAACCGCAAGATGTAAATCGTTTGCCTGTTTATTCCCCATTTGCCCTTATTTGTGAGCTGGAGCCAGGGACGATGGGGCCTGACGACTCTACTCGAAACGCCAGCAGCGTCCCGGGGTGATGATCTGGGGCAGGGGCACGTCCCACTCCTCTTGCGGCACCGCCTCCACCTGTTGGCAGTCGTGGGCGATGCCGAGGGGCTTGGGTCCCATTCTGTGTTCGTGCCAGCAAGCGAGGGTGCGATCGTAATAGCCGCCCCCCATGCCGAGGCGGTTGCCTTCAGCATCGAAGGCCACCAGGGGCGTGCAAATAAGGTCGAGCGTGCTGTGGGGCACCACCTGCAGCACATCGAGTTCAGGCTCCTCAATGCCGTAGCGGTTGCGCACCATGGGGCTGGTGGCGGTGTAGCGCAAGAAGAGCAGGTGGCCCGGGGTGAAAGGGTGCAGCACCGGCAGGTAGACCTCTTTTTGCTGGGCCCACAGCCAGTGGATGGCGGGGAGGGGATTGATCTCTCCGTCGTTGGCCAGATAGAGCGCGATGCGTTTGGCCGCCAGGATCTCGGGGTGCTCCTTGAAGCGGGCCAGCAGCTCTTGGGCCGCCTGCTGCTGCTCGGCGTGGGTCAGGCTCTTTCTGCGCGTCCTCACCAGTTGGCGCAGGGATTGACGTTCGGGCTGGGACTCTTGCATGGGGCACCTCGAGAATGGCTGCGCAGGGGAAAGCGCCTTACCTTAACACATTACTCCGGCGGATCAGGGGAGGCCAGAGTGGCAAACGGCACCGGACAAGGCCATGACCGGTGCCGGCGGGATCAACGCTGGCGCATCTGGTGCTTGATGAACACTGCCGCCAGGGCGGCCAGGGCCAGTGCCATGGGGTAGAAGCTCATGCTCACCACCGACAGGGGCGAGAGCGCGAAGATGGAGCCGAGCAGCAGCGCCTGGGCTCCCCAGGGGATAAGCCCCTGCACCACGCAGGAGAAGATATCCAGCATGGAGGCGGCGCGGCGCGGGGTGACACCGTGGTGCTCCGCCAGATCCCGGGCTACCTTGCTGGCGACAATAATGGCGACCGTGTTGTTGGCGGTGCAGAGGTTGGTAAGGCCCACCACCCCGGCAATGCCCAGCTCGGCCGCCTTCTCGTTCTGCTCGCCACTGTGCTCCCGGGTGAAGCGGGCGATCAGGGCCGCGATGCGGGTGCTGATCCAGGCCAGCCCCCCCTGGCGCTCCATCAGGGCGCCGAGGCCGCCGATCAGCATGGAGAGCAGGAAGATCTCCTGCATACCGGTAAAGCCCTGATAGATGTCCTTGCTGAACTGGCCAAGCTCATAGCCGTTGAACAGGCCGACGAGGCCGGCGGCCAGAATGCCAATCCCCAGCACCACGAACACATTCACCCCGGCCAGGGCCAGACCCAGGATCAGCAGGTAGGGCATTACCTTGAACAGCTCGATGGCCGTGTTGCTGGCAGGGGCCTCGCCCACCGACCCCAGGGTCAGATAGAGCAGGATCACGCCGATGGCGGCAGGGGCGGCGATTTTGACGTTCTCGCGGAACTTGTCCTTCATCTCGCAGCCCTGGCTACGGGTCGCGGCGATAGTGGTGTCGGAGATGATGGAGAGGTTGTCGCCAAACATGGCGCCGGAGAGGATGGTGCCCGCCATCAGTACGGGGTCGATGCCGGCGGCCTGGGCGACGCCGAGCGCCACCGGGGCGACGGCACCGATAGTCCCCATGGAGGTGCCCATGGCGGTGGCAATAAAGGCAGAGATGAGAAAGAGCCCTGGCAGCAGGAACCAGCCCGGGATCAACGACAGACCGAGCGCGACCGTGGCATCCACCCCGCCGGTGGCCTTGGCCACGCTGGCAAAGGCGCCCGCCAGCAGATAGATGAGGCACATCGCCATGATGTTGCTGTGGCCGACCCCCTTGAAGAAGGTCTCGAGATTTTTGTTGAATCCCTCTTTGCCCAGCATCAGGGCCAGCATCACGGCGGGCAGGGCGGCGACGGGGGCGGGCAGTTGGTAGAAGGCAAACTCGACCCCTTGCAGGGTCAGCCAGGTACCGGTACCGATAAAGAGGGCGAGAAAGACCAGCAGGGGCAGCAGGGCCTTGGCACTGGGTTGAGTCTGGATCATGTGTTCCTCTGAAATTGAACAATGACCTCCTGTCGTGTGCTGTTTTGTGCCGAAATCTGAAGCGAATAGGGGAAAAACAGGGGGGCATCCTGCCCCGGTTGGGGGGTCTACAGTAGTGAGTCAAGGTTAATGGGTCAAGATGGACGTCCAGATGGATAGGGGTTTTTATCAGGGGATTTTGTACATCGGTACGAATCCGTCAAATATTCGGTTTTATTTAAATATCTCGTTGTTTTGTCGGGTGTGAGCCCGGGCCCACACCGGGCTTTTCAAAGGCAACGCGGGCTGGTAAAACGGTCTCTTTCCTTAATAAAGAGAAGAGAGGGTGGAGATGGACAATCCGATCCGTGTGGCCGTGATGGGCTGTAATGGTCGTATGGGCAAGGTGCTGCTGGAAGCCATTACCAATGCCGAGGGGGTAGTGGTCGGTGCGGCGCTGGAGCGACCGGGTTCCGCCGTGATAGGGCTGGATGCCGGTGAGCTCAACGGACTGGGTCATCTGGGGGTGACGATCAGCGACAGCCTGGACAAGGTGCGTGACGATTTTGATCTCATCATCGACTTCACCCGTCCCGAAGTGACCCTGGCCAACCTGGCCTTCGCCCTGGCCCACAACAAGCGGATGGTGATCGGCACTACCGGCTTCGACGAGGCGGGCAAGGCGGCCCTCAACGAAGCGGGCAAGGAGATCGGCATCGTGTTTGCCTCCAACTATTCGGTGGGCGTCAACCTGGTGTTCAAGCTGCTGGAGCAGGCCGCCAGGGTGATGGGGGATTACACCGACATCGAGATCATCGAGGGGCACCACAGACACAAGGTGGATGCACCGTCCGGCACCGCCCTCTCCATGGGAGAGGTCGTGGCGAAAACTCTGGGCCGCGATCTCAAGGAGTGCGCCGTCTATGGCCGCGAGGGGATCACCGGCGAGCGGGATCGCAACACCATCGGCTTTGCCACCATTCGCGCCGGCGATCTGGTGGGAGAGCACACCGTCATGTTTGCCGACATCGGCGAGCGAGTGGAGATCAGCCACAAGGCCTCCAGCCGTCTTACCTTTGCCAACGGTGCCGTGCGGGCGGGCAAGTGGCTCAGTGACCAGCAGGCCGGTCTATATGACATGCAGGATGTACTGGGCCTCAAGTAACACACTCTTTATCCCCCCGCTCTGCCGGGGGGATTGCTCGTCCACTCCCACTTTATCTACATAAATAGGCTTTATGGTCGCTTTATTGCTTGAATCGCTATAAATTCTCACTATTCTCGCTGCCCCCCAATTTTCCCTCCCCGGATTGTCATCGGCTCGTGACGACATTGCGGTCAAAAATCCCCCTTTTAGCCATTTTTTTACATTCACCAAAACGGACTAAAAATGCAAAGCGAGAAAAACGTTTTCTGTGTGTTATGAAAAATCTTCTTCGATTAAATACGCGATATCAGGCCAGGTTTATTTTTTTGTTTTTTTTTAACTTGCTGTTTTTATTGTGGTTAAACTTGGTTTCTGTGTCTATCGGCGCATTGGGTGTTGCTTTTGGTGGTGGTTTTTCATTTTCTTTTGATGGTGGGGGTTGCAAAGGCAAAAAGTGCATAGATAATGGGTAATGTTGCTTGTTTATTGAATTTAGATGCATTTCGTCAGAGAAAAGACGTTGAAATGCCACTTTTTTTAAGTAGAATGCGCCCAATTTGCCAGAAATCTGCCGGGTTCGAGTCCTGTCTAAGGCCGGAACCGAGCCCGCAACACCCAGGTAAATTGCTGAATTTAAAGCTAAATAACTGGAGGTTGTCTTGAATCACACTGCATTGCTAGTGCTGGAAGATGGAACTGTGTTCAAAGGCGTGTCGATAGGCGCCGAGGGATGTTCCGTTGGTGAAGTGGTTTTCAATACGTCGATGACGGGCTATCAGGAAATCCTCACCGATCCCTCTTATTCCCGTCAGATAGTCACCCTCACTTACCCCCATATAGGCAACACCGGCACCAACAGCGAAGATGAAGAGTCCAGTCAAATCCACGCTCAGGGATTGATCATCCGGGACCTTCCGATACTTGCCTCCAATTTCCGCAATCAGCAATCCCTCTCCGATTACCTCAAGTCCCACAACATCGTTGGCATCGCCGACATCGACACCCGCAAACTGACCCGCATCCTGCGCGAGAAAGGCGCCCAGGCCGGCTGCATCCTGGCGGGTAAGCAGATAGATGAAGGGTTTGCCCTCGAACAGGCGCGCGCCTTCCCCGGTCTGAAGGGGATGGACCTGGCCAAAGAGGTCACGGTTGGCGAGGCGTACAACTGGACCGAAGGCAGCTGGCAGCTTGGCAAGGGGCACGTCACCCCGGATGCCGACCAGCTCAAATACCACGTGGTGGCCTACGACTTTGGTGTCAAGCGCAACATCCTGCGCATGCTGGTGGACCGCGGCTGCCGCCTGACCGTGGTGCCGGCCAAGACCCCGGCTGCCGAGGTACTGGCGCTGAACCCGGATGGCATCTTCCTCTCCAACGGCCCAGGTGACCCCGAGCCGTGCGACTATGCCATCGAGGCCATCAAGACCTTCCTTGATACCAACACCCCGGTGTTTGGCATCTGCCTGGGTCACCAGCTGCTGGGTCTCGCCTCTGGCGCCAAGACCGTCAAGATGAAGTTTGGCCACCACGGTGCCAACCACCCGGTGAAGAGCCTGGACGACAACACAGTGATGATCACCGCCCAGAACCACGGCTTCGCAGTGGACGAGAACAGCTTGCCGGAGTGCCTGCGCGCCACCCATGTCTCCCTGTTCGATGGGTCCCTGCAGGGTATCCATCGCACCGACCGTCCGGCCTTCAGCTTCCAGGGTCACCCCGAAGCGAGCCCGGGCCCGCACGACTGTGCCGGTCTGTTCGACCACTTTATTGAATTGATTAAGCAGTATCGCGCCTAAGAGGATAAAGAGAGCCATGCCAAAACGTAACGACCTTCAGAGCATCCTGATCCTCGGCGCCGGCCCCATCGTCATCGGCCAGGCCTGCGAATTCGACTACTCCGGCGCCCAGGCGTGCAAGGCCCTGCGCGAGGAGGGCTACCGCGTTATCCTGGTGAACTCCAACCCGGCCACCATCATGACCGACCCGGAGATGGCCGACGCCACCTACATCGAGCCCATCACCTGGGAAGTGGTGCGCGAGATCATCAAGAAAGAGCGCCCGGACGCCATCCTGCCCACCATGGGCGGCCAGACCGCACTGAACTGCGCGCTGGATCTGGAGAAGCATGGCGTGCTGGCCGAATTCGGCGTCGAGATGATCGGTGCCACCGCCGACGCCATCGACAAGGCCGAAGACCGCTCCCGCTTTGACAAGGCGATGCGCAGCATCGGCCTGGAGTGCCCGCGCGCCGGCATCGCCCACAACATGGAAGAGGCGTGGAAAGTGCAGGCGGAAGTGGGCTTCCCCTGCATCATCCGCCCCTCCTTCACCATGGGTGGCTCGGGTGGCGGTATCGCCTACAACACCGAAGAGTTCGTCGAGATCTGCGAGCGCGGTCTGGATCTGTCGCCGACCAAGGAGCTGCTCATCGACGAGTCGCTGATCGGCTGGAAAGAGTACGAGATGGAAGTGGTGCGGGATCGCAACGACAACTGCATCATCGTCTGCGCCATCGAGAACTTCGACCCCATGGGCATCCACACCGGTGACTCCATCACGGTCGCGCCAGCCCAGACGCTGACCGACAAGGAGTACCAGATCATGCGCAACGCCTCCATGGCGGTGCTGCGCGAGATCGGTGTCGAGACCGGCGGCTCCAACGTCCAGTTCGGCATCAACCCGAAAGATGGCCGCATGGTCATCATCGAGATGAACCCGCGGGTGTCGCGCTCCTCCGCGCTCGCCTCCAAGGCGACCGGCTTCCCCATCGCCAAGATCGCCGCCAAGCTCGCCATCGGTTACACCCTGGACGAGCTGATGAACGACATCACCGGCGGTCGCACCCCGGCCTCCTTCGAGCCGGCCATCGACTACGTGGTCACCAAGGTACCGCGCTTCAACTTCGAGAAGTTTGCCGGCGCCAACGACCGTCTGACCACCCAGATGAAGTCCGTCGGCGAAGTGATGGCCATCGGCCGCAACTTCCAGGAGTCCCTGCACAAGGCCCTGCGCGGCCTCGAGACCGGCAAGACCGGCTTCGACCCCATGGTCGACCTCAATGCCCCTGACTCCCTGACTCGCATCCGCCACGAGCTGCAGGATGCCGGCAGCGATCGCATCTTCTACATCGCCGATGCCTTCCGTGCCGGTCTCTCCATGGACGGCGTGTTCCGCCTGACCAAGATTGACCCCTGGTTCCTGGTGCAGATCGAAGAGCTGGTCAAACTCGAAGAGCAGGTGAAAGAGCGCGGCATGGCCGGTCTCGATGCCGACTTCCTGCGTGCGCTCAAGCGCAAGGGCTTCGCCGATGCGCGTCTGGCCAAGATCCTCGGCGTGGCCGAAGGTGAAGTGCGCAAGCTGCGTGCCCGCCACAACATCTTCCCGGTCTACAAGCGGGTCGATACCTGCGCGGCCGAGTTCGCCACCAACACCGCCTACATGTACTCCAGCTATGACGAGGAGTGCGAGGCCAACCCCACCAACCGCGACAAGATCATGGTCATCGGTGGCGGCCCGAACCGTATCGGTCAGGGCATCGAGTTCGACTACTGCTGCGTGCACGCGGCCCTGGCCCTGCGCGAAGACGGTTACGAGACCATCATGGTCAACTGCAACCCGGAAACCGTCTCCACCGACTACGACACTTCCGACCGCCTCTACTTCGAGCCGGTGACTCTGGAAGACGTGCTGGAAATCGTGCGGGTCGAGCAGCCCAAGGGTGTCATCGTCCAGTACGGCGGCCAGACCCCGCTGAAACTGGCTCGCGCCCTGGAAGCGAACGGCGTGCCGGTAATTGGTACCAGCCCGGATGCCATCGACCGCGCCGAAGATCGCGAGCGCTTCCAGTCCGCTGTGGAGCGTCTGGGTCTCAAGCAGCCTGAAAACGGCACCGTCACCGCTCTGGAGCAGGCCGTTCTGCTGGCAGAGCGCATCACCTACCCGCTGGTGGTTCGTCCCTCCTACGTGCTGGGTGGCCGCGCCATGGAAATCGTCTATGACGAACAGGATCTGCGCCGCTACTTCGCCGAGGCAGTGAGCGTCTCCAACGAGTCGCCTGTGCTGCTGGACCGCTTCTTGGACGACGCCACCGAGGTGGACGTGGACGCCATCTGCGACGGCACCGACGTGGTCATCGGCGGCATCATGGAGCACATCGAACAGGCCGGCATCCACTCCGGTGACTCCGCCTGCTCCCTACCGCCCTACACCCTGTCCAAGGCCATCCAGGACGAGATGCGCGAGCAGGTGCGGAAATTGGCCCTGGAGCTCGGCGTAGTGGGCCTGATGAACGTGCAGTTCGCGGTGAAAGACAACGAAATCTACCTCATCGAGGTGAACCCCCGTGCCGCCCGTACCGTGCCGTTCGTCTCCAAGGCCACCGGCGCGCCACTCGCCAAGATCGCCGCCCGCGTCATGGCCGGTCAGAGCCTCAAGAGCCAAGGCTTCACCAGCGAGATCATCCCGCCTTACTACTCCGTGAAGGAAGTGGTGCTGCCGTTCGCCAAGTTCCCGGGTGTCGACCCGCTGCTGGGGCCGGAGATGCGCTCTACCGGTGAAGTGATGGGGGTGGGCAGCAGCTTCGCCGAAGCTTACGCCAAGGCCCAGCTGGGTGCCGGTCACCAGGTGCCGCGCGAAGGTCGCGCCCTGCTCTCCGTGCGCCACGGCGACAAGGAGCGGGTGGTCAACCTGGCTGCCAAGCTGCTGGAGCTCGGTTATGACCTCGACGCCACTCATGGCACCGCGGTCACCCTGGGTGAGGCGAGCATCAACCCGCGTCTCGTTAACAAGGTGCACGAGGGGCGCCCGCACATTCTGGATCGCATCAAGAATGGCGAGTACACCTACATCGTCAACACCGCCGAGGGTCGTCAGGCCATCGAGGACTCCAAGCAGCTGCGTCGCGGCGCCCTGCAGCACAAGGTAGCCTACACCACCACGCTGCACGCGGCCTTCGCCACCTGCATGGCCATCAGCGTCGATGCCACCGCCAACGTGAACTCGGTGCAGGAACTGCACGAGAAGGTGAACAACCGCTAAGGTGCGGACACGGGCAGGAGACTGCCCAGTGAAATGCACGCAAGACCCCGCCAGCGATGGCGGGGTTTTTTATTTCCCGCGCGCCAGCCAGATGAAGGTGCCATGCAGAATAACGAATAACAGGGCGAGGGGAGGTGAGACTAACCCTTAATAAAGGGTCTTAGTTGACAAATATTGCCAATCTAGCGGCAAGTAAAGCAATCTTCGCAATCTCTCGCCCTCCCGGCCTCCCTATACTGGGTACTCATACAAACAAGGTCGTCTGCACCGACATGCCCCCGGGCCCCCTGGGTATAGTGCGAGAGGATCGAGGCCCGCGGCTTATCCGGCTGCAGCGGCCGGCCCCGGTGACCGACCGGGGCCACCGGAAAACCGGTCGCGGGGTTACCGCCGCGCGACTCGTCAGGGCCGGCGTTACCGCGCCAACCCGCTTCCCCTCCTTGCCCCGCCCGTTGTCAGTCGCCCGGCGCCTCGCATATCAGCCAAGGGAATCAGAATATGAGCTTCGATCATCGCAAATACCGCCGTGCCCCCGTGATCAATCTGGCGGATCGCCAGTGGCCAAACCGGGTGCTGGAGCGGGCGCCGCTCTGGTGCGCAGTGGACCTGCGCGACGGCAACCAGGCGTTGGTCGAGCCCATGACGGTGGCCCAGAAGCTGCAGATGTGGGCGCTGATGACCTACATCGGCTTCAAGCACATCGAGGTGGGCTTCCCGGCGGCCTCCCAGCCCGACTTCGACTTCGTGCGCGAACTCATCGAGCGAAACCTCATCCCCGATGACGTCACCATCCAGGTGTTGGTGCAGGCCCGGGAAGATCTCATCGCCCGCACTTTCGAGGCCCTCAAGGGGGCGAAGCGGGCCATCGTCCACGTCTACAACTCGGTCAACCCGACCCAGCGCAACTATGTGTTCAACACGGATCGCGACGGGGTCAAGGCTATCGCCGTGCAGGGGGCGCGCTGGGTGCGGGAGTACGCGGCCCGCAACCCGGGGACGGAGTGGAGCTTCCAGTACTCGCCGGAGAGCTTCAGCAGCACCGAGGTGGAGTTTGCCGTCGAGGTATGTGACGCCGTCATCGACGAGTGGCGCCCGGCGGCTCGCCCCATGATCCTGAACCTGCCCGCTACGGTGGAGGTGAGCACCCCCAACGTGTTTGCCGATCAGGTGGAGTGGTTCTGCCGCCACCTGAAGGCGCGCCCCGAGGTGAGCATCTCCATCCACACCCACAACGATCGGGGCTGCGGGGTGGCCGCCGCCGAGCTGGCGGTGCTGGCGGGGGCGGATCGCATCGAGGGCACCCTGCTCGGCAACGGGGAGCGCACCGGCAACATGGACATCGTCACCATGGCCATGAACCTCTACAGCCAGGGGATCGATCCCGAACTCAACCTCTCCGACATGGATGCCATCGTCGCCACCGTGGGGGCCTGCACCCAGATTGCCCTGCACCCGCGCCACCCCTATGCCGGCGAGCTGGTCTACACCGCGTTTTCCGGCAGCCACCAGGATGCCATCCGCAAGTCTCTGGCGGCGGAGAAGCCGGATCACTACTGGGACGTGGCTTACCTGCCCATCGACCCGGCCGATCTCGGCCGTAGCTACGAGGCGGTGATCCGCATCAACAGCCAGTCCGGCAAGGGAGGCGTCACCTACCTGCTGGAGCGCGACCTCGGTCTGCAGCTGCCACGCTGGCTGCAAATAGACTTCAGCCGCCGGGTCCAGGCCGAGGCGGAGGCCAGCAGCAGTGAAATCAGCCCGGAGCAGATCCGTGCCCTGTTCGAGCGCCACTATCTGGCGCCCGCCCACGGTTATCGGGTGGGCCGCTTCCAGCTTGGTTGCGACAGCCAGGAGAGCCTGCGCCTGGAGTTGCAGACCCCGGCGGGCACCCTGCAGCTGTGCGGTGAGGGGGAGGGGGCCATCACGGCCCTGGTCAACGGCTGGCAGCGCCACACCGGCATGCACATCGACGTGCTCGACTACTCCGAGCATGCCCTCACCGCCGGCACCGAGTCCCGCGCCGCCGCCTATGTGCTGCTGAGCGTCGAGGGTATCCGCATGTGCGGGGTGGCCGTGGGTCGCGACGTGGTCAATGCCTCTTTGCAGGCGGTGATCAACGGCGCCGCCCAGCACCAGGCCCTGCGCCGGAGTGCCTGAGCCAGCACGCCTCTTCGCCCATAAAAAACGCCACCGCAAGGTGGCGTTTTTTATGGCTGTCCGGCTCAATCGGCCAGGGCATTGCGCCCGCGCGGGCGGGGCAGGGCGCGCCACAGCTTGCGTGCGGTCACTAGGAAGGGGCGCAGGATTAGCGCGCTCAGGCGGCTGTAGCGCTCGTTGTCCCTGGGGCCGACCCCGAAGGAGAGGGGCTCGGGCTGGCTGCTGGTCACATAGAGGGTGCCAAACCACCAGTCCCAGAGCGAGAGGTTGGTGCCGAAGTTGTGGTTGAAGTGGCGGGGATCCCGGCTGTGGTGGATCTGGTGCTGGGCCGGGCTGTTGAAGATGTGTTCGAGCACGGGACCAAACGAGAGCCAGACATGGGTGTGGCGCAGGTTGGCGGCCAGGGAGTTGAACACCAGCACCAGATAGCTCACGCCAAACAGGGTGTAGGGGCGCACGGTGCCGCCACACAGCCAGTAGAAGGCACCGGCGTAGAGGGCGAGACAGCTCCCCTTGACCAGCATCTCGCACAGTTTTTCCACCAGATGGATGCGGCTTGCCGTCGGTGGCACCATCACGGTCGCGCTGTGGTGCACCTTGTGAAACTCCCAGAGCCAGCGGCTGTGGAAGGCGCGGTGCAGCCAGTAATGCACCAGATCGCTGATGAGGAAGACGCCCAGACCATAGAGCATCATCAGCCAGCTCGCCTGGGCCAGCCGGGGGCGCTCACCCCACAGCCGGGTCAGGGCCGACTGGACATCTTCCGCTTGCAGCAGCCAAGGGTGGAGCAGGGCCAGGATCGGCAGGATCAGCGCCACATGGAGCAGCGCCCGCACCAGATAGTATTGGTAGTCGAGCAGGGCCGATGGGTGCAGCCAGACGGCCCGGCCCCCGAGAAAACCGGCAAAGCTGCGGGCGTCGGGATTTCCCTGGCGACGTCGATAGCGATAGAGGATGTAGGCGACCGTGCCCGAGACCAGCAGGAAGGGGGCCCCCAGGCGCCCGTTGAAATCGAGCAACCCGGTGAGGCAATGCCAGAGCGGCGTGATCAGCCACTGCTGCACGGGGTCAAAGAGAAGGGTCAGTCTGTCCATGGGGTCCATACCGTGAGCGTCCGGGCGGCGGCATTCTAAATGTAAATCACTCTCGATAAAAGCTTATCAATGGGCCTTTGTCACCCTGGTTTGCGAGGGGATGACGGCAGGGGCTGTCAGGCGCAATAGAACGCCGCGGCCATCGGGCTTTAGCCTTGTGGATCAATCCTCTACAATGAGCGACCATTTGCGCGCCCGCCACTGGCCGGGTCTGCGCCCAGCCCCAGTACCGGATGCCTCGATGACGTTTTCACTATCCTCAATCTCTCCTGCCGTGCGCGC
This sequence comes from Aeromonas sp. 19NY04SH05-1, assembly GCF_040581895.1. Taxonomy (NCBI): domain Bacteria; kingdom Pseudomonadati; phylum Pseudomonadota; class Gammaproteobacteria; order Aeromonadales; family Aeromonadaceae; genus Aeromonas; species Aeromonas sp. 19NY04SH05-1. Next base: position 2,882,773 of record NZ_CP095328.1, on the reverse strand, counting down.
GTTGCCGCTGTTTGTCACCCTGCTCCTTGCGGGCTGCGCCAGCGACCTGGGAGCCCCTGCGCAGGATGCGGCGGCCATCGCCAAGTTGCCCAAGGCGATGCAGCCGCGCAAGCCGGCCGATATGAAGACCCGCATCGTGCGCTTTCTGCCAAGACAGGTGCCGGACAAGCAGGGGTGGGCCAACGACGTGGTGACGGCCCTCACCAGCCAGGGACTCACAGTCAGTGATCACAACGTCTGCTCAGTGCTGGCGGTGGCGGAGCAGGAAGCCACTTACCAGGCCGATCCCGTAGTACCCAATTTAAGCAAGATCGCCTGGAAGGAGATCAACGCCCGTGCCGGCAAGCTGCTGATCCCGGAGTTTGTGGTGCGCACGGCCCTCTCGATCAACTCTCCCACCGGCAAGACCTATGCCGAGCGCATTGATCGGGTGCGCACCGAGCGGGAGATGAGTGAAATCTTCGAGGACATGATCGGCATGCTGCCCATGGGCAAGCGGCTCTTTGGCAACCTTAACCCGGTGCGCACCGGTGGCCCCATGCAGGTAAGCATCGCCTTTGCCGAGGCCAATGCCCGTGGCTATCCCTATCCCGTCAAGGACAGCATCCGCCACGAAGTCTTTACCCGTCGCGGCGGCATCTGGTTCGGCACCAAGCACATCTTCGGCTACCCGGCCGACTACCCCGACACCCTCTACCGCTTTGCCGATTTCAATGCGGGCTGGTACGCGAGCCGCAACGCCGCCTTCCAGGCCGCGGTCAGCCGCCTGAGTGGCAAGAGCCTGGCCCTTGACGGGGATCTTATTCGCTACAACTCCGACAAGCCCGGCAACACCGAACTGGCGGTCTACAGCCTCGCCAGCCGGGTCAATATGAGCAAAAAGGCCATCAGCCAGAGCTTGCGTCTGGGGGATAGCAGCGACTTTGCCAAGAGCGATCTCTACCACAGGGTCTTCACTCTGGCCGACAAGCAGGCAGGCAAACGGCTGCCCCGCGCCATCCTGCCCGGCATCCAGCTAAAGAGCCCCAAGATCACCCGCAACCTCACCACCGCCTGGTTTGCCAAGCGGGTGGATGACAGGGAGCAAGCCTGCGTCAGAAAGATGGCGACGATCCGCTAGTCGCACCATCAGGATGCTTGTTCGGCCGCTATTTACACGAGTCATGAGGCTTGGTGTGATGGAGGCTGATTTATTGCCCCCATATTTCAACCTTGTCTTCGTTGATGGCAATGACTTGGGTATTGCTGATAGGGCAAAGCGCAATTTTGTCGGACAGGGTTGAAATGATATTGTCTACCGTCTCTTTGAATGGCGCATTTGTATGATGTGGCAGGGGGTAAATTGGAACCAATCCCAATGAGGAAAGTGACCTCAAGTCAGGAGCCGCATCCATATCATCCATCGTTCTCACATAGCCGATGTCAGGTGAGAGCACGATAGAACCCGCCGATTCGCCTATATAGAGTTTTCCCGCCTTGACTTGTTGGACAATGATGTTGTCCGCTCCCGTTCTTTTCAGCTCTTGCAGCAAGAAAAAGGTATTGCCACCAGAGACATAGATGTAGTCATTGCTCTCGATTCTGGCTGATATCTCTTGCGGCATGGCCGTTGAGATATCCAGTACATCTATGCTCATTCCCATCGCCTGAAGAGATTTTTTCGCGTCTTCTACATAGAAATTGATTGTTTCATGGATGCTTGCTGTCGGAATGAAAGTCACCGTTTTGCCTTTGCATGATCCCTTCGTGAACAGAGGGAATAAATCAGCCACGTCTGCGAAAGAGGAAGTCAAAAATAAACGTTTCATTTTTCAGCCCTTGTCATGAAGCGATATGACCCAGCCATTATTTGGCGGGTGAGCAAAGGGGAATGATGTGTCTACACTGCGGATACCCATAGCATCCCCAAAACTGATTTCCTTTATTTTCCCCCCGATTGGCGGTGCGCAGCACCATGGTGTTGCCGCATCTGGGGCAAGTCGGCACCTCAACCCTGTTTGCCTGAGCGGTAGTGGGTGGCGTGGAAGGGGGTGGGCGAGTCGGCTCACTGGCGGGCACAGGCTGGGCGAAAGCCCCGTGGCGTGCCTTGAGTTGTGCCACATGTTGTCTGTGAGTCTGCCAGTTGGCGGCCAGTCTCCCCTGCTGGATGGTATCGACCACCTGAGTAACGTCGGCCTGGGTCAATACCGGCGTGGTTTTATCCTTGATATAGCGAATGATCCCGCGGTTCATCACGTTGTCCGGCATGGGGGTTTTGAAAGTGCAGTCGCCAATAAAATAGATGACGGAGTGAAGCTGGTGGTCCGCCAGCCCCAGCAGGGATCTGAGGGTCATCACATGCAGATGGTTCTGGCGCAGGGGATTTTGAAAGCTGTGCCTGCGACGATAGAGCTGCTGGGTCCAGGTTTTATGGGCAGGATTGCCGAATATCCATCCCTTCATGTTTTTGGTCTCTATCACGAATATTCCGAAGCGGGAGACGATCACATGATCAATCTGGGTCGTGCCCTGCGGGGTGGGCAGGGTCACGTCCTTGAGCAGGTGATATTCCCGCTTGTCGAGAAAGAGCCGGATACCGAGGTTGAGCAAGCCTTCCCCCATCATCCCCTTGAACCAGGGGGTCTTGATCAGGGCGGTAATCAGCAGCAGGGGCAGCAGATACCAAAGCTGGGCCAACAGAGGGGCAATGATGGGAGTGAAGTCCATTTCAACTCGCTTGTCAGGATTGAGAGGTAGCTGCGGGGATCACATCCCGGCAGGTCGGTAAACGCAGTCACTCAAGTTGCCCAGCACAGTCTTGGTGCTCTGTGGAGTGGGAGCGAAGCTGGCCATCTTCTTGTCATCGACATAGACGTCGAATGCGCTGGCCTTGGTAATGACCTCAAGGAAAGAGGCCCAGGCATTATCACCATTGCGCCAGCCCAGTTTTTCCGGCAGCCAGTAGCCGTTGCCATCGATCAGCAGTTCAACCTTGCGGTTATCGGCGGGGGAGAGATCCTGTCCGTTTGCCAGTGCAAAGCTGACGCCGGTGAGGTCACCATTTTCCGAATAACCCACGTCGCAGCTGAGGGTGAAGGTATCTCCCTGCTCATTTTTGATGACGTGCTCCGCGACTCCCTGACCGAAGCCGCCGCTCCAGACATTGGGAATAGCCATAGCGGCCGGGGTCAGCAGGCTGGTGGCCAGCAGCAAGATAATGGAACGCATGGTCTCTCCTGTTCAGATGGGGGGGATGCCCAATTGAACCATCTTAACGATTTCATCAGAATGAATATGTGATTGATTGCACTAACTCGGTGACGAGATTGGAGAATGGCGAGGAATAGAGGGCTGTAGTCCGAGGGTGGGGGGAGACCATAAGCCCTGTAACAGGGCTTGTGAAGAGACGAAAGAGTTAGAAACTCATGGCCAGCCCGACGGAATAACCGCTGGTATGGCGGCTGAACATGTATCTGGCCACCAACCGGGTGCGGGTGACGAAGATATCGTACTTGCTGCTGTCGAGCTCCAGCCCCAGCCCCAACGAGTTGAGGGAGTTGAAGCCGAGCTGGCCGCGCTGCTCCCCGAGATATTCGGTGCGGGCCCCTTCCAGTACATAGCGCAGGGGGCGATCTAGCAGAGTCCAGTCCAGCAGGGGGGCGCGGCGGCGCAGATAGAGCCCGAGGTTTTCCGCTTCGGCAGACCCGCGCACGCTGTGGGAGGTGCCGCCAAAGCTTTGCAGGTGCTGGTAGGAGTAGCGCAGCTCGGCATCGATATCCTGGGCGGGGGAGAAGAGCTCGTAATCGAGCATCATGGAGCCCCCCAGGCCATAGACGTTGAGCTGGCCGCCATCGAGAAAGTCCAGTGAATAGCCCCGGGTACGCTCCAAAAGCCAGCTGCCGATCCGCAGATCGCTGGCCACCACGCCAAGGGAGATGTTGGCGATGGGGCGAAGTACCCAGTGTCCCCCTTGTTCATCCCGGTGCAGGGAAAAATCCCAGCCGACGCCCCCCGAGGCGGTCAGGCTGTTCCAGCGGGTCGGAATGGTGCGGCTCTCGGTGCCATTGCTCATGACGAACTGGGGATCGTAACGACTGAATCCTATTGCCCCCTCCAGATAGACGGGGATCTGGTCGCTCATGGTTGAGCCACCGCCAAACTGGGTCATGGCGAGGGCTACCGACTGGTTGGTGCCGCTGCCGATATTGAGATCGCTGGCGGTGATATCCGGCACGACCGTGTAGGTCATCAGGGCGATCACCGCATTGGCGCGTTCCTGCGCCCGAGCGGGATCCAGCTGGCCTGCATTGGCGGATAGGGCGGGAAGCGCCAGTAAAAGCGGCAGCAGCCAGAGAGGGGAAATATGCATGATGAGGTTCCGATCCGAGACATCCTGTCTTTTGCCTACTGTAACGGGCTTGTGGCCAATGTCACCAGTGGCGAGCTTGCCAATATTTTGATAGTTATCGAATGAAGCTGTTTTACTCTCTCGAATCAACATTCAAGAAGCACCTTGTCATCGCGTCCGTGGCGGCAAGTGCCCTTATCCTGACCCAGGTCAAGGGAGTGGAAAATAGTTGGGTGGGCGCCGGAAAAAGAGAGAGAAGTGAATATAATCAATCAATTGATAGAGAAAACAGGAGCGCGTGATGAACAGACTGGGACTGGCTGGCAAGATGTTGCTGGCAATTTGCCTGCCATTATTGGCGCTGGTGTTTTTCGCTGGCCACTACGTGTACGACCGTTATCGGGTGTCGCAGGAGATGGAGCAGGCCCAGCAGATGCTGGTGCTCGTCAAGAGCAGTGCCCAGCTGGTTCATGAGCTGCAAAAAGAGCGGGGCATGTCGGCAGGGTTTATCGGCTCGGCTGGCAGCAAGTTTGCCGATGCCCTGCCACAACAGCGGGCGGCGGTGGATGAGGCCATCGCCAGATTTCGGGCCGAGGATCAGGGGATCGCCCATGAACAGGCGGATCAGGGGCTGGCCCAGCTGGCCGGGATCCGCGATCAGGTCAGTCAGCTGACCATAGAAGCGCCTCGTCAGGTGGCCTTCTATAGCCAGTTGATCGCCTCCCTGCTGGGGGTAGTTGACGAGATCAGCCTGCGCAGCCGGGATGCAGGCATCGCCCTGCAGACCAACGCCTATGCCGCCTTCCTGCAAAACAAGGAGCGCATGGGGATGGAGCGGGCGACCCTGAGCAACGTGTTTGCTAAAGACAGCTTCATGCCCGCCACCCTGCAGCAGTTCATGTCGCTGCTCGCTTCCCAGCAGAGCTATCTCGAGCGTTTTCGGGCGGTTGCCACGGATGAACAGATAGGGCTGCTCGATACCCTGCTGCAGTCTCCCGTGATGGGGGAGGTCAGCAAGCTGGAGCAGGTCGCCCTCGACAAGATGGCGCAAGGGGGTTTTGGCGTTGATCCCGAACAGTGGTTTGCGGTCAGTACCAAGAAGATCGATCTGCTCAAACAGGGTGAAGATCAGCTCTACCAACAGCTCTTTGAGCGGGTAGCGCAGATGCAGATCAGCAGCCAGCAAAACTTCTGGTGGGGTACCCTGGCGGTGCTGGTCTGTTTGCTGTTGACCTGTCTCATCAGCTGGAAGGTACTGCGGGATCTGCATCTGGGCTTTGTCGCCCTGCACCGCACCTTCTCCCGTCTGGTCAATGAGAATGATCTGACAGTGCGGGTGAACTGGCAGTCCGGCGACGAGCTGGGGGCGCTTTCCCGGGATCTGAACCAGTTCCTGCAACACCTCGAAGGCTTGTTGTGCGAAGTGCGCCGCTCCTGCGATGTGCTGACGCGCAGTGCTTTTGCCTCCAACGAGGTGATCGCCGAAGTCAACGAGGGGGTCGAGCGCGGGGTGGGGCAGGTAGATCTGGTGGCAACCGCTGCTACTGAAATGGCGTCCACCGTGGCCGAGATTGCCCGCAATGCGACCCAGACCTCCCAGGCAACCCAGCAGGCCATCGGCCGTGCCCGCCAGGGGGACAAGGAGGTGGATCAGACCATCGCCGCCATCGCCCAGGTGGCCGATACCCTCACCCAGACCCGCCAGCTGGTCAACAATCTGCATCAGGATACCGAGTCGGCAGTGGAGGCCCTGAGCCTTATCAAGCAGATCTCCGATCGCACCAACCTGCTGGCTCTCAATGCGGCCATCGAGGCAGCGCGGGCCGGGGAGTCCGGGCGAGGCTTTGCTGTGGTGGCCGACGAGGTGCGCACCCTGGCCAACCGTACCCAGCAGGCGGCCGATGATATCGAACAGATGCTCTCCCGCCTGCGTTCTGGCGCCAGCCAGGCGGTAGTGGCCATGCAGTCGGGCAGCGAACAGGCGGCGCTCAGCGTCACCGAGGCGAAACGGGCTGGCAGCGAGCTGACCGATATAGTGGACGAGGTGCGCAAGGTAAGCGAGATGACCGCCCAGGTGGCTACCGCCACCGAGGAGCAGCGCTACGTTACCGACGATATCCAGAACAACATGCTGACCATTCGCGAGGTGTACGAGGCGCATCGCCAGCACTCCGTTACCCTGCAAAAAAACAGCACAGAGCTGGATCAGCTGGCCCGCGAGCTGGCGGGGCGTATCGCCTGTTTCCGGCTGATGGAGCCCCCCGCTTCCCACTGAGCCATTAATACCTAAAGCTTGGCCTGCCCTTGCCGATATCTGAAAAGAGATCGCGTGGAGGGCAGGCAATTGAACGCTTGGGTGTTAGGGTTGGTCAGCATATCAGTGAGTATGCAGTTGCAGGCGGGGGTCACCGAATTCGGTGCCGGCCTGGATCAATCCGTCTGGCGTTTGACCTCTGACAGCCAGATCGAGTGCCGTCTCGAACATCCCATTCCCAACTGGGGCACGGGGGCTTTCGTCAGCCGTGCCGGCCGCAAGATCAACCTCGATTTCGAGCTCAAGGGCAAGCGTCCCCAGGCCCAGACCCAGACGGTAAGCCTCGGCATCATGCCGCCCATGTGGCGTCCCGGCATCGCCGGGCGGGAAGTGAGCCAGCTGCGTTTCTTCAAGCAGTTTGATGGCCTGGTCGACGGGCAGACTGCCTGGACCATGCTGGACGAGCTGGAAGGGGGGCGCATGCCGACCTTTCAATATCGGGACTGGTATCGCCAGAACCGGGCGGTACGGGTCTCCCTCTCTTCGGTCAATTTCCGGGTCAAGTACCAGGCGTTTCTCGACTGTCTGAGCGGCTTGCTGCCCTACAGCTTCAACGACATTGCCTTTAGCGTGCTCACTTACGACAAGAACAGCGATCAGCTCTCCATCTCCTCCAAGCGGCGGCTGGCGATGATCAGCGAGTTCATCAAGGCGGACAAGAGCATCGACGTGGTGGTGATCGACGCCTACAGCGACAGCTACGGCGGCCGCTGGCCGAACCAGAAGCTCTCGGAGAAGCGGGCCGACGCCATCAAGAAGGTGTTCGTCGATCTGGGGCTGGATCCCGGCAAGATCTCGGTAGAGGGTCACGGCGAGAAGCAGCACGTCGCCTCCAACGAAACCGAGCAGGGCCGCGCCAAGAACCGGCGAGTGGTGATCAGCATGGGCCGCAATGGCGAGATTTGAGCACTGCCACAGACATAAAAAAGAGCGCCTTGGCGCTCTTTTTTATCGTCAGCTGACAGGGGATCAGTGGCTGTCGCCCAGTCCCATGCCGGCGTCTTTCTTGGCGATCAGCTCAATCTTGTAGCCGTCCGGATCTTCGACGAAGGCGATGACGGTGGTGCCGCCCTTGACCGGGCCCGGCTCGCGGGTGATCTTGGCGCCGGCGGCGCGCAGGGCGTCACAGGTGGCATAGATGTCATCCGCTTCCAGGGCGATGTGGCCATAGGCGGTGCCCAATTCATACTCGCTCACCCCCCAGTTGTAGGTGAGCTCGATGACGGCTTCATCCTTCTCGTCACCGTAACCGACGAAGGCCAGTGTGTACTTGTACTCGCTGTTCTCGCTCTGGCGCAGCAGCTTCATGCCGAGTACGCGAGTGTAGAAGTCGATGGAGCGTTGCAGATCGCCCACACGCAACATGGTATGCAGAATTCTCATTGCTCAGTTCTCCGGGTAGTTTTCTCTTTGTATTCACACAGGGCTTCGATACGCGAGAAGCCGCTGCCGCAGATGTTCGCGAGCGAGGCCGGTATGGCTGAAGGGCGCAGGAGCCCTGCGGTTCAGACCACCTTGTTCAGGTCACCGGGCTCAGCTCTCCGGGTAGACCTTTTCTTTGTACTCGCACAAGTCTTCGATGATACAGGAGCCGCAGCGCGGTTTGCGAGCCAGACAGGTGTAGCGTCCGTGCAGGATCAGCCAGTGGTGCACGTCCAGCTTGAACTCGGCAGGGACCACCTTGAGCAGCTTCTCTTCCACCTGATCCACGTTCTTGCCCACCGCAAAACCGGTGCGGTTCGACACGCGAAAGATATGGGTGTCGACGGCGATGGTGGGCCAGCCAAAGGCGGTATTGAGCACCACATTGGCAGTCTTGCGACCCACCCCTGGCAGGGCCTCCAGCGCCTCGCGATTTTCCGGCACCTCGCCGCCGTGGCGATCGAGCAGTATGGTGCAGGTCTTGATGACGTTTTCGGCCTTGGTGTTAAAGAGGCCTATGGTCTTGATGTACTCCTTCACCCCCTCCACCCCGAGGGCCAGCATGGCCGCCGGGGTATTGGCCACGGCATAGAGCTTGTCGGTCGCCTTGTTGACGCTCACATCGGTCGCCTGGGCCGAGAGCAGCACGGCGATCAGGAGCTCGAACGGCGAGTTGAAGTTGAGCTCGGTCGTGGGGTGGGGATTGTGCTCCCGCAGCCGCTCCAGGATCTGGCGGCGTTTCTGGTTGTTCATGGCTCCCTCTTGTCTCAGAGCTGGGTTGCCCGCGCTCTGGCGGGGGGCACGCTGCAGTGGGCTATGGTGGCCGACTGCTTTTCGTGGCGCCAGTCGTTGATGGCATTCTTGGCGGCGATGAGCAGCCCCAGACCGATGAAGCCGCCCGGCGGCAAAATGGCCAGCAGCAGGCTGGCATCGGCGTGGAACAGCTCGATGCGCAGGGATTTGGCCCAGTCGCCGAGCAGCAGCTCGGCACCATCAAACAGGGTGCCCATGCCGATGATCTCGCGCATCGCCCCCAGCAGCAGCAGCACCAGGGTGAAGCCCAGCCCCATCATGAAGCCGTCGATGATGGCCAGCAGCGGCGGGTTCTTGGAGGCATAGGCCTCGGCCCGGCCTATGATGACGCAGTTGGTGACGATGAGGGCGATGAAGATGCCGAGCGCCTGATAGAGCCCGTAGGTGTAGGCGTTCATCAGCAGCTGCACGCTGGTCACCAGGGAGGCGATGATCATCACGTAGACCGGGATGCGGATATCTTTCGGCACCCAGTTGCGCACCAGGGAGACGGCGAGGTTTGAGCCGATCAATACCGCCATGGTAGCCAGACCCAGCCCCAGGGCGTTGGTAAAGGTGGAGGAGACGGCGAGGGTCGGGCACAAGCCCAGCACCTGCACTAGGGAGGGGTTGTTCTTCCACAGTCCCTGTACCATCAGCTCCTTGAATTCGCGCTTGCGGTTGTCCGGCTCGGCTGTCGGGACCGTGCCCGTTTCAATCTGTTCCATCTGTGTCATGACGGGATCGACTCCGGTTATTGGGCCGCCGGACAGGCCGGGGCGTTGCTTAGCCATTCGGGATGTTTTTGCTGCAGCGTCAGCAGGTTCTTCACCGCCTTGACCACGGCGCGCGGCGTGATGGTGGCGCCGGTGAAGGCATCGAACTCGCCGCCATCCTTGGTCACCGCCCAGCTGGCCTCGTTGTCCGCACTCAGGAACTTGCCAGCGAAGCTGTTGATCCAGCCCGATTTTTTCAGCTCAATCTTGTCGCCAAGGCCTGGGGTCTCCTTGTGCTCGAGCACCCGCACCGCGCTGATCGTGCCTTTGGCATCGATGCCGACAATCAGGCGGATGGCTCCACTGTAACCGTCCGGCGCTATGGTCTCCAGTGCATAGCCGGTGGCGACGCCCCCCTTGGTGGCGGTATAGAGGGCCTGGGGCTGATCGCTGCCCAGGTATTTGCGGCTGGTCACCAGCTTGCAACTGGCCACCAGATCGTTGTCATAACTTCCCTCAGGCAGCAGGGCCGAGAGGGTTTGCAACTTTTCCCGCTGCTGCTGCTGAGCCACTTTCTCTTTGGTCAATTCGTGGGTCAGCACCACCAGTGCGGTGCAGCCCAGCGCGAACAGGGCCAGGATCAGGCCGTTTTTTCCCATGCTCTTTAACATGACAGGGCTCCGGCGGCGGTGACAAGAGGACGAAGAGAGATCATTTGCGACGGGCTCCATACACTTTCGGGCGAGTCAGGCTGTCGATCAGCGGGACGCAGAGGTTGGCCAGCAGCACGGCGAAGGCAAAGGCATCCGGGTAGCCGCCAAAGCGGCGAATAATGTAGACCAGCACACCGATCAGCACCCCGTAAGCCAGGCGGCCACGGGGCGTGGTGCTGGCCGTCACCGGGTCGGTGGCGATAAAGAAGGCCCCCAGCATGGTGGCGCCGCTGAACAGATGGAAGATGGGGGTGCCGGTGGCATCCGGGCTCAGCAGATAGCCGAGGGTGGCAGAGACCAGCAGGGCGCTGAGCACCGCCACCGGAATGCGCCAGTTGATCACCTTCTGCTGCAGCAGGAACAGGCCCCCCAGCAGGTAGCCCAGGTTCACCCAGCTCCAGCCGATACCGCCCCAGCCTTCAAACAGCGGGCCGCTCAGGATTTCGCTGGTGGTCAGCCCCTGGGTCAGGCCCGTCTTCAGGGTATCGAGCGGGGTGGCCATGGTGAGGCCGTCCACCCCCTGCTTGAGCTGGGCCATGCTGTAGCCGTCGAGGCTAAAACCGGTGAAAATCACCGACAGGGCGTCGCCAAGCCCCAAGTCATAGGCCCGCACGCTCTCTGGCGGCAACCAGCTGGTCATCTGCTCCGGGAAGGAGACCAGCAGCAGCACATAGGCCACCATGGCCGGGTTGAACAGGTTCTGGCCAAGGCCACCATAGAGGTGTTTGGCGATGATGACGGCAAACGCCGTGCCCACCACCAGCATCCACCAGGGCAGCAGTGGCGGCAGGGAGAGGCCGATCAGCACGGCGGTCAGCGCCGCGCTGCCATCCAGCAGGGCGGGCTTGATGGCCCGGCCACGCAGCTTGAGCACCAGCGCCTCGCAGCCCAGCGCGGTCACCAGCGCCAGCAGGATCTGGATAAGGGTGCCCCAGCCGAAGAACCAGGTCTGGGCCAGAAAACCCGGCACGCAGGCGAGGATCACCAGCAGCATCAGGGTTCGGGTCTGTTTGCGGTTATGGGCAAACGGCGCAGTCGCGATATTGAACATGGAGAAGTCGGTTACCTCTGTTGTAACGATCAGTGTGGCGATGAGCCTTCGCTCGGCGACGTTTCAGTGGCACTGGCACCGGTATTGGCCGCCGCTTGTGCCGCCAGCTTCTTGGCCTTGGCCCGGGCCACGGCGGCGGCAATGGCCGCCTTCTTGGGATCGACCTCGGTGCTGGTCGGCTCGGCTGGGGTCTCGCTTGCTTCAGGGGCCGGTGCTGCCTCTATCTGATTGCCCTCACCGCCTTGGGCCAGCTTCTTGGCCTTGGCACGAGCGATAGCGGCGGCAATGGCCGCCTTCTTGGGATCGACCTCGGTGCTGGCCGGTTCGGCTGGGGTCTCGCTTGCTTCAGGGGCTGGTGCTGCCTCTACCTGATTGCCCTCACCGCTTTGGGCCAACTTCTTGGCCTTGGCGCGAGCGATGGCAGCGGCAATGGCGGCTTTCTTGGGATCAACCTCGGGGCTTGCCGGTTCGGCCGGGGCTTCGCTTGCTTCTGGGGCCGGTTCGGCCGGGGCTTCGCTTGCTTCTGGGGCCGGTGCTGCCTCTACCTGATTGTCTTCACCGCTTTGAGCCAGCTTTTTGGCCTTGGCGCGAGCGATGGCGGCGGCAATGGCTGCCTTCTTGGGATCAACCTCGGTACTTGCTGGCTCGGCCGGGGTCTCGCTTGCTTCAGGGGCTGGTGCTGCCTCTACCTGATTGCCCTCACCGCCTTGGGCCAGCTTCTTGGCTTTGGCCCGAGCGATGGCGGCGGCAATGGCTGCCTTCTTGGGATCGACCTCGGAGCTTGCCGGTTCAGCCTGAGCCACTTTGTTGTCAGCGGTTGGCTCGGTGGCATCAGCCTCATCGCCAGCCTGGGCTTTCTTGGCCTTGGCACGGGCAATGGCTGCCGTGATGGCGGCTTTTTTCGGATCGCTATCGACCTCGGCGTTCACAGCCGCATCTGATGTAGCGGCCTGTGCTGCCTCGGCATCACCACTCTGGGCGGCTTTCCTGGCCTTGGCCCGCGCCAGTGCAGCGGCGATGGCCGCTTTTTTCGGATCCGCCTCGGCCGTGGCTGTGGTGTCACTCGCTGCGGCAATCGACGCTTCGGCCGCCTTGGCGGCTCGGCGCGCTTCTGCCTCCCGTTTGCGAGCCTCGCGGGCGGCGATCACCGCGCTGTTGTCGGGCAAGCCTTGTGCGGTGGCGGCAACGGCTGTGACAGGGGCCTCCTGCTTGGCCTTGATGCGGGCAAGGGCCGCAGCCACCGGGTCTTCACCCCCGGCGGCCGTCATGGCCTGACGGCGCTGGGCGGCGGCTTCGGCGTGGCGAGCCTCGCGGGCCGCTTTTTCCCGCTCGAAACGGGCCTGCTTGGCCTCGAAGCGCTGCTTGGCACGCTCGGCTTTTTCAGCCTCGGCACGCGCCTCGCGAATATCGTCCTTGGCAATCTTGTAGTACTGCACCAGCGGGATTTCGCTCGGGCAAACCCAGGCGCAGGCGCCGCACTCGATGCAGTCGAACAGGTTGAGCTGCTCGGCCTTGTCGTATTCCCTGGCCCGGCTGTACCAGTAGAGCTCCTGGGGCAGCAGGGTGGCCGGACAGGCATCGGCGCAGGCACTGCAACGGATGCAGGCCTGCTCTGGACCGGGGAAGGGCAGTTCGGCACGGGTGGGTGCCAGCAGGCAGTTGGTCGCCTTGACCACGGGCACCATGGCGTGGGGTAGGGTAAAGCCCATCATGGGGCCCCCCATGATGACCCGCTGATCCGCCTCGGGTTGCAGCTCGAAGCGTTGCAGCAGCCAGCGCACCGGCGTGCCCAGGCGCACCCAGGCATTGCCGGGCTGTTTGAAGCTGTCGCCGGTGAGGGTGACGATCCGCTCGATCAGAGGCTCGCCGTCGATGATGGCGCGCTTGATGGCAAACACGGTGGCGACGTTGAGCACCATGATGCCGATATCGACCGCCCGGCCCCCCTTGGGCACCTGACGACCGGTGAGCAGTTCAATGGTCTGCTTGGCACCGCCCGAGGGGTACTTGGTGGGCACCGTCTTGACCAGCACGTCCTCATCGGTGGCGTGGCGAATCAGCTGGTCGATGGCCTCCGGCTTGTTGTCTTCCACCCCGATCAGGGTGAGCTTGGGTTTGAGCAGGTGCTTGAGTACCCGGATACCATCCATGATTTCGTCGGCATATTGCTGCATCAGCCGATCGTCGGTGGTGATGTAGGGCTCGCACTCCAGCCCGTTGACGATCAGGATCTCGGTGAGCTGGCCGCGACCGTCAAGCTTGCTGTGGGTGGGGAAGACGGCGCCCCCGAGGCCTGCGATGCCCGCCTGCTGGATGCGCTCGAGCAGCTCGCCCCGTTCCAGATTCCAGTAGTCGGGTTTGCCATTGCGCTCGCCCCAGGCATCCTCGCCATCCGGGGTGAGGGTGATGCAAAGATCGTCGAGACCGGAGGGATGGGCAACCGTGTGGTTGCCAATCTCGGTGATGGTGCCCGAGGTGGGGGCATGGACCGGCACGATCCGCCCCTTGGCGTAACGGGTCAGGGGCTGGCCCTTCTTGACCCGATCACCCACCTGCACCAGCAGATCGCCTGCCAGGCCTGCGTGCTGGCGCACCGGAATGATGAGTTGCGGCGGCAGACCTGCGTCTACTACCGGGGTCTGGCTCGATTGACGTTTGTTGTCGGCCGGATGAATGCCGCCGTGAAAATCCCACAAGGTGCCGGCTTTGATACGTTCGAGTAAGGACTGCATGGTTACTCCACTACCTTGACCGGGATGATGACGTTGTTGAGATCCCACTTCCAGTTATCGACCGTGGTCGGCACCGGGATCATCTCGATGCAATCGGTGGGGCAGGGGTCGACACAGAGATCGCAGCCGGTACATTCGCTGGCGATCACCGTGTGCATCGCCTTGGTGGCACCGACGATGGCGTCTACCGGGCAGGCCTGGATGCACTTGGTGCAACCGATGCACTGATCTTCGTGGATGAAGGCGACCTTCTTGACCGGCACGGCGGCCTCGTCACCCCCGCCGAGCGGCTGGGGTTCGACCCCCATTAGATCGGCAATCTTGTGCATGGTAGCGTCGCCACCGGGCACGCACTTGTTGATGGCGTCGCCACCTGCAACTGCCTCGGCGTAGGGCTTGCAGCCCGGGTAGCCGCACTGGCCGCACTGGGTCTGGGGAAGCAGGGCGTCGAGCTGATCGACGACGGGATCCTCCTCCACATGAAACTTGACGGCGGCAAAGCCCAGGATAATCCCGAACGCCAGCGCCAGCAGGGTGAGCACCAGAATGGCAAAGAGAATATGGATCATGGTTATATCTTGATTAGGCCGGTAAAGCCCATAAAGGCCAGCGACATCAGGCCGGCAGTGATCATGGCAATCGAGACCCCGCGAAAGGGGGCGGGCACATCGGCGGCCACCAGTCGCTCGCGCATGGCGGCAAACAGGATCAGCACCAGCGAGAAGCCAAGCGCCGCGCCAAAGCCGTAAATCACGCTCTGGATAAAATTGTGACGCTCATTGATGCTCAGCAGCGCCACCCCGAGTACGGCGCAGTTGGTGGTGATGAGGGGTAGGAAGATCCCCAGCAGACGATAGAGGGTAGGGCTGCTCTTGCGCACCACCATCTCGGTAAATTGCACCACTACGGCGATCACCAGGATAAAGGCGAGGGTGCGCAGGTAGACGATATCCAGCGGCAGCAGGATATAGTGCTCCACCAGATAGGAGCTGGCACTGGCGAGGGTCATCACGAAGGTGGTGGCGAGCCCCATGCCGATGGCGGTTTCCAGCTTGCCGGAGACCCCCATGAAGGGGCACAGGCCGAGGAATTTCACCAGCACGAAGTTGTTAACCAGCACGGTGCCGATCAATAAAAGCAGGTACTCAGTCATCGAATGTCGGGTTATCCGGTTTGAAGGCGGGCGGTATTATCTGATTTTAGGGCACGTTAAACAACCGCAAGGGGGCAGGGTTATTATGCAACCGGATAATTTGCCCGCGGTTTTGCTCAAGATGGCGGCAGGTTTTGCTCCATATTCCTTCAGGACGAAGATGTTCACTAACCAACCGCCAGTTTGGCGGCTTCTTTCCACATAAATGGCGGCATTGGGGTCATTAGGCGCCATTTGATGTTCATCGGTTGGCTGCCGCTATGAGATACGTACTCCACCTCGCCAAAGTTCACGAAGCCAAGGGTGCGGCCAAATTCATCTTTGCTCTGCTCGCGGACGAACAGAAACAAGCGCTTACCTTCTGCTCTGTGGTGTATGTAACTCAGACCCTTACCCCGCTCAGGGCGAGCGCTGTTTTGGCTCTGCCAATGAAACAGCGACTCGTTGATGGCGTAGTCGTGATAACGGGTGGTGGGGGAGAAGTGCTGCTCAGTTTTATTCAGAGTCACAAACAGCAACTCGATATTTTGCTCCGCGATGACATAGACCCCTTCTCGAGCCGTGGGTTGTTGCCCGAAGGTGGTTGCGCCAAAGCCAACCAGCACCTGCTCTCTGGCATAACGGGCATGCAGTTGCAGTGGATTGCCGGGAAGGTGAGGCATGGCCCGTTGCTCATGTTGCACCCGGTTGATCAGCATGGGCAGCAGATCTGCCAGCTCGGCTCTTAACTCTGGTTGATTGAGTTGTTTCAGGCTGTGCGCCAAGGAGCTAAAGCCTGCGTTGGGGCCACTCTGTTGCCAGAAGTCGTAGTGGCACATCAAGGCCATCCGTTCATCATGCTCGGCCGTTAAGGTAAAGGCGCTTTCCACCAAGGTTTGTAAGAAGTTCAAGTAATTAAGCGCATCGCAGCCCAATAGCCGGGTTCTGATAGCCCGGGTGTAGAGGGTGGATAGCTTCTCATCGCTCATTTCAGAAATGGTATGGTTGCGGGCCTGTTTGACCAAGGTGCTCCAATTGCCGCGCTTGTAGATCTCCTCAAGGCTGATATGAGGGTAAAACTTCAAAAAGTTCGCCAGTGTCAGCGGTAAATCACAATCCTGTGAGAAACGGCGGATCAAGCCCATGAGGCGCGAGGTATTGAGGGTCGCCTTCTTGATATTGCTAAGAATTAACTCTTGAGTCTGTTTTGAGAGCTCTATGCGGCAACCCAATGGGGCGTGAGGGAAGCCCTGTTTGATTTCGTGGCTGATCGCCTTATTGGTTTTACCCACCAGAGCCCGGAATTTCTGGGCAAAGTCATACTCCGCGCGAGCATTGCCAACAAAATCCAACACGGTACAGCACTCTTTATCGCTCGCCAGCCGCAGGCCCCGCCCTAATTGCTGCAAGAAGATGGTGAGGCTTTCCGTTGGTCGTAAAAACAGCAACGTATCGACTTCCGGGATATCGACACCTTCGTTGAAGATGTCTACTACGCAAAGAATATTGATAACCCCAGTACGCAACCCCTGTTGTTTGCTATGGCGCTCGTCTCGATTATCGCTAGTGAGGATGTCAGCCTTGATGCCCTTCAATAAAAATGCCTTGCACATAAAATCGGCATGTTCACGGCTCACACAAAATGCCAGCGCTTTGATCTTGGTAATATCGGTGACGATCTCATTGAGGCTTTGGACTATCTTCTGTACCCGCTGCTGATTGTGAGTATAGAGATTGGTGAGCTCACTAATGTCATAACGGCCATTTTTCCAAGCAACTTGGCGCAAGTCAGTATCATCATCGATACCAAAATATTGGAACGGACAGAGATGGCGACGATTGATGGCCTCTGGCAAGCGGATCTCTGCCGCGATCACACCACAAAAGTCAGCGAGAATATCACCGCCATCATGGCGCTCTGGCGTTGCGGTTAATCCCAGCAAAATGTGAGGTTCAAAGGCGGCGAGCAAACTACGATAACTGGCCGCTGCAATATGGTGAACCTCATCGATGACGATGTAATCGAAATAATTTGGGCTAAGACGCAAATTAGCCCGCTGGTTATTCAAAGATTGCACCGAGGCAAATAGCTGACGGTAGTGGGTAGGCACGGCACCACCGACCAAGAGTTCGCCAAAATTGGATTGCTTGAGCACTCCGCGGTACGAGGCCAATGCTTGGCGCAAGATCTCCTCTTTGTGGGCGACAAACAGGAACTTGGCGTCAGGTTTGGTTTTCAGAAAACGCGCAAAATCAAAGGCGGAGATCAGGGTTTTCCCTGTACCGGTGGCTGCCACCACCAAGTTACGGAAGCGCTGGTGTAAAGCACGCTCCATCGCCAATTGCTCAAGGATCTCCTGTTGATGGGGAAATGGCGTGATATCAAAGAAATAGTTGGGGCTATTTCTGTCACCATATCCACGGGCCTCTTGCAGCGCATGCTGCAATTTTGTATGGCTTTCGAGCTTGCCATCGAACAGCTCAAAGTCATCGGATTCCCAATAGGTTTCAAAGGTACTCAGGGATTTCTCGATAATATGAGGGATCTCTTGCGAGGTGATTTTTAGGTTCCACTCCAAGCCACTGGTGAGGGCCGAATGAGAGAGGTTCGATGAACCTATATAGCCGGTATGAAAGCCGGTATTTCGGCAAAAGAGATAACTCTTGGCATGCAACCGCTCACGCTGGGTGTTGTAGCTGAGTTTGACTTCTGTGTTGGGCAGGCTGGCTAAAAATTCGACCGCTTTGGCATCGGTTGCCCCCATATAAGAGGTTGTAATCACTTTTAATTGGCGGCCGCTGCGGGTGAACTCCTCTAACTCATGACGGAAAATACGGATACCTGCCCATTTGATAAATGATACCAGCCAGCAGATGCTATCTGCCGATAATATTTCCCGTTTAATCTCCGACTCCATCGACAAACCTGCATTGCTGCCACAAAACAGTTCACTTTGAGTGAGACCAGTCAGGGGGAAAATATCCTCTGCATATTGTTTCAGATTGGCGGAGATGGGGTTATCCAACTGGTACAGAGCTGTCAGGATTTTTCCCTGACTATCGATGAGGTTCTCGCCAATAAAGTCTGGGTCTTGCGTGCGATCCTTTAGCCAAAGCAATAACTGGTTAGCCAGCTCAATCTGCCGTTGCAACTGATCCTCTCCAGTGACCGAGCCCACCGCATATTCCAAAACCCGGCTCAGAAATCGCGATAACCAGACAGCCGCTTCAGCAGGCTCAAGTTGGCGTTCCCCTACGTAAAAGCGCTCGCGGTCGAGTCTAGATGTCAGCAGTTGAGTAATGAGCTGTTCATAAATACCGCATTGTTGCATCGCATACTGGCCTTGAACGTTGTACATGAGGGTGGCAAGAATAGTATCATTTTTTCCAACCAAATCAGTAAGCTGCTGTCGTCTGTTACTCGTTTGAAAATCGCTCACGGTTTTCCGTAATACAGCTCGGCAATAGCAACCACAAGGAGGTGGTGATGGATCCGGTTTCCTATCTTTTCTCGGCCTATCTCAACCTGGTGCAGCAGCAGGTATCGGATATCTATGGCACCGAGCTTAAGACGCTGGTGGTGCAGTATGAGGGGGAGCAGGTGCCCTACTCGTTTCAGCTGTGGCGGATCCAGCCACAGAGTGTTTGCCGACCTTACGAGCAGGATGTTCGGCGCTTTAGCCAGTGTACGGTCAAGGCATCGGCGCTGTTTCACCGGCTCTGCGACGATCTGAATCGCCAAGACGACAGCAGTTTGCAGCAGCCCAGGTTTCGCGCCATGTATTGCCAGGCGGCGGTCAGCTACCGCCCCATGATCGCCGAGATAGGGGAGGCCAGACAGAACCCGGCCCAATTGGCAGAACGGGCCTGCAATCAGGCCATTCTGGCGGCCATGGATAGCGAGGATGAAGCCCTGCAGGCCCAGCGTGACAAGGCGTGTGCCAAGGTGCAGTGAGGCTGGTTACCGATATTCTCAAAAAGAGGCTGTTTGCCACACGTTTGAGCCGTTTTGCTTACTCGCTGTTCACGCCAGGTGAGTAGGGTCAGTATACAGCGGGAGCCGCCATCATCTTGATAGCCATGACAGCGATAATCACAGGGAGGATGCATGATCAGCCATATCGACCATCTGGTACTGACAGTCAGCGATATCGAACGCTCGGTGGGGTTTTACAGCACAGTGCTCAATATGGAGGCCGTTACCTTTGGCGAGGGGCGCCGCGCCCTGCGCTTTGGTAACCAGAAGATCAATTTGCAGCTGCTTGGGCAGGAGCCGCGCAACCGGGCGCAGGTAGGCTCGGGGGATCTCTGCCTCATTACCCGCTGGCCTCTGGATCAGGTGCTGGCCCAGCTGGCGAGCCAGGGGGTCGAGATAGTGGAGGGGCCAGTGATAAAGAGCGGTGCCTGCGGGCCCATCGAGTCGGTTTATCTCCTCGACCCGGATCGGAACCTCATCGAAATAAGCCGTTATCGCTGACCTCTTGGCGCCTTGCCTCATTTTCCCTTGGCGGCGCGTCTGCGCAGTACCGAGTGCAGCGGAACAAGCAGGGCTAACACCGCGCCTGCGAAGAGCAATAGATAGCCCAGAGGGATCAGGGCGAACGGCTCATGGAGGACTCCTTGAGTATCCAGAGTGGCGCCTATCTGATGAAAGGCCAGAAAACAGCCGAGCCCTGCCAGAATGAGCAGAATGCCGAGTCTTGTCATGGGGTGCTCCTTGTTCGCGACATGCGGTGAGAAAGGGGGAGTGCGCAGCCTGCCATGCTTGGGTGAAGTAACGGTGAAGTGGAGCAAAGAGACAACAATGGCAGCCATGGGCTGCCGTTGTTATTGGCGGGAGAGGGCGCTCGTTCAGGCCACCCCCTCGAGATGGGACGAGCGGAGTTAGCAGACCCCCTGCGCCAGCATGGCATCGGCCACCTTGACGAAACCGGCGATATTGGCGCCGCTTTCGTAGTTCACATGACTCTCCTCATCCTGGCCGTAACGTACGCAGGTGGCGTGGATGCTGGTCATGATCCCCTTGAGGCGGGCATCCACCTCTTCCCGGCTCCAGCTAAGGCGTTGGGCATTCTGGCTCATCTCAAGGCCCGAGGTGGCCACCCCGCCGGCATTGGCCGCCTTGCCCGGGGCAAACAGCACTTTGGCCTCGTGAAACAGCGCGATAGCCTCGGCGCTGCTCGGCATATTGGCGCCCTCGGCGACCAGTTGCACCCCATGGGCGATAAGCTCGCGGGCATCCTCCTCCAGCAGTTCGTTCTGGGTGGCGCAGGGCAGGGCGACCTGGGTGGCGATATGCCAGGGAGTGCGGCCGCTGTAATACTCGAGCCCCAGTTCATAGGCGTAATCGGCGATGCGCTTGCGCTGCTCGTTCTTGAGTTCCATCAACCGGGCCAGCTTCTCGGGGGTGAAGCCGCCGGGATCGTACACGGTACCACCGGAGTCGGAGGCGGTGATGACGCGGGCCCCCAACTCCATCGCTTTCTCGATGGCGTACTGGGCCACGTTGCCCGAGCCAGACACCGACACCGTCATGCCCGCCAGCGACTGGCCGCGATGGGCCAGCATGGCCTGGGCGAAATAGAGCAGGCCATAGCCGGTGGCTTCAGGGCGAATGAGGCTGCCGCCAAAGGAGAGCCCCTTGCCGGTAAAGACGCACTCGGCGCTGTTGGTGAGCTTCTTCATCATGCCGGTCATGTAGCTCACCTCGCGCCCACCGACGCCGATATCACCGGCCGGCACGTCGGTGTTGGCCCCCAGATGGCGATGGAGCTCCAGCATCAGCGCCTGGCAGAAGCGCATCACCTCTCCCTCGCTCTTGCCCTTGGGATCGAAATCGCTGCCTCCCTTGCCACCGCCCATGGGCAATGTGGTGAGGGCATTCTTGAAGGTCTGTTCGAAGGCGAGGAACTTGAGCACAGAGAGATCCACCGAGGGGTGAAAACGCATCCCCCCCTTGAAGGGGCCAATGGCGGAGCTGTGCTGGACGCGGTAGCCGCGGTTCACCTGCACCTGGCCCTGATCGTCCACCCAGCTGATGCGAAACTGGATCAGCCGCTCCGGCTCTACCAGTCGCTCCAGCAGGCCATGTTGCAGATAGCGGGGATGGCGCTCGACATAGGGCCAGATGGAGGCAAGCACCTCGCTGACCGCCTGAATAAACTCCGGCTGGTGGGGATTGCGGCTGGCGACTTGCGCCAGGAAGTCCGCCCGGGATAGGGAATGACTCATCTGTAACTCCTGTAGTGAAGGGTGAAATTGGCCTCTTGCCAGAGAAAAGCACATGCCCTGCATCCAAATTTTTGAGGTTATAAGTCGCCTGGACGCAGACAAAGATCCGACTTAATGACGGGCTTGCCGCCGATTATTGTGCCAATCGTCGAAAACTACCGAGAGTCGTGGCGACGGGCACAAGATAATTCGTGTTGAGGAAAATCTTTTTATGCATTTTTGATTAATAAATAGCAAGAAATTATTAGCTCCGTATGGCGCAGAGACGGCGCCTGTGCATAACAAACAAATAACGATGAACAGGTGTAACGGGAGGGAGAGGCGTGACCCCTGGCGCATTTTGGCCGGCAGAGAGGAGCCGCGAGCAAGTATCCGGCGTGTTAAAGCTGGCAATATGCTACTGTGTCGCCATTTTTGACGGATAAGCTGGCCTTTGTCCTTTTTAAGATGGAAAACTATGCAAAAACTTGATGCGGTGACGCGGTTGATGCCGCTGGCCGAGCCTGCGCTGGCAAACAATACCAGAGTTCAACGAGGCGAGGCTTCTGCCCGCAGGCAGGTGACCCATGCTGGCCGATGAATCCATGCGCCTGAACAAGTACATCAGTGAGAGCGGCATCTGTTCACGCCGCGAGGCCGACCGCTTTATCGAGCAGGGCCACGTCTTTATCAACGGCAAGCGGGCCGGGGTGGGGGATCAGGTGTTTGCCGGGGATCTGGTCAAGGTCAACGGTCAGGTGATCGAACCGCGCGAGGCTGACAGCCTGGTGTTTATCGCGCTGAACAAGCCGGTGGGCATTGTCAGCACCACGGAGGCGGGTGAGAAGGACAACATCGTCGACTTCGTCAACCACAGCACCCGCATCTTTCCCATCGGCCGGCTCGACAAGGACTCCCAGGGCCTTATCTTCCTCACCAATCATGGCGATCTGGTCAACAAGATCCTGCGGGCTGGCAACGATCACGAGAAAGAGTATCTGGTGACCGTCGACAAGCCGGTGACCGACGACTTTATCAAGGGGATGGCGGCCGGAGTGCCGATCCTCGGCACCGTCACCAAGAAGTGCAAGGTGAAGAAAGAGGCGCCGTTCGTGTTTCGCATCACCCTGGTGCAGGGGCTGAACCGCCAGATCCGCCGCATGTGCGAGCACTTTGGCTTCGAGGTAACCAAGCTTGAGCGCATTCGCATCATGAACGTCAGCCTCAAGGGGTTGCCGGTGGGCGAGTGGCGCGATCTTGACGGTGACGAGCTCATTGAGCTGTTCAAGCTGATTGAGGACTCCTCCTCCGAGGTGAAACCGGCCAAGGGCAAGCAGGGCTCGGCCCCGCAGGGCAACAAGGGGGCTGGCAACCTGGGGCAAGGGGGCAAACCTGGACAGGGCAAAAAACCGCGCCGGGATGATGAGCACGAAATTGGTGGACGCCCCAATGTGCCGGGCCCGGAAGCATTCGAGAAGAAAACCCCGGTCGTCAAGGGCGGTGCCGGTAAAGGTGCAGGCAAAGGCGGCGCAGGAAAAGGCGGTGCTGGCAAAGGAGCCCCGAACAAGGGGGGCAAACCCGCCGCGGGCAAGCCGCGCGCCGGTCAGGGTGGGCGGCAGAAGAAGGGGCGCTAGGGCGCCTTGTCTGCTCGCGCTGTTGTCATCGACTCGCATATACACCGGCCATCAGGCCGGTGTATTGCTTTGGGAAAGAGGCTGGGGTCAGTGATCCCGTCCCTCTTCCAGCTTGCGCTGGTAATCCTGCTGGACGATGGCTAGCGCCGCGAGGGCCAGGGCCGGATCGATCCGGTTGGTCTCCAGCAGTTCGATAAGATCCACCGCGAGCTGGATCTCGGGGGGGGCATTTTCCAGTGACATGGGGGGCTCCGGTAAGGGGAAAGCGCCATTATACACGGGGCGCCGTCCCGACTGACTGGGGTTAGAGGTGCTGGCGCATCTCCTTGTCTATCTCCTCGCGCAGGGCCATCAATTTTTTGGCATAGAGCTGCAACTGCAGATCAGCGGCCGAGACCGGCTGCCACTGGGGTACCTGGGTCGGTTTGCCTTGCTCGTCCATGGCAACGAAGATGATGATGCAGTGGGTGGTCTTGTGACGCTGGGCCTCAGTGGGGTGGCGGCTGTAGACATCTACCGCCAGATGCATGCTGGTGGTGCCGGTGTGGATCACCTGGGCGTGTACCTCTACCAGCTGGCCTATCTGGATGGGGCGCAAAAAGCGGATCCCCCCCACATAGACGGTGACCGCATAGCCGCTGCACCAGCCGGCGGCGCAAGCGTAACCCGCCTGATCGATCCACTTCATCACCATGCCGCCATGCACCTTGCCGCCGAAATTCACGTCGGCAGGTTCGGCCAGAAATTGCAGGGTCAACTCGCGGGGTGGGGTCATGTGCTCTCCTTGATCCGGGTTCATTGCCGGTAACTCTTGCGGTAGGTTTCTGCCTGCTGGCAGGGGGGCAGGTCGCCAAGGGCGGGGCGCTTGTTGCCCTCCCGCTGGCCGAAGCTGGCGAACTCCTGCCGGCACTTGGCGGCCTTGCCGCCTTCCTTGATGCAGGCGTCGATCCGCTGCTGCTTGCCCTGTTCAATCAATTGCTGCTGGGCTTGCTGGCAGGCGGCGTCCAGTTTGGCCTGTTTGGCATCTCTGTCCTCCACTGCGGCCAGCAGGGGGCTCGAGAGGGCGCAACCGAGCAGCAATACGAGCATCTTCATGATGATTTTTCTCCTGACGGGGGGCGTCCGGCAATCACCAGGGCAATCCCCCCCAAGATGCCCAGAGTCGACAATACCAAGCGCAGCGACCAGGACTCATCCAACCAGATGAGCCCGGCCAGGGCGGCGAGCAGAGGCACCAGCAGCTGGACGCTGGCGGCCAGGGTGCGGCCAAGATGGGGCAGCACCAGATACCAGAGTGCATAACCAAGGCCGGAGGCCAGCGCCCCCGAGGCCAGGGCATAGCCGATGGCGGCGGGGCTGGTCTGCAACTGCCCGAGCAACAGATAAAGCAGGGCGGCCGGCAGACTTGCGCGCAGAAAGTGGCCGGCATTGGCGGCGATGGGATCGGCAAAGCGCGAGGCCCGCAGGGTATAACCGGCCCAGGCGATGCCGGCCACTATCATCAGGGCTGCTCCCAGCGGATCCGGCGCGCTGAGGCCGGGCAGCAACAAGACCACCAGACCCGCCATGGCGAGCAGCAGGCCGAGCCACTGGCGCCGGGGCAGAGACTCCCCGCGCAGCAGGGGCGGTGCCAGCATGCTGATCTGCACGGCGGCAAATAGCAGCAGGGCGCCGGTGCCCGTGGTCAGGGTGAGGTAGGAAAATGAAAACGCCGCGCCATAAATGACAAGAGCCAGGGCACCGCCCCAATCCCCCTGGCGGGGCGATTTTTTGCGCGCGCCGCACAGCAGCACCAGTACCAGGGCGCCGCTGGTCAGGCGCAGCAAGGTGAAGAGGGCGGGATCCATCCGCTCTTCAAACAGAGCCAGCCGACAGAGCACCGAGTTGGCGGCGAACGCCATCAGGGTCAGCAGGGTCAGTAACAGCAGGCGGGGCAGTGGCATCCATTCACCTTGAGTTCAGTGGGGGAGGTTCAGCATGGTTCACCATCCAACGAGGAGGTCCCATGAAACAAATGCTGGAGCAATTGATGGGAGCTGGCAAGGGCTGGCTCAACGAAGGCGGCGATAGCCGCAAGGCGCAGATGAAGGGGATGGCTCAGGGTGGCCTGGCGGCCGGTGCCATGGCCCTGCTGCTTGGCAACAAGAAGATGCGCAAATATGGTGGCAAGGTGGCGGCGGTCGGTGGGGCGGCGGCCCTCGGCGGTCTGGCCTACAAGCTCTATCAGGATTGGCAGGCACAGCAGGGCAGCCCGGCGCAGCCGACCCAGCCCATTGGCACCTTGCAGGGCAACGCGCTGGATGCCAGAGCCGCTCTCCTGGTGCGGGCCATGGTGGCGGCGGCCCGGGCCGATGGCCATATCGATAACGACGAGCGCCAGAAGATCCAGCAGTATCTGACCGAACAGGGCCAGAGCGATGCGGCCCGCTGGATTGATGATGAACTGGCCCGCCCGCTCGATCCCCATGCCCTGGCGCGGGAAGTGACCGACATGGAGCTGGCCACCGAGGTCTATCTTGCCTCCCTGCTTGCCATCGACGTGGATCACTTTATGGAGCGCGGTTATCTCGACGAGCTGGCGCGCGCGCTCAAGCTCGATGACAACCTCAAAAGCAGCATAGAGCGCCAGGTGGCCCAGCTGGATGCCCCCGCCTGATCCCCGATTAGTACATGGATTGTCGATAAGGCCCCGTTATGGGGCCTTGTTGTTTTTTGGGGGAATGGCGTCCAGCTGCTGGTGGATAAGCTTGGCCAGCCGGGTGAGGGCCGCTTCCAACTGCTCGCTCCAGGGATGGGAGCTGTTGAGCCGCAGGCAGTGGTTGTGCAGCCCCTTGCTGGAGAAGAGGGCGCCTGGCGCCAGTGAGAAACCGCTGGCCAGCGCCCGGGCGTGCAGGGCGCGGCTGTCGAGGCGCGGGTCAAACTCGAGCCAGAGAAAATAGCCGCCATCGGGGGAGGAGATGCTTACTTCCCCCGGCAGCAGGCGCAGCAGGGCCACCGATGAGGATTCCAAGGAGTCTTGAGTCATTGCCATCTTGCCAATGAAAAAGGCCGACACAGGATGTCGGCCTTCTCGTTCTGTTGCGTGGCGGACTAGATTGCCAGCGCCAGTCTGGCTTCACGCTTCTCGCTGATATGGGTGAGACCATAGGCCAAGAGCACGATGAGGGCGCCAATCCAGGGGGTGTGCATCAGGCCGAGGTGCTCCACCACCAGGCCGCCGACCACGGAGCCCAGCGCAATGCCGACATTGAAGGCGGCGATATTGAGGCCGGAGGCCACATCCACCGCCCTTGGAGTGTGCTGCTCGGCCTGCTTCACCACCAGCACCTGCAGCCCGGGCACGTTGCCAAAGGCAAAGGCGCCCCACACCAGCACGGTCAGCACTGCCAGTACCGGGTGGGGGGCGGTGAAGGTGAGCACCAGCAGCACCAGCGCCAGACCCGCAAACAGCAGCTTGAGGGCGGGCAGGGGGCCCATCTTGTCGGCCAGCTTGCCGCCCCAGATATTGCCGACGGCGACCGAGACCCCGTATACCAGCAGAATGAGGCTCACCGCTCCGGCGCTAAAACCGCTCACCTGCTGCAGTATGGGGGCGAGGAAGGTGAACGCCGTGAAGGCGCCGCCATAGCCCAGCGCCGTCTTGGCATAGACCAGCAGCAAGGGCTTTTTGGTGAGCACGGAGAGCTGATCGCGGATAGTCGAGGCGGCTCCCTTGGGCAGGTTATTGGGGATCAGCAGCAGGCTGCCCACCATGGCCACCAACCCCAGCAGGCTTACCACCAGAAAGGTTTCGCGCCAGCTGAACACCTGACCAATCCAGGTGCCGAGCGGTACGCCGGTCACCAGCGCTATGGTGAGGCCGCTGAACATGATGGCGATGGCACTCGCTGCTTTCTCTTTGACCACGAGGCCTGTGGCGATGGTGCTGCCCACAGAGAAGAAGACCCCGTGGGCCAGCCCTGTGAGGATGCGGGCCACAATCAGGCTCTCGTAACCGGGCGCCTGCCAGGCCAGCAGGTTGCCGGCAGTGAAGAGCGCCATTAGCCCCACCAGCAGCCACTTGCGCGGCACCTTGCCGGTGAGTGCCGTGAGCACGGGGGCGCCGATGGCCACCCCAAGGGCATAGAGGCTGACCAGCAGGCCCGCCGAGGGGAGCGAGACATTGAGTTGCTCGGCGATGGTGGGGATAAGCCCCACGATCACGAATTCGGTGGTGCCGATCGCAAAGGCACTTAAGGTAAGGGCAAATAACGCCAGTGGCATAACAACTCCTTGGATAGGGACTCCCGACGGGAGAATGGCGCCAGTATGCCGAGGCAGTTTGTTGGCAAAAATGACGGCATATTCAAATGACTTTTGATCAATTCGCATCAATCTGGCCGTTAATCGCCTTCTCCCCCTGGCTTGTTGTGGCTATTGGCAGTGGTGTCATATTGCACTCGTTGGGCGTTGGGGTAAGCTCCGGTAGATGGTTTAGGCGCTGGTACAGGGGTGGCCCGGATAGATAACGGGGGATGTCGCTCAGGGCTGCCAGTCA
Source organism: Aeromonas sp. 19NY04SH05-1 (assembly GCF_040581895.1). Lineage (NCBI taxonomy): Bacteria > Pseudomonadati > Pseudomonadota > Gammaproteobacteria > Aeromonadales > Aeromonadaceae > Aeromonas > Aeromonas sp. 19NY04SH05-1. The sequence continues at coordinate 2,855,193 of NZ_CP095328.1, read as the reverse complement.
TGGCTTTTCCCTTGCAAAACAGGACACAAGATGAAACTGACCAGACTATCCTCCCTTCTTTTGCTGTGCGGTGCCTTTGCCGCCCAGGCCGCCCCGCAAGATCCCCTCTTCGCCTGGAATGACACAACCGCCAAGCAGGCGATCATCAAATGGGTGGCCGATGCCACGGATCAGCAAAAAGCCACCTTTATCCCGGAAGAGAAGCGCTTTGTAGTGTTTGATAATGACGGCACCCTGTGGCCTGAGGCGCCCCTGACGTTTCAGCTGCAGTTTGCGATAGACGAGATCAAGCGTATGGCGCCAGACCACCCTGAGTGGAAAAAAGAGCCCGTCGCCGCCGCTGTGCTAAACGATGATCTCAAGGCTCTGACCAGGATGGGGGAGAAGGGGCTTGTGCAACTGGTGGTCCTGACGCACAGCGGCATGACCACCACGGAATTTGCCAAGCGGGTGAACAACTGGGTGAGCAGCAAAAAAGATCCCCGCTATGGCTGCCACTACAACCAGCTTGGCTATCTGCCGATGAAGCAGCTGCTCACCTATCTGCGGGAAAACGGCTTCAAGACCTGGATTGTCTCCGGTGGTGGCGCCGACTTTATCCGGGAGCTGGCGGAGCCTATGTATGGCATACCGCCGCAGCAGGTGGTGGGGTCGTTTGCGCAAGGGGAGTTTACCCTGACGGAGGATGGGTCAGCGATCCGCAAGACCATGACGGGGGCCTACTATGACGATGGCAAGGCCAAACCGGCGGCCATCCACCTCTTTATGGGACAGCGCCCGGTGGCGGCCTTTGGCAACAGCGATGGCGATGTGCCCATGCTGCAGTACACCTCGACCAACCCCGACTACCGTACCTTTGGTCTGCTGGTCCACCACACGGACGCCAAGCGGGAATATGCCTATGACAGTCACCCTCCGGCCAGCGGCAAGCTGGTCGATGGGTTGGCTCAGGCGAAGGCGCGGGGCTGGGTGGTGGTCGACATGAAGTCGGACTGGAACCAAGTGTTTGATCCTGCGCTCTGCCCAAATGCACCCTAAGGGGAGGCGATTGACGGGGCGTGATAAAGCAGCAAGCGGGATCTATCCCGCAAATCCGGGCGAAGGCGGGAGCGCCTTCGCCCGGCTTGTTTTTGGCTGCCAGGGGCGTTACATCCCGGCTTAGTTATCCCAGGCGGGGGCAAAGTCCGGGTTGGCGCAGCGCTCGCCTCGATCCAGGGTGGCGATGACAGCCATCTCATCGCTACTGAGCGTCACCTTGAGGGCGGCCAGATTGGCGATCAGGTTCTCCCGCCTTGTGGAGCTCGGGATCACCGCCATGCCCTGCGCCAGCAGCCAGGCGAGCGACACTTGGGCCGCAGAGACGCCGTGGTGCTGGCCGATCTCCATCAGCAGCGGCTCGCTCAGCACCTTGCCATAGGCGAGCGGCATATAGGCGGTGACGGCGATGCCCTGTGCCTGGCAGAACTCCACCACCTTGCGGTTTTGCAGCAGGGGGTGAACCTCCACCTGCTGGTGGGCGATGGAGCCTGGCCCCAGAATGTCGATGGCCTCTTTAAGCTGGGCCACGGTGAAGTTGGAGACCCCGATCTCGCGGGTCAGGCCCCGGGCTTTGGCCTCGGCCAGCTGTGTCAGATAGACCGCCATCGGCACTTCATCCCTGGGGGAGGGCCAGTGAATGAGCGCCAGATCCAGATAGTCGGAGCCCAGTTTTTCCAGGCTCATCTCCAGGCTCGGGATCACCTTGCCCTGGCCAAACTCGCTGGTCCACACCTTGGTGGTCAGGTAGATATCCTGGCGGGGCACGCCGCTCTCGGCCATCAGTTGGCCCACTTCGGCCTCGTTGGCGTAGATCTGGGCGGTGTCGATATGGCGATAGCCAAGCTCAAGCCCCTGCAGCAGGGAGTCACGCAGGGGTTGCCCGGACAGGCGGAAGGTTCCAATACCCAGGTTGGGCATCTTCATCATGCTATTCCTCAAATTGGTTGGCCCCTCTTTACAGATCAAAGGGCAGGGTGGTGCTGGTGCTTTGTGTCGTCGTCAGGGATACAAGCCATTCAGGTACCCAGCGGCTGATAACGACGAATGGTGCTGCCGGCAAACCAGGGCCCGGTTTTGGCGAGAAACTCGATAAAGTGGGGTTGGCTCTGGTGAGTGGTGAGGGCGGCTTCACTCTCCCACACCTCGTAGAGCATCCAGCTGTGGGGATGGTCCAGATCCTGATGCAGTTGATAGCGCAGGCAGCCCGACTCCTGCAAGGTGGCCGCGATCAAGGGGCCCAAGGCGGCGCGAAACCGGGTGGCAAATTCGGGTTTGGCCTCAAGCTGGGCAATCACTATCACGGGCGATGACATCTGAACCTCCTTGCAAAATGAAGGTTCAGTATGAATATGAGGCTGGCAGGGAAAAAGGGACACTATTGCAATAGTGAATTGAGAGGCGAGCAGCAATGATATATGAACAGAGTCATTTTTTTAAAAGTGCTTTTCATCAACGACATTGATGGTGTAAGCCATTATTTTTGAAGCCACATAAAAAACATCTTTAGCTGTAATTTCGTTTTCTTCGGCAATTGAGAATATTTCTGAAGCATCATCTTCTCTACCTGAACCAGGATCAGGGTAGCGGCCAGCCCAATACACGAAGTGAGTTATTCCTTGTAAGATAGCCTTATCTTTATCCGTTAAGCCTGGTACAACGTCAGCCAAGACATGTAAGCGATGATGTCTATTTTTCTTTTCAATCGCTTTATAACCATCAATTCCATGGTTGATAACCATCATGGCTTTAAGTGTTACCTCTAAGCTATACCCGATTAGCATTAGGCCTATGGCACAAAATTGGCTATCACATATTCCTCTAAAATGGATAGGCATGTTCTCAAACTTAGGCTCTGATTTTATTATGGTAACTGCGGCTTGAGTCAATGCTTCTGCTTGTGATATCCATAAAATTGGGTTTTTCAATATTTCGTTAGTGGGTGGTACATATGGATCGAAGTCCGAGTTTGTAACCATAGACTCAATCATACGCCATTGAAGAAATCCTTGAGCACTATAGCTTAAAGGGTCACTTTTAAATTTACTTCGGTCTGCTTCTAATCCAAACATAATTACGTCCATTTAGTTTCTTTAAATAAATTTATCTACTATCAGTGTTTTTCAGCCCAGACCGCAAATTCATTACCGCTGGGCTCGGTAAAGTGAAAGCGGCGGCCACCGGGAAAGTCGAACAGGGGCCTGACTATGGTGCCCCCTGCGTTGGTCACCTTGGTCTGGGTTGCGACAATATCGGCGCTGTAGAACACCAGCAGGGCGCCGCCTTGCGCACTCTGGCTGCAGAGATCGGCGCGATAGAAACCGCCGTCGAGCCCTTCCCCGGCAAAGGCACAGTAGTCAGGGCCGTAATCGGCAAACTGCCAGCCAAAGGCGGCCTGAAAGAAGGCCTTGGTGGCGGCGAGATCCCTGGCGGCAAACTCCACATAGTTCAGTTTTTCATGGGCTTTCATCTGGGTTGCTCCCTGCTGGTCGATGGTTCGCCGGCTTATCCGCGCGGTGTCGATGAGTTGATGATGGCAGAATAAACCTTGCCTATTGAAACTCCTCGCCCTGATTGGCCAGGGTATCGAGCCCGCATCTGGTGCAGACCAGATAGCGGTCGACCTGATCCATGGCGGCGATACCGCTCATGCTTGAGCCGGAAAAAAGGCCGCTGAGAAAGGCCTTGAGGACCCCGCGGGGAGACTCTTCGTGGTGCTGAACCTTGGGCAGGATCCGCTCGCGGTGATCGGTCTCAATCCCGCAGTGGGGACAAAATTGGTTGAACATGGGGTCACTCATGAATGGTGGGGGTCGTTGTCGTGGGGGTCAGCTGTTCCCACGGGGTCAATTTCAGCTGTTTGCGCCTTATTCCTATGCTGCTTGCCATCAGCAGACCGAAGAGGGCAGCAAACAGGGCTGTCTGGCGCAGGGCGTCAACGGGTTCTATTTCAGTGCCATGCCAGCTGAACAGCCACATTAACAGACCCCAGATCAGCCCGGCGCTGATGCCAAATCCCAGCAGGTTGGCAAGCCAGCTCTGGTAGTGGGGTGGCTTGACCGGATAACCGAGCCTGCGCAGCAGTCTGAACAGGAGAGGAGCGTAATGGGATTGCCATACGCCCTTGCAGGCAAGCTCCTGATGGGCGGCGGCCAGTCGCTCTTTGAATGTCATGGGGTCTCTCTTGGTGAGTATGTGTGGCGCCATACGATGCCTGATGGCGGGCATTCTACCCATAAGCCCGATGGATAGATGGGTTGGCCATCACGTTATTGGCGAGGATTTTGCGGCTGGTGGCGTCCCGCTGGCCTTGCCAGTGCATGGCCAATGCGCCTATAAAGGCCCATTACTCTTGCCGGAATAACAGCAATGAAGACCCATTCTGATGAACTGACCCTGTTTGTGGCCGTGGTGGAGGCGGGCAGTTTTCGCCAGGCGGCAGAGAACCTCGGTATGGACAACTCGGTGGTGAGCCGCGGCATCAAGCGGCTCGAAGAGAAGCTCGCCACCGTGCTGCTCAATCGCACCACGAGGCGGGTCAGCCTGACCGAGGAGGGGAGCTGGTTCTATCAGCGGGCGGTGAAGATCCTGACCGAGATGAGCGAGGCGGAGGGGCTGCTGTTGATGCGCCGCGAACAGCCGGAGGGGATCTTGCGGGTCGATGCCGCCACCCCCTTTATCCTGCATCGACTGGTGCCCATCATCGGCGAGTTTCGCCGCCGTTATCCGGGGATAGAGCTGCAACTGCACAGCTCCGAAGGCTTTATCAACCTGATGGAGCGGCGGGTGGACATGGCCATTCGTATCGGCGAGCTGAGCGACTCCTCCCTGCGCGCCCTGCCGCTCGGACGATCCAGATTGCGGCTGCTGGCCTCTCCCGACTATCTGAAGGCGCGCGGCACCCCGCGCCAGCCGGCGGATCTGCTGACGGGCCACGAGCTGCTCGGCTTTTTGCATCCCGATCACCTCAATCACTGGCCGCTACTGAGTGAAGAGCAGGGGGATCGCTTTCCCATTCACCCGACCCTGCGTGCCAGCAGTGGCGAGACCTTGCGCCAGCTGGCGCTGGCGGGGCAGGGGATCGTCTGTTTGTCGGACTTTATGACCGGGCCGGATCGGGCGAGTGGCGCCCTGGTGGAGGTGCTGGCTCGCAGCAACAGCGGCGCTTCGCGCCCCATCAATGCGGTCTTCTACTCTGATGCCCAGCGGGATATCCGGCTGCGGGTCTGGCTCGATTTTTTGAAGGAGCAATTAGGCAGCCACACCCTGTAAGGGCTGAACAGAGCTGGACGGGATACAGGTGCCAACCCATTCCCTGCCTCTGGCCGGGTAGAGGTGAGCATGGATGGCTGGCTTGATGGTTTAATGACGCAGGTGGTCATCAAGGCAGAACACGCACAGAGCGCGAGATAAAAAAGAGGCCGACATCGCTGTCGGCCTCTTGGCATGTTTGCGTCCAAAAAGGAGTCGGCTAGCCGATCAATCCTCTTCGGCCCAACGGCGGGAACGCTCGACGGCTTTCTTCCAGCCGTTGTAGCGCTTGGCGCGCTCGTCACGGTCCATCTGCGGGATAAACTCTCTGTCCACGCTGAACTTGTCTTCCAGCTCGTCCGAGCTCTTCCAGAAGCCGACGGCGAGGCCTGCCAGGAAGGCAGCGCCCATGGCGGTGGTCTCGATGCGGGTCGGACGAACTACCGGGGTGTGCATCATGTCGGACTGGAACTGCATCAGGAAGTCGTTGGCGACTGCGCCACCGTCCACCTTCAGGGCTGCCAGCTTGATGCCGGAGTCCTGCTGCATCGCATCCAGCACGTCGCGGCTCTGGTAGGCGATGGATTCGAGCGCCGCACGGATGATGTGGTTGCGGTTGGCGCCGCGGGTCAGGCCGACCATGGTGCCGCGAGCATACGGATCCCAGTAGGGGGCACCCAGACCGACGAAGGCCGGCACCAGGTAGACGCCGTTGGTGTCGCCCACCTTGCTCGCGAAGTAGTCGGTGTCGCGGGCATCGTGGATGATTTTGAGCTCGTCACGCAGCCACTGAATGGTGGCACCGCCCATGAACACGGCCCCTTCCAGCGCGTAGTTCACTTCCCCTTTCGGGCCGATGGCGACCGTGGTCAGCAGGCCGTTATTGGAGCGAACCGGCTCGGTGCCTGTGTTCATCAGCATGAAGCAGCCGGTGCCGTAGGTGTTCTTGGCCATCCCTTTTTCGAAGCAGAGCTGGCCGAACAGGGCGGACTGCTGGTCACCGGCGATACCGGCGATGGGGATGCGGGAGCCGCCGCCACGGGTGGTGTAGCCATAGACCTCGGAGGAGGGTTTCACTTCCGGCAGCATGGACATGGGGATGCCCAGCTCGTCCAGCATGCGCTGATCCCACTTCAGATCACGGATGTTGTAGAGCATGGTGCGCGAGGCGTTGGTCGGGTCGGTGACATGCACTTCACCGTTGGTCATCTTCCACACCAGCCAGGTGTCGATGGTGCCGAACAAGAGCTCGCCGTTCATCGCCTTCTCGCGGGCCCCTTCGACGTTGTCGAGGATCCACTTCACCTTGGTGCCGGAGAAGTAGGCGTCCAGCACCAGGCCGGTGTTTTCGCGCACGTACTCTTCGAGGCCCCGGGCTTTGAGCTCTTCACAGATGGCGGCGGTGCGGCGGCATTGCCAGACGATGGCGTTGTAGATGGGTTTGCCGGTGGCCTTTTCCCATACCACTGTGGTTTCACGCTGGTTGGTGATGCCGATGGCGGCGATCTCTTCGCTGCGCAGGCCAGTCTTGGCCAGTACTTCGGTAAAGACGGAGGATTGGGTCGCCCAGATCTCCATCGGGTCGTGCTCTACCCAGCCCGCTTTCGGGTAGTGCTGGGTGAATTCGCGCTGGGAGGTGCCGACGATGTTGGCATCCTGATCGAAGACGATGGCGCGGGAGGAGGTGGTACCCTGGTCCAGAGCGACGACATATTTCTTTTCAGCAGACATGATGTTCTCCACGTTTTATGGGGCCGCTCTTACGCGGCGGCCTCTTCTTTGGCTTTGGCGGTTTGGGTGGCTTGCTCGGTGGTGGCAACACGGTTGCCCGGCACACAGGGGGCCAATACTTTCACATAGAGGGCGGCACCAATCTGGGCACCGACGATGGGGCCGAGGATGGGGACCCAGAAGTAGGGGTTGTCACGACCACCGGTCAGGGCCACATCACCCCAGCCAGCGAAGAAGGCAAACAGCTTGGGACCGAAGTCACGGGCCGGGTTCATGGCAAAACCGGTTAACGGGCCAAGGGAGGCGCCGATCACCGCGATCAGGATACCGATCAGCAGGGCGGCGGCGAAACCTTTGGGGGCACCGTTATTGTTGTCGCACAGTGCCAGAATGCCCAGCATCAGCACGGCGGTGATCACCAGCTCGACCGCGAAGGCCTGCAGGTTGGAGATCAGGGCATTGGGGTAGGTAGAGAAGATGCCGGCAGTGCCGAGGCTCTCGATGCTGCCGCGTGCCACGTTATGGGTCACCTCCCACTGGGTGAAAAGGTTACCATACAGGAAGTAGACAAGGGCGGCGAAGCAGAAGGCGCCTGCCATCTGGGCGATGATGAAGGGCACCACCTTGCGTTTGTCAAAGCCGGCGAAGGTCATCAGCGCCAGAGTGACGGCCGGGTTCAGGTGGGCACCTGAAATACCGCCGGTCACATAGATGGCAATGGCCACGCCAAGGCCCCAGGTAATGGAAATTTCCCACTGACCAAAATTGGCGCCTGCCAGCACCAGGGCGGCCACACATCCTACGCCGAAGAAGATCAGCAGGCCGGTGCCGATAAACTCGGCGATGCACTCACCAAGCAGGGTATTGGGTCTTTGTATGCTCATATCTGTATTCCTCGTATCCACCCGTAGTAGAGGTTTGATGTTCTGTTATTGTCGATGTTCCGTTTTATCGTTTTTCTATCTATCTGTTGCGTCCGGAAACGTTTCCCTGTTTTTTCTCACCTTACGCAAACGTTATGCTCGTTTTTGTTCGTTATCGGACGTGTGAGAAAATAACCCGTCCCGCCGAATTCACCATCCCCCCGCCATGGGAAATGTGGGCAAGATCCCACTCATTGCTAAGAAAATGTGACGTAAAGCAACCTGATAACGGCCAATTACCCCCAAGGTGGTAGTCTCTATCCCTTGCCGTACAAGGGGTTGCGCTTGATGATTGATTTCTCATTTGAGGCTTTTTGTTTGTAATAAATCTGCAATATTTGAGCATGTGTCACAGAACTTGTGAGCGTTTATGCGCACAATTGGCTCGCTTTCGAATTTGAGGACTCACTCGATTCGTCAGCTTGGTCAGGGCATCCTCAACCGCCCATAACAACAATAAGGAAGCAGAACATGCTTAGTCTCTTCAGGCCTGCACCGCACATCGACAGGCTTCCGGCTGACAAGGTCGACCCCTTCTATAAACGCATGCGTTGGCAAGTCTTCATCGGGATCTTTTTCGGTTACGCAGGTTACTACCTGGTTCGGAAAAACTTCAGTCTGGCCATGCCCTATCTGGTGGAGCAGGGCTTCTCCCGCGGGGATCTCGGCTTTGCCCTGTCCGGGGTCTCCATCGCCTATGGCCTTTCCAAGTTTTTGATGGGCAACGTGTCGGATCGCTCCAACGCCCGTTACTTCCTCTCTGCCGGTCTGCTGCTGTCGGCCGGCATCATGTTCATGATGGGGACAATGCACTGGGCCACCTCCAGCATCGCCATCATGTTCGTGCTCCTGTTCCTGAACGGCTGGGTGCAGGGCATGGGCTGGCCCCCCTGCGGTCGCACCATGGTGCACTGGTGGTCACAGAAGGAGCGGGGCGAGATCGTTTCGGTCTGGAACGTGGCTCACAACGTGGGTGGTGGCATGATAGGTCCGCTGTTCATTCTGGGGATGGGCTGGTTCAATGACTGGCGCAGTGCCTTCTATGTGCCGGCTGCGGCCGCCGCTGCCATCGCGGTCATCGCCTTCTTCGTGATGCGTGATACCCCGCAATCGGTTGGTCTGCCCCCCATCGAGGAGTACAAGAACGACTATCCGAAGGATTACAACGAGAGCCACGAGCAGGAGTTTTCCGCCAAGGAGATCTTCGTCAAGTACGTGCTGCACAACAAGCTCTTGTGGTACATCGCCATCGCCAACGCCTTCGTTTACCTCATTCGTTACGGCGTGCTGGACTGGGCCCCGACCTATCTGAAAGAGGCCAAGGACTTCTCCGTCGACAAATCCTCCTGGGCTTACTTCCTCTATGAGTGGGCGGGTATCCCGGGCACCCTGCTGTGTGGCTGGATCTCCGACAAGATGTTCCAGGGCCGCCGCGCCCCGGCCGGCATCCTGTTCATGGTGCTGGTGACCCTGTTCGTGCTGGTCTACTGGCTCAACCCGGCGGGCAACCCCACCGTCGACATGCTGGCGCTGGTGGCCATCGGCTTCCTCATCTACGGCCCCGTCATGCTGATCGGTCTCTATGCCCTGGAGCTGGCACCGAAGAAAGCGGCCGGTACCGCGGCAGGCTTCACCGGTCTGTTCGGTTACCTGGGTGGTGCGGTTGCGGCCAACGCCATGCTGGGCTACACCGTTGACCACTTTGGCTGGGATGGCGGCTTCGTGGTGCTGACCGCATCCTGCGTGCTCTCCATCATCCTGCTGGCGATGACCCTCAAGCACGAGAACATCGCCGTTGCAGCCAAGGCGGCGGCCAATAAGGCATAAAACGTGATCCCCAGCTTATTGATCCCAAAGGGGATCAGGTAAACTGCCAGAAGGCCCCGCATCTGCCGGGGCCTTTTTTCGTTTCATCATCGGAGTGAAAGCGTGAAACAAACCCAACGACATCTGGAGATCCTGGAGGTCCTGACGCGGCAGGGATTTGTCTCGACCGACGATCTGGTGAGCCATTTTGACGTCAGTCCCCAGACCATTCGCCGGGATCTGAACGATCTCGCCGAACAGAACAAGATCCGGCGCCATCACGGTGGTGCCTCTTTGCATTCGAGCACGGTCAATACTGCCTACAGCGCCCGCAAGGTGATGCAGCTCAAGGAGAAAGAGCGTATCGCCCGGGAAGTGGCGGCCAATATTCCCGACGGTTCCTCCCTCTTTATCGACATCGGCACGACCACCGAGGCCATCGCCCGCGCTCTGCTCGATCACCGTGAGCTGCGCATCGTCACCAACAACCTCAACGTGGCCAGCATACTGACCGCCAAGGATGACTTCACCGTCATCATCGCCGGGGGCGAGATCCGCAACCGGGATGGCGGCATAGTGGGGGAGGCGACCCGCGACTTCATCGGCCAGTTTCGCATGGATTATGGCGTCATCGGCATCTCGGGCATCGACAGCGACGGCTCCCTGCTCGATTTCGACTATCACGAGGTGAAGATTGCCCAGGCCATCATCGCCCACTCCCGTCAGGTGTTCCTGGCCGCCGACCACACCAAGTTCGGTCGCAATGCCATGGTCAACCTCGGCAACCTCAGCCAGGTCCACGCCCTCTTCACCGATCAGGAGCCGCCGGAGAAGCTGGTGCGGCTGATGGCGCAGCACCAGATCGCCTGCCATATCTGCTGATCGTCGCAGGCTGATATCCTCATCATTAGCCGCTCATCCGGGCGGCTTTTCTATTTTTATATCCCTTAATGGTTAGTTTTCACCTGAGCTGCGCTACCCCCTGTCCGGCAGCGCATCGCTGGTGAGCGTGCCATGCCATATTTGCCGCTTACCGTGGGATGGTGCGATCACACTTTCGCCATAAAATGTTCGTTTGTTGGTTTTTTATGTTCTAAAATGAGCGAAATCAAACATTGCTGCCATAGCAATCATAAAAATGAAAGTAGGTGAACATGAGCGAACATTATGATCTGGTCGTCGTCGGCGGCGGCATCAACGGCGTCGGCATTGCGGCCGATGCGGCGGGGCGTGGGCTGAAGGTGGCGCTGTTTGAAGCGCAGGATCTCGCCTCGGCCACCTCGTCCAACTCCAGCAAGCTGATCCACGGCGGCCTGCGCTATCTCGAACATTATGAATTCCGGCTGGTGAAAGAGGCGCTGGCGGAGCGGGAGGTGCTGCTCGGCATGGCGCCCCATATCGCGCGCCCCATGCGTTTTCGCTTGCCCCATCGTCCGCACCTGCGCCCGGCCTGGATGATCCGTGCCGGCCTCTTCCTCTATGACAATCTGGCCAAGCGCGACAAGCTCAAGGGCAGCAGCGGCGTGCGCTTCCTGCCGCAAGATGGTTTGACCGCCGGCATCAGCAAGGGGTTTGAATATTCCGACGCCTGGGTCGATGACGCCCGCCTGGTGGTGCTCAACGCCATGATGGCCCGGGACAAGGGCGCCGACGTGCAGACCCGTACCCGCTGCGTCAAGGCGGTGCGCGGATCCAAACACTGGATCCTGACCCTGGAGCGGGAAGGGGGCGAGCAGTTCACCGTCTCCTGCCGCGGTCTGGTCAATGCGGCCGGCCCCTGGGTCAAAACCTTCTATGACGAGAGCCTGCACGAGGCATCCCCGCGCGGTATTCGCCTCATCAAAGGCAGCCATATCGTGGTGCCGCGCATCCATGAGCGCGAAGAGGCCTACATCCTGCAAAACGAGGACAACCGCATCGTCTTCGTCATTCCCTACCAGCAGGATTACTCCCTGATCGGCACCACGGACGTGGAGCACCACGGCAGCCCGCGCGAGGCCAGGATCAGCGACGCCGAAGTCAACTACCTGTGCAAGGTGGTCAACGCCCACTTCACCCGCCAGATCGCCCCGAAAGATGTGATCTGGACCTATGCCGGGGTGCGCCCGCTGTGCGATGACGAATCCGACTCGCCCCAGGCGGTGACCCGCGACTACACGCTGGAACTCTCCGGCGAGTCCGACGGCGCGCCGCTGCTCTCGGTGTTTGGTGGCAAGCTCACCACCTATCGCAAGCTGGCCCAGGCTGCCTGCAACAAGCTCAAGCCCTGGTTCAGCCAGATGGGCGACGACTGGACCGCCAGCAGCCGCCTGCCCGGCGGCGAGTTCGATTGCACGGTACGCGAACTGGCGCGCGCCTATGCGCTCGAATTCGACTGGCTCGATGATCGCAGTGCCCTGCGCATCGCTGAAGCCTATGGCAGCCATGCCCGCCTCTGGCTGAAAGAGGAGCGTGGCCAGCACTTCGGTGCCGGATTGTATGAATCCGAGGTGCGCTATCTCATCGAGCGCGAGTGGGCCTTTACCCTGGAAGATATCCTGTGGCGCCGCAGCAAGCTGGGGCTGCGCCTCTCCGACGCCGAACAGCAGCAACTGCAAGCCTGGTTGGCGCAACATCATCACGCCTTGCCCAAGGCAAGCTGATGAAAAAGCGGGCTGCTGCCAGGCAGCCCGCCCTAAAACTGCAATAAACCTCTGATAGAACAACTACCTACACAATAATAAAGAGCATCACATATGAAAAAATTCGCTATTTCCCTCATTGCGTTGGGCCTTGGGGCCTCCCTGTCATTGCCTGCGCTGGCCGTCGATGAAGGCAAGGTGGTGATCGCTCACCGCGGCGCCTCCGGTTACCTGCCCGAACACACCCTGGAGTCCAAGGCCATGGCCTACGCCATGGGAGTGGACTACCTCGAGCAAGACCTGGTGATGACCAAGGATGACCAGCTGGTGGTGATGCACGATCACTTCCTCGACGGCATTACTGACGTGGCCGAGCGCTTCCCCGGCCGGGCCCGCCCGGATGGCCGCTACTATGTAGTGGACTTCACCCTGGACGAGGTGCGCTCCCTGCGCATGACCGAGCCGTTCCAGCTGGTGGATGGCAAGCAGGTCCCCGTTTATCCCGCCCGCTTCCCGCTCTGGAAGTCCAACTTCAAGATCCACACCTTCCAGGAAGAGATCGAGATGATCCAGGGCATGAACAAGAGCACCGGCAAGAACGTCGGCATCTATCCGGAGATCAAGGCCCCCTGGCTGTTTCGCCACGAAGGCAAGGACATCTCCAAGGCAGTGCTGAAGGTGCTCAAGGAGTACGGCTACACCACCAAGGATGACAAGGTCTATCTGCAATGCTTCGATGCCAACGAGCTCAAGCGCATCAACAGCGAGCTGATGCCTGCCATGGGGATGGATCTCAAGCTGGTGCAGCTGATGGCCGAGACCGACTGGAACGAGACCATGGTCTATGACGCCAAGGGCAAGGCTACCCCCTATGACTACGACTGGATGTTCAAACCGGGCGCCATGAAGACCATCGCCTCCTATGCCGAAGGGATTGGTCCCTGGAAGCCGATGGTGGTGACCGAGCCGGGTACTCCTGGCAAGCCGGACTTCACCAACATGGTGAAAGAGGCCCATGCCGCCGGTCTCAAGGTGCATCCTTATACCTTCCGTCAGGATGAGGGACAGATCCCCGCCTATGCCAAGGACTTCACCGATCTCCTGAACATCTTCCTTTATCAGGCGGATGTGGACGGGGTGTTCAGCGACTTCCCGGACAAGGCGGTGGCCGTCATCCAGGCCCATGAGACGGCTAAAAAATAGTGAAAAAAGAGTAAGTTGGTGCATGGCGAGGTCAGTTGGCCTCGCCTTTTTCATGACATTCCCGCAACGGGCGTGTGCACCATGTCAGAAAATAACCAGATAGCGTCATTGTGTGCCGGTTCCTGCGAGATTTGCGGCGCAGAGCGCTGGCATGAAATCGGCAGAGCGGTTAGTCTAGCGGCGTTGAACCAACCCCAAGAGGTACAGATGAAAACCGTACTGCGTTTTAGCCTGCTGGGCGCCTTGTTGCTGGGCGGCCATGCCGTCGCTGCCGAGCCGAAAAAATTTGATATCAGCATGTTCCCAGCCGCTGACGTGAATCAGGAACGTGTGGTGATCCGCCTGCCCGAAGTCGAAAAAGAAGCCGACATGATGGTCGAGCTGCAGGTTGGCAAGAAGATGATGGTGGATTGCAACGTGCCACGTTTTGCCGGCAATCTGGAACAGCACAGCGTCAAGGGCTGGGGTTACAACTACTTGGTGCTGGGCAAGGTATCCGACCCCATCAGCACCCTGATGGCCTGCCCGGATGGACAGAAGAAGGAGTCTTTCGTTCAGGTATATGGCCAGGGCTTCTTTGTGAACTACAACTCCAAGCTGCCATTCGTCATCTATGTGCCCCAGGAATATGAAGTGCGCTATCGTCTGTGGCGTGCCGACAACCTGGCTCAACCGGCCATGATCGAGTAACTCGCTCTGCAGCCCTGCGACACGAGTTGACTCGCGATAAAAACAAAGCGCCATATGGCGCTTTGTTTTTATCTGTCGCGGTGACAAATCGGCCTGTCAGGATGACATCGTTTTGGCATAAGCCCGTTATTTATCAATGATTTTTTCTTGTTTTGAGACGAAATCATCAATAGGGTCGGGATAAATCGACATCAATAAAAGTTTTTTATTAACATAGTGAAAAAATTGATTTTGCACTCGGCGATGGCCTGATGATACTTGCCCGCAAAGGTCAAACTAACCAGAAAAAAGAGCACTATGAGCTTCGAATCAGACAAGCGTTTCAACGACTTCAAACATTTTCCCCGTGGCCTGCGTCGCAGTGGTGAATTCACTGTGGCCGAAGCGGACAGTCTGGAAAAGTACGGTACCGCCATGCTGGCACTCTATCAGGGCAACCTGGCCCCTCGTGACGAGGTTGAGTCTGCCTTCATCGAGCAGGTCAAATCCGGCGCTGCCGGTGCCAACCCCCATGCCAAGGTGTGGTTCAAGTACCTCAAGGTGATCGGTCCCAAGCGTGTTCATCGTCTCTGCACTGTTGTGGGTGGTGCCAGCGAAGAGAGCAGCGGTGGTGGCAGCTTTGACGTGGGCGGCGGCGGTGGCAGTGACGAGTCCATCGATTAATGGATACCGAGCTGCTTCGGACCTTCATTGAGGTAAGCAAGACCCGGCACTTTGGCCGGGCTGCCGAAAATCTTTACCTGACCCAGTCGGCGGTGAGTTTCAGGATCCGCCAACTCGAACAGCAACTGGGTGTCAGCCTGTTTGCCCGCCATCGCAACAATATTCGTCTGACCGCTTCCGGTGAGCGTCTGCTGCCTTATGCAGACGCCATCTTGCATACCCTGGGTCGTGCCAAGCAGGATGTGGCCCTCTCCCCCGGATTCAGCCAGCAGCTGGCTATAGGGGCGCCGGCGGTGTTCTGGGAGCTCGACTTCAACGACTGGCTCAACCACATCTATGCTCTGGCCCCCGGGCTCGCAGTGCGTCTGGAAACGGCTTCGCGCGAGCACCTCTGCCGGCAGCTGCTGGAGCGCTCCCTCGATCTGGCGCTGCTCTCCGAGCCCACCAAGATCGACGAGATCGCCCTGCATCCCATCGGCGAGCTGGTGTTCGAGCTGGTGAGCCGGGAGCCGGCGGCCAATGCCGACAACCTGATCCAGATGCCCCATATTCATCTGGATTGGGGCACCAGTTTCGAGCCGCAGCCGAGCCGGCTGCAGAGTCTGCAAAAGACGCCTGTGTTGCATTCGAGCTCCGCCAGCATGGCGCTGCAGTTCGTGCTGGCCAATGGCGGTGCTGCCTATCTGCCGCGGCGGATGGTGAGCCCCTATCTGGAGAAGGGGGCCCTGCATCTGGTGGAAGAGGCGCAGCCCCTGAGTCGCCCCCTCTATCTCGCCTATCTGGAAAAATCCGAGCGGCGGGAACTGATCGATCAGCTGCTGGCGCTGCCGTTTGGCTGGCATGAAGCCGATCTGCGACTGAACGAACCTTAATAAGCCCGTCGAACTCATAAAAAACCCCGCCTGCAGGCGGGGTTTTTGTTTAGATCAGGGGTTGCTTGCACAAGGATGGGGAGGGTGACGCCGGGCCCATTCTTGCTGCCAGCCTTCCTTTGTTCATGCGCTGAGTCACGGATTGCCCCGACCGGGCTTGGCCGGGGCTCACAAGATCAGTTAATTTCCGGCTCTCGTTGCGACACAGGGATGGAGTGCAAGTGATCGATTTTCGTCACCCCGAATGGCGGGAGCTGGCCCGGCAACTGCTGGAACACTCGCCCTTGGCGATCCGGGGCCGACAATGGCAGCCGTTGGTGGGCCTGCTCAGGGACAACCAGCTGTTGCTGGCCCTCGGCAATCACCACTATGAGCTGACGCCGGCGGGACGACGCTATCTGACCCGTGAGCTGATGCTGGCGGAGATCGCCACGGCGCCACCGGCCCCCGAGGAGTGGTTGCACGCCCAGGGGTGGCAGCTGGGGGAGCTGGTCAACGAGCAGGTGCTGGCAGCGCTATATCGCAAGTCTGGGACGGGGTTCAGTCCGGTCGAGCAGATCGACTTCGAGGACAAGGGGATCCGGCTCTGCAGCGATCAGCTGCTTCGCCTGCGCGCCTCTGCCCCCTTCAGCCTGTTTTTCAGTGGCGGTACCCTGCTCGATGCGGCGCCCTGGTTGCAGACCCTGGGGGAGGTGGCCTTGCCGGAACGCACCCTGGCCGGGCTTGGCAAGATCCTGTGGGGGGAGGGGGAGCTCTTGCGGGTGATCAGCACGGATTGCATCGGCGCTTTTGCCGAACTTCCCCTCGCAGATGGCACTCTGCTGGTGTGGGCGCCGGCCATGGCACATTCGGCCCTGCAACAAATCGTGGCGGCCCTGCCGCCCAATGTGCAGTGGAGCCATCTCACCGCCCTCGACCCCGCCGGGGTGGATCGGGTCCAGGCGCTGGCCCAGCGTCTCGGGCGTCCGGCCAGCTGGTGGTTGCCCGTTTCCCTCTCTCCCATCATGGCCGCCTATGGCCAGCCGCTGACGGAGAGCCGGCCCTGGGAGACGAGCCGTCTGCCCAAATCTTTGTTGGCAGTTTGTAGCGCTTTGGTTGAATCCAATGGTGGTTTGTCTGCCGAAGTGTGCGCGCTGGCCTCCAGCTGGCATGCCGTCGGCTGAAATCGCCGCACGGATGGGCTAAAAAGCGGTTTTCCCTCCTTGAACGCAGTGATATAAAGAGCTGACGAAGCGCTCGCAGGATGGGCGCTTTTGTTTGCCACCATGCTTTGCCATCCAAGCCATCAACGGAATACAGGGAATACCATGTTTGAAAAGGTTGTTGCCGCCCCAGCGGATCCGATCCTGGGCCTGACCGAAGCCTTCCGCGCTGACACTCGCAGCCACAAGATCAATCTGGGCGTAGGGATCTACAAGGATGAGACCGGTGCCACCCCTATCCTTCATTGCGTCAAGCGAGCCGAACAGAAGCTCTTGACCGACGAGAAGACCAAGAATTACCTCGGTATTGAAGGCAATATCGAGTACGGTCGCATCGTGCAGCAACTGCTGTTCGGGCAGGACTCCCCACTGGTCAACAGTGGCCGCGCCAAGACTGCCCAAGCGCCGGGTGGTACCGGTGCCCTGCGCATCGCCGCCGAGTTTGTGGTGCGCAACAATCTCGCCAAGACCGTCTGGATCTCCGATCCCACCTGGGCCAACCACGTCAGCGTGTTCCAGGCCGCCGGCCTGACCGTCAAGTGGTACAAGTACTACGATGCAGCGACCAAGGGACTGGATTTTGCCGCCATGCAGGCGTCGCTGGCCGAGGCGCAAGCCGGCGATCTGGTGTTGCTGCACGGCTGTTGCCACAACCCGACCGGTATCGACCCGACCGCAGATCAGTGGCGCGCCCTGGCCAAACAGAGTGCCGCTGCCGGCTGGCTGCCGCTGTTTGACTTTGCCTATCAGGGCTTTGCCCGCGGTATCGAAGAGGATGCCGAAGGTCTGCGCATCTTCGCCGAGTGCCACGACGAGCTGCTGGTGGCGAGCTCCTTCTCCAAGAACTTCGGCCTCTACAACGAGCGGGTTGGCGCTTTCACCCTGGTCAGCGCGACCAAGGAGATCGCCGAGGTGGCCTTCACCCAGGTCAAGACTGTCATTCGTGCCAACTACTCCAACCCGCCGTCACACGGTGCGGCCGTGGTCACCGCCGTGGTGAGCGATCCGGCCCTCTATGCCGAGTGGGTGGAAGAAGTGGCCGCCATGCGGGTGCGCATTCGCGAGATGCGCGAGCTGCTGGTGGAAAAACTGGCTGCCCGTGGCGTAAACCAGGATTTCGGTTTCATTCGTGAGCAGAATGGCATGTTCTCCTTCTCCGGCCTCAGCAAGGATCAGGTTGAGCGCCTCAAGAGCGAGTTCGCCATCTACATCGTTGGCTCCGGCCGGATCAGCGTGGCCGGGATCACCCGTGCCAACATCGATCCCCTGTGCGATGCCATCGCCAAGGTGCTGTGACAAATTAGTCGTGATGGCGCCAGGCCAGACAAAAGCCCGCCGGGGAGACCCGGCGGGCTTTTTTGTATCCGTCGCTTTTGGTGGCGTCAGCGTCGCCGTTTGCTGCCCCCCAAGAGAGAGCCGAGCACCCCGCGTACCAGCTGGCGTCCCACTTCGTTGCCTATGGTGCGGGCCACGCTCTTGGCGGCGGTCTGTACCACGCCGTCATGCTGGCCACCACGGGGACCGGTGCGGCCAAACAACATCTCGTTCAGGGCATCGAGCAGCCCGCCTTCCCCGCTGGATGACGGCTCGCTACCTTGTTCGCTTGTGGTTGTCACCTTGTCCCCGTTGAGACGCTCGAAGGCGGATTCGCGATCCTCCGGCGTCTCGTAGCGGCCATGCAGCAATGAGCCCTGGATCAGGTTCTGTCGCTCTGCCTCGCTCAGGGGCCCGATCCGGCTGGCCGGCGGGGCAATAAAGGCACGCTCCACCACGCCGGGGCGGCCCTTCTCGTCGAGCAGGGAGATGAGTGCCTCGCCGACCCCGAGTTCGGTGATGACACCGGCCGCATCGAAGGCCGAGTTGGCGCGCAGGGTATTGGCGGCGATCCGCACCGCCTTCTGATCGCTCGGGGTAAAGGCGCGCAGGGCGTGCTGCACCCGGTTGCCAAGTTGCCCCAGCACGCTGTCGGGAATGTCGGCCGGACTCTGGGTGACGAAGTAGACGCCCACCCCTTTGGAGCGGATGAGCCGCACCACCAACTCGATCTTCTCCAGCAGCGCCTTGGGGGCATCGTTGAACAAGAGGTGAGCCTCATCGAAGAAAAAGACCAGCACTGGCTTGTCCGGATCGCCCACTTCCGGCAACTGCTCGAACAGCTCCGAGAGCAGCCAGAGCAGGAAGCAAGCATAGAGGCGGCTGGAGTGGGTCAGCTTGCCCGCCGCCAACACATTGATATGACCGTGACCCGCCTCGTCGGTCTGCAGCAGATCCTGAATGTCCAGCATGGGTTCGCCGAAGAAGTGATCGCCACCGGCGCTCTCCAGGGTCAGCAAGTTGCGCAAAATGGCCCCGACGGAGGCGGTGGAGACGTTGCCGTAACGAGTAGTGAGGGATTTGGCATTATCCCCGGCAAACTGAACCATGGCTCGCAAGTCCTTGAGATCCAGCAGCAACAGCCCCTCGTCGTCCGCCACCTTGAACACCAGCTCCAGCACCCCGCTCTGGGTATCGTTGAGACCGAGCAGGCGGGAGAGCAGCAAAGGCCCCATGTCGGAGACGGTGGCCCGCACCGGGTGCCCCTGCAGGGCAAAGAGATCCCAGAACAGGGTCGGGCTCGCGGCAAAGTTGGGGGCTGGAATGCCGAGCTGTGCCAGCCTGGCATCCAGCTTGGCCGAGCCAGCACCGGCGGCACCAAGGCCACTCAAATCCCCCTTCACATCGGCGAGAAACACCGGTACCCCGAGGCGGGAGAAGCCCTCCGCCAGCACTTGCAGGGTGACCGTCTTGCCGGTGCCGGTCGCCCCCGTGATGAGGCCGTGGCGATTGGCCATGGCGGGCAGCAGGGTAAGGGGCTTGCCATCGGCATAGGCCAGGATCAGCGGGTCGGCCATGGTGGCCTCCTTGTTTCGGATTGTGTGCAGGAAACAACGGCTTACAAGGAGTGTGGCGGGAGAGTCAGATGAAGGCAAGACGGGCCATGGCGGCCCGTCTTCGGCACGGAATGACGGCGGCTGGTGCTAGCGCTGAGCCAACTTTTGTTTCAGTTGCAGTGCCAGCAGGGTCAGCAGGCCCCCGAGCAGGGCGGTGATGATGGCCAGTAGCAGGCTGCCGAGCAGGAAGGGAGGGACCAGAGTGGCCGCCTCCTGCTCCAGCCAGTGGAGCGTCCAGGTGAGGTGGAAGGGCTCCGGCGGCTGGCTTAGCACCAGACAGCCGGTGCGATAGGCGTAAAGATACATGAAGGGCAGGGTCAACGGATTGTTGAACCAGACTGCCAGCAAGGCCAGCGGCAGATTGAGGCGAAAGGCCAGTGCCAGCGCGACGGCGATCAGCGAATGCATGGGGATGGGAAACCAGCAGGCAAAGATGCCTGCGGCCACGGCGCCGGCTAGGGCCCGGGGCTGGGTCTGCCAGAGCGCCGGGTTGAGCAGGCGCTCACCAAACAGGGCAAACCACTTCTGCTGGCGCAGGGTGTCCGGGTTTATCTTGAAGCGCTCAAACCAGCCGTTCAGCATGCCCGCGCCATCTTGCGTTTTTGCCACTGGCGCACCGTGCTGATCCGCCAGAAGGTGCGAATGAGGGCGTAACCAATCAGGGAGCTCAGCAGTGCCAGCACCAGGGAGCCCAGCAGCAGCGGCGGGGCCACGGTTTCAAAGACCGAGACCAGCCAGGCCCAGGTGAATTCGATGTCGATGGGTTGGGCGTGCTGGCCCAGCAGTTGGCAGCCCGTCAGGTAGGCGCCATAAAACAGTGGCGGCATGGTAATGGGATTGGAGAGCCAGACCAGCGCCACCGAGAGGGGCAGGTTGACCCGAAACAGGATGGCGCCCCCGGCGGCCAGCAGCATCTGGCAGGGGAGGGGCACCCAGGCCATGAAGAGGCCCACCGCAAAGGCCCCCGCGGCGGAGCGCCGATTGAGATGCCAGAGGTTGGCATCGAGCAGCAGCTTGCCAAACAGGCGCAAGTGCTTGTGTTCTTTCAGGCTTTGCTGATCGGGCATCCAGCGCTGTATGAGTCGTTTGGGCATATCGTAACCTTGCTAAATACTTGCTCCATGGATCTGCGTCTGTTGTCGTTTGCCCTGGGGGCAAGCTCCTCACTGCTCTGGCCATGGTTACCTTCACTCGCATGGGGGGGACTCTTGCTGTCCCTGCTGCTTCCCCTTGCATATTATCGAGCCTGGCGGCTGCTGTTTCTCCTGTTCGGCATCCTCTGGATGCAGGCCAATCTGTCGTATCGACTGGCCTGGCTGAACCTGCTGGGAGATCAGGCGAGCCACATCATAACCGCACAGCTGAAAAGTGCAGAGCCCGAGGGCGATAAATTTGTGCGCCTGCAGCTGCAGGTGGAACAACTCGACGGCCAACCGCTCTGGCCCGCGCCTCTGGTGAGAGTCAATGCCTACCAGGCGCTGCCTGCGTTGACAACAGGCAGCCGGCTGACCCTGGTCAGCTCCCTCAAACCGGCACATGGGCTTGCCAACGAGGCGGGGATGGACGGTCGTCGCCTGCTGCTGGGCAAGGGGATCACCGCCACCGGCAACTTGCGACGGATCATCGACATTCAGCCGATGCCACCGGGTTGGCGCGAACGCTGGCTGGCGGCGGCCGAGGCAAGTTGGCGCCCGCTCACCCATGGCCCCCTGCTGGCGGCGCTCACCTTTGGCGAGCAAGGCGGGATTACGGATGAGCAGTGGACCCTGTTTCGCGGCAGCGGCATCACCCACATCATCGCCATCTCGGGTCAGCACATCGCCCTGGTGGCCGTGCTGGGCTGGTGGCTTGGCCGCCTGTTCGGGCTGCGCGGTGCCATCCTCACGTCATTGCTGTTTGCGGCGATTTACAGCTGGCTGGCGGGCTTTGCGGTGGCGACCGAGCGGGCACTCATCATGGTGCTGGTGTGGAGCCTGCTGCGCTGGTGTCGGCGGGAGTGGCCCGCCTATCGCATCTGGTTGTGGGCCTTCGTGGTGCTGGTGTTGTGGGATCCCTTTGCCCTCTACTCGGCGGGGTTCTGGCTCTCGTTTCTGGCGGTGGCCATCTTGCTGCTGGTGGGCTATTGCCATGCCCGCCCCGGCCTTTGGCAGATCCAGCTTTGGTTGCTGCTCGGTCTGCTGCCCCTGCAGTTGGCACTGTTCGAAGGCATAGCGCCGCTCGCCATGGTGATCAACCTGCTGGCGGTGCCGCTCTTTTGCATCGCCATCATACCGCTGGCCCTGATCGGGGTGTTGCTTGCGCCGCCTGCTGCCCCATTGGCTTACGGGCTGTTCTGGCTGGCGGATCTTGGGCTCGAGTGGGTGCTGAGTCTGCTGGCCTGGCTGGCGGCCCGGTTGCAGCTATGGTGGCCGCTGCCCCACTGGTGGTTGCCCCTGTGCTCTCTGCTGCTCTTGCTCTGGGCGGGTTGGCGATGGCTGCCGGCCCGCTGGCTCTGGTTGCCCGGTGTACTGGCCATGGTGCTCGCGCTCTGGCCCACCGAGGCGCGCTGGCAGCTGCGGGTGCTGGACGTGGGACAGGGGCTGGCGGTGCTGATCAGCAAGGGGGAGCGGGCCATCCTCTATGACACGGGCGATCGCTACCCGGGCGGTTACAACATGGCGGATGCGGTGATCCTGCCCCAGCTGAGCCGGCTCGGGATCCGGGTCATCGATCGCCTCATCCTCAGCCACAAGGACAGGGATCATGCCGGTAACCGCCAACGATTGCTCACCACCCTGATAGTGCGCGGCGAGCTCTCTTCCCATCGGTTCGACGAACGAACGTCGCTTTGCCAGCGGGGTCAGCAGTGGCGCTGGCAGGGGCTCGATTTCTCTGTGCTCTGGCCAGAACATCCCGGGGGCGGGCGCAACAATGATGGCTGCGTGGTGCGTATCAGCGACGGCCAATCCAGCGTGCTGCTGAGCGCGGACATCGAACGCCAGGCGGAGCAGCGGCTGGTAGCGCTGGAAGGGGAGGGGCTTGCCAGCACCCTGCTGGTGAGTCCGCACCATGGCAGCCGCACCTCTTCCACGCCGCCCTTTGTCGCGGTGGTCGCCCCTCGCTACGTCGTGCACAGCGCAGGTTTCATGAACCAGTGGGGGTTTCCCCGCCCCGAGGTGGTGGCGCGCTATCGGGCCGCCCGCCAGTGGGTCACGGGGCTGCATGGGGCCATCCTGATCCAGCCGGAGGGAGGAGGCTTGATGGTCAGTGCCGAGCGCAGCCGGGGCCCTTGGTATCGGCGTGATGGCGCCTGGTGGCGACCCGGGCTCTGGCCTGCGCCCTGATCCGCTTTTTATCGTGCCAGGCCCTTTATCGAGATGGGGATGCTTGGTGGAAGCCCAAGCTTTGGCTAGAATAGCCCGTCATTTCCATTACTAACGGCTATTCATGCAACAAGAAACCTCACAAGAGAGCTGGCCTGTATTCAAACGCCTGCTCGGCTATGTTCGAGATCGCAAGCTGGGCCTCATTGGCGGCATCATCGGCATGCTGGGTTATGCCGCAGTCGATACCACCTTCGTCTACTCCATCAAGCCGCTTATCGATCAGGGGATCAATGGCAACGATGCCACCGTGCTGAAATGGATGCCCTTCTTCGTGCTCGGCATCGTCGCCCTGCGCGGTCTCGCCAACTTTCTCTCCAACTACTGCATGGCCTGGGTCGGCAACCACGTGGTGATGCGCCTGCAGCAGCAGGTATTCAACCACATGGTGGCGATGCCGATGAGCTTCTTCGACCGGCAGAACACCGGTCACCTGCTCTCCAAGGTGACCTATGATGCGAGCCAGGTCTCATCTGCGGCTAGCACCACGCTGGTGACGTTGGTGCGGGAAGGGGCGACCGTCATCGGTCTGCTCGGCCTGATGTTCTATCACTCCTGGCAGCTGTCGGTGATCTTCCTGGTAGTGGGGCCGCTGGTGGGCATCATCATCGGCCTCATCAGCCGTCGTTTTCGCAAGATCAGCCGCCACATCCAGCAGGCGGTCGGAGACATCACCACCTCCACCGAGCAGATGCTCAAGGGGCATAAAGAGGTGCTGATGTTCGGTGGCCAGAAGGTGGAGGAGAAACGCTTCTTCCAGGTCAGCAACAACATGCGCCAGCAGACCATGAAGATGGTGGCGGCGGATGCCATCGGCAGCCCCATCGTCCAGATGGTTGCTTCCATCGCCCTGGCCGCCTTCCTCTATGTGGCCACCATCGACAGCGTGCGCAGCGAGCTGACTGCCGGTACCTTTACCGTCATGATCACCTCCATGATGATGCTGCTCAAGCCGCTGAAAAGCCTGACCGACGTCAACAACCAGTTCCAGCGCGCCATCACCGCCTGCCACAGCCTGTTTGGCCTGCTCGATACCGAGCCGGAGCAGGATACCGGCACCCGTACTCTGGAGCGTGCCCGCGGCGAAATCGAGTTTCGCAACGTCACCTTTACCTATCCGACCAAGGACACTCCGGCGCTGCACAACGTCAGCTTCAAGGTGGAGGCGGGTAAATCCGTGGCCCTGGTGGGGCGCTCCGGCTCCGGCAAGAGCACCATTGCCAGCCTGCTGACCCGCTTCTATGACATCGAGCAGGGGGAGATCCTGCTGGACGGCATCAACATCCGCGAGTACCAACTGAGCGAGCTGCGCAAGCAGTACGCCCTGGTCTCCCAGCATGTGCACCTGTTCAACGACTCGGTGGCCAACAACATCGCCTACGCGGCGGAGGACCGCTACAGCAGCGACGAGATCCGCCAGGCGGCCCGCATTGCCCACGCCGACGAGTTTGTCAGCAAGATGCCGCAAGGGTATGACACTGTGGTCGGTGAGAACGGCGCGTCCCTCTCCGGCGGCCAGCGCCAGCGTATCGCCATCGCCCGCGCCCTGTTGCGCGATGCTCCGGTATTGCTGCTGGACGAAGCGACCTCGGCGCTGGACACCGAATCCGAGCGCCACATCCAGGCCGCCATCGACGAGCTGTGCAAGGCGCGCACTTCCCTGGTGATCGCCCACCGCCTCTCCACCATCGAGAAGGCGGACGAGATCCTGGTGATCGACGAGGGTCATATCGTCGAGCGCGGCAACCACGATGCCCTGATGGCCCAGCAAGGCACCTATGCCCAGCTGCGCGCCATCCAGTTTGGCAACCAAGCTGCGGGTCACAAGGAGTGATGGAGCAACTCTGGTATGGCAAAAGCGGTTGGCGCTGGTGGCTGGCTCCTTTTGCCCTGCTGTTTGCCATCATCAGCGGTGCCCGCCGCTACGCCTACCGACGGGGCTGGCGCAAGGCCTATCGGGCCGGCATTCCCGTCATCGTGGTGGGCAATATCTCGGTGGGGGGCAACGGCAAGACCCCGGTGGTGATCTGGCTGGTGGAACAGTTGCAGGCGCGCGGTTACAAGCCAGGGGTGGTGAGTCGCGGTTATGGCGGCAAGGCGCCCCATTACCCCTACCGGCTTGATGCTGCCAGCACCACGGCGCAGGCTGGCGATGAGCCTGTCCTGATTGCCCGGCGCTGTGGCTGCCCCGTGGTGGTGGCCCCCAAGCGGGCCGATGCGGTCAGGCTGCTCGAGCAAAGCGGCGAGGTGGACATCATCATCACCGACGATGGCCTGCAGCACTATGCGCTGGCCCGTGACATCGAGCTGGTGGTAGTGGATGGCGCGCGCCGATTTGGTAATCGCTGTCTGCTGCCGATGGGGCCGCTGCGCGAACCGGTGACTCGCTTGAAGCGTGTGGATGCCATCATCTGCAATGGTGGCGAGCCGGCCAAAGGGGAGTATCCCATGAGCCTGATCGCCGATGGGCCGAGGCGGGTGCGCGACGATGCCCCGCTTGCCGAGCCCCTGCCGCGCACCGTGGATGCCCTGGCGGGTATCGGCCATCCCCCCCGCTTCTTTGCGACCCTGACCGAGCTTGGCTATGAGTTGGCGCAGAGCGTCGGCTATGCGGATCACCATCCGTTTGATCGCGATGAACTTGTCGCCCGTTTTGGCCAACGCCCCCTGTTGATGACGGAAAAAGATGCGGTCAAGTGCCGCCCGTTTGCCCGGGACAACTGGTGGTATCTGCCGGTGAGCGCCCAACTGCCCGCCTCCTTGCTGGACACCTTGTTGCAAAAGCTGGCTCAGGCCAAGTCGGCCACTGTCGCTGCTGCCGGCGCCAGAGAATAAACGGCAGGCTTGCTCTGCCCCTGAAGGGATTATCACCTTGTCCGGCATCTTCCCTTGCCGGGCAAGGCGCTTGCTCGACACATTGTTTGCCGGGCCTATCTGCTCGACATTGTTGAAGGAGTATCGTTTTGGCATTGGATATCAAATTGCTCGACATCATCGCTTGCCCTGTCTGCAAGGGGAAACTGCAATACAACAAGGCTGTCCATGAGCTGGTCTGTCGCTTTGACAAGCTGGCTTATCCGCTGGAGGAGGGGATCCCCGTGCTGCTGGAAAACCGCGCCCGTCCCCTCAACAGCGACGAGCTGCCATCATGAGCTTCGTGGTCGTGATCCCTGCCCGCTACGCCTCGACCCGCTTGCCGGGCAAGCCGCTGGCGGATATCCATGGCAAGCCCATGGTGCAACATGTGGTGGAGAAGGCGCTGCAATCCGGCGCCGAGCGGGTGATCGTCGCCACCGATGACGAGCGGGTGGCACAGGCGCTGGCACCTGTCGCGGCAGGCATGGGCGCCGAAGTGTGCATGACCTCACCGGATCATCAGTCCGGTACCGAGCGTCTCGCCGAGGTGTGCCGCCACTACGGTTTTGCTGCCGATACCATCATCGTCAACGTACAGGGGGATGAGCCCCTCATCCCGCCCGCCATCATCCGTCAGGTGGCTGATAACCTGGCCGCCGCGACGGCGCCGATGGCGACTCTCTCTGTGCCCATCAAGGATGCGGAGGAGGCATTCAACCCCAATGCGGTCAAGGTGGTCACCGACAAGGATGGCTACGCCCTCTACTTCAGCCGGGCCAGCATTCCCTGGGATCGGGACCGTTTTGCCCAAAGCCACGAGCAGATTGGCCCGCACTATCAGCGCCACATCGGCATCTACGCCTATCGTGCCGGTTTCATCCAGCGTTATGTGGACTGGGTGCCGAGTGCACTGGAGCAGGTAGAAGCGCTGGAGCAGCTGCGGGTGCTCTGGTACGGCGAGAAGATCCACGTCGCCCAGGCCCTCGAGGCGCCGCCGGTCGGGGTGGATACCCCGGCGGATCTGGAGAAGGTGCGTGCTTTCCTGGCCAGCTGAATGCATTGCCAGCAAAATGGAAAAACGGTGTCGCGAGACACCGTTTTTTGTTTTGATTATTTATATAATTATTTGATTTAAAACGTCATTAATGCACATTCTCAAACTTTTGGTCTGCGTAGTTTGCCAAAGCGACGAGTTTGGTTATGATGCAAGACGCCCTGTTAACCCTAACCGGGCGGCAATAACGAGATAAGAACGGGGTGTTTGGGTGATAAATGTATTCCTGGTCGATGATCATGAGCTGGTGCGTACAGGGATAAGACGCATTCTGGAAGATGTACGCGGGATCAAGGTGGTGGGCGAGGCACAGAGCGGGGAAACCGCGGTGGCATTTTGTCGTCAGCACCATCCGGATGTGATCCTGATGGACATGAACATGCCGGGTATTGGCGGCCTGGAGGCGACCCGCAAGATCCTGCGGATCCGCCCCGATGTGCGCATCATAGTGCTGACCATTCATTCAGAAAATCCGTTCCCCACCAAGGTGATGCAGGCGGGGGCCGCCGGTTATCTGACCAAGGGGGCCGCACCTGACGAGATGATCCAAGCGATCCGGCTGGTGCACTCGGGCCAGCGCTACATCTCCCCGGAGATCGCCCAGCAGATGGCCCTCAGCCAGTTTGCCTCGGCGGACGAGAACCCCTTCAAGTCCCTCTCCGAGCGGGAGCTGCAGATCATGATGATGATCACCAAGGGGCAGAAGGTGACCGATATCTCAGAACAGCTGAATCTGAGCCCGAAGACGGTCAACAGCTACCGCTACCGACTGTTCAGCAAGCTGGGCATCAATGGCGATGTGGAGCTGACCCATCTGGCCATTCGCTACGGTATGCTGGATGCCGATACCCTGTAACCGGGTCATGTGTGGTCACAAAGGCGGCGTGTGCCGCCTTTTTGCTTTTTGCCGCCCTGGCGCAGTATGCTCTCCCCGTTGATGTTCACTGCACCTGTTTTCGCCCCTTTGTATTGAGTCGAGTCGCCGATGTCCCTATCTTCCGAGCCCCTCTTTGACAGCAAGGCCTTCTTGCGCGCAGTGACCCACCAGAGCGGCGTCTATCGCATGTATGACAGCGGTGGCACCGTCATCTATGTGGGCAAGGCCAAGGATCTGAAAAAGCGGCTTGCCTCCTACTTTCGGGCCAACGTCGACAGCATCAAGACCCGCACCCTGGTGCGCCAGATCGCCGATATTCAGGTGACGGTGACCCACACCGAGACCGAGGCACTGATCCTCGAGCACAACCTCATCAAGCAGTACCAGCCGCGCTACAACGTGCTGCTGCGCGATGACAAATCCTATCCCTGGATCATCATCACTGCCCATCAGCACCCGCGCATCGGGGTTCATCGTGGTGCTCGCAAGGTGAAGGGGGACTATTTCGGTCCTTACCCCTCCGGCGGGGCGGTGCGCGAGAGCCTGCACCTGATGCAGAAGATCTTCCCGGTACGCCAGTGCGAAGATGCCGTCTATGCCAACCGCACCCGTCCCTGCCTGCTCTACCAGCTCAAACGCTGCGCCGGACCCTGTGTGCCCGGACTGGTGAGTGAGGCCGAATATGCCCAACAGGTGGAGCTGGCCAAGTTGTTTTTGGCGGGCAAGAACCAGCAGGTGATAGGCGAGCTGGTAGGCAAGATGGAGTCCGCCAGCGGCGATCTGCGCTTCGAGGAGGCCGCCCGCTACCGGGATCAGATCCAGGCGCTGCGCCGGGTCACCGAGCAGCAATCTGTGAGCGGCAACGTGCTGGACGAGCTCGATGTGGTGGGGGTCGCCTTCGAGCAGGGGTCGGCCTGTATCCACGTGCTCTTCATCCGTCAGGGCAAGGTGCTGGGCTCGCGCAGTTATTTCCCCAAGGTGCCGGGGGATACGCCGCAAGAGGAAGTGGTGCAGGCCTTCTTGCTGCAGTTTTATCTGTCGGGGCAGGGGGGACGGCAGATCCCGAGCGAGGTATTGCTGGATGTGGCCCTTGAGGACGAGGCGCTGATCGCCGAGACCTTAAGCCAGACTGCTGGCTACAAGGTGCGGGTGGTGAGCCGTACCCGCGCCGAGCGGGCCCGCTTCATCAAGCTGGCCGCCATTAATGCCGAGACGGCCCTGCGCTCGCGCCTGGCCCACAAGAGCACCATCACTGCCCGCTTCAGCCAGCTGGAGGAACTGCTGGAGCTGGAGGCCCCCATAGCCCGCATGGAGTGCTTCGATATCTCTCACACCATGGGGGAGCGCACCGTCGCTTCTTGTGTGGTATTCAACCGGGAGGGGCCCCTCTCTTCTGAATATCGCCGCTTCAATATCGACGGCATCACGGGTGGGGATGACTATGCCGCCATGGAGCAGGCGCTGGAGCGCCGCTTTGGCAAGCCTCAGGAGCCGGACAAGGTGCCCGACATCCTCTTTATCGACGGCGGCCTCGGCCAGTTGCGCCGCGCCGAGGAGATCCTGGCTCGCCAGCTGGAGTTTCTCGGTGGCAAATACCCCTTGCTGGTGGGTATCGCCAAGGGGGTGACCCGCAAGGCAGGGCTGGAGACCCTGATCATGGGGGAGAGCCACGAAGAGCTGCACCTGCCGGCGGATATGCCTGCTCTGCATCTCATCCAGCATATTCGCGATGAATCCCACCGTTTTGCCATCACCGGGCACCGCGCTCGCCGCGCCAAGGCCCGCACCAGCAGCAGCCTGGAGGATATTCCCGGCGTCGGGCCCAAGCGCCGTCAGGCGCTGCTCAAATACCTGGGGGGATTGCAGGAGGTGAAACGGGCGAGCGTTGATGAGCTGGCCAAGGTGCCCGGCATCAGCCAGGAGCTGGCCCAGACCATTCATGATGGCTTGCACTCAGCCTGAGCCTTGAATGAAGCCGCTTATTCGACGGGGCCGACAGCCGGGGAAAATCGCTAACTCCTTGATGCACAAGAGCCGTGACGAAGAGGGGGCGTAAATGCCATAATGACCCCGCATTTCGTGAAGATTGCTGGGTTAACAAGACCAGGACGGGCGCCGCCGCGGTTGCATCGCAAATCGGCTTTGGCGCACTATGTAGCGACGTACAAGAAGTGGCTGAAAATAATGACAAACATACCTAACCTGTTGACGTTTTTCCGGATTTTGCTCATCCCCGTCTTCGTCATCATGTTCTATCTTCCCTACCAGTGGTCCTATCTGGCTGCGGCCATCGTCTTCATCCTGGCGGCCGCCACCGACTGGTTTGATGGTTACCTCGCCCGCAAGCTCAATCAGTCCACTGCCTTTGGTGCTTTTCTTGATCCGGTCGCCGACAAGATCATGGTTGCCGCTGCTCTGGTGGTGATTGTCGAGCATTACAACACTATCTGGGTGACCATCCCCGCCATGACCATGATTGGTCGGGAGATCATCATCTCCGCCCTGCGTGAATGGATGGCGGAGCTGGGCAAACGTTCTGCCGTCGCGGTCAGCTGGATTGGCAAGTGGAAGACCATGATCCAGATGGTGTCGCTCACCGGTCTTATCTGGCAGTACAACGTCTGGATGGTGTGGCTCGCCTATGTGCTGCTATATGTCGCCACCGTGCTTACCTTCTGGTCCATGTTCCAGTACATGAAGGCCGCCTGGGGTGATCTGACCCATCACTCCAAATTTTGAGTCGGTGAGATGGAATGTGCGCTTTCTGGCAATTTGATGGAAGAAATTGGCAAAGGCGCTAAAACTGCTCAAAAAGGGCAAAAAATGCCCGAACGATCAGTTAATTAAATATTTCTGGTTGACTGAGCGAGGAACATCGCTAGAATGCGTCTTCGTAGTCAGGCAGTCAGCCAGACCATTGCGGGAATAGCTCAGTTGGTAGAGCACGACCTTGCCAAGGTCGGGGTCGCGAGTTCGAGTCTCGTTTCCCGCTCCAAATTAAGACGATAGAGAGTTTCTCTCTTTTGCATGGCGCGTTAGCAAAGCGGTTATGCAGCGGATTGCAAATCCGTTTAGTCCGGTTCGACTCCGGAACGTGCCTCCATATTGACAAGCCCGCGACGCGGACTTGATACCGATTGCGGTGCCCGAGTGGTGAAATCGGTAGACACAAGGGATTTAAAATCCCTCGACGTTCGCGTCGTGCCGGTTCGATTCCGGCCTCGGGCACCATTAAGATTAAAGAAAAAAGCCTTTCAGATTAAACAGATACGACGCTTCATTGCGTCGTTTTTGTTTTTACCCCTCTCCAAGATTTCTCTCCAATTTTTCCTTTCTTGTCCATTTCTTGTCTAAGCGACTTACTACTTCCTGCAATTCGTTGCGAACAACCTGCTCAGTCTTCCAACATAGCCAAGGACGTTTGGTAGGCTACTGCTCCGGACTTTTCCGGGGTCTGTTTCTGGTGCTGAAGCAAGTGCCGCTCACCGTTACCCCTTCCTCTTCCCCCCCTCCTAAACCCGCATTGAATCCCTTTTGAAACAGATATTAATCCCATGATCTAACCCATCATCGGAGGTATCTATGCAGACCAAATTTCGCTTTACCAATGCAGCCATCAAGGCTTTGCCCGCACAACAACGAGAGGCTGGCGCTACTGAACTGGAGTTCTCCGATACAGAGGTCATCGGCTTAAAGCTCTTGTCAGGAAAAAGCCAAGGCAGTAAGCGTTTCCTACTGCGCTATACCCTCCAAGGTAAGAAGCGCAGCATTGCTTTGGGACGATTCGGCGATATCGACGTGAGCCAGGCCAGGACCATTGCCCGCAAGTACAAGGCGATGCTGGCAGAAGGCATCGACCCGGTAGCAGAGCGGGATAGCTACAAAACTGAGCCCACCCTTTCGGAGTTCTTCTGGCAGACCTTTTTGCCACACCTCAAGACCATCGGTAAACGCTCGATCAACAGCGACATTCAGCGGTTTAAACACAACATAGAACCACGCTTTGGGGCCATGCGTTACCGGCAACTCAAGGCGATGGATGTCCTGCAGTTGCAATCGGAGATGGTTCACCCCAACAATCCTCAGCAGACCGCCTACGCACCGAGTACCGCCAACCGGGTGTTGGCCCAGTTAAAGACCATGGGCAGCTATGCGGTGCGCTGGGGCATTCTGGACACTAATGAGGCGGCCAAGATCAAGCTGTTGAAGGAGGACAATGCCAGGACGCGTTTCCTATCAATTGAAGAGATGAAACGGGTCATTGAGGTGGCATTGCAGGACCGCAATCAAGCCGCAGGCAGTTTCATCGCGATGCTCTATCTGACGGGGGCAAGAAAATCAGAGGTGTTACTCGCTAAATGGGAGCATGTGAACTGGGAGGATAAGACGCTGTTCGTACCCCTGACCAAGAATGGCAAGAGCCGGATCATTTACCTGAGCACATTGGCTATCGATATTCTGGAGAAGCTCCCCAGAATAGCCGGTAATCCCTATGTGTTCGCGAGTCAGCACATTCGCTGTCAGGGCAAGCCCATCGGTGAACCAAGGTGCGCCTATGAGAGGGTGTTGCAGAAAGCGGGTATCGAAAACCTTGATGAGGTCTGCTTCCATACGGCTCGCCATTCTGTCGCCAGTGCCTTGGTCTCTTCCGGTCAATACAGCCTGTATGACGTCAAGGCACAGCTGGCCCACGCCAGCATTCAATCCTCCCAGCGGTATGCCAAGCTGACCTCTGAGCGTAGTCGCAATATCAGCGAAGGTCTCTCGTCTATGATCCAGGCGGAGTGACCGAAAAGGTATTGTTTATAAACAGATATTAATAACCAGACAGCGCTGTCACATCGGCTGTTGGTCCACATTTCACAGTTCCCAGGCCCTTAAGTTCATCTGAGCTTAAGGGCCTTTTTGTTGGAGAGAAAAACGATGAAAACTTGTATGGAATGGCCGGAGGATACATTGCTCGCGGCCTACCCGGCACTCCATGTCTCGGTCATGGAGCAAATTATCGAGCCCTTTTCATCAGTAGAGGAGGCGAGGGCATTCTGGGACGCGACCGGTTGTAGTCTGGTCATTATCGAGATGACGGACTCGGTGAGTGAGTTCCAGGCCATGCCACAGCATACCCAGAATCAGGTGATGTTCGGTTTGCGTTACCCGGAGCAAGAGCTCGCCATATCCGAAGATTGGCGTCTGTTGTTGGCCATCCTCAACGATGAGGGGGCGGGGATATACCTGCTGATCCACTCAGATGCACCGCTGCTTCCCACCCTGGAGGCGATGCACCATGAGTAACCCCAGCCATAGCGACATCATGCGCAAGTTAAAAGAGATCAAGGGGATTAAGGAGCTGTTGGAGAAGGCTGTGCTCTTGTATGTCCTGCTCACGGATGGCGATCTGCCGGTCTGGTGCTATGCGCTCATCATCGGTGCGCTGGCTTATCTGGTAAACCCGTTCGACGTGGTACCAGATCCCATTCCATTTGCCGGTTATCTGGATGACTTATCGGTCATCACCTCGGCATTAGCTGCACTGCCGGTTAAGTCGCACCACCGTCAATCCGCCAAGGACCGAATGAGATCACTGTGACAGTGATGGAGTCGGTCCTGCCACGCTATCGCGTTTTCTATGACCCTTTATCTATGACCCATCTACCGATGAACTGGAGATCGCAATCTCCGGTTATCTAACGACGTTGTAAGGAAACTATCATGGCAAGACCCCGTAAACACCGCGTTGAAGAGACCCCTAAACCCGCCAGCACCACGCCAGCCGACGAGAGCCCTCTCACATCTGGAGCAAGCGGCTGCGCCGACCCCCTCTCGCCAGCCCTTGCGGCTGACGCCGACAAGGCCAGGCCTGGACCCGGCGATACCGCAGACTCCGTGCCCGGCGGCCCAGCCCCCATACTCACCTTGCTCAACCATACCGCCGAGAAACTCAGTGCTCGATCAGAAGGCTTGATTTTCTATGCCATCGGGCGTCATGAAGAGAGTGGCGAGTTGTTCCTGAAAATCACCGGCAATCAGGGTGGGGGTCTGCATAGCAAGGAGTGGATTGCGCTGTCGGCCATTGACGAGGTGTTGCGCTCCTTGCCCGCAGACAAGCCCTTTAAATCCAGCGTCATGAAGCGACTGTTTAAAGGTGGCAGTGCCAACAATGCCGGATTCTTATCAGCCATTCTGCGCTCGGACGGACTGAAGTTGATCCAGAAGGCTGACGGCAATCCGATGCTGCATGAACTGGTGCCTGATTACCTTGAGCGCTTGGGTTCGCTAACCAATGAGCTCTGTACCGTAACTTCTACCATCGAATAACCCCTGCATAGTGCTCACCTGCCCAAGGGTGAGCCCCCCCAAACAACCAATCTGAGGTGATTATGACGATCCCATTTGCGGGCGATTTTGCCCTGCCTGTCAGTCAGGCATTGATGAGTATTCTGGATCAGGAACTGGTTAGATCTGGAATAGTGCTGAAGGGAAAATCCAGCCTGGTCTTCAACTTCCGAGACCCGGATTACGGCCCGGTTCGTGGCGGGTTTCATCCGGTAGAAATACGGCTGCTAAAGCGTAAAGACCAGTGGCAGTTCGATTACGTGACGGACTTTAGCTATCAGGGGCCGGAGGATATGGCGGAGCTGGTCAAAGAGATCGACTTCAACTTTTTGAGCGAAGAATACTACCTGCTCCGTTACGGCCAGATGGGACCCGCGTCGGCCAGGGAGCTCTATACGATGTGGGAGTCGAACTTCGTCAGTTACTACCAGATGGGCGTGTTTACCGTCTCAGTGGCTGCGTAACCGTCGCACCGGACAGGAGAGGAACAGGAATCAGCGGCGGTTTGGTTCTGGCAGCGGTGCTGCTGTGTTTACCTTTCCATGCGGGGCAAAGAGCCATGGACTAACCCAACACGAAACCGGTCAGCGGCTCAGTAGGTTAGTCCATCCTTCGGTTGTTACGGGGGTTCATCTACCTCACCAGAACAACAAAACAAGTATCCCCCGGTCTGTGGCTGGGAGGCTTGTTTTTTGTTATCAGCGAGGAGGGAGAAAGACAGATATTTGTGTATCCCCAATGGCGTTATTCCACCAAGCCTGAAACCGGCTGGCGCTCTGGGTTTTTTGATACGCGCTTGTACGCAACAGGCTCAATTTGCGCAGCACAGAACTGCCGCCGTCGAGTAATCGCTCATTTTGTGATGATGGCAAATGTTAAATGTTTCAATCCGCTGGTATGGTAGGGCTCTTATGCATCATCAAGCGACTGACCACGAGCATCGGGTTTGAGCAATCTGGTAGCGACAGCCAGGGGCGGTAGCGTCTCTGTCCCGAGTAGAGCTCGTGCTGGATAGGTCGGAAAGGCGCTGTGTTCGCCCGGTTAGATATAGAGGAAACGCTACCATTTATCCTACAGTCAATGCGGGAAACTTTGCGGTAACGTATTGAAAAATGATAATAATATTGATGTGATACAAGGAAATAGTCAGGGTATGTGGAACAGCCACATGTTTCTATGCGGAAACATTCCGTATAATAAATTGTTAACTCTCAGGAGAGGAAATGAGCATTATTCAAAATGCGATCGATTCAATCCAAATTGGGGTTGAAGATTTTGAAAGTGATGATGATAGGCGCAGCGTTTCTGCTGTAAGAAACATAGCAGCTGGTATTTTATTGCTTTACAAAGAAAAACTCTGCCAATTGTCCCCAGATGACAATAAAGAATTGCTAATTAAGCAAAACATTAGACCTGTAAAAAATGAAGAAGGCGAAATAGTTTTTGAGGGCAAAGGCCACAAGACGGTTGATGTTCAATCTATAAAGGAAAGGTTCAGTAGCTTGAAAGTCGCAGTAGACTGGAATCGATTCGATGAAATTAACAAATTAAGAAACGATTTGGAGCACTACTATACATCTGAATCTCCTGATGCTGTGCGTGAAATCGTAGCCAAGTCGTTTCTATTAATTAGGGATTTTCTATCAGAGCACTTAGATCAAGATCCTCAAGAAGCTTTGGGTCAAGATTGCTGGTCAACTTTACTTGAAGTGAGTGATGTTTATTCGGCAGAAGAGATAGCCTGTAAAGCGACGATTGATGCAATCGACTGGAAATATCATTCAGTTGAAGTGGCGCTAAAGAATCTTCGATGCAACCAATGCCATTCTTCATTGATACAAGCACCGTATTCTGATGACAACTATCCGACGATTAATCTACATTGCAAGTCATGTGGAAACGATTTCTGTTTTGATGATGTTCTTGAGCAATGTATAGATGATTCGTTGGCTGGAGAAGCAATTAGAAATGCAATGGATGGCGGTGATTCTCCTTATGATACCTGCCATGAGTGCGGGAAAAGCACTTTCATTCATGAAGAGGGTTGTTGTGTGGCATGTGACTATGAGATGGAATACACCAACTGTGAAATGTGCGAAGAACCATTAGGTCTAGAAGATCAATACAATGAAGGAAAATGCAGTTACTGCCAGTATAAATGGGAAAAAATCATGGCAGAATGAGCTAACAAAGCGCTGTTGTCGGACTGGTTTTCCGCTGCGTTCCAAACCAGCCGCAAAGCACGGCGTTAAGCGCCAAAACCATAAGTCGAGGAAATATGATGAACTACAACTCCCAGTTGATTCTTGAATTAAAAAGAAGAATTGAAGAAGACTTTACATCTAGTAACTGGGAGGAAGTTGGGCTTATTACCGACTGTTCTCATATCATATCTGGCCATCCTAGACTTCTTAGAAGCCTAAGCTTTGGTGATGAAGACTACGGTGGCAACATAATTAACGTCTTGCGCGCAATGTCTGACTTCAATCCAGATGCATTGGCAGTTGTAAAAGAATTCCTAGACCGATGGTATCCAGACCAGAATATTACCTATATTTCGGCAAAACCAGCAGAAAGAAAAATTACATTTTCACCAAGCGTTTTCTCCATCCCAGATGGCGGTGTAGAAGATGATTTGGTAGCCGTAATGATGCCATTTGCAGGTTTTGATGGAGTTTATCAATCAATTAAAAATGCCTGTAACAATTCAGGGCTTAGATGTTTGCGCGCAGATGACATCTGGGACAATTCTTCAATAATTCAAGATATTTTCAGCTTAATATATCGAGCAAAAATTATCATAGTGGATTTCTCAGGCAAGAACCCAAATGTTATGTATGAAACTGGAATTGCTCACACCTTAGGAAAAGTAGTGGTGCCATTAGCTCAAGTAGTGCAGGACATTCCCTCAGACATGGTTCACCACAGAGCATTGATCTACTTAAAAAATGGGGAAGGCTTGCAGGCACTAGAAACGGAGCTTGCAAAGAAACTGCGCACTATTGTCGCTTAACAAGGCGCTCAAATCGCTCACTTAGTTCGCTGGGACTGGCTAAAGCCAGCCCCTTAGCTTAATCGTTAGGCAAGGAGAGTAATGATGGGTGACTGGGATCGAATGTTCGGTTGTGATGTCAGCGCAGAGTCTGTCATTGACAGCATCAACAGGGACTACTTCGCGGAGCAGAGGCGTGGGGAGCGAGAAGCCCGCGCATCCCGAAAGAAAATATTCAGCACCTTTCAGGAAGCTTCAAACTGGGCAAAGAGCAACCCTGGGAAGTCCTTCAAGAGATCCCCAGACGGGAATGGATTTACCGAAACATGAGACAGTGGATTCATAAAAAGGCATCCGTGATTTTCTGGATCACGCTTGTTATATACGTACTCATATGGCTAACAGTCTCTTATGTTGGCGTCTATGTTACGTATGTTGCAGGCCCAGTCTTGGTAGTCTCTGGCGCTATCGCTTGGCTGACATCCACCAGTGATGATGCCTAACAATTCATTCAAGCCGACGCCGCTTCGCGGCGCGGCTTAATTCCGGCGTGAGGCGAATTGTGCAATGTTTACGATAGGTTCAACGTACACACGGAACGATATCTACGAGATTCTCAGCCTCCCTGAGGATGAGCGTGGCGGTGACTGGCTGAACGGGTATCACCGGCATGGGGAGGATTACTATATCTTCTGCAATGTCGGAGTTCCCGGTCGTACCGGCCATGACTACGATAATCATTGGGAAGGCGAGAAGCTAATCTGGTATG
This sequence comes from Aeromonas sp. 19NY04SH05-1, assembly GCF_040581895.1. NCBI lineage: Bacteria > Pseudomonadati > Pseudomonadota > Gammaproteobacteria > Aeromonadales > Aeromonadaceae > Aeromonas > Aeromonas sp. 19NY04SH05-1. The sequence goes on along the minus strand of NZ_CP095328.1, from coordinate 2,817,023 downwards.
GGAAAACTAAATCCCACTTTGGGCAGCAGACAATTAAAAACCTCATATCCGGTAGCTATCGAGTTTTCGTGTTCTATCGGAGCGAAGACCGAGCTTCTTTCTCATTCGCCGGTGTCGGACATCCGATACCCCACAGCGCGATCGAACGTCCCGCAAGAATTGATTGGGCATTTGGCTCTGAGGAGATCGAAGAGACTCCAATTTACACCGATGAGTATGTGCCTGGAGCCAAATACACTGAAGGCCAGAGAACGGAGGTTCTTGTAAACCGGTACGAACGGGATCGTCATGCTCGCGATGAATGTATCAGGCATCACGGCACTGCCTGCGCAGTTTGCGCAATCGACTTTGGCGAAAAATACGGTGAGCTCGGGAAGGGCTTCATCCACGTCCACCATATGGTGCCACTAAGCGAGATCGGAGAAGAATATGTGGTCGATCCAATCAAGGATCTCATCCCAGTTTGCCCAAACTGCCACGCCATGCTCCATCGTCGCAATCCGCCGTTGACCATTGATGATCTGCGAAAATTAGCCTAACAAATCACCGCAAGGACGTTTGACCCGTCGCCCATTTTGGCTGCCGCAAAAACGGTCGCCGCGTCAAACGATCCGAGCGATTCTTGCCCCTTACCGTCACACCGATAGCCGTTGGCTACCCCCCCAATGTGGACAAGCCTTTCCAGGCCGGGAACTGCTCGACTATCGCGCCCGCTGGCATGACACTGAGTTAGGTCAGGGGCTCCTGAACCAGAGACTCTACTTTTACCGGTTCTGAATGAATGGCCAGTACCTTGATAAAGATCCGTCGAGCGGCCATTCGCCCTGCTTCAGGCTTGCAACACCGTGTTTCGGCCTGCTTTTCCACATGGCGTAACGACCTCAGATAGATCATAACTTTACCCGCCTCGTGTATCGGTATCCCAAGCTGATAGGCAACATCGTAAAGATCGAAGAACTCACCATGCTGCACCCCCCATCTGGCAACCTTCAGGGCTGGCCATCTCCATTTGCTATGCATGAAATCCCACTTTGCTGGCTCATATGAGATTCAAGATAGTCGACACACCCGGAGCTAGTGAATTCATTCAATCCGATTCATGCTAACGCCGTGGCAAACAGGGGTGTGCCGCTGTTCTCAGACGTTAGGCTATAGCCACGAGAAGCGATTTTAAACATCCATCCAAGCGTTTTACCCTGTGTTGCTGCCATTCATGCCCATGGGTCACACTGACAGGCTATTGGGCGTCTAAAACGGCTCTGGAGGTGACTATTCAGGAGCGTATGTCATCACCACAGAGCCTGTAAAAAGAGAAGGGGAAGCAACTATTATGTTGCTTCCCCAATCGCCTTATTACACCAACCAGATATTGCTATAGCAATCAGTCGGTTATCACTTCATGACTCGGCGCATCCTGTGTTATTTGCGCCATCTCGGTCTTGGGGTTGTTCAACCGGCCTTGGAGCTGTTGCATGTCCTCGGGCTTGAACAGCGCCCCCAGATCTATCCCTGGACACTCTTGCAGGATCACCCGCACCAGGCGGACGGTGCGCGTCGTCACCGGCACACACTGCCCGACCAGTTTGGCGCGTTTGGCGGACTTGCAGTCATCCACGCTGGTTGGGCAGCCATTGATGGTCAGCCATTCGGCCAGCTCGCTGTAGCCCATTGTTTTCGTCATACCGAAAGCGGACTGGGTATAAGCACGCAGGAAAACCCGCTTTAGGATGCCAAGCGAACCTTCATCCGTCACACGCATTGGCAATCCTTTTATCGACGTCTTGCAGACGAAGTAATCCTCCCAGCTCTCCCAGTCATTGAGGGTCTTCAGGCAGTTCGTTCGCCGCCAGTTATCGAATACCACCCGTTGCTCCATAGCGGCTGCTACCGTCGGCCAGGGGCGTGTATCAAAGCAGATGTGTTCGGTGCCTAGCACGCTCTGCATTGATGGCAGCATGGGTTGCCGCTTGAAGTCGAACTCAAGATTCAGGGTCTTTGACCTGCTCACTGAGACGAGATCGTGTTCATTGATCCACATTTCAGCAGTAGAGATTAAATGATCGCTCTCGACTTTTTGGCCGGGGGTTCGATTCAGATACAGGTCAAGCATGTACGCCTGATGCAGCTCCTTAGAGCAGGGGGGCTTAACCCCAGCCTTGGCCAGGATCTGGGGCTGACCCTCAACGCCTTCGGGGGTAAGTTGACCACGAGTCTTCATCGCGATGACCTGTTTAACCTGATGTTTTTGCTCCAGCATCCGAAAACCAGGGCCATCCAGTCGCTCGCCCAGTTCCTGAAAGCGGCGGCATATCGGGCCCGTCAGCACAAGTTCGTCATAGGTTGCATCGGTGAGGAAGCCATCCGTCGTGACGCTCACCACGGTTCGGTGAGCGGGGATGGAGGCCAAGACTTCCCCGAGTACGGCACGGATCAGACCGGTTGTATGCGCGGCAAAGAATGCGTTGGTGATGACGGAGCGCTCAATGGGCTTGCTCAACCCACTAGATGTATCGAAGGCTGACTTGCCCCTCAGACCTTGCGCCAGCTTGCCATAGAGAGAGTTACCGATTTCTTTCCAAAGCAGCTCTTCGAATGACTTCTTCGCATACGATTGACGTTTTTCCCGAACCTGCGAGACAAAGGGCTCAAACAGGCGCTGTGTCGTATCTGCCCAAGGGATGATAAAACCTTGATGTATCTCAATTTGGCAACCCATGCGGAGTGCGACCTCGATCTCTGGTGCGGTACAGAAAGATTCACCAGTGAGGGGAAACAGCAGGCCAATTTCAGTACGCACCGGTAGACTGGGATAACGAGTCCCGTCTGGAAATCTTAATTTAACGCGAGCAAGACCAAAGACATGACCACAGAAGTCGGCTGTGTTCGTGGTCATTCGCCCTCGCTCATAATCAAGGGGTAAAAGGTCAACGAGCCCTGTGGTATAGGCTCCGCTGAGGTCAAAATCGTTGAAGAGCGATAGTGGGGTCGGGCCACCCCAAAAGCATTCATTCCGTCCACCGTGGTAGCAATCGATGGCAAGACTCTCGAATAGCTTTGCTTCAGGGGCCATTTCCCGGGCCTTCTTGGTCACAGGTCTGGATGCATTCTTGTTCCATCCAGTTTGCACCACCTCATGAGTTCCAAATAGCTGATCCCGGTCTTGGCCCGTTTCGCGCAGATGTTTCAGGAACACCGATGTGGCGCAGCCTCCAATCGTCTTTGGCAGGGATGAAAGCCCCAGTGTCTTAGCGAATGCATGGAGTTGTAGGCCATATTTGACTGCAATTTCGGCATCGCGCAGGGCATAAGCTTCAAAGGCTGCCTTGTTGCTGGCAAGTAGTTCATCCATGCGATCAATAGAGTGACCCGCAGGGAGAGACAATTTGGGTAAGCCAATGAGTTCACCAACGGCTGCAAGGCCCGCACCACCAGGGGTGTGTAACATAGTATCGACAAAGGTGATCAAGGTTCTTTGTGCTTTACGCTGCTTGTCTCGCAAAATCAGCGGGGCAGGTTTGGCTTGACGGTGCAAGACGTTCTCAAGATCGATGCCATAGGCATTGTTTACTGACGCCACTGTTCGGCGAATGCCATTAACCTGAGTTTTGAACTGCCAGAAGTCGCCAAACGAGGCAAGGTCTGCCCGCAGGAAATGGGCATACACAAAGACATGTTTCGGCCACTCCGTGAGTAACCCTTTTTCCTTACATACCACTACGATGTGGCCGAGGAATTTATCGAAACTCAGGCGATCAGATATCCGATTGGATGCGGGGTAAATGATGTCTGAATGTTCTCCTTTCTCTGTCATAGCAAAGAACTGGTAGGAGAGAATGTCGTTACGCTTTGTCGCGGGATTGTAAACGTACTCGCTGTCTATGCCGATATGGAGCCTAGCCCCTTTGGCCGGGGTTACTGTCTCTCCCGGTTTGAGATAATGCTGAGTGCGTAACCGCAGTGCCTTGTTGGTAGAATTCTCCTGCACGGGTAGCAGGTAATCAGGTATGTCGGGGTCTCCCGCAATCACATCAGAACTCAGGCCATCTATCATCCAGTCAGGAAGGCGTGAGGGAGCATTCATGTACTGGCAGGGGTCGAGTGCGCTTTCAATCGCGAGCGCCAATGCACTCTGGTGTTGCTCGTCGTTGAGCATGCCGTAGTCATCGGGAAGGGGGCTGTTATTAAGCTCCGGCAGCAGGTCGGTATCTGCGTAGGAAAAGTTCACCGCCGTGTCTCCAGCATTATGTGTAGGTTGTTCTTGTCTTTTCATGCGTGTTGGCTCGTAAAAAAAAGGGCCTCCTTGGAGACCCTTTATTGAAAAGGAATACGGTTAGGCGCTTAGCTGGCGTTCGATAGCCTCCATGTCCGCATCAAGTTCTTCTTTAGAGTCGCATGCAACCCACAGGGGCTTGGTGTCTGGCAACAGAAGGGAAATACTTATCCAGACATTGGCGTCTTTTACGATCGGGGTGCAACCGGCAATCAGGTCTGTTGCGACCAGTAACTTCTTGGTTCGGATGAACTTGCGCTTCTTTTGCTTGAGCACGAGACTAGAGACCTCTTTGAAGCGCTCCTCGATTTCTTGACGGTCACTGCTCCTGTACATAATGGCCGGGTATGAGTTGCTGTCGGACCATGCCATCAGCGCATGTGGCTGGTCGGGATCATTGAGCTGCATGTGTGCAACGCGACTGATCGTGCCGAGGTTCGTCAAACCATCGTTCACTTTGATGAATGCACCTACGATTTGATAGGCAGCGGTGTGTTGAGTGTTATTTGTGCTCATGAGAGCCTCCTGTAGTTAGGGTTGTTAATTTTGGTTTTGCAGTTGTTTACGTTCCCACTTCTCCACTTCACTGAGTGGGAACCGGGTTTGCCGCCCGATGGTGACAAATGCGGGTAGTGTCTCGGGTGCGATGATCATTTGCTTGTCCAGCCAGCTTTTTGAGATGCGCCACCGCAGCGCTAACTCGCTTCGTGTCAACATATGTACACCGTCCATCACTACCTCTCGTTTGCCTGTTCGTGCGACTGGATTGCAGTATTCAGAAGTTGACCCCCCAAAGCATTGACAACACATGCATTGCGGAATTTTGTGTGTTTTGGTTTCTAATGGGTCTTAATGATGTTCCGCGCAACTCAACTGCAACACGCTGTGGGCAGTGGTATGTCTTCAGAGAGCCATTGCTGTTGAGTGGCATTGATATGAGGGAGTAAGTGGGTCGTGGTGCGTTGCTGATATCGCATCGCCATCTGTAGTGATGAGTGGTTCAGGGCCTGTGCAACCATGGCAATGTCACCCGTCTGTAGCATCAGTTCCGTGGCAAAGGTTCGGCGGAGATCATGAATGCAAAGGTCACTGATCCCTGCTGTAGCACAAATCCGCTGAAAGGCATGCCGTGGGTAGCTCATGTACCCTGAAGAGGATTGGGAGGAGGGGAAAAGAAACCTCTGTTTGTTGACCAGTAATTGCTGTGTTTCGATGAGCCTGATGGCATGAGACGTCAGGGCCACTTGGTGAGGTAATCCATTCTTGGTCGTAGGCAGGATCAGGTAAGCCTCATCGAGGTGCAAGTGGGCTTGTTCTATGGAGCACACCTCCCCAATTCGCATCCCTGTGTAGAGAGACAGTAATAGCGACCGACTTGCTTCCGAGTTTTGGGCATAACATGCATCGATAAAACGTGACCGTTCATCAAGGCTCAGGATCCGCTTGCGTTCATTATTTTCCTTGAGTTGCCGTAACCCATTCATCGGTGAGACAGAGAGGTATCCGTGCTCCACGGCCAAGGTCAGCATCCTCGACAGGGCAGACAAGATCTTGTTCACAGTGGCAGGCTTGAGGTGTTCAGCAAGTCGCCTTTGGAAGGCCACAATGGTTTGGCGATCCAGTGTTTTTAGACGACGGCTTCCAAACTCTGGCAGAATGTGTTTTCTGACCTTGGACAGCTCTGACTGCGTATTGCGCTTATGCAGCTGCAGATCGTCGAGGTAGGCGGTTTCAAAGATCTCTTGGAGGGTTTTGTTTTGCCCCAGGGGATACGTATTGCGGGCAAGTTTATGGAGCCTCGCATGTACCTCATCCCTGGCCTCTTGTATGGAGATCTGCGGATAGGGGCCAATGGTCTCGAAGACCCGTTTGTAACGATGGGTTGTGTCGAAGACGAAAGACGTAGATAGAGCGTACCGGTACACGTATAGCTGCCTTACGTCAGCATCACGATATACCTGCTGCTTGCCATTGGCTGGCGGTGGTAGGGTCTCAAGTGCTCGTTTTGTCAGTTTCAGATTAGTAATGGACATAGGTCCTCCTTCAGAAAAAGGAGGATGCTAGGTCATTGGGGTGGTTACATCATTGACATCACATGCATTCAGGAAATGCTATTTTTGTTAAGTAGCATTCTCATTATTTGTCGGCTCAGACAGGAGCGGTCCATCTTTTCCGATAATCTTATTAAGGGTGCGTAGCATCACTCTTTTTTCATGCTTGGTTGCAAGGCTTTCTAGTTTCGGTCTAGTAGATGGGTCGATTAGTGGGGCACCATGACAAGTAAAAACATCATCACAAATGCTTATCAAAACAAGTAATAGGTTGTTTATAGTGTATGTAAAGGGCTTCCCCGGCGTACTGTATAGTGCGGAGACGTGATCCCAATTTCTTTCCAAATAATATATGACTAACTTGATGTATAGGTTTCTTGTGATGGTTCGAACGGCACTGTTGGGTATTTTTGTTCCATGGAATCGCTCGTTCCTCATGTTTGAAATTGCATATGCATCAGGGGATTTAATCCGCGACCTGTGGTCTTGAAGTTTCCCAACATCGGCGATTTTTGTCAGAACCTGGAAAGCTGCGATGCTAAAAACCGTTCCTATAAACCCGGCTTTATCAATTGCGTAGGCAGTGGAAGTGTTTACATCTATCTTAGCTAGCACACGAATCGCATGCTCAATAAACAGTCCTCGAGCAAAGTGCGCTTTTATTTTCATTCTCTTTGTTTGATCACTTTTAATTTTAATATATGAGGGAATGTCTACTCTATCTAAGAGTGATATCAGCAGGGTGGAAAGGTTTGTTGCGTATTCGGTGAGTTCATTATGCTCAGGATAATAATAGGCATCCGTTGTTGATTTATAAACTTGGTCGCACTTTTCAAACTCATCTAATAGTGCAACGTACAAGCGTTTAGTTTCTCCAGTTAAACTTTCTCTTACGTCAGTTTTTCCAAAAAGGCTTAAGCAAAAAGAAATTAAATTTTCGAGAGTTTTTGCCTGCACATTAGTCTTTTTAACACTTTCGGCATGAAGGTAGTGCAGGTATTTACTAAGTAGCTCTAAGTTGTAGTATTGTTCTAGACGAGAAGTTTTACTTTTAGAGTAAATATATATGGACTGCTTTTTTAACGTAACGTTATCGCCAGTGACGTCAAATACGAGATCAGGTGAATAATCAGGGTGATTTTCAAGAACATATGCGATATCTGGGTCGTTATCATCAATTAGATATTTGTGCTGCATAAAAAATCCTAAGGTGAGAATAACAGCTTCTAATAGTATTTTTCCTGATTATCCATGATCCTCAAATCGCTGCAAGAGCTGGTATAGCATTGAAGGGTAAGCAGCTACCATGACGTTGCTTCCTAAATCATCCCTCAGGACATCCACCTAGTTCGTAAGCGTTCACCGAGACCGCGTTGACACAACAAAAAGTGGGACGATCGTCTCTTGATCCCACTTACCTGCTTGCTTGATCCCGTCCGTCAGGCACGCTGCATCTATGAGCAAAATCACCATACCTCCATCAGGCGTACCATCCACCCAGGAGCAGGCCAACGAACTGATTGGCAAGCTCCTCGATAGTGTTGCCGAACTGGAGGATCGCCTCAAACAGAACAGTGGCAACTCTTCCAAGCCGCCTTCAAGCGATGGTCCTGAGGTTGTTCCGCCTGTTCGCAAGCGGCCTGCTTCCGGCAAGAAGCGCGGAGCCCAACCCGGCCTCTTTTGACTCAAATTCCACGATGGACCGAATCTTCAAGCGCTTGATTATCTAGGCCCACCAGTACGGTGGGCTTCTTCGTTGGTCTCTCCAACCAGAGGGATAGCAAATCGAGTTTACGTGGGATTGAAGATTAGGAAACGTTTTATTGCTTTTAAAATCGTCGGCCCATAATTAAGTAATATTTCCATAACTCCTCGCGCGTTGAACAACGAGATAGCACCCCAAGAACTCTGACCAACACCTATATTCGAAAAATCAGCATGTTTTTTAAAATCAAAATCTTTTAACGCTGTTTTATACGATGCATTGTTATGCTTGAAAAAATATGAATAAAGCTTTTCGTTAACTGGCTTAGCAAACCGAATTTCTTGTTTGTTAATATGAGGAAAAACACCTTCACCAAAACGCGCCAGCAGTGTTCCGCCGACAACAGCTCCGCGCAGGCTGCTTGATGTCGCGTACAGCGTAGAGACAACGGCAATAATTGCGCAAATGGTCTCCTTGTCCCGCACGATAGAGGTATCCATCGCTAATTGGATGCTTTCTTGCAAGGTTCGTTTGCTGGTTTTCCCTAGCTTCTCTTGAACCCAGTCATCGATAGACTGAGTGGCTGTTAACAACTCCTCTCGATACTCAGGATTATCCGCTATTTTGCTGAGGGCATTTTCTGCCATATCAACAAATATCATCACGAGCGGTATTTCGACCATAGCTTTTCCATCTCTATCAAAAGCCCACACTCACCATACTATGTAGTAAAAACCATAAAGAGAACAAGTGTTTGGTATGTCATCGTGTGGAATGGGCTGCATTGAAGAGCAAGCAACTGCGGTGGGTTGCCATGACGTTGTTTCCTAAATCATCCCTCAGTGCCCTGGATCAGTACACTATGTATCCCCAATGGCGCTGTTACACCTATTACTTCTTCGTCAATAAATCAGATGGTTACGTACAATTGGCAATACGCATTTCACGCGTGTTGCGCAGGATTATGGATTTTCATATGGGCGATTGAAGCTGGATCAGGAGATGCGGCTCGGCCATTAGTCAGGATCGTTCCGTTTTAGCTAAGCGGTGCGAAAAAGAGGCCAGAGCCGACCGGCCCTGACCTCTGTGTTTTCTGCTCTATGGTGCCGGATTACTGACAGGCTCCCCAGGTTATGCCATCCGTGCCACATTCCAGGCTATGAGTGCCGTCCGCATAGGTTGTCTGCTTCTTGTAGAGGCCGTCGCTGTCGTAACTGGTTCTGATGGTATTGCCATTTTCACTGGCCGTCATGCTTTTGACCCAGCTAGCCGCATCAGGATCTTGGGATGGTTCGTCATACGGATAGGGGAGGGCTTCAAGAGCAGCAGAGAGCTCACCCATACTCAGGGTGGATAGCTGCCCTTCCAGACCTACCCAGTCGTTCAGGAAGCTGAATGCGCCCGCCTGCCGGTTATAGATGAACTGGGTGACGTAACTCAGATCATTGGCGTCATAGCTGATAGTGGCGTAACGGTGGGTGATCGCTGCCGCCATATCGTCAGGAGCACAGTCGTTGAAGCTCTCTGCCGATGCTTCGGCCAGATTCACCAGTGTGTACGTCTTGGCGTTTGAGCGGGCCGAGAGGGTTTCCTTGATGTCACAGCTATAGGGGGTGTTGTCCCCATGGCGCGACTCAAAGTCGTAGCGGGTTGTGTAGGTGTAGTTATTGCCTGTCACTTGGCGCTCTTCACCGTAGATGATGGTCTTGATAATTTGCGCGAAATCATCGCTCACCTTCACCAGCTCGGTGCTGCTCTGGGCTGCCCCTTGCAACTGGATTTCACGATACCAAGCGTCCGGATAGGCATTGTTGTGATCGCGACTATCCCCCTTGTGGTAATCGACATAGACAAACTTGGCGTCCGGGTTCTCCCGTTTCAAGGTTTCTGTCTCGGTAAAAGACTGCTGCAAGCCGCGCACGATCTCCTGGGCCAGCGTGGCTGTCTCGCTATCACCGCTGGCGATGAAGTCCGCATACAGCGTCTGCTCAGAGATGTTGTAGTGACTGACAACACGGCTGACGGCCTGTTTCATCGAGGCGATCAACTGTTCCTGCTTTTGCCGGTTCGCCATGACGGTCTGGCAAGTTGTCTGCGATTGGGCTGCCAGCTCACTTTCCACACTGCTCCAGAGCACCGTGGTCAACGGTGTCACATGGTAGGCATCATCTTTGGTGATAGGGGCAAAGGTGGGGGGAAGGACCATTTGATAGGCTTCTGTCACCGGGCCAAGATCCAGGTCCACGGCATCCACCGGTACATCGACCACCAAGGGGGCGTATTGAGCGCAGGTTTGCAGGTCTACCGGCAGCTCTAACCGATAATCACCGGCATCATTGGTGGTTGTCTTGGGTTCACCATCATCCCACTGACGGTTGAAATTGAGATCGAGATAGACGGTCGCGCCTTGAATGTATCCATCAATCGCCTTTCCTGACATCGCCAAGGAGGCACTCGGTGGGGTTGGACTATCCGTGTTTCCACCGTCGCTACCACCACCGCCACAGCCTGACAAAGTAGCCATCAACATCATGGCCAAGGGGGTTTTCTTCATTGTTAGTTTCCCGTTTATTATTGGTATGCGATAACGCCCAGAGCATGGTCCGTTATCATCGTGATAATTTTATCTCGGTGTACGGCTATAAAATGTTGATTAGCCTCTGATTTATGAGTTTCTATTCACCGAACTTTTCGTTTTATTTTGGCTTCAGTGCATCAAGGTGCAGACAGTTCTGTCTCGCACACGATGACTTCGCACTCTGATGGATCGGGGAAGTCTCCGCCTTCATCGGTGATATATATCTTGTCGGCATGAACGCGGTAGTTACCCGCCGGTGTCAGCAGTGGGTTTTCATACATGCCCTGATAATCGACAGAGACAGAGGTCGCACCATGGGATCTCAATGTGACGCGCCCGTTGGGGGCGATAGTGATGGATTGTTGAGTCCCATTTTCACCCCCGAAGTTGAAATAGCGGGTTCCCGTGAACGGTAGGTCTGCTGCTTGCTGCTGTGGATCCCCGGTATGGTCAGAGCCTCTGGCGCTCTGGCACATTTTCTCTAGCAGCAGAACCAGCATTCCCTCCGGCTGTGGTCGCCCGTTAATCTCCAGCGCCTCCACAGAAAAACCATCGTCTTGCATCCAGACCTGCACCATGGCCCGTGCGGGCTGACTGGCATAGGTGATGGTGCCGCTGACATTCACCAACTTCCGACCATCAGCAGCTTTCCCGCCGGTCCACTCGGGATCTTCGAAGAAGCTGTTGACCATCTTCTCGACGGAGATGTTCGGGCACATCTCCAGCTCGCTTTCCTTGAGGGTTGCCACATCCAGCAGGCTGAGCAAACCGGCCTGAGCACCCGTCGAGCAGAGCATCAGTAAACCGACTGCAGTTTTTATGTTCATACAAGGCGCTCCTCACCACACCCATGAAAACGCGGATATGGGGCGGTAGTTATAGCGACGATCAAACTCCTCCTGTGTCAGGCACAAAACACGGATGAACTCGATCACGGACAAGATCAGGGGAAGGCCGGTGGTGCAGAGCGCTAGGTAGATAAGCCCCCAGCCCCAGTTCCCGGTGTAGAACTTATGCAGACCAATGCCGCCGCCCAAGAATGCGAACACAGCGGTGAGCCCCTTGCGCTTGCCACGGTGCGCAACGGCGTTTGCGCCGTTTAGCGGTGCCTGCGGGGGAGTGGTCGCGGCAGAGGGTTGCTGAGACGATGCCTCCCCCTCTTTAATCGGCCATGCCGCGATATCGATAGGCTTCAGCATTTCATCCGTGATTGCCCTGGCTTTCTTCTTTGCGGCACCGAAGGTATCGATGGCATCGACAAATGAGCCATTGAGGGTGAGCTGGATGGTCTCATCGCCTTGGGAAGCGAAATTCACGGTGATACGCATACCGAATGGGTTAAAGCCATATTTCCATGCGGCTTCGAGCCTGCCTTGGGTGCGCTCGATGGTTTTTAACGTGCCGCCCTGGGCTTGCAAATGGGCGGCGACATGATCGAAGAGTTGCTCATAGGGACTGTTGGTGCAAAGAGTGTTGTCGGACACTTTTTGCAGACTAATGGCGTTCATGCATTACTCCTTGGATATCGACTGCGGGATGGTTGACGACAATGTGAAACAGCGGCGACAGGTGGTGTCGCGGCATGTCAGGCGCTGTCGCCAGATGTATAAACTGGGATCTTTGTCACAAATGGGTCAGGGCGGAGCCTGACTCATCAGGGTCAATAAATGGCGTAAATCACGGACGATCTGCTCATGGATAAATCCGGGCGAGATCACAGTGAGCCCCGGCATCCAGGACTTGATGACGGGCAGAATTTGATTGGCATCGAGCACGCGACTGCTCAATAACAGCGCACCGTCATCCAGGGTTTTGACAATCTCCTGCTCGGGCAGCAACGGGCGATGCTGAAAGTTGATGGCGATGGAGGCATTGGCCTTGAGCAGCACCTCAATCATGCCGGAGCGCCAGAGCGTCGGGTCGGTATCGATCTGTCGTTGAATGAGCGCATCACGGGTAAAAGTCTGTTGTGATAGCTCAACCAGCGCGATGGAGCTCAACGGATAGGCTTGCAACCTTCCCTCGCTGACGCCGGCCAAGTACCAGGTGCCCTTGTAGTTGACGAGCTGATAGGGGCTAAACAGTTGCTTGCGCTGGTCTTTGGTGATGAGCCAGCATTGCAGATGCTGGGTCAGTGCCCTTTCTAATACCGGTATCTGGTGAATGAGTGAGTCGGCTGATTGACCATCGAACCCCTTGATGGCGAAGAGGCTTGGGGTGCCTCTCTCCAGTAGCTGACCCAGACGATGTTCACTGGCGCGGGGGAACAAGTCGGTGATACCCAACTGCTCGGCCAGCTTTCGCAGTTTTCTGTCATTCTTGTGATTGAGGAATCCAGGATCCAGCCAGTATTGCTGGCTGCGGTGTTCTATCGGTAGATAACTGAGGCGTTGATTGAAATCCCGCTGCAGGGTGCGCACGGTGACGTTGTACTCGGTGGCCAGATCACTCAGGTGCAGCTTCTCACCGCTGTACAGGCGGGTGAGGAGCATACCGAGGCGTTGAGCAATCTTGTCGTGTTCGTGCATACCATCAAGCAAGGGGAATAACCGTGTCGCGGATTATCCAAACAGACCGCGACACGGCGTGACGAATTGGCTGGCAGGCAGTTTTTCGCAAAACCCATCATCGGCGATGGGCTTTTGTCATCAGGTGAGGGGTTTTGTTATCAACCGGCGAGAAGCGGTTGAGCGGGCAACGATGGTCGTTTGTGTTCAGGAGGAACTAAATCCACTATGTATGTTTTTTAACCACCCGGTGAGCCACAGCGCACAATAAGAAAGATGTGTTAATTTAGATTGTCTATACAACGGGTTGTCCGTTATGGTAGACCCCACAACCATTCCCTTTCTTTATGGAGGGTTTTTGTGTTTGTTTGGTAACACGGTTTCGAGTGATATGGTTTGTCTCTGATTGCGATATAAGGAAATAGTGAATGAGTGATACATCCGAGAATCTACCAAATGAAGGTGTTGTGGTTAATACGGAGGTGCAGTCCTCAGACACTTTATTTAGTAATTCATTTGAGATTTCAATTGAAGCGGCAAAGATAGTAAATTACGCCGCAGCTCAAAATAATATCCCACTAATTCAGCGTTTAATTATCCGCAACAAAAGCGAACAGTCGTTCAGACAGGTGGATTTTCAGATAAGTGTCAATCCGGCATTTTTTGAACCCAAGCGTTTCACCTTTGATATCTTCGGTGCTGAAGAGTCTCGAACCTTCAACTCAGTTCAACTAAAACTCTCGCTAAACCACGACTATCTATTCGATTTGGATGAGGCTGAGTCCGGTAATATCATAATTACCGTGTCTAAAGAAGGCGAAGAAGCTTTGGTTCACAACGAACCGATCCGTGTATTAGCTCGTAACGAGTGGGGAGCAACACTGGGTTTACCAGAGCTATTGGCTGCACATGTTCAACCCACGCCTATAGAAGTTGATCGCATACTGTCAGCCGCATCTTCTTTGCTTAAGTCATCCACAGGCTTGAGCATGAATGGATATCAGAGTAAAAACCGTGAGCATGTCTGGAAACAGGTAAATGCAATTTACCAAACTCTAGCAAACATGGGGTTCCATTACGCACCGCCACCTGCCTCTTTCGAACGAACAGGACAGAAAATTCGGACTACTGCCCAGATCCTCGATGGTAAAATGATGACCTGTCTGGATTCCAGCGTACTTTTGGCGGCTTGTCTGGAACAAGCGGGTTTGAACCCGGTAATTTTGGTCAAGGAAGGCCATGCTTGGGTTGGGGTCTGGTTAGTTGATTCGTATTTTTCCAACCCGGTAGAAGACTGTGCTCAAGATGTGAGAAAGAGAATTGCTTCCGGAGAATTTCTCACGCTTGAGACCACTGTGATTCCTCAGGCTGCTTCTATGAAAAAGGCTATTGCCGATGCAGCAAATTATCTGGAAGAAGCCCAGGAGCACACTTTTGAATACGCGATTGACATCAAGCGGGCTCGCCAGAATCACATTCGCCCGATGCGTGCTATTGCTGCGCTAGGCAAAGGCACTGTCGACTATGGTGAGAATTTTTCACCAGCGGGACCAATTATTGAAGATGTCCCAGAATTGCCGCCATTAGATCCAGGAGTCATAACCACCGAAAACGTAGTGACTGACAACACTCCGGAAGGTCGTATGGCAAACTGGAAGTCCAAACTACTAGATCTGACTTTACGAAATCGTCTACTGAATTTCAAACCCAGCAAAAAATTCCTAAAAGTAGTGACTCATGATGCGGGGGATCTTGAAGACGCATTGGCAGCAGGTGGTGAATTCAAGCTCGTAGCCAAACGTTCAATGGCTGACATGGGCGACCCCCGAAGTGAGGAAGAATTTAAAGCCGAATACGGCATGACCTCGGCTGAGCAATATGCTAAATCGGCCCTACCAAAAAAAGAAATCTGTTTTGATGTAGAAAAAGAAAAACTGCAGGACTACGCCACTGTTATATTCCGTGAGGCTAAAAATTCCTTAGATGAGACCGGGTCCAACAGCCTATATATTGCGTTGGGTACTTTATGCTGGA
This sequence comes from Aeromonas sp. 19NY04SH05-1, assembly GCF_040581895.1. Classification (NCBI taxonomy): domain Bacteria; kingdom Pseudomonadati; phylum Pseudomonadota; class Gammaproteobacteria; order Aeromonadales; family Aeromonadaceae; genus Aeromonas; species Aeromonas sp. 19NY04SH05-1. The sequence continues at coordinate 2,801,878 of NZ_CP095328.1, read as the reverse complement.
AAGAAACCCCAGAAGCCGAGACTGTATTGAAGGCGCCAATTCTCCTAGTTCCAGTGAAATTGAAGCGCGGTGCGGTAGGCTCCGGCATCCGATTAGAACGTTTGGATGAGGAAACAATTTTTAACCCCACACTCTTACAAAAGCTGGCAATAACATTTGACATCTCTTTACCGTATCTCGACGGGCAACTTCCCAATGATGATTCCGGTGTAGACGTAGACAAGATTTTTGCGACATTAAGGAAGAAAGTTGAGGACCTGAAAGGTTTTGAAGTCATCGAGGACTCTTATCTTGGATTGTATTCTTTTGCTAAGTACCTCATGTGGAGAGATTTATCCAAAAACTCTCAGGATTTACTCAAAAATAAGGTGGTAGACCATTTGGTTAACCATCACGGTGAAAATTTTCAGGATGACACAAAAGCGATCAGGCCTGAGGATTTGGATCGCGACTTCTCACCTCAATCTTTGTACACACCATTGTTGGCTGACTCGTCTCAATTGGCTGTCATCTGCACAGCCGAAAAGGGTCGAAACATGGTCGTTGAGGGACCGCCAGGAACGGGCAAGTCTCAGACTATTACCAACCTTATATCTCATTTCCTGGCCAATGGTAAGACTGTGCTCTTTGTAGCTGAGAAAATGGCTGCGTTGGAGGTAGTACACAACCGATTAACAGACATTGGGTTGGCTGAGTTCTGCCTAGAGCTGCATTCGACTAAAGCGAAGAAATCAGAGATTTCCAAGCAGTTTGTGCAGGTGCTCGAATGCGCGGACAACAAACTCGTTGCTGATTGGGAGTACGAGGCAGAGCGGTTGGCTGCGCTGAGAAACGAACTGAATGCCTTGGTTAGGGTGTTACATCAGACACATAGAAACGGTTTGACAGTGTACGAAGCTATGGGCTGGACGTTAGTGAGCGGCAAAGAACCAGCTCGCTTTGATTGGACTGACCCAGAGACACATGACTACAAGGAAAAATGCAGTCTGGAAGATTTTGTGGGTGATTTGGCAGCGTTGGCTACACGCCTTTCCAAAATATCGACTCACCCGCTCAATGAAGTAAAGAAGACAACTTGGACTCCTACTTGGCAGGACAGCCTATTGCAAACGGCTAAGCAATCCGTTGAGCAAGTGAGCGATATCGAGGCCAGCTTGCAGGATTTCTCCGCGCTCGTAAAAATCGAGGCTAATCAAGCGAGCTTGGATCAGTTGCAGTCCATTGATGAACTTGCCGCTGCTTTACTTAATGTTTCACAGGTGCCAATGGAGTCAGCTAGTCAAGCGTTCAGCACGCAAGAACGTAAGAAATTGGGCGAACTTATCCGGCATGGCGAGCAGCGTACCGCCCTATGGTCATTTTTCAAGAATTACGACGCGGAACTAAAAACTCTAAAAGCCGCGCCGTTAAAACTTCAATGGAGAGCGGCATCCCAAGATTGGTGGCCCAAGAAATGGTTTACTAAGCGGAAGGTTTCTAATCAGATTAGACTTTTTAGCCTTGATAAGTCGCGCGTTGCTGATGAGGAGATGGACGCGTTCCTTGATAATCTGGCCAAATTAAATGTAGAGGATCAGTACCTTCACGAAAATGCTGCAATCGGGTTAAGTTGCTTAGGAGCCGTTTTTAAGGCCGAGAATACCGACTGGAGTGAGGCGGCAGCCTACCTTCGCTGGATGGATGATCTGGCTTTATCTGTGCAAAAAGCCTTTGACGCACAGATAGAGCAGTTAGACGCCGCTCGAAGTTCGCTTCGAGTGCTGCTTTCTGATCAAAATGAGTCCTTTAGACCAGGTGGGCGGCTCTATAACGTGGCCCAGGCTTACAGGAATTCATATTCGGAGTTCATAGCGCTGTTTACCAGCCTTAGGGAGCTCACTGGTAATAGCGAATTTTTGGGGGGCTCGGCCAAAGTGGGCTTACTGGGTTGCATACGTTCAATGAATGCTCAGTGGCAGTCACATAAACAGGAAATCCAACCATGGTGTGTCTGGAATGACTCCCGTGCGAAGGCTTTGTTACTTGGATTGCAGGGCTTGATTGAGCAGGTCGAGCAAGGTGCAGTAGATCTTGCTGATCTTAAAGAACATTTTGTGGTGTCTTATGCTAGCTGGTGGCTAAAGTGCATTTTGGATAGAGAGCCGTTGCTCGCGAACTTTTCTGGTGCATCACAAGCCCATAAAATTGCAGAGTTCCAAAAGGCTGATGAGCGTTTCCAGAAACTCACCGTCCAGTATGTACAGGCCAAGTTGCGCGGCAAGATTCCAACTGGGTCAGAATTGACGGGTGACTTGAAAGGGGAAATAGGGTTTTTGCGCCATGAAGCGCAGAAGCAGAAGATGCATCGTCCGATAAGAGAGGTACTTAAAAAATCCTCCGCAGTGCTGCCACGCTTAAAACCCTGTTTACTGATGTCACCTCAGTCCGTTGCACAGTATCTAGACACGAGCACTCAGATGTTCGATGTAGTTATATTTGATGAAGCCTCGCAGATACCGACGTGGGACGCTGTTGGTGCAATATCACGCGGTAAGCAATTGATTTGTGTTGGTGATCCTAAACAGCTACCTCCGACCAACTTCTTTAGTGCTTCGGATGCCTCTGGAAACTTTGATGATGAAAGTCTCATCGAGATGGAATCTATTCTGGATGAATGTTTGTCCTGTGGCATGCCGTTGTCTCGGTTGGCTTGGCACTATCGTTCACGTAACGAAGGGTTGATTACATTCAGTAACCACCAGTATTACGGGTCGGATTTAGTTACTTTCCCAAGTCCCGTGGAAACGGATAACTCTGTGGAGTTTGTTGATTCGAAAGGGATATATGAGCCCGGCAAGTCGCGCACAAACAAAATTGAAGCTGCCAAGATCGTTGATGAGATCGAGCAGCACTATCTCTCAGGTGCTGGTAAGAAGTTCTCCATTGGAGTCATTACCTTTAACTCTACTCAACAGGCTCTGATAGAGAAACTAATGGATCAGCGGCGCCTTGCGAATCGGCAACTGGATGAGGCTATTGCACAGGCTGGCTCAGAAGAACTCTTCATCAAGAATTTGGAGAATGTTCAGGGTGATGAGCGTGACATCATCTTGTTCTCAATTACCTTTGCTAAGGATGCAAGTGGAAAGTTGAGTATGAATTTCGGTCCAATGAACAAGGAAGGGGGCCATCGCCGCCTTAACGTGGCTGTTACCCGTGCTCGACACAAAGTCAAGATATTCTCAAGCCTACGGCCAGAGGACATTGATCTATCGCGCACTAATGCCAGGGGGGTGGCAGATCTAAAAGCCTATCTGGACTTCGCTTTGCATGGCGCCCGTGTTTTGACTGAACAAGCCATACCAACTGGGCGGGAACCTGACAGTCCTTTTGAATATCAGGTCATTGACGCTTTGCGTAACCGTGGGTGGCGTGTTGTGCCACAAGTTGGTGTATCCGGTTATCGAATCGATCTGGCTGTAGTCAATCCTCATGCTCCAGGAAAATTTTTGCTGGGAGTAGAGTGCGATGGCGCTACTTATCATTCCGCACCGAGTGCTCGTGATCGAGATCGCTTGCGCCAAATGGTGCTTGAAGGTTTAGGCTGGAATATTCACCGTATTTGGTCGACTGACTGGTGGTTTAACCGAGAGATCCCCCTGAAAGCGCTTCTAGCACGGCTAGACGTATTGGAAGAGCAGGCGCGTCTTGAAGTACAACCGGGTTAAATGAAATTCTCTGGTGGGGGTATATACAGGGTTATGTGTATATCCCCAATAGCGTTGTTACACCTATCGATGATTTGCATATAAATCAAATGGTTACGCACCATAAGAAATGCACATTGCTCATGGTTTGCGTCGGATAGTGCATTTCTCGCCTTGGGTAATTGAAGTTCACTCAGGAGTGAATCAGGGCCATAACCCTCCAGTCATCGCTTCATGGTAAGGCTGAAAAGTGTTTAGTGAACTTGGGGTGATTCAGCCATTTTTTCTTGGTGGGCTTGGATAGGTTGTTGTTGCTCCTGGAGCAGCACTGAAGGGAGTGAGTAGTGAAGAAAGCAACGTTACCCGCCATCGTCGTCACCGGTCTCTTAATGACCGGGTGCTCGACACAAGGCAACGCCGTAATACCTATCGTTGGGCCGCTGGCCAGTTTCGCGAGTTATGAGTCCGTAGGGTCGTTCGCTCTCAGTGGGGATCGCCCCTACCTCGGGAAGGTTCGTCGCAACAGATTAGATGGCACCTATGACATCACCACGGCGTACATGACCATCGGCGATCTCATCCGGGGGATGACCGGATTCAGCTCGCTCGAAAACTTTATCGACACATCTGCACGGACGGGGCTTGTCGTCGTGCGCGGGACCAGCGCCAACTGCCCCACAGCGCAATGGGCTGTGTGGTACGACGACCGCCAAACCGTAATCCACCCGTTCCCAGGATGCCAGCCGTACACCAAGAACACCGTAACCCGTAATGGGCAATACATCATGTTTGAAGACCCTGCAGGGAAAAGCGACTCGCTTTACGCATTCGACGTGCGCCAGGCCAAATTTGCTGAATACCGATACCAGCGGCCAGTGGCAACCCCTACCGAAACAAAGACAGCTCGCCAGAGCTCGCCAGCGCGTCCCAAGCAGACGGCAACGGCATCACGCAAACGCACCCCGGCAGCCAAGACCAGACCGGCCACCAGCACCCCTGCGGTCATTCGCCAGGCAACCTATCAGCCTGGCACCATTGAGATTAAGAAGGTCTCCAGCCAGACCACCCAGGAAGTGGTGACATGGGAGCAATAACATCGCGCTTTAAGGCGCTGCTTGGCACAAAACTGTTTTGGCTCACCCTGCTCTATCTGTTGTGCGAATTGGCGTTCAGTGCAAGCCTGCTGGAGCTATGCAGCCGGGAGGCAACCCTGGATGAGATCAACCAGCTCGAAAACGTCGGGCGGCTGCTGACGGGGGTGGCCATCTCGCTGCTGTTCATCGGGATGTTCATCGACAAACAGCACATACGACCCTCCCGTCGGATCCTTTGGTCGTTCGGGCTGGTACTCTTGTTCACGGGTCTGAACCATAAAGCGCAGGACGCGTTCATCGACCATCGGATTCAGACCGAGTTTGGTACCGCTGAAGCGAGAAAAGGCGCCTTTTTGCTGACCCTGGCGGGCCGTAGCCTCTCGAATGGCACCCTGAACTTACGCAGCATCCATACCCCGGAGGTGCTGGAGCACAAGTCATCCGTAATGGCATTCGTTGCCATCTTCCCGGCATTGGCGTTCAACTACCCCAATGTCCAGGACGAGATGACCCTGCTGCTGAAAAAGGCGATCTCCATCAGCGTGACCAAGCCCTGCGACGCCCTCGATGATCGGACCAAATGCCTGGGGTCTCCAGCCCAGTTCAACAATGACACTTGGCCCCAGATCGTTCGGGGGGTGGAAGAACGCTATATGGAATATACCCGCGCCTATAACAAGGCCGTTGTAAGGACTAGCCCGGAGGCATTGAAGCAAGCAGCCACAGACGCTTGGGATGACTATCTGTTCCAGCTAAAACGTGCGGGGTTTACTAACCTGTTCACCAAACACGCCCGCCCTTACCAGGTCCCGTCCTCTAAATTTGCCCAGGTACGTCAAAAGGTGCGCGAGGCTGGGGTGCCAGTGCCGAATAACTGGCGCCCTACCGATCGCAAGACTTTCGAGGCTGTGGTGCGGCAGAAAGCCTATCGTGACACCTGGAAGGCTCTGGGCGACTCGATGGGGATCAGCAATCCCAGTCGCTACGTGACAATCGAATCGTTCATGCTGCTCAAACCGGTACAGGCCGCGGTGCGCGAGCAGCTGGGAGTAGACGGAATTAGGCGGATCCCGCTTGTGACGGAGTTTGCTGACATCGAGCGCCAGGTGTACCGCCCAATAGCAAACAGCATCATCGCCAGGCTACAAGCGCAGGTGGATTCGTCCACCGCTCGATTCGTGGGGCCGGGACCGCTGGCTGAGAAGGCCGATTCCGCGGTCAAGACCCTGGTAGTTGTTCCGCTGGCCCTGCTGTTGTCGCTGCTCGGGGGGGTTGGCCACATGATGAAGCTCACCACCTTGATCTCCCGCAGTTTGCTCGATGAGCAGAGCAAGGCTCGCACCTTGAAAGCCATGACCGCAGCTATAGCCCTGGTCTCAACGGGGGTGTCGGCTCTGTATTATGCAGCTAATCCCCTGGTCGAAGCCAAGGCATATCAGACCTTCTCCGCGGCAACTACCCTCAATAGCGGCAGAGCATTTTCGCTGGGGTTGGAGTTCATCATCCGGTTACAGGAGTTCGTCTACCCGGTTAACGCCGTTCTGCTCCAGCATTGTTATGTGATTATCCCCCTGGTTGGCTCCCTGGCGCTGTTATGTCTGTATCATTGCGCCGAGCCAAAGCGCACAATGCGAGAGGTTCAGGTCAACGTGGCCGCGCTTCAGAAACAATTACAGGCGGCGTTAAGCAATGAATCTCAACGAAAACGAAATGCAGCCTAGGTATCGCAATGATAACTTTCAAAGTCATTTTGTAGTGGTCAACTAAATCCGGACACATAGTTAAGCCGCTTTTCGGCTTCTGCTGGCGGTATCCCATCATTGTGTTGGTGTGGATCCGCCAGAAGAGTGTGAGAAGCAATATTCCGAACGGCTCAAAAGTGTCTAGCGAAGCCGGGGCGATTCAGAAGCAGCATTTTACTTAAGGATCTCGCGCATTCCCGCGTTGAGCTGGCGGCCACCGTTCTCTGCATCACGGTCTTGCATCAATTTGATCGAGACCTCGTTGGCACCAATGGTGTAGGTTGCGCTGTAATTACCACACATGCTGTCGGTTACACATTCAAAAAACGGTACCGATTTATCCTTCACTGTGCGGATGATCACTGGCTTGACTTTCAAGGTATTGGTCGCCTGACTGACTAATTCCTCAAAGTCTGCCTTAGCCTGTCTGACAGAAGCAACGGAGTCGTCTTGGTACGATGCCTGGGTACCGCCGAAGGAGAACACTTTATGTTGGTAGACTGCATAGTAATACTCACCCGTAGTTGGTCGTCCTAAGAATCCCTCGCCTGCCTTGGGTTTGCCGCGAAATTCTTCATCAATGTCACTGCGCCAGTCGTAGCGTATCAGACCATCGTTGACCGCTTGGAGCGTGGTGATGGGTAGGCCGACAGTCAGGGTTTTAAAGCCCGTATTTGCGGCAATGGCGGGTGAGGCAATGAGACTGACGGCACAGGTCAAAGCAGAGAGCAGCGGGGTTTTATGTGGCATGGTGACTCCTCATGTAGAGAGTTGGTTGATGTGGGGTGAATCGCCACCAGTGATGTAGACACTTCCCAGCTGTAACGGGTTGCGATTCACTCTCGGTTTGCTAGCAATAATGTCAGTTACGCCTTGGCCTGACGCCACTTAGTTAGCCATCGATACTGTTCGGGATGAATGCGCAACAGTTCTGCGATAACTGCTTCACGCTTATCGGCTGTCATCCGGGTAAGAAGCGACCTGACATCCGACATAATGCTGTCACGGCCAGCGCCTCTGGCTTCCGCCTTGCAATACCACTCATGTCCCTCACTAATGTTGCCAAGCTCGATACAGACTGCACCAAGTAGTGTGCAGGGGCGAAAGTTGTTGGGTTGAAGGCGGTGAGCTTCAGCGCCCATGTTCAATGCTGCAGTATGTTCGCCACGGTCACGCATCGCACCACCATGCGTGGTGAGAATGGCAGATTTCAGCTTTGGCTGACCCTGCCTCTTGGCTGGGATGGCACTCAGCAGCGCAATCGCCTCATTCGATGCTGCGCATTTACGCAAGTGTCCGCTGGCATTGACTGCACTCCATGGGTTCTTGCTGTTGCGGTACTCCGCTAGCCAGTGATCCGCTTCGAGTCGGTTGTAGGTATGCAGAATCTCTTTTGTCTCGAACTCACGGCCATTGCTCTTGAGCCAGATGGTTTCAGTCTCCAGTAGCCGTGTACCTGCATCCAGCTTGAGAAGGATTGCCATGAGCTGTTTGAGGTGATGTGATTCGACATATCCAGTTACACCATACTTCTCCCTGAGTGCTTGGTTCTTCATCCGTGCGATGTACTTGGGGTCACTCTCACGCTGAATCCGCTCAGCCTCAAGTCGCACACTTCGGGCTTTCTGCTCGGCTTTATAACGTTCTTCATCTACAGCCTTCTGAACGGCGATCTCGCGTTGTTTCTGTTGTGCAAGCTTGTTTCGTTGCTCCTGTTCCGCTTTCCCGTTTTTGTCGAACTGCTCTTGGGATAGCTCACCGGTCAAGAAGCGCAGCAAGGCATTCAACCCCCTGTTCAAGAGAAATTGTCTGTTTGCTGCTGATATCGTCGCGCCTTGTCCGGCAGCGACAAGGAGGCTGTGCAACCTGGCACCGCCCGTGATCGCACTGGTGATATCATCCACCCAGAATTGTTTGGCCAGTTCATGCGGGGGGAGGGACACAGAATTCTGGCCATCGGCCAGACCATTTTTGATCCGGAATTTCTGCAGGTAATCCCAAGTGGGATTTTGACTAGTCTTCTCTATATTAGGTTTGTCGTCTTGCTGAGCAGCCAAGGGCTTCGTGATTGAAGGTTGGTAGCGATGCACAATCTTTCGGCCCTTATAGTAAAGAGATTTAGAACGGCGCAGCTCTTGTTCTACCGCAGATTGGCGTCTGAACTCAGGGAGAGTCATATCGCCGTTGATAAAACCCCTCAAGGCGTTGAGATCGTAGCTGGCTAGAATGTCATAGCGGGGCGAAGTCAGAGGCTCATTTCTGAATATGGCTACGAGCAAACTATGGAGGTTATCGCCTATCGATAGGGCAGCAGGAATGTCATCGACACCGTAATAAGTTGCGAGATCCATAGGCGAGATAGACATCGAGCACACTCCTTGTGCAAAAAAAGAATTAGTACAATAGCGCCGCTGGCTTTTTTCCCGCAATGGGTTACTTCAATTTCATCGCTGCGAACTCCTCCCTGTTTCCTCTATACCCAAGAGCCTCAAACTGAGGGGCATTCAAGGATGGCGGATAGACTTGCTGACTGATGGAGTATCAGTTGGCAATAAAGATCTCTTAGCCAGCCTTGGCAACGTCCCGTACTTTTTGCTCTACCTGGTGCGCGATGGCCTGGATCTGGGCCAGTTCAAGTGAGCCAGCCTTAAATTGGGGGAGTTGCTTGGGGAGTGCAGCGGCACTGACGATGTAGGGGAAGGTGATCTTCTGGCGTAAATCCACAAACCAGCCAGGCAGAACCAGAACGCCACCTACCGGGACTTCGGTCCCAGTTGCACTGTTGAGCCAGTTACGCACCGTGGTGACGTTACGGCGGACCTGTTCGAGCGGTGCTTTTTCAACATGATTTGGGAAGTGAAGCGCATCGTTTTCAACCCGCACCTTGAACTGTTTTTCTCCATTGTTGATGGGTTTGGAGCGGCCTTTAGTTTCGATGACAAAGACCCCGTTAGGGCAAATGATCAAATGGTCGATATTGAAGCCATCAAACGGGATATCGTGGTAAACCCGATAGGGGTGCTGTTGGGGCCTAACTATTTGGTCCAACTCCTGACCCACTGCCAGTTCACAGGAGTAACCCAGCTTGAGGTGCTGAACCTTGTTGGCCATTTTGTAAGTTTTGGTTGTGCCATAGATAAAGAGGCCCAGCATAACGACCCCGGAAATCAGCATCACTGTCGTGCTCATAGCCCTCTTATCGATGTAGCTCTGTAACAAGAGGTAGAACCCGATCATCATCATGGTCAATGGCGTGAATAGCATTTGGGAAAAGAGATCTATTTGCAGGTCCTGGATTTGCTGTTGCAGGGTGTGACCCGCTGGCCTGAGCAGGTCGGCGGTCAACGGGCTGACCCTATGTGAGCGAAGCCTTTTTCTTATTAACAAGATGATTCCGACAGATAAGAATATTGGGCACAAGAACAAGCCAGTAGTTGCCAGAACAGATACCGCGAGCGACGAGAATTCCATTTCGTGCGTCTTTTGTGGGATGTGGTGAGGTCAGGTTAGCTGACCTATAGGAGTCTATCCATTGGGATGTGGGGCAAGTATCACAGTATCTGATTATCCCCAATGGAGATCTTACACCTTGTGGTGTTAGTGAGATAAAACAGAGAGTTACTGCGCCCCCCTTTGTGCGCAAATGGGGTTCGTTGCGCTTGGGTTTACTTGGCTGGTTGTATGTTTACTGATGCGACCCGGAAGCTGGGCGGCTGTAGCAACTCACTCGGTGGCCTTAGCAAGCAGTCCTATGACAACACTTCCCAATGCCCACCCTTGCGTGGACCAACAAAGCGTAATCGTCCCGCCTTAACCAACGCCGCCGCCGCTCGCTCCACCGTGCTGGTCGATCTGCCTATCCGCTCGGCTACTTGTTTAAGGGTCAAGGTCGGCTCAGCCACCAAGATAGCCAACACCGCATCCGGCGTTTTTACCCGCATTTCTACCGGCGTTTCTACCCTCACTTTTTCTGGCGGGGTGGGCTGAGATGTCGGCTGTGCGGCAATCGCTTCGGCCAACGCATCTCGCAGCGCCTCTAGCAGAAACAGAATAAAATCGGTGCAGTCACTCAGCCTGTCGGCCTGACTTAATTGGTGGTAGTAGTGCTCTTGGCGCTCTTTGATGATCGCTTCCACCGGCAGGAAGGCCATCACTGGTTGCCAACGGCTCAAGATCACCGTTTGCCACAAGCGTCCCATACGACCATTTCCATCGGAAAAGGGGTGGATAAACTCCAACTCGTAGTGCAAGGCACAAGAGGCGATCAAGGGATGGGCCTCTGTTTCTGCCAACCATTGCACCAGTTGTTCCATCAGACGCGGAACCTGAGTCGCGGGGGGAGCCATATGCACTAATTGCTCACCCCGATAGATGCCGACCCCACTGCTACGCCATTGCCCTGCGTCATCGCATAACCCGTGCATCAAACGTCCATGGGCCCTGAGCAAATCCGCAGAAGAGGTAGGGGCCCAAGCCGACATTGCTTCATAAGCGGCAAACGCATTGCGCACCTCCTGGATCTCACGGGGCAATCCCAACACAGGTTTGCCGTCGATCACCGCCGTGACCTGCTCCAGGCTCAGGGTGTTGTGCTCGATGGCCAGGGAGGCCTGGATGGTGCGGATCCGGTTTTCCCGGCGCAGCATGGGCACTTGCGAGCTCTGCGTCGAGCGCCATTGCCCCACCAATTCGGCGATCTCCGCCACCCGGCTCAACATGGCGTGGGTCAGGGTGAAGGGAGGGGAATAGGCTGCCATGGGGGACTCCGACTGAAACGATTGCAAATGCGAAGGCTCAGATTATCAGATAGGGGGCAAGACCAACACGGCGGCGTATCTTTGCGAATTCTGTGATAAGCGGTATGCGATGACCTATGACATGGTGCCATTCGTTGCGAATTAGCAGTGTCACTCGCTCCATCTACTTGCTATTTTATGCAATAAGATGCAAACGAGGCCCTTTGATTTAAAATCCCTCGACGTTCGCGTCGTGCCGGTTCGATTCCGGCCTCGGGCACCATTAAAATCAAAGACTTACGAAGGCCACTAGCGATAGTGGCCTTTTTGTTTTTGGCAAAATGGCGACAAAGTGGCGACAGCAAAAAAGCTGTGTTGTTTCTTGATTTTGCGCCGTGTACTATGTACACCATGATGTAGGGTGTTCAGAGTGAGTGATGCGTGAGTCACGCGATTGAATTTATAGAGACGTCGATCTTCACTAGGCAGATAAAGGCCCTGGCGACAGACGATGAGCTCAGAGCATTACAGGCAGAGCTGATTGCCCAGCCAGAAAAAGGCGATTTAATCCAAGGTACTGGCGGCCTGAGAAAGGTTCGCATGGCAACAGGCCAGCAAGGGAAAAGCGGCAGTGCCAGGGTGATCTACTTTTTGGCGACCGTTGAGACGATATACCTGGTTCTGGCTTATGCGAAGAGTGAGAAAGAGAGCCTCACCACCGCAGAAAAAGCAGAGTTGAAGAAATTGACCACGTTACTGAAAGGCGAGGTTTGATATGAGCATGTTTGACGAACTGAAAGCCTCTCTTGAAGAGGCTGTCGAGATCAAGCAGGGTCGCGTAGAGCCTGCCGCACGGACAAAATACGAGGTGGCTGACGTCAAGGCTATTCGTCTGGCCCTCAAGGTATCGCAGCAGGAGTTTGCCCAGGCGCTGGGAACTAGCGTTGATACAGTCAAAAGCTGGGAAACCCGGCGTCGCAATCCGACTGGATTGGCCGCGAAGGTATTGACGCTTATGCAAGAAAAGCCCGATCTCTACAGTGAGCTGGCCGCACACTAAAGGTGGAATGACGAAAAAGATCGAGAAGAGGCTCCATGGTGCGAGCCTCTTCTGTTTTTTGAGAGCCTGTAAATCCAATTGTGTAACCGCCCACGAATAAGTAACTTTTTCAAAAGGATACCTTCGTGGGTAAGCAAATGGACCAAGACAAACTCAAAGCACTGGCCGCTGAGCTGGCCAAAGACATCAAGTCTGAAAAAGATCTCGGCACCCTCACCCAACAGCTGATCAAGCTCACCGTCGAGACCGCGCTCAATGCCGAGATGGACGAACATCTGGGCTACGAGAAACACGCCCCACAAGGCCGCGGGACCGGCAACAATCGCAATGGCTATTCCGCCAAACGCCTAAAAGGGCAGCACGGAGAGGTCACTATCCAGGCGCCTCGTGACCGTAACTCGTCCTTCGAACCTCAGTTCGTCCGCAAGGGCCAGTCCCGCCTGACCCAGATGGACGACCAGATCCTCGCCCTCTACGCCAAGGGCTTGAGCACGCGGGATATCGTTGACGCATTCAAAGAGATGTATGACGCCGACATCTCGGCGGGGCTGGTATCGAAGGTGACCGAACGTGTCATCGAGCAGGTCCACGAATGGCAAAACCGGCCGCTGGATCCGCTCTATCCCATCGTTTATCTGGACTGCATTGTGCTGAAGATCCGCGCGAACCAGAGGGTGATCAACAAGTCGCTCTATCTGGCACTGGGCATCAATATGGAGGGGCACAAGGAGCTGCTGGGCCTGTGGCTGGCCGAGACCGAAGGGGCAAAGTTCTGGCTGTCGGTCCTGACCGAGCTGAAGAATCGCGGCTTGGAAGACATCCTGATTGCGTGTGTGGACGGTCTCAAGGGCTTCCCTGATGCGATTGCTGTGGAGTATCCCCAGACCAAGGTGCAACTGTGTATCGTCCACATGGTGCGCAACTCGCTGCGCTATGTCTCCTGGAAGGACTACAAGGCGGTGACGGCGGATCTGAAGCAGATCTACCAGTCTGCGACGGAACGTGAGGCTCAGCAGGCGCTGGCGGCCTTCGGCGAGCGCTGGGATAGCCAGTACCCGCAGATAACGCGCTCCTGGCAGGGCAACTGGGATAATCTGATCACACTGTTCGAGTATCCCCCCGCCATCCGGAAGGTGATCTACACCACCAATGCTATCGAGTCGCTGAACAGCGTGCTGCGCAAGGCGACCAAGCAAAGGAAGCTCTTCCCGACCGACGACTCGGCGCTAAAAGTGGCGTACCTCGCGATACAGCAGGCTTCAAAGAAATGGACCATGCCAATCCAGAATTGGAAGCTTGCCCTGAATCGCTTTATTATCGAGTTCGGTGATCGTCTGAACGGTCACCTGTAATGGAGTGGGCAGTTACACAGAATTATTTACAGGCTCTTTTTTGATGGCGGGAATGACGGCATAAAAGCCTGTTTTCGATGACGGTCGCGGTTAAACACACGGTTCATACTTTTTCAAAATTTCAGTTATCAGATCATCATCCTCATATCTAACTAGCTGAAATAAAAGCTTTTCAGCCAATCCAACGCAACGACGCAGATCCTCACCGTTCATTCAAATTCCCACGGAATGTACGGCCTACCCAATACATTCAACAACTTACATTTTTACCATAGTTATACCGACCCTCTTCAAACTGTAAATCCTTGCAAAAAAGATCCTTCATTTCAGATCCTCAACGCCTTGTGGATCCTTTATCTGGCGCGGTCTGGGCATATGGTTTTGCGGTAATTCACTTTTGCAAAAAATTTTCCTGGTGAAGCCCGCAGGCGGGAGCGGAAGAGCGCGGATTCCGTGGCGCAGACGCCACCGTGGGCTTTTCTGTGGCGCTCTGGCTGCTGTGTTTGGCTCTGTGCGTCGCGTATGATGTGTGCCTGCCTGATGGTGCCCTACATGCGGCGCCTTTCCCTGGCCATGCTTTGGTGCTGTCAGGCGGATAGAAGGAGGCCCCACGATGTGGGGCCTCCTTTGCTTGGTGGGTTACTCGATGATGGGGGAGAGGGTGGCGGCCAGTTGGCCAGCCTGCTGGCTTTGGCCGGTGAATGTTCCGGCATTGGTTGGCTGTGGGCCACCGTGGGTATGACTGGCGGTGGCGGCGGCCAGCTGCTCCACCAGGTTCATCAGTTGTAGCAGCAGGCGAAAGATGTTCACCTTCTCGCTGCCCATCCACGACCGGGGCGCCTCGAAGTGCTGGAGCTCGCCGGCCACACTACGCCGCAGCTGCCCGATCACCTCCACCAGATCACTGGCAGTAGTCTGGCTCATGTTGCCCAGGCACCCCGTCACCAAGTCATCACCGGCCAGCAACTCGATGGCTCCGAGTGCCTCAATGCGCTTCATCGCCCCGATCTGCTCTACGCTGTGCTGCAGGGTGGTGAGTCGGTGCAGGCCAAACTCGCCCAGGTAGTCGTCCGCCTCGCGGTGCATCATCAGTGCCTTGTCATGCTGGGTGCGGTCGGTGTGGCGGCGCTGGTTGCCCACGGTATCGGTGCGGCTGAACACCTCGCCCCGTTGCTGCTGGAGCTGCTCGCCCGGGGTGATGTCCGGCAGCGGCCAGCCCGAGCCCAGCACGGTGCGGATAAACGGCCGGTCGGCGCGACCGAAGGCAAACCCCAGCTCGACTATCGTCCCCTCGATGGGAAACTGCAGCAGCCCCTGCTCGGGTCCACCGAACATCACCGGCAGCGGCACGGCGCGATAGAGCGGGGCAGCCTTGTCCGGCTGGCCATCTTCACCCAACAACTGCACATCCACCGCATAGCGAGGGCGAAACGGATCATTGAGCTGGCCAGCTGTGGCGCTGTCGCTGATGGCCTCGACCCGCCCGAACTTGGGCAGGTGCATCTTGTCAGCCAGCTCGGGGAACTCCCCCCTCCATCTTGCGCCGTTCCGGCGACTTCACCGGTTTGCCTGGGGTCGCCGTGGTCAGGGTCATCTCGTCGCCCTTGAGGCGGACCCGCTCCACTCGCTTGCCGTTGACGATGGCGCCCGGGCGCATGGCCGGGATCGGTGCCGTGGTGAGGGTGTTGCCCGCCTGTCGGCCGGAGAAGGCCGGATCCAGCTCCACCGCCCGATCGGCCCAGCGACTATGGGCGTGACTGCCCACGAAGATGGCGCCATCCGGCTGTTGATGCCAGATGAAATCCGGCACCGCAAAGGCGCGGCCCGCGTTGTTAAGCAGTTGATAGCCGGTGCCGGCGCTGGTGAAGTTGGGGATTGGCCGATCGGTATAGTCGGCCCCATCCGGCAGCAGGAAGGTGAGTTTGGTCTGGTTGCTCAGCCAGGCCAGCAGGCTGCGCAGGGTGGGGTGTTGAATGCTGACAGGAAACGAACTCCCCAGGATCCCGGCCAGCTCACGGCACAGCACCTTGCTGGCGCCATTGCTGGCGGGCTGTACGTCATACACGTATCCGGTAAACCAGCGCCGCAGTTCGCCGTTGTATCCCAGATCCACGGTCAGGGTTTGCCCCTTCTCGGCACGCCCTTCGATAGTGAGTGCTGCGCGGCCGCCGGCGCAGAGATCCAGCACGATATCGTGGTCGATGAGGTTGGCCGGTTGCCCGCCCAGGGTCAGGTTGGTCGAGAGTTTCACGCCATCAGGTCTCCCAGTTTGTTATCAAGCCCCTTGATGGCCTGTTCCCACGAGCTCAGCTGCTCCTGCTCGGAAGCGGGCGCCCCCTCTGATGGCTTGGCCGGTTTGGTGTTGGCGGTACCCTGGCCCACCTTGGCCGGTGTTTTGGGCATCCGCTGTTCCCGCTTCTCGGGCACCGAGTTGTGCTCGCGCAGGGTGAACTGCACCTGCCAGGCCAGCAGCCCTTCCTGTTCGCTGGCAGTGATGCGCCCAGCGAACTTGGCCTGGCGTACCTTCACCGACTTGGCCAACAGCGACCCTACCCGGTAGATATGGCGCTTGCCGCCATCCCCCTTGGCATCGGCCAGCTCAAACAGACGGCTCAGAGCCTGCTCATCATTGAAGGGGACCAGGCCCGAGATATCGAGCTCCTTGGCCTTGGCGCCCTGCTCCGAGCTGCTGGTCGAGCTGGTCTGGCCGCTGCTGTCCTTGTCCTGAAACTGCATCGATACGGTGATCCGCATCGACTTCATCACAATCGGCTCACCGTCCAGGGTGAGCATGGCTGTTTTGCTCATCGGGTTAACTCCTGCCAGAAGGTGAGCGGGGAGGGGGAGAGCAGCAGGGCGCCGACCGTCATGCAGTGGCTGTGGTCCGGCGGGCTGCTCTGGCCCAATTGGGCGGCGAGGCTGGCTGCGTCTCCCTGGGCTTGCCAGTGCCAGAGCTGGCCACTGACGGCGGCCAGTTGCGCGAACGCCTGCTCCAGCCCGGATAATCTGGCCGCGCGGCGTTCGGCCAGGCTGGCCAGCTTTGCAATCGGAGTGGCGGAGCCTTGTGCCAGGCTCTCCAGCTGGGCGATCTCCGCCCCGAGCAGCGAACGAGCAGGGCGCAGCGGGGCCCATGTCAGCGGCTCATCGGCTTTCCAGCGCGGTACCTTGGCGGCGGTCGGTTGGTTCATGGCATCGTTCTGAGCGGTGAGGCGGCGCAGGGCCGCGCACCACTCCGGCAGTGGCAGCATGGCGCAAAGCGGGGTCAAGGCGTCGGCCAGCGCGGTTTCGCTGTTGCCGGTGACCAGCCAGGCGATGGCATGCAGCTGGCCAGCCGGCAGCAGGGGATCGGCACCATCCTGCAGCTTGGCCGCAAGGGTAGCCACCGCATTGGGGGCGGCGAGGCTGTATTGGTTGCCCTGGTGCTGGCCCACGCCATGCTGATAGGGGGTGACCGTCAGGCAGCGACCGGTGACCAGCAATTGGTCGAGTTCGGCGCGCAGTCCAGCCAACCCGTCGGCGGCCTGACTGATCGGCATGGGGCGGTATTGCGCCCTTGGCGCCAGCTCTTGCAAGCGGGCCACGGCGCCAGATTGGCTTGCCGGCAGTTGGTCAAGTACCCCGCTGGCACGCGAGTGTATCGCCTCGGCGCTGGCCGGCCAGCGCAGCGTGCCTTGCGTCCAACTCATTGCGGGGCATCCGGCCAGGTGACATCGGTGGGCCATCCTTCGCTTTGTGGCAAGCGATAGAGGGCGACCCGGTAGTGTTGCCAGGCGGTGAGCTGGACCTTCTCGCGCTCGCTGATGACGCCCAGTTTGTCGGCATCCTCCAGCGGTGCCATGGTTGTCGCGGCGTGCTTCAGTTTGCTGTCTAACACCGCAAGCTGTTCATCTTCGGTGGGTGGGGATTCAGTAAATTCGCCCACGGGACCAAATTCGCCAAAAAGGGCTCGGGTATAAAGTTCCCGACCATGCTCTGCAGAGTCATCTGGCGTTGCCGAAAATGGCACTTCGCAATCAGGTAGGTGAGCAAATCACACAATCAGAGAGATGGCGGTTTTATCCCGGTTTCCCCATGTCGGCTATTATAACTGCTAACATGTGAGTCAAAAAAGTAAAAGCCCGTTTGGGCTTTTACTTTACTTAGATTAACAGTCAAATGAACGACCTGAACTCATCTAGTAATATCAGTCAAGACTGAGATATTGGCATTCCAACACGCCCACCCTTCAGTCTAATGAATTTGCGAGCTGGCTCTTCAATTAAATAATATGCTGCAGCAGATATCGCCACTAACACAAAAAACGATACCACCATTAAAACAATGTTATTGGAAAGGACTGGGATTATCTCCACCAACTTGGCGTGATAGGTAATCATCAATAAGATAATAAATGCTTGGAAAGAATAAAAACAGTAGCTGATTTTTCCTAACCAAACAAAAACACGCGAAGACAAAATTAAAGATATAATTCCTTTGTTGTTTGATAATGAGAAGATCATAAAGGCAACTACAGGAATTACAATCCAATTATGACCAACATAATGAGACATTCTTGACCCAACAAAACCAAGGTAAAATAAAAAGAAAAGGGTAACAACAATCTGAGCCAATACACCATGCTGATAAATAAAGCCTCGACGAATTAGCAAAAAAGAACACACTCCGACGAGAAACTCTGGCAAACGGAAAACGGGCATAGAATAAAAAACAGGGGTAGTCGGAGCATCAAAAAGAGTGGCGGAAATTCCTGGTAATGTGGCCCACACCCAAAATATAGCTATCGTTAAAAACAGTTTCTCCGTTGATGCCCTCAAGAGATATGGAAGGATTAAAGGTAGCATTAAATAACAGAATGCCTCCACAGAAATTGACCAACTACCACCATCATTCCAATAATAAAAAATTGAGGAAGCCATGCTTGAACAAGAAATATATTCGACGTGACAATTAAAAAAACTTTGCAAATTGCTTTAAATGTGTCAACCATCGACGTGCCAATAATGTCAAACCCAAGCCACGGTAGTGTTAGTAATGCTGCAACGACGTAGATAGGATATATTCTAGCAAATCTATTTTTTAAGTATTCACTTACTCTGAACGTCTGCCCTGCATACCGATAAGCAAGAACAAAACCCGAGAGAATAAAAAACAGACTCATTCCCACTGCACCTTGTCCAATAATGTTGCTAACAAAACTGTTCGTTGTTACCGGCCAACGAATGTGGATATGAAATATAAAAACATATAGCGCTGCAACAAATCGCAACCCAGTCAAAGAAAGAATTTCATCTTCTTTATTATTCAATGCTAATACCCCTATATTAAAACTGTCTTGAACTAATGTATTATTATGGCGGAAATTACACATCCAGTTTTTAATATTAAGATTTATCAATAATGTATCCTATAGTTCTTTTATTTAAGTATGTATTATATTCACATGCAAAGAAACAACATTGTCGAGTTAGCAACAGAGCGAGAGTACATTAACCTAAAAAGCGAGCAGATAGAAGAACACAACCACGAGCAAAACATGGGATTGCGAGGCTGCTCAAGCTGCGCAACGGGTTTAACCAAGTGGTGGGGTTGCACGGCGTTGTTTCCCAAATCAGCCAGCAAGTCATGACTTCCCCAGCCCTGGGTAACCGCTACACTCGGGGCTTTCTGACAGGTAGGCCCAGGGTATTCAGCTTGTTTATGGCGCTGACATACGCCATGACTTCTCCCACTTGGCCGTTGTAGTTGCGCAGACTGATTTTCCCCGCCAGCAACTGCTTGAAGCGATACATCGCCGTCTCTGCCAGCGAGCGACGGTGATACCCCGATATCTTCTTCCAGTGCGCCAGCCCTTCCTTGCGCATCACCAGCACAGCGTCATTTCTTGGGTGTCCCTTTTTCCATAACCCCGCGCTCTTGCGAGGCGGGATACAGGCTGTCGCCCCTTTGCGCGAGATAAGCTGATGGCTGGCTTTGCTGTCATAAGCTCCATCCGCATAAACATGTCCCAGCTTACGCCGCAGAGGGTTGAGCAAGGTGGGCAACACCTCGGCATCATGGACATTTTCCAGCGAGACTTCCGCCGCCACGATATCGTGGGTCACCGGGTCTACCGCCAGATGCAACTTGCGCCAGACTCGCCGTTTCTCAGCGCCGTGTTTTCTGACCTTCCACTCGCCTTCACCAAACACCTTCAGCCCGGTTGAGTCGATAACTAAGTCAGTAATGTGTCCCTTTGGGGGCTGTCGATAGGCCACTGTCACCGTACGTGCTCGCTTGCTGACACAGCTATAGTCCGGTGCGCACAACGGCACATTCATCAACTCGAACAGGGAGTCGAGTAGTCCCTGAGTGGCCCGCAGAGTGAGGTTGAAAATCCCCTTGAGCATCAGGACGGTACAGATGGTCTGGTCAGTGTAAAGCTGGCAGCGGCCCCGCCGCCCATGATGGTCGTGGTGAAACCAGTTGCTCATGGCCTCGGCATCAACCCAGAAGGTGAGTGAACCACGATTAATCAACGACTTGTTGTATTTAGGCCAGTTGGTGATGGGGTGAAGCGACGTGCCCATAATGCAGACTTGGAGAGGATGGTGGTGATCAGATCACCAAGTCCTTAGTTAGTTCCATTCAGGCTGAATCGATTTGGGCAACAACGCCGGGCTGTACCCGCTCTCCAGCGTCTAGCTGCGCCGGCGCGAAGATGGCTGCTTTGTCTACCTGCAGCAGGGCAGCCGAACCTGATTTACCGGCCGGAGGATGTCATCTGGCTGGCCCAGCACGACCCCGAGCAGCAGATCTACGGTATGCCTGACTACCTGGGCGGCCTGCAGTCGGCACTGCTCAACCAGGATGCCACTCTGTTTCGGCGCAAATACTTCCTCAACGGCGCCCACATGGGCTTCATCTTCTACGCCACCGATCCGAACATGGACGATGACACGGAAGAGGAGATGAAGGAGATGATTGCGAGCAGCAAGGGGGTAGGGAACTTTCGCCCCATGTTCGTGAACATCCCGGACGGCAAACCCGATGGCATCAAGCTGATCCCGGTGGGGGATATCGCCACCAAAGACGAGTTCGCGGCCATCAAGGGGATCACCGCCCAGGATGTATTGACCAGCCACCGTTTTCCGGCGGCGCTGGCTGGCATCATCCCGACCAATGGCGGGGGAGGGCTCGGGGATCCCGAGAAGTACGATGCGACCTATGCCCGCAACGAGGTGTTGCCGCTGTGCGAGCTTATCCAGGATGCCATCAACAGCGCGGGACTCCCTCGCTCCCTCTGGGTCGATTTTCGGGAGAATATCGGTCCAGCTGTATAAACAAACAGTATTCCATATGGCAAGATAGGCTGTTGATTTGGATAGAAAAGGGGGCGTAATGCGGGTTTATTGCAAAGTGTGTGGCCAGCGGGGCCGCATGACCAAGACCAACCGACTGAGCGATGATGTCTCGGATCTCTACTGCCAGTGCACCGATGCCGAATGTGGCCACAGCTGGGTGGCCACCTTGTCGTTCGTGCATACCCAGAGCCTCTCGGCCAAGACCACCAACCAGCTGGTGCTTAGTCTGATGGGCTCGCTCACGCCAGAGGGGCGGCAGTTGGTATTGAAAGGACTGGCGGCACAGTAGCGCCCCCGCCTCGCCTGAGCGCTTTATGTGTTGAAAATGGCGTTGTTGCCCAAATCGATTCAGCCTGAATGGAACTAACTAAGGACTTGGTGATCTGATCACCACCATCCTCTTCAAGTCTGCATCATGGGCACGTCGCTTCACCCCATCACCAACTGGCCTAAATACAACAAGTCTTTGATTAACCGTGGTTCACTCACCTTCTGGGTTGATGCCGAGGCCATGAGCAACTGGTTTCACCACGACCATCATGGGCGGCGGGGCCGCTGCCAGCTTTACACTGACCAGACCATCTGTACCGTCCTGATGCTCAAGGGGATTTTCAACCTCACTCTGCGGGCCACTCAGGGACTACTCGACTCCCTGTTCGAGTTGATGAATGTGCCGTTGTGCGCACCGGACTATAGCTGTGTCAGCAAGCGAGCACGTACGGTGACAGTGGCCTATCGACAGCCCCCAAGGGGACGCATTACCGACTTGGTTATCGACTCAACCGGGCTGAAGGTGTTTGGTGAAGGCGAGTGGAAGGTCAGAAAACACGGCGCTGAGAAGCGACGAGTCTGGCGCAAGTTGCATCTGGCAGTAAACCCGGTAACCCACGATATCGTGGCGGCGGAGGTGTCATTGGAAAATGTCCATGATGCCGAGGTGTTGCCGACCTTGCTCAATCCACTGCGGCGTAAGCTGGGACGAGTTTATGCAGATGGCGCCTATGACAGCAAAGCCAGCCATCAGCTTATCTCGCGCAAAGGGGCGACAGCTTGTATCCCGCCTCGCAAGAGCGCGGGGTTATGGAAAAAGGGACACCCAAGAAATGACGCTGTGCTGGTGATGCGCAAGGAAGGGCTGGCGCACTGGAAGAAGATATCGGGGTATCACCGTCGCTCGCTGGCAGAGACGGCGATGTATCGGTTCAAGCAGTTGCTGGCGGGGAAAATCAGTCTGCGTAACTACAACGGCCAAGTGGGAGAAGTCATGGCGTATGTAAGCGCCATAAACAAGCTGAATACCCTGGGCCTACTTGTCAGAAAGCCTCGAGTGTAGCGGTTACCCAGGGCTGGGGAAGTCATGACTTGCTGGCTGATTTGGGCAACAACGCCGTTGAAAATCATGCCGGTGAACTACTGAGGGAGGATATCTGCTCCCCGCGCCAGCACTGGGCGCGAGCTGGGTCTGGATCCTTTTTGTGAACTTTCATTTTCCGTCAGAGTCTTTCAGGCCTTAGGGGAGCAGACACATAGGCGTGGTCACTTCGAGTAGCCATCGCTGTTTCGCTAGTTCCACAGTGTTGGCATCTGTAACATTGATTGGTTTTAATCGAGTTCTGCGGAACTTAAACTCTCGCACTAAGGTATGTAATCATTGAAAAGATTTATATATTGGGCATGAACAAATGATAATGGGCATGCCTAGTAACTAAGCATACCCATTTTTAATTTTTCATGTTCGTAGCAGTTATTTTTTTGCTGTCTTGTTTAACATTAAATGCAGTTTGTTTTTATGCCCATTTTCTTTAAGAGAAAATGGTGACGTAAATACACTGTATATGGAGCTTTCTTTTTCCACTGAAATGACATCATTTTCAATGATGATAAGGTCATATTTATCCGTCATCGAAAAATCTTTTTTGATACAGTGTATTTTATTGTCGTTTTTATACTCATTCCATGGATAGCAGCCACTTTTACTTGTGATGTTAAATGCCCCCATGCCTTTAAACTTATACAGATAGAGTTCAAGGATTGTCGTGCTGTAGTCTGGATATGGATCAGATTTATCATCTATTGCAAAGTAAATGTTTTTTACATTGCGGTTGTCATCTATAGCTTTGCTTATAAACAAAAACTCGTTTTGAGTGTTTTTTCTTAAAAAAATGTCTTCTTTTAAGTTTTTTGACTGTAAAACAACAACGGTAATAAACACAATAGACGATAAAGCTAAAACCGCGAATGATTTTTTTTTAAAAGATGTTTTACGCAAATAAAAAATGATAGAGAGATTGATAGGAGTGGAATAGCATAATAATAGCCATTTACTGGCATGTTTAAAGTGGCTAAAGCAGCAAGATAAGCAGTGCCTCCTGCTATCAAACCCATTGATAATGCTCTATCTTGGGACGATTTATTGATGTAGGTATGTGATATAATTGCATTTATTACAAGGATGGATAAAAATGGTCGTTTCCATGTGAAGAACCAAACTCTTGAAATATATTCGGCTACGTTCGGTTTAACCGATATATTCATATATGTTGAACTTTGTGCTGGGCCTGCCAATACGAAAAGGTAATATCCTAGTAAAAAAAACAATCCTGATAGAAAAATTCCAGCCTCAGCAGCTACATTGTGTCCTAATTTAAGATTAATACATTTTTCGTGTCGTAAGACATTGTAGAACCAATGTGTAACGGCAAACGCAATAGCAAAGGAAAACATAGGCTCCTTATAGTATAAGGATAACCCGAATGCAATCACGGAGCCATACAATGCTATTATATTGGCGTGAGCTGAGTATTTCTTTAAGAAACAGAGAGCAATCAACAGAAAAAATATAGCATTTCGTTCAGGGATAACCAAGTTTACCATTGGAATGCTAGCTGAAAGCCAATAGGTTAAACAGATGGCAAACATTCTTACATATATGTTGGCTGGCTTTATTATATAATCCACGCACCAAATAAAAACCACCAACTGACAAAATGGAAGAATGTACAATGGCCATAGCTCTCCCCCAAACATTGATGGATATAAGTAATTGAACTCTAAGTGGCCGAGAGGGAAAAATCGTCCATTCCATATCTGTGGATTAATAGGTTCATTTAAATATGATATTTCATCAAGATGCCCGATGCTAATTGGCGAAAATGCAATCCATGACCAACAAACTACTAAGCATGCCATCACAATATAAAACAATATGTATTTATGAATGGCTTGTTTGTGATTTATAGAAGGAGTTTCTATATTGTCTCTAACATTGTTGTAATGGTAGATTATATGAGATATGAAAACTGATGCACTAATGCTAATTGCGATATATACAAGCACATTATATATTGTTGGTGATATAGGGCCGAACATAAATAAACCTTCAGTGACATTTAATGCGTTACTTTAACATTATGGATGAAGGCAGGCCACGGAAAATTCATTCGATGGTCTGCTGATATCAGGTATTTGGTCGGTTGATAGAGCTTATTGAGCCGTTTGGCTGTGCCTAGGTTAGCTAGGTCGGGAAACGAAAAACTGGACACCCACCTTTTTGTTAATCGTGGTAGCAGGACCAGTCACAGCGCTAAATTTCTGTTTCCGGCAGTGTACCAGCGTTCGGCATGGCCCGGCGTTGTTTCCCAAATCAGCCAGCAAGTCATGACTTCGCCAGCCCCAGGTGACCGCTACACTCGGGGCTGTTTGACAGGTAGTTCCAGGGTATTCAGTTTGTTTATGGCGCTGACATACGCCATGACTTCTCCCACCTGGCCATTGTAGTTACGCAGACTGATTTTCCCCGCCAGCAACTGTTTGAAGCGATACATCGCCGTCTCTGCCAGCGAGCGACGGTGATACCCCGATATCTTCTTCCAGTGCGCCAGCCCTTCCTTGCGCATCACCAGGGCGTTGTTGCCCAAATCAGCCAGCAAGTCATGACTTCCCCAGCCCTGGGTAACCGCTACACTCGGGACTTTCTGACAGGCAGACCCAGGGTATTGAGTTTGTTTATGGCGCTTACATACGCCATGACTTCTCCCACTTGGCTGTTGTAGTTACGCAGACTGATTTTCCCCGCCAGCAACTGCTTGAAGCGATACATCGCCGTCTCTGCCAGCGAGCGACGGTGATACCCCGATATCTTCTTCCAGTGTGCCAGCCCTTCCTTGCGCATCACCAGCACAGCGTCATTTCTTGGGTGTCCCTTTTTCCATAACCCCGCGCTCTTGCGAGGCGGGATACAGGCTGTCGCCCCTTTGCGCGAGATAAGCTGATGGCTGGCTTTGCTGTCATAAGCTCCATCCGCATAAACATGTCCCAGCTTACGCCGCAGAGGGTTGAGCAAGGTGGGCAACACCTCGGCATCATGGACATTTTCCAGCGAGACTTCCGCCGCCACGATATCGTGGGTCACCGGGTCCACCGCCAGATGCAACTTGCGCCAGACTCGCCGTTTCTCAGCGCCGTGTTTTCTGACCTTCCACTCGCCTTCACCAAACACCTTCAGCCCGGTTGAGTCGATAACCAAGTCGGTAATGCGTCCCTTTGAGGGCTGCCGATAGGCCACTATCACCGTGCGGGCACGCTTGCAGACACAACTGTAATCGGGGGCACAAAGCGGTACGTTCATCAACTCGAACAGGGAGTCGAGTAGTCCCTGGGTTGCTCGCAAAGTGAGGTTGAAAATCCCCTTGAGCATCAGGAAAGTGGCGATGGTTTGGTCGGTGTAGAGCTGGCTACGGCCCCGCCGTCCATGATGGTCGTGGTGAAACCAGTTGCTCATGGCATCGGCATCAACCCAGAAGGTGAGTGAACCACGATTAATCAAAGACTTGTTGTATTTAGGCCAGTTGGTGATGGGGTGAAGCGACGTGCCCATGATGCAGATTTGAAGAGGATGGTGGTGATCAGATCACCAAGTCCTCAGTTAGTTCCATTCAAGCTGCATCGATTTGGGCAACAACGCCCATATTTGGTCCACACGGAGTTTTTCTAGCTTACTTCCGGCAGATCTTCGAGCGCCACTTCGAGGTTAATTGTTGTTGGTGTAGCCGCTGTTGTTGATGTTGTACACAACCCTGGCGGCCTCGTTGATCTGCGGTTTGAATCCCCTGACTGTGGTACCACTCGGCAATTCCTGTTCCGACTTTGGCTTCTTCTTGCGTTTGCGCTTGACGGTAGAGCCCTCGGTAGTGGTCTTCTTCTGGTCGTGGTGCTAGTTGGCCACGACGCTGGTGTAAGCCTCACAGTCAGCGACGGCGAAGCGGTGCTGGTCGCCGTTCTAGCGTGGGATGGTGACGGAGGGGAGAGCTCCTTGCCCCGCCCGATAAAGAGCAGGCGGCCCAACTTGATGGTGATCAGGGCGCCACATTGACCTGCCAGCCGAGTGAGGAAGTCGGGAGCGCTTTCGTTCTGCTGGTCGATGTGGTCGATCTGAATGCCCTTGAAGCGTTTGGCGCAGGCTGGGGTGGGACTGTGGCGCTGGCATCAACGTGCTGCCGACGGTTAGCTGGTGATAGCTGGTCTGGCGCAGCTGGTAGAAGTTGGCGCTAAGATCGGTCGCCTTGCCCTGAATGCCATAGTGCACTGGTGCCTGTTTGTATGCCATCTCGCCGCTCGGCTAGGGTCAGTTTAAACGTCAGCAAGCAATCGTATGGTGTTCGTTTCACTCCTTGTCCCATCAGGGTTTCCGTATATTCGGGGTAAAGGTATAAACCATATTCAGGACGGGACACACAGCTGTAAAAAAGGCCTCGTGATGAGGCCTTTTTGCTGGGCGAGAGCCGGCGTTATACCACCAGACTCATGCCGGGGATCTGGCGCCAGTACCCATTGCAGTCACGATCCTGCTGCAGGGGCAGGGGGGCCTCTCCCTGCTGATTGGCCTTGAAGCGGGCCAGCATGTCCAGAGTATCCATGCCCTGGGGAGAGAGCCTGACCACATCCACCAGATCCGCCATGCTCGCCAGATCGTTGCCCAGGTTGTAGCAGTAGCCGGACTGGGTCTGGATCCCGTTGAGGTTGAACACCCGCTGCCCCTCGCGACTGTTGGCCAGACGACCGGTAGGGTAGTGAATGCAGGCGAGCTCGCAGTTGTCCTTGGGTTTGTCGAGGGAGCGGGCGGTGAAGCAGCGAGCCGAGTAGGCCAGTGGCAGATGGCCGTAGGCAAACACCTCTACCTCAAACTGCTGGCGCATGGCGCCCAGATCCTGGTTGAGTTGCACCAGCCAGTCGCGCGACAGCTCCACCGGCATCACCCAGCGTTTCATCCCCTGTTTGAGCAGCATGCCGAGCACATCTGCGTTGTAGGCGTTGATGGCCGGACCGCATACAAACGGCAGACCCGCTTCCCGGGCAAGCTGGACAGTGCCGAGATCGTTGGCCTCGACCATCAGGCCGCCATTGTCGACCAGCCGCTTGACCTCTTTGAGCTCGGAAGGGGCCGAAATGAGCGCCAGGGTAGAGAGCACCACCTGCTTGCCAGAATCAGCCACCTGATGGGCAAGCGCGATCCAGTCATCCACCTTGAGTTCGCGACGCTTGCTGCAGACGGTTTCTCCCAGATAGATGATATCGGCGTCGCTCCTGGCCGCAGCCTGATAAAAAGCTTCGGTGTCGGCCTTGGGCCAGTAAAAGAGCAGGGGCCCTAAAGAGAATTGCATTAGTTGAGCTCCTTGTTGCCGCAAGAGAAAAGCAGGAAAGAGAAGGACATAGGGGACTCCTTATTGCCACTGGCGGTGATAGGCACCGAGCGTGGTCTGGCTTCCCTCGGAGACGCGGGCGAGCTGGGTATCCCATTCGCTCTTGACCTGGTAGGCATCTGGATTGGCCTGGTAGGCATCAATGGCGGCGCGCCAGACCCGGGTCACCTGCTCTACATAGGCAGGGCTGCGCTGGCGTCCCTCAATCTTGACCGACTGGATCCCGGTCTTGAAGAGCTCGGGCAAGAGGCCGAGGGTGTTGAGGCTGGTCGGCTCCTCCAGGGCGTGGTAAGTCTGGCCGTCCACCTCGAAGCGCCCCTTGCACAGGGTCGGATAGCCGGCGTTTTCACCCGGGCCGTAGCGGTCTATCAACACCTCGTTGAGGCGCGATTCGAGGCCGTTTGGTGTTTCTTCCCAACGCACAAACTTGGCCGGTGAGCAGGCGCCGACCGTGTTGGGACTCTCGCCCGTCATGTAGGAAGAGAGGTAACAACGCCCTTCGGCCATGATGCAGAGACTGCCGAAGGCAAAGACTTCGAGGCCGACATCGGTCTCGCGGGCCAGTTGCTTGACCTGATGCATGGAGAGCACCCGGGGCAGAACGACCCGTTTGGCATTGAACTGTTGCTGATAGAAGCGGATGGCAGCGGCATTGGTGGCGCTGGCCTGTACCGAGACATGCAGTTCCATCTCCGGGTAGCGACGGCTGGCATAATCAAGCACAGCCAGATCGGCGATGATCAGGGCATCGGCGCCAAGCGCCACGCCGCGATCCACCGCCTGCTTCCACCTGGCATCGGCCCCCGGGTGGGCGAAGGTATTGATGGCGATATGCAGTTTCCGACCATGCTGGTGCACATAATCAACCGCCTTCTCAAGTTTGCTGTCGGTGAAGTTCAGACCGGCAAAGTGGCGGGCATTGGTGTCGTCCTTGAAGCCGATATAAACGGCATCAGCCCCGTTATCTACGGCGGTTTTCAGTGCCGGCAAGCTGCCTGCCGGACAGAGTAATTCCATTAGTACGCTCCGAGGGTGCATATGAAGGGCAAATAGGCCCTGATTGTATTCATCGGCATGGCGCTGCTTTTTGACCTGAGGCAGTTTTCGGTGGCTTTACCCTTCTAGAGGTAACTCGGCAGAAGTTTGATTTCCCACAGGATCTGATGGGGAGGCATATGGTTGAATGCGCAAAAAAGGGAGTCCATCGTGTTTCAAAAATTGCATCTTGGTCTGGTAGAGCAGGCCCCCCGTTTCTTGCGTCATCCCCTCAAACTGGTGCCCTTCAATCTGCAAAAGCAGGTAATGGAGAGCCTGCTAGCACGGGTATTCAAGGAGGCCATTGAGGATGGCGACTTCGAATTTCTGGCTGGCAAGTGGCTTAAGGTGGAAGTATCCGATCTCGAGCTGTGCTGGTTCATCAGCGAGCAGAAGGGTCAACTGGTTGTGGCGCGCGACTGCGAAAAAGTGGATGTCTGCTTCAGCGGCACTACCAATGACCTCATCCTGATCGCCGGACGCAAGGAAGACCCGGATTCGCTCTTCTTCCAGCGCAAGCTGAAAATTGAAGGTGATACGGAATTGGGTCTGGAAGTGAAAAACCTGATGGATAGTCTGGATCTCGATGGTCTGCCGAGCCTGATGAAGTATCCCTTGATGGACTTGGCGACCTTTATCGAGCGTGCCCGCAACGGGTCAGTTCAGACTGCGATGCAGGCGACGCCGGGCGGGATCCCGTCTTAAGTGGGCTGTCGCCCCGCAGACGTGATGACGGTAGCGGTGCCGGGCCCAAAGACAACGGCATGCCCACAGACAGGGGAGCAATGCAAGCGAGGCAAAGGGGGCGGGTTGCTGCGATATCAGCAGCCCCAAGGCAAGCCAGATAAAGGGTTGTGCCTCGTAGAGCCACTCCGGTTGCAACCAGCGTTTGTCTGGAAAGATGATGAGGTCGGTACGGCGATAACTGGAGCGCATCATCCAGGTGATCGCCCCGACGATAAACAGCAGACAACCTGCAAACCACAGCAGAGGCTGCTCGCTCAAGGTGATCATGACAATGGCCATCAGCAAATAGAGGCTGGGCAGTCTCTCATAGATATACGGGGGAAGCATGGCTGTGGCACTCCTGCGCTGTTAATCGCTTATCCTTCAAGTTTAGTCATCTCTCACGTTTGCCTCATGCTGGTTTGTTATACAAACTGTCGCGTTAGTGCTGAAATGGCGTTCCTTTAACGGTGCCAAAATAGCGCTCTCTTATGTTATAATTGCGCGCCATTTTTCACCGAAGATTGACTGGGCATGTTGGATCAGATTCGTATTGTTTTGGTAAACACCTCTCATACCGGCAACATGGGCTCTGCGGCACGCGCCATGAAGACCATGGGTTTGACCCAGATGGTGCTGGTTGATCCGCAAGCCTTGCCGGATGGCAATGCCAATGCATTGGCGGCCGGTGCCAGCGATATACTCGCCAATGCCCGAGTCGTCTCTACCCTGGATGAAGCCATCGCCGATTGTGGTCTGGTCATCGGTACCAGTGCCCGTTCTCGCACCCTGAGTTGGCCCATGCTGGATCCTCGCGAGGCAGGTGAAAAAACCGTGGCGGAAGGGGTTAGGCATCCGGTGGCGCTGGTATTTGGCCGTGAACGCACCGGCCTGACCAACGATGAGTTGCAAAAGTGTCACTACCATGTGGCGATCCCGGCCAACCCTGAGTACAGCTCCCTCAACCTGGCCATGGCGGTGCAGACCCTCTGCTATGAGGTGCGTATGCACTGGCTGCAGTCGCAGGAACAAGCCGCTGAAACTGACGGTGTGCAAGATTACCCGAGTGCGGCCCAGCTCGAAGGTTTTTACCAGCATCTGGAGCAGACCCTGCTCAAGACCGGTTTTATCACTGAAGATCACCCGGGGCACGTGATGAGCAAGTTGCGTCGTCTCTTCAATCGGGCCCGACCGGAAGCGGTGGAACTCAATATCCTGCGGGGAATTTTGACCTCGGTCCAGAAATCGGGCGTCATCGATTAATCCCGACTAATTTACTCAACCATATACTTGACTGATTTTGTCGGGTATGTGACCATGTGCCCATTAATTGCTTCGCAAGACGGTAAGGCACATGAGACTGACTTCAAAAGGACGTTACGCTGTAACCGCCATGCTCGACGTGGCGCTGCATGCTGAGCAGGGGCCCGTTCCCCTTGCCGATATTTCCGAGCGCCAGGGCATCTCCTTGTCCTATCTCGAGCAACTGTTTGCCCGCCTGCGCAAGCATGGCCTGGTGAGCAGCGTGCGTGGCCCGGGTGGCGGTTATCGCCTCGGTCTGGCGCCAGACGAGATCTCGGTTGGCCAGGTGATCACCGCAGTTGACGAGTCGGTCGACGCGACCAAATGCCTGGGCAAGGGTGGCTGCCACGGTGGTACCCAGTGCCTGACTCACTCCCTGTGGCGGGACTTGAGCGAGCGGATCTCCAGTTTCCTTGGGGATATCACCCTGGCCGAACTGGTTTGCCAGGCCGATGTGCGCCGGATTGCCGGCAAGCAAGATGAACAGATGAAAACTGCGTTGTCCCTGGTTGAACGGGCGGAACGCGGCGATGTGAGCTTGAAAGTCCAACTATAAACGTGCTTTCCACAGCGGGGCGATGTATGACCCGAACTGTGACGGAGAAAAACATGAAATTGCCTATTTACCTTGATTATTCGGCAACCTGTCCGGTGGACCCGCGTGTCGCAGAAAAAATGATGCAGTGTCTGACCATGGATGGCCTGTTTGGCAATCCGGCTTCCCGTTCTCACCGTTTTGGCTGGCAGGCCGAAGAGGCGGTGGATCTGGCCCGTAATCAAGTGGCAGAGCTGATCGGCGCCGACCCGCGCGAAATCGTCTTCACTTCCGGTGCGACCGAGTCTGACAACCTGGCCATCAAGGGCGTCGCCCACTTCTATGCCAGCAAGGGCAAGCACATCATCACCTCCAAGACCGAACACAAGGCTGTGCTGGACACCTGCCGCCAACTGGAGCGCGAAGGGTTCGAAGTGACCTACCTCGAGCCGATGCCGAACGGTCTGTTCACCCTCGAGATGATCGAAAATGCCATGCGCGACGACACCATTCTGGTCAGCATGATGCACGTGAATAACGAGATTGGTGTCATCCAGGACATCAAGGGACTGGGTGAGCTGTGCCGTTCACGCAAGATCCTGCTGCATGTAGATGCCGCCCAGAGCGTGGGCAAGGTCGAGATCGACGTCGAAGCGATGAAGATCGATCTGCTTTCTCTCTCCGCTCACAAGATCTATGGCCCGAAAGGGATCGGTGCTCTGTACGTGCGCCGCAAGCCGCGTGTGCGTATCGAAGCCCAGATGCACGGTGGTGGTCACGAGCGCGGCATGCGTTCCGGCACCCTGGCAACTCACCAGATCGTCGGCATGGGTGAAGCCTTCCGTATCGCCAAGGAAGAGATGGCCAGCGAAGGTCAGCGTGTGATGGCTCTGCGTCAGCGCCTGTGGGATGGCCTCAAGGACATCGAAGCCGTCTACCTGAATGGTGACCTCGAGCAGCGTGTTTCCGGCAACCTCAACGTCAGCTTTGCCTATGTGGAAGGGGAATCCCTCATCATGGCGTTGAAAGATCTGGCGGTCTCTTCCGGTTCTGCCTGTACTTCCGCCAGCCTGGAGCCCTCCTATGTGCTGCGTGCCCTGGGTCTGAATGACGAGCTGGCTCACAGCTCTATCCGCTTCAGCATCGGTCGCTTCACCACAGAAGAAGAGATCGACTACGCGGTCAAGCTTATTCGTGACTCCATCGGTCGCCTGCGTGAGATGTCTCCCCTGTGGGAGATGTACAAGGACGGCGTCGATCTGAACACGGTCGAATGGGCTCATCACTGATCTCGATGATCGGTGAACAACAGAATTAGCAGGAGTGAGATATGGCTTACAGTGAAAAAGTAATCGACCACTACGAAAATCCCCGCAACGTAGGTGGCTTCGACAAGAACGATCCCAGCATCGCTACCGGCATGGTCGGTGCGCCGGCCTGTGGTGACGTGATGAAACTGCAGTTGAAGATCAGTGACGATGGCATCATCGAAGATGCCAAGTTCAAGACCTACGGTTGTGGCTCCGCCATCGCTTCCAGCTCCCTGGTGACCGAATGGGTCAAGGGCAAGACTCTGGACGAAGCGGCCGGCATCAAGAATACCGACATCGCGGAAGAGCTGGCCCTGCCGCCGGTGAAGATCCACTGCTCCATCCTGGCCGAGGATGCCATCAAGGCGGCCATCGCCGATTACAAGCAGAAGAAAGGTCTTTAAGCGCCGGAGAGCAGTATGGCTATTACCATGACAGATGCCGCAGCGGCACGGGTTTCTTCTTTCTTGGCAAACCGGGGCAAGGGAATTGGCCTGCGCCTCGGCGTCAAGACCACCGGCTGCTCCGGCCTTGCCTACGTGCTCGAGTTCGTCGATGAACTGGCTGATGAAGATCAGGTATTCGAGCAGCATGGCGTCAAGATTATTGTCGATGCCAAGAGCTTGATCCATCTGGATGGCACCGAGCTGGATTTCGTCAAGGAAGGCCTCAACGAAGGCTTCAAGTTCAACAACCCCAACGTCAAGGGCGAGTGTGGTTGTGGCGAAAGCTTCAGTGTCTAAGAGGTTGGCATGAACCATTTCGAGCTGTTTGGGCTGGTTGAAGGCTTCGAGCTCGATACCCGCCAGCTGGCCGACACCTATCGCCAGCTGCAAACCCAGTTTCACCCCGATCGTTTTGCCACTGCTCCCGAGCGGGAGCAGCTGGCTGCGGT
This sequence comes from Aeromonas sp. 19NY04SH05-1, assembly GCF_040581895.1. Lineage (NCBI taxonomy): Bacteria > Pseudomonadati > Pseudomonadota > Gammaproteobacteria > Aeromonadales > Aeromonadaceae > Aeromonas > Aeromonas sp. 19NY04SH05-1. Next base: position 2,768,367 of record NZ_CP095328.1, on the reverse strand, counting down.
GCAGCGTGCCGCCCAGATCAACGATGCCTTCACGACCCTCAAGGCGCCTCTGCGCCGTGCAGAATATCTGCTCTCCCTGCGTGGCACCGATATTCGCGGCGAACAGCAAACCCTGCAAGACACGGCCTTCCTGATGCAACAGCTGGAGTGGCGCGAACGCTTGGCCGATCTGAAAGGCGAGGCCGACCCTGAGCGCGCCATCAAGGATTTTCGCCACGAGATCAGGCATGATCACCAGCTGCTGATGCAGCAGCTGACCCGCATGCTCGCCGATGGCGAGGATCTCGGGGCCGCAGATTGCGTTCGCAAACTCAAGTTTGTCGACAAGCTCCTTGAGGAGCTGGAACGATTCGAAGACTCGCTGCTCGAGTCTTGATCCCTTAACGCTGGAAGTTTGATTACCCATGGCATTACTGCAAATCGCCGAGCCCGGCCAGAGCGCCGTTCCTCATCAGCACAAGCGTGCCGTCGGCATCGACCTTGGAACCACCAACTCGCTGGTCGCCGCCGTGCGCAGCGGCCACGCCGATACCCTCAGTGACGAGCAAGGTCGCGATCTTCTCCCGTCCGTCGTGCACTATCAGGCCGACGGGATCCGGGTTGGCTTCGACGCCAAGCGCGAAGCGGCCCTCGATCCCCACAACACCATCGTCTCGGTCAAGCGGATGATGGGTAAGGCGCTGGCCGACATCGACACCCGCCAGCAGCCTTATGAATTTGTGGCTGCCGACAACGGCATGCCCCAGTTGCAGACCCGTCAGGGGTTGGTCAATCCGGTGCAGGTGTCGGCCGAGATCCTGAAAAAACTGGCCGAGCGCGGCGCCCAGACCCTGGGCGGCGATCTGGATGGTGTGGTGATCACAGTGCCCGCCTATTTCGACGATGCCCAGCGCCAGGGCACCAAGGATGCGGCCAGACTGGCCGGTCTGCACGTGTTGCGCCTGCTCAACGAACCGACTGCGGCTGCTATTGCCTATGGCCTCGACTCCGGTCAGGAAGGGGTGATCGCCGTGTACGATCTCGGGGGCGGTACTTTCGATATATCCATCCTGCGCTTGCACCGCGGCGTGTTTGAAGTGATGGCCACCGGTGGTGACTCCGCCCTCGGCGGCGATGACTTCGACCACCTGCTGGCTGACTGGATCAAGGGGCAGGCTGGTTTGTCCGGCGAGCTGGATGCCCGTCTGCAGCGGGAGCTGTTGGATGTGGCCGCTGCCGTCAAGCACGGTCTGACCGATGCTGATGCCGTGCCTTGCGCCTTTGCCGGCTGGCAGGGGGAGGTGACGCGCAGCCAGTTTGACGAGCTCATTACCCCGCTGGTCAAACGGACCCTGCTGGCCTGCCGCCGCGCGCTGCGCGATGCGGGGCTTGAGCAGGTGGAAGTGTTGGAGGTGGTGATGGTGGGGGGCTCCACCCGGGTTCCGCTGGTGCGCGAACTGGTGGGCGAGTTCTTCGAGCGTACCCCGCTGACCAGCATCGATCCTGACAAGGTGGTGGCCATCGGTGCCGCCATCCAGGCCGATATTCTGGTGGGCAACAAGCCGGATGCCGAGATGCTGCTGCTGGACGTCATCCCGCTCTCTCTCGGTCTTGAGACCATGGGCGGCCTTGCCGAGAAGGTGATCCCGCGCAATACCACCATTCCGGTGGCCCGCGCCCAGGAGTTCACTACTTTCAAGGATGGCCAGACCGCGATGGCAATTCACGTGGTGCAAGGGGAGCGCGAGCTGGTTGCTGATTGCCGTTCCCTGGCCCGTTTCACCCTGACCGGCATTCCGCCGATGGCGGCGGGGGCCGCCCACATTCGCGTCACCTTCCAGGTGGATGCGGATGGCCTGCTTTCGGTCAGCGCCATGGAGAAATCCTCCGGTGTGCAGGCCGAGATCCAGGTCAAACCCTCCTACGGGCTGGCGGAAGAGGACATTCTCTCCATGCTGAGCGCCTCCATCGAGAACGCCCAGCAGGACATGGAGGCCCGCATGCTGGCCGAGCAGCAGGTTGAGGCAGATCGTGTGGTCGAGAGCCTCAATGCTGCCCTGGCTGCCGATGGTGAGGCGTTGCTGAACGCGGACGAGCGTGCCGAGATCGACGGGGCAATCGCCCATCTGCTGGCCATGCGCCAGTCGGGCTCCACCAATCAAATCAAAGAGGCCATTGAGGCGGCAGATGCTGCCAGTGGCGAATTTGCAGCCCGCCGGATGGATGCCTCCATCCGCAAGGTGCTGACCGGACAAAACGTCAACAAGGTGTAATATGCCAAAACTGATCATTCTTCCTCACCCCGTGCTCTGTCCGGATGGCGCTGCCCTTGAGGGGCAAAGCGGCGAGACCATCCTGGATGTGGCGCTGCGCAACGGCATCGAGATCGAGCACGCCTGCGAGAAATCCTGTGCCTGCACCACTTGCCACTGCGTGGTGCGGGAAGGTTTTGACTCCCTCGAGCCGAGTGACGAGCTGGAAGACGACATGCTGGACAAGGCGTGGGGACTGGAGCCGGAATCCCGTCTCAGTTGCCAGGCCAAGCTGGCGGACGAGGATCTGGTGGTGGAGCTGCCCAAGTACACCCTGAACCTCGCCTCCGAGCGTCATTAATCGGACATGAGTGAATTGCACATGCAGCAACCTGTGGTGCATCAGTGATATGGTGAAGGCCGTGACCCGTGAGGGCACGGCCTTTTTTGTATTCGTGATTTCCCTTTGGCCATGACAAGCGCCAATAAACAGTGCCAGTGAAGAAGGAAGCAAGAAAAGATGGCTGACATGATGAAGGTAGGGTTGTCCACCCAGGCTGCGGCCGCTCACTGGGGCGAGGGTGCCCTGCTCAGTTTCAACGGTGACGGTGCGTTGATCCATCTCGATCCTGTGTGCCAGGAAAACGAGGTGCTGCGTGCCATTCAACGTGCCGCCCGTCGCCTTGAATCGACAGGGATCAAGCGCATCACACTGGCCGGCGGTGGCTGGGATCTGGAGCGTCGTTACGCGTTTGCTCAGGGTTTCTACGCCGCCAAGGGGGAGCGGGAACTCGACTTTGGTGAGCAACCAGCAGAAGAAGCCCGCGAGCTGGAGGCCATGCAGAAGGCAACCCGCTGGGTGCGTGACGTCACCAATGGCTGCCCGGAGGAGATCTATCCCATGAGTCTGGCGGAGTCGGCGCTGCTGCTCATTCGCGGCCTGGCGGGAGACAAGGTGACCGCGCGTCTCACCGCTGGCGAGGCATTGAAAGAGTCGGGCCATATCGGGATCTGGTCGGTGGGCCGTGGCAGCGAGCGGGAACCCGTGTTGCTCGAGCTCGACTACAATCCGACCGGCCGTGACGATGCCCCAGTGGCGGCGGCCCTGGTGGGCAAGGGGATCACTTTTGACTCCGGCGGCTACTCCATGAAGTCCTCCGACAACATGTTGCCGATGAAATCCGACATGGGCGGCGCCGCCATGGTCACAGGGGCGTTGGCACTGGCCATCAGCCGCGGCCTTAACCAGCGGGTCAAGCTCATCCTCTGCTGCGCCGAGAACCTGGTTTCCGGCTACGCCTTCAAGCTCGGCGACATCCTCACTTACCGCAACGGTGTCTCGGTCGAGATCCAGAACACAGATGCGGAAGGCCGCCTGGTGCTTGCCGACGGGCTGCTGGTCGCCAGCGAGAGCGGCGCCGCTCACATTCTCGATGCCGCAACCCTGACCGGCGCTGCCAAGATGGCGCTGGGTCGCGATTACAATGCCGTGTTTGCCCTGAACGAGGCCGAGCAGCTGCGTGCGCTGGCCGCCGCCAAAGCTGAAAACGAGAAGGCCTGGCCATTGCCGCTGGAGTCCTGGCATGCAGGCCAACTTACCTCGGCGTTTGCCGATCTGGGCAATGTCGCCTCGGCGGAAGGAACGGCCGGCGCCACCACGGCGGCGGCGTTTTTGTCGCGTTTCGTGCGTGACGAAGGCAAGGGCTGGGTGCACCTGGATCTGGCCGCCTCCTATCAAAAAGCGGGCAACGATCTCTGGGCAACCGGTGCCAAGGGGCATGGTCTGCGCACCATCGCCCGCTGGTTGCAGGAGGTGAGTGTATGAACGTCTGGTTATGCCGTGACTTTGCCCCGGCCGAATGGGGGGAGGGGGCACTGCTCTCCCACCGCGCCGATGGCATGGTGATCCACTTGGTGAGCACAAGCCCCCAGATCGATATCCAGCAGGCGGCGCGCCGCCTCTGCCAGCAGGGGATCCAGAAAGTGACCCTGGCCGGTCACTGGGAACGTGAACAGCAGTGGGCCTTTGCCCAGGGCTTGCAGACCCCCAAGGCCGAGGTGCAACTGCAGTGGGCCATGTCGTCGGAAGAGGACAGGGAGGAACTGGAGGCACGCTGGTTGTGTGGTCGCTGGGTGCGCGAGATGACCAATGCTACCCCCGAGCAGCTGGGACCACTGGAACTGGCGGTGGAGGCAGCAGCCTTCATCACCGAGCTGGCGCCAGACAAGGTGAGCCACCGGATCCTCAAGGGGGCTGCCTTGCAGCAGGCGGGCTGGGTCGGCCTCTATCAGGTGGGGCGTGGCAGCGAGCGCGAACCCGTGTTGCTCGAACTCGACTTCAACCCGGGTCGGGATCCCAAGGCGCCGGTGGCGGCGGCCCTGGTGGGCAAGGGGATCACCTTCGACTCCGGTGGCTACTCCATGAAGAGCTCCGAGGGGATGCTCACCATGAAGTGCGACATGGGCGGGGCGGCCATCGTCACCGGTGCCCTGGCGCTGGCCATGCTGCGCGGGCTCGACAAGCGGGTGAAGCTTATCCTCTGCTGCGCCGAAAACCTGGTGTCGGGGCATGCCTACAAGCTGGGGGATATCCTCACCTACAAGAACGGTACCACGGTGGAAATCGTCAATACCGATGCCGAAGGGCGGCTGGTGCTGGCCGACGGCCTGCAGCTCGCGAGCGAGTCTGGAGCCCCGCTCATCATCGATGCGGCCACCCTGACCGGCGCCGCCGTGATGGCGCTGGGTGGGCGTTATAACGCCCTGTTTGGTCTGGACAAGCCGCTGGTGAGCCGGGCCATGGCCTATGCAGAGGCAGAACAGGAACCGGCCTGGCCGCTGCCGCTCGAGCCCTGGCATCGCCAGCAGTGTCCGTCTCATTACGCTGATACGGCCAACAGTCGTCCGGTCAAGGGGGGCGGGCCGGGTGGCGCCTCCAACGCGGCGGGCTTCCTCTCCCGTTTTGTGGCCAACGAGGGGACTGGCTGGCTTCATATCGATCTGGCCGCCTGCTTCAGCGACAACGGCGACGCCCTCTGGGCGCCGGGGGCCAATACCCTGGGGATGCGCACCATAGCGCACACCTTGCTGGCAGAGGCTTGCTAAACGAAAAGGGCGCCTTGGGCGCCCTTTTTCATGGTGCTGGAATAATGAGCAAAAGATGGCTTTTTAAGCGCTTCATAGGATTATCGTGCACAAGCGCACATATTTTCTGGCCTGGCTCGGCCAATATGGCCCTGATGTTGACTGCAAGAACGGTATTTTTAATGAAAAGTTGCCAAACTGTGTGTTTTTTGGGTTTTTGTTTACGTATAATCGCCAGCGAACATGGATTCTAACAATAAACCTCTGTAGTTAAGGAAAGATCTCAATGGCCATCGAACGTACTTTCTCTATCGTCAAGCCGGATGCTGTCAGCAAGAACTTGATCGGTGCCATCTACAACCGCTTCGAAAGCGCAGGCCTGAAAGTGGTTGCCGCCAAGATGCTGCACATGAGCAGCGAACAGGCCGCCGGTTTTTATGCCGAGCACCAGGGCAAGCCCTTCTATGACGGCCTGGTCAGCTTCATGACCTCGGGTCCTGTCATGGTGCAGGTGCTGGAAGGCGAAGATGCCATCCGCCGTCACCGTGAAATCATGGGCGCGACCAACCCGAAAGAGGCCCTGGCCGGTACCCTGCGTGCCTGCTATGCCGAAAGCATCGATCGCAACGCCGTTCACGGCTCCGATGCCCCGGCCTCTGCCGCCCGTGAAATTGCCTACTTCTTTTCCGATGACGAGATCTGCCCGCGCGGCTGATAAGGTCCGGGTGATATGACAAAGGGAGCCTCGGCTCCCTTTGTTGTTTTCGCCTCCGGCGCAATATCCCTCTATTCTCCAGGTAGAAAGCCAGACCCATAATTTGTACAATGCCGCCCCCTGACATCGTCAGCCAATAATTGATGAAGTGTTTGAACCGAGGCCATTGATGAGCGAAACAAAAATCAACCTGCTGGATCTTGATCGGGATGCCATGCGCGCTTTTTTCGTCGAACTGGGCGAGAAGCCATTCCGGGCAGATCAGGTCATGAAGTGGATCTATCACTTTGGTTGTGATGATTTCGATCAGATGACCAACGTCAACAAGGTGCTCAAGGAGCGCCTCAAGGCCATCGCCGAGATCAAGGCCCCCGAGATCAGCCGTGAGCAACGCTCCTCTGACGGCACCATCAAGTGGGCGCTGCAGGTAGGGGACCAGGAAGTGGAGACCGTCTACATTCCCGAAGACGATCGCGCCACCCTGTGCGTCTCCTCCCAGGTCGGCTGTGCGCTGGAATGCAAGTTCTGCTCCACCGCCCAGCAAGGCTTCAACCGCAACCTGAAAGTCTCCGAGATCATCGGCCAGGTGTGGCGTGCCGCCCGGGTTGTCGGTGGCAAACGCCCCATCACCAACGTGGTAATGATGGGGATGGGCGAGCCGCTGCTCAACCTGGCCAACGTGGTGCCCGCCATGCGTCTGATGATGGACGACTACGGCTTTGGCATCTCCAAGCGCCGGGTGACCATCTCCACCTCCGGGGTGGTGCCGGCGCTGGACATGCTGGGGGATCAGATCGACGTGGCCCTGGCCATCTCCCTGCATGCGCCCAATGACAAGCTGCGTTCCGAGATCATGCCGATCAACGATAAGTACAACATCGAAGACTTCCTCGCCGGGGTGCGCCGTTATCTGGCCAAATCCAACGCCAACGGCGGTCGGGTGACCGTGGAGTATGTGCTGCTCGATCATATCAATGACGATATGCAGCACGCCCACGAGCTGGCCAAGGTGCTGAAAGACACCCCGAGCAAGATCAACCTGATCCCGTTCAACCCCTTCCCGGGCAACCCTTACGGCAAGCCGAGCAACAGCCGTATCGATCGCTTCTCCAAGGTGCTGATGGAGTACGGTTTCACCGTGATCGTCCGCAAGACCCGTGGTGATGACATCGATGCCGCCTGTGGTCAGCTGGTGGGGGATGTGATCGACCGCACCAAGCGCACCATCAAAAATCGGATGCAACAGGATGGGATTTCCGTCAAAATGGTTTAATTGCTAAGCCATTGTATAGACAGGGAATGGATACACGTACATTGATCGTAGTGGCAGCGCTCTGTGCGCTGCCAGGCTGTGTGACCGAGACCACTTACGCTGGCCAGAATTCGACCCAGCGTGAAGTGGGCCCCGACCTCAAGGCGGCTGCCCAGACTCGCCTGGATTTGGGTATTCAATATCTGCGTCAAGGCAATGCCGAACAGGCCAAGTTCAACCTTGACCGCGCCCTCCAGTATGACCCCTCCAATCCCCAGGTTCAGATCGGCTTTGCCTACTTCTACCAGAAGGTGGGGGATTTCAAGGCGGCTGAAACCAGTTACAAGAATGCCCTGGCCATGGATCCGTCCAATGCTGACGCAATGAACAACTATGGCGCCTTCCTGTGCAACCGGGGGCGCTATGATGAGGCGGACAAGGCGTTCAACCAGGCGGTCACCCAGCCCGGGTACGTGAAAATAGCCGATACGTACGAGAATGCGGCGCTTTGTGCCCTGCAAAATCGCAGAAATGATAAAGCCGGCGAGTACTATCTTCTGGCCTTGGGGTATAATCCCCGCGATCCAAGGTTATTGCTGGACTTGGCCGAACTTTCCATGAAAGATGGCAAGCTACCTGACGTGCAGTCCTACCTCGCCCGTTTTGCCGATGTATCGGACGAAAACGAAGCGAGTCTCTGGTTGAGATTGCGGCTGGCGCAGGCCATGGACAAACCGGCATTACTTCACCAATTCGGGACTGAGCTGGTAAGGCAATATCCCACTTCGCAACAAGCCAAGCGTTACTTAGCCAATGACTATTGAACAGCAACACGATTTCCAAGACGACTCCCAGGCAGTGGGCCCAGGCCAGCTGCTGCGCAACGCCCGTGAACAGCTCGGATGGACACGAGAGCAGGTTGCGTCCCGCATTCATCTTCGTCTGACCCTGATTGCCGCCATTGAATCGGATACTTACGACAAGCACACGTCCCATACCTTTATCCGTGGCTATCTGCGTACCTATGCCAAGCTGGTCGGGATCCCCGAAGAGACCATATTGGCCGCTTACGACAAGCTGGGTCTGACGCCTCCCGACAACATCGACATGCAGAGCTTCTCCCGCCGTTCCCGCCAGCAAGCCAACGACAGTCGGCTCAAGGTGGTGACCTGGCTGGTGATCCTGGTGCTGATCGGCCTCTCCGTCGCCTGGTGGTGGCAGAGCACGGCCCGTCGCTCCGCAGGTGACGAAGCCCTCGCTGCCACCGAGATGAGCGCCTCAACCTCCGTCGCTGCCACAGACACTGTGCCGGGAACCGAGAGCCTGGCGCCGGTGACCGATGCAACTGAGCCTGCCATCGACGCTGCAGCGCCCGCTGCCGTCTCCGATGCGACCGGTACCCTGGCGCCGGAGGCGGCGGTCCTGCCTGAGGAAAATCCCAGCGCCGCCGTCAGCACCCAGGCTGAGAGCAGCACATCTGATGTGGCCGCGACCGACGAGAGCGCTGCGAGCGAGCCGGCCAGCGCGCCCCAGCTCAAGATGAGTTTTACCGCCGATTGCTGGCTGGATGTCAAGGATGCCAATGGCAAGACCCTGTATAGCGGTCTGAAGAAGGCAAACGACGAACTGGTGCTGGAAGGCGCCGAGCCGCTGAAATTGATCGTTGGCGCGCCCATGGCCGTCAAGCTCGAATACAAGGGCCAGTCGTTTGATATGAGTCGTTACAACAACGGCCGTACTGCCCGCTTCTCACTGCCGCAGGAGTAATCTCTCAGTCATGTCCGCTCACGAATCTCCCATTATTCGTCGTCAATCCCGGCAGATCATGGTCGGCAATGTGCCGGTTGGGGGCGATGCCCCCATCACGGTGCAGACCATGACCAACACCAAAACCACGGACGTGGCCGCCACCGTCGAGCAGATCCAGCGGATCGAACGGGTCGGTGCCGACATCGTCCGGGTCTCCGTGCCCACCATGGAGGCGGCGGAAGCCTTCAAACTCATCAAGCAGCAGACCCGCATTCCCATCGTCGCCGATATCCACTTCGACTACCGCATCGCCCTGAAAGTGGCCGAGTACGGTGCCGACTGCCTGCGCATCAACCCGGGCAACATCGGCAACGAGCAGCGGGTGCGTGCCGTGGTCGACTGCGCCCGCGACCTCAACATCCCGATCCGCATCGGGGTCAATGGCGGGTCGCTGGAGAAGGATATCCAGGAGAAGTACGGCGAACCGACCCCGGAGGCGCTGGTGGAATCCGCCATGCGTCATGTGGATTATCTGACCCGACTCGACTTCCAGAACTTCAAGGTGAGCGTCAAGGCCTCCGATGTGTTCCTCGCGGTCGGCGCCTATCGTCTGCTGGCCAAGCAGATCGAGCAGCCGCTGCACCTTGGTATCACTGAGGCGGGCGGTTTCCGTGCCGGTGCGGTCAAATCCGCCATCGGCCTTGGCATGCTGCTGAGCGAGGGCATTGGCGATACCCTGCGCATCTCGCTGGCCGCCGATCCGGTGGAAGAGATCAAGGTGGGCTTCGATATCCTCAAGTCCCTGCGTATCCGCTCCCGTGGCATCAACTTTATCGCCTGTCCCTCCTGCTCCCGTCAGGAGTTCGACGTCATTGGCACGGTCAACGAGCTCGAGCAGCGTCTCGAGGACATCATCACACCGATGGATGTCTCCATCATCGGCTGCGTGGTGAATGGTCCGGGGGAGGCGCTGGTTTCCGATCTGGGGCTGGCCGGGGCGGCCAACAAGAGCGCCTTCTACGAGGGGGGCCAACGGGTCGATCGGCTCGACAACAAGGATCTGATCCCGACTCTGGAGCGTCGCATTCGCGCCCGGGCGGCCATGCTGGATCCTGCCAACCAGATCCTGCTGGACAAGGATTGAGCGAAACGGGGCCACATTCGGTGGCCCCGTGTCCAGGTGACTGATTTTACATCCCGCATCCGGATTCCCTGATTTTACCTCGGGGGTGAAAATCCCTATAATGCGGCCAAATTTTACCTCTTTTTCTCGAGTATCAACGTGGCAAAACAGATCCAAGCTATTCGCGGTATGAATGATTGCCTGCCGGAGCAGAGCCCGGTATGGCAGAAAGTTGAACAGATCCTGCGCCAGGTCGTTGCCAGTTATGGTTACAGCGAAGTGCGCATGCCCATCGTCGAGCAGACGCATTTGTTCAAGCGCGCCATCGGTGAAGTGACCGACGTGGTCGAAAAAGAGATGTACACCTTTGAAGATCGCAACGGCGACAGCTTGAGCCTGCGTCCGGAAGGGACCGCCAGCTGTGTGCGTGCCGGTATCGAACACGGCCTGCTCTACAACCAGGAACGCCGCATGTGGTACATGGGCCCCATGTTCCGCCACGAGCGCCCCCAGAAGGGCCGTTACCGTCAGTTCCACCAGTTTGGTGTCGAGCTGTTTGGCATCAACGGGCCGGATATCGACGCCGAGCTCATCATGTTGACTCACCGCCTGTGGCGTCTGTTCGGCATCCAGGATCACGTCACCCTGCAGCTCAATACCCTGGGCCAGAGCAGTGAGCGTGCGGCTTACCGTGATGCCCTGGTGGCCTACCTGGAGCAGTACAAGGATCAGCTGGACGAAGACAGCCAGCGTCGCATGTACAGCAACCCGCTGCGGGTGCTCGACTCCAAGGATGAAAAAGTCCAGGCCATCCTGGTCAATGCCCCGCGTCTGTTCGATCACCTGGGCGAGGAGAGCCTGGCTCACTTCGAGGGGCTCAAGCGCCTGCTCGAGTCTGCCGGTATCCAGTATGAAGTGAACGAGCGCCTGGTACGTGGTCTCGACTACTACAACCTCACCGTATTCGAGTGGGTGACCAACAGTCTGGGGGCCCAGGGCACCGTCTGTGCCGGTGGCCGTTACGACGGTCTGGTAGAGCAGCTGGGCGGCCAGCCGACCCCGGCCGTGGGTTTCGCCATGGGCATGGAGCGTCTGGTGTTGATGCTGGAAACCCTCGAGCTCAACGCCGATATCCGCCCGGCGGTGGATGTCTACCTTTGCATGGTGGGCGAGGGGACCGAGCAGGCTGGCTTCCAGCTGGCCGAGCGTCTGCGCGATGCGCTGCCGGATCTTCGCCTGATGAGCCACTGCGGTGGTGGCAACTTCAAGAAACAACTCAAGCGTGCCGACAAGAGCGGCGCGGCGATCGCCCTGATCCTCGGTGAGACCGAGGTGCAAAACGGGGAGATCACCATCAAATATCTGCGTGGTCAGGCCGAGCAACAGACCATCACGGTCGATGCCGCCATTGCCCTGCTGGCAGCCAAAGGAGAGTAAGCTGTGGAAGTCTATACCACCGAAGAACAACAGGTTGAGGTTATCAAGGAGTGGTGGAAAGAGAACGGAACCTCGGTGATCGCCGGGACCGTGATCGGTCTGGTTGGTCTGTTCGGCTGGCGCTATTACAACCAGCATCAACAAGAGACCATGGAGGCTGCTTCCAGCTCTTACAACCAGGTGCTGGAGCAGCTGGCCAAGGGCGAAGCCGCCGACCTGGAGCAGGCGCAGCAGTTTGTCACCGCCAACAAGGGCGATGCCTACGGCGATATGGCTGCACTGCAACTGGCCTCAGCCGCCGTCAAGGCGGGCAAGCTGGACCTGGCCGCCGAGCAGCTTGCGCTGGTGGCCTCCTCAGGTGACGAGAGCATCCGTCCGTTTGCTTCCCTGCGTCTGGCCCGGGTGCTGAACGGTCAGGGCAAGGCCGACGAGGCGCTGGCCCAGCTTGGCAAGATCAACAACGACGCCTTCAAGGCCCAGGTGGCGGAAGTGCGTGGCGATATCCTGCTGGGGCAGGGCAAGCTGGAAGAGGCGCGGGATGCCTATCAGGCAGCGGCGGATGCCGGCGGCCTGCAGGGCAGCCAGGAACTCAAATTGAAGATGGACGATCTGGCCTTGCCGGCCACGACCACAGGTGAGGCAGCGGATGCGTAATCTATTCAAGATGATGGCGTTGGGGGCGGCAGTCTCCTTCGCTTTGCAGGGGTGCTCCCTGTTCAGTTCGGAAGAGGATCTCACCCCGATGGCGCCCCTGCCGCAGGTGACCTCTTCCTTCACGGCGGATACCGTCTGGTCCTCCACCGTGGGTGACGGGATCGGCAACTTCTACTCCCAGCTCAAGCCGGTGGTGGAAGAGGACCGTATCTATGCCGCCGCCCGTGACGGTGACGTCACTGCTTTCGATCGCGCCAGCGGCAAGGAGCTGTGGAGCGTCGATCTGGCTGATCTGCCGATCAATGCCGACAAGCGCAGCGCCCGTCTCTCCGGCGGTCTGGTTGCCCGTTACGGCAAACTGTTCCTCGGCTCCGAAAACGGGGTGGTCTACGCCCTGAACGAGGAGAACGGCGAGGTGCTGTGGCAGACCTCGGTGCCCGGTGAAGTGGTGGCAAGCCCGGCGGTGGAAGATGGCCGTGTGGTGGTGCTGACCACCTCCGGTCGCCTGGTGGCGCTTGATACCGATGAAGGCAAGCTGCAGTGGTCGCTCTCCGAAGAGCAGCCGCCGCTGACCCTGCGCAGCACCGGCGCTCCCATCATCACCAACGGCGCCGTCATTTACGGTCGTGCCGATGGCAAGGTGGGCATTGCGCTGCTGAGCAACGGCCAGCCGGTGCGCCAGTCCAAGGTGGCCGACCCGCGCGGCGCCACCGAGCTGGATCGCATGGTGGACGTGGACGCCAGCCCGCTCATCGCCGGTGACGAGCTTTATGCCATCGCCTACAACGGCCAGCTGATGGCCCGCAAGCTGATGAGCGGCGACGAAGTGTGGAAGCGCAAGTATTCCGGCTACCGCGATCTGGCGCTGACCGGCAATGCCATCGTGCTGACCGACAGCCGCAGCCATCTGTTTGCCATCGACCGTCGCAATGGTCTGGAGCTGTGGTCCAATACCCAGCTGGAGAATCGTACTGTCACCGCACCTGTCATCCTGGGTGACTATGTGGTGGTGGGTGATGTGGAAGGATACCTGTACTGGCTGGATCGTACCGACGGTACCATCCAGGCGATGCAGCAGCTCGACAGCAGTGGTCTCTACTCCGCCCCCCTGGTGGATGGTGACACCCTGTATGTACAGAGCCGTGACGGCAAGTTGTACGCCATCAAGCGTCCCTGATCGTCCGAAAATGTGAATATCCGGCTCCTGGTCTTCGGACCCGGAGCCTTTGTCGTCTTGAGAATGAGGCTTTTATGACTCCTGTAGTAGCCCTGGTGGGCCGCCCCAATGTGGGGAAATCCACCCTGTTTAACCGCTTGACCCGTACTCGGGATGCCCTGGTTGCCGACTTCCCCGGTCTGACCCGGGACCGCAAATACGGTCAGGCGAAGTTGGGCGAGCTGGAATTTATCGTGGTCGATACCGGCGGTATCGATGGCACCGAAGAGGGGATCGAGCTGAAGATGGCCGAGCAGTCCCTGCTGGCCATCGATGAAGCGGACGTGGTGCTGTTCATGGTGGATGCCCGCGCCGGTCTGACCGCCGCGGATCAGGCCATCGCCGAGCACCTACGCAAGTCCCACAAGAAGGTGTTTCTGGTGGCCAACAAGACCGACGGCATCGACGGTGATTCCGCAGTGTCCGAGTTCTACGGTCTGGCACTGGGCGAGGTGTACCAGATGGCGGCGGCCCACGGCCGTGGTGTATTGAGCCTGCTGGAGCTGGCCCTGGCGCCCCACTTGGAGGAGCTGGTCGGTGCGGTAATCGAGGAAGAAGCGCAGGATGAAGAGGAGGAGGACTTCGACGAAGAAGCCCTGCTGCGCATGGTGGCCGCCGGTGATCTGGATACCAAGGAAGACACCAAGGAGACCCCGTTTGCCGACCTGCCCATCAAGTTTGCCATCGTCGGTCGCCCCAACGTCGGCAAATCCACTCTGACCAACCGCATGCTGGGTGAAGACCGCGTCATCGTCTATGACATGCCGGGCACCACACGCGACTCCGTCTATATCCCGATGGAGCGCGACGATCAGAAGTACGTCATCATCGACACCGCCGGTGTGCGTCGTCGTGGCAAGGTGCACGAGACGGTGGAGAAGTTCTCCGTCATCAAGACTCTGAAGGCCATTGAAGATGCCAACGTCTGCCTGCTGGTGATCGACGCCCAGGAGACCATCACCGATCAGGATCTCAGCATCCTTGGCTTCGTGCTCAACACCGGCCGCTCCGTGGTACTGGTGGTGAACAAGTGGGACGGTCTGGATCAGAAGGTGAAAGAGGACGTCAAGAACGAGCTCGACCGTCGTCTGGGCTTCATCGACTTCGCCCGCGTGCACTTCATCTCAGCCCTGCACGGCAGCGGTGTCGGCCACCTGTTCGAATCCATTCAGGAGGCGTACCAGTCGGCGACCCGTCGTACCAGTACCGCCATGCTGACCCGCATCATGCAGATGGCCCAGGAAGATCACCAGCCGCCCATGGTGAACGGTCGCCGGGTCAAGCTGAAGTACGCCCACGCCGGTGGTTACAACCCGCCGCGAATCGTGATCCACGGCAACCAGCTCAACGACTTGCCGGATTCGTACAAGCGCTACCTCATCAACTACTTCCGCAAGTCCCTCAAGATCATGGGTACCCCGATCCGGGTCGAGTTCCAGGAATCGGTCAACCCGTTCGAGGGCAAGAAGAATACCCTGACCCTGAGTCAGGAGCGTCAGCGCAAACGCCTGCTGAAGATGAAGAAGAAATAAGCCCTGGCGGCTGCCCTCACCGGCAGCCGCTTTGTTATGCTCTCCCGGATCCAGAAGGGAAGGGGAACCAGCCATGGGCCACCCCATGGCTGGTTCACTTTACGAGGAGTCGAAAATGGAAACCCCGCTTTGTCCATCCTGCCAGGGCGAACTGGATACCCGCAGTAAGGAACAGACCTGCGGCCAGTGTCAGGCCAACGTGCGCATCACGGCGCTATGCCCCGCCTGCCAGCAGGAGCTGGAGCGGCTGAAGGCGTGCGGCGCGGTGGATTACTTCTGCAACCACTGCAACAGTCTGGTCTCGAAACGCTCGGTGCAGTTCCAGGCGACCCTGTTGCCATGATGGTTGGTCAGCGAAAGAAGCGATAAAAAAACCCGGCAAATGCCGGGTTTATGCTGTGTGCTCAGCGATGAGCAGGGTAAATGAGCGGTTTCTGCGCCATATCTTGCGCTTCATGTCATTAAGCTTGAGTTTGCGTCTGGGGCTCCAGCTGCTCTTTGCTTTTCTGACCAGACTGATTTTTCTACGTTTTTGCATCTTGGTCTCCTCCCAATTGGGTGGCCATCCCGGCCTTGGGTCATTGGCGGAGCCCATCGGAAATTGCTGTTAGTGCATATCTCAACGCTATGAAAAACAATGCGATTTCAGATAGGCTCCGATGTGATCAGATGGTAGCAGAGAAATTTGGCCGAAAACAGCGGGATCAGCAGGTTAACTCTGGGTGATCCGGCTCACTACCTCGGCGATAATGGTCGGCCGCTCTACAGGCTCTGACGGACTGTCGTCATCCCGATCGAGACTTTCCCGCTGCTGATCCTTCTGCTGTTCGTTGTCGAGCCAGAGCAGGCTCTGGTAATACTGGCGCACGTTGTTGACGTAGTTACGCGCCTCGCCACCACGGGCATAGCCATAGCGCACTTTGCGATGCCAGCGCGCCTGCTGCAGCAGCGGCAACACCTCTTTTACGTCGCCCCAGGCATCCGGGTTCTTGCCGAGTTCCTTGGTCAGGCGACGGGCATCCATCATGTGGCCGTAGCCGATGTTGTAGGCAGTGAGGGCAAACCACACCTTCTCATCCTCGGGCACAGAGTCGGGCACCTTCTCCATCATGTGTTGCAGATAGAGGGCTCCCCCCTTGATGCTCTCCTCCGGATGGGTCCGGTCGTTGACCCCCATCGCCTTGGCGGTGGGTTCGGTCAGCATCATCATGCCGCGCACCCCGGTATAGGAGCGGGCCTGGGGATCCCAGTGGGATTCCTGGTAGCTGATGGCGGCCAGCAGACGCCAGTCGATGTTCTTAGCATAGGCCTGGAACAGAGGCTGGTATTTCGGCAACAGGCTCTTGGCGCGCTTCAGGAAGGTGCGGGTATCGACGAAGTCGAAGTTCTGCACGTGGCCGAAGTATTTCTCGTCCAGTTTGGCGATGGCGCCATCCATGAAGCGCTGGCCGAAGAAGTCGATGACGCTGGCATAGAGGCTGTCATCGGGCAGCTTGGTCATGGCCCAGGCCACGGTTTGCTGCTGGGCCAGGGTCAGGCCATCCGTGAGTTCGGGGTAGTAGCGCTGGGTGCGAGCCAGCACGGTATCCTGCACTATCGTGTAGTCGATCTCTTCTTTTACGACCTGTTTGAGCAGATCTTCCACGTCGGCATCGGTGCGGGTGCTCCAGTTGAGGTTGGGATAGTCCTTGCTGAGCTCTTTGAGCAGATCTTCGCCGCTGGAGCCTGCGGCCACCACCAGTTTGCCCTTGATGTCGTTCAGGGAAGCAGGCTTGGGCTTGCCGTTGCGATAAACCAGCTTGGGGGAGACCTGATAAAAGCCGGGACCAAAGCGCAGCAGTGCGCGCCGCTCCGGGGTGACCATGATGGCGGCGGCGGCGAGATCCAGCTTGTCTTTTTGCAGCAGGGCTACCAGCTCGTCGGCGGTGTTGACCGGCACTATGGTGAGCTTGACCCCCAGCCAGTCGGCATAGTTTTTGGCCAGTTCGTAATCGAAGCCCTGGGCGATGTCGTCCCGCTGGTAATAGGAGGTGGGGCCGTAGAGGGTGCCAACCCGGATCTCGCCCCGTTGGCGGATCTGCTCCAGCTGGCTGGAGGGGGTATAGAAGTCACAGCCACCCAGGGCCAGCGTCAACATCAACCCGATAAACAGTCGAAAAATGCAGCGCAAGTAGGTGAGTACCTTTGTTGAAAAAATCGGCATTTGTCAAAAAAGAGGCACCTTTATACCAGAGAGTGTGCGTCGAGTCACACTGCATCAAATTAGAAAAACGTTTGTCCGCTGTGAGCCAGATCCCTATAATACGCGCGTCTCAATTCCCCCCCACTTTAAAACTTGGTGAGAAAGGTCATATGGATATCTTGCGTGGTGCCCCTGCACTGTCTGAGTTTCGAGTCCAAAAACTGCTGCAACGCTTCGCGCAGATAGCGGCAGAGAGTGAACCGGAGAGAGGAGTAGAGATAGAAGGGATCTATGCCGAATATGTGCACTTTGCCGAGCTGACCAGCCCGCTGTCGCCCCCCGAGCGAGCGACCTTGGGCCAGCTGCTGCGCTACGGCCCGACCATTCCCGAACACACCCCCAGCGGTCAGCTGTTTCTCGTTACCCCCCGCCCCGGCACTATCTCCCCCTGGTCTTCCAAAGCAACCGACATCGCCCACAACTGCGGCCTGACCCAGGTCAAGCGACTCGAGCGCGGCATCGCCTATTACGTGCAGGCCAAGGGTGAACTGAGCGCCGCCCAGCGTGCCGACGTGGCGGCCGTGCTGCACGATCGCATGATGGAAGTGGTGTTTGGCGAGATGGAGCAGGCTGCAGCCCTGTTTGCCCATCACGAGCCGCGTCCCTTTACCCAGGTTGATGTGCTGGCCGGTGGCCGCGCCGCCCTGGTGGAGGCCAATGTGGCCCTGGGTCTGGCGCTGGCCGATGACGAAATCGACTATCTGGTGGAGAACTTCACCCGGCTGGGTCGCAACCCCAACGACATCGAGCTCTACATGTTTGCCCAGGCGAACTCCGAGCACTGTCGCCACAAGATCTTCAACGCCGACTGGACCATAGACGGTGAGCAGCAGCCCAAGTCGCTGTTCAAGATGATCAAGAACACCTTTGAGCAGACGCCGGATCATGTCCTGTCTGCCTATAAAGACAACGCCGCCGTGATGGAAGGGAGCCAGGCCGGCCGCTTCTTCCCAAGCCCCGCCAACGGTGAGTACCAGTACCACCAGGAGCAGGTCGACATCCTGATGAAGGTGGAGACCCACAACCACCCGACCGCCATCTCTCCGTTCCCGGGCGCTGCCACCGGTTCAGGCGGCGAAATTCGCGACGAGGGCGCCACCGGCCGCGGCGCCAAGCCCAAGGCGGGTCTGGTCGGCTTCTCCGTCTCCAACCTGCGTATCCCCGGCTTCGAGCAGCCCTGGGAGCAGGACTTCGGCAAGCCGAGCCGCATCGTCAGCGCCTTTGACATCATGCAGGAGGGCCCGCTCGGCGGGGCGGCGTTTAACAACGAGTTCGGTCGTCCGGCCATTCTCGGCTACTTCCGTACCTTCGAAGAGGAGGTGCCGAGCCACAACGGCGTCGAGGTACGTGGTTACCACAAACCCATCATGCTGGCGGGCGGCATCGGCAACATCCGTACCGAGCACGTCCAGAAAGGGGAGATCCCGGTAGGGGCTGCCCTTATCGTGCTGGGGGGGCCTGCCATGAACATCGGCCTGGGCGGCGGCGCGGCATCAAGCATGGCCTCCGGCCAGTCCGCCGAGGATCTGGACTTTGCCTCGGTGCAGCGCGACAACCCCGAGATGGAGCGCCGTTGCCAGGAGGTGATCGACCGCTGCTGGCAACTGGGTGATGACAACCCCATCGTCTTTATTCACGACGTGGGCGCCGGTGGCCTCTCCAACGCCATGCCGGAGCTGGTGAGCGACGGCGATCGCGGTGGTCGCTTCGATTTGCGTGCCATCCCGAACGACGAGCCGGGCATGAGCCCGCTCGAGATCTGGTGCAACGAATCCCAGGAGCGTTACGTACTGGCCGTCGCCCAGGACAAGCTGCCGCTGTTCAAGGCCCTGTGCGAGCGCGAGCGCGCTCCCTATGCCGTCATCGGCAGCGCCACTGAAGAGAAGCACCTGACTCTCTCCGATCAGCACTTTGACAACCACCCCATCGATCTGCCGCTCGATGTGCTGCTCGGCAAGACCCCCAAGATGCACCGCGAGGTAGAGAGTCTGCCCGCCCAGGGCAAGCCGCTGCAGCTGGATGGCATTACCCTGAGCGAGGCCGCCGAGCGGGTATTGCGTTTGCCGACCGTGGCGGAAAAATCCTTCCTCATCACCATCGGCGATCGCACCGTGACGGGTCTGGTCAACCGCGACCAGATGGTCGGCCCCTGGCAGATCCCGGTGGCCGATTGCGCCGTCACCGCTGCCACCTACGACAGCTACCACGGCGAAGCCATGTCCATGGGCGAGCGCACCCCGGTGGCGCTGCTGTCTCATGCGGCTTCCGCCCGTATGGCGGTGGCCGAGGCGCTCACCAACCTGGCTCCGGCCCATATAGGATCGCTGAAGCGGGTCAAGCTCTCCGCCAACTGGATGGCCGCCGCCGGTCACCCGGGGGAAGATGCCGGCCTCTACGAGGCGGTCAAGGCGGTGGGCGAGGAGCTCTGCCCGGCCCTTGGCATCACCATTCCGGTGGGCAAGGACTCCATGTCCATGAAGACCCGCTGGCAGCAGGATGGCAAGGAGCAAAGCGTCACCTCGCCGCTCTCCTTGCTCATTTCCGCCTTTGCCCGGGTCGAGGACGTGCGCAATACCGTCACCCCGCAACTGCGCAGCGATCTTGGTGAGACCGACCTTATCCTCATCGACCTTGGCAACGGCAAGCAGCGCCTCGGCGCCTCCGCCCTGGCCCAGGTCTATCGCCAGCTGGGTGACAAGGCGCCGGATCTGGACAACCCGGTTCAGCTCAAAGGCTTCTTCAACGCCATGCAGGCGCTGGTGGCCGATCGCAAGCTGATCGCCTACCACGATCGCTCCGATGGTGGCCTGTTCGTCACTCTGGTGGAGATGGCCTTCGCCGGTCACTGCGGCCTCGACCTGCAACTGGATCGCATCGGTGGCGACCTGCTGCCGGCCCTGTTCAACGAGGAGCTGGGTGCCGTCATCCAGGTGCGCCGTGAAGACAAGGAAGCGGTGATGACCCTGCTGGCCGGTCACGGTCTGGCCGCCTGCTCCCACGTGCTCGGCACGGTGCGCGAGGGGGATCTCATCACCCTGCAGCGGGCCGGTCAGGAGGTCTATCGCGCCAGCCGCACTGCCCTTCGCACCATCTGGGGCGAGACCAGCTGGCAGATGCAGCGACTGCGCGACAACCCCGAGTGCGCAGATCAGGAGCATGCCGCCCGTCAGGACGCAGCCGATCCGGGTCTGCAGGCCAAGCTCAGCTACAACCCGGCCGACGATGTGGCGGCGCCCTATATCGCCAAGGGAGCATCTCCCCGTCTGGCGGTGCTGCGCGAGCAGGGGGTCAACTCCCACGTGGAGATGGCGGCGGCGTTTGACCGCGCCGGCTTCACCGCGGTCGACGTGCATATGAGCGATATCCTCTCCGGTCGTATCAAGCTGGAGCAGTTCCAGACCCTGGTGGCCTGTGGCGGCTTCTCCTATGGCGACGTGCTGGGGGCAGGTGAAGGCTGGGCCAAGTCCATCCTGTTCAACGATGGCGCCCGCGAGCAGTTCCAGCGCTTCTTCGAGCGCGGCGATACCCTGTCGCTCGGTGTCTGCAACGGCTGCCAGATGATGTCAAACCTGCGCGAGCTCATCCCCGGCGCCGATCTGTGGCCGCGCTTCGTGCGCAACCGTTCCGAGCGCTTCGAGGCCCGCTTCAGCCTGGTGGAAGTACAGGACTCCCCGTCCGCCTTCTTCGCCGGCATGGCTGGTTCCATGATGCCGATCGCCGTCTCCCACGGGGAAGGGCGCGTGGAGGTGCGCGATGCCGCTCACCTGGCTGCGCTGCAAGCCAGCGGTCTGGTGGGGCTGCGTTTTGTGGATAACCGCGGTAACGTGACCGAGCAGTACCCGGCCAACCCGAATGGCTCGCCGAACGGCATCACCGCCGTGACCACCACGGATGGTCGCGCAACCATCATGATGCCGCACCCGGAGCGGGTGTTCCGCACCGTGGCCAATTCCTGGCACCCGGACAACTGGGGCGAGGATGGTGCCTGGATGCGGATGTTCCGCAATGCCCGGGTTCGTCTGGGTTAATCCCGACACTGCCCATCAAAAGGCCGCTCAATGAGCGGCCTTTTTTATCTTGTTGGGTGAGCCTGCTGTAAGGCTGGTAGTGCGGGATCGAGGGTGCCTTGTTGGCAACGGATTTACCCTGTGGTTGTTGCCGCTCTGGCAATGGCAAGAAAGGGAATAAGGAGAAGGGGCGCTTGTGACCTCAACGAGCGAGTGACAAGAGAAACAAGAGAAACAAGAGAAACAAGAGAAGAGGAACATAAAGAGATGCGGAGGGCCAGCTTGTCTGGTCCCCTGACATGAGGCAAAGCCTGAGTATGCATGCACTCTTCCATTAGTAGTCGGCGGCAGGCAGTAAAAAGGCGACCCCGAGGTCGCCTTTTGCATCTGTTTATCCAGCCGGATATCTCGCGCTTAGAGCACCATGGCGGCAATCCAGCCGAAGATGATGAGCGGGATATTGTAGTGGATAAAGGTGGGTACCACGCTGTCCCAAATATGATCGTGCTGGCCATCGGCATTGAGACCCGAGGTCGGGCCCAGGGTGGAGTCCGAGGCGGGGGAGCCAGCATCACCCAGCGCGCCGGCGGTGCCGACCAGGGCGATGATCGCCATGGGGGAGAAGCCCAGTTGCAGGCAGAGGGGCACATAAATGGTGGCGATGATGGGCACGGTGGAGAAGGAGGAGCCAATCCCCATGGTGATAAGCAGACCCACCAGCAGCATCAGGAAGGCGGCAATCCCTTTGTGCTGGCCAATGCTGGAGGCAACGACCTGCACCAGGCTTTCGACCCCGTGGGTGGCCTTCATCACGGCGGCAAAACCGGCGGCGGAGATCATGATGAAGCCAATCAGCGACATCATGCGCACCCCCTGGGTGAAGGCATCCTGGCTCTCGCGGAACTTGATGACGCCACCACAGGTGAAGATGACGAAACCGGCCAGGGCACCCAGGACGATGCTGTTGGTCATCAGCTGCAGGCCGAGGGCCACGGCGATGGCAAGCAAGGCAACCCAGATGTGGGTGAGGTTGAGCTCGACGGCTTCCGGCTCGGCATCCAGGATCTTGGCCAGATCATACTGACGGGGCTTGCGGTAGCTAATAAAGACGGCCACCAGCAGACCCAGCACCATGCCGCCGACCGGGATGGCCATGGCCATCGGGATCTGGCTGGTGGTGATGGCGACGCCGTTGTCGATCAGGTTCTTGGCCAGAATGTTGTTCAGGAAGATGCCGCCAAAGCCGACCGGCAACAGCATATAGGTCGCGGTCAGGCCGAAGGTGATGACGCAAGCCACCTGGCGACGGTCGATCCGCATCTGTGCCATGACGTGCAACAGGGGCGGGATCAGGATCGGAATGAAGGCGATATGAACCGGGATCAGGTTCTGGGAAGAGATGGCGACGGCCAGGATGGAGCAAAGCAGCAGAGCCTTGACCCAGAGGATACGGGAGCTGCTGGCATCCTTGCCCAGTTGGCTGATCACCTTGCGGGCCAGCAGGTCGGTGATCCCGGAGCGGGAGATGGCGACGGCGAAGGCGCCCAGCATGGCGTAGGAGAGGGCGATTTCGGCACCGCCACCCAGGCCACCGCTGAAGGTGCTGAGGGTGTCGGTCAGCGAGAGCCCGCCGACCAGGCCGCCGGCGATGGCGCCCAGGGCGAGGGAGACCACCACATTGATCCGCAGCAGGCTGAGCACCAGCATCAGCCCCACTGCGACAACAACAGGATTCATTTGATTTCCTTATGGTTTGTGATTGCTGTCTGTCATATGAAAGAGAGCTAGTTTGCGAAAAATGTGACAAATGTCGAGAAAAAAATCAGGAGAGAGGGCCATCCGGTAGCGGCATCTGGCACAAAGTTGATCCTGTTCGGGATTTATCTCCGCGGTTCGTCTCTGTGCTGGTCAGAATGGGGCCAGGAAGATGCCCCGGCCTCATGGCCAAAAAGCAAAAAGGCTGCCCATGGCAGCCTTTGGTTTATGCCTCCTGCGCATCGTCGTTGGCAGGGGCATCGGTGGTCTCTTCGTCCACCTGGGCGGGAGGCCAGCCCCCCATGCTCTTCCAGCGGTTGACAATATGGCAGAACAGATCCGTGGTGCGCTCCGTGTCATAGAGGGCGGAGTGGGCCTCTTTGTTGTCAAACGGGATGCGGGCCGCCTGACACGCCTTGGCCAGCACTGTCTGACCGAGGGCCAGCCCGGACAGGGCGGCGGTATCGAAAGTGGCAAACGGGTGGAACGGATTGCGCTTGAGCCCGGCCCGCTCGGCGGCGGCCATGACGAAGCCATGATCGAAGGTGGCGTTGTGGGCCACTATGATGGCGCGGCCGCAATCTTGCTCCTTCATCCCCTTGCGAATGCCCTTGAAGATCTCGGTCAGCGCCTCTTTCTCTGAGACGGCTCCGCGCAGCGGGTTGTAGGGGTCGATGCCGGTGAACTCCAGCGCGGCCTTCTCCAGATTGGCCCCTTCGAACGGCTCGACATGAAAGTGGAAGATTTGGTCGGGCACGAGCCAGCCCTGCTCATCCATTTTCAGGGTATAAGCGGCGATTTCGAGCAGGGCATCGGTTTTGGCATTGAAACCTGCGGTCTCAACATCGATGACGACGGGGTAAAAACCACGAAAACGGCCCTTGAGGGTATGAACTGCGTCGGTCATGGGATCTCGGTCGGCGTAAAACAGGGCGGCATTATGGCAAAAAAGCCGGTGCTTGTCCCCCCGTCTGGCCAAGGGGGCGACCTAGTAGCGGCGCAGCCACCAGCGCGCCGCAATGAGGGCGGTGAAGGCGCCAAGCAGGGCGCTGGCCAGCACGTCAATGGGCCAGTGCATGCCGAGCAGCATCCGCGACAGACCAATTCCCAGTGCCCACAGGGGGAGCAGCCAGACTCCCCCGGGGGCACGGGCCAGCCAGATCAGGCCGAAAAACTGGGCCAGCGCGATGGCGGCGATGCTGTGGCCGGAGGGGAAGGCGTAGTTCACCTCTGCCTGCCAGTGATGACCCAGCCAGTCGGGCAGGGCCAGCAACTGACTGGCGGCATGGACCTGTTCGCTGCGCAGCTCGGTGGCGCTGGTGTAGAAGGTCTTGAGCGCCGGGATGAGGGATTGGCTCTCGAGCCAGAGCAGATAGGGCCTGGGCTCCTCGGTCAGCTGCTTGATGAGGCTCTTGAGGAGCCAGTCACAGGCCAGCAGGGCAAACAGGGCGCCGGCGAGGGCCACGAAGGCGGCGTGATCCAACTTGAGCTTGTGGCGGGTCAGCAGCAGCAACACAGCGCCTGTTACCGCGATACCGGGGAGATCGACCGTACGGGTAAGGGCGTAGAGCCACCATAGCCAGTCCTCATGCAGCAGCGCGGGAATAAAAGGTTGCCAGGGCAGGCAGACGAGCAGCAGCAGGGGAAGGATCAGCAGGGCGCTGAAACCGGCTACCTGACGGCGAGTGAGGGCGGTGGCGTGAAGCTGTGGCGACATAAAGAAAAGAGACAAGGGCGATGGCAAAAGAGGGTCATTGTGCCAGCGGGTAACCGGGAGGGCAAAGTCTGCCGCCTCCTTGTTACCTCTGCTTACACAATCGGCCACATAGCGCCCTCCGTCTGGTTGTTGTGTGTACCGCCGCACTGAAATCGGGACGCGCGGGCACTGTTATTGCCTAACGGGCTGAAATCCTGACTGGCTTTGGGCTAGAATGGCGCGCGCTGGCGGTATTGACCAAAGAGAGCCCGATGAAAATAGTCGTTGATGAGAATATGCCCCACGCCGTGGAGCTGTTTGCCGAATTCGGTGAGGTCGTCCCCCTGCCAGGGCGGCAGATGCAGGCGCAGGATCTGCAGGATGCCGATGTCCTCCTGGTGCGCTCCGTCACCCGGGTCGATGCGGCCCTGCTGGCGGATTGTCCCAAATTGCGCTTCGTCGGTACCGCCACCATAGGGACGGATCATGTGGACAAGGCGCTCCTGGCGAGTCGCCACATCCCCTTTTTCAGTGCCCCCGGCTGCAACAAGTATTCGGTCGGTGACTATGTGCTGAGCTCCTTGCTGGTGCTGGCCGAGCGCTACGAGCTGGTGCTCGCCAACCTGACCCTGGCGGTGATCGGTGCCGGCAACACGGGTGAGTGCGTGGCCGGCAAGGCCGAGGCGCTCGGCATGAAGGTGCTGCGCTGTGATCCGCCCAAGGCCCGCAGTGGCGCGGCGGGGGAGTATGTGGATTACCAGAGCGCCCTTGGCGCCGATATCATCAGCTTCCACGTGCCCATCACCCGCGAGGGGTCGGATGCCACCTTCCATTTGCTGGGGGAGCAGGAGATTGCCAGGCGGCCCGCAGGCCAGATCCTTATCAACGCCTCCCGCGGCGAGGTGTGGGACAACCGGGCGCTGCTTGCCCGCCAACAGGGGCCTGAACCACTGCGGCTGGTAATGGATGTGTGGGAAGGGGAGCCCGATCCGTTGCAGGCGCTGGTGCCTCATACCGAGATCGCCACGCCCCATATTGCGGGCTATAGCCTGGAGGGCAAGGCCCGTGGCACCTGGATGCTCTATGAGGCGCTCTGCCGCCAGCTGGGGCGCGAGCCGCGCCAGGATCTGCGCCGCCTCCTGCCGCCGCCCGATGTGCGGCTGGTCGAGCCTGGCCGGGCGCCGGATCAGGCGTTGATCAAGCAGCTGGTGCACCTTATTTATGACGTGCGCCGCGATGATGCCCGTTTTCGTAACCGGCTGGGGCTGCCCGGCAGTTTCGATGCCCAGCGCAAGCACTACCCGGAGCGCCGTGAACTATCCTCCCTGCAGATCGGGGGGGAGCATGCCAGCGCGGCGTTGGGGGCCTTGGGATTCGATATCTCCCGGCCCTGATCGGGTGGCCCAAAGCGGCCATTCGCGCGTGATTGCCAAGTTATTACCGAACCGGTGCCGAGTTCCTTGCACCGGTTCGGACGTTTCAGGCAGACATCAGTCTGCCGACCATGGCGCCTGTCGGCGCCATCGCACCATTTTCAGAGGAGAACAGAATGAGCCAGCAGTTTAACGTAGCGGTATTGGGCGCAAGCGGCGCCGTGGGTCAGGCGATGATCGAGATCCTGGAGGAGCGCGAGTTCCCGGTGGCGACCCTCTATCCGCTGGCCTCCAGCCGCAGCGCCGGGGAAACCGTGCGCTTTGATGGCAAGAACCTCGAGATCCAGGATGTCGAGGAGTTTGACTGGAGCCAGGTGCAGATCGCCCTTTTCTCCGCCGGTGCCGAGGCATCCGCCAAGTGGGCGCCGGTTGCCGCCGAGCACGGCTGCATCGTCATCGACAATACCTCCTGCTTCCGTTACGACGAAGATATTCCGCTGGTGATCCCGGAAGTGAACCCGGACGCCCTGGCGGATTTTCGCAACCGCAACATCATCGCCAACCCGAACTGCTCCACCATCCAGATGCTGGTGGCGCTCAAGCCCCTGCACGACGAGGTGGGCATCGCCCGCATCAACGTGGCGACCTACCAGTCCGTCTCCGGTTCCGGCAAGGAGGGGGTGAGCGAGCTGGCCGGCCAGACCGCGCAGCTGCTCAACGGCCGTCCGGTGGAACCGAGTCTCTATCCGCAGCAGATCGCCTTCAACCTCATTCCGCAGATCGACAGCTTCACCGACAATGGCTACACCCGTGAAGAGATGAAGATGGTATGGGAGACCCAGAAGATCCTGGGGGATGCCAGCATCGCCGTGAACCCTACCTGCGTGCGGGTGCCGGTGTTCTACGGCCATGCCGAGGCGGTCCACGTCGAGCTGCACCAGCCGCTGGATGCCGAGCAGGTCAAGGATCTGCTGCGCCATGCTCCCGGCGTGACCCTGTTTGACGAGGAAGAGGATTATCCGACCCCGGTGCGCGACGCAACAGGCAAGGATGAGGTGCTGGTGGGCCGAGTTCGCCAGGATATTTCTCACCCTTGTGGTGTAAATATGTGGATCGTGGCCGATAACGTTCGTAAGGGCGCCGCCACCAACAGCGTACAGATTGCCGAATTGCTGGTGCGCGACTATCTGTAAGGGCTGAAGGCAGTATGGGGACGCGGCAGGGAGCGCCGCGTACCCGGGCACCCGATACCGGCACTGGTGCACCTGATCCGGGTGTGACCGGGGCCGCACTACGTTGCATCCAGATTCTGTTGTGATATCAACTGATTAAGTTTTTTCCTACACTCAGGAACAAGTTGGGTGCTAAATGTGTCGGACTGCTGGCTTGCGATGCAAGCCTGATTTATATTGAACCGATTGTTTTGGGGTAACTATCCAGATTTTTCAATGTGATAGGGCCGTCATACGAAGGAACGAATATGGGACATTCCCGCATAACGTTGGCAACGCTACTCGCACTGGGCCTGCTGGGCCCGGCCCAGGCCGAAGATCCTGCGCGCGCGCCTTTTTTTGTCGAGCTGAAAGGCCCTGATCAGCCTGAAGCACCTGCCGTCAATACTCAGCAGCAGGCCGAGCCGGCAGCAAGACCCGTGGCACAACCGGTGCGTGCCACCGCCCAGCCCGTGGTTCGTCAGGTCGCCACCGCCAATGCGGGCAACTATGGCCCGATCCGTCCGACCGATACCCTGTGGAGCCTGGCGAACAAGTACCGCCCCTCCAGCCGGGTCAGCGTCTACCAGACCATGGTCGCCATCTACGAGAAAAACCCCCGCAGCTTCGCCGATGGCAACATCAACCATATCTTGGTGGGGTCCCGCATCTTGCTGCCCACGGCGGCAGAAGCGAGCGTCATCACGGATGCCGAGGCCCGCGCCAAGTTCCGCAGTGACAACGCCAGCTGGAAGGGGCTGAGCCCCAAATATCTGGCTGACAAGCAGGCTCATACCGCCAAGCCCGTGGTGGCCAAGGCGGCCCCTGCCAAGCCTGAGCCGGTCAAACCCGAACCCGTGAAAGCGCCTGTGGCTCCCGCTCCGGTCGTCAAGCCGGCGCCCATTCCTGCACCTGTCGTCGAACCCAAGGCACAACCGCAGGAAGTGGCCAAGGTAAGCGAATCCGCCCCGAAAGAGGCGGTGGTCCCGGCCCCGAGTGCGGCAGCCGAAACGGCGCCGACCCCGCTGCCGTCCGATCTCGACAAGCCGGTGGGCCAACCGGCGACCGAGATGGCGCTGGCGCTGGAAGATGCCAATGCCCAGCTCGGCCAGATGACCGAGATGAACCACAGGCTCAAGCTGCGTCTGCAATCCCTGACCGAGGAGGTGGAAACCCTCAAGGCCCAGTTGCAGGATCAGACCGCGCTGCAAAAAGAGATTGCCGAACTCAAGGCCAAACCGGTACCACCGGTGGCGGCCGAGCCAGAACCCAAGCAGAACTGGCTGATGGACTTGCTCTCTTCGCCGCTCAACCTCGCCATGATCATCCTGCTGCCGGTGTTGCTGGTATTGGCGATGGTGACCCTGTGGTTGCGTGCCCGTGCCCGCCGCGAGCTGGAAGAGCAGGAGAAGAGCCTCTCCGAATCCACCGCCATGATGATGGATCAGGATCGCAACGAGTTTGACGACCTGCTCAGCGTCGATGTGACCGACAACGAACCGGTGCGCCCCGTGGTGCCGGATCTCAACACCCCGGACGGCTTTGCACCGGACGAGCCGGAAAAAGCGGATGTGGATCTGGTGTTCAGCGATGAGGGCGAGATGGAGCTGCAAGGCTTCGAGCCCGAGCGGATGCCGGCCCAGAGTGCGAGCCGCGATCCGGATCTGGTGCCCGACCTCGATCTGGAGCATGACGAACCGGTGGCGCTGGACAGTGAACCCGCCATGGATCTGGCCGGCGAGTTCAATCCTAAGCCGGATGCCGCCGACGAGATCATGAGCGAAGAGGAGCTGCAAGCGGCCCTGTTTGCCGAGCTGGATGCCGATCTTGCTGCGGATATCGAACCCGAACTGAACCAGCACGCCACTGATAAAGAGGCGGATGATGAGCTGGCAAGCTTCGATCTCAGCGATTTCGAGAGTGCCTTCGACGCGCCCACCGATGAGGTGAAGAGTGAAGAGGCGAAGGGTGATGAGGCGATCGAACTGAGCGCAGACAGCAGTGCCGACGAGATGCTGGCCGAGCTTGGTCTGGAGCCTACCGGTACCCAGGATGCCAAACCGGAACTGGAGTGGGATCCCAACGAACTGGCGCTGGCCGATTTCGAAGATGCCTTCACCGAGGTGGAGTCTCATCCGAGCGATGTGCAGCCGCGCGAGCAGGCTGAGGAGAACGGCTACGTCGAGATTGACAAGCTGCTGGCCGAAGCCGATGCCGGTGTGCCCGAGCAGGAGCCTTACCAGAACTTCTCCCTGGACGTGGGGCTGGACGGTTTCCCCGAAGTGTTGCCGGAGTCCACCGGGTTTGACGTGGACGCCGACGATGGCGGCGTGGGGGCCAAGCTGGATCTGGCCCGCGCCTACCTCGAGATCGACGACAAGGATAGCGCCCGCGAGCTGCTGCAAGAGGCGGTGGAGCAGGGGAGCGATCACCAGCGCGCCGAAGCCGAGAAGCTGCTCAAGCGCCTTGGCTAGACCAGCGCCTGCAAGACAATGACGACAGGGGCAGCCGGCAGGCGGCCCCTTTTCTTTCGGCTTTTTGGGATTTTTGAGACGAGGCGCGTATAATCCGCCAGTTTTCTTTCACCGTCCTTTTACAACAAGACAAGTTTATCCATGCGAATTGCCCTAGGTATTGAATATGACGGCAGCCGTTATTTTGGCTGGCAGCGTCAGCGCGAAGTGATCAGCGTGCAGGAAGAGCTGGAAAAAGCCCTCAGCCGCATCGCCAATCATCCGGTCTCCATCCAGTGTGCGGGCCGAACCGATGCCGGAGTCCATGCTACCGGTCAGGTGATCCACTTCGATACCCACGCGATCCGCAGCGAGTCCGCCTGGACCCTGGGGCTCAACTCCAACCTGCCTCCGGATATCGCCGTGCGTTGGGTCAAGGAGGTGGACGAGGAGTTCCACGCCCGCTTCAGCGCCACCGCCCGCCGCTACCGTTATGTCATCTACAACCACAACTATCGCCCGGCGATCCTCGGTAGCGGCGTCAGCCACTACCACGAGACCATCGATGCCGAGCTGATGCACCAGGCCGGTCAGTATCTGCTTGGTGAGCAGGATTTCAGCTCGTTTCGGGCCATCGGTTGCCAGTCCAAGACCCCGTGGCGCAATGTGACCCACCTGTGCGTCAGCCGTCAGGGGCCCTATGTGGTGCTCGATATCCGCGCCAACGCCTTCTTGCACCACATGGTGCGCAACATCACAGGTTCACTGCTGCTGGTGGGGCAGGGGCTCAAACCTGTGGAGTGGATCGCCGAGGTGTTGGCAGCTAAAGATCGCAACCTGGCAGGGCCGACAGCCAAGGCCGGTGGTCTCTATCTGGTGGACGTGGATTACCCGGCAGAGCTTGCCCTGCCGCGGGTGCCGCTCGGTCCGCTGTGGCTGCCGGACTCGGCACCGGGTACGACCAGTTTTTAGTAACTGCGCCCGAAAAATTGTGGTTTAATGACCCGTCATTTGTTGCCATCGAGCTATTAAGTCATTGAACAACCAAGGCTCGATGCGTGTTGTCAGGCACAAAAGCATTAAGGAATTCCATGAGCTGGCTTGAGAAGATTCTTCCCAAGAGCAAGATCACTGCCCCTCGTCGTCACAACATTCCGGAAGGGGTGTGGACCAAGTGCAGTGCTTGTGAACAGGTGCTCTACCGGGCAGAACTGGAGCGCAACCTCGAAGTGTGCCCCAAGTGTGATCATCATATGCGCATCAGCGCCCGTGCCCGTCTCGAGAGCTTCCTCGACGAGCAGGATCGGACCGAAGTCGGTGCCGAGCTGGAGCCCCATGACGTACTGAAATTCAAGGATTCCAAGCGCTACAAGGATCGTTTGTCTGCCGCTCAGAAAGAGACGGGAGAGAAAGATGCGCTGGTGGTAATGAAAGGGACCCTCAAAGGGGTGCCGGTCGTTGCCTGTTCATTCGAATTCTCCTTCATCGGCGGCTCCATGTCCTCCGTGGTCGGTGCCCGTTTCGTGCGCGCCGTCGAGGAGTGCCTGAAGGATGGTCGCGGCCTGGTCTGCTTCTCTGCCTCTGGCGGTGCCCGCATGCAGGAGGCCCTGTTCTCCCTGATGCAGATGGCCAAGACCAGCGCGGCGCTGGATCGCCTCTCCAAGGCGGGCCTGCCCTATATCTCTGTATTGACCGACCCCACCATGGGTGGCGTTTCCGCCAGTCTCGCCATGCTGGGTGACGTCAACGTGGGCGAACCCAAGGCGTTGATCGGCTTTGCCGGTCCGCGAGTCATCGAGCAGACAGTGCGCGAGAAATTGCCGGAAGGCTTCCAGCGCTCCGAGTTCCTGCTGGAGAAGGGTGCCATCGACCTCATCATCGACCGTCGCGAGATGCGCAATCGTCTGGCCAGCCTGCTTGCCAAACTGATGAATACGCACGTCATCGAAGAGTAAAGATGAGCTCAAACATGCAACAATCCCAAAGCCGGTCGCTGGTCGACTGGCTTTCTTATTTGGAGCAGATCCACCCGGTCAATATCGACATGGGGCTGGATCGGGTCGGTCTCGTCGCCCGCCGTATGGAGCTCACCGAGCTGCCGTTCAAGGTGATCACGGTGGCGGGCACCAACGGCAAGGGCTCCAGCTGCGCCATGGCGGCCAGCATCCTGATGGCGGCGGGCTATAAGGTCGGCGTCTATTCTTCCCCTCATCTGCTGCGTTTCACCGAGCGGGTGCGGATCAACGGTGAAGAGCTGGCCGATAACGATCACTGCGCCGCGTTTGCCGAAGTGGAAGCGGCCCGTGGCGAGACGGCCCTCACCTTCTTCGAGTTTGCCACCCTGGCTGGGCTCTGGCTGTTTCGCCGTGCCGCGCCGGACGTACTGCTGCTGGAAGTGGGGCTGGGCGGCCGGCTCGATGCCACCAATGTGGTGGAATCTGATGTGGCCCTGATCACCTCCATTGCGCTCGATCACTGCGACTGGCTGGGGGATACCCGGGAGGCGGTGGCCGTGGAAAAAGCGGGCGTCTATCGCGCCGGCAAACCCGCCATCAGCGGTGAGCCTAATCCGCCAGCCACCATTGCCAGCGAAGCACAGCGCATCGGTGCCAATTTGCATCAGGTCGGCATCGACTTTCGTGGTGATGAGCACGACAGCGGTTGGGATTATCACGGTCTCAACCACTGGTGCGATCTGCCCAAACCGGCCCTGCCGCTGATGAACGCGGTGACTGTGCTGGCTGCGCTGGAATCCCTGGGTCTGCCGCTGCCGGAGTCTGCCATCCGCGAAGGGTTGGCGAATGCCCGCCTGGCTGGGCGGATGCAACAGCTGCAAACAGCGCCGTTGGTCATCGTCGATGTGGCCCACAATCCCCATTCGGCGGCCTATCTGGCCAGCCAGCTGCGCCAGATCCCTTGCAAAGGCGTGCGCCGGGCCGTGGTCGGCATGCTGAAAGACAAGGACATGGCGGGATCGCTCGCCGAACTCGATGGCCTTATTGACGAGTGGCATCTGGCCAGTCTCACCGGGCCGCGTGCGGCCAGCGCCACCCAGCTGCGCGATGCGCTGGGGGAGGATAGGGGCCCGGCACAGACTCACGATGCCGTGGTTGACGCCTATCGGGCTGCCCTGGCTGCATCGAGTCCGGATGATATGGTCATTGTGTTTGGTTCGTTTTACACTGTCGCCGACATTTTAGCGCAGGTCCCCCGCTAGGGCAGCCTCCTGCCCCCGCTTGCGGGGGCCTGCCGCGTATCGAGTTAAGTAAAGCTAGGAGTCAACTTGGCCTCGAAGTTTCAAAACCGTCTGGTGGGTACCGTCATCCTGGTGGCCCTGGTCGTCATTTTCCTGCCGGATCTGCTGGATGGGCAGAAGCTGGCGCAAAAGGAGGAGGCATTCGCCAAGATCCCGCTGCGCCCTGAACTGGAGCCCGCTCGTCCCGAGCTGCAGGTTTCTGCGGCCAGCACTCTGCCTGCCGAGCATCAGGCCAGCCAGCAGCAGGCATCGGCGGCCCAGCAGTGGCAGGTGGAAGAGATCGCCGATCCCATGACCCTGGCCAACCAGGGGCAGAGCAGCGCCGCTCAGCCAACGGCACCTGCACCAGTCGAACAACCCAAACCGCAACCCAAGCCCGAGGTGGTCGCCAAGAAACCGGTCGAGCCACCCAAGCCGGTGGTCAAGCCCGAGCCTGCCAAGCCGGCCGAAGTGGTCAAGACGCCGCCCAAGCCACAGGCTGGCCAGATCAAATCCCTCGACGATCTGATCGAGAGCAAGATGAACACGCCGACCCAGCCAGCCCCCGCGCCGGCACAGGGCAGCTGGATCCTCCAGCTCGGGGCTTTCAAGAATGTCGACAGCGTCAATGCGCTGGTGAGCAAGCTGCGGGCGGCGGGCTACTCGGCCCACACCTCGCCGCGCACGCCGGTGCAGGGCCAGCTCAACCGGGTCTTTATCGGTCCGGATGTCTCCAAGGCCAAGCTGCAGGGGATGCAGGGACGGATCGCCCAGATGACGGGCCTCAGTGGCTCGGTCGTCTCCTACAATCCGTAACGCCAGCCAACGACAAACACACCGCGCCCCGTGCGCGGTGTGTTTTTATCCGCCAGTGTGCGGCTGGCGTGCGGGTTGGGATTTGCGGCCACTTGGGGTAGGCTGGCTCCTCCGTTACCTGCAGGAGTACAAGATGATCCTCTCCACCACCCCCACCCTGGAAGGCAAGAGCATACGTGAATACCGCGGCATCGTGGTTGGCGAAGCCATTCTCGGGGCCAACGTCTTCAAGGATCTGTTCGCCGGGATCCGCGACATCATCGGCGGCCGCTCCGGTGCCTATGAAAAGGAGCTGGCCCGGGCCAGGGAGATCGCCTTCGATGAGCTCAAGGAGCGCGCCGCGGCACTCGGCGCCAACGCCGTGGTCGGGATCGATATCGACTACGAAGTGGTGGGCCAGAGTGGCAGCATGCTGATGGTGAGCATCAGCGGTACCGCTGTGGTGGTGTAAGCTAGTGATGCTCCAGCCAATGCCGGAGCAATAGACCACCGTTTTATGAAAGAGGCCGCAACTGCGGCCTCTTGTGTATTCAGCTGAAGGAGACTCAGGGTAGGGCATCGGGCCGGAAGCTGGCACGGATCTGGGGCACTAGGGGGGAGACCTCGAACCCCTTCTCTTCTCCCAGTACCGGGTGGAGCAGGGGCCGGTCGGCGATGGGGGTGGTGTCCCCTGCCAGCAGCTGGCGGGTGGCCTGGCCCATCTGGTAAAGCTGGCGCACCGGAGCAAACTGCTGGGCCAGCGACAGGGGGTCGTCGGCCCGGGCAAAGGCCATCATGGGGATCTGGTAGCTGGCATCGCGCGGCGGCTTGTCGCCGTGAATGCCCTTGCCCGCTGACATCAGGAAGGGCTGGTGATCGCCAAAGGCCACCACCAGGTAGCGCTTGCCCGATTGATCCAGCGTCTTGATCAGCCGCTCCAGGGATGCCATGGCATCCACCACCCCGGTGTAGTAGGTGTTGAGCAGCTGTTTGTCCGACTCGCTCTGGGTCGGGCAGGCGCCATTGAGTTCCTGTCCCTGATAGCGGGGGCCATCGAAGGGGCCGTGCCCCTGCATGGTGACCGCATAGGCAAACAGGGGTTGGCTGTCCTGCTCACTGCGTTTGAGCAGATGGTCGATCAGCGCATCATCCGAGATATAGAGTCCCTTGTGCTCCAGAGTGGTGAAGCGGGTATCGAACCAGCGCTCCTCGTAGCCAAGGGCCGGAATGGCCTTGGCGCGGCCCCAGAACTTCTCCACATAGGGGTGGGCGAACAGGGTCTTGTAACCGCTTTGCCTGGCGCTTTGAGCCAGCCCGGGCACCTGCTCCGAGAGGTAGTAGTAGGGCACCACCCCCTGTTTGAGCAGGCCCACCGGCAGCCCGGTATTCATCTCGAACTCCGCCAGCACCGTCATGCCCCCCGTGGTGGGGGAGTGGATGGTCTTGCGCCACTGCTGCACGCTAGCGGGCAGGCTCAAGGTGGGGGCAGGGGCGCAGATCCGCCCCTGCCAGTCGAGCATCAGTGATTCATATTGCAGCACGATCACCAGATCCCAGCGTGGCGCGATTCCCCGGGGAGGATGGCTCAACTGCGGCGTCAGCTCGTTGATCTGCAGCGGATAGCGAAACACGCTGCCGCTTTGCAGCATCTCGTCCACCAGGTTGAACAGATAGAGGCCGGGGCCGGAGCGGATGATGTCCCTGTGATAGTTGACCGCCCTGTCCACGTAGCGAATGTTGGCTCCCAGCAGCTTGTTGCCGGTCTGGGTGGCGAATACGCACAGGGCAAAAAATGCGGCGGTGGCGGCGGCGGTACGCAGCACCCAGCGCGACAGGGCGAAGCGCCAGCACAGAAACAGCGCCAGCAAAGTGGCCAATATCGGCAACACCGGGTGCTGATCGAGCAGGATCCGCACCAGGGCCAGCAGGTTGCCAAGGTCATCACCGCCAAGGGGTACCCCATAGATGGCAATCTTCATGAAGTTGGCCAAGAGGCCGATGCCGGAGAGGGTGGTGAAGACCAGCCCCATATAGAGGTTGAACCCCGCCAGGGCGCACAGGCCCCAACCCAGCACCATGCTGGCCCAGGCCAGATAGTAGTGTTCCGGCCGAAAACCCGACCAGAGCAGAAATTCCCCCAGCTTGAACACCACGAAGCCGTGCAGCAGCACGAAGGTGAGGTTGCCAAGCAGCAGGCTGCCGAGCATCCGCCAGCGCATGTTGCGCCTGAGTCTGGGCATCAGTACCCTGAGCATGACGGCGCTTAAGGCCAGCACCAGCACCAGGCTGGTGAACAGATAGGTGAGATTGAATCCCCGTTCCGGCAGGGTTTGCAGGATCTGGCTGAACTCGGCGCTCTCGGGACGGTCTGCCAGCAGCAGGCCGATGCGCAGCTGATAGCGGCTGGCGAGGGCATCGTCCGGTGCCCGCAAGGTACTGTTGAGGTCAAGGGTGCAGCGGGCCTGTCGGCAACGCTGACGCTTGTCGACCCGCTGGCTCAGCTGGTCGATCCGCTCCCCCTTGTCATTGAGCAGTTCGACGCGCACCCTGTCCTCGGGTTGCAGCGGTTTGAGCAGTTGCCACTGGCTGCGCACCACCAGATAGAGGCCACGGCTGTCGCTTTTATAGAGCAGCGAGTGGCGGGTGAGGGTGGCCAGGGGCTGATCGGCGGGCCCCAGCACCAGCGGTTGGGCACGGCCGAGCCAGCTGCCCGGATTGATGAGGGGCAACACCAGGGTAAACAGCAGCAGTGCGCACAGCAGGGCGAGCAACAGGGTGGGCAGACTCAGGATGCGGCCCGTCGGGCGACCTGAGGAGGAGACGTTCATATGAGCTCGTCCTTTGAGCGAGTGAGAAAGAAAGCGTGTATCCGCATACTGTTTGACCCGATGGTGCTGACCTTGTTCCTGCTTGTCAATTTAATGACGGCTTGATGAATATTGGGTGACGATACATCCCTGCAAATTGTGATCCTGATCGAGAGGCTGCACGGATTCTGTGATGAAAGCGTCATCATGATGTTTTGCCGCTGGTTTGGGGAGAGTGGGCTGTTTAGTCTCTCAATAGAGCCGGGAGGTACATATATGAATCCTAAAGTGATGGCGCGTCAGGCCAGATTGCTGCGCATGCTGGAGAGCAAGGAGGAGGTACGGATCGGGCGCGAGCGCGATTGCCCGCTGCCCGTGGGGCAACTGGTCAATCTCAAGGAGACGCATCCCGCCGTGCTCAAGGTCTATCGCCATGGCCTGACGGCCGAGGTGTTCCACCTCAAGGTCGATGGCCATCACTGGTGCCTGAAGCGGCGCCGCCAGGATTCACTGGTCGCCAATCTCGATGGCAAGACCGCCTTTCTGACCGAGCTGGAGCGCCGCCGGGAAATAGAAGCGCTGCGCGAGCTCCATCCCACCATCCTCTCCCACGTGGTCTGCACCAGCTATGGCTCGGCCCGGGCCGGCATCCTGGTCTCTCCCTGGCTGCGTGGCGTGCCGGTGCATAGCCTCAACGAGCGCAATCTGGCCCAGATGCTGGAAGTGGAGGGGGAGCTGGCCCGCTGGGGCTGGTTTGACTGGGATCCGAGCCCCGGCAACCTGCTCGATGACGGCGAGCAGATCAGCGTCTTCGATTTTGGCTACATGTGGACCTTCGATCCCCGCTTTGAATACAACTCCAACGGGCTGGTCGACCCCCAGTTTCATGTGCCGGAGCGGCTGGAGACTCGCACCCTCTCAGGGCTCTGGCTCGATGAGCCCGATCCCTTGCCGCAGTTTCGCTACTGGCGCGAGCTCTGCCTTGCCTGGGTGAAGCAGGAGATCCTCCATCTCGGTCGCCAGGGGGCGAGCGCCCCCGTGCTGGCGCGGCTGCATGCCCTGCAGGGGGAGTGGAGCGCGGCGCTGGCCAGTGACGAGGCGCTTGCTGCCAACTGGTGGCGCGACATGTATCGCAGCCACAAGCTCGATGTAGCGGACGATCTGAGCGGCCAGAGCTGCGGCCCGCTCACCCTGCGCCGTCTCGACTGGCTGGAGCAGGCGGTCACCGATCACTATCCCTTGCTGGTGGATAACCTGCCTGGGCAGGAGGAGAGCACCAGCCAGGATGACATGCTGGTGCGCTTGCAGCGACAGCGTCGCGAGGCCATGGCCTGCCAGCTGCCGGTGGCGACGCCGGCCTGAAACAGGGTCAACCGTGAAGGCAAAAAAAGAGGGCACCCCGGGGTGCCCTCTGCTATGGAAGCTGCTTAATCCAGCAGCTCCTGATGGAGGCAGTTGACTATGTTGCCGGCGTCCGACTCCTGTACCAGGAAGCAGAGGTTGTGGGCACTGGCACCGTAACAGATCATCCGGATGTTGTGATCCCGCAGGGTCGAGAAGACCTGGCTGCCGACCCCGTTCACCTCGCTCATGCGGTTGCCGATGAGGGCCACCAGCGCAAGCCCCGTCTCCACTTCTACCTTGCACAGCTGCCCCAGCTCCGCCAGCACCTTGTCACTCAAGACGGGCTCGCCGTTGCTCTGGCTGCCGGTGTGATCCAGGGTGAGCGACACGCTCACCTCCGAGGTGGTGATGAGATCCACCGAGATGCGGTGGCGGGCCAGGATGCCGAACACCTCGGCCAGAAAGCCATAGGCGTGGAACATGTTGAGGCTGTGCAGGGTGACCAGCACCTGGTTGCGGCGCAGGGCCACGGCGCGAAACAGCGGGCTCGAATCCGTACTGGAGCGGATCCAGGTTCCCCCCGCCGCCGGATCCTTGCTGGAGCCGACAAACACCGGAATGTTCTGGCGTACCGCAGGTTGCAGGGTCGCTGGATGCAGCACCTTGGCACCGAAGGTGGCCATCTCGGCCGCCTCGACGAAGCTGATCTCCGGGATGGGACGAGCGCGGGTGACGAGGCGCGGATCCGTGGTGTAGATGCCGGGCACGTCGGTCCAGATCTCTATGCTGCCAGCGTCCAGCGCCTCGGCGAGCAGGGCTGCGCTGTAATCGGAGCCGCCCCGGCCCAGGGTGGTGGTGCGACCGTCGCCATCGGCGCCGATGAAGCCCTGGGTGATGATGAGGGTATCCCCGAGCATGGGGGCCAGGGCTTGCTGGCAGAGGGTGCGGGTGGCAGCGATATCCACGGTGGCCTTGCCAAAGCGACTGTCGGTGCGCATCAGCTGGCGCACATCCTGCCAGTGGGCCTTGACGCCGCGCTGGTGCAACAGCTCGGTAAAGAGGCGGGTGGAGATGAGCTCACCACAGGCGATGAGGCGATCGGCCAGCTCGGCGTCGGTCTGCTGGCTGGCCTGGCGCGCCATGGTGCGGATCTCGCCAAGCTGGGCCCGGATGAACTCGCTCACGTCGTTCGGGTGGCCCAGATCGGCCAAAATGGCGTGCTGGATCTCCGCCAGCTTGCCCAGTTGCGCCTCCTGGCCCGTCTCATCCAGCTCGCCCTGGGCCAGCGCTACCAAAAGATTGGTGACGCCGGCGCTGGCGCTCAGCACCACCACCCGGGTGGCGGGGTTGGCCAGCACGATATTGGCGCAGTTGTTCATGGCCGCGGCGTTGGCGACACTGGTTCCGCCAAACTTGGCGACATTGATCGGGCTCATTGCGTACTCCTGTCTTAATATAAAAATCCGGTTCCATCGGGCAAAAAGAGAGGAGGAGGCTGAAAATGGCAGGAATGATCGAAGCTATCCCGGCCAGAAGCACTCCATCCGCAGAGCCCATCCCGTACCCGCCCTGTGAGAGCGCGGTGGGGGATGACCACTACCGATGACAACCCGGGGGATTCAGCCCCCGCAGCCGACAGCGAGGCATCCAGTTACCTCGTCCATCTCGGCGCTGCTCCCCCTGACCCAAGTTCACCGGACTCTGGCGTCCTCCCTCGGGCTGCCTGGGCAGCGCTCCTCTTCTGGCTCCACCGTGGCGGTGGAGTACAATTAGAAATAACCTGCGTTGGATTACACTGTCAATCGAGTTTGTGAAAAAGTTCAAATTAGTCTTCAACCAAACGCAGAATCAACAAGTTACGCAATGCTCTTTGACAAAACCTTGGAGCGGCGCTGCCAGTTGTAGAGGCGCTGGCGCGCCACCGGCAGCTCTTCCACCTCCAGCGGTTCGAAACCCCGTTCCCGGAACCAGTGGATGGAGCGGGTGGTGAGCACGAACAGGCTGCGGATCCCGAGCCGCTTGGCCCGCTCGGCCACCTTGGCCACCAGCTGATCCCCGCGATTGGAGTTGCGGTAGTCGGGGTGGATGGCGACGCAGGCCATCTCGGCCATCGCCTCCTCGTGGAAGCAGTAGAGGGCGGCGCAGCCGATGATGAGACCATCGCGATCTATGATGGTGAACTTGTCGATCTCCATCTCCAGCTGCTCGCGGGAGCGGCGCACCAGGATCCCTTCCTCCTCCAGCGGGCGGATGAGGTCGAGAATGCCGCCGATATCCTCTATGGTGGCGGCGCGGGCCTGCTCGGCGCTTTCGCGCACTATCTGGGTACCGAGACCGTCGCGGCTGAACAGCTCCTGCAACATGGCGCCGTCCTCCTTGTAGCTCACCAGGTGGGAGCGGGGCACGCCGCCACGGCAGGAGGCAATCGCCGCGCGCAGATAACGGGCGGTACCCGACATCTCGGCCCCCGCCTGTTCCAGCTCCACCAATAGCTCTTCGGCCTGCTCGGGGAAGAGCTCCGAGATGGCCTCACCGTGTCTGTCCATCACCCCCTGGGTGCTGCTAAAACAGATGAGCTTGTCCGCTTTCAAATCCACTGCCACCCGGCGCGCCACCTCCTCGGAGCTGAGGTTAAAGCTCTCGCCGGTGACCGAGCAGCCGATGGGGGAGATAAGCACCAGGCTTTTCTGATCCAGCTGGCGGGAGATCCCCTCCACGTCGATGCGGCGTACCCGGCCGCTGTGGCAAAAATCGATGCCGTCATCCACCCCGAGCGGCTGGGCGGTGACGAAGTTGCCGCTCACCACGCTGATGCGTGCCCCCTGCATGGGGGTGTTGGCCAGCCCCATGGAGAGCTGGGCCGTGATGTCATATTGCAGGCCGCCGCACACCTGTTTGATGAGGGCGAAGCTCTCGTCATCGGTAACCCGGGTGCGCTTGTGGTACTGGGCGTCGATGCCGGCGCGGGCCAGCGCCTCGTCATTTTGCGGACGTGAACCGAACACCAGCACCAGGCGTATCCCTAAGGTCTGCAGCAGGGCGATATCGCTGACGATATTGGCAAAGTTGGGGTGGGCGATGGCCTCGCCCCCGATCATCAAGACAAAGGTGGCACCCCGATGCACGTTGACATAGGGGGTGGATTGCCGGAAAGCATTGACCAGACTGGGTTCGCGTTCACGCACTTGAGGGATCTTCCATAAAAAAACAGCGATTCGCTCAATATATGAAAATAAATTCACAAATCAAGATTAAATATTGATTTGTGGGGTTTCTGGTCCCGCCGTTGTTTCCCTTGTTCAGCTGCCTTGGCGGCTGGTGAAGAGGAGGGGGTGAGCCATCGCTGGATTATGCAGGGGGAGCTCTGGTTGATCCGGGGCGATAAACTGTTATCTTCGATATTCCTTTTCGTCAGCTGTGCGATGACACAGGGTTTTATACAAGGACAGGGTTCATGGAACAGATTATTTCGCCGGCAGATGCGCTGCCGGGCCGCCGCGAGGCGATGGTGATTGGCCAGCAACATGCGGTGAACGGTCACCCGACTCAGGGCCCCTGGCCTGAAGGGATGGAGATCGCCTGGTTTGGCATGGGGTGCTTCTGGGGTGTCGAACGTCTGTTCTGGCAGCAGCCGGGAGTCTATTCTACTGCCGCCGGCTATCAGGGCGGGTTGACCCCCAATCCCACCTATAAAGAGGTGTGCAGCGGCCTGACCGGCCACGCCGAAACGGTGCAGGTGGTGTTTGATCCCAAGGTGATTAGCTACGGCGACCTGCTCAAGCTCTTTTGGGAGCAACATGATCCGGCCCAGGGGATGCGCCAGGGGGGCGATATCGGTACCCAGTACCGGTCGGTTATCTTCCATGGTGACGAGAGCCAGCAGGCCATTGCCCAGCAGAGCCTGGCGGCGTTCCAGCAGGCCATGGTGGCCAGCGGCGACAGTCGCACCATTACTACCCGTATCCAGCCCTATGCTCCCTTCTATTACGCCGAGGATTATCACCAGCAGTATCTGGAGAAGAACCCGGATGGCTACTGTGGTCTGGGGGGAATTGGTGTGTGCCTGCCGCCGTCGCTCAACCGTTGAGGCAAGCGGTAGCTGGTTTTTAAAAAAAGTAAAAATATAAGATCAAAGTCTGGAACTTACTGCGACGACCGCTGACTAACTGATTAGCGTCCAGGGATCGGATGCAAAGTCCAGACACATTTCATGCCTTGAGAACCACTCGATAAGTGAACGGTCGGGTGGGTTGAAAATGATAGCAAGCAGGGCTGCCTGACAAGGCGGCCCTTTTCATTTTCTGGCGAAGGAGAGTGAAACAGGCGCGGATCAGGCGATCGCGCTGTCAAACAGGTTCTTG
Organism: Aeromonas sp. 19NY04SH05-1; assembly: GCF_040581895.1. NCBI lineage: Bacteria > Pseudomonadati > Pseudomonadota > Gammaproteobacteria > Aeromonadales > Aeromonadaceae > Aeromonas > Aeromonas sp. 19NY04SH05-1. The sequence continues at coordinate 2,726,095 of NZ_CP095328.1, read as the reverse complement.
ATGAGATCGATGAACTCTTCGAGGAAGGCTTGCTGTTCCGGGGTCGGGGCGCGCAGCCAGACGGCCGAGAGTACCTCTTCCAGATCCGCTACCACGGCATCCGCTTCCTGCATGATGACGAAACGCACCTTGGGATCGAGCTCGGGATGCTGCTCGCAGATGGCCATCAGGTTGCTGGCCACACGGCCGCTGACCAGATCCTCGATGGTCTCGCCCCCTTCACTCTGTTGTTGGGTCTCGAACAGTCCCAAACGCTCTACCAGATACTCGATCAGCGAGATATAGCCATCACTTTCTACCACCATGGGTGCAGCCTCAATACAGTAACAATACGAAAATCAGGCGTATTTTAGTGGCTTGACCTAGCTTGGCAAGCGGCAGAACAGGCGATATCGGGTAAAACTGACCCCGCCACGCTCCACACACTCCATCCCGGTCAGGGTAAAACCATGTCGTAAAAATAGCCCATAACTGAAGGCGCTGGCTTCGGTGGTCACCGCTTTGAGCCCGAGCAGAGGGGCGTTTGCCAACGCCGTGGTCAGCAGCAGGTTGCCAAGTCCCTGGCGCTGATGCTCGGCGCTCACATAAAGAAGGCTCAGCTGTCCGTCCTGGCTCAAGGTGACGAAACCCAGGGGCGTGTAGCCCCAGCAGGCGACCCAGCCGTGGTGCTCGCGAAGCTGATTGGCAAAGCCGGGATGATGGGCTCCCAAAGCCCACTGCTCCACCTGCTCCGGGCTGTAGTGCTCGGGGCCGGCGCGGCGCACCGTCTGTTCGAACAGGGTAATGAGGGCGGGGATATGTTGCTCACCCAGCGGGACGATATGAAGTTGCGACGTCATGACTTGGCCTGAGGAGCCTGCGGGCGTTTTGCCTTGGGCAAGCCGGCGACGACCCTTTCATAGGAGTGGTGCACCCAACCCTGCCAGAGATCCTCGGCCAGGGTGTTGCTCAGGGTGACCGTGTTCCAGTGCTGTTTGTTCATGTGCCAACCCGGTTTGACCTCGGGGTGGAGTTCTCGCAGCAGCAGAGCCAGCTCGGGCTCGCACTTGAGGTTGATGGTGAGGGGTTCCGCCTGCCAGTCCACCAGCGCAAACATCTTGCCGGCGATACGGTAGACCAGGATCTCCGGACCAAAGGGTGTGTCTTCGGTGGCGCCCGGCAGGGTGAGCAGAAACTGGCGCAAGTGAGTCAGGTCCATGGTGGGTTCTCGCGTAAGGGGTGATCCTGGTCATGGTTTGCGCATATCTATCAGGGGCTTGCTTCTGGTACTATGCGCGCTGCCGAGTATACCCCCCATCACAGAAGGAGCCCATTGGATGTTGTACCACAAGACCTTCGAGCTGGGTCCCGAACGGGATTGGGTGGTGTTCGTGCACGGGGCGGGCGGCAGCTCTTCCATCTGGTTCAGACAGCTGCGCGCCTATCGCGAGCATTTCAACGTGCTGCTGCTGGATCTGCGCGGCCACGGTCAGTCCCACAAGCTGCAGCAGGTGATCCTGGGCCACTACAGCTTTCGCGCCGTGACCGAGGACATCGTTCGTCTGCTCGATCATCTGAATATCCGCCGCGCCCACTTCGTCGGCATCTCTCTCGGTACCATCCTTATTCGCCATCTGGCGGAGCTCTGCCCCGAGCGGGTCAAGAGCATGGTGCTGGGCGGCGCCATCCTGCGCCTCGACATCCGCTCCCGGGTGCTGGTGCAGCTCGGTCGCCTCGGCCAGCATATCCTGCCCTACATGTGGCTCTACCGCTTGTTCGCCTTCATCATCATGCCGCGCCAGCATCATCAGGAGTCGCGCAATCTCTTCGTGCGCGAGGCGCGCAAGCTCTGCCAGAAGGAGTTCAAACGCTGGTTTCGCCTCGCTACCGAGGTCAATCCCCTGATGCGCTATTTCCGCGAGCGCGCCCTGCCCATTCCCACCCTCTATGTGATGGGGGAGGAGGATCACATGTTCCTGGCGCCGGTGCGCGAACAGGTGGCCCGCGATGCCAGCGCCTCCCTGATGGTGATCGAGCAGTGCGGTCACGTCTGCAACGTGGAGCAGCCCGAGCAGTTCAACCGCACCACTCTGGCTTTTCTCACCGCCCAGCGCCCCTGAATCGGGCGCCTTGCGGTTGCCGGCCGCTGTGGTACTCCGCTACTACCCGGCCCGCCGTGCGCTTCGCTACCCTGTGGCTCCCATTGATAAGGAGCCAACATGACCAAACTCATCCACACCATGATCCGGGTTCGCGATCTGGATGCCTCCACCCGTTTCTACCGCGATGCCCTCGAGCTGGAGGTGCGGGATCACTTCCCGTTCGACGGCTTCTCCCTCACCTATCTTGCCAATGCAAAGAGCGGCTTCGAGCTTGAGCTCACCCACAATCACGGGCAGACCGAGCCCTACAACCACGGCAGCGGCTACGGTCATCTGGCGGTGACGGTGGAGGATATCGAGGCGGCGCATCAACGGTTGACGGCGCTTGGGCTCACGCCGGCACCGGTCAAGGCGATGGAGCACGAGGGCAACCTGCTGGCCCGGTTCTTCTTCGTGACCGATCCCGATGGCTACAAGATTGAATTTATCGAGCGCAGCGGGCGCTTCGCCTGACGCTGAACTGGCAGCATGTACTTGACGGCCAGAGGGAGATCCTCTGGCCGTTTTTTCAGGCGGCGTCCCGAGCGGTTGCGGGGTTGGATTCGAGATAGATGAGGCAGGAGCAGCGCAGCAGGGAGGCAAAGTTGCCCATCTCCATGCCGTTGCCCTGCGCCTCCTGATAGAGATCGGAGAGAAACTGCCCCATGGAGCGCCCCTGGGCGTGGCAGAGCTGCTCGAGAATATCCCAGAACTTGTTTTCCAGCCGAATGCTGGTGCTATGGCCACAGATCCGCACCGAGCGGGTGGTGCTGGTGTAGTTGTAGGGATCCTGGCCGGAGAAAACGGTGCACATGGGGCGCCTCCTGGGTAAACGGGGAGGCCATGGTAAGCAAGGCCTCTCGTCAGGTCAAAGTCGCCAACCTGTTCGCTCACACGAAGTAGTGGGCGATGTCGAGGTAGCGCTGGCGGATATGCTCGATGAGCAACCTTATCTTTCTCGGCGGCTGGCGGGTGAAGGGGTAGACGGCGTAGATGCCGAGCTTCTTGCCCACCCGGTCGGGGAAGAGATCCACCAGATCCCCGTTCATCAGGTCGTGATAGACCAGGCAGCGAGGCACATAGACGATGCCGCGTCCCCCCAGCGCCGCCTTGCGCAAAGCGCTGGCGTTGTCGGTGGAGAAGCTCCCCGACACCGACAACAGATAGTCCCCCTGTTCCCCCTTGAAGGCCCACTCCGAGGCCCCCGTGCTCTGGTAGGCGTAGCGCAGGCAGTTGTGGGTGAGCAAGTCTGACGGCTCGCGCGGCGCCCCGAAGCGGCGCACGTAGGCGGGGGCGGCGCAGATCACCCACTGGGAGTCGAGGATGTGGCGGGCAATCAGGCTCGAGTCATCCAGATAGCCGGTGCGAATGACCAGGTCGAACCCCTCTTCCACCAGATTGACGAAGCGGTTGTCGAGCGACATCTCCACCGTGAGCCCGGGGTGCTGCTGGCAAAAATCGGCCACGGCGTCGGCGAGCAGCAGCTCCCCCGAGATGGTGGGCACCGACATGCGCACATGACCGCTCACCTTTTCACCAAATCCCGCCACTGCATCGAAGGCGTCTAGTGCGGCGGCCTTCACATTTTTGGCACCCAGATAGAGCTCCTTGCCCGCCTCGCTCAGGGTGAGCCGGCGCGTGGTGCGATAGAGCAGCTGCACCCCGAGCTCCTCTTCCAGGCGCCCAATCCGCTTGCTAACCACTGAATTTGTCAGGGAATTTTGTTCGGCCACCTTGCTGAAGGAGCCGGCCTCCACCACCTGGGCGAAGAGAATGAGGTCGTCGGTACTGGCCATATTTGTCAATTTTTGGAATGAATGTTGTTCATTATTTCCATATATTGCGAAAAAGGAACAGGGTAAGGTCACGTTCGCTTAACAAAACAACAACAAGGTGCGCCCGTCGCACGACCTCTGGACAAGGATGCAATGATGACAGACACCCTGTTGGCCCTGGTGGCCTTCTCGCCGATCGTGGTGGCCGCCGTGCTGCTGGTCGGCCTCAACTGGCCCGCCAAGCGCGCCATGCCCATCGCCTTTATCCTGACCGTATTCATCGCCCTCTGGGGCTGGCAGATGAGCCCGACCCGGGTGCTCGCCTCCAGCCTGCAGGGGCTCATCATCACGGTGACCGTGCTCTGGATAGTGTTCGGCGCCATCCTGATGCTCAACACCCTGAAACATACCGGCGCCATCAGTGCCATTCGCGGCGGCTTTACCAACATCTCGCCGGACCGGCGCATCCAGGCCATCATCATCGCCTGGTGCTTCGGCGCCTTTATCGAAGGGGCCTCGGGCTTTGGCACCCCGGCCGCCATCGCCGCCCCCCTGCTGGTGGCCATCGGCTTTCCGGCGCTCGCCGCCGTGCTGCTTGGCATGATGATCCAGTCCACCCCGGTGTCGTTCGGTGCGGTGGGCACCCCCATCCTGGTGGGCATCAACAAGGGGCTGGATAACCAGGCCATCGGCCACACCCTGAGCGCCGGTGGCAGCAGCTGGGACATCTACCTGCAGCAGGTGACCACCAACGTGGCCCTCATCCACGCCACCGTCGGCACCCTGATGCCGGTGCTGATGGTGATGATGCTGACCCGCTTCTTCGGCCGCAACCGCAGCTGGACCGAAGGGCTCTCCATCCTGCCGTTCGCGATTTTCGCGGGGCTCGCCTTCACCGTGCCCTATGCCCTCACCGGCATGCTGCTTGGCCCCGAGTTTCCGTCCCTCATCGGCGGCCTGGTGGGGCTGGCCCTAGTGGTGACGGCGGCGCGCCACGGTTTTCTGGTGCCCAAGAACACCTGGAATTTCGCTCCCGAAAAAGAGTGGCCCGCCGAGTGGCTGGGATCCCTCAAGCTCGATCTCAAAGAGGCCGCCGGCCGCCCCATGTCCCTGCTGCTGGCCTGGCTCCCCTATGTGGCGCTGGCGCTCCTGCTGGTGGCGAGCCGGGTGAGCCCGGAGTTCAAGGCGAGCCTGTTGTCGGTGAGCCTCGCCTTCACCGATCTGCTGGGAGAGAAGGGGGTCAGCGCCTCCATTGAGCCGCTCTACCTGCCGGGGGGCCTGCTGGTGCTCTGCGCCCTGCTCGCCACCCTCATTCAGGCCCGCGCCCTGGCGCCCCTCGGCCGCGCCGTGAGCGAGTCGAGCCGCACCCTGATCGGCGCCGGCTTCGTGCTGATTTTCACCGTGCCCATGGTGCGTATCTTCATCAACTCCGGCGTCAACGGGGCGGATCTCGCCAGCATGCCGGTGACCACCGCGAACTTTGCCGCAGGGCTGGTGGGGGAGTTCTTCCCGGCGCTCAGCGCCACCATAGGCGCGCTGGGGGCCTTTATCGCCGGCTCCAACACGGTGTCGAACATGATGTTCAGCCAGTTCCAGTTCGAGGTGGCCCAGACCCTCGGCGTCTCCACCGCCGCCATGCTGGCGCTACAGGCAGTGGGCGCGGCGGCTGGCAACATGATTGCCATCCACAACGTGGTGGCGGCCTCGGCCACCGTGGGGCTGCTCGGTCGTGAGGGGGCGACGCTGCGCAAGACGGCGCTGCCGACCCTCTACTACCTGCTGGCCACCGGCCTTATCGGGTTGGCGCTCATGTACAGCTTCCATGTCTCGGACGCACTGCTGCAGTTGAAGTAAAGGAGAGCAAGTGATGAAGGTAATGCGGGTCTATCCGGCCAAGCCGGCCGATGTCTATCTCTACGCCACCTGTCTGGTGGACCTGTTCGACCCGGTGGCGGGGCTCGATGCCATCGCCCTGATCGAGCGGGAGGGGATAAGGGTGCACTTTGTCGAGAAACAGACCTGCTGCGGGCAGCCGGCCTACACCTCGGGTCACGAGGAGGAGGCGCGCAAGGTGGCGCAAAGCCAGATGGCGCTCTTCCCCGAGCCCTGGCCTGTGGTGGTGCTGTCGGGCTCCTGCGGCGGCATGATGCACCATCACTACCGCCGCCTCTTTCCCGAGAACCGCGAGGTGGCGGCGTTTTGCGAGCGGGTGTTCGAGCTCACCGAGTTTCTGGTCCGGATCTGCCGGGTGCGCTGGCAGGGGGTGGGGAGGGCAAGCATCGTCATGCACACCTCCTGCTCGGCCCGGCGCGAGATGCAGGTGCACACCACGGCCCGCAGCCTGTTGGGGCAACTCGAAGGGGTCACCCTGAGCGAGCAGGCCTACGAGAGCGAGTGCTGCGGCTTTGGCGGCACCTTCTCGGTGCGCCATCCCCACATCAGCCAGGCCATGGTCGAAGACAAGACCCGCCATCTGCTTGCCACCGGCGCCGACACCCTGGTGAGCGCCGACTGGGGGTGCCTCTTGAACATCAAGGGATCCCTGGCCTATCAGGGCAAGACGCTCCCTGCCACCCATCTGGCTAGCTTCCTGCTCGCCCATAGCGAGCCGGTGGATCAGGGCTTACAAGCGCAAAAACAGGAGGCCCATCATGAGTGATCACGCCAAGTATTCGCCGCGCCGCTTTCATCCCCAGGCCGAGGCGGCCCTGGCCGACCCCGTGCTGCGCCAGAATTTTCGCGGCGCCATGGATTACCTGCGCGGCAAGCGGCGGGATGCTTTCGCTGACCCCGCCGAAGAAGCTGCGGTGCGCGATGCGGCGGAGCAAATTCGCCAGCGCTGCCTCTCGCGCCTGCCGGAACTCCTAGTGCAGCTCGAAGCCAACTGTGAGCGTAACGGCATCCGGGTGCACTGGGCCCAGACGCCGGCCGAGGCCAACGCCATCATTCTAGGCATCGCCCAAAAGCACGGGGTGAGCAGCATCGTCAAGGGCAAGTCCATGGTGAGTGAAGAGGTGGGTTTCAACCACGAGATGGCGCGCCACGGCATCCGCTGCCTTGAGAGCGACATGGGGGAGTTTATCGTCCAGCTCGACGGCGACACCCCGTCCCACATCATCATGCCCGCCATCCACAAGAACAAGCAGGAGGTGAGCGACACCTTCGCCGGCAATCTGGCGGATTTCACCCCCACCACCGACGTGGACGAACTGATCCAGACCGGGCGGCGGGCCCTGCGCGAAGAGTTTCGCCGCGCCGGCATGGGGCTCTCCGGCGTCAACTTCGCGGTGGCGGAGACCGGCAGCCTCTGTCTCGTCGAGAACGAGGGCAACGGGCGCATGTGCACGACTGTGCCGAAAGTGCACGTGGCCATCACCGGCATCGAGAAGGTGGTGGAGTTCCTCTCCGACGTGCCGCCCCTTTACAGCGCCCTGACCCGCTCGGCCACCGGCCAGGCCATCACCACCTATTTCAACGTCATCAGCGGCCCGCGCCGGGCAGGGGAGCTGGATGGTCCGGACGAGGTGCACCTGGTGCTGCTCGACAACGGCCGCAGTCAGGCCTATCGGGACGAAGAGCTGCGCAAGACCCTGCAGTGCATCCGCTGCGGCGCCTGCATGAACCACTGCCCGGTCTACACCCGCATCGGCGGCCACGCCTACGGCACCATCTACCCGGGTCCCATCGGCAAAATCATCTCCCCCCACCTGCTGGGGCTGGAAAGCACGAGCGATCTGGTGACCGCCTCGAGCCTGTGCGGCGCCTGCGGCGAAGTGTGCCCGGTGCGCATCCCCATTCCCGACCTGTTGCAGCGCTTGCGCCGGGAGGCCAAGCACGACGCACAGCCCGGCCACGAACCGCTGGCGGGGCAGGGGGCGGCCAGGAGCCGGCTCGAGACCCTCGCCATGCAGGGCTTTGCCTTTGCCGCCACCCACCCGCGCCTCTACCACGCCGCGACCGGTGTGGCCGGTCGGCTGCGGGGGCTGATGCCCAAACACTTGGGCCCCTGGACCCAGTGCCGCGAGGCCCCCAAACCCGCCCCCCAGAGCCTGCACGCCCTGCTGCGCCAGAAGAAGAAGGAGTCCTGAGATGTCGAGCAAAGAGGCCATATTAAGCCGCCTGCGCGGCGCCGCCACCCCCATCGCCCACGCCCCCCATGGCTGGCAGCCCTGGCGCGGAGTAGATGACAACGCGCGGCGCGAGCGCTTCCTTGGCATGATCACCGCCAGCCACGCCGAGATCCTGACCGTCAAGGAGGAAACACTGGCCCGGGATCTGAGCGCCTGGCTGGATGGGGAAGCAATAACGCATCTGGCCTGTGGCCAGGGGGGCCGCTGGCAAGCCGACGTCGCGACCGCCTGCGCCGGGCGCTCTGTGCTGACCCCGGCGGGGGAGTTCGCCGGCTGGAAGGACGATCTGTTTGACGTCTGTCAGGCGGGCATCACCCACTGCGCGGGCGCCATCGCCGATACCGGCACCCTGGTGTTGCTGCCCGATGGCGGCGAGCCGCGCACCTTATCCCTGGTGCCCCCCTGCCATATCGCCCTGCTGGCGGCCTCCACCATCGCTGACAACCTGGTGGGGCTGGTAGAGGCCGGGCGCTGGCAGCAGGCCATGCCCACCAACCTGCTGCTGGTCTCCGGCCCCTCCAAGACTGCCGATATCCAGCAGACCCTGGCCTACGGAGCCCACGGCCCGAGCCGCCTGCTGGTGGTGCTGGTGGAGGATTGCTGATGCTTTGGAACCAGTTTGATGCCGCCGTGCTTTCGCGCATTCCGCCGGAGCGCCTGGTGAGCGACCCGGATCTGCGGCTGGCCCACGGCACGGACGCCAGCTTCTACCGGCTGGTGCCCGAGCGCATCGTGCGCCTCGACTCTCTCGATGAGGTACGCTTCGTGCTCGGGGTGTGCCGCGAATTGCACCTCCCTTGCACCTTTCGCGCCGCCGGCACCAGCCTCTCGGGCCAGGCCCTGAGCGATTCGGTGCTCATTACTCTGACCGACAGCTGGCGCGGCCACCGCATTCTGGACGAGGGGGCGCGCATCGCCCTCCAACCCGGGGTGATCGGCGCCGATGCCAACCGCTATCTGGCGCCTCTGGGGCGCAAGATTGGGCCGGATCCGGCCTCCATCAACGCCTGCAAGCTCGGCGGCATCGCCGCCAACAACGCGAGCGGCATGTGCTGCGGCACCGCCCACAACAGCTATCACACATTGCATGCCATGACCCTGCTGCTGGCTGATGGCTCCGTGTTGGAGAGTGGCGATCCCCACAGTCGCGCCGCCTTTGCGGCCAAACGCCCGGAACTGCTCTCGGGGCTCGCCGCCCTGCGCGCCGAGGTGCTGGCGAACGCCGAGCTTGCCGCCAAAATTCGCCACAAGTACCGGCTCAAGAACACCACGGGCTACGCCATCAATGCCCTGCTCGATCATGCAGACCCCGTCGATATCCTCACCCACCTGATGATTGGCTCCGAGGGGACTCTCGGCTTTATCGCCGAGGTGGTGCTCGACACCGTGCCAGAATACCCCCACAAGGCCTCGGCCCTGCTGGTGTTTCGGGACGCCGAGCAGGCGTGTCTGGCCACCTCGCGCCTAAAAAGTGCCCCGGTGGCGGCGGTGGAGCTGATGGACGGACGCTCCCTTCGCTCGGTCGCGGGCAAGCCCGGCCTGCCGGATTTTATCAAGGCGCTGGACCTGGCTGCCTGTGCCTTGCTTGTCGAGGTGCATGGGGAATCGAAAGAGGAGCTGGTGGATCGCAGCGAGCAGGTGACGGCCATGGCGGCCGAGTTTGCCCAGGTCGCCTCTGTGCCTTTTACCGGCGACAGCGCCGGCCTCTGGGCCATTCGCAAGGGGCTCTTCCCGGCGGTGGGGGCGGTGCGCACCACAGGCACCACCGTCATCATCGAGGATGTCGCCTTTCCCATCGAGCGTCTGGCGGAGGGGGTGGCGGGGCTGCAAGCCCTGTTCGATCGCTTCGAATACGGTGAGGCCATCATCTTCGGCCACGCGCTGGAGGGGAACCTGCACTTCGTCTTTACCCAGGGCTTTGACGATCCGGCGCAGGTGGCCCGCTACGGCGCCTTTATGGATGCGGTGGCCGAACTCGTCGCGGTGCGCTTTGGCGGGTCGCTCAAGGCCGAGCACGGCACCGGCCGCAACATGGCCCCCTATGTGGAACTGGAATGGGGGCCGGAGGGGATGGCGCTGATGCGGCGCATCAAGGCGCTGCTGGACCCCGATAACCTGCTCAATCCCGGCGTCATCATCAACGATGACCCCAACGCCCACCTGGCCCATCTCAAGCCCATGCCGGCGAGCGATGCCATCGTGGATGCGTGCATCGAGTGCGGCTTTTGCGAGGCGGTCTGCCCCTCACGCACCCTGTCGCTGTCGCCGCGCCAGCGCATCGTGCTCTACCGCGAACTGGCCCGCCGCAATCGTGCCGATGAGCCCTCCAACCAGCTGACCCGGCTGTTTGACTATCAGGGCATCGACACCTGCGCAGCCACCGGGCTCTGCGCCGATCGCTGCCCAGTCGGCATCAACACCGGATCGCTCATCAAGAAGCTGCGCACTGACAAGTACCAGCGCTTCGTGCCCATCGCCCGCTGGAGCGCCGATCACTTCGCCGGGGTCACCCGCACGGCCCGCGGGACCCTCGGCCTCAAAGCCATTGCGGGCAAGCTGTTGGGGGAGAAAGCGCTGGCAGGGCTGGTGAACGGAGTACGCAACATCAGCGGCCAGCGTACCCCCGCCTGGCTGCCGACCCTGCCGGGGCCGAGCCGCTACCGGTGGCCGCAAGGGGAGGCTAGCCATGGCGGATCAGGCGAGGACACTGGAGGGGATCTCACCGTGGTCTATCTGCCGTCGTGCGCGAGCCGGGTATTCGGCCAGCAGGAGGATGCCCCGTCACTGCCGGACGTGGTGCTATCCCTGCTCAAGAAGGCGGGCTGTCGGGTCATCGTGCCGCAAGGGATTGAGGGGCTCTGCTGCGGCATGCCCTATGACAGCAAGGGGATGGTCGAGGTAGCGGAGGCCAAGCGTCTTGAGCTGGCCGAGGCCCTGTGGCAGGCAAGCGAGCAGGGGCGCTGGCCCGTGCTGCTCGACACCAGCCCTTGCGTGCAGCGGTTGCTCTCGGGGGCGCTCGGTAAGGGCCCTCGCGTGTTCGAGCCCTCCGCCTTTGTGCTGGAACACCTGCTGCCCCACCTTGAGCTGACCCCCATTGATGAGACAGTCATGCTCCATATCACCTGCAGCAGCCGGCGCATGGGGCTCGGGGAGAAGATACTGGCGGTGGCCCGCGCCTGTGCCCGCGAGGTGATCGTGCCTGAGCATATCCAGTGCTGTGGCTTTGCCGGCGACAAGGGGCTGATGACCCCGGAGCTCAACGCCGCCGCCCTCGCCAGCCTGCCCGCTCAGGTACCCGCCAATTGCCGTCAGGGGTTCAGCAATAGCCGCACCTGCGAAATAGGGCTTAGCCAGCACGCCGGCATTCCCTATCACAGCATCCTCTATCTGGTGGATCAGGCGGCGAAATAAATAAAACCCCGGCAGAATAAATTCTGCCGGGGTTTATAGGATGGGTAGATAAGTGGGGATGTTTTCATGCGTACATATTTTTTTAGTTTTACAATCGAGCCTTAGGCAAACAATCTGAATAATGCGCTATCACTGAAAATATTTCCTGTTGAATGGTCGGTCGACCAGTAAGTATCCCCATTCCCTGAAAGGCGATAACATTTAATCCATTGCTTATGCGAAACAACTGTGCGATGAGCTCTGGTGGTGCCTTGTGTTTCGTCCAAAAAACAGCATGAATACCAGAATGAACGAAAGAGTTTAAGGGGAGCCAAGAGCTGTCTTTGAATTCATGAAATGAAATCAATAGGTTTTTAATTTGAGGGATTTTATCCAGTTCACCAAGCATCGCATTGACAGTGGGAATGCTTTTGCTTGCTTGTTGAGACTCTGTATTTAAAACCGCATCTAGCTTTTCGACTTGTAGATCAGTGGCACAATACAGAACCCAAACACTCCTTACTAGTGCTTCGTATTGAGATCGTAGTGTTGTGCCAATTCCCAGAATCAAGCCTTGTGAGCATAATAATCTAACAGCATCGGAAAATTGCATCGAGCTAATGGCTAATGTTAAGGCAAGATTTTTTCTTGCATCAACATCGTGTACAGGGTGATCTACAACGTCGCGCAATCTTGCGAATAGTTGATCAGTTTTAATAAAATTCATGTAAATGGTCTCATGTAAAAATTGGATTTTATTATTAGGATGTTTTTCATTTATCTGTAATTCCCCCATCACAGTGGTCAGTTTATATTTTTCCACCACTACTTTGACTTTGTCAGCTTATTGCAGACGCTAGCCTATTAATTTTATTTACATAAAGGAATGCTGTCTATCGTAAAGCTGCAGCTTTGATGGGTTGGGGTCTTCCAATGTACTTTATCCAATTCTGCATTGCACCCCGCATCCTCTATGAGTGCCACATCTTTATTACAGAGTAATAAAATCGCATTATCTCCCTGTAGTTCGACCTTAATCGTATACATTTCGAATGGTTTTGCTTTTTCTGGTGATTCTTGAAACACCTGTGTCAATATTTGATCGCCATTTTTGGTTGTTAGATCGCCAAACTTGACCATGCCATCTACTGATTGAGCCAAATCTTTGAATTGGGATGCCAGATCATACATATGTTCATCATCATACCTATTTGTCGATGAACACCCTATTAAAGTCAGTGATAATAAAAAAGAGATATATTTCTTCATATTTATACCCAGGCTGTTAATACATTTGATTCACAATGACCAGTATCTAAGTTCCAGTTTAAAAACATATCTGTTTCGCCATGTTCATAAATGGCTTTAGCCAAGTAGCACCAATATTTTTGAATGTTACTAACTGCTCTCTCAAAGATAGAGTCATAATGCTCTATTCCACAGGGAGTTGTTAAGCTATCAATATATGAGATATCGATATGCTTTATATCTGGATAAGTGAGTCCAAGTTCTGCGGCTACATGTCTGGCAAAAGGAAAAAGCTTATGACCTTCTTCCACATGATCAACAATTTGTAAGAAACCTTGGTGCCATTTATCTATCTCTGGGGAGATTAAATCTGCGTGGTCAGGATGGGTTTCCTTTAGACAGGCTTCCCATAAGTTGTGTATGACTTTGTCAAGTGAGTCGTGGGAATTGGATTCAACGCAGGATCCTATATTCAATCTGATTCTATCAGCGTAACCAATATCGCCAAGATTTAACTTTTGCCATATATAAGCATCTTGATTCATTTCACATATACGATGTTGGCTCTTATTTTCATTGTAAGGCCCTACTTTTAACTCTACTACTGGGTGTATGGTGATATCGGCGATCACATGAGCAACGAATCCACAAAGCCACGAAAATGCTTTTTCCTGATCTTGGGGGGAGAGTTGTCTGATGAGTATCATAGCTTTTTTGATAAAAATGCCTACTTTTTCGTAATGCATTTTGTCGGCCCATGAGTTCTGATTAGAATCACCTATTTTTAAGTAGGGATAATCAGGGCTCACACAACCAAGCTCTACGAATTTCTGATTTTTAGTGAGTATGAATTTAGCTCTTTTGGGCATATCCAAGCCAGCTAGCTTTGAATTGGCCATGGCAAAGTTCACTGCAGTGATATGTGCAAATGCTCCAGGCATAAAAGTCCTTATTTAAATTATTTGATGAGGGGGTGCGAATGAGATGTTAACAAATATTATGGTAACATCGTTTTATTATTATAGTTATCCGAATTTATTAAAGTTGCTCAGGTAAGATTTTATTTATTTTTACATAAACAATAGCTCTTGGTTTTCCATGTTTTGTACAATCTTCATCAACTTGATCAGCTAAAGAGTCCCCGTAAGTATCTCTTAAATATTGGAGAACGTTTTTTCTACTGAATGATTCAGCGCCTTTTGACTCACCATAATAAACCTTACCAGAATCAAGTTTAATGGCACCATATTTTTTGATGTCTTGTATAATATCTTGTTTTAGGTCGTTCATTTTTGACATTAAAGTATCTAACTCATACTTTAATTCAATTAACTCCTTTGCCTTTTCTAAAAGAATTTTATCGTCCATAAATAATCCTGCTATCAGATAAGTCGTTAAGCTAGAAGTAAAAAATTTTTTACATGGGCTACCAATAGTCTTTGTTGACTAGCAAGTTGGATGGCTACCGCACGGGGTTTCAGCTCCCAGTGTGCTGCTTTGTCACCGAATTGAATAAGGAGTGAATCATTGGCATACCTCGGTGGTTTTTATTGCAATGAGGCTCACTTGGGTAAAGTATCAAACATTGACCAATCGTGTTGAGTGAAAAGTAATTTATCGTGCTGATTTTGTTCCAATTAGTGACGTGGATCAGGAATACAGGCGAGAAGTGTCGGGGGAAAAGGTAAGAGAAACTCTAGAAATCGAGTTACAAGTGCTAAAAAATAGTAGGTGGAAATCCGGCCACCTTAGTAGCCGGTCATCTCCAGATAGCCGACGCCTTTGGCATCTCCCGAGACGGAAACCGCACCCTCCCAGTAGTCAAAGCGTCCCGTCATGGCCTGATCGGGCTGGCGCGCCTCAATGGTGAGCCTCATATCGCCGGCTTCCAGTTGCCACTCGACGGGGTAGGCTTGTCCCTTGGGGCCGTGCCAGGTCTTGCCGGGGGTGAGGCGGAGACTGTCTGGGGCGAGAACCCGGCTGCTGCCGTCCCGCTCAATCAGGATGCCGTAGCGGTTCTCCGGCTCAGTGCGTCCTGCCTTGGTGCGCAGGCGAAACAGCATCAGCTCGCGGCCATCTTCAAATTGCAGCGAAAACCAGTCCCAGCCCGATTGCCACTGCGCCAATACCGAGCTGCTCCACTCGTGATCGAACCAGCCCTCACCGCTGACGTTGCGGGTCTCGCCATCCAGGGTCAGGGTGCCGCTGATGGTCAGGCGCGGGTAGGAGTAGTAGAAGGAGGCGTTGCCCAGGCTCTTCTCGCTGTAACCCTGTTTGCCCTGCAGCACCGCCGGCTTGGCGGCGCTCACCTGCAAATCAAGATCCCCCGCCTTGCTCTGCACCTTGAGGGTGGCGGGAAAGAGCGATTTCCCTTGAGAGGCCAGCACCCACTCTTTCAGCCAATATTGACCGCCGCTGGCACCGGCCAGCCCAGGCCCCTGGCGGCTGGTGCGCTCGTCCTGCTGGTGGCTGCCTTTGCTCAAATCCGTGATGGCGAACTGGGCCAGCCAGAGCTGGGGGGCAAGCCAGGGGTTGTCCGACTTGATCTCCTGCTCGATACCTTGCCTGAACAGGGTCCACTGCATGCCGTAGCCGCGCCCCTGTTCGTCTTTCAGGTTGCCGGTGAGATACCACCACTCGGAGCGGTAGTCGGGGTGGGCGCCGTGATCAGTGGGCAGCTGGATGGACTGACCCGGCAGAGCCTTTTTGAAGTGATCGCTGCCACCGCCAAGGATGGCCCCCAGCTCGCTGGCACCGACAGCCCCGCCATACAGCGCGCAGAGCACACCCAGCGCCAGCGGCCACGCGTTGATTTTTTTCATACCACTCTCCTTGCGGCGTACAAGGAGGCGAGCGCGCCGCATACGGGGGCGAGCAAGAGCGCCGTGACGGCGTGCAGGGGGGCGGCCTCGAAGGCCAGCCGCCAACCGAAGGCGCGGGGGTTGACCACCTCAATCAGCACCCAGGCAAGACCATAACCCACCGGCAGGGCCAAGAGCGCGGTGAGCAGCCCGAGGCCCGCCCCTTGCCACACCAGCAACCGGCGGCAGTGGCGAGGGCTCAAGCCAAGGCTCTGCAGGGTCTGCAACTCGCCGCGCCGGGCCAGCCCCAGCACCATAAAGGCCGAGCCGATGCCGACGAAGGCGATCCCCAGGATCAGCAACTTCAATAGCTCGGTCACCACAAAGGTCTGGTCGAATACCTTAAGGGCTGCGGCGTGGATGGCGGGGGCGGGCAACAGGTTCACCCCCTCGCCAAACTGCGCCCGCAGGCGATCGGCGAGGCGATCAACGTGCTGACTGAAGAGGGCCAGGGATTGCACCTTGCCCCCCTCGAAGGCGTGCAGTATCTGCCCCTTGTCGCTGCCGTAATCCTGATAGATGCCGGTAACGGTAAGCTGCCTTGGCCCCTGCTCGCCCGTCACCTCGAGTGTCTGGCCCACCCTGACCCCGAGGCGCACCGTCAGGGGTTCGCTCGCCAGCACCTCGTCAGGGGTGGCGGGCCAACGCCCGGCCAGCAGCGGGTAGGCGGCTTTAAGCTCGGTGATAAAGTCCATCTGCGCCCACTCGATGGGTTGCCCCTGCCAGCGGGCGGGGTGTACAGATCGGCGGGAAGCGGCGCTCACTTCCGGTGCGGTGAGGATGGTGTTGAAGGTTGCCTGGCTCAGGGCGCCCTTGTTGCCGGCCACCCCCTTGGGGGCGGTGACGTAGAGATCGGCGGCCAGGCGCTGGCCGAGCCAGATCTCCACGCTCGAACGAAAACTCGACACCATGACTCCGATGCCGATGGCCGCGGCGATGGCCAGTTGCAGCGCCATCACTGCAATGGCGGTGCGATCCAGATGGTAGCGGGTCTCGGCCACCGCCAGCCGTGTGTTGAGGGAACCGCTGGGGCGCGAGCGCAGCCATCCCAGCACAGCGCGAAGGAGATCGGGCAGCATGAGGGCCATGGCCAGCAGCCAGCCGCCGGCCACGAAGAGGGCGCCGGTGAGGCCGGTTTCTGGCCGCCATAGACAAAGCACGCACAGCAGCAGGATGGCGATGGCCAAGAGGCGCCGGCGCCAGGGGTGGGTTGGCGGGCGGCTGTTGCCGTCCCGCAGCTCAAGGGGGGATTGGCGCAGCAGTTGCCACCAGCCGGGCAGGTTGGCGGCGAGCGTCCCCAGAAGGCCGATGACCAGCGCCTTGCCAAGGCTCGTGGGGGAGAGACGCAGCAGATCGATGGGGTTGGGGCCATAAAGATCCGCCAGCGCCTGGGTGAGCTGCCCCATCAGGGCCAGGGCCAAGAGGCTTCCCAGCAGCAGCCCGAGCAGGGTGCCGAGGGTGGCGAGGAGCAAGAGCTCCAGGATGAGCCAGCCAAGCACCCGGCGCGGCGGCATCCCGAGGATAATGAGCTGGGCCAGTTGGGGGCGGCGCACGCTCTGCACGAAGCGCTGGGCGTTGAACACCAAAAAGAGCCCCACCGCCATGGCGAGCAAGGAGAGGGCCGTGAGGTTGAGGGCCAGGGCATCGCCGAGCTGACTGGCATCGAGGGCCGGGCTGATGGGTTCGAGCCAGAGGGGCTGCTGAGGGGCATTGGCTTGCAGGGCGGTTTGCAGGGTACGAGCTTGCGTCTCGTTTAACTTGAAGACGATGCGATCGAGCCGCCCTTCCTTGCCCAGCAGCGGCTGGGCGAGGCCGATGTCGGTCACCAGCAGCCGCTCCATGGGCACGGCGCCGGGCTCGAAGGTGCCGGCCAGGGTGAGGGTCAGTGGGCGGGGTTGCGCCCCTTCACCGCCACCCAGCACGAAGCTGCGGCTCAGGCCTGTTTGCCAGCCAAGGCGCTTGGCCTCGGGGGCAGCCAGCCAGACGCTGTCGGCGCGGGTGAGGGAGAAGGTGGGCTCTTTGTCCGGCTCTGCGCCAAACAGGCGGCGCAAGGGGCCGGGGTTAAACAGATCCATCCCCAGCAGCTGGAAGCTGCGTCCCTGCTCATCCTTGAGCCAGGCGTGCAGCTCTGGCATGGCGTCAAGGTCCGGCTGGCTTCGCACCAGCTTGACGTAGAGCTGCTCATCCAGCCCGCCGTCCGGCGCCAGCCGGTAGTTCGCTTCCCCCGCCAGCTGGCTGCGGGCGGCGACGAAGTTGGTGCGGGCGCTGTGGTTAAGAAGCTCGATGGCCACCACCAGGGAGACCCCCAACACCAGCCCGGTCAGGCTCATCAACAGCAGCCAGGGGTGAGTGCGATAGAGGCGCAGCAGCGCCTTTAGCGGCAGCATGGCAAGTCCTCGCTCACGGGGCGGACGTCACCCATGGGGAGCTCCGGTGCTGGGTGCACGCTTTAGCTCGACCAGCTGGCCCCCTTCGAGGCGCAGCACCCTGTCTGCCAGGGCGCCATAGGCGGGGTTGTGGCTCACCAGCAAGAGGCCTGCGCCGGTATCGCGCACCGCCGCCATCATCAGGGCCATCACCTGCTCGGCATTGTGTTCATCGAGACTCCCGGTGGGCTCGTCGGCGAGCAGCCACCGGGGCTTGTGAATGAGGGCGCGGGCCAGGGCGACCCGCTGGCGCTGGCCGCCGGAAAGCTGCTCCGGCCAGGCGTGGCGCTTGTGGACGAGATCGAGCCGTGCCAGCAGGGTGTCAACCTCTGACTGCTGGCGCGGGAGCTGGTTGATGGCGAGCGGCAGGCAGAGGTTCTCCTCCACCGTCAGGGTCGGCAGCAGGTTGAAGTCCTGATAGACGATGCCGAAATGGCGGCCGCGCAATCGGGCCCGCTCGTCCGCCGGCAATGTGTCGAGACGGGTCTCCCCCAGCCAGATCTCCCCCTCATCGGGGGGAAGCAGGCCGGCGATGAGGCTCAGCAGGGTCGATTTGCCGCAGCCGCTTTGCCCCAGCAGCAGGGTGATTTCGCCGGGGGGCAGGGAAAGATCCAGGCGCTGGAACAGCGGCAGCCGTTCGCTGCCGTTATCGAAGCTCTTGCAGAGGTTGCGCAGGGTCAGCATGGGATAACCGGTTGATGGTCAATGGCTTTCAGTATGCCCGCTACTATGCCAGTTAGTGATCACGGCTGCAAAAGCGAAGCGGATCCTGGCTGGATCCTGCTCGCAAGAGGTGGTTAGAATAGAGGCTTCCATGGGTCACAGGATGCGCAAGGATGTTACACAAGCAAGTCAGTTTTATCGTCGACAGCAAGGGCAACAAGCAGGCTGCCGTGGTCCCCATCGATATCTACAACGAGCTGATGACCCTGCAAAAGGCGCTCTCCGACAACAAGCCGGGGGAGCGCGAGCTCTACCACTTCAACGGCAAGGGAGCCGAAGCCCACGGTTATCCGGTGGGCAAGCGACAGAACCCCGGCTTCATGGTGCTGGCGGGCTCCACCGCCAACGGCGAGGATGCGGCCTCCCTGCGCGAGGCGGTGATCGAACTGCGCCAGGAGCTGCTTGGCAAGGGGATCCTCTCCCCCCGCAGCGAAGGGGGCTTCGTGTTTGTGGCCGATCAGCTGTTCAACAGCCCGAGCCTGGCCGCCAGCCTGGTGGCGGGCAACAACCGCAGCGGTTTGGATGCCTGGCAGAACAGTGCCGGTTACACCCTCAAGCAGTCGGGGTTTGGCAAGAAATAACGGTGAGTTCTCGTTGCCGATCAATTGATAATTGATTGACCTGGATGAAATTATTTTTTCATCCAGGTGCTAGCATGAAAGCCAGACGGTTCCCAAAGGAAGAGGCTCCATGTCTACGTTATCCCGCTTTGTCCCTCTGTTTTTGTTCTGTGTGTTTCCCGCCGAGGCCAGCAGTGGCCCCATCCCAATGACCTTCTCCACGGTCGGCCTGTTTTGTGTCGCCCTGTTCACCCTGGCCTATGCCTTGGTGATGGCTGAGGAGTATCTGCAACTGCGCAAGTCCAAACCCGTGCTGGTGGCCGCCGGGGTGATCTGGATCCTGATCGGCATCGTCTATGCCCAGGGTGGCATGAGTTCGGCCGCAGAGCAGGCATTTCGCCACAACCTGCTCGAATACGCCGAGCTGATGCTGTTTCTGCTGGTAGCGATGACTTACATCAACGCCATGGAGGACAGGATGCTGTTCGATGCGCTGCGGGCCTGGCTCATTCGCTCCGGCTTTCAGCTGCGCACCCTGTTCTGGCTGACCGGCGTGCTGGCGTTCTTCATCTCGCCGGTGGCGGACAACCTCACTACGGCGCTTTTGATGTGCGCCGTGGTGCTGAAGGTGGCCAACGGCGATCGGCGTTTCGTCAACCTCGCCTGCATCAATATCGTGGTGGCGGCCAACGCCGGCGGCGCCTTCAGCCCCTTTGGCGACATCACCACCCTGATGGTGTGGCAGGCGGGCAAGGTGGCGTTTGGCCAGTTTTTCGCACTCTTTATCCCCTCTGTGCTCAATTTTCTGGTACCGGCCCTGCTAATGAGTTTCATGGTGCCCAAGCATGCCCCCAAGGCGGTCAACGAGGTGGTGGATCTCAAACGCGGCGCCTTTGGCATAGTCGTGCTCTTTATCCTGACCATATTGACGGCGGTCGCCTGTCACAACTTCCTCCATCTGCCCCCTGTGCTCGGCATGATGATGGGGCTTGGCTATCTGCAGTTTTTCGGTTTCTACCTGCGCAAGACCCTGCCCACATCACTTGCCCGCAAGCGCGCCATCTACGAGCGCAACGGCGATCAGGCACGTCTCAGACAACTTGGCTCCGTGGTGCCCTTTGATGTGTTCAACAAGGTGGCGAAAGCGGAGTGGGATACCCTGCTGTTCTTCTACGGGGTGGTGATGTGCGTCGGTGGGCTGGGCTTTATGGGTTATCTGGAACTGGTCTCCGGCTGGCTCTATGAAGGGGGCAATGCCACCCAGGCCAACATCGCCATCGGCCTGCTCTCCGCCATCGTCGACAACATCCCGGTGATGTTTGCGGTGCTCTCGATGAATCCGGACATGGCGCTCGGTCAGTGGCTACTGGTAACTTTGACGGCCGGGGTAGGGGGCAGTCTGCTCTCCATCGGGTCGGCGGCCGGGGTAGCGCTGATGGGTCAGGCCCACGGCATGTACACCTTCTTCGGCCACCTCAAGTGGCTGCCCGCTATCTTGCTTGGCTATCTGGTGAGCATAGGGGCACATCTGTGGCTCAATAGCGCCCAGTTCTGAGGGCGATGAACATCCAGGGAAGGAAAGATGGGACAACTGTTCGAGGCGCTCTCGCCGCAACATATGGCCTTTATCGAGGCACAGAAGATCTACTTCGTCGCCACGGCGGCGGATCAGGGGACGGTCAACCTCTCCCCCAAGGGGGGCGATTCGTTGAGGGTCATCGATGCCCATACCCTGGCCTGGCTCAATCTGACCGGCAGCGGCAACGAGTCGGCGGCCCATGTGTTGCATAATCCGCGCATGACGGTGATGTTCTGTGCCTTCGAGGGGGCGCCGCTGATCCTGCGGGTCTATGGCCAGGCACGGGTGCTGCACCGTGGCGACACGGGGTGGGAGGCCGCGCTGGCGCGTTTTCCTGCAAGTATCGCGGCCCGCCAGATCTTCTTGCTGGATATCGAGCGGGTGCAGGCCTCCTGCGGCATGTCGGTGCCCCTGTTCGACTATCGGGGAGACAGGGAGGATCTTGCCAACTGGTCCGAGCGTCAGGGCAGGGAAGGGCTCGAGGCCTACTGGCGCAAGAAGAATCAGCTGAGCCTGGATGGTCTGGAGAGCGAGATCCTGGCTCGCAGCGGGCTGGAGGCCACACCTTGGAGAAGGCGCGACTCCTAAAGCGGGAACTATGCCCCAAGATGCCAAAAGCCCTGCTGATACAAGCAGGGCTTTTTCATATGTCTCATGCGTGATGGCGACAGGGGCGTCAGGAGGCGCTGCGTTTGCCCGCCAGCAGCCAGTAGCTCAGGGCCGATCCCGCCCCGCAGCTGGCGATGGCGATGGCCATGGGCAGCGGTGATGCTGGCGGGTTGAGGTTCACCAGTATGCCCACCAGGGCGCCGATGCCAAAACGCAGGGTGCCAGCCAGCGCCGAGGCGGTGCCTGCAGATTGCGGGAAGTGGCCCATCAGGCCAGTCATGGCGTTGGCCCCCACCAGACTGATATGGCCGACGAACAGCACCACGGGGATGACGATGCCCCACAGACCCCCGGTCTGGCTCCAGGCGTTGTAGATGAGCAGGGCCCCGGCGCAGGGCAGCACCAGCAGGCCGTATTGCAGCATCCGCTCGGCGCCCACTCCCTTCACCAGCCGGCTGTTGACGAAGGTGACCACCATCATCAGCAGGATGTTGAGGCCAAACAGCCAGCCGTAGTGCTCGGCCGGTACCTTGAAATACTCGATATAGACGTAAGGGGAGCCGCTTAAGAAGGCGAACATGCCGGAGCTCGAGAGCGCCCCGCACAGCACATAGCCCATGGCGCCGCGATGGGTGAGCACCCCCCAGTAGTTGCGCAGCACCTGGCCTATCTTCAGGGGCTGCTTGTGCTCGGGCTTGAGGGTCTCCTGAATTTTCCACTGCATCACCACGCAGATAAGCAGGCTGATGACCACCAGCAGCCAGAAGATCACTCGCCAGTCGCTATGGGCGCTGATGTAGCCACCCACCACGGGGGCCACCAGAGGAGCGAGCGTCATCACCAGGATGACGAAGGACATGGCGCGGGAAAACGCATCCTTCTCGAAAAGATCCCGCAGCAAGGCGTTGACTACCACCGAGCCCGCCGCGCCGCCGGCGGCCTGCAGCATCCGCCAGGCCAGCAGCTCGGGCAGCGAATCCGCCATGGCGCAGCCCACCGAGGCGATGGCGAACATCATCAATCCCGCCAGGATCACCGGTTTGCGGCCAAAACTGTCGGCGAGCGGCCCGTAGAACAGCTGGCCGATGGCAAAGCCGCCGAGAAAGGCGCTGATGGTGAGCTGGGCTCCGTCGATGCTGGTGGCCAGATCCCGGGCGATGGCCGGAATGGCGGGCAGGTACATGTCCACCGCGAGCGGCGTCAGGCCCGCCAGGGCACCGAGCAGGATAAAGAGAAAACGGGGAGAGAGAGCGGCGGCTTGGGGAGCTGGGGCGTGGGGCATAGGGTGTCCGGTTGTCGACCTTGGTTGCGAATAAGAGGAAATAACGAGTCTACCAGCTTTAACCACGCCGGGCATGGCGTTCCTGTGCCAGCGGTTTGTCATGGTGACGGGCCGTGTCGGGCGATTGGTAACGGGTCTTGATGAAGGTGCCTGCCAGGGCCAGCCACCAGGCAAGCCAGGTCACCAGCGACAGGCCATAGCCGAGGCGCTCAGGCCAGCGGGCACTCAGGGTCACGGTCAGTCGGTAGTCGCCGGCGGGCACCTGAACCTGCAGCAGTCCGTTCTGGGTACTGCTGACGGGCAACTCGGTGCCATCGTCGCGCCAGGCCTGCCAGCCCGGATAGTAATACTGGTGCATCACCAGGGTGGCCGGGGTCTTGGCGTTCACGGTCAGCACAATGTTGCGGGGACGCCAGCCCTGGATCTGCCACTGGATGCCCGGCCGCTGTGTGGTGATCTCGGGCTGGAACTCATCCTTCCAGGCCAGCAGGGTGGGCGAGAAGTTGCCGCGGGGCACCTGCCTTGGCCGGTATTCCCGGGCGCTGCGCTTGCTGTCAAAGAGTGTATCGATCGCTGCCTTGTCAGGGCTCTGGGTGAGGGGGGATTCACGCACATAGAGCGCCTGCGAGGCCATGATAAGGGCGAGCAGCCCCCACCAGAGCCACTGCCATAACCGATGGACGGGAGGCGCCAGGGCCACCACGGCCACGGTGGCGATGACCAGGATCAGGTTGAAGCGCCAGGGAAATTGCACCAGTTGCAGCGGCGTGAGGAGTTGCCAGAGCGGCTCGCTCACGGAGAGGGTCATGAGAAAACAGAGGGTACCGATCACCCCCCAGCGCCGCAGTTCGGGATGATGGGGCTCGCGGGTGGCGGCCCAGGCCACCAGCAGCAGGGCGAGGGTCAGTATGGTCAGCCAGGTGAGGTGACCACGAAAACGCCAGTCATCCAGGCTCTGGGGCAGGCGATCGAGAAAATTGCGCTGGAATTCGAAGATGCCGGTGCGCATCTGCTCCATGGAGATCCCTCCCTGATCCAGCAGGGCGGGCAACAGCAGCAGGCTCGCCATGGCCAACCCCCATCCCTGTGCCAGCAGGGTGGGCCAGATGGCGTCGCTTGTCTGGTTGCGCCAGGCCAGCACCAGGCTGCGTACCGTCAGCAATGCCAGGATGAGCAGCAGACTCGGCAGGTTGGAGAGGGCCAGCATAGCCACGGCAAACGCGAGCAGGAGCAGGCCGAAGGGGGCCTGTCTGCTGAGCCTGTCCTGCCCCAGCAGCGCCAGTGGTGCCCAGACGAAGGCCCAGCTTTCTGCCTGGGCGAAGCGGGCATAGATGTCGATAGCCAGATGATAGGGGAGCGCCATATAGAGCAGGCTGGCCCCCAGGGCCCGGCGGGGAGAGGCAAAGGTATGCAGCCAGAGATAGGCAAACAGACCCGAGAGCCAGAGCGCCAGACTGTTGCTCCAGAGCAGGGGCGTCATGGCCTCGTGAGCGAGGGGCGTGGGGCCGGCGAAGAGGGCGTTGACATAGTAGGGGAGCGGTGGATAGAAGAAAAAGACCGGGCTGCCGAAGGAGCCATTCATAGCCATCAGCCAGCGGGGATAGAGTTCCCCCTGCCACAGTTGCACCGCAAAAAAGTGGCTGGAGAGTAGATGGTGAAAAAGATCATGCCCCTGACTGCCGCCGCGCAGCCAGAAGGGCAACAACATAATCGCTGTGGCTATCAGCAATACCAGAGGAATGCTGTAGCGCGTCCGCAATCCAACCATGTCGGGACTCGCTGGTTATGGCCGCAAGGAGAGTCTGGTCGAGTTGCCGGCTCCCTCTGCGTCCTGATCCTGCCGTCAGGGCCCAGCATCCGCTTGCCTGTCGGGAATGGCAAGCCAGAGGCCGGGCTCGGCGCGAAAGCGCGGAGCAAACCACCACTGCCGGTAGGGCGCGGGCAGGCTGCTCGCGTCGATAGGGCGCCGACTGAGACGACAGGCGCCTTGCGTCAGGACCAGACGCGCATCCCCCCCATACCAGCCATCGGTGATCGGAAGCCGCGTTGTCTCGCGCAGCAGCCTGACGCCCCATTGGGTGACCAGCGCAGTACAGCGCTGCTCTGCCAGGGTGGCCGCCTGAACCATGGCAGGTGGTCGGGGTGAAGTGAGGGTGGAGCCAAGCAGCAGGAGCGCCGCCAGCACGGCGAGCGTCTCCCTCCGGCGCGGCAGCTTGCCTGCCAGCAGCACCAGACCTAGCAGGGTAAGCGGCGCCAGATGACGGGGATTGTCCGGGTTCTGGCCAAACAGGGTCCAGAGCAGCAGGGCGAGCCAACCCAGCGTCCAGACAAGCCTGCCCCCTCTCTCTTTTCGCCAGAGCGGCATCAGCAGCAGCCCGAATGCCAGGGGCCAGAGTGGCGTGAGTTGGGCATTCAGGGTCTTGGCCCAGCTCAGCAGCCGATCCCCGTGGGCCGCAGCCGTGTTGCCCCACAAAGTAAAGTGGCCGTCGGTAAAGCGGCGCCCTTCGCTGAAATAGGCCCAGCCATCGGCCTGCCAGACAAACAGCAGGCAGGCTAGCCCCACCAGCGTGATGGGGAGCAGAAAGTTAAGTCGCTGGCCTTTTTGCGCCATCCCCAGCCAAAGGGGCAGCAGGGCCAGCACGAAGTAGGAGGGGCGCAGCGCCAGCATGAGGCCGAGCAGCAGACCCGCCAGCGCGATTTTGCGCTGTTGCAAAACCAGGAGAGCTCCGAGCCAGGCGGCGAGCGCCGGTCCGTCCGAGAGGCCGGAGAGGGCGAGCGTCGGGGTGAGCGGCAGAGCCAGCACCAGCAGCCAGACGGGCACCAGGAGGCTGGGGCGCTGCCACAGCCTGACTGCAAGCAAGGCTGCGAGCGGCGCCAGCAGGCCGGTACCCAGCAGGCTGGCATACTGCACCGCGGCGGCGGGACTATCCACCACCAGATTGACAAGGCGGGCCAGCCAGATAAAGGCGGGATAACCCGGAAAGTGGGGGGCAAACTCCAGCACGCTAAAGCGCGTCACCCCGTGGGCAAAGTTCAGGGCATCGTCGGAATCGAGCACTACCGGGAAAGCCAGCAGCCAGCCAAGCCAGGCCAACTGCAGCAGGATCAGCAGGTAGGGTCGATTAGCAAAGCGTAATCGGCCGTGGTGACCCCTCCCTTCTCCCACAAGAGAAGAAGGGGGCAAACCGGCGTCCGGGTGCATCTATCGGTATGCCGTGCGTAGGGTGGGTAGAGCGAAGCGAAACCCACCGTTTGTCACAGCGAGATGGCGCAATGATTGGCTGGAGGTCATCAGAGCGGCGCCAGCACGGCCATCAGCGCTTTTTCCGCCTCGGCGAAGGCGGTGGCATCGGCGGGCTTGGCGCCCACCCCGAACACCCCCGGGTTGCCGATGGCGTCGAGCACCTTGGCCAGCGCCTGATCCGCGGCCTGGCGATCCCCTTCACTCAGGGAGGGGAGGATCACATCCAGAAAGCGCTTGCTCTTGACCACCAGCACCTTGGCGGTCTGGTAGTCGCCAAGGTTTTGCTTTGCTCCATCGAGGCGACGCTCGATCTCTGCCTGGTAGGCGCGATTGAGCAGGGCGGCGGTAGCGGCGGCATCCTTGCTCTTGATGGCTGCTGCCAGCGGTGCCTGCAGCTCGACCTTGTGGTGCTCCTCCAGATAGGTCAGCTCCTCGGCGATCTCGCTCAAGGTGGTGCTGGCATCCTTACCGTCAGTGGCGGCGCCGAGCAGTGCCTCACGGGCATCGATCAGCGGCTCCTTGCCGGCGGCGGCGTAGGAGTAAGCCTGCGCCTGTCCCATGCCAGTCAACACTGGGCCTGCCAACAGGGCGAGGGCAATAAAACCGTGGCGTATGGTCATCCTGTTCTCCTTGGTTTGCTTATAGCGCGGACGTTACGCAACGCACTGGGTCTCGATCACGGTATTTTCGTTGTGATGATTGAAGGCGGTGCGGCGTCTGTCCGCCTTGTCAAATAGCTGCAATTGTCATCACGCCACGCTCTGGGTCTCAATCACGGTATTTTCGTTGCGATGATTGAAGATGGCGTGGCGTCTGTCCACCCCGTCGATGACCATGTCGGCGGCCATCAGCCCCATCTCCATGGCGGTGTCGGTGAAGATGTAGCGAAACGTCCCCTGACGGCCGGTCATGATGAGGTTGGTTATCGGCATCAGCGCCTGGATGGCGGCATTGCGGCGGGTCTGATAACCCAGATCCATCAGGGGATAGGCGTACTCGCTGCGGGCCTCGAAGGTCTCATCGCCAAGCTTCTGGGTATCGACGCCGAGGCTGGCCAGATCAGCGGTGACCCGGCCGCGCAGATCGGCCAGCGGTGCCTGCCAGGTGGCATCCCCCGGATTGCAGGGGATCTCCAGCATCACCGAGGTCTGGCCCTGGGGTGCCATAAAGGGGCTGCGCCGGCGCGGCTCCTGCAAACGGGTGGCCAGGATATGGGGGTCGGAGAGGTACTGCCAGGTGTTGTCCGACAGGTTCTCCTGTTTGAGCGGCATATTGACGAAGCGCAGCGAACGGTAGTGCAGATCGCACGGCAAGCCCAGATGCTGGCAGGTGAGCGGCAGCGGCAGGGTGGAGATCACCTGATCAAAGTGTTCGCTTTGCTCAACGCCATTCTGACGCCAGTAGACCCGCTCAATGCGGCCATCGACCTGCTCGAGGCGGGTGATGGTGGCGCCGGTCTTGAGCTCGACCCCCTCTGCCACCAGTCGCTCGCCCAGGGTGGTGAAGATCTGGCCGAAGCCATATTTGGGGTAGCGGTACTTGCGGGCGTAAGTGCGCACAGAAATGCTGCCGTTACGCCTTGGCAGCAGGCGGCGCGCCACATCTTTAAGGTCGATGAGGCTGATGCGCTGGCCGGCCCAGTCGGCGGAGAGCTTGTCCGGGTTGATGCCCCACAGCTTGGCGGTGTAGCCCTCGAAAAACTGGCGATAGAGGGTGCGGCCAAAGTGGCTCTGGATCCACTCGGCAAAGCTCGCCCTGGAAAAATCGGTGGGTTTCTTGGCAAAGGGCAACAGCAGCAGATCCTTCACCGCCCCGGCCATCAGGGCGAGCGGCGCCGTCTTGAGCAGGTTCGGCAGGTTCAAGGGGTAGTCATAGGTGCGCCCGCCGAAGCGGATCACGCTCTTGCGCATCGCGTGGAGCAGATCGTCCCCCATCAGCTCGTCGATAAAGGCGAGCAGCTCGGGGTTCTTGGTGATGAAGCGGTGGCCGCCGTAGTCGAAGCGATACTCACCGTCGCGCCCCTTGAAGGTCTGGGTGGCGCACATGCCGCCCACCACGCTCTCCTGCTCGAACAGGGTGACCGCAAAACCGGCCTGGCAGAGGCGCCAAGCGGCCATCAGACCGGCGGGGCCGGCGCCCAGTACCGCAATGTGTTGTTTGTTGTTGTCGCTCATGACGGTGTTCCAAAACGGCTGGCAAAAGAGAAAAGGGGCGGGTGAACAAGCGGCTCACCCCGGTGAGCCGCCTTGCCATATCGGGCCCTCAGCATATCAGGGCTTGGCGCCGGATCCCGCTGGCTGTGGCTGGGGGCGGTAGCTGCGTTGCCAGAGAGTAACGAAGACCACCAGATAAACGGCCCAGGTCAGCAGCTGTAGGCCGGCCGGCGAGGCATTGTAGCCAAACAGGGCGCGCAGAAAGGTGCCGAAGATCCCCTGATCGTCGAGAATGTGGCTGATATCGAACACCGGCGTGGTCCAGAAGGTGATGATGTCTGCCGCTTGCAACATGTTGACGGCGGATGAGAGCAATCCGGCGGCGATGATGATGATAAGCAGGCCGGTCCAGCGGAAGAAAGGGGCCAGCGCCACCTTGCGGGTGGAGCGCAGCAGCCCCCACACCAGCGCGATGGAGACCAGCAGCCCCGCCAGCGCGCCCATCAGGCCAGATTGCAGATCCACCCCTTGGCCGGAGTAGAGCAGGGCGGAGAAGAACAGCACGGTTTCAAACCCTTCGCGCATCACCGCCAGAAAGGCGAGCAGCACCAGACCAAACAGGTTGCCGCCATCGATGGCTGCATCGATGCGCGCCGTCATGGCCCCCACCTGGGATTTGGCCTGTTTTTGCATCCAGATCGCCATATAGGTGAGCACCAAGGTGGCGAAGATCAGGATCCCCGCCATCAAGAGGTGGTTGTAGCGCTCGCTCTCGAACTGGCTCACCACCACCTGGAACAGAAAGGCCACCACCAGCGAGGTGACGAGCCCAAGCCCGACCCCCAGATAGATGAACTTGTTGTAGCGGCTCGCCCCCAGCTTGGCGAGGTAGGAGAGGCAGATGCCCACCAGCAGAAAGGCTTCCAGCCCCTCGCGCAGGGTAATGAGAAAACTTGCAAACATCAGGTTTGAGGCTCCGTAACGGACATGTTGGGGGTGGGCTGCAAGGTGAGTTGCAGCCTATTGAGTTGTAGCCGAGTGAGCAGCACTATGGGTGGCTCCGGCAAGCTCGGCTCGGCGGCGCGCACCGCATCATTGACCCACTTGGGGTAGGTGCGGAAATTGAGTCTGATATCGGCCTTGAAGGGGGCTTTGGCATCTGCCGGCAGTGGCCAGGCTTCATCGCGCCAGCCATCGGCCGGGATGCGGGTGTCTTCGAGGAGCTTGGCGTAGCGCCAGAACTTGAGCCCCACCGGCTTGCCTTCGGCATCGCCAAATACTTTTCTGAATAGCCGCGCATCGTCGGGCACGGCGCCGTCCACCGGCTGGCCACTTTGCAGCACGATTAGGCCTCTAGCATCGGTGACGGTCAGTTCCAGCCAGAGCTCGCGAAAATCAGCCACGCCGGTGGGCAGGGCATGGCCCGCACCGGTATTGGCGACCCGTACCACCAGTTGGCGGCAATCGGCCACCTGTTCGATACGGGCAGAGAGGGTGGCGCTGGAGCGCAAAAGCGCCAGGCTCTCCTGCTCGAGTGCGGGATTGCGCAGCCCCACCAGCTGGTGCTGGGCACCGGTGAAGTTGTGGCGATAGAGGCGTTCTTTCAGAGTGCCGTTTTCGGTGGACTGGCCGGCCACCGGCGCGCCGCCGTTGCCCGGCTCCGGGTTCATATGGCAGTCGATACAGGTGCGCCGCTTGGCGGGATCCTCTGCTTTGGCGAAGCTGGAGTTCTGCCACTCGTCCCAGGTGTTGACGATATTGGCGCCGGTGCCCGGGGCGAACTCGTTGTGGCACGACTTGCACAGGGCCGCATCCCGATAGAAATCCTTCTGGTAGGAGGCTTTGTGCATGGCGGGGCGGGCATTGATCTGCCGCTCGGCCAGCCAGTGCTGGAGGCTCCCCCCCGGGGCATCCTCGAACACATAGCTCTCACGGTCTTTCAAATTCACGGTGAAGGCGCTGTTGCCACCGGCATCTTCCACCTTGGTGATGCGATGGCAGAGCACGCAGCCGGTGCCTTCTTCCACCACTGGCTCGCCTTTCTGGTGGGCGGCAATCAGCGAGGCGCCCCCCTGCTCTAACATATTCGAACCCTTGGGCAGTTCCGTCTGGCCAGTCAGCACCTGCTGGGGCATGTGGCAGCCCTGGCACCACTGGCCGAACGCTTCCCCTTCGGTCTCCCGTGCCAGCGTCTGTACCACCTTGTAGTAGGGGTGGGAGTTGCCCATCAGTCGGTGATTGCTCTCGCTCCAATCTTTGAACGCCTGTTGGTGGCAGTTCTGGCAGGAGGCGGAGTTGAGCCACTCTTTCGGGTGGGTGGTCGGCGCTTTGGCGGGATCCGTGGTCGGGGCATCGAGCCGCAGCCAGTTGGCGAGATAGGGGAGGTTGCCATCGGCGGTCACGAAGGCGTGCAGATCCTCCATCATCGCCTTCACCTCGGGCTGGGGTTTGGCGGGATCGACTGTCTCGGCCCCATCGCGACCGTCATGGCCCATGCCCCCCTGGGTCTGCTGGGTCATGCGCAGGTATTCGCCGATAAAGTCCCCCGCCACCATGTTGGCGAGGTTGGCGTGGCCGTTGATGGCGTTGTCGCGGCTTTTCTGGCGATGGGCCGCCATCAGATAGCGGTTGGTGAAGTTGAACCCGTCCAGATGGCAGGAGTTGCAGCTCATCCAGTTGTCCCCCGCCATGGGGAAGCGGCTATTTGCCGCGGTGTTGCCGAGATTGAACAGCCGCTCGCCACGTTTGAGGGGCTCGGGGCGGGGATCGGATTCCACCAGTTTGGCGAAGTGGGGCACATCGACGGTGACCCGGGCGAAGGGGCCGCTGCCGCCGGTGTTGAGGCGGGTAAGATCCTGCCCCATGACGTTGTGTACCAGAATGTGGTCGCCGTCGATCAAAAGATCGCGCGGATTCTGGCCCGGCAGGTGGCGCAGTAGCTGGGTTGCCTTGGCGCCGCCCTGAAACTTCTTGCGTCTGTGGCGATTGCTGTTGGACTTGCCGCTGCGCGAGAGGTCGAACACCAGCAGATCTTCGGAGCCCGCCAGGGTCAGGTAGACCCGCTTGCCGTCGGCGGCGAAGCGCGCCGAGAAGGGATTGGAGACGATCTGGCTGCGGTTGCCGACATTGGGCAAGTTGATCTGCAAGAAGAGCTGTTTGCGCTCATCGACCCTTTCTTTCTCTTCCTCGAGGTCAATGATGGAAACCGCCGGGAAGACGGTGCTTTGAAACTGGAAGGGGTGATCGAAGCTCCACAGCACGTGGGGCAGCCAGGCTTCGCTGCCATCGGGGGAGAGGGCGATGCCGTCCAGCAGGCGCGGCAATCCTTGAGAGTCGCTTGGGGTGGCGCTCTGGGTCTCGGCCAGGGTGATCAGGCGCGGCTTGGGCAGGGTGGCCCCCGTGATCCCGCTCCCCAGCTTGGCGATATCATAGATGGCGAGCTGGCCGGTCATGGCGTGGGTGAGCAACAGGCGATCATCGTCGGTCAGGGCAAGTCCGCGCGGGGTTTCGGCGGTGGCCATATCCAGCTGCAGCTTGCCATTTGTGTCATAGGCCTGCAGACGGCCCGCCTCGAACAGGGTGACCCAGAACCAGCGGCGCTTGGGATCGTAGATGACGCCGTAGGGTTTATGGCCGGTGGGGATCGCCTTCTCGAGGTCGAGATCCTCGTCCAGGAGCAGCAGGCGATCGCCGCTGTAGTCGGTCACCAGCAGATTGCCGCCCTCTGCGCGGGCCAGCTGGCGCAGATCGCCGCCAAAGCGGGCCTCCTTGAGATGCTTACCACTTTCTCGTTCCAGCAGGGTGACGGAGCCTGCGCCCTGGTTGGCTACCAGCAGACGAGGGGCTTTCTCCTCGTTATAGGCAATCATGGCAGCCCCCATCTCCTGGGCCGAGGCGTTCCCCGACAACAGTATGGTGGCGAGCAGGGCCGAAAAGAGCGAAGAGAGAAGCAACTTCAACATGGGATCAGGAACGCCATCTGAGAATGGTCCAGCGCCAGGCGTGGCGCAGCACCAGGGGAGTCAATGCTAGAGCGCTCAGCCAGTGGGCCCAGCTGGCGAGGTTGCCAGTGGTATCGCCCGGGGTGCCGTGCAATACCAGCAGCAGCCCGCTGGCCAGACACACCAGCAGTAAGCCCTCGATGATGCGCCCTGTGGTGCGCAAGAAGGGCTTGCGGCTTCTGTTCAGCAAGCTGCGATGGGAGAGCCAGAAAGCGCCGAACAGCAACGGAAACAGGGTCAAGGAGAGCACCACATGGAGAAACAGGTTCCAGCGGGCCAGCGACCAGAGCGGAGTCAGAGGCTCCCACAGCAGCAGACCTGAGAAGAACATCAGGTAGAGGGTGCCCTCGGCGGCCTGATGGTGATAGGCCAACCATTGCCAGAAGGGGCGTGCTGAGAGGGAAAGGCTTGTCATGAATGCTCCGGCACCGATGGTCGGTTTGGGTGAAGCAGTCTATAACGCAGAAAAGGCAATGAAAAGAGTTATCAATTCTATTGATGATGAATAAAGGCTGAATGGGTGGGCTGTCCAAGAGTTTGAACGACCTGATATTCCCAATCTGCTGAATTTGATGTCCAGCAACCCAATTAGGTGTGGCGATATCACCTACGTTTGGACCTGTGGTCGTTGGTATTACCTGGCTGCCGTGCTTGACCTCTATACCCGCCGAGTGGTGGGTTTGACGATGTCTGACAAGCCTGATGCTGAGCTGGCTATCAAAGCACTAGAGATGGCGTATTAGCAGCGGGGTGGTCCCTCAGGTATGTTGTTTCACTTCGACCATGGCAGCCAATCAATATGGCCGCCGGGCATCTCGACAACGGCTGTGGCGCTATCGCATGACCCAAAACATGAGTCGGCGTGGCAACTCCTGGAATAACGCCCCGATGGAGCGGGAGTTCAGGAGCCTGAAGTCAGAGTGGCTCCCAGTAACGGAACACTGCCCAGCAACTAACCAAGAGTCTAGATTTAGTTGACCACTACACACTACGGGAAGGAGGTGAATGTCAAAGTCTGCTTGCATGAGGAGCTGGGGTATCCCATGCAATACTTCCATAGCCTATATAAAGAGCCCTTCACCATGGTGAAGGGCTCTTGCTATTTGGCGTTATCCGGTCGCTTGTTTGGTTGCATTGGTCAGTGGGTTAGTAACCCTGCTGGTGGACGTCCATCACGGCGCGACCTGACGGGTCTGCCATCTCCTTGAACTTGGCATCCCACTCAAGGGCCGTTGGCGTGGAGCAGGCGACCGACTTGCCGTAGGGCACGGTACGGGCGGCAGATTCGAGCGGGAAGTGCTCGTCGAAGATGGCGCGGTAGTAGTACGCCTCCTTGGTGAGCGGGGTGTTGATGGGGAAGCGGAACGCCGCCGCCTCGAACATCTGATCCGTCACTTCCTGCTCGACCATGGCCTTGAGGCTGTCGATCCACGAATAACCCACGCCGTCGGAGAACTGCTCCTTCTGGCGCCATGCCACTTCATGGGGCAGCAGATCCTCGAAGGCTTCGCGCAGGATGTGCTTCTCGATCTTGCCCTTGCCGCACATCTTGTCCGCGGGGTTGAGGCGCATCGCCACATCCATGAACTCCTTGTCGAGGAAGGGCACACGGCCCTCCACGCCCCAGGCGGCCATGGATTTGTTGGCCCGCAGGCAGTCATACAGATGCAGAGCGGAGAGTTTGCGCACCGTCTCCTCGTGAAACTCCCGGGCGTTCGGTGCCTTGTGGAAGTAGAGGTAGCCGCCGAACAGCTCGTCGGAGCCTTCGCCGGAGAGCACCATCTTGATGCCCATCGCCTTGATGTAGCGCGCCATCAGGTACATGGGGGTGGAGGCGCGGATGGTGGTGACGTCATAGGTCTCGAGGTGATAGATGACGTCGCGCAGGGCATCCAGGCCTTCCTGCACGGTGAAGTGGATCTGGTGGTGGATGGTGCCCAGGTGATCGGCCACCTTGCGGGCGGCGGCGAGATCCGGCGAGCCTTCCAGGCCGACGGCGAAGGAGTGCAGCTGGGGCCACCAGGCCTCGCTCTTGCCATCGTCTTCCACCCGGCGGGCGGCGTAGAGCTTGGTGATGGCTGATATGACGGAGGAGTCCAGACCGCCTGAAAGCAGTACGCCGTAGGGCACGTCGCACATCAGCTGGCGCTTGACCGCCGCTTCCAGCGCGGCTTTGAGCTCCGCCTTGTCGCTCTGGTTGTGCTCGACCGCGCCGTACTCCATCCAGTCGCGCTTGTACCACTGTTTAAGCTCGCCATCCTTGCTCCACAGGTAGTGTCCCGGCGGGAAGGTTTCGACGCTCTTGCACACCGGCACCAGCGCCTTCATCTCGGAGGCGACATAGAAGTTGCCGTGCTCGTCACGGCCGGTGTAGAGGGGGATGATCCCCATGTGGTCGCGGCCGATGAGATACGCGTCTTGCTCCACGTCATAGAGGATAAAGGCGAAGATGCCGTTGAGATCGTCCAAAAATGCCGGGCCCTTCTCCTTGTAGAGGGCGAGCAGTACCTCGCAGTCGGAGTAGGTCTGGAACTGGAAGTCGACCTTGAGGTTCTTCTCCAGCTCCTTGTGGTTGTAGATCTCGCCGTTGACCGCCAGCACATGGGTGCGTTCGGGGTTGTAGAGCGGCTGGGCGCCATTGCCCGGATCGACGATGGCCAGGCGCTCATGCACCAGAATGGCCTTGTCGGAGCTGTAGACGCCGGACCAGTCAGGCCCGCGGTGACGAAGTCGCTTGGACATCTCCAGCGCCGATTTGCGCAGGGCTGCTGCATCGGATTTGATGTCCAGAATGCCGAAAATAGAACACATTGGCGGTAATCCTCTTGATTTTTATATGAGCCCCCCACGTTTGGGCTCGAAATTCCATTTACATTCCTCGCCAATCACAATGCCTAGCGGAAAACCCTTTTGCAAGCGGGAAAACCGCAGAAAATCATGCCGTAAGCGTCAAGCCGGTGGGGGAGAGTTGCGACCCGTCCGGTCGCCGGGAAAAGGAGATGAGGTTGACGTGAACGTCAGGCGGCGGGTTCGAAGATCACATAGACCTTGCGACAGGGGGTGAGGGTCTCCCACTGCCCGACAAAGCCGGCGGGGATGACGAATTGATCGCCGGGCTTGAGGGCAAGCTGGCCCCCCTCACTGTCGTGGATCACCACCTCGCCCTCCAGCAGCTGGCAATACTCGTGTTCTGTGTAGTGCACGGCCCAGCGCCCGGGCTCACAGGCCCAGAATCCCACGTGAAACTGCTGGCTGGCATCGGAGTAGTGGTTCCACACCGTCTGGCTGGGGTTGCCGGCGCTAATGCGCTCGGGGGCGGGCATCAGCGGGGTGGGGGCGGGGTCGTTGCGATCGAGCAGTACCCAGTCGTTGAGGGTCTTCATGGGGCATCCTTGTCTGTGGGGGAATTGAAAACGGGGCCATCCAAGCCCCGCGGTTGTTTGTTTTATTAAACGGGGTTGCGCTTACGTTAAACGAAGCGTGCATCCTTGCCAAGATCTGACAGGGGTTGCAGGCGATGGATCACGTGGCGGGCAAAGCCGCTGCCCGCTTCGTTGTAGACGTTGAATACCGCATCCACCCCCTGTTCCGTGAGGGAGGCGATGTCATCTTCAAAGCGCACGATGGCGGCAATCTTGCCGGTAAAGCCGTGGCTGCGCAGCTTCTCGATGGCGTAGAGGTTGCCCGAGTGGTGGGGCATGGCCAGCAGCACCAGGTTGACCTGGTTGGAGAGCAGCACCTTGTCCCAGAAGTCGGTATCGGTGGCATCCCCCTCGATGACGTTCATCCCCTGGGCACGCAGGGTCGGCAGCTTCTCGCTGTCGTTCTCCACCCCCAGGATGACGTTGCCATACTTGTTCTCCAGCTCGAAGTAGGCCCCCTGACCAATGCGTCCCATGCCGAGGATGATCACCTCGGCATCGCCCAGCTCGATGGGTCTGTCCTCGGGGTGCAGGTTGCTAGCCTGCAATCCCTTCAGCCAGCCGCCGAGTTTGTGATAGATCCGCTCGCTCTGGCTGTTGAGAGGGGCGGAGATCATGAAGCTGGCGGCGAGTGCCAGGGAGACGGCCACCAGCCACTCGTGGGAGAGCCAGCCCGCCTTGGCGGCGATGGCCGCGACGATGAGACCGAACTCCGAGAAGTTGCTAAGCGCCAGGGTGGAGAGCAGTACGGTGCGCACCCTCAGGTGGGCTCCGCTGTAGACCAGATAGTAGAGGGCGCTCTTGAGGGGCAAGGCCAGCACCAGCACCAGGGCCAGCAGCATGGTGTCGTGGGTCGGCAGGCCGTTGAGGCCGATGGTCAGGAAGAAGCAGATGAGAAAGAGGTCTTTGAGGTTGAACAGCGCCTTGGCCAGCCCCGCCGCCGCCGGGTGGGAGGCCAGCATCATGCCGATGATGAGGGCCCCAAGGTCAGGCTTGAGCCCCACCACCTCAAAGCCGGCGGCCCCTACCACCAGCGCCAGGAAGACGCCGAACAAGACTTGCAGCTCGCCGTGACCGGCCCGCTCCAGCAGCTTGAACAGCAGGGGGCGCAGCAGCGGTAACCCCAGCACCCAGAGGGCCCAGATGCTGGGCCACTTGCCGCTGGAAAACGCCAGAAATGCCACCGCGAACACATCCTGCATGACCAGCACCCCGATGGCGAGGCGGGCATAGAGGGCGTTCATGTCGCTGCGCTCCTCCAGCACCTTGACCGCAAACACGGTGCTGGAAAACGAGAGGGCGAAGCCGAGCAGGATCGCGAGTTGCCAGTTGAGCGACAGGGCGAGTTCCAGCCCCAGCCCCTTGCAGACCAGCAGCACCACAGTAAAGAGCAGGGTGGAGAACAGCAGGTGTACGCTGGTGGTGCCCCAGACGTCGCGCCGCATCAGGGTCTTGACGTTGAGCTTGAGGCCGATGGTGAAGAGCAGCAGGGTCACCCCGAGATCGGCCACTTCGCTGAGGGCCGGGGTATTTTGATAGCCCATGCCGTTGAGGATAAAGCCGGCGGCGAGAAAGCCGAGCAGGGGAGGCAACCCGATGAGGTTGACCAGCATGCCGCAACCAAAAGCCACGGCGATAAGAATTGGTTCCATGTCAGTTCCAGCGAGGGCAGGGCCGGCCTGCCCTCTTCATATCCTTGGTTGGGGGTTAGACGATATCGATGTCGACCACGGAGTCGAAGATGTGGTTCGGCCGAAACGGCATGCGGTCGATATCCGCCACCTTGCTCACCCCGGAGAGTACCAGCACGGTCTCGAGGCCGGCCTGGAAGCCCGCCAGAATATCGGTGCGCAGGTTGTCGCCGATGATGAGGGTGTTGTCGGAGTGGGCCTCCATCCGGTTGAGCGCCGCCCGGATGATCCAGGCGCTCGGCTTGCCCACGTAAAACGGCTTCTTGCCGGTCATCCGCTCGATGGGGGCGCACAGGGCGCCACAGGCCGGGTGCATCAGGGGACCGTGGGTATCCGGGTTGGTGGCGATGAAGCGGGCTCCCTGATCCACGAACTTGGCACCCTGCTGCATCATGGTCCAGTTGTAGTTGCGGGTCTCGCCCACCACCACGAAGTCGGGGTCGATGTCGGTGATGGTGAAACCGGCCTTGTAGAGTTCGTGAGTCAGGGCCCCTTCGCCGATCACATAGGCCTTCTTGCCATCCTGGCGCTTGAGAAAGTCGGCGGTCCCCATGGCGGAGGTGTAGAAGCACTCTTCCGGCACCTCGATCCCGGCGGAGCGGAAGCGATTTTGCAGATCTTTCTGGGTCTGGGCCGGGTAGTTGGTGAGGAACAGAAGCTTGCTGCCCTGCTCCAGCAGGCGATGAACGAAGCGATCGGCGCCGGGGATGAGGTCGTTGTTGTGCAGGATGACACCGTCGATGTCACAGATGACGTTCTTCTTCATGAAAACTCCTTGTCGGGGCGCAGAACCTAATATGTTCAATCAATTATGATTTTTGTGACGCCATTATAAGTCTGTTTGATGACATGTCTCCCCCGTCGCGCAACTTGGGTGCACAATAAAACAACCAGGGGGTCAGCTTGGTGGAGAGGCAGACTCCGGACTCAACGTGCTGATGGAGTGACCGACATGGATAACCTTGCTGCCAGCAACTTTATTGCCGATCTGCCCAAACTGGAGCTGCACCTCCACATCGAGGGCACCCTCGAACCCGAGCTGATGTTTGAACTGGCCGGGCGCAACGGGGTGCCACTGCCCTGGCCAGACGTGGCGAGCCTGCGTGCCGCCTATGATTTTGACTGCCTGCAATCCTTCCTCGACCTCTACTACCTGGGGGCCAGCGTACTGGTGACCGAGCAGGATTTCTTCGATCTCACCTGGGCCTATCTCGAGCACTGTGCCACCGACAAGGTGAGGCACGTGGAGATCTTCTTCGACCCGCAAACCCACACCGCTCGCGGCATCCCCTTTGCCACCGTGCAGGGGGGGATTGAGCGGGCGATGCAGGCAGGGGAGAAGGAGTTTGGCATCAGCTGGCGGCTCATCATGAGCTTCTTGCGCCACCTGAGCGAAGAGGAGGCCTTCGCCACCTTGCGCGAGGCCGAGCCCTTCCTTTCACGCATTCACGGCATCGGGCTCGATTCGGGGGAGAAGGGCAACCCGCCAGGCAAGTTTGCCCGGGTGTATGCGCGCTGCCGCGAGCTGGGGCTGCCGGTAGTGGCCCACGCAGGCGAAGAGGGGCCTGCGGAGTACATCTGGCAGGCCATCAGGGAGCTTGAGGTGTGTCGCATCGATCACGGGGTACGCGCGGCGGACGCTCCCGAGCTGCTGCGCTATCTGGCCGATACCCGGTTGCCGCTGACCGTCTGCCCCCTCTCCAACACCCGGCTCAAGGTGTTTGACCAGATGGCCCACCACAATGTGCTGCGGCTTTTGGAGCAGGGGCTCTGCGTCACCATCAACTCGGACGATCCCGCCTATTTTGGCGGCTACATGAACGCCAACTTCCAGGCGCTGGCAGACGAGCTGGGGGCCACGGCGAGCCAGCTTGGCCGCTTGTCGCTAAATGCCGTGGAGGCGAGCTGGCTGAGCCTGGCCGACAAGGCGCGCCTGACCCGGGATATTCGCACTTATGCTGCCAGTCACGGGGTGAGCCTGAGCTGAGCTCATCCACGTTGTGCCTAAAGAGAAAGACAAAGACCCGCCATCGCTGGCGGGTCTTTTTATGGGTGAACGGTTTATTGGCGGGGAGTGCGGCTGAACCATTGTTGGGGATCAGGCTGGGACGTCCTCCTTGCCATAGACGGGATAGTCGGTCAGCCCCTGTTCGCCGCCGCCAAACAGGGTGGCGGGATCGTGGGGGGCAAGGGGATAGCCGCGGCGCAGCCGCTCGGGCAGGTCGGGGTTGGCCACGAAGGGGCGACCAAAGCCAATCATGTCGGCCCAACCCGCCTCAAGGGCGGCCCGCGCCCGCGCGCCATCGTATTTGCCGGCGTAGATGAGGGTGTTGGGGAAGGTGTTCCGCAACCCCTGCTTGAAGCTCTCCGCCATCAAGGGGGCATCGTCCCAGTCCGCCTCGGCGATGTGCAAGTAGACGATACCGAGCTCACCCAGCATCCGGGCTGCGGCCAGATAGGTCTCCTGCGGGTTGGCATCCACAGTGCCGTTGAGGGTGGTGAGGGGCGCAAGGCGCACCCCGACCCGCGCCATGCCGATCTCGCGGCCGACCGCCTCGGTCACCTCCTTGAGGAAACGCAGCCGGTTTTCCAGCGAGCCGCCGTACTGGTCGGTGCGGGCATTGGACTCGGAGTCGAGGAACTGGTTGATGAGGTAGCCGTTGGCGGCGTGCAGTTCTATGCCGTCAAAGCCCGCCAGCATGGCGTTGCGGGCCGCCTGGCGGAACTGCTCGATCACCGTCGCTATGTCTTCCCGAGTCATGGCGCGTGGGGTGACCGTCTCGACGAAACCGGGGGCATCGCTGCCGTTATCGACGAACACCTTGACCCCTTCAGCCTTGATGGCCGATGAAGAGAGGGGCTGGGCGCCGCCTATGTTGTCCGGATGAGTAACCCGGCCCACGTGCCAGAGCTGGGCGAACATGGTGCCCCCCTTGGCGTGCACGGCATCGGTCACCAGCCGCCAGCCGGCGACCTGCTCGGCACTGTGGATCCCCGGTGTCCAGGCATAACCCTTGCCCATGGGATCGACTTGCGTGCCCTCGCTGATGATGAGGCCGGCACTGGCGCGCTGGGCATAGTAGGTGGCCATCATGGCGTTGGCCACGTCGCCGGGCTGGCTGGCGCGCGAGCGGGTCATGGGGGGCATGACGATGCGGTTGTTAAGGTACAGCTGGCCGAGGCGCAGCGGGCAGAACAGGTGATCCTGGCTCATCTTGAGTTCCTCATGGTGGAAGTGGGGCCACTCTACTGCGCCGGTTTGTTGTGAAAAAGAGGGGGGATTGCACCATTGAATTGCGCTCAGAGCAGCAATTCGGGGCTTTCTGTCGCCCGGACATAAAAAAAGAGGGCCCGCAGGCCCTCTTGTTGACAGTGTGAAGATCAGATCGCGGCAGGCGTCACCCGTACCCGCTCGATGCGACGCTCGCTCACCTCGAGCACCTCGAAGCAGAGCTGCTGCAGCTGCATCTGCTGGCCCGGGGCCGGCAGGGTGCCGAAGTGGGAGAGCAACATGCCCGCAAGGGTCACGTATTCGTCGCTCTCGCTCACCAATCCCTCGTGTTCCAGCACCTGCTCCACATGGTGGATGTTGGTGCTGCCGTTGATGAGCCAGCCCTCGCCATCGCGCACCATGTCCGGGGTTTCGTCTTCGTCCGGCAGTTCGCCAACGATGGCCTCCAGCAGATCGTGGGTAGTGACCAGCCCCTGGATGATGCCAAACTCGTCGGCCACCAGGATGAGGCTGCCGCGCGCCTGGCGCAGCTCCGCCAGCAGCCGGATCACGTTGATGGTCTGGGGCACGATAATGGGGTCGTTCTGCTTGGCCAGCTCGCTCAGGGGCTGCCCTTCGTTGAGGGCAAACAGCAGGTCGCGCGCCTTCACCACCCCGATCATCTCGTCCAGATCCCCGTCACAGAGGGGGAACAGGCTGTGGGGCTCTTGTTGCAGCTGGGCACGGATATCGTCCGCCGAGTCGTTGATGTCGATCCAGGCCACGTCAGAGCGCGGGGTCATGATGGTGCGGATGGAGCGCTCGGCCAGCGACAGCACACCGGTCACCATATAGCGCTCCTCCTCGCCAAAGCTCACCGGCGCTGCGGGGGCGGCATCCTCGTCGTCATCCGGCGTCTCCTGATAGGCCTTGCTGCCCATCAGCTTGAAGATGGCGGCGGTAGTGCGCTCGCGCAGGGGCAGTTTGGCCTCGTGGCGACGGGCGCTGCGCTGGGCCAGCTGGTTGAAGAACTCGATCAGCACAGAGAAGCCGATGGCTGCATAGAGGTAGCCCTTCGGAATGTGGAATCCGAACCCTTCTGCCACCAGGCTGAAGCCGATCATCAAGAGGAAGCTCAGGCAGAGCACCACCACGGTCGGGTGAGCGTTGACGAAGCGGGTCAGCGGTTTGGAAGCGAGCACCATCACCACCATGGCGATGGTCACGGCGGCCATCATCACCCACAGCTCATCCACCATGCCGACGGCGGTGATGATGGAGTCCAGGGAGAAGACCGCATCCAGTACCAGGATCTGGGCGATCACCACGCCGAAGCTGGCGTAGGCGCCGACCGGGCCATCCTCCTGGGGCTTGGCCTCCAGCCGTTCATGGAGCTCGGAGGTAGCCTTGAACAGCAAGAACAGGCCGCCCCCCATCAGGATGAGATCCCGACCGGAGAAGGGGTGATCCCAGATATGCAGGATGGGAGTGGTCAGGGTGACCAGCCAGGACATGACGCTCAAGAGTCCCAGACGCATCATCAGCGCCAGCGACAGACCGATGACGCGGGCCTTGTCCCGCTGGGCGGGAGGCAGTTTTTTCACCAGGATGGCGATGAAGACCAGGTTGTCGATCCCCAGCACGATTTCCAGAACGATCAGGGTAAAGAGACCGATCCAGATGTGGGGATCCAGCAGAAATTCCATGTTATGACCTCAATAAAAAACAGACAGCACGAACGGTGGACACGGCAAGTGGGGCCGTGGTGACAGCAAGGCAATGACGTTATTCAGAGGCGCGGATGAAGCAGGTAAAGAGAGAGTTTGACGGGAGTAAACGAAGGACGACTTCGGGGATTGTCCATGATGGGCAA
This sequence comes from Aeromonas sp. 19NY04SH05-1, assembly GCF_040581895.1. Classification (NCBI taxonomy): domain Bacteria; kingdom Pseudomonadati; phylum Pseudomonadota; class Gammaproteobacteria; order Aeromonadales; family Aeromonadaceae; genus Aeromonas; species Aeromonas sp. 19NY04SH05-1. The sequence continues at coordinate 2,683,797 of NZ_CP095328.1, read as the reverse complement.
TAAAACCTCGGGTTAAAAGTGAGCCCTGATGATAACGGCTAGCGCCGTTTTGGCAAGAGGGAGTGCATGAAGATGTGATGACACGGGGGAGGCGACGGGCCGCCTCCCCCCAGCGGCGATTACAACCAGCGCTTCTCGCGGGTGAAACAGACCGACAGCCAGGCGTCCCCCAGGGTATCGCCGAGGCGGGACCAGAGCTCCTGGCGCAGGGCATCCTGACGTTCGACGGGCCACTCCTGATCCGGCGCCACCAGAATGTTGAGTTCGAGATCGAAACGACGACCGCTTTTCGCCAGGTGGCTGTAGCACTCGACGCCATAGCGCTGGCGCAGAGCGTCCACCTCCCGGGCGACGCGCTGCGAGACATCCCCCCTTGGGGCGATTTTCAATACTTCCCGCAGGTTGCGACCGAGCACCTTGATGGGGATGAGGGTGGCGCACAGGGCCAAGAGAGAGACCAGTACCGGGTCTATGTAGCGGTTGTAGTGGCCGTAGCCGATGGCATCGAGGCCGATGGCCACCACGAAGCCGATGAGCAGGGTGGCGCTGAGCAGGGTATCCACCAGCCACTCCTTGGAGTCCACCCGCACCAGCTCGGAGTCGACCCGCTCGGCCACGTCGGCCTCGATGAGGTAGATGATGGCGCAGAAGAAGGTGGAGACGGCGGCATAGATGAGGGCGTGGCCGAGATCGATCTCCCGTCCTCCCTCAAGCAGGGTGGTGATGCCGCTGTAGAGGGCCCCGAGACAAAGCAGCAGAATGATGACGCCGTTGATGACGTTGGTGATGGGCTCGAAGTGGGCATAGCCGTACTGGAAGCGCTCATCGGAGGGGCGGGTAACGAGATAGGCAGTGACGAGTCCCAGGCCCGTCATCCCCATACTGAACAGGGTGAAGATGCCATCGAGCATGATGGCGTTGGAGCCGACGAAGAGGCCGTAACCGATGCCGAACAGCGCAAACGAGATGCAGCCGAACAGCGACAGGGTCAGGGCCTGTTTCTCTGTAGTGACCAGCGTACTGATAACATGGCTGTGGTGAGCCATAACAATCCTCCTTTCAAATGGTGAATATTTTGCCCGCGCAAGGGATTTTTGAGCTGATATACTGCCCGCTCACATGTGAGCGGGCTGGTCCGGAGTGCCCAGAGAGGCAGTGGGCCAGTCGTTGTCGCCGGAGTTCCGGCATCAAGCAAATAAAGGGAACAAGGATTCATGATCCCGAGACTCGATTACCAGGACAGTTTGTCAGCCACAACCCTGCAGTTCCTTGACTCATTGGGGCGCAGCGCATTCCGTGGCGATATCGAAAAGTCTTATGCAAGCCGGCTGGCGATGGCGACGGACAACAGCGTCTATCAGGTCGTACCTCAAGCGGTTCTCTATCCGCGCAGTGCGGATGACATAGCGGCGATGCTCAAGCTGGCCGGTGCACCGGAGTTTGCCACCCTGAGTTTCTTCCCTCGCGGCGGCGGCACCGGCACCAATGGCCAGTCATTGGGCGGCGGCATTATCGTCGATCTCTCGCGCCATATGAACCAGATCATGGAAATTAATCTGGAAGAGGGTTGGGTTCGGGCCCAGGCCGGGGTGGTAAAGGATCAGCTCAACGCCTATCTGAAACCCCACGGCTACTTCTTCTCGCCGGATCTCTCCACCTCCAACCGCGCCACCCTGGGCGGCATGGTCAACACCGATGCCTCGGGGCAGGGATCGCTCGTCTACGGCAAGACTTCGGATCACGTGTTGGGCCTCAAGGCCGTGCTGGAAAACGGCGACATCATGGCCACCGAGCCGCTGAGCGGCTCGCGTCTTGAAGCCAAGTTGGCCCTTGAGAATCGCGAGGGGGATATTTATCGCACCCTCTATCGTATCGGCCGCGAACGGCGCGCCGACATCGAGGCCACCTTCCCCAAGCTCAACCGCTTTTTGACCGGTTACGATATCAAGCACCTCTATCAGCCGGAGAGCGACACCCTGGACGTGAGCCGGGTGCTGTGCGGCTCTGAAGGTTCTCTTGGCTTTATTACCGAGGCCAAACTCAACATTACCCCCATTCCGCGCTATCGGACGCTCGTCAACGTCAAGTACGACAGTTTCCCCTCTGCGCTCAGAAATGCCCCCTTTATGGTGCAGGCGCAGGCCCTGTCGGTGGAGACGGTGGACTCCCGGGTGCTGGGGCTGGCCCGGGCCGACATCATCTGGCATTCGGTGAAGGAACTGATTCAGGATGTGCCCGGCAAGGATCTGCAGGGGCTCAACATCGTCGAGTTCGCCGATACCGACGAGACCGAGCACCAGGCCAAGGTGACCGAGCTGTGTCGCCGCATCGACGACCTGCTGGCTCAAGGGGAGGCGGGGATCATCGGCTATCAGGTGTGCGATCACCTGCCGAGCATCGAGACCATCTATGCCATGCGCAAAAAATCGGTGGGACTGCTCGGTAACGCCGAGGGGCGCAAGAAGCCGGTGGCCTTCACCGAAGACACTGCCGTGCCGCCGGAATCCCTGGCCGATTTCATCATGGAATTTCGCGCCCTGCTCGATGCCCACGGCCTCGACTACGGCATGTTCGGCCACGTGGATGCCGGTGTCTTGCACGTGCGTCCGGCGCTGGACTTGTGCGACCCGGAGCAGGAGGTATTGCTGCGGCGTATCTCAGATCAGGTGGTGGCGCTCACCGCCAAATATGGCGGCCTGATGTGGGGGGAGCATGGCAAGGGTTTTCGTTCCGAATACAGCCCCGCCTTCTTTGGCGAGCTGTGGAAGGAGCTGCAGCGGGTCAAGGGGGCCTTCGATCCCCAGAACCGCATCAACCCGGGCAAGATCTGCATGCCTTATGGCAGCGGCGCCGAGCTGGTGTCGGTGGACGGGCCCAAGCGTGGCAAGTTCGACCGCCAGATCCCGGTGGCGGTGCGGGAAAGTTACACCCGGGCCCTCGATTGCAACGGCAATGGCCTCTGCTTCACCTTCGAGACCGATTCCCCCATGTGCCCCTCGGTCAAGATCAGCCGCGACCGGCGCCACTCCCCCAAGGGGCGTGCCGGCCTGATGCGCGAATGGTTGCGCCAGCTGGCGGAGCAGGGGTTCGATCCGCTGGCCGAAGAAGTGGCACTGCAATCGGGCGGCGTGCGCTTCAAGCAGCTGGTGGACAAGGTGCGCAACAGCTGGGGCAAACACAGGGGGGAGTACGACTTTTCCCACGAGGTGATGGAGGCGATGGAGGGGTGCCTTGCGTGCAAGGCGTGCACCAGCCAGTGCCCCATCAAGGTGGATGTGCCCACCTTCCGCTCGCGCTTTATGCAGCTTTACCATGGACGATATTTGCGCAGTCCCAAGGACTATGTCATCGGTACGGTCGAGAGCTACACCCCCTGGCTTGCCAGGGCGCCCAAGCTGGTCAACTTCTTCTTGGAAAAGGAGTGGGTCCAGAAGGCGACCGAGAAGAGCATCGGCATGGTGGATGTGCCGCTGGTGAGCGTGCCGACCTTGGCCGACGAACTGCGGGACAACCGTGCCCGTTATTTCGACTTGCCCGGCCTAGAAGCCATGAGCGCCGAGCAGCGCCAGAAGGTGGTGCTGATCGTGCAGGATCCCTTCACCAGCTATTACGAAGCCCCCCTGGTGCGGGATCTGGTCAAGCTCTCCGGCAAGCTCGGCTACCAGCCCTATCTGCTGCCCTTCAAGCCCAACGGCAAGCCCCAGCACGTCAAGGGGTTCCTGCGCGGCTTTGCCCGTACCGCGGCCAGCAGCGCCCAGTTCCTCAACAAGGTGGCGGCCCTCGGCATTCCCATGGTGGGGGTGGATCCGGCCATGGTGCTCTGCTATCGCGACGAGTATGCCAAGGCCCTGGGGCCGGCACGCGGCGAGTTTCAGGTGATGCTGCCCCAGGAGTGGCTACTCTCGTTGCCGGCAGACAAGCTGCCTGCTGGCGGGGGGAATGCGGGTGAGGGGAGTGACGCCGAGCCCTGGTATCTGTTCGCCCACTGTACCGAGAAGACTGCCAAGCCCTCCACCCACGGTGACTGGAGTACCCTGTTCAAGCGCTTTGGCGCTACCCTGCAGCCGGTCTCGGTGGGCTGTTGCGGCATGGCAGGCACCTATGGCCACGACGCCAGACAGGTGGAGAACTCGAAAGGCATCTACGCCTTGAGCTGGGCCGAGCCGCTTGCTCGCCTGCCGCAAGGGCGCTGCCTTGCCACCGGTTATTCGTGCCGCAGCCAGGTCAAGCGGATGGAGGGCGAGAAGCTCAGGCATCCGCTGCAGGCTTTGCTGGAACTGCTCTGATGCTGCGTTTTCCCAAACGGTTTCGGGTCCCCAAAGCCTACCGGACGCCCCGGTTCCTGCTGCTGCCCGCGACCCTGGGTCAGGCGGCGGTGGAGTTCGTCGCCATCTTGCGCGAGCGGGAGCAGCTCCATCAGCTGTTTCGGCCAAATGATGCCTGGCCCTCGGCCAACTTCAGCCTGAGCCAGCACGAAGGTGACCTGGAGTGGCAACAGTCGGAGTTTCTGGCCAAGCGCTCCTTTGCCTATGGCCTCTGGAGCCCGGACCGGGAGCCCGAGTTCTGGGGCGGGGTCTACCTCTATCCCTCGGTGCTGCCGGAGGTGGAGGTGGAGCTCTTTTTCTGGAAAGTGGCCGAGGCGCCCCTGAGCGATGCCGAACTGGAGGCCGAGCTACGCGACTGGTTGGCGCAGGTGTGGCGCTGGCAGCATCCCCGCCTGCCGGGGCGGGAGATACCCTGGTCCGAGTGGCCCGGCGTCACCTATCCCTGGTGAGCGAGGCGTTTTTTCTGTTTTGTTGCCCCGGATCATTTGGTTCGGGGCGTTTTTCTTCGCTGCAATGAATCACAAGGAGTCCTGTTCTCATGAGTCAAGAGACGACCCCCATCTGGCGTAAATCCATGAGCCTTGAGGGGCTCAATGCCACCTCCCGCAATACCCTGATGGCCCACCTCGATATCGTCTACACGGACTTTGGCCCCGACTGGCTGGAGGCCACCATGCCGGTGGATCACCGCACCCATCAGCCCCTTGGCATGCTGCACGGCGGCGCCTCCGTGGTGTTGGCGGAGACGCTGGGATCCCTGGCTGCCAATATGGCGGTGGGGCCAGACAGCTGTTGCGTGGGACTGGAGGTGAACGCCAATCATCTGCGCGCCAAGCGGGAAGGGGTGGTGACAGGGCGCTGCTCGCCGCTGCATCTGGGGGCGACGACCCAGGTGTGGCAGATTGAAATTCGGGATGAACGGGGACGTTTGCTGTGCACCAGCCGGCTCACCATGGCGGTGCTCAAGCACAAGCGGAGCAAGGACTCCGGCGAAGCGTGATCTGCAATAACGCACCATGAGTGCAAAATAAGCAAGCCATACTCGTCAGATCCCTCTATAATTGCCAACGTCTTGAGAGGCTTATCACATTTTTCAAGACAGCAGAACAAAGTGGCGCTATAATCGCCGCCTTTTTGCTATTCCGCGGTGTTAGCCGCCTGCCTTAATCTGGAAGAATCTATGTCTGATACCGAACAACTGCCCCTTTTTAGTGAGCTTGGACTGGCCGCGCCTGTATTGAAAGCGCTCCAGGACGTGGGCTACGAGCGCCCGTCTCCCATCCAGGCCGCAGCAATTCCCCACCTGATGGCTGGGCACGATCTGCTGGGGCAGGCACAAACCGGTACAGGGAAGACCGCTGCTTTTGCCTTGCCTCTGTTGTCACGTCTGGAAGCCGGTAACCGCAACACCCAGATCCTGGTGCTGGCGCCGACTCGTGAACTGGCCCTGCAGGTAGCCGAAGCGTGCCAACGCTACGCTCACCACATGCCGGACTTCCATGTGCTGCCCATCTACGGTGGTTCCTCTTACGAAACCCAGACCCGCGCCCTGCGTCGCGGTGCCCAGGTTGTCGTGGGTACCCCGGGCCGCGTAATGGATCTGATCCGTCGCAAGAACCTGGATCTCTCCGGCCTGAAAGCTCTGGTGCTGGACGAAGCCGATGAAATGCTGCGCATGGGCTTTATCGACGACGTGGACTGGATCATGGATCAGTGCCCGGCCGGTCGTCAGGTTGCCCTCTTCTCCGCCACCATGCCGGAGCAGATCCGTCGTGTGGCTCAGAAGCACCTGAAGCAGCCCAAAGAGATCAAGATCGCGTCCAAGACTGCCACCGCGACCACCATTCGCCAGCGCTACTGGCAGGTGACCGGTCTGCACAAGCTGGACGCCATGACCCGTCTGCTGGAAGTCGAATCCTACGAAGCCCTGCTGGTGTTCGTGCGTACCAAGAATGCCGCTGAAGAGCTGGCGAGCAAGCTGGCCGCCCGCGGTCACGCCTGTGAAGCCCTGCACGGCGACATCCCGCAGAAGCTGCGTGAGCGTACCGTCGACAAGCTGCGCCAGGGCCAGCTGGACATCCTGATCGCCACCGACGTGGTCGCCCGCGGTCTGGACGTCGAGCGCATCACCCACGTGGTGAACTACGACATTCCGTACGACACCGAATCCTACGTACACCGTATCGGTCGTACCGGTCGTGCCGGTCGTAAAGGCGAAGCCATCCTGTTCGTGGCTCCGCGCGAGCGCCGCATGCTGCGCGCCATCGAGCACGCTACCCGTCAGGCCATCGAGCCGATGAAGATGCCGAGCACCGAGGACATCAACCAGCACCGTCTGGCCAAGTTCAAGGAGCGCATCCGCGAAACCATGATGGGTGAAGAGCTCGAGATCTACCACAACCTGGTGAACGAGCTGATCGAAGAAGATTCTGCCGATCCGCTGGAGCTGGCTGCGGCCCTGGCCAAGCTGGTACAGGGTGATCAGCCGCTGCTGCTGGATGAATCCGTGCCGGATCCGCTGTTCAGCAACAACGATCGCGGTGGTTTCGACCGTCGTGACGGTGGCCGTGACTTCGGTGGCCGCGATTTCCACGACCGTGGTGATCGTCCTGCCCGTCGTATGCCGTCTCTCGAGCCGCGTCCGCTCAAAGACAACCCGGACGTGGAGATGGAGCGCTATCGCGTTGACGTGGGTGCCCACCACGGCGTCAAGCCGGGCCAGATCGTTGGTGCCATCGCCAACGAAGCGAACATCGAGAGCCGCTTCATCGGCAACATCGATATCGCCGATGACTTCTCCACCGTCGATCTGCCCAAGGGCATGAGCGCCGAGGTGCTGGAAGTGATCAAGAAGGCCCGTGTCTGCCAGCGTCCGCTGCAGATTACCCGCTACACCGAAGTGCCTGCCGGCGGCAACACCGGTGGCCGTCCGCCGCGCGGTGATCGTCCGTTCCGTGGCGACCGTCCTTTCAACAAGGATCGCCGCCCGCAGGGTGACCGCCCGTTCAACAAAGACCGTCGCGAAGGCGGCTTTGACAAGCGCAAGTTCGGTGGCAAACGCCGCGACAGCTGATCCCTGAATTGACCATCAAAAAGGCCGCTCATCGAGCGGCCTTTTTTTATCCGTTTGCAATGGCGGGGTTGCCCAGTTGCAAGGGGACGAAGTCGCCGCGATCCAGGATCCGCAAACAGGCATCGACCACCTCGGCATCGAGCTGGGTGCCGCGCATCTGGATGATCTGTTCTCTGGCCTGGGGGATGCCGAGAGAGGCACGATAGGGGCGATCCGAGGACATGGACTCCACTATGTCGGCGACCGTGAGGATGCGTGCCTCCAGCAGGATCTCGTTGCCCTTGAGCCCCTGCGGGTAGCCGGAACCGTCGAGGTACTCGTGGTGCTGGTGGATCATCCGGGCGATGGGCCAGGGAAAGGCGATGTCCTTGAGCACCTGATAGCCGATCGCCGGGTGTTCCTTGACCAGCTCGAACTCAAGCTGGGTGAGGCGGCCCGGTTTGGTGAGGATCTCGGCGGGGACCTGGATCTTGCCGATGTCGTGCACCATGGCCCCCAGATAGATGCCGCGCAGCTGCTTCTCTTCCAGCTTCAGCTCCCGGCCGATGGCGTGGGCCAGCTTGGCCACATGTTTCTGGTGGCCGGCGGTGTAGGGATCCCGCTGCTCCAGCACGGCGGCGATGGCGCCCAGGGCATCTTCCAGTGCCAGCTCCAGCTGGCGGGCGTGCAATATCTTTTCCTGCTGGGAGCTCTGGTAGGCCTGCTGGGTATGGCGGGCCTGCAGACCATAGGCGAGATAGTCGGTCAGCTGGATGAAGAGCTCCTCTTCTTCCCGGCTAAAAAGCCTGGCCTGATCACTGTGGATGACCAGGGCGCCGGCCAAATCCTGCTGCAAGAGCAGCGGTACCAGCAGGCGAGCACGCAGGAGGGCGGGCTCGTTGTCGGGCAGGCGCTGGTTGAGGTGCCGCTGCTCACGGATTGCCAGCTCCAGAGGCTTATCCTGCAGCCAGAGCGATTGTTCCAGTGTCTCGGCATAACCGGCACGGGCCAGCACGAGAGGGGGCTGACCCTGGGTCGGCGCGGCTTGCAACACGGCCACCAGCGGGAAGCGGCCATCGAAGGTGATGGCGTCGCAGAGATCCTGCAGCAACAGATGCGTATCTCCCGGCTTGAGCAGGGCGTGGTGGGCACGGCTGATGGCCTGCTGGGTCCAGCTGAGCTGCTGCAGCTTCAGTTGCTGCTCTTTTTGCTCGGTAATGTCTTCAAAGAAAACCCCGACGCCGACCACGGTTCCCTCGTCATCATAGAGGGGAAACTTGGTGGTACTGAGCCAGCGGGACTCGCCGCCCTTGAGGTAGGGCTCTTCGGCGTGATGATTGACCTGCTGGGTCATGACCCGGATGTCATTCTCCCGATAGCGCTGCACCAGCTCCGGCGGGAAGAAGTCCTCGTCGTGCTTGCCGGTGATCTGCTCGACCGGCAGGCCGAGATCACTGGCCAGCAGGCGGTTGCAGACCAGATAGGTGAAATGGATATCCTTGAGCAGGATCCGGTATGGCAGCTGATCCATCAACTGGATCAGCAGCTTGACGGAACCCGGGGCCTGCAGTGCGGCCAGGGCCGGCGTTGGGATCAGGATGTCGCTCATACTATCCTGCCTTGTCCATCTGTGGGGTGAAGCCATAGCCGGATTGCCAGAGCGAGAGGCAGACATTGACCACGCTCTCGTCGTAATGGATACCGGCATAACGGGTGAGCTCGGCAAAGGCATCACTCAGTGGCATGGCGCGCCGAAACGGGCGATGGGCTGTCATGGCCATCAGGGAGTCGGCTACCCGGATGATCCTGGCCTCGAGGCAGATGGCGCTCTCCGTGAGCCCGTTGGGGTAGCCGCTGCCGTCCAGATTCTCGTGATGCTGCAACACTATGGTGGCGATCGGCCAGGGAAAGTCGATTTGCTTGAGGATCTCGTACCCGGCCTGGGGATGCTGCTTGATGAGGGCGAACTCCACGGGTCTGAGTTCACGGGGACGGGTGATAAGCTCGCTTGGTATCTGCAGCAGGCCGATGTTGTGCACCATGGCCGCGAGTCCCAGTCCGTCGAGCCTGTCCTGTGAAAGCTGCATTGCCTGGCCGATGGCCAGCGCCAGGTCGTGCACCCTGAGCTCGTGCCCCGCACTGTTGCGCTCCTTGTGGGTGATGGCGCTGGAGAGGGCGGAAATGGTCTGAAACAGCAGGTCGCGCTGGTGCTGTTCGCTCTCCTTGAGAAGGGTTATGTCCACCAGGGCCCCTATCATGCCAGCGATCGTCCCCTGATGGTCATAGAAGAGATCCTTGAAGCAGATCATTTCATAGTAGCGGCCGTGAACATTGGGCAACTTCAGCTCGATGCGCTGGGGCTGGCGGTTTCGCAGCAGCTCGGCATCCTTGGCGAGGTAGGCTCTGGTCAGGTTTTTGGGCAGCAGATCCTCGGCCCGCTGACCCAGCAGGTCGCTCTTGCTGATGCCGCTCAGCTGGCTGAAGGCCGGGTTGCAGCCAAGAAAGTGCCCTTCGACATCCTGATAGAAGACCGGGATGGGGATCGCCTTGAGCAGGGATTGATTGAAGTGCTGAAGATCCTGCAGCTCGGCCTGCTGGCGCAGGGCGAGCTGTTCGCTGTCCTTGCACAGCCGGATGGCGCGCGCTAGGTTGCCGAGCACGGGGTTGAACAGCTGGCACATGGCGTGGGCGGGTTCTTGCTGCAACGAGAGCAGCAGGATGAGATATCCCCCCTCCACCTTGAGGCGATAAACATGATGGTAAACGCGCCGGCCAGGCAGCGGGAGCGGATGCGGCAGGATGCATTCGTCTCCCTCGTCTAGCCATGAGGGCAGCGGCAAGGAACTGCCGCACTGCCGGTTAAGGGCATCATCGCCGATCACCTTGAGCAGCCGGTAACCCGCCTCATCATGCTCCAGCACCATGCCGACCGGGGTACCACAGTGGTACATGAAGCGCTGCAGCACCTTGGTGAGCAGGGCATCCAGCGTCACTTCGCGACCGATGCAGAGCGCCAGATCGCAGACGATGGCCATGGCATGATCCTTGTTCATAGCCGCACCCCGTTGCACAGAATGGCGCCGTTATGGAACTGGGGATAATCCCCGCGGCGCACGTTGCCAATCTCGCCAAGGGAGAGGGCTCCGGCCAGCTCGCCAGCCCCCGAGGCGCTTAGCAGGGTCGCCAGCTCAGCGGCGCTCTGCTCCCCGAAGTGAAGCTGCCTTCCCGCGCAGTAGTAGACCTCCAGCAGGTGCACCGGTGTCAGATTTTGCTGACGGGCGAGGCGAGTGGCCAGTGCGGTGGCATGTTCGCTCGTGCTCTCTGGCGCTCTTAGCAGGGTCAGTATGCTGTGATCCGGTACCTCGCCGGTGCAGAGCAGTGCCCCCTCCTGCGTTACCCCCACCGGGATCCTGACGATCACATCGTCATTGGCCCTGAGCAGGCCAAGGGGCATGTGCACGGCAAACTGATAGAGCTCTTCAGGCTGCAGGGTGTGCTGAAAATGCTGTTCGATGAGGCTCTGGTACTTGCCAAAGGCAGGTTGCCAGTCGATGAAGGCCACCTTGTTGTTTTCGCTGCTGGTGGCCAGCATGGGCTGGGCCGAAAGCTGGTAACCATGCTCGAGAAAGGGAAAGCTGTCACAGGGCAGCAGGGCGCAGGTGACCCCGCCTGCGATCTGGTTGTGGTTGTCAAACAGGCAGGGGATGGATTGAAACTGGCCACTGCCGGCATTGACCCCCGCATAGTTGACCCGGTTGGCGAGACGCAGGTAGAGCGCCTCCAGGGCCGAGGCGATGTTGGGGATCATGCAATCGAAGGTGAGAAACAGGGTTGGCGGCGTGGCGGCGGACCAGGTGGCCAGCATGGCTTCCACCGCTTCTGTTATCCCTTGGGCTATCTGTTCGGCATCGGCCCGGGGGGCAAGGGGAACCAGAGCGCAGTGATAAGGCTGTGGACGGGGCAGCAGCCAGGCGCCCCGGGAGAGCAAGCCCTGCCGGCCGAGCAGCTGGGGAAAGATGGCGCCATCCAGGGTAATGCTGAAGCGATTGCATAGCGCCTGCAGGAGAGGGACCTGCTCCCGATCCTGTTCGGCCAGCAAGAGGGTGAGCGTCGTGCCCTGATAGGAGGCCAGTAGCGCGGTCAGTGCTGTCGGGCTGAATTGATCAACATACTGTTGCTTCATCATCTGAACTCCATTCCAGACACTTATAACCATATCAATAGCAGAACCGGCAGGTGATATCTATCTCATTAATATCAGTAGAAAAAATGACAGGAATAAGAAAGCGGCAGGGCAGTTGCCTGGCATAAACAGGCAAGGTCGTGCGAAGCGGAACACGTTGCGGGAAGAGAAAACCGGCAGCTCGGGCTGCCGGTTTGAGGGGGAAGGATTACTGCAACACCACCTGCTGAAAGCCCTGCACCAGGCTGATGACCGGCTGGGGATAGAGCCCCAGCAGCAGTACCAGAACGGCGGAGAGCAAGACCACCACGCCGCCGGAGGAGAGTGCCCAGTCGGCGCTGGCATCGCGTTGCTGCATACCGGGTTCGCGCAGATAGAGGGTCACCATCACCTTGAGGTAGTAAAAAAGCCCCAGGGCGCTGCCGAGCACTATGGCGCCGGAGAGCCACCAGAGCCGGGCCTCCACCGTGACGCCGATGAGGTAGAACTTGCCGATGAAGCCGAGGGTCATGGGGATGCCTGCCAGAGAGAGCATCATCACGGTCAGCACCGCGGTCAGGTAGGGGCGATGCCAGAACAGGCCACGATAGCTGTGCAGGGAGTCCGCATCCTTGCCGCGATAGGGACTGGACATCATGCTCACCACCCCGAAGGCCCCCAGGCTGGTGAACAGATACATCAGCAGATAGACGCCGGCGGCCTCCACTGGCATCTGGCCGAAACGGCTCGCGACGATCACCGCCAGCAGATAGCCGAAGTGGGAGATGGAGGAGTAACCCAGCATCCGCTTCAGGTTGGTCTGCACCAACGCCAGCAGGTTGCCGATGAGGATGGAGATGACCGCCATGGCCGCCAGCAGCCAGTGGATCATGGGGTCGGCCGCTGCCGGCACCGCCAGATAGAAACGCAGCAGTACGGCAAACACCGCTACCTTGCTCACGGTAGCCAGGAAGGTGGCGACCGGGGCCGGTGCCCCTTCATAGACATCCGGGGTCCAGAGGTGGAAGGGGGCCAGGGAGAGCTTGAACGCAAAGCCCACCAGCATCAGGCCAAGGCCGCCCATCAGCAGGGGATGGTGCGCCGGGCTCTGGGCCAGGGTCAGGCCGAGATCGCTAAAGCTCAGGCTACCCGCCTGGGCGTAGAGCAGCGCCATGCCAAACAGCAGGAAGGCGGTGGCGGCGGCGGAGAGCACCATGTACTTGATGCTGGCCTCGAGCGAATGGCGCTCGCGATAGGCGTAGCCCACCAGCCCGAACATTGGCAGGGTCAGCATCTCGATCCCGATGAAGAGCGATGCCAGATGGCGGGAGCAGGCCAGCACCAGGCCACCGGCGGTGGCGATGAGCAACAGCAGGAAGAACTCCTCCCGGTTGTCCGGATAGGCTTTCAGCCAGGATTGGCCGAAGGTGCAGGTGGCCAGGGCACCGACCAGCACCAGCCCCATGTAGAAGACGGCGTAGCTGTCTACCTGCAGTAGCGGGGTGACCCCCTGATCGCCCTGCGCCATCACGATGGGTAGCGAAAAAAGCGCCAGGTTGAGGCCGACGATGGTGACCGTATAAGCGGTGGTGATGCAGCGGCGCCAGGCGATGGCCAGCATCAGGGCCGCCATGGCCCCGGTTGTCAGCAGCAGGGGCAGCAGGGCCAGCAGTTGGGAAGCGGTGAACGTCATTGCAGGGCTCCTGCGGTCGGCAGCAGATACCAGTGCAGCACGTTGATAAGGCTGCTGCTGGCGGTATCGAGCACGGGTTGGGGATAGAGGCCAAGCAGTACCAGGAGGCCTGCGATGGTGAGCATCATGGTCAGCTCGCGGCTATCGAGTCCCTTGAGCACGCCCTCGTTCCTGGCCGGGCCGAAGCAGGCGCGCTGCAGCATGATGAGGGAGTAGACCGAAGCCAGCACCAGGCCGAAGGTGGCCACGGCAGTGATGACGGGGGCGACCTGGAAGCTGCCGATAAGAATGAGGAACTCGCCGACGAAGTTGCCGGTGCCCGGCATGCCGAGCGAGGCCACCGAGAAGAACAGCATGACGCCGGGCAGGTAGCGCAGCCGTCCCCACAGACCGCCCATCTGGCGCAGATCCCTAGTGTGCAGCCGCTCGTAGAGCTGACCGCACAGAATGAAGAGGCCGGCGGCGGAGAGGCCGTGGGCGATCATCTGTACCACGGCTCCCTGCAGAGCCAACTCGCTGCCTGAATAGATGGCGATCATCACGAAGCCCATGTGGGAGATGCTGGTGTAGGCCACCAGTCGCTTGATGTCGGTCTGGGCGAATGCCACCACGGCGCCGTAAATGATGCCGACAAGGCCCAGCACCATGGCGTAGGGGGCAAACTCGACCGAGGCCTCGGGGAACAGGGGCAGGGCGAAGCGCAGCAGGCCGTAGGCGGCAGTTTTCAGCAGGATCCCCGCGAGATCCACGGAACCCGCGGTCGGCGCCTGGCTGTGGGCATCCGGCAACCAGCCGTGCAGCGGCACCAGCGGCATCTTGACCGCGAAGGCGATGAAAAAGCCCAGCATCAGCAGCCACTGGACGCTGTTGCTCATCGGGGTATTGAGCAACTCCAGATAGTTGAAGGTGAAGACGCCGGTGGCGTGCTGGTGGGTCAGTACCAGACCTATGATGGCCACCAGCATGATGAGGCCGCTCGCCTGGGTGTAGATGAAGAACTTGGTGGCGGCGTTGATCCGCGACTTGCCGTCGGTGACCGAGTGACCCCAGAGCGCGATCAGGAAGTACATGGGGACCAGCATCATCTCCCAGAAGAAGAAGAAGAGGAACAGATCCAGCGCCATGAAGACCCCGAGCACCCCCCCCAGGATCCAGAGCAGGTTGAGGTGAAAGAAGCCGACCCGCTGCACTATCTCCTTCCAGGAGCAGAGGATGGCCAGCACCCCGATAAAACAGGTGAGCATCACCATCAGCAGCGACAGGCCGTCCACCGCCAGGTGCAGCGAGATGCCGAAGCGGGGGATCCAGGGCAGGCGCCACTCGGCGGCCCAGGCGGGGGCGAGAGTGGTGCCGCTGTCGAGCGCCGTGGTGGCGAGGGAGAAATCCCCTCCGAGCCAGATGGCGCAGGCGAGCAGCAGGCTGGCACCCATGGAGAGCAAGGCCACCCAGCGGACGAACTGCTCGCCGAGGCGCTCCATCTGCCAGCAGATCACGCCGCCGATAAAGGGAATTAACAAGATCCAGAGTAAGGTCACGGTATCAGCTCTCGTTCAAGTTCATATGAGGTTGCGTCCCCCGTTTCATCGGGGAAGGCAAGCAGGCTGGCTGTACGGGCATCGGTTTGGTCATGATTCACCCCAGCAGCAACAGGGCCAGCACCAGGGCGGCGCCGATCACCATGGAGGCCGCATACCAGCGCAGCTTGCCGTTGACGCTCCAGGCGAGCAGCCGGTTGCCACGCAGGGCCAGCCAGGCCGGCAGGTTCATCAGGCGATCCAGAGGATCGCGGGCCAGTAGCCAGGTCGCCAGCAGGTAGGGTTTGACCCACAGCTGGTCGTAAAGCCAGTCAAAGCCCCAGGCGTTGAACCAGAGCGTGCTGAGCAGGCGGCCCGGTGCGCTGTTGGCTATGCTGCTGGCCAGGCGGCGCTCGCCGAGGAACAGGAAGGCCGCCAGTGCAATTCCCGCGACGGCGATGATGGCGGAGAGGATCTCTAGGGCATGGCGCCCCTCTTCGATGCCATCGCCGGGCCCGGCCGGCAGCACTCCGGCCAGCGGCGGGGTGATCAGCGCCCCGATGCCGGTGGAGAGCACCAGCAGCACCAGCAGCGGCAGATGGTGGGCCAGACCATGGCCGGGATGGGCCTCGGTCTTCGCCTTGCCGTGAAAGGCGATAAAGATGAGGCGGAAAGTATAAAGAGAGGTAAGGAAGGCCCCCGCGAGACCGGCCCACAGCAGGGCGTTCTGGCCGGATGCCTGCACCTGCCACAGGATGGCGTCTTTGCTGTAGAAACCGGCGGTGACCAGCGGCAGCGCGGCGAGCGCCGAGCCCCCCACCAGGAAGCAGGCATAGACCAGCGGCAGGCTCTTTCTCAGCCCCCCCATCTTGAAGATGTTCTGCTGGTGATGGCACGCCACGATGACGGCCCCGGCGGAGAGGAACAACAGCGCCTTGAAGAAGGCGTGGGTCATCAGGTGGAAGATGGCCCCCTCCCAGGCACCGACCCCGAGGGCGAGGAACATGTAGCCAATCTGGCTCATGGTGGAGTAGGCCAGGATCCGCTTGATGTCGGTCTGCACCAGCGCGGCGAACCCGGCCAGCACCAGGGTAATGGCGCCGACCACGCCCACCAGGTGGAGGATCTCCGGGGCCAGCAGAAACAGGCCGTGGGTGCGGGCGATGAGGTAGACACCGGCGGTCACCATGGTGGCCGCGTGGAT
Organism: Aeromonas sp. 19NY04SH05-1; assembly: GCF_040581895.1. Lineage (NCBI taxonomy): Bacteria > Pseudomonadati > Pseudomonadota > Gammaproteobacteria > Aeromonadales > Aeromonadaceae > Aeromonas > Aeromonas sp. 19NY04SH05-1. Next base: position 2,667,847 of record NZ_CP095328.1, on the reverse strand, counting down.
CAGCGCCGAGACCGGAGTCGGGCCCGCCATGGCGTCCGCCAGCCAGGTTTGCAGCGGCAGCTGGGCGGATTTGCCGACGGCGCCACCGAGCAGCATCAGGCAGGCCAGTGACAGAGCAGGGGAGCCTTCGGCAAACATCAGGGGGGCGCGCACCAGCAGCTCGTGGATGTTGAGGGTGCCCATCTCCCGATAGAGGAGGAAGAGGCCGATGGCGAGGAAGACGTCACCGACCCGGGTCACCACGAACGCCTTGAGAGCGGCGGCCCCGTTGTTGCGATCCTGGTAGTAGAAGCCGATCAGCAGATAGCTGCACAGCCCCACCCCTTCCCAGCCCAGATAGACAAACAGCAGATCATCGGCCAGCACCAGGAACAGCATGCTGGCGATAAAGAGGTTGGTGTAGGTGAAGAAGCGCGAATACCCCTCTTCCCCGCGCATGTACCAGGAGGCGAACAGGTGGATGAAAAAGCCCACCCCGGTCACCACCCCCAGCATGGTGAGCGACAGGCCATCGAGGGCCAGGCGGAATGTCGGCGTGAAGTTGCCCACCGCCATCCACTGCCATAGCGTCTGGAGGTAGACGCCCCCCGCGGGCGGATTGGCCAGAAAATCCATGGCCACCCAGAGGGTGGTGAGGGCCGACAGGCCAATGGAACCTACCCCGATCAGGGCCGAGGTGCGCTCGCCAAAACGACCGAGGGAGAAGGCCAGCACCAGCCACCCCAGCAGCGGAAACAGAAAGGTCAGGTATAAGAGGCTCATCCGCGCATCTCGCTCACAGTGTCCACGTTGAGGGTGTGGTAACGACGATAGAGCAGCAGTAACAGGGCGAGGCCGATACTGGCCTCCGCTGCCGCCAGAGAAATCACCAGTATGTACATGATCTGGCCATCGGCCTGGACCCAGCGGCTACCGGCTACCACGAACGCCAGCGCCGAGGCATTCATCATGATCTCGATGCTCATCAGGATGTAGAGCAGGTTGCGGCGGATCAGCAGGCCGCACAGGCCGATGCAAAAGAGCACTGCCGCCAGCAGCAAGCCATGCTCCATGGGGATGGTGTTCATTGCTGACCTCCTTCCTGGGATTGGGTGCGGGGCACCGAGAGCACTTCACTGCTCTTGTCCTCGCGCCCAAGGTGATAGGCGGTTACCAGACCCGCCAGCAGCAGGATGGAGGCGAGCTCCACCGCCAGGACATAAGGGCCGAACAGGGCTACACCCACCTCTTTCGCGGTGACCTCGCCGATGCCCAGCTGGCCGCCGGTCACCCCGAGGATGCCGTAGGCCAGAAAGCCGAGCAGGATGAGGGAGAGCAGCGCCGGGCCGCCCCAAGTCATGGGGGTGAGCCACTTCTTCTCCTGGGCCTGGGCCGACCCCAGGTTCAGCATCATCACTACGAACACGAACAGCACCATGATGGCGCCGGCGTAGACGATCACCTGCAGGGCACCGGCGAAGGCGGCGCCCAGACAGAAGAAGATCATGGCCACGGCGATGAGGGAAATGATGAGATTGAGCAGCGCGTGCATGGGATTGCTGGTGCTGATCACCCGCAGCGTGCTGTAAATGGCCACCAGGGCCGAGGCATAGAATGCCAGTTCCATGATTGACTCCTCAGGGCAGCAGGCTCTTGACGTCGATGGGTTTGGCCTCGTTCTCGGCATCCCCTTTCGGCTTGCCGTCGATAGCCATCCCGCTCATGCGATAGAAGTTGTAGTCCGGGTATTTGCCGGGGCCGCTGATCAGCAGATCTTCCTTCTCGTACACCAGATCCTGGCGGCGATACTCCCCCATCTCGAAATCCGGCGTCAGCTGAATGGCGGTGGTGGGGCAGGCCTCCTCGCACAGGCCGCAGAAGATGCAGCGGGAGAAGTTGATGCGAAAGAACTCCGGATACCAGCGGCCATCTTCCCGCTCGGATTTTTGCAGCGAGATGCAGCCGACCGGGCAGGCCACGGCGCACAGGTTGCACGCCACGCAGCGCTCGTCGCCGTCCGGATCGCGGGTCAGCACGATGCGGCCGCGATAGCGGGGTGGGGCGTAGACCGCCTGCTCCGGGTAGTTCAGGGTTTCACGGGGCCGCCAGGCATGGGAGAAGACCATGGCCAGACTGCGTAACTGGGTGCCGACACCCTGGATAATGCTCACGATTTTCATACTTGTGTCTCACTGCACATTCATCAGCACCACGGCTGCGGTGACCAGCATGTTGATCAGGGTCAGCGGCAGGCACACCTTCCAGCCAAAAGCCATCACCTGGTCAAAGCGCGGGCGGGGCAGGGAGGCCCGCAGCAGGATGAAGAGCACCATGAAGCAGGCGGTCTTCAGGGCAAACCAGATGAAGGGGGGCAACCAGGGTCCATGCCAGCCACCGAAGAAGAGGGTCACGATGAGGGCGGAGACCAGCACTATGCCGATGTACTCACCCACGAAGAACAGCCCCCACTTCATGCCCGCGTACTCGATGTGATAGCCGTCGGCGAGCTCCTGCTCCGCTTCCGGCTGATCGAACGGATGGCGGTGGGTGACGGCGACCCCGGCGAACAGGAAGGTGACAAAGCCCAGGAACTGGGGCACCACGTTCCACAGGCCCGCCTGGGCTTCGACGATCTCCCGCAGGTTGAAGCTGCCGCTCTGGATCACTATCCCCATCAAGGAGAGGCCGAGGAACACCTCGTAGGAGAGGGTCTGGGCCGAGGCACGCAGGCTGCCGAGCAAGGAGTATTTGTTGTTGCTCGACCAGCCGGCGAACAGCACCGCATAGACCGCCAGCCCCGCGATGGCGAGGATATAGAGCAGACCCACGTTGAGATCCGCCACGCCCCAGGTGGGGGTAATAGGCACTACCGCAAACGCCAGGATGAAGGAGGTGAAAGCGATGATGGGGGCCAGGATGAAGATCCGCCGATCGGCGAAGGGCGGGATCCAGTCCTCCTTGAAGAACATCTTCACCATGTCCGCCACCAGCTGCAGCAGGCCGAAGGGGCCAACCCGGTTGGGACCGTATCTGTCCTGCCACAGGGCGAGCAGGCGGCGCTCGATGAAGCTCATGAAGGCGCCGGCCCCCACGATCCCCACCAGCACGATCAGCGCCTTGCCTACCTCCAGCAGCAGATCCATCAGGGAATCACTCATGCGATCACCTCCTGCAGATTATCGAGCCTGGCCTGGGCGAGGGCAGTCGGCAGGCCGTTCACCCCAAGGGGCAAGCCCACCAGGCCGGCAGCAAGCCGATCGCTCAGGCGAAGGCGCAATTGCCAGTGGCTGCCGCCCCAGGAGAGGGCCACCTGACTGCCCGCGCGCAGGGCCAGGCGCGTCGCATCGGCCGGATTGAGCACCAGCTCGGGCTCGCCCATGCGGGCCTGGATGACCGGACTTCTGGCCGAAAGCTCCTCGCCGCCAAACAGCTGGGCATAGTTGACCACCTGCAGGGCAGATTGTGCCGCGAACGGGGCCGGGATGGCCTCGAACCAGCCCAGGGTTTCTTCATCCGGTTCGAGCAGGCGACGGCCGGGATCCCCGGCGCGCAGATGGCCGCCCACCTCGTCCTGAAACTTGTTCCAGGCGGACGGCGAGTTCCAGCCCGGCGCCCAGGCGAAGGGCACCTGGGGCAGGGGTTGACGCGCACCTGCGTACCCTTCCATGGAGAAGTTGAAGGGGGAGTCGGGATCCTGCGCCACCCGCGGCTCGCTCACGTTCTGATCCGCCAGCATGGAGGTGCGACCGCTGTAGCGGTGAGGCTCGCGGGCCAGACGCATGCCGCGAATGCGCAGGCCGGCGTTGGGGGCCGCTTCCAGCATGGTGGTCAGCAGTGGATTGGCGGCGGCGCAGGCCTGGCTTATCTGCTCATGGGTCTGCCAGCGCAGCGGCTGGCGTTTGATCGCCCCTTGCAGGGCCGCCAGCCAGCGCCACCCTTCGCGCACCTGGATATCGGCGTCGTAGAAGGCGGGGGCATAGACCTGGAAGAAGCGCTGGGCGCGCCCCTCCATGTTCACCAAAGTGCCATCGGCCTCGGCAAAGCTGGCGGCGGGCAGCACCAGATCCGCCTGCTGAGCAGTCGGGGTGAGCTGGTGATCCACCACCAGCAAGTGCTGGAGGCGCTTGAGCGCCCCGTCGACCCGGCTGCGGGGGGCACGGCGATAGAGATCGTTCTCCAGGGTCACCAGCGCCAGCTGATCTTCGCGCTCGATACGCTCAAGGGCGGCTTCCAGCGGCTTGCCGGCATCGGCCATCATGGCGAGCCCGAGGGAGTTGGCCTCCTGCGCCACCAGGGCAAGCTCCACCGCCTGACCGCGACCCTTGAGGGCGCGGGCGATATTGCTGGCCGCCTCAATCAAGGCTTGCGAGCGGGCGCCGGAGCCTGCGATAACAAGCGGCCGTTTGGCGCTGCCCAGCAGCTCGGCCCAGCGAGCCGCGTGCACCTGTTGCTCGGGGGCGAGATCGGCGGGGGCGGGGGCCGAGCCGTCAAGCAGGTTGGCGATGGCAAAGCCGAGGCGCGCCTGATCGGCCGGCGCCCCGTGCCAGGTCTCTGCGGCCACGTCGTCGAGACGGGTGGTGTCGAGACTGGTGATGAGCAGCGGATAGCGCTCGTTCTGGCCCAGGGTCTGCACCGCGGCCACCTGCCACAGATCGACTTTCATCTTGCGAGCCAGTTCGCGGGCCTTGCCCTTGACCGCTTGGCGCAGGGCCAGAGCGATGCGGGCGGCAGTCTGGGTGACATCCTCGCCGAGCACCAGGATGGCGTCGGCCTCTTCCATGTCACGCAGGCTCGGGGTGCGAATACCGCCGTGCTGCAATATGTGCAGCATCTTCAGCTGGCAGGCCCACTCCGCCTGTTCGACGCCACTGTAGAAATTCTCGGCCCCCACTAGTTCGCGCAGAGCGAAGTTGCTCTCCAGCGACGCGCGAGGGGAGCCGATGCCGATGACGCCGCTTGCGGTGCGCAGGGCATCGGCGGCGCGGTTGAGGGCGCCATCCACCGTGATGGCGAGCTTGTCGCTCCCCTCTTGCAGCAAGGGTTGGCGCGGCCGATCGCTCAGATTGACGTAGCCATAGCCGAAGCGGCCACGGTCGCAGAGAAAGTAGTGGTTGAGGGCGCCGTGGAAACGGTTTTCGATGCGACGCAGCTCGCCGTAGCGCTCCCCCGGGCTGATGTTGCAGCCGACCGCACACTGCTGGCAGACGCTCGGGGCAAACTGCATGTCCCACTTGCGGTTGTAGCGCTCGGAGTGGGTCTTGTCGGTGAACACCCCGGTGGGGCACACCTCCACCAGGTTGCCGGAAAACTCGCTCTCCAGGGTGCCATCCTCAACCCGCCCGAAGTAGACGTTGTCGTGGGCGCCGTAGACGCCGAGATCCTCGCCGCCGGCGTAGTCCTTGTAGTAGCGCACGCAGCGGTAGCAGGCGATGCAGCGGTTCATCTCGTGGGCCACGAAGGGGCCCAGATCCTGGTTCTGGTGGGTGCGCTTGGTGAAGCGGTAACGCCGGCTGTTGTGGCCCGTCATCACCGTCATGTCCTGCAGGTGACAGGCGCCCCCCTCTTCGCACACCGGGCAGTCGTGGGGGTGGTTGGTCATCAGCCACTCCACCACGCTCTTGCGAAACTCTTTTGCCTCTTCATCTTCAATGGCGATGTAGCTGCCATCGCTCGCCGGGGTCATGCAGGACATGACCAGGCGGCCGCGCTTGTCATCGCTATTCTGGTACTGCTTGACCGCACACTGGCGACAGGCGCCGACGCTGCCAAGCGCCGGGTGCCAGCAAAAATAGGGGACGTCGAGACCCAGCGACAGGCAGGCTTGCAGCAGGTTGTCCGCCCCGTCTACCTCGTACTCTTTTCCGTCAACATGAATGGTTGCCATACCTCTTCCCTGAAACCTGTTTGGTGAAATCTGTGGTGCGCTTACCAGCGCTCGCCCAGGAGGTTGGGCTGGATCCCTTTGAGCGGCTTGCGATTGTCGCCGTGGCCCTTGATCCCGGCCTCGAATTCGGGGCGGAAATACTTGATGGCGCTGGCCAGCGGCTCGACGGCGCCGGGGGCGTGGGCACAGAAGGTCTTGCCGGGGCCGAGGAAGTTGCACAGCTGCTCCAGGGTCGCCAGATCGCCGGATTGCCCTTCGCCGCGCTCCAGTGCCCGCAACAGCTTGACGCTCCAGGGCAGGCCGTCGCGGCAGGGAGTGCACCAGCCGCAGGATTCGCGGGCGAAAAACTCCTCCATGTTGCGCAGCAAACTCACCATGTTGATGCTGTCATCCACCGCCATGGCGAGCCCGGTGCCCATCCGGGTACCCACCTTGCCGATGCCGGCGGTGTACATCTGGGCATCCAGGTGCTCGGGCAGCAGAAAGCCGGTGCCGGCGCCGCCCGGCTGCCAGGCCTTGAGGCGATAGCCGCTCTGCATGCCGCCTGCGTACTCCTCGAACAGCTCGCGGGCGGTGATGCCGAAGGGCAGCTCCCAGACCCCCGGGTTGTTCACCTTGCCGGAGAAGCCCATCAGCTTGGTGCCGTGATCTTCCGAACCCGGCAGGGCCAGCCCCTGATACCAGGGCACGCCGTTGCCTATGATGGCCGGCACGTTGCACAGGGTCTCGACGTTGTTGACGCAGGTGGGCTTGCCCCAGACGCCGGAGACGGCGGGGAAGGGGGGTTTGGCGCGCGGGTTGGCGCGCCGCCCTTCCAGGGAGTTGATAAGGGCCGTCTCCTCGCCGCAGATGTAGCGGCCGGCGCCGGTGTGGACAAACAGCTCGAAATCAAAGCCCGAGCCCAAGATGTTCTTGCCAAGTAGCCCCGCGGCCCTGGCTTCCTCGACGGCGCGGCGCAGATGGATGGCGGCATCCACATACTCGCCGCGCAGGAAGATGTAGCCGCGGTAGGCCTTGAGCGCCCGGGCCGAGATGATCATCCCCTCGATGAGCAGATGGGGCAGCTGCTCCATCAGCAGCCTGTCTTTCCAGGTGTTGGGTTCCATCTCGTCGGCGTTGCAGAGCAGGTAACGGATGTTCATGCTCTCGTCCTTGGGCATCAGGCCCCACTTCACCCCGGTGGGAAAGCCTGCGCCGCCGCGCCCCTTGAGGCCGGCCTCCTTGACGGTGCTGACGATTTCATCAGGGCTCATCTGGCCGAGAGCCTTGCGGGCGGCCTCATAGCCCTGTTTGGCCTGGTATTCGTCCAGCCACACCGGCTGGCCATCGTCGCGCAGGCGCCAGGTGAGCGGGTGGGTCTCGGGAGCGCGAGGGGTGCGGTTGGCAGTGCCGAAGGAGGCGAGGGTCTTGCGCTGATCAAGGCTCATGGGTAAGCCTCCAGGGTCTTGAGCAGGCTGACGGGATCGAGCCCGCCATAGGTGTCGTCATCGATCATCAGCGCCGGCCCCTTGTCGCAGTTGCCAAGGCAGCAGACCGGCAGCAGGGTGAAGCGGCCATCGGCGCTGGTCTGGCCGGGGGAGAGGTTCATCACCTCCTTGAGGCCGGCCAGCAACTGTTCGTGCCCGTTGATGTAGCAGACCATGCTGTCGCAGACCCGGATGATGTGGCGTCCCACCGGCTGCCGGAAGATCTGGCTATAGAAGGTGGCGACCCCCTCCACGTCGCTGGCGGGAATGCCAAGCTCGGCGGCGATGGCGTGAATGGCGCCGTCGGGGACCCAGCCGCGGGCCTGCTGCACTATCTTGAGTGCCTCTATGCTGGCGGCGCGGGGATCTTCGTAGTGGTGCTTCTCGTGTTCGATGGCATCGCGTTCAGCCTGGCTCAGGACGAAATCGTCCCGGTTGCTGTTGCATGCCCCTTGCCCCTGTGGGGTCTGATTATGATGACACTGACATTGCTGGCTCATGACTTGACCTTTGGTGGCTTGTCCCTTTACTGCGCGTCTCGTCTGCCGCCCCCTTCGCGAAGGGGGCGACATGACTCAACGGTCCACATCCGACATAACGAAATCGATGCTGCCCAGGTAGACGATGAGATCCGATACCATGCTGCCCTTGATCACCGAGGGGATCTGTTGCAGGTGGGCAAAGCTCGGGGTGCGGATCCGGGTCCGGTAGCTCATGGTGGAGCCATCGCTGGTCAGGTAGTAGCTGTTGATCCCCTTGGTCGCCTCGATCATCTGCAGCGACTCGGCCGCCGGCATGACAGGGCCCCACGACACTTGCAGGAAGTGGGTGATCAGGGTCTCGATGTGCTGCAGGGTGCGTTCCTTGGGGGGCGGCGTGGTGAGCGGGTGATCCGCCTTGAAGGGCCCTTCCGGCATGTTCTTCATGCACTGCTCGATGATCGACATGCTCTGGCGGATCTCCTCGATGCGCACGGTGGCGCGGTCGTAGGCATCGCCATTGCTGCCCACCGGCACCTCGAAATCGAACTGATCGTAGCCGGAATAGGGGCGCCATTTGCGCACGTCAAAGTTGAGGCCGGTGGCCCGCAGGCCAGCTCCCGTGGTACCCCAGGCGAGCGCCTGTTCGGTGGTGTAGGCGGCGACCCCTATGGTGCGCCCGCGCAGTATGCTGTTGCGCATCGCCGCCTTCTCATACTCCATCAGTCGCTTGGGCAGCCAGCTCAGCAGGTTGTCCTGAATGAGACGCTGCCACCCTTGGGGCAGATCGTGAGCCACGCCGCCGATGCGAAACCAGGCCGGGTGCATGCGCGCGCCCGTGATGGCCTCGATGATGGTGTAGATGCGCTGGCGGTCGGTGAAGGTGAAGAAGACCGGGGTCATGGCCCCCACGTCCTGGATATAGGTGCCAAGGAACAGCAGGTGGCTCTGGATGCGAAACAGCTCCGCCATCATCACCCGGATCATGTCGACCCGTTGCGGCACCTTGATGCCGGCGAGCTTCTCGACCGCCAGCACGTAGGGGAGGTTGTTCATCACGCCCCCCAGGTACTCAACCCGGTCGGTGTAGGGGATGTAGCTGTGCCAGGACTGGCGCTCCCCCATCTTCTCGGCGCCGCGGTGGTGATAGCCGATGTCGGGCACGCAGTTGCGGATCTCCTCGCCATCGAGCTGCAACACCAGGCGAAACGCGCCGTGGGCGGAGGGGTGGTTCGGGCCGAGGTTCAAGAACATGTAGTCCTCGTTCTCGTTGCCACGGGCCAGGCCCCACTCCTCGGGCTTGAACAGCAGGTTTTCCTGCTCCATGTCCTGCTTGGCGGCATCGAGCATGAAGGGATCAAATTCAGTGGCCCGCGCCGGGTAGTCCTTGCGCAGGGGGTGTCCCTGCCAGCTCTTGGGCATCATGATCCGGGTCAGGTGGGGGTGACCGTCGAAGGTGATCCCCAGCAGATCCCACACCTCCCGCTCGTACCAGTTGGCGTTGGGGAACTGGCCGGTGATGGTGGGCAGGGTCAGATCGCTCTCCAGCAGCGCCACCTTCAGCATCAGATCGCTGTTTCGCTCGATGGAGATGAGGTGATAGAAGACGGTGAAGTCGCTCTGGGGCAGCCCTTCCCGGTGGCTGCGCATCCGCTCGTCGGTAGCGCTCAAGTCAAACAGCATCACGAACGGGGAGGGAAGGGCGCGCAAGAAGCCCATCACGTCGAGCAAGAGCTCACGGGCGAGCCAGACCACGGGCACGCCGGTGCGGGTGGTTTGCAGCGTGAAATGGTCAGCGCCAAAGTGGGCGAACAGTTCGCTTATCACCCTGGCATCCTGATGATCGCTTGGCTGCCACTGGGCCATGGTGTAGTTGCTTGGAAACTCTCGGGTCAATTTCATGGTCAGATCTCATCCGGCGTGCGCAGGTTGGTCACATTGATCCGCTCGCCACGCTTGCGCTCTTTTTCGGCCTGCATCTGGGGGCGGTAGATCCCCTGATCGCCCACTACCCAGGAGAGCGGCCGGCGCTCCTTGCCGATGGACTCCTGCAGCAGCATCAGGGCCTGCAGGAAGGCCTCGGGGCGGGGTGGGCAGCCCGGAATGTAGACGTCGACCGGCAGGAATTTGTCGACCCCCTGCACCACGGAGTAGATGTCGTACATGCCACCCGAGTTGGCACAGGCCCCCATGGAGATGACCCACTTGGGCTCGAGCAGCTGCTCGTAGAGACGCTGAATGACCGGCGCCATCTTGATGAAGGGGGTGCCGGCTATCACCATGAAATCGGCCTGACGGGGAGAGGCCCGGATCACTTCGGCGCCGAAGCGGGCGACGTCGTGGGGGGAGGTGAAGGCAGTACACATCTCCACGTAGCAGCAGGAGATGCCGAAGTTGTAGGGCCACAGGGAGTTCTTGCGGCCCCAGTTGACCGTGTCTTGCAGCACCTCCTCGAGACGCCCCATCATGATGCCGCGCGTCGCCTCTTGTGCCAGCGGGTCATCGACGGTCTGGCGCTGCTCCTGGGGATAGCGCTCGATGGGCGCATCCGGATCTATCCGGGTCAGGGTGTACTTCATGGTGCAACCTCAAGGAAAGGATCTGTGATTCAGTCAGTTTTCTTGTCGTTTAGTGCCGCCTTGCGCGGCGACCAGTCCAGCGCACCGATGCGCCAGAGGTAGACCAGGCCGATGAGCAGCAAAACGATGAAAATGGTGGCCTCGATGAAGCCGACCCAGCCGGTTTCGCGCACCGACACCGACCAGGCAAACAGATAGAGCGCCTCGACATCGAAGATGACGAAGAACATGGCGACCAGATAGAACTTGGCGGAAAAACGCAGGCGGGCACTGCCGACCGAGTCGACACCGGATTCGAAGGGTTTGTTCTTGGTGCGGCCGTAGGCGCGCCCCCCCAGTACGGCGGCAAGGCCGATCATTCCCAGACAGAGGCAGATGGCAGCAACGACATAAATGGCAAAAGCCCAGTGTTGGACAGCAATATCGGCAAACATAGAGGTTTTCCCTAACCAAACTATTCATGCTACTTAACATTGGTGTTACGTAGTATGACATTTCCATACTGATTTACATGTCATTTTTGCCGCTTAATTATTAATCGACTGGTTGGATGTTAAAATTTGTTACGAACTTCAATTTTTTGATGAAAAGGTAGCAAATGAAAATGGCGAGACAGGGCGTGCGCCACCCAGCATCGATGAGTGTTTTAAATTGTGAGGGAGTTGTTGTTGAAGTTAACAAGGGGCGATATGGAGGACTGGAAGGCTCGAGCGGCATTCAGGAAAGTGACGCGGTTGATGCCTGTGTATTTATCAGGGTTTTAGCAGAGGAAGGGACTCTTCTGCTGCCTTACCTTGGGAGAGGGTGATCTCGACCCTGCGGTTCGCCTGGCGGTGGGCAGGGGTGTCATTGGGATAGCGTGGCTGGGTGTCCGCCACTCCTTGGGCGACGATGCGTCTGGCGTCCAGTTTAGGGTTGCCGATCAGGGTCTGGACGATGGCGGCTGCCCGCAGCACCGACAGTTCCCAGTTGTTGCGATAGAGCTCCACCGGCGCTTGGGAGTTGTCGGTGTGCCCCGTTACTACCACCCGCCCCGGGATACCGGTAAGGATGGTGCCAATCTTGTGGACCAAAGGAATAAACTGGGGCTGCAGGAAGGCAGAATCTGAGGGAAACAGCGCCTTCTCGCCGATGCGGATCACCAGCTGGCTGCCGAGCTGCTCAATTTCCAGATCCTTGGATTCGATCTGTGACTTGAGCTGCTGCTCCAGTTTCTGTTTGGTTGCCTTAACCCACTCCTGCTCCCTGGCTTTGTGGGGCCAGTCGTTGGTAGGGCTCGGTTGTTCCGAGGCACCAATGGTCTCATTGATAGGGTTGGCGGCTGCCGCAGGGGTCTCTTTATCCAGGATCGTCTCTTTTTGCGGTTCGCCGGGGGCCGTCTTCGCGTCGGGCTCCAGGATCCCGGTTCCTCCCTGCATCACGGGGGAGCCGGCCGGCGGCGAGATGAGACCTATCTTGCCCAATGACTCGATAAAGCCCTGGATCAGCACCCGGGTTTCCGACTGCTTGGCCATGGCGAAGGAGTAGAGCACCACGAACAGGGCAAACAGCAGGGTCATGAAGTCGGCATAGGAGACCAGCCAGCGTTCGTGGTTCTCCGGTGCTTCAGCCTTTTTCTTTTTCGCCACCATGTGCTCCCAGATAGGGTTCGAGGGTTACTTGCAGACGCGCTTGCGATTCGCCGTCCACGATGCAGAGGATGCCGGTCAGGGTCATCTCCTTGTAGTGGCGGATCTGATGGGCGAACGCCTTGTAGCGGTTGCCGAAGGGCAGGAAAATCAGGTTGGCGGCGGATACCCCGTAGATGGTGGCGATAAAGGCCACCGCGATGGCGCCTCCCAACTTATCCGGGGCGTCCAACAGGCCCATGGCGTGAATAAGGCCAAATACCGCGCCGACGATCCCCATGGTCGGACAATAGCCGCCCATGGCTTCATAAAATTTGACGGTCTGTTCGAGATCTTCCTGTTCGAACTCGATCTCGTTTTCCAGCACCTCATGGATCTTGGTCTTCTCATAACCGTCCACCATCATCTGTACCCCTTTTTTCAGGAAGGGATCCTTGATCTCGTCGAGCATCCCCTCGAGGGCCAGCATGCCGCTGCGTCTGGCATTGCCGGCTAGGTTCTCCAGCAACTGGGCCTGCTCATGCAGATCGAGCTTGAGAGGAGAGAGCAGCCATTTGAAGCGTTTCATCGTGCTGCCAATGACCGAGAAGGGGAATTGCGTCAATGCGGCGCCAATGGTACCGCCGATGACGATGAGAAACGCTGGCAGGTCGAGCAGCGCACTGGGGTGACCTCCTTCGATCATGTTGCCGCCAAGGATGGCGATCAATGCCAGTACCAAGCCGATCAAACTCATCTGTTACCCGTCCATGAATGGTGATAGTGGCTAGTGTAGCTACTTAAGTGTCAGTTTTTCAAAATGATATCCAATCGATGAACAATAAATGGGCGACGATGGCGGGGGCAATGAAGGGAGGAAAAAAACGAGCCCGGATGTGATACAAGGGGCGCAACGCCAAGGAGAGAAAAAGGGGAGAAACAAAGAAGCCGCACAAGGCGCGAGCGCCCCTTGTGCGGCCATCCTGATCACCGGTTACTTGACCACTTCCAGTGCGGGGAAGGGGTATTTCCCTTCACGCACGTCCTTGCTCGGGCCGTACATCCTCATGATGATGTAGGCGTCTTTCTCCGGGATGGGCAGCCAGTTGGGATTGTTGGCATCCCCCTTGGCGCTCAACTCTATGGTGTACATGCCATCGGCATCGGGTTTGAGGGTCCGGTCGCCACGGCTGTGACGGTTGATGGCATTGTGCGCCATCAGCTTGTTGTCGGTGGCGTAGACGGTGAAGGACCAGAACTGGCTCACGTCCGGCGCCTTGAAACGCATGCGGTATTTTTTGCCGTTGGCGCCATTGATGTTCTGGCCGTCCGACCCTTTTACCGATTGCAGGTAGACGGACTCTTCCGGCGGCAGCCCCCACTGGCCGAGATAGGTGCCTTCGGCAAACAGGTCACGCTTGCCATTTTGCAACTCGGCGCGAGTGCCCAGCAGCTCGCCGGCGTTGGTCATCTTGGGCGCCAGCTCGGCCAGGTAAGCCATGCCGAGTTGCTCACCCGTCTTGGCCGCCGCCGTCTGCTCCTTGGTGAAATCCTGTTTGCAAGGAGCCAGTCCTATGGCCTTGTACTGATCCAGCCACTGTTTGTCGGCCATGCCCATGTCCCCTTCGCACAGGACGAAGTTGACCCGCTGCAGCCAGTCGGTCTTGGCCGGATCAGGCCATTGATGCACCTTGGGTTTGGGGCCCGGCACGCCCAGGTATTGGGAGAGGGTGCGGATGTTCCACTGATCCATGTAGCCGAGCGCTACCTTCTCGTCTTCCTTGCCGGTCGCCATGATGCGACCCATCAGTTTGATCAGGTTGGAGTTGACGCGAATGACCTCGGTCACGCTGGCGGGCACTTCCCCCTGCCAAGTGTTGGAGGCAAACATGAAGCGACCGCCTTTCTCTCCGCGCAGACGGGAGCCGATCATGGAAGTGGTGTAGTGGCCCATGTCCATGGTGTGCAGGATCCAGTAACGGCCCTTGTCCATGTCGGGCACGCTGACGATCACCGGCTCGGCACTGACATCCAGCCACCCTTGCAGATGCAGGGTGTCGTTGTTGATAGTCGGGTGAGAGGTATAGGTGTCGTCTGCGATGTGACGAATATTCTGGAATCGATTGAGGGGAGTATCGGTTTTTACTGCGGTTTCATAAAAAAACTTGTATGCCTCGTCCATTGAGTAGGCATAAATAAAGGCATCCTTCGCCATCTCGTCACTTATTTTTGCGTAGGCCGGCAATGCAGTCATCGCACACAACGAAACAGCCAAAACTGTTTTTCTAATCATGATGCTCTCCGTGTTGTAAAAACTCAGCCATCAAGAATGCTGATTTATCCCATGTGACATGAAGCAAACCATCTCACGCAAACAGCATTGCATGATTATGCTTGGGCGTCCATGCGTGAAATTCAACCATCACAGGCAAATGATAAATTAGTCATCATCTGTTCCTGTCATCAGGGGAGGCCGCCCGAGAAGGTGCTCGGCGTTATCATGCCGGGGCACACAATCAAACACCTGAAATGCTCATAGTTGCTGGTTGGAGGAGTCAGCCGCGCTGGAACACCGGCATAGGCATGCTTTACCAGACTGGCTGATCAACTGCTGCGTGGGATGTAGATACAATCAAATGGGGAGGAGGGTGATAATTATTTTCTGGGTGGCAATAAAACCCAAGCATTTCCTGACGATCTAATAGAGCTTATTAATGTTGTCAGGCTATGGAGTAAGACGGTTTATTTTATTTAAATTCGAGTCGACACCCTGAATAAAGCCTGTTTTTATAGCCTTGTTGTGGCCATTTTATGGTTTGCAACATTTCTGCGCCCAGTTTAATTATCATCAACCTCTTTTGAGCCAATAACACTTATATATCGGTGGGTTTTGCGATCATCGGAGTTGTGTGACACCGGAGCCTTGGACGGCAAGGCTGTGGCTGGAGTATGGCTGCCGGGGTGAGGGAGTGATGATTCGCCACTGCGTGGCTCACCCCTTCGGGGCGGCCTGCGGCCGTTCATCGCAACTCGCTGCTCTGCTCGAACCCGACGAGGGTTCTCACCTTCCCTCTCGAAAGTTAGGGGGAGATACGAAAAAGGGCCCCCCGTAGGTAGACCCTTTCAAATTTGGCACTGGGTCGGGATTGACTCACGCCATCCCTGGCGCACGCCCTGCGGGCGGCCTCTGACCGTCCAGGCGGGCTATCCTGCCCGCCTGTCGAACAGGGTTCGAACCAAGCCGCCCATCATCGGATAAAGCAAAAGGCCCCGTCTTGCGACGGGGCCTTTTGCTTTATTTGGCGGTGAGGGAGGGATTCGAACCCTCATTCTCGTACATCACAGCACAAATATAACCTTCAATTTCAATAGCTTACGCATTTTTTACCGAAATAAAAGCTACATAATTGTCTCAGGTAATTGCTATGAGACTTATCGTACTTTTATATAGGAAATTAATTAAATGTCAACCACATAGGTTGTGGCAATTGACTGCGTTGTAGCTCCTATCTGACCGATGCAAAGGCACTTGGAGAAACTGCTTAACACAAAAATCTGTCTTGTATGGGGTCAGATAAGCTCTAAATAGCTGTTCCGAATAGTAGATCACCGGAGGAAGGGAACTCAGTCCAGTTTGTGCGATCTGATTAGTCGCTAAACAAAACAAGCCACACCCAAAGGACTGAGTTGATGCCTATCCTACCACCTCTGCCACGACCACAACGGCGCCGCATTCACAAAATCATCCATGCCACCCGTGATAAAGGACATGCTCGTCGCTTGATGGCCATCTTGCTGTTACATGAAGGACGCACGATCACCGATGTTCATCACCTTACCGGCGCTGCGCGCTCGACCATCGGTCGTTGGCTTCGGTGGTATCGAGATGAAGGCATAGATGCGCTAGAAGCCTTACCGGCTGGCCGTGCCCCAGTCTTACCTATCGCCAAGATTGTCACCTTACTGGTGCTGCTCATGCAGTTTTCTCCGCAAGATTTTGGTTATCAGCGCAGCCGTTGGTGTACTGAACTATTGGCTATAAAAATCAATCGATTAACAGGGCTCAATGTGGCAGCCTCCACGCTCCGCCGATGGTTACCTCGTATGGGCATTGTCTGGCGCACGCACCGTGCCGACCTTGCGGATAAAAGACCCAGCCTATCAGGAAAAAATGGCGAATATCGACGCCGCGCTGGCCCGCTGTGATGCCGATAATCCGGTGTTTTATGAGGATGAAGTCGATATAGACCTCAATCCCAAATTAGGAGCCGACTGGATGTTCAGAGCGCAGCAAAAGCGGGTTGTCACACCGGGGCAGAATGCCAAGCATTATCTGGCAGGCGTTCTCCACGCAGGCAACGGAAGGGTACTTTACGTCAGCGGGATCAAGAAAAACTCATCGCTGTTTATTGCCATGCTGGAAAAGCTGCGCCACCACTACCGACGAGCCAAAACCATCACGTTGATCCTCGATAACTACATCATTCACAAAAGCAAACAGACCGAGCGATGGTTGAAGAAGAATCCCAAGTTCTGCCTGGTGTTCCAGCCAGTTTACAGCCCTTGGGTTAATCACATAGAACGGCTATGGCACAAGTTACATGAAACCATCACGCGCAATCATCAATGCAGAGGGATGGCAAACCTGCTGGCCCGAGTGAAACACTTCATGGATACCGTGTCTCCTTTCCCGGGGAATGGCTATGGCACAGCGAAGGTGTAGCACTATTGGGATCAGTTATTTAGAGGTTGCCGGCGAGGCGTCAGAAAATGCTGGAATCGGCCCTATCCTGACGCGGCCCAAGGTTCCGGCCTGACGCCTAGTTAGGGCGTACTTCAACTGGACGTTCGCGGCGGGCCTACGTTGGGTTTTGGTTCCATTGCTCCCCAAATCCCGAATAGGGAGCAGTGGAACAGGAAACGCACTTAAGCCAAGTCGGCTTAGCGTACGATTCTTCCCGAATTCTGCGGCTTCCCTTTCCAGCCCTTGGCGGTCATCTGTGGGGCCAGTTGCTCGAAGCAATCGGCGGTCAATGCCTGATCGGTCGTGATGGACCAACTTCATGCGTGGACGCTGTCGCCGGCAACACAAGATCTGGAGTTGTCGAACAGGGTGCGTTTAAACGCTACGGGAACGCAGAGCTACACCGAGCCGCTATCCTGATGCACCAAGGCTCCATTCTTGGAGCCTTTCTTGACCTGATACATCGCCTGATCGGCATGCTCGCTGAGCACCTCGATGGTCGTTCCATGCTGAGGGTAGAGCGCGATACCGACACTAATGGAAATTCGTGCTTCGCCACCCGCAGGCAAGGGGATTGGTCGGCGGACCTCCGAGATGAACAGGCTGGCCTTTTTGAGCGCCTCCTGTTCGTCGCTGACGTGTTGCAGCAAGGCCACGTACTCATCGCCTCCCACCCTGGCGAGCGTGTCGGAGGCACGGATGCAACACAGGAGACGGCGGGCCACGGTCTTTAGCACTACATCCCCCGCTTCGTGGCCATGGGTGTCGTTGACCGACTTGAACCCATCCAGATCCATGAACAGCACAGCCAGATGCGTGTTCTCGCGCTCTGCCAATGCAAGCGCCTGCTGTATGCGGTCACCGAGTAAGACCCGGTTGGGTAGATCGGTCAATACGTCATGATGCGCTCGATGGTGATAGGTATCCAGCTCCTGTCTGGACCGGCTGATGTCCTGATGGGTACCGTACATGATGAGAGGCTTGCCATCCCGATCCCATTTCCCCACCTTCCCGCGGTCCAGCACCCAGATCCAGTGCCCATCCTTGTGGCGCATTCTGGCCTCACACTCGTAGAACGGTAACTCCCCCGCAAAGTGCTGCTTGAGCAGCTGTTCTGACTTTTGCAGATCTTCCGGATGCGTGAGCTTTACCCAGGTGACGATGGAGATCGGCTCAAGCTCTTGGAGCTTGTATCCAACGATCCTCGCCCATTCCTCATTGAAGACGGTTTCACCGCTCTGGACATTCCACTCCCAGGTGCCGACCCGGGAGCCTTCAAGAATGGCGCTCAATCGAGACCTCTCCAGAGACAGGTCTTCTGTCATCGCGCGGGCCGCCGCTTCTGCCCGGGACCGACCCGACACCAGCAAAAACATCAGCCCAGCCAGCATGGCACTGAGCAAGACACCGGTTACCGCGATCACGATCGGTAGCCCTCTGTCCACCCGTTGCAGAAGGCTCGTGCTGCCATGCACGCGAACGGTCCAGGTTTGTCCCATCATGCGCAGCCGATGCACCGATTCAAACCCTGGACGGATATCGGTACGCCCTGAACTGCCAAAGTGAGTTTGTGTCGCTTCAACCATCTCTTCGCCGTCGAAGATGTCGATGATCAGGTCACGCTCCTGCTCTCCGAGGAAACCCTGCAGGAAGTCTGTCATGCGAAACGGTGCATAGACCCAGCCGCGCAGTTGTTCCCGGCGCTCTGCTACGGTTGCCGCTGGCTGGTCAGTAGCGTAGATCGCCTGGTAGATCAGGAACCCCGACTGATCCTGAACCCCCGTTTCCTGCTGGAGACGCACACGCCCCGAAAGCGCGATGGCACCCGTATCTACCGAGCGCTGCATGGCCTCGCGCCGCACGGGTTCTGAATACATGTCGAAGCCGAAGGCACGCAGGTTGCGTCCCGAAAACGGCTCCAGATACACGATCGAGGAATACAGGTCTCGTTGGCCTGCTGGTTGCACCGTGTAAGAGGGAAAGCCTTCGGCGCGGACCTGATCGATGTGGGTTTGCAGATCGGCAGGCCGGATGGCCCTGGCGAAGCCCACGCCTTGGATGCCAGGCAGGTACTGGTCCAGAGCCTGGCGATCGAAATACCTTCGGAAATCTTCACGTCCGACATCATCATGCACATCAAAGAACCCGGCCGTGCCCCGCAGGACCTGCTGGTAGGTGGCCATGCGGTTCTCGATGCGCTCAGCAGCCTCCCGGGCGCGGAAGTCGAAGTAGAGATGTTGTCGTTGATCGACGGACTCGACGATGAGTTGGTAAAGCACTACGGTGGAGCACAGGCCGATCAAAAAAACCACAAGAGGGATTAGCCTCGGCGACAGTCGGCTTGGTTTGCCAGAGGGGATCATTCGCTATGCCTTCTTGTTGATTTTCCAAAGCTTAAAATTAAACGCTACCATAAACAGCAACAACAGCAACTCTCCGAAACTCTTTCCTGATTTCTTCTTCTTCCTTGCGAGCTTGGATCTTGGCTTCACGCTCGGGCGTGCTCATTCCTTCGTAGCTGACCCCCAGCATGGGAGCACTGCCTCTATGCGAGTCAAGAATCACTTCGCGGGTTTTGCGGCGTTTACCATTGAATTCGTAATCCGCGAAGGTGAGCTGGTGACTCATTCAGCACCTCATTCGTGGTGCAAAGTGGGGATCGCGATCTTACATTTGGGGCTTGATCGCTACTCCTCTGGGGAAGTGTATTAATTTGAGATATACCACTCATATTTCAACATAATCTGTACGAAATTCTTGGCTGACAGAGAACTACAGATATACTTCATTAGGAACAATGGATTTTAATTTTTATTTTTAATGCAAAGCAATAAAAATAATTTAACTATCATGGTGAAGCTTATGCCTTTATTTTTTGTCATGCTTCTTGGTCTAACCAACATATCGGTACCATTAATAGGAAAACCATGTGTTCAGGTTGTGCCCGGTGGAGCAGTAGAACTGTTTTGGGTGCAGGTTAAACGCGGAGCAGAGGATGCTGGTCGTGATTATGGTTATTCAATTTACTTTCGAGGTGCAAAAACATCAAGTGATGGAAAAGAGCAACAGCGAATAGTCAACATGACAGATGAAATTGGATGTAAAGCTCTCGTATTAGCACCAAGTGCTAATTATGATAAAGATGCGGGAATTCAGATAATAAGTGCGACACTCATGGATGAATGGCGAGAGGTGGCCAACTGCTGATTGGTGGTACCCTTCTGCTCGCCAAAGTAAAAGCAGTATCACCATGAGCTATCAGCAGTTGACCGAGGGGCAACGATACCAGTTATCGGTGCTTCGCGCACAGGGGATGTCCATCCTTGCCACCGCACGCGCCATTGGCGTTCATCGCTCCACCCTCTACCGGGAGCTGCGTCGTAACGCCGGGCCGCAGGGCTACCAGCCAGACAATGCGCATCAGCACGCCACCCACCGACGGGCCAGTGCGGCCAAATCTCGGCTATCTGCCGATGTCATCCAGTTTGTCGAGCTGACACTCGCCTGGTGGTGGAGCCCGGAGCAGATAAGCGCGGTGGGCAAGCAGATAGGCCTCATGGTGAGTCACGAGTGGATATACCGCCATGTGGCCGCCGACAAAGCCCGGGGTGGCCAGTTGTACCGCCATCTGCGCCAGGGCCACAAGCGCTACCGCAAGGGGGCGAGCAGCCTGCGTTCTCCCATCAAGGAAGCCCGCTCTATTGATGAACGGCCGGCTATCGTCGATAGCCGGGAGCGGCTCGGTGATTGGGAGGCGGACACGGTGCTGGGCAAGCAAGGCACAGGTGCACTGGTCACCCTGGTGGAGCGCAAGAGCCGGCTCTATCTGGTCAAGCGGGTCGCGAGCAAACAGGCTGGGGTGGTGCGGGATGCGATAATCGAGATGTTAACGCCCTACATCGAGCAGGTGCATACCATCACCTTTGACAACGGCGGCGAGTTTGCCGAACACAAGGCGATAGAGGAAGCGCTGGGTGCCGAGACTTACTTTGCGCACCCTTACTCTTCGTGGGAGCGCGGTCTGAACGAGAACAGCAATGGGCTGTTGAGGCAGTTTATCCCAAAGGGAACAGACCTGAGAGAGGTCACGGACGAGGATGTCAGGAGAGCGGAGCAGTGGCTCAACCTACGACCTCGGAAATGTCTCGGATTCAGGCAGCCTGTCAAGGTATTCGAAGAGTACCGTCAGGCGGCATAGGCGAGTGTCGCACTTCGAAGTTGAATTCGCGATGTAGCTCGTCTACATAAACTTGGCATCCCAGTAGTATTCATTGATCGCAGTGTAGGTAATACTAAACTTACAAGCTTAGTAGCCACTAATAACTATAATGCTGGTTATGAGGCTGGTTTATTCATGGCAGAGAGGCTGGGCTGGAGTGGCCGTATAGTAGTTCTAAGAGTAAGAAAAGGTGTCTCCTCGACGGATTTTAGAGAAAAAGGATTTATTGATGCAGCAACAAACTTAGGTCTTACCATAATCGATGCCCCCTATATTGGAGATAATGTTGCAGAAGGCCGAAAAAATACTAAAGACATACTATCTAAATATTCCGGTGAAATAGATGGGATATTCACACCCAATGAGACTACATCGTCAAGCCTCCTATTGGCATTAGAGCAACTAACCCCGAACAAGAGTATGGTTAATATAGGTTTTGATGTCAGTCAAAGATTGATCGATGGACTAAATAAAAACATATTCACTGCACTAGTAGTACAACGTCCCTACAGAATAGGATATGTAGGTGTAACAACAGCGATAAATAACATCATTGAGAAAGGTGATGTGAAGTTTTTGGATACCGGGCATATATTGGTAACTACATACAACATTAAAACAAAGTCTATAACAGATGAGTTAAAGTTGAATTACCCAACTCTGATAATTAGAACAGGGAGGGATGATTAAACCTACAATCTACATTATGTAGATTGTAGGTTTAATCTTGAGCCTGTAAATGATTCTGTGTAACTGCCCACTCCATTACAGGTGACCGTTCAGGCGATCACCGAACTCGATAATAAAGCGATTTAGGGAAGGTGCGAATAAGTCATATGGCACGAGAGCATTTACTGGTAACCCATTGATATTAAATGACTAAAATTTTCATTTTTTGTTCTTGGGATACTTGTTCGCACTTTCCCTTGAGCTGAGCCAGGCCAAGGTAGATGGCAGTTACGCCAGACTGTTGGGTCAACTGGCAAGGATAGAGCTGCTGATCCTGGATGACTGGGGACTGGAGGCGGTGAATGCCGAACAGCGCAACGCACTGCTGGAGATCATGGATGATCGGTATGGGAAATACTCGACGATAGTGGTCAGTCAGCTGCCAACTGAAGAGTGGTACGCGAGCTTGGGTGACAACACCCTGGCAGATGCGATCCTGGACCGGCTGATGCACAACGCTCACCGGCTGTCACTGAAGGGAGAATCGATGAGGAAGAGGAGAAGTGAGTTGACCCAATCTGAACAGTCGAGTTAGAAACGAGATGACGTGAGCGCGTTAAGGATCAGGGTGTTCACGTTGGCCGGAATGGCTGTTCAACTTCGCCGGAATACGCAACGAACTCAGAGTTGACCGTTAATACACTGAGATGAGTTCTTATTGACCGGCCTGCATTGCTAAACTCTGGATCATATATTCACATAGAACGCAGTTCTATGTGGAATTTATGAAAGTAAAGACGGCTTCCGATGAGACGCATTTTTACAAATGGCGATAAGGAGGAGAGTGCACTGAAAAAGAGGCAGCGTGAAGTTCAATCCCAGCCAGTAAAATAATAAAACCGTTTTTTTGTTTTCATGAAAAAATTCCTTTTTTATTTGAAAACAAACGGGGGGGTTAGATTTTTTTAAAATTAATACTTGATGCTTTCATACCTACTTATTTTCGAGATGTCAACCGATGAGGATAAGAGTAGATTTATCCTCATCGAGCCGGGGGATTGTTAAGGGGGTGCAATATATCACATGCAATACTTATATATATGTAGTTCATTGCACCATTGCATCCAATTAATTGGCGGATGTGGATGAATCTGCTAAATGTGTGATAGCAATGCCATCTGTTAATACATATTCAGTCCGTTCAGATGTCGCCACCCTTGTCACCCAACCATTATCGACACATTTTTTTATGTAATTTTTTGCCTGCCGTTCTTTTACAGAGAAATACTGGCAAAACCTCTCGGTCAATGTGGTGGCAGAAATCGCCTCCTGGCCTTCCAGTGCCTCCAGCAGCCCATCCATCAGCCTGTCGCGCTCCTCCCCGATGGCACTGACTAATGTCAGCCCAATACGATTAAGGAGTATTTCGTCAGGTGTTTCAACCGCCCTCGCACTGAACGTCAGGTTGTAGCGAGCGCCCTGACCCTCTCGCGTCCCCAGTGAGATGACACCATCGGCCTCACCATGAATCGAAGAAGCTCCCCGCATGCTCATTACGCCAGCGTTAACCCCACCTGCATTAGGCGAAGCCTTTCTGGCGTGATGAACGATGATGTGTGCAGCTGAGCCGCTGATTTTTCGAATGGCTCGCATCACCTGACCCATTTCGCCATTGTTGTTTTCCTCTGCATTATGCATCCGAGCGAGGACATCCCAGATGATCAAATCCGGTTGAATGTCGTTGACAATATCTATTATTGCCTGTGATGCCATAGGATCTAATACATCAGTCGATTTATAATCGCCGCACCGCAAGAATGTTTTAATGTTTTTTGCATCTCCCAAGTTGGTCTGTGCCGACATGGTGTAGTACCGCTGCCAAAACAATCTGTCATTGACCTCAAAATCCATATACAATACGAGCGCTGGCCTTTTAATTTCCCAATTTAAAAATACACTACCGCTGGCTACAGCCAAGCCCAACTGCGTTGCAAGCATCGATTTACCCGTTTTGGGCGAGCCATTAATAATCCACTGTTCGCCTTTTTCAATCAGATTATCCACCACCCAATTAGGGCGTTGCTGGCTGGAAATTAATCCAGCAGCAGGACTGAAATTATAATGTTTTTCATTATTCATAAACATACCTATATTATTGTGGTGACTTAGTACTATGTTGATATGTCTCATCGTTTACATATATGCATAAGCTAATCATGCGTATATGTATAATTAACTACCCCGTGTTGTTGCAGATACAGTGTTTTTATGTCTGATATTGCGCTATCAGTATGAAGGGCATGGATAATCAGGTATAAAAATGCCACCAACAATGGTGGCATTGGTCGTCTGTCCTCGATCAGCAAATGAGCCCGAGCGCCCGAAGGCGTTGGAGCGCCCGATCCTGTGCATCGTTCGAATAATCGGCTTCCAGAGTGATCCGAGCAAGGCGCTCAACCAGCCGCCTGCCACTTTCATCGAGCCTCACAGACACATCGAGCAATGACACTGTGTATTGAGTGTTACATGCCGATGCCAACGCAGCAGCCAGCACCCTGCTAGATCCGGTGCGCGGGTGTTCTGAAATGATTGCCAAAATTTCGTTTAGAATTTTCATCTATTTCCTCTATGTTGTTAAACAATATGGTGCCTTTTCGGCTGTCATAAATTCTGCTGGTTAGATACTGGTTGTGATGTAAACGCCCTCGATTGATCAGCACCAAGCGATGTTATGGCTGCGTTTTGTGTAATAACAAATAATCATCTAAACATTTTTTATGTCTGGTATTTCGCCATCAATATGGATGACCGTCACCGATATATAGGCATCAAGGTAGTTCCTCCTCGTGCCTCGTCAGACTCCACCTTGACCCCTATATTCGGCTCCTTTGTCATGCCATATTAATCGCTTCATACCCTCCATAAAAATGGGTTCTCCACCCCACTCCGGTCGCTGCGCAACCTACGGGGGTTCCGGTCTCGTAACCTCGACACACCCACATTCTTACGTTCGTAAGAATGTTTTACCCCGCGTTCTTACGCTGTGTTGGCTCTGCGTTCTTACGGTTGCGACGAAGGCGTTCTTACGGTTGCGCCCCAGGGGGATTTGCCATGCAGTGATAGCAGCAAGGCTGTCCCCCTGTAGCCGCTCCCTTATCGGGATAAGTCGTCATCGGCATCGCGATGCCGATTGATGAATGCCGCCATGCCTCTCGGCGTTGTTGGGGCAGTTGAATCTGCGCTCGGCGAAGGCTCAGCCACTGTTGTGGGTGTAGCTACCTGGCGATGAGTTTTGTTATCCACAGAAAGCTCGGCGTGCGTTGTCCTGATATGGCTCAGGTCAGCATCCGCTGGGCAAGTGGGTAACACGTTACCATTAGCGGATTTACGATTGCCGTATTTGTCCACAGAAGACGTTGCCTGATGACCCATGATGTAGGCAATGCGCTGCCGGTCGAGCCCAGACGCTTTGAGCTCAGAGCCCATCTGATGGCGCCAGCTGTAAAAGGTCGGCAGCGATTTTCGCGCCGGCCAGAGGTTTTTGCCCGCCGCACGCAGCTTGTCCTGCAATGAGCCAATTTTTGCTTTCTTTGCCTCGGTCACCATGAGTTGCAATTTCTCTGGCGAAATCGTGTCAAACTGTAAGACCCTATCTGCACCACGTTTGCCATCATGACTTTTTTTGGCTCCGATAACGGTGAGCCGATTACCCTGCGCAGTTATGGTGGCTAGTTCAGCAGGTCTTATCCCCGCGCGCATAAACAACAATATGGCCGCCAACATAGCGCTGTCATTACGCGCCTTAAAATACTGAATCAGTGCAACGAGATCATCATTATCGACCTTTTTAACTCTTTTTTGTTTTGCCTTAACCGGTATATCTGGCCTACTCAGGGCCTGAATTCGCTCGGCCGCGTCGGGAAAATTCAACAATTGTTGATGATATACCAGTGCACAGCGCAGTTTTCGCCAATAGCCAGGACTGCATTTTGAAGCGCGAGCCAACAATTCATCCGCAATGTTTTTTGCTGTGATATTAAGGCCCTTTTCCTTTAGGATTTCATAATGATTTTTTGCCAGTCTTTCATATTCCTTTTCCGTTGCCTGTGTAGCCATTCGGTCATCTCCCAGAGCGCTTGAATAACGCCTTCTTTAGATAGTGGGCAGGATTTCCCCACCCACGACGTGGATCCCTTTATTAAAGGTGCGATTTAGTTTTAAATTAATGCTGAATGCGTGATGTAGACAGTGATTTACTGCGCCACAGAAATTCGCTGCATTAAAACACTCATCAATCTCTGCATGACAGCAGGAGTTGCCAGTAATGCGTCGACATCGAATTCGCTTTCTGTGTTTTTATCTTCAGTTTTTTGATTACAGCTCGGCACAGTAACTTGAGCCTGCTGACCAGCCATACAGGCATTAAATACCGTGTCAGCCCTACCCCTATAATCAGGGGCGTCCTCCATCAACCACTTGCCATAATGGCGTACCACCATTTCTGTACCGGTGTGCCCCATCTGACGGGCTATCCACTCGATGCTGATCCCCGCCGAGAGCAGTTGGCTTGCATAGGTGTGCCGAAATTGAGATGGCCCCCGATAACGCACCCCAGCAGCCTGACAGAACGGCCTGAAAAACCGCTCACGGAACTCATCAACCGAGGCATAACTGCGCCTTTTGGCGTTGTAGTAAGCCAGCAGGGTGCGTTGTTCACTCATCTGAGTGCGATTGTCCGACCTCGTGACCGTAATCTTCTTAGCCTTACGATGCTCCGCTAGCCTCATCAAGGTTTTGAGAGATCCAACAGCCTGTTCTGACAGCTCTATCGTGCGAATAGATCCCCTGGTTTTGGGCGTTTTGTACTGCCCATCAACCAACGCAAGGTCAACCAATAAGGTCTGCTTGTCGAGATTGACCGCCTCCGCACTGACCGCCATTAACTCACTGATGCGCAGACCCGTAGAGATACCGAGTTGGATGAGTGACACCTCCAGCAAATGGGTGCTTTTCAGGGCGAGAAATGCCTTAATTTCGTATTGATAAAATGGATCAGGTTCGTCCACCTCAAATTTACATTTTTTAATGCCATCCATTGGACTGGTATGAATAACACCATCGCTGACAGCTCGTGCAAAGACTTGTCTCAATATATCCAAATATTGGTTAATGGTATTTCCTTTATATTTTTTGTTGCAAAATTTCACTACGAGTAGTTCAATGTCACTCGCACGATATGACGTCAGCGGTTTATCACCAATCCATTTTATCAACTGTTCTGCTTTACGCTTCGAAATGTCATAGGTTGTCTGCGCATACTGGTATTTTTTGATTTCCAGGTGCTGACGAATGGCTGCCGCCAGTGAATGCTCATCAACAATGACTGAACGCACAGTGTTGTGTTTAGTTTTTTGTTTTTGAACGGTCCTTTTATTGGTTTGTTTGTTCATAATTACCCTCATTACAGTTATAAATACTCCTTCAATTACAAAAACAGCAATAGCAAAACGTGATGCTCACGCATCGATACCGAGAGGGTAATAGTGCACCTAAAAACAGCGATATAAATTACTCTGTGACGCTATAAACAGATAAGTTTCACCTCAAAATCCTGTTAATTTGTCAAATGCCAAGTATACATTAGCGATAGCAGGGCGAGAGCGTGAACATATTGTTAAATTGACTTCAATTCAGCCAGCCCTGAATCCAATACCTTTTCCAGATATGGGCTGCTCATGCCCGCAAATTGCTGCTTCTTCCGCAAGCTTGCCTTACGGCTGGTTTCGGCTCGCAGCATGTTTTGCGCCATGTGTCGTGCACAGGCCAATATTTGAGGGGCATCACCTCGATATATCTGGCAGGCATCCTCATTCATCACGACATCCAGAACCCAGTGCAGGCTATTTTCAATTGCCCAGTGCCCTCGTACCGCTGAAGCAAACTGCTCTGGTGTCAGTTCAGCCGAGCTGATGTAGTAGCGATACTCCATCGAAAATTTTTCCATATTTTCAATTCGATAGGATATTGCGACACCGACAGTCTTCAGCGATTTCCACTCTGGAAATTGCTCTGATAGTGCTCCGGCTGGTAACACATGGTACTCGCGGCCATCGATGCGACCGTGCTCTTTCTCGACACTGAGCGTTTCTTCACTCAGCGGCTTCTTGGTCGACTCGGCCAGAGCTGCGCGTACTGCATTATGCAGTGTGGGCTGGTTACCTTTTACCGCCAGCAAGTAGTCGCCACCGCCCTTGACTATGGTTGAGGCTATTCCAGTCTGGCAGCCCATGGCATCGATGGATACCAGGCAGCCTTTTATATCGAGGAGTGCCAGTAATTCAGGAATGGCGGTGATTTCGTTAGATTTCTCATCTGTTTTGACTTGCCCGAGCACCAGACGATTCTCAGCGGCAAAGGCACTGACCATATGAATGGTAGACTGACGACTGTCTCGGTCGTAAGAGCTGCGTAAGGTCTTGCCGTCAATGGCAATCAGCTCACCATCGGTACGTTCTGATGTTGCTTGCATCCAGCGGACGAAGGCGTTCTGGAATTGCTCCGGTTGAATACGGGAGATGATCCTGGCTATGGTGTCGTGAACAGGTAATCCGTTATGAAACAATCCATTACGCTGAAACCATTCCAGATGTGCCTCGCCGAAAAGCTCGATATCTTCCCAACCTTGAGCTCCACCAATAGCAGCACAGACGGTGAGAAAAACCACATCGAAGAAGGGGTACGCGATTTTGGTTGTCTGACGAGGGTCTTCAAGTTCGGAGAAGAATTGGGTAAATGCCGCTTGATGGTTCATGACGAAACTCCCGTAAAAGAGAGTATAAGATCACACCCTGTTCGGTCGGTCAAATCCTCGTGCCCTGCTTAAAAAACGTTCGCGATCTTGCCCTGTTAGCGATAGCTGATGTCATTTAATCGATATAATCAAATGTTCCCGTCAGATTTTTACTCAACATTGCATCAAGCAAATACCATGTGTTATTCACTTCACCCGAATTTGGGTAATAAAAACCCGTTCAGCGTATCGAAGATAGCTGTGATATTGGTGGTATTTTTTAAATCTGAAGGGGTGATAACCCTTGTTTGAACGAGATAAACGTGTCGGTGTGTTCTACGCCATATTCATTTCGTTTCGATCCTTCGTGTTTACTGTCGTTGTTATGTCCTTGTTAGCAGCTTTATCAGCATACTACAACGATTGAGGACCACTCGTCAATGAAAATAACCCACAAAGAAAAAGAAATGTCAACATATTTTTATTAGGTTTTTTAAATATTTTCCAATGTGCTTAAAATCATTATAAATCATGAAGATAGGGCCATGCCCGCCCCATTAAACCGCCGAGAAATGCCTCATATTGGTTTTTTCATGGGGGGGAGACAGCCCTGTTACCCAAAAAATATGCGTCATCTTTACGGTGATTTTCCCCCTGACAGCAGGTGGTGGGGTATCAGGTCGGTAGGAAGGGATTGGATTTTCTCATTCAGCAGCCTAATGTTCACACGTTTGCCATAGCGGCCAAACGTCAGGCCGTTTTTACTGTGTCCCGCAAGTTCGGCTACAACATGCTCAGCGACATCCGCCTGCTGTAACTCATCGATGAAGGTATGCCGCAGCCCGTAAAGCGTGGGACGGCCCTGACCTACGATGCCAGCCTCATTGAGGTGGCGTTGGAAGCGACAGGTGATGTTATGCGCCCAGTCGTCGTCTTTGCCTGATGGTTTGTCGTCGAACAAAAATACCTGCCCCTGACCGCGACGACTCTCCACATAGTCCAGGAATTGATGTCCGATCAACGCACTATGTAGCGGCACGGTACGGTACGCATTGGCACTCTTGAGCTGCTGATCCACCTCTCCCGCATCAACCATCAGACACCAAATCCCCTCGACCTGTTTGACGTTCAGAGTTTTGAGCTGACAGGCCTCAGAGGGTCGCAGCCCGGCATACAGGCACAGCAGGGGCACCCACCAGTCTTGAACTCTCAATTTTTTGCCTTTCTGGGATTGTTTGCTGCGCAGGCTGGCAAACAGCTGAGCCAGTTGAGGGCGATGCCAGCGCACTCGCTCCTCATCCGCCCGTTTGTGCGGCTTCTTGCCTGCCGTCAACCCATCAAAAGGGTTACGGCTGCAATAGTCCAGCGCCACGCACCAACGGAAGAACTGTTTCAGGGCGGCGAGGTAATCTCCTTTGGTTTTGAAACTGAGGTTGGTCTTGCGCAGCAAGCTGTTGCGGTACTCCTGCGCCAGAGCGGGCGTCACCTCATCGACTTTAACCCCTTTGGCCCAGGTGACGAAGGCGTTGATCCGAAGTTGGAGCTGGCCCACCGACCTATGCTGGATCCCCTCACTGGTTTTAGTCTCGATGAATCTCGCCAATGCGTGGGTGAGCATGATCCCACTGCTGGGGCAAGCTGGGGCATCAACAGAAGGTTCACGAGGTGTGGAAGGTGTTTGAGGAGGGATGAACCCCGCTGCTTTGAACGCGTCTAGATCGGCGCGGATCCAGCGATAGAAGCTGCGGGGAGCAGTATCCGCAGGGGTAGCCGCGATCAGTGCGCGAGTGCGAGCTGCCACAGCCAGGTTTCGGTCTACGGCGAGCTGACGATCTTTGGTGCAAAGGGAAGTACGGATAGCGAAGGGCAAGCCACGGTCACGTAATGACTTAGGCAGCGGGAGACGAGTGTAGTAGGTGCCGGAGGCATTTTTACTCAGATACATGATTGTTCCACCCAGTTGATCCAGGAAAAAAATCACGTAAGTCTAGAAATGAAAAAACCCGTTGAAATTCAACGGGTTATATTTGGCGGTGAGGGAGGGATTCGAACCCTCGATACGTTGCCGTATACACACTTTCCAGGCGTGCTCCTTCAGCCACTCGGACACCTCACCAAATTTTGGTCTGTGGTTTAACGTGTTCAGCCAACACGGTGTTCGCTGCGCTGTTACGCTGGAACGGGGCGTAATGTAGGGGAAAGGGCTGTCTCGGTCAACCACTTTTCCCCTTATTTTTCATAATCTTTATCGAGCGCCTAACCATTGAGCAGAATGCCGTTTTTTTACACCGGCTCAGGGCTTGTCCAGGATGATCAGGCTGTCAGGTAGCTCGTTCTGATCCCGGGTGGCGGGGAAGGCATCGCTCAGGATGGCGCTGGTGCGCTCGATGCACTCCAGAAAGCCCTGCTCGATCTCCTTGTTGCGCACCCGTGTTACGAAGTCATCGATGATCTCCTGCCACTGGGCGTTGTCGATGTGCTGGGCGATGCCGTCATCCACCAGGATCTCCACGTAGTGCTCGGCGGCCGAGACGAAGATCAGCACGCCAAGCCGGTCGCGGGTGCGATGCAGTCCCTGTTCGACAAACTGCAGTCGTGCCATCAGGGCGGCCCGGTGCAGGCGTACTCGTTTGGGGATCAGCCGCATCTTGATGGGGGTCCAGTGAAACAGGAGGCTCAGCAGCAGCCAGACCGACCACTGGACCAGCAGGATCTCGTACCAGCCGAGCCAGAAGCCGAGCTGGAACACCAGCAGCGGGGTGAGCATGGCCAGCAGGGCCGCCCAGAGGGTGGGAATATAGCGATATCCATCGCTGGCCGGGGCCAGCACGGTCACCAGTTCGGCGTCCGTGTCCTGCTCTGCCTGTCTGACCCTGGCCTGAAGCGTGTGATAAAACTGTTTGGAAATCATCTTGTCGTCTCTTAATCCCTGTTACCAACCACCGGAGGCGCCACCGCCACCAAAACTACCACCGCCACCGCTGAAGCCACCGCCTCCGCCGCTAAAGCCTCCGCCGGAGCGACCGCCAAAGGAGCCGGCCCCCAGTCCCCCGGCTAGGTAGGCCGAGCGGCGACGGCGGCCCGAGCCACCTCCGCCGCCCCCACCGCGCAGGTTATGGATCACGATCATCGCAATCACCATCAGAATGAACAGCCCGGGCCCCTTGCCGCTATCTTGCTGTTGGGTCTCTACTGGCTGATAGTCACCGGCCAGCGCCAGCATGATGCCCTGGCTGCCCGCCATGATGCCGGCTACCATGTCGCCCCGCTTGAAGGCGGGCAGGATCCGGGTCTGGATGATGTTGGCGGCGATGGCATCGGGCAGGGCCCCTTCCAGGCCGTAACCCACCTCGATCCGCACCTTGCGCTCATCCTGGGCGATAAGCAGCAGGACACCGTTGTCTTTGCCTTTCTGGCCGATGCCCCAGTGGCGTCCCAGCTGGTAGCCGTACTCCTCGATGGTCTCCCCTTGCAAACTGTCGATGGAGACCACCACCAGCTGTACGCCGCTGCGTTTTTCAAACGCGGCCAGTTGCTGGGTCAGCTGGTGGGCCTGCTTGCGGGACATCAGGCTCGCCTCGTCCACCACCCGCCCGCTCAGGGGCGGAAAGTCGGGAGCCGCCTGTAGCGCTGTGGTCCAGAGCAGCAGGCAGGGCAGCAGGATGCGCAGCATCATGGTCATTGGAAGCTCACCTTGGGCGCCTCATCGGCACCGGGCTTGGCGCTGAAGCTGGGTTTGGCTGCCAGATCCGAGTAGAGCAGCTTGTGCCAGATCACCCCGGGGAAGGTGCGGATCTCGGTGTTGAACTGGCGCACCGCCTCTATGTAGTCGCGGCGGGCCACCGAGATGCGGTTTTCGGTGCCTTCCAGTTGGGCCTGCAGGGTGAGGAACTGCTGATCCGCCTTGAGATCAGGATAACGCTCGACCACCACCATCAGGCGGGAGAGGGCGCTGGAGAGCTGGTTTTGTGCCGCCTCGAACTCCTTGAGCTGGGCCGGATCGCTCACCTGCAGGCTGCCAACCCGGGCACGGGCGTCGGTGACCGCCTTGAGGGTCTCCTGCTCGTGGGTGGCATACCCCTTGACGGTAGCCACCAGGTTGGGGACCAGATCGGCGCGGCGCTGGTACTGGTTCTCCACCTGTCCCCAGCTCGCCTTGACCTGCTCATCCAGAGTCGGAATGGTATTCATGCCGCAACCGGTCAGACCCAGCAGCAGGGTCAGGGTCAGCAGGGACCGGGTGGCCCTGCGCCAGAGAGATAGGCTCATCTTGTTGTTCTCCATTGAAATGGCTGGCAAATATCGGTTCACCATAACAGCTCGGGGTCAGTGGCGACAATCCGCGACGACACGCTGGGGTGACTATCCGCGACTGCAGCGGGCGGGCAAGACCGGCATCTTGTTGATGCCGGATACCCTGGGCAGTTGCGGCTTGTCCTTGAGCCAGGAGGCGAGCTCCTCCCCGCAGCCATTGCCGGGGGGAATAGGGGGCTGGGGCTGGCAATCCGGGCTGGCGGCAGGGCAGCGCAGGCGCACATGGAAGTGGCTGAAATGGCCCACCCAGGGGCGCAGTTTGGCCACCCAGGGCTCATGGCCCGCCTGCTGGCAGACGGCCGACTTGATCACCGGGTTGACGAAGATGCGCGCCACCTCGGGTTTGCTGGCGGCCAGGCGCAGCAGGGTCAGCTGCTGCGGGCCAAAGCGACCCGGCAGCATCTTGTAGCTGGGTTCGTCGATGAGCGCCCACTCCTTGGGGGCATCTTGCTCCCACTTGCTGATGGGGCGGTTGGCCATGCGAAACCAGATATCGGCATCGAGGCCGGTCTGGTGGCTGCGATGGCCCGAGGTGAAGGGGCCGCCATGGGCCATCGCCAGATCGGCGATATAGAGATCCGGCAGGCCGGCCATGCGGCTCTGGTTGGCCAGCGTCTGCAGGTAATGGATAAGGTCGGGGTGGCCGTAGTAGCGCAGTCGCTTGGTACGGATCACCTGATAACCAGGCCCCTCCAGCGGCAGGGCCATGCCGTTTTTCAGGCAGCCAGCGGCATAACCACCGATTGCCTCGGCGTGCAGGGCAGTAGCCAGTAACAGGGACGTCAGCATCTGTGTGCTCCTTGTCTTGCTTCGAGTCGGCTGAGGAGTGCGAACAGACTCAAACATATCAATAAATAGGCCGCCGCTACCAGCAGCCAGATCTCGTAAACCAGTCCGCTCGAGTTGGCCATCTCGGTGCCGACAAAGGTGAGTTCCTGCACCGAGATGAGGGAGACGATGGCGGTATCCTTCACCAGGGCGATGAGCTGGCCGGTGAGGGGCGGCAGCATCAGCAGCAGGGCCTGGGGCAGGATCACCCGGCGCAGCCGCACCCAGGGGGAGAGGCCAAGGCTCTGGGCAGCCTCCCATTGCCCCGTTGGCACGGCAGCGAGGCCGGCCCGTACTATCTCGGCGACGAAGGCGGCGCTGATCATCCCGACGCACAGGGTACCGGAGATGAGATTCTCCCAGCGTGCCGGCGGGCCGAATAGCGCCTCCTGCCAGGGTGCGATGGCCGCGCTGCCGGGCCAGCGTGAGAGGCCGCTTGCCGGCAATAGCTGGTTGGCGATGAAAAAGTAGAAGATGAAGATAAACACCAGCGGCGGCAGGTTGCGGACAAGCTGGACAAACAGGGTGGCCGGCAGCACCAGCCAGGGGCGGCGGCTGAAGGTGGCAAGGCCGAGAGCGGTGCCGAGCAGCAGCGCCAGCAGCATGCCAAACAGGGCGATGCGCAAGGTGGTGAGCAGGCCGCTGAAAAAATAGGGCAGCTCACCGTGCGGGCCGCGGGTGAACAGCAGCTCGAAGGCCTGATACCAGTGCCACTGGTAGGCTACCCCGATATGGACGCGGCTGGCGAGCCAGGCCGCCGTCAGCAGCAAGAGCACGACAATCGCCCCATCCAGCCAGCCGACGTGGCGAATGGCCCCTCTTATCTTCGTCAGCATCAGGGGTTGGCGACCTGCGCTTCCCATGCCAGCGACTTGAACCAGTAGTTGTGGCGCGCGTTGAGCCAGCCATCGGCCTGGCGGGCGTCGATCCACTCGTTGAACTGCTCGGCCAGGGCCTCGTCCTCTTTACGCAGGGCAAAGCCTTCGCTCCCCTGCGCCAGCGGGGTGGCGAAGGGCATGAAGAGGGCATCGGGGTGGCGCAGTGCCTCCTGCTCCGGTTTGGGGGAGGAGGAGAGTGCGCCGTGGGCGCGGCCGTTCAGCACCTCCTGAAACACCTGGGACTCGTCATCGAACTGGCGCAGGGTTGCCTTGGGAAAGTTGACCTTGGCCACCTGTACTGGCGAGGCGCCACGGCGCACCGCCAGGATCACCCCGCGCTGGTTGAAGTCGGCCAGGGTTTTCTTTTCGCTTGCCATGGATGTTGAGGCGGCCAGCTGAACGCCGGAGTGGGCGTAAGGGTGGGTGAAGCGCACGCTCTTCTCCCGCTCCGGGGTGATGGTGAGGCCGCCGATGATGACGTCATATTTTTTCGCCAGCAGGGAGGGGATGATGCCATCCCAGGCGGTGGGGACGAACTCCACCTGCCAGCCGTGGTCGGTGGCGAGGCGACGGGCCACGTCAATCTCGAAACCGATCAGGGCTCCCTGTTTGTCCCGCATCGCCCAGGGGGCGAAGGTGGACATGCCGACTCGCAGGGTGCCGCTTTGCTCGATCTGGGCCTGGGTGGCGGAGGGCTGGGTGTCGGCCAGGGCGGGGGCAAACAGAGTGGTGGTCAGCAGCAGGGCTGCGCCTGACAGGGCGGTTTTGATGAATGGTGTCATGGTTAACGTCCTTGTTGGTCCGGAGCAAGATGGCGGGCCAGAGCCCGCGAACAGGCTGACAGGGTCAGCGTCAACAGCAGGTAGAGGGCGGCCACAGTAAACCACACCTCGAAGGTGAGAAAGGTGTCGGCCACCAGGGTGCGTCCCTCGTTGGTAAGGTCGAAGATGGCGATGACGCTCACCAGGGCCGAGTGCTTGATGAGCGACACCAGCTCGTTGGTGAGCGGCGGCAATATGATGGTCATGAGCTGTGGTAGGATCACTTTGCGCAGGGTCACGGCTCTGGGTAGGCCGAGGGCGTGCGCGGCCTCCCATTGCCCCCTGGGTATGGCCAGCACGCCCGCTCGCAACACTTCGGCGGTAAAGGCGCCCTGATAGAGAGAGAGGCTCAGCACGGCGCAGGCCAGTGGCGCCAGCCCCAGCATGGGGCCCAGCAGGAAGTAGAGAATATAGAGTTGCACCAATTGCGGCGTGGTGCGCACCAGCGCGAGATAGGCGAGGGCGAGCCAGGGGCCCAAGCGCGAGGGGAGCAGGCGCAGGCTCGCCACGCAGAGACCGACGACCAGGGTACCCACCAGGCTGAGCAGGGCTACCTGCAGGGTGACCAGCAGACCATTTAGCAGCGGGCCGGCATAGAATTCTCCCTCATCCCACTCCCCGAGAAATGGCAACACCCGCGGCCATTGCCACTCATACCCCATCTGGCGGGCACCGCTGTAGAGGGCCCAGCCAAGCAGCAGGAGCAGGGCCAGGGTGCCGAGCAGCCAGCCGAGCGGGGAGAGGCGGCGTGCGCTAGCCATGGTAGCTCAGCACCTGTTCGAGAAAGGCCCGGGTGCGCGGGTGGGAGGGGGCGCCAAAGAGCTGCGCCGGCGGGGCGGATTCGATGATCCGGCCCTCGTCCATGAAGAGCACCCGATCCGCCACCTGGCGGGCAAAGCCCATCTCGTGGGTGACGCAAACCAGCGTCATCCCCTCGTCCGCCAGCTCGCGGATCACGTCCAGCACCTCGCGGATCATCTCGGGGTCGAGGGCCGAAGTGGGTTCGTCAAACAGCATCAGCTCGGGCTGCATGCAGAGGGAGCGGGCAATGGCTACCCGCTGCTGCTGGCCGCCCGAGAGCTGCTGGGGATACTTGTCGGCCTGGGCCTGGATGCGCACCCGCTCCAGCAGCGTCAGGGCCCGCGCCTTGGCCTCCGCCGGGCGTAGCCCCAGGGTGTGCACCGGCGCCACCATCAGGTTTTCCAGCACCGTCATGTGGGGAAAGAGGTTGAACTGCTGGAACACCATGCCGACCCGTCCTTGCAGCCGGCGCAAATAGGCGGGGGTAACGGGCTCGCCAAACAGGAACAGCTGGCCGCCGTCGATCCCCTCCAGGCCGTTGATGGTGCGGATCAGGGTGGATTTTCCAGAGCCAGACGGGCCGCAGATCACCCACTTCTCACCCCGTTCTATGGTGAGATCGATCTGGTGGAGGGCCTGAAAATCGCCATAGCGTTTGTTGACGCCACAAAAACGGACGCAAGGGGGCGTGCTGGTCAATGAATCGGTTCCATTGAGAGTCGTTGATGCCATGGTATTGATTTTGTGGGGACATGACAAAGAAAACCCCCTTGTCAGCACCCTGATGGCTGTTCACAATGGCGCCATTTTTCGATGGCAGGAGTCTCTCATGCGTATTACATCCTTGCTGGCCTCGCCGGGTCTACACCTCTTGATGCCGCCGGTGGCCCGTTATCGCCTCGTTATCCTGTTGCTGTGGCTGGTGAGCTGGGGCGTGGTGGCAGCCTCTGTGTGGTATGGCCGGGAGGCCATGGCCCTGATCCACTGGGTGGGACTGATCTTTGGCGGCATCACGGGCCTCATGGTGTCGCTGCCCCGCAGCTGGCAGCCCTGGCGCATGGCGGAACTGGGCTGGGACGACGCTCATCTCTATCTGCTCAACGGCCCGAAGGACAAGGCGCTGGCGCTGCCTCGCGATCGGCTGGTGGCCTTCGAGCGGGAGCGGCGGGTCGGCCATGATGGCCAGTGGCTCGACTTCAGTCTGGATCTGCAGTTGAGCGAGCAGGAGCTGGCCGAGGCCATGGCGCTGCTGGATCTCAGGCAGGAGTCGCTCCATCTGGTGAGCCCAGGTGTCTACCGTTTCGGGTTCAAACGCGCATGGCACGGCCGGCGCGCTTTGGCCCGACAACTGGCGACGCTGCAGCCGGGCTGAATCGACTATTTTCTCGACAATCCCGGACAAAGCTCGGATACTGCCAGTGACTCGAATTGATCTTGTCTGCATGTTCGCCCAAGAGATCAATCACTTGGGCCACTGTGCGGGGAAGGCCATGGCATGAAGCCCTGGCAGGTCCGGCATAGGGGTTGTGCCCTTACCGTTATGCCGGGAATTGCATAGAGAAGGCACCTTGAATCGAGAGTGGATGGCATGAAGATTTACGTAGGTAATCTGTCGTACCGGATGACGGCCGACGAACTGAAGACCCTGTTCAGCCAGTTTGGGCAGGTCGACAAGGTTGATATCATCATCGACCGCGATACCGGCCAGTCAAAGGGGTTTGGCTTTATTGAAATGCCGGTCAACGGAGAGGCCGAGAAGGCCATCGCCGACCTGCACGGCACCGAAGTCGCTGGCCGTACCATCACAGTCAACCAGGCCAAGCCGAAGACAGATGCCCCTCGTCGGCCGCAGCAACGCCATCGCTAAGGTGTTTCAATAACGCAAAACGGCATGAGATCTCCCATGCCGTTTTTGTTTCTGCGCTAGTTGGCGGCGGTCTGCCCACTCAGGGCACGTCGTAGCCCAGCGCCGCCTTGCGAATGCGGAACCACTGCTGGCGGTTGAGGGTGATGGACTCCGAGGCCACGGCGGCGGCAATCCGTTCCCGCTTGCCGGAGCCTATCAGCGGCAACGGCTGGCTTGGCAGCATCATCACCCAGGC
Source organism: Aeromonas sp. 19NY04SH05-1 (assembly GCF_040581895.1). Taxonomy (NCBI): domain Bacteria; kingdom Pseudomonadati; phylum Pseudomonadota; class Gammaproteobacteria; order Aeromonadales; family Aeromonadaceae; genus Aeromonas; species Aeromonas sp. 19NY04SH05-1. Next base: position 2,629,687 of record NZ_CP095328.1, on the reverse strand, counting down.
GTAGACCACCTGCTCGATGGTCTGGGCGCCCACCTCCTGGCGGATCTGCTCGAGCTCGCCCCGCAGACCCTCGCAGGCCGGATCACTGAACAGTCGGCCGCCACCGAGGCAGGACCAGGCCATCGGCTTGATCCCGAGCTGCTGGCACTGATCCAGAGAGCCATCCAGCGTTCCCTCCTGATGGAGCGGCGAGATCTCCAGCTGGTTGGTGACCAGCGGGAAGGGCAGACGGGATTGCAGCAGTTCGAACTGGCGGGCGGTGAAGTTGGAGACCCCGGCATGCTTGATCTTGCCCGCCTGTTTGAGGGTGATAAAGGCATCCGCCACTTCGTCTGCGTTCATCAGGGGATCAGGGCGGTGGATCAGCAGCAGATCCAGATGGTCGGTGCCGAGCTTTTGCAGCGAGGCCTCGGCGCTGGCGATGATGTGCCCCTTGCCGGTGTTGTAATGATTGAGAGCGTGCTCAGGGTTGGCAGTGAGGGCGATGCCGCACTTGCTGACGATTTCCATCCGATCGCGCAAGGAAGGCTCAAGGCGCAGGGCCTCGCCGAAGGCCGCCTCGCACTGGTAGCCGCCGTAGATGTCGGCGTGATCTATGGTGCTCACCCCCAGATCCAGATGGTATTTCATCAGATCGAGCAGGGCGGTGGGGGAGAGCTGCCACTCCATCAGGCGCCAGTAACCCATGATGAGGCGTGAGAAAGTGGGGCCTTGCGGATGCAGGGCAACGCGGGATACAGACATGCATGACTCCTTGGCAAAACAGGAAGTAAAAAAGGGGCTGCCGGCATCTTGGCCTGATGAGAGGGACAAAGCAATAATGGCGCCGGGCAAGATTCGAACTTTGGTTCTGACAGGGGGATAGCTCAGGTGGAAGGGTTTGCCGAACGGTTGCAGAGTCTGATTGGGGAGATGAGCGTGAGCGCCTTTGCCCGCAAGGTAGGGTTGAGCGAGGCGCTGATCCGCAAATACCTGAAAGGGGCCGAACCCGGGCTGGCGCGGGCCAACCAGATAGCGATGGGGGCCAACTGTTCGCTGGAGTGGCTGGCCACCGGGTGCGGATACCTCTACCGTCAGGCGGAGGTGGTGGACAGGGAAGCCTTGGGGGCGGCGCAGCTGCTGCTCCAGGAGCAGCGCAGCGGGCTCATCTTGCCCGACGAGGAGGCGCTGGTGACCCTGCTCGCCTACTACCAGTTTTTACGTACCCATAAAAAGGCGGACGGTTTTCTCGATCTGGCGCTGGCGCGGGAGTTTGGCCGCCATCTGGGGGAGGCCTGACGGCGCGCGTATTACCATTTAGTCGGGTCACCACGGTCTGATTATTCTGATACGCTCTAAGCAAGTGAACGGTCCAGGGAACGGGCAATGAGTTACTTGATCCTCGGGAGTGGTGCGCTGGGCTCTGCGCTGGCAAGAGAGCTGATGAACAGGGGGGAATCCTTTCTGCTGGCGGGTCGCAGCTGCCCGGCCGGGATCGACCCCGGGGCCTGCTTCCCCATGCTGGAAGTGGACGAGCTTTCGTTCAACGCCCTCTTTACCCTCTATGACACCGAGCCGCTCCCCCGGGTGGTCATCAACACCATTGGCTTGCTGCATGGTCTCGATTTCATGCCGGAGCAGCGGGTGGAGCAGGTTCATCCCAAATGGCTGTGTGACAGCCTGCTGGCCAATGCCTGGCCGACCCTGGCCCTGGCGGCCCATTTCAGCCGTATCATGAACCCGCAACATCCATTGTGGCTCTGCGCCATCTCCGATATCGCAGGCTCCATCGGTGCCAACGAACAGGGGGCGCGCTACAGCTACCGGATGAGCAAGGCGGCCCTCGACATGGGGGTGAAGAACCTGGCACTGGAGTGGGCAAGACGCTTCCCGCAGGCCGGGGTGATCGCCGTGGCCCCCGGCCTGATGGACTCCCCGATGAACAACCCCTTCCTGGACGAGCTGCCAGACACATCGCTGCAAGCCCCTGCCGAGGTGGCGGGCAAGTTGCTGGATCTTATCGATAAACTTGCGTTGAGCCAGTCCGGCCAGCTGATCGATCTCGATGGGCAGCCGCTGCCTTGGTAGCGGTGCGGCAGACCTCCATGCGCTTCACAATATGATCATGTCACCCTTGCCAAGGAGGGGTGGCATGGCTACCGTCATCCCTCTGCCTAGGAGGGATCTCATGCGCTATATCGATTTACGAAGTGATACGGTTACCCAGCCCACCGACGCCATGCGCCAGGTCATGCTTCATGCCGACGTTGGCGATGATGTCTATGGTGAGGATCCGAGCGTCAATGCACTGGAGGCCTATGGTGCCCGTTTGCTGGGCAAGCAGGCGGCGCTGTTTGTGCCCTCTGGCACCATGTCCAACCTGCTGGCGGTGATGAGCCACTGCCAGCGCGGCGAAGGGGCCATCTTGGGGAGCGCAGCCCATATCTATCGTTACGAGGCTCAGGGGAGCGCCGTGCTGGGGTCGGTCGCGTTGCAACCTCTGCCTATGCAGCCGGATGGTACCCTGGCGCTGGCGGATATCGAGGGGGCGCTGGCACCCGACGATGCCCATTTTGTCCAGACCCGGCTCATCTGTCTCGAAAATACCCACAATGGCAAGGTCTTGCCGCTTTCCTATTTGCAGCAGGTGGGCGCCTTCGGCGCCGAGCGGGGATTGAAGCTCCATCTGGACGGAGCCCGCCTGTTCAATGCCGCCATCGCCAGCGAAACCCAGGTCGACACGCTGGCCGCGCCGTTTGACAGCATTTCGATCTGCCTCTCCAAGGGGCTGGGGGCGCCGGTGGGCTCCTTGCTGGTCGGAGAGCAGGCGTTTATCGCCCGCGCCAGACGGCTGCGCAAGATGCTGGGGGGCGGCATGCGCCAGGCGGGGATCCTGGCTCAGGCCGGCCTGTTCGTCCTGGAGCAGCATGTGCACCGGCTGGCTGACGATCACCGCCGTGCCCGTCGTCTGGCCGAAGGGCTGGCCGTCTTGCCCGGTATCGAACTGGATCTTGCCCAGGTGCAGAGCAACATGGTGTTCCTGCGCCTCAAAAACGGGGAGTCCCAGACGCTCCTTGCCTTTATGAAGGAGCGGGGGATCCTCTTCTCCGGCTATGGCGAGCTGCGGTTGGTGACCCATCTGCAGATCAATGATGACGATATCGAAGAGGTGATCGACGCCTTTACCGAATATCTGGGGGCGTGAGAAACATGGATAAACAATCAGGGCGCCGCGGCGCCCTGATTGTTTTGTATGTCGATTGAGGTGGCATCAGCCCTGGCGCTGCCCTGTCATCAACATGGCTTCGTCGGTGGCGTCGTAGATCATCACGGCGATATGGGTCACCTGGCCGCCAAAATCCGCCAGCGGTACCAGGGTCAGGTTCTGGAACATGTGGGGGGCCGAGCCCGTGATGGGGCGGTAGTTGGAGAAGCGCAGCAGATAGGGCTTCTGCTCCCAGGTGCTGAAGGCCCGGTTGTTGAGCTTGAACACCATGTTGGCCTTGCGCTCGAACCAGGCTCTGTCCACATCGGGGAAGAGGTCGAACAACACGCCATCGCGCACTTCGCCCGCCAACCGGCCGCTGTGGCTCTCCATAAAGCCGTTCCACACCTGTACCTTGTACTCCTTGTCGAGCACTACCAGGCCGACGTCCAGGTTCTGGACTATGTTCATCAGCCAATGAAATTCACGGATCTCCATAGTCACTCCTAGAGCATGTGCATGATTTTGTTGTTCATGGTGGCGATGGAATCTTCGGTAAACAGCAGCAGCAGATCACACTGCACCGCGTAGTCCTGGATCCGGTAGTTGATCTCGATGGCCAGGGTGCGGCGCCAGCGGCTCTTGTTGGTGTTGATGAGCTCGTTGATGGGCCTGTGCTGGCCGAGTACCACGGGGTGGCCCTGGCTGAAGGGGGTATCGAGCTGGCTGGCGTAACCGCGTAAAAAGGCGCCGATCAGCACGTTGGCAGTGTCCATCAGCAGCTCCAGCTCGGCGGTGCGATCCAGCGCACCCTGGTGATTCATCAGACGCGCCAAATCCTTGAAGCTGGAGTCGTGGAACAGGAGCAGGGCTTCACCGGCGATCCCGGCCCCGATAAAGCCCTGGCAGACGGCGGAGAGAGTATCCGAATCGGCCGCGGCCGACAGGGCCATGTGCAGCTCGGAGACTTCCAGCACGTTGACGTTGGGAATGGGCAGCACCACGAAGGCGTTGAGCAGCCGGGCCAGCAGATCGGCGGCCTGGCCCATGGAGACGTTGGCGAGCTCCTGATAGACGTCGCGGATCTCCGGGGTGATCTTGACGCCGGCATCGGCCAGCTCGCTCTCGGGCTGTGTTGTTGCGACGGGCTGACCGCTGGGGGCGCTATGCCAGAAGCCATGTTGCTTGAGCAGGGCGCACAGGGTGTCCGGTGATGCGGGCTTTTTGATGAAATCGAGGGCACCCAGACCCATGACCTTCTGGTAGGCTTCGGGCTGGATATCACCGGAGACCACGATCACCTTGCTGCGAAGCCCCTCCCGTTGAAGGGTCTCCAGCACGCCATAGCCATCCATCTCCGGCATGGTGAGATCGAGGAAGATGAGATCTCCATGTCCCATCAATACCTGCTCTATCCCTTCAAGACCGTTAGCGGCGTAGTGCAGGTTGACGTTCCAGTCGGCGGGGAGTGCCCGCGCCAGCTGTTTGCGGGCAAACCCCGAGTCATCACATATCAATACATTCATGGTGCGTGGCAGGCTCTGTTGGCAAGTATTGCTATTAGTGTTGCCCGCTAACGCTCAGATGCAATGGGGGAGGGCATTTGCCTGTGAAAATTGATTGTCCCACTGCCGGTTGCGATAGCGTGCCGAGTATTTTTCAACAAATTCTGCAAACATGTTAACACGCAGCGGGGCGAACTGATGTTGGCAGTGCAGCATGTAGAGGGGCCGGTTGCCGGTTTGCCAGTCGGGCAGTACCGGCACCAACTGCTCATCGTGGAGAAAACTGGCAACGTAGTGTAGCGGGGCATTGACGATCCCAAGATGCCGTCTGGCCGCCCTGACGGCTGCCTGGGTCTGGTTGACCGTCAACCTGGCCGGACGCTTGATGCAAACGTGCTGGCCATCCTTGTCGGTCAACTGCCAATGCTGGTGGGGCCAGCAGTAGATGAGATCGTGCTCTTCCAGCTGGTTGGGATGGGCGGGGGTGCCCTTCTTGGCCAGATAGAGGGGGGAGGCAAACAGGCCGTACTCGATATGACCGAGGCAGAGGGCGTTGGGCAAGGATTGGGGCAGTTCGCCGTTGAAGAACACCAGATCCCGATCGTTGTCGAACAGGTGCTGGTGATCATTGGTCTGGGTGATCTCGAACTGCACCTCGGGGTAACGCAGCCCGAATTCGGCCAGCATGTCGACCAGTATGGTATTGGAGATGGCCACGGGGGCCGCCACCCGGATCTGGCCGGTGATCTCCTCCTCCTTGCCCTGGATCTCGCTGGTGGCCTGCTCGATCTGGGCGAGGGGAGTGCACAGGCGTTCATAGTACCTGAGCCCTTCGTCAGTGAGGCGAAGCTTGCGGGTAGAGCGATGGAGCAGGGGGTAACCAAGGTGCTCTTCCAGTTGGGAGATGCGTCGACTGATGGTGCCTGTTGGCATGTCCAGTGCGGCTGCCGCGTGGGAAAATCCCCCTTCTTGCACCACCTTGACGAACAGGTAGAACTCTTCGATGTGTTTCATAAACGCTGTTCTGGGTGTAACAAGGGGGTCACCATAGAAAGAGCCTTTGCCCTTGGCAAGCGCAATTCAGCGTTTAATTGATCTGGGTTCTATTTCTGCTGAAACCTCTTTTATAACAGTGCTGCACCCGCATGCGGACTTGTTCGAGACAATTTTATCCACTCGTTTAACCGGGACAGCGAGGAGGTGTCTGGTTTCAACGTCGCTGGTATTCGCACCTGCACGGGATCTTGATGGCACTCAACACCGTGAGCATCTGTTCTAAGGTGATGGATTTATGAACGCCCTATATGTGATGGTGATCATATATTTCAAGTTTGGCTGGTAACTGGTCGCAAAGTAGCAGAGTGGTATATCAGAAACTGCTTAAGGAACGGATATTAACCGTATTGCCGTTTTTTTTGCCGCTTTGTCCAGCCAATTGGTTAATTAATGGAAAGTTGGCGGCATAAATTGACAGGAAATTTTTGAATTCAACACTTTGTCAATTGAAAATATCCTGAAAAAAGTACCAAATTGTTTCAAACAGTGTCAGCTGGCTCACTCTTAGTGGTTGTTTTTGCTGATAAAAAAAGATAAAAATTGATATTGCAATTAACCTGTAATAACCAGGTTCTTGGCTGAGTCCTATTGTCGTTTCAGCATATCGCCATCCGTTGCCGATATCTGAAATGGTATTTTCTGCTCGAGGCCATCTTGATCAAATGTGGGCACAAATTATGTGCACCCGGCATTCGACAGATGGCAGTGTGCGTTGTCTGTTGTTCGGTTAACCAGTGATCATCCAGTATGAATGACCTTGACCAGATGAATACCCTTGACGAACGGTTACTGAAAACGATGGATGTTCTGCATACCCCCATCTGGGTCTATGACATCGAGCATCACCATATTTTCTGGGCCAACAACGCCGCGCTGCCGGTCTGGGAAGCAACTTCCCTCGATGAGCTTCGCGCTCGCGATTTTTCTGCCGACATGGCTACCGCCATCGATCTCCTGTTGCAGCGCTACCTGGGGGATTTCAAGCAGGGGCGCAGCTACAACGAGTGGTGGACCCTCTCTCCCAAGGGGGTCAAAAAGCAGATCTATCTGCGTCTTTCCGGTATCCGGCTGGCGGGTCGTCTGATGATGATGACCGAGGCGGTACTGGACTCCGACTCCCTCTATCAGGAATCTTCCCTCGCGACCGGGGATACGCTGGCCTGCCTGTTTGACAGCCAGGGCAGCTTCGAGAGCGGCAACTATCACTTCGAGATGTGCTTTGGCCGCAGCATCGAACAGCTTGCCCAGATCTTTCCCGGCAACGATGACAGCTTTTACCAGAAGCTCTCCCGCCTTGATGAAGTGGTCACGGAAGGGGAGTGCCGCACCCTCAAGGGGATGCGCTGGTTCCAGTTTCAATTCCGCTATATCCAGCAGGGAGCGCGGATCCTGCTCACCATGCGGGATATTACCGACCGCAAGCTTGAGGAGCTGGAACATCGCCACCTGGCCTGGCATGACTCCCTGACCGGTCTGCTCAATCGCTATGGTCTGATGAAGTCCCTGGAGGCCTACTGCGGGCTGGGAGAGCGTTTCGCGCTGGTGTTCATGGATCTGGACAACTTCAAGCTGGTCAACGACAACTATGGCCACAAGGCCGGCGATCGCCTGCTTGAACGGGTGGCGGGCAGGCTCAGGCAGATCTGTCCGCGGGATGTGGAGCTGGCCCGTCTCGGCGGGGACGAGTTTACCGCGCTGGTGCCTCTGGGCGGTCAGGCCGATCGGGCCCAGGAGGTGGCCGATCTGATGCTCTCCCAGATGACAAGGCCCCTGCAGCTCAACGGTTTGCCCGAGGTGACCATCGGGGGGAGCATCGGCATCGCCATCTATCCGGATGATGCCGACGATGGCGACAATCTCATCACCCGGGCCGACATGGCCATGTATCAGGCCAAGCAGATGGGGCGGCTGCGCTGGCAGCGCTTTACTCCCAGCATGCAGCAGACCCTGCAACGCAAGCTCAATCTCAAGCAGTTTCTGGCCAAGGCCATTGGCCGCCAGGAGCTGAGCCTCAGTTACCAGCCCCAGGTCGATGTGGCGAAAGGTCGTCTGACCGGTTATGAGGCGCTGCTGCGCTGGCACAGCCCGGTACTGGGCCATGTCTCTCCCATTGAGTTCATCCCCCTGGCCGAGGAGATGGGGCTGATCCGCGAGATTGGCAGCTGGGTGCTCACCACGGCGCTGGCCCAGATGGCGTCTTGGCAACGACAGTTCCACAAGCGGGTGCCTGTCTCGGTCAATCTTTCGGGTTTCCAGCTCTCCGCCGCCTTGCCGGAACAGGTGGCCCAACAGCTCGCACTGCACGGGGTCGAGCCTTCGCTATTGACGCTGGAGCTGACGGAGACGGTACTGATGCTCGACATGAAAGGGTGCCTCGACATCCTGGATGCCTTGAGCGAGCAGGGGATCAAGATCGCCATCGATGACTTTGGCACAGGCTACTCGTCCCTTGCCTACCTGAACCGGCTTCCCATCGACACCATCAAGCTGGATCGCTCCTTTGTGGTGGGCCTCAATTTGCCGGTGATCCGGGCCACCACCGCCATGGCTACCAGCCTGGGACTGGGGATCATGGCCGAAGGGGTGGAAGAGCCGCACGAACTGGCAGCCTTGAAGGCACAGGGGTGTCATGCCTTCCAGGGCTATCTGTTCAGCAAGCCCCAGACGGTGGCCGAAGTGGAAGCGAGCGACTTCACGGTTGAGTGTCAAATGGGAAGCTATCCACTGGTGGGAATTGCCTCGCTGATTAATTAATGTGCTGTGAATCGTGTTTTTGCAGTTTATAATGTTAAGTTTTTCGCAATTTAGTGCACTTTTTTGCTGTGCGTCATAGGACTTTTTAGCAGAGATTGCTAGCATGCGGCCTCATTTCATGGGAAAGGAGTACCGCAATAATGAGTCAAGCCGAAGTCCATGCCAGTCCGGGCAACCAATCCAACGGCTGGTTGAACCGCTTCCTGAATGGTGTCGAGAAAGCCGGGAACAAATTACCCGACCCCGCCATGCTGTTTCTGTATGCCCTGCTGATCGTCTGGGTCGGCTCCTGGGTGCTGTCGCAATTCCAGTTTGATCTGGTCAATCCCCGCACCGGCGAAGCCGTGGTCGTCAACAACCTGCTGACCGGTGCCGGCCTTGCCGAGTTCCTCTCCAGCATGGTCACCACCTTCACCGGGTTTGCCCCCCTTGGCATCGTGCTGGTCGCCATGCTGGGGGTCGGGGTTGCCGAGCAATCCGGCTTCATCAATACCGGCCTGAAAAAACTGCTGAAAGTGACGCCGGCCCGTTTCCTGACCCCCATGCTGATCCTGGTGGCCATCGTCAGCCATACCGCTGCTGATGCGGGTTATGTGCTGGTGATCCCCATCGGCGGCATCATTTTCCACGCCGCGGGTCGTCATCCGCTGGCGGGGATTGCGGCGGCGTTTGCCGGCGTGTCCGGTGGCTTTGCCGCCAACTTCCTGCCCTCCGGTGGTGACGCCCTGCTGCAGGGCTTCACCCAGTCAGCCGCCCAGCTGCTTGACCCCGAGTACATGGTCAACACCCTGTGCAACATCATCTTTACCGGGGCCTCCTCCCTGCTGATCATCTGTGTCGGCTGGTTTGTCACCGAGAAGATCGTGGAGCCGCGCCTCAAGCATGTGCCCCTCAACGACGATCTGGAGAGTGCCGACGAGATGGGGCGCTACAGCGCGCAAGAGAGTCGCGCCTTCAACTGGGCCGGATTTGCCATGCTGGCGGCCATCGCGCTGCTGGCCCTGGCGCTCTCGCCGGCGGATTCCCCCCTGCGTGCCGCAGACGGCTCGCTGACCACCTTCGCTGCCCCCGTGATGAAGTCCATCGTGCCGCTCATCTTCCTGCTCTTCATCCTGCCCGGTATCGTTTACGGCTTCGTGGCCGGTACCTTCAAGAGCGGCAAGGATGTGATCGATGCCATGTCGGCCACCATGAACAAGATGGGCTCCTACATGGTGATGGCCTTCTTCTGTGCGCTCTTCATCAAGGCGTTTGGTGATTCCAACCTGGGCACCCTGCTGGCCCTCTCCGGTGCCGAAGTGCTGCACGCCCTGGCGCTGCCGGGTGAAGTGACCATCGTCGGGATGATCCTGCTTACTGCCACCGTCAACCTGGTGGTGGGCTCGGCTTCCGCCAAATGGGCGCTGATCAGCCCGATCCTGGTGCCCATGCTGATGGCTGTCGGGATCTCCCCCGAGCTGACTCAGGCGGCGTACCGGGTAGGGGATTCAGCCTCCAACATCATCACACCCCTGATGGTCTTCTTCCCGCTGGTGGTGGTCTATTGCCAGCGCTATGTGAAGAGCACAGGTATCGGGACCCTGGTCTCCATGATGCTGCCATACTCCCTGGCCTTCCTGGTGAGCTGGACCATCTTCCTGCTGGTCTACTGGGCGCTGGGCTTCCCTCTCGGGTTGCAGGCCCCCTATGTCTATCCGGCCCCTTGATGGGGTGAGTGCGAGGGAGCCTTGGGCTCCCTCGTTTTTTTGGTTATGGTGTTACCTCATTTTGGAGGTGCCATGAATCCGACCATCGATCTCATCCTGTCCCATCGTTCCATTCGCCAGTTCAGCGCCGAGCCGATAGTGCCCGAGCAGCTGGATGCCATCCTCGCCGCCGCGCAATCAGCCGCCAGCTCGAGTTTTCTGCAGGTGACCAGCATCATCCGGGTGACAGAGCCGCAGGCGCGTGCCCGGTTGGTTGAGCTTGCCGGCAACCAGCCTTATGTGGCCCAAGCCGCCGAGTTTCTGGTGTTCTGCGCCGACTACTATCGCCATACCCAGATCGTGCCCGATGCCAGAACCGGCTACGCGGAGCAGTTGCTCATCGGTGCCATCGACGGTGCCCTGATGGCGCAAAATGCCCTGCTGGCTGCCCAGTCCCTGGGCTTGGGCGGTGTCTATATCGGCGGTATTCGCAACCATCCGGTCGAGGTGAGCGAACTCCTGGGGTTACCTCATCAGGTGATCCCGTTGTTTGGTCTCTGTCTGGGCCATCCTGCCCAGCAGCCGGAGCAGAAGCCCCGTTTGCCAAAGGCGCTGGTGGTGCATCAGGATCGCAACCAACAGACGCTGGATCGCGATTTGCTGGCACAATACGACGAGCAGATCCTGGCCTATTACCAGGCGCGCAGCAGCAATAACAAGCAGCAGACCTGGAGCAGCCAGATCCGCGCCATTCTGGGCAAGGAGTCCCGTCCCTTCATGCTGGGGTTCCTGCAATCCCGGGGCTTTAATCTCAAGTAATCATCCCGCTGGGCGATACTAAGGGGGTGGCCATTTCGGCCAGCCCCCAGATCCTGCCCTGAGACCGGGGACACAGCTTGATGACAAATCGTGGACACAGGGGCTCTGCAGGCTACCTTAAGTAGGTAAGCTGTTGTAGGATCACGCAATTGGATTGGGACAGGGGTTTGGACATCCTATGATTATCACTTTGGTATTGCTGTCTATTGGCGCGCTCCTGTTTTTGGTCATCGCCTATAACGTGGTGCAGCAATATAAGCAGAAGGCGGAGGCCGACAAGCGCCACGCTGTTGCCAGACACAAGACGGTGGCCGACGAGACCGAAGAGGTCCTGCTCAACGTCAATCTGGTGCCTTTCTCCAAAAACATGGTGCTGCTGTTGCAACACCGCATTCTCGACGCCTACCGCGCCATTGCCCTGTTGATGCCCAATACCCAGGTCAAGCAGCGGATTGCCGATGTGCAGACCCAGATCAAGAACGTGCAGGAGAATTACAGCAGTCAGGATGAAGGCCACTTCAAGACACCGGAGTCGGATCGCCAGGCGATCCAGATGCTGCAACTGGTCAAGAAGATGCGCGCCCTGCTGCGGGTCGAACACAACAAGGGCAAGATAGATCCGCAAGGATTTGCCCAGGAAGATCGCCGCCTTGAGCTGATGCAGCTCAAGATCAATATCTCCAACCTGGTCAAGCGGGCGATGGATGCCCAGATCCAGGGCCAGTACGGTACCTGTCGCCAGCTCTATACCAAGGGACTGTCCGTGATGGCGGGGGTGAGCGACAAGGATCCTTATCTGCTGGCGCGGGAAGAGGATATGCGTCAGGGGCTCATGGCTCTGGATGAGCTGCAGCAGCAAAACAGTGCCCAGGATCTGCAAAACATCAAGGACAGGGAGACCGACGAGCTCGATGTCCTGTTCCAACCCAAGAAGAAATGGTAACCATGTCTCACCCACTCGATTCCACACTGGGGCCAATGGCCCCATTTGTTTCTCAGCTGTTGACCGAACTGGCCGCCCTTGGCGTCAACATGACAGCTCCCCATATCGATCACCTCTGCTACCGTGCCGCCAATTTGTCCGAATACCAGTCTCTGTGCGAGGTACTGACGGGGGCGGGGGAGTTGCTGGTGGAGGGGATGATTGGTGGGCGCCCCATCGCGACCTATCGCTTGAATCAGCCTGTCAGGGTAGGGGATGTCGAAGTCCCCTGCATCGAGCTGGCAGCCCCCAAACCGGGGCGCAGCCACCAGGCTGGGCTTGAACATATCGAGCTGGTGGTGCCTTCGCTGGCCACCCTGGTGGAGCTGTACCCGACGTTGCCGTTCAAGACTGACAATATGATGGATGAGCGCAACCCGGACATAGGCCTGATGCTGCCGTCGGGGCAGATCAAATTCCACCTGCGCTCCCTGGCCGAAGTGATCGCCGAAGAGGTGGCCACCGGCGCCGTGGTGCTCGTTCCCGCCGATTATTTCTCCCGGGCGTAATTAGCCTTACCCCGTGGAATCGTGAGTAAGATTGCCAGCCGGGCAGAGCGCTGCGCTTTTTACGGCTGGCAAGCGAATACCATCTATCCCGATGGGGTGGGTGCCTTGTGGCATACCTTGTGCCACACTGGCGCCCTGCCGGGAGTCCCCCGTAAATGACCCTCATGCTGCCATCACGGAGTGAGTTTCCAGCATCATGTCCTCGTCACACCCCGTCCCGTACCACTTCACCCGAATTGAACGGGTGCTCGACTACATCCACTCCCATCTGGATGAACCCTTGTCGCTGGAGCAGCTGGCGGAACAGAGCTGCTGGTCGCGCTGGCAACTGCAGCGGATGTTTTTGCACGAAACCGGGCTGACGGTGGCCAGCTATGTGCGCGAGCTCAAGTTGAGCCTGGCGGCGGAGGCGCTGCTGTCGGGACGGCAACGAGTGCTGGATCTGGCGCTCTGCTACGGTTTTGGCTCAGAGGTGAGTTTTAGCCGTGCCTTCAAGCAGCAGTTTGGCTGCTCACCGCTGGCCTATCGAAAGCGGGGACTGAGACAGGGGTTGCGTACTCCGCTGGTGAGGGCAGCGATGGCGGTTGCAAGTCCCCCCAAGCTGGTGCAGGTGCGAATAGAGAGCAAGCCTGGTTTCACCCTGCATGGGGTCAGGGGGCAGATCAGCGGTCTGTTTGCCGAGGCGCCCGATTTTCAGCAGACGGTGCCCGCCATCTGGCGGGCCTTGCGTGATACCGGTGCGCTGGAGAGGGCAAGGGAGCTGATCGGTGTCGTGGATGTCTCGGCGGCGGGCGCCATTTTGCCCTACTGGGCCTGTGTGGCAGAGGAAGGTGACGAGGCATCACCGGGACTTGCGTCCTTGACCATCCCAGCCCAGACCTATGCGGTACTCACCCACGTGGGCCCCATCAGCCAGCTGGGAGAGAGTCTCAACTGGTTCATTCTGCACTGGCTGCCATCTTCCAGTTATCGCGGGTTGGACGGATTCGAGCTGGAGCGCTATGGCGTCGGGTTCGACGGCCAGCAGCCGGATGCCAGCATGGAGTACTGGTTGCCCATCTCACCGCGCTGATCCCAAAGTGCTCGAGGGGGCTGTCTGGGAACGAGCCGCCGTCCTGGTGGGCACTGATCATCTACCCATTGCCTCTTACCTGACTAGATAGTCATTTGAATTCAAAGCCATTTTCACTCGACACGAAGGGTTTTCGGTTGAGGCTTTTTTGTCTGTTTTTCACCGCCTTGCCTGCCAACATGCCCCAAATTGTTAATTTCGGGACCAATTAGCGCAATAAAATGCAAATGAGATTTGTTACTATTAACGCGCATTAGGCAGTCGAGGATCAGATGCAATTTGTTCGCCCTACATTGACCGTGGTCGCCGCGACCATTTCCACCCTGTTGACCGGTTCCGTGCTGGCCGCCCCTGCCCAGCGTTCGCAGGAGGCGCAGGCCGATGAGACCCTGACCGTGCTCGGTCAGACTTATCGCAACACAGCGACCAAGACCCGGCTCGACCCTATCGAGACACCCCAGGCCATCTCGGTGGTGGACGGCGAGACACTGGAACAGCGAGGTGTCAGTTCGGTGAGCGAGGCGCTGCGCTATGTGCCCGGCGTCAACACCGAGCTGCGCGGGGGTGCCGTCAACCGGCTGGATCTATTCAACATCCGCGGTTTTGACAACTACCAGAATTTTTACGATGGCCTGCTGCTGCAGTACAACGAGTGGAACCTGCAACCCCAGATAGATCCGGTGGCCATCGAGCAGCTGGAGGTGTTCAAGGGGCCAACCTCGGTGCTTTATGGCAGTATGCCCCCCGGCGGCATGGTCAACCTTATCGCCAAGCGCCCCCAGCGTGAGGCAAGCCACAGTGTGAACGTCGCCACAGGCACGGGCAATCTCAAGGAGATGAGCCTCGACAGCACGGGGGCCATCAGCGAGACCCTCGCCTACCGCATGGTAGGGCTGGCCCGCCAGAAAGAGGGGCAGGCGGTTACCTCACAGGAGGAGCGCTACGTCTTTGCGCCATCGCTGGACTGGCAGCTGGGCGAGCGCACCCTGCTCAACCTGAATCTCTACTACCAGCGGGACCCGGCGGCGGGCATCTACACGACGGTACCGGCCAGCGGCTCGGTGGAGGCCAATCCCCTGGGCCAGCTTGGCAGTGACACCTTCCTGGGGGACGAGCAGTGGAACCACTACAGTCGGGAGGTGACCCTGCTGGGCTACAAGCTGAGCCACGACTTCAACGATCGCTGGCAACTGCTGCAAAATGCCCGCTATATGGATGCCTCGGCCGATCAGCGCAACACCTACAACGGGGCGCTGGAGGTGGATCACCGTACCCTGACCCGCAACGCCTATCTGACGGATGAAGACTCCCGTGGCTTTGTCATCGACAACCAGCTGGCGGGCAGGGTACAAACCGGCGCCGCCCAGCACAACCTGCTGCTCGGGGTCGACTATCAGTATCTGGATGCCCATGTGCTTTACCAGGATACCCTGGACTATTCGGCGCCCGCCATTGACATCTTCGCCCCGAACCACAACCAGCTGGCCTCGGTGCAGCCAACGTTCAACTACCAGGACAAGAAGGTGATCCGCCAGCACCAGAGCGGTCTCTATCTGCAGGATCAACTGCGCCTCGATCGACTGGTGGTGATTGGCGGTGCGCGCTACGACAGCTACCGGATGGACACCGACAGCCACTCCCTCTATCAGGGGGCGGCGAGCCATACCCTGGCCACCGTGGATCAGAACAATCTCTCTTTGCGCCTCGGCACCCTGTACGAGCTGGACGGCGGTTTCTCCCCCTATGCGAGCTATGCCGAGAGTTTCGAGCCGGTATCGGGGGCAGACAAGCATGGCAAGGCGTTTGAGCCGGCCACCGGCCAGCAGTGGGAGGGGGGCGTCAAGTACCTCTCCGATGACATGAGCAAGACGGCGACCGTCTCGATGTTCCACATCACCAAGCAGCACGCGCTGGTGACGGATCCGGACAACCTCTACGGCCCCATGCTGCAGACCGGGGAGATGGTCTCCCGCGGCGTCGAGCTGGAGGGGAGGGTCGAGCTAACCAGCCAGCTTGATCTGGTGCTCAATTACACCCGACTCGATATGGAGATCACCCGCGATACCACGAGCCTGCAGGGCAAAACGCCGGTCTGGGTGCCCGAGCAGACCGCCTCCTTGTGGAGCAACTATCGCTTCGAGCGGGGTCTGTGGCTGGGGGCCGGCTTGCGTTATGTGGGCAAGGCCCAGCTCGATGCCGACAACAGCGGCACAGTGCCCGATTACCTGCTGATGGACATGAGTGCTTCTTACGATCTGGCGCATCTCAGCCAGCGTTTCAAGGGGGTGGAAGCCTCTCTCGTCGCCAGCAATCTGTTCGACAAGACCTACTACTCCTGCTACGACCGGAACAACTGCTGGTTCGGGGCCGAGCGCAACCTGGAGGCGCGACTCAAATACGCATTCTGACCCTGCGCCCCGGAGATCGTCCGGGGCTTGCCAGCGCACCCTCTTATGCTCCATCAGCCCCGCGTCATCCGACCGGGGCTGATGGGGGGCGCACTGTACTCGCCATGCCTACTCTGGAAGCACTGCGGAGAGCGCCTCGGGATGAGATAGCGGCGGAGCATCGGGCTCTGTTTGCGGTCGCCGCCAAGCTTATCCCGTCGCTGACGGGACGCATTCGGGAGGCGGAGGGGAGCGCTCTGCTGACGTCATCCTCGCCGATGTCGCCTGCCCAGGTCGCGGCCGGGCTTTATGCCTATTGGCAGCAGGCACATCCGGAGGCGGGTCCGGCCTACTGGCTGACCCGCAGCTGGAGCATGCTCAGCTGGCAGTCCATCTATCTGGCCATGGTGGCCGTCTATCGCCAGGGGGCCGTGCCTGCGCTGGATAAGCTGGAACTGGGCTATCGGGAGGGACTGGTCAGTGGCATGACCCTGCCGGTGGCGCCCATGATCAAGGGGGAGACAGAGACCCTGATCGAGGCTGCGGGCACGCGGTTGCAGGTGCACTGGCAGGCACTGCTTGCGCTGCTTGGCGGGGTTCAACGGTTGCGGCCCGGTTTCGTGCGCCCGCTCCTGGCCGATGATCTGCTGGCGGCACTGGTGCGGGTGCCGGACTTTTTTGCCGAGGTGAGCCGCGAGACGGTGGCGGCCCACGCACCGCTCTGGCTCGCCGCCTGCGCCCTGCCGGATAGCCATCTGGCGGGGTGGCGTCCGGCCTCGTTACCGCAGAATGATGCGTCCCCCGGCTATGTGCGTCAGCGTTGCTGCCTGCATTACAAGCGCCGCGATGGCGCGCTCTGCGGCAACTGCCCGCGGCGCCAGGAGAGCAAGAAGACAGGGGAGCCGGCCGAGCCATAGCCATCGATGCTTGGCTCGCCTTGCCTCTGGCAAACACCTGTTTCCGATATAGGCCGCCATTATGGCGGCCTTGTTATGTCTATTTCTGATCGCCCATCTTGCTGCGAATGCGGGCAAACAGGCTCTGCAGGCAGGCCTGATCCCGATCGGCGGCGCGCACCGCGCCATACATATGGCGGCGCACGCCATCCCCGAGTGGCCGTGTTTCGAGCAGCCCCTGGCGGATAAACTCGTCGCTGGCCCAGCGCGGCAGGGCGGCGACACCCAGCCCGGCGGCAGCCATCTGCAACATGACCGAGGTGTTGTCCACCGGCTTGCAGCGAGCGGGCTCCACTCCGGCCGGTTGCAGGAAGCGGCTGAACACATCCATCCGGGTGCGCTCCACCGGGTAGACCAGCAATACCTCCTGGCGAAGATCTTCTGGTGCGATGCGCGCTTGCCGACAGAGCGGGTGATCCGGTGCCATCACCAGGGTGAGATCGAAGGCAAACAGCGGTTCGAAATGAAGATCGCCGCGGGCCTGCACGTCCGAGGTGAGCAGCAGATCGAGTTGGCCGCCGAGCAGGGCAGCCAGGGCATCGAAGCCCGGCACCGACTCCACCTCCAGATCCACCCCTGGCCACTGGCGGCGAAAATCAGGCAACAGCGGCAGCAGCCACTGGATGCAGCTGTGGCAATCGAGCGCCAGATGCAGGCGGCCGGCGTCACCGTTGTGCAGGGCCTGTAGCTGCTTCTCTGTCTGGGCCAGGGCGGGCAGCACCTGACGGGCCAGGGTCAGCAGCTGGTTGCCCGCCGCCGTCAGCACCAGGGGTCGGCTCTTTCGCAAAAACAGCTCCAGATTGAGGCGAGTCTCCAACTCCTTCAACTGGTGGGAGAGGGCCGACTGGGTGAGGTTGAGGGTGAGCGCCGCCCCTGCCAGCGACCCTTGCTCGGCCAGTGCCGTCACCGTCTTCAAGTGTTTGATCTCGATGCTTGAATTACTTGGCACCGCCATGACATGGCTCCTTGTGGCATCGGCTGACGATGCGCTTGCGTGTCAGTTGAAGATTTCTTGAGAAGCAGTTGAAAAGGATTCAATAGCCAACGCCACCTTATCTTGTCATTTTGGATGTGTAAACATCTGGATGGCCAAATCATCCAGTTTCCCATCAGATGAACGAGCATAAGGAATTGGAACTATGACCCGAGCACATACCCTGGGTTTCCCCCGCATCGGCGCCAAGCGCGAGCTGAAATTTGCCCTCGAATCCTACTGGCGTGGCGAAACCAGCCAGGCCGAGCTTATCGCCGTGGGCAAGAGCCTGCGTGAGCGTCACTGGCAGGCCCAGCGCAGCGCCGGGGTCAACCTGCTGCCGGTCGGGGATTTTGCTTGGTACGACCAGGTGCTCGGCACCAGCCTGCTGGTGGATGCGGTACCGGCCCGTCACCGTCACGGCGACACCGATCTCGATACCCTGTTCCGGGTCGCCCGTGGCCGTGCGCCGACCGGCCCTGCCGCCGCTGCCGCCGAGATGACCAAGTGGTTCAACACCAACTACCACTATTTGGTGCCCGAGTTCAGCCGCGACCAGCGCTTCAAGCTGGGCTGGAGTCAGCTGTTTGACGAGGTTGAGGAGGCCAAGGCCCTGGGGTTGCCGGTCAAGGCGGTGCTGCTGGGCCCCGTCTCCTACCTGTGGCTTGGCAAGGAGAAGGAGAGCGGTTTCTCCCGCCTCGAGTTGCTGGATCGCTTGCTCATCGTCTACCAGGAAATTCTGGCGAAGCTGGCGTCCCAGGGCGTGGAGTGGGTACAGATCGACGAGCCGGCGCTGGCGCTGGATCTGCCGGATGAGTGGCGACTGGCCTATCTCAAGGCGTATGAGCGCCTCGCCGGCCCCTGCAAGCTATTGCTCACTACCTACTTCGGTTCTGTGGCCCATCAGCGCGACATCATCACCAGCCTCAAGGTCGACGGCCTGCACCTGGATCTGGTGGCCGCCCCCGAGCAACTGCAGACTCTGCTGCCCTATCTGCCGGCCCAGTGGGTCATTTCGGCTGGCGTCATCAATGGCCGCAACGTCTGGCGCGCCAACCTGCTCAAGCTGGCCCCGACCCTCAAGGCCCTCAAGGAGAAATATGGCGAGCAGCTCTGGGTGGCATCATCCTGCTCCCTCTTGCACAGCCCGGTGGATCTCACCTCGGAGCAGGAGCTGGATCCCCAGACCCGCAGCTGGTTCGCCTTCGCCCTGCAAAAGTGCTACGAGCTGGGCCTGCTGGCTGCTTATTTAGATAACAAAGAGCCGGATGGCGGGGATCTGGACAAGATCACGGCCTACAGCCAGCCCATCATCGCTCGGGAGTCCGACAGCCGGGTGCACAAGAAGGCGGTGCAGTCGCGCCTGGCCAGCCTCACCAACAGCGATTTTGATCGCCACAACCCCTATCCGGTACGGGCAGAGGTTCAGCGCGCCGAGCTCAAGCTGCCGCTGTTGCCCACCACCACCATCGGCTCCTTCCCGCAGACCCCGGAGATCCGCGTGCTGCGTCAGGATTGGCGGGCCGGTCGCATCGACGATGGCGCCTACGAGGCGGGCATTCAGGCCCAGATCAAGGATGCCATCCTGCGCCAGGAGGCCATCGGGCTGGACGTGCTGGTGCACGGTGAGGCCGAGCGCAACGACATGGTGGAGTATTTCGGGGAGCTGCTGGACGGCTTTGCCATCACCCGCTTCGGCTGGGTGCAGAGCTATGGCTCCCGCTGCGTCAAGCCGCCGGTGATCACCCGTGACATCGATCGGCCGACCCCCATGACCCTGGCGTGGACCAAGTTTGCCCAGAGCCTGACCGACAAGCCGGTGAAGGGGATGCTGACCGGTCCCGTGACCATCCTCTGCTGGTCCTTCCCGCGGGAAGACGTGAGCCGCGAGCAGTCCGCCCTGCAGATCGGTCTGGCCATTCGCGACGAGGTGGCGGATCTGGAGGCCGCCGGCATCAAGATCATCCAGATCGACGAGCCGGCCATCCGCGAGGGTCTGCCCCTGCGCAAGCAGGATCACCAGGCCTACCTCGACTGGGCGGTGCGTGCCTTCCGCCTGAGCGCGAGCCCGGTGGTGGACAGCACCCAGATCCATACCCACATGTGTTACAGCGACTTCAACCTCATCATAGAGGCGGTGGCGGCGCTGGACGCAGACGTCATCACCATCGAGACCAGCCGCAGCCAGATGCAGCTGTTGGGGGCGTTCGAGCGCTTCAACTACCCCAACGAAATTGGCCCGGGGGTCTATGACATCCACTCGCCCAACGTGCCGAGCCAGGGCTGGATTGAGGATCTGATCCGCAAGGCCGCCAAGCAGATCCCGGCCGAGCGGCTCTGGGTCAACCCGGACTGCGGCCTCAAGACCCGCGGTTGGGAAGAGACCACCGCCGCCCTCAGCGTGATGGTGGAGGCGACCCGGGCGCTGCGGGCCGAGCTGGCCTGAGCTACAGGACTTTTCCGGCCAAACAACACACGCAGGCCATCGGTCTGAATCGACAGCACTGATAGCGACGCAAGAGAGAGGGAAGGCCACGGCCTTCCCTCTATTTTGGTTGTTGTGGGCAGTCAGGATTCTGACAAGCCCTGATCTGACCCCGGCAACGCTGACTGTGCGGCGCCGATTCCTGTGGTGAGGGTGCTGACCGTCTGCCAGAAGGCCTCTATGAGGGGCCCCTTGCTGTGGGGTGGGCGAATAAGGCCTATGGTCCAGCAGGCTTCCCCCTCGGTCAGCGGCAGGGTCAGCACGTCCGGGTGCTCTATGGTGGTGGAGGAGGGCACCAGGGTCCAGGCGATGTCGGCGGCGGCGGTGGCGACCCCGGCGGCGAAGTCGTTGACGTACTGGATATCGCGAAAACGCAGCCCGCTCTGGGCCAGGTAGTGCATCAGGTGATCGTAAAACGAGGGGGCCTTGTCCCGGCGCAGGATGGCCAACGGCTTGTCCACCAGATCAGCCAACTTGCTCACGCCGGCGTAGCTGGCCGGCAGCACGGCGACAAAATGGGCCCGCACTACCGGCAGGCACGGCCACCCCTTGGGGGCGGGCAGGCGGCAGAAGCCGAGATCCAGCTTGCCTTCGCTCAGGGCCAGCAACTGATGGTGGGTGGAGAGATCGTTGAGCTCTATGGTCACCTGGGGGCGTTCGGCCCGAAATTGCGCGATGGCGGCGGGCACCAGCAGCTTGGTGGCAACGCCGAAGCCGATGCGCAGGGTGCCGCTGTTGCCGGCCAGCACGTCGCGGGCGCTGCGTGCTAGCTGCTCGCTGGCGGCCACCAGGGCGCGGGCATCCTCATAAAGGGCGCGCCCCAGCACGGTGAGACGGGTGCTGCTTGCATTGCGCTCGAACAGCTCGCCGCCCAGCTCCTCTTCCAGCCGGCGGATCTGCTTGCTCAGCGCCGACTGGGTGACGTGCTGGCGCACCGCCGCCTGACCGAAGTGCAATACCTCCCCCAGGGTGACGAAGGCCTTCAGATCCCGCAACTCCATGTCGGCTCCTGTGATTCCTGTTTGGAATGTTGAATGGTTAAATTTGTCATTGGACGGAATTTTAGAACTGTTCGATGCTAATGCCAATTCCATTGGGCACCGCCAGTCGGTGCGATCAAGGTGGCCAGCGCCACCGCCGCAGAAGGAGCAACCCCAGATGCATCACCACAAGTTCAACGACTTCCCCACCGATTTTCTGTGGGGCGCCGCCTCCGCCGCCTACCAGGTGGAAGGGGGCTGGGACGCCGATGGCAAGGGGCCCTCGGTGTGGGATCTGTTCACCAAGCTGCCGGGCAAGACCTTTGAGGGGAGCAACGGCGACGTGGCGGTGGATCACTATCACCGCATGGAGGAGGACGTGGCGCTGATGGCCGAGATGGGGCTCAAGGCCTATCGCTTCTCGGTGAGCTGGCCGCGCATCTACCTGACCGGCCGTGGCGAGGTGAACGAGGCGGGGCTCGCCTTCTATGAAAAACTCATCGATACCCTGTTGGCCCACCAAATTGAGCCAGTGCTCACCCTCTATCACTGGGACCTGCCCCAGGCGCTGCAGGACGAATACGGCGGCTGGGAAGACAGACGGATCATCGCCGATTTCGAGCGCTACTGCGTGACCCTCTATCAGCGCTTTGCCGGCAAGGTGAAGTACTGGGTGTCGCTCAACGAACAGAACTACAACCTGACCAACGCCTATCAGCTCGGCACCCATCCGCCCGCAGTGCAGGACCGCAAGCGCTTCTTTGCCGCCAACCACATCGCGTTTCTGGCCAACGCCAGGGTCATCAAGGCGTTTCGCCAGCACGTGCCGGGGGGGCTGATCGGCCCAAGCTTTGCCTATTCTCCCGCCTATCCGGCCTCGTGCGATCCCAAAGACATGCTGGCTTACGAGAATGCCGAGGAGTTCACCAACCTCTGGTGGCTGGATGCCTACTGCTTCGGCCGCTACCCCCAGGCGGCGCTCGCCTACCTGCGGGAGACCGGCGAGGCGCCCCAGATCCTGCCGGGCGATCTCGAGCTGCTGCGTGAAGGGACCCCCGACTACATCGGCGTCAACTACTACTACACCCTGACCTATACCGACAACCCCCTCGGCGGCCAGACGATGCAGCGCATCAACACCACGGGCAAGAAGGGCACTACGCCGCCGAGCGGCATTCCCGGCCTCTACAAGACGGCCCCCAACCCGCACCTGGAGACCAGCAACTGGGACTGGGCCATCGATCCGACCGGGATGCGCATCGCCCTGCGCCGGCTCTCCTCCCGCTATGGTCTGCCGCTGATGATCACCGAGAACGGCCTCGGCGAGTTCGACAAGCTGGCGGCAGGAGACAAGGTGCACGACGACTACCGCATCGACTATCTGCGCAGCCACGTCAAGGCGTGCCAGGAGGCGCTGCAGGACGGGGTGGAGCTCTTGGGTTACTGCGCCTGGTCGTTCACCGACATCCTGAGCTGGCTCAACGGTTACCAGAAGCGCTACGGCTTCGTTTATGTGGAGCGGGACGAGCAGGGGGGCTCCCTGCGCCGCCTCAAGAAGGACAGCTTCTTCTGGTATCAGTCGGTCATCGCGAGCCAGGGCAAGCAGCTCTAACCCACCATCGCGGTGATCCTGTTTGCGCGGGATCGGGCGGCAGCCCGGTCCCGTTTACTGATCAATGTGGCGCCCTCATCGCCTCTCTCCTCTTTCTCCCTTCTGTTTGCGTCCGGCGCTGATTTTTGTCCTGCCAAAGCCGTTGACCCCTGCTATTATCTGCGGCCAAACATGAGCCAATAAAATCAGGACATTGTGATGACCGACCACACTTTTATTCCCGGCAAGGACGCGGCGCTGGAAGACTCCATCGAACGCTTCCAGACCAAGCTGCAAGCCCTGGGGTTTGATATCGAAGAGGCCTCCTGGCTCAACCCCGTGCCCAATGTCTGGTCCGTGCACATCCGTGACAAGGAGTGCTCCCTCTGCTTTACCAACGGCAAGGGCGCCAGCAAGAAGGCCGCACTGGCCTCGGCCCTCGGCGAGTACTTCGAGCGTCTCTCCACCAACTACTTCTTCGCCGACTTTTATCTGGGCGAGCAGGTAGCGAACGGTGATTTCGTCCACTACCCGAACGAGAAGTGGTTCCCCATCGAGGGGGATCAGCTGCCTGCCGGTCTGCTCGACTCTTTCACCCGCAAGTTCTACAACCCGGATGGGGAAGTGACCGCCGACATGCTGGTGGATCTGCAGTCTGGCAACGAGGAGCGCGGTATCGTCGCCCTGCCGTTCGAGCGCCAGTCCGACCATCAGACCGTCTACATCCCGATGAACATCATCGGCAACCTCTATGTCTCCAACGGCATGAGTGCCGGCAACACCAAGACCGAGGCCCGCACCCAGGCGCTCTCCGAGGTGTTCGAGCGTCACGTGAAGAACAAGATCATCGCCGAGGCCATCAGCCTGCCGGAGATCCCGGCTGAGGTGATAGCCCGTTACCCAGGGATCCAGGCCTCCATCGCCGCCCTTGAGGCCGAAGGTTTCCCCATCTACAGCTTCGATGCCTCCCTGGGTGGCCGTTATCCGGTCATCTGCGTGGTGCTGCTCAACCCCAACAACGGTACCTGCTTTGCCTCCTTCGGTGCCCACCCGCGCTTCGAAGTGGCCTTCGAGCGTACCGTCACCGAGCTGCTGCAGGGGCGTGGCCTCAAGGATCTGGATGTGTTCGTTCCGCCCTCGTTCGACAACGAGCAGGTAGCGGATCACCACAACCTGGAGACCCACTTCATCGACTCCTCCGGTCTCATCAGCTGGGATCTGTTCAAGCAGGATGCGGACTTCGAGTTTGCCGACTGGGATTTTCGCGGCACGTCGCAGGAGGAGTTCGATCACCTGATCGGCATCTTCCACGAGCTGGAGCAGCCGGTCTATATCGCCGACTACGAGCACCTGGGCGTCTATGCCTGCCGCATCCTGGTGCCCGGCATGTCCGACATCTATCCGGCCGAGGATCTGTTGCTGGCCAACAACACCATGGGGGCTCACCTGCGGGAAACTATTCTGGCGCTGCCGGCGCTGGAGTGGGATGCAGAGCAATACATGGCGCTGTTTGACCAGCTGGATGAAGAGGGGCACGACGAACGCACCCGGGTGCGAGAGCTGCTCGGCATCGCCGCCGCCAAGGGCACCGCTCTGCATACCCTGAGGGTTGGTGAGCTCAAGGCCATGCTGGCGCTGGCCGCAGGCGAGCTGGAAACGGCGCTCGATCTCATCGACTGGACCATGGAATTCAACCAATCGGTGTTCCCGGCCGAGCGGGCCAACTACTACCGCGCCCTGCGCGCCTGTGTCGAGCTCTTCCTCGACGAGGAGCGAGACCCCGAGCAGTACCGCGCCGTGTTCGCCCGCATGTTCGGCGAAGATACCCTGGCCGAGGCTTGGGCCCACGCCAGCGGCGAGGCGCGCTTCCACGGTCTGGAGGCGGCCGATCTGTCGCTTGAGCAGTTCCCGTTGCACCAGAAACTGCTGGCGGCTTACGAAAAGTTGCAGAAAGCCAAACGCACCCACCAGTGGGCGTAAGGCCATAACGTGTTATAAAGGGGCCGTTTGGCCCCTTTTTTATGCAAAAGACAGAGTGTGATGCGTTATTCAAAGATGAAATAAAAAACAAAAAATACCCCTAAGGGGGTTGACGAAGAGGAGGGGGGTACAGGGTCGTCCCGCAAAGATATCTTGCCGATAATACTTTGAGGTGGATATAAATAAATTCTTTTAAATCATTGCATTAAAAAAAATGCGCTTCTGTTTCAGCTGAAACCTGGTGTAAACTTATGGCTCCGCAGCCTTAAAATCTTTGTAGTAAAATTACATTCGCACACTGATAAATTTGATCAATGTCAATTTTGGCCATTTGCCCCTTTGTTATGATTTCGGCAGGCAAAACGTTCAGGTACAAAATAATTGAAAACTGAATCTCCATTCGATTGTCTCAAACCCGAAGCCATCGCAGCACTGGCTGAAGACATCACTTATGCCAAGGCCACCAAGCCGGCATACAAGGTCATTCCACTGGCCATTACCGCAGGCGCTTTCATCGCCATCGCGTTTATCTTCTACATTACGGTGACTACAGGCTCCTCTTCCATGTCATGGGGCATGGCGAAGTTGGTCGGCGGTCTCTGCTTCTCCCTTGGTCTTATTCTTTGTGTGCTGCTCGGTGCCGAGCTGTTCACTTCCACCACCCTGACCCTGGTGGCCAAGGCAGCCAACCGCATCAGCTGGGCACAGCTGTTCAAAAACTGGGGCCTGGTCTACTTTGGCAACCTGATTGGTGGCCTGCTCATGGTGGGGCTTATCATCATGTCGGCGGAATACACTGCGGCAGATGGCCAGTGGGGCCTCAACGCCCTGAAAGTGGCCCAGCACAAGATCCACCATACTTTCTTTGAAGCGGTTGCCCTTGGCATCCTGTGCAACCTGATGGTCTGCCTTGCCGCCTGGATGGCATTTGGTGCCCGCAGTGCCACTGACAAGGTCGTGGTGATGTTGCTGCCGGTTGCCATGTTCGTTGCCTCCGGCTTCGAGCACAGCATCGCAAACATGTTTATGATTCCGGTTGGTATCGCGATTCACAGCGTGGCCAGCCCGGAATTCTGGCAGGCTATCGGACAGGATCCGGCAAGCTTCGCCGATCTGACCGTATCCAACTTTGTCCTACACAACCTCATCCCTGTCACCATTGGCAATATCATCGGTGGTGGCGTCATGGTTGGTTTGACTTACTGGTTTATCTTCCGTCGTCATCATTAAGGATGATTGCGGGATACTACATCAATACCGTGTGAGGTAATGAAAAATGGCAGAACTTAACGAACAGTTCCAAAAAGCATGGGAAGGCTTCGCGGCCGGTGAATGGCAGACTTCTGTCAACACCCGTGACTTCATCCAGAAGAACTACACCCCGTATGAAGGTGACGAGTCCTTCCTGGCTGGCGCGACCGAAGCGACCACCAAGCTGTGGGACAAGGTCATGGAAGGCATCAAGATCGAGAACCGCACTCACGCGCCGGTTGATTTTGATACCGACCTGCCCTCCACCATTACCGCACACGATGCCGGTTACATCGATCAGAGCCTGGAGCAGATCGTTGGCCTGCAGACTGACAAGCCGCTGAAGCGCGCCATCATCGCCAACGGCGGTATCAAGATGGTCAAGACTTCTTGCGAAGTGTACGGTCGTCAGCTGGACCCCATGGTCGAGAAGATCTTCACCGAGTACCGCAAGACTCACAACCAGGGCGTGTTTGACGTTTACACCAAAGACATCCTGAACTGCCGCAAGTCCGGCGTTATCACCGGTCTGCCGGATGCCTACGGCCGTGGCCGTATCATCGGTGACTACCGTCGTGTTGCCCTGTACGGTATCGACTTCCTGATGGCCGACAAACTGGCCCAGTTCAAGTCCCTGCAGGAAGATCTGGAAAACGGCGTCAACCTGGAAGCCACCATCCGTCTGCGCGAAGAGATCTCCGAGCAGCACCGTGCTCTGGCCCAGATGAAAGTCATGGCTGCCAAGTATGGTTGCGACATCTCCGTACCGGCCAAGAACGCCAAAGAAGCCGTACAGTGGACCTACTTCGCCTACCTGGCGGCAGTCAAGTCCCAGAACGGTGCAGCCATGTCCTTCGGTCGTACCTCCAGCTTCCTGGACATCTATATCGAACGTGACCTGCAGAAGGGTCTGATCACCGAACAGGAAGCCCAGGAGCTGATGGACCACATGGTCATGAAGCTGCGTATGGTTCGCTTCCTGCGTACTCCGGAATACGACTCACTGTTCTCCGGCGACCCGATGTGGGCCACCGAGACTCTGGCCGGTATGGGCGTTGATGGCCGTACCCTGGTCACCAAGAACAGCTTCCGTATGCTGAACACCCTGTACACCATGGGCCCGTCCCCTGAGCCGAACCTGACCATCCTGTGGTCCGAGAAGCTGCCGGTCGGTTTCAAGAAGTACTGTGCCAAGGTATCCATCGAGACCTCTTCCGTTCAGTACGAGAACGACGATCTGATGCGTCCGGACTTCAACAACGATGACTACGCCATCGCTTGCTGTGTGTCCCCGATGATCGTGGGCAAGCAAATGCAGTTCTTCGGTGCTCGTGCCAACCTGGCCAAGACTATGCTGTACGCCATCAATGGCGGTATGGACGAGAAGATGAAGCTGCAGGTCGGTCCGAAGACCGAGATGATCACCTCCGAGTACCTGAACTACGACGAAGTGATGGATCGTCTGGATCACTTCATGGACTGGCTGGCCAAGCAGTACGTAGCGGCCCTGAACATCATCCACTACATGCACGACAAGTACAGCTACGAAGCCTCTCTGATGGCGCTGCACGATCGTGACGTGTATCGCACCATGGCTTGCGGTATCGCCGGTCTGTCCGTTGCTGCCGACTCCCTGTCTGCCATCAAGTACGCCAAGGTCAAGCCGGTGCGTGATGAAGACGGCGTGGCCATCGACTTCGAAATCGAAGGCGAGTACCCGCAGTTCGGTAACAACGACGCTCGCGTCGATGACATCGCCTGCGACCTGGTTGAGCGCTTCATGAAGAAGATTCAGAAGCTGAACACCTACCGTGGCGCCGTGGCTACCCAGTCCGTGCTGACCATCACCTCTAACGTGGTGTACGGCAAGAAGACCGGTAACACCCCGGATGGTCGTCGCGCCGGTGCGCCGTTCGGCCCGGGTGCCAACCCGATGCACGGTCGTGACCAGAAGGGTGCGGTTGCCTCTCTGACTTCCGTTGCCAAGCTGCCGTTCGCTTACGCCAAAGATGGTATCTCCTATACCTTCTCCATCGTGCCGAACGCACTGGGTAAAGACATGGAAGCCCAGAAGGCCAACCTGGCTGGTCTGATGGACGGTTACTTCCACCACGAAGCCAACGTAGAAGGTGGTCAGCACCTGAACGTGAACGTGATGAACCGTGAAATGCTGCTGGACGCCATGGAAAACCCGGAGAAATATCCGCAGTTGACCATCCGTGTTTCCGGTTATGCCGTTCGCTTCAACTCTTTGACTAAAGAGCAACAGCAAGACGTCATCACCCGTACCTTCACCGCTTCTCTGTAATCGAGAACTCGTGATTAAAAACCGGCGCCAAGGCGCCGGTTTTTTTATGCTTGTCATTCAGAGGACGGGGTGATTTTCTGCCTCTGCCTCTGCCTCTGCCTCTGCCTCTGCCTCTGCCTCTGCCTCTGCCTCTGCCTCTGCCTCTGCCTCTGCCTCTGCCTCTGCCTCTGCCTCTGCCTCTGCCTCTGCCTCTGCCTCTGCCTCTGCCTCTGCCTCTGCCTCTGCCTCTGCCTCTGCCTCTGCCTCTGCCTCTGCCTCTGCCTCTGCCTCTGCCTCTGCCTCTGCCTCTGCCTCTGCCTCTGTCTCTGCCTCTTACCGCTATCTCAAGCGCTGATAAAGGGATGGGTGAGAGTGGCAGGAAAGAAGGGGCGATTCAGAGGGGATGGTTGACGAAAAGCGGGAGAGATCAAAAAGGGCTGCGTGGGCAGCCCTTGGTCTAGCTTGATGTATGGCGCTATGGCTTGGGCTCAGCTTGCCCAGGTGATGATATGGTCGGCCCACTCACCGGCATCGACCTCATGGATGACTTTGCCCCGTACCGATTGTCCGGCCTGGTGCATGGCAGAGCGGCTGCCGGTAATAAGGGGATGCCAGGCCGGCAGGGGATTGCCTTCTGCCAGCAGACGATAGGCGCAGGTCGAAGGCAGCCAGTCATACTCGGCGATTTTGTCGTGCGTGATCTGCAGGCAGTCAGGCTCTTTTTTGAATCGATTCAGGTAGTCAGAGCACTGGCAGGTCTTGGTGTTCAGTAGGTTGCAAGCGACATTGGTGAATACCAGCTCTTCGGTGTCTTCATCGATAAGCTTGTTGAGGCAGCACTTGCCACAGCCGTCACAGAGGGATTCCCATTCAGACTCGGTCATCTGTTGCAGACTCTTGGTCTGCCAAAAAGGGGCTTGCATCATACTGCTCACTTAATACACCTGATAAAATGCGTGGTTATACCCCTTGTTACCTCATATTTCAAGGATGACGGCCCATTGCCAGTGGCATGTGCTTTCCAAGGGCAATGGCTTGGCTCAAAAGAGCCTTGCTCTGATCCGCAAGTTGTTATCGCCAGGCTCCATCTCCATCTTTACCGCTTCCATCATTTATGGCGATGACCTATCTCTTGGCGAGAAGCCAGCAGCGTTGATTCACTGCATTTTGTCCCGGATTACAGCAATATGCCGCTGGCTCACTGCCTAGTGCTCTTTGGCCGAGTCTCGCCATAGCCGGTTTTTGTCAGTGATTGAGGTAGATATCCTGTTCTGCATAGGCGACCTGTGGCTTGGCTGCTCTTGGCGTCACGTCGCCCAAATAACGGATGAATACGCCAGATTGCTGTTCCAGCCGTTGCAATTTGGCGTGATCAAGTTCGATCGTTTCGGGTAACCAGGTGAACACGGCAGCACAATGGCCCAGGCCGAGGCTGCGCTCCAGTGTCTGCTGCCAGTTCTTGATCTTGGTGCTGTGCACAATCAAGACCCTGGCTGGATCAAGTCCCTGTTCCTGCAGATGGAGAGCAGCAGGGCGGCCTGGGGGGGCGATCAGCAGGATCCATCCCTTGGTAGGAATTGACTGCGTACCCAGTTCTTTGTGCAGCGGTTCATCAGACAAGAAAGACGCGCGAGCGTGAGTCGGTCCCGCTTTGCAAGCCGTTCTGGTTGGCCAGGGATTGCTCATGGTACGGGTTATTCCATAGAGAGGTGAGTGCTGGGGCTGGTTCATCTACGTATCCTGTATAAAAACTCAAGCTGTATGCCTATACAGTAGTTCTGTCCTGTGACGCTGACAAGGCATTTTTGCCAAAAAATGTGATGCCCTTGGCAGGAGGGGAGAAAAAGATACTGATTTATCAGGAAAATATTTTTTAAAAACAGTGGTCGTTTTTTATTCGATGGACAAATGGAATGGAACCGCCCATGGTTATACAAGGTTAATGCAGGGGAGGTGACGTCATGGATATCAGTACTTTGCAGCGTCTGGATGCCAACATCTTGTTGGGCATCATCAATGAAAAGCTGAGACTGGAGTGTGACGGGCTGGAAGAGCTGCTGGCTTATTACGACATGAGTGAGGAGCAGCTGGCGAACAGGCTGGGCCAGATTGGGTATCACTATGATCCCTTGACCAACCAGTTCAAGGCTCATCCCTGAACAACGGGGGATATCGTGTTGGCTTCATATTACATTTTGGCGCATTGAAATCGCTTTCAATGCGCCATTTCATGGCTTATTTTCAAGGATTTTCAAGACTTGGCAACCTCTGAAAACCTATTCATATTTCATTATTTTTACGATTGCATTAACTTATTGATTTTTATGGTTTTGATTGGTTTTTAAAAGAATTTTAAGGAAAGGGTTTTCATACTTTTCTTGCGTTTCCCGTGGGGTAAAGTGTGACTTGCGTTAACTTTTAATTCAGCTGCTTTCGTTAGTATTCTCACGCCGGTAAATATTTGAGATAACAACAGCGCCGGACCCGTTAACCGGGATAACAATTTTATTTGTAACGAAGGAATATGGTTTATGGCTACCAAGAAGAAGACAGACCAGGATCTCCAACTGGATAAAGATCAGCTCAAGGCGAGTATCGTGCGTCACCTGCGTTCTACCTTGGGTACAGGCGAACAGAAAGCCTCTCCCGAAGCGTGGTGGAAAGCCACCGCTGCGGCCGTCAACGAACAGGTGTACGAGCGCCTGACCCGCACTCAGCAGACTCACTTCAAGAAAGACACTCGTGCGATTCACTATCTCTCTGCTGAATTCCTGATGGGGCGTTTGACCTCCAACAACCTGCATAACCTCTCCCTGTACAAGATCTGCGAAGAAGCGCTTGGCGAGCTGGGTCTTGAACTGACCGATCTCTGCGAGCAAGAGCCGGATATGGCCCTTGGCAACGGCGGCCTGGGTCGACTGGCGGCCTGCTTCATCGATTCGCTGGCGACCCTCAACTATCCGGCCGTTGGCTACGGCATTCACTACGAGCACGGCCTGTTCCGTCAGGAAATTCAGGATGGTCGCCAGATTGAGCGTCCGGACTCCTGGCGTGAATATGGCAACCCCTGGGAGATCTGCCGCCCGGAATCGGTGCAGGAGATCCCGCTCTACGGCTACGTGGAAACCGTGTTTGGTGACAAGGGCGGCCTGAAGAAGGTGTGGCACGCCGGTCGCAAGATCAAAGGGGTGCCCTGGGATATCCCGGTGGTTGGCTTCGGCGGCCACACCGTCAACATCCTGCGTTTGTGGGAGTCCCGTGCTTCCGAGTTCTTCGATTGGGACGTGTTCAACGCCGGTGGTTACATCGACTCTCAGGCCGAGAAAGCCCAGGCCGAGACCATCTCCAAGGTGCTCTATCCAAACGATGATACGGATGCAGGCAAGGAGCTGCGTCTGATCCAGCAGTACTTCTTCTGCGCCTGTTCCATCAAGGACATCATGCGCCGCTACAAGCGGGTACACGGTGCCGATTTCAGCAACTTTGCGGCACAGATCGCCATCCAGCTCAACGATACCCACCCGACCGTGGCCATCCCCGAGCTGATGCGGGTGCTGGTGGATGAAGAGGGGCTGACCTGGGAAGCGGCCTGGGCCATCAGCTACCAGGTGTTCTCCTACACCAACCACACTTTGCTGCCGGAGGCGCTGGAGAAGTGGTCTGTCAGCCTGTTTGAGAAGGTGCTGCCGCGCCATCTGGAGATCATCTATGAAATCAACGCCCGCTTCCTGAATGATCTGGTTGAGCCAAAGTGGCCGGGCAACGATGCCATCAAAGCCAAGCTTTCCATCATTGAAGAGGGGGCTGTGCGCAAGGTGCGCATGGGCAACCTGTGTGTCATCGGCTCCTCCAAGGTGAACGGCGTGGCCGAGATCCACTCCAAGCTGGTGAAGGAAGATCTCTTCCCCGAGTATGCCGAGCTGTGGCCAGAGAAAATGTGCAACGTCACCAACGGCGTGACTCCGCGTCGCTGGCTGCTGGCCTGCAACCCGGAACTGGCCGAGCTCTACAACGAAGTGGTGGGCAAGGAGTGGCCGCTGCAACTGGACAAGCTGCGCAGCGTCACCAAGTTTGCCGACGACAAGGCCTTCCAGAAGCAGTTCATGACCATCAAGCGCCACAACAAGGAGAAGCTTGTCAAGGTCATCAAGGCGGAAACCGGTATCGAGGTCAGTGCCGAGGCGATCTTCGACGTCCAGATAAAGCGTCTGCACGAGTACAAGCGCCAGCAACTGAACCTCATCCACATCATGGCGCTCTATCGTCGTCTGCTGGCCAACCCCGACTATGACATGCATCCGCGGGTGTTCATCTTTGGCTCCAAGGCGGCGCCCGGTTACAAGCTGGCCAAGGACATCATCTACGCCATCAACAAGCTGGCGGAGCGGGTCAACAATGACACCCGCATTCAGGGCAAGCTGAAAGTGGTGTTCATGCCGAACTACCGGGTGAGCCTGGCCGAGAAGCTGATCCCGGCGGCCGACGTCTCCGAGCAGATCTCCACTGCCGGTTATGAAGCCTCCGGTACCGGCAACATGAAGATGGCCCTGAACGGTGCCATCACCATAGGTACCCTGGACGGCGCCAACATCGAGATCGCCGAAGAGGCGGGGGCCGAGAACTGCGCCATCTTCGGTCTGAACGTGGACGAGGTGAAGGCACTGAAGGGGCGTGGTTACAACCCTTATGACTTCTACTACGCCAACTCCGAGCTCAAAGCCGTACTGGACTGGTTTGATACCGACTACTTCACGCCGGGTCGTCCGGGTGAGCTCTCCTCCATCAAGCGCTCCTTGCTAGAAGGGGGTGATCCCTACCTGACGCTGGCCGATTTTGCCTCCTACTCGGAAGCGCACAAGCTGATCGATACCTGGTATCGGGATCCGGCACTGTGGGCGAAGAAGGCCATCATCAACTCGGCCACCATGGGCAAGTTCAACTCCGATCGCTCCATCCAGGACTACGTGGACCGGATCTGGAAGCTGACAAGCTGCAGCATCGGCTGACAAGAAAGCAAACCCAAACCCCCGCCATGCGGGGGTTTTTTATTGGGCGTGGGTGACTTTGGTTGGTGCGAATGCGGGAGAAAGGCCAACTGCCCAACTGTCACCTCCAGCGTGCGGTTCTGGTATTTGAGTGCGAGTGACGTCGGATAACGGGGCTGAGAACGGGAGAAAAAGGTGTGCACTCCGGGAGCGTCGGCAGGCAAGATAGGCAATAAAAAAGGCCCCGTCAGGGGCCTTGGCATACATGGGTTAACTCAATGGAGTATGTCGCCCATGAAGTAGGCAAGCATAGTCAGGATGACAGTGAAGACCAGGTTCAGCACCAGGCCTGCGCGCATCATTTCACGCTGCTGAATGTGGCCGCTGGCAAACACGATGGCGTTGGGCGGCGTGGCGACAGGCAGCATGAAGGCACAAGAGGCACCGACAGCGATCAGCACGGAGACGACGATAGGCGACACCCCCAAGGCTTCCGCAACGCCGGCAAACAGGGGCACCAGCAGGGCGGCGGTGGCAGTGTTGGACACCAGCTCGGTCAGGAACAC
The DNA here is from genome assembly GCF_040581895.1 of Aeromonas sp. 19NY04SH05-1. Lineage (NCBI taxonomy): Bacteria > Pseudomonadati > Pseudomonadota > Gammaproteobacteria > Aeromonadales > Aeromonadaceae > Aeromonas > Aeromonas sp. 19NY04SH05-1. Next base: position 2,595,680 of record NZ_CP095328.1, on the reverse strand, counting down.
CACGAAGGCGGTCAGGCACAACAGGATGACGAAGATTGGCATGGCGGCGAGACCGTTGGAGAGGTGCTCCGCCAGGAAGGCGTTGGCGCCGGTCTGCTTCAGGATGGCGCTCAGGGTCAGGCCACCACCGAACAGCATCAGCACACCCCAGTCGGTGTTCTGGTTGATGTCATCCCAGCTGGCCACCCGGCTGATGGCAATAGCCAGGATGGCGCCCATGGCGATCAGGGTGTCGAACTGGGGAATGCCTCCCAACGCCTTGGCGATGGGTTGTGAGCCAATCCACAGCAGGACTGTGGTCAGGAAGATGCACAGGGTCACCTTGCGCTGGCCGGTCCACTGGATGGTCACCCGTTCGGTGCTGACTTGGTGGGAGAGATTGGGGCGCGTCACCAGATAGAGCAGGCCGATGCCCACCGGCATGAAGATGATGACCACCGGGATGCCGAATCTCATCCAGTCGGTGAAGCCAAGACCCATCTGGGCTGCAGCGATGGCATTGGGGGGGCTGCCGACCAGGGTGCCGATCCCGCCGATACTGGCGCTGTAGGCGACGCCCAGCAGGACGAAGACCAGGGTGCGGCGATCCTTGTGAATGTCGAGGCCTTTTAGCATACCGAGGGCCAGCGGCATCATCATGGCGGCGGTGGCAGTGTTACTAATCCACATGGAGAGGGCCGCCGTGATGGTGAAGAGCACCATGGATGCCCAGCCCAGATGCCCCTTGGCGAGCTGCATCACCTTGGCGGCGATCTGGGTGTCCAGCCCCTGTTTGGAGAGGGCGGCTGCCAGGGCAAAGCCCCCGAAGAAGAGGAACAGGACGGGGTTGGCGAAGTCCGTCAGGGACTTGCTCATGTCAAACACCCCGAGCAGGGTGGCGAGTACAGGAATGGACAAGGCCGTGATGGTGATATTCACCGCTTCGGTCAGCCAGAGGATGGCGATGAAGATCAGGATGGCGAGGCCCTTGTTGACCATGGGGTCAAACGGGAGCCAGGCCAGCATGGCACAAAGTAGCAGGACATCCAGGATCACGATCCCTGATTTGATGTCCAGCCAGCGTGATGGTACTGAGGGTACAGCAGATGTGTGCATAGCATTCTCTCGGTTAATTTATGGTTGTTGTTGTGTTGCCGAGGTTACATTCATTCACCTGTTTGAAACAGTGGGGTGTGCTGGAAATCTGCCTCTATTCACAAATTACGGACATGAAAACAAAGTTCAAAACAAATAAAAAACCATATCGCAACATCAATTAAACATCTTGAAACTGTTCCAGCCACTGTTTGAACATGCTTTTTGGCAATGAGCCATTGATCTGGGCCAGGACCTTTCCTTGCCTGAATACCATCAGGGTGGGAATGCTGCGAATGGCGTAGTGTGCGGCCAGGGCAGCCTGTTGTTCGGTATCCACCTTGACGAACCGCAAACCTGGTTCAAATTCGTGCGCCACATCGTGGAAGACGGGGGCAAATTGTTGGCAGGGGCCGCACCAGCTAGCCCAAAAATCGACAACCACCGGGATATCGGACTGGATCAGGGTATCAAACTGCGCCTCTTGTCCGATGCAGGGGGTCTGGCTGAACAGGGGAGACTTGCAGTGACCACAGTTGGCAGACAGGCTTAGCCGGTCTTGGGGCAGGCGGTTTCGTTTAAAGCAGTGACTACAATAGGTAGTGATAAATGACATAATAAGCTCCGGTGTGCTCGATGCTGCGCGAAATATTGTCACCAGTTCAGGGACATATAACGGTAACATGGTGACTGGCCGGTGTGGATCATTCACTTCGGGATAAAAGTGACAACGGCCGTATCTGCGACCTTGAAATGAGAGACGGGATGAATAAAGGATCACGGAAGAACCGTGTTGTGCTGGGGCTGATCGTTGCCTTGTTGCTCGCCTTTTCCGGCTACTGCTGGCAGTTGCTCAGCTGGCAGCAGCAGGCACAGGAGCTGAATACGGCGGCCGAGGTGGTACTCAACCGCATCAATTCGGATACCGTCTATCTGCTGGGGCGGGAAAAGGCCAACGATGAAAGTGTCCAACAGCGGCTTGGCCAGCTCTCTTTCACCCTCGATGGGTTCGCGCGCAAGGTGCGCAGCGATCCGGACAAGACCCACGCCCACCTCGCCAAGGCGCTGTTGCAGGATATGGACTCCTATCTGATGCAACTGGCCCGATTGCATGCCATGGAGATGTCCATCAGGTACATGGCGCAGCCGTTTGAACGCCAGTTGCAAAAAGTGCGTGAGCTCGGTGCGACCGACAGCCTATTGCAGCGGGATGTGCATGAGCTTGCGCAATTGAACGGTTATCTGCAACACAGCTGGGATCAGAACGAGCAGCAACAACTGCTCGCTTTGCAGCAGCAGCTCGCCTCTCGCTATCACAACCGCCCCGAAGTCATGAGCCTGCTCGAACTCAGTGAAGAGATGGCCCGTCAGGTGGTGGGCTATCACTCTCTGCGTTACCAGTTGATCGACATGCATGTGAGCGACAGCCTGGTGCGCTGGAAGCAGGGCAAGCTGGAGAGGGCCTCTGCGCTGATGAGCCACTTTTATTTGATGGTGCTGTTGGGGGCGCTCATCTGCTTCGGACTGGTGGCCGCAACCTTGTGGCGCCGCAACCAGAAGCTGAGCGAGCTATCACGCCAGACCGGGTTGCTGGCGCAGGCCAAGAGCGATTTTCTGGCCAACATGAGCCATGAGATCCGCACCCCCATGAACGCCATCATCGGCTTCAGTTCGCTGGCATTGCAGACCGAGCTGGATCAGCAGCAGCGGGATTACCTCGGCAAGATAAAATCCTCCTCCGATACCCTGTTGCTCCTTATCAACGACATCCTCGATCTGACCAAGGTAGAGTCCGGCAAGCTGACGCTGGAGGAGATCGATTTCGACCTGAGCGAGCAGCTCGACTCGCTGGCGGGCATGTTTGCCGATCTGGCCGAACGCAAGCATATCGAGGTGATCATTCGCAAATCCCCCGAGGTCCCGCTCTTCTTGCGTGGCGATCCCCTGCGTCTGGGCCAGGTGCTGGTCAATCTGGTCAACAACGCCATCAAGTTTACCGAGCGTGGTGAAGTTGAAGTCTCCATCGAACTGGCCAACCTGCATCCGATGCGGATCCGTTTCAGTGTACGGGATACCGGGATCGGCATCGCCGAAGAGAAACAGAGCCAGTTGTTCCAGGCCTTTACCCAGCTAGAGGCGGGCAATACCCGCAAATATGGTGGCTCGGGGCTGGGTCTGAATATCTCCCAGCGACTGGTCGAGCTGATGGGGGGGCGGATCACGGTGCAGAGCAAACCGGGCGTGGGTTCCCTGTTCCAGTTCGAGATCCCCATGGCCCAGGCCATGTACGGTGTCGCTGGCCACAGAGTCTTCTTCGAGAACCAGCCGCTGGTGATGGTGATGGATGACAACGAGCTGGTGCTGGAACTGGCCAGGGATATTCTGAGCCGCGCCGGCATGCGTGTGCTGGCGGTCAACACCCTTTCCCGTGCCCGCCAGGTGCTGCGCGAAGAGGGGCCGAGTCTGCGACTCGCCATCCTCGACTGGCGCATGGGGCAGGAGGATGGTCTGGATCTGGCGCTTGAGATGTCCCAGCATCCCCAGTGGCGTCAGGTCCCCATCCTGATGATCAGTGCCTGGGCCAGGGAGGGACTGCATGCCCGAATGGAAGGGCTGGGGCTGACCCACTTCCTGGCCAAGCCGATGACTGAAAATGCCTTGCTGGCCAAGGTGGATGAGCTGCTCAACGGCAGTGCCTACGACCACCATATCCGTCAGGCCGAGGCGCAGGGGGAACAGCAGTACTTCAAATCCCTGCTGCAGGGGACCCGTGTCTTGCTGGCCGAGGACAACAGGGTCAACCAGCAACTCATCATCGAATATCTGCGCCGGGTCGAGGCCGTGGTGACCGTGGTCAACAATGGTCGGGAAGCGGTGGAACGGGTCTCCGAGCAACCCTTTGACGTCATCCTGATGGACTTGCAGATGCCGGTGCTGGACGGGCTGGATGCGACCCGCCAAATCCGCAAGATGGTCGACAAACATGACGTCCCTATCATAGCCCTGACCGCCAGTGCCATGCCCGGTGACAAGGAGCGTTGTCTCGGGGTCGGGATGAATGGTTATGTGACCAAGCCGGTGAGCAAGCTGGATCTTTACAACAACCTGCTGCAATGGGTGAAACGCCAGGGGAGCGAGCAGAGTGGCCTGCTCGAGGTCAAACCGCCGGACATGATGGGGATCCTCGATCTGCAGGACGCGCTCAAGCGTCTGGATCAGGACAAGGAGGCGTTGCAGATCCTGTTCAAGCTGTTCATGTCGGAACACAAGGACGACCTGTGGGAGATCCGCTCCGCCCTGCGTCGCCAGCAGCCCGAGATCGCCAGCAAGTTGCTGCACACTCTCAAGGGGGTCTCTGCCAATATTTCGGCCTCTCGCTTGCAGATGGTGGCAGGAGAGCTGGAGTGGCGGCTGCGGCAAAACGAAGTGCTGGAGGATGTGGATCTGGAGCAGTTGCAGGCTGTTTTCAGCCAGACGCGGGAAGAGGTATCCCACTTTCTGCTCACGGGCGAACAGCATGAAAATTCGTATGGTGCCTATACCCTGGCAGATGATCGCATGTCTCAGGGGATCAAATAGTAATTATTCTCAACCCTTCCGGTTCGGGATATGATTAGCCTTCATTCGAGTCGCCTCCAGCCGGAGGCGACTGTTTCCTTTCTTCCTATTTCAAGGCATCTCCATCGCTGCCCAGACGGCGGGCTGGTGGACGCCAAAGGTCGGTGGTGTGAGCGTATTTCTACGATTGGGCTGGTTTTTCAAGGAGCAGTGGCGGCGGTATCTGATCGCCATCACCCTGCTGATGATGGTCGCCATACTGACGGTGATCCCCCCCAAGGTGGTGGGTTGGGTCGTGGATGGTATTGCCAAGGGGGATCTCGACAATGACACCCTGTTGCGTTACCTGGCCGGACTGTTTGGCCTTGGCCTGCTTATCTATCTGCTTCGTTACGTGTGGCGGGTGATGTTGTTTGGTGCCTCCTACCGGCTGGCCTATGTGCTGCGCAATCGCCTGTTTGGCCACTTCACCCGCATGAGCCCCGATTTTTACCAGCGTCACCGTACCGGTGATCTGATGGCTCATGCCACCAACGACATCCAGGCGGTGGAGATGACCGCCGGAGAGGGGGTGCTGACCCTGGTGGACTCCATGATCGTCGGCATCCTGGTGCTCTCTATCATGTGCAGCCAGTACTCCTGGCAGTTGACCCTGCTCTCCCTGCTTCCATTGCCTGTGATGGCGTTTTTCATGAACCGCTTTGGCAAGCAGATCTACAAGGAGTTCAAGGCGGCGCAGGGGGCCTTCTCCCGACTCAACAACAAGACCCAGGAGGCCCTCTCGGGTGTCCGGGTGCTCAAATCCTATGCGGTGGAATCCCTGGAGGATCAGGGGTTTGCCGAGCTGACCCGTCAGGCGGGGGAGCGTAACATGGCGGTGGCACGCATCGACGCCAAATTCGATCCCGTCATCTATCTGTGTATCGGCTGCTCCTACTTCCTCGCGGTGGCGGGGGGCAGCGCCCTGGTGCTGCAGGGTGAACTGACCCTGGGGGAGCTCACCAGCTTCACCATGTATCTTGGCCAGCTGATCTGGCCCATGTTTGCCATCGCCTGGCTGTTCAACATCATAGAGCGGGGCAGCGCCGCCTATTCGCGTATCGAGAGTCTGCTTGCCGAGCGCAGCGACATTGAGGATCCCGCGCAGCCGCAGGCGCTCACCAGTGCATTTCCGCTCTGTGCAAGCGGAGTGGGCTACCGGCTGGAGCAGCGCGGCCTGTTGCAAGATATCGATTTTACCTTGCAGCGGGGCGGTATGCTCGGCGTGGTGGGGCGCACCGGCGCGGGCAAGAGCTCGCTACTCAAGCTCTTGATGCGCCTGGCCAACCCCAGTGCGGGAGAACTTACCATGGGTGGCGTACCCGTCGAGCGGCTGGCCCTTGGCGAGTTGCGCCACCAGTTTGCCTACGTGCCGCAGGAGCCATTCCTGTTTTCCACCACCATCGCCGCCAACATTGCCCTCGGCAGGCCGGATGCCAGCCAGGAGGAGATAGAGCGGGTGGCCCGTATCGCCTGCGTTCACGATGACATCGTCCGCTTCCCCAAGGGATACGAAACCGAGGTGGGGGAGAAGGGGGTGACCCTCTCCGGCGGACAGAAGCAGCGGCTCGCCATTGCCCGGGCCCTCTTGCTGGAGGCGCCCATTCTGGTGCTGGATGATGCCTTGTCTGCGGTGGATGCCCATACCGAACAGCAGATCCTGCACGCCCTAAAGGCTCATCGCCGCACCCTGATCCTGGTCAGCCATCGCATGACGGCGGTGGAGCAGGCCGACGAAATCCTGGTGCTGGAGCAGGGACGTGTCAGCGAGCGGGGCCGCCACGGTGCCCTGATGGCTCACAATGGCTGGTATGCGGATATGGTTCGTTACCAGCGCCTCGAACAAGACGTGGAGGAGAGCCTGTGAACCCGGCTATTGAACGGCGACTGAATGACTTGTTGCGCCCGTCTTGCGCCCCTGAAACACGCAGTGGGGAGTGTTTGTGAATCCAACGATTAAACGCCTGCTGGCTTATTGCGCCCGTTATCCAGCCTGGCTGACTCAGGCCGGTATTTGTCTGCTGCTGGCCACCGGTGCCGAGGTGGCAGGCCCTCTGCTTATCAAGCTCTTCATCGACGACTATCTGGCGCCGCGCCGGCTGGAGTGGGGCATGATCGCCGCCATTGCGGCGGGTTATCTCGGCCTGCAGGTGGTGTCGGCTGCTGGTTTTTATCTGCAATCCCTGCGCTTCAACCGCATCGCCCAGGCGGTGGTGCAGCGCCTGCGCGAGCAGGTATTCGCCACCGCCATCCGTCTGCCTGCCAGCTACTTTGACAAGCATCGCTCCGGCTCGCTTATCTCCCGCATCACCAACGACACCGAGGCGATCATGAACCTCTATGTACAGGTGATTGGTCTCTTGGTGCAGAAGGTGGTGCTCCTGTGCGGCATCCTCATCTCGATGGCGCTGCTGGATCTGCGCCTGATGCTGGTGTGCGCCATGTTGCTGCCGGCGGTGGCCGGGGTGATGTGGCTTTATCAACGCTTGAGCGTGCCCGTGGTGCGGGCGACTCGCAGCCTGCTCTCCGATATCAACAGCCGCCTCAACGAATCCTTGCAAGGGATGCCGGTCATTCAGGCCATGGTGCAGGAGCGCCACTTCGCCAATGTCTTTGCCGGGGTCAACCAAGAGCACTGGGCCGCCAGGCTCAAGAGCCTGAAGATCAACGGCATCCTGTTGCGCCCGCTCATCGATCTCTTCTACATGATGGTGCTGATCGGCCTGTTGGCGCTGTTTGCTCATGAGGGGCTGAGTGCAGGGGGCGCCATCCAGGTGGGGGTGCTCTACGCCTTTATCAGCTATCTGGGGCGGATGATCGAACCCCTTATCGAGATGACCAACCAGCTCAACCAATTGCAACAGGCCATGGTGGCCGGGGAGCGGGTCTTTGCCCTGCTCGACGAAACCCGTGAGAGCATCCAGGGCAAGGCCGCATCCCTGCAGGGACGGGTCAGTTTCGAACGAGTGAGCTTCTCCTACGACGGTGAGCAGCAGGTGCTGCATGAGGTGAGCTTTGCCGCTCATCCCGGCCAGATGCTGGCGCTGGTGGGTCACACCGGCAGCGGCAAGTCCACCATCATCAGCCTGCTGATGGGCTTCTATCCGCTGGATCAGGGCACCATTCGCTTCGATGATCACCCCATGGAGAGCCTGTCGCTCTCGGCGGTGCGCCGCAGCATAGGGCTGGTGCAGCAGGATCCCTTTATCTTCGTCGGGACTCTGGCAGAAAACCTGCGCCTCGGGCGCGACGGCATCGATGATGCCCGGCTTTGGCAGGCGCTGTGCGAGGTACAGCTCGCCGATTTTGTTAAGCGTCTGCCAGCAGGGCTCGAGACCCTGATGGAAGAGGGGGGCAAGAACCTCTCCGCCGGTCAGCGCCAGCTGCTTTCGTTTGCCCGTGCTCTGGTGGGGGATCCGCGCATCCTCATCCTGGACGAGGCGACCGCGAGCGTGGACTCCCAGACCGAGCTGGCGCTTTCCCAGGCGCTCTCGGCGGCGCGCCGTGGCCGCACCACCATCGCCATCGCCCACCGCCTCTCCACCATCGTCGATGCGGACGAGATCCTGCTGCTCTCTCGCGGTCAGGTGAGCGAACGGGGCACCCATGGCGAGCTGATGGCGCTTGGGGGGCACTATGCCCAGCTGTTCGAGATGCAGAGTCAGGGGGCCTGGCTCGAGGAGAAGCGGGCCTGAGTGCGGGGCAATTGCAAGGAGTGAAAACGACATCACCGGCCATGGGCCGGTGATGTCGTTTTTGTGAGGTGCTTTTATCCTTGACTCGGGGCAGGTTGGGGAACTTCCCAGTCTCCTCCCAGGGCCTTGTGCAACAGTACCACGTTGGTGGCGCTGTTAAGCCGCGCCACGATTTCGGCATCCTGCACGCTGTTTTGCTGGCGCTCGGCGTCCAGCACTGAAAGGTGGTTGACCAGACCGGCCCGGTAGAGGGCCTTGGCCTTGGTAAGGGCGGTTTGCGCCTGTTGGTTCGCTTCGCCCAGATGCTGACTGTATTGCAAGCTGTTGCCGTAGGCGACCAGGGTGGTTTCCACCTCGTTGAAGGCGCTGTTGACCTGGTTCTGGTAGGCCAGCGCCGCCTCTTTCAGACCCGCCTCCTGAATTTTGACCATGGCCTCGCCGCGGCCGCCGTCGAACAGGTTCCACGACACACCGGCGCCAAGGGCCCAGGTGGTCGAGCCCGATTCGAACAGGGAGCCTGTCTCGCCGGAGACCAGACCGGGGGCTCCGGTCAGGAACACCTTGGGATAGCGGTCGGCGATGGCCGCGCCCACTTCCTGATTCTTGGCGGCGATGGCCCGCTCGGCGAGGGCGATGTCGGGTCGACGGGTCAAGAGCGACGCAGGCAAACCGGTCGGCACCAGCGCTTTCATGCTCGGCAGGGGGGCGGGCGAGAAGCGGGCCCGGGTCTGGCTGACGGGCTCCCCCAGCAGTACGGCGAGCCGGCTCAGGTGGACGCTCCTGGCCGTCTCCAGCATGGGAATGCTGGCCTTGGCGGCGGCAAGGCCAGCGCGGGCATTGGCCACATCGAGTTCCGAGCCGTAACCGGTGCGCTGCAATGACTCGACCATGGCCAGCGTCTCCTCTTGCTCGCGCATGTTCTTGGTGGCGATGGCGATGCGCTCCTCGGCGCCGCGATATTGCAGGTAGTTGCTGATCACATCGGCCGTCATGGCGGTGTTGAGCCCCTGGCGCATGATCTCGGCCTGCTCGGCGCGAATGGCGGCGGCCTGGCTCAGGCTGTCGATGCGACCGAACAGATCCAGCTCCCAAGCGGCATTGACGCCGACAAACGTCTCGGTGGGATCGCGGTCGACCAGCTTGGCCGTGCCTCCCCCGAGCGCCGGGGGCAGAGCGATGCCACTCACCGCCTGTCCCATCAGCGCTTCGTTTTCGCTCAGGCGGATGTCGGCATAGCCAGCTCCCAGGGTCAGGGTCGGAACCTTGAACGACGCCACGGCGCTCTGGTAGGCCTGGGCCGCCTGAATGCGCTGGCTTGCGATCTTCAATGTGATGTTCTGGCGCTGCGCCCTCGCCACCAGATCGTTGAGTTGGGGGTCGTGGAACTGGGCCCACCAGGTGTGGCCGGGTTCACCCCGAGTCGTGGTGCCCTGGGCTCCCTGATTGAGATAGACGCTGTTGAGGCGGCTCTCGGGGGGCTGGTAATCAGGGGCCATGGCGCAGCCCCCCAGCATGATCAGGGTCGCAATCGCGCCTATGCTGCGCTTATTCATGGCGGTTTTCCTCTTCGGTAATCTGTTTATGGGCTGTGGCTTCAGCTTGTTGCTCCGCCCGGAAGAAGAGCATGTAGAGCGCAGGCATGATGAACAGCGAGAGCGCGGAGGCCGCGACCAGACCGCCGATGATGGTGGCCGCCATCTGATCGAACAGGCTGTCGGTCAGCAGCGGCACCATGCCGAGTACCGTGGTCAGTGCCGCCATGGAGATCGCCATGGTGCGGTTGAGGGTCGCCTCCTTGACCGCCTCGGCGATGGTGCGGCCACTACGCCGTTCCAGCTCAATCTGATCGAGCAGCACTATGCCGTTTTTGATGATCATGCCCGAGAGGCAGATCATGCCGACGATGGCCATGAAGCCGAATGGCTTGTCAGTGAGCAACAAGGCCCAGATGATGCCAATCGATGCCAGCGGCAGCGTGGTAAAGATGATGATGGGCTGACGATAGGCGTTGAACAGGGCCACCAGTATGATGAGCATCATCACCGCCGCCTTGGGGTTCTGCTCCATCAGATCGTCGATGGAGCGCTTCTCGTCGTAGTACTCGCCGCCCCAGTGCATCTCATAACCAGCGGGCAGTTTGATGGCCTCCAGCTGGGGGGCCAGTTCCTTGCGCACCTCGGAGGCTGTGGTTCCCCCCTTCACGTCGACCTGCACCGTGATGGCCGGGAGCCGGTTGCGGCGCCAGATCATGCTCTCTTCCCCGGTGATCTCGATGCCGTCGATGACCTGGCCAAGCGGTACGCTGTGCTGGCCGAGGACGGATCGCACCGGCAGGCTCTCCAGGTTTTCCAGGGAACCGTTGGCGCTTCGCAGTTTGATGGGGATCATGTCGTCCTGATGGCGCAGGGTGCCTATCTGTACTCCTTCGGTGGCGCGGCTGATAGCCAGGGCGATATCGGTTCGGGTAACACCCGCCTGGCGAGCGGCTGCCTGGTTGATGATGGGGGTCATCACCTTGCTCTCCTGACGCCAGTCATCACGGATGTACTTGGTGTCGGGATGGGCCTGCATGATGGCTTGCGCCTGTGCCGAGAGTTGTTTGAGCACCTTGGGATCCGGCCCTTCAAAGCGGGTCTCGATGCTGAACTTGTCCTTGGTGGCCAGCTTGAGCGGGCGGAATCTGGGTTCGGCATAGGGGAAGCGGCTCGCGAGCCAGGCATCGCCCCGGGCGACCAGCGGTGCTATGTCGTCAAACTGTTTGGTGTTGATCAGGATCTGGCCGTAGCTCTGATCCAGCGGCTCCGGCTCGATGGTCACCGAGAAACGGGGGGCGCTCTCGCCCATGTAGCTGGAGATGCTCGCCACCTCGGGTTGCTGCAACAGCCACTGTTCGATCACCTTCATGTCCTGGGAGACGTTGTCGATGCGACCGCCGCTCGGCAGCCAGTAGTCGAGAAAGACGATGCTGCGATCCGAGCTCGGCATGAAGTTGACCTTGAGCAGGGGCGCGCTCAGCACGGTGAGCAGCAACAGGGGCAACACCAGGGCAAGGGCGCTCTTGGGGTTCTCCACCGTCCAGTTGACAGCCTGGTGATACAGGCGGGCCGCCTTGCTCTTGGGCGCGCTGCTCTCATCCTGGTCAGATGCCTTGATGAAGGCCCAGCACATCAACGGGGTGACCACCATGGCGACCACCCAGGAGAGCAGCAGGGAGCTGCACAACACCTGGACGATGGAGAGGGAGAACTCCGCCGAGTCAGTCTGGGAGAGCAGCACGGGGGCGGTGCCGAGGGAGGCGATCACGGTCGCCCCCAGGAGCGGCAACGCCATCTCCTGTACCGACTCCTTGACGGCGGTGGTGCGTTCTATTCCCTTGCGCAGCTTGGCGGCAAACAGATCCACGATGACGATGGCATTGTCGACCAGCATGCCGAGCGCCAGGATGAAGGAGCCGAGAGAGACGCGCTGCAGATCGACCCCGGTGAGGTTCATGTAGACCAGGGTGAACAATATGGTCAGCAGCAGGCTGGCCCCGACGATGGTGGCGCTGCGCCAGCCCATGAAGACCAGCAGCACCACCACCACGATGACGATACTCTCGATCAGGTTGAGCACGAAGTTGTTGATGGACTTCATCACCTCGGTGGGCTGGTAGGCGATAACGCCAACCCCGGTGCCAAGGGGCTGCTCGGCCTCGAATTGCTGCAATACCCGGGTCAGTTCGTCACCGATGCTGACCACGTTGATCCCGTCCTGGGGGCTGACGGCGAGGGTGATGGCCTGCTGGCCGTTGTAGCGACTCTCGGTCAGGGCCGGGCTCTGGTAGGAGAGATAGACATCGGCCACGTCCCCCAGGCGCAAGGTGCCTGTGCCAGCCCCGGGCTGCCCCGTGGTGAGCATCAGGTTGCGGATATCCTCCACGTTCCGGTACTGGCCGCTCTGGGCGACGCGCAGGTTCTCGATGCCGAGGTGATAGTCGCCGGTCTGCACCGGGACGTTCTGGCTGTTGAGCTGGGTGACCAGCTCAGCGAGGGAGATGTGGCTTTCGGCTAGGCGCTCATCGGAGACATCGATGTTGACCACCTGCTCGTTGACCCCGTGCAGTTGCACCTTCTTGACCCCGGGCACTGCCTTGATCCTGCGCTGCAGTTCGCGGGCCTGATCTTTCAGCTGATGCATGGGAATGTCATCGCCATAGACGGCGAACAGCATGCCATACACCTCGGAGAACTCGTCCTGCACTATGCTGACCTGGGCCTGGACGGGCAGCTCCAGCTTGACGTCCTGGATCTTGCGGCGCAGCAAGTCCCACTGCTGGGGCAGCTCGTCGGTGCCGTATTTCTCCTGCAGATCGACGAAGATCATCGAACTGCCGGGACGGGAGAGGGATCTGAGTTTCCACAGCGACCCCATCTCCTGGATCTTGGTCTCTATCTTGTCGGTGACCAGCTGTTCGACCTCCTGGGCGGTGGCGCCCGGATAGAGGGTGACGACGACGGCGCTCTTCACCGTGAAGGAGGGGTCTTCCAGCTTGCCCAGATCGAAATAGGAGTAGACCCCCGCAATGGCGCACAGGGTGGCAAAGAAGATGACGAAGGTCTTTTGCCGGATGGCAAACAATGAGAGATTCATGACTGCCCATCCACCTGGTTGATGACGGCGATGGCCTGACCCTCTTTGAGCAGGGCGCTGCCGGCGGTGACGATCTGATCGCCTGCGTTGAGTTCACCCTCCACACAAAGGGTGTCGTGGCGCTGGCTGACGATGGTGACGGGCACGTGGCTCGCTGCTGCGGCCTTGATGGCCACCACCTGGGGTTGCCCACCCAGGCTCTTGATGGCCGTGGCGGGCAGGCAGTAGATACGCTCGCCCGTGGGCAGGGCAAGCTCGACGTTGATGGATTTGCCGGGCACCAGCTCGGGCGAGTTATCCAGCAGTTTGAAAGTCACCTTGTAGGTGCGCTTGAGGGGATCCGGCAGGCTGGCGATCTCGGTGCTGACTGCCTTGACGCTGGCCTCCTGGCGATACCAGGTTACATTGGCCTGCATCCCGCTTCTCATCTGGCCAATCTGCTGTTCCGGCACGTCGACCATGGCATCGAGCTCGGTCGGCTGGTGCAGGGAGAAGACAGGCTGGCCCGGCGAGGTTTGCTCGTGTTCCTCGATAAAGCGCTGGCCGATGATCCCGTCAAACGGCGCCTTCAACTCGCTGTAGGCGAGAGCGTCTTCGGCTTGCTTGAGGGATTGCTGCAGCATCTGGACCCGGGCATTGGCCTGATTCTGGGCGCTGGTGGCGCGCTCCAGGTTGATGCTGGCCATGGCCCTGTCCTGCACGGCCTGGCGGGTGCGGCTCAGTTCGACGACCGCCAGCTTGTAGGCGGCTTTCGCCTCGCCAAGCTGGGCCTTAATGGCATCTCGCTGAACCCGGAAATCATGGGGGTCGAGGCGTGCGATTACCTGTCCTTCGCTGACCCTGTCCCCCTCCTTGACCAGGATCTGCTCCAGGGTGCCCGGCACACGAAACGCGAGGCTGGCACTCTGGTGCGACTTGATCTCGCCGCTGAACTTCAGGCTGTAGAGGCTCTTGCTGTCGGAGAGCTGCATGGCATTCACCGGCCGCGGCGGTTTGACCACTTCGGTGGCTGTGTCGCTGCCGCAGCCGGCGAGCAGGCCTCCCAGTATGAGTACCGAGAGGCAAGGAGGGGAAAACAGGGGGTATTGCATGGGGAAAATCCAGTTATTCAGGTGTGATGGATATATGTTATCGAATCCAATTGGTGAGATAATCAGGGCGAAATTGTCATCACTGTCTCAATTTTCGTGACAATGATGGGGGAAAGGGTGCAGCCGACGTGTTGCGGGGTTGGATGAAGAGGCGGGGACCGAGATGAAGATCGACGATCTCAAACTGTTTTTGTCAGTGGTGGAGCTGGGGGGCTTTACCAGTGCCGCCGATGCGCTGAATATTCCGCGCTCCAACGTGAGCCGGCGGATAAAGGATCTCGAGGACGAGCTGAATGTGAAGCTGCTGACCCGAACAACCCGCCGGCTGACCATGACCTCGGTGGGGCTGGAGTATTACAACAGCCTGCAAAACATCATTCCCATGCTGGATCACACTCATGAGCAGATCCGGACCCAGAGTCACGAGCCTACCGGCAACATCAAGATTGGCCTGCTCAATGAATCCGACATCTTCATCCACGATCTGCTCAAGCGCTTTTTGGAGAAATACCCCAAGATCAACATCGAGCTGCACCTGAGCAGTGTCGGCTACCGGGATATCTTCAATTACGGCCTGGATGCCAGCATTCATATCGGTGTGGTGAACGATGGCAGCTTCGTCGCCAGGCCCATCATGCCCTTCACCCGCAAGCTCTATGCAACCCCCCACTATATAGAGCGGCACGGCAGACCTAAGTCCCTCGAGGATCTGCACCAGCACAATGTGCTGACCCTGCGTCTGCCGGATGGCCAGCTGGACAACCGGCTGATCTTCAATCGGGGCGAGGTGGTGATCCACAGCAGGGTGATTTCGAACAGTTCCTATTACATCCGTCATGCGGTCTTTCAGGGGGATGGTATCGGTATCTTGCCGGAGATTATCGTCAAGTCGTTCGTCGAGAGCGGCGAGCTTATCGATCTGCTGCCGGAATATGAAACCACCCTCGACAACATCTGGCTGGTCTACCCCAGCAAGAAGGGGCTCTCCTACGCGGCGCGCCTCTTCATCGACTACATCCTGGCCGAGATGGCGAGCCTGCTGCCCGAGCAGAAGCCGCGGCAGGCAGCGGTGAGAATGCCCCGCGAATAGCAGGTGGCCGCTGCTGCCTTGAATCCGGCGAGCCATGCTGGCAACATGTTGTTTACATCAACTCATCGGATCAGTTTGCATATGGACTTGCAACGTTTGAAAGCCAACCTGTCGCTGCGGTTGTTTGCCTGGCGCTACATTCCCGTTATCGGTTTTTGTGCCCCCGTCATCGAAGAGATGAGTGCCAAGGCGCTGCGCATCCGCATTCCGCTCGGCTGGCGCACCCGCAACCACCTGGGCAGCATGTATTTCGGTGCGCTGGCCACCGGCGCCGATCTGGTGGGCGGTCTGCTGGTGATGGAGAAGGGACGGCAGCGGCGCAAGAAGGTGCACTTCGCCTTCAAGGATGTGCAGGGGGAATTTCTGAAGCGGCCCGAGGGGGATGTGCAGTTTGACTGTGCGGCCGGGGAGGAGATCGACGCCATGATCGACGAGTCGCTGGCCAGCGGTCAACGCATCAACCGCCCCATCCAGGTGGTGGCCACCTGTCCGTCACTGAACGGAGATGAGGCGATGGCGCGCTTTGTGCTGACCCTGTCGATCAAGGCCAGCTGAATGCCAAAGGGCGCGTCGGCGCCCTTATTCAAGATTCAAGCGAGGTCAGAGGATCTCGGGGCTGACGCCTTCTTTCACGACCATCTTCATGCCGTTGAAGTTGACCACTGGCTCGGCCACTGTGCTAGGTAGCGCTTGGGTGGCAGAGCGTTGGGCTCAGAGGATCTCGGGGCTGACGCCCTCTTTCACGACCACCTTCATGCCGTTGAAGTTGACTACCTGGCCGGCCACTATTTTGCAGCGCTTGCGGGTCTCCACCTGACCGTTTACCTCGACCAGACCGTCGGCGATCAGCGCCTTGGCTGCGCCGCCACAATCAGCCCACCCCTGATGTTTGATAAGGTCACACAGGGCAATAAAGGGGTGCCCTTCGAGCAGAAACGTCTCCATGGAAAATCCTCTCGTGGATAAATGGCTGAAACAGCAGGGCGATTATTCTAGGCAGTTCGGGCCGTCAAGGAAAGGGCAAGGGCGCTGTCTGCGGGCAATAGTGGCTTGCAAGACCATTTTTGGGGAACGCGCCATAGCAGTCAGCCCGGCACTGGCCGGGCTGACTGAGATCATGGGGCAAACCGCTTTTAGCCAAACTTCACCACGGCTTCCCCGCTGACGGCGATGGCGCCGGTTGATGTCAGGATACGGGTGGCCAGGGTGATGATGGGCTTGTCGCTGCGCAGGGCGATGATCTCCACCTCTGCCGTCACCTCATCCCCCACAAACACCGGCTGCTTGAAGGCGAGGCTCTGACCGAGATAGACGGTGCCCTTGCCCGGCAGTTGCTGACCCAGCAGCCCCGAGAAGAGGCTGGCCAGCAGCATGCCGTGCACGATGGGGCGCTCGAACGGCGTGGTGGCGGCGAAGGCGGGATCCAGATGCAGCGGATTGAAATCCTCCGACAGCCCGGCAAAGGCCGCGACCTCTGCCGCCCCGAACCGCTTGGTCAGACTGGCCTGCTGGCCCACCTCGAAGGGGAGCGTGCTCATGCGGGCTCCTCCTCGGGTGTCGGCGCAAAGACCGGGTTGAGCCGTACCTTGACGTAGCCACCGGGCGCCGCCTCCAGACCTTCGCTCGGGATGCGGGCGGGGATGGGGGCGGGATCCTCTTCCCGGCTCTGGATGAAGGCTGCCATCTGCGGCCACCAGGAACCTGGGGTGTGGGTCGCGCCGGTGAGCCACGCCTCGGGGCTGGCGGCTTCGGCGTCGTTCTGCCAGAAGCCGTACTTGTTGGCATCCGGCGGATTGATGATGCCGGCGATGTGGCCCGATTCGGCCAGGATGAAGCGCTGCTCGCCACCGAACAGCTTCATGCCCTGCCAGGTGCCCTGCCAGAGGGCGATGTGATCGTCCATGGCCGACACCAGCAGCACCGGGGTCTTCACCTTGGCGAGATCGATGCGGGTGTGGCGGATCTTGAGCTCCCCCTTCACCAGCTGGTTTTCCAGATAGAGCCGGCGCAGCAGGCTGTTGTGGGTCTTGCCCGCCACGTTGGTGCTGTCGCTGTTCCAGTGCAGCAGATCGAACGCCACCGGGCTCTGCCCCTTGAGATAGCTGTCGATGTAGTAATTCCAGTAGAGGCTGTTCTCCCGCAGCAGGCTGAAGGAGACCGCCAGCTGGCGCCCGTCCATGATGCCTTTGGCCTCGTTCTGGGCCTCCAGCGCCGCAATGATGGGCTCGTGGATGAAGATGCCAAGCTCCCCCGGCTGGGAGAAGTCGAGCAGGGTGGTGAACAGGGTGGCGGAGCGAACCCGCTGCTTCTGGCGCCGGGCGGCCAGCCAGCCCATGGCGAGTGACAATGCGGTGCCGCCGATACAGTAGCCGATGCCGTGCACTTCCCGTTCGCCGGTGGCCGCCTCCACGCCATCCAGTGCGGCGATGACGCCGTCCACCACGTAGTCGTCGAGATCGATGTCGGCCTGGGCCGGACCCGGGTTGCGCCAGGAGATCATGAACACCGTCTGGCCCTGGGCAACCAGCCAGGCCACCAGGGAGTTCTGGGGCCGCATGTCCATGATGTAGTACTTGTTGATGAAGGGCGGCACGATCAGCACCGGCGTTCTGGCCACCGTCTCCGTGGTCGGGCTGTACTGGATGAGCTCATAGAGCTCGGTGCGTTGCACCACCCGGCCCGGGGTCAGCGCGAGATCTCGGCCCAGCTCGAAGGCGGATTCGTCGGTCAGGCGGATGTTGAGGTGATCGGCGCTGCGTTCGAGATCTTCGGCCAGCAGGGTCAGCCCGCGCACCAGATTCTGGCCGTCTGACTCCAGGGTGAGCTTGAGCAGCTCCGGATTGGTAGCCAGAAAGTTGCTGGGGGCCATGGCGTTGATGTACTGGCGGGTAAAGAAACGCAGCCGCTCCCGGCTCTTCTGGGGCACCCCCTCGAGGGCATCCACCGAGTCCAGCAGGTGTCTGGCGGTCAGCAGATAGGATTGCTTGAGGTAGTCATAAATGGGCTGCTCGCTCCAGGCGTCGGCCTTGAAGCGGCGATCGCTGCGCTCCGGGGCAATGACCGGCTCGCTCTGCTGGCCTGCACTCTTGAGCAGGGTGTGTTGCATCAGCTTGAGCTGATCCTGCCACCAGTTCATCTGGGCATTGATCAGTTGCCAGGGCTGCTGGCTGCCCTGTTCCAGCACCTGGCCGAGATCATCGAGATTGGTCTGCAGCAGGGCCTGGGCGGTACGCTCGGTCTGCGCCTTGGCTATGTCCAGCAGCTTGTCGTTGTAGTGGGCCAGGGCCTCGAACAGCGGGCCGTAAGATGATTGGCTCATGTTCTCTCCTTCACCCATCCCCGGCGCAGGGCGAGCCTGTCGTGACGGAGCATGGGGAGATGTGGCTGCCCGCAACGGGCAGCCAGGGGGATATCAGGCCTTGCCCGTGCTCTTTTTGATGCCGTCGGCAGTCAGGGCGTCCAGATCGTCCTTGAACTGCTGGCCGAGGGCGTTGAGCTTCTGGATGTCGTCCAGCATCTGGCGGGAGAGCTGGCTGGCGGTCTCCAGCTGGACGGTGCCGAGGGCTGCCAGGCTCTGGGCATCCTGCACCTTGCCGGCAGCCTGCAGCTGGTTCAGCCCCAGCTCGGCATAGGCGTTGGCGGAGGCCAGCTGCAGCCGGGTCAACTGTTCGATGTTGCTGGCCAGCAGCTGGTTATAACGGGTGAGGGGGGCGGCAAAGCCTTGCATCTGCTCGGTAAAGGTCTTGATCACATCCATATTCATCGTGCGTCTCCGTGGTTGGCAGAAGGTATTACAAATGGGCCTGTGGCCCGGGTTGTTGGGTGACAACTGTACGACTACATCCTTGAGTCGTTGCGTATCGTTTGCTCTGTTCAAACGTACGTTTAGGCATTGTGTTATCAAACGAGGCTTGATGTAAATAATATGAATGTTAATTTTTGGCGAAATGTTGGCCTTGGACTAAAGAGGCCATTCAGCCGGATTCAGACGAGGGGTGTCGCAGCCATATCGCGTCGGCCTCGTCCCCGAGCCGCAGGGTTGTTAGGCTGATGTACTCTCTGAACCTCGAGGAATGTACCGATGAAACCTGCCTGCCTGCTGCTTGCTCTGGGATCTGTTGCTCTTGGCGGCCTTGCCCATGCCAGTACCCCAGTCCAGCTCTCCCTGCCTGGCGTCAATCTGCCAGCGTCCCATCAGGTGGAAGGGGGGAGAGCCTCTTTTCTCTATGGCCGAACCGGGCAGGTGAAGGGGATCGACCTGCCGATCTTCGCCCTCTCCGACGTGGATCAGTTTACCGGTTTGCAGCTCGGGGTCTTTCTCGGGGCCGGGCGGGTACGCCACCAGTTTGGCGGGGTGGCCATCAACGCGGTCAACTGGCATGACGGGCAGGATACCGGCGTCAACCTGGGGTTCGTCAACCTGACCAACAATGTGAAGGGGCTCAACTGGGGGGGCGTCAACATAGCCCGGGGCAATGCGCTGGCCAACGTCGGCTTCATCAACTATGCCGAACGTACCACCTTCCAGATTGGCTTTGTCAATGCGACCAAGCATCTGGACGGGTTGCAGATCGGGTTAGCCAACTATGCCGAGAACGGCGTATTCCCCATTCTGCCGCTGGTGAATTTCCAGAAATCCTTCTGACGGCACAATCCGTTTTGCGTTAAGGGCCTGCGCTGATTACCCTGTGCCCCTTGAACCCGCGACAGGTGAAGAGGTAACAGATGACGGCAGGGCAGATGAACGCAATCGGAATTGGCTGGGATGTGCGCGGCTGGCAGGGCAGTGCCCAGGCGGTCGCCGTGGTGGGATGGCAGGCGCAAAGCGACACCCTGCACTGGCTGGGTGTCTCGCCGCTGTTTCGTTTGAGCTCGCGGGGGGCGCCGGATCTTGCTTCCTTGCTGCGTCCGGCCCTGCAAAACGAGCTGACCCTGATGCAGGTGGAGGCCTGTTCGCACCTAGCCCTTGGCATCGATGCGCCGCTCGCCTTCCCGCGTGCGCTGGGAGATCTGCTTGCCGGCAAGCCGCTCTCCTGCGCCGTGCCGGAGCGTGAAATAGACAACCCTTACGCCTATCGCGACTGCGAGCGCTGGCTGCACCAGCAGTATGGCAAGAAGCCCCTCTCGGCCACCTTCGACCGCCTGGGCAACAACGCGACCCTGGCCCTCTCCATGCTCCCCCTCCTCGCGGATCTGCAACTGGTTCCCAAGGTGCAGGAGCGGGCCGAGCGCGCCGTGCTGGAGGTCTATCCGGCTCTGGCCAAACAGGGAGGAAAGGCCTCGGCAGCGCGCCCCGAACTGGCCGCCTTGCTGCCAGAGGGGGTGGTAGCAGGCACAGATCGTTACGACGCCGCCCTGTGCGCCCTGATGGCGCTGCAATATGCCGCCGCTGGCAGGGTGAGCCAATTGCCACCTCTGGTGATGCCACCCGCCGGGATGGCCCGCGACGAAGGCTGGGTCTATCACTTCAACACATCCTGCGCCTCATAGCGGGCAGGCTCTGATCCGCCCCGTTTTGGTGGGGAGGGCAAGTGCGCACCAGCTGGCATCATGCTGGCAGACAACGTTGACCGGACCGTTGAAATTCAGTGGCGATATTTTGCTCGTATATGCCATCAAACAAGAGATGACATTCCTCATATCAATACCTGTTAACACGAGGCAGCGTTACAGAATGTCGCTTGGCAAGTGCCAAGTTGGTCAATTCGTCTGCAGTTGACGATTTTTCTTGTTGTTCGTGCCAGAGAGTGGTGGTGCGTCACTCTCTTCATCCGATATATTGCTTTTTCTCCTGACTCTTCTGTGTGGTGGTGTCGATGAAACGCATTCTCTCAATCCAGTCCCATGTGGTGTTCGGCTGTGCCGGCAACAGCGCCGCCGTGTTTCCCATGCGTCGTCTTGGCATGGAGGTGTGGCCCATCAACACGGTGCAATTTTCCAACCACACCCAATATGCCCAGGGGTGGCAGGGGATGGCGATGCCTGCCGGCCATATCAGCGCCCTGATCGAGGGGCTTGGCAATATCGAGGTGCTAAGCCGCTGCGACGCCGTGCTGAGCGGCTATCTGGGATCGGCCGAGCAGGGGGATGAGATCCTGACTGTGGTTCGGGCCGTCAAAGCCGCCAATCCAAATGCCATCTATTTCTGCGATCCCGTGATGGGCCATCCGGAGAAGGGATGTATTGTCGCCCCCGGTGTTACCCGTTTTCTCACCGAACAGGCATTGCCGGTCGCCGACATCATGGCCCCCAATCTGCTGGAGCTGGAGACCTT
Source organism: Aeromonas sp. 19NY04SH05-1 (assembly GCF_040581895.1). Lineage (NCBI taxonomy): Bacteria > Pseudomonadati > Pseudomonadota > Gammaproteobacteria > Aeromonadales > Aeromonadaceae > Aeromonas > Aeromonas sp. 19NY04SH05-1. Next base: position 2,574,227 of record NZ_CP095328.1, on the reverse strand, counting down.
GTGCGACACCCATCTGACGGATCTGGCCCAGACCCGTGCCACCGCCCATCGGTTGCTGGCCCAGGGCGTGAACATGGTGCTGGTCAAGCATCTTGGACGGGCAGCCCAAGACCCCGGCCGCTTCGAGATGCTGCTGGCCACTTCCGAGGGGGATTACCTCATTGCCCGTCCGCTCTATGAGTTTGCCCGCCAGCCGGTGGGGGTCGGGGATCTTATCAGTGCCCTGATGCTGGCCAATCTGCAGGCAGGGTTTGATGCGGTGAGTGCCTTTGAACGTACCAATGCGGCGGTGGATCGAGTGCTGCAGGAGACCTGGCGGGCCGATGCCTATGAGTTGCAACTCATTGCGGCGCAAGGCGCCTTTGCCGAGCCGGTTATCCAAGCCCGTGCCGAACGTCTGTCATGATGAGCGGGGGGAACCATTGGGTTGGCAGCACCTGATAATGCGTCGTCAGAGCGACTTGTAGAAAAAGAGGGTAGCCGCCAGGCTGCCGTCGGCACTGAGGGCAAAGTCCGGGATCTGGCCCGCCTCCTGGTAGCCCAGCTGGCGATAGAGGCGGGATGCCACATCCCCGACCCGGGTATCGAGCACCAGCAGACTGCGCTTGGCCTCGCGAGCGCCTTGTTCCATGGCGTGCATCAGGGCGCGGCCGATGCCCTTGCCACGGGCATGGGTGTGCACCATCAGCTTTTCCACCTCGGCCCTGTGCCGGCCGTTCGCCTTGCCGCAAAGTGCCAGCTGGATGGCGCCGACCGGCTGGCCTTCCTCGAGGGCAACCCACAACTTGCGCTTGCCTGCCGCCAGCTCCTCCTCAACCCCTTGCCAATAGGCGTCTCCCTGTGCCTCGCTCAGGGGAGGCAGGAATCCCACCGAGGCGCCGCTGGCCACGCAATCTTGCAGCAAAGTGATGAGGGCTGGGGCAGATCCTGTCGTGCTGTCCAGTTCAACGATATTCATGTGACGTCCTTGTCAAAAGGGGAAGCCTGCAGGCTCGCGTCGGGTCATATCCATGACAGGCGCCGTTTGGTATCAGCCATCGGCGCCATGCCTTGGTGCTATTTTCCGGGTCTGTGTCGCGTCGCCCATTCTCGGGTGTTGGGGCGCGGCAAAACGCTGTCAGCGGATCAAATGTTGCTCGGCCAGCCAGGCAAACAGCAGGCGGGAGACGGGGGAGATCTCATCGAGGTGGCGGCTGTCGAGCCAGCGCAGCTCGGCGATTTCGGCCGACGCCGTGGGGGTGCCCCTGGCCTCGCCCGTGTAGCAGCGTAGCCTGACTTCGACCCCGGCCGGCTTGCCGTCGGCCTGGGCACTGAACTCGCAGGCAAAGCGCAATGTGTCCGGCTGCAGGGTGACGGCCAGCTCCTCTTCAATTTCGCGAACAAGCGCCGCTTCATCGCTCTCTCCCGGTTCGCGCTTGCCGCCCGGGATGTAGTAGATGGATTTGCCGTGGGAGCGGGCGCAAAGCAGCTGACCCTCCTTGAAGGTCAACCAGGCGAGTTTGTCGATCATGGCAATGTGTTCTCCGGTTGAGTGGTGACTTGCTCGCACAATGTGCGATAGGAGCTGTGCTCCAGCTGGGCAGGGGAGAGGCCGAGTTGTGTCGCCAGCGCCTGCAGCTGCTGGCGATATTCGGGCAGTGCGGTCTCGTCATCGGTCATGATGGCCAGCTCGGCGAAGTCGCCGAGCCCTTCCAGATGATCCAGGGTGACGTGGAAGGGGCCGACAAAATAGATGCTGCGCCGTTTTTCAATGTTCAACACCTGCCGGTAACCCAGGGTATGCAACATGCTGACGGCCTTGTCGGTGTCGGGGATGTTGACCGCCTCGCAGCGATCCGGCTCGGGCCCTTTCACTATCCAGAGGCGGATGCCGGAGGGCTGCATGGTACGGATCACCAGGCTCTTGCCCTGTGCGGCCAGGGTGTGCTCTGGCGTATCGAAATAGCGGTCCCGCTCCCGGTTATCTTCCACCATCACCAGCGGGGTGAGGGCCGCCAGCGCCGCGCGAAAGGCGTCGCTGTCTGCCAGCCGGTATTTGAACTCGACTTCGAAGCGGCCCTGAAAATGTGCTTGTGAAATCAAGGGGTTCCTGTCGATCTGAACATGAATGACAGGCAGCCTAGCAAAGTTGGCCGACCGGCCCAAGGGGTTGGCGAACGGAATGCAGAAACACTCTGTTTCCGGTGACGGAGCCTGTTTCGATGAGAGTATCCGGAGTTTTGTGAATGAAAGGGGGTGGCGCGCTGGAGAGTCACTGCAGGCGCGTCTCTTGGCAAAGGAGTTGATGCGGGCGTAAAAAGTCGTGCTGGCGCACAGGATGGGGCCTGCGGGCTGGGCGCAGGCGGAGCCCTGTGGTTTAATCCCTGCCACTTTGGCGGTAGCCGACCCGAGTGTGACGGCGACGTTGCGTTGACATATGCAGGTGAAAGAATGCAGATAACAACACAGAACAACTTTATCGGATTGGGGGTGGCGGGTAACTTCGCCGGTCACCTGGAGCAGGCTGGTGAGGCCTCGGATTTCGTGGCCGTGGTGGTGCGCGATACCAGCGCACCCAAGGCGCTGTTTCCCTTCTATGTGCCGGGTCATCCGGGTCAGCTGGGGGTCTTCCCCTTGAGCGGCGATGCCATCTTTCTGCCACAGGCGGCGATCACCGGTGACGAGAAGGTGCAGATCGAGCCCGAAGTGGCGCTCTGGTGCGAGCTGGAGTACGCCGGAGATCAGGTGGTGGCGATCCATCCCCGTGCCTTTGGGGCCTACAACGACTGCTCCATTCGTCGCCCCAACGCCAAAAAGATCAGCGAGAAGAAGAACTGGGGAGCAGAAAGCAAGGGGCTGGCGGCCAGGCTGCTGCCCCTTTCCGGTTTTGCGGCCGGCTGCGAGCTCGATGACTACCGCATCGCCTGCTATCTGGAGCGGGACGGCGAGCTGCACGCTTATGGCGTCGACAGCGCGGCGGTGGATTACAGCTATTTCCACGGCCAGTTGCTGGAGTGGGCCATCGACAAGTTCAATCATCAGCAGGATGAGGGGCCGGCCGAGCATATCCTGGGGCTACTGGCCCAGGCGGGCCGCCCGTCCCATGCGCTCATCAGCATAGGGGCCACCCGCTATACGCCGTTTGGCGAGACCCACTTCCTTCAGCCCGGCGACACCGCCTGCGTACTGGTCTATCCGGGCAGCCGTTACGGTGAGGCCGATATTCGTGACGCGATCCGCTCCCGTCAGTTTGCTCCCGACATGTCGGTATTGTTGCAGGCAGTCAGGAGCCGCTGATCCGGGCGCGCCTTGTAGGCGATCTCCCCTGTTACGCTTGCGCGGGCATGACGGGCGCTGTCTGACATGACCTGTCGCTTACCGGAAAGGAGCTGGAGCATGGTGAACATCAGAGGCTGTACCACGGACGATCTGGCAGGCTTGCTGGATCTCTATCGGGAGCTGCGTCCCCACGATCCTCCCCTGAGTGGCGAAGGGGCGCGCACGGCCCTGGAGGCGCTGTTGGCAGATCCCCGGGTGCGGCTCATCGTGGCCGAGGTGGACGGGGAGCTGGCCGCCACTTGCCAGCTGGGGATGGTTCCGACGCTGACCAATGGGGCCAGACCGTTTGGCATCATAGAGCATGTGATCACGGCGGCCCGCTTTCGCCGCCGTGGCCTGAGCCAGAGGGTACTGGAACAGGCGCTGGCCATCGCCTGGGAGCAGGATTGCTACAAGGTGATGCTGCTGTCGGGGGAGGGGCGAGAAGGCGCTCACCGGCTCTATGAGAAGCTCGGCTTCAAGGCCGGGATCGAGCGGGGATTTGTCATCAAACAGGCGGATGTGGAGAAACAAGGCGCATTGCCCGGGTGAGGCTTGCTGACAGGTTTTTGGGGACAAAAACGGGGAGGGTAGCGATATCCTCCCCGTTTTTTACTCGGATGGTCGCCAGCGTTGCCGGCAATCCTTATTTGCTGGCTACCTTGCTGACCACCTTGATCAGCTGATAGCGCAGGGATGGGGCATCGGCCGGCACATTGGTGAGCCGCTCCTTGCTGACGGTGAGCTGGTAGCGATAGCCCGGCTCGAACTGGAAGCCTTCAATTTGCTGATAGAAGAGGGTCCAGGGTTGTTGCTCGTCGCTGCGCACCTGCATGCACTTCATCGGGCCGACCCCGACACAGTGCACCAGCTGGCTGTTGACGTAGAGTGTCTCGCCCTGGGAGGGAGCAGGGGCGCTCTGGCAGGCAGAGAGCAACAGGGCGGCAGTGACACCAAGGAACAGGGGTTTCATGACGGACTCCTTCAAATCGAAAGGGGCATTAGAACGGCAAACAAAAAGGCGGTCAATGACCGCCTTTGTAACAAGCCGTGTCGACGGGCGCCTTAACGCTGGTCGATGGGGACGAATTCCCGCTGCGGATGACCGGTATAGAGCTGACGCGGGCGACCGATCTTCTGATCATCATCCGAGTGCATCTCGTTCCAGTGGGCAATCCAGCCGATGGTACGGGAGATGGCGAAGATCACGGTGAACATGCTCATCGGGATGCCGATCGCCTTCATGATGATGCCGGAGTAGAAGTCCACGTTCGGGTAGAGCTTCTTCTCGATGAAGTAGGGGTCGGACAGCGCGATGCGCTCCAGCTCCATGGCCACGTCCAGCAGCGGATCCTTGATCTGCAGCTCGGTCAGTACCTCGTGGCAGGTTTCGCGCATCACGGTGGCACGGGGGTCGTGGTTCTTGTAGACCCGGTGACCGAAGCCCATCAGGCGGAACGGATCGTTCTTGTCTTTGGCGCGGCCGATGAACTCGGGGATGCGATCCACAGTTCCGATCTCTTCCAGCATGCGCAGGCAGGCCTCGTTGGCGCCACCGTGGGCCGGACCCCACAGGGAGGCGATACCGGCCGCGATACAGGCAAACGGGTTGGCACCGGAGGAGCCAGCCAGACGGACGGTGGAGGTAGAGGCGTTCTGCTCGTGATCAGCGTGCAGGGTGAAGATGCGATCCATGGCGCGCTCGACCACGGGGTTGACCTTGTACTCCTCGGTCGGCACACCAAACATCATGTGCAGGAAGTTGCCGGCGTAGGAGAGGGCATTGCGCGGCTGCATGAACGGCTGGCCGATGGAGTACTTGTAGCACATGGCGGCCAGAGTCGGCATCTTGGAGAGCAGACGGAAGGCACAGATCTCGCGGTGCTGCTCGTTGTTGATGTCGAGGGCATCGTGATAGAAGGAGGAGAGGGCACCGACCACACCGCACATGATGGCCATGGGGTGGGAGTCACGACGGAAGCCGCGGAAGAAGAAGGCGATCTGCTCGTGCACCATGGTATGGCGGGTCACGGTACGCTGGAAGTCGGCGAACTGGGCCTTGGTGGGCGCTTCGCCGTACAGCAGTATGTAGCAGACTTCGAGGTAGTTGGACTCTTTGGCCAACTGGGCAATGGGGAAACCACGGTGCAGCAAGACACCCTGATCCCCGTCAATGTAGGTTATGGCAGATTTGCAAGAACCGGTAGCCATAAAGCCGGGGTCAAAGGTGAAATACCCTTGAGCACCCAATTTTCTGACATCAATCACATCCGGACCGACTGTGCCGGAGAGGATCGGCAATTCGACCGGATCTTTTCCGGGCAGGTGTAGGGTGGCTATCTTATCAGCCATAGCACGTCTCCTTTGCTCTTTATAATTTGGTTCCAGTCCTACTCTATTACGACTTTCATGACGCTGGCAAAGGTTGTCACCCGTACCAAGGCCGGCTGGAGCGCCTTATTTGAAACAGAGTTCCCTATCAATGTCAATTTAGCTGAATGGCCATTACGGAATTGTTAAATTAAATATGCGATCCGGTTTGCGCTTTTGGTTTTCTTTGTAGCTAATTGATTGTCTTCGGTTAAGCCCATCGATATACTGCGCCACGTGGGTCATGGCTGCTGGTGTTTGAAACGCTTTGGCAAAGCCTGATGTGAAACCGAAAACACGATTTTTGGCTTTTTCAGAGTGTTTTGGTAACAAATAACCAACAATCACCATCCCGTGCCCTCAGGAGTGATTTAAAACAATAACTAACGTGCTCAATGGAGCTGAGTGGGCAAGCGTGAAAAATAAACAGAGACCGGTCAACCTCGACCTACAGACGATCAGCTTTCCTGTCACTGCCATTGCATCCATCCTGCACCGTGTATCAGGGGTTATCACCTTTGTTGCACTGGGCATCTTGCTGTGGATGCTTGGTACTTCACTCGCCTCTCCCGAAGGGTTTGAAACAGTGGTTGCCATTACGGACAACTTCCTGGTCAAGCTCGTGCTGTGGGGGATCCTGACTGCGCTGGCATACCACATAGTGGGCGGCCTGCGTCACTTGGTCATGGATATGGGCTATTGGGAAGAGCTGGAATCCGGCAATCAGAGCGCCCGTGTGGCCTTCGTGATCACCGCGGTTTTGGCACTATTGGCGGGAGTACTGGTATGGTAACCAATTCTGCAACCTTCGGGCGCAGCGGCGTTCACGATTACATCCTGATCCGCGCCACCGCCCTCATCATGACCTGTTATGTCCTCTACCTGGTGGGCTTTGTCGCCTTCAATGACATTACCTACGAGGTGTGGACCGGCTTTTTCGCCAACACCTTCACCAAGGTTTTCACCCTGTTGACCCTGCTGTGTGTGCTGATCCATGCCTGGATCGGTCTGTGGCAGGTGCTGACTGACTATATCAAGCCAGTGGGGCTGCGCGGTGCGCTGCAATTCGTGCTGGTGGTGGTGCTGTTTGTCTATCTGATGACGGGTTTCGTCGTGCTGTGGGGTGTGTAAGGTGACTATTCCAACTCGTGAATTTGATGCGGTCGTGATTGGTGCCGGTGGTGCCGGCATGCGCGCCGCGCTCTCGATTGCCCAATCCGGCAAGAGCTGCGCTCTGTTATCCAAGGTTTTCCCGACCCGTTCCCACACCGTTTCCGCCCAGGGCGGGATCACGGTTGCCTTGGGCAATGCCCATGACGACAACTGGCAGTGGCACATGTATGACACCGTCAAGGGTTCCGATTATATCGGTGACCAGGAAGCGATCGAATACATGTGCAAGACCGGCCCGGAAGCCATCTATGAGCTGGAGAACATGGGCCTGCCCTTCTCCCGCTTCGACAACGGCCGGGTTTACCAGCGTCCGTTTGGTGGTCAGTCCAAGAATTTCGGTGGCGAGCAGGCCGCCCGTACCGCGGCGGCTGCCGACCGTACCGGCCACGCCCTGCTGCACACCCTGTACCAGCAAAACGTCAAGAACAAGACTACCGTCTTCTCCGAGTGGTATGCGCTGGATCTGGTGAAGAACCAGGACGGCCACGTGGTGGGTTGTACCGCCATCGATATGGAGAGCGGCGAGGTCGTCTACTTCAAGGCCAAGGCCACCGTGCTGGCCACCGGCGGCGCCGGTCGCATCTACCAGTCCACCACCAACGCCCACATCAATACCGGTGACGGCGTCGGCATGGCCCTGCGTGCCGGCGTCGGCGTGCAGGACATGGAGATGTGGCAGTTCCACCCCACCGGCATCGCCGGGGCAGGGGTACTGGTGACCGAAGGGTGCCGTGGTGAAGGCGGCTATCTGCTGAACAAGGACGGCGAGCGCTTCATGGAGCGTTATGCGCCGAATGCCAAGGATCTGGCCGGTCGCGACGTGGTTGCCCGTTCCATCATGATCGAGATCCGTGAAGGCCGTGGCTGTGACGGTCCCTGGGGCCCGCACATCAAGCTCAAGCTGGATCACCTGGGCAAGGACGTACTCGAATCCCGTCTGCCGGGCATCTGCGAACTCTCCCGCACCTTCGCCCACGTGGATCCGGTCAAGGAGCCGATCCCCATCATCCCGACCTGCCACTACATGATGGGCGGCGTGCCGACCAACGTGAACGGCCAGTGCCTGACTCAGGACAAGAACGGCAACGATGTGCCGGTAGTCGGTCTGTTTGCGGTAGGCGAAATTGCCTGCGTCTCCGTACACGGCGCCAACCGTCTGGGTGGCAACTCCCTGCTGGATCTGGTGGTGTTTGGTCGCGCCGCCGGCATGCACCTGGTCAACACCCTGGGCGAGATGGAGCACGGTCGCGAGGCGTCCGAGTCTGACCTTGACGCCGCCCTGGCTCGCTTCAACCGCTGGGAAAATACCCGCAGCGGCGAAGATCCGGTGCAGATCCGCAAAGACCTGCAGCGCTGCATGCAGAACAACTTCTCCGTGTTCCGCGAAGGGGAGGCGATGGCCGAAGGCCTTGCCGAGCTGAAAGTGATCCGCGAGCGCCTCAAGTCAGCCCGTCTGGACGACACCTCCAGGGAGTTCAACACCCAGCGCATCGAGTGCCTGGAGCTGGACAACCTGATGGAGACGGCGTTTGCCACTGCGGTGGCGGCCAACTTCCGTACCGAGAGCCGTGGCGCCCACTGCCGCTTCGACTTCCCGGATCGCGACGATGAGAACTGGCTGTGCCACAGCCTCTATCATCCGGACACCGAGTCCATGACCCGTCGCGCTGTCAACATGTCTCCGAAAACCCGTGAGGCATTCCCACCCAAGGTGCGGACTTACTGATTGCGGAGCCAAACAAGATGAACGTCACTTTCTCTGTCTACAGATACAATCCGGATGTTGATAACGTCCCCCATATGAAGGAATATCGTCTTGATATTCCTGAAGGTTCCGACATGATGGTGCTCGATGCACTGATCCAGCTCAAGGAGCTGGATCCCACGCTCGCCTTCCGCCGCTCCTGCCGCGAAGGGGTCTGTGGATCTGATGGCATCAACATGAATGGCAAGAACGGTCTTGCCTGCATCACCCCGCTCTCCGATCTGCTGAAGAAGGGCAATACGGTGGTCATCCGCCCCTTGCCCGGCCTGCCGGTGATCCGTGATCTGGTGATCGACATGACCCAGTTCTACACCCAGTGGGAGAAGGTCAAACCCTTCCTCATCAACGATGACAAGTTGCCGCCCGTGCGTGAGCACCTGCAATCCCCCGAAGAGCGCGCCAAGCTGGACGGCCTGTACGAGTGCATACTCTGTGCCTGCTGCTCCACCTCTTGCCCCTCCTTCTGGTGGAATCCCGACAAGTTCATCGGTCCGGCCGGGTTGCTCGCCGCCTATCGCTGGCTGGCAGACAGCCGCGACACCGCGACCACCGAGCGACTGGGTAATCTGGACGACGCCTTCAGCGTGTTCCGCTGCCACGGCATCATGAACTGCGTGAACGTCTGTCCCAAAGGCTTGAATCCGACCAAGGCCATCGGTCAGATCAAGTCGATGTTGCTCAATCGGGCTGTTTAGTATCCGGGCCAGCCAAGCACTGGCCCGACTTCTGGATAGCCATCCTGACCGTGTAAGGGATGGCTATTTAAACCCTACAAGCTGCTGCGCAGTAACAAGAAGTACAAGGGATAGAAATGCATAACGGCGTGATGAAGGCCTGGTTGGAGTCATCTCACCTGGCTGGTGCGAATGCAAGCTATATTGAGGATTTGTACGAATCCTTCCTGGAAAACCCCGAATCCGTATCCGATGAGTGGCGCAGCCTGTTCCAGGACCTGCCGCAAGTCAATGGCCATGCGGTTGAACAACCCCACTCCCAGGTCCGCGATTATTTCCGTCGTCTGGCCAAGGACGCTTCCCGTTTCAGTGCCCCCGTCTCCGATCCCCAGGTGGATGCAAAGCAGGTGCGGGTGCTGCAACTGATCAACGCCTTCCGTTTCCGCGGTCACCAGAACGCCAACCTCGACCCCCTGGGTCTGTGGCAGCGCGAGCCCGTTGCCGAACTGGATCCGGCCTTCCACAACCTGCAGGGCGCAGACATGGAGGCCACCTTCAACGTGGGCTCCTACGCCATCGGTCCCGAGACCATGGTGCTCTCCGATCTCTACGCCTCGCTGAAGAAGACTTACTGCGGCTCCATCGGTGCCGACTACATGCACCTCACCTCGACTGAAGAGAAACGCTGGCTGCAACAGCGTCTCGAATCCATCGAAGGGACGGGGAGCTACACCCTCGAAGAGAAGACCCGCTTCCTCGAGAGCCTGACCGCCGCCGAAGGGCTGGAAAAATACCTGGGGGCCAAGTTCCCCGGTGCCAAGCGTTTCTCCCTAGAGGGGGGCGATGCCATGGTGCCCATGCTCAAAGAATTGATCCGCCGCGCCGGTGAGCAGGGCTGCAAAGAGGCCGTCATCGGCATGGCCCACCGTGGTCGCCTGAACGTACTCATCAACGTGCTGGGCAAACGTGCCCAGGAACTGTTCGACGAGTTTGCCGGCAAGCACGGTGAATCCTGGGGCACCGGCGATGTGAAGTACCACATGGGCTTCTCGTCCGACTTCGCCACTCCGGGTGGTAACGTCCACCTGGCGCTCGCCTTCAACCCGTCTCACCTCGAGATCGTCAACCCCGTGGTCATCGGCTCCGTGCGTGCTCGTATGGATCGCCGTGGTGACAAGGATGGCTCGACCGTGCTGCCCATCACCATCCACGGTGACTCCGCCATGGCCGGTCAGGGCGTGGTGGCCGAGACCTTCAACATGTCCCAGACCCGTGCCTATGGCGTGGGCGGGACAGTGCGCATCGTCATCAACAACCAGGTAGGCTTCACCACCTCCTATCACCGCGATCTGCGCTCCACCGAATATTGCACCGACATCGCCAAGGCCGTTCAGGCACCCGTACTGCACGTCAACGGGGATGATCCGGAAGCCGTGGTGCTGGTGACCCAGATTGCCCTGGATTATCGCAACACCTTCAAGCGCGACGTGGTGATCGAGCTGGTCTGCTACCGTCGTCACGGCCACAACGAGGCAGACGAGCCGAGCGCGACCCAGCCCTTGATGTACCAGAAGATCAAGCAGCACCCGACCCCGCGCAAGATCTACGCCGATCAGCTGGTGGCGGAAGGGAGCATCACCCAGGAGCTGGCCACTACCCTGGTCAACGACTACCGCGACACTCTGGATCGGGGCGAGCGGGTGAGCAAGGAGTGGCGCCCGATGGAGTTGCACTCCGTCGACTGGACGCCCTACCTCGGTCACGACTGGAATATGCCCTATGACAGCACAGTGCCGATGGATCACTTGAAGGCCCTCGGCGAGCGGGTGAGCCAGTATCCGGCGACCCATGTGCTGCAGCGCCAGGTCGAGAAGATTTACGAAGACCGTCGACTGATGGCCGCCGGCGAGAAACTGCTGGACTGGGGCTTTGCCGAAACCCTGGCTTACGCCACCCTGGTGGACAAGGGCTCCCGCATCCGCTTCACCGGTGAAGACTCCGGCCGTGGCACCTTCTTCCACCGTCACGCCGTGCTGCACAACCAGACCGATGCCAGCACCTACACTCCGCTGTGCAACCTGCACGACGAGCAGGGGCCGTTCGAGATTTACGACTCCGTACTGACCGAAAACGCGGTGCTGGCCTTTGAATATGGCTACGCCAGCGCCGAGCCGGCTGGTCTCACCATCTGGGAAGCCCAGTTCGGCGATTTTGCCAACTGTGCCCAGGTCGTGGTCGACCAGTTCCTCTCCTCCGGCGAGCAGAAGTGGGGGCGGATGTGCGGTCTGACCATGCTGCTGCCCCACGGTTACGAGGGCCAGGGCCCGGAGCACTCCTCCGCCCGTCTCGAGCGCTATCTGCAGATGTGTGCCCAGCACAACATGCAGGTGTGCGTGCCGTCTACCCCGGCTCAGGTGTTCCACATGCTGCGCCGCCAGGTGGTGCGCCCGATGCGCCGTCCGCTCATCGTGATGACGCCCAAATCCCTGCTGCGCCACCCGCTGGCGGTGAGCAAGCTCGAAGAGCTGGCCGAAGGCACCTTCCGGAACGCCATCGGCGAGATCGATGCGCTGGATCCGAAAGGGGTCAAGCGCGTGGTGTTCTGCTCCGGCAAGGTTTACTACGACCTGCTCGATGCCCGTCGCAAGGCGGAGCAGCAGGACGTGGCCCTGGTGCGCATTGAGCAGCTCTACCCCTTCCCGGAAGAGGAAGTGCGCGCCATCCTGGCCGACTACAGCCATGTCACCGATTTTGTCTGGTGTCAGGAAGAGCCGCAGAACCAGGGTGCCTGGTACTGCACCCGTCATCACTACGACAGCGTGCTGCCAAGCCATGCCCGTCTGCGTTATGCCGGTCGTCCGGCCTCGGCCTCACCCGCCGTCGGTTACATGTCCGTCCACGCCAAGCAGCAGAAAGCCTTGGTGGAAGATGCCCTTACCCTGTAATAAGCCTCTGGCATAGAAGTAAAAAGGAACTGATTAGATGACTATCGAGATCAAGGTACCGGACCTGCCGGAATCAGTGGCAGATGCCACCATCGCCACCTGGCACAAGAAGCCCGGTGATCTGGTTGCCCGTGATGAAGTGCTGGTTGACATCGAAACCGACAAGGTGGTGCTGGAAGTGCCGGCACCGCAAGCCGGTGTGCTGGGGGATATTCTGGAAGCGGAAGGGGCGACCGTACTCTCCCGCCAGCTGATCGCCATGCTCAAGCCGGCTCCCGTGGCCGGTGAAGAGACTGCCGAGAAGCCGGTGGAAGTGGTGGCCGATGACGCCGTAGAGGGCTTGAGCCCCTCCGTGCGCCGCCTGATCGGCGAGCACGACATCGATGTCGCCAAGCTGTCCGGCACCGGCAAGGGTGGTCGCATCACCAAGGAAGACGTGGAAGCCTACATCAAAGGGCTGAGCAAGGCGGCTGCCGCTGCCCCGGTCGCCACTGCGGCGCCGGCCGCGCCGGTGGCCCCGCTGGCCGGTCGCAGCGAGAAGCGCGTGCCCATGACCCGTCTGCGCAAGCGCATCGCCGAGCGTCTGCTGGAGGCCAAGAACACCACCGCCATGCTGACTACCTTCAACGAGATCAACATGGCGCCCATCATGAAGCTGCGCAAGCAGTACGGCGAGATCTTCGAGAAGAAGCACGGCATCAAGCTCGGCTTCATGTCCTTCTACGTCAAGGCGGTCGTGGAGTCCCTCAAGCGCTATCCGGAAGTGAACGCCGGGCTGGATGGTGACGACATCGTCTACCACAACTACTTCGATGTGAGCATCGCCGTCTCCACCCCCCGTGGTCTGGTGACCCCGGTGCTGCGCGACTGCGACAGCATGAGCCTGGCGGACATCGAGAAGGCCATCAAGGATCTGGCCGGCAAGGGCCGCGACGGCAAGCTGACCGTGGATGAGCTGACTGGCGGCAACTTCACCATCACCAACGGTGGTGTGTTTGGCTCCCTGATGTCCACCCCGATCATCAACCCGCCCCAGAGCGCCATTCTGGGCATGCACAAGATCCAGGACCGTCCCATGGCCGTCGACGGCAAGGTCGAGATCCTGCCGATGATGTACCTGGCGCTCTCCTACGATCACCGTCTCATCGACGGCCGCGAGTCAGTCGGCTTCCTGGTCTCCGTCAAGGAGCTGCTGGAAGACCCGACCCGTCTGCTGCTGGACGTCTGAGTCAACCCGAGCGTAAGAAAGATAACAAGGGGCCCTTGAGGCCCCCCATACAGGGGATTGAGAAACCTCTGCCCCGGACGGAAATACCTACAACACGGATAGAGCATCTATGAATCTGCATGAATATCAGGCAAAACAGCTGTTTGCCGAGTATGGCCTGCCGGTCTCCGAAGGTTATGCCTGTGCTACCCCGCAGGAAGCGGCCGAAGCGGCCGACAAGATTGGCGGTAACACCTGGGTCGTCAAGTGCCAGGTCCACGCCGGTGGTCGCGGCAAAGCGGGCGGCGTCAAGCTCGCCAAGAGCAAGGACGAGATCCGTGCCTTCGCCCAGCAGTGGCTTGGCAAGAACCTGGTGACCTACCAGACCGATGCCAACGGCCAGCCGGTCACCAAGATCCTGGTGGAGTCCTGCACCGACATCGCCAAGGAGCTGTATCTCGGCGCCGTGGTCGATCGTGGTAGCCGCCGCGTGGTCTTCATGGCCTCTACCGAAGGTGGCGTGGAGATTGAAAAAGTCGCCCACGAAACCCCGGAACTCATTCACAAGGCCACCCTGGATCCGCTGGTGGGCCCGCAGCCCTACCAGGCTCGCGAACTGGCCTTCAAACTCGGTCTGGTCGGTGATCAGATCAAGCAGTTCACCAAAATTTTCATGGGCCTGGGCCAGATGTTCCTGGATTGCGACTTCGCATTGCTGGAAATCAACCCCCTGGTCATCACCGACAAGGGCAACCTGCATTGCCTGGACGGCAAGATCAACATCGACGCCAACGCCCTCTATCGCCAGCCCAAGCTGCGCGAGATGCACGATCCGTCTCAGGATGACCCCCGCGAAGCGCACGCCGCCCAGTGGGAGCTGAACTATGTGGCCCTCGATGGCAACATCGGCTGCATGGTCAATGGCGCGGGTCTGGCCATGGGTACCATGGACATCGTCAACCTGCACGGCGGCTCTCCCGCCAACTTCCTGGACGTGGGCGGTGGCGCCACCAAGGAGCGGGTGACCGAAGCGTTCAAGATCATCCTCTCCGACAGCAACGTCAAAGCCGTACTGGTCAACATCTTCGGTGGCATCGTGCGCTGTGACATGATCGCCGAAGGCATCATCGGCGCCGTGAAGGAAGTGGGGGTCAAGGTCCCCGTGGTAGTGCGCCTGGAGGGTAACAACGCCGAGCTGGGTGGTATCAAGCTGGCCGAGAGCGGCCTCAACATCATTGCGGCCAAGAGTCTGACCGATGCCGCGCAGCAAGTCGTCAAAGCAGCGGAGGCCAACTGATGAGCGTTCTGATCAATAAAGATACCAAGGTGATCTGCCAGGGCTTTACCGGCGGTCAGGGTACCTTCCACTCCGAACAGGCCATCGCTTACGGCACCCAGATGGTTGGCGGCGTCTCCCCGGGCAAGGGTGGCACCACCCACCTGGGCCTGCCGGTGTTCAACACCGTTCGTGACGCCGTGGAAGCCACCGGCGCCACCGCCTCCGTCATCTATGTCCCGGCGCCGTTCTGCAAGGACGCCATCCTGGAAGCCATAGACGCCGGCATCAAGCTGATCGTCACCATCACCGAAGGCATCCCGACCCTGGATATGCTGGACGTGAAAGTGAAGCTGCAGGAAACCGGCGTGCGGATGATCGGCCCGAACTGCCCCGGCGTCATCACCCCGGGCGAGTGCAAGATCGGCATCATGCCTGGCCACATCCACAAGCCGGGCAAGGTGGGCATCGTGTCGCGCTCCGGCACCCTGACCTACGAAGCGGTCAAGCAGACCACTGACGAAGGTTTTGGCCAGTCCACCTGCGTCGGTATCGGTGGCGACCCCATCCCGGGCTCCAACTTTATCGACATCCTGGAGATGTTCCAGAATGACCCGCAGACCGAAGCTATCGTGATGATCGGCGAGATCGGCGGTAACGCCGAGGAAGACGCGGCCGCCTATATCAAGGCCCACGTCACCAAGCCGGTGGTCTCCTATATCGCGGGTGTCACCGCGCCTCCCGGCAAGCGCATGGGCCACGCCGGCGCCATCATCTCCGGTGGCAAGGGTACCGCCGCCGAGAAGTTTGCCGCTCTGGAAGATGCTGGTGTCAAAACCGTGCGCTCCCTGGCCGATATCGGCAAAGCCCTGCGTGAAGTAACCGGCTGGTAATTCCTTATCGCCCGTTATCTCTAATAAAAATGCCGCCTTAGGGCGGCTTTTTTTATGGCGTTTAAACGTTGGGCTTCACTTCGTTTAGCGCCAACCTACATTATTTCCCGCGTTGTAGGTTGGTGCTGAGCTTGTGAAGCCCAACATATGAGATGGCTGCGTACGTCCGAATACGCTTCGCAATTATAATCTACATTTCATTACATGTATTGTCAGTGTTTAATGAACGTTAAATTACTTTATTTTTATAAACTTACTGTTCTTAAATGATTTGGCTATGTCCGCTTTCATTTTATCTATTAACTCTTCTGCATAATCTTGAGCCATCAAAAATCCTTTTGATTTTGCTGTAATCAATAAGGAGGTAACATCATTTTCTCTACCACAATTAGCACATACAACAAAACTATGGCAGGGGGGTGTGTAATTAGAATAAGGTATGGCAAACTGTTCAGAGTGACAGAAAGTACAGCGTAACTTAATTGTTTTTTGTAGATCATCCATAATTAAATAAATCCAGTTAGTGAGCCAGCAACCCCTCCAACTATGGAGCTAACAAGGGGGTGTTCGAGAAATTTAGCAAGCCGCTTTTTCGCTTCGTTCTTTTCTTCAGTTGAAGCTTGAGAATTCTCAATGTCTTGAATTAATTGGTTGAAGACTTGGTTTATATTTTGAGTGTTTCCATTTCCAATTTGAGAGGGTGCATTAACATTTAATGTCGATATTTGCATGTTCGCACCTAACTCATATGAGCGATCTTTACCATGTTTAACAGATATAGCTCTACTTTGACCTTCCTCTGTTAATCTAATATGTGAGAAATTACCCATAGTCTTTCTCATAAGACCACGAGAGTTGCAGATGTTTATGATCTTGAAAAGGTGCTCCCCTGACCAATGTAAGAGTTTGTCAACAGCAATACGATCGGTTTCATTCTCGTTGAATCCAAATTCGACAGTCTTTATAGTCTCTCCCAAACTCTCCATATCATCATTCATATAGGTTAACAAAGCATCAATGTCAGATTGTATTTTTTCTGCGTCCATATTTTACCCTTGCTGTTAAGTATGAAGTGATATATTCATTAGAAATAGTTAGTAGGTTCGATTAGCGAAGCATAATCGAATATTCATAATTTTTGAAAATGACCTATCAAGCCAATTCACTTTCGTGAGGAAAGTCGCAATCCAACACGATTTTTTCTACTAATACATTTATTTTTAGTAGGGGGATGTTAACCAACAGGGGAAGGGGCGTACAACCGGAGGTGAGCAAAAATGGGTCAACGATCAATAAATAGTTTCAGGCCACAAAATGCCGGCCCGCGGGTCGGCACTGTTGATGGTGGACCAAGGGCCGTGGGGTTCGAATAGCGCAGCGTATTCGGACGCTCGAGGTGAGTAATATCATACCCCGCCTGATAGTCAGTTTGCTCCTTGCTTTACGCTAATGGTCTTGGGGTTTTCACGTTTGGGTTTGATCAGCTGGTAGATGCCGCCAGCCAGCGGCAGGATAAAAAGCAGGGAATAGGGGGAGAGGCTGCGCCCGGTGACCACCGCTTCCAGCGCCACGGCAATCACCGGAAAAATCAGAAAGCAGAGCGAGGCCTTGAACGGGGAGACCAGGGCATTGAGCCTGAAATACGCGACTATCCCCCCGACCCCAGCGATGCTGCCAAGATAAAGGACGGCGAGCAGGGAGGAGAGCTGCATATCGGCGAATACCAAGGGTTCTGTCACCAAACCGGCCATCAGCAACAAGAGGGAGGCAATTCCGCTGGGGATGGCGCTAAAGGTGAGCACATGAATATGGCCAAGCCGGTGTTGCTTCAATATATAGATGATTGCATGCAGCAGCACGGCGCTTGTGAGCAGCACAATGCCAATGAGATAGTTGCTACCCGAGATATCCGACTCTATCGAGATAATACTGACGAGGCTCAACAAGGTTACCAGCAGGGCCAGGATCTGGCGCAGGCTGAAATGCTGCTTTGTGATGAAGTACGAGAGCAGCATGATGGCGATCGGCATATAGCTGAAAATAATGGCAGCAAGACCCGATGAAATATATTTTTCTCCCTCCAGCATAAACCAGAACGGAATGGCAAAATAGAAGAGGGCAACGATCGGCATATAATGCCGCTTCCCCCTAGGAAACAGCAGTGGCACATTATCCTTGCACGCGATAAGTATCAACAAGGGAGACATCACCATAAAACGCAGTGCGGTAGCCGTTAACGAGGGGATAGATTGTCCCGCAATGGCCATCGCAAGCCAGGTGGTGCCCCAGATCAAACAGACAGAAATAAATAACGTTTTCTTCATATAATGCCTGCCCTCTATAGGAATTTTTAAAATGCAGAGAGAAGGCTAAACCTTTGGCTATACTCCAAGGTCAATCTCAATATTGTGACAAGTTGTGATAGTCTGTGGTTAGCTGTGACAATGATCGGAAACCGGCATCGCTATTTTCCGGGCACGAAGAGATGGCAGATAATTAAATAGTCGATGGCGACCAATAGTGACGTGATGCGAAACGAGTTCATTGACTTATTATTATCCCTGATAATGAGACCAGAGCGACAAATGCCGACCATCAGGTCGGCACGCTTTATGGTTGTGATAAACGCCTGTCTATCGGCATAGCGGGGCAGGGGGTCTTGGATCAGCCTGTATCGTCAGCATGCATCGAAAACCGTGAGGTTCTCACTTTTTGACGGTGAATGACCTGCGGCACCTGGCTTGAGGTTGCATTGTGTCCGCAAGTCACTCTCAAGGTGTGATAACCAAATCACTCCCCAAACAGCGCAATCTCTTTTTTGCCATCGTTGCCAATCGCACCACGATACATGCCGACCGTATTAAAGAGCATGGTGTAGTTGCCTTTGGCATCCAGCACAATGACTCCGCCACTGCCATCAATGGCTTTCACTTCATTGAGCGCATTGGCTGCCGCTGTTGCCAGAGGGGCTTTGTTGTATTTCACCTGTGAGGCGATATTGTACGCCGTTGCGGTGCGGATAAACTTCTCGCCACTCCCTGTGGCTGATACGGCCACCGTATTGTTGTCCGCGTAGGTGCCTGCCCCAATCAGCGGAGAATCGCCAACCCGGCCATAACGCTTGTTGGTCATGCCGCCGGTCGATGTACCCGCCGCCAGATTGCCCTCTTTATCCAGAGCGACGGCCCCCACGGTTCCAAATTTGTAGTCATACATCAGCGGATCGTAGGTGTAAGCCGATTTGCCATCGTGATCCAGCACCACCTGCTCTTTTTTAATGGCCTCTTGCAATTGCTGCCAGCGATAGTCAGTGCGGAAATAGGCGGGTTCAACCGTCTCCAACCCTTCTTGCTTCAGGAATACCTCTGCGCCTTTGGACACCATCAACACATGGGGGCTGCGCGTCATGACGGTATAAGCGGCATTGATCGGATTTTTAATGGTGGTCACGCCAGCCACCGCGCCTGCCGCCAAGGTTTTACCATCCATGATGGATGCATCCAGCTCGTTACGACCATCATGGGTAAAGACAGCGCCTTTACCGGCATTAAACAGCGGCGAGTCTTCCATCACGTTGATGGCCCGCTGCACCGCCTCCAGACTGGCACCGCCGCTTTCCAGCACTTTGTAACCCGCCTGCAATGCTTCATCCAATTTGGCTTTGTATTCGGCCTCCTGTTGCGGCGTAATGGTCGCTTTGGCAATCGTGCCGGCGCCGCCGTGGATCACCAGGCGAATGGGTGGCTCGGAAGCCAGTGTTGCTGCAGAAAATAAGGAGGTTGCCAGCAAGGCAGACGTGAGTAACGAAAGTTTCATTGCGCATCCTTGTATGTTTTATTGGTTGGAAAGAAAACATGGAATTAAAGCAGTGCACCCGAGATATATGATGTAACTCGTATGCCTTATTTCCCCATAGATGTGGCTCGTATACTTCTATTCACCCATAAAAACTAAAAACGGCCACTCTGGCCAGCCACTATCGATATACAACGACCAATATAATGATCAGGCAGTCTCATATTTTGAAGGGGCCAACCCCTTATGAACCCATATCCTGGTTTAATCAACCATGTCTCCAATCCATCCTGTATCGCCACTTAAGATCGCCAAGAGAAAGAACATGACCCTGTATGGCTGGGAGGCCGAAATAAAAGCAAACAGGCGGGCAAAATACGGCACAGAACGAATGGGGCCCGCCCGGAAATTGACGACGGTCATGCAACGCTCTGTGCGACAATTTCTGGAAGTTCGGATCGTGTGCAACACATACCACCCAGTCTGTCATGCCCAAAACAAGATCGATGATGGATGACAGCAACATTGACTGCGCAACCAATAGGGGAGTGGCAGCAGGGTAGGCAGCGGGACGCCAGCCCTTGTGACAAGTGGATACCGATTGCTTTTTTACCTTGTATGTGATAGCGACATCTTTGGAGAGAGGTGGTTGCGATTGAATTGACGGGGGCGCGTTGTCAGCCTCTTGGCAAGGCGCAGGACGATATTTTGGGGGAGAGGGAAGAATGAAAAAAATGACATTCATTAGTATTTTTATATTTTCCAGCTTTGTTTTTGCGCAAGAACCATATTTAAGCAAAAGCAATCCAAGAACTTACACGGTAACAGTGAGTGTAAATACAAAAAACAATGGTCTTGCCTTATCGGATTTAATAGTCAATATACCGCTACCACTGCAAAATAGAGTTCAGGATGTCAAGTATATCCAAACAAACAATGGGGTAGTAATTAATGATGGCGAGTTGCGTTACGCATCCTTTGTCTATGATGAAAAAAGCTCGCCGAAAAACGGAGAGAATATATTGTCTGCGGTATCTTATCAGGTGACAACCTATGATCAATTTTATGATCTACTAAAGATAAAAAAGATAGAACCATACAATAAAAAGGGGGCTGATTTTATTAATTACACAAGGGATAATTTACCATATATCAATCTGTCAAATAAGAAACTGCAAGCCATATCAAATAAACTATGGGAAAAGAGTCAGGCAGATATCTTGACTTATGCTCGAATGGCGTACGAGTATGTTCCGCTTAATTTTAGCTATATAAATGCTAATACGGGATTACATCCCTTAAATGAAGTTATGGATTCTGGTGGTGGTGATTGTGGAAACTTGTCGAGTATATATATTACGTTACTCAGGATAATGCAAATTCCCGCCAGACATGTTGTGGCTATTCGGGCTGACAATACATTCCATGCGTGGTCTGAATTTTATCTTGAGAATATTGGCTGGATACCTGTAGATGTCACATTCAAACAGATATACCCTAACAAGGATTATTTTGGCAAAATGGATAAAGAATCAAACGGAATAGCTTTAAATAAAGATGTCAATTTTTCTTTGGTAGTCGGGAATAAAGGGCGGTTTAATATGGGTTTATTCCAGCGATATGGCTATTGGTACTGGTCATCCGGGTTGGGCTCTCTTGACAGTAAATTCAAGATCACTGAAACAGAGTAGGGGGTAAGCTCATCTAGCGCCGCATATATTTTTCGTAGTCTCAGTACTTGTTGCATAGAATAATTGACTCGTTCACGCGTGAAGATATGACAGGTGAATGATGAATCCCCCATGGCTTAGCGAGGTGTTATATTCAATTTGTTCGAGAGATTTTCAGACACTGAATTTATGAAATACGGAAAAATTCCACCTTTGGCCTTGGCCACATCGAAGCTGAGATAGCGTCTGACAATCAAGCATCAGTGCGGATATTAGTCAGGCTTGGCCTCTATCGGGAGGGACGTGGCATATTGGCAGCCGCAACCCTTTATGTCGCAGGTTGGACTTGATGCCGGTGTTGCCACGGTCGCCTACTGGCATAAGCAACCTGAGCCGTTCGCAGTGGCAGAACCAGCATCAAGTCCAAGGTGTGATTGCAAGCCGGCTATTTCCCTTCAGGGGAGCCGAAGCTGCATTGATAGACCCAGGCTGGCGGCATATTGAGCCAGACACGGCGGCGTTGCCAGTCAAAGTGATGGGACAGTTCGCGCTCTATCTGCGAGGTGTACTGGAACTGGATAAAGTACCCCCCTGGATGCAGGGATGCCTTGACCCGGGCCAGCACAGCCTGCCGCTGGGCGGGCGTAAATGCCAGCAGGGGCAAGCCGGAGAAGATCACCTCATAGGATTTGTTCAGCTGTTGGGCGGGTTGCATGCAGACCTCCAGCCTGGGATCCGGGATGGTTTCCAGCACAGAGATAAAGCCTGGGTGGATCTCGTAGGCATCGAGCCTGGCATTGTCAGGCAGCGCCTGTAACAGCGTACGGGTGAGCACCCCGGTCCCCGCACCCAGCTCCGCCACATACCTGGCCCGTTGCAGATCAATGCCTGCCATCATGCCGTCGCAGAGCCACTGGGAGGATGGCCAGACAGCCCCTACGTCCCGGGGTGAGCGAACGAACTGCTTCATAAAGGACAGCGATGAGCGCGCGTGCCTCACGTATTTCTTCATGGATCTCATGGCCCCTTCCTCCAGGATACGAGGCGTGGCAACACTCCCCACAAGCACAACACGCCTATCCCCCAAACCACCCACAGCAGGGCAGAAGCAAATGGCAGCAGCATCGGGTAAATCTCCATCGCCCAGCTGACCCACTGAGTTGGGATAGGTAACCCTCCCTCAGGCCAAAACGTCGCCGTAGTACTTGCCAGCTCCCCTGACTCGAGACTTGCCACCTTGTCCAGCGCGGCAGACACCCATTGAGGCAGAACTTGTAGCAGCCAGTAAATCCCCCAAATGAGCCCACTCCATAGCGTGACCAAGGTTATTTTCCACACATTGTTCATTGCTCCTCCAGATCTCGAATAGGGTGGGATATGGCCCTGTATGGCTTAGGGCGCGTGAGAGAAGCTAAACGTTGGAGCTATATCCAATGTCAAGGGAGAGTTGTCAGGGGCGAGGAGAGATGGCGGTCATCCAGTACTGGCTACGACAGTTTCAGGAGGCGTTGGTGGTGGGCTCGCCTTGCCAGCCTATTGGCCTCAACGCAATATGCCGACCCTGGGGTCGGCATGGTGGGTGGCTGACGATTCTCTTGGCTGGGACGCATTCGAACGGGCTTTGCCATTTGCACCAGGAGCCGTATTGGCTGCGTGACAAATGGGCCACTGGAGCAATGGGAATTGAGGGACCTATTTATCCGCCTTGCCCGCCGCATCGGCAAGTTTGGCCAGTTGTTTGTCATACCAGGCCACCGGGCGGTTTTCATCTTCCGCCCGCTCCTTGCGCCGGATGGCATTGCGCACCGCCATGGCCCCCAGCCAGCGAAACGGCTCCGGTGGGAAATAGCCGCGCGGGCCGCTTACCAGGGCGCAGTCACGCCACGGTTTGTCCTCCTCCCGTACTTCATCTCTCACCAGGGCCGCCAGGATCTGGCCGCCGATCCAGCTCTGGGCCACCCCGTTGCCGGAATAGCCGAGGCCATAGACCACGTTGGGCTGCCCTCGCCAGTGGCCGAAGAAGGGGAGGCCATCCACCGAGCGGTCGGAGGCGCCGCACCAGCTGGCGGCAATGGGCACCTCTGCAAGGGCCGGAAAGAAGCGGCGCAGGGTGCGGGTGAGGGGGGCAAGATAACGGCTCGGCGCATCGAACTCGGCCAGATGGCGGTTGGCAAAGGCAAAGGTGTTGCCCCCCTTGCCCAGCATCAGCCGCCCTTGCGGAGTGGAGCGGTAGTAGTGGACAAAAGTGCGGCCATCCACCACGGAGCGGCCGTGCTCAAGCTGCTGGGCGGCAAGCGCCTGTGGCGCAGGGTCGGTGATCACCATATCGGAGGAGACCAGCACGATACTGCGTCGAAACTCGCGAAAGTGCTGCACCATGGCGCTGTTGAGGGCCAGCACCACCTTGCGGGCACGCACCTCACCCCGTGGTGTTTGTACCCGTGCAGGCTGGCCCCCTTCGAGGCGCTGCATGGGGGAGCCTTCATAGACCTCGACCCCCAGTTCTCGCGCTGCCCGCAGCAGGCCGCGCACCAGCAGGGCCGGTTGCACCGAGCCGGCGTGAGGGCTGTAGAGCCCCTCCAGATGAACGTGGGAGCCGCTTTGGCTCGCCAGTTCACCCTCCGCAATCGCCTGCCACTGGTTAAGACCGGCCTGCTTCAGCGCCTGCAATACCGGATCCATCAGGCCGCGCTGCGCCTCGCTGGTGGCGGTGTAGCAGGTACCCTCGACCCTCAGCTCCTCCTCTATCTGGTGCGCTTCGCAGAAGCGGGCGATCTCGTGTACCGCCTGCTCGGAGCGTTGCACCAGCCAGGCGGCCAGCTGTTCACCAAACAGGCGCTTTAAGGTCAGGTACTTGGCCGACCAGGTGAGCAGGCAGCCGCCGTTGCGACCCGACGCGCCGCTGCCGCAGCGATCTTTCTCCAGCACCGTGATGCGCAAGTGTGGCTCGGCTGTTTTAAGGGCGATGGCGCTCCACAGCCCGGTAAAGCCGCCACCGACGACACAGATATCGACCTCGTGGTGGCCGACTAGGGGCGTGGGCGGCGCGGGCTGTTCGGCGGCCAGCGCCTCGGCCAGCCAGAAGGGGAGAGTGGACATCATGACTCCTCGATAAGGTTATGGGTGGCGCCAGCGCTGGGTGCGATCCAGCAGGGTGCGGCTCAAAAAGAGCTGGAGCAGCTTGACGGTGGCGGCAGCCAGCAGGATCAGGGTGGCCATGGCGGCAGCCGTGGCGGTATCGCCGGAATCCTCCATATTGAGCACGGCGATAGAGGCGAGCACGCTGTCGCTCGAATAGAGGAAGATCACCGCCGAGGTTGTGGTCATGGCGTTGACGAACAGATAGATGAAGATCTCCAGCAGTGCCGGCAGGGAGGCGGGCAGGGTGACGCGCCAGAACGCCTTCCAGAGCGGGATTCGCAATGAGATGGCCACCAGCTCCAGCTCCTTGGGCAATTGCTTGAGGCTGGTCAGCGCCGTCATATGACCCACCGTGTAGTAGTGGATGACGCAGGAGAGCACCATCAGCGGCAGAGTGCCATAGAGAGTGCCGTAAAGGCCGCCAAAGAGCGGATTGCTGTTGAAAAAGAAGATGTAACCCAGCCCCAGTACCATGCCGGGCACCGCCAGCGACAGCATGGCCAAGAGGTGCAGCAACTGGCGAAGCCATGCAAAGTGGCGCCCCTTCTCCTGCGCCCAAGCCAGCACCATGACCAGCACGGTGCCCACAAGGGCGGTAAAGAGGCCCAGCTGCAAGGTATTGGTAAAGGGCTGCCAGCCATAGACGCTGTTGCTGTCAAAGGCGTAGTGATCCAGCGTCAGCCCGAGGTTGTAGGGCCAGAACTGGACCAGAGAGCCGTAAACTGCCATGCCCACCAGCGCCAGAAACAGCAGGGCCCAGAGCGTGCACCAGCCGAGGGCCAGCAGATCCCGCAGCCGATGGGGTTTTGGGCGATAGGGCACCGCCTTGGTGCTGCTCTGCTCCTGCATCTTGCTGCGTACTCTGTGCTCCAGCGCAAAGCTCAAGAGTGCCGGCAGCAGCAGGGTGACGCTGGCAACGGCGCCCAGCGAGAAGTTCTGCATCCCGATCACCTGGCGGTAGATATCGGTGGCCAGCACGCTGTACTGGCCGCCAATCACCTTGGCCACCCCGAAGTCGCAGATGGTGAGGGTGAAGACGGCGATGGCAGCGCTGAGCAGACCATAGCGGGCGGTGGGCAGGGTGACGGTGACAAAGGTGCGCCAGCCGCTGCTGCCCAGCACCCGGGAAGCTTCATAGAGGTGGGCATCGCTCTGACCGAGCGCCGTGATGAGGATCATCAGGGCGTGGGGAAAACACCAGAAGCCCAGACCAATGACGATGCCGATGGGGCCGTAAATGCTCTCGCCGCCGAGCAGCCCCTTGGCGATCCCCTGATTGCCAAACCAGTAGACCAGACTGATGGCGGGCAGCAGGGAGGGCATCAAGAGCGGGATCAAACCGATGAGGCGAAACAGGGGCTTGCCCGGCATGCAGGTGCGGGTGAGGGCATAGGCGTAGCCAAAGGCTATGGTCACCACCAGCGCGGTGATTAAAACCCCGAGCCAGAGGGTGTTGCCGATGGTGCGCCCCAGATGAGGGGAGTCGAAGTAGGCGCTGAAGTTGGCAAGGCCGACCCAGAGGCCGTTCTCATCCTGCAGGCTCTTTTGCAGCATGGTGAGCAGCGGCAGCAGCAGACCGCCGGTGAGCAGGGCGATGCCGAGCACCAGCAGAATCAGTTGCAGCAGCTGATCCCGGCTCCAGCCGCGACAGAGCCGCTGCCAGCGGGCGTCTTGCCTGGCTGTCGCTGGCGGCAGCAGGGAGGAGGTCGCAAGGGGGGCTGTCATGGGCGCTCTCCTTCAAACAGTTGCATCGCTCCGGCGGGCCAGTGCAGCGAGCAGCGCATGCCGCTGCGCCAGCCCCCCTGCTCGTAGCGGGGCAGCTCGTGGGTCGGGCGCTCCACCAGAATTTGCTGCGGGCCCAGATAGGTGTCGGCGGTGCAGATAAGGCGCTGGGCGGCGCCGAGAAACTCCACCTGATCAATCTGCGCTTCAACGCCATGCTGCCCAAGACAGGGCTCGCTCGGCGCACCCAGGGTGATCGCCTCGGGGCGGATCGCCACCTGCAATTTGCTACCGGCCGCGGCTCGGTTGGCCAGTGTCAGCGGCTGCTCGTTAAGGCGTACCTGGCTGGGGCTTAGCACCAGGGTGTCGAGGAAGTTCATGGTGCCGACAAAGCTTGCCACGAAGCGGCTGGCAGGCTGGTGGTAGATCTCCTGCGGGGTGCCCACCTGCACGATGCGGCCGCCCTCCATCACCACGATGCGATCGGCCATGGTCAGCGCCTCTTCCTGATCGTGGGTCACCATGATGGTGGTGATGCCAAGGCGCTGCTGCAGGGCGCGGATCTCGCTGCGAAGGTGGGTGCGCACCAGCGCATCCAGGGCGCTGAGCGGTTCGTCCAGCAGCAGCAGGCCGGGGGAGAGTGCCAAGGCCCGGGCCAGCGCCACCCGCTGCTGCTGGCCGCCGGAGATCTGGCTCGGGTATTTGTGGGACTGGGTAGTGAGATCCACCAGCCCCAGCCAGTGATCGACCCGCTCCTTGATGAGATCCCGCGCCAGCCCCTGATTCTCAAGGCCGAAGGCGATGTTCTGGGCCACCGTCAGGTTGGGGAAGAGGGCGTAGGACTGGAATACGATGCCAAAGTCGCGCTCTTGAGGCGGTAGGCGGGAAATATTGCGCCCCCCTTGCCAGATCTCGCCGCTGTCCGGTAGATCCAGCCCGGCGATGGCTCTGAGCAAGGTGGTCTTGCCGCAGCCGGAGGGACCGAGAAAACAGATAAACTCCCCCGGCTCAATGGTCAGAGAGATCCCCTTGAGGGCCTGAAAAGCACCGAACTGCTTGTTGAGATGTTGAATGTCCAGATAGGGCTGGGTCATGGTGCGACTCGCTACTGATTTGGTATATACCAGTTTGCGGGCGAAATATGACGGTTGGGTGATAGCGGGATGACGGCTTGATGACAGTCAGATAACGACGGGTCGCCAGCGGGTGGCTTGGTTGCGTGCGGAAGGGCGGTGTGCCGCCCATCGAGCGCGACACAAACATGGGTATAAAACCAAAAAGCGAAGACCAACCTGGGTTGGCCTTCGGCAATGGATCTGTCGGCGGCGATTTGCTGCCATCGCACAAACCTGTCCCCAGCAGGATTACTGCTTGGCTTCGGTCTTGCCGTCGAAGCTGGCGCTCCACTGGGCCAGGATGGCGTTGCGCTCGCGGGCAGCCCAGCCAAAGTCGTTGTCGATCATCTGGCCCTTGATGTTGGCAGGATAACCGGCTCTGGGCTTGGCTACATCCGGGATGGCGACCACTGCGAACGACTTGTTGTAGAGGGCGTTGGCCTGTTCGGTGGCGGCAAAGTCGAGCAGCTGCTTGGCGGCATCCAGCTTGGGGGTGCCCTTGATGATGGCGGCGGCTTCCATATCCCAGCCCGAACCCTCTTTCGGGAACACCACCTCGATGGGGGCCCCCTTGGCCTTGAGGCTGGTAGCCGGGAAGTCAAAGGAGATACCGATCACCGTCTCGCCGCTGGCGGCCAGCTTGCAGGGGGCGGAGCCCGAGTGGGTGTAACGGTCGATGTTCTGGTGCAGGCCGTTCATAAATTGCCAGCCCTGCTGCTCGCCCATGGTCTGCAGCCAGCCAGCGACGCTCAGGTAACCGGTGCCGGAGGAGCTGGGGTTGGGCATGATCACCTTGCCCTTGTAGACGGGCTTGGTGAGATCGGCCCAGCTGGTGGGGGCCGGGATCCCCTGTTTTTCGGCCTCTACCTTGTTGAAGCAGATGGCGCTGAAGAAGGCGTCCAGACCGATCCAGTGCGGCTCAGCCTTGCTGTCGCGAAAGCGGCTGTCGAGCTTATCCAGCCCTTTCGGCGCATAGGCATTGAGCATCTGCTGCTGATCGAGCTGCATCAGGCTGGTAGCTGCCAGTCCCCATACCACGTCCGCTTTGGGCTGGGCTTTTTCCGCCAGCAAGCGGGCGGTGACCACGCCGGTGGAGTCACGCACCCACTTGATGTTGATATCCGGATGCTGGCGCTCGAACGCGGCTTTCAGCTCGCCGAGCTGCTCCGGTTCGAAGGCGGTGTAGACGGTGAGATCGGTGGCGGCCAGTGCCGGCGCTGTCGTGGCAGCCAGCACGGCGGCGGCCAGCAGATGGGTTCCCTGTTTCATCCTCTTCTCCATATAAGTTGGCTTGGTATAAACCAGATTGGTCGAGAGAGAGGCTAGGGGATCTTTATGACGTGATCGTGACGGCCCCGTGACGTTTTGCCGTTCCTGATTTGTCCGTGACTAATCCTGGGTATCCACCTCGATCTCCAGACTGTCGTGGCGCCAGTACTCCAGATCGAAGTCGAGCACCCGGCCGTGCTGATCGAAGTTGAGTCGCTCGAGGCGCAGGGCGGGCAGACCGGCGGTGGCCCCCAGCACCTTGGCCACCTCGTCCGGCAGGGCGGTGGGGAAGAAGCGCACCTGCATGCGGGCGTAGTGAAGATCGTAATGGGCCTGGTAGATCTCGGTCAGACTGCCGTTGAGATCCAGCTCCAGCAGGCCGGGCACCCGCGCTGGCAGGCAGTGGTTCTCGCAGTAGCAGATGGCGCGCCCGTTGGCGTAGCGCAGCCGCTTGAGCAGAAACAGGCTGTCGAACGGCTTGAGCTGCAGCCGCGCCATCAGCGCCGGGGGCACCGCCTGGCGGCTCTTCTCCAGCAATTCGGTGCGCGGCTCGCCCCCTTGCTCCAGCACTATCTGGTGAAAGTTGGAGGTGCGTCTGGGGTTGAGGCTGAAACGCGGCGGGGTGACGAACCAGCCGCGGCGATCCTCCCGATAGATAAGGCCGTTCGCCTCCAGCTGCACCAGCGCCTCGCGGATGGTGACCCTTGTGGTGCCGTAGAGCTCCCCCAGCAGCCGCTCGGAGGGGAGCTTGTCGTTGGGGACTAGGCCCCCCGCCAGGATCTGGTTGGTGAGGGCATCCTTGATCTGCAGGTATTGGGGTTTGCTCATGAAAATCCCTGGTTGTGTAATGAGTTGGGCACAAGGCTGGTTATCGGCCCGGTCGCTAAGCGTAGGCATCAACGTGCATTGGTAAAGACCAGTGTTGCCCCTGTTGTTCAGGCTTCCTAGATTATCGCGATCCCGGCGCTGAAAATGAATTTTTTGTTGCACGTAGCGCCACCCCTTTGACCTTGGCGGGGCAGTTACCCACAATGCGCTCATTCTGGTATATACCAAAAGGAGCGAAGTCATGACCCACATTCCTGCGGCCCCTGCCGCCGTCGATTACCTGCTGCTGACCCCGGGCCCCCTCTCGACCACCGCGACGGTGCGCACCGCCATGCTGCAAGACAGCTGTACCTGGGATGCGGACTACAACCTCGGTGTGGTCGAGCCCATCCGCCGCGAGCTGGTGCGCCTCGCCACCGGCCCTGAATATGAGAGCGACTACAGCGCCGTGCTGCTGCAGGGGAGTGGCAGCTATGTGGTGGAGAGCGTGCTGGGCTCGGCGATAGGCGCCGACGAGTGTCTGCTGATCATCAATAACGGTGCCTACGGCGCCCGCATGGGGGAGATGGCCCGCTGTCTTGGCCTGCGCCACCATGAGCTCGACTGCGGCGAGACAAGCCGCCCGGAACCCGCCGCCATCGAGGCGATGCTGGCGCGCCACCCCGAGATCACCCATCTGGCCATGGTGCACTGCGAGACCACCACCGGCATGCTCAACCCCCTTGAGGAGGTGGCAGCGCTCTGCCAGCGCCGCGGCATTCGTCTGATCGTCGATGCCATGAGCAGCTTTGGCGGTATCCCCATCGACATGGGCCGCCTTGGCATCGAGTTTCTCATCAGCTCCGCCAACAAGTGCATCCAGGGGGTGCCGGGTTTTGGCTTCGTCATCGCCCGCCGCGCCGCGCTGATGGCCTGCGCAGGTCGCGCCCGCTCGGTCTCCCTCGACCTGCACGCCCAGTGGCAGACCATGGAGCAGCAGGGGGGCAAGTGGCGCTTTACCTCGCCCACCCATACCGTGCTGGCCTTTGCCCAGGCCCTGCGCGAGCTGGAAGAAGAGGGGGGCATCGCCGCCCGCCATCGGCGCTACCGCGAAAACCAGCGCACCCTGGTAGCGGGGATGGTCGTCCTCGGCTTTGCGCCGCTGCTGCCAGAAAAATGGCAATCCCCCATCATCACCGCCTTCTACTCTCCGGCCCACCCGGATTACCGCTTCGCCGACTTCTACCAGCGGCTCAAGGGGCAGGGCTTTGTCATCTATCCGGGCAAGGTCTCCCAGGCCGATTGCTTCCGGATCGGCAATATCGGCGACGTGACGCCAGAGCGGGTGCGCGATCTGCTCGCCGCCATGGCCAGCGCCTGCTACTGGCAGAGGGAAACACGATGACGAGCCAAGCGCTTCACGGTCGCGATCTGCGTGGCGATAAGCTGCACGGCAGCGGCCGCGCCGACAGCGAAGGGGATATCAACCTTGGCGAGGGTCGGGCGCGCTGGTGGGCAGGTCAGAGCGAAGATGTACAGGCCGGATTGGCGGAAGATAGCCGCTACTTTCTCCATCAGGCGCTCTCCACCCCCTGTCTCGATCTGCTTGAGAGCGCGCAGGGGAGCTGGCTGACCAGCGTATCGGGCAAACGCTATCTCGATTTTCACGGCAACAGCGTTCATCAGCTGGGCCACGGTCACCCCAAGGTGGTGGCCGCGGTGCAGCAGCAACTCGCCGATCTGCCGTTTGCGCCGCGCCGCTACACCCATCGGGTTGCCATCGACTGCGCCCGCACTCTGGCCGAACTGGCTCCCAGCGATCTCAACCGGGTGCTGTTTGCGCCCGGTGGCAGCGAGGTGGTGGGAATTGCCCTGAAGCTCGCCCGCTTTATCACCGGCAACAGCAAGGTGGTGTCCCTGTGGGATGCCTTTCACGGCGCCTCCCTCGATGCCATCTCGGTCGGTGGCGAGGCCTGTTTTCGCGCCGGCATGGGCCCGCTGATGGCCGGAGTGGAGCGCATCCCGCCCCCCACCCGCTATCGCGGCGCCTGGTATCGCGGGGAGGGGGATGACCTGCACTACGCCGATTATCTGGAGTACGTCATCGAGAAGGAGGGGGGAATTGGCGCCTTTATCGCCGAGCCGATCCGTAACACGGATGTGCAGGTGCCCTCAAATGCCTACTGGCAGCGGGTGCGGGAGATCTGCGATCGCCACAAGGTGCTGCTGATCGTCGACGAGATCCCCAACGCCCTGGGCCGCACCGGCCACTGGTTCAGCTTCGAAGAGTTCGGCATCGAGCCCGATATCATCTGCCTTGGCAAGGGGCTGGGGGGCGGGGTGGTGCCGTTTGCCGCGCTCATCACCCGGGATCGTTTCAATCAGGCGGCGGCCATCTCGCTCGGTCACTATACCCACGAGAAGAGCCCCATCGGCTGCGCGGCGGCTCTTGCCACCATCGCCACCATCCGAGAAGAGAGGTTGCTGGAAAAATCGCGAGAGGATGGTCGCTTTATGGCGCGCGAGCTCGCGGCGCTTGCCGAGCGTTACCCGCTGATCGGCCAGGTGCGCGGTATCGGCCTTCTGTGGGCGCTCGATCTGGTGGTCGATCACCAGAGTCGCACCCGCAATAGTCAGGCCGCCGAGCGGCTGCTCTACCGCTGTCTGGAGCTTGGGCTCAGCTTCAAGGTCTCCCAGGGCAACGTCATCCAGCTCTCGCCCCCGCTCAACATTGCCCGCGCCGATCTGGTACGCGCCATCACCATTCTCGATCGCGCCCTCGGCGAGATCGCTTCTTCACCGGAACAGGAAGATCACCATGACTGACTTGCAGACTGTCATCCACCCGACCACAGATGTAGAGGCGCTGATCCTCGACTGGGCCGGTACCGTCGTCGATTTCGGCTCCTTTGCCCCCACCTCCATCTTCGTCGAGGCCTTTGCTCGCGCCTATGACTTTGCTGTGACCCTGGATGAGGCGCGCCAGCCCATGGGCCTTGGCAAATGGGATCATATCGCGGCGCTCGGCCGTCTGCCCTCGGTGGATGCGCGCTGGCAGGCCCGCTTCGGCCACCCCATGAGCCACGCCGAGGTGGACCACCTCTATCACACCTTTATGCCGCTGCAGATTGCCGCGGTGACCCGCTTCGCCGCCCCGATCCCGGGTGTGCTGCCGGTGCTGGAGGCTCTGCGAGCTCAAGGGTTGCGGATCGGATCCTGCTCGGGTTACCCCCGTCCGGTAATGGAAGCGCTGGTGCCGGCGGCGGCCGATCACGGTTATCGCCCGGATCACTGGGTCGCCACCGACGATCTCAAGGCAGGCGGTCGCCCCGGCCCATGGATGGCGCTGGCCAACGTGATTGAGCTGGGAATAAGCGCCGTGCATCGCTGCATCAAGGTGGATGACGCCGTGCCGGGTATCAGCGAAGGGGTGAACGCCGGCATGTGGACCGTGGGATTGTCGGTCTCCGGCAACGAGTTCGGCGCCACCTGGGAAGAGTTCGCTGCTATGAGCGAAGGGGAGATCGCCGCCCGGCGCGCACCGACGGAGGCCAAACTGCGGGCGGCGGGGGCTCACTATGTGATTGATACCCTAGCCGACATCGCCCCTGTGCTTGCCGATATCAACCGCCGTCTGGCGGCCGGCGAGCGGCCATAAGCGGGCCTTGGCAAAAAAAACTTGGCATTGAAAAGCAACACGCCCCCGTATGGGGGCGTGTGTGTGTTCAGCGTAAAGGGGAGGGGACGATAGGTGGCCACAGGATGGCGGTTTGCCTCTTGTCGCTCCCCAACCTGGCGGTTATCCCCCCATCATCCTCGCGGTCTGAATGGCCTGAATAAGGGCGGCGCGGTTGATGCGAGGGCGCTCCTCATCCAGCAACTGTTGCCACAGGGCGATGGCTTCGCGGTAGCGGGCGTGCAGGAAGTGATCGGAGGCGAGCAGCATCAGGGCACTCACTTCCCCCTTGTCGAGCTCAAGCGCAGCATCGAGCAGGCGACGGGCCTCGGGCGTGAGCTGCTGGCCCGCCTGGTAGTAACGCACCGTGGCCTGGGCGGCCAGGGTGGCGGCGCTGGCCCCTCCTTCGAGCAGTGCCAAACGCTGGTAGGCAAGCCAGGCATTGTCATATTCATCCCGATAGAGATAGAGCTGGCCGAGCGCCGCCCAGCTGTCGAGATCGGCGGGATTGGTCTGCAGCTTCTGATGCAGGGCCCCCAGCTCCTTGTCCTGCAGATCCCGGGGGCTCAGGCCCGCCAGGGGATCGGGGCGAGACAGATGCGCCTGCCACGCCTGATAGCGGCCTGTGCTGGCGTAAAAGCTCGCGATCCCTGCCAGCAGCAGAGCGCCAAGCAGCCAGACGTAGCGGGCATGGTGGGCTCTGGGGGCCAGGGCCAGCCGGGCCCTGAGCGCCTGCTCGGGGACCGGGGTGGCATTGGCCAGATTGGCTGCGGTCAGTTCCCGATAGAGGGGAAGGTCGGGGGAGAGCCCGGCTTGCTGCTCGGCCATGATCCGGCGGTTCAGCGCGCTGCGATGATCGACACCGGCGCGGCCTGTGTCGCCCTCAATGGCAATGGCTTGAGCCCCCTTGATCCTCAGGCGGCGGCCGAGCGTCAGCAGCGCCAGCCCCAGCAGCAGGGCAGGACCGCCCCACAGCAGCAGGGTGCTGGCCTTGAAGGGGGGAGCGTAGCGCACGAAGTCGCCAAATCGACTGGTCATGCGGGCGATCACCTCTTCATCGCTCTGCCCCTCGTCGACCCAGCGGTAGACCTCGAGGCGCAGATCCCGCGCGATGGGGGAGTTGGACTCCACCAGGTTCTGGTTCTGGCACTGGGGGCAGCGCAGGGCGCGGGCGAGCTCCTGGGCGCGGGCCTGCCGCTCGGGGTGGCGAAACTCATAGGTATCGACCCCGCTGGCAAACGAGCTCGCACTCAGGAACATACCGAGGAGCAGCAAGGCAGCGGCAAGAGGACGGCGCGTCATGACTGTCTCTCCCGAGTCGATGGCACTGTACTGGCAGCCTCTATTTGCGCGTTGGCGCGAGCCTTGTCGAGCAGGGGCACAAACTGGCGCTGCCAGATCTTCCGGGTGAGCAGACCCGTGTGGCGGGTGAGCAGGGTGCCATTTGCATCGAACAGATAGGTCTCCGGCGTGCCATAGACGCCGAGCTCCAGGGCCAGCTTGCCGTCCGGGTCGGCCAGCACGGCGCGATAGGGGTTGCCCGCCTC
Organism: Aeromonas sp. 19NY04SH05-1; assembly: GCF_040581895.1. Classification (NCBI taxonomy): domain Bacteria; kingdom Pseudomonadati; phylum Pseudomonadota; class Gammaproteobacteria; order Aeromonadales; family Aeromonadaceae; genus Aeromonas; species Aeromonas sp. 19NY04SH05-1. The sequence continues at coordinate 2,539,885 of NZ_CP095328.1, read as the reverse complement.
CATCAGCCAGGCGCGGGCCGCATCCCCCTTGTCCCGATAGTTGAGGCCGTAGAGTGGCACTGTGCTTGCCAGCTCGCCCAGCAACGGATGCTCGGCGCGGCAGTTGGGGCACCAGCTGGCCCAGACATTGAGCACAAAGGGTTCCCCTTTCAGGCTGGCGGTGTCAATGGCCGCTCCTCCCAGCAAGTTCTCACTCTGCCAGGCCGGCAGGGTGCGGCCCAGGGTAGCCTCATCCTGGCTGTAGGGGTTGTTGCCAAGGCCGAGCAGGAGCAGGGCGCCGAGGCCCAGGGTCAGGATCAGGGGCAGAAAGAGGCGCAGGCGGGATCTCATAGGGACTCCTGTTCGAGACGGGGGCGAGGCGAGGTGGCCGCCGCCGGGCGGGAGGCCAGCAAGGGACGGCGGGCAAGCAGGCGCAGGGCGCCACCCGCCATCATCAGCATGCCCCCCAGCCAGATCCAGCGCACCAGCGGCTTGTAGTGCAGGCGCATGGCGTAGGCGTGTGGCCCCATCTTCTCGCCAAGCACCACGTAGAGATCGCCAAACAGCCCCCACGCGATGCCGGGCTCGTTCATGTTCATGGTGCGCACGCTGTAGTGGCGCCGCTCCGGCATCAGGCGGGCCACCTCCTGGCCCCCCTTGTGCACGCTCAGGGTGATGCGCTCGGCGGTGTAGTTGGGGCCGAGCAGCGGCTCGCTCCCCTCATAGCGAAACTCATAGGCACCGAGCCGATAGGGCTTGCCTGCTTCAAGCACGGTGCCACTCTCCTGGCTGTAGTGGCTCACCTGAGCGATGCCGAGGGCGCACACCGCCACCCCGAGGTGGGCGAGCAGGCTACCCAGCCGACTGGCCCTCCGATTCCCCTGTCTGAACGAGAAGTTCATCAGCAGGCTGGCAATCAGCCAGAGGCTCAGCACGTTGGCGACCAGTCCCATCCAGCGCAAGGGGCCGAACTCCCGATAGGCGAGGGTCAAGAGCCCCCCGCCCAGCAGGCCAAAGAGTGGCGGCAGCCAGCGGGTAAGGCGGGAGTCAATACTCAAGCCTTGCCAGCGCAGGCGCGGCAGCTGGGTCATCAAGGCCATCAGCAGCAGGGCCAGCGGCACGAAGATGGTGTTGAAGTAGGGGGCGCCCACCGAGAGGGATCCCAGATGGAGGGACTTGAACACCATGGGGTAGAAGGTGCCGAGCAGCACGCTGGCACAGGCCACGCAGAGCAGCAGGATGGCGGCGCCGAGCAGCCCCTCCTTGGACCAGAAGCCGAAGCGGGCGTAGGGGGCGCGGGTGTCGGCCCGCAGGGCAAACAGGGTCAACGCTGTTGTGAGCAGCAGGCCGAGCAGCAGCAACAGGGTGAGGCCGCGATCCGGATCCACCGCAAAGGCATGTACCGAGGTGAGCACGCCGGAGCGCACCACGAAGGTGCCGAGCAGGCTCAGGGAGAAGGTGAAGATGGAGAGCAGCAGCACGGCGTGGCCGTAGGCGCCGCGCTTCTCGCACACCACAAGAGCGTGCAGCAGGGCGGTGCCGAGCAGCCAGGGGAGCAGGGAGGCGTTTTCCACCGGATCCCAGAACCACCAGCCGCCCCAGCCAAGCTCGTAGTAGGCCCACCAGGAGCCGAGCACAATACCGGCGGTGAGAAACACCCAGGAGCCGAGCGCCCAGGGGCGGCTCCAGTGGGCCACGGCCCCGTCGAGCCGGCCCGAGTGCAGCGCCGCCATGGCAAAAGCGAAGTTGACCGCAAAACCGACGTAACCCAGATAGAGCAGCGGCGGGTGCAGGATCAGGCCGATATCCTGCAGCATGGGGTTGAGGTCGCGCCCCTCCTGCGGCCCCGGGAAAATTCGATCGAAGGGGCTGGAGAAGACCAGGGTGTAGAGGGCAAAGCCCCCCACAATCAGTCCCATAATGGCCAGTACCCGCACCAGGATCAGCGGGTCGACCCGCCTGGAGCAAAGCGCCACCAGCGCCCCCCACAGGGCCAGCGCGAAGACGAAGAAGAGCATGGAGCCCTCGTGGCCGCCCCACACCGCCGCTATCTTGTAGCCCAGGGGCAGGGCGCTGTTGGCGTGCTGGGCCACATAGGTCAGGGTGAAATCATTCTGGGCAAAGCAGATCCCGAGCAGCACCAGGGAAGCGCCAAGCAGGGCGGCATTGAGCAGTGCCAATGGCCTGGCACAGCCGAGCAAGGGGGGGGAGGCGAGCCGCAGCCCGAGCCAGGGCAGTAACCCCTGCATCAGGGAGAGCAGGGTTGCCAGCAACAGTGAGAGATAGCCGAACTCCGCCAGCACACAACCTCCAGGTTCACTCTTCGATGTCATTCATGTCATGGCACACACGCCGCGTTGTCTCCCGTTTGGCGGGGGCTCGGCAGGCAGCGGGTGTGGCATCACCAGAAATCCATTGGGCCAACAACAAACCAGCGCCAGTCGCCCGAGGGGCGGCTGGCGCTGGTGATCATACCTTTAAACAACCGTCATCTGGCCGGCATAAAGCACGAAGTAGCGCAGCAGCAGGATCCCCACCAGGGTCAGGCTGCACACCAGCACCAGATGGCCGCTCTTCTCTCGCAGGGGAGCCGGGGTCAGGAAGGCGATCAGCTGGGGCAACACCATGCCGATACCCACCACCCCTACCCAGAACACCTGGGCCCAGAAACCGCTGCCGATGGCGGCCCACATGGCCACCTCTTTCTGGCCGCCACCGAAGTAGAGGCCGGTAAAGAAGCAGACCAGCAGCAGGATCTCTACCGCCAGCATGGGACGCTCGAAGCGGTGCACGAAGCTGACCCCCTGGCTGTGGTGGTTCTCCTTGAACAGGGTCACCGCCAGCAAGATGGTGGAGGCGATGCCCGAGCTGATGCCCGAGACCAGGAACAGCACTGGCAATACCGGGTTGTTCAGGAGCGGATAGGTCTTGAGCGCCGAGAGCAGGAAGCCGGTATAGGCCCCGAGCAGCACCGCCAGCAGCAGCAGAACGGGGGCCAGCAGCCGCTCGATGCGGGCGAGCCAGGCGATGAGATTATCCACAAAGGCGAACTTATCCTGAAACCACCGGACGCGCAGCCCCTCGATCTCGCTTCTGAACACCACCGCCAGCCAGGCGAACAGCACTGCCATATAGAGCTGGAACAGCATGACCCCCATCGACATCACTGAGTCGAACTGGTAGTGGAACATCAGCTTCCAGAAGGTCCAGGGACGAGCCAGGTGGAAGATGAGGATCAACAAGCCCAGGATCACGCTCGCGGGTGCCAGGATGGCGGTCGCCTTGATGATACCGCTCTCGCTGCCAGCCCCCTTGCGGCGCAGCAGCACAGCCAGGGTGGCGGCCCCGGCGGAGATGCCGAGCAGGAACAGGTAGATGGCGATCGGCCAGTTCCAAACGAGAGAAGGGAAGTGAAATGCCTCTTGCATCGTCATGACTTTATCTCCCCTTTGGGCACGCGGTACATCTTGGGCGAGGTGCCGAGCGCCTGCTTGTAGCGATAGGTGGTCTCCTTCACCAGCCGTTGGGAGAGCGGACTGTTGGGATCATCCAGGTTGCCAAACACCAGCGCCTTGGTGGGGCAGGATTCCACGCAGGCCGGCTCCTTGCCCTGGGCCAGGTTGGTCTTGCGGCAAAAGTCGCACTTGTCGGCGACCCGGGTGACCGGGTTGATGAAACGCACCTGATAGGGGCAGGCGGCCAGGCAATACATGCAGCCGACGCACAGATCCGGGTTCACATCGACGATGCCATCCTCCATACGGATATGGGAGGCGCCAGTCGGGCAGACGTGGACGCAAGGGGCGTTGTCGCAGTGCTGGCAGGACTTGCGAAAGAAGTGGTACTCGGCGTCGGGATACTCTCCAACGGGGCCGGAGCGGATGATCTCGAGGCGCGAGACCCCCTCCGGCACCTGGTTCACTTCCCGGCAGGCGTCCATGCAGGCGGTGCAGCCGATGCAGGCCTGCTCGTCATGCAGCATGCCGTAGCGCACCCCGTCGATGGTCTGGGTGTGGGCGAGAGAGCTGGCGAGCGAGCGGGTCGGCCCCGTCATCATGATGAGGGCTCCGGCGCTCATCCCCGCCATAAATTGACGGCGAGAGCAGCTCATGATGCCTCCTTGCCCGGGGCCACTTTGACCTGGTTTGCCTCGACCTTGGCCTTGGCCGCCTCATGCTGTTTGCTGTGGCAGTCGACGCAGAGCTTGATGCGGGATTTTTCCGGGATCCCCACCATGGGCTCCTTGGCCGGGTGCAGAGCGTGGCAGCTGGTGCAGGTGAGCTTGGTGGCGTGCACGTCGTGGGCCCAAAGCGCCTCGCGCAGGGGCTTGGGTTCGTGGCAGCTCATGCAGACGCTGTTCTGCTCCACGATGGGATACGCCTCGGTGCTCTTCTTGTCGCTAAAGCTGTTGCTAAAGCGCATCACATCCTTGACCCCTTCCCTGTGTTTGGGCGAGGGCTGGCCGTGACAGTTGGTGCAGGTCACCGGTTTGAGGTTGTTGGGATTGGTCGCCTTGCCATGCTTGCCGTGCATGACGTCGTCCTGATCCTTGTGGCAGTCGGTACAGGCCTTGTCGGCGCTGCGCAAGAATTCCACCTCGTGGGTGGGGGGCACGGCAGCGGGAGCGGTTGTTTGCTCGGCGGCCTGGCCCTGTACGCTGGTCAGCAGCATGGCCGCCATCAGCATCAGTCGTAAGAAATCCATCGTCAAATCACCCATATGAAGCCTCCATCCTGCTGCGGGCCCGACCGGCGGGCCCGCAGGCATCGGTTACTGTGCCAGCCGGCCGGCCGCTTTGGCCTCGGCATCCCAGGCGGGAACAGTGGTCTTGAGGAACTGGGCCTTGTCGCTATTGAACTGCTTCATGTCCATGCCAAGGGCGGTCTGGGCCTTCTCCTTGGTGGAGATGTCAGGAATGGCGATCTCCTGGCTGATCCCCTTGGCGGCCAGCAGGCGTGCCAGCTTGGTGCGGGCGTCGGCAGCCTTGTCGAGGGCACTGCCCAGGACCTTGAGGGCCACTTCCGGGGCATGCATCTGCACCCCGTGGGAGGCGATGGCATAGTCCCAGCGCCACTGGGCGTGACGGATGTCTTGCAGGATATCTTTCATCTCGGCGTCGGTCGCGCCGGCATCCCAGGCGGCCTTGGCTTCAAAGTGGGCGCGCACCAACTGCTTCTCGACCTTGAGCTTGGTCTCGACAACGGCGTCTTTGCGCTGCTTGACGATGCCTTGCAGCATCTCCTTGCTCTGGGTGTGGCAGTTGCGGCAGGTCTGTTCGAAGCGATCAAACGGGTTGCCAATCTTGTGATCCGTGTAGACCTTGCCCTGCTCGTTTTGCACCTTGGGCATGTGGCAGTCGACGCAGGCCACATTGTTCTGGCCATGAATACCGGCGCGCCAGGTTTCGTACTCGGGGTGCTGGGCCTTGAGCATGGGGGTCCTGGATACGGCGTGGGTCCAGTCGGAGAAGCCCAGCTCGTCGTAGTAGGCCTCCATCTGCTCGACCGAGGTACCATCATCCCAGGGGAATTTCACCGCCTTGGTGGGGCCGGTGAAGTAGTACTCCACGTGGCACTGACCGCACACCTGGGACTGCTGATCGAAGCGGCCCTGCTCCTTGAACGGCTTGCCGATGGCGGTCATGGCTCGATCGGCATAGGGGCGGGAGAGGTGCAGGGCAGGTTTACCCTCCTTGAACTCTTTCGAGGCGGTGTCATGGCAGTCGGCGCAGCCGATGGTGTTGACGATCTCCGGGCCGCCCTTGGCCCACATTCCCTTGAAGTAACCATCCTCGCCTTGCTCGTCGATCACCCGGGCCACGTCCGGGCTCTTGCAGCTCCAGCAAGCCATGGGCAGGGGGCCATCTTCGGCGGTTTTCGGTGCGCCGGTGCGCAGGGTCTCGCGCACGTCGGTCAGGGCATAGAAGTGACCGCGGGGCTTGTTGTAATCCTTGGCAAAGGCGTAGCCTGCCCAGAGCACCACCATGTTGGGATCCTCGGCCAGGGCGTCGCTGCGCTCCTTGCTGTCGCTGGTGGCTTTCCAGCTGCTGAACTGATCGGCGTGATCCTTGGCAAACAGTTCGTTGCGTGCCTCTATCTTGCCCTTGGTGCTCTCTTCGGCCTGAGCCCAGCTGCTGCCAAGCAGACCGGTCAGTAGCAGGGCGGCGAGCCCCAGCCTGGTTTGTTTGTTATGTGAACCCACGATCATCACTCCCAGATAAATGTCTTGGTGCGGTCTGACCCGTTCCATCTTGTTGCGTGGACATCAACACCCGCAGGGCGCGGGAGTGGGCAGACCAATCTCTTGTTGACGGTGAATAAACCGATTTTTTATGCGATTGCTCGCCGAATACATTACCAAATAGGTATAGGCAATGATGATTTATCGGGAGTGGGTTTGCGCTAGATCAATCGTCGCGGGAGGCAATCGGTCGAAATGAGATCTCGGTTAAATTTTTGCTGGAAACACCATGGCTTGTCAGGGGGTTACCCGCTCTGGTGGTGAGGGCCCAAGGGCCGATCAGGGGCACTCGTTTTCTGAGTCACACGACTCCAATGTGGCTTTGACAATCATACTTGGTTGGAGCGCCAATCTCCGCTTATGGCTTATTTATTCATTTTTAGGTAGGAGAGACCCAAATTGACCATGGTGGAGACGGGTTGAAACAGCACTATCTTCAAGCATTGGACGCCTGGAATCTGGTCTCTCTGACGACAAGTTTGAACGCATGGCAATGAACAGTTCAGTCAGTAATGGTGCGCTAAATATGCCATTTGAGGCTCATGTGACAGTTCAAGGTCCCTCATATGCACAACATAGTAAGTAACGGCCATTTTTTAGGGGTTTATGTCGAAAATAGTGAAAAGAAGCGTGATAGCGATTGCTATATGATCGCTCTCCAGATGAGCACCTTGTTAACACCCGTGTGCTTGATTCCATTCTTGCCGGAGGTGGTATGGCAGAGTTGCAAATTGAAAAATCCACGGTGATCGCTCGAGTCGAGGGCCCCGCGTTTGTCATCAGTGCAGATGGTTCTGTCACACCAGCCAAGGCCGGGATGGCGCTGGTTCCCGGTGATCGCCTGCAAACGGCGCAAGGGGCGCAGGTCGAGATGGCCGACCCCGAAGTGCCAGCAGAGCCTGAGGCACAGGCCAGTGCCGACGCCGCCGCAGTCAACGGCAACGAGCAGCCGCTGGATCCGGATCTCGCTTCGTTGCAAGAGGCCATTCGTCAGGGGATAGACCCGACGCAACAGTTTCAGGAGACGGCCGCGGGCAACGCCGCCGCAGGGGCTGGCAATGCCGGCGGGGTTGCCGGCTCCAGCCAGGGTGGTTTCGTCATCGTCGATCGCACCAATGATGCCACCCTGGCCGAGGCCGGATTCGATACGGATCATGGGGCCAGTATTGCGACCGATGAGCTGCTTTTTTCCGAGGCGCGTGATTTCTTTGCGGCCATCACCATCACAGAACCCCAGACCGACGACAACATCATCAACGGCGCCGAGGCGACCGGGGTCATCATCCGCGGTACGGTGGACGACGTAGAGGTCGGCCAGCCGGTGACCGTGACCCTGACTGATCAGGCGGGCAACTCGCTGACGGTGACCACGGTTGTACTGCCCGGGTTGGTCTGGGAGGCCAACTTTGGCGATCTGACCGGCAAGCTGGTGGATGGCCCGCTCACCATACAGGCGGACACTCAGGATGCATCGGGCAACCGGGCCAGCGATCTCGGCCAGACCCTGCTTGATACCATCACCACTATTACCTTGGATCTGGCGGACGAGAGTGACACGGGCGCCAGCCAGACCGACGATCTGACCCGCGACAATACGCCACTGTTGCAAGGCAAGGGGGAGCCCGGCGCTACCGTGACCCTCTCCCTTGGCGGCAATGTGCTCACCGTGCTGACGGTGGATGCGGCGGGCAACTGGCAGTACCAGATCCCCAATACCCTGGCCGATGGCGATCATGCCTTTGAAGTCAATGCGGTGGACATCGCCGGTAACCGCGCCAGCGATACCCTGACCGTGACCGTCGACACCCGGGCCGGTATCGATATCAACGATCTCGACACGGGGCTTATTCTGGGTCAGGGCGGTGTCACCCTGAGCGGGACGACCACGGAAGTGGAAGCCGGTCAAAGCGTCACCATCACCCTCATCGGCCAGAATGGGGAGAGGCTTTTGAGCGGCAGCGCCCTGGTGGGCAGTGACGGGCGCTGGCAACTTGCGGGTCTGGATCTCTCCGGCATTACCGGACCCTATGAGGTGCGCGCCGAGGTGACCGATCTGGCGGGCAACCGGGTGATAGATGGTGCTCCCCTTATCGGGCAGAGCGATACCCTGACTCTTTCCGAGGCGGATCTGGCGAAGGGACCCGTCAGCGCCACCGGCTCCCTGCATACCGGCGCCGGCCTGGATGGCAACCTGCAGGTCGGGTTTGCCGTCGATCAGAGCGCTCTTGAGGGACTGGGCCTCAGCAGCCATGGCTCACCCCTGAGCTATCAGACCAGCGGCCAGACCCTCACGGCCAGTGCCGCCGGGGTCACCGTCTTTACTCTGACGTTGGCCAATGACGGCAGCTATCGCATCGTCTGGAACCAGAGCCTGGATCACGGCCAGGACAACCTGAGCCTGCCTTTCAACCTCGAGTATCGCGACAGCGACGGGGATCTGGTTCGTGCCACCCTCGACGTCAATCTGGTGGACAGCACGCCCCCCGATTTTACCCTGCCATCCATCACCCTGACCGAGGATGCCTTTACCGACGTCGGGGCCGTGGTGGGGCAGAGCCACTTTGTGGTTGGTCACCAGGCCGATCCCCTGCTGGCGGACTCCGTCATCTTCGCCAATCAGGGCGATACCCTGACGCGCCTCAATGGCAGCGGCATGAGCAGCGACGGCCATGCACTCACCTTCGAATTTTCCGGGGATCGCCTGCTGACCGGCTACTACCTGGATGGCAATGGCAAGCGGATCGAGGTGCTCAAGGCCGAGCTGAGCGCCAGCCAGTCCGGCAGCGATGTCGATGGCACTGTGACCGTCTCCCTGACCGGCCCGCTGGATCATCAGGGGAGCGATGTGCTCTCATTGGGGCTCACCGTGTCGGCCAAAGAGATAGATGGGGACGAGACCCGCGCCGATCTGGTAGTGACCGTCAACGACGGTGTCGACCCGAGTCTTGGCATCGACAGTGGTGTGACGCTGCAAGAGGGGTCGGCAGGCCAGACCCTGGATGGTCAGCTGCCGGTCAATGTGGGCAGCGATCGCCTGGTCTCCCTTAACTTCGAGGCAAGCCAACCCGGGCTCGACGGCCTCACCAGTGGCGGCAAGCCGACCAGTTACCAGGTGAGCGGCAACGTTATTACCCTCTTCGATGCGGGGGGCAAGAGCATATTGACTGTTACCCTGGATCTCGATGGCAAATACCATCTCCAGCTCGATGGCGTGCTGGATCAGCCGGTGGGTACCAACAGCGTCAACCTGGGATTGCAGGTGCAGGGCAGCGACTTTGACGGGGACAGGAGCAACCTCGGCACCCTCAATATCCATATTACGGATGGCGCCTTGCCCCAGGTCGATCCGGTCTCCCTGACTTTGACGGAAGACAGCGACTGGAGCGCGGCCCAGACCCTTTCGGGGGAGCTCAATATCACCGCGGGCAGCGATCCCTTGGCCAGCATCACCTTCGATGCCAGCCAGCCCGGGCTACAGGGGTTGACCTCCGGCAAGCAGAGTGTGGCCGTTACGGTGGCCGATCACCTTATCGAAGGGCGCACGCCAGATGGTCAGCTGGTGTTCACCCTCACCCTCGGCAACGACGGCAAATATGGCTTCACCCTTTATCAGCCGCTCGATCAGGGCAGTGCAGACAGCCTGCTTAAAGCCGCGTTTACCCTGACCGATAGCGACGGTGATACCGTCTCCTCCAGCTTGAGCGTCGCCATCGGCGACGGGGACAACCCGGTGATCAGCGCCGTGACCGGCACCGCCATCACAGAGATGGCGCAAGGGGAGGCCGCCGCCGTCAGCACCATGAGTTTTACCGTAAGCCATGGCTCAGATGCACTCGATCCAAGCAGCCTCAAGTTCGATATCGCGGCCATCCAGAGCAGCCTGGATGGCAAGTACAGCAGCCACGGCAGTCCAGTCACCTTCACCCTGGATGCCAACGGCGATCTGGTGGGCACCAGTAGCGATGGCCGCGAGGTGCTGCGGGCCGAGCTCGATCTGGTGGAGAGCAATGGCAACTGGAGCGTCACCAGCAAAGTCACCTTGAGCGGCGAGCTGGATCATCAGGGCAATGAATCCCTCGATTTGCCCTTTGCCGTGACGCTCACGGATAAAGATGGGGACAGGGTCTCTACCCAGTTGCCACTGGTCATCAAGGATGGCGGTGCCCCCGCCTTTGTTGCGGGTAGCGGCGTCAGCCTAGATGAGGGCAACCTTGATGGTCACAATCCTCTCACCGGCACGGGCCAGTTCCAGATCAGCGCCGGTTCGGATCGGGTGAGCGAGGTGTCGTTTGCCGATCCTTCCGAACAACCGGCGTTGACCGCCCTGGGTCAACCGGTGAAATACGAACTGGTGGATGGGGATCCCGCTATACCGGGCAGCCAGCTCCTCAAGGGTTATGTGGAGGTGGCTGGTCAGCGAATCGAGGTGCTGCAGGTGGAACTTGTCGGCAAGCTCGACAACGCCGCCAGCAACGGTTTTGACTACAAGGTGACCCTGTTCGAAGGGGTCCATCAGAGCGCTGGCAATGCCACCGAGCTGCCATTCAAGGTCAATGTCATCGACAGCGACAAGGGATCTGGCAACAACGACAGCACCACGGGCACCCTCAATGTCAGCATTTCGGAAGGGGACAAGCCGACCTTGACTCTTACCGGTGTGACTCTGGAAGAAGGACGCTTTGATGGCGTCAACTCGAGCGCGGATGATCAGCAGGATACCGGCAAGATCACCATCAAGGCGGACTCCGATCCCGTGACGGATGTGCGTCTGACCCTCTCCGGCCAAGTGGTGGATACCGATGGCAATCCCGTCACCCACAACGGCCAGACGCTCACCTGGCAAGAGGTGGCGGGCAGCAACGGCCACAGCTTCCAGGCAGTGACCGCCAACGGCACCCTGGTGCTGAGCGTGACCCTGCCGAGCGTGCCGGGGCGCATTGAGGCTCATACCGAGGCGACCATGGCGTATCAGGTGACTGTGTATACCAACCTGGATCACAAGACGAGCGACACTCTCAATCTGACTCTGCCGGTACAGGTCACCGACAGCGATGGCAGCGTGATCACAGGCAGCACCACTGCCGTGATCACTGATGCCGCCGACCCCGTGATCACCGCCATCGAGGGGGTGACCGTCAAGGAGTCGGATCTCAACGGGGGCAGTGGCCAGCATGGGGGCACCAGCCCGTCAGGCACGGGAGAGGTTGCCATCGGCCAGGTGACGATCGCCGCCGGGAGTGACAGGGTTGCCTCCCTGCAACTGGATGTGGCCCGCTTCAACACCCTCAATACCCTGACGTCGGGGGGCAAGGCGGTCACCATAGGGGCAGACAGCCAGCCGGGTGTCTACCTTGGCAAGGACAGCGCAGGCAAGCTCATCTTCAAGCTGACCCTGGATGTGTCCGGCCGCTACACCTTCGAGCTCACCGGCAATCTGGATCACAGTATCCAGGGCAAGGATCTGCTGGATATCCAGCTGCCATTGCAGGCGCGGGACAGTGACGGGGACCTCAGTGCCGAAGTGATTGGCCATGTGAGCGTGCAGGACGATGTGCCCGTGGCCGTGGATGCGAGCAAGACCCTGTATGAAGGTGCGAAAGTGACCGGCGATCTTCTGGCCCCCGCCAGTGAGGGGGCAGACGATGCGGTGGTGAGATCGGTGACCATCAATGGCACCGAACACCCCATCGCCGCCAGCGGTAACACCACCATTGCGGTTACCGACAGTACGGGGCAAATCATCGGTACCCTGGTGATCAAGGCTGAGGGTAACTACAGCTTCACTGCGAAATCCGGCATCGATCACAGCAACAGTACCCTGGTGCAGCAGATAGCGTTCCATCTGGTGGATGGGGATGGGGACACCGATGATGGGGTATTGACCCTGACCATCAAGGACGAGGCTGGCAAGCTCACCGTGAGCGCGGTCACCGGCCAGGAGGATGCTGGGGCGAGCGATCCGGGCCAGGGTATCCCCATCACCATGAACCTGGATGTGGGGGATTTCGATCGGGGTGAGCATGTGGAGCAGTTGCTTATCCAGGCGCCTGCCAATGCCCAGGGCACCTTCTATTTCAACGGCGTCGCACTGACCACCATCACCCTGGGTGGCAAGACCTGGTATCAGGTGCCGCCCGCGGCCATGGTGGCGGTGGCCAACACTGATGACAAGTTCCAGCTCACCGGTGTCACCTTCGTGCCAAACCACGACTATTCGAGTTACAACAACGGAGGCAGTCCGTTGAGTTTCCCGGTCAAGTTGCAGGTAGGTGTCACTGAGGGGAGCAAGCCTTCGGTGCTAAACGGCAATCTGGACATCACGGTACAGGGCATTGCCGACAAGCCGGTATGGGATGGCAGTAGCGACAAGCACTACAGCATCAATGAGGATGGCAGTGGTGTTGCCCTCAACGTGCATGCCAACCTCACCGACATCGATGGCTCCGAGACCCTGAGCTACCAGATCGAGTGGGCCTCCGGCCAGGGGGCTCTGACCTTGAACGGTAAGGTGCTCACTCCGGGGGCGAACGGCCTCTATACGGTGGCCGGTGGCGACATCAACAAGGTGACCGTAGTGCCCGGTAAGGACTACAGCGGTGACATCAAGCTGGTGGTGACCCCGGTGAGCACGGAGAAGACCCCGGTGGTGACCGGCAAGGAGACGGCCCTCGGCGATCCGCTGGAGGTGGTGATCAACGTCAATCCGCTCGCCGATGACGCCAAGCTGACCGTGCGCGAGATCCAGGGCAAGGAAGACACCCAGCTCAACCTTGGTAGCAAGATAGTGCTCGGCCATCTGGGGGACACAACCGATGGCTCCGAGCAGCTGTTTGTGCGTATCAGCGGCCTGCCCGCCGGTGCCACCCTGCTGCTGGGCGGGGTAGTGGTGACCCTGGATGCGAATGGTTACTACGAGGTGCCCTACGATCGCATCAATGACCTCAAGCTGTTGCCGCCAAAAAACAGCAACGTCGATTTTGATCTGACCATCAAGGGGGTGGTGAAGGACACCGCCACCCTGACCGATGCCAACGGCCAGACCCATACCGTGGTGAACGAGAAGGAGACCGGTAGCCAGAGCCTGCACGTGGATCTGGTCGGGGTCGTGGATAAACCGCATTTTGATCTCAATACCACGGACTGGACCCAGGAGGGCGACGGCTACACCATCACCATCAAGGAAGATGGCCGGGCGCCGCTCGACTTCCGGCTGGAGTCAGGGGAGAAGGTCGACACGCCGCTGGACACCTCGGAGACCCTCAACCTGGTGCTGGAAGGCTTGCCGGCCGGGGCCAAGGTGTTTGACGGCAGCGGCAAGGAGCTGACCCTGACCTTTGCCGGGCTCGATGGCCAGGGCAATCCCCTCTATCAGGTGAATGTGTCATCCCTTGGCAATCTGCAGATCCAGCCGCCTCCCAACAGCACCGCCGATATACACCTTATCGGTCATGTGGTAGTGACCGAGAATGACGGGGATCACAAGCGCTTCGATGTGCCGCTCACCATCAAGGTGGAGCCCGAGATCGATGCCGGCGACTATGCCAAGACCAGCCATGGTCTGGAAGATGAGTTTGTGGTGCTGAACTGGCATCCGGACCTGAGCGACAGCGCCGAGCATGTCACTCACCTCAGCCTTTCCGGCATCGAACCCGGTTATGAAATCTGGATCCGGGTCGGGGGAGTGGATACCCAGTTAACCGTGAACGGTGGCGCCGTGGACTTGAGCGACGCCGACCTGCAGAACCTGCTCAATGGCGGCCAGCTGTTGGTCAAAGCCCCCGAAGACAGCGACAGGGACACCCGCATCCAGAGCCATGTCACCATCACCCAGCATGATGTGGACTCCAGTGCCACGGCCCAGAAGGTGATCGATGGCACCCTGCACGTGGATATTCGGGCTGTGGTGGAGCCCGATGGCCAGCTGGTACAAACCGGCCAGCTGGATAGCCAGGACGGGCATGATATTCCGCTCAAGGACGTGTTCACCTTCGAGGATCTCGATCCCAGCAGCAGTGAGGTCATCGACTATCTGGTCATCAGCGACTTGCCGCCGGGCTTTGTGGTGGTGGGGGGCATCAGCGATGGCAAGGGCAACTGGACAGTGCCGAACAGTGCTCTTGGCAGCTATGCGCTGCATGCGCCGGATGGCTTTACCGGTACCGTCACCTTCAAGGTCAGCGCCAGGGTGATTGATCTTGGCGACAACGGCGAGGGGGATATCAGTGTGCCTGTGTACCGGGAGCTCAACACCAGCGCCGAGTTCCATGTCGCGAACAACGGCAGTCAGGTGGCCGCGACTATCGATTTTGACAACACCAAACCCATCACGGGTGTCGAAGACCACAGCGTCGATTTTGGCGCCCAGCTCAGGCAACTGGTGACCCTGGGCAGCACGGACAATGGCAATGACGAGCTCAGCATCGTCATTACCGGTTTGCCAGCCGGCGTCAACGTGCAGGGGCTCACCTTTGACTTTGTCAACGGCGAGTATCTGATCAAATTACCTAATGGCCTGAGCGATCTTGACAGCCTGACCCTGACCCTGCCAGAGGACTACGCCGGTGATGGCCTGCATTTCAATGTGCGGCTGGTCAACACGGATACGGTGAGTGGCGACACCAAGGTGGTGGAGAAAGACGTGTCGCTCTCCATCACCCCCGAGGTGGACGTCAACGGTGGTCGTGATGGCATGCCGAGCCTGCAGCTGGATGTGAAGGATGTGAATGGCGACGGCCAGCCGGACAATCTGGAAGACACCGAGATCCACCTCGATCTCTCGGTGAAACTCGCCGATATCAGCCCCTCGGTGGCCGATGGCGGCCTGGAGACGGTGGAGCGGGTGACCGTGACCGTCGATGCCGGGTACGGCCACTTCCTCGATGGCAACGGCAACCCAGTCCAGTCGCTGGTGGTGGATGCCAACGGCCTCAAGGATCTGGTGTTCGTGCCCAGGGAGCACTTCAGCGGCCAGGTGCCGCTGGACGTGACCGTGGATATTCTCGACACCGCCACCACGGGCACGGATCGCGGCAGCTGGAGTGGCCAGGTGAATTTCGAGGTCAAGCCGGTCAATGATCCGGCGGCGCTCACCGTGCACGACGTGACAGGTGATGAGGATGGCAGCGTCAGCCTCGCTGGTTTCGATGCCGCCCTGGTGGACAGCGACGGCTCCGAGCAGATAGTGGCGCTGCAGATAAAAGGGGTGCCCGATGGTTTCACCCTCTCGGCCCCCGCGGTCAACAATGGTGGCGGCGTCTGGCAGGTGCCGGTAGGCACAGATTTCGCCAAACTGACCCTGATCCCGCCGGCGGATTTCAGCGGCAGCGTGGATCTCACCCTGAGCGCCTTTACCCTGGATAAGGGGCTCATTCTGCCCCTTGAAACCAGTGGCAGCTTCACCGTCACTGTCAACCCAGTGGGGGATCCCATCGTTGCCGATATTCAGGACAAGGCGAGCGGTACGGAAGGGGACGTGATCACCCTGAACCTGGGGCTGGAGACCCGGGATACCCAGGCCACCGGTGGCAGTGCCAGCAATGTGCACGAAAACGGGCCGGAGCAGGTACGCGTGACCATTGAAGGGGTACCGGGCGGTGCAGAAATTCGCCTGCCGAGCGGGGTTGCCGGCACTGTGGTGGATCTCGGGGGCGGCGTCTGGCAGATCACCACGGATGGCGGCAAGCTCGATGCGGTGGAGCTGGTGACCAACGACATCAATGGCGCTGTGGATCTCAAGGTGACGGCCCAGAGTCTGGACAACGGTGCCCTCGGCCCCGAGGTGGGCGGCAGCATCCATCTGGATATCAGCCCGGTCAACGATGCGCCGGTCAATGTACTGCCGACGGATCCCCAGGTAGCGCAGGAAGATACCCCCTTCGTCATCCGGGGGCTGCAGGTGAAGGACGTGGATGCGGGCAACAACCCCATCGAGGTGCGCCTCTCGGTCGAACACGGCACCCTTAACCTGCCGGCAGGCAGCGGGGTGACCGTGGTCGGCAATGGCACCGGCGCCCTGGTGCTGACAGGCACCCTGGCCAGTCTCAACGCCTTGCTCAGCGGTGGTGTGACCTATCAAGGCGTCCAAGACTTCAATGGCCAGGATCGGCTTACCATGGTCACCGATGATCTTGGCAACACCGGCAGTGGCGGGCCTCTGAGCGATACCGGCGTCTTGCCCATCGAGGTGCAGGCGGTCAACGATGCCCCGGTCAACCAGGTGCCGGCCAGTTTGTCGGTCAAAGAGGATGGCGCTCTCTCCCTCTCCGGCATCAGCGTGAAGGATGTGGATGCGGGCAGCGCCCCCATCTCCATGACGCTGCGGGTGGAGCACGGTGTACTGTCCCTGCTGGGGGCGGCTGGCGCCGTCTCGGTGCAGGGGGCGGGGAGCAACGAGATCCTCCTGGTGGGGTCCTTGAGCGACATCAACCAGCTACTCGACAGCCAGCTGCACTATGAACCTGCGGCGGATTTCTGGGGCCAGGACAACCTCACCATCACCACCACGGATCAGGGCAACATCGGGCTTGGCGGCGCCATGAGCGACACGGATCAGGTCCCCATCACGGTGACGGCCGAGCCGGATATGCCGACCCTGACCGTGGGAGCTCACGAGATCATCGCTCTGCAGGGGGCTGTGATCCCCCTTGGCCTCAACGCCAGCGTGGTGAACCCGGTCGACGGCGAGCTCGCCATTCGCATCAGCGGCCTGGGCAGCGCCCAGGTACAGGACGAACAGGGCCAGACAGTAGGCCATGTCGATGGTCAGGGGGATTGGCTGATCCCCGGGGATCACTCGGTGCCGCTTTATCTGAGCGGCCTGACGGCGGGGGATCAGGTGCTGGGAGTCAGCGCCGAGTCCACTGCGGGTGGCTCCACCCTTGGCACCCAGCTCGACACCATCACTATCCATACCCAGAGTGGCCATGAGCTGCTGGGCTCGGCTCAGGGGGACTGGTTGTTCGGTGCCTCCGGCGATGATCGCCTGCTGGGTGGACAGGGCAATGACATCCTCACCGGGGGGGCTGGCAGTGATCTCTTCGTCTGGCAGAAGGGGTATGAGGGGAGCGCCAGCCTGCCCGCCATCGACACCATCACCGACTTCCATCCGGAGGAGGGGGACAGGATCGATCTG
Organism: Aeromonas sp. 19NY04SH05-1; assembly: GCF_040581895.1. Lineage (NCBI taxonomy): Bacteria > Pseudomonadati > Pseudomonadota > Gammaproteobacteria > Aeromonadales > Aeromonadaceae > Aeromonas > Aeromonas sp. 19NY04SH05-1. Next base: position 2,522,535 of record NZ_CP095328.1, on the reverse strand, counting down.
GCGGACATGCTGAGCGGAGTCAGCAGCAACAGCGTCGATGGCCTGCTTGGTCACCTCTCGGCCTCGGTGACGGCCGGCAGCAATGGCCTCAGCGATGTGAATCTCTCGGTCTCGCCGGCCGGAGATGGCCAGGTAACCCAGCAGATCACCTTGAAGGATGTGGATCTCGGTAACTGGGGCCTGACGGGGACAACGTCCCACGACATCCTGCAGAACATGCTGGATAACCATAGCCTGATCACCCAGCACCCCTGAGCGGGGGAGCTGCCATAAAAAGAGCCGGCAATTGCCGGCTCTTTTTTATCTGGTTCTACCAATCGAACTTTTTAATTAATGCCGGCATCAGGGCCGGCCCCCGGAAGAGAGTTAAGCCAGCGCCTGAGCCAGCAGATGGATGGGATGCTCGCAGCGAAACGCCGTGCTCATCTCGATCTGCCACTTGCAGGTTTCGCAATCGGTGATGACCAGATCCGGTCTCAGGCGGTTTATCTGATCAAACAGCCCCTCGCCGATGGTCTGGCTGGTTTCGTAGTTCTCCGACTTGAAGCCGTAGGTGCCGGCGATGCCGCAGCACTGGGACTCCAGCACGGTCACCTTGACCCCCGGGATGGCACGCAGCAATTCGAGTGTGTAGATGACGCCCCCCATTTTCTCCATGTGGCAGGGGGTGTGGTAGGCGATGTGCAGCCCGAGCGGCTTCATGGCCGGCTTGTTGCCCTTGTAGAACTCGTTCCACAGGAAGCGGGTCACCAGGGAGATGCGATCGCGCACCTTGTGGTTGTCCTGCTCCAGCAGGTGGGGGTATTCATCCCGCAGGGTGAAGCCGCAGGTGGAGGAGGTGGTGAGCAGCGGCATCTCGTTGCCAAGCAGGCTGTTTTCCAGCTGCTTGATGTTGAAGGCCGCCTGCTGTTTGGCCTTGTCCATGAAGCCGTTGGCAATCAGCGGTACGCCGCAGCACTTCTCTCGCTCGAGCAGTTGCACACCGATATTCATGGCGTTGAGCACCTGCACCAGCTCCTTGCCGAGCTGAGGGTGGTTGTAGTTCACGTAGCAGCCGTGGAAGTAGGCGACCTGGCGCGCAAAGCTGGCCTGGGTCTCCTTCTGCTTCTTGTACCAGCCGCGGAAGGTGCCCTGGGAGTATTTGGGCAAGGAACGGTGGGAGGAGACCCCGAGCGCCTTGTCCAGCACCAGCTTCATCGGCTTGAGGCCGGTAGTGAAGTTGACGACTGGGGCCATCAGGGTGGACATGCTGCCCATCAGATCGGTGTGGGAGAGCACGAATTCGCGGATCCCGGGTTTGAAGCCGCTGTATTGATGCTTGGCCTTGGCGATGATGTCGCCGATGCGCACCCCGCTCGGGCAGGCCACCTCGCAGCGTTTGCAGTTGGTGCAGTACTTGAGGGCGTTGTCAAAGAGCTCGGGGCTCTTGATCCGCAGCCGCTCCCCGTCCGGGCCCGCCTGCTTGGGGCCCGGGTAGGCGGGATTGGCCTTGGCCACCGGACAGTAGGCGGTGCAGACGGTGCATTTGATGCACTGATCGAAAGTTTGGTTGGCGTGATCCAGTAGCATGTCAGTTCTCCTCCCGTCGAGTTTGAAGGCACGGGATATGGGGCGAAATCATCATTGGGCTGAACTCAAAATGTGGCCGGCGGCCTGCCAGCCGGTGGCAACCGCGACACCTGAACCTGACCCCTCCTTGATGGGGTCATAGTGCGCCAGTACGCTGCCCGCCCCATAGAGGTTGGCAAGCGGCTTGCCGCCGCGCAGCACCCGCAACATCTCGTCGGTTTTGACCCCGAAGCCCATGAAGGGGTGGTGGTCAAACAGTCGGCGACCGGCCCAGGCGTCGCGCTCTTCGAGGCTCAATACGTCGGCATCGAAGATGGGCTCGCGAATGCCGCGCAGGCGCGACTCCAGCCCGCGGCTGAAGAAGCTGCCGGAGGCGAGCACGAAGTTGTCCGCCTCGAACAGCTGATCATCGCCGTTCTGGGTGTGCACGCCGACAACACGGTTGCCCTCGTAGCGGGCGCCCAGCACACGTTCGCTGGTGAGGAAGGTGCCGCCAAGGGCGATGAAGCGGCGTTTGAGGGCCTCCTGCATCCGCATGCCGATAAGCGACGGCGGCATAGTGGCGACCTCCCGGATGGTGCAGCCGGTGCGCTTTTCCAGATCGCTCAGGCGCGGGCCGACCAGTCCGAGGGAGAGGCAGGCGGGCAGCACGATATGGCGGCAGCCGGGTTCGCCGCACTCCATCACCATGCGGCTGATCTCGCGGGCCAGATCCGCCAGCAGATGGTGCTTGTCGCACAGGCGGGCGATGTCGGCGGAGCGAAACTCGTGGGGATTGCGGCTGAACTCGGCAAGCTGGGGAATGCGAATTTCACCGGTCAGGATGCGGCAGTGGGCGAAACGGGGGTGAGTCGCGAGATTCGCCGCCGCCAGCGCCGGGTGAAAGTCGCGAAAACCTTCCAGGGTGGCCAGCAGCAGGGTATCCGGCACGGGGGCATCGGTGACGCAGGCGCAGGTCTCGGGGGAGAGCCAGGTGGATTTCAGGGTGCCGATGGGGGTCAGGCGCTGGTGGTTCTGCTCCTGGCGAAACAGCGACAACCCCTCTTCTGCGCAGTGGCGCTGCAGATCGGCGAGGCTCGCCGCGATATGGGTCATCCCCACCTTGCCATAGGGGTGATGAGGGTTGGCAGCCATGAAGGCGGGCAGGGCGGCGCGGGGATCCCCCTCGCTCTCCAGCAGATCCACCGAGCCGGAGGAAAAATGCAGGGCACTCTGGCCGGAAGCCATCAGCAGCGCCTTCTGGCCAGCCTCGGCCAGACGCAGGGCCGCCGAGAGGCCCGCCATGCCGCCGCCAATCACTATGGTGTCAAATTTCATGGGGCGTCTCCTCGTTTGTCTCTGTGGCATGGCTCTGGGGGGCGGCGTCGCTCACCAGACGGGGCGTCGTCCATTCACTCAGGCCAAACAAGCCTTCATAGATCCAGTAGGTAAATTCCGCTTCGCGCAGGGCATCTCCCCACAGCACGGGACGGGTGCCCTTGTAGCGCTCCTCCAGGAACTGGCGCAGCATGACGCAGGCCTGGCGGCCATCGGCCTTGCCGTACTCCTGCATCAGGCCGGCGGCGCGATAGGCGCACAGCTCACCCTGGCAGGGACCCATGCCCAGACGGGTGCGACGGCGCAGATCCACCAGATTGTCCACGTCGAGCTCGCGCAGGGCGTACTCGATTTCGCCGGCGGTCACCATCTCGCATTCGCAGATGAGGGCGTTGGCCTTGGGATTGTCACGGAAGAAGGCGATGACCCGCTCGCCATGGCGATACTGGGCAGATCCTTCGGCCGGTGCCGAGAGGCCGGGGGCGGAGACCTTCTCCGGATCCCGCGAGCCTGGCAGGCTCAGCTCGGCGGTGCGGCACGGTTTGCTGTTGCCCAGTTTTTTCGCCAGCAGATCGGTGGCCCACTCCGCCATCAAGCGATAGGTCATCAGCTTGCCGCCGGTGATGGTGTTGAAGCCCTGCAAACCATCCCGCTCGGCGTGATCGAGCAGCACGATACCGCGGCTGATGTTGCGGCCCGACTCGTCGCCATCCACCGCCACCAGGGGGCGCACCCCGGCGTAGGCACGCAGCAAGCGGGTGCGCGCCATGATGGGGGCAAGTTTTATCCCCTCGCGCAGCAGCACTTCCACCTCTTCCGGCTCCACGGTGAGCTGATCAATCTTGTTGTAATCGATGCGGCTTGAGGTGGTGCCGATGAGAGAGATGGTATCGCCCGGCACCAGGATGTCGGCGTCCGCCGGCTTGCGGCAGCGGTTGAGCACCAGCTGGTTGATGCGGTAATCCATGATGAGCAGGGAGCCCTTGGCCGGGAACATGCGGATGCCGAGATCGGCGTACTCGCAGATCTGCTGGCCCCAGATGCCGGCGGCGTTGATCACTTCCTGACACTCCACCTCGAACGCCTCGCCGGTGCGGGTGTTGATGGCCTTGACGCCGTGCACTCTGTCTTGGGTACGCAGCAGCCCCAGCACCTTGCTGTGGGTGAAGATGCGGGCACCGTGCTCCTTGGCGTCGAGCACGTTGGCGGCGGCGAGGCGGAAGGGGTCGACCGTGCCGTCCGGCACCTGAACCGCCCCTATTATGGCCGGGTTGGCATTGGGTTCGAGCTGCAGCGCCTCGCGGGGATCGAGCTGACGGGTCTCGATGCCGGCCAGGGCGCAGGCGTCCATGAAGGTCTTTTGAAAGCCGATGTCATCTTCCGGCAGGGTCAGGAACAGGCCGCCGGTGTCTTCCACGCAGTGGCTGGCGATCCGCTTGAGGATGCGGTTCTCCTGAATGCACTCGCGGGCGGACTCCTGATCGGTCACCGCGTAGCGGGCGCCGGAGTGGAGCAGACCGTGGTTGCGGCCAGTGGTGCCGGCGGCGATATCATCCCGTTCAAGCAGGATGCAGTCGATGCCGCGCAGCGCACAATCGCGCATGATGCCGGTGCCGGTGGCGCCGCCGCCTATGATGACGACTTGTGTGGTTATTCTTTTCATTGTGCCCGTCTCATCTCTTCCAGATGAGGCCAGTGTGGCGCACTTTTGAGTGAAAATGTTTGATGTTGGCCAAGTTAATGTTCGCAAACGCTCATGATGATGGCCATTTATGAGCATTATGTGACAATGGTCACGCTGCAAATGTATCCCGTGTGGTGATCCCATCCGGCCAGCCAGATATGAAAAAGGGGCCTTGTTGCCCCTTGTTCTGCTTGCTCATGCTGTTTGCGTTGTCAGCCGCAGCACTTCTTGAATTTCTTGCCGCTGCCACAGGGGCAAGGATCGTTACGCCCGACCCTTGGCTGCGCCGGATCCTGCTCCCCGTCGGTATAGACCCAGCGCCCCTGGTAGCGCACGAAGCGGGATCGCTCGTGCAGGCAGTGGCGCTCATCTCCTTCCAGGAACCAGGCCTTGAACTCCACCATCCCGGTTTCATCATCCGGACCTCCTTGGCTTGCGAGGATCTCGAGGCCATCCCAGCGGGTGTCGGTTTGGGAGAGCTCGGTCGCGGTCAGCCCGTTCAGATAATCAGGGTGCCAGCTATGGACCAGATATTCCCCCAGACCCAGCACGAAGGCGCTGTAGCGCGAGCGCATCAGCTGCTCCGGGGTGTCGGCGGGGGCGCCATGGTGGAGCGCACCGCAGCAGACATCGAGAGAGAGGGTTGAACCGCAAGGACAATTGTTCATGAAAAAGGGGCTCCGGGGCCGGTAACACATCAATGGGGGCATTTTGCCAAAACCGGCGCCCGCCAACCACTTCCAATGGGGCCTGTCTACACTCTCAAGGTGGGAACACATCACTACAACAATATGTCGCAAGGATGATAAAGATGACGCTGAAACAGAAAATACTGCTGTTAGGGGCCGTGCCCGTTCTGTTGATGGCCCTGGTGGTCAACCTGAGCAATTACCTGCTGTCAAAAAGCGATCTGGAGAGCAGCCTGGTGGTTGCCAGAGAACGGGCGATGAATGAGCGCAAGGCCCTGCTCGACAGCTACATCATGCTGGCGAAAACCGCCATCGCCGATGTCTACGCCCAGCCCGATACCCCGGAGAATCGCGAGAAGGTCAAGTCCATACTGCGCCCGCTGCGTTATAACAGCGACGGCTACTTCTTCGTCTACGACTTTCAGGGCACGGCGCTACTCTTGCCCCCCCGTCCCGAGATGGAGGGCAAGAACCGCTGGCAGGACAAGGATGCCAAGGGCAAGCTGCTGATCCAGGAGATCGTCAAGGCGGCCCGTGAGGGAGATGGCTTCTCCGAATACTGGACCGCCAAGCCCTCCATCGGACGGGATGCGCCCAAGCTCTCCTACAATGTGGTGCTCGACAAATACCAGTGGATCATCGGCACCGGTTTCTATATCGACGATATCGACACCGAACTGGCGGCGCTGCGCACCCAGCGCGAAGAGAGCATGCACGAGTCGGTGCGAAACAGCGTCTTGCTGATCCTGTTGGTGCTGGGGGTGACCCTGGCGGTGACCGTGGTGATCGGCAACCGGGTCTCCCGGCCGCTGGTGGATGCGGTCTCGGCCCTCAACGACATCGCCGACGGGGAGGGGGATCTGACCCAGCGCCTCAAGGTGCAGAGTCAGGATGAAATCGGCCAGCTGGCCACCGCCTTCAACCGCTTCGTGACCAGGATCCAGTCGGTGGTGAGCCAGGTCGGGGAGACCAGCAACCATCTCTTCGTGGCCGTCGACAAGCTGCACCATCTGAGCGAGCAGGTGGATCACCAGATGCAGGGCCACAGCCGGGAGACGGATCAGGTAGTCACCGCCGTGACCGAGATGAGCTCGACTGCCCAGGAAGTGGCGTCCAGTGCTTCCAATGCTGCCAATGCCACCAGCGATGCGGCGCGTGAATCCGATGCTGCCCGTGGTGTGGTGGGGGGGGCCATCAACAGCATCAACCGGCTGGTCGACGAGGTGCACACCGCCTCTGATGTCATCGAACAGCTGGCTCAGGAGACCGCCAAGATTGGCACAGTGGTGGAAGTGATCCGCGGCATTGCCGAGCAGACCAACCTGCTGGCCCTCAACGCGGCCATCGAGGCGGCCCGGGCGGGAGAGCAGGGGCGCGGCTTTGCGGTGGTGGCGGACGAGGTGCGATCGCTTGCCGGCCGCACCCAGCAGAGCACCAAGGAGATCAACGAGATGCTGCAGCGGCTGCAAAGTGGCGTCAAACAGGCAGTGGAGGTGATGCAGGCGAGCGAGGACCGCAGCCAGGAGACAGTGCAGGAGGCGAGCCATATCGCGAGTTCTTTGGACAGCATGGTGTCGGCGGTCAGCACCATCAACGACATGAATATCCAGATTGCCGCGGCGGCCGAGGAGCAGCATGCGGTCTCCGAGGAGATCAACAAGAACCTGGTGGCCATTCAGCACATCGTCGGCGAACTGGCCAACGGGGCGGAGGAGTCGAACAACACGACTCGCGAACTGGCCGATACCGGTGATAAGTTGCGCAAACTGGTCTCCCAGTTCCGTTACTGACTCTCTCTGGCCCCAAACCGGCGTCAGTTCAGGGCGGCCTGCTCCCGTGCAGGCCGCAGTTTATTTGGGAATTGGCCAATAATGTGTGAAAATCAGGGCCTTTGTTTCCGTGCTTGACCCATATCCTATGAATGAGATCGTGAAAGGCAGTATCGACTTGATCCGGCAGCTCAACTACGGCCTGGTGTATGCCAGTCTGGAAGAGCACAAGGAGCTGTCGCGCACCGATCTCTCCCGCCTGACCGGCCTCTCTCCTGCCAGCATCACCAAGATCACCCGCGAGCTGCTCGACGGCGGTCTGGTGGTGCCCTGTGGCGAGAGCTCGGTGGGGCGGGGTCGACGCCAGACCCTGCTGCGCATCAACGAGCGCCGCTTCCAGTTTCTCTCCATGCGTCTCGGGCGTGGCTACGTGGACATGGCGCTGTTCGACTTCACCGGTCGCTCCCTGGCCCGCCAGCGCCACCTCTTCAGCGAGGAGGAGCGCGGCGATCTGCTGGGCAGCCTGGTGCATGCCATCAAGGCGTTTCTGCCCAAAAAGGCCCTGAGCCTGGCCTGCATTGCCCTCTGTCTGCCGGGGCAGGTGGAACGCCACTCCGGCATGGTCAAGCACTTCCCTTACTACGATCTGCACCACTGGCCGCTGGGGCCCACCCTGCAGGCGGCGTTCGGGGTGACCGTGCTGGTCAGTGGCGACGTGCGTACCTGGATCCAGGCCGAGCGGGAGTGGGGGGCGGCCAAGAACTGCTCCGATGCGGTGCTGGTGTTCGTCCACAACGACATCGGTGTCGGTATGGTGGTCAACGGCCAGCTTATCGAGAGCGAGAATGCGCTGCTCGGGGATCTCAGCCATCTTCAGCTCGAACCCTATGGCCAGCGCTGCTACTGCGGCGGCTTTGGCTGTGCCTGCACCCTGGTGACCAACCAGGCGCTGGAGGCGCAGTACCGGGACCTGCGCGAGCGGATGCAGGAGTACGATCTGCCCGAGAGCGTCAACATTCGCGAGCTGTGCGAGCTGGCGCTGGCGGGCAACAGCCTCTGCCAGGACATACTGCACAAGGCGGCGGGCCGCCTCTCCCGGGTGCTCTCCAACCTCATCTGCCTGCTCAATCCGGGCAAGCTGCTGCTGGGCGGGGAGATCACCCGCGCCGATCGGCTGCTGTTCCCCATGCTGCACCAGTCGCTGGCCAGCCAGCTCCCCACCGACTATCTGGTGCGCCTGCAGATAGAGTCCACCCACTTCTACGAAGACCCCACCAAGCCCACTTCGGTGCAGGTGCACAAGGCGCTGCGCGACGGCAGCCTCTTGCTGGAGCTGTTGCGGGGCTGAAAACGGCAGGGAGTGCTGTTCTGAGACCGCACAACTGGGTACAATCCTGCGCTTTTCGGGGGGCCTGCGCGGCCCTCTGTGTGTGACTCCATTCAGTGAAGCAAGATGACCCCTGTTCCCGATCATGCCGTCAATCGCCTGCGGGCCTGGCGCAAGAGTATCTCTACCCGACCGTTTCTCGCCCGTGGCGGCACCTTGCCCCGCTGTCCTGCCTGCCAGCTGCGCCATGACTGGTGTGCCTGCGCCTGGCGCCCCGAGTTCAAAGCCGAGGCCGGCTTCTGCCTGCTGATGTACGACAGCGAGCCGATGAAGCCTTCCAACACGGGGCGTCTGATTGCCGATGTGCTGCCGGACTCCACCTGGGCCTTTCTCTGGTCCCGCACCCAGCCTCATCCAGAGCTGCTGGCCCTGCTGGCGGATCCCGCCTGGCAGCCCTATGTGGTGTTCCCTGATTGCGAGAAAGATCCGGCGCGGGTGACCGGAGAGGTGGTTTTGGCACCGGGCAAAAAGCCGCTCTTCATCCTGCTTGACGGCACCTGGCCCGAGGCGCGCAAGATGTTCAACAAGAGCCCCTATCTGGACGGCTTCCCCGTGCTTGCCATCAGGCCGGATGCGCTCTCCACCTATGGCATGCGGGTGGCCAATTGCGACGAGCACCTCTGCACCGCCGAGGTGGCGGCCTGCGTGCTGGAGGTGGCGAGCCAGCCCGCGGTGGGTCAGGCGCTGCAGCTCTGGTTCAACCTGTTCAGCAGTCGTTACATGGCGGGGCGGGTGAGCCGCGCTCCCGGCGAGGATGAAGCCCCCCTGCTGCAGGCCCTGTCGGCCATAAGGGAGAGGATGCAGGAGCCATAAGGCCACCGCAGCCAGCAATGGGGCAGGGAATATATTGATGAAAATCAGGAATGGGTTGTCTGACACTGTTTCGTTAGATTCATGGACTCACCCTCGCTAGGATAGCGTCCTGTACCCAGTATCTGGCTGTTCGCCACGCCAAACGCCCCTGATCCGGCGCCGTGGCGCTCGCTCATCATCTCACGAGGTCTAAGGATGGAATTGGAACTGTTAACCCTGGTCGCCCTGTTTGGCGTTGCCCTTGTCGCCGGCTTTATCGATGCCATCGCCGGAGGCGGCGGTCTGCTGACGGTACCCGCCCTGCTGGCCACCGGCATGCCGCCAGCCCTGGTGCTTGGCACCAACAAGCTGCAGAGCAGTTTCGGTTCCTTCTCAGCCACCTGGTTTTACGCCCGTCGGGGGTTGCTGGAGTGGTCCATGATCTGGCCTGCGGTGATCTGCACCTTCATCGGGGCGGCGGCGGGCACATTGGCGGTGCAGACCATAGATGCCGCTGTGTTGGAGCGGCTGCTGCCCTTCCTGCTGATGGCGTTTGCCTGCTACTTCCTCTTCTCCCCCAGAGTGAGCGATGCGGAGAGTACCCGCAGGCTCACTCCCATGGTGTTCGCCTTGCTGGTGGGGGGCGGGGTCGGTTTCTATGACGGCTTCTTCGGACCCGGCACCGGGTCATTCTTTGCCATCGGCTTCGTAGCGCTGGCCGGTTTTGGCATGGCGCGGGCCACGGCGCACACCAAGCTGCTCAACTTCACCTCCAACATCGCCTCCCTGCTGTTCTTTGCCCTAGGGGGCAAGGTGGTATGGAGCGTCGGCTTTGCCATGGCCCTTGGTCAGTTCATCGGCGCCCGTTTCGGCTCCAAGATGGTGCTGCAAAAAGGGGTGAAGCTGATCAAGCCCCTGCTGGTCACCGTCTCCCTGCTGATGTCCGCCAAACTGGTCTGGAGCCAGTATCCCGAGCTGTTCGCCTGGGTCTATTGACGGGCCCCTGACAGGGGCTGAAAGTGGGCGCGCAGCGCACTCACCAGCTGGGCGATCCGTGCCCGCTTCAGGCTGTTTGGCCGGTAGATAAGGTGCAGGGGGCGTCCCAGCCCCGGCAGGGGACGTGCCTTGTGACCCTGTTCGCCTACCAGGGTCAGCAGGCCCGCCGGCAGCAGCACCGGGCCTATGCCCGCCTTGGCCAGTTCGATCAGCGCCAGATAGGAGTCGAGCTCCATGACAGGTTCCAGCCCGAGTTCAGCCAGCGGTTCGCGCAGATAGCTGTTGGAGGGATTCTCCAGATCCATGGTCAGGATCTTGCGCATGGCTCCCGCTTCCCCTTTCCCCTGATCCGGCGTTGATGCCGCTTGCTGATCGTCACCCACCAGATAGAAGGGCTCCTCCAGCAGCAGCTCGGCCCCCAGCCCGTGGCCGGGAGGCAGCCGGCCTGCGCAGATGCCGAGCAGGGCATCGCCGCTGCGCACCCGCGCCAGGATCACCGGGGTGTGGTGGGTGGAGAGGGCGAGATGGGGATCGCGGCGCAGGTACTCGTGCATGAAGCGGGTCAGGTAGCCCGCCAGCAGGGTCTCGGAGCAGGCGATGGGCAGCGGGGTTTGATCCGTCAGGGGCTGGTTGTCCGCCAGCACCCCCTTGATCTCCGCCAGACTCGGCGCCACCCGGGCGAGCAGTTCCAGCGCCTGCGGGGTAAGGCGAGTCTGGCGCCCGTCCGGTTCGATGAGCTTCTTGCCAAGGCGTTGCTCGAGCTGGGCGATCCGCTTGCTCACCGCCGACTGGCTGATGTAGAGCCGGCTGGCCGCCTTGGCCATGGTGCCCTCGCTTGCCAGCAGACAGAGCGTCTCCAGCCCTTCCAGTAACATATCGCCTCCCGTCATCTCCGTTGGAAGGCGTTACCTTAGGGGCAGGCGGGGTCGGGATCAAGCACCCTTCACCGCCCTGGCTGGGCGCAGGCGCCATTCCCGCAGGGGCGGGGCGAAGATCACCAGGTTGCCTAGCAGGCTGATCACTACTCCTACCACTGAGACCGTCTGCCAGACGAAGCCCTCGTAGAAGGTCGAGAGGGTGAGGGCCACCAGAGGAAACAGCACGGTGGCGTAGGCCGCCTTGCTGGCGCCAATTCTGCCCACCAGGGTGAGATAAGCAGTGAAGGCGATGACTGAGCCAAACAGGGCGAGATAGACCATGGCGGCCAGATAGTGGCCATCGGTCGGGATCACCAGCGACTGGCCGAGCAGGGTGACCCAGCCCAGCAGCAGTACCACCCCGTACACCATGCCCCAGGGCACCAGCTGCAATACGTGATAGCCGTGGCGCTGGCCTCGGGCCGACACCAGGTTGCCCAGCGAAAAGCAGAGGGTACCGCCAGAGGCCAGCAGCAATCCCTTCCAACCGTTTGTACCCAGTTGCGCATCCGCCAGCACGGGCCAGAACAGCAGCAAGGTGCCAAGCAGACCCAGCAGCGACCCCTGCAGCCAGCGCAGCCCCGGCCGCTTGCCCTCGAACAGCCAGAGATTGATCCCGTTGAAGATGCTGGCGCTGGCGAAGATCACTGCCGACAGGCCGCTCGGGATGTAGAGAGTGGCGTGGTAGAAGCAGAGAAAGTTGGTGGAGAACAGCAGAGCGCCGAGCAGGGCGGCGTAACGCTGGCCGTGCCAGGGCAGGCGCGGAAAGCGGCCGCTGGCGGTGAGCAGGGCAAACAGGGCCAGCGCCGCCAGCATGAAGCGATAGAGCACCGACACCTCGATGGGGATGGGGCCGAGCTGCCAGGCGATGGCGATCCAGGTGCTGCCCCAGATAAGGACGGTGGCAAGGTAGAGCATCAGATTCATGGGGGATCCCGCTGTCAGAAGAAGTGAAGATCAGCATGACGGCCGCTCGAGGGGGCTGGCTTGCATCATCTTGCGGTTTTTCATCGCCCCTGGCTGTCATCCCGGGGCGCTGTCGGTAAGATGGATGGCATGCGCACCGGCGCTGTGGGCTAACGAGGGTAACGGGAAGAGATGAAGAGGGCAGGGGTATTCGATGCATTGGTGAGCACTGGCGCCCGGCTGGAGGATGCCTGCTGGCTGGAGCCCGGCTTTGGCGTCGCCAGCTGGCGCAACTGCTACGATCAGACCCGCTACCACAAGCCGGGGCACCACACGGTGAGTGTCTATCTGCAGGGGGGCGAGCAGACCGAGCGGCTCGACGGGCCGGGCGGCCACGGCGGCACCGGCAAGGTGTGCATCATGCCGGATCACCACAGATCCGAGTGGCTGGTGCGCGAGGAGTTTCGCTTCTTCCACCTCTACTTCACCCCGGCCCACCTCACCCGCATTGCCGAAGAGGTATGTGACAAGGAGGGCCGCCATCTGCAGCTGGTGGACAAGACCTTCATCGACGATCCCCTGGCGGCGGCCCTGGTCCAGACCCAGCTGATGAAGCTGGAGTGGCAACATGGCATCGACAAGATGGCGCTCTCCCACGGCGCCTGGATGCTGATGCTGCACGCCTACCGTCACCACACCCTGGAGGCACCGGGCCTGCCGCCCCTGCGCGGGGGGTTGGCCCCGGCGGTGATCCGGCGGGTGCAGGAGTATCTGCTGGCCCATCTGGCCGAGCCGGTGACCCTGGCTGAGCTGGCGCAAGAGGCGGGGCTCAGCGAATACCATTTTGCCCGCATGTTTGCCCAGAGCCTGGGTTGTCCTCCCCATCGCTATCTGCTGGAGCTTAGGCTCAAGCGGGCCAAGCAGCTGCTGGCAGGGAACGAGCCCCTGGCCAGCATCGCCATCCAGTGCGGTTTCTCCTCCCAGGGCCACTTTGGCAACCGCTTTCGGGAGGCCTTTGGCCTCTCCCCCGGTCAGTGGAGGGCCCAGTTGTCATCTCCCTGTCACAGACATGCGTGAGACTCGGGGCCAGGAGAGGGGCGTTCCCTCTTCATGTTGACAGGAGTCGCCATGAATCATCGCAAACGCCAGATCCGTACCCGTCATCTGTGGTTCAATCACTGGAATGCCCCGGAGGGGCGTATTGCCGCGCCCACCCCGCCCGAACCTGCAGTGCCTCACAGTTCCCGTTGAAAATCCCGACTCGCCGATAGGTTTTTTGCGGCAACTTTGCCACTATTGCCCCATCAGGATGAAGTGGACATGGCTGCATGTTTCTGGAACGTATTGAAGTCAAAGGGTTTCGTGGCATAAATCGGCTCTCGCTCGGGCTGGATCACACCACGGTACTGATCGGAGAAAACACCTGGGGCAAATCGAGCCTGCTGCGGGCACTCTGGTGCCTGCTGGGGCAGGATGCCGAGCCCTACCAATTCACCGCCGAGGATTTTCACCAGCCGGAAGATCCCGAGCTCGAACCGGCCCGTCATCTGCAACTGGTGCTCACCTTCAGTGAGCACAGACCCCAGATGTGTCTGCATTCGCGCCGCCTGGCACGGTTGTGCCCCGCCTGGGTGCTGCACAAGGACAAGTTCAACCGCATCCACTATCGTGCCAGCGCCGAGCTGCTGGATGACGGCGCCGTGGTGACCACCCACGATTTTCTCGATGGTATCGGCAAGAGCTTGCCCATCGATAACAGTCGGGAGCTTATCTGCCTGCTCATCACCATGAACCCGGTATTTCGTCTGCGTGATGCCCGCAGCGCCCGCCACGGGGTGGAGACGCTGCAGTGGGGGGACCTGTCGGAGAACCGCCTGAGTCATCTGGCCGACAAGTTGATCGACGAGCCCCAGCGCATTGGCGAGCCCGAGCTCAAAGAGGCGCTGCAGGCGGTGCGCCAGTTGATGGATCACTACTTCAACGCCCTGGCCCCCATCAAGAAGAACAAGCCGCGCAGTCAGCGGGACATCATCAATCGCCCCATGACCTTGCGCAACCCGGGCAATTTGCACACCCTGCTGCGCCACGCCGACAACCGGGCGCTGCAACTGGCCATGGCGGGCATGGCGGCCACCCTGCTGCAGGCGCGTGGCAACCGCGAGCTGGAGGAGGGCGCGCGCCCCATCATGATCCTGGAAGATCCCGAGAGTCGCCTGCACCCCACCATGCTGGCGCTGGCCTGGGGCCTGCTGGAACAGCTGCCGGGCCAGAAACTGCTCACCACCAACTCGGGGGATCTGCTCTCCTCTCTGCCGCTCAACCAGGTGCGGCGACTGGTGCGCCGGCAGCAGGACATCGTCTGCCACCAGATTGGCGGCGAGCGCTACAGTAGCGATGATCTGCGCAAGATTGCCTTCCACGTGCGGATCAACCGCCCCATGTCGCTGTTTGCCCGCTGCTGGCTGCTGGTGGAGGGGGAGACCGAGATCTGGCTGCTCTCGGAGCTGGCCCAGATCTGTGGCTACAGCCTGCGGGCGGAAGGAGTGCGGATCATCGAGTTTGCCCAGTGCGGCCAGTCACCGCTCATCAAGGTGGCCCGCGACTTTGGCATCGAGTGGCATCTGCTCACCGACGGCGACGAGGCGGGGGTCAAGTATGCCACCTCGGCCCGCTCGCTGCTCAAGGGGGAGCGGGAGCGGGATCGCCTGACCCAGCTGCCGGCGGCGGATATAGAGCACTACCTCTATCACAACGGCTTTGAGGGGGTGTTTCGTCGCGAAGCGGGGGTGGGCGGGCGTACCATGCTGAGTGCCAGCCACATCATCAGCAAGGCGATCCACAAGCGCAGCAAGCCGGGTATGGCGCTGGCGGTGGTGGAGGAGGCAGAGCGGCTCGGTGCCGATCACATACCGCCAGTGCTGCGCCAGATGTTTTCCCGGGTGGTGGCGCTGGCTCGCGGCCAGGGCTAAGGCCGTACACCTCCCAAGTCGGTTGCCGCAGATCCGGAACATGCACAGAGATTGGGGATAGGGGCGGGTTTGGGTATACTCGCCCCCTCTCTGGCGCCGTGAGGGCGCCCGTTGCAACTCTCTGCTGGAGGCGTCATGTTCGTCCAACTCCCTTTTTGGCTCTTTCCCCTGACCGGCCTGATGGCGCTGGGGGCGCTGATCGCCCTCGGCATCGTGCTGTGGCGCGGTGATATCTGTCCGGGCCAGCGCTCCAGGATCAGCCAGCAACTCTTCTCCATCTGGGTGATCACCGGCCTCTCCCTGATGCTGGCCGTCGAGGCCAAGGCGGCCAGCTGGCTCATCTGGTGTGGCGGCGCGAGCCTGGTGCTGGGGATCTGCCTGTCGCTGGCCCAGTCACGGCTGGAGGGCAAGCGCTCCGTGCCGTCCACCCTGCTCTGGCTGCCGGCGCTGCCGCTGGCCCTCTATGGCGTGGGGCTGCTGCAGATCCAGGGCTGGATCAGCGGCCTGATGCAGATGTGCATGCTGGGGGCGGCCTTTGCCCACCTGATGCTGCTGCGGGCCCGCCATCGTCTGCAGGCGTTCAACACCCTGCTGCCGCTGGCGGGGCTGGCGGGAGCCCTCATCAGCCTGATCTGGCTGGCGGTGCTGGTGGGCTGGCAGGGCAGTGCCGCCAACCTGGATGATCTCATCCCGGCGGTGGTGACCCAGGCGGTGTTGCTGGTGGCCTCCCTGCTGCTCTGGTTCAGCCCTATCTACCAGCGCAAGGAGACGGCTCCCGTCGTCGTGTCGACCTCACTGTGCGGGCTTATCATCGCCCAGATCGCCGCCACCAGCGTGCTGCATCAACTGGTCTGACGCGACCGCTGATCTGGCGTGACAAGGACCAAAAAAGCCCCCCGAGCCTGGCTCGGGGGGCTTTTTCGTTGCTGGCCGTCCTCATCAATCAATAGAAGTCATCGGCCCCGCAGATAAAGAGGCAACTGCTGCGGGGCTGGGCCAGATATTCCCGGGTCAGTCCCTGCAGCGGCATGCCGAAGGTGCAGATGTCCTGGGGCGAGGGCAGGGCGGTATCCAGGATCCGGCGCCAGTAGCCACCGACCCCCTTGGGGGGGCTTGGCAGGTTGAAGGTGAGCGGCTCCCAGTAGGCGTTGAACAGCACATAGAGGGCCAGCCGGGTTTCGCTTGAGAGGGCCGACATGGCGATGGCGTGGGAGTGGGAGCCGAAATCCGGCTGCATGGCGTTGACCCCGTGCCAGCAGATCTCGCTGTGGCGCAGGATCTCGGTGAGCGAGAGCGGCATGCTCTCCTGCTCCGGGCGCTGGAACAGGTGTTTGCGATACTGGATCAGCTCCTTCATGAAGCGGAACATCTCCTGACCGCTGGTGGTGGGTTGCCAGGGCATCCAGCAGGTGTCGTTGTCCTGGCAGTAGCCGTTGTTGTTGCCCTGCTGGCTGCGCAGCACCTCGTCCCCCATCAGGATCATGGGGGAGCCGACCGAGAGCAGGGTCGCCACCATCATGTTCTTGGCCTGGCGCACGCGCAGGGTATTTATCTGGGGATCGTCCGTGGCCCCTTCGTGGCCGTGGTTCCAGCTGAAGTTATGGTCACAACCGTCGCGGTTCTGCTCGCCGTTGGCCTCGTTGTGCTTGCCGTTGTAGCTGGTCCAGTCCCACAGGGTGAAGCCGTCGTGGCAGGTGACGAAGTTGATGCTCTTCTCGGGATCCGCATGGTGGTAGTGGTAGATGT
The DNA here is from genome assembly GCF_040581895.1 of Aeromonas sp. 19NY04SH05-1. Lineage (NCBI taxonomy): Bacteria > Pseudomonadati > Pseudomonadota > Gammaproteobacteria > Aeromonadales > Aeromonadaceae > Aeromonas > Aeromonas sp. 19NY04SH05-1. The sequence continues at coordinate 2,505,794 of NZ_CP095328.1, read as the reverse complement.
CCGGGCTGCCGCACAGCCGCTCGACAAAGGCAGTGACGCTGTTCTCGTCACCGCGCAGAAAGCTGCGTACATCGTCCCGAAACTGGCCGTTCCACTCACGCCAGCGGGCGCCTGCCAGAGAGCCTACCTGATAGAGGCCCCCCGCATCCCAGGCCTCGGCGATGAGTTTGATGTCGGCGATGTTGGGATCCGTGTCTATGGTGCGCAGGGTGGGGGCGTTGGCCTGGGGCTGGCCAGATTCGTCCCGGGACAAAATGGCCGCCAGATCGAAGCGAAAGCCGTCCACATGCATTTCCTGGCGCCAGAAGTGGAGGCTGTCCATGATCATCCGGAGCACCACCGGGTGGGCGCCATTGAAGGTGTTGCCGCAGCCGGAGTAGTTGGTGTCCCTGTGCTGGTTGTCGAGGATGTAGTAGACCTCGTTGTCGATGCCGCGAAACGAGAAGGTCGGGCCATCCTCGCCCCCCTCGGCGGTGTGGTTGTAGACCACATCCAGGATCACCTCAATATTGGCCCTGTGCAGCGCCTTGACCATGTCGCGAAACTCGGTGAGGGGATCATCGCCGCAGGCGTATTGGGCGTGGGGGGCAAAAAACGACATGGGGCTGTAGCCCCAGTAGTTGGAGAGTCCCTCGGGGGCATCCTGAGGATCGAACTGGAACACTGGCAGCAGCTCGACGGCGGTGACGCCGAGAGATTGCAGATAGGGGATCTTCTCAATCAAGCCCAGATAGGTGCCGCGCAGGGCTGGGTCGACGCCGGAGTGCGGCGATCTGGTGAATCCTCCCAGGTGCAACTCGTAGATGACCGAACGGGAGAGAGAGTGTGCCGGCAGCTTGTCATCTTCCCAGTCGTAGTCACGGGTATCCACCACCCGGTTCTTGGCGCAGCAGGCCAGATTGCTGCCGGGGCGGGTGGCGGCCCGGCGATCATAATGGGGCCCCAGCTCTATGCTGCGGCCGTAAGGGTCCAGCAACACTTTTTCGCTGTCAAAGCGGGTGCCGCAGTAGGGACGCCAGGGCCCCTGGATGCGGTAGGCGTAACGCTGGCCGATCGCAATGCCCTCTATATGGATGTGCCAGTAGTAGGCGGTGCGGTTGAGTCGGGGTGAGAGGGGGATCACCTCCGGAGTGCGGTCTTCGGGGCTGGCAAAGAGCAGCAGTTCAACCCGGCTGGCCAGCCGGGCCCAGATGGCGAAATTGACGCCGTGCTGATCAGGGGTGGCCCCCAATTGACGGCAATGGCCGGCGGAAATACGCATAAGATACCTACCCAAGGTGGCAAAACCGATCCCTGCTTAGTGTAGTGCCTGCCTCTGGTTCGGACTCGTTTGCCTGAAAAAACAGCAAGATGCCGTGAAAGCCCCCACCTTTTGTCCAATTAATCCCCTAATAAACTTTTTTTGATAGATTTACTTGCAATCTGTGCGTTGGCGCATATTATTGGCCACCTCGGACGCGGGGTGGAGCAGCTCGGTAGCTCGTCGGGCTCATAACCCGAAGGTCGTCGGTTCAAATCCGGCCCCCGCAACCAACTTTTTCGTCGGTGTGTCGCCTGTTTTAGGCAGAGATGCAGACAAAACGCCACAGACATCTGCTCGGTCTGCTGGTGACAATTCGGACGCGGGGTGGAGCAGCTCGGTAGCTCGTCGGGCTCATAACCCGAAGGTCGTCGGTTCAAATCCGGCCCCCGCAACCAACTTTTTCGTCGGTGTGTCGCCTGTTTTAGGCAGAGATGCAGACAAAACACCACAGACATCTGCTCGGTCTGCTGGTGACAATTCGGACGCGGGGTGGAGCAGCTCGGTAGCTCGTCGGGCTCATAACCCGAAGGTCGTCGGTTCAAATCCGGCCCCCGCAACCAACTTTTTCGTCGGTGTGTCGCCTGTTTTAGGCAGAGATGCAGACAAAACACCACAGACATCTGCTCGGTCTGCTGGTGACAATTCGGACGCGGGGTGGAGCAGCTCGGTAGCTCGTCGGGCTCATAACCCGAAGGTCGTCGGTTCAAATCCGGCCCCCGCAACCAACTTTTTCGTCGGTGTGTCGCCTGTTTAGGCAGAGATGCAGACAAACGCCACAGACATCTGCTCGGTCTGCTGGTGACAATTCGGACGCGGGGTGGAGCAGCTCGGTAGCTCGTCGGGCTCATAACCCGAAGGTCGTCGGTTCAAATCCGGCCCCCGCAACCAACTTTTTCGTCGGTATGTCGCCTGTTCAGGCAGAGATGCAGACAAACGCCACAGACATCTGCTCGGTCTGCTGGTGACAATTCGGACGCGGGGTGGAGCAGCTCGGTAGCTCGTCGGGCTCATAACCCGAAGGTCGTCGGTTCAAATCCGGCCCCCGCAACCAACTTTTTCGTCGGTATGTCGCCTGTTTAGGCAGAGATGCAGACAAACGTCACAGACATCTGCTCGGTCTGCTGGTGACAATTCGGACGCGGGGTGGAGCAGCTCGGTAGCTCGTCGGGCTCATAACCCGAAGGTCGTCGGTTCAAATCCGGCCCCCGCAACCAACTTTTTCGTCGGTGTGTCGCCTGTTTTAGGCAGAGATGCAGACAAAACGCCACAGACATCTGCTCGGTCTGCTGGTGACAATTCGGACGCGGGGTGGAGCAGCTCGGTAGCTCGTCGGGCTCATAACCCGAAGGTCGTCGGTTCAAATCCGGCCCCCGCAACCAACGCCTTCTTTATTTTCTTTTATCAATTCCCTCTGATGACGCAACGCCCACGATCTCGCTGTCGTGCAGGCGAATATTGTCGTTTTCGGCCGATGGTCAGGACAAAACTGGCCGCAGCCGCCCTTTGTTCGGTATCATCAGGCATCTCTTATGGATGAGGCGCCTTCCCGTGATCACTCCCTTTACCTATCTTCCTCCCGCTATCGATACCCTGGATGCCAGCCTGAGCGAAGTGCTGGCACAGCCCCGGCCGCTGCAGCTGCTGCTTCTCGCCGAGGAGCACAAGGAGTCGCTGCTGGCTCGCCCCGAACTGGCCGGTGTCGCGACCCAGCTGGCCCTTGGCAAGAAGGCCCCTTTTACCCTGATGCAGGGCGGCAGCCTGCTGCAGATCTGTTTCGTGGCCGGCAATGTGGCGCGGGATCATCGCCTGTACAAGCAGATCCGGGAGTGGACGAGCTCCTTGTCCGGACTTAAAGTCGAGCGGGTCGGCCTGCATCTGGAGGGGTTTACCCCCGCAGAGCGCAGCATGCTGGCCGAGCTGATGCTCTCGGCCCTGCTGGCCGCCAATGTCCCGCTGCCCACCAGCAAGAGCCGCAGCGAGGGGGGCTGGGCCTATCAGCAGATCCGGGTATCCCCAGCGGTGGTGCTCGATCTGGCCCGTCTTTACAGCGAGGCAGGAGGCAACGGGCTGGCGCGCCATCTGGCGGTGCTGCCGGCCTCCGAGCTGACCGCCGCCAGTTATCGTGAATTCGTCAGCCAGCTGGCCCAGGAGGAGGGGTGGCAGTGCCATCACTATGATCAGGCCCAGCTGGCCGAGCTGGGGGCGGGGGCATTTCTGGCCGTGACCCGCGGCTCGGAAGACAACCAGGGGGCCCTGGTCAAACTCAGCTATTGCCCGCCCCAACCGGTGCGGCGCCTGGCTCTGGTGGGCAAGGGAATTTGCCACGACTCCGGCGGCTACAACCTCAAGGTCTCCGGCAGCATGTATGGCATGCATCTGGACATGGGGGGCAGCGCGGTGGCGCTGGGGGCGCTCTACGCCATCAGCCGGGCCCGCCTGCCCTACGAGGTGCACTGCTGGCTGGCCATCGCCGAGAACCACATCGGCCCTCATGCCTATCGGCCGGGAGAGGTGGTGACGGCCAGCAACGGCCTCACCATCGAGGTGGTGGATACCGATGCCGAGGGGCGCATGGTGCTGGCGGATGCCTTGGCCATGGCGGTGCAGGATACCCCGGATCTGCTTATTGACTACGCCACCCTGACCGGCGCCTGCAAGCGGGCGCTCGGCAGCCGTTACAGCGGCGTTTTCACCAACCGCAGCGAATGGCTGACGCCGCTGATCGGCCTGGGACAGCACAGTGGCGAGCGGGTCTGGCCCTTCCCGCTGGATGAGGACTATGACGACAACATAGAGAGCGAGTGGGCGGATCTGCTGCAGTGTGCCCCCGGCAGTTCGCCGGATCACATTGATGCGGCCCGTTTCCTCGCCCATTTCGTGCCCGAGCAGACTCCCTGGGTACACCTGGATCTGAGCGGTTTTCGCAGCAAGGGGGGCAATGGCGTGGTCGCCAGCGAAGTAACCGGGTTTGGCGTGCGCCTGACCCTGGATCTGCTGGCAAGCCCCCTCGGCAGGGCACAGGCCCGCGCCGCCACACAACCTGAATGATGACAAGGATCCCCGTGAAACAACCAAGTTATGACTGGGTGCTGTTCGATCTGGATGAAACCCTGCTCGATTTCCCGGTGGCCAAGGCGCTGGAGCAGACTCTCCAGCACTATGGCGTTACCCCCGATGCGGCCGATATGGCCCGTTATCACGAACTGAACCATGCCCTATGGCAGCAGTACAACAGCGGCGAGATTGATGCCGCGACCCTGCAGCAAACCCGTTTTTCCCTGTTCGCCGGGCAGGTGGCGGTTGACCCCATGGCGATGAACAACACCTTCCTGACCCGGATCATTGCTCTGAGCAACCCCCTGGACGGGGTGGTCGAGACCCTGCTGCAACTCAAGGAACGGGTCCGGATGGGGATCATCACCAATGGTTTCAGCGTGCCCCAGCGCGGTCGCCTGGACAAACTTGGCTGGGATCAGTGGTTCGAGCCGCTGGTGATCTCAGATGAAATTCAGGTGACCAAGCCGGCTCCCGCCATCTTCCAGCACACCCTGTCCCTGATGGGGCAGCCGGATCCGGCGCGGGTCTTGATGGTGGGCGACAATCCCAAGACAGATATTGCAGGAGCGGCGGCGCAGGGGCTGGCGACCTGCTGGTACAACCCGGCCAAAGCGTCGCATCCGTGCGAGGCAACCCACGAAATTCACCATTTCTCCCATCTCTCCCGCATCGTGCTGGGGTAACCCGGGCGGACAACCAGCAAGCGGGGAGGCCAGAGGGTCTCCCCGTTTTTTTCGGGTGTCAGCGAGCCCGGCCAGCCATGCGAGATGGCAGCAGGGGTGTTCCTACGCAGGACGAGGCGAGCGGAATGGATTGGGGATGGGATCGCGATGGCGGTCGTGAAGGTGCACCCGGGGTGCATCCCTCACAGTTCGTGGGCGTGGAATCCCTTGCGATAGCGGGCTTCACAGCGGGGACAGCGTTGCAGGGTCGGATCCTGCTCCAGCTGTTCGATGGCCAGAGGTTCTTCGCAGTCGGAGCAGAGACCATAGAGGCCGAGATCCATCTGGCAAAGCGCCGCATCGATCCGCTTGAGGCGCAGCACGCTCTGTTCCACCTTGGGCAGATCCAGCCGGCTGGTGAGTTCGACCAGCTGATCCTGTTCGCAGTGATCGACCCGTTCTGCCCAGTCGTCACGGCGCGAGGCTTTGAGCTGAGCGATCAGCGTTTCACGTTCTTGAGCCCAGTCGGACAGCAGGCGATTACGCCAGACAGCCAACTGTGCTTGCGTCATTTCACACACATTATCCCCCACAGGACATACCACAGATGCGAGGCAGTATAGGGAACGGATAAAGCTATCAAGATGACATGCGTCAAGTTAAACGTGGTTAGCCGTGGGTTTTGGCCGCTTGCAGCAAGGCATCGCGAATGGGAGCGGTCTCTTTCAGCACCCGGATATCACGAAACAGCAGATCGGCCTGCGGGTATTCTCGCTTGAGGTAGCTGAACCACTGCTTGATGCGGCTGGGATAGTAGTCGGCCTTGTCGCTGGCCAGATCCTGCTCGGTGTAGCTCACCATCAGCTGCAACACTTCGCCCCAGCTCATGTGGGCGCATCCCGTCTTCATCACGTTGGCGAGGTTGGGCAATGAGATGGCGCCGCGGCCCACCATGAGGGCATCACAGCCGGAGACCCGGGCGCAGGTCAGGGCATCATCATGGTTCCAAATCTCGCCGTTGGCAGTGACGGGGATGGGCAGGGCGCGGCGAATGTCGTCCACATATTCCCAGTGGGCGGGGGCCTTGTAACCTTCGCGCTTGGTGCGGGCGTGGACCGCGAGCTCGTCGGCGCCGGCCTGATGAACCGCCCGGGCATTGTCTAGGTAGAGTTCCTTGTCATCGTAACCGAGGCGGATCTTGGCGCTGACCGGCAGATGAGCGGGCACCGCCTCTCGCACCGCCTTGACGATGCGATAGATGGTCTCGGGTTCTTTCAACAGCACGGCGCCCCCCTTGCTCTTGTTGACCGTGGGGGCGGGGCAGCCGAAGTTGAGATCCACCCCGGGGGAGCCGAGCTCAATGGCGCGCAGCGCATTTTCGGCCAGCCATTCGGGGTGCTGTCCCAGCAGCTGCACCCGCACAGGGGTGCCGGCGCGGGTCTTGCCATCCTGCAACAGCTCCGGACAGAGGCGGTAGAACACCTTGGCGGGCAGCAGCTGATCCACGACCCGGATAAATTCACTGACACACAGGTCGTAATCATTGACGGAGGTGAGCACCTCCCGCATCAGGTGATCCAGCACCCCCTGCATGGGGGCCAAAATAACGCGCATAACCAATTCCGAAGGCAAGAATAAAAAAGAGCGCAGATTGTAGTGGGAATGGGGGGCGCTGTCAGCCGTTGGCCGGCGAGAAAACCCGCACCTGCATCGCGAGGCGCAGGCAATTGTGCCAGCCGTGAGTCAAACTCTGTTAGGCTTGCACCGGGCAATTGATATGAGGGGTTTGCATGAAACGTTGGTGTCTGATGGCATTGGGCTGGCTGGCATTTGTGACCGGTATCGTCGGCATCGTCTTGCCGTTGCTGCCGACCACCCCCTTCATGTTGCTGGCGGCGGCCCTGTTTGCCCGCTCATCGCCGCGCTTTCATCACTGGTTGCTGACTCACCCCTGGTTCGGCCCGCCTATCGTCGACTGGCAGCAGTATCGCGCCATTCGCCGGCACGCCCGGCGGCGGGCCGTGCTGTTCATCCTGCTCACCTTTTCGGTCTCCCTCGCCGTGGTGCCTCTGCTGTGGGTCAAGGGGCTCCTGCTGGTCATCATGGCTGTCCTGCTTACCTGGTTAATGCGCCTGCCGGTGCTGGAGCCAGTTGCAATGGCGAAGTGAAGTCCCTAAGCTATTGCGGCAATAATGCTTGGAGTCGGCCCGTCATTTTTGCATGACGGGCCTTTTTATTTTCCCGCAGACGGGAATTGAGAAACGGCCACTCCTGGGTCAAAAAATAAGCGGTTAACAAATGAATCCGGAAACTCTGAAATTTATCGAAGCGAGCATCAAGACCATCCCCGACTATCCGAAGCCGGGCATCATGTTTCGCGACATCACCAGCCTGGTAGAGAACGCCGAGGCGTTCAAGGCCACCATCGATCTGCTGGTCGAGCACTACCGTGATCAAGGTTTCACCAAGGTTGTCGGTACCGAAGCGCGCGGTTTCATCTTCGGCGCGCCGGTTGCCTGTGCGCTGGGCGTCGGTTTCGTGCCGGTCCGCAAGCCGGGCAAGCTGCCTCGCGAGGTGATGGAAGAGTCCTACGAGCTCGAATACGGCACCGATACCCTGCAGATGCACACCGATGCCATCGTGGCCGGTGACAAGGTGCTGGTGGTGGACGATCTGCTGGCCACCGGCGGTACCGTCGATGCGGCCGTCAAGCTGATCCGCCGCGCCGGCGGTGACGTGACCGATGCTGCCTTCGTTATCTCCCTGCCTGCGCTGGGTGGCGATGCCCGCCTGACCGCCGCCGGCGTCAAGGTGCTCTCTCTGGTCGAATTCGACGGCGAGTAACCTCTCTTCGGGCCCGACCTGCCGGTTCGGGCCCGGTTGCAAACCGGTGCCTTGGTGGCATCGGTTTGAAAATCAAGCGATCCTTCCCGCCTCGGCCGATAGCCGATACAGCAGGCCCCGCATTTGTGTTAGCATCCGGCCTCAATGCCCTGTCTTCCCAGCATGATGGATTTATGAGCTATCAGGTTCTGGCGCGTAAATGGCGCCCCCATACGTTTGAACAAGTGGTAGGCCAGCAACATGTGCTGACCGCCTTGACCAACGCCCTGGATCAGGGACGACTGCATCACGCCTATCTGCTGAGCGGTACCCGCGGGGTCGGCAAGACTACCATCGCCCGCATCCTGGCCAAGAGCCTCAACTGCGAGCAGGGGATCAGCAGCCACCCGTGCGGCGTGTGCGACACCTGCCGCGAGATCGATCAGGGCAACTTCGTTGACCTGCTGGAGATCGACGCGGCCTCGCGCACCAAGGTGGAAGATACCCGCGAACTGCTGGACAACGTGCAGTACCGTCCGGCCCGTGGTCGCTTCAAGGTCTATCTCATCGACGAAGTGCACATGTTGTCGCGCCACAGCTTCAACGCCCTGCTGAAGACTTTGGAAGAGCCGCCCCCCTATGTGAAGTTTCTGCTGGCGACCACGGATCCCCAGAAGCTGCCCATTACCATCCTCTCGCGCTGCCTGCAGTTTCATCTCAAGAGTCTGGATCAGACCCAGATCGCCAAGCAGCTTGAGTGGGTGCTGGATCAGGAGGGACAGCCCTTCGAACCGCGCGCCCTGTTGGCCCTGGCCAAGGCGGCGGACGGCAGCATGCGCGATGCCCTGAGCCTGACCGATCAGGCGCTGGCCCACGGCAACGGCAGCGTGCGTCTGGACAGCGTACTGGCCATGCTGGGGACCCTGGATCACCGTCATCTGCACCAGTTGCTGGAGGCGATCCTGCGCCAGGATGCGCCGGCCACCATGGCCAAGATCACCGAAATCGCCACCCTGGGCCCCGATTTTGATCAGCTCCACGCCGAGCTGGAAGCGCTGCTGCACCGCATCGCCATGGCCCAGCTGCTGCCTGCCAGCGTGCAGGAGCAGGGAGCGGATGCCGATGCCCTGCTGCAACTGGCCAAGGCCATGAGCCCGGAAGAGGTGCAGCTCTGCTACCAGATCGTGCTGGGGGGGCGCAAGGACTTGCCCTGGGCCCCCGATGGCCGCACCGCGCTGGAGATGACCTGCCTGCGGATGCTCGCCTTCTCGCCCCGGCGCGAGGTGCTGCATCCTGCCAGCCTGAGCGCCTTGCCACCCTCCATGGCGCCTGCACCAGTGGCAGAGATGGGAACCCTGCCGGGAAAGCTTCCGGCCGCTGAGCATGGGGCGCTGCCAGCCACCAGCGAAGCGGCGAGCGTTGCTGCACCCAACCCGCCGGCTGCAGCTCCGGTTGTCGAGCCTGCTGGTGCCACCGATGCGAGCGAGGTCGCGAGCTCCGAGGAGGAGGCGCAGGCCGCCGAGCTCTTCAGCCAGCAGGATGAGTTATTGCGCGAAGCGGCCGGAATGGGGTATCAGCCGGATGCAACTCTGGCGGATGACGCCGTTTCTTCGGGCGAACTTCAGGCTCCGGCTCACGGGGATAACCCGGGGGAAGGGATGGATCCTTTGGCAAGCGGCCCTGCCGGACAGGCGCCAGCCATGGCTGCACCTGTGACCTCGACGGCTCCTCAGGTTGAGGCCGAACCGGCCCCCGTGTCGATGGTTTCGAGCATGCAGAGCCTGCTTGGCAAGCGCAACATGCTGCGCAGTCGCCAGCGGGGTCAGGATCCGGTCGCGACGACGCCCGCGCCACGAGCGGTGCCAGTGGCCCCGGCTCGCTCAGCCGCCGCGATGCCTGCCGCGTCAGCCATCCCACCGTCGCAGCCCTCACCTCAACCCCAAAGCCGCCAGTCGGCCGTTCAGGGGGCGCCCGCCATGGGTCAGTATGGGGAGCTGCCGCCGGTGGATCTCTATGCCGATGGCTATGACGAGGGGGGCGATAACGGGGACTATGAAGAGTATCTGAGCCAGAGCTTTATGGCTTCGCCCATGCCGGCGCCTTCCGCGGCACCTGCCGGTGGAAACGCTGCCGCTCAGGTCAGCCAGTCGGCCCAGGCGAGCGATCTGCCCCCCTGGGATCTGGAGGGGCAGCCAAGCTATCAGCCGGGTGTGCAGGCCGCACCTGCCGCCGCCGAGGTGCCGCCGCCTGCGGCAGCCACGCCGGCACAGCTGGCCGACAGCGAACCGGCCCAGCCAGTGATGGAGACCATCGACTGGGATGAGCTCGAGAGCGACGATATTCCGCAAGAGGGGGAGGCGAGCCGCCTTATCCCTTCCTCCCTGCTGGGCAATTGCGGCGACCCCTGGGCCGAGCTGATTGCCCACACCCAGGTGGGTGGACGGCTACGCCAGCTTGCCATCAACTCGGTGATGACCCGGGAAGGGGACAGGGTGCTGCTGACCCTGAAACCCGAGCAGCGCCATCTGGTCAGTGACAAGGCGCGCGCCGATCTGGCCGAGATCATCGGCCCCGCCCTCGGCCAGCCCGTGCAGGTAGAGGTGACCCTGGGCGTGGTGCCTGAGCAGGAGACGCCCCTTGAGATCGAGCATCGCCTCTATCTGGGGGTACGCGAACAGGTGACCCGGGATCTCGAGCAGGATCCCAATATCCAGTTTCTGATCCAGCGGTTTGGTGCCGAGCTCCACAGAGAGAGCATCGAGCCCCTCAACCGCTAACTTCCATGGCCGGGAGCCTGCTCCCGGTTGAAAAGCCGCTTGGCTGTCCCCATCTAGGACAGACAAGCCCACAGCCCGGCGCTGGATGCCGGATTTCAAGACGAGAGACGACATATGTTTGGTAAAGGTGGAATGGGGAACCTGATGAAACAGGCCCAGCAGATGCAAGAGCGCATGCAGAAGATGCAGGAGCAGCTCGCCCAGATGGAAGTGACCGGCGAAGCCGGTGCAGGCATGGTCAAGGTCACCATGACCGGCAGCCACAGCGTGCGTCGCATCGAGATCGATCCCTCCCTGATGGAAGATGACAAGGAGCTGCTGGAAGATCTGGTCGCCGCTGCCTGCAACGATGCCGTGCGTCGTGTAGAAGAGCAGAACAAGACCAAGATGGGCGAACTGACCGGTGGCATGCAGTTGCCGCCAGGCTTCAAGATGCCGTTCTAAGGCGCTTCTCGCCACGCATTCCCGCTCCCCGTCGTGACAAGCCGAGGTTTGACTGTCTGGCTTGACAGCATAGGGGGAGATGGCCGAGAAGAGAGAAACGCAGCCGCCGCCGCGCAAGCGACAGGGCTGCGTTTTTTTATGCCCGCTCACCGTATCTGGCCGCTACCATCGCCGTCCAACCTGCATTGCCGATGCCGGCTATCGGATATCCCGGTTTGGCGAGGGCGGACGGGATCGGCATAATGGCGCCTTATCAGAGAGGCCCCATCCTCCCCATGCCTGTTTGCAGGCGCAAGAGAGGATGGACAGCCACCCCAGAGGAGATCCCATGAAATATATCGGAGCCCATGTCAGCGCCAGCGGCGGGGTGGAGAACACCATTGCCCGTGCCCAAGCCATCGGCGCCAACGCCTTCGCCCTGTTTACCAAGAACCAGCGCCAATGGCAGGCTGCCCCCCTGTCCGAGGCGAGCATTCGTGCCTTCAAGGCGGCGTGCGAGAAGGGCGGTTTTCTCCCCGAGCAGATCCTGCCCCACGACAGCTACCTCATCAATCTGGGTCACCCCGACCCCGATGCGCTGGCCAAGTCCCGTGATGCGTTTCTCGACGAGATGAAGCGTTGCGAGCAGTTGGGCCTTTGCTACCTCAACTTTCATCCCGGCAGCCACCTCAAGCAGATCCCCGAGGCCGTGAGTCTGCGGCTCGTGAGCGAATCCATCAACTGGGCGCTGGAGCGCAGCCAAGGGGTGACGGCGGTGATCGAGAACACTGCGGGGCAGGGTACCAACCTCGGTTGGTCGTTCGAGCACCTTGCCACCATCATCGAGGGGGTGGAGGACAGGTGCCGGGTCGGGGTCTGTTTCGATACCTGCCACGCTTTCGCTGCCGGTTACGATCTGCGCACGCCAGAATCTTGTGCCGAAGTCTTTGCCGAGTTTGAGCGGACGGTCGGCTTTCGGTATCTCAAGGGGATGCATATCAATGGCGCCAAGTGCACCTTTGGCAGCCGGGTCGATCGTCACCACAGCCTGCGTGAGGGTAATCTCGGCGAGGCGGTGTTCCATCACATCATGAATGACGATCGTTTCGATCGTATTCCACTGATCCTCGAGACCATCGACGAGTCCATCTGGGGTGAGGAGATCAGCTGGCTGCGCAGTCTGGCGAAGTGATAGTCAGCGAGAGCGAATCAAAGAGAGGGAGCCGTGGCGCCCTCTCTGCTTTTTGCGTTTCCGCCATTAGCGTGTTGGTTTGCCACCAGAGCTCTGGTCAGGCGTTACTCTGCTCGGATCACCTCGGCATTGTTCACCTGAGTCCGGCAGAAGTGGATAAAGTGGCGCAGGGAGGCGGAATGGTATTTCTGCTTGTGCCAGATGAGGGAGAGCTGGCGCGGGAAACGCTGCTCGAGGGGCAGCACCACCAGACGCCCCGCCTGCAACCGGTCCAAGACCGCGAGGCGAGAGATGAAGGAGATCCCGAGCCCCTTTTCCACCGCCAGCATCACTGCCTCCAGGGTGTTGAGTTCGAGCCCGGCCTGCCAGCGGGGCAGGGCTGGCTGGATCTGCTGGATAAACTGTTCGCGGCTGCCCGATTGCAGCTCCCGCAGCACCCAGGTTTCGTCAGCCAGCCGGGGCAGGGTGAGGGTACCCTGGTTGGCGAGGGGGTGATCCGGATGGGCCACTACCAGCATTTCGTCCTGCAGCCAGGGTTCGGCGATGAGATCCGAGTGATGGTTCTCCCCCTCGATCAGCGCCAGATCCAGCTCGAAGTTGGCCAGCGCATGGCAGAGTTTGTGGGTATTGGTGATGGTCACCTTGGGCGGCAGCCCCAGCTCCTGCTTGCGGCTCGCCAGCAGGGTCGGCAGCAGGTAGTTGCCAATGGTCTGGCTGGCACCGAGGCGCAACTGGCCGCTCGGTTTGGCATCCGGGCTGAACAGGTTTTCGATATCCTGCATCCGGGTCAGCAGCTCTTCGGCGGCGGGTTGCAGCAGACGTCCCTCGTTGTTGAGCTGCAATCCGGGATGGATGCGATCAAAGAGCGGGGTACCCAGCTGGCGTTCCAGCTCCTGCAACGACTGGGAGACGGCGCCCTTGCTCAGGCAGAGCTCGTTGGCGGCGAGTCCCAGGTTGCCGTAACGGGCGATGGTGGCGAAGACCTTGAGTTGTTGCAGGGTCAGCTTCATGGTGTTTGATCTTCCTGAACATATGATTCAATTCATTTGGATATCCTAAACGACATACGGCCATTATCCTATCGCCATCGTCTGATAGAGAAAGGTGTCGTCATGATCGCAAGAACCCGTAAATCCTTAGGCAAAGCACCGACCCCCATGGCGGGTCTGGCGCTTGGCATCGCCAGTCTCGGTTGGTGTTGGGAAAATGCCGGTCAGTTCGATGGGCGCATGCAGCTGCTGGGTGCCGCTGTGGCCGCCGTGCTGCTGCTGATCCTGACCTTCAAGTTTTTGCTTCATCCCCGTCTCTTGTGGCAAGACCTGGCTCACCCCGTGGTGGGCAGCGTGGTGCCTACCTACGCCATGGGGACCATGGTAGTGTCAAAAGCGCTGGGGATGATGGCGCCGCAGGCGGGTGAGGCGCTCTGGCTGTTTGCCGTGGCCATTCACCTGATCTTCCTGGCCACCTTTATCTGGCACCGTGCCAAAGAGTTCGAAATTCACCATATGGTGCCGAGCTGGTTCGTGCCGCCGGTGGGCATTATCGTGGCCGACGTCGCCTTCCCGGGCGGCCAGTTTGCCGCGCTGGCCAACGCTCTGCTCTGGTTTGGCATCATCTGCTACGGCCTGATGCTGCCGCTGATGCTCTATCGCCTCATCTTCAGTCATGAAGTACCGGACGCAGCCAAGCCGACCATCGCCATTCTGGCGGCCCCTGCCAGTCTCTCCCTGGCCGGTTACCTGACCGTCAGCCAGGATCCCTCCCTGCTGCTGGTGGCCGTGCTGCTGGGGATCGCCATCCTGATGACCTGCATCATCTATCTGGCCTTCATCAAGTTGCTGCGCCTGCCGTTTTCCCCCGGCTATGCAGCCTTCACCTTCCCGATGGTGATCGGCGCCACTGCCTTGTTCAAGGTGGCCAACCTGGTCAGTGGCTGGCCGCAGGCAGCACACTATGTGGAGCAGATCAGATTGCTTGCCCACGTCGAGCTGGGAATTGCGACCGTGATCGTCGGTTATGTGGCTCTACGTTATCTGATGTTCTTCCTGCCGCAGCGGGAGCCCGCAGTCGAGGGAGGCATAGCGCATCGCTAACCCCGTTTGATGCTCTGCCGCCCCTGATGAAACAATCGTCAACATGCCCCGCCAAGCGGGGCATTTTTCATTATTTTGTCGCAGATTAATGAATTCACGGCACTTTTATTCGTTTGTCTGAGAATTCACTGGTATTACCTGTCAGGCCAACTACAATGCCTCACCACTTTTCGCTTGACTCCAATCGATGACCGTCCAAGAAGACCCCGTATTTCACGCCTCTTTCAAACCCCGTTTGTTGCATCCCCGTTACTGGTTGAGCTGGCTGGCGCTGGCGATCTTGATGGTGCTGGCCTTTGTGCCGGTTCGTCTGCGGGATCGCCTGGCCGACGCTTTGACGCCCCTGGTGTTCCGCTTTTCCAAAAAACAGATCTATATCGCCAGAACCAACCTGGCTATCTGTTTTCCCGAGAAGAGTGCGGCCGAGCGGGATGCCATTGCGATGACCTCCATCCGGGTCGGCCTCAAGAGTCTGCTGGGATTTGGCGAGTTCACCGTGCGCAGCCCCCGGTACCTGATGAAGCGGATCCAGGTCAGCGGCTGGGAACATGTCGAGGCTGAGCGTCAGGCCGGTCGTCCGGTGATCCTGGTGGTGCCCCATACCTGGCCGGTGGATGCGGCCGGTTACTGCTTCACCCAGCGTGGCGTGCCCATGTGCACCATGATGAAACGGGCCCGCAATCCGGTGTTTGACTGGCACCTCAACCGGGCCAGGGCCAAGAATGGCTGCCGGGTCTACGAGCGCAGCGCCGGGATCAAGGCGGTGATCAGAACCATCAAGGGGGGGCATAGCTTCTTCTACCTGCCGGATCAGGATCACGGGCGCGAGAAGAGCATCTTCGTTCCCTTCTTCAACTATCCCAAGGCGACCCTGCCCGCCCTGCCACGACTGGTGCAGGTGAGTGGTGCCAAGGCCGTGCCGCTGCTGGCGGGCTACGATGAAGCCGCTCACTGTTACCGTCTGGAAATAGAAGCACCGTTTGACAACTATCCCACCGAGGATGTGATAGCGGATACCCGGCGGATGAACGACATGGTGCAACAGCAGCTCACCCGCCATCCCGGCCAGTACATGTGGTTTCTCAAGATCTTCGATACCCGCGAACACCAGGAAGGGCCGGACGGCCTCTATGAGGCGGGGATCCAGCGGATCCGAAAGGGGTTGTCACCCCAGCCCTGATTTACTTCGTTGCAAAAATGGCCCCATGTGGGCCATTTTTAATTATTACTAGTCCGATCAGTGCCTTGCCATCGGCGATGAGGTGCCCCCGGAGTAGAAAAAAATGTCAGGATAACTACAATAACCGTTTGTTTTTATGAACCGAGGGCAGGTATGTCCGCATCCGATCCGGTATTTGATACCTCATTCCAAACCCGCCTGCTGCACCCCAAATGGTGGGGCAGCTGGTGTGCCCTGGGACTGCTCTCCCTGCTGGCCTTCATCCCTGCCAGATGGCGGGATCGCTTCGCCGATCTGGTCGCACCGACCCTGCTGCGGGTCTCGAAAAAACAGGCCTACATCGCCGATACCAACCTCAAGATCTGCTTTCCCGAGCTGGACGTGGCCGGGCGCCAGGCGCTGCTGCTCAAGTCTATTCGGGTCGGCCTCAAGACCTTCATGGGCTTTGGCGAGCTGACCTGGCGCAGCCGTGCCAGGTTGACCCGTCGCATCAAGGTGAGCGGCTGGGAACATGTTGCAGCCGAGCAGGCGGCAGGCCGGCCAATGATCCTGGTGGTGCCCCATACCTGGGCGGTGGACATGATTGGCCGCTACTTTTCCCTGATGGGGATAGAGATGTGCACCATGATGAAGAGCCCCAAGGATGCGGTATTTGACTGGTACATCAACCGCGAGCGGACCAAGGGGGGCAAGGTGTACGAGCGCAGCGTCGGCATCAAGCCCGCCATCAAGGCGCTCCGCAGCGGGGCCAGCTTCTTCTACCTGCCGGATCAGGATCATGGTCGCGAGGCGAGCGTGTTCGTTCCCTTCTTTGGTCACCCCAAGGCGACCCTGCCGGCTCTGCCCAAGCTGGTGAAACTGGCCGGCGCCAAGGCCGTGCCCATCTTTGCCAGCTATGACGAGGATGCCGGTTGCTACCTGCTCGAAATTGAGCCGCCGTTCGACCCTTATCCCGGCGACGATCTGCTAGCTGACGTCAACACCATGAACCGGATGGTCGAGCAACAGGTGGCGCGCCATCCCGAGCAGTACATGTGGTTTCTCAAGATCTTCGAAACCCTGGAACACCAGGAGGGGCCCGATGGCCTCTATGAGGCGGGGATCCGGCGCATTCGTGAAGGCTTGCCGCCCGACTCTTGATCCCATGGCCCGGTTGCGGGCCATTTTTGTGGCCGAAGGTGTGCGCCGCAGTGGACAGCAAAGGGTCAAACAGGGGATAACTGTGGCCCACGAACAAACAAGGAGCGGGGAAAGAGGCGAGATGATCTCTTTCGGCGCGCAAATAGGGTGAAAGGGCGGTCATGAAAATTCCGAATCGAATCCAGCCCCTGGTGGATGATGGCCTGGTGGACGAGGTCGTCAGCCGGCTGATGAGCGGCAAAGAGGCCGATGTTTATGTGGTGCGTTGCGGCGACGAGATCCGTTGCGCCAAAGTCTATAAAGAGGCGTCCAAGCGCAGCTTCAAGCAGGCTGTGGTCTATCAGGAGGGGCGCCGGGTGCGCAACAGCCGCAATGCCCGGGCCATGGAGAAGGGCTCAAAATACGGTCGCAAACAGCACGAGGAGGTGTGGCAGAACACCGAGGTGGATGCCCTGTTCAAGTTGGCGGCCGCGGGTGTGCGGGTACCCAGACCTTATGTCTGTCTCGATGGCGTCTTGCTGATGGAGCTGGTGACCGACGCCGACGGCAATGTCGCCCCCCGCCTCAACGATGTGGCCCTCTCACGCGAGCAGGCACTCATCGATCACGGCAAGGTGATCCGCTACGTGGTGCGCATGCTCTGCGCCGGCCTCATTCACGGGGACCTCTCCGAATTCAACGTACTGGTGGACGAGCAGGGCCCCGTCATCATCGATCTGCCCCAGGTGGTGGATGCTGCCGCCAACAACCAGGCCAGGGCCATGCTGGAGCGCGACGTCAACAACATGCGCAACTACTACGGCATGTATGCCCCCGAGCTTCTCAAGACCCGGTACGCCGCCGAGATGTGGGCACTGTTTGAAGAGGGAAAATTGACTCCGGATAGCGAGCTGACCGGCCTGTTTGAGGAGTGCACGGCCGCGGTCGATCTCGATGCCGTGCTGTACGAAATCGAGAGCGCCGAAGAGGAGGCGCTGGCGCGCCAGGCGCGGATGCGAGCCGAGCAGGAGGGGAGTTACTGACCCCTGCCTTGTCACCTAAAAGAGCGCCATCAGGCGCTCTTTTTGTCGGGCGTGTCATGGGCAATAGACGTCTAGACAAGATCACATTGCGAAGTGTGTCAGTCAGCCCGCTCGGGCAGTGCCATGACATTCGCCTGACGCCCCAGGTGAGCCAGCAGGCGGCGCACATCGTCGAGCTTGAGGATCAGGGTAGCGGTGTTGACCAGCGGATGGCACTGCACCTGCTCGGCCTGCCAGATGGTCTCGTCCACCACCAGCTCCACCGCTTGTGCCGTGTCGCGCACCACGGCCAGCAGGGTCACCGAGCCCGGGGTGAGGCCGAGGGCGGCCTCCAGTCGCTCGGGGGAGCCAAAGCTCAGGCGTTTGACCCCGAGGCGGGCGGCCAACGCCTTCAGATCGACCCGGATCGCCTCCGGGGCCACCACCAGAAACAGCCGCTCGCTTTTCGGGTCGCGCAGGAAGAGATTTTTGGTCTTGGCGGCGGGCAGGTCGGGCAGCAGGTCGCTCGCTTCCTCGCAGGTGAAGACGGGAGCATGGTCGAAACGCTGGTAGGGGATGGCCAACCGATCCAGCAGGGCATAGAGGGCCACAATGATCTCCTTGTGTTGAGGGTACCGATAGCTGAGTACCAAAGCCGGGCAGGGCGCCGCAGGCAACCGTGCCGGCGTCGTAGGCGAAAGACCAGCTTACCAGCTCGCCCCTTCGCGTGCCGCCGCTTTGGCGATTGCGGGCCGATACTGTATGAACGTACAATACTTCCATCCCAGGACAGACCCCGTTAGCTTCTATGACCGAGTTCCAGCCCACGCCCCCGGCGATGCCCCCCCAGGAAGGTTTTATCCTGACCCGTCACGGGCGGGATGTGCGTGGGCGCGGCGCGCAAGGGGAGCGCACCGAAATCGTGATGTGGCTCTGGAGCGAGCAGGGGGCGGTGCGACTGGTAGTGCCGGGGCAGGAGCCGGTCTTCTTTCTGCCGCAAAGCCATATGGCGGAGGCCGCCGAGCTCTTCAAGGGGGCCGGAGTGAGCGGGCGGTTTCGCCGCCTGCCGATGCACACCTTCGATGGTCGCGCCGTGGTGGGCTGCTACTTTGCCACCCTGAGCGCCTTCCATCGTGCCATCGAGCTGCTGCTCATTCGCGGTCTGGAACACTTCGAGGCGGATATCCGCTTGCCTGAGCGTTTTCTCATGGAGCGCTTTATCACCGCCGGGGTGCGCTTTGGCGGCAAGGCGGTGAGAAAAGGGGGTAAACAGGGTTACTGGGAGGTGCAGGAGGCGCGCTGTGCCCCTCAAGCAGTGACGCCCGCCCTCTCCTGGGTGTCGCTGGATGTGGAGTGCGCCATGGACGGGGCGCTGTTCTCGGTGGGGCTCTACAGCCCCGAGGATGCACGGGTCATCATGATAGGGGCCCCCGAGGCCGGTGCCGAGGAGTGGGAGACCCGTATCGAATGGGTGGCGGATGAGGATGCTTTGCTCAGCGCCCTGGAGGGGTGGTTTAGCCGCCACGATCCGGATCTGGTGATCGGCTGGAACGTGGTCAACTTCGACTTTCGCCTGCTGCTGCGCCGGGCCGAGCTCAACAAACGGCGGTTGAGGCTTGGGCGCGGGCGCGAGCTCTGTTTCTGGCGCTCCTCCCGCAGCGATCCCCAGACCGGTAACGTCATCATCCCGGGGCGCATGGTGCTGGACGGCATCGATACCCTGAAAAGCGCCACCTGGCAGTTTGCCAGCTACAGCCTGGATGCGGTGGCGAGCGAACTGCTCGGGCGCGGCAAGGATATCGAGGATGTGGCCAACCGGGGGGAGAAGATCACCGAGCTGTTTCACTCCGACAAGGAGGCGTTGGCTCGCTACAACCTGGAAGATTGCAAGCTGGTGTGGGAGATCTTCGATTTCTGCCACCTCATCCCCTTCGCCATCGAGCGCGCCTCCCTCACCGGCCTGGAGCTGGACAGGGTCGGAGGCTCGGTGGCGGCGTTTACCAATCTCTACCTGCCGCGACTGCATCGCGGCGGCTACGTGGCCCCCAATCTGCCCGCCGACGGGGGGCTCGCGAGCCCTGGCGGCTATGTCATGGACTCCAAACCGGGCCTCTATCGTCACGTGCTGGTGCTCGATTTCAAGAGCCTCTATCCCAGCATCATCCGCACTTTCTGCATCGATCCCATGGGACTGGTGGAGGGGTTGCAGCATCCCGACCACGCCATTCCGGGTTTTCGCGGCGCCCTGTTCTCCCGCGAGCGGCACTTCCTGCCGGATCTTATTGCCACCCTGTGGGCGGCGCGGGATCGGGCCAAGGCGGCCAGCAACAAGGCGCTCTCCCAGGCCATCAAGATCATCATGAACTCCTTCTACGGGGTACTGGGGTCGGGGGGCTGTCGCTTCTACGATCCGCGCCTTGCCTCTTCCATCACCTTGCGCGGTCACAGCATCATGCAGCAGACCCGGGAGTGGATAGAGGGGCAGGGGTTCGAGGTGATCTATGGCGACACCGACTCCACCTTCGTCCATCTGGGGCGCGAGACCAGCGCCGAGCAGGCGGACGAGATCGGCCGCAGCCTTGCCCGGATGATCAACGACAACTGGACGGCGCTGATCAGGCGCGAGTTCGATTTGCCTAGCCATCTCGAGATCGAGTACGAGACCCACTACCGCCGTTTTCTGATGCCCACCATTCGCGGGCTGGAGAAGGGCAGCAAGAAGCGCTACGCCGGCCTGGTGGCGGCGCCAGGAGGTCAAGAGGCTGAACGTCTGGTGTTCAAGGGGCTCGAATCGGTACGCACCGACTGGACGGCGCTTGCCAAGCAGTTCCAGACCCGCCTCTATGAGATGGTGTTTCACGATGAGGATCCCGGCAGCTATGTACGAACCATGGTGGACGAGACCCGGGCTGGCCGGCACGACGATCTGCTGGTCTATCGCAAGCGACTGCGGCAAAAACTCGAGGAATACCAGAAAAACGTGCCACCTCATGTGCGGGCGGCGCGCCTTGCTGATGAAGAAAACCTGCGCCGCGGTCTGTCCCAGCGCTACCAGCACAGGGGAACCATCGCCTACCTGATGACCCTCAACGGCCCCGAGCCGCTCGAATACCGGCGCAGCGCCATCGACTACGAGCACTACATCGACAAGCAGCTCAGGCCCATTGCCGACGCCATCCTGCCCTTTATCGGCGAGTCGTTCGAGCGGATCTGCGGCCAGCAGCTGGACCTTTTCTAAGGGGCATTTGCCCCTTTCTCTACCAGGCTCTTTACTTTCCCAAAATACTGTATAAAAATACAGTTAATCATCATGGAGAAGTATCCTATGCGTCTGGAAATCATCATCGACAAGAAACATCAGATCCCGACCTCCACCATGGAAGCGCTGCGCCAGGAGCTGCTCAAGCAGCTGGGGGAGAAGTTCCCGGATCTGCATGTACGGGTTGCCCCGGGCAGCACCATGTCCCTGACCGTCAGCCGCGCCAGCAAGGAAGAGAAAGAGCTGGCCGAAGCCATGGTGCAGGAGGTGTGGGAGAACGCCGACAGCTGGATGCCGGAGGAGAGCCTTGCCTCCTGAGCTGGCAAGGCTGATGCTGGGGCTGTACGGAGCTGAGATCAAAGCATAAGCAGAGGAAAGCACAACGAACGGAGACGCCTGCGGGGTGGTCGGTGTTGTCATACGGATTTCTCGCACTCGAGGGCGCCCCTGAGACGACATCCCTGAAACAAAATAACGCAGCCATGGGCTGCGTTATTGTTTTGAGCGGATGGGGCAGGACACGGGGTGATGGTGACTCAGAGTCCGGCCCAGCTTTTCAGGCTTTGCTGCTGTACCCGGCGGTTGGCCTCGCTTATCTCCCCCTGGGTGCGCAGCGCTTTGATGGCCACGGGCAGGGCGGCTCTGACTTCCTCGCGGTTCATTCCCGCCTTGAGCGCCGGGTGGTAGGCAAGCTTGAGCAGCACATAGTCAAGGCCGGTCAGGAAGCTGTCGACACTGTGGTCGTTGAAGATTGAGGGAAATACCTTGTCGGAGTCGTTGGGCAGCCCCATCACCTGGGTGAACTCCTCCACCACGCAATCGAGAAAGCGGCCCTTGGCCCGGCTGTAGTCCACCGGAATGATGATGGTGGCACGGCTGATCTCGTGCTGCTTGTTGGTGGCGAAGTTGGCCAGGCAGAGCCCCTCCTTGAGGGCCATGTTGACGGACGGATCTCCGCCCATGGTGCGGTTTGCCCAGCTCCTCATCCGCTGGTAATCAGTCATGATCAGGGTCAGGTTGGGATTGTCGCTGACCAGGGTGATGGGGTGGCCCGTGATGCGGGCCAGATGGGCGGCTTGTACCTTGACCACTTCCGCCTGCAGCGGCTTGTCACCCGATTCGTTGACAAGCTTGAGGCGCACCGGTTGTTGCCAGCGGGCGAAGCGGGTCTGTTTTGCCTCGCCATACTCCCGCTCCATGGCGATGGTCATGAAGCTCTCGATAAGGTAACTGTCGCTTTGCCAGCGCTCGGCGGCGCTCACGTGGGGCCAAGACAAGGAAAGCAGTAAGGCAGGCAGCAGGGCGAACCTGCGCCACCCTCCGTAGGGAAGGGGCATCACTCGTTTTACAATGCATATCAATGCCATGATCTCCCCCAGCCCTCTGCCTGGCTGATCAGTGCCCGGCCCGCTCCAGATACCGCCAGGTGAGCCAGAGCCTCAAATCAAACTCCAGTTGATGATACTCCGGCTCCATGTGCTGGCAGAGCTGGTAGAAGCCCTTGTTGTGATCTTTCTCTTTGAGATGAGCCAGCTCGTGCACCACTATCATCTTCAGGAAGGCGGGATGCGCCTCCTTGAACAGGGCGGCGATGCGGATCTCGTTTTTGGCCTTGAGCTTGCTGCCCTGGACCCGGCTGACATAGGTGTGCAGGCCGAGGGCATCCTTGATGACGTTGATCTTGCCATCGAACACCACCTTGGCCAGCGGTGCCGAGCTCTTGAGGTAGCGATTTTTCAGATCCATGGTGTAGGCCAGCAGCGCCTTGTCGCTCTGGATCTGATGACTGTCCGGATAGCGCTTGGCCAACATTTCCCCGAGTTTGCCCGCCGCGATCAGCTGCTGCACCTGGGCCTTGAGAGGCTCGGGATAGCCCCCCAGATAGGTCAGTTCCACCATGTGTGTCACCCGTTACATCCAAAAAGAGCGCCATTGTAGTCATCGCGAGCCGGCTTGCCTACCGCCGGCAGGCTGCAAAATGCAATGAAAAGGGCGGCCATCATGGCCGCCCTTGTTGTATCTGAGAGCCGTCAGCGTCTGCGATAGAGCCCCGGATCCACCTCTTCATACCGGCTTGTCAGGTACTGATAGAAGGCGAGGTGGGAGGGGGAAGTGGGCTTTTTCAGCTCCTCGCTCACCCGTTCCGGCTTGGCGATGATGAACTTGGGTTGCTGGCGCTGGATATCGGCCAGCACCCGCTCGCGCACGTCATAGGGCGGGTTGACGTTGGAGAAGAAGAGGTAGGCTGACGCCGGTTGGCGATCGGTCCAGAGATAATATTGCGGCTGGATGCCGTCGACCCAGATCTTGTCGCTCGGGGTTGTTTCGGCTTTGATCCGATCGACCCGCACCTGAGCCGGTGGATTGAAGGGGCGCCCCTTCTGGGTGCCTTCCCAGGCGTTGTTGATCATCAGCATCAACATGGCCAGGGTGGCGAGCCAGGGGGTGGTGCTGCGCACATCCCAGGCACGCCACAGGGGCACCAGGATCAGCACAGGCAGCGCCCACAGCAAGCTGTTACCGAGCACTTCGTTTACCCGCGCAAGGGACCACTCCTTGGTGCTCCAGCCATAGCCGAGCTGCTGGGCCAGCAGCCAGCTGGCGGTGAGCACCACCAGCGAGATGCACAGCAGTCCCATGGCATCTGCCTGCTGTTCGCTGCGATCCAGCAGCACCGCCAGCGGCAGCAGACCCAGCTGCAGGTAGAGCACATCGTAGTGATCGAACACATGGCCGGAGACCGAGTTGGCGATCAGGGTGAACAGCACGCCAAACAGGGTGACCAGCAGCACGGGGAGGTACCACTCCTGGCGGCGGCCCAGCATCAGCAGGATGAAGGGGGGTAGCAACATGATGAGGCCGGTGCGAAACAGCCCGACGGCCCCGACGGCGGGGGAGACGCCGTTACCGTAGCTCCCCTCGAAGAAGATATCGAAGGCGTAGTATTTGAATGCTGCCAGCAGATCGTGCTGCTGGAAGTAGGCGTAGAGCGGGCCGCCGATGAGCGCCAGCCCCAGCAGGCTGGAGAGCAGCAGCAAGAGGGCGTCGCGCCACTTCTCGTGCAGGCACCAGTGGCAGAACAGCACCAGATACCAGCCACCCCAGAAGGCGCCATTGTTGGTGCGCATCCAGGCGACGATGGCGAAGGTCAGCGCCGCCACCAGAGCGGGCCACCACTCGAAGCGCTTGTCCAGCAACAGGGTGATGAAGGCCCACTGGGCGATGAGGGCCAGATGAAAGGTCCAGTCCTCGGTCATGTTGCCGTAGTAGTAACGGGTGCCGTAAAGCGCCAACACCGCCAGCATGGAGCCGAGGCGAGCTCGAAACGACAACCCCAGCTGGGCAAAGGCCTGCCAGCTTGCCAATAGCCCAAGCCAGCAGAGCCCCCACTCCAGCGCCCAGATCCCGACGAAGCCGCCGAGGCGATAGCCCAGTGCATCGAGGGCGAAGATCATCGGCCCCTTGATGTCGATCATGTCCCGGTAGAGCACGCCCCCCTCGCTCCACATCTTGCCCATGACGGCAAACAGCGAGGCGTCAAATCCTGGCGCCATGGCGTAAAACAGGGGGTTGCGCAAACTGAAGAGCAGCGCCAGCAGGGCGGTCATGAGCACCACGACGGGTTTGACGCCCGGGTTGACGCGAGGGGGAGTGAAACGAATGGAGTGAGTCATGAAGTCGCCTGCTCCTGCAGCTGGTCTTGAAAGCGGGCCTATCTTGCCGAGGCCGCGAGTCCGATGCAATGGGGCAGGCCCGTGCAGGGAAAATATTCTCGTAAATGGCCTGATCCAACGGCGGATCAGGCCATGGCTCCCCGGTTGTCAGGGGGTAGCGGTATGGTATTCGACCAGCGGTGGCTGGATGGCGAGGGTCGACAGGTGACGGGCCCAGCGGATGAAGGCGTCCGCCAGGGTGATGCCCAGCTCCTGATTGTGCTGGGTCAGGGTACGGGCCAGCGCCGTGTAGCCCTCCTTGCCGGAGGCGGTATAGGCGCTCGATACTCCGCGATAGACCTCATCGGCCTCGACTGGCAGCCAGTTGCCGGGGGAGTGCTCCCACTCCAGCCGGGTGATGCGCGCCCCCTTGGGCCGCTCGGCCCGGTAACAGAAGCGCACCCCGGCAGTGTAGGGGAAGCTGCCGCTGCCATTGCCGGCCACGCCGTTGTTGGTGGCGTTGTCAATTGCCCCCTCCAGTGCCTCCGCCAGTTCGTGACCATGGACCCGATAGAGAGTGAGGGGGATGGCGAAGGGGAGCAGACGCCCGGCGATATCGGCCTCGCTCAGCGGGCCCTGCTCCAGCGAGCAGCGCACGCCTCCTGCATTGTGCAGGGCAAAATCCACCTGACCGACCTGCTCGCGTGCCGCTGCCAGCATGGCCCGGGCGACCAGTGGCGCCACCTGGCTGCCGTTTGGCAGCAGGGCATCCGGCAGGCGCTGATGCAGCAGAGGAGTGTCGAGGTGGGTGACGATGCGTTGGGTCATGGTCTCGATCTCCGGCCGGTAGCGTCTGGCCAGATGCTGTTCCACCCTGGCATCCGGCTCGCAAAAGACCAGCCCGGCGGGGACGTCACCCGCAAACGGCCAGGGCTGCCAGGGCAGCCACTCAAGTTGCCCCCGGCTTTGCACCACGCGGCCCGCCTCGTCGAAGGCCAGTTCGCACACCCCGAGACAGAGGGCACTGTGCCCCGCATGCAGGATGGCGACCCCGTTTTGCATCAGGGGATACTCCCCTTCGCTTGGCAGTCCCAGCGGTGCCAGATCTCCCAGCAGGCTGTGGGTGTGGCCGCCGATGATGAGGCTGAGCTCGGGGAAGCGCTCGGCCAGCAGTTTGTCCTGCTCCAGCCCGAGATGGCTCAACAGCACGATATGGTGGATCCCCTCTTCCTTTATCTCGCGCAGCACCCGGGTGAGGGTGTCGGCCACGGCATGGAAGCGGGTGTGGGGATCCGGGTTGGCGATGGCAGCCATCTGGGGCAGGGTGATGCCGAGCAGGGCAAACGGCATGCCGCCCAGTTCACGGCGATGCCAGGGCTGGTGCGCATCATAAAGGTGGGGCAGATCCCAGAGCCCGAGGGGCGTGTCGTCGGGCTCCTGGCTGTTGTCCAGGTTGGCGGCCAGCACGGGAAAATCGAGTTGGCGTAAAAACTCCACCAGGGGGCCATTGCCCAGATCGAACTCGTGGTTGCCGATCACCATGGCATCGGGTTGCAACATGGCGAGCAGGTCGGCGTTGGCGCGACCTTTGAAGCGGTTGAAATAGAGCGAGCCCTGAAAAGTATCGCCACCATGCAAGAAGAGGCTGGCCTGGCCTTGGCTGGCGGCCTTGGCACGCAGTTGGGTGAGCCGGGTCAGGATCCGTGCATAACCGCCGCACTGGGTGCGCCACTGGGGGTAACCGACGGGAGAGAAGCTGATCGGTGCGCCGTCGAAATGGGAGTGGCAATCACTGAAGTGGGCAAGTTGAACCGTAATACTCATCTCGGTCCTCCTTAGGGAAAGAGGCACCGAGTCTACTGCAACAGGGGGGCAAGATACCAGCCCGGCAGGCGCCGGGCTGGTGGGGGATCAGGCGGGGACCATGATCTGGGTGGCGAGGATAACCACCAGCAGGCCGACGGCGACCGGCATGCTGGTGCGTTTGACCACCTCGAACGGGGAGAGCTTGCCCATCCCCGCACAGGCGACCACCACGCCGGAGACCGGTGAGATGGTGCGGCCCAGGTTGGATGCCTGCAGCATGGGGATCACCAGATACGCCGGGTTGATGCCCAAGCTGCTGGCCAGGTTGGGAATAAGCTCCACAAAGGCGTAGAAGGGGGCATTGCCCGAACCGGTGGTGAAGGCCGCCAAGGTGGTGATCACCACCAGGGAGAGCATCATGATCAGGCCGCCCGAGCCCAGATCCTGGGCATGGGTCAGCAGGGTGTCGATGAAGCCGATGGTCATCAGGCCTTGGGCAAAGACGCCGGCACCCACCAGCAGCATGACCACGCCGGCGAAGGCATCCGCCATGTTGCGCCAGCACACCTGCAGGCCGTCCAGCAGCTCTTTGCCGTTGCGCACGCGGATCAGTTCCAGCAGGCTGGCCAGCACCATGCACATGACGATGATGGTGACGATATCCAGCTGCGGTCCCCATTTGCCGTCAAACACCAGCACCCCGATGATGGGAGTGAAGGGGAGGATGGCGTAGAAGGCGGGAGCCGAGGTGATCAGGTCACCCGGTGCCACAGGTTCGTTGTGTTCGCCGGATTTCTGATCGAGGTAGCGCTGCCAGAAGAAGTGGGTCACCGCCATGCAGGCGATGGCCACCAGCGAGATGGGCAGGGTCAGCTTGAAGGCAAAGTCCAGCAGCGGCATGTTGGCGGCCTGGGCGGCCATCACCACGTCACCGGAGGTAGGGGCCAGAATGATGGCGGCCGGGGAGGCGCAGACGGCCGCCGCGGCACCACGGGAGATCCCCATGTTGACCATCAGCGGGAACAGGGTCGCCATCAGCAATACCCCGAGACCGGTGGCCGAGCTGACCGCCAGAGACATGGCGCAGGCGACCAGATAGGCGGCGACCAGCAGGATATAGGGTGACTTGATGAAGCCGAGGGGTTTGCTGGCCAGCTTGACCAGTATGGTGTTGGCGCCAATATGGCTCATGTAGCCGGCAAAACCGCACAGCACCATGATCAGCATCCCCAGTCCACCCCCACGGTCATTGAGCAGGAAGCGGACGTATTCGAAGATGTCGGTTGCCAGGTAGCCGGTGCTGGCGACCTTGCTTGGCAGGACGGGTTTGCCCATCAGGGCGGTGACCAGCAGCAATAGCAGGCCACCGCTGAGCAGTACGCCGGTGGCGGAGTATCCCTTGAAGATGGCACGGCCCACCACCAGGGTGACCAGGGTGCCGATAACGAGTTCCAGCATATATAGCCTTATTGGGTAGGTGAAAGTGGCATAAGTCTATTCCTATGGGGGTAATCCCGCGACAACAAGCCGGTAGTAGTTTGCTCCACATCAACATTTCCCAGTGGAAACAGCATTTTAAAAGGATAAAAGCACTTTACCTGGTGGTTATGACTGCCTAATCTGACTCCCATTGTATGGTTTTTAGGGTTTATGTATTTTGAAGTTGCAATTTCACAGAATTAAACTCTGTTTAATTTGTGCTTGTTTGATGTTTATGCCAAATCGAGTGCTGGCAATGAACAACGACGGCTTTCACCAGACGGGTCCTTGTCAGGCGATCGCCATGCGACACCTGACGGCAGCCCGCGCCTACGGCGTGCTGATGGTCGCCGTGGGAGAGGGTCCCCGTTTCGCGGCCCTGATCACCGGCATGACGAGTGATGATTGTCTCTCCCGGCAGGCCATGCGAGTGGATGGGGTGGTGCTGTTGACCATCCCCCAATTTTATCCCCGGCGAGGTAAGCTTGGACTTTGCGAGTTGTGGTTAAGAGATCGGGCAGATCGCCGCTTTTTTGCCAACCGCATTGAAAATGATCATTTCATTCAGATAGATGGTCATGACATCAATGTGAAAAATTATCACCTTAGCTGGCGCAGAATAGCCGGATCCAGGCGATAAAATTGTCAATTTCACCCTTGGCGCCCAGGTGACTCACGGAACCTGTGAGCGGGCTCAGATTTCTGAACAATCATGGTATTGCGCAGCATCCTGGTCGCACATAGGCTATAGCGTTATCTATGTGGCACCCGTTTCGGCGCGGTTGCTGTTTCGCCCGTGCAATCAAGGAAGGTAGTCTGGCATGGTCAGCAAGTTTCATAACATGGTGGTAGGGATCGGGTTGTTGTTGCTGCCGCTGGCGAGCCAGGCGCAAACAGTCAGGCCGCAGGTGGTGCCCGAATCCCGCATCAATGTGCGCTTTTATGACGTCAATGCAACCAGCCCGGACCAACTGGCCAGCGCCATCGTTCAGAGTGCCCCCAGGGTGAATGGCAAGGTGGTACTGGGCAAGGCAAGTTATCAGGTGGATTGGCAGCTCGAGACGGAGCAGCTGCCGGGGCGCTGCCAGCTTACCCAGGTCACTGTCCTGACCCAGGCGACCGTGCTGTTGCCCCGCTGGAGCCAGAGCCGCAACAGCACGGGATCTGCCCGCGACGACTGGGCCAGGGTACTCTCCAGCATGTTCGAGTATGAGTCCCGCTTCAAGGAGATGGTGCAGCGGGGTAGCAGCCTGGTGGGCGGTGCCATCGCGGCCCTGCCGAGCCACGGCGATTGCCAGGCCTTGCGCTATGCCGCCTGGGCGGCGGGCAGCAAGGAGATGGAGAAGATCCGGGAGCGCATCGATGCGTTTCAGGAACAGACCGGTTATGGCGAGCGTTTTGGCGTGCGCTGGCCCAATTAATGGATTGATATCAATGGATTGGTACCGACGACAACAAGGCCGCCCATTGGGCGGCCTTGTTGTTTATGGCTGGCAGTGCGGGATTCAGGCCAGCGACTTGCCCTTGAGCAGCTTGCGCACCCAGTAACGAGCCGGGTGGAGCGCCTCCAGCAGATCGGCTGCCAGGGGGAGGGGATCGCCGCAGATCTCGCTGGCCAGCAACTCGCCGCATAGCGGTGCCGAGCACAGGCCCCGGGAGCCGAGGGCGCCCAGTACATAGAGACCCGGGTAAAGTGGCAGCGGCGCGGCATCTTGTCGATCCCCATGCAGCCCGGCGTAATGATCCGCCAATCCCTGCAATCTGGCCACGGGGCCGACCACGGGCAGGTGATCCCGGCTGGCGCAGCGTACCCCGACCCGCGCCTCGTTACCACTTACGTCTACCTCATCGGGCCAGGGCTGGCCAGGCAAGCAAGCTTGCAATCTGGTCCGGTTCTGGACCTGCTCATCGGCGCGAAATTCGAGGCTGGTCTGGTTGCGACCATAGCTGGCCCCGATACAGTGATGCGCGTTGTGGGCCGGTGTGAGATAGCCGTCGTAGCAGAGCACGGTCTTGAGCTGACCGAGTGCTGGGCTGGTCGGAATATGGCTTACCTGACCGCGCACCGGATAGAGCGGCAGTTCGGCAAAGGGGAGCAGGGCGGGCAACTGGTGGCCGGCGGCCACCACCAGATTGGGGGCCTGCCAGTGGCGACCGTCATGGCTCATCACTCGCCAGCCATCGCTTTGCTCGCCGATGCTGACCACTCGGGCGCCGTATTCCACTTGCAGCAGACCGCTTGCCTGGGCTTCCTCGATGGCGGCGCGAGTGAGATCGGCCGGGCAGAGCCAGCCTCCCAGCGGATAGTTGACCCCGGCATGGCCCGAGGGCAAACCGCAAGCCGCTTCGCTTTCTGTTGCAGATAATGGGTGCATCAGCTCGGGCGGGAAGGGGCCCTGGCTCATCTTGGCCAGCTTGGCGGCGGATTTGTCGTCATAACCGAGCTGAGTCACGCCGCACAGATCAAAGGCGATGGGGTGACGTTCGGCCAGGGCCAGCAGGCGGTTTCTGGCATGGCCAAAGGCGAGCGAATAGAAGCGCGACAACGCGTCGTGCTCGCCGTTAAGGAGCGGATACAAGGCCCCTTGCCGGTTGCCGGAGGCGCCGCAGGCCGGCTCGCCATCTTCGCACAGGATCGTCACCTTGCGGCCCCGCTCCACCAGGGAGAGCGCCGTCATGGCCGAGGCGATGCCGCCGCCTATCATCAGCACGTCCCCCTCCCGCCCGGCCGGGCGGGCATACCAGGGAGCTATGGTCTGCTGTGGCTGCTTGTCTATCCGCTCGCCGGCCAGCATTTCCCGCTTGCTGCCGTGCCCCTTCACCTTCTTCATGGCAAAGCCGGCGGCGATGAGTCCCCGGCGCACGAAACCGGCGCAGGTAAAGGTCGAGAGGGTGGCGCTGGGGCGGGCGAGACGGGCGAGGCCGTCGAACAGAGCCTGAGTCCACATTTCCGGGTTTTTAGCCGGCGAGAAGCCATCGAGATACCAGGCATCCACCAGTCCGTCGGCCTGATGGGGCACCTGCGGCAACATGTCCTTGATATCGCCGAACCAGAGATCGAGGCGGATGCGTCCGCTGGCAAAGTGCAGGCGGTGGCAACCGGATACCGGCAGTGGCCATTGTTTGACGAGATCCTGGCTGAAGTGTGCCAGCTCGGGCCAGGCGTCCAGGGCCTTGCGCAGATCGTCCCGGGTCAGGGGGTATTTTTCGAAACTGATGAAGTGAAGACGCAGGGCGTTACCGGATTGGGACGTCTGTTCCAGGAAGGCTTTCATTGTCGCCAGAAAGTTAAGACCTGTACCGAAACCTGTTTCACCGATCACGAAAGTGTCACCATCATGGTGCGAAAATCGCGCTGGCAGCTGATTTTGCTGCAAAAAGACGTAGCGGGTTTCACTTAGACCGTTATCATTGGAAAAGTACACATCCCCGAAGTCACTGGAGACTGGAGTACCCGCCTCGTTCCAGTCCAATCGGGCATGATGTAAGGATGTTTGACTCACGTTTTCCTCGGCTCGCGTCACAAAATCGCGGGCATTCTACGTGAAAGCAGACCAGTTTGGCAGCCGAAAGCGGGTAGACTTGGCGCCAGTTTTTCCAGACGAGATGAATTAATGAGAAGAGCAGTGATCACCGGTATCGGCGTCATCTCCAGTATCGGCAACAACAAGGAAGAAGTGCTGGCCTCCCTGAAAGCAGGCAAATCCGGCATCACCTATTCCGAGCAGTTCGAGCAACACAACCTGCGCAGCCGTGTCTGGGGTAACATCAAACTCGATCCGTCTGAACTGATCGACCGTAAAGTCATGCGTTTCATGGGTGACGCTGCGGCCTATGCCTATCTCTCCATGCAGCAGGCCATCGAAGATGCCGGCCTGCCGGAAGATCAGGTCTCCAACGAGCGCACCGGCATCGTGACCGGCTCCGGCGGCGCCTCCGGCAAGAACACCTCCGAGTCTTGCGACATCGCCCGTGAGAAAGGGGTCAAGCGCGTGGGTCCCTACATGGTGCCGCGCACCATGTCCTCCACCACCTCCGCTTGCCTGGCTACGCCGTTCAAGATCAAGGGTGTCAACTACACCATCAGCTCCGCCTGCGCGACCTCTGCCCACTGCATCGGCCACGCTCTGGAACTGATCCAGCTTGGCAAACAGGATATCGTCTTCGCTGGTGGCGGCGAGGAGCTGGACTGGTCCTCCACCATCCAGTTTGACGCCATGGGCGCGCTGTCTACCAAATACAACGATTCCCCGGAAAAAGCGTCCCGTACCTATGATGCGGATCGCGACGGTTTCGTCATCTCCGGTGGCGGCGGCATCCTGGTGGTCGAGGAGCTGGAACACGCCCTGGCCCGTGGTGCCCACATCTATGCCGAGATCACCGGTTACGGTGCGACCTCCGATGGTTACGACATGGTGGCCCCGAGCGGCGAAGGCGCCGTGCGTTGCATGAAGATGGCGATGCAGAGTGTCGGCAAGGTGGACTACATCAACACCCACGGTACCTCTACCCCGGTCGGTGACACCAAGGAGCTGGAAGCCATCCAGACCCTGTTTGGCAGCAACGCGCCCAAGCTCTCCGCCACCAAGGCGATGACCGGCCATGCGCTGGGCGCCGCTGGTGTGCACGAGGCCGTCTACTCCCTGCTGATGCTGCAACATGGCTTTATCGCCCCCAGCATCAACATCGAGAACCTGGACGAGAAGGCCGAAGGGCTGCCCATCGTGCGCGAGTACGAAGAGGCTGACCTCGACACCGTTATGTCCAACAGCTTCGGCTTTGGCGGTACCAACGCTTCCCTGGTGTTCAGCAAGTTCAAAGCCTGATCATCGGGTTGATATAAAAAAGCGCCTCAGGGCGCTTTTTTTGTGGCTGCGATTTGTTTGGCTGTTTGCAGAGCAAGCAGAGCAAGCAGAGCAAGCAGAGCAAGCAGAGCAAGCAGAGCAAGCAGAGCAAGCAGAGCAAGCAGAGCAAGCAGAGCAAGCAGAGCAAGCAGAGCAAGCAGAGCAAGCAGAGCAAGCAGAGCTTGTCATATGCCGGTCTGGGCGGGGGGGTTATGCGGTGAGTGGTCTTGCTCAGGGCGGCATCACCCCAGTGTAGGGGGGACGATGACAAGAAGGGGAGCCACTGGCTCCCCTTCATACGCTAATTGGTTGCAATGACAAGATAAGGGCGGCTAGAACCAGAAGCCGATGATAAAGGAGCCCGCCAGGGTCAGCATCACGTTGGCCACCGCATAGGTGCCGGCGTAGCCGAGCGCCGGAATGGAGCTGTTGGCCGCTTCGTTGACCACATCCATGGCCGGAGCGCAAGTACGGGCCCCCGTGATGGCGCCGAGCAGCAGCGCCGGGTTCATCTTCAGCACCCAGACCCCGAACAGATAGCCCACCAGCACCGGCAGGGTGGTCACCAGCATGCCGGACAAGAGCACCACGCCACCGACTTCGCTCAGGTGGTCCAGAATGCCACCACCGGCCTTGAGACCCGTGCTCACCATAAAGACGGCGAGGCCGAGATCCTTGGCCAGACGCAGGGCGCCCGGCGGTACATAGCCGACCGTGGGGTGGTTGGCCCGCAGATACCCCATCAGGATCCCGGCCAGCAGCAGGCCGACGGCGTTGCCGAGGCCAAACTCGATCTGGCCGAATACCAGGGAGACGGAGCCAATCAGCAGCCCCAGCACGAAGAAGGTGGTAAAGGCCACCAGATCCGTGGTCTGACTGTGGATGCTGATAAAGCCGATCTTGTTGGCCAGGAGCTTGACCCGCTGCTTCTCGCCGCTGATCTGCAGCACGTCGCCTTTTTGCAGCATGATGTTGCGATCGAACGGCATCTCGATCTGGGAGCGCACCACCCGGTTGAGGAAGCACCCCTTCTCGGTGAGATTCAGCTCCACCAGATGGCGACCCACCACGGCGTCGTTCTTCACCACTATCTCTTCAGTGACGATTTGGAGATCAAGCAGGTTGCGGTCAAACACCTCCTTGCCGTTGCGATAGTTGACGTCGAGCTTCTCGTGGCTCTCCGGGTAGCCCACCAGGGCGATCTCGTCCCCTTCCTGGATGACAGCGTCACCATCGGGACTGGCCAGAATGCCGTTGCGGCGGATCCGCTCCACATAGCAACCGGTATGGGGATAGATGCCGGTTTCGCGCAGGGTGCGACCGCCGATCCAGGCGGCGAGCTCGGGGCCGACCCGATAGGCGCGGATGATGGGCAGATAGGTCTTGCGATTATCGCTGTCTGAGAGGCCCCGTTCACGGGCAATCTTCTGCGCCTCGGTATTGAGATCGAGTCGCGCCAGCGAGGGGAGGTAGCGCACCACCAGCATCAGGCCCACCAGCCCCACCAGATAGGTCAGGGCGTAACCGATGCCCATGTTGTCGAGCACCGATTGCATATCGGTCTGGTGAGGGAGGTTAAGCAGGCCGCTGCGCAGGGCATCCTGGGCACCGACCAGCGCCGGGGTCGAGGTGAGCGAGCCTGCGAGAATGCCTGCCGCCATGCCAGGCCCCAGGTTGAAGAACTTGGCCAGCCCCACGGTCAGCAGCAGTGCCGAGAGCAGGATCACCAGGGTCAGGGTGATGTAGTGGATGCCGTCGCGCAGGAAGACGCTGAAGAAGTGGGGTCCGGCCTCGATGCCTACACAGAAGATGAACAGCATGAAGCCGACGTTCTCTGTGGAGGTGGAAAACTGGAAGCCCATCTGGCCAAACAGCAGGGCGGTGAAGAGCACCCCAATGGTGTTGCCAATCTGGAAGTTGCCGAGGCGCACCTTGCCCAGCAGCAGGCCGAAGGCCAGCACCACGAACAGGAGCAGGGAGTCGCTTTGATGTAGCAGTGTCACGAAATCTATGGTCATGCCCGGAAAAACCGAGGAAAAAAGTGGGGCGGACATTGTGCCGGATCTGTCACCAATAAAGAAGCGCAAGGAACCGATTAATCAACAGTTACGAGGGGCTGTGACGGCTTGCCAGAGAGGGATCGGGAGCGTATCGGTGCAAAGGTGGCGATTTTTGCTGTTCAGACCCGTGTCAATGAGTGAAAAATGCTGACGCAAGGGGGAGCTGGACAGTGAGGAGGATAACTTTAGATTCTGCTGTTGGCCCGCTTTGGAAGGAGCGGTTTCAGCAGATTCAACCGGTAGCGAAACAGGGTGATATGGGAAGCAAACGACCATCATGTTGGCTGCTCGCCCAGCACTGCTGGGGTAGACAAAAGATATCTGCAAAAAGGAACAAAAGTGTCGTTTGGGCAGGGGGGAGGGGGGCATGTACAAAACAGCATAAAATCAGGTTGCCCCTCGGAGCATGGCCCGAAAAGCCGTGATAACGGGTGAACCCGCATCGGGACAGGGTTTGCTGCAGTTACCCACAGAATCTGTGGATAACCCTGTTTATGAATCCTGTTCATCGGCCCGAAAGCCGCGCCAATACTGGGCTGCAAGGGCTGTACAAAAAATACCGCATGAAAAATGTTTACATTAAAATCAAATACTTAGATGCAACAGAAGAAAACTCTGAAGAGCCGTGCGCGGTGAAAAAAGGGATCGTCAGCAACAAGAAGGATCTTGTGCATTAAAATTGGCAGAAGAGAGCACTAAAGTGGATAACTTGCACCGAGATGGTGAGGAATTGGCTCCCCCGACTGGACTCGAACCAGTGACATACGGATTAACAGTCCGCCGTTCTACCGACTGAACTACGGGGGAACATCAGGCAAGGAGGAGTATCATACAGAAGGTGTCTTCACCGGTCAAGCCACCGACGGCATCATGGTGCGGGTGTACCGGTGCGGATCACTCGGTTACACTGCTCTCTTGCTGTTTCGTGTCGGGAGTCTCCATGAGCAAGTTGTTCAAATTAGCCAGCCAGTTTCAACCCGCCGGGGATCAACCCAAGGCCATTGCCCAGTTGCTCGACGGTATCGAGTCCGGCCTTGCCCATCAGACCTTGCTCGGGGTGACCGGTTCGGGCAAGACCTTCACCATGGCCAATGTCATCGCGACTCTCAACCGCCCGACCATGATCCTGGCTCCCAACAAGACTCTGGCGGCCCAGCTCTACGGCGAGATGAAGGAGTTCTTCCCCGACAATGCGGTGGAGTATTTCGTCTCCTACTACGACTACTACCAGCCCGAGGCCTATGTGCCGACCACCGACACCTTCATCGAGAAGGATGCCTCCATCAACGATCACATCGAGCAGATGCGGCTGTCGGCCACCAAGGCCCTGCTGGAGCGGCGTGACGTGGTGATTGTCGCCTCGGTGTCTGCCATCTATGGTCTGGGAGATCCTCAGGCCTACCTCAGCATGATGCTGCACCTCAAAGTGGGAGATGTGATCAACCAGCGGGACATCCTGCGCCGTCTTGCCGAGCTGCAATACACCCGTAACGACATGGCCTTCCAGCGCGGCACCTTCCGGGTGCGGGGGGAGGTGATCGACATCTATCCCGCCGAATCGGACAAGCTGGCCCTGCGAGTGGAACTGTTTGACGAGGAGGTGGAGCGCCTCTCCCTGTTCGACCCGCTGACCGGCGCCATCGAGCAGACGGTAGTGCGCTACACCATCTACCCCAAGACCCACTACGCCACTCCGCGCGAAACCATCCTCGGTGCCATTGAACATATCAAGGAGGAGCTTAAAAGCCGTCGTGAGCAGCTGTTGTCGCTCAACAAGCTGGTGGAGGAGCAACGGATCAGCCAGCGCACCCAGTTCGACATGGAGATGATGCAGGAGCTGGGCTACTGCTCCGGCATCGAGAACTACAGCCGCTACCTCTCCGGTCGTGCGCCGGGGGAGCCACCGCCCACCCTGTTTGACTACCTGCCGGGGGATGGTCTGCTCATCATCGACGAATCCCACGTCACGGTGCCGCAGATCGGCGCCATGTTCAAAGGGGACAGATCCCGTAAGGAGACCCTGGTGGAGTACGGTTTCCGGCTCCCTTCCGCGCTCGACAACCGCCCCCTCAAGTTCGATGAATTCGAGGCGCTGATGCCGCAGACGGTGTTTGTCTCGGCAACCCCCGGTCCCTACGAGCTGGAGAAATCCGGCGGTGATGTAGTGCAGCAGGTGGTGCGTCCTACCGGTCTGCTCGATCCCGAAGTGGAAGTACGCCCGGTGACCACCCAGGTGGACGACCTGCTCTCCGAGATCCGCCAGCGGGTAGCGGTGGAGGAGCGGGTGCTGGTGACGACGCTCACCAAACGGATGGCCGAAGATCTGACCGAATATCTGGCGGATCACGGCGTCAAGGTACGTTACCTACACTCGGACATCGACACCGTGGAGCGGGTGGAGATCATTCGCGATCTGCGCCTGGGTACCTTTGATGTGCTGGTGGGGATCAACCTGCTGCGCGAAGGCCTCGACATGCCGGAGGTGTCCCTGGTGGCCATCCTGGACGCGGACAAGGAGGGTTTCCTGCGCTCCACTCGCTCCCTGATCCAGACCATAGGGCGTGCGGCCCGCAACCTCAACGGCAAGGTCATTCTCTACGGGGATACCATCACCAACTCCATGAAGGTGGCCATCGAAGAGACCGAGCGGCGCCGCGCCCTGCAGCACGCCTACAACCTCGAGCACGGCATCACCCCCAAGGGGCTCAACAAGGCCATCGGCGATGTGATGGACATGGGAGGCAGCCGCAGCGCTGGCAAGGGCGGCAAGGGAAGTCGCAAGGCGGCCGAACCGCAAGGGGAGTACCATGCCCGCTCCGCCAGCGAGATCGCCAAGGAGATCAAGCGGATGGAAGAGCAGATGTTCCAGCATGCCCGGGATCTGGAGTTCGAACAGGCGGCGGCACTGCGGGATCAGATCCAGCAACTGCGCGGCGAGTTGATAGAATCATGAGTACCCGACACTGGCTCATCTGGCGGCGCGTGCGCCGCCTCTACCTCGGTTTTCGCCACCCGGCCACCCCCTGGTGGGCCAGGGGGCTGGTGATCCTCATCCTGCTCTATGGCTTGAGTCCGGTGGATCTGGTGCCGGATCTGGTACCGCTGATTGGCTGGCTCGACGATGCGACCCTGCTGCTGCTCCTGTTGTGGGGCTGGGAACGCTGCTTGCCGGCCTCGGTACGTGATGGTCTGGAGGAGGGCTCCTGAGGGGCTTGTAACCCGCATCAACGCGGCTTGGGAGCCGAAAACGGTTTTGTCTGGCTTTTTTGCGGAAGGGAAATAATGAGACCTGTCTCGTGATTGTGACCCTGCATGGGTTGGCGTAGACTCCACGCCGTTCACTTCACGAGTATCAAAAAATGGATCTGATCCTGTTTGCTATCGACTTTATCCTGCACGTCGACGTTCATCTGAAAGAGCTGTTTGAAAACTATGGCATCTGGGTATATGCCATCCTGTTCCTGATCATCTTCTGCGAGACCGGACTGGTAGTGACGCCGTTTCTGCCCGGCGATTCCCTGCTGTTTGCCGCTGGCGCCCTCACCGTTGACAGCGTGCTGGATGTGCATACCCTGGCCGGTGTGCTGACTCTCGCCGCCGTGCTCGGCAATGTGGTCAACTACACCATTGGTCACTTCTTCGGCGAGCAGCTGTTTCGCAAGCCGGATTCGAAAATCTTCAGGCGGGACTATCTGGAGAAGACCCGGGGCTTCTATGCCAAACATGGCGGCAAGACCATTATCATCACCCGTTTCCTGCCGATTGTGCGCACCTTTGCCCCCTTCGTGGCAGGCATGGGGGCCATGACTTATCCACGCTTCCTGGCATTCAATCTGGTGGGCGGACTGCTGTGGGTGTTGTCGTTTGTCTATGCGGGCCACCTCTTTGGCAACCTGCCGCTGGTGCGTCAC
Source organism: Aeromonas sp. 19NY04SH05-1 (assembly GCF_040581895.1). Lineage (NCBI taxonomy): Bacteria > Pseudomonadati > Pseudomonadota > Gammaproteobacteria > Aeromonadales > Aeromonadaceae > Aeromonas > Aeromonas sp. 19NY04SH05-1. The sequence goes on along the minus strand of NZ_CP095328.1, from coordinate 2,467,131 downwards.
AACTTTACCCTGCTGATTTTTGGCATCATAGGCATCTCCCTGTTGCCCATGGTGGTCGGGGTTATCCGCGCGAAAATGAGTCCGGTGCAGGTGAGCTGAGTCGCCTCATCATAGTGCCTGGGCCAGCAAGACAAACAAAATAGGGGAGCCATAAAGGCTCCCCTATTTCTGTGGTACTTGCTCTGGCGCGCAGGCCGGATGCCTCAACTACAGCAGCGACCCTTCACCAGATTGCCGATGGCCACTACGGTAAACACCAGCAGGTAGGCGGCGAAGATGGCCACCAGCCACTGGGGCATGGAGAAGCTCAAGAACTGCCAGGTGATCTCGCCGCAATCCCCATCCGGGAAGAAGAGCCAGGGGATCCATTGATCGAGCGGCGCCCAGCTCGGGAAGTCGGCATAAGGGCTGCAGACGTTGAACGGGGAGGGGTTGACCTGATAGTCGACATGTTGCAGCGCCAGCTGGAGACCGCGAAAGGCGCTGTAACCCCATAGCAGCATGGCGCTCCAGCGCAGGTACCACTTCTCGGGGGCAATCATGCCGAGCAGGCCGGCGCAAAGGACACCCAGTGTCGCAAGCCGTTCGTAGACACACATCACGCAGGGATGCAGTCCAAGTATGTGCTGGAAGAAAAGCGCACACAGTTCGAGGAACAGGGCGGAGGCCGCCAGCAGTCCCCAGGCCAGGCGGTTGCTGGCCAAGCGGCGGAGAAACGCGATCATCTCATTGATCTCACAGAAGAAACAGTTGCTGAATTAGAGCAGAGCAGGGGACAAAAGAAAAGGGCCCTAGCGGGCCCTTGTCATTGGAGTACGACAGGATCAGTGTAGCGCCGGGGCGACTACGGCAGCCCCCTGCGGAACAATCAGCCAGCCCTGCTGGTAAAACCACTCGGTCAGGGGCGTCAACACGGTTTCCACTGCGGCGAAACCGACCAGACCCAGCACCAGGGTGTAGGGCAATGCCATCCACACCATGCGGCCATAGGAGAGGCGAAGCAGGGGGGCCAGCGCCGAAGTCAGCATGAACAGGAAAGCAGCCTGACCGTTCGGGGTGGCCACAGATGGCAGGTTGGTGCCCGTGTTGATGGCCACCGCCAGCAGATCGAACTGTTCGCGGCTGATGGCTCCATTGAGCAGGGCCGTTTTCACTTCGTTGATGTAGACGGTGCCGACGAAGACGTTGTCACTGACCATGGAGAGCAGGCCGTTGGCCATATAGAAGAGCGCCAGCTGGTGATCCGGATCTGCCGAGAGCACCCACTGGATCACCGGCTTGAACAGCTCCTGATCGATGATCACGGCCACTATGCTGAAGAAGACGGCGAGCAGGGCGGTGAAGGGGAGCGCCTCTTCAAACGCCTTGCCGAGGGCATGCTCTTCGGTGATGCCGGTCAGGGAAGTGGCCAGAACTATGACGGTGAGACCGATAAGGCCCACGGCCGCCAGGTGGAGCGCCAGCCCGACGATCAGCCAGACGGCGATCACCGTCTGGGCGATGAGCTTGGCTCTGTCCTGTTGGCTGCGTTTTGCCTCTTCATAACGGTTGTACTCCTCCATGATCTTGCGCACGTTGACGGGCAGGCGGGTGCCGTAGCCAAACAGGCGGAAGTGCTCGACCAGCACGCAGGTGAGCAGACCACAGATGAAGACCGGCAGCGAGACCGGCGCCATGCGGATGGCAAATTCGCCGAAGTGCCAGCCGGCCTGTTCGCCGATGATGAGGTTCTGCGGCTCACCCACCAGGGTGCAGACGCCCCCCAGTGCCGTACCGACGGCGGCATGCATCATCAGGCTGCGCAGGAAGGCGCGAAAATCGTCGAGATCCTGGCGGTTGAGTTCAGCCACTTCCTGATCATCGGTATGGTCGTGGTGATGACCAAACTCCTTGCCGGAGGAGACCTTGTGGTAGATGGCGTAGAAACCGGTGGCCACGCTGATCACCACGGCAATGACCGTCAGGGCGTCGAGGAAAGCAGAGAGGAAGGCAGATACCAGGCAGAAGGAGAGGGAGAGCAGTATCTTGGAGCGCACACCGATCAGCAGCTTGGTAAACACGTAGAGCAGCAACTGTTTCATGAAGTAGATGCCCGCTACCATGAATACCAGCAGCAGCAGTACCTCTATGTTCGCGACCAGCTCATGCTTGACCTGGTCAGCTGATGTCATGCCGATCAGCACGGCCTCGATGGCCAGCAGACCGCCCGGTTGCAGGGGATAACACTTGAGGGCCATGGCCAGGGTGAAGATGAACTCGACAACCAGCAACCAGCCTGCAATGAAGGGGTCGAAATGGAAGGCGATGGGGTTGATGATCAGAAACAGCAGGATGGCTTGTTTATACCACTGTGGCGCATTGCCCAAGAAGTTCTTGGCAAATGCCTGCCCTAGGCTTATTGGCATGATGATGGGTCTCAGCGTTGTTGTTAGGATCTGCGTCTATGCAGTCAAGGGTACTTGACCTGTACGTCCGGATGTTGGCCCGTATCTATATAATTACACGTGATTTTAATCAAAAAGCGGAACGATTATATACAAAGGTTGGGCCAAGATCTTGGAAGTGATGGTTTTATCACCACATAACCAGCGCTGACTGGCACCGCTATCGATTTTTAACACAAATTAATAACATTTTCTTTGCCATATGTGAGCAGAGGACTGACCTTCTGCTTGCCAGCCTTCCTTGCTTTGATATGATTCGTGGGCCTTTTTACGTATTACAACAGAGTCATTTCATGGTCATAAAAGCGCAGAGCCCTGCAGGGTTTGCCGAGGAATACATCATCGAGTCCATCTGGAACAATCGCTTTCCTCCCGGATCCATTCTGCCTGCAGAGCGTGAATTGTCCGAGCTGATCGGGGTGACACGCACAACCCTGCGGGAAGTGTTGCAGCGTCTGGCCCGTGACGGCTGGTTGACCATACAGCATGGCAAACCGACCAAGGTAAACAACTTCTGGGAAACCTCCGGTCTCAATATTCTGGAGACCCTGGCCCGTCTGGATCAGGACAAGGTGCCGGATCTGGTCGCCCAGTTGCTGTCGGCACGCACCAACATCTGCACCATCTTCATTCGTGGTGCCATCCGTAACAATCCGGAGCAAGCCGCCGAGATCCTGCGCGGCGCCGCCGAAGTGGAGAACACGGCCGAGGCCTATGCCGAGTTCGACTATCGTCTCCATCACCAGCTGTCGTTTGCCTCCGGCAATCCCATCTATGCCCTGATCCTCAACGGATTCAAGGGGCTGTATAGCCGGGTAGGGCGTTACTACTTCTCCGACAAGCAGGCGCGCGAAACTGCGGACACCTATTACAAGACCTTGCTGAACCTGGCCGAGACCCACGATCACGAAGCAGTCTTCATGACGGTGCGCCAGTACGGCATCGAATCCGGCAAGCTCTGGACGCGCCTGCGTCAGGACATGCCGATCGACCTGTGTGACAACTGAGTCACCTCGTCATCCTCTCAAGAACGCGCCTTTGGCGCGTTTTTTATGCCCGTTTCCGGTTTCCGTCTTCTTGTCAGGGCTGTCAATGGCAACTAATCCCTTGAGTTGAAAGGAAATACACCCTAAAAATTGATCTAGCGCAAATATACCCCGCATTTATTACTTTGGTGGCATAGGACTCAGCAACGGGTTAGGGTCAAATAGACTTATCAAGAGCGGAGATACTATCCGCCGAAAAAGGAACACGCATTTCACAGGACGAAAGGACCACATTATGAGTCTGCTTGAACACACTATCTGGACCGTATTGGGATATGGGGTCATGCCCTTTATCTTCCTGAGTGGGTTTGTAGCCGTGGCAGTCACCTGCTGTGTGCTGCTCAACGCCTTCGGGGTCGAGTCCGCCGAGAAGTGAGTCGCTTCTGCAATGCCGCCAAATGCCAGTCTTCGGACTGGCATTTGTTTTTTCAGCTTCTTTCGAAGCCGGTGTGGCCAAATCTTTGATTTCTGTGGTCGAACCCTGTCGCTAATTTGATTACACTGGCGCCCGTATCTCCATTCACGTGTCTCTTACCCAGGTTTTCAAGGTTTTTTATGGCTCTCAAGGCAACCGTATTCAAGGCCCAGATCAGCTTGTCTGACATGGATCGCAATCTGTATCAGGACTTCTCCCTCACCCTGGCGCGCCACCCTTCCGAAACGGACGAGCGGATGATGATCCGGCTGGCGGCGTTTGCCTGGCATGCCGCAGAGCGACTGGAATTTACCAAGGGTCTGAGCGCCGACGATGAACCCGAACTCTGGGAAAAGAATTACTCGGACGAGATTGAGCTCTGGATTGAACTGGGACAGCCCGACGAGAAGCGCCTCAAGAAGGCCTGCAACCGCTCGCGCCAGGTCGTGCTCTATCTCTACGGCGGGCGTGGCACCAGCGTCTGGTGGAAGCAAAACCAGGGCAAACTGAGCCTGCATGACAACCTGAGCATCATCGAACTTGCGGAGAGCCAGACCCTGGCGCTCACCGCCATGGTCGAGCGTACCATGCAGCTCACCTGTACCATCTCCGACAGCCAGCTCTGGATCAGCAATGGCGCCCGGGAAGTGACCCTGGATCCGCTGCTGCTGATGGGCAAGCCGGCCCGCGAACTGTAACGGAATTCGCCCGTGTTCAGCGCCCTGCTCAATATCGTCATTCCCGTGTTCGGTGTGATCGGGCTCGGCGCCCTCTATGGCAGGCTGCGACCGGGCGGGGCGCTTGGCTATGTCAACCTGGCCAACATAGAGTTGTTTACTCCGGCGCTGGTCTTCTCGGCACTGGTCAAGTACCCGCTGGCGCTGGGGGACAATCTGCCGCTGATCGGGGCAGGGGCCCTGGTGATTCTGCTGCCCGGGCTGCTGCTCTCTATGCTCAGGCTGGACGGCGTCGAGCGGGCGGCCCTCATTTTGCCCGCCATGTTTCGCAACACCGGGAATTTGGGTATCCCCCTGATGGTGCTGGCCTTTGGCGAACAGCAGTTGGGGGCCATCGTCATCCTCTTTGTGCTCTCCAACCTGCTTCACTTCTCGGTCGGTATGTTTATCCTGTCGGCCAATACCTCCCGCTGGCTCTGGCTGCGCAGCCCCGTGCTCTGGGCGGCCCTGGCTGGCTTGCTGGTGGCCAACCTGCAGATCCCGCTGCCTGAATATCTGGTGACGACGGTGTCGATGCTCGGCCAGATCTCGGTGCCGCTGATGTTGTTTGCCCTCGGGATCCGCCTGATGGAGGGGGAGCTGGATCACCTGGGGCTGGCCCTGCGCTGCAACCTGCTCTATCTGCTGGCCGGTGGCCTGTCGCTCTTGCTCGCCATCTGGCTGTTGCCCCTCAAAGCTGAATGGATCCCGCTGCTGATGCTGTCGGTTTCCCTGCCCCCAGCGGTGCTTAATTACATGCTGTGCGAGCAGTACCGCTGCCAGCCGGAGAAGGTGGCCAGTATCGTGCTGGGGGGCAATCTGCTCTCCTTGCTGGTGATTCCGCTCTCGGTTTGGCTGGCGCTGCACTTGCCATCATAAGCAGAATACAATTCTGATAATTCACCATTTTGTCGATTTTATGGCTGTTTTTTAGGCGCAAGTTCGGCCCCTCCATTTTACTTTTCGTGATCCCCTCCCAAGTTGTGTCCGTTGAAATCCCTTAGTATCTGGCCAGCATGACTCCCTTTAGGGGGAGATAATTAAAAAGGGAGCAATGGATGCGCGTCGTGAATACCCCCTGTCTGCTGATGCAGATCCAGCCAACCATTTTGCGCTTTGCCAAGATGCTGGCGAGCGTGCTGCAACTGGAAGTCGAGATTGTCGACGACAATCTGGTGCGGGTGGCCGGAACCGGCCCTTATGGCAAATTCTTCGGCCGCCAGCTGGAGGGTGACTCAAGGCTGCTGCGCTACGTGATTGAGAACCAGCGGGAAAAGATCGTCACCCATACCAGCGACGACCCCGTGTGTGATGGCTGCAGTTGCAAGGAGAGTTGCCGGGAGCGGGCATTCCTCGGCATCCCCATCATGGTGGAGGAGCGCTGCATCGGGGTGATCAGCCTGGTGGCTTTCAACCCCGAACAGCAGGAGCGGCTCAGCAACAACCTGCAGGATGTGTGCGACTACGTGCGCCACATCTCCGCCATCTTCGTGGCCAAGCTGTTCGACTCCCATGGCCTGTCGGACGGGGTCAACAAGGTGTTTCTCGATCTGATGGCCAACATGGATCAGGGCTGTCTGCTGCTCGATGACAAGAGTCAGGTGCGCTATGCCAACGAGGTGGCGCTCAAGCAGCTTGGCTGCAAGCAGGAACAGTTGCTGGGGCGCGAGCTCGGCATCCGGCCGCTCACCTTCGCCCAACACGGGCGAAACGGCCATCTGCAGCACATTATCACCCTAGAGGATCGCCAGGAGCTGATCATCGGTCAGTTGCACCATGTGCAGGGGCAGCAGCTGTTCCTGATGGCGTTTCACCAGTCCCACTCCGGCCAGGTGCGCGAGCCGGATGCCGATCACTGCATCGAGCAGCTGATCGGCGAGAGCAAGCCGATGCGCACCCTCAAGCGGCTGCTGCACCGGATCGCCCAGAGTCCCTCCAGCGTGCTGATCTGCGGTGAGAGCGGGACCGGCAAGGAGGTGGTGGCGCGTGCCGTGCATCGGCTCAGTCCGCGCAATGGCAAGCCCTTTATCGCCATCAACTGTGCCGCCATCCCAGAACAGCTGCTGGAGAGCGAATTGTTTGGCTATGTAAAGGGGTCCTTTACCGGTGCCGCCAGCGGGGGCAAGCAGGGGCTGATCCAGGCCGCGCATCGGGGCACCCTGTTTCTCGACGAGATAGGGGACATGCCCCTCACCATGCAGGCCAAGCTGCTGCGGGTGCTGGAGCTACGGGAGGTGACTCCCATCGGGGCCAGCCGCCCTGTGCCGGTGGATATCCGCATCATCGCCGCCACCCACCAGCATCTCGATCAATACATCGCCGAAGGCAAATTTCGCGAGGATCTCTACTACCGGATCAACGTGATCCCGCTCAATCTGCCGCCACTGCGGGAGCGGGAAGGGGATGTGGAGCTGCTGACCCACTATTTTCTCAACTTGCACACCAGCCGGATTGGTATCGTCTACCCGGGTTTGACCCCCGAGGTGATGGCCCTGCTCAAGGGCTATCGCTGGCCGGGCAACGTGCGTGAATTGAGCAACCTGATGGAGTATCTGGTCAACGTCACCCAGCCGGGGGAGGTGATCGATGCCACCCTGCTCCCTCCCAACATCATCCGTAACCAGCTGGGGTCCGAAGAGGGGCATATCCCCGTCACCGTGGTGAGCCCGTCCGCCAGCCTGCTGATGCCGGCGAGCGTGGATGCTGCATCAGTGGCTGCCCCGCAGCCTGCGGAGAATGGTCTTGAAAATATGGAGAAGCAGATGATCGAGGAAACCCTGATGCGTCTTGGCAACAAGAAGCTGGCCGCCCAGGCCCTGGGGATAGGGATTGCCACCCTGTATCGCAAGATAAAGAAGTACGAGATCACCGTGCAGGCCTGATGGTTAGGCACTGTGCAACGAGCCCGCGTCATGATATGGATGGCGCGGGCTTTTTCTTGGGTACACGAATGACGCAATGGAAGGGCAGGGAATGCAAAAAGCCCGCTCGATGAGCGGGCTTTTCAGAAAATGGTGCGTCCTAGTGGATTCGAACCACCGACCCCCACCATGTCAAGGTGGTGCTCTAACCAGCTGAGCTAAGGACGCAGGGTGCGCAAGGCGACTTTTTTGCAGGGGAGTGGTGGGTTTAATTGGATTCGAACCAACGACCCCTACCATGTCAAGGTAGTGCTCTAACCAACTGAGCTATAAACCCACATCTGAGTCTGCAAATTTTTCAAACTGTTATGGTGCGTCCTAGTGGATTCGAACCACCGACCCCCACCATGTCAAGGTGATGCTCTAACCAGCTGAGCTAAGGACGCATAACAGTGTTTCATGATGGTGCGTCCTAGTGGATTCGAACCACCGACCCCCACCATGTCAAGGTGGTGCTCTAACCAGCTGAGCTAAGGACGCATCATGAAAAGTGGTGGGTTTAATTGGATTCGAACCAACGACCCCTACCATGTCAAGGTAGTGCTCTAACCAACTGAGCTATAAACCCACTTTGCGAACCGGGTCAGGAACCCGTTTCACTACGCCAGCACTGCTGGCGTGGTCGGCATACTACCCATGCCCCCCAAGGCTGTCAACAGGCCGCACTCACAAAGGAGACTGTTTGCCCAGTTCTTGCGCAGCCTGTTGATTTTGCAGGCGAGTTTCGCCTTATCCTCCCTTATTGCGCTCGGGACAGGCTGGTGCAGGCCTCCGGGGTGGCAAAGCGCCCGTAGATGTAACGCAGCCTTGTTCCCAGCATCAGGGCTGCGCTGGTGAGGCCGACGATAAAGCCAATCCAGAAACCCTGCGGCCCCATCTTGGGCACCACCCAGTCGGTCAGCCCCAGGATCATGCCGGTGGGCAGCCCAAGTCCCCAGTAGGCGACGATGGTGACGTAGAAGATGGCCTTGGTGTCCTTGTAACCGCGCAGCGCGGCGGCGGCCACTACCTGTACCGAATCGGAGACCTGATAGATGGCGGCGAAGAACAGCAGGGTGGCCGCCAGGGTGATCACCTGCAGATCCTCGGTGTAGATGCCGGCAATGGGTTCGCGCAGCAGCACTGTGAGGGCGGCGGTGGCGGCGGCCACGCTCATGCCCAGCATCAGACCGGTGCGGGCGGCGACCCGGGCGTGTTCCGGCAGGCCTTCTCCTATGCTGTGACCGACCCGGATGGTGACACCCACGCCAATCGACAACGGCAGCATGAAGACCAGGCTGGAGAAATTCAGGGCGATCTGGTGACTTGCCACTATCTCGGCCCCGAAGGGTGCCAGCATCAGGGCCACCACGGTGAACAGGGTCACTTCGCAGAAGATGGCCATGGCGATGGGGAACCCGAGCCGGAACAGGCGCCAGATCCGGCTGCCATTGGGGGCGCACAACTGGGAGAAGAGGCGGATTTCGGCGAAGTGACGGGAGAGCTTCACATAGAGGATCATCGCCAGCAGCATGGCCCACAGCACGATGGCGGTGGCGACGCCGCAGCCGACGCCGCCGAGGGCCGGCATGCCCAGATGACCGTAAATGAAGACGTAGTTGGCGGGAATATTGACCGCCAGCCCGACGAAGCCGATCACCATGGTCGGCATGGTGTGGGAGAGCCCCTCGCTGAAGTTGCGCAGCACCTGGAACATCACGAAGGCGGGCAGACCCCAGAGGATGGCGTGCAGGTAACCTGTGGTCTTGGCCGCCATCACGGGATCCACGTCCATGAACTGCAGCGCCAGCGGGCTGAAGTAGAGCGCCACCATGGCGACGGGGGTCACCATCAGGGCCAGCCAGAAGCCCTGATGCACCGCCGGGCGCACCTCGTCCCGTTTGCGGGCCCCGTTGAGCTGGGAGACGATGGGGGTGAGCGCCATGATGATCCCCTGTACCAGCAGGATGATCGGCAACCAGAAGCTGGAGGCAACCGAGACGGCCGCGAGATCCACGGCGCTGACCTGTCCCGCCATGACGGTATCGACAAAGTTCATGGCGATCTGGGCCACCTGGGCGACCAGAATGGGGCTGGCTAGACGAACGAGTTGCTTCGCCTCGGACCAATAACGTTGCACTGACACCTCCGAGTGGATCAGAAATAAAAGGGAAAGAACGGGTATCGGAAAGGGCCTCTGCATACCAGGACGCGGCATGCAGAGGGAAAGAGGGTCATTCTAGCCTGAAATCGGGCATCGGAGAAACGTTTGGCGCTCCGGCTTGACGGGTAGATCAGGCGTCTTCGTGATCGCTGATCAACAGATTGGCGGCGGCGTAGGCGGCTTGCTCGCGCAGCTCGGCGGGCACCCGCTCATCGGAGGCGACGGCGTCAAGGGCCCGGATGGCGGCGGCGATGGCCTTGGGCACATAACCCTGTTCGCCGGAACCTATCTGGTTGTAGGCGATGCGGATAGCCTCACAGCATTGATATACCTGCATAAATTTTCCTTGTTGAGCCTGGGATGAATGGCCGCCACTATAGCGAGCCCGGGCCGCCTTGTCAGCGGTTGCGCTTGTCTGGCGACCAGCGCGAGGTTACCCTGCCATTTTTGTTGTAGCAGGAGACGAGACATGTTCACCGGCATAGTGCAGGGGACCGCCGAACTGGTGGCCATCGACGCCCAGCCCAACTTTCGCACCCATGTGATCCGCATGCCGGACCCGGCTTGGGGGGAAGGGCTGGTGCTGGGGGCATCCGTGGCCCACAACGGCTGCTGCCTGACCGTCACCCGGGTGGAGGGGGAACTGGTCAGCTTCGATCTGATGCAGGAGACCCTGCGCCTGACCAATCTTGGCGCCTTGCAGGTAGGGGACAAGGTCAACGTGGAGCGGGCGGCCCGCTTCGGCGACGAGATCGGCGGTCACGCCATGTCCGGCCACATCATGGGCATGGCGGAGGTCACCTCGGTGATCGACACCCCCAACAACCGCCAGGTGTGGTATCGCCTTGATCCCGCGCTTATGAAATACGTGTTGACCAAGGGCTATATCGGCATCGACGGCATCAGTCTGACCGTGGGCGAGGTGAGGGGCAACGAGTTCTGCGTCCACCTCATCCCCGAGACCCTGGCTCGCACCAACCTCGGCTGGGTCAAGGCTGGCTGGCGCACCAATATCGAGATCGATCCCCAGACCCAGGCCATCGTCGATACGGTGGAGCGGGTGCTGGCGGCCCGTGAAGGCCAGTGAAGAGGGTGTTGCCACAGCAATGGCACTGCAATGAAGAAGGGCCTGCATGATGCAGGCCCTTCTTGTTGGTGTTCATTTCTGACAAATCTTGGCGGACAGAGCCTGCGCCGCGCCGTCGGTTGACACAACGGCAGCGTCCTTGACGTCACAGCCAATCAGAACAGCTGTTCGTCGTCGGCATCCACAAACAGTTGCAGGCAGTTGCGCGCCTCATCCCGGTGCAGCCGCAGATGGATGGGGTTGCAGCAGGCCATGCAATCTTCATAGAACTCCTGATCCCCCTGGCTGGCATCCAGCTCGACCCGGGTGTGATGACCACAGTGGGGGCAGACGATGCGCTTGCTGGTGTACTCGATCATGATGACCTCCTCGGGCCCGTGGGCCGCCTCTTCTTGAGTTGATTCTAGCCCTCCGGGAGGGCGTTGACCGCGAGCAAGCGCACGTTTACGACAGGGATCAAACACAGGTGAGGGGTCTGCTCAGCAGAGGCGAAAGAGAGGGGAAGTCTGGTCAGTGAAGGCCCCTTCTTTGGAAGCGAAGGGGCGGGAAAAAGCGCTTTGCGAGCGTATGCCACTTAATTGGCCAGCGCCCCTTTGTGACTTATTTGACCCAGCGGGCCAGCATGTCGGCATCCAGCTCGGTGAGAGAGCACAACTGATGGTCGGCAATGGCCAGACGCGGATCGCCCACTAAAGCCGGATCCGGCACGATCAGCGCCTTCATGGAGGCCGCCTTGGCCGCCAGCAGACCGGTGAAGCTGTCTTCGATGGCGAGACAGTGCACCGGCTCCACCCCCAATTTCTCGGCGGCGTGGATATAGACATCCGGGTGCGGCTTGCCAAAACGCTCCACCTCGGCGGAGTGGACCGCCAGGAAGCGATCGCGGATACCGAGCTTGCCGAGCACAGCCTCTACCATGGCAAAGGGCGAGGAGGTGGCAAGACCCACTTTAAGTCCTTGCGCCTCGATAATATCGAGCGCTGCCAGCACGCCGGCCTTGGCCTGGCCTTCGCTCAGGATCAGGGCGTTGACCCTGTCCAGGATGCGCTGTACCACCTCTTCCTGGCTGGGGCCGCTCCAGGGACGCAACCGATACCAGTGGGCCACCAGCTGATCGATGCGCACGCCTATGGTCGATTCGCAATCCTCGACCGAGTGGGGATGGCCCAGCTCGGAGAAGACGGCCATCTGGGCCCGTTGCCAAAAGGGTTCCGAGTCGATTAGAACACCATCCATATCGAAGATCACGGCAGCTAACATCTTGTACTCCAGACAAAGGTGAAGGGGGGGATTATAAGGCGGACTCGCAAATGAAAAAGGGGCATTGCCATGCCCCTTGCGCTGGATCATGTCGGCAAACGTTTGATTTCGTGTGCCAAAAAGTGGGCTTAGAACAGCACCTTTACCCCGGCCGCGACCGCTTTGGCTTTTTCTACCGCTTGGTCGCACTCTTCGGCACGCGCCAGCGCCACGCCGAGCCGGCGGCGACCGGCGATCTCCGGTTTGCCAAAGAGACGCAGCTGGGCACCCGGCACCAGAGCCAGCGCCTCGCCAATCCCCTGATAGCGGATGTCCTGGCTGTGACCTTCGCGCAGCACCACGGCGGAGGCGCTCGGCCCGTACTGGGTGATGGTGCCGATGGGCAGCCCCAGAATGGCGCGCACGTGCAGGGCGAACTCGGAGAGATCCTGGGAGATGAGGGTCACCATGCCGGTGTCGTGGGGGCGCGGCGAGACCTCGCTGAACCACACCTCGTCACCCTTGATGAAGAGCTCGACCCCGAACAGGCCGTAGCCGCCCAGCGCCTCGACCACCTTGGCTGCCACCTCCTTGGAGCGGGCCAGAGCCAGTTCGCTCATGGCTTGCGGCTGCCAGGATTCGCGGTAGTCGCCATCTTCCTGGCGATGGCCGATGGGATCGCAGAAGTGAATCCCGTCCACGGCGCGTACCGTGAGCAGGGTGATCTCGTACTCGAAGGGCACGAAACCTTCGACGATCACCTTGCCCCGCCCGGCGCGGCCCCCTTCCTGGGCATAGGTCCAGCTCTCCTCCAGCCTGGCGAGATCGCGCAGCACGCTCTGGCCCTTGCCAGACGAGCTCATCACGGGCTTGACCACGCAGGGCAGACCGATGGCGTGCACCGCGGCGTCAAACTCTTCCCGGCTCTGGGCAAAGCGGTAGGGAGAGGTGGGCAGACCCAACTCTTCGGCGGCGAGCCGGCGGATCCCCTCCCGGTTCATGGTGAGCTGGGTGGCGCGGGCATTCGGTACCACCTTGACCCCTTCCTGCTCCAGCAAAGCCAGGGTATCGGTGGCGATGGCCTCGATCTCGGGGATGATGAGGTCGGGCTTTACCTCGGCGACCAGGTCGCGCAGGGCGGCGCCATCCAGCATGTCCAGCACGCGGGCATGGTGGGCTACCTGCATGGCGGGGGCATTGGCATAGCGGTCGGCGGCGATCACTTCGATCCCGAACCGCTGCAACTCGATGGCGACTTCCTTGCCCAGTTCGCCGGAGCCCAGCAGCAGGGCACGGGTGGCGCCGGGGCGGGTTGCGGTTCCAAACATACGATCTCTCCTGATGTCGATGGTCACATTGTTGCGGTCACTATTGGCGGCCAATAGCGGACAAAAAAAGAGGCACGCATGGCGTACCTCAGGAAACGGATTTGCTGGCGCGCTGCTCCAGATGAGTCAGCAGCGTGACGGCACCAATGATGATGGCGGCGCCGAGCCACAGTCGGCCCGGAGGGGCCCAGCCAAATACCAGCCAGCCTGCCAGCACGTTCATGGGCAGCTTGGCAAAGTCGAAGGGCTGCACGAACGAGGCCTCCGCCACGCTGTAGGCGCGGGCGATGGACATCTGGGCCAGCGCCGACAGCACTCCGGCCAGGGCGACCAGTTGCCATTGAGCGGCCGTGGGCCATTGCCACTCCGGCAGAGCCAGCATGGCATTGAAGGGGGTGCTGAAGATAAGCAGGTAGACCACTATGGTATGGGACGACTCGCTCGCCGCCTGATAGCGCACCAGCAGGGAGTAACCGGCCCAGAACAGGGCGGCGGCCACCGGCAGCAGGGAGGCCCAGCTGAAATCGTCGGTCCAGGGGGCCAGGATCACCATGGCCCCGGCAAACCCCGCCAGGGTCGCCAGAATGCGGGCCCGGCTCACCTGCTCCTTGAGCAGCAGGGCCGACCCCAGGGTGGCAAACAGGGGAGAGGTCATCAGCAGCGCTATGCCCTGCCAGATGGGGACGGGGACCGCCAGCGCCCACAGCCAGAACTGGATGCCGATCACCGCCAGGGCGACACGCAACAGATGCAGCCGGAACTGGTTGGTCATCAGGGACTGGCGCAAGCCGTGGCGAACCAGCCAGGGCAGCAGGCAGATCAGGGCGATCAGATACTGGTGAAAGGCGACCTGGGTGGAGGCAAGGCCGAGTTTGAAGCTGACATACTGGCTCAGGCTGTTGACGGCGGCGAAACAGAGGCCAGCCACCATCATCCAGACTGCACCGGCAATGGGAGAGTGCCGTGAGGGTGCCATGGGATCCGGGTCACTGAAAAAAGTGCGGCGGATCATAACGGCAATCGTTTGTTATGCCAAGGCGTGCGGCCCGGGAAGTGCGCTCTTTGGCGAGGAAGTGGGCCAATATCAAAAATTTTGAACAAGTTGAGCATCTATTTTCGCTATCTGTATAGAAGCCCAATGTTTAGAGTGACCTCCATCGACAGCCACACTGTTCAACTGACAAGCAAACGGAGCGTCATCATGGCCAACATCCTCGTACTCAAATCCAGCATCCTGGGTCAATACTCCCAATCCAACGCCCTGATCGACGGCTTCCTCGCCGATCATCAGGATGATACCGTCACAGTGCGTGATCTGGCGGCTCTGAACCTGCCGGTGCTGGATGGCGAGCTGGCCTCCGGCCTGCGTGGTGGCGAGAACCTGAACGAGCGTCAACTGGCCGTGCTGGCCCAGTCCGATGAGCTGATCGCCGAATTGAAAGCAAGCGATCTGGTGGTGATTGCCGCCCCCATGTACAACTTCAACATCCCGACCCAGCTGAAGAACTGGATTGACCTGGTGGCTCGTGCCGGCGTGACCTTCCGCTACACCGAGACCGGCCCGGTCGGTCTGGTGGAAAACACCCGGGCCCTGGTGATCAGCCCCCGTGGCGGCATGCACGTCGGTAGCGCCACCGATCTGGTGACCCCCTACATGCGTACCGTGCTGGGTTTCATCGGCATCAAGGAGGTGGACTTCATCTACGCCGAGGGGATGGGGATGGGGCCGGAAGCCCAGAGCAAGGGGATGGAAGCGGCCAAGGCGCAGCTGGAGAGCCTCGCCGTCTAAGCCGACCTGCCCGTCGCGATTTTCGGATAATGACAAACGCAGCCATCTGGCTGCGTTTGTTTTTTAAAGGAGGCGGGTTACACAAGGGTTGGGAGAGAAGAGAAGCCCTTTAACGCCAGAGGCAAGAGAGTCGGGCCGTCAATCCATGATAAAGCGGCGACAGCCGCGGATCAGCACCAGGAATACGGCCACCAGCAGGGCGCAGAGCAGGGTGGTCAGCCACTGTTCACCATCTTGCGGCAAGTAGGGAATAAACAGGCTGATCATCAACAAGGCGGCGAGGCTGATCAGCAGGTTCTGTCGGGTCATCATCTTGGGTCATCCTTGGTTTGCTTGCCTGAAACGAATCTAATGCCCTCTTGTGACAGCCTGATGTATCCATCCATCAAACCGTTAGGGCTTCCCTCTGTTGGGGCTCTTCCGACCATATCAGGTTTTGGCCATGGAACCAGCGCCGCGGCCGGCTCTGTGATCCTGATCCCTATCTGAACTGCTTCTGATCAGGCTGGTAGTGGAAATCGCCGCTGGCGAGCCTGGCCTCGAGGGCCGCTTTATCGAGATCCTGCGCCTTGCAGAGATCATCCAGATCGTCATAGCGATCGCGCAGCTGCATATTGATCAGGCTCAGCAGCATGTTGACGTCCATGGTGGCGAATTTTTTCAAATCCATGGTTATTGCTCCTTGTCCAGGGATTGCAGCTGCTCGATGGCGGCACTGACGGTGTGTAGATGCTGGCGGATCGCTTCGCGAGATTCGCTGGGCAGGTAGTCGGTCAGGGTGTGCTGCCAGCTTCCCGCCTCGCTCTTGAGCTGCTGGAAGAGGGAGAGGCCCGCATTGGTGAGGGAGACCAGGCTGATGCGTTTGTCCTGCTCGCTGCTCTCGGTAAAGATGATCCCCTTCTCGGCCAGACGGCGGATCTCGCGAGAGATGCGCACCTTGTCCATGCCACTCGCCTCTACCAGCTCTTTCTGGCTGATGGGGTAGTGGGGGCCGAGCACCATCATCAGGCGCCACTGGGGCACGGTCAGTTGATAGCGCTGTTCGTAAAACTGCTCGAAGGTATCCCGTAGCATCTCGGCGGCGTGAACCAACTGATAGGGCGGGTAGTGGGCGAGTAAAGCGATGATTTTTGACATATTACACCCTGCTGTGACAGCTGCATCTGGTGCAGTTTCTTTTGATACTTTGACATTGATGATACGAAACTAACGCGGATTTGTCTGACCCGGCAGCGATGAAATGTGCGGTGGCGCACGACATCCTGCAAAAGCCGGGTCAGTCAGGCGGGTTTTTAATCCGGGTTTGTTCAGCCTTTGCGCAACCAGAGCAGGGCCTGGTGCTTTAGCCAGGCATCGCGGGTATAGAGGGCGTAGAGCGCCGCTTCGTCACGGCTGCCCGCCTGCCAGCTGCCGGGCTCCTGCTTTGGCAGCTTGCGCTGACCGAGCAGGCAGGCTGGAATGTGCGGGTTGGCATTGATGGCGGCCAGCAAATGCTCCCTGGCTGCCTCGGCGCCTTTTGTGGCAAACACCATCAGCGCCTTGTTGTAGAGCAGCCAGCTGGAGGCTTCGTCAAAGCGTACCAGCAATCCGGCCAGCGCCTGCCAGTCTCCCTGGCGGGCATAGAGAGTGGAGAGGTGATAGCGACAACCCGGCTCGTCGGCCTGGCAGAGGGTGAGCAGATCCAGGTATTCGGCCCTGGCCTCAGCCAACTGGCCCAACTGCAGCAAGCAGTCGGCGCGGCCGGCTCTGGCCGCCAGCAGCGGCCTGGCTTCGTGTGAACTCCAGCCATGGCCGGCGGTCTGTTGCCAGAAGGTATCGTCAAACAGCGGGTTGGCGTCGGCGATGATCTTGTCGAACCAGCCCAGGCGCACCTTGTGATCCCGGCTGGCATCGGCCAGGGCGAACCACTTTTGCCACTGCTCGGCCTGTTCGCTGTCCAGTGCCACCTCGGCGCTGGGGGCGGCCTGGTACTGCTCCAGATTGAGCAACTGGTTGAGGGCGCTTTTCATGTGCTGGCGCTGGCGCTTGCAGAATTCGGCAAACGGCAGATCGCTGGCGGCGGCGCTGTAGAGCATCTGCGCCATGGGTTTGTCACGAAACAGACAGAGCTCGGCTGCGAGGCTGAATCTGTGCTGGGTGGTGAGATCGTTCAAATCCTTTGGCTTGGGCCAGGTGGCAAACCCCTGACTGAACCCGTAACACCACTGCCCGAGGGGGTGCTGTTTGTCGAACACCTGCTCGGGATCGTCACTGGGCAGGCGACACTGGCTGGGCAGGGCCAGCTGCTCTTCATCGGCCAGGCTCTCCAGCTCCGCGATCAGATGGTGCAGCGCTTCGGCGCACTTCTCATCCAGCTCGGCATCCTGCTCCAGCAAACCGGCCAGCGGCTGCTGCCAGTCGGGCTGCTCCGGCCCCACCAGGCGGGCGCACAAAAAGCCGTGCAGGGCAGGGTAGGTCATGTCCTGTGCGCTGTGTTGCTGGATCCATTGATTAAGATGGCGGGTACGAGTGGATGGGTTCATCGACAGCTCCTCTGGATTTGAACAGCCGCGAAGTCTACCTAAATGTGGGGTTATTTGCAGTAAAAGCCCGCCTGCATGGCGATTTTATCGCCTATCTGGTGGCGAAATGCACCAAAGGCGAGGCCCTGCGTTGCGATGGGGACTAGGCCGGATCGCCGGTTTTGAGGTAACATGCGCGGCCATCAGGGCCCTGATCCAGCTGGCCCATCCGGTAAAGAAAAAGAGAGCACCATGATACAGATTGGCAAGATGAACACCCTCAACGTCGTTGAACTCGAAGACCGTGGCGCCTGGCTCGCGGCCGGGGAGTACGGTGAACTGCTGCTGCCCAGGCGCCAGCTGCCGGAAGGGGTCAAGGAGGGGGACGATGTGCAGGTGTTCCTCTATCTGGATGCTGACTGCGAGCCGGTGATCACCACCGACAAGCCGTTTGCCATGGTGGACGAATTTGCCGGCCTCAAGGTGGTCAACGCCAACAAGATCGGCGCCTTCCTCGACTGGGGCATGAAAAAGGATCTGTTCGTGCCAAGCCGCGAACAGAACAAGCCGATGCAGGTGGGGCATACCTATCTGGTGCGCCTGATGCTCGATAACGAGGGGCGCATGGTGGGCACCAGCCGTCTGGAGCGTTTTCTCAGCACCGCCAAACCGCCCTTCAAGGCGGGTGATGAGGTGACCGCTCTGCCAGGTGAACACTCTCCCTTGGGCATCAAGGTGATCGTCAACGGCCAGTACCCGGGCATGCTGTTTCGCAACGAGATCTTCGGCCGGGTGATGACGGGGCGTCCCCAGACTGCCTGGGTCAAGCAGGTGCGCGAGGATGGCAAGCTGGATCTGACCCTGCAAAAGCCGGGGATGGCCAAGGTAGATGACGCCGGTGAGCGCATCCTGGCGCGAATGAAAAAGCAGGGCGGCAGCCTGGCGGTGGGTGACAAGAGCGAGCCCGAGCTCATCTACAAGCTGTTTGCCATGAGCAAGGGCACCTTCAAGAAGGCCATCGGCGGCCTCTACAAGCAGGGCAAGATCGTCATCGAAGACAACTGCATTACCCTGACTGACGCCGCCCAGGGTGGGGAGCAGGAGTAAGTGCCGAGCCCCTGCATCGGTGCGTGCCGGGCGAAAGATGGCCTCTGTCTCGGCTGTGGTCGTACCCTCACCGAGATAGGTCACTGGTCGGCGATGGAGAGCGAGGCCCAGCTGGCGGTGATGGCCGAGCTGGATGGTTCGAAAAGCACCCATCTCTGCCCGGGCTGCGGAGAGCCGGCCTACTGCGCCGTCTCCGCTGGCGCCACCATAGATGAGTGTTGGTGCAGCCAGCTGCCGGCCCTGCCCATGAGCGAGGCCGGCGCCTGCTGGTGTCGCCGCTGTCTGGCCAAGGCCATCGCGGCCCAACCCTGAATGTGAGGGTTGACAGTAAAAACGAGAAAGGCGCCGAGGGCGCCTTTTTTATGCCTGTTGCTGGCGATGCCAGCGTATATGAACTTCATTTTCCTGCATCAGCCGGGGCAACAGGAAGGTGGCGAAGATCACCTCGAATTCATCCTGATGATCCAGCAAGCCGACCCACACCTCTACCCAGCGTTCCATGTCGACCGGCTCGCCCAGCTCTGTGGACCAGTCTGCATTGGGCAGCGTCGCCTCGACGGCGCCACGCTTTTCAAACTCCAGGGTGATATCGACAATTTGCTCAGGGGCCAGCATGTCTGCTGCCTGTTCGAGAAACTGATCATAGGCCCATTCGACCAGCTGATCCGGGGTACGCTGTTCCATGAAATCACTCCAGATTCGTCGGGGTTCGCTACTGTAGCAAGGATTGGCACCGGCGGCCAGACCAGTGCGCCGGCAGACGGGCGGGTCTGTCCAATTGGCCCCGGTAAGGGTATGGTTAACACGCAGCCATGCAGGGGAGTCAGAGGATGAAACCGCGAGGACGACGACGGCAGATCAAGCGACGGCGGGAGACCTGGTGGTGGCACTATCTGCCGCTTCACCGCGAGACGGTGGGTGGTCATCTCGGTCCCCCGGCGCCTCCCGACGCCGGTTAATCATCAATCGGCCTGCTGGACCCGGGTCAGGGTGAGCTGGCCGAGCTGACTCATCTGGCGGCGGATCCAGGCCGAGCGCTGCTGCACATAGGGTGAAGGGGGATTGACCTTGTAGCGCCAGGGGTTGGGCAGCGCCGCCGCCAGCAGGGAGGCCTCATAGCGAGTCAGCCTTGCAGCCGGTTTGCCGAAGTAGTGTCTGGCCGCCGCTTCGGCGCCATAGATCCCCGGTCCGAACTCCACAATATTGAGATAGACCTCGAGGATGCGGGACTTGTCCCAGCCCAGCTCCATCAACAGGGTAAACCAGGCCTCCAATCCCTTGCGCAGGAAGCTGCGATCGCTCCACATGAAGAGATTCTTGGCCGTCTGCTGGCTGAGGGTGCTGGCACCGCGCACCCGGCTGCTCTGCTGATTGTGCTTGAGGGCGGAGCTGATGGCATCGAGATCGAAACCGTGATGCTCGGCAAAATGCTGATCCTCGGCGGCGATCACCGCCAGCTGCAGCTCGCGGGATATCTGCCCAAGCGGCACCCAGTCATGCTTGACCTCAGCCACCTTGGCAGGGGGAAACAGCGCACGCTCAATGCGCCAGCTCCACATGGGCGGATCGATAAAACGCAGCAGTGCCACCGAGCTGACCGACAACAGCAGGGCGGCCAGCAGCAGCTTGCCCACCCACCTCAGCAGGCGTTGCACCAGTGTCGGCCGCACGGGATCAGGCTCTGATCCCCAGTCGTAGTGAGCCGGATCATCGGGAGCCGGAATTATTGGGGGAGCCATTCGATGTGGCAGAACTTCTCGTCGACACGGCGGGAGAGCAGCATACGGGCAAACAGGTGTTCGTACTCTTCTTGCTCGTTGCCAAGGCCGACCCAGATCTCGGCATAGTCGGCATCGCTGACCTCAAATCCCACGTCCGCTTCCCAGTCGTCGGCCGGATCGGTTTCCGCCAGCAGGCCCCGGTTGTTGAACTCCTGGTTGAAGAGGGTGATCTCCTGCTCCGGCAGGTTGTCGGACGCCAGCTCCATGAAGAGTTCGAGGGCGGTGTCGAGCAGTTCCTCGACGCTGTGCATTTCGGCATTCAAAGACATAAACGGTCGATTCCAGAAAAGGGGGACAAGTGACCGGACGGGGCAAACCCGATGGTCGCGGCTATTCTAGCGATCGTGGGAGCGGTTGGCGAGACGGGGTGGGTCGTGAGGGGGAAATAGTGATGATAAAAGACCGGATCCCGCCAAGGATCCGGTCTCTATTTGGGAAAAAGGTCACGCATAGGGCGTCAGCTCATCCCTTCTTGTCATCGGCGAAGGTGATGTTGAGCTCGAGGACCGACAGCTCATCACTCTTCTGATCCAGCTGGACGGTGATCTTGTCCGGATCGATGTTGACGTATTTACGGATCACATCGAGGATATCCTGCTTGAGCTGGGGCAGGTAATCCGGCCCCCCTCTGGATGAACGCTCGTGTGCAACGATGATCTGCAACCGCTCTTTGGCCAGTTGTGCGGTGTTCTGTTTCTTGTTGGAACGAAAATAATCCAATAATGACATGCTTAACTCCCGAACAGTCGGCTAAAGAAGCCCTTCTTCTCTGCTTCCAAAAAACGAAATTCCTTGGTGTCGCCCAGCAGGCGGGACACCGCATCTTCATAGGCCTGACCGGCATCGGACTCTTTGTCCAGAATCACCGGCTCGCCGGAGTTGGAGGCGCGCAGCACCGCCTGGGACTCCGGGATCACCCCAAGCAGGGGGATGGCCAGGATCTCCTGCACATCCTGCACGCTCAGCATGTCGCCGCGGTTGACGCGGGTCGGGCAGTAGCGGGTCAGCAGCAGGTGCTCCTTGATGGGGTCTTCTCCGCGCTCGGCACGGCGGGACTTGGAGGCCAGGATGCCGAGGATCCGGTCCGAGTCACGCACGGAGGAGACTTCCGGGTTGGTGGTAACGATGGCCTCGTCGGCAAAGTAAAGGGCCATCAGGGCACCCGCTTCGATCCCGGCAGGGGAATCGCAGACGATGTAGTCGAACTTCATCTCGGCCAGCTGATCCAGGATCTTCTCGACCCCTTCACGGGTCAGCGCGTCCTTGTCCCGGGTCTGGGAGGCGGGCAGGATGAACAGGTTCTCGCAGCGTTTGTCTTTGATGAGGGCCTGGTTGAGATTGGCTTCCCCATTGATGACGTTGACGAAGTCATACACCACGCGGCGCTCGCAGCCCATGATGAGATCCAGATTTCTCAGACCGATGTCAAAATCGATGACCACTGTCTTGTGACCACGCTGGGCTAAACCTGTGCTCAGGGCCGCACTGGTTGTGGTCTTGCCAACGCCACCTTTACCCGATGTAACGACAATAATTCGCGCCATTCTCGCTTCCTTGTAACTCTATTTGATACGGTCTATTCGGAGTTGTTCATTGTCCAGCCGGATATGTACCGCTTGCTGGATCAGGCCTGCCGGCAGGGCATCGCTCAACTGGAAAGTACCCGCGATGGAGAGCAGCTCGGCCTGCAATTGTTGACAATAGATCCGGGCCCGGGTGTTGCCACGGGCGCCGGCAATGGCCCTGCCACGCAGGGTGCCATAAATATGAATGCTGTCATCGGCGAGCACTTCGGCCCCCGGACTGACTGAGCCCAGCACCACCAAGGAGGTGCCTGCGGCATAAATCTGCTGGCCGGATCGCACCGGCCCCACGTGTACCCTGGTCGGGATCAGGGGGGCTGGCTCGGGGGCGACCGGCTCGGGGGCCGGTTCACTCTTGCGGCTCTTGCCGGAGGCCATTACCGCCAGCCCTGCGGCCTTGGCCGCTGTCTTCATCTCTTCATTGCGCGCCCCAGTCACGCCCACCAGCACGAACTCCTCGGATTCCACCAACTCCTTGAGCTGTTCAAAATCCGGGATATGTTCCAGCCGGGAGACATTGATCACCAGGGGGGCACAGTTAAAAAAGTAGGGGGCCTGGGCCACCTTTTCGGCCAACAACTGACGGATCCGCTCTGGCTCGCCATCGCTGATATGCAACACAGAAATAGTGAAGGTGGACCCTTTCAATTCGTTATCGCGCTCAACCATGAATCTTCCCCGAGGCAGAGATGCTAATCCGTTATTGTTATTCAATTCCTGATGTTATAGTTTGCCCCCATCAGAGGCAATAAACTCGTCGGATTATATCAATTTCCATGTTGTGTGCAGTCTATAAAAGTCGCAAAAAAGCCGAGACCTATCTTTTTGTTGAAAGAAGAGAGGATTTTTCCCGCGTACCCGAGGCGCTGATGACCACCTTCGGCCGTCCCGAGCTGGTGCTGATGACCAAGCTGGACCCCGCCAAGCCTCTGGGGCTGGCCAATGTCAGCAAGGTGATGGAGGCGCTGACGACCCAGGGCTTCTATCTGCAGGTGCCACCCCCTCCGGAAAATTTGCTGGAACAGCACAAGGCGCAGCTGAAAAAGTCTGGTTAAATATCCAGTACCCAATCGCCGAGAATGGATGGCGAACCGGCTATTTGTATTTTTAGCGCCCCATTTCGGGGCGCGTCATCTCATGGCAAGGATGCAGATAATTCCGGCAATAATAGGTACGCCGAATTAATCAGTGCGTTGAAATATTGCCCAATACATCCAAATTAAAAGTCAATCCGGCCCGGACACAATATCATCAACTTTTGCGACCGCTCACAAAATAGCGTGAGTGGCCACCCCTGATACTTATTTCAGCGCGGACTTTTTGCCCCTTGTCCATATTTGCAACTCCCTGTTGCGACTGAACTTCTCTTGTCTGGGCAAGTGCTCTCGTACGCAGACTCGCGCAGGCAATGAGATGGACTGCCTCATGCCGTGATACTGCGGGTGGCTGGCGAGGGCCGATAACGGACGTCTGGAGCAGTGCCAGGAGAAAAGGAAGGGCGCTGTGAAAGAGAGTATTAAAGCAAGTCTAAAAAGGGTTAGCTGCACGAGCATAGCGGTACTGGCCGGCGCTATTGGCTTGCGTAATCCAAAAAGCTTGGCGCTGGCGTGGCGAAAAACGGCAATAAAAAAGGCGGGATAACCCGCCTTTTTTATATTCTGGACTGCTTATTCGCAAGCAACCTGCATCACCTTGATGGCCAGGCCACCACGAGAGGTTTCGCGGTACTTGGAGTCCATGTCCTTGCCGGTGATGTACATGGTCTCGATGACCTTGTCCAGGGAGACGCGCGGCTTGGAGGTGCGGCGCAGGGCCATGCGGGAGGCGTTGACCGACTTCATGGCTGCGATGGCGTTGCGCTCGATGCAGGGTACCTGCACCTGGCCGGCCACCGGGTCACAAGTCAGACCCAGGTTGTGTTCCATGGCGATCTCGGCGGCTTCACACACGTGCTCCGGGCTACCCCCCATCAGCTCGGTCAGACCGGCTGCGGCCATGGAGCAGGAGACGCCCACTTCACCCTGGCAGCCCACTTCGGCGCCGGAGATAGAGGCGTTCATCTTGTACAGGATGCCGACGGCACCGGCCGCCAGGAAGAAGCGGGTGTAGTCGTCGCGACCAACCGGCTGGATGAACTTGTCGTAGTAGGCCAGCACGGCGGGGATGATACCGGCGGCGCCGTTGGTCGGTGCAGTCACCACACGACCACCGGCCGCGTTCTCTTCGCTCACCGCCAGGGCAAACATGTTGACCCAGTCGACGATGCCCATGGGATCATTGGAGAGGTTCTCGTTGGTGCTCAGCTGACGGAACAGGGGAGCGGCACGACGGGGCACGCGCAGCGGACCGGAGAGCACGCCCTCGGTGCGGCAGCCGCGATCGATGGCTTCACGCATGGTGTTCCAGATCTTGCCGAACTTCTTGTAGATCTCTTCCGGGGTGTTGAAGCACTTCTCGTTCTCCATCATCAGGGAGGAGATGGAGAGACCGGTCTGGCTGCAGTGGGCAACCAGTTCGGCGGCACTCTTGAACGGGTAACGCACGGCCATGTCGCCGCTGTCGGCCTTGCCGAAGTTCTCCTCGTCGACGATAAAGCCGCCGCCGATGGAGTAATAAGTCTTGCTGTAGATGACGTCGTCTTCGATGAAGGCGGTCAGCTTCATGCCGTTTTCGTGCAGGGGCAGGGCTTCATCGTGGAACACCATGGCATCGCGCGGGAAACTGACGGTATGGCAGTGCAGACCGATGGGCAGACGCTCGGTCTGCTCGACACGGGAGATGAACTCGGGGATAGCGTCGATATCAACGTTCTCCGGCAGGTTGCCGGCCAGGCCCATGATGATGGCGGTGTCGGTGTGGTGGCCCTTGCCGGTCCAGGAGAGAGAGCCGTAGACGTCGACCTTGATCCGGGTGATATCGCGGATCTTGCCGCCTGCGCGAAGCTCGTCAACAAACTGTTTGGCAGCCTTCATCGGGCCAACAGTGTGGGAAGAGGAGGGGCCTACACCGATTTTGAAGATATCAAAAACGCTGATCATGTCACTATTACCTCAGGGTAGAAGGGGGCGGCATGCCCACTCACTTGAATTGGGGAGATCCATGGTGCGCACAGATTGCGCGGCTCATTGAACCAGATAACCGCAGTGTAACGGTTCAAAGCCTAAAAAAAGTTGAAATAGATCTATTTTTGTTGAATCTGAGGCGCGAGTATAAAATTTATTTTGGTACTTATCCATTTTGTTAAGCCGATAAGCAAAAAAATACCCGGCCAGGCCGGGTAGTTGAGGGCTGAATGAAGCTCGCTTCGGCTTATTAACATTCTGTAATGTTAACAGCCAGGCCACCACGGGCCGTCTCCTTGTACTTGGTCTTCATGTCGTTGCCGGTTTCCCACATGGTCTTGATCACCTTGTCCAGCGACACCTTGTGCTCGCCGGTACCGCGCAGCGCCAGGCGCGCCGCGTTGATCGCCTTGACCGCCCCCATGGCGTTGCGTTCGATGCAGGGGACCTGTACCAGTCCGCCAATGGGATCGCAGGTGAGCCCCAAATTGTGCTCCATGCCGATCTCGGCGGCGTTTTCCACCATGGCGGGGCTGCCACCGAGCAGTTCGGTGAGGGCACCGGCGGCCATGGAGCAGGCGACCCCCACTTCCCCCTGACAACCCACTTCGGCCCCCGACAGCGACGCGTTCTTCTTATAAAGAATGCCGATGGCGGCGGCGGTGAGGAAGTAGCGCACCAGGATCTCGTCATCCACCTTGTGAACGAAGCGATCATAGTAGTGCAGCACAGCCGGGATGATGCCGGCGGCGCCGTTGGTGGGAGCGGTGACGACCCGGCCGCCCGCCGCGTTCTCTTCATTGACGGCGAGGGCAAACAGGTCCACCCACTCCATCACCATCAGGGGATCCTTGTTGAAGTTGGTCTCGCAGCTGAGCTGGCGAAACAGCCCGGGGGCGCGGCGACGCACCTTGAGTCCGCCCGGCAGCACCCCCTCGCTCTTGCAACCCCGCTCGATGCAGCTTTGCATGGTGTGCCAGATCTTGCGAAGTCCCGCCTTTATCTGTTCGTCGCTGCGAAAGACCCGCTCATTGGCGAGCAGCAGGCCCGAGATGGAGAGGCCGCTCTCCTGGCAGTGGGCGAGCAGTTGGGCTCCGCTGTCAAAGGGATAGGGGATGGGGTGCTCGGCATCGAGACGGGCCGCGTCCTCCTTGGCGGTGGCAAACTGGCTCTCCTCTATGATGAAGCCGCCCCCGACCGAGTAGTAGGTCTGGCTCGACACCATGGTATCGTCGGCGGCAAAGGCGCGCAGGGTCATGCCATTGGTGTGGGCGGGCAGGGTGGTACGCCGGTTGAAGATGATGGCGCCGCTGCGGGGGAAGCGGCTTGGTTGCTCGCCTGCCAGCAGCAGGGTTTGTTCTTGGTCGACCCGGGCCAGCATGGCCGGGATGGCGTCAATGTCGACGGATTCGGGTTCGAATCCCGCGAGTCCCAGAATGATAGCCTTGCCGGTGCCGTGCCCCTTGCCGGTCTGGCCCAAAGAGCCGTAGCACTCCACCTCGACCCGGGTGATGTGGGGTAAATGGCCCTGCAGCTTGAGTTGTTGAACGAAGGCATAGGCTGCACGCATGGGGCCCACCGTGTGGGAAGAGGAGGGGCCGATACCAATGGAAAAAAGATCAAACACGCTGATCATGACATCACTCCGGTGATGGTTTATGTCTGTTTATTCTAGGATTTTTCCCATGGATGAAAAGCGGTGATCTGCTGCGCTGTGACTTGGACAGCGATATGGGAGCCGGTAGGCAAACCGGGTTGAAGGGGAAACCCCCTTCAACCGGCAGGATCAGGAGAGAAACTCGCAGAGGTAGGCGGTGGGGGTGGCCACTTGCAGCTTGAAGGAGGAGTGGCCCGCGACCACGAAAGAGTGGCCCTGGCTGTAGGTGTGCCACTCCTCTTCACCGGCCAGTTGAATGGTCAGGGCGCCCTTGATCACCGTCATGCGCTCGGGGGCGGCAGTGTTGAACAGGTAATCACCCACGTTCATGACGCCAACCGTGGATTTCTCGTCATTATGCTCAAAACCGATGGATTTTACATTTCCGTCGAAATATTCGTTAACTTTCAGCATCTTTACATCCTTGTTTATTCGTTGACAGGGTCAAACTAGCACACTCTTTCGCCCGTTGTCATGGCAAGATGCGGGAAAAACAGACAAGACCGTATTGAATCTTTACTTTTTAGCAAAATTATTAATAGCTTCGGTTAACGATTTGCTGATTTAAAACAGCAATTAAATATGAGATAAAGCGCCCAAACAGGGGAATGAGCAGATGCTCATTCCCCTGTTTGGTTAATTGCACTGGGAAAAGTGTGAATTTTGCTACATAAAGGAACAGATTGTGTTAACTAAAGGACTCATTAGAAATATCGGCTTCCAAGTGATGGTTGCCATGGTACTGGGTGTGCTGGCCGGGGTGTTCATGGGTGAACAGGCGGCCATCTTCGCTCCACTCGGTAGCCTCTTCATCCAGCTGATCAAGATGCTGGTGATCCCTCTGGTGGCGGTGGCCATTCTCTCCGGTGCCGCCAACCTGGGGACCAGCCCGGCGGCCGGCAAAATAGGTGCCGCCACCCTGGGCTTCTTCCTGCTGACTTCTGCACTGGCCGTCTCCTTGGCGCTGGTGATGGGACAACTCTTCAAGCCCGGCATCGGTGTCGACTTCGGTGCCATGTCCACCCTGTTTAGTGGTGACTACTCCGACAAGGGCGCACTGCCCGATGCGGTGGCTACCGTGCTCGGGATGATCCCGACCAACGTGTTCCAGTCTTTGAACGAGGCCAACATACTGCAGATCCTGGTGTTCTGCATGTTCCTCGGCATCGCGCTGGCCAAGCAGCCCCGTGAACGGGCCAAGCCGCTGGTCGATGGCCTCAACACCCTGGTGGATGCTTTCGTCTGGATGATCAACAAGGTGATGCTGATTGCGCCCCTGGGAGTCTTCGGCCTGATGGCCGACGCCATCGGTACCTATGGTTTCGATGTGCTGACCTTGGTGCTCAAGCTGTTCCTGGTCTATGTCGGCGCCATCCTGATCTTCGGTTTCGTGGTCTATCCGCTGCTGGTGGCGATCTTCTCCAACACCCCGGTGATGAAGTATCTCTCCGCCATGAAGAAGCCGCAGATCGTGGCCTTCTCCACCGCCTCTTCCATGGCGACCCTGCCGGTCAACATGGAAACCTGCGAGCGGGAGTTGAAGGTGAGCAACGCCACTGCCTCGTTCGTGCTGCCGCTGGGGGCCACCATCAATATGAGCGGTAACGCCATCTATTACGGTCTGGTCGCCATCTTCTTCGCCCAGATCTACAACATCGATCTGAGCGCCGGTGCCTGGGCGGCCATCATTGTGACCTCCACCCTGGGGGCTATCGGCCAGGCCGGCGTGCCGGGCCCGAGCTTCCTGGTGGTGGCCGTGCTGCTGGCAGCCGGCATTCCCATCGAAGGCTTGCCGCTGCTGTTTGCCCTGGATCGTCTGTTCGACATGATCCGTACCGCTCTCAATATCACGGGTGATGCGGCCTGTGCGGTCATCGTCGACCGCTTCAGCCCGGAATATGACTCGCAGCGCTGGAACAAGGCGTAACGACGCCATCTGCCAGCCTGACGGCATAGCTTGAAAGACAAAGCCCCCACCTCGCGGTGGGGGCTTTTTTGATCCCAGCTGGCAGGCAAAAGTTCATTCAGACGAGGTGAGCGAGCATGGTCAGGCCAGGGGAGGGAAATTCAGATTGGGGGGGCAGGCCGCGGGGGGATGGCAGCGCCCATGGTCATTCAGGATTGAAGATGACGTGAGCAAATAACGGGCAGCAAAAAGGGGAGTCATGCTCCCCCGGATATGATTGGACACTTCGTCCTGCTGTCCTGTCACCCTGGCGGTGAAAAAAACGACGCCAAGATGATGAAATCATATTTAAGTGGCTTGTGATGGCATCAAGGCTGAAAAATACCTGTTAGTGGCGATTTATCAGGCTTGGCTGACACAAGCGGTCCGGATTGATGTCTCCCTATCCGGCTCAGAACTGTGACAGTGAGGGCAGAGAGACAGCAACCAGGGTGAAAAAGACGGTGAATACCGCAGTCACAACAAATTCTTTCATTTTTTTCTCCCCAAGTCGTTGATTGATGATGTCAAGATACCATACACCAGCCTTAAAACAAGGGTTAAATTTGAGAAAATGATGTCTTTTGTCGCCTGTGACGATGAAGGCTGTATTTTTACAACATGGAGCTCGTTTAATGGGCATGGTGATAGCTGGGGAACACTTGACTTGTTTGATGATATTTAATTCTTTTAAATTCATGCGGTTATGCGTTCATTCATCCTTCTTTTTTGTGGGTTTTATATGATTCCCATTCGTTAGATGGCACTTATCTGGCTGAAAAGGGGTGTTTTTGGTTGACTAAAAGTGCGTATGAACTGGATTTGACAGGATATGACATGGATATCTCATCCACTGGATATCAATATGCGTCATTTCACGGTCAGGCCTTGTCATATCAGGCTTCTATTCGCAGTGAACTGCATCCGAATTTGCAGAAAAGGGCCCGTTTTCAGGTGCGTTGACCGCATAACAGAGGCTGCAGAGGCGTAGGTGTGCATTTTATCGCCACCAATATAGTGGTGAGACCGTTTAGCCTGTCTAGTGTGTCAGGGCAAGTCGCTGGTAGTGACGGATTGGCACGGGAGGCCAGGCTGGAATGCGCTTGCCTTACATTACTCGGCTTGAGGTCGGTATAAGCAAGGTGGGCGTCTTGGCTGTCGTACACAGCGGTACGCAAGAGAGCAGGGGGAGGCATGGTGGTGATAGGGATCGCGTCTTTGTTGAGTCGCGAATGTTGAGCCGCGAGCCTGACAGATACAAGCGCCTGGCGCTTTGTGTTTCTCCTGAGCAGAGGCAGGCACATGTTGTGCTGGATAAGCTCTGGCGCAATGGGGTTGGCCATCAGGACGAAATAAAAAAACCCTCCGAGTGGAGGGTTTTTATCAGACTGGCCTGTTTGGACTGATATGCCTTAGAACAGGGTGGTGGAGAGGTTGTAGAGCTCCTGATCGAAGGGGCGCTTCATGTTCTCGATACAGTCGATGATGTCGTGGTGAACCAGCTCGTTGCGCTGGATACCGACGCAGCGGCCACCATGGCCGGCCAGCAACTGCTCGACGGCGTAGGCCCCCATACGGCTGGACATGATGCGGTCACGGGCCGTCGGGGCACCGCCACGCTGGATGTGGCCCAGGATAGTGGCTCGGGTTTCGCGGCCGGTCATGGCTTCGATATCCTTGGCCAGTGCATTCACGTCGGTAACGTGTTCACAGATGGTGATAATGGCGTGCTTCTTGCCTTTGACTTCACCTTCCTTGATCTGTTGCAGCAGCTTCTCTTTGTCGAAAGCCACTTCCGGCACGATCACGTATTCGGCACCACCGGCAACGGCGGCAGACATGGCCAGATCGCCACAGTGACGGCCCATGATCTCGACCACGGAGATGCGGTGGTGGGAGCTGCAGGTGTCGCGCAGACGGTCGATTGCGTCTACGACCACGTTCAGGGCAGTATCAAAACCGATGGTGAAGTCGGTGCCGGCGATATCGTTGTCGATGGTGCCCGGCAGGCCGATGCAGGGGAAACCCTCTTCGGTCAGCTTCTTGGCGCCCATGTAGGAGCCGTCACCGCCGATCACCACCAGGGCGTCGATGCCGTGCTTTTTCAGGTTCTCGATCGCTTCGGCGCGAACGGCCGGATCTTTGAAGGCAGGGAAACGGGCAGAACCCAGGAAAGTACCACCACGGTTCACCACGTCGGAAACGCTGTGGCGCTCCAGCTTGACGATGCGATCCTGGTGCAGACCGAGATAGCCATCATAGATGCCGTACACTTCCAGGCCATGATGCAGGCCGGCGCGCACCACGGCGCGGATGGCTGCGTTCATACCCGGCGCGTCGCCACCACTGGTCAGAACACCAATACGTTTGATTTGTTTGGTCATGAGTGCCTCTGGATCTGAGTTGTCAAATACGAATGTTTGGAAATAGACAAGCCATTTTTACTATATCGGCTTTCGTATGGGATGCGGGGGCCACCATAGGAAAAGCGATACGCAGGAGGGGGCAAGCGCCCCCTCCATGGCAGCCGATTACTTGGCCGCGCCAGCAATGATCTGGGAGAAGTCGTCCACTTTCAGGGACGCACCACCCACCAGGCCACCGTCGATGTCCGGCTGACCAAACAGGTCGGCAGCGGTTGCGCCAGTCACGGAACCACCGTACAGGATCTGTACCTTGGCAGCCACGTCCGCGTCAAAACCGGCCAGGTACTGACGGATGTGAGCGTGCACGGCCTGGGCGATTTCCGGGGTGGCAGTCTTGCCGGTGCCGATGGCCCATACCGGCTCGTAAGCGATGACGGCGTTGGCGAAGGAGGCGATACCGCAGCGGTCGATAACAGCCTTCAGCTGGGTCTCAACCACCTGGTTGGTGGTGCCGGCCTCGAACTGGGCCAGGGTCTCACCGATGCACAGAACCGGTACCAGACCGCCTTTCTGGATGGCTTCGTACTTGGCAGCAACCACGTCGTCGGTCTCTGCGTGCAGGGTGCGACGCTCGCTATGGCCGACCAGGGAGTAGGTGCAACCGAAGGCTTTGAGCATGGAGGGGGCGTTTTCGCCGGTGAAGGCACCAGACTCGTGCACGTCGGCGTTCTGGGCGCCATAGGCGATCTTGGTGCCGGCAGTCAGCTGCTCAACCATACCCAAAAAGATAACAGGGGGGCAGACGGCGACTTGAACAGAAGGATGAGCGGCAGCCGCCGGGGTCAGTCCTTTGATCAGTGCTTCGACGGAAGCCTTGGTGCCGTTCAGTTTCCAGTTACCCATTACCAGGTGCTGTCTCATCTTCTATATCTCCTAGGCATTTGATTGCGCGACATTATATGAATTGAACCGAGCCCAAGATAGCTGACCCGGCGGCAAATGACGTAATTTTTTTTCGCTTTCCTGATCCAAATCAGGAATGAAACGCTTGATCGCTCATTCGTTAACCTGCCCCCGCAAGCGTGCCCACCATACCCCAATCCATTCGTGAATGGCAGCCTCGGAATACATCAGATAACGCCCCTTGGGCAGATAACTATAGAGAGGCTGGGGCTCCTGGCTCTGCTTGGCGGTGTAATCGGTGGGGGCCGGCACGGCATTGAGTCCCTGTCCCTGATAGAGGGCCATGGCGCGGGGAAGATGGGTGGCTGAACTCACCAGTGCGACCCGTTTTCCCTTGAGATGGCGGCTGATACTGACTGCTTCATCATGAGTATCTTTGTTGTTTTCAAACAACGTGATCCGTGTACGCGGTATGCCGAGGCTCTGTGCCATGCGGGCATTGACCTCGGCGTTGGAGAGGGGATCCCCCGACACATAGCCTGAGAAGATCAGCTCGGCATCGGGATAGGCCTGGGCCAGGCGTACTCCTTCCAGAGTGCGGGCCAGGGCAATGTTGTTCTGCCAGGAGCGCTCGGGGATCGCCGGATCGCTGACATGACCGTTACCCAGTACCACGATGGCCTGGATATCCGGATGCTGGCTCACCTCGAAGGGGGGGAAGGTCTGCTCCAATGGGCGGGCCAGCTCATAGCTTACCGGGCGCGTGCCCATCAGGGCGACGATAAGCAGGGAGAGGGTTGCCAGCAGCTTGCCGGTTTTCTGAAAGCGGGTGAACCAGAGCAGCAGCAGGGCCAGCAGCAACAAGGAGAGAGAAAAGGGGAGCGGCATCAGCAGCTGGCCAAGCCACTTCTTGATGGCAAAAAAGTTGAGCGTAAACACGGCACTATCGTCCTTGAGTTTTCAGCAAATTCGGGATGTGACAGAATACCTTCCTTTTTTTGTATGGCCAGAGTTGAGTTTCTCTTGAAGCAAGATCAGAGTTTTGACGGTCGCGCCGACAAGTTCGCCCGCAATATTTATGACTCCACCAAGGGGCGCATCCGCACGACCGTGGTGTGGAGCGACATCGAGGCCTGCCTGGCGCGGCTGGGCAATCGGCCCCTGCGGATCCTGGATGCGGGGGGCGGCTTTGGCTACTTCGCCCAGAAGCTGGCGGCCATGGGCCATCAGGTGGAGCTGTGCGATCTCTCGGCGGAGATGCTGGCCCTGGCCCGCACCCAGATCGCCGAGAAGGGGCTGGAAGACAATATTCGTCTCATTCATTGCCCCATTCAGGATCTGAAGCAACATGTGACCGGTACTTTTGATCTGGTACTCTGCCACGCCGTGCTGGAGTGGCTTGCCGAGCCACGCCAGACCCTGTTAGGTCTGTTTCCTTTCGTCAATGCCGGGGGCATACTGTCGCTGCTTTTTTACAACCGCCATGGCCTTTTGTTTCAGAGCCTGGTGGTGGGCAACTTTGACTATGTGCGCCTGGGTCTTCGCAAGAAGCGTCAGACTGCCCTGACCCCCACCAATCCCCAACTGCCCGAGCAGGTCTATGACTGGATTGGGCGGGGTGGGCTCAAGATAATCGGCAAGACCGGGGTGCGGGTCATTCACGACTACATGCGCCACAAGCAGGATCAGCTGGAAAAATTCGACGATCTGCTGGCCATGGAGCAACAATATTGCCGCCAGGAACCGTTTGTCGCCCTGGGGCGCTATATCCACGTGATGGCGCAAAAGCCCGCCAGCTGATAGACGCTCCTGTTTTTATCAGTGGGGATGCTGCCCAAGGCAGCTGCAAACGGGTTACCGCTTGCACTTGATAGCACGACGAGATGGCCGGATTGTTCTGATAAGGCCATCCAATGGATAACAACGAGATGGCCGGATTTTCCTGATAAGGCCATCCAAATGGATAACAACGAGATGACAACGTCATGATGAGTACATCCCGTACCCTGCCCGAGCGTTCTTTGCCGGAGATAGTAGGGTGGGTCAGGCAGGAGGGGTTGGCGCTGAGCCTGCCGACCGATCGACTGGCCTTTCTGATTGCAATCAAGACCCTGTCCGAAGATGAGTCGGATCTGTCGGAGGCGGCGCTGCACGATGCCTTTGGCTACGTCAGCAGTGCTTTTGGTCAGATGGACGAGACCCTCACCGGCCGCGCCAACAACGCCATCAACGATCTCATTCGCCAGCAGTTGCTGTCGCGCTTCAACACCGACATGGTGGCGGGAGAGAGCCTCTATCGCCTGTCGCGCCTTGGCATGAGCATCGTCGATTTCTTCCTGGATCAGCGCCAGGTCGACTCCATCAAGCTCTCCATTTTGCTCGAACACCTGGCGGCCGAGCTCGACACCGCCCGCAAGGCGGCGCTCGAGACCAATACCCGCGAGCAGTGGGATGCGGAGGTGCTGCCGCGCCTCACCTTCTCCCTGGAGGAGACCCTGGGACGCATCGATCTGACCCAGCGCGCCATGGATGAGCAGCAAAATCAGGTCAAAAACGAGATCGCGGCCCTGCTGACCCAGAACTGGGTCGATGCCATCCACAGCTGCGAAAAACTGCTGCACGAGACCGGCCAGACCCTGCGCGAGTTGCAGGATACCCTGGACGCCGCCGGCCACCGCCTGCAGGCGGGGCTCCTCAACATTCAGGAAGCTGCCCAGGGGCGCGAGGATCTGTTCCACGTCGAGGAGCTGACTCACGCCTTGCAAGGACGGCTCGATGTGATCACCAGCTGGGGCCAGCAGTGTATCGAGCTGTGGGCCCGCTACGACAGGCACGTTCACAAGTTCATCCGTAACGCCATCGACATGGACAAGAACCGCGCCTTCAGCCAGCGGCTGCGGGAATCCATCCGCAACTTCGATCAGCACAACTGGCAACTGCGGGTGGCCGAAGAGCCCCGTCTGCTGGAGCTGCGCGACGAAACCATCGCCATCCACGACGAGGAGGTGACCGGCGAGGTGCCCCTCGAGATGGAATACATGGAGATGGTGGACATCAACCAGGAGCTGGCCGAGCGTATCGAGCGCTACCTGGCCCGCTATCCCGAGCAGGGTCAGCAGCTGGATTTGGCCGACGTGCTGCGGGAATACCTGCTGGACTACCCGGCCCACGCCCACTTCGACGTGGCGCGTCTTCTGATTGACCAGGCCGTGCGCCTGGGCCATGCCAGCGGCGAGCGCGAACTGCATCGCCAACCTGCATGGAAACCCATTAACCAAGCTGGATCCAAGGTTCAGGCCTATGTCATTGATCAATACTGAGTTTCCCTTGCCGCTGCGGCTCGCAGAGGCCATTGCCAACCCCTTGTTTCCGCGCATCGATACCGCCTTGCGCTCCGGTCGTCACATCAGTGCCGACGAGTTCGAACAGCACTCGGCACTGGTGGAGTATCACCAGGAGCTGGAGATCTTCTACGGCCGCTATCAGGTCGAACTCATCAAGGCGCCGGAAGGCTTTTTCTACCTGCGCCCGCGCCCCAGTGCCGACATCGGCACCACAGTGCTCTCCGAGCTCGATATGCTGGTGGGCAAGGTGCTTTGCTACCTCTATCTGAGCCCTGATCGCCTCGCCTCGGAAGGGGTGTTTGCCATGGGCGAGCTGCAGGAGGAGGTGCTGAGCCTGGCCGACGAGAAGCAGCTGCTGCGCATGGTCAACAGCCGCTCCGGCGGCACCGATCTCGACAAGAAGAAGCTGCTCGAAAAAATTCGCACCTCCATGCGCCGGCTGCGTCGCCTTGGTATGATCACCGCCCTTGGCAACGGGGACAAATTCCGGGTCAACGAGTCCGTGTTCCGCTTCGCCGCCGATGTGCGTTCCGATGAGGATCCCCGCGCCGTCCAACTGCGGATGATCCAGGAAGGGGAGGCCATCTTCCACGACGACGAAATGCCGAGCAGCGACTCGCTGTTTGACGATATCGAGGCGGACCTCGATGAAGAACAACTGGATCTGGAGGTATAAAAGGTGCGAGGCAAGTTCAAATCCCTGACCATGGTCAACTGGAACGGCTTCTTCGCCCGGACCTTCGATCTCGACCAGCTGGTCACTACCCTCTCCGGCGGCAACGGCGCGGGCAAGTCCACCACCATGGCGGCCTTTATCGCGGCCCTCATTCCCGATCAGTCTCTGCTCCATTTTCGCAACACCACGGAGGCGGGATCGAGCAGCGCCTCCCGTGACAAGGGGCTCTACGGCAAGCTGCAGCGCGGTCACTGCTACTCAGTGCTGGAAGTGATAAACAGCCGCGAGCAGCGGATCTGGGTCGGCGTGCATCTGGAGCAGGTGGCCAACCGTGACAACAAGGTCAATATCACCCCGTTCGCCTTGGTGGATGTGCCGGACAATCTGGTGCCCACCGATCTGCTGCTGGAAAAACTCGAGGACGGCAAGGGGCGGGTGCGCGCGTTTGCCGATCTGAAAGGGGCGGCGGCGGAGCTGGGGGCGTTGAAAGTCGCCAAGTTCAATACGGTGACCGACTATCACAACTTCATGTTCGAGTTCGGCATCACCCCGAAGAAGCTTCGTGATCAAAAAGATCGCGGCAAGTTCTATCGCCTGATCGAAGCCTCCCTCTACGGCGGTATTTCGTCTTCCATCAGCCGGTCCTTGCGTGAATACCTGCTGCCGGAGAACTCCGGCGTGCGCAAGGCGTTCCAGGACATGGAGGCGGCCATCTACGAGAACCGCCGCACCCTTGAGGCTATTAAAGAGACTCAGGGCCAGCGGGATCTGTTCAAGAACCTGATCACCGAGACCACTCACTATGTGGCGGCGGATTATGTGCGCAATGCCGCCGAGAAGAGCCGCCTCTCCGATCTGGCCCTCAAGGCCCGGGCCGAGCTTGCGGGCAAACGCCGCCTGCTGGCCGAGGAGAAGCAGCGCGCCATCTATCTGGCCGACGAGGTGGAGCAGCTCACCAACCGCGAGAAACTGCTGACCGACGAGTTGGAGTCCGCCGCCGAGCACCTGGCCAAGGTGCTGGCCGCCGTGGCACTGCAAAAGAAGATCGAGATGTATCGCGCCGATCTGGCGGATCTCTCTGACAAACTCGAACAGCAACAAGCGGTGGTGGAGGAGATCCACAGCCAGTTGCTGGAGGTGGAAGAGCGCAAGGAGCTGGCTCAGGCCGAGGTGGACAGCCTCAAGACCCAGCTGGCCGACTATCAGCAGGCGCTCGATATCCAGCAGACCCGTGCCATCCAGTACCGTCAGGCGGTGCAGGCCCTGGAAAACGCCCGCGAGCAGTGCGAGCTGCCGGGGCTGACCGCCGAACAAGCGAGCGACACCCTGCACCAGTTCCGCGCCGCCGAGCAGAGCCTCACCAGCCGGGTGCTGGGGGCCGAGCAGCAGCTGGCGCTGGCCAAGGCGGCGGTGGCCGAGCACGAAGCGGCGCTGGCGCTGCTTTTGAACATTGCCCCCGAGACCGCCCGTGAGGCAGCCTGGCCCACCGCCCAGGGGCTGCTCAAGCGTCATATCGAAGACAAGGCCCGCATCGCCCAGGGGCAGGGGCTGCGCGCTGCGCTGGCCCGCCTCGAGAAAGAGAGCGAGAGCCAGCAGGCGCTGCTGCGCTTGCGTGACGAGCTGCAGCAGGCCTCCGGCCAGCTGATCGCGAGCCAGGACGAGCTGGAAATCTTCCTCGAAGCCCAGCGCACCCGTCAGGAGGAGCTCTCCGAGCAACAGGCTGAAGTCAATCAGCGCCGCGCCAGCCTCGAGCATCAGGGCAGCCAGCTCGGCCGCGATATCGCGGAGCTGACCAAGCTGGCCCCGCGCTGGCTGAAATCCTTCGAGAAGCTCGAGCAGCTGCGCGAGCAGAGTGGGCTGCCGCTCGCCACCGCCGAAGAACTTTCTTCCGGCATGCAGAGCGTGCTCGACAAGGAGCGCGAATTCGAGCAGGAGAGCAACCGCATCGCGGCGCAGAAACAGGCGCTGGAGCTGCAAATTCGCAACCTGCAGCTGGGGGCCGGTGAGGCGGATCCCCGTCTTGCCCGCATCGCCGAGCAGGTGGGGGGCGTGCTGCTCTCCGATGTCTATGACGACATCTCCATCGACGATGCCCCTTACTACTCCGCCCTCTACGGCCCGGCTCGCAGCGCCCTGGTGGTGCTCGACCTGGAAGGCGCCATCGAGCGGCTGAAAAAGCTGGAAGATTGCCCGGAGGATATCTACCTCATTCAGGGCAACCCAGACTCCTTTGACGAGGATCTGGTGGAAGCGGACGAGCTGGGTGACGCCGTGTTGGTGCGCACCAGCAAGCGTCAGGTGCGCTTCTCCCGCTACCCCGAGCTGCCGCTGTTTGGCCGCGCCGCCCGGGAAAAACGGATCGAACAGCTCGACCTTGAGCGCGAAGAGCTTATCGAGGGCTACGCCAAGGCCGCCTTCGAGCAGCAGAAGTACCACCGCCTCTACGGCCACTTCCGCGACTTTATTGGCCAGCATCTGGACATCGCCTTCCGCCCCGACCCGGAAGCCGAAGTGCAGGCCAAACAGGCCGAGCAGCGCAAGTTGCAAGAGACCATCGCCGAGTGCAACAAGCAGCTGACCGAGGCCAAAGCGGCTGCCGCCCAGCTGACCCGCCATATCCAGCTGGTGCAGGGGATGTTGCCCTTTGCCCACCTGTTTGCCGAGACAGACCTGGCTGCCCGCCTCGAGGCGGCCAACGCCGACGTGGAAGCGTTGAAACAGGCCGAAGCCTTTATCGCCAAACACGGCAAGTCGCTGGAAAAACTGGAAACCATGGTGCAGGTGCTGCGCCAGGATCCGCAGGATCTCTCTGCCCTACAGGCGACGTTTGACGAAGCCAACGAATTGCTGGCCGAGCAGAAGCGCCGTTGCTACGCCCTCGATCAGCTGGTGGCCCGCCTGCCGCACTTTGCCTATCAGGATGCACAAGACCTGCTGGGCAAAGCCTCCGAGATGAGCGAGCGACTCAAAGAGAAGCTCAAGGCGGCCGAGCTGGCGGCCCGCACCGCCGGTGAGCAGCACAAGCAGATTGCCCAGCGTCACACCGAGGCGCTGCAGCTGCGCACCGCCCTCAACTCCAGCGTCGAGGCCAAGCGCCAGACCCTGACCGAGTTCGAGCAGGAGCTGGCGGCCATGGGGCTGACCCTCTCTGACGACATGGAAGAGAAGGCGCGTGCCCACAAGAAGGAGATCGAAGAGCTGCTTATCCGCACCCGCTCCCGTCGCACCAGCGCCGAGGCCCAGTTGCAGGTAACCAAGCGCGAGATTGAATCCCTCGGCGGTCGTCTCAAGCTGGAAGGCAAGGATTACTTCGGTGCCCGCAAATCCCTGGTGGGTCACAAGGCGAGCTGGTCGCGGGTGGTGCGGCTGGCGCGGGAGACCGACGTCGAGAAGCGCCTGAACAAGCGCGAGCTGGCGTACCTCGACAGCGACGAACTGCGCTCCATGTCGGACAAGGCCCTCGGCGCCCTGCGGGGGGCGGTGGCCCACGACGAGGCCCTGCGCGATGCGCTGCGTCTCTCCGAGGGCAACCGCAGCACCGAGCAGAAGGTGGCCTTCTACGTGCAGGTCTATCGTTACCTCAAAGATCGCATCCGCAACGACATCATCCGCTCCGATGATCCGGTCGAGGCGATCGAAGAGATGGAGATCGAGCTGGCCCGTCTGGCCGACGAGCTCAAGCAGCGGGAAACCCATCTGTCGCTCTCCTCCCACGAAGTGGCGGCCAAGATCACCAACATCATCCGCCGCGAGCAGAACCGCATCCGGGTGCTCAACCAGGGCTTGCAGAACATCGCCTTCGGTCTGGTGCGCGGGGTGCGCCTCAACGTCAATATCCGCGAGGCCCACACTCGTCTGCTGACGGCGCTCGCCGATCAGACCGCCATGCACAACGATCTGTTTGCCGACAAGGAGCTCAGCTTCTCCGAGGCGATGGCCAAGCTGTTCCAGCGCCTCAACCCGCAAGTGGAGCAGGGGGATCGCAGCTATCAGGTGATGGGCGACGTGCTGCTCGACTATCGCAACTACCTGGAGCTGGAGATCGAGGTGCAGCGCGGGGCCGATGGCTGGCTGCGGGCCGAGAGCGGCGCGCTCTCTACCGGCGAGGCGATCGGTACCGGTCAGGCCATCCTCTTGATGGTGCTGATCAGCTGGGAGGAGGAGTCCCGCCGTCTGCGCGGCAAGGATATCGCTCCCTGTCGTCTGTTGTTCCTCGACGAAGCGGCCCGTCTGGATGGCAAATCCATCGCCACCCTGTTCGAGCTGTGCGAGCGGCAGGACATGCAGCTGCTTATCGCGGCGCCGGAGAACATCAGCCCCGAGAAGGGCACCACCTACAAGCTCATCCGTAAAGTGCAGGGCAAGCACGAGCATGTGCATGTGGTGGGCCTGCGCGGCTTCGGCTTTAGCGATGACAAGCTTATCGCCTGACAAAGGTTGACGGGTGAATAAACAAAACGGGAGGCTTGGCCTCCCGTTTTCTATGGAAAATATGCGAAAGTGGACGACTCGTGCGCGAAAGCCGCATTTTGGCAACGAAGCGCCAGCCTGCGGGTCGGGTGGCGCCATCAATATCGGGGAAACAGGATGAAGAGGGGAGTGCAAAAAGGGCTGCTGTTATCACTCAGTCTGCTGCTGGCAGCCTGCAGCAGCCAGCCTGATGCCGGTCGTGGCGGCGACTGGCAAGGTTATACCGAGACGGGGCTCGCCTCCTACTACGCCGACCGCTACCACAACAAACGCACCGCCAGCGGCGAGCGCTATCAAACCAATCTCAACACCGCCGCCCATATGACGCTGCCTTTTGGTTCCATGGTGCGGGTCACCAATCTCGCCAACGGCAGGAGCGTGGTGGTCAAAGTCAATGACAGAGGCGCCTTTAAACGCGGGCGAATCATCGATCTCTCCCGAGCCGCGTTCAGCGCCATCGGCAATACACGCGCTGGCCTTATCAAGGTAAAGATCGAGGTGATGTAGCGAGTGGCGTGAGCCCAAAAATGGTTTCGCTCCCTGCCTTTGACCAACCTGCTCATTTTTCTGTGGAGTTTACAGGCGCCGGTTATGTCAGTTTCGATGGCTCTCGGGTATCGTCCTGATGGACTCGTTCTCTGACTGATAAAGAGGACGGAGTACCCGATACCTATTTTGATGATGTTTCTGGGATGGAGCAGAGTTGATGGAAATTATCAGGGCCGGCATGGATGATCTGGATATCATCAGCCCCTTATTTAATGCATACCGGATCTTTTACGGCCAACAAGAGGATATGACCCTGGCTCGTCATTTTCTGGCCGAGCGCCTGTCACAACAGGAGTCAGTGATCTTTTTTGCCAGAGATAAGCAGGGTGCCGGCATCGGTTTTACCCAGCTCTACCCCTCATTTTCATCCGTCGCCGCCAAACGGATATGGGTTCTGAACGACCTGTATGTCGTGGCGCAGGCCAGGCGCTTGGGAGTTGCCAAAAAATTGATGGATACGGCAAAGGAGTTTGCCATGGCGACAAACGCCAGGGGGCTGGCCCTGGAAACCGCGAGAGACAATTCGGCCGCGCAAAGATTGTATGAGTCCCTGGGGTATAGGAAGGAAGATGGGTATCACTATTTCCTGGCGCTCGATAAATAGCCGTTCGCAGGCGTGTAAAACCAAATACGGGGCAGCCTCTCCTCAAGGTGAATGGGGAGGAAAACAGAGCAGGGGAGCAGAGATGAGGCGATGGCCGGGGATATCAATTCACCAGCGGCCCTTATCGCTATGATTGTGAGGTGACCGTGATAGGAGAGCCTGATAGCCCGCCCGGGATGCTGGTGGTCTATAAAAAAGGTGTCGAGATAGTGCGCCAGCCGGTGTTAAAGAGCGAATAGCCATCTCAATGCCATGACGGCGTTTCTCGCCATATCCCTGAAGCGGCCAACAGGCCGCTTTTCTATTTCCGTGGTTTGTGTGCGCGTGTGCTCGACAAGCTGTTTGATATGACCCACATGTCCGTCAGCCCTGTGGCACCCTGACTCCTTTATCGAGATAGAGACTGCTGTAGTGGGCGCGGTGAGTGATAAACATGATCTGATGGCGGCTGCCGTCGGAGAGAATGATAAAGTCCCCGGCGAGGGCGGGGCTTTGCAGGCTGATCTCTTGCTCCGGGGCGGTCAGGCGATCGGCTTCATCCTTGAAGGTGAGGGTGTAAGAGTACATATGGCGCTCCACAACAGGCTCATATCAAACACATCATCAAGGCTAGTTCGTGATAACGCCGTGCGCGGCGCCCGTTCGGCGCTCTTGCCCTTTATTTATGGGCAACCCGCGGGGGCTGGTGTTATTTGAGGATATGCGGCAATAAAAAACCGCCAGCTGGCGGTTTTTCTTATCGCGTAGCCCTTACTTCAGGGCCTTCTTCAGCTTCTTGATCTTGCTCTCGTGCTTGGCAATCTTCTCGAGGCGGGCGGCGATCTTCTTCTTGATCTCTTTCTTGCTGACTTTGGCCATCGGTGGCGCTCCTTTGCTGTGATGACACCTCGGTGTCGTGGTGGATCTTTCCCTGAGATTGGCCAGAGTGCCACAAGCTGGTTGCCCGGGCCACCCATAGCCGTTTCTTTTTGTTGAAAAAGTAGTCTATTTCGCAGTTGTGGGGGTATTGGGTCAGGGATGTTGACTGTCGCGTACCTGTGCTTTTTCCGGTTGTCAGGGGGCGCTGCGGTTGTGACCAGCTTAGGACATCGAAGGAACAGGTCCACCACTGCGAGGCAAGTCACGGTAACGGCCTGGAAAATCACATCTACTTCTTCATATGAAGCTGATGTGAGGGGGCTGCACCATGTCGTTATTTGCGGAAAAGCATATACAAGGTCTCTGTGCCAGGTTGCTCGATAGCCAGAACGAGAAGGGATGTTCATTTGATAGCAAGCATGGTCGTGAACTGCTGATCCGACTGCAGGCAGTTGACGGGATCAGGCCGGTTGGACGCAGTGCCCGTCATGTGTTGACAGAGGCAGGACGTGATTATCTCGTTAGACAACTGGCCCAAGTGGTCTCTGTGGCACCTGATAAACGTGAGCATTTGCAGACCCTTGGCGTGACACTGCCTTCGTGTCTTAATCAGGCCAGTTTCCATGCCCTTTGGCATGGCGATAGCAAATATCCCCGCAGTGATAACTCGGCCAGCCAATTGCCCATCAACATGGTACTGACACAGGATGAGGTACTCCGTCTGCGCACGTTGGATCAGATAGTCTTTGTGGATCTCGTTGGCCTGCGCCACGACATGACAGAATCCATGAGGCTATTGGGTGAGCTGGCCTTGCCTGAGCGAGCGCTGGCAACCCTGGCTGCCGTTGATTGGCAGGGGACGCAAGTTATCACGGTGGAGAACAAGGGGGCTTTTGTCGATTACCCGTTACAAAGGGGCCAGTTGCTGTTGTTTGCGCCGGGCCGTAATACGAGTCTGGCCAAACGGTGTATCCCTTTATTACCTGACTCTGTTCAGTGGGCTCATTTTGGCGATCTGGATCAGCGTGGCATTGATATTGCGGTGGAGTTGGCCCGGGATCTCAATCGCCCGGTAATGCTGTGGTTGCCCTGTCAGTTAACACTTTTCCTGCAACATTACGCTCGTCCGGTATGTGGTCTGTTAACCGGGGATGACAAGGTTCACTGGCGTTCGTCGGATT
This sequence comes from Aeromonas sp. 19NY04SH05-1, assembly GCF_040581895.1. Lineage (NCBI taxonomy): Bacteria > Pseudomonadati > Pseudomonadota > Gammaproteobacteria > Aeromonadales > Aeromonadaceae > Aeromonas > Aeromonas sp. 19NY04SH05-1. The sequence goes on along the minus strand of NZ_CP095328.1, from coordinate 2,423,416 downwards.
TCGCCGTGGCTGCGAGCGAAGCGGACAAGGTTGGCACAGGTTGGTTAAACGAGTTGCGGCAACAAGATAAGTGGTTGGAGCAAGAGGTATTGATCGTGGCGTCACACTGGCGAGCCTGGCTCCTTGTGAGAGGGGAGTGATGAGGCTTGTATTCTCATAATGATAATGGCGGCCCCGCCCATATCATTTATGTTCCCCATTGCGGGGCCCTGATGATAATTCCTGGCTGGCAAGGGGCATTTTTATCAATCTTGATTCATGCACTCTTCACGGCAAATGACAGAAGCCGCCGACGTGATTGGATAACTCTCTGAAATAATCGTTATTTTTGTGCCTTGCATCACATACTTTTTCCTTTTCTTATTATTCCACCGCCTTTTTTTAATCTGGCACGCTTATTGATTATCTCTTGTCGACGCTAACCGATGAGCTCACCCACAACCGTGACGCTGGTGACATCGTGAGTGAAAGGGGAGCTATCCATATATCATCCAATGATTGGGGCGAACGATGAAAGCAGTTAACGATTTAATCAAAGAGATAAAGGCACTCAACTCCAACCTGCACGAAAAAGATTTTCTGCTGACCTGGGAGCAAACCCCGCAGGAATTGGAATTGGTATTGAAACTGGCCGAATCCCTCAAGACCCTGCGCGCCGAAAATATTTCCACCAAGCTGTTTAACAGCGGGCTCGGTATCTCGGTTTTCCGCGATAACTCCACCCGGACCCGCTTCTCTTACGCGTCAGCCCTGAATCTCCTTGGCCTGGCCCAGCAGGATCTGGATGAGGGCAAATCCCAGATAGCTCACGGTGAGACGGTGCGCGAGACAGCCAACATGATCTCGTTTTGCGCCGACGCCATCGGCATTCGCGACGACATGTATCTCGGGGCCGGCAACGCCTATATGCGCGAAGTGGGGGCGGCGCTCGACGAAGGGTTCGAGAAGGGGGTGCTGCCCCAGCGTCCGGCCCTGGTCAACCTGCAGTGCGACATTGATCACCCGACCCAGTCCATGGCTGATCTCGCCTGGCTGCAGGAGCATTTCGGGAGCCTCGACAACCTCAAGGGCAAGAAGATTGCCATGACCTGGGCCTACTCCCCGAGCTACGGCAAACCGCTCTCTGTGCCGCAAGGCATCATCGGGCTGATGACCCGTTTTGGCATGGACGTGACCCTGGCCCATCCCGAGGGGTATGACCTGATCCCGGACGTGATCGAGGTGGCCAAAGAGAACGCCAAGGCCTCCGGCGGCAGCTTCCGTCAGGTCACTTCCATGGAAGAGGCGTTCAAGGATGCGGACATCGTCTATCCGAAGTCCTGGGCGCCCTACCAGGTGATGGAACAGCGCACCGAGTTGCTGCGGGCCAATGACCACGCCGGCCTCAAAGACCTCGAGAAACATTGCCTCGCGCAAAACGCCAAGCACAAGGATTGGCACTGCACCGAAGAGATGATGAAGCTCACCAAGGGGGGCGAGGCACTTTATATGCACTGCTTGCCGGCGGATATTTCCGGTGTCTCCTGCAAGGAGGGTGAGGTGACCGAAGGGGTATTCGAGAAATATCGCATCGCCACTTATAAAGAGGCGAGCTGGAAGCCCTATATCATCGCCGCCATGATCATGGCCCGCAAATTCTCGGCGCCTGCCGAAACCCTGGAAAATCTTATCAAGGAAGCGCAAAAGCGCGTCAAATAATGGCAAGTCGGGCAGGGTGGCTATTTCACCCTGCCCACTGCAACAGCGCATTTATTATCGCGAGTCTTCTCCCCGGATAGCCCCTTGAATAAGGTCTCTCCGGCGAGATGGCTCTTTGTGAGGTCACTATGTCCCAATTTTCTCTGAAGATGGATATTGCGGATAACCGCTTTTTTACCGGAGAAACATCCCCGTTATTTTCCCGTATCGAAGCACAAAAGGCCCGTGCATTTCATAAAAAACTGGCCGGATATGAACCGACGCCGCTCTGTGATTTGAAAGCACTGGCGGATTATGTCGGGGTGAAAAATATATTGGTCAAGGACGAATCCAAACGCTTTGGTCTCAACGCCTTCAAGATGCTGGGGGGCGTCTATGCCATCGCCAACCTGCTCTGTGAAAAATACGGAGTGGCCATCGAGAATTTCACCTTCGATCTCATCAAGCGCACCATCAAGGAGCCGATGACCTTCGCTACCACCACGGATGGAAACCACGGCCGTGGCGTCGCCTGGGCCGCCAAACAGGTGGGTCAGCATGCGGTGGTCTATATGCCCAAAGGCTCGGCCCGGGAGCGGGTGGATCACATCCTCAACCTCGGCGCCGAGTGCATCGTCACCGACATGAACTATGACGATACCGTGCGCCTCACCATGAAGATGGCCGAAGAGCGCGGCTGGCACATAGTGCAGGACACCGCCTGGGAGGGGTACACCAGGATCCCGACCTGGATCATGCAGGGTTATTCCACCCTGGCCGATGAAGCGGTCGAGCAGATGCAGGCCATGGGCATCCAGCAGCCCACCCATGTACTGCTGCAGGCCGGGGTCGGGGCCCTGGCGGGCGGCGTGCTCGGCTATCTGGTGGACTGTTTCGGGGCAAGAAACCTGCACAGCATAGTGGTTGAGCCGGATCAGGCCGACTGCCTCTACCGCTCCGGCGTGGCCGGCGAGATGGTCAACGTGGGGGGCGACATGCGCACCATCATGGCCGGGCTCGCCTGCGGTGAACCCAATCCCCTCGGCTGGCCGCTGCTCAAGCACTGCACCACCCAGTTCATCTCCTGTCACGACAAGGTGTCGGCGCTCGGCATGCGGGTGCTCGGCAATCCCCTTGGCGACGATCCCCGCATCATCTCGGGCGAATCCGGCTCGGTCGGCACCGGGTTGCTGGCGGCGGTGCGCCACCACCCGCAGCGGGATGCCCTGATGGCGCGGCTGGGGCTCAATCAGGATTCAGTGGTGCTGCTGATCAGCACCGAAGGGGATACCGACGTGGCCCACTACCGGGAAGTGGTGTGGGAAGGCAAGCATCCCGCCTGCGAGTAACCCCGGCTGCGAGCCACTTCCTGCAAGAGCAGAGACACGAATTGAAGAACTGATCGCGCCCTGTTAACGGGGGCGTGGTGAAGGGTCAGGGCGGGGCTGGCAAACAGGCCAAACCTCGCACATCAGGTTGTTATGGAGGATCACAATGAGCAAGCAAATTCCGTTTGAAATGGTGTTGGAGAAGGCCTACCAGTACAAGGCCGAGATGAGCCAGTTCCTGCGCGACATGATCGCCATTCCCAGTGAAAGCTGCGACGAGAAGAAGGTGGTGCTGCGCATCAAGCAGGAGATGGAAAAGGTCGGCTTCGACAAGGTCGAGATTGACCCCATGGGCAACGTGCTGGGCTATATTGGCCATGGCCCGCATCTGATTGCCATGGATGCCCACATCGACACCGTGGGCGTCGGCAACATGGCCAACTGGACCTTCGACCCCTATGAGGGGATGGAGGATCACGAGATCATCGGCGGGCGCGGCGCCTCGGATCAGGAAGGGGGCATGGCCTCCATGGTCTACGCCGGCAAGATCATCAAGGATCTGGGGCTGGAAGATGAATACACCCTGCTGGTGACCGGTACCGTACAGGAAGAGGACTGCGATGGCCTCTGCTGGCAGTACATCATCGAGCAGAGCAAGATCCGCCCTGAATTCGTGGTCAGTACCGAACCGACCGACTGCAACATCTATCGCGGCCAGCGCGGGCGTATGGAGATCCGCGTCGAGGTGCAGGGAGTGAGCTGCCACGGCTCGGCGCCCGAGCGCGGTGACAACGCCATCTTCAAGATGGGCCCCATCCTTGGCGAGTTGCAGGAGCTCAGTCACAACCTTGGCCATGACGACTTCCTCGGCAAGGGTACATTGACCGTCTCCGAGATTTTCTTCACCTCCCCGAGCCGCTGCGCGGTGGCGGACAGCTGCGCCGTCTCCATCGACCGCCGCCTCACCTGGGGCGAGACCTGGCAAGGGGCGCTCGACGAGATCCGCGCATTGCCGGCCGTGAAAGCCGCCGGTGCCGAAGTCTCCATGTACCAGTACGACCGTCCGGCCTATACGGGTCTGGTCTATCCCACCGAGTGCTACTTCCCGACCTGGAAGGTGGAAGAGGATCACATCACGGTCAAGACCCTCTCCAAGGCCTACCGCGAGTTGTTCCGCAAGGAGCCGGTGGTCGACAAGTGGACCTTCTCGACCAATGGCGTCTCCATCATGGGTCGTCACGGCATCCCGGTCATCGGTTTTGGCCCGGGCAAAGAGCCGGAAGCCCACGCCCCGAACGAGAAGACCTGGAAGGAGCATCTGGTCAAGTGCGCCGCCATGTATGCGGTGATCCCCATGCTCTATCTGGCGGAGCTGGACAAGTAAGCAAGGGTGCAGGGATGCCGGCATCCCTGCTACCAACGATATGCCCCGCCCAGGCGGGGCTTGGTGCGTGAAGGGCAACAGGAGTTGAGGGGGAGTGGATGAAACGGCTCATCAAGAACGGCACCTTGGTGGATGCGCAGGGGGAATATCGCCAGGATCTGCTGATCGATAACGGGGTGATCCGGGCCCGCGCCGCCCATATCCAGCCCGATGACGAGACCGAGGTGATCGAGGCCGACGGCTGCTACGTGATGCCGGGGGGGATCGACGTCCACACCCACTTCAACATCGATGTGGGCATGGCTCGCAGTTGCGACGACTTCTTCAGCGGTACCCGTGCCGCCGCCTGTGGTGGCACCACCACCATCATCGATCACATGGGATTTGGCCCGGCGGGGTGCAACCTGCATCACCAGCTGGCTCGCTATCACGATTACGCCGCCGATCAGGCGGTGATCGACTACGGTTTTCACGGCGTCATTCAGCATGTGGATGACGACATTCTCCACGAGATGGCCGCCATGGTGCAGGAGGAGGGGATCAGCAGCTTCAAGCTCTATCTCACCTACCGCTACAAGCTGGGAGACAGCGACGTGCTGCGCGCCCTAGCCCGCCTCAAGGAGGTGGGGGCGCTCGCCACCGTGCACCCCGAGAACGATGCCGCCATCGCGGTACGCCGTGAGGCGCTGCTGGCCGCCGGTCACCACGAGCCCTGGTATCACCCCCAGAGCCGGCCGCTTGCCTGCGAGGCGGAGGCCATCAGCCGGATGATCAATCTGGCGGCGCTGGCGGGCAATGCGCCCCTTTATATTGTTCACCTCTCCAATGGCCTGGGGTTGGAGTACCTCAAGCTGGCGCGCCGTCAGGGCCAGCCGGTCTGGGTGGAAACCTGCCCGCAATATCTGCTGCTCGATGATTCCTGCTACCACCTGGAGAACGGGGTCGACTACCTGCTAAGCCCGCCGCTGCGTGGGCGTTGCGAGCAGGACAAGCTGTGGGTCGGGTTGGCGGCCGGGGATATCGATACGGTGGCCACCGATCACTGCAACTTTTCCCACGCCCAGCGCATGACCCTCTCGGGGGGGGATTTCAGCCGCTGCCCCAACGGCCTGCCCGGGGCCGAGAACCGCATGCTGCTGCTGTTTGCCCATGGGGTGCTCGGCGGGCGCATCACGCCGTCCCGCTTCGTGGCCTTAACAAGCGCCAACCCGGCGCGCCTGTTTGGCCTCTGGCCGCGCAAGGGCAATCTGCAACCGGGGGCCGACGCCGATTTGGTGGTGATGGATCCCCGCGGTGAAACCCTGATTTCCCATCAACAGCTACATGACAACGGCGACTACAGCCCCTACGAGGGGATGCGCTGCCAGGGCCGGATCAGGCTGACCCTGAGTCGCGGCGAGATAGTGGCCCGCGACGGCGAGTTTCTGGGGCGGCGCGGCCATGGCCGTTTTCTGGCCCGCGCCCCCTTTGCCCCCGAGCTCAATTCGCTCCTGTATCCGGCGCCGCACTAGCATTTTGAGAACACCGCCCAGGGGCGCCTGCCCGTGGGGCGAGAGCCCCGCATGTTGGCAGAACAGTTTTTTCATAAAGAGATAGATGAACACAAAGGGAGCCGACCGCGCGCCGGCTTCTCCCATCACTGGAGAGCACAAGATGAAACAGCGAATCGTACTGGCCCTTGGCGGCAACGCGCTGGGCAACAACCTGCCTGAGCAGATGCAGGCGGTGCAGGGCACGGCGCGGACCATCGCCGACCTGATTGCGAAGGGGCATGAAGTAGTGGTGACCCACGGAAACGGCCCGCAAGTCGGGATGATCCAGCAGGCGTTCGAGGTGGCGGCCCGCCACGACGAAAAGGCGCCCCATCTGCCCATGTCGGTCTGCGTGGCCCTGAGTCAGGGTTATATCGGTTATGACCTGCAAAATGCCCTGCGCGAGGCGCTGCTCGAGCGCGGTATCCATAAGCCGGTTGCCACCCTGGTGACACAAGTTGAGGTGGATAAAAACGACCCCGCCTTCCTCGACCCGAGCAAACCCATCGGCGGCTTTTTCAGCAAGGAGGAGGCCGAGGCGCTGATGGCCAAAGGCGAGCGCCTCAAAGAGGATGCCGGTCGCGGCTATCGCCGGGTAGTGGCGTCCCCCAAACCCGTCGACATCATCGAGAAGGAGACGGTCTCGGCCATGCTGGCGGCGGGGCAGGTGGTGATCACGGTCGGTGGCGGCGGCATCCCGGTACTGCGCGAGGGGAACCACTTGCGCGGCGCCAGCGCGGTGATCGACAAGGATTGGGCCAGTGCCAGGCTGGCGGAGCTGATTGATGCTGACATGCTGATCATCCTCACCGCGGTGGAAAAAGTCGCCATCAACTTCGGCAAGCCCGACGTGCAGTGGCTCGACACCCTGAGCGTGGCGGATGCCCGGGGCTTTATCGAGCAGGGGCAGTTTGCCAGGGGCTCCATGCTGCCCAAGGTGGAGGCGGCGCTTTCGTTTGCGAGCTCCATGCCGGGGCGCAAATCCCTCATCACCCTGTTGGAGAAGGCGGCCGAGGGGATTGCCGGCAAGACCGGCACCCTGATAAGTCAGTAGGCTCGATCTTGTCAGCACAAACAGGGGGCCATCGGCCCCCTTTCTGTTGGCTGGCGCAAGGGATTGGCAGACGGGAAGAATAAGCCGACAAGTTGTGATCCGCGATGGGCAGGGTGATGGGAGAGGCGTAAGATGGCTCCCCCAAAATAGGTCTGATTAGCGATAGAAGAGGCAGCAAGACAAGCAATGAGTAGCAAGATCAACATGGCGGCGCTGGGGGGATTGGTTCTGCTCACTGCCATCTGGAGTTACAGCTGGATCGTGATGAAGCAGGTGATGCTCTACGCGGGGGCCTTCGAGTTCACCGCCCTGCGCTGCCTGTGCGGCTCTTTGGTGTTGCTGCTGGTGCAATGCCTGCGTGGCCGCAAATACCTTAAACCCACTCCGTTTCGCTACACCCTGGCCATCGGGTTGTTCCAGACCTGTGGCATGGTGGGGCTGGCCCAGTGGGCGCTGATCAGCGGCGGGGCGGGCAAGGTGGCGATCCTGAGCTACACCATGCCGTTCTGGGTGGTGATCTTCGCGGCGCTCTTTTTGGGGGAGCGGATGCGCCGACTCCACTACGTGGCGGTCGGGGTGGCCGCCTGCGGCCTGCTGCTGGTGATCGAGCCCTGGCAGCTGCACCTCGACTCCATGAAGAGCGCGCTGCTCGGGATCGCTTCCGGCATCTGCTGGGGGATCAGCGCCATCATCGCCAAACGGATGTATGCCCGTCATCCCACAGTGGATCTCATGTCCCTCACCACCTGGCAGATGATCTACGCCACCCTGGTGATGGCGCTGGTGGCAGCCTTGGTGCCGGAGCGACCCATCGACTGGCAGCCCTATGTGTTTGGCGCGCTCGCCTACAGTGCTATTTTTGCCACGGCGCTGGCTTGGAGTCTCTGGCTGTTTGTGCTGAAAAAACTGCCGGCGGGGATTGCCGGGCTCAGCACCCTGGCGGTGCCGGTGAGCGGCGTGCTGCTCTCCTGGTGGCTGCTCGGGGAAAACCCGGGGCCGGTGGAGGGGAGCGGCATCGCCCTTATCGTGCTGGCGCTCATCGTCATCAGCCGCAAGGGCAAACGTTCCGTGGTGTCGGTGGCGGGGGAGACCCGGGTCAAGCACTCCTGAGACGGGCACTCACTTGTATGGGAATATGGCCCTTGGGCGTGCCCCGTTACCGGTTTCAAGCTGTGCTCAAAGGGGGCTGTAAAACAAGGAGCAAAGGCGGAGAAAAGTGTGGCAATATGGGGCCTGCTACACCTGCATGGTAATGCAGGTATCTGATAGATAATGATTATCTCGCTTTTTGCCGACAAGGATGGATCGCTATGATGACGTTGATATGGCTGGCCGTGGGCCTGGTGTGTCTGGTGGTGGGGGCGGAGTCCCTGGTGCGGGGAGCCTCACGCCTTGCCACCATGATGGGGATCTCTCCTCTGGTGGTCGGGCTCACCATAGTGGCCTTCGGCACCAGTGCCCCCGAGCTGGCGGTGAGCATCCAGTCCGGGCTGGAGGGGCAGGCAGGTATTGCGGTGGGCAATGTGGTCGGCAGCAATATCTTCAACGTCCTGTTTATCCTCGGTATCTCTGCGCTGATCGTGCCGCTGGTGGTCTCCCAGCAGCTGGTGCGCCTCGATGTGCCCCTGATGATCGCCATTTCCGTGCTGGTGCTGATCCTGGGTTGGGATGGCCGCATCTCTGCGCTGGAAGGGGGTCTGCTGTTTGCCGGTATCATCGCCTACACCCTGTTTCTCTTTATCCAGAGCCGACGCGAAAGCAAGGCGGTGCAGGCGGAATACGAACAGGAGTTTGGCACCCGCGAGCCCGGCACGGCGGGCAGCTGGTTGCGCAACCTGCTCTTTATCGCGGCGGGGTTGGGCCTGCTCATTCTCGGATCCCGCTTGCTGGTTGGCAGTGCGGTCGAAATTGCCCACTACTTCGGCGTCAGCGATCTCATCATCGGCCTGACCATAGTGGCTGCCGGCACCTCCTTGCCCGAGGTGGTCACCTCCATCGTGCCCCCCGGCGGGCTTGAGGTTTCTGACGCAGCGCTGACGTTTGACATCCCCGTGATGATCGCCGTGGCGCTCGCCTGCCTGCCCATCTTCTTTACCGGTTACACCATCGCCCGCTGGGAGGGAGCCCTGTTTCTGGCCTACTACATCGCCTACACCGTCTGGCTGGTGCTGCACGCCACAGCCAGCCCGATGCAGGGCTCCTTTATGGAGGCCATGACCGGTTTTGTGCTGCCCCTGACTGCCGTGACCCTGGCAGTGCTGGCTGCTCGCGCCTGGCGGACGGGTCGCGCCGGAGCATGATGACTCATCGCTCTTTGCTAGACTGCATCAATAACAAGGCCCCGTCAGGGGCCTTGTGCTAACTATCGGCATCAGGTAACCGAGGGTTATCGGCGCTGGGCCAGGTGCATCATGGCTTCCAGCACGGCGCCGCCAATAGCGCGCGCCTTGTCAGAGACGGTCGTGGGATCGGCCCGCTCGCCCCTGGGGTCGATGTCACCGATCTTGAAGCCGACGGTCACCTCGATGCCATCGCTGAGCAGCCCCCGCACCATGCCTGACAGCGGCGCGATTATGGGGGCGTCCCCCACGTGGGCGATCACGTCCCCTTCCTGCACCAGGTCGCCGAGCTTGATCAGGCTCTTCATCACCCCGGCGACGGGGGCGCGCACCACCCGGCGGGCGGAGTGCCCCTCGATCAGCCCGGGAATACCGGTATTGGGCTGGGCAGGGCCCTGATAGATGACCCGGCCCAGATGATGACCGCGGTTGGTCTCAATGACCGCATCGCAGTCGCGACCCGCCTCAAAGCCCGGGCCAAGGGCCACCGTGATGGGGGCCATCTCCCTGTGGGTGCCGAGGTTCTGCTTGGCGAGGATGGCATCCACCAGGTAGCGGGGCTTGAGATCGCGCAGGGTGGCGCCATCGGGGTCCACCAGCAGGGGGATGATCCCCTGTTCCAGCAGCGCAAAGGCCTGCTCGACACTCTCGGCCCGCTTGGCGCGCACTGCCTCGACGCAGGTCTCGCCGTCAAACATCGCCTGGGCGAAGGCAACGGTGCGGCGGATCACCGTGGGCTTGTCGAGATCCAGCATTACCACCTTGAAGCCTGCATTGTGCAGGCGTAGCGCCACCCCGGTGGCGATATCGCCTGAGCCGCGCATCACCACCAGCCGATCCTGTTTGAGGCGCACATCGTCCTGCATCAGGCCGCCCGCCTTGCCGTTTTTCACCTGCAACAGTTCGGCGAGGATGCTGATGGCGATCTCCTCCGGGGTCTCGGCCCCTATGTTGTAGCCGATGGGGGCGTGCAGCTGCTGCAACTGCTCCTGACTCACCCCTTGCTGGCGCAGGGCCTGGGTGAAGGTTTGCACCTTGCGCTTGCTGGCGAGCAGGCCCAGGTAGGCGAGGGGACGGGTGATGAGCCGATCCAGCGCCTCCTTGTCCTGATGGTTGGTGGCGATGATGACGAAGTTGGCGGGCTCGATGGCCAGCGCCTCGATGACGGCGCTGATGGTGTCGGCCTGCTGAAGATGAGTGCCGGCGGGGAAGAGTTCGGGATTGAGGCTCCCTTCAAAACAGTCGCCGACATGGATATCAAAGCCCAAGGGGGCCGCGGCATGGGCCAGCGCCCGGTTGACGTGACCGCCGCCGATGAGTACCAGCCGGGGACGCAGGCCGTAGACATCGATATAGACCGACATGGCGCCGCCGCAATCCGAGCCCACCGCATGTTCGCCGTTGCGGGCCATCCGACCGTGGAAGATGCGCGGCTTGCGCTCGGCAATGGCGGCGATCGCCTCCTCGATCACCCGTCGCTCTATCATGCCACCGCCGATGGTGCCGTGGATCCGGCCATCTCCCTCGATCAGCATCTGGGCCTGATGGCGCGGGGTGGAGCCGCGGCTCTCGATGATCCTGGCCATGGCGAAGGGGGTGTTGGCTTGTTCCAGCCGGGCGGCGTGTGCAAACAGATTCATAAGGTACCTCTTGTTATCCTTAACCAAATCGGGACCTGGTGGCTAAACCGGCTCCCCGGGTATGAGCGCGATGGCGTGGCGGATGGCTTGCGGTTCGCGCACCGCCCCCTGCCAGATGGCGTGAAGTTCGGGGTGACGGGCCAACAGGTTTATCAATGGCGGCTGCCATGACGCCTCATTTTGATAATCACCGTTGATAAACCAGATCCGTCGCGCCCTTGCAGGGGTGCCCTTGAACACCCCGTCGGGGTGGGAGAGCAGCCTATCGAACAGCGGCCAATCCAGCGGTTCACCTGGCGCAATCCCGCATAAAGCCTGAAGCTCGGCCCAACGGTGGATCTGCGCCGGGTCGGCCTTTGCCCCCACCATGGCGCCACCCATCAGGGCTATCACCCAATCGCTGCTTCCTGGAATGCAAGGTTCGTGCAAAGCCGGCACTTTCAATAACTTGTGATGGGCACCGTCCGCCTCGACCAGGATGATGTCGAAGCGCTGCTGCCCCTTGATGAGATCAAGCTGCTGGGGCGTGGGGCCTGCTACCTTGCCGCTGGCCTGCTCGATATGGCTGAACAGGGCGACCAGGGCCGGGCCATCGGGCAGTTGCTGGCAACGGGTCAGCTGATGGACCGGATCCGCTTCGATGATTAGCTCCCGATAGTGGGATGGGGAGGGCAGAAACATCCGGGTGGTGGTGGTGATCAGCACCTTCTTGCCCTGTTGATGGAAATAGTCGGCCAGCCAGAACAGGGTGCTGGTTTTACCGCCTGCCCCGCACAGACTAATTAATGTGGTATGGCTATCACTATTTTTTATGAGCTGGCCTAATAATGAGGAAATATCCGGAAAGGGGATTGATACAGGAGCAGGTAATGACATGGTGATGTCCGAATTAAATAAAGAAGGAAGCGAGAAACAGTCTGCCAATCGAAAAGAATCGTGCGACTGCGTAATGACGGCGGCGGGATTGTCCTCCCGAATGGGTAGCTGGAAAATGATGCTACCTTACGGTTCGGGGACAATACTTGATGCAAGTCTCAAAAATGCCCTGGCTTGTTGTGAGCGGGCTATTCTGGTGGTGGGATATCGCGGCGACGAGCTGGTGGCCCGTTATGGCAGCCGGCGCGATATTCAGATCGTGAATAATCCCGACTATGAACAGGGGCTGGGCAGTTCCATCCGCTGCGCCCTGGCGGCGAGTGAGGCGGACTACCTCTTTATCAGCCACGGGGATCTCCCCTGCATTCCTCCCTCCGTGTTCCAGACGCTCTGGCAGGCGCGGGGAGAGTATGCGCTTTTTCCGACCTGGCAGGGGGAGGCAGGTCACCCGGTATTGTTGCCAAAATCCCTTGCCAGAGCGCTGGCGGCGGCTCCGGCGCAAGGTTCGGTGCGGCGCTGGTTGCAGCAGCATCCCCACCGTCTGGTGCCGGTCGACAGCCCCGCCATCCTGTTCGATGTGGATACGCCGGACCGTTATCAGGCTCTGCTGGCGCAGGCGCCGACAGCAGGTGCCGAGATGCCCGCATCCACTCTTTAAGCAAGCCTGCCTGACAAAGTAGCCGCAGCTCATCTCTTGCTTTTCCTTTATTCCGGCAGCATCCGTGCATCTATATATGGCGGCCGACAGGGGCGCCATTATCGTGATAAAGGCGATAATTTTGGCCGTATCAAAGTGATATGGACACCTGCCTGATTTGATAGCCCTCATTTTTTATCACGGTATGCCTGAATATATTTTCGGGTGAGTGATAACCACTCTCATTTAATATGGCGGGCCAATTGCCTGTCACTTTCATTAATTGGAGCTGCCTCACGCTTTTATCGCAAAAAAATCATTTGCAGCCGCGCTGGCCTGATAGTTGCTCTTCTCCTTTACAAGGGGCGATCCCGCAGGAAAACCCCAGTTATTCACCATGTAAATGAGCAGAGCCGCTGCAAGGAGATCATCATGGGCGATATTATGCGACCCGTTCCCTTCAAGAACCTTCTGACCCGAATTTTTGCGGAATATAAAGAGAGCCAGTCCATCTTCGGCATTCCCGCCGCGCAATTCTATCGCAAGCAGGACGAGCGCAAGATCAAGGTATTCGGTGAAACCTGCGAGACCCCCATCGGCCCGGCGGCCGGCCCCCATACCCAACTGGCCCAGAACATCGTCACCTCCTGGCTGACCGGCGGGCGCTTTATTGAGCTCAAGACGGTGCAGATCCTGGACCGTCTCGAACTGGCAAAGCCCTGCATCGATGCCGAGGACGAGTGCTTCAACACCGAGTGGTCCACCGAGTTCACCCTGACCAAGGCATTTGACGAGTACCTGAAGGCCTGGTTCGCCCTCTATCTGTTGGAGGAGATCTTCGATCCGCGCCTCGACGGGGAAGCCAAGTCCTTTATCTTCAACATGAGCGTGGGCTACAACCTTGATGGCATCAAACAGCCCCCCATGCAGCAGTTTATCCACGGCCTGATGGATGCAAGCCAACGCCCGGCATTTGCCGAGTATCAGCAGCAGCTGCGCGAGTTCGTGGCCGACGAGCAGTTTATCGCCGCACTGGGGCTGGAGGCGCGCCGGGATCGCCTGCAGCAGCTGGCGGACTGCATTCCGGCCACCCTGGTCCATGGGGTGACCCTCTCCACCATGCACGGCTGTCCACCCAACGAAATCGAGGCCATCTGCCGCTACATGCTGGAAGAGAAGGGGCTCAACACCTTCGTCAAACTCAACCCGACCCTGCTGGGCTACCCGCGGGTGCGCGAGATCCTCGATGGCTGCGGCTTTGATTACATTGGTCTGAGCGAAGAGTCGTTTGATCACGATCTCAAGCTGGATCAGGCCAAGGGGATGCTGACCCGTCTGATGGCGCTGGGGGCCGAGAAGGGGCTCACCTTCGGGGTGAAACTCACCAACACCCTCGGCACCATCAACCGCAAGGGGGCGCTGCCGGGGGATGAGATGTACATGTCCGGCCGCGCGCTGTTCCCGCTCTCCATCAATGTGGCCGCCGTGCTGTCCCGCGCCTTCGATGGCAAGTTGCCCATCTCCTACTCGGGCGGTGCCAGCAAGTTCAATATCTGCGAGATCTTCGAAACCGGCATCCGCCCCATCACCATGGCCACCGATCTGCTCAAACCGGGTGGCTACCTGCGCCAGCTGGAGTGTCTCAAGGAGATAGATGCGTCCGACAGCTGGGCCATGACCCGGGTGGATGTCGCCAAGCTGGAGGCCCTGGCCGCTAAGGCCCTCACCATGGATTACACCCAGAAGGAGTGGAAGTCCGAGGATCGCATCGAGGTGGGTGGCGGCCTGCCCCTGACCGACTGTTACGTGGCGCCCTGCGTCACCGCCTGCGCCGTGCATCAGGATATCCCCGAGTACATTCGCCTGATGGGCGAGGGGGAGTATGTGGCGGCCCTCGAGCTGATTTACCAGCGCAACGCCCTGCCGGCCATCACAGGCCATATCTGCGATCACCAGTGCCAGTACAACTGCACCCGTCTGGACTACGACAGCCCCCTCAATATCCGCGAGCTGAAAAAAGTGTCCCTCGAGCGCGGCTGGGAAGGGTACAAGGCGCGCTGGCACAAGCCGGCCGGCAGCGGTGACAAGCACCCGGTCGCGGTGATCGGGGCAGGCCCGGCGGGTCTGTCCGCCGGTTACTTCCTGGCCCGGGCCGGTCATCCGGTCACCATCTTCGAGCGCGAGGCCGACGCCGGCGGTGTGGTCAAGCACATCATCCCCGAGTTCCGTATTCCGGCTGAACTTATCCAGCACGACATCGACTTTGTCGCCGCCCACGGGGTCAAGTTCGAGTTTGGTTGCGATCCGGCGCTCACCGTCGACAAGCTGCAGGAGCAGGGCTTTACCTATGTCTTCGTCGGGATCGGGGCCGACAAGAACGGCGGCATGCGTCTGGAAGGGGATCACGAGCGCATCTACAAATCCTTCCACTTCCTGCGCAGTTTCAATCAGGGCAAGCCGCTGCCGCTCGGCCGCCATGTGGCGGTGATCGGTGCCGGCAACACCGCCATGGATTGCGCCCGCGCCGCCCTCAAGGTGCCGGGAGTGAGCGATGTGACCGTGATTTACCGCCGCAGCGAAAAAGAGATGCCCGCCTATCGCGAGGAGTATCTGGAAGCGGTGGAGGATGGGGTGCGTTTTTGCTTCCTCACCAATCCGGAGCGTTTTGATAAAGATGGCAAGCTCACCGTGCGAATGATGTCCCTCGGGGATCCTGACGAGCAGGGCCGCCGTCGCCCCGTGCCCACCGAACAGACCGAGGTGATGCAGATGGATGCGTTGATCACCGCCATCGGCGAGCAGCCCGATTGCGAGGTGTTGCAGCGCATGGGCATTCCCCTTGGCAGCGATGGTTGGCCCGAGGTGGATGCCCAAAGTGGCGAGACCCGCCGTCGCAACGTCTTCCTCATCGGCGACGTGCAAAGCGGCCCGTCCTCCATCGTGGCTGCCATCGGTGGTGCCCGCCGCGCCGCGGATCTGGTATTGGCCCGCGAGCACATTGCCGGCAAGCCGTGCGATGTGACCAGCCAGCCGTCTGACAAGGAGGAGATCTACCGCCGCAAGGGCAATATCGCCGTCACCCTGGTGGACAAGGGGGAGCGGGATGCCTTCGTGGCCCAGGAGGCGCACCGTTGCCTCGAGTGCAACTACCTGTGCAGCAAGTGCGTGGATGTCTGCCCCAACCGGGCCAACGTCGCCATCGCGGTGCCGGGCTTCAAGGATCAGTTCCAGACCCTGCACCTGGATGCCTACTGCAACGAGTGCGGCAACTGTGCCCAGTTCTGCCCCTGGCAGGGCAAGCCCTATCAGGACAAGGTCACCATCTTCAGCCTGTCCGAGGACTTCGACAACAGCCGCAACCCCGGTTTCTATCTGGCCGAGGGCCATGACGGGGGCGGTGAGCTGCGGGTACGCCAGGGCGGCGAGACCTATCGCCTGACCATAGACGCCCAAAGCCGGATCCCAAATGTGCCCGAGGCGCTCGGTGACATGTGCCGCATCATCAGCCATGTCCATGCGCACCACCACTACCTGCTGGGGGCCGTCGCGGCCTGAGCGAATAACGAATAAGCGAAGGAGCAAACCATGTTTATTCTGAAAAACGTCACCGCCGTCCAGCTGGAGCCGACCCGGGTGCTGGAGGGGGTGGATATCGCCATTGAAGGTTCCCTTATCAAGGCGGTAGGCCCTAATCTGCTGGCCCTCTACCCGGAGGCCAACTACCGGGAGATGGGGGGCAAGCTGGTGATGCCGGGCATTGTCTGTGCCCACAACCACTTCTACTCCGGCCTGTCGCGGGGGATCATGGCCAACATCGCCCCCTGTCCGGACTTTATCTCCACCCTGAAAAACCTCTGGTGGCGCCTCGATCGGGCGCTCGATGAGGAGTCCCTCTACTACAGCGGCCTCATCTGTTCGCTCGAGGCGATCAAGAGCGGCTGCAGCGCGGTGATCGACCACCACGCCTCGCCCAATTTCATCAAGGGCTCCCTCAATGTGCTGCGCAAAGGGTTCATGGAGGCTGGGCTGCGCGGCATGACCTGCTTCGAGACCACGGATCGCAACGGGGGGCTGGCCGAACTGCAGGCCGGGGTGGAGGAGAACATCCAGTTCGCGCAAGCCATCGATGCCGCCAAGGCCAAGGGGGACGAACCCTATCTGGTGGAGGCGCACATCGGCGCCCACGCCCCCTTCACCGTGCCGGACGAGGGGCTGGCCATGCTGCGCGAAGCGCTGCAGGTCACCGGCCGTGGTCTGCATATCCATGTGGCGGAAGACCGCTACGACCTGGCCCATGGTCACCACCATTACGGTAATGAACCCATCGCCCGGCTGGACGCGTTTGATCTTGTCGACAGCAAGTCGCTGATTGCCCACGGCATCTACTTAAGCCCCTCTGACATCGAGCTGCTCAACAGCCGCGATGCCTTCCTGGTGCATAACGCCCGCTCCAACATGAACAACCACGTGGGCTACAACATGCACCTGCCACAGTTTCGCAACCTGGCCCTTGGCACCGACGGCATCGGTGCCGACATGTTCGAAGAGCTCAAGTTTGCCTACTTCAAGCACAGGGATGCCGGCGGGGCGCTGTGGCCCGACAGCTTTGCCAGGTTCCTGTGGAACGGCAACACCCTGCTCGAGCGCAACTTCGGCGCCCAGTTTGGCCGACTGGAGGCGGGTTACAAGGCCGACCTCACCATCTGCGACTACGCCGCACCGACCCCGCTGGCGCCGCGCAACCTCGGTGGCCACCTTGCTTTTGGCATGGGCTCATCCTCGGTCAACAGCGTGATGGTGGAGGGGCGCATGGTCTATCAGGATCGCGAGTTCGCCTTTGACGTCGAGCCCATTTATCAGCAGGCCAGCAAGGTGGCGAGCCGCCTGTGGCAACGGATGGACGCGCTGGCTTAGGGCCGCCGTTTGCAGATTTGCACCGGATTGCCCGCCCTGTGGAACGTCCCGGCGGCGGGCAGCAAGAGTAAGGACGACACATGATTGAACAATTCTTCCGACCCGAGCAACTGGGTCAGGCGTTGGCCCTCAAGGCCCAGTTTGGCAACGACGCCGTCTACATGGGGGGCGGCAGCAAGCTCAACGCCGCCCCGACCCGCACCGACAAGAAGGTCGCCATCTCCCTGGAGCGGCTCGGCCTTGGCCAGATTGAACAGCAGCATGGCCAGCTTCATATCGGCGCCAGCGTCACCCTGCAAACCCTCAAAGATGATCCCCGCACCCCGGCCGCGTTGGGCGAGGCGCTGGGATTTGTCTACTCCCGCCATCTGCGCAACCAGGCCACGGTCGGCGGCGAGCTTGCCTGCCAGCAGCAGGACTCCCCCCTGCTGCCGGTGCTGCTGGTGCTCGAAGCCGTGGTGGTGCTGGAGAACAACCAGCTGCAGCCCATCGACGCCTATCTGGCGGGCCAGCGCAAGGAGCTGGTGTTGGGGGTGGTGCTGCCGGAGCCCGACCTGCGCTGTGCGACCCGTCGCATCAGTCGTAACGCTGATGGCCTGGCCGTGATGACGGCGGCGGTGGCCCTCGATGCCCTTGGCGAGATGCGGGTCGCCCTGGCCGGCGTGACGCCGCAGCCCATGCGCCTGCGTGACGTGGAGCGGCGCGATCTGCACGATGCGGCGCTGGAGGCGGCGGTGAGCGAGCTGGTCACTCCGCGCGCGGATCTCGGCGGCAGCGTGGCCTACAAGCGCTATATCAGCGGCGTGGTAGTGGCGGATCTGCTGGTGGAGTGCCAGCAGCAGGAGGTACAGGCATGATGGAACTTAACTTTACCCTGAACGGTGCCCTGCGCACCGTCATTTGCCCCGCCGGCGAGAATGCCCAGCGGGTGCTGTTCAACCAGTGCCGGATGCATTCGGTGCGCAACAGTGACGACGGCTTCGGCTTCGCCGGCTCCGACGCCATCCTCTTCAATGGCAAGGTGGTCAACGCCTCCCTGCTGATTGCCGCACAACTGGAGGGGGCCGAGGTGCGCACCGCCGAATCGCTGGGCAGCTGGAACCAGCTCAGTCTGGTGCAGCAGGCCATGGTGGACGTAGGGGTCGTGCAGTCCGGTTACAACGATCCGGCCGCCTCCCTGATCGTGACCGATCTGCTTGATCGCCACCCGAACCCCACCCGTGATCAAATCGACGATGCACTCTCGGGCCTGTTCCACCGTGACGGCGGTTACCAGCAGTTCTACCAGGCCATCGAACTCGCCTGTTCGCGGATGAAGGATCCGGATTACCTGTGCCAGATCGCCCCCGAGTTTCGGGGCGACTTGCGCCACATCGGCAAGAGCTGCCCGAAGGTGGACGCCGCCAAGATGGTGCAGGCCAAGCCCTGCTACGTGGAGGACAGGGTCACCGAGGATGCGCTGGTGATCAAGATGCTGCGAAGCCCCCATCCCCATGCCCTTATCACCCGGCTTGACGTGAGCCGCGCCGAAGCCATGCCCGGGGTGGTGCACGTCATCACCTACCGCAACTGCCCGGATGTCTACTACACCCCGGGTGGCCAGAGCGCCCCCGAGCCGTCACCGCTCGATCGCCGCATGTTTGGTCGCAAGCTGCGCCACGTGGGGGACAGGGTGGCCGCCGTGGTGGCCGAGAGCGAGGCCATTGCGCTGGCGGCCCTCAAACTCATCGAGGTCGAGTATCAGGTGCTGCCGGCAGTGATGAACATCGATGAGGCGATGGCCCCCAATG
The DNA here is from genome assembly GCF_040581895.1 of Aeromonas sp. 19NY04SH05-1. Taxonomy (NCBI): domain Bacteria; kingdom Pseudomonadati; phylum Pseudomonadota; class Gammaproteobacteria; order Aeromonadales; family Aeromonadaceae; genus Aeromonas; species Aeromonas sp. 19NY04SH05-1. Next base: position 2,404,245 of record NZ_CP095328.1, on the reverse strand, counting down.
CGCCGTTGGTGCACGACGAGCCCATCGTCTACATGGCCGGCGCCCCGGCGGATCTGGAGGCCCAGAACGCCAACGCCGTCTATCGCGATGACGAGCACATGATCATCAATTTCCCCATCGGGGCTCGCCCCCACGAGAACCTGGCTGCCAGCGTCCATGGTCAGATTGGCGATGTGGCCAAGGGCTTTGCCGAGGCGGATGTGGTGCTGGAGCGCACATACGAATCCACCCAGGCCCAGCAGTGCCCGACCGAGCCGCACATCTGCTTTACCTACATGGATGGGGAGCGTCTCATCATTCACGCCTCCACCCAGGTGCCTTGGCACGTGCGCCGTCAGGTGGCGCGCATCGTCGGCATGAAGCAGCACCAGGTGCACGTCATCAAGGAGCGGGTAGGGGGCGGCTTTGGCTCCAAGCAGGACATCCTGCTGGAGGAGGTGTGCGCCTGGGCGACCAAGGTCACCGGCCGTCCGGTCACCTTCCGTTACACCCGTGAAGAGGAGTTCATCAGCAACACCTCCCGCCACGTAGCCAAGGTGACGGTGAAGATAGGAGCCAAAAAAGATGGCACCCTCACCGCCATCGACATGGATTTCCGTGCCAACACAGGCCCTTACGGCAACCACTCATTGACGGTGCCAAGCAACGGCCCGGCGCTCTCCCTGCCGCTCTATCCGTGCGACAACGTGCGTTTCACCGTCAACACCTACTACAGCAACATCTGCCCGACCGGGGCCTATCAGGGTTACGGCGCGCCCAAGGGCAACTTCGCGCTGACCATGGCCATCGCCGAGCTGGCAGAGCAACTGGGCATCGATCAGCTCGAGATGGTGGAGCACAACCGGGTCCACGAAGGGGACATCCTCAAGGTGCTGGGGGCCATCGGCGAGGGCAAGATGCCCACCTCGGTGCCCCATGCAGCCAGCTGCGCCCTCGAGCCCATCCTGAAACAGGGGCGCGAGCTCATCGCCTGGGACAGCCCCAAACCCGCGGACGGGGATTGGCGCATCGGTCGTGGCGTCGCCATCATCATGCAAAAATCGGGGATCCCGGACATCGATCAGGCCAACTGCATGGTCAAGCTGGAATCTGACGGTACCTTTATCGTCCACTCCGGTGGCGCCGATATCGGCACTGGCCTCGACACCGTGGTGGCCAAGCTGACCGCCGAGGTGCTGGGTTGCCCGCTCGGCGATGTGCATGTGATTTCTGGCGACACCGACCACGCCCTGTTCGACAAGGGGGCCTATGCCTCTTCGGGCACCTGCTTCTCCGGCAATGCGGCCAAGAAGGCGGCCGAGAACCTCAGGGAGAAGATCCTGTTCCATGGCGCCGCCATGCTGGGCGAGCCTGTGACGGATGTCGAGCTGGTCTACCCCGGGGTGGTGCGCGGCAAACTGGGAGAGGTCTCCCTTGGCCAGATAGCCCACAAGGCGGAGACCGGCACCGGCTTTGGCATCCTGGTGGGCTCCGCCAGCTATATCACCTCGGAGCTGGCCTTCCCGTACGGGGCCAACTTTGCCGAGGTGGCGGTCAACCTGCGCACCGGCGAGATCCGCCTCGACAAGTTCTACGCCCTGCTCGACTGCGGCACTCCCATCAACCCCGAGCTGGCCCTCGGCCAGATCTACGGCGCCACCATGCGGGCCATCGGCCACTCATTGACCGAGGAGATCTGCTATGACGGCAAGGGGATCCCGCTCACCCGGGATCTCAAGAGTTATGGTGCGCCCAAGATTGGCGATATCCCGCGCGACTTCAGGGCCTTCCTGGTCCCGAGTGACGACAAGGTCGGCCCTTACGGCGCCAAGTCCATCTCGGAGATCGGTGTCAACGGCGCCGCGCCCGCCATCGCCACCGCCATTCACGACGCCTGCGGGATCTGGCTGCGCAAATGGCACTTCACGCCGGAGCAGATCCTGCGTGAGCTCGGCAAGCTGGAGCAACAAACGGTGGCATGACAACAGCCAAGGTGAGGGGCGGGCGCAGGCTCGCCCCGACACCTGACAGCGGAATGAGTACTCCGCCCATATTCTGTGTGATGGGACAATCAAGATGTCTAAAACAACACGCAAGCACTCGGATCTGATCTACGAGCTGGAAGACCAGCCCCCCTTTTCGCAAACCCTGATGGGCGCAGTGACCCATCTGCTGGCCATCTTCGTGCCCATGGTGACCCCGGCTCTCATCGTCGGCGGGGCCCTCGGCCTCTCCACCGAGACCACCGCCTATCTGGTCTCCATGGCGATGATCGCCTCCGGCATTGGCACCTGGTTGCAGGTGAACCGCTACGGCCCCATCGGCTCGGGCCTGCTCTCCATCCAGTCGGTCAACTTCTCCTTCGTTACCGTGATGATTGCGCTCGGCAGCGCCATGAAAAAAGATGGCCTGCACGAGGAGCTGATCGTCTCGACCCTGCTCGGGGTCTCCTTCGTCGGCGCCTTCCTGGTGATGGGCTCCTCCTTCGTACTGCCTTACCTCAAACGGGTGATCACCCCGACCGTAAGCGGGGTGGTGGTGCTGATGATTGGCCTTAGCCTCATCAAGGTGGGGATCATCGACTTTGGCGGCGGCTTCTCCGCCATGAGCAGCGGTACCTTCGGCAAGTACGAGAACATCGGCCTGGGGCTGCTGGTGCTCTGTGTCATCGTCGCCTTCAACTGCAGCAAAAGCCCGCTGCTTCGCATGAGCGGCATCGCCATCGGCCTGCTGGTGGGCTATGTGGTGGCCCTGATGCTCGGCATGGTGGATTTCTCCCCGTTAAATGATCTGCCCCTGGTCACCATTCCGGTGCCGTTCAAATACGGCTTTACCTTCGATGCCCACGCCTTCCTCTTGGCGGGCACCATTTATCTGTTGAGCGTGCTGGAGGCTGTGGGGGACATCACCGCCACCGCCATGGTCTCGCGCCAGGAGATCCGCGGCCCCGAGTTTCAAAAACGGCTTTCCGGCGGCGTACTGGCGGACGGCCTGGTGTCGGTGATCGCCTCGGCCCTCGGTTCCCTGCCGCTCACCACCTTTGCCCAGAACAACGGCGTCATCCAGATGACCGGGGTGGCCTCGCGCCACGTGGGCAAGTTTATCGCCGTCATCCTGGTGCTGCTGGGGCTCTTCCCCGTGGTGGGGCGCTTCTTTACCACCATTCCGTCCCCGGTGATGGGGGGCGCCATGACCATCATGTTCTCCATGATCGCCATCGCCGGTGGCCGCATCATCATCAGTCACGGCTTCGACCGCCGCGAGACCCTGATCGTCGCCACCTCACTGGGCCTGGGGCTCGGCGTCTCCTACGACCCTAACGTCTTCAAGGTGTTGCCCGCCGGCATCTACATGCTGGTGGAGAACCCCATCTGCGCCGGCGGCATCACCGCCATCATCCTGAATCTGGTGCTGCCCCCGAGCCGCAAGCGCAAGGTGCTCAAGGGCGCCGAGGGGGTGGAAGTGATCCAACTCAGCGACAAGCCGGACAGCGCTTTTCAGACCGCCTCCGCCAGCCGGGAGGCAGTACCCCGGGTAGAGGAAGCAGGGGTGAGTGAACCCGGGATAGAGCGGGTCTGAATCTCATTACAGAACGATAAAAACAGGGACAAGGTTATGAACTACGACAACTCAGTCAAAGCCATCCGTGGCAGCTTTTTTGACATCACCCGGGTGGTGGATCACCCCGAGGAGATAGAGGCTCACGCCCGCCTCGTCGAGGATGGGCTCCTGATCATCCGCAACGGCTGCATCGACTGGTTCGGCCAGTGGGAGGAGGGCAAGGGGCGCATCCCGAGCGAGGTGCGGGTGCGTGATTATCGCGGCAAGCTCATCGTGCCGGGCTTTGTCGACACTCACATTCATTACCCCCAGAGCGAGATGGTGGGGGCCTATGGCGAGCAGTTGCTGGAGTGGCTCAACCAGCACACCTTCCCGGCCGAGCGGCGCTACAACGATCGCGAGTATGCCCGCGAGATGTCCACCTTCTTTATCAAGCAGCTGCTGCGAAACGGCACCACCACGGCGCTGGTGTTCGGCACCGTTCACCCCGAGTCGGTGGATGCCCTGTTCGAGGCGGCCAGTCGCATCAATATGCGGATGATCGCGGGCAAGGTGATGATGGATCGCAACGCCCCCGATTATCTGCTGGATACTGCGCAGAGCAGTTATGAGCAGAGCAAGGCGCTCATCGAGCGCTGGCATGGCAATGGTCGCCTGCTTTATGCCATCACACCACGATTTGCCCCCACCTCGACACCCGAGCAGCTGGCGATGGCAAAACGGTTGCGTGAGGAGTACCCCACCACCTATCTGCACACCCATCTGTGCGAAAACAGGGAGGAGATCGCCTGGGTGAAATCCCTCTTTCCCGAGCATCAGGGCTACCTCGACGTCTATCACCAGCACGGTCTCACCGGCCATAACTGCGTGTTTGCCCACTGCATCCACCTGGAAGAGCAGGAGTGGGACTGCCTTAAGGAGACCGACTCCACCATCGCGTTTTGTCCCACTTCGAACCTGTATCTCGGCAGTGGCCTCTTCAAGCTGCACAAGGCGTGGCACAAGCAGGTGAAGGTGGGGATAGGTACCGACATCGGTGCCGGCACCACCTTCAACATGCTGCAGACGCTGAACGAGGCCTACAAGGTGATGCAACTGCAAAGCGAGCGGCTCTCGGCCTATCAGGCCTTCTATCTGGCCACCCTGGGGGGCGCCCATTCGCTGGGGCTGGACGAGAAGATCGGCAGCTTTGCCACGGGCAAGGAGGCGGATTTCGTGGTGCTCGACCCGGTCGCCACCCCGTTGCAGCAGTTGCGTTATGACAACTCCACCACCTTGCGGGACAAGCTCTTTGTGCTGTTGACCCTGGGGGACGACAGATCCATCTACCGCACCTATGTGGATGGCCAGCTGGTGCACGAGCGAGGGTAGGGAAGGCAATGGGGCGGCGTGAAGTTGCCCCAGAGAACACGAAGGCTGGCGAACCTGCAAGGGGCGCCAGCATCGCAAACACCGGGGCCAGACCCCGGGACACAAGGGGAAATGGTCCGGTTTTGTTGACCAGCAAGGCAAACGTTTGAATCTGCCTGTTATCTGGTCTTGGCGCTGCGACAGGCCCGCAGGAGAGACCCGCAGTGAATACCGCCATTTCGTCACGACACGCATGTCGTTACGACACATTCAGGTGTTTTCGAAAGGAGTTGGGTATGACCCAGGCAAACAGCAGGATACGCAGTGTGCAAGAGCAGGCCGGGCAGGAGATTGGCGAGGCCGGATCAGGACAAACACCCATGGGGACGCTCGATCGCTTCTTCATGATCAGCGAACGGGGCAGCAACGTGCGCCAGGAGGTGCTGGCCGGGCTCACCACCTTCCTCGCCATGGTCTATTCGGTGATCGTGGTGCCCAGCATGCTCGGCAAGGCGGGCTTTCCCCCCGGCGCCGTCTTTGTGGCCACCTGTCTGGTGGCGGGCTTTGGTTCGCTTTTGATGGGGCTTTGGGCCAAGCTGCCCATGGCCATCGGCTGCGCCATCTCGCTCACCGCCTTTACCGCCTTCAGCCTGGTGCTGGGGCAGCAGATCTCCATCCCGGTGGCGCTCGGCGCGGTCTTTTTGATGGGGGTACTCTTTACCGCCATCTCGGTGACCGGAGTGCGTAGCTGGATCCTGGATAACCTGCCGATGGGGATCGCACACGGTACCGGCATCGGTATCGGCCTCTTCTTATTGCTCATCGCCGCCAACGGGGTGGGGCTGGTGATCAAGAATCCGCTGGAAGGCTTGCCGGTGGCGCTCGGGGCCTTTACCTCCATGCCGGTCATCATGTCTCTCATCGGCCTTGCGGTGATCTTCGGCCTTGAAAAACTGCGGGTGCCGGGCGGGATCCTGCTGGTCATCATTGCCATCTCCATCTTCGGTCTCATCTTCGATCCGGCGGTGACCTATCAGGGGCTGTTCGCGATGCCGAGCCTGGCGGATGCGCAGGGCAACTCCCTTATCTTCAGCCTCGATATCATGGGGGCCCTCTCGCCCCTGGTGCTGCCCAGCGTGCTGGCGCTGGTGATGACGGCGGTGTTCGACGCCACCGGCACCATACGGGCGGTGGCGGGCCAGGCCAATCTGCTGGACAAGGATGGCCACATCATCAACAGCGGCAAGGCGCTCAGTGCCGACTCGGTCAGCAGCATCTTCTCCGGCCTGGTTGGGGCGGCGCCGGCTGCCGTCTATATCGAGTCGGCGGCGGGCACGGCAGCGGGCGGCAAGACGGGGCTCACCGCCACTGTGGTGGGATGTCTCTTCCTGCTGATGCTGTTCCTCTCGCCGCTCTCCTATCTGGTGCCGGCCTATGCCACCGCGCCGGCCCTGATGTACGTGGGGCTCCTGATGCTGAGCAATGTCACCAAGCTTGATTTCAGTGACTCCGTCGGGGCCATGTCCGGCCTGGTGTGCGCCGTCTTCATCGTGCTCACCTGCAATATCGTCACCGGCATCATGCTGGGCTTCAGCGCCCTGGTGATCGGACGCGTCTGCTCCAACGAGTGGCGCAAGCTCAACCCGGGGACCGTCATCATCGCCCTGGCCCTGGTGATTTTCTACGCTGGGGGGTGGGCCATCTAGGGATGCCTACCCGTTTCGGGGCCGCCGCCAGGCGGCCCCGTTTTTTTGTGGGAAGAGGGGAATGTTTGGCAACAGTGGTTGGCTTTTCTTGCCGGTGTGGCAAGAGAGCAGGGCGCTTCTTTTTGTTATGTGAAAAGAGAGTCAGAGCCCCTTTGGCTGCAAAGATCTGGCCGCTACCATTTTGATAAAGCCGGCTACCAGATTGATACGCCCGCTTTTTCTGCTCTCCTTGTTTGCCACCCCGCTTGCCTGCGAACAACTGCGTCGGGGGCGAGAAATTCAGGCAGATGGGATCCCCTTCACACTTCTTGCCATCCTCACGCTCCCATGGGGAAACGGGCGCATATCTTGCTGTTTTTCATCCGGTTCTGGAATTTTCCCATCTGAAAAAGGACTGGATCATGTCCATAGGATTACCCCTCAAGCGGGTGGATGCCGAGGCCAAGGTGACCGGCAGCGCCCGCTATACCGATGACAACATCATGCTCGGCATGCGCCACGCCAAGTACGTGCGAAGCAACATCGCCCACGGCAGGGTGCTCGCCATCGACGCCTCCGAGGCGCTGGCCCTGCACGGAGTCGAAGCCGTGTTTACCCATGAGGATGTGCCCGCCACCTGCTATCGCACCGCCGGCCACGCTTGGTCCCTCGATGAGGCCAAGCGGGATGTCAAAGACCGGCGTCTGCTCACCGACCATGTGCGCCACTTTGGCGATGGCGTCGCCATCGTGGTAGCCCGTGATCCCCTGGTGGCCGAGAAGGCCGCCGCCCTGGTCAGGGTGAGCTACGAGCCGCTGCCAGTGATGACGGATGCGGCCAGCGCCCTGGCCGACGATGCCCACCCCATCCACCCCGGCGGCAACTTGCTGCGGCAAAGCCAAATTCGGGCAGGGGAGCCGGAGCAGGCCATCGCCGCCGCTGACGTTCAGTTCAAAGGCCACTATCAGACCCCTGTGGTGCAGCACTGCCATCTGGAGACGGTCACCTGCTACGCCTACATGGATCAGCCGGATCATATCGTGGTGGTCTCCAGCACCCAGATCCCCCAGATAGTGCGCAGCCGGGTGGCCAAGTCCCTCGGCCTGCCCTGGTCGAGCGTGCGGGTCATCAAGCCCTACATGGGGGGCGGTTTTGGCAACAAGCAGGATGTGCTGGAAGAGCCGATGGCGGCGTTTCTGAGCTACAAGCTCGGCGGCGTGCCGGTCAAGGTTTCCTTAAGCCGGGAGGAGTGCTTCTTTGCTTCCCGCACCCGCCACGGCTTTGCCATCGACGGCACCCTCGGTATCGACCGGGATGGCACCCTCAAGGGATATCAGCTGGACGTGCTCTCCAACACCGGCGGTTATGCCTCCCACGGCCATTCGATTGCCAGCGCCGGCGCCAACAAGATCAGCTACCTCTATCCACGCAGCGCCTTTGGCTACGATGCCAAGACCTTCTACAGCAACCTGCCCACCGCTGGCGCCATGCGCGGTTACGGCGCACCCCAGGTGGTGTTTGCCCTCGAATGCATGCTGGATGATGCTTGCGCCGAGCTGGGTCTGGATCCGCTCGCCGTGCGCATCGCCAACGTGGCCCGCGAGGGGGACGTCAATCAGGTCAACCAGAAGACCATCTACAGTGCGGGCTTGCCCGAGTGCCTGCGTCGGGGCGGCGAGCAGTTCGAATGGGCGCGCCTGCGGGCCGAGTGCCTGACGCAGGATCCGGCGAGCCGGGTACGGCGCGGGGTGGGGGTGGCCTGCTTTAGCTACGGCTCCAACACCTATCCGGTGGGGGTGGAGATAGCCGGCGCCCGCATGCTGCTCAACCAGGATGGCACCGTCAATCTGCAGATCGGCGCCACCGAGATAGGGCAGGGGTCGGACACCGTCTTTGCCCAGATGGCGGCCCAGACTTTAGGCATTCCTTTTGAGCAGATCCGAGTCATCTCGACCCAGGATACCGACATCACCGCCTATGACCCGGGATCGTTCGCCTCGCGCCAGAGCTATGTGGCGGCCCCCGCCATCCATCAGGCAGCGCTGCAGCTGCGGGCCCGCATTTTGTCGCTGGCAGCCCAGCTCTGCCATCAGGATGTGGGATCGCTGACCCTGAACGACGGTTACGTGGTACTGGCGGGTGCGCCGGACAAGGTGCTCATCAGCGTGGCCGAGGTGTCGGTCAACGCCTACTACCACCTCACTATCGGCGGCCAGATCACCTCGGAAGTCTCCCACAAGACCACCACCAACCCGCCGAGCTTTGGCTGCACCTTCGTCGATCTCAGTGTCGATATCGATCTCTGCAAGGTGACCATCAACCGTATTCTCAACCTGCACGATGCGGGCAAGATCCTCAATCCGCAGCTGGCCGAAGGACAGGTGCACGGCGGGATGGGGATGGGGATCGGCTGGTCCCTGTTTGAGGAGATGATCATCGATGCCAAGAGCGGAGTGGTGCGCAACCCCAACCTGCTGGACTACAAGTTCCCCACCATGCTGGACTTGCCCGAGCTTGAGTGCGACTTCGTGCAGACCCATGAGCCCCAGTCGGTCTATGGCCACAAATCCCTGGGGGAGCCGCCCATCATCTCCCCCGGCCCGGCCATTCGCAACGCCATCAGGATGGCGACCGGTGTGGCCATCAACGAACTGCCCATCACCCCCAAGACCCTGTTTCGGGAGTTTGTCGCTGCGGGTTTGATCACCGAGGGCACAAGGGAGGAGCAACCCCATGTTTGATATTGCCCGTTACTACAAGGCCCACAGCGTGGCCGAGGCCGTCGCCCTGCGCCAGGCCGACCCCGAGGCGCGCCTCTTGGCCGGTGGCACCGATGTGATGATCCAGCTTCATCACCTCAACGCCGCCTATCGCCATATCGTCGATATTCACGACTTGCCCGAGCTCAAAGGGGTGTGCGAGTTGGCCGACGGATCGATCCGGATCGGCTCTGGCACCACCTTTACCGAGCTGATTGAAAACGAACTGGTGCAGCGCCGCCTGCCGATGCTGGCGGAAGCCGCCGCCACCATCGCCGGCCCGCAGATCCGCAACGTCGCCACCTATGGCGGCAACATCTGTAACGGCGCCACCAGTGCCGACTCGGCGGCGCCCACCGTGGCGCTTGAGGCCGAGCTGGAAATCGCCGGACCCGATGGTACGCGCCGCATCCCCATCGCCGGTTTTCACACCGGCCCAGGCAAGGTGGCGCTGCAACCGGCGGAGATCCTGGTGGCGTTTCACTTTGCCCCGGACTCGCACCCCCAGGTGGGTTCCCACTACTTCAAGTACGCCATGCGAGGGGCCATGGATATCGCCACCATCGGCTGCGCTGCCTACTGCCAGATTGAGGATGGTCACTTCAAGCGCCTGCGGCTGGCTTACGGGGTGGCGGCCCCGACGCCGGTGCGTACCCCTCACGCGGAAGCGGCGGCCGAGGGGCAACCCCTGACCCGGGCGACGCTGGCAGCCATTGCCGAGGCGGTGGTGGCCGACGTGGCGCCGCGATCCTCCTGGCGGGCGGAGAAAGAGTTCCGCCTGCACCTTATCAAAACCCTGGCGCAGCGGGTGGTCACCTGCGCCGTCGAACGGGCCGGAGGCCAGATCCTATGATGCAACCGCAAAGCTGTCCCGCCGTGGAGATCCAGTGCGAGATCAACGGCAAACCCTACTCCTACGCGGTCTCGCCCAGTGTGTCGCTGCTTCACTTCCTGCGCGGGCTGGGGCTTATCAGCGTGAAAGAGGGGTGCAGCGTCGGCGAGTGCGGCGCCTGTACCGTGCGGGTCGATGGCGTGGCCCTCGACAGTTGCCTCTATCTGGCGGTATGGGCCGATGGCAAGTCCATCCGCACCGTGGAGGGGGAACGTAAAGGGAGTGAGCTCTCCGATGTGCAGCAGGCCTTTATCGACGAGGGGGCGGTGCAGTGCGGCTTTTGCACCCCGGGATTGGTCATGGCGAGCGCCGCCCTGCTCGACAAGACCAAGCGCCGCCCGTTGACCGAGGCGGAGATCCGCCGCGGGCTGTCGGGGAATCTGTGCCGTTGCACCGGCTATCAGAACGTGGTGCGGGCGGTGAAAAAGTGCTGCAGGAGTGAATGACCAGGCGCTGTACCTGCAAGCCGGATAGCAAAAGGCCCGCTTTTATCAGGCGGGCCTTTTTATGGGGGATGGCAGGGGGATCACCCTTTTTGCTGGTCGATCACCAGTTTGCCATCCTTGACCGGGATGGTGGCCCCCGGCGCCTTGTCCATCCGGATCACCCCTTCCTGCCCCGCAAGGCGGTAGGTGACGTCATAGCCCAGAGTGCGGGTGCTGCTCTCCTGCACGGTTTTGCAGCGCTGCTCCGTGGTGGTGTAGGTATCCCCCGCCTGCATGTTGCCCTGCACCTGGTTGCCGGCATAGCCACCCGCGACTGCACCGGCGGCGGTTGCCACCTTCTTGCCGCTGCCGCCACCAAACTGGTGGCCGAGCACACCGCCCAGCGCCGCCCCCACCACTGTGCCCAGCACCTTGTGTTCATCCTGCACCGGTTTGCGGTGGGTGACGGTGACGTTGCGACACTCCTGACGGGGCGTCTTGATGGTTTCGGTCACCGGCTTGCTGGCGATCACCTCGGCGAAGGTGGGCTCGGGGGTGAAGAAACCACCGCTGGCCGCAGCCGACAACGCCAGTGCCGATGTAATACCGATCCCGATCCCCGCCATCATGGACTTGTTCATCTTCTCTTCTCCTGCAATCTCAATCTGGGTGCTTGACTAGCCTGTATTCATCTTGTCAATAGCGCCCTGGTCGGACAAGGCGAACCGGGGCTGGCTGCGACAGCTGCTGACAAGGTCAAAAAAACGCCACCTCAAAAAGTGTCTGGCTTTGGCGACAACGGCGAAAAAATCGCCGCGAAATGGCGATGTCGAGAGAACAAGAGGAGCATGGGCCTATTTTGAGTCGCATTTTGCAATCATCTGGCATGTTGATGGCCTCGGGCGAGGCTTGTTGGGCGGTTCGAGAGCCTAAGGCGCGGGGATTGGGGGCAAGGAGTCAATCCGGCAAGGCTTTTGCAGCGTATGTGGCAAGAAGCGGAAAGGCGTCAGGGGAGATGGATGGCGCGTTGACGCAGAGCCACAGCCAATCCGGGACCTGATACTGAAAGAGTGAGAAGGGGGACTTATGTCACTGTTACCCAGCTGGATCACCCCGGCCATCCAGGCCAATGTCATCACGATGCAGCAAGCCGAACGACTGCTCGCCTCCCTCTATCAGCCGCTGGCGGCAGACGGGGAAGAGTTGCCCGCCGACCTCGCCGACATCAGCCTCAAGCTCTACTGTTTTCGCCAGCAGGGACGGGTGCGTCACTAACGCCGGCATAAAAAACACGCCGCCCTGCGGCGGCGTGTCACGGCATTGGCCGATCAGGCCAGCATCACCTGCAGCACCAGCATCAGGGCGCCAAAGCCCAGCACGAAGCCCACCATGGGCAGCACGAACTTGACCCACTTGTTGAACTGGATGCCGAGCATCTGCAGGGTGACCAGCACCAGGCCGGTGGGGGCCAGGAACAGCATGGCGTATTGTCCCCAGTTGTAGGCCGACACCACTATGTAGCGCGGGATCATCACGGTATCCGCCAGCGGCGCCATGATGGGCATGGAGAGCACCGCGAGCCCCGAGGAGGAGGGCACCACCAGTCCCAGCAAGGTGAAGACTAGCATCTGGCTCACCGCGAACACGGCGCCGTGCATGCCGGAGACCAGATCGGAGGCATAGGCCAGTATGGTGTCCGAGATCATCCCCTGATCCAGTACCAGGTTGACCCCCCGCGCCAGCCCTATGATGAGGGAAACGGCCACCAGCTCGGAGGCTCCCTGGGTGAAGGCTTCGACCGCCTCTTTCTCCTTCAGTCCCGAGATGAAGATGATGATGATGGCGATGGTGAGGAAGGAGGCGGCCATCTGCGGGAACCACCAGCCGGCCATGGAGACGCCCCACACCATCAGCGGGAAAGCGAGGATGAACAGGGTCAGGATGATCTTGCGGCGCAGGGTGAAGGGCACGCCCTCATCCATGGAGCCCTCTTTCAGGAAGCGGGCCCGAAAGCTCTCTCTGTCCTCATAGGTGTAGGAGAAGGCCGGATTGGCCTTGAGCTTCTTGCAGTACCAGTAGAGATAGGCGATCACCACCAGGGTGCCCACCAGGCAGCCGACCGCACGGAAGATGAGCCCCTCGGTGAAGGGGATGCCGGCGGCATTGGAGGCGATCACCACGGAGAAGGGGTTGATGGTGGAGAAGGTGGTGCCCATGGAGGCGGCGAGGAAGATGGCCCCCACGCAGACGATGGAGTCATACCCGAGCGCCAGGAAGATGGGCACCAGGATGGGGTAGAAGGCGACCGCCTCCTCTTCCAGCCCGCAGGTGGTCCCCCCCAGCGCCATCACCAGACAGACCAGGGCCACGAACAGGAACTCGTTGCCTTGTGTCTTGCGCGACAGTGCCACCAGACCCGCACTGAAGGCGCCCGTCTTGTTGATGACGCCGATAAGCCCGCCCAGCACCAGGATGAAGACGATGATGTCTGCCCCCTCTATGGTGCCCTTGACCATGCTGACCGCCACGTCACCGAGCCCCTTGGGGGCCTGCTCCAGTCGCTCATAGGTGCCGGGAATGGCGATGGGCTTGCGAATAGTGCCGTTGATGAACTGGGCAACGTCGATATTGATATTCAATTTTTCAAGCTCGGCCTGGGTGGCGGGCACCCGGCTGGTTTCTCCTTGCGGTGTGTTGACCATCAAGGTAGCGCTGGCGGGATTATAAGAGAGTTTGGCATAGGCTCCCGCCGGAATAATCCAGGTGAGGGCAATAGCCAGCAACATGATCAGAAACAGAATGGTAAACGCGGTGGGGAATTGTCTCCGGGTCTTGGTATTCGGCTCGGCACACATAAAATGCTCCTCGATAAAGCAGGTTAAGGTTCGGCGGAATATCGGGTCGATAGGGTTCCTTCGTCATGACAGAGAAGTGCGCAGTTTGACTGCCAGCTGCGCACTCGTTGGCGAGAAATCTGGCCTGATATTGAACATCCGGTGGATTGTTTCAGGATGTAACCATAACGTGCTGGAAAGGGGATGAACATGGTACTCACTCGGCTTTATGGGCTGGTTCACAGAATATATTTATGGCGATCGCAAACGTTAATTTCATGTTATTTGGTACATCGCAATACTTATTTCATAATTATTCCTGATGTCGCCTTTGAATTTATTGTCGGGTGATGACTGGATGAAAATAAATATATCTGGAGTGCGTATTCGGATTGCTCCGAACCGCTCGCGCTATATCAATATTCAGCACAGGGAAAAGGCTTGGGGGTTGCCCGAATGAGAGCTTGAAAAAAGCCCCGCTCAAGATGCCGCACTCACGCTTTTAAAGCCTCATACGGATTCCAATACGACGTTTTGCTAATGGTTGCCTCCCCCCCTCCCTGATACCCTGCCATTTTCGCAAGAGACCCACCCGAAGCATGATGCCCGGGTGTGGTGCCCGGTCTGTGCAAGGACCGGATGAGTCCCCGCTTTGTGCCATATGTGAGGAAGGAACCCGATGACAAAGCAGAACATCTATGAGATGGGCCTTGAGCAGACATCCGCCAATTTCGATCCCCTGACCCCCATCAGCTTTCTGGCGCGGGCGGCCCGCGTCTATCCCGACTATCCGGCGGTGATCCACGGCCCCTTGCGTCAAACCTGGGCCCAGACCGAACGGCGCTGCCGTCAGCTGGCCTCGGCCCTCGGCCTGCACGGTATCGGCGAGGGGGATACGGTATCCATCGTGGCCCCCAATACGCCGGCCATGTTCGAAGCCCATTTCGGGGTGCCCATGAGTGGCGCCGTGCTCAACACCATCAACACCCGGCTCGATGCCGACGCCATGGCGTTCATCTTCCTGCACGCCCAGAGCAAGGTGGTGCTGGTGGACCGGGAGTTTGGCGCCGTGGTGCAAAGGGCGTTGGCACTTATCGAGAGCAAGCCGCTGCTGGTCGCCATTGATGATCCCCTCTATCAGCAGGGGGAGATGATAAGCGAGCTCACCTATGAGGCCTTTGTCGCCATGGGGGATGGCGAAGCGCCCGGTTGGCTGCCAAAGGATGAGTGGCAGGCGATTTCGTTGAACTACACCTCGGGCACCACCGGCAACCCCAAGGGGGTGGTCTATCACCATCGCGGCGCTCACCTCAATGCGGTCAACAACGTGCTTTCCTGGGAGCTGCCCAAGCATCCCGTTTATCTCTGGACCCTGCCGATGTTCCATTGCAACGGCTGGTGCTTCCCCTGGACGCTGGCCGCGACCGCCGGGGTGAGCGTCTGTCTGCGCCATGTGCAGGCGGCGGCCATCTATGAGGCACTGCACGAACACAAGGTAAGTCACTTCTGCGCGGCGCCCATCGTGCTCAACATGCTCAATAACGCCGATCCGGCCCTCAAGCAGGGGCTGGATCACCCCATCAAGGTGATGACAGCAGGTGCGGCGCCTCCCGCCACCGTGATCGCTGGCATGGAGGCGATGGGGATCGCCGTGACCCATGTCTATGGTCTGACCGAAACCTATGGCCCCTGCGTGCTGTGTGAACCGCAGCGAAGCTGGCAAGGGCAGGATGCCACTTCGCTCTCTCGCCTCAAGGCTCGCCAGGGGGTGGCATCGCCGCTGCAGGGGGAGATGCGGGTCATCAATCCGGTTAGTGGCGAGGTGGTCCCCAAAGATGGCAAGACCATGGGGGAGATAGTGCTGCGCGGCAACGTGGTGATGAAGGGCTATCTCAAGAACCCGGCGGCCACCGCAGAGGCGATGGCGGAGGGGTGGTTCAGGAGCGGCGATCTGGCGGTGTGGCACCCGGACGGTTACGTGGAGATCAAGGACAGATCCAAGGACATCATCATCTCGGGTGGGGAGAACATCTCCAGTCTGGAGGTGGAGGATGTGCTCTACCGTCATCCCGATGTGGATGAGGTGGCGGTGATCGCCATGCCGGACGAAAAGTGGGGAGAGGTGCCTTGCGCCTTCGTCAAGCTCAAGGAGGGGCGTGAGGCGAGTCAGGCCGAGCTTATCGCGTTTTGTCGCGAGCAGATGGCCCACTTCAAGGCGCCCAAGCGGATCATCTTCACTCCGCTGCCCAAGACTTCCACCGGCAAGGTGCAAAAATTCATGCTGCGCCAGCAGCTGTAAGAAAGGTGACGGGGTGGGGGGCTTTCCCTCACCCCCGGTTATTGCTCAGCAGGCGATGCAATTGCGGCCAATCTGTTTGGCCCGATAGAGCATCTGATCGGCGCGGGCATAGAAGCTCTCCATCGACTCCCCGTGCTCGTTTTGTACCAGACCTGCGCTGATGGTGATGACGAGGCTGCTGCCATCGGGCAGTGTCAGCGGTTTGTTCATGACAGTATGCCGTAACCGCTCCGCCAGGGAGGCGGCGGCCGTCAGGTGGGTCTCGGGTAGCAGGATGGCAAATTCGTCCCCCCCGATCCGGGCCAGCACATCTTCACTGCGCAGCACGGGTTGCATCACCTGACTCAGATGGATTAAAGCCCTGTCCCCCAGCGGGTGGCCGAAGCGATCATTGATGGTCTTGAACTGATCCACGTCCATCAGGATCAGCACCGAGTGACTGTGATGGCGGGTATTGAAGTTCAGCTGCTTGTCGCACAGCTCGAAGAAAAATCGGCGGTTGTAGAGCTCGGTGAGGCTGTCGCGCACCGACTGGGCATGCAACTGCTCCTTGAGGTGGTGCAACTCCGTGATGTCCGAGGAAAAACCGATCAGGGTAGGGGTGCCATTGGCCAGGACAAAGGGCACTTTCACCGACCAGTAGTAGTGCATCATGCCCTGTTCGTCGAACAGACACTCCTCGCCGGCCTGGGTTTCACCGGTCGCAAATACTTTCCCATCCATCTGCTGCAACTGGGCGGCGATCTCTGCCGGCAGCAGATCATCGTCGCGCATGTTGACCATCTGCTCGGGGGGCATGCCAAACAGCTCAGAGGTCTTCTGGTTGACGTAGAGGTAACGATGCTGGGTGTCCTTCATGTAGATGTAGGCATCGACGTGGGCGAGGATGATCTCGAGCAGTTGGTGCTGTTCCGCCAGTTTGGCCTCGATGGCCTTGCGCTCCGTGATGTCGGTGGCGATGCCGCACAGGCCGATCAGGCGTGCCTCCTCGTCGTACATCGGCTTCTTGACGCTCAGATAAATGCGCGGCTCACCGGTCGCCTTGATGTAGTTGATCTCCTCGTCGGCGACGGTGATCTGCTGCTCCAGCACCTGGCGATCGTTGCGCCGCAGGGCGTCCGAGTCATTCAGGTTGAAAAAGCGACTGTCATCCTGCCCCTGCAACTGGGCCAGAGTACAGCCAAACAGATCCAGCACCGCCTGGTTGGCATAGGTGTAACGTCCGGCCAGATCCTTGGTGAAGATATAGGCGCCAATCTCGTTGAAGATGGCTTTGAGCTGCTGCAGCTCTTGCTTGAGCTGGATGAGTGAAGCGGGAGGTTCCTGCATGAGTCTATGGCCATCCTTGGAAGACACGATGGGATGGGTGGAAAGGCACCCACACCAACGCGCATCAATACTGCTAAATTAAGCTCCACTATCGGAAAAAATAGTGAATTTTCCGCGCCTTATGAGCTATGTCACAATGTTGTCAGTAGTTGAAACAAAAAAGACATCATATGAGTCTTTGTTTGTGCTGCCGAAAGAGACGATTGTCGGCGCGTCCGTTTCCGCCGCCATTCATGTAGGCACACTCATGTTATGGATATTGGTGTCTGTGGTGTGAAATCGCCACTTAAGGGGCGAAAAACGGGCTGAACGGAAAGGAGGTTTGACGGTGAGCCAAGGGAGCCGGAATCCTGCTTAGGTCTGTCATGGCTAATGCCAGCAGCATCACGGGAGGCAAACATGGCGCAATAAAAAAGGATGGCGCCGAAGCAGCCACCCTTTCTGTGGTGTCAGCCCGGCATCATGGTTGCCGGGGGACATACTGTATGCCGGATCAGGCCTTTTTCAGGTAGGCGGCAACCAGCACGATCTGCACGCCGTTGACCTTGCCTTCGATGTGCAGCGGGTTGTTGGTCAGGCGGATGCCCTTGACCAGGGTGCCGCGCTTGGCGGTGAAGCCGGCGCCCTTCACGTCCAGATCCTTGATCAGGGTGACGGAGTCGCCCTCTTGCAGCACGGCGCCGTTGGAATCGACGGTCGGTACGCTGTCGTCATCCTCATCGGCCATGCCCGCTTCGGCCCAAGCCTTGGTCTCGTCTTCCATGTACATCATGTCCAGCAGATCCTGGGCCCACACTTCACCCTGACCGGACAGGGCCTTCAGCTGGCGCCATGCCATCACCTGTACTGCCGGCACCTGGCTCCACATGCTGTCACCCAGGCAACGCCAGTGGTTGACCACCAGAGTGTCCGGTTGTTCCAGCTGACCACGGCAGGTGTCACAGAGGGCAACGCTGTGATCATCGTCGCTGGCGGGGGAGTGAGGTACCACGAAGGCAGTCAGCTCCTGCTCGGCGCTGCACAGTTCACACTTGGCGCCCGCGCGCGCCTGCAGAATGGCGTTGATGGTCATGTTTTTGGTCCCATTGCTATTGGTAAAACGGCCCGCACCAGGCTTGCCGCGTAAAAGAGGGGGCGGAATATAGCATAAAACCCTGTACTTTGTCAGGTTGAGCCTGGACGTTGCGGTGAGGGTGATGATTTTTTGTCTGTAAAAAGCGCCATTGACGCCGTGGCGGGAGTGCATTTTGAAAGGGGATCGCTAGAATGAGCCTCCTTTTTGCTGCTGGATAAGGGCTCCCGTGCTGGCTCAACGTTTTCAACAACTGGATCGACTGCTCACCCGGCACAGGCGCTGGTGGCAATATCAACCCTACCACCACCTGACGATGCCCTTTACAAAGGAGGCCCCCGAGCTGGTGGCGCAGCTCAATGAGCTGACCTGCGAAGAACTCGAGGCGCTCGATGGGAACATGGATGCGCTGGCCCGCCTGCTCGCGCCCTGGATTGCGGAGGGCCCGGAACTGCAACAACTCAGTCGGCTTGAGCCCTTCACGCCCGAGCCCATTACTTGCAGCAAGAGCATGGCGAGCCACATGCCTGGGCGCAAGCAGGCCCAGATAGAGGCCTTCACCGCCTGCTTGCCCCTCCATCAGGGGCCTTATCTGGAGTGGTGTGCGGGCAAGGGGCACCTTGGTCGGCTGGTATCGCTCCATCGCAAGGCCCGGGTGTCGAGCCTGGAGCTGCAGCCGCAGCTATGCGAGGAGGGGCGTCAGCTGGCCGAGCGCGACGGGGCGACCATGACCTTCACCTGCGCCGATGCCTTTTCCCCGGACTCCGCCCTGCTGCTGGCCCCGGAGCACCACGCCATGGCCCTGCATGCCTGCGGCGAGCTGCATACCCATCTGCTGGAACGGGTTGCCGAGCGCGGGGCGCGCGGGGTGACTATCTCCCCTTGCTGTTATCACCTGATCCGCAGTGCCGACTATCGGCCGCTGTCGACGCTGGCCCGGGCAAGTGCACTGCGCCTTAGCAAAGCGGATCTCAAGTTGCCGCTGCAGGAGACGGTGACCGGTGGCGCCCGCATCACCCGTCTGCGTGAGCAGGAGGTGGTGTGGCGACTGGCGTTCGACTGCCTGCAGCGCCAGGTGCGCGGGGTAAACGCATATCTGCCGGTTCCCAATATGCAAAAAAGCCTGCTCGCCGGCTCTTTCGAGGCATTTTGCCAATGGGCAGCTGCACGCAAGGGAATGGTATTGCCTGAGGACCTCGATTACTCCGCCTTTGTGGCGCAGGGGGAGCGCCGTTTTGGCGATGTGGCCCGTATGGAGTTGGTGCGCCATTTGTTTCGCCGCCCCCTCGAGATCTGGTTGGCCCTCGATCGGGCGCTCTTCTTGCAGGAACAGGGCTATCGGGTCGAGGTGGGGGAGTTTTGTGCCAAGCCCATGACCCCGCGCAACATTCTGATCCGCGCCTGGCGTCCCTGAGGGGGTGATGAGAGGGGCTTCGAGCCTCTCTGCTCCATGAAGACACCATTCTATGAAGACACAATTAGGCACTGGCGTACATCTTCTCTGACAGGGGCATCAGGCTCAGCGTCGCCTCTTTTTTAGCATGCGATGTGCTCTCTTCTGGCTGCTTGGCGGCACATTTTCAGGGAACTGCACCTCATCTGACGATCCTTTTGACGCAAATGGGCTCAAAGTGAATCCGCTCACACTTCTGATTAATTCTTAATTTTCATCGTGAATTTAGTCGCCCGAGTCCCTATGCTCGGGGGGCCATTCATTGAGGGACAAAGGAGTGTAGTGATGCTAAGACGCAGATATTGCGCCTGCTTGGTCGCAGCCATGTTTGCCGCGCCCGGTTATGCCGCCATGAATATCCAGCCCGATCCGCAAAATCCGGGGGGCTACCTTATCTCGGCGGCGGACGTGAAGGCGGTAGAGCAACAGAAGACCGCCAATCCCATGTACGCCATCTGGTCCAAGGCGCTGGCAACTCGCCCCAATACGGTGGTGGATGCTATCGAACCGGGACTTGCCAGCAACCCGGAGAACGTCAAACGGGTGGAGCGGGTCTTTCCACAGGCCGAGTGGGATTTTCTGACCCAGATGGCTGCGCCTGAATATACCTATGTCCGTTTCTTGCGGGCCATCGGCAAGTTCCCGGCGTTCTGTGGTGATTACACCGACGGTCGCAATGCCGACGAGATCTGCAAAAAATCCATTGTGACCGCCTTCGCTCACTTCGCCCAGGAGACGGGTGGCCACATCGCCAAAGACAACATCTCCGATAACCCGCTGGCACTGGAAGAGTGGCAGCAGGCATTGGTACACGTGCGGGAAATGGGCTGGTCGGAAGGGCAAACCGGCTATACCACGGGGTGTGGCCAGAACGACTGGCAAAACAAGAAGTGGCCTTGTGCCACCGGACAGGGCTACTTTGGCCGCGGGGCGAAGCAACTTTCCTACCATTTCAACTATGGCGCCTTCTCGGAAGCCATGTTTGACGGCGATGCCAGCGTGCTGCTCAACAACCCGGGCCTGGTTGCCGACTCCTGGCTCAACCTGGCCTCGGCAATCTGGTTCTTCCTGACGCCCCAGGCCCCCAAACCGGCCATGTTGCACGTGATCGATCGTACCTGGGTGCCCTCGACGCGAGAGACCAATGCCGGGATTGGTTATGGGTTTGGTACCACCATCAACGTCATCAACGGCGGCATCGAGTGTGGCGAGCAGAACAAGGACAAGGGTCAGCCGGTCAACCGGATCCGCTACTGGGAAGGGCTCTCCGCTCACTACCAGATCCCCCTCAAGAGTGACGAGAAAAACACCTGCTGGCAGCAGACGCCCTATGGCAGCCTCAATCTCAATGGCGCCACTGACGTGCTCTACACCAACTGGGATGGCAACTGGAAATACTACCCGGATCGCCCGGGGGGTTACTCCTTCGAGTGCGAGCTGGTGGGCTTCCAGACTGCCTATTCGGCTCTGGTGCCCGGAGACTACGAGAAGTGTGTGACCAACCTCTATGGCTCCCACGCCAGCTGGCCCAAGGTGCGGATCGTGGAGACATTGCCTGTACCGCCAGTTGATCCGGGTGAGCCACCTGTGGGCGGGATCCCGGCCTGGGATGCTGGCAAGGTCTACCAGGGGGGGGACAAGGTGAGCCACAAGGGCGTCGTCTATCAGGCCAAGTGGTGGACGCAAGGGGACGATCCCGTTAAGGGTGGCCCTTGGGCGCCAGTCAGCCAGTGATGAGCGATGAATATTACTCGCGAGCGTCAGTTTGGTGCTGACTAAATGAAATTAATTGAGCAGCTGTAAGTCAAGAGGGAGGCCTGGTGCCTCCCTCCTTATTTATGCCGCCGGTTTGCCAGATACGAGATATCTCGCCATAGCCAAACCAGACCGACATAGATAAGAGATAATGAGTGGTGGAATAGTGGGAGGTTCTTTATCTTCGGTACTTCTCAATACACTGAACATGTTGAGACTGTTGTAGCCGGTGTGATCATCATCAAATCGTTTGTGCAGGGTGCGTATAAAACTGTCGCATGCGCAATAAATACTCATGTAACTGACCACTGGGGTGTAAATGCACTATATCGGCGGTCTGCCACCAGATAATCGAGCAACACCTCTTAAACTCACCTTCAATCTCATCAGCGAGATGAGATTAGTGTCACATATTATCCGGATACAACATGTTATGCATGTTAAATATACCTTGGATTCAAGCTAGTTAATCATATTAACAATAAAGAATAGCGAGCGATGAACAATGCTCCCCAACCTCATGAGATTAAATGGCTGGAGGGTGATGATAAGACAATGATGGTTCAGATATAGCAGTATTTTCTTTTCGTTATTGATGACAATGTGAGTTGTCGTCGAGTGAATGTAAACGATGTATATGGTTGAGTGACAAAATGACGGAGGGTGGAATGGTAAGACATTTCATAAATGATTCAATCTCATAGAGATATCAATTCTTTCAGGGAGGTTAGACGGTTATCATGGCTAAAACTAAAACAGTTTATTACTTGCTGGCAGTTTCAATAGCACTGATTGTTGTTCTACTGGTGCTTGCAGGATGCAATAATGACTCATCTGATACTGGCAAGCCTGTTACTCCAGAAGTTCCAGTTGTCTCGGTTATTCCAGCACCGGTAAAGCTTGAGCAAACGGAAGGTGGCTGGACGGTAGATAATACGGTGAGTATTGTCTATGAACAAAATACGGAGTTAAAGGATGAGGCTACTTATCTTGCTGATATTCTTAAGCAGAATAATAATTTAAGCCTCAATATAAAGGAGTCTCCGGTTGATGACTCAACCAAGACTGAAAAATCTATCATTCTCTCTGTCGAAGCGTCAGCCACCGTATCCGAAGAGGGTTATAAACTGAATATTGTTGATGGGCAGGCAAACATTATTGGTAATACAGAGACGGGTGTGCTGTACGGCATTCAAACATTATTGCAACTCTTGCCATATGAAAAAAATACGTTGCCAATTGTCAGCATCATCGACTATCCAAAATTTAGCTGGCGTGGTATGCATCTTGATGTGGCACGAAACTTCTTCAGTGTTGACAATATCAAGAAATTCATAGACCAGCTGTCATATCATAAACTTAATAAATTTCATTGGCACCTGACGGATGATCAAGGGTGGCGGATTGAGATCCGTGACTGGCCAAAACTGACGGAAGTGGGTGGGTGTCGGGCATCAACACCGCCTTATGGGGACAGAACAGGGTCAGATGGTCAACCAACCTGTGGCTATTACACACAAGAAGAGATAAAAGAAGTCGTTGCGTACGCCAAGAGTCGGCATGTGGAAGTGATCCCCGAGATCGATATGCCAGGCCATATGGCGGCGGCCGTGGCAGCCTACCCTGAATTGGGCGTGACGGATACCACGGAACCCTTTAAGCCAGAAGTCAAAACAACATGGGGTGTACACCCTTATTTGCTGAATACAGATGTGGCAACATTTAGGTGGGTTGACCAAATATTCACCCAGATAGCCGAGCTGTTTCCCAATTCTCGCTATGTCCATTTGGGGGGGGATGAGGCGACTAAAGAGCAATGGAAAACATCCAAGTCAGAACAAGACAGGATTAAAGAGCTAAAACTCTCTGATGAGAATGGTCTACAGCGTTGGTTTGTACGGGAAGTAGAAAAAACTATCAACAGCAAAGGATTCACCGCTGTTGGTTGGGATGAAGTTATGGAAGGTCGTGGAGTGGAAGGGGATGACATATCGAAGAATATGGTTGTGATGGCTTGGCGAGATAAAGATAAAGGCAGACTGGCAGCAGAAAGAGGGAACCCGGTTGTGATGGCTTCAGGGCTGTATTTTGATCATTATCAAGCACCAGAGAAGCAGGAGTTGGCGAAGGGGGTTGAATATGAGGCAATTTGTTGCCTGACAACATTACAGGATGTCTACAACTATGATCCTATTCCTCCCAAATTGGCTATTGAGTACAGGGGGAATATTCTTGGAGCACAGGGTCAGCTCTGGTCTGAGTATATGCATAGTTGGGACAAGGTTGAGTATCAAGCGTTTCCAAGGATGGCAGCACTATCCGAAATGTTATGGACACCGAAAGAAAGGCAAAACTATGAGGACTTTAGAGGACGCTTGAACAGCATGCTGGCTTATTATGAACGTGAAAATATTCGCTATGGCGAGATTTACGATGGCCTCAAACAGTAACAATATGTTGGTTATTGTTTGATAAATTGGAAGGGCTGTAAAAGTGGTGCAATGACTCTGTACTCTCTCGGTACAGAGTCATTGAAAAACCCAAAAGCCATCAAAGCTTTCATTTTTAATGCTGTTGCAGATGAATTTAAAATAACAACTAAAAGTGCTCATTTTTGTTGTTGCAGTGTACCGATGTGGCACAACTGAGAGAGACACGACATGGCTGAACTCATAGCAGTATTAAAAGATGGGGCATGGCCGATAACTATTTTTATAGCATGGTATATGGGCGAGTTGGCGCAGCGCTGGACAAAATTGCCACGTATTAGTGTGTATGCAGTGGTGGGTTTCATTCTGGCTTCATCACAAAGCGGTTTTTTGCCGCCAACAAACTCGAGCACCACATTGCTGGCAAATATTGCATTCGGGTTGCTGCTGTTCGAATGTGGTTACCGGAGAGCCTGTAAATCCAATTGTGTAACCGCCCACGAATAAGTAACTTTTTCAAAAGGATACCTTCGTGGGTAAGCAAATGGACCAAGACAAACTCAAAGCACTGGCCGCTGAGCTGGCCAAAGACATCAAGTCTGAAAAAGATCTCGGCACCCTCACCCAACAGCTGATCAAGCTCACCGTCGAGACCGCGCTCAATGCCGAGATGGACGAACATCTGGGCTACGAGAAACACGCCCCACAAGGCCGCGGGACCGGCAACAATCGCAATGGCTATTCCGCCAAACGCCTAAAAGGGCAGCACGGAGAGGTCACTATCCAGGCGCCTCGTGACCGTAACTCGTCCTTCGAACCTCAGTTCGTCCGCAAGGGCCAGTCCCGCCTGACCCAGATGGACGACCAGATCCTCGCCCTCTACGCCAAGGGCTTGAGCACGCGGGATATCGTTGACGCATTCAAAGAGATGTATGACGCCGACATCTCGGCGGGGCTGGTATCGAAGGTGACCGAACGTGTCATCGAGCAGGTCCACGAATGGCAAAACCGGCCGCTGGATCCGCTCTATCCCATCGTTTATCTGGACTGCATTGTGCTGAAGATCCGCGCGAACCAGAGGGTGATCAACAAGTCGCTCTATCTGGCACTGGGCATCAATATGGAGGGGCACAAGGAGCTGCTGGGCCTGTGGCTGGCCGAGACCGAAGGGGCAAAGTTCTGGCTGTCGGTCCTGACCGAGCTGAAGAATCGCGGCTTGGAAGACATCCTGATTGCGTGTGTGGACGGTCTCAAGGGCTTCCCTGATGCGATTGCTGTGGAGTATCCCCAGACCAAGGTGCAACTGTGTATCGTCCACATGGTGCGCAACTCGCTGCGCTATGTCTCCTGGAAGGACTACAAGGCGGTGACGGCGGATCTGAAGCAGATCTACCAGTCTGCGACGGAACGTGAGGCTCAGCAGGCGCTGGCGGCCTTCGGCGAGCGCTGGGATAGCCAGTACCCGCAGATAACGCGCTCCTGGCAGGGCAACTGGGATAATCTGATCACACTGTTCGAGTATCCCCCCGCCATCCGGAAGGTGATCTACACCACCAATGCTATCGAGTCGCTGAACAGCGTGCTGCGCAAGGCGACCAAGCAAAGGAAGCTCTTCCCGACCGACGACTCGGCGCTAAAAGTGGCGTACCTCGCGATACAGCAGGCTTCAAAGAAATGGACCATGCCAATCCAGAATTGGAAGCTTGCCCTGAATCGCTTTATTATCGAGTTCGGTGATCGTCTGAACGGTCACCTGTAATGGAGTGGGCAGTTACACAGAATTATTTACAGGCTCTTACCGGATTAATTTACATTGGCTTCGTACTAATCCCTGGATTGTGGTAACCAGTGTCACGGAAAGCATGTTCATTTTTATCGCTGTGTATGCCGTGATGATCTGGTTTGCGCAATCGCAAATGATTGCATTGTTGCTGGCGGCGTTATCAACGGCATCCTCGCCGGCAACGATCATACGGGTCATCTTGGAACAAAGAAGTTCCGGCCAGGTGACCGAACGGGCGTTGCATCTCTCGGTGCTGAATTCAATGCTGGCCGTGTTGGTCTTCAAAATGATACTTGGCCTGGTTGTGTTCAATACGTCTGGCAATGTATGGGACGCGATACATATCAGCCTGATGGTGTTGTTCGCTTCTGCGGGTGTCGGCGCTGTGCTGGGAATGATGATTCCGACCCTGTTAAGGCCGACAGACCGAACCACCCATGATAATACCCTGGCATTCACGATCACCGTTATTGGGCTTGTTGCACTGACACATAGCCTCAAGCTCTCTCCCATCTTTGCTGTGCTGATATTTGGGATCGTAGCGCGCCATCGTCGGGTCGTGTTGACGTCATCCCAACGTGGTTTTGGTTCATTGGGTGAACTTGTCTCCATATTTTTATTTGTCTTTATTGCGGCCAAGCTGGCATGGGGACAGGTATATGCCGGTATCTGGCTTGGTCTCTTTATTCTGGTCGTGCGACAGTTGGTAAAAGCGGTTGTGATAAGCATTTTCGCAAAATTGAGTGGTATCTCCTGGCATAAGGGGTGGCTTGTCGGCTTGGCAACGGCTCCCATGTCGGTCTCCATTATCTTGATGCTTGAACAGGCCCGCTACCGTGGGGTTGATCTAGTCGATCAACTTTCACCACTTATCGCGATAGCCCTGATGCTGGAGATATTGGGACCTGTCTTGAGCCAGCTGGCATTGCGTTGGGCTCATGAAGTGGCTGAGCCACATAAGGAGGTTTGATATGCCACTTGAACCATTCAAATCGTCACAGGCCCTGACGCTGGGGGTTGAACTGGAGTTGCAACTGGTCAGCTTTAGCGATTTTGACCTGGCTGCAGCCAGCCCCGATATGCTCGAATTATTGGAGCGTGATATTTTCCCGGGATTTGTCGTGCCAGAAGTGACCGAGAGCATGCTGGAAGTCATGACGGATGTGCACAGTGAATACACCACGCTACTGTCTCAATTGATAAAAATCAGCACGGCTCTGGTACAGGCAGGTGATCGCCTTAATATCGGCGTCTGTGGGGGAGGGACCCATCCTTTTCAACTGTGGCCTGAGCGTCGTATTTTTAACAAGACAAGGTTCAAGGAGGTGTCGCTGTTATATGGATATTTGACAAAACAGTTTACTATCTTTGGTCAACATGTTCATGTTGGTTGTATTGAAGCCAATGAGGCACTCTTCCTTTTACATGCCTTGAGCCGTTATGTTCCCCATTTTATTGCGTTGTCAGCCTCGTCACCTTTTGTGCAGGGATATGATACCTGGTTTAATTCTGCCCGTCTTAATTCAGTATTTGCATTTCCTCTGAGTGGCCGGGCGCCATTTTATCTGTGCTGGGAAGAATTTGTTCACAAGTTTTTCTCAAAAATGGAAAATACGGGCATTGTCACCAGCATGAAGGATTTCTATTGGGATATCAGACCGAAGCCGGAATATGGCACAATTGAATTGCGAGTATGTGATACGCCATTATCGGTAACTCGTGCTGCGGCAATAGCCGGATATTTACAGACGCTCTGCAAATATCTGTTGGAACGCAGTGAACCCGATCCGGTAGAGGATGACTATCTGGTCTACAACTACAATCGCTTTCAGGCGTGTCGTTTTGGCATGGAAGGGATACTGGTACATCCCAAGTCTCATGAAAAGATGTCATTACATGATGATATCTTGGCCACCGTTGCCCGCATTCAGCCCCATGCCGATGCCCTGCATTGTTCAGCCGCCCTCGAACATGTCTTGCAGATCGTTCGGGAAGGGAATGATGCACACTATTTGCGACGAGAGTATGAGTTGAACGGGAGCGTCGAAGGCATGGTCGATTTTGCCCTGCAGCGGTTTCGCGCGTCTGTCAAGAACTAGTCAACCGCAGACGATCGGGTGCCTCGCGGATCAAGTGCATCAAAATGGAGAGTGGCTTTTTCGGTCATATTGAATGAGCAAACCTCTGACACGGGCTTTGCCAATGCGTTGTGTCTCATGCAAGGGGTGAGTCGGGCAGATTACTTCATTACCTCCTGCTGGCAGCAGTTGCGCCCCTGCTTTTTGGCCAGGTAGAGAGCGGTATCGGCCCTGTGCACCAGTTGTTCGACCGTATCCTGGGCACCCTGGCTGGTGCTGATGCCAATGCTGACGGTGAGTGGGACTTCGATGCCGCTATTGAGCTCATGAAGCCCTGATTCGATGATCGAGCGGATCCGCTCCGCGCTGCCCCAGGCTTGTTCCTGCGAGGTTTCCGGCAGTAGCAGGACAAATTCCTCGCCCCCCCAGCGTCCCAGCATGTCCACTTCCCGAAGCTGTCTGGCGATGCGATTGACCAGGCTGAGGATGGCCCGATCCCCTTGCTGATGGCCATAGGTGTCATTGATCTGCTTGAAGTGATCGATGTCGATAAGCAGCAGACTCATGGTATGGCTGAAGCGTTGGCTGCGCTGCATCTCCAGATGCAGCATTTCGTCGATGCGGCGGCGGTTGGCGATCCCGGTCAAGGGATCCGTGGTGGCGGCCACCTTCAGCTCCTCCACCAGACGGGCCCGCTCCGAAATATCCCGCAAGATGGCGGTCATCTCGGTGGTTTGCCCCAGATTGATCTTGGCAATGGTCACTTCCAGCGGAAATTCGCTGCCATCACGCCGCAATCCCATCACGGCGGAGCGGGCGTGCATGGGGCGAGAGTTGATGGGGGAGTTGCTGAAAGACTTGAAATAACCCTCATGATGGGCGCGAAAGCGTTGGGGCAACAGGGTTTCCAGGCGCTTGCCAATATAGCTCTCGTCGATCCCGAACATTTCGCAGGCGGCGGTATTGATGAGTTCGATGCGCGACTCGCTGTTGACGCTGATGATGCCGTCATAGGCGGAGTTGACCACGGCCTCGAAGCGCTTGCGGCTCATCTTGAGCGCCTCTTCCAGCTGTTTCTTGGTGGTGATATCGATGGCGGTGACCATGATCCGGCTGATGCGGGAGTGCTCCGACATGATGGGGGAGATCACAAAACGCCACCAGCTGGTGCGTGACAGGGTGTCGATGGGCAGTTCGCTCTCCAGCCCCGTCTGCTGGGTGACGCACTCGTTCATCGGCGGCTCTATGCAACCAGTGATGTAACGGGGGAACATTTCGCCCAACCGCTTGCCGATACTGCCGACGACATCCAGCTCGAATGCCTGGGCAAAGGTGTCATTGGCCGACACCAAAATAAAGCGGTCATCCTCATCAAGCTCAAACATGGCCACAGCGGCACCGATGGCATTGAGTGATGATTTGATATCGGCGTGGGTTCCCTGTGTAAACATGTAACCTCCATTGCGAATAACTCATTGATAATCAGTATAGAGCTGCTTTATTTGGCGTTATGTTTGTGTCGGGCATCGGGGCTGTTTGTACCAACAGTTTCATCCTGTATTGCCTGCATCAGATTTGGCAACTATTCCTTCGCGGCTGGTGGTGAATAAAGGGGTGAGCTTTACTCTGTGGACTCGTGGATCGACGTCATGCATCTTCGCAAGGTATGAATGGCAGCAGTGAAGGCGCGGCTCGATCGGGAATTTACCTTGGTACAAATCGGGAGAGGGTGATGAAGATCAGCGTCGAGACGCGTGTCGAACAAGAGATAGAAGCGGTGTGGTGGGCCTGGAATGATCCGGATTGTGTGGCCAGATGGAATGCGGCTAGCGATGACTGGCACACGACCAGCAGTCGGGTCGATCTGGTGGTTGGGGGGCGTTTTTGTCATCACATGGCGGCCAGGGATGGCAGTGCCGGTTTTGATTTTACCGGCACCTTCACCCGCATCGAGGCACCCAACCTGCTCTGTTATGTGATGGATGACGGGCGAGAGGTAGAGGTTCGTTTCACCGAAGAGGCGGACGTGACGCACGTTCATGAACTCTTCGATGCCGAGACCGAGCACAGTGCGGCCGCGCAGCAGGCCGGTTGGCAGAGCATCCTGGATAACTTCAAGCGTTATGTGGAGGCCGCCGGATAGTGACCCGTCAGCGCCGATAAAAAAACCACCGCAAGACGTCGGTGGTTTTTTTATTGCGCGGTGCGCCTCTGGCGCAGGCCGTGGATAGTCGCGAGGGCGTTACTCTTCTATATCCAGCAGCACCAGGATGGCGCTGTCACCGCCCCATTCGCGGGGGGCCTGGTGGAATGCGCGCACATTGGGGTGCTGGGCCAGCCAGCTCGGGATACGCTGCTTGAGGATGTGTTTGCCGATGCCGTGCATCACGGAGGCGACGTGAATGTTCTCTTTTTGGCACAGGGTGAGCAGGGCGGCCAGCTCCTGCTTGGCCTGTTGCTGGGTCATGCCGTGCAGATCCAGATAAATCTCCGGCGGGTAGCTGCCGCGCTTGAGCTTTTTCAGCTCGAATTTCGACACGTCTTCACGCACGTAACGGGTCGGCCCATCCTCTTCCAGATGGGGCTGGTACTCATCGCTGAAATAGTGGTCAACCCCAAGCTTTTCGCGGCTTTCACGCTGTTCGCGTTTCTGCTTGACCGAGCGCAACTCGGCCCTTATGGTATCTTGCTTGATTTTCCGGGTACCTTTTATCGCATCGCGGAACAGCTGGGTTTCCTCGTCTGTCGGTGAGGGCGTTTTTTTCATCAGGTACTCGTCTTGCTCGCTTTGTAAAATTCTCGGGCCGGATATTACTCGACTTGGAGGTGGATTTGGACAAGATATTTATCGATGAGGTGGTTGCCGAGATGCACACCATCCAGGACATGTTGCGCTGGGCCATGAGTCGTTTCAACGACGCCGGTATCTTCTACGGACATGGGACCGACAACGCCTGGGATGAGGCTGTGCAACTGGTACTGCCCGCGTTGCATCTGCCGCCGGACGTTGATCCCGCCATGCGCCACTCCCGCCTGACCAGCAGCGAACGTCACCGTATCGCCGAACTCATTATTCGCCGTGTGCAGGAGCGGGTGCCGGCACCTTATCTCACCAACAAGGCCTGGTATGCCGGTTGGGAGTTCTATGTGGACGAACGGGTGTTGATCCCGCGCTCTCCCATCGCCGAGATGGTGGCCAACCGCTTCGCGCCCTTCCTCAAACATGAACCGACCCGGATCATGGATCTCTGCACCGGCTCCGGCTGCATCGCCATCATCATGGCTCACGAGTTCCCCGAGGCGGAAGTGGATGCCATCGACATCAGCGTCGATGCCCTCAACGTGGCCGAGCGCAACATCAATGATCACGGGCTCGAGCAGCAGGTTATTCCGATCCGCTCCGATCTGTTCCGCGATCTGCCGGCCGGGGACAAGTACGATCTCATCGTCTCCAACCCGCCTTACGTGGACTCCGAAGACATGTCGGATCTGCCGGACGAGTTTCGCCACGAGCCCGAGCTGGCGCTGGCATCGGGTTCCGATGGCCTCAAGCTCACCAAGCGCCTGCTGGCCCATGCCGCTGATTTCCTCAAAGAGGACGGCGTGCTGGTGGTCGAGGTGGGCAACAGCATGATCCACCTGGAGGCCCAGTTCCCCGAGATCCCCTTTACCTGGGTGGAGTTCGAGAACGGCGGCCACGGTGTGTTCGTGATGACCCGTGACGAGCTGGTGCAGTATCAGGATCATTTCGCCATCTACAAGAACTAAGCAGGAGCAAGCATGGCAGGGAACAGTTTTGGCCAACTCTTTCGGGTCACCACCTTTGGCGAGAGCCATGGCCTGGCGCTGGGCGCCGTGGTCGATGGCTGCCCGCCCGGGCTCGAGATAAGCGAAGCGGATCTGCAGGGGGATCTGGACCGGCGCAAGCCCGGCACCTCCCGCTATACCACGCCACGCCGCGAGCCGGACGAGGTAAAGATCCTCTCCGGGGTGTTCGAAGGAAAGACCACCGGGACCTCCATTGGGCTGCTTATCGAAAATACCGATCAGCGCTCCAAGGATTACTCCGATATCAAGGACTTGTTCCGCCCTGGCCATGCCGATTACACCTACCACCAGAAGTATGGCCAGCGTGACTATCGCGGCGGTGGCCGCTCCTCTGCCCGCGAGACCGCGATGCGGGTGGCGGCGGGGGCTATCGCCAAGAAGTACCTGAAACAGGTGCACGGCATCGAGATCATCGGTTTTCTCTCCCAGCTCGGTCCCATCAAGGCCGAGGCATTCGATGGGGCGCAGATCGAGCAGAATCCCTTCTTCTTTCCCGATGCGGGCAAGCTGGAGGAGCTCGATCAATTCATGCGCGATCTGAAGAAAGAGGGCAACAGTATCGGTGCCAAGGTGCAGGTAGTGGCCCGCAACGTGCCGGTTGGCCTGGGCGAGCCGGTGTTTGACCGCCTTGATGCCGACATCGCCCACGCCATGATGGGCATCAATGCGGTGAAGGGGGTGGAGATCGGTGACGGGTTTGCGGTAGTGGAGCAAAAAGGCTCCGAGCACCGTGACGAGATGACCCCGACCGGCTTTGCCAGCAACCATGCGGGCGGCATTCTGGGCGGCATCTCGTCGGGTCAGGATATCGTGGTGAGCATGGCGCTCAAGCCCACCTCCAGCATCACAGTGCCGGGCAAGACCATCACCACGGAGGGGGAGGCGACCGAGATGATCACCAAGGGTCGCCACGATCCTTGCGTCGGCATCCGCGCCGTGCCCATCGCCGAGGCCATGCTGGCCCTGGTGTTGATGGATCACCTGCTGCGCCACCGCGCCCAGAATCAGGGGGTGATGACTCATACCCCGCAGCTGCGCTAAAGGGTGTTATGCGCTCGTGGCCGAGGCCATGATCAACAAGGCGACCACGGGGTCGCCTTTTTATTGCCGCGCGTCATTTTTGCCAGAAAAGTCCCAAGGCTGGCATCAGTCAGTGGTTTTCCTTCCGTGCTGGGAGGAATGTCACATTTTTCTCGTCTATCCGAAGCAACTCCGCTAGACTGCGCCTCTATTCTTTCCCCTTTGCTCTGCTCCCCGGGGAAATCGTTGTTTTCTCAAGGCCCGGATCCTGCGAGATGGCATCGGCTCAGCAGAGGAGCCCCATCACGGATCCCCGGCGCCCCTATCCCTAGCAGGTAACTATGAGCTTTACTTCCCTCGGTCTGGCCGAACCCTTGTTGCGTGCCGTTGCCGAACAAGGTTACGACACCCCGTCTCCCATCCAGCAACAAGCGATCCCTGCCGTCCTGGCCGGCCGCGACCTGATGGCAGCGGCCCAGACCGGGACCGGCAAGACCGCAGGCTTCACCCTGCCGATGCTGCAGCGCCTGACCGAGAGCAAGCGCAAGGTCTCCCCGAACCGCATTCGTGCCCTGGTGCTGACCCCGACCCGCGAGCTGGCAGCCCAGGTGGGCGAGAGCGTGCGCAACTACGGCAAGCACCTGCCCATTCGCAGCCACGTGGTTTTTGGCGGCGTGAGCATCAACCCGCAGATGATGGCGACTCGCCGTGGTCTGGACGTGCTGGTGGCCTGCCCGGGCCGTCTGCTCGATCTCTACAACCAGAATGCCGTCAAGTTTGACGAGGTGGAGATCCTGGTGCTGGACGAAGCGGATCGCATGCTCGACATGGGCTTTATCCGCGACATTCGCCGCATCCTGACCCTGCTGCCGAAAAAGCGCCAGAACCTGCTCTTCTCCGCCACCTTCGCCGACGAAATTCGCGAGCTGGCCACCGGTTTGCTGGACAACCCGGCGGTGATCGAAGTGGCCCCGCGCAACAGCACTGCCGAGCGTATCGAGCAGCTGGTACACCCGTGCGACAAGGCCAACAAGATTGCCCTGTTGAGCCACCTTATTTCCAGCAACAACTGGCAGCAGGTCTTGGTGTTTACCCGCACCAAGCACATCGCCAACCGGGTTGCCGAGAAGCTTGAAAAAGACGGCATCAGCGCCGCCGCCATCCACGGCAACAAGAGCCAGGGGGCCCGTACCCGCGCCCTGTCCGGCTTCAAGGATGGCAGCGTGCGCGTCATGGTGGCGACCGACATCGCGGCTCGTGGTCTGGATATCGACAAGCTGCCGCAGGTGGTGAACTTCGAGCTGCCGAACGTGGCGGAAGATTACGTGCACCGCATTGGCCGTACCGGCCGTGCCGGCGCCGCCGGTCACGCCATCTCCCTGGTAGCGGCGGATGAGGGCAAGCTTATCAAGGCCATCGAGCGTCTGACCAAGCAGAGCATCCCCTGCGAGCAGGTGGCGGGCTTTGAGGCTTCTCGCGAGACCCTCGACAATATCGCCCGTGGCATCGGTGCGCCGCTGCGCAAAGAGCCCCGTGATCCGAGCGAGCAGCGCCGTGCGCCGCGCCCGCAGGGTCAAGGCCAGCGTCAGGGCGCCGGTCGCTCCGGCAATGGCGCGGGTGGTAACGGTGGTGGCAATCGCACTGGCAACGGCGGCAAGCCCAAGCCTCAGGGTGGCCAGCGTCCGGCCGAAGGCGCCGGCAAACCGGCCCAGGCCCGTCGTCCGCGTCGCGCAAGCCACAATCAGTAATTGGATCGGGAGCGCTTCCGCTCTGCTCGGTTGATCTCACAAGCCCTGCCAATCTGGCAGGGCTTTTTTGTGCCCGCGATCCGGATTCCGCCCTCCGTTTTGGGGATCTGACTTGCTGGATGCAAAACGGGATAGAAAAAGCCCCGCCAAGTTTATTGGCGGGGCTTTTGAACTTCTGTCGTGCGGGAGGCGGGTTTTTACAGCGCCGGCAGCAGACCCATACTGACGCTCACCTGTACTCCGACGATCAGCACGCCCATGGCACCGGCAAGTCCCAGTGCCAGCACGCCGCCCGGGGCGCGGTAGTGGTGCGTCTCTGCCTGCTTGCGGCTCTGCCACACCAGGGCCACTGGCAGCAGCACCGCCAGCACCGCCAGCGCGATGGCCGCGTAGCCCAGCGCCATGATGAAGCCCTGCGGGAAGTAGAGGGCAAACAACAGGGGCGGCACGAAGGTGATGAGGCCGGTCTGGGTGCGACCCTGCCAGTTGTCCTTGCGACGGGTCACCTTGGCCATGAAGTCGAACAGACCCAGGGTCACCCCGAGGAAGGAGGTAGCCAGCGCCAGATCCGCAAACAGGTGCATGGCCTGGTTGAACGCAGGCCAGCTGACCAGCTTGCCGACGCTGGCGAGCAGGCTATCGAGTGCGCCGCCGTTGGTGAGCAGGGCCTCTTGTCCCAGCAGCCCCAGAATGGCCACCTGCCACAACACATAAAGGATGAGCGGCAGGGCGGAGCCCCAGACAAAGACCCGGCGCAGCTGCTTGGGGCAATCACCCAGGTAGAGCATCACGCTCGGGATGGAGCCGTGAAAGCCGAACGAGGTGAAGATCACCGGCAGACCCGCCAGCAGTAGCCCTTGGCCCAACGGCATGGAGAGCAGGTGCTGTCCCTCGGTGCGCGGCAGCAGCAACGCCAGCACCGCCACCATGATCACCAGTTTCACGGTGAACATCAGGCGATTGAGGTAATCCACCGAGCGGGTACCGATGCAGACCATGCCGCCAAACAGCAGGGTGAAGGCCCAGGCGGCCTGCTCCTGGCTGAGAGGAATTTCGGCGTCTGCCAGTGCCTGGGCCAGCAGGCTGCTGCCGCCACTGATGTAGGCGGAGGCGAGCGAGTAGAACAGCATCAGGATGCAGAAGGAGGCGATGCGTTTGCCCCAGGGGCCGAGCAGGTGATCTGCCAGCTGGTGCAGGTACCACTTGCCGGTGGTGAGGCTCGCTTCCACCTGCAGCATGGCGGTGAAGGCCATCAGGGCCCACAGGCCGATCATCAGCACCAGTGTCGCGGGGCCGCCAAGGGAAGAGGAGGCCAGCGGCAGGGCCAGCATGCCGGCGCCTATGGTGGTGCCAGCAATCAACAGGGTACAACCCAGGGTTTTGGTATTCATGGAGTCCATCCGAAATCGAGCGTGAAAGTGTAAACAATACGTGCCATTGGCGGTGTCGGGGCGCCTCCGGGAGTGAGACCGGAGGCTAGCAATATCGGAGTGAACCCATCGTTACGAAAAATCCATTGGATGTAAAAGATGGTTGCCAAGTTAACGGATCAAAATATCGGAAACAACCCCTTCAAGGCAGATTTTGTACTGCAGTCCTGAGATA
This sequence comes from Aeromonas sp. 19NY04SH05-1, assembly GCF_040581895.1. Taxonomy (NCBI): domain Bacteria; kingdom Pseudomonadati; phylum Pseudomonadota; class Gammaproteobacteria; order Aeromonadales; family Aeromonadaceae; genus Aeromonas; species Aeromonas sp. 19NY04SH05-1. The sequence continues at coordinate 2,368,361 of NZ_CP095328.1, read as the reverse complement.
GGTGGAAATAAATGATGACAAGGGGACTAGTTTGATGAAAAAACGCGCTGTGGCAATGCCGTTGCCATCAGCGCGTCAACTTATTGTGCCAGCCGGAAGGGAGGAGGAGGGGGTCAGCGTCGGCGCTTGAGGGTACGGCTCACATAGTGCAGGCCGCACTGATAGTCACCGTTGACCGCCTTGATGGCGAGCGCCAGCGCCTGGCTGGCGAGGGCATCGTGCTGCTGGGGCAGGGAGTTGATGCCAAAGGGGAGGAAGTCGAGCAGCCGATCGTCGCCGAAAGTGGCCATGGCGAGCCGGCTCATGTCGGCCTCCTGCTCTATCAAATAGTCGAGCACCCCCTCCATCAGGATGTAGGAGGTGGTGATCAGCGCTTCGGGCAACTGGCCAAGTTGCTGGTGTAACGTCTTGATCAGGCGATAGCCCTCGGTACGGGAGAAATGGGCCCCCTCGCACAGATGGCGCTCGGCGCTGTGGTTGGCAACGGCCTGTTCGAAGCCGGCGCGGCGCTCCTGGCTGATCGTAAGGTGCGGCAAGGCAGTGATCAGGGCGATGTGGTGGATAGCCGGGGTGAGCAGGGAGGCGGTGAGATCAAAGCTCGCCTTCTCGTTTTCGCTGGCGACGGTCACGAACTTGTCGGCGGTCATGGCCCGGTCGATGGCCAGCACCTGGATGCCGCGTGCCTGCAGGCCCGGGTAGAAGGGATCGTCTGGCGGCAGGCAGCTGGCCACCAGCAGAGCGTCCACGTGGCGGCTGGCCAGCATCTGGGCCAGCTCCTTCTCGGTGGCGGGATCATCTTCCGAGCAGACGATGAGCAGCTGATAGCCATGGGGTCGGCTGCCCTGTTCGAGGCGTTTGGCCAGCTTGGCGTAACTGGCGTTCTCGAGGTCGGGCAGGATGAAGCCGAAGGTTTTGGTCTGGCCACCGCGCAGGGAGGCGGCGCGACTGTCCGGCTGGTAGTTGTGGGCGGTCACCACCGCCATCACCTTGTCACGGGTCGCCTGGCTGATGCGGTATTGATCAGCCTTGCCGTTGATCACATAGCTGGCCGTGGTGCGCGAGACACCGGCGAGGGCGGCGATTTCATCCAGTTTCATCATATCGACTCTGTTCGAGTTGCAAGGCCCACGGGCACTGTGCCGGGTGAGGGCGGCGAAAAGTGTGCGCGGGATCATATCATTGAAAAGCACTCTTTGTGGGTACTTGATCAATTCGCTGAAACGATTCAGTCTGAGTGTAAGTGAAACGATTCAGCTTGTCAGCAGACAATCGATGGACGGGGATGAAAACCCGATAGGCCCGCGAAGGGATGCAATCCGGTCTATTGTCAGCTGATAAATGACCCGCATTGTCAATTGTGATGAGCCGGCGTCCCTCGGGCGCCAGGATCGGATGGAGGATCCCTATGTTGAAGTTGGAGCAACGGCAGATTTTGCTGGGGCAGTCGGTAGCGACCAAGGCTGACGCCATCGCATTGCTGGCAGATAAGCTGACCGAAGCCGGTCTGGTGGAGGCGGGCTACGTGGAAGGGATGCTGGCCCGCGAGGCGCAGCACGCCACCTATCTTGGCAGCGGCATCGCCATTCCCCACGGCACCACGGACACCCGCCATCTGGTGAAGAGTACAGGCGTCATGGTGGCCCAATTCCCGCAGGGGATTGAGTGGGACGAGGGGCAGATCGCCTATGTCGCCATCGGCATCGCCGCCAAGTCTGACGAGCACCTGGGCATCCTGCGCCAGCTCACCCACGTGCTGGGTGACGAGCAGGCAGCCGCTCAATTGAAAGAGGCTACCGATGCCGACACCATCATCAATATCCTGACCGGCGCGACGGCAGCAAAAGAGGTGCAGTTTCTGACCCTGGCTGACTTCCCGGCCGATGATCGCGACCAGCTGCTGCTGGGCGCCGCCGCCCGCGCCAAATCCGCCGGCTGGGGGGACGCCGCCATGGTGAGCGCGCTGCTGGCAAGCGAACCTGCTTATCTTGGTGAGGGGATCTGGTTGGCCCGCGCGCAAGCCGCCCAGACCGGCTGGTTGCTGGCGACCCCAAGCAGTGTATTGACGGCGGGCGATCTGCCGGTAAATGCCATGTTGCTGCTGTGCGCGGCCGATGCGGGCCACCTGCCACAACTGGATAACCTGGCCAAACTGGTAGCAGCAGGTCAGCTCGGGACGCTTGCGGGCAGCGAGGGGCTTGCCATGCTGCAGGCGGGGCCGGCGAGTGGTCTCTCAGATACTTTCACCATCATCAACCCCCACGGTTTGCATGCCCGTCCGGGCGCCATGTTGGTCAAGGTGGCGAAGGAGTATGAATCGGATATTCGGGTGGCGAATCTGGATGGCAGCGGCGAGGCGGTCTCCGCCAAGAGCCTGATGAAGGTGATCGGCCTTGGTGTCAAGTGCGGCCACCGTCTGGCGTTTCGCGCCGAAGGGCCGGATGCCGAAGCAGCCCTCAAGGGGATCGGCGCGGCCATCGCCGCGGGTCTGGGCGAGGGTGCGCACTGATGGAGATCGTCACCATTACCCTCAATCCGGCGCTCGATCTCACCACCCGCCTCGACGCCATGCAGCTTGGCGAGGTCAATCTGGTAAGCGAGGCCTCCTTGCGCGCCGCCGGCAAGGGGATCAACGTCGCCATGGTGTTGAAAGATCTGGGCCGTGACGTGGGGCTGACCGGCTGGCTTGGTGAAGGCAACCAGCAGAGCTTCGTCTCCCTGTTTGCCGAGCGGGGCCTGACCGACCGCTTCGTGCGTGTGGCGGGCAGTACCCGCATCAACGTCAAGATTTCTGAGCAATCCGGTCGGATCACCGATCTCAACCTGCCGGGGCTTACCATTCACGAAGAAGAGGTACAGGCGCTGGAGGCTGTCATCGACGAGCTGGCCCCGCACACTGACTGGTTCGTGCTGGCGGGCAGCCTGCCCAAAGGGGTGGCACCTGACTACTGCGCGCGCCTGATCAGCCTGCTCAAGGCCAAGGGCAAGCAGGTGATCTTCGATTGCAGCGGCGCTGCCTTAAGCGAAGGGATCAAGGCGGCGCCGACTCTGGTCAAACCCAATCTGGAGGAGCTCGGCCAGTGGGCGGAGCGTCCCATCAAGACCCTCGCAGAGCAGGCCGAGTGTGCCCGTGCGCTGCAGGCAAGCGGGATCCCCCACGTGGTGATTTCCAACGGCGCCGATGGTCTCATCTGGTTTGGTCCGGATGCCACTTGGCAGGCCACTCCGCCGCGCATGCAGGTGGTCAGCACGGTGGGTGCCGGCGATTCCCTGGTGGCCGGGCTGGCTCATGGTCTGAGCCTTGGCTGGGCGCCGGAGCAGACCCTGCGTATGGCCACCGCCGTCTCTGCGCTGGCGGTCAGCCAGGTAGCGGTCGGCTTTAGCGATATCAAGGTATTGAACCCCTTACTCGAGCAGGTGCGTCTCACCCGTCTGGATGAGCAGGCACAGGCTCATTGCAATACTCCCTCAATGGAAAACTCAGGAGATGCCCAATGAAAGCAATCTTGGTTACGGCTTGCCCGGCGGGCATTGCCACCAGCTTTCTCGCTGCAAAACGGATAGAACAGCAGGCCAAACTGGCAGGCTGGGAGCTCACCCTCGATGTCGGCTCCAGCGTGCAGCCCCGTCAGGTACCGGGCAAGGAGCAGATTGCCGCAGCCGACCTGGTGCTTGTTGTTGCCAGCACTCAGGTGGATCTCGCCGCCTATGACGGCAAGCGGGTCTATCAGGGGAGCATGGATCTTGCTCTGCAGGATCCGGCTGCGCTCCTGGACGCAGCCACCAGTGGCGCCAGTGTCTATCGCCATCAGGCTGCCCCGGTCACAGCCAAACCGGCAACCACAGGAGCCAAGCGCATCGTGGCGGTAACAGCTTGTCCCACCGGCGTGGCCCACACCTTTATGTCGGCAGAAGCGCTGGAGACCATGGCCAAACAGCTGGGCCATCAGATCCGTGTCGAGACCCAGGGCTCGGTTGGTGCACAGAATGCCCTGACCGCGGACGAGATTGCTGCTGCCGATCTGGTGTTCCTCGCCACCGACATTGAAGTGGACATGGCCCGCTTCGATGGCAAGCCTGTCTATCGCACCAGCACCGGCGCGGCGCTCAAGAAGACCCGTGCCGAGCTGGATAAAGCCTGGAGCGAAGCCAAGGTGTATCGTCACAGCGGTAGCGCCTCGCCGAAGAAAGAGGAAAAGGCAGGCCCTTACAAGCACCTGCTGACCGGCGTCTCTTTTATGCTGCCCATGGTGGTGGCGGGTGGCCTCATCATCGCCATCTCCTTCATCTTCGGCATCGAGGCATTCAAGCAGGAAGGTACCCTGGCCGCGGCCCTGATGCAGATCGGTGGCGGCTCCGCATTCGCCCTGATGATCCCGGTGCTGGCCGGCTACATCGCCTATTCGATTGCTGATCGCCCGGGTCTTGCTCCGGGTATGATCGGCGGCATGCTGGCAAGCTCCCTGGGCGCGGGTTTCCTCGGTGGCATCGTCGGCGGTTTCCTTGCCGGTTACAGCGCCAAGTTTCTGAGCGACAAGGTGCGCCTGCCGGTGACCCTGGAAGCACTGAAACCCATCCTCATCATTCCGCTCTTTGCCAGCCTGTTCACCGGCCTGGTGATGATCTACGTGGTGGGCGGGCCGGTCGCCGGCATCATGAGTGCCATGACCGAGTTCCTCAACAACATGGGCTCGGCCAACGCTGTGCTGCTCGGGATCATCATCGGCGCCATGATGTGCTTCGACATGGGGGGTCCGGTCAACAAGGCGGCTTATGCCTTCGGGGTGGGCCTGCTTGCCTCCAAGACCTATGCACCCATGGCAGCCGTGATGGCTGCCGGCATGGTGCCGGCACTGGGGATGGGTATCGCCACCTTCCTCGCCAGCAAGAAGTTCATCAAGGCGGAGCAGGAAGCGGGCAAGGCCTCTTTCGTGCTGGGTCTGTGCTTCATCTCCGAAGGGGCCATTCCGTTTGCCGCCAAGGATCCGATGCGCGTCATCCCGGCCTGCATGGTGGGCGGCGCCCTGACCGGTGCGCTCTCCATGTTGTTTGGCTGTGAGCTGGTGGCGCCCCACGGTGGCCTGTTCGTGCTCTTTATTCCAAACGCCATCAGCCACGTCATGATGTATATCGTGGCGATTGCGGCGGGGTCGCTGGTGACCGGCGTCACATACGCCATGCTCAAGCGCGCCGAGCAACCGGCAGCCAAGCTGGCGGCGGCCTGACAACAGCAATGACATTCACCAGGCGGCCTGCGGGCCGCCTTTTTTATGCTTGATAGAGGGGAATGATTGATAAAGAAGGGAAGGGGGGTTAGAAATCCCAGCCGGGTTGCGGCATCTGTTCGGGGGGGGCCCCTTCTCTGGCCTTGCGCCGCGCCGCCTCGACCCGGCGCTTGCGATCCCGGCACAGGCGCATCACCTCCTGCTGCTGGGCCTGGGTCATCTTCTGCCAGTTGAAACGCTCCTCGCGGCTGCGCAGGCATCCCTTGCAGTAGCCCTTGTTGTTCACTTCGCAGACCCCGATACAGGGGCTCTGCAGCGGGAAGATCTCGAGCTGTTCCATCCATGGCCTCTCACACCTTGTTACCTTGTTATAACCCAGAAGATCCCCTTTGGAGAAATCCTGCGTCGTGGTGGGGAAGTCGTTTGCTTTCCCCCTGCAAATTTGGCATCTTCCCCGCCGAGCATGGCTCTTGGTGTTATATGAGGACATATGAACAAACACGCGTACTGGCTGACCGCCGCTGTGCTGGGGCTGGCCGGTTGTGCAGGCAACTCCGAGCAAGCGGAGGCGCCCAAAACACAGGCCGACAACAGATGTTTTCTCAACTGCGAGGTGCCGGAGAATCTGGGCAAGCAGTATCTGGACGGCTTCCTGCCGGATGATCTGGTGCGGGTGGAGCGGGTCAACAGCCTGGCCCCCGCGGATTACAGCAGGTTCGCTCAGCAGAGCAGGCTGGTGCTGGATCGCTCCGGCCGCATGGCGAGCCGCTATGGCGAGCTTTATCACCAGCTCTCCCGCTGGGTCGCCAATGGCGGCCATCCCGCCGACATCACCCGTTACGGCATCAGCCTGGCCCAGCTGGGCGGTGCCGATCGCATGGGCAACGTGCTCTTCACCGGCTATTACTCGCCGGTGCTGGAGGTGCGCCACCGTCCGGATGCCAACTACAAGTATCCTATCTACGCCATGCCCAACTGCGGCAGCCGTTGTCCGACCCGGGCCCAGATCCATCGTGGGGCGCTGGCCAACCGGGGGCTGGAGCTGGGGTACAGTAAATCCCTTATCGACAACTTCCTGATGGACGTGCAGGGCTCGGGCTTTGTCCACTACGGGGACAACGATCAACTGCAATATCTGGGCTACAGCGGCAAGAATGGTCACGGCTATGTGAGCATCGGCCGGGTGCTGATCGACCGGGGTGAGGTGCCCAAGGAGCAGATGTCCATGAAGGCCATCAAGGAGTGGGCCAACCGCCAGCCGGAGGAGAACGTGAAGGAACTGGTGGAGCAGAACCCCTCCTATGTCTTCTTCGAACGCCGTCCCACCAATGACGTGGTCGGCGCAGCCGGCATTCCGCTCTTGCCCATGGCGGCAGTGGCGGCCGACAAGACATTGCTGCCCATGGGCACCCCTATACTCGCGGAAGTGCCACTGCTCGACAAGGCGGGCAACTGGACCGGCAAACATCAGCTGCGGCTGTTGATTGCGCTGGATGTGGGTGGGGCGGTCAAGAAGGGGCACCTCGATCTCTACCACGGCATGGGGGAGAAGGCCGGGGTTGCGGCCGGTCACTACAAGCACTTTGGCCGGGTCTGGAAGCTGGGTCTGCACCACGGGCCGACTGCTGCGCCCTGGTTGTAAATTACTGCTTTAGAGTGGAAAAGAGGACCGTCTGATACAGGTCTGTGGCTTCCTCTTGCCATTGCTCGAACCGGGCAGAAAACACCATAAAAAAACCGCCGGAGCAATCCGGCGGTTTTTTGTTTGGGCTATGTGTCGAGCACTTCATGAATGCAGATCGAGGTCACTCTTTCTGGCTATCGAGGGTCTGGATATCGAGACGAATGGTACCCACCGGCTTGCAGCAGCAGGGCAGGCACTCGCCCTGGGAGACAAAGGCCAGCGGCACGCTGGGGTAGTGCACCTTGCCGGCCAACAGCGGTGTGCGGCAAGCGCCGCAATAGCCGCTGCGACACTGGAACTCGACGCTGTGGCCGTGGCGCTCCAGGGTTTCCAATACGCTCTCGCCCGGATGGGCGTGCAGCACAGCCCCATCCCGGGTATGAACCCGGGGGGAGGTTGCTTCGGCCTGGGTCGGGGCAGGTGACGTGCCCAGAGTGCCGACGGCGTCACTCACAGCTCGAAGTCACCCAGATCGTCGGCATTCACTTCGCTGTCGATCTGGCCCACCAGATAGGAGCTCACCTCGACTTCCTGGGGGGCGACCTGCACGTTGTCGGATGACAGCCAGGTGTTGATCCAGGGGATGGGGTTCTGCTTGGTGCCGGAGAAGGCCGGCTGCAGGCCCACTGCGGCCATCCGCAGGTTGGTGATGTACTCCACGTACTGGCAGAGGATGTCCTTGTTCAGGCCGATCATGGAGCCGTCCTGGAACAGGTACTCCGCCCACTCTTTTTCCTGAATGGCGGCTTCCTTGAACAGATCGAAGCAGGCCTGCTCGCACTCGATGGCGATCTCTGCCATCTCGGGATCGTCCTGGCCGCTGCGCATCAGGTTCAGCATGTGTTGGGTGCCGGTCAGGTGCAGCGCTTCGTCGCGGGCGATCATCTTGATGATCTTGGCGTTGCCCTCCATCAGCTCGCGCTCGGCGAAGGCAAAGGAGCAGGCAAAGCTCACGTAGAAGCGGATCGCCTCCAGGGCGTTGACGCTCATCAGGCACAGATAGAGCTTCTTCTTGAGCTCGCGCAGGGTGATGGTCACCTCGCGGCCCGCCACCAGATGAGTGCCTTCACCATGCAGGTTGTAGAGGGCGGTCGCCTCGATCAGATCGTCGTAGAAGTGGCTGATGGAGCCGGCGCGCTTCAGGATCTGTTCGTTGGTGACGATGTCATCGAACACCTGGGCGGGGGTGTTGACGATGTTGCGGATGATGTGGGTGTAGGAGCGCGAGTGGATGGTCTCCGAGAAGGCCCAGGTTTCAATCCAGGTTTCCAGCTCCGGGATGGAGACCAGCGGTAGCAGCGCCACGTTGGGGCTGCGGCCCTGGATGGAGTCCAGCAGGGTCTGATACTTCAGGTTGGAGATGAAGATGTGCTGCTCGTGGGGAGGCAGAGCCTGGTAGTCGATGCGATCCCGCGAGACGTCCACCTCTTCCGGGCGCCAGAAGAAGGAGAGCTGCTTCTCGATCAGGCGCTCGAACACCTCGTGCTTTTGTTGATCATAACGGGCTACGTTGACCGATTGGCCAAAAAACATCGGCTCTTTGAGCTGGTCGTTTTGGGTTTGGCAGAAAGTTGAGTAGGCCATGGTTACCAGAATACGTGAATAGAGAAAACGGGAGAGCGGGAGCCAATGCTCCCGCCCGGTTTATCAGATCTTGCAGGCCCCACCCGCGCAACCGTCATCTTGCAGATCGGTCTGGGTGTCGTCCGCACCATCACGGGTGTTGTGATAGTAGAGGGTCTTGAGGCCGTATTTGTAGGCGGTCAGCAGATCCTTGAGCAGCTGCTTCATCGGCACCTTGTTGCCTTCGAAACGGGCCGGATCGTAGTTGGTGTTGGCCGAGATGGCCTGATCCACGAACTTTTGCATGATACCGACCAGCTGCAGGTAGCCATCTACGCTCGGCTGCTTCCACAGCAGCTCGTACTGATCTTTCAGGCGATCATACTCGGGCACCACCTGTTTGAGAATGCCGTCTTTGGACGCCTTGACGGAGACCAGGCCGCGCGGCGGCTCGATGCCGTTGGTGGCGTTGGAGATCTGGCTGGAGGTCTCGCTCGGCATCAGGGCGGTCAGGGTGGAGTTGCGCAGACCCACGGTTTTGATCTCTTCGCGCAGGGCTTCCCAATCCAGGTGCAACGGCTCGTTGCAGATGGTGTCCAGATCCCGCTTGTAGGTATCAATGGGCAGGATCCCCTGGGCATAGGTGGTCTCGCCAAACAGCGGGCAGGGACCGAACTCGCGGGCCAGCTGCACGGAGGCTTTCAGCAGGTAGTACTGGATCGCCTCGAAGGTGCGGTGAGTCAGGGCCAGACCGGAGCCGTCAGAGTAGCGGGCACCGTTTTTCGCCAGGTAGTAGGCGTAGTTGATGACGCCGATACCCAGGGTGCGGCGACCCATGCTGCCTTTCTTCGCGGCGGCGATCGGGTAGTCCTGATAGTCGAGCAGGGCGTCCAGGGCGCGCACCGCCAGATCGGCCATCTCTTCGAGATCTTCCAGCTTGTCGATGGCGCCCAGGTTGAAGGCGGAGAGGGTGCACAGGGCGATCTCGCCGTTGTCGTCATCGATGTTGTTGAGCGGCTTGGTGGGCAGCGCGATTTCCAGACAGAGGTTGGACTGGCGCACCGGCGCCACGCTCGGATCGAACGGGCTGTGGGTGTTGCAGTGATCCACGTTCTGGATGTAGATGCGACCGGTGCCGGCGCGCTCCTGCATCATCAGGGAGAAGAGATCGACCGCCTTGAGGGTCTTCTTGCGAATGGCCGGATCCTGCTCGTACTTGACGTAGAGCGCTTCAAATTTGTCCTGATCCGCAAAGAAGGCGTCATACAGACCCGGAGCATCAGACGGGGAGAACAATGTGATATCGCCGCCCTTGATGAGTCGCTGATACATCAGCTTGTTGATCTGCACCCCGTAGTCCATGTGACGGACCCGGTTCTCTTCCACGCCGCGGTTGTTCTTGAGCACCAGCAGGCTTTCCACCTCGGTGTGCCACAGGGGGTAGAAGAGGGTGGCCGCACCGCCGCGCACGCCGCCCTGGGAGCAGCATTTGACCGCAGTCTGGAAGTATTTGTAGAAGGGGATGCAGCCGGTGTGGAACGCTTCACCGCCACGGATGGGGCTGCCCAGACCGCGAATACGACCGGCGTTGATGCCGATACCGGCGCGCTGGGAAACGTAACGCACGATGGAGCTGGCGGTAGCGTTGATGGAGTCCAGGCTGTCGTCGCACTCGATCAGCACGCAGGAGCTGAACTGGCGAGTCGGGGTGCGCACGCCGCTCATGATCGGGGTCGGCAGGGAGATCTTGAAGGTCGAGACCGCATCATAGAAGCGCTTGATGTAGTCCAGACGGGTATCTTTCGGGTACTTGGAGAAGAGACAGGCCGCCACCAGCATGTAGAGGAACTGCGGGCTCTCGTAAATCTCGCCGGTGACGCGGTTCTGGACCAGGTACTTGCCTTCCAGCTGCTTGACCGCGGCGTAGGAGAAATTCATGTCGCGCCAGTGATCGAGGTGGGCGTTCAGCTCCTCGTATTCGGCCTGGGTGTAGTCTTCCAGCAGGTGCTTGTCGTACTTGCCCATGTCCACCAGCTTGGCGACGTGCTGATAGAGGTGGGGCGGCTCGAACTGGCCGTAGGCCTTCTTGCGCAGGTGGAAGATGGCCAGACGGGCAGCCATGTACTGATAGTCAGGGGTCTGCTCGGAGATAAGGTCAGCGGTCGCCTTGATGATGGTCTCGTGGATGTCGGCGGTACGGATGCCGTCATAGAACTGGATATGGGACTTGAGCTCCACCTGGGAGACCGACACGTTGTCGAGCCCTTCGGCGGCCCAGTCCAGCACGCGGTGAATTTTATCCAGATCGATGGGTTCTTTGTGTCCGGTACGCTTCGTCACAAACAAGTTCATTGGCTGATGACCCCTTTCATTGATACCTGCCGGCATCGGTTGATTCCCGAAAAACCATCGCACAATGCTGCCGTGCTGACACCGACCTGAGGCGGAATTGGGCAGAGATTGTGCGATGAATCACAAGATATAGTGTTATTTTGATTTCGAGCTACAAGATAGTGAGGTCAGCCCCTCAATGCAATGTGTGGATAACGGGCTTGCTGTGGATAAATTGTGAGTGTTGCGACCGCTGTTAGTGATCGCTCACAGTGAGCGGGTTTTCATTCGTCCGCTTCGTCAAATGCAAGTATCCAGATCGAAGATGGAAAATTTAAATAACTTTTTTTGCTTGCGAAAGAGGGGGGATTTTACTAGCGCCAGAACACTGATTATCCCTTATGCAACAGGGGACAAAAGCTGTCCAGTTGTTGCGGTCGCGCTTCTTCGCGGCGCTGATGCAGGTATGGTGGACCCGGGAACTGCGAGGCGCCCTGGTTTTTCATATGAGTATGGCGGTAGGGCTAAGGTGCCTTTTTTATCCATCAATAAGGAATGGCGGCGCGGCAGAGTATAGGGATTGTCCGGGCATAAAAAAGGCGGACAACATGTTGCCCGCCTTTGGATGATCGCAGGATCAGCCCAGCTCGTAGCGTAACCAGTGGTGCAGCGCCTGCACGGTATCGAATTGCAGATCCGCGCCCCAGTCGGCGGGATCCTCATTGTCATTCAGATAACCCCAGCCAGCGACGGCGGTGCGCATCCCTGCATTGCGACCCGCTTCTATATCTCGCACATGATCTCCCACATAGAGGCAGTGGGCGGCATCGACCCCCAGCTGTTCGCAGGCAAAGTACATGGGGGCGGGGTCGGGTTTGCGCACCGGCAGGGTATCAGCGCTCACGGTGACGCCACAGCTGGCCAGTGCCGGCAGGGCGGCCAGCAGCGGCTCTGTGAGAAAACCCGGCTTGTTGGTGACGATGCCCCAGGGCATCTGCCGCTCATCGAGCCATTCGATGAGATCTTCCATTCCCTCATAGGGGCGGGTACCGACGCAGAGGTTGGCCGCATAGTAGTCGAGCAGGGCTGTACGCAGGCGGGTTGCTCCCAGCGCCTCAAGCAGCTCGTCGCCAAGGCCTGCCTTGAGCAACCCAAGCGCCCCATGGGAGGTGGTCTGGCGGATGATGTCGTCAGAGAGGGGAGCAAAGCCCTCACTCACCAGCACATGGTTGACGGCTGCGCCGAGGTCCGGCGCCGTGTCGAGCAGGGTGCCGTCCAGATCAAACAGCACGCAGCGAAGGGGCGCCCGAGGGGTATCTGCCATCAGCTCTGCTCCGGGCGGACGAATTCCACCATGTAGTTGACGTCGACGTTGCGGCCGAGCTTGAAGTGGTTGGTGAGCGGAGAGTAGTGAACGCCGCTCATGTCACGCACCAGAAGGCCTGCCGCTTCACCCATGCGGCACAGTTCGGCCGGGGTGATGAACTTTTTGTGGTCGTGGGTCCCCTTGGGCACCATCTTCATCAGGTATTCGGCCCCGACGATCATCATCAGGTAAGACTTGGGGTTGCGGTTGATAGTGGAGACGAACACCTTGCCACCCGGGCGCACCAGGGTGGCGATGGCGCGCAGCACGGAAGCCGGATCCGGCACGTGCTCCAGCATCTCCATGCAGGTGACCACGTCGTACTGGCCGGCGGCTTCGGTTGCGTGAGCCTCGGCGGTGATCTGGCGGTATTCAAGCTCCACCCCCTGCTCCAGGGCGTGCAGACGGGCCACACCGAGAGGCTCCTTGCCCATGTCGATGCCGGTTACCTGGGCGCCGCGGCGAGCAATGCTCTCGGAGAGGATGCCGCCACCGCAGCCGATGTCGAGCACGCGCTTGCCAAACAGGCCGCCGCTCTTGTCGGTGATCCAGTCAAGGCGCACCGGGTTGATCTGGTGCAGGGGCTTGAACTCTCCCTCCATATCCCACCAGCGGGAGGCGATGGCTTCAAATTTGGCGATTTCGGTCAGATCGACATTGGCGTCACTGTTCATTTCTCGAAGATCCTGTGGCAAGGGCGCGAGGGGGAGTCGCGCGCAATCTATTGTCCTAGCGGGCATTATAACGGACGGACTTTGTCAAACCAGCCCGATTTGTGGCTTAAGAAATTCGCCTTGGTGTGTTACCATGTCGCGCTGTTTAAGCCAAAGAACAACTAATTAGGGATTAAGGCTTTCTATGAGCGATCTGGCCAGAGAGATCACGCCGGTCAACATCGAAGAAGAGCTCAAGAGTTCCTATCTTGATTACGCCATGAGCGTGATCGTAGGACGAGCTCTGCCGGATGTGCGTGATGGCTTGAAACCGGTTCACCGCCGCGTTCTGTATGCAATGAACGAGCTGGGGAACGACTGGAACAAGCCCTATAAAAAATCGGCCCGTGTGGTCGGTGACGTAATCGGTAAATATCACCCGCACGGCGACATTGCCGTGTATGACACCATCGTCCGGATGGCGCAGGATTTCTCCATGCGCTACATGCTGGTCGACGGTCAGGGCAACTTCGGTTCGGTCGACGGCGACAGCGCCGCGGCCATGCGTTATACCGAAGTGCGGATGGCCCGCATCTCCCACGAGCTGCTGGCCGATCTGGACAAAGAGACCGTGGACTGGGTGCCGAACTATGACGGCACCGAGATGATCCCGGCTGTCATGCCCACCAAGGTTCCCAACCTGCTGGTCAACGGCTCCTCCGGTATCGCGGTGGGCATGGCGACCAACATTCCGCCTCACAACCTCACCGAGATAGTCAACGGCTGTCTGGCGTTGATCGAGAACGGCGACCTCACCATCGACGAGCTGATGACCTACATCACCGGCCCGGATTTCCCCACCGGTGGCATCATCAACGGTCGTTCCGGCATCGTGCAGGCATACCGTACCGGTCGTGGCTCCATCTACGTACGTGCCAAGGCCGAGGTGGAAGTGGACGATAAGAGTGGTCGCGAGACCATCATCGTCCACGAGATCCCCTATCAGGTGAACAAGGCTCGCCTGATCGAGAAGATCGCCGAGCTGGTCAAAGAGAAGAGGATCGAGGGCATCAGTGCCCTGCGCGATGAGTCCGACAAGGACGGCATGCGCATCGTCATCGAGATCAAGCGCGGCGAGTCCGGCGAGATTGTGCTGAACAATCTCTACAAGCACACCCAGATGCAGACCACGTTCGGCATCAACATGGTGGCACTCGATAACAACCAGCCCAAGGTGATGAACCTCAAAGAGATCCTGGATGCGTTCCTGCTGCACCGCCGTGAAGTGGTGACCCGCCGGACCGTGTTCGAACTGCGCAAGGCGCGGGATCGGGCGCACATCCTGGAAGGTCTGGCGGTAGCGCTGGCCAACATCGATCCGGTGATCGAACTTATCCGCCACAGCGCGACCCCGGCGGATGCGAAAGCGGGCCTGGTTGCCAAAGGCTGGGAGCTCGGCAACGTGGCTGCCATGCTGGAGAAAGCCGGTGACGACGCGGCCCGCCCCGAGTGGCTGGAGCCCGAGTTCGGCATTCGCGATGGTCACTACTACCTGACCGAGCAGCAGGCACAGGCCATCCTTGACCTGCGTCTGCACAAGCTGACCGGCCTCGAGCACGAGAAGATCCTGGAAGAGTACCAATCTCTGCTGGATCTCATCGCCGAGTTGCTGCACATCCTGGCGAGCCCGGTTCGCCTGATGGAAGTGATCCGCGACGAACTGCTGGCCGTGCGCGAGCAGTACGGCGACGAGCGTCGCACCGAGATCAGCATGTCCAGTGCCGAGATCAACATCGAAGATCTGATCACTCCGGAAGACGTGGTCGTGACCCTGTCTCACCAGGGTTACGTGAAGTATCAGCCGCTCTCCGACTACGAGGCCCAGCGCCGCGGTGGTCGTGGCAAGTCGGCCACCCGGATCAAGGAAGAGGACTTTGTAGAGCGTCTGCTGGTGGCCAACACCCACGACACCATTCTGTGCTTCTCCACCCGTGGCAAGGTCTACTGGCTCAAGGTGTATCAGCTGCCGGAGGCGTCCCGTGGCGCCCGCGGTCGTCCGATCATCAACCTGCTGCCGCTGGATGAGGGTGAGCGCATCACTGCCATCCTGCCGGTTAAAGAATATGACGCCGACAAGTATGTCTTCTTCGCCACCGCCAACGGCACCGTGAAGAAGACCAGCCTGTCCGATTTCAGCCGTCCGCTCTCCTCCGGTATTCGCGCCATCAACCTCAAAGAGGGCGATGAGCTGATCGGGGTGGACATCACCGACGGCAGCAACGAGATCATGCTGTTCTCCGACGCGGGCAAGGTCGTTCGCTTTGCGGAAGGCAGCGGTCGCGCCGATGCGGATGCCAGCGATGACGTCGAAAACGACGACGATGCCGGCAATGACGATGATGGCAGCGACAACGGCGAAAGCACCGAGAGCAAGGGCACCTTCAAGGGCGTGCGTCCCATGGGGCGTACCGCCGCCGGTGTGCGCGGCATCAAGCTCGGCGCCGGTGACAAGGTGGTCTCCCTTATCGTGCCCCGTGGCGAAGGTGCCATCCTCACCGCCACCGAGAACGGCTACGGCAAGCGTACCGCGCTGGATGAATACCCGACCAAGAGCCGCGGTACCCAGGGCGTTATCTCCATCAAGGTGGACGAGCGCAACGGCAAGGTGATCGATGCGATCCAGGTCGAAGATACCGACCAGATCATGCTGATCACCAATGGCGGCACCTTGGTACGCACCCGCGTTGCCGAGGTGAGCGTCATCGGTCGCAACACCGGCGGTGTGCGTCTGATCCGTACCGGTGAGGACGAAACCGTGGTCGGTCTGCAGCGTATCGCCGAGAGCGACGAGGACGAAAACGACGCAGTGGCCGTGGAAGGTGAGGTGTCCGAAGGCACTGATACCGCAGCGGACACCGGTGCTGTCGATGCCGGGGAGGCGGGCGACGAGTAATCGTTACCCCTTTGTCTGATGAAAAAAGAGCGACCTCATGGTCGCTCTTTTTATTTGTGCGTGATTGGTGTCAACCAGGCGTGAAACCGAAGCGAGTGGCTGTCATGCCCTTGTCATCGGGGAGAGTCATCCTGATGCGGCAACCAGCGAGTTATCCGTGTCATTACCGTTACAAGGAGCTGCATATGACCAGTTGGATCACATGGGAGATCTGGTGGAACCGGGTATGGGGCGAGCCAGAGATGCTGCATGCAAGGGAGGAAGAGCACGAGGTCGCTCATGAACCCTCGCGACTGCCGGTCGAACTGCTGGCGCAGGGGCGGAGAGATCGGCCCGGTTGAACAGCCCCTCGCAAGAGGGTCAAGTTCAGGGGCCTGCCATCATGATCAGAATTAAAACAGGCTGAGCTGTTCCCCGGGACGCATAAAGAGATCGCGCCGCAATTGAATGTGCCGCTTGCCGAGCGCAAGGCGCTTGCTGATGAGGCGAAAGCGCTGGGCAAGCAGATCGGCAAACTGACCCTGACCGCGCATGCGGGTGTCGAATGCGGAACTGTTGAGGGCGCCGCCCCGGCTCGCCCGCAACTGGTTCAAAATGGCCTCCTTCTGGCCCGGATAGTGTTCATCCAGCCAGTCGCTGAACAGGGTGGTCAGCTCGTGAGGAAGGCGCAGCAAGATGTAATCGGCGCAGCCGGCGCCAGCCGCGACAGCGGCCTTGATGATCTGCTCGAGCTCAGGCTCGTTGAGCCGCGGGATCATGGGGGCGGCCAGCACCCCGACCGGCACGCCTGCCCGGGTCAGCTTCTCGATCACCTTGAGCCGGCCGGCTCCGCTGCTGGCCCTCGGTTCCAGCTGTCGTCTGAGGGTTTCGTTGAGGGTAGTGACCGATACCATCACCTGGCACAAGCCTTCCCGGGCCAGCTCGGTCAGCAGATCGAGGTCGCGCAGGATCATGGCGCTCTTGGTGATGATCCCCACCGGGTGGCGATGGGCCAGCATCACCGTCAAGAGCTCGCGAGTGAGGCGATAGTGGTGCTCGATGGGCTGATAGGGGTCGGTATTGGCCCCGAGGACGATGGTTTGTGGCTGATAACCCGGTTTGGCGAACTCCTTACGCAGCAGATCGGCGGCGTTGAGCTTGGCAAACAGTCGGGTTTCGAAGTCAAGGCCGGGGGAGAGCTCAAGATAGGCGTGACTGGGCCTGGCATAGCAGTAGATGCAGCCGTGCTCGCACCCCTGATAGGGATTGATGGAGCGGCCAAAGGGAATGTCGGGGGAGTCGTTGTAGCTAATGATGCTGCGGGCCTGAATCTCTGTTATCCGGGTTTGCGGGTGGCTTGGGGTGAAGGTCGCCTCCCACTCGGATTGCTGCCAGCCGTCGTCAACCACCTCGATAAGCGGGCCGCTGAAACGGTGATCGATATTGTGAGCGCTGCCTCGTCCTGCCATCGTCTTGCATGAATACTGTTTATATATACAGTCATGATGCAAGTCGGCAGGGCAAAGTGCAAGCCTCTCCCTTCCTTTGCATAAAAAAGCATGACAAATGGATCTCTTGCTTGATCCGTTCGCTACATTTCGTTTACATAAGAAAAGTGCGAACCGGATCACGGAAATCATCATGAAGCCCATCTCTTCTCGCTGGTTGTTTATCGGTGTCATCGGTCTGGCTATCTGGCGTCTCATTCCGCTCACTACCGAGCAGGAGATGGCCTCGGCCAACCGGGCCTGGCGCACTGGCCATTTTGAAGAGGCGACCCGGGTCTGGTTGCCACTTGCCGAACAAGGGCTCCCCCGTGCCAAAGCCCTGATGGGTTGGAGCCACGAGGTGGGGCTGGGCAGCGAGCAGGACATGACCCTGGCCATCGACCTTTATCGTCAGGCCGCCCAGGCGGGGGACGCCTTCGGCCAATATCGGCTGGGGGAAGTGTATCTGCGCGGAGCCGGGGTAAAGCGGGATCTGCGCGAAGCATTTCACTGGATGGAGCTGGCGGCTCGTAACGGTGATGTACCCGCCATGCTCAAAGTCGGTGTGCTTCACCTGATGGGAGCCAGTGGGCAGGTTGATCTCTCCCAGGCCAAACAGTGGCTCTATCAGGCCTCGCAGAAGGGCAACAAGCTGGCGTTGAAAGTGCTGCAGGAGCTGGTGCGGGCAGAGGAGGGGAACAGCACCTTCGATTTCAACTGGCAGCCTCTTTTGGGGCAATAATTCGCCACGATCCTGGCCGACTGTAGAAAATCTCGACAAACCCGATACAGCTGCAACAACTTCTGGTAGGATTGCCCCGTTTTGGCTTGGTTTGCCTCGATAAATTCGCTGTTCTCGTGACAGGCCGGCTTCGCAAAGTGCTGTGGAGAACCAGAACATCACCCTTTTTTGAATCGATTTTCCATCCCGCATGTGACCTTTGGTACGGGTCACCACTGTATAAGGAAACATATAATGCCAATCATTACTCTGCCTGACGGCAGCCAACGTCAATTTGCCCATTCTGTTTCCGTCATGGATGTGGCCGCGGACATCGGTCCCGGTCTCGCCAAGGCGTGCATTGCCGGTCGGGTAAACGGTGAACTGGTGGATGCTTGCGAGCTGATCGAAGCCGATGCCTCCCTGGCCATCATCACCGCCAAAGACGAAGAAGGTCTGGACATTCTGCGCCACTCCTGCGCCCACTTGCTGGGTCATGCCATCAAGCAACTCTGGCCCCAGACCAAGATGGCCATCGGTCCTGTCATCGACAACGGTTTTTACTACGACATCGATCTCGACCGCACCCTGACCGATGAAGATCTGGCTGCCCTGGAAGAGCGCATGATGGCGCTGGCCGCCAAGGATTACGACGTCATCAAGAAGAAGGTCTCCTGGCAGGAAGCACGCGATGTGTTCGAAGCCCGTGGCGAGACCTACAAGGTCGAGATCCTGGATCAGAACATCGCCCGTGATGATCAGCCCGGTCTTTATCATCACGAAGAGTACATCGATATGTGCCGCGGGCCGCACGTGCCCAACATGCGTCACTGCCACCACTTCAAGTTGCAGAAGATGTCAGGCGCCTACTGGCGTGGCGACTCCAACAACAAGATGCTGCAGCGCATTTACGGCACCGCCTGGGCTGACAAGAAGCAGCTCAAGGCCTACCTGCAGCGTCTAGAAGAGGCCGCCAAGCGCGACCACCGCAAGATCGGCAAGCAGCTCGACCTGTACCACATGCAGGAAGAAGCGCCGGGCATGGTGTTCTGGCACAACGACGGCTGGACCATCTTCCGCGAGCTGGAAACCTTCATCCGCGGCAAGCTCAAAGAGTACGACTATCAGGAAGTGAAAGGTCCCTTCATGATGGACCGTGTGCTGTGGGAACGCTCTGGCCACTGGGACAAATATGCCCAGGCCATGTTCACCACCCAGTCAGAGAACCGCGAGTACGCCATCAAGCCGATGAACTGCCCGGGTCACGTGCAGATCTTCAATCAGGGTCTGAAATCCTACCGCGATTTGCCGCTGCGCATGGCCGAATTCGGCTCTTGCCATCGCAACGAACCGTCAGGCTCCCTGCACGGCTTGATGCGTGTGCGTGGTTTTACTCAGGATGACGCCCACATCTTCTGTACCGAAGAGCAGATCATGGAAGAGGTATCTGCCTGTATCCGTATGGTCTATGACGTTTACGGTACCTTCGGTTTCGAGAACATCGTGGTCAAGCTCTCCACCCGTCCGGAGCAGCGCATCGGTTCCGACGAGGCATGGGATCGTGCCGAGGCCGCGCTGGCCGAGGCGCTGGACGTGAATGGCCTGAAGTACGATCTGCAGCCGGGCGAGGGGGCTTTCTATGGTCCCAAGATTGAATTCACCCTGCACGATTGCCTTGATCGTGCCTGGCAATGTGGTACCGTGCAGCTCGACTTTGCCCTGCCGGGCCGTCTTGGCGCCACCTATGTGGGCGAAGACAACGAGCGTCACGTACCCGTCATGATCCACCGTGCCATTCTGGGCTCGCTGGAGCGCTTCATCGGTATTCTGACTGAAGAGTACGCCGGTCTGTTCCCGACCTGGTTGGCTCCGGTTCAGGCAGTGGTCATGAATATCACCGACAATCAGGCCGAATATGCAGTAAAAGTAGCCAAAGCATTGAATGATGCGGGTCTTCGTGCAAAAGCGGACTTGAGAAATGAGAAGATAGGCTTTAAAATCCGCGAGCATACTTTGAAGCGAGTGCCTTTCATGCTGGTCTGCGGCGATAAAGAAGTTGAAGCCGGCAAGATTGCAGTACGGACTCGCAAAGGGGCTGACCTGGGTACTTATCCTGTTGAAGAGCTGATTGCTCTGTTGACCCAGGAAGTTCAGACCCGCGGACAAAAGAAAGTGGAGGAATAAGCTATAAAAGGCGGAAAAAAACTGGGCAAGCAGCCGCAAGCCCGCGCTCACCGGATCAACGAAGAGATCCGACTGAAAGAAGTTCGTTTGGCTGGTCTGGATGGCGAAGCGCTCGGTATCGTATCCATCCAGGAAGCTCTGAACTTGGCCGCTGAGGCCGAAGTGGATCTGGTCGAGATTAGTCCGAACGCTGAGCCGCCCGTTTGCCGGATCATGGATTACGGCAAATTCCTCTACGAAAAGAGCAAAACCACCAAAGAACAGAAGAAAAAGCAGAAAGTCGTCCAGGTCAAGGAAATCAAATTCCGTCCTGGCACTGACGAAGGCGACTATCAGGTAAAACTACGCAACCTGGTTCGCTTTCTGGAAGACGGGGACAAGGCTAAGGTCACCCTGCGCTTCCGTGGTCGTGAAATGGCCCACCAAGATCTTGGTATCAAGGTTCTGGAGCGCGTCAAGAACGATCTGGAAGAGTTGGCCGTAGTCGAGTCGTTCCCGAAAGTCGAAGGCCGTCAAGCTGTGATGGTCCTCGCGCCCAAGAAGAAATCTTAAGGCCCACAAGTAATTGACACATGGGGCTCGCTCCATGTGTCGGTTCGCCTTGCGATTTTGTTGTCACTCACAATGCGGAGTATGAAATGCCGAAGATGAAAACCAACCGGGGTGCTGCGAAGCGCTTCAAAAAGACTGGCTCAGGTCGCTTCAAGTGCAAGCACAACCACCTGCGTCACATCCTGACCAAGAAGAGCAGCAAGCGTAAGCGTCAGCTGGGACCGAAGTTCTTTGTTTCCGCTGCCGACCACAAACGTGTTGTCGCTTGTCTGCCGTACGCATAAGGGGGGATGTGAAAAATGCCAAGAGTTAAACGTGGTGTGACCGCTCGTGCTCGTCACAAGAAAGTAATGAAAGCCGCCAAGGGTTACTACGGCGCCCGTTCCCGTGTTTACCGCGTAGCGGTACAAGCGGTAACCAAAGCCGGTCAGTATGCCTACCGTGACCGTCGTCAGAAAAAGCGTCAGTTCCGTCAACTGTGGATTGCTCGTATCAACGCAGCAGCCCGTCAGAACGGTCTGTCCTACAGCCGTCTCATCAACGGTCTGAAGAAGGCTTCCATCGAGATCGATCGCAAGATCCTGTCCGATATCGCCGTTCACGACAAGCTGGCTTTCACCGCCCTGGTTGAAAAGGCTAAAGCAGCACTGGCTTAATCCGGTTCTGTTATGAAAGATAAAAGGAGGCTCAGGCCTCCTTTTTTGTTGTCCCATTTCTGCTAGCCAGAGGAATGGGAAGTCCAGAAGAGGCGATGTTAAGCCAGCGTTCTCTACTCTTTATATGCCAACAAACTAATGTTCAAACAAACTATTTAAAGAGGGTGGGGGATAAAGTGAGACTCGCTTGATATAACAAAATGATTTATAGGGAGAAAAGGGGACCTTAAGTATGGTCAGCGAAGGGGCTTTTTTTGTATTATTCCCCTCTTGACCTTATTTAGCCTAAAGGCTCCTGTTCCGGGAGTGGTGACGAGGAAGACATGCAACAGCTTGAAGAAGTAGTCGGCCAGGCCAAGGCCGAAATTGAGGGCGTCAGCGACATCGCGGCCCTCGACGAGATCCGGGTCAAATATCTGGGTAAAAAAGGCTTTTTTACCGAGCAAATGAAAGGGCTGGGCGCCCTGTCCGCCGAAGAGCGTCCGGCCGCCGGCGCCGTGATCAACCAGGCCAAGCAGCAGGTTCAGGATACTCTGAACGCGCGTCGTGAAGCCCTCGAAATCGCCGTGCTGAACCAGAAGCTGGCCGCCGAGACCATCGACGTCAGCCTGCCGGGCCGTCGCATCGAGAATGGCGGTCTGCACCCGGTGACCCGCACCATCGAGCGTATCGAGCGCCTGTTTGGCGAGATGGGTTTCAAGGTTGCCCGTGGTCCCGAGATCGAAGACGGCTTCCACAACTTCGATGCGCTGAATATCCCGGCCCATCACCCGGCGCGTACCGACCACGATACCTTCTACTTCAATCCTGATCTGATGCTGCGCACTCACACCTCGGGCGTGCAGATCCGCACCATGGAAAAGCAGCAGCCGCCGATCCGCATCATTGCGCCGGGCCGCGTCTATCGTAACGACTACGACATGACCCACACCCCCATGTTCCATCAGGTCGAAGGTCTGCTGGTAGACGAGCATGCCAGCTTCACCGAGCTGAAAGGCATCCTGCACGACTTCCTGCGCAACTACTTCGAGGAAGATCTGACCATTCGTTTCCGTCCTTCCTACTTCCCGTTCACCGAGCCGAGCGCCGAAGTGGACGTGATGGGCAAGAATGGCAAGTGGCTGGAAGTGCTGGGCTGCGGCATGGTGCACCCGAACGTGCTGCGTTCGGTCGGCATCGATCCGGAAAAATACTCCGGCTTTGCCTTCGGCATGGGCGTTGAGCGCCTGACTATGCTGCGCTACGGGGTTAACGACCTGCGTGCCTTCTTCGAAAACGACCTGCGCTTCCTCAAGCAGTTCAAGTAAGGGCGAGAGAACATGAAATTCAGTAAATCCTGGGTGATGGAGTGGGTCCGCACCGAGTTGAGTGACAACGCACTGGCCGAACAGATCACCATGGCCGGTCTGGAAGTGGACGCTGTGGAAGCGGTGGCCGGCCAGTTTAATAACGTCGTGGTGGGTGAAGTGGTCGAGTGTGCCCAGCATCCGGACGCCGACAAGCTGCGGGTGACCAAGGTCAATGTAGGTGAAGAAGAGCTGCTGGACATCGTTTGCGGTGCGCCGAACTGCCGCCAGGGCCTCAAAGTATGCGTGGCCAAGGTAGGGGCAACCCTGCCGGGTGATTTCACCATCAAGAAAGCCAAGCTGCGTGGCCAGCCGTCCCATGGCATGCTCTGCTCCTTCAGCGAGCTGGGGATCGAGGTCGAGGCCGATGGCATCATCGAGCTGCCGAGCGATGCCCCCATCGGTACCGATATCCGTGAGTATCTGAACCTCAACGACGTCGCCATCGACGTGGATCTCACCCCGAACCGTGCAGACTGCCTCGGTATCGCGGGTCTGGCCCGTGAAATCGGCGTGCTCAACAGTGTGGATGTGGTCGAGCCGAGCTGGACGCCGGCTGCTGCTACCATTGACGCCACTTTCCCGATCCGGGTTGAGGCGCCTGCCGATTGCCCGCGCTATCTGGGCCGCGTCATCAAGGGGCTAAACCTCAGGGCCCAGAGTCCGCTCTGGATGCAGGAGAAGCTGCGCCGTGGCGGCATCCGTTCCATCGACGCCATCGTCGACATCACCAACTACCTGCTGCTGGAATACGGCCAGCCGATGCACGCCTTCGATCTGGCGACGCTTGAAGGGGAACTGGTGGTGCGCCGCGCCAAGGCTGACGAGCCGATGACCCTGCTCGACGGCACCGAGGTGAAGCTCAAAGAAACCACCCTGGTGATCGCAGATAGCCAAGGCCCTGCCTGCATGGCCGGCATCTTCGGCGGTGATCGCACCGGTGTGTCCGAGACCACCACCGACATCCTGCTGGAGTGTGCCTTCTTCGCCCCCCTCTCCATCACCGGTCGTGCCCGTGCCTACGGTCTGCATACCGACTCTTCCCACCGCTTCGAGCGCGGGGTGGATCCCGAGCTGCAAGCCAAGGTGATGGACCGTGCCACCCGTCTGCTGCTGGATATCTGCGGCGGCGAAGCGGGCCCGGTTATCGAGGTCAAATCCGATGAAAATCTGCCCAAGGCTGCTCCTATCAAGCTGCGTCGTGCCAAGCTCGACAAGGTGATCGGCATCAGCGTGGCGGACGCGCAGGTAGTCGAGATCCTGACTCGCCTCGGCATGCAGGTGACCGTGGACGCGGACGGCTGGACCGCGCTGGCTCCCTCCTGGCGTTTCGATATCGCCATCGAGGAAGATCTCATCGAGGAAGTGGCCCGCATCTACGGCTACAACAACATCCCCAACCTCAAACCGGCTGCCTCTCTGGCGATGGTGGAACAGGCGGAAGGGCAGGTGACCCTCAAGCGGGTGCGCGACTTGCTGGTCGCCCGTGGCTTCCAGGAAGCGATCACCTACAGCTTCGTGGATCCCAAGACCCAGCAGACCCTGTTCCCGCAAAGCGATGCCATCGTGCTGCCGAATCCCATCTCGGTCGAGATGTCCGCCATGCGCGTCTCCCTGTTCCCGGGTCTGGTGGAAGCAGTCGTTTACAACCAGAACCGCCAGCAGCCGCGTGTGCGCCTGTTCGAGCAGGGCCTGCGTTTCATCAAGGATGAAAGCGCCGAGAACGGCATCCGTCAGGAGCCCATGCTGGCCGGTATCATCACCGGCAACCAGAGCGACGAACACTGGGACATCAAGAGCCGTGGGGCAGACTTCTTTGATCTGAAAGGGGATCTGGAAGCGGTACTGGATCTGACTGCTGAAGGCGCCACCTTCACCTTCGAGCGTACCGAACACAGTGCGCTGCACCCTGGCCAGAGCGCGGCCATCCTGCGCAGCGGCGAGGTCATCGGCCATATCGGCGTGATCCACCCGAGCCTCGAGAAGAAGCTGGGTCTCAAGAGCCGCGTCGTCATGTTCGAACTGGAGCTGGACAAGCTGACCCCGGCCAAGGTGCCGGTTGCAGCCGAAGTTTCCAAGTTCCCGGCCAACCGCCGTGACATTGCCGTGGTGGTTGACCGTCAGGTTCTGGCAGGCGATGTACTGGCAGTAATTAAAAAAGTTGGCGGAAATCAGGTAGTTGGAATAAACTTGTTTGACGTATACCAGGGCGCTGGTATGGCTGAGGACAAGAAGAGCCTGGCCATCAGCCTGGTGCTGCAAGATACCCAGCGCACCCTGGAGGAGAAAGAGATTGCCGAGACCGTGGACAATGTCGTGCGGGCCCTTGGTGAAGAGTTGAATGCATCCTTGAGGGATTGATCTATGGCGCTTACCAAAGCCGACATCGCAGAGCACCTGTTCACCCAGCTCGGGATGAGCAAGCGTGAAGCCAAAGACATGGTGGAAGCCTTCTTTGAGGAAATCCGACAAGCGCTTGAGCGTGGTGAACAAGTCAAGATTTCAGGCTTCGGTAATTTTGACCTTCGTGAGAAGAATCAGCGTCCCGGACGTAATCCCAAGACTGGTGAAGATATTCCCATCAGCGCCCGTCGTGTGGTGACCTTCCGGCCTGGCCAGAAACTCAAGGCCAGGGTAGAAAATGTTGAACCCAACGAGTAACAAAGAGCCAGGCTGACGCCTGGCTTTTTTCTTTCCCTATGATCCGAACCTCCATGTTGTTGCTGACGGCGCTGGTTGCAACGCCGCTGTCAGCCACCATACTGCCGCTGGCGCCATCCACCCAGGCTTATGCCAACTCTCTCAAACAACTGACATTCTGTTACCCGGCGACGCTGCCGCCACCCTATCTGCTGGCACAAGGTGGGTTGCTCAAGGATCAGATCACCCGTCTGGCCAAGCAGCTGCCGGTGCCGCTTCTGTTTCAGGAGCTACCCGACTGGCAAACGGTGCGCGGCGCCTTGCTGGAGGGGCAGTGTGACATGGTTCCCCATATCGGGGCGGCGACGAGCAATCTGCCCAATACCTGGCTCAGTCGCCCCATGATGGAGACGGACTCTGCCGTGCTCTACCGTGGGTCGCTCCAGCAAGCCACTTTTCTGGCTTATGCAGGCTCCGATGCCGTATCGGTATTGCATGACATCTTTCCGGCGGCGGCGATCAGAACCCTGGCACCGGGGGAGTCCTTGTATGAGGCGATGAAGAGTGGTCAGGGCAATGCCTACTTTGGCGATTACCTGCAACTGCGTTATCTGATGAAGGAGTTTCCGGTGGAGGGGTTGCGACTGCGCCGTCTGCTCGGGGATGACAGGGTAATAAGCTACCGTCTGATGATGCGAGAGGAGCCCGAGCTTGTTCGCCTCATCGACACCGCCATTCGCTACATGCCTGCCGGCAGTCTCTATACGGATCTTGATCACTACCTCGATCAGAGCGCGCTCTCCTTCAACCAACCCCGTTTCAGCGATGTCGAACAGGCCTGGCTGGCCGGCAGCCGCCGTACCGTGCGGTTGGTGCTCAACCCGGAGCTGATGCCCTACAGCGGCTTGGATGAACAGGGCAACCCGAAAGGGTGGAGCGCCGACGTGCTGCGCTGGATCACCCAGGAGACGGGCCTGAAGTACCAGGTGGTGCCTGCGCTTAGCAAGGCTGATGCCATCGAGAAATTGCGCAGCGGCGAGGCAGACATGATGACGGGTTTGCCGGAGTCTCCGATCCTGGCAGATGAGTTCACTTTCAGTCGGATGATCTCCATCAACCGCTTTGCGCTGATCAGCAAGGGGACCCTGGCAGCTACTCATATTTCGGCTCTCAAGCGGCAGCGGATCCTGGTGCCCGAATCGCTCTATGATCCCTCTTTGCTGACGCTGCTGGGGGAGCAGGAGTGGATCCGCATCGGCACTTTGGAGCAGGGGCTTGATGCGCTGCGACAGGGAGAGGCGGATGCCATGCTGAGCGAGCTCTATCAGTTGCAATATCCGCAACGAACCCAGTTACTGGAAGGGTTCGAGATCAAGGAGATGGAGGACAGGTTTGGCATCGGGTTTGCCATTCGCCAAGACGAGGTCGAGCTGGCCAGCGTGCTGGATCGCAGCCTGATGACCCTGACCCGCAACCGGATAAATGAGCTCAATCAACGCTGGCGCCGCTTGGTTGTCGTGCAGCAACCCGGGGTGAGCTATCTCGCCTGGTTCGGCTCCGTCGGTTTGGCACTGTTGATCAGCGCCATCGTCATCGGCGTGATCTGGCGATCCCGCCAGCAACTGGCGCGGGAAGTGGCTCAGCGCCAGGTAGCCGAGCGGGCCCTGGCCATCGAAAGCGAATTGCGTGACACCCTGTTCCAGACGCTGCCGCTGCCGGTGTTTATGCGTGACAGCCAGGGCAGGGTTATCAAGTCGAACAAGCTTGGGCGGCGCCTGGCCACTCGATATGGCGATCAGCTGGCGTTGCCTCCGGTACAAGCCCACAAGGAGGAGGGGGAGTTGATACTGGGAGATCAGGTGTTCGCCTTTGTGCAGCATCCACTGCCGCGGGACAAGCAGACTCCGGTGACCGATCTTATCGCCCTCTCTGATATCAGCGCGTTGCAGGAGCGGGCGCGTATCCTGCGCCAGGCGGAGCGGCGGCTGCGGGCCCTGACCAATACGGTGCCCGGCGTGGTACTGCAGTTTTTGTTCGAAGATGGCAGGGTCCAGGGCATAGAGTTCATCAGTCGGGGCTGCTACGGGTTGCTTGGGCTAGCCAGCCAGCAGATCCGGCGCGATCCCGGCCAGGTCTTTGCCCTGCTGGCCCGTCACGAGCTGCGCCAGTTGCGCGATACCATGCAGGAACGACTGCAAGCGGGCAAACCCTTCGTTTATACCCTGCGCTATCGTCATCCGCAGCATCAGGAGCGCTGGTTGCAGCTCGATGGCCGTGGCCGTCGCCAGGGACAGGGGTGGCGCGTCTATGCGGTGATGCAGGATGTGACCGCGCGCATCGAGCAGGAGCGGGCATTGCAACGTTCCCACGAGCAGGCGCAGCAGGCTGTGCTGGCCAAGGGGCGCTTCCTGGCCGCAGTCAGCCATGAGATCCGCACCCCCATGAACGCCATCCTCGGCCTGCTGGAGTGGCTTGCCAGCACGCCGCTCACTCAGGAACAGAGTTCGGCGCTGGGGCGAGTGCGACAGGCGGGGGACGAGCTGTTGGGGCTGCTCAACGACGTGCTCGATTTCAGCCGCAACGAGAGCAGCAAACTCTCTCTCTCACCCCAGCCGACCGACTTCATCGAGTTGTGTGAACAGGTGGCTGCGGTGCACTGGAACAAGGCGCGCGACAAGCGCCTGCAACTGCGCCTGGTGCTGGATCCGGCTCTGCCCGCCTTGCAAACCCTGGACCCTCACCGGATCCGCCAAATCCTGCATAACCTGCTCTCAAATGCCATCAAATTTAGCCAGCGGGGGGAGGTGGTGCTCTGGGCCACCCGGGCGGGTAACATGCTCCGCTTCGGGGTGGATGACGAGGGCCCCGGCATTACCGCCGAGATGCGTCCTACCCTATTCATGCCCTTCGAGCAATTTGTCGTGGCAGGTCAGCTGCGGGCGCCCGGCACCGGGCTCGGGCTTGCCATCTGCAAGCAGCTGGTCGAGCAGATGGGGGGCCTGATCGATGTGGTGGCCAGAGAGGGAGGCGGCAGCCGCTTCTTCTGCGAGTTGCCCCTCGATGTGATCCGGCAGACTCCCCACTGGCAGCCCGAGGTACGGCAGCTGGCGCTGGTGATGCCGTCGGATGAAGCTGAGCCTCTCATCCCCTGGCTGGCGCGACTTGGCGTCAACGTGGCCCCGGATGCCGCCGATGTGCTGGAGGCCAGAGAGGACGAGCGCGGTTTGTGGCATTGGCAGTGGGCTGGGGAGTCCTGGGTGCCAGGCACCCTGATCAGCCTGTTGCAGCCGCAATGGGTACCCGATGAACCGGTGGCCGACCTCCAGCCTGGGTTGAATATCAGGGTGCTGCTGGTTGAAGATCATGACGTCAACCGGGAGCTGATCACCCTTCAGCTAAGACAACTGGGTGCCTGGGTGGTGGGAGCGGCCAACGGTCAGCTGGCGCTGCAGATCCTCGCAGAGCAGGAGGTCGATCTGGTGCTGACCGATCTGCAGATGCCGGTGATGAACGGGGCCGAACTGTGCCGGGCGTTGCGTCATTCCCCCCAATGGCGCCATCTGCCTGCCTATATCATCACCGCCGATCTGAGCGAGCAGGCAGCCCTTGAGTTGCAGTCCTGCGGTTGTGATGGACATCTCGACAAACCCGTGGCTCTGCGGGAGCTGGCAACCCTGTTGCAGCAGCTGGGAGGCGGGCAGCAGTCAGAGAAGACAAACGCGCAGTGGGAGATGGTCCCCTCTCCCATGCTGACCGATGAGCTGATAGCGCTTTATCTGGAGACAACCCGGGGGGATCTCGCCGAATTGGCGCTGCACCTGGCCAACAAGGACACGTCCGGGGTGGAAGCCACTTTACACAAGGTCAAGGGGGCCGCCAGAATGGTGGGAGCTACCCCCATAGTCGCGGTGATTGAAGAGTGGCAGCGTGCTCGCCACTCTTTCCTCCAGGCCAGGTTGTCCCGGGCACTGGACGAGGTCAGTCACCATTTCACCAAGAGAGCTCAAGATGATCATCACAGATGAAGAATTACTGGCGTTGCTCAACTCGGAAGAGCCCGGCTTGGCCAGCTTTAGACCCATCACCTTGTATACCCTGGATCGTGCCTCCTATGAGCACGTGAAAGGATGCGCACTGCCCGACTATGTCGCACTGCACCGTACCCAGCCCGACGCCTGCTGGCAGTGGGAGGGGCTCTTCACGGCCGGTGCCATCGCCATCTATGATCCCGCCTCTCACCGGCAAACCGGCGATCTTGCCCAGCTGCAAGGCCATGTGGGGATCTATGCCATTGACGAAGAGTGGCAGGCCGGGCTTGCCGACAGTTATCGCCGTTGGGGTGACTGGCTGGCGGCGCAGCGGATCCTGCTGCTCGAAGATCACCCGTTTCAGGGCAAGCAGTTGCAACAGACCATTGCCGAGCTGGGGATCCCCTGCCAGTGGGTGCAGGAGGAGCAGGCCTGTCTGACGGCCCTTGCCGACGGGGAGATCCGCATGTTGATCTGCGATCTCAGCCTGGTGGAGCAGGATGCCATCAGCGTCCTGATGGGGCAGCCCCAGCTGCGTGAGGCTGGGTTGCCGATTGTGCTGCTGTCCGCCCATGAGCAGACCCTGCTCAACGGGGCGCGCCGCTTGTTGCACGATGCCGGCTTCAACGTCATGGCCGCTCTTGCCAAGCCCCTCGATACCGATGAACTGCTCAGATTGTTGCGCGCGCTCTATCTTGGTCCGTTGCGCCAGCGCCGCTTGAGCGGCCATCGCCGCACCATTCGTACCTGGCGGGGGGAGGTGCTGGGGCAACTCAGCCCGCGTTCCCATCCTTCCACCACCGCGCCGGTCTGGTTGACGGTGAGCGGCCTGCCGACCCGATGGGAGAGCCTGAGGGAGTGGCTGGGCGAACAGGCTCGCCAGCCTGCGGAGTTGACGCTGCTGATCCATCGCCGGGATCACCTGCTCACCAACGCCGAACGCTTCGCACTGGTGCTGCAGGCCAGTCTGGCTGGCTGCAAGCTGGCCCTGGTGCTCGACAACAGCCAGCACCTTCCCTTTGATCTGCTGGAACGCCTACCCCTTGAGGCCTTGCTGGTTGGGCAGGGGATGCTGCCCGAGCTGGAGTCCTTGAGTCCGGACTCCCTGCAGGGGCGTTTCATGGCGCGGGTGCGCGAGCTCGGGATCGCCATCTATCTCGACGACCCCTACAACCTGCTCGATATCGAGCCGTGGCGTGATCGCGGCATGGCCGGGCGCTGGTAGCCATGGCTCGTTATCTTTGCTGGCCGATGCACAGGGAACGTCTGGAGAAGGGGTTGGCGGGATGGCACACTCCGCACTCCCGTGCCGAGCTGCCCGTCGCGATGACGATTGCAGAGGAGCCTTGCCAGCTGCGTGAGCTGCGGGGCGTAGAGCCTGCCAGCATGCTGGCGGCCTACGATGCCCTTAGCGAAGAGAGCGTCTATCTGCGTTTCATGCGCCCCAAGCTGGCACCGCCACCCGATCAGGTCGCGGCGTTTCTTCATTACGATCCGGCCCGCCAGATCTCGCTGCTGCTCACAGCGCAGGATGGCCGTCCGCTGGCCCAGGCCCAATCCATCCGTCGTCACCGCCATCCGGAGCGGGCCGAGTTTTCCTGCATCGTAGCGGATCATTTCCAACACAGGGGGGCGGGCAGGCGCATCTTGCTGGCATTGGCCCTGCTTGCCAGGTCGGAAGGGATCCGGGAGTGGGTGGCCGAGGTGCTGGCCCAGAACCGCCCCATGCTGGCCCTGCTCAAGCGATTGGGGTTGCCCCTGACCCTGGTTACGGGGCGCGAGCTGGTGTTCGTCAGGCTGGATCTTAGCGTGCTGGATGAGTGGCTCCCCGTTCACGCCCTTAATACCAAGGGCGAATAGAGCCCCATTTTCCCCTGTGCTAAGGTCACAGCTATGAGCAGGGATGAAAAGGAAGATGTCATGGGACAGACGTTCAAACATATAGTGATCCTGACCGGTGCCGGGATCTCTGCCGAATCCGGGATCAAGACCTTCCGTGCCTGCGACGGTCTGTGGGAGGAGCACAGGGTGGAAGACGTGGCGACGCCGGAAGGCTATGCCCGGGATCCGGAACTGGTGCAGCACTTCTACAACTCCCGCCGCAAGCAACTGCAGCAACCCCAGGTTCATCCCAATCCTGCCCACTATGCCCTGGCTCGACTCGAGCGCCTCTTCCCGGGGTCGGTGACCCTGGTGACCCAGAATATCGACAACCTGCACGAGAGCGCGGGCAGCAAGAACCTTATCCATATGCATGGCGAGCTGCTCAAGGCGCGTTGCCCCGAATCGGGGCAGGTGATCGAGTGGCGCGGCGATCTGTCTCAGCACGAACTCTGCTCCTGCTGCCAGTTTCCCCAGCCGCTGCGCCCGCACGTAGTCTGGTTTGGCGAGATGCCGCTGGGGCTGGATCGCATCTACAGCGCCCTGGCCCAGTGTGATCTCTTCATCTCCATCGGCACGTCCGGCGCCGTCTATCCTGCCGCCGGTTTCGTGCATGAGGCAGGTTTGAACGGCGCCCATACCATAGAGCTCAACCTGGAGCCGAGCGAGGTGGGCAGTCAGTTTGACGAGAAGCGTTATGGCCCGGCATCCCTGCTGGTACCCGCCTATGTGGACGAGTTGCTCGAGGCGTGTGGCATCCATCAGCCCAGGATAGTGGATGGACACAACTGGATGGAGATGCGTGGCTCCTGACGCTTCGGAACTACTTGTAGGGGAAGGGAAAAATCCATCTTGATTACAATGTCTACAGTTGCAATGGCTCATTGAAGTCGCCACACTGACAGCCAAATGATGGGATCTAGTTGGCGCAATAATCATGAATAGAATGAAGCAATGGAGTGCTTTTATCCTCCTGGTGCTGGCCAGTGCCTGTGCATCGGCCGCTTCCCCCCTGATAACGCTGGTGTTGCCGGATGGCCAGCAGCGTCAGCTCAATGAAACCGACCTGGCGATGCTGCCGCAGACCGAATTTCAGACCGTGACCCCCTGGACCCGAGGCACTCATCGCTATCGCGGTCCGACCCTGACGACCGTGTTGGCGGCGCAAGGAGTGCCACAGGCCCGCAAGATCGCCGTATCGGCTCTCAATGGTTATCAGCAGGAGGTGGATCTCGCCCTGTTTGACGGGGTGCCCCTGACCCTGGTCCGCCATGAGGATGACAAACCGCTGACCCGGCGCAACAAGGGGCCGCTCTGGCTGCTGATCCCCTTTTCCGACTATCCCAAGCTGGACGTGCCGGCCATCCACAACAACATGGTGTGGCAGGTGAACCGCATCGAGGTGATCCGCTGATGGGGCGTCGACGCCACAATGGATTGCTGATCGCCATTATTCTGCTGTTTCTGATCTCCTCCGGCTGCGGCCTCTATCTGCAGCACAAACAGGATCAGCTGCTCGATACCTACTACCGCAATGTCCACTGGAACATCAGCCAGGTGATGCTGGAGTCCCAGCGCTTTCTCTTCGATCTGCGCCTCTATCGGGCAGGCCGGCTGGAGATGGAGACCCTGAGCCTTCATTACGATCTGCTGTGGAACCGGCTCGATATCTTCCTTATCGGCAGCGAGACCGCCGAGGTTCGGGAGCGCTATGGATTGGGCAGGCATGTCGCCCGGCTGTTCGAGCAGCTCAAGCAGCTCGAGCCCCTGATGGATGGTGGGACAGTGCCTTGGCGGGAGTTTGACATCTTGCTGGCTCAGATGGGCGAGCAGACCCGCCAGATTGAACAGATAGGCGAACACATTCTCTCCGGCCAGGAGCGGGAGACGTCGGTCAACCAGATCCGCGATACCCTGTTCTGGCTGCAGATCTGGCAGCTCGTCCTGCTGGCGACCGGTGGCGTGCTGGTCTATGCCCTGATCCGGGCCAATTTGCAGAACCGGCGTCTCTCCTTGAGCGATCCCCTGACCCGGCTCGGCAATCGTCGGGCACTGCAGGAGGAGCTGGCGCGCGCCTTGCAAACCCCCGGCGTACTGGCGCTGGTGGTACTCGATCTCAAGCGCTTCAAGCAGGTCAACGATCTGCTCGGTTATCAGGTGGGCGACCGGCTGTTGCAAACGGTGGCCAGCAAGCTGCAGCAGGCCCATCAGGGGAATGCCTACCGGCTGGGCGGTGACGAGTTTGCGGTGATCTTGACCGCCGGCAAGCAGCCGCTGGCGGTGCAGATCCGCGATCTGATGGCGCTGCTTCACTTCGAATTCGTGACCCGGGAGAGCCGTTTCGATCTCGCCTGCAGGCTGGGAGGGTCTGAGGTGTTGCCACCACAAGATCCCGTGCGCCTGCTCGATCAGGCCATCCTCGCCCTCAATCAGGCCAAGCGGGATGGCAGCAGCGAGCCAGTCTGGTACCAGCCCGGCATGCAGCAACAGCTGATGCTGAACCAGCAGCAGACCCAGCGATTGCGCGACTGGCTGGCCGACGAGGCGCCTTGCCCCTTGCTGATCGACAGGCTGGCGCTGTGCAGTGAGCAGGGGGAGCGTTTGTGGCAGTGGTCCCTTCGCTGGCAGGAGAGTCTGGCTCCCTGTGAGGTGAGCTGGTTGCAGGAGGGGGGACTGCTTGGGCCCGTCATGGCCCGGTTGCTGCAAGAGGATGACACGGCGGCGAGTGAGCGCGAGTCACGGCTGGTGGCGCTGGATAATCAGGTGCAGTTGGCCCATGTGCTGGCTTATCTGCCGGATGTGCTCCCAAACCCCCTCGTGCTGCGAGTGCCCACCCTGCAACAGGAGGCGGCGCTGCTGGCGCGGGTGCAAGCTTGCGGCTGCGTGCTGGCCCTCGCAGAACTGGGCTCCTGCACGCCCGTCATGCTGGCGGCTGGCTGGTCGGTACGCTACTGGTTGCCTGAGCCTGCAACCCACGGCGATTTGTTGCAGCCGCTGGCCAATCGACTGGGATTGCTGTGGCTGCGTCCGGTCGAGACGCCCGAGGCGAACAACCCGGCAAATCCATGACAAAGGGCGACCCCGGGGTCGCCCTTGTTGTCTCTGAGAACGTGTCGGTTCAGGCCTTGGGGGGAGGGGCGCAGGAGGTTCTGATCACCAGATCCGGCTCGACCGTGATCATCCTGTTTTCCACCTTTTCTCCATTGATCCGCGCCAGCAGGCGAGTGACGGCGAGGCGTCCCAGCTCCTCCTTGGGTTGGTTGATGGTGGTGAGGGGCGGTGACATAAATTCTGCCAGCGCCACGTTGTCATAACCGACGATAGAGAGATCACTGGGAATGTGCAGTCCAGCCTGATGGGCGGCACTGATGGCTCCCATCGCCATCATGTCGTTGCAGACAAACAGGGCAGTGGGGCGCGAAGGTTGCGCCAGCAGACGTCTCATGGCCTGATGGCCGCTGGCACAGTCAAAGTCACCCTCCTGGATCCAGGCCGGGTTCACGGTGAGCCCCGCTTCCTGCATCGCCTGCTCGAACCCCGCCTGACGCTGGTTGGCGGGGGCGCGGTTGTGGGGGCCCGTGATGCAGCCGATGGCAGTGTGGCCAAGTTCGATCAGGTGGCGGGTTGCCAGGTAACCGCCGCGATGGGAGTTGTCGGCGATAAGATCCACCTCCCGGCTATCCATGCCCCAGTCCATCACTACCACCGGCAGGCTCTTGAGCCAGTCGAGCTGGTTGAACACCTCCTGCTGCCCCTCGCTGCACATGATAAGCAGGCCATCCACCCGTTTGCGCAGCATCATCTTGAGGTAGGAGAGGGCAGTTTCGGCCTGTCCTTCGGTGTTGCCCAGCATCAGGTTGTAACCCTGTTCGAAGCAGTAGCGTTCCACCCCGCGCACCACTTCGGCGAAGAAGGGGTTGCTGGAGGTGGTCACCAGCATGCCGATACTGTTGGTCTCTTTCACCTTGAGGCTGCGGGCCACCAGGCTCGGGGCATAGTTGAGCTCGCGCATGGCGGCAAAGACCCGCTCCCGGGTCTCCTCGGCCACGAAGCGGGTCTCGTTGATGACGTGGGAGACCGTGGTGGTCGACACCCCCGCCAGCGCCGCCACCTCCTTGATATTGGCCATCAGTGCCCCTGCGCTGCTTGGGCCTGCAGGAAGGTGTCGACCTCCTGCTTGCCGGGGATGGAGCTCTGGGCACCAAATTTGGTGACGGAAAGCGCCGCCGCGCCGTGAGCAAAGCGTACCGCGCCGTTGAAATCGGCCCCGGCGAGCTGGGCGGCCAGCAGGGCGCCGTTGAAGGTATCTCCGGCCGCCGTGGTGTCCACCGCCTCGACCCGAAAGCCCGGAATGAGCTGTTGCTGCTGGCCGTTGCTGCAATAGACCCCTTGCGAGCCTAAGGTGATCATCACCTCCGCAATACCCATCTGGTGGAAGCGATTGGCCGCCTCGCGGGCGCTCGCTTCATCGCTCACCTTGACCCCGGTCAGCAGCTCGGCTTCGGTCTGGTTGGGGGTGATGAGATCCACCAGTGCCAGCAGCTCGGCCGCGAGGGGCCGGGCGGGCGCCGGGTTGAGCACCACCCGGGTACCGTGAGCGCGGGCCAGGCGGGCGGCTTCAAATACGCTCTCGAGCGGCACTTCCAGTTGCAACAGCAGGGTGTGGGCATCGGCGATCATGGTTTCATTGCGTTTTACCACAGCCGGGGAGAGGGCACCGTTGGCCTCGGCGGAGATGCCGATGCTGTTCTCCCCCTCATCGCTCACATAGATGATGGCGATGCCGGTGGGGAGCTTGTCGTCGAGCTCCACCGCACTGACGTCAATTCCGTCCTGCGCAAAGCCCTCACGCATCTGGCGTCCGATGGCGTCATCGCCGATGCGGGCGATAAAGGAGACTTCTGCACCTAACCGGGCGGCGGCCACCGCCTGGTTGGCCCCCTTGCCGCCCGGCACCACCTGGTAGCTGTGGCCGGTCAGGGTTTCACCGGGGCGGGGAAAGTGGGGAACGCGCAGTACATGGTCTGCATTGACACTGCCCAGAACGACGAGACGATTCATGTTGACTACTCCTGATGCATCTTGGCCTGGGGATCAGGTGGGGATGAGCCCAGGCCGAGAGACACCGAGGGAAGGGGGAGGCGATCCTCCCCCCATCCGTTTACTTGACGCGCTTACTTGGTGACCACCTGCAGCGGTACCGGAATGGATTTCTCCACCGGCTGGCCCTTGAGCACCTTGTCGGCGGTCTCCACGCCGATGGCACCGATGAGCGCCGGTTGCTGGGCCACGGTAGCGGCCAGTTTACCCTTGGCCACGGCAGCCTTGCCATCGTCGGTGCCGTCGAAGCCGACGATCATCACCTCTTTGCCGGCGGCCTGCACGGCGCGGATGGCACCCAGCGCCATCTCGTCATTCTGGGCAAACACCGCCTGTACACCCGGGTGGGCGGCCAGCAGGTTTTCCATGACGTTCAGACCCTTGGTGCGATCAAAATCGGCGGGTTGGGAGGCGAGTACCTCCAGCTTGTTGGCGGCCACGGCCAGGGCGAAGCCTTCGCCACGGTCACGGGCGGCGGAGGTACCGGCGATCCCTTCCAGCTGAATGACCTTGGCACCCGGGCCCAGTTTCTCGGTGATGAAGTCGCCGGCCAGCTTGCCACCGGCCACGTTGTCGGAGGCGATGTGGGCCTTGACCTCACCCTGCGCGGCGCCGCGGTCCAGGGTCAGCACCGGGATGTTGGCCCGGTTGGCCAAACGGATGGCGTTGCCCACGGCCTCGGAATCGGTCGGGTTGATCAGGATGGCATTGACCTTGCGCACGGTGAGATCTTCCATGTTGGAGAGCTCCTTGGCCGGGTCATTCTGGGAATCCAGCACCACCAGCTCGTAGCCAAGATCCTTGGCTTTGGCCTCGGCACCCTCCTTCATGGTGACGAAGAAGGGGTTGTTAAGGGTGGAGACCACCATGGCCAGGGTGTTGTCGGCGGCGTGGGCGGTGCCCAGCACGGACATGATGGCGGCAGCGAGCAGGGTATTGAGCTTTTTCATCATTTCATTCCTTGTGTGTGGCGTGGCTAGTGTTATCAACGGTTGCTTTTGTTATCGATCATCACGGCAAGCAAGATCACGCTGGCCTTGGCGATCATCTGGTAATAGGAGCTGACATCGAGCAGGTTGAGGGCGTTGTTGAGGAAACCGATGATGAGGGCACCGATCAGCGTTCCCATGATGCGCCCCTTGCCTCCCATCAGGCTGGTGCCGCCCAGCACCACGGCGGCGATGGCATCCAGCTCGTAACCCATGCCGGCGGTCGGTTGGGCAGAGGAGAGACGGGAGGTGACGATAAGGCCGGCCAGGGCTGCCAGGGCACCGCACAGACCATATACCGCGAGCTTCACCCGGTCCACATTGATGCCGGAGAGGCGGGTGGCGGACTCGTTGCCGCCGAGAGCATAGATGTAGCGACCCAGGCGTGTGTGGTTGAGCATGAACCAGGCCAGCAGAAAGACGAAGGCCATCAACCAGATGGGGACCGGCAGGCCGAACAGGTAGCCGGTACCGAGCCAGGCGAAGTGATCGGCGCCGTCGCTAAAGCCGGTGGAGATGGGGCGACCCTCGGTGTAGACCATGGTCACGCCGCGCAGGGCGGTCATGGTGACCAGGGTGGCGATGAAGGCCTGCACCTTGCCCTTGGCGATGATGAGACCGCTGATCCCGCCGAGCAGGGTGCCGGCGATCAGGGTGAAGGGGATCACCATCCAGATTGGCAGATCCATGGCCACCATGCTGGCCGCCAGGGCGCCGCACAGGGCCAGCACCGAGCCGACCGACAGATCAATACCCCCGGTCAGGATGACCAGAGTCATGCCGACCGCGATGATGGCGTTGACCGAGGTCTGGCGCAGTATGTTGAGCAAGTTGTCGGCGG
Organism: Aeromonas sp. 19NY04SH05-1; assembly: GCF_040581895.1. NCBI lineage: Bacteria > Pseudomonadati > Pseudomonadota > Gammaproteobacteria > Aeromonadales > Aeromonadaceae > Aeromonas > Aeromonas sp. 19NY04SH05-1. Next base: position 2,330,185 of record NZ_CP095328.1, on the reverse strand, counting down.
TGAAGAAGTTGGGGCTCAGGAAGGAGACCACGCCGATCAGCACCAGCAGTGCGACCAGGGATTTGTTCTCGATCCACCATGCCTTGCTCATGACGCCGCGGCGGGGAAGGGTTTGGGTTGTCATTGTGCTGCCTCTTGCTCTGCTTGCCACTGTTTACCGACTGCCGCCGCCATCAATTTCTCCTGATTGGCGCCCTCGGTGTTGAACTCTGCGCTGATGCGCCCTTCGTGCATCACCATGATGCGATCGCTCATGCCGAGCACTTCCGGCATCTCGGAAGAGACCAGAATGATGCTCATCCCCTCCTTCTTGAACTGGTTGATAAGCTGATAAATCTCCTTCTTGGCCCCCACATCGACGCCGCGGGTCGGCTCGTCCAGGATCAGCACCTTGGGCCGGGTCAGCAGCCCCTTGGCAATGGCCACCTTCTGCTGGTTGCCGCCGGAGAGCAGCTTGATGAGCTGTTCACTGCTGGGGGTCTTGATGTTGAACAGGCGCACATAGTCGCTCACCGCCTGACGCTCGGCCTGGCCGTCGATGCGGCCACCCTTGTTGAACTCGTCGAGGGCGCACAGGCTCATGTTCTCGCGTACCGACAGTTCCAGCACCAGACCGTCACCTTTGCGATCCTCGGAGATGTAGGCGATGCCGGCCTTGAGGCCATCGGCAGGGCTCTTGGGGCGCAGCGGGTTGCCATCGATGCGGATCTCGCCATTGTGGATGGGGCTGGCGCCATAGATGAGCTTCATCAGCTCGGTGCGGCCGGAACCCATCAGGCCGCTAAAGCCCAGGATCTCCCCCTGGCGCAGGGAGAAACTCACCCCGCGCACCCCGGGGCCGGCAAGATCCTTCACTTGCAGGCTGACCGGGCCGAGCTCGCGCACCAGACGCGGGTACTGCTCCTCCAGTCGGCGGCCCACCATCATCTCGATGATCTTGTCTTCATCGAGCTCGCTTACCGCCTTCTCGCCGATCCATTTGCCATCGCGCAGCACTGTGACCCGGTCGCAAATTTCGAAGATCTCCTTCAAGCGGTGGGAGATGTAGACGATGCCGCAGCCCTGCTCACGCAGCTCGCGGATGACCTTGAACAACTGCTCGGTTTCGGTGTCGGTCAGGGCATCGGTGGGCTCGTCCATGATGATGACGCTGGCATCAAACGACAGCGCCTTGGCGATCTCCACCATCTGCTGTTCACCGATGGAGAGATCCCCGAGTCGGGTATCCGGGCCGTGCTTGACTCCGAGACGAGCAAGCAGGCTGGCGGCACGTTCGCGCAGCTGCTTGTGGTCGATATTGCCAAAGCGGGTGCGCGGTTCGCGGCCAAGGAAGATGTTGGCGGCAATGGAGAGTTCCGGCAGCAGGTTCAGCTCCTGGTGGATGATGCTGATCCCCTGATCCTGGGAGTCGCGAGGCCCTTTGAAGTGAACCGGCTGACCGCGATAGCTGATGGTGCCGCTGTCGGCCTGATAGATGCCGGTCAGCACCTTCATCAGGGTGGACTTGCCGGCGCCGTTTTCGCCGAGCAGAGCCATTACCTGACCCGGGTAGACCTTGAGGCCTGCCTCATCGAGCGCCCGCACTCCGGGGAAGGTCTTGACGATCCCGGTGAGCGACAGAATGGGCGAGGGGGTTGTACTCATGGCTTATTCCTTGAAAGGGCTTAAAACGCCACACCGGCGCAGAGGATCAGGTTGGCGTAGGGGGTCACCTCGCCACTGCGCACGATGGCCTTGCTCTGGCGAGTGCGGGCCTTGAACGCTTCGTGCAGGCAGTATTCGATGGTGATGGGTTTGCCCTGGCTGATGGCGTGGGCCTCGATCTGCTCAAGCAGTGCCTGGTGAGCCTCTGGACTGATCTGCTTGATCTCGCTCGCCATGATCACCTTCTCCACCACCAGATCGGTGAGCAGGGCGCCCAGCACTGTCTCGAGGCTGGGGGTGCCCGCCATCAGCGCCAGATCGATGCGCTCGGGGCCCGTCGGAATGGGCAGGCCCGCATCGCATACGGTGATCTCGTCGGTGTGCCCCATCTGTGCCACCAGGGCACTCAGGGGGGCATTGAGCAGTACGCCTCGTTTCATACAGCACCTCGTCAGGTCTTGGCCTGTCCATCTGTTTTTGTCTAAAGCAACCGGTTACGCAACCGGTTGCGTGATGGCGCAAAGATAGGCCTTTCGAGTGCCAAGAGCCATCCCGATGGGGCAAAAATGTGAAAACGATCTCAAAGGTGCCAACAGAAAGGGCGGCAAGGGTGCCAGCAGAGGCCAAGCTTCCAGATGAATGCAACTCCGTTGGCGAGGGGCTGGATAACGGCGTGCAGGTTAACCCGCCCTGATGGTTATGGAACTGACAGTGCCCAACCGCCTTGCAAGCCAGGCGAGTCAGACCTCGTGTTGTGCCGCCAAGGTTTCCCGCTCACTTTCTTGCAAATGAACGAAGCGATGGAAAGGGCGGCAGTGCAGATGCAGGGAGGATCAGGGCGCCTGCGTCCTTCGGCAGGGACTGAAAATATCGAGACGCTTGTCATAGACGGTCGTCTTGACGTCCCAGATCCCCAGCATGGACGAGAACAGATTGTCATGGGAGTAGGGGGTGGCGTTGGCATTTTTTTGCAGGCAGAGGATGTTCAGCTTCTTCTCCTTGATAAAGCCTGGCGACATCCAGATCTGCATCGGTATGCGAGTCTGTTCATCGGGGGCGATCCGGTACGGGGCCGAGTGCAGATAGAGCCCCATTTCACCGAGGGATTGGCCGTGATCCGATAGGTAGATCAGCGCCGTGTTGTACTTCTCTTCATACTGCTTGAGTCTGGCGATCAGCCGGGCAACCACCAGGTCGGCATAGCGGATGGTGTTGTCATAGGTATTAACCAGCTGCTCGGTCGTGCAGTTCTCGATGTCGCTGCGCGGACAGTCCGGCACAAACTTGCGCTGCTCACTGGGGTAGCGCTTGTAGTAGGTGGGGCCATGGCTGCCAAGCAGGTGAAAGGCGAGCATCTTGTCCCCCTTCATGTTGGCCACCTCATCATCCAGCCCCTGCAACAGTACCTCGTCGTAACAGGTGCCGCCCTTGCACAGGGTGGGATTGGTCGTGGGCTGGATCTGGATATTCGGGACCCGATCACAGACCCCTTTGCAGTTGCTGTTGTTGTCCTTCCAGTAGATGGAGATGCCTGCCTTTTGCAATACGTCCAGCAGTCCCTCGCTGTTTCGGGCCAGATTGCCGTCAAACTCCTCGCGCCCCATGTTGGAGAACATGCAGGGGACCGACACGGCAGTGGCTGTGCCACAAGAGCGCATCTGCCTGAAAGAGATGACGCCACCTGCCTTGCTGGTAAAGGGATTGGTCTCCCTGGCATAGCCATTCATCGAGTAGTTTTTGCTGCGGGCGGCTTCCCCCAATACCAGAAACATCAGGGTAGGTTTGGCCGAGCTGGCCGTCCGTTTGGCATCATCTCCCAGGGTTGTGAAGGGGATGGGCTCGACCAGAAAGCGCTTGTAGATAAATTTGGTGGTGCTGTTGACGACGTTGGCCGGCACGATTTCACGCTTGAGGCTCGAATTGTTGCGACCTACCGAGACGTAATCCTGATAATAGAGTGCGGCAATAGCTGTCACTATGGCCAGGGAGACCAGCATGGAGAGGGAACGAGCGAGGAGGCCTTTGTACCAGCGGTTGGCATAGTTGATCTTGATGAAAAACAGGCCGATCGCGGGGAGGATGCCGGTTACCGTCACCCAGGCGACGATGGGCGCACTGACATAGGCCAGGGCTTCGCTCTGGTTGGTCTCGAAGACGTTCTGGATCATGGTCTGATCAAACTGGACGCCATATTTGAGCATGGTGTAACTGGCAATGGCGCTGATGACGAAGAGGAGCGCGAAGAAGGGCTTGAGCAGATAGCGGATGGAGAATGGCACAAACACGAAGTTGAGCGCTGCGACCAGCAGGATGGGGAGCGAGATGACAAAGCCCGTCTTGACGCGCTCCAGCTGGGAGAGAATGTCATAGAGATGCAGCCAGATGGGCCAGTTGAACAGGCATGCAAACACGACCGCCAGCAGGGCAATGAAGGGGACAACTCTTGTTTCCATCACAAAGGGCATACAGGCATCCTGATCGCAGATGGTGAAAATGGCATTCACGACAACGGCAGCGGATCACTTGGCATGGTCGCCAATTTTCAGTGAATGACGCTGTGGATTACCGATATACGAAGTGGTTTATGAATGTGGCGTTAACGCTGGCATTGCTTGCCTGTGGCGCACGGCATGGCAGATTTGGTGGGAAAACAGCATAAAAACCCCCGGCGTGGCCGGGGGCAATGGACTTAATTGGCGTTGGCCACCATGGCCTTGAGCTGCAGGAAATACTGCTCGTAGAGCTGGGAGGCGTCCCCCACATCGGACTGGAACACCCCTTTTTGCTTGGTCTCGTCGCTTGGGAAGACCATGGCATTGTTACGAAACTCGGGAGAGAGCAGGGGGATGGCATCCTTGACCGGGGTCGGGTAGCCGATGGTTTCGGCCACCTTGGCCGCCACGTCCGGGCGCATCAGGAAGTTGATGAGGGCATGGGCCTCTTTCACGTGTTTGGCCTTGGCGGGAATGGCCAGGTTGTCCATCCACAGCACGGCCCCTTCCTCCGGATAGGTCATCTTGATGGCCGGGTATTCGCGCTGGGCGCCGTAGGCGGAGCCGTTCCACAGCATGCCGATGTTCACTTCACCGGCGATGAAGGGGTCCGCCGGGTTGTCGGAGTTGAACGCCTTGACGTTGGGCATCAGCTTTTTCAGGTACTCGAACGCCTCGGTGATCTGGGCCTTGTCCTGGGTGTTGGGGCTGTAACCCAGCTGAACCAGGGCGATATGGAACACCTCGCGGGCGTCATCCATCAGCAGCAGGCTCTCTTTCCACTCCGGTGCCCAGAGCTGCTTCCAGCTGGTGACGGGTTCGCTAATCATCTCGCTGTTGACGCCGATGCCGGTGGCGCCCCAGATATAGGGGACTGAGTAGCGGTTTTGCGGATCGTACTCGTGGTTGAGCAGGGTGGGGTCCAGGTGCTTGAAGTTGGGCAGCTGGGCACGGTCGAGGGGTTGCAGCATCCCCTCCTTGGCCATCTTGGAGATGAAGTAGGTGCTCGGCACCACCACATCGTAGCCGTCACCATGGGTCTTCAGCTTGGCGTAGAGGGTTTCGTTGGATTCATAGGTGGAGTAGATCACCTTGATGCCGGTCTCTTGCTGGAACTGCTCCAGCAGACCGTCCGGTACGTATTCCGACCAGTTGTAGAAGTAGACCACCTTGTCTTCGTTGGCCTGTACCGGCGTGCTCAGCAGCGGGGCGGAGAGGGTGAGGGCGACGGCCATCATGGCGCCCGCCTTGTACTTGATTGTCATCAGAAACTCCTTGAGGTAATGGGGCCTTGCGGCCCACCGTGACAGAGTTCGCCTGCGCCAGCGGTGTTGCTGCGTGACGCCGTCATGTGGCGAAAAGGGGCTGCGCCGGGGCGCAGCAAACAACCCGAGCAAACGGGCAGGCTACGCCTGCCGCTTGCGCAGTAACAACTGGGCGACCAGCACCATTCCCAGTGAGGCAATGAGCATCAGGGTGGCCAGGGCGTTAACCTCGGGGGAGATCCCCACCTTGACCATGGAGTAGATCTTGAGGGGCAGGATCTCGTAGGCCGGGCCGGTGACAAAGGAGCTCACCACCACATCGTCCAGGGACAGGGTGAAGGAGAGCAGCCAGCCCGCCATCACCGCCGGCAGGGCCAGCGGCAATATGATCCGGCGAAAGATGATCCCCTCGCCAGCTCCCAGATCCCGGGCCGCCTCCAGCATCCGCACATCGAAGCCGCACAGCCGCGAGTAGACGGTGATGACCACGAAGGGCAGGCAGAAGGTGATGTGAGCGATGAGCAGGGACCAGAAACCCAGGGCAACGCCGGTAGCCACGAACAGGGTGAGCAGCGAGATGGCCATCACGATGTCCGGGGACATCATCACCACGAACAGCATGCCGCTGACGTACTGCTTGCCCCGGAAGCGATAGCGAAACAGCGCCACTGCGGTGAGGGTGCCGATCAGGGTGGCCGACGTGGCGCTAAGGGCGGCGATGGTCAGGGAGTGCTGGGCCGCCTGCATCAGGCTGGCGCTGGCGAAGAGCTTCTCGTACCAGCTCCAGGTAAAGCCGCGCCAGTCGATGCCGTACTTGGAGAGGTTGAAGGAGTTGGCGATCAGCACCCCTATGGGGACATAGAGGTAGGTGAACACCAGCAGCAAAAATCCCGCTTTCAGTGCGCGCATCATGCCAGTTCCCCCTTCTTGCTCAAGAGTTTGCCCGCTCGCCAGTAGCAGTAGACCAACAGGGCCATCAGCACCGTCAGCATCACGCTGATGGCAGCGCCGAAGGGCCAGTCACGGCTGTTGAGGAACTGGGTCTTGATGAGGTTGCCGATCAGCAGGTGCTTGGCACCGCCCAAGAGATCGGAGACATAGAACATCCCCATGGCGGGCAGAAATACCAGCAGGCAGCCTGCGATGATACCGGGCAGGGTGAGCGGCAGCACGATGCGGTGCAGCCGCTGCCAGCCGTTTGCTCCCAGATCCCGCGCGGCTTCAAGCAGTCGGCCATCGAGCTTCTCGATGCTCGAATAGAGGGGCAGCACCATGAAGGGGAGCAGCACGTAAACCAGGCCGATGATGACGGCCACCTCGGTGTACATCATCTGCAGTGGCCGCTCAATGAGCCCCAGATCCAGCAACCAGCCGTTGATGAGGCCACGGGTGCTGAGCAGCACCTTGAGGGCATAGGTGCGGATGAGGGAGTTGGTCCAGAAGGGGACCACCACCAGAAACAGCAGCAGGGGGCGAATGCGGCTCGGCAGATGGGCCAGCAACCAGGCAAAGGGGTAACCCACCAGCAGACAGATAGCGGTGGCCACCAGCGCCAGCCACAGGGAGTGGAGCAGCACCTCAAAATAAAGGGGCTCCAGCAGTCGGCCATAGTTGCCCCAAGTGAAGATCGGGCTGATGAGGGTCGACTCGTCCCGGGTCAGGAAGCTGACCCCGAGGATCATCAGGTTCGGAAAGAAGACGAACAGGGTCAGCCAGCCGAGGATCAGCGCGATGGCCCCGTTGCGAAAACCGTTGTGGGCAAAGCTCAGGGGAGCCCGGCCGCGGCGTGAATTAGTGAGGTTCATAGGGCAGCACTACCTCCCAGCTGTCGACCCAGTGGATGGCCACCTCCTGGCCCAGCCGATAGTCGAAATCCGGGTCATCCTCGTCGAAGAACTCCGAGATCAGCAGTTGCTTGCCACTCTCGAGCTCGATCATCGAGTCCAGGGTTGCGCCCTTGTAGTTGCGCTCACAGATCTTGCCCGCCAGTGCGCCCGCCTGATCGGCCCCGTTGTCGAGAATGCGCAGATCTTCGGGGCGCAGCAGCACCAATACCTTGTCGGCGGGTTTGAAGGGCAGGGCTGTGTGGAGCAGGCACTCGCGTCCTTCCACCTCGGCGCGCCAGACGCCGGGTTCGCTCTGGCTGATCAGGGTGCCATCCATCACGTTGATCTCGCCGATGAAGCGGGCAACGAACAGGTTGGCCGGAGATTCGTAGATGTCGCGCGGGGTGCCGCGCTGGATGATGTTGCCCCCCTCCATCACCAGGATGCGGTCGGACATGGTGAGCGCCTCTTCCTGATCATGGGTGACGAAGACGAAGGTGATACCGAGGCGGCGCTGCAGTGCCTTCAGTTCGGTCTGCATCTGCTTGCGCAGCTTGTAGTCCAGCGCCGAGAGAGATTCATCGAGCAGCAGCAGGCGTGGCTTGTTGACCACGGCGCGGGCGATGGCAACCCGTTGCTGCTGACCGCCCGAGAGCTGATCCGGACGGCGGTTGGCCAGATCGGAGAGCTGCACCATGGCCAGGGTCTCCTCGACCCGCTGGCGGATTTCGCTTGCCGGCACCTTCTGCATCTCGAGGCCAAAGGCGACATTTTCGAACACCGTCATATGGGGAAAGAGCGCATAGCTCTGAAACACGGTATTGATGTGTCTGTGTTCGGCGGGAATGTGGGTGATCTCGTCACCGGCCAGGTGGATGGTGCCACCGTCTACCGATTCGAGCCCGGCCAGCAGGCGCAGCAAGGTAGTCTTGCCACAGCCGGAGGGACCCAGCAGCGTGAGGAATTCCCCGTCATAAATATCAAGGTCAAGGTTATTGAGAATCGCCTTGCCATCGTAGTGTTTGCTGATCTTGTTCAGCGCGACAATTACCTGTTGGTTTTTCATCATCCGCCAGTCTCACCCCAGCCAGTGGCCATCGTGTTGAAAGAAGGGTCGCATTCTATTGCAGCCGACACATGAAATTAAAGGCTTTTTAGCCCGAACAGGACAGGAAAAACGGCTACGAATACCGGATCAAACCGCTATAATGTGCCACCTGATTCGTTCGTTTTCGATGTTGGATAGTCAATTGAGTAACAAAATGCGTATTGGTGGCTCCCTGGAGCAGTCCCTGAGCCAGGGTTATCGCCTCGATCTGAAAGGGGTGATCCAGGAGGGGTGGCAACAGACCCGCCGCACCGGATTCGGCCTGCTGCTGGCTATCGTCGGGGTAACGGCAATCTGGATCCTGCTCAGCAACATGTTGCTGGTGCCCTATATCGGTGACGATACGCAGATGAACGTGGCCATGGTACTGAGCCTGCTCATTACCGTCATCATGGCTCCCATGACCAGCGCCCTCGATATGCTGGGGCTGCAGCAGTCGGTGGGGGTACGTGCCAGGGCCAACCAGGTGTTCGACTTTTTTCGTCACTTCGTGCGTCTCGGTATGCTGAGCCTGCTCGGCAGCGTGCTCACCAGCCTGTTTGGCCCGCTGTTCGAGTTGGTCGGCTTGCCGGTGGTGTTCTCTTTTGTACCTTCTGCCCTCATCGGCATGGGCCTTATCTTCACCGTGCCCCTGGTGCTGGAGCGCGGATTGACGCCGGTGCAGGCCATTGTGGTTTCCCTGCGGCTGTTTGTGCGAGGCTGGCCCAGCCTGGTGCTGTTTCATGGCGTCATGGCGGCGCTGCTGTTTCTCGCCCTGCTCCCCATGGGGTTGGGACTTATCTGGATGGCCCCTCTCTACTTCAACTGCAAGGGGATCCTCTATCGGGATCTGTGCGGCGTGGCAGTAGAGGTCAATGAAGTGACCGAACGGGAAGGGCCCGATCATTTCAACGCATGATGCATAAGGATATTGAATGACCTGTCGCAATGGAGTGACCTCGGCGTTGCGCCGCGCCCTGCTGGCAAGCCTCTTGCTGCCGGGGCTGGCGGTGGCGGCACCTACGCTGGATCTGCAATACAGCACCTTCTACAGCCAGATGAAGAGTGTGGCCAAGGGGGATTTCGGTCATGCCAGGTTGGGATTTTATCTGACCGATCCGCAAAATGGCCGGCGCTGTACTCTGACCTCGGCCCGGGTGTCGACGCCGGACAGGGATGTAGCCGCCGAGGTAACGGTGGACAGCGAACTGCGCCTGCCTTTTGACGGGGATCTCAATCTCGACAAGGCCACTGTGGTGGTGGAGCTGCAAGAGCCCCATACCAGCTGTGACATGGCGGTACAGGTGATGGCCGATGCGCCGGCAGGCAGCCAGTTTCCGGTAGCGGAGATTGCCACTCGCCAGCAGCAGATGCAGCAGTTGCTCGACAAGATGGCGGGCATGGTGGGCAAGTATTTCCTGCCGTCCATGGAGGGGGTGCACATCGCGTTGGTCGAACCGAGCGGGACGGCCTATCTCGTTGAGGGGGCCCGGCAGGAGGCGTTGCCCTGGCAAGATGGCCAGCTGCAGTTGAACAGGGCTCAGCTCGCCGATTTTGCGGACGGCACCTTGCGCCTGCAGGGGAAGGTGCTGCGACTGACCCCCTGGCTGCGCAAGGAGTAACGGGGCAGAGCCAGCCACAGGGATAGAAAAAAGGAGCGACGGGTCGCTCCTTTTTCATTGTTGTTGATTATTGCTGTTTTGGCAGCAGAGGGCTTAGCGCACCTCAATCACATCCAGCATGTCCATCTCGTCGATGTCGAGGTGGGGCACCTTCGGCATCTCGGGGGGATCAAACGCCTTGTCGCCGCCATCTATGATGCCGGAGTCGCGGTTGATGCTCTTGAAGTCAAACAGCTTGTGATCGAGCAGGTGGCTCGGGATCACGTCCTGAATGGCGGTGAACATGGTTTCGATGCGCCCCGGGAAGCGGCGATCCCAATCCTGCATCATCTGCTTGATGGCCTGGCGCTGCAGGTTCTCCTGGGAGCCGCACAGGTTGCAGGGGATGATGGGGAAGGCCTTGACGTCTGCATAGCGGATCAGGTCTTTTTCCTTGCAGTAGGCCAGCGGGCGGATCACCACGTTCTTGCCATCGTCACTCACCAGCTTGGGCGGCATGGACTTGAGCTTGCCGCCGTAGAACATGTTGAGGAACAGGGTCTCGAGGATGTCGTCGCGGTGATGGCCCAGGGCAATCTTGGTGCAGCCCAGCTCCTGGGCGGTGCGGTAGAGAATACCGCGGCGCAGACGCGAGCAGAGCGAGCAGGTGGTCTTGCCCTCGGGTACCTTCTCCTTGACGATGGAGTAGGTGTCCTCTTCGACGATCTTGTACTCGATGCCGAGGGTGTCGAGGTATTCCGGCAGGACGTGCTCGGGGAAGCCGGGCTGCTTCTGATCCAGGTTGACGGCGACCAGATCGAAATGGATGGGGGCGCTGGCTTTCAGGTTCATCAGTATGTCGAGCATACCAAAGCTGTCCTTGCCGCCGGACAGACACACCATCACCTTGTCACCCTCTTCAATCATGTTGAAGTCGGCAATGGCCTGACCCACGTTGCGCCGCAGGCGCTTTTGCAGTTTGTTGAAACTGTATTTTTCTTTGGCGTTCAGCTCTTCTAGCATGCTCGTAAAACCCGGGACACAAATAAGCGCGTTATTATAGCCATGTCCCGGGGGAGGGCAAGGTGCCTTATGCCTGATTGCGGCGGCTGTCCACCGGGCAGCTGTAATCGGCCGGTTTAAGGATCAGGATGTCGCACGGCAGCCTGTCCACCACATGCTCGGCGGTGTTGCCAAGCAGGGCGGCCGAGAGGCCGGTACGGCCGACGCACCCCATGATCATCAGGTTGGCATTGAGCTCTTCTGCCATGTCCGGCAACACCTCTTCGGGCAGGCCTTCCGCGACCCGGGTCCAGAGGTGGCCGATCCCGAATTTGTCGGCGTGGCTCAGCAGCAGGTTTTCGTGATGCTTGCGGATCGCCTCGTTGTAGGCTTTAGGATCAAACTCCGGCAGTTCGATGGCCACGTTGACCGGCGTGCCTGGGTAAGTGTTGACCAGATAGAGGTTGGCCCCCAGCAGTTCGGCGATGTCTGTGCCCTCCTGGGTGATCCGCTCGTTGAGTACCTTCTGATCGGGGTCGTCGCTCGAGCAGTTGATGGCGGCGATGATGTTGCCGCCACGCTGCCAGTGCCCTTCTTTCACCAGCAGAACCGGGCAGGGGCATTTGCGCAGCAGGTGCCAGTCGGTGGGAGTAAAGATGAAGGTTTGCAGGAAACTGTGATGGTGGGTGGCCTTGACCACCAGATCGTGGCGCTGCTCCAGCACCTCCTGAATGACGCACTCGAAGGGGCGGTTGTGCCAGACGACTTTCACTTCGCAGGTGATCCCTTTTTCCCGGTAGGGAGTCAGGATCTCGTCCAGCCACTCCTGGCGCTGGGAAATGACACCGTGGCGCATCTCTTCCCGCTCCTCCGCCGACAACATGGCGGTCATCTCGTACGAGAAGTCATAGATGGTGAGCAGCAGGGTCAGATGGGCATTATTGTCCAGCTCGGCGATCTTGACCGCCCGTTCGAGGGCGATTTGCCGCTCTTCTTCGGGGTTGATAACCACCAGAATGTTCTGATATTTGACCATCTTCTCCTCCTTGGAAAATACCAATGTCAGCAGGACTTTAGCATTTACAGCTTAGCGCAGGAGGTAGGTGGCGGTCGTGTGCCGGATCAAATTCCAGAGGAAAGGATCCGGCAGAGGAGAGGGGAAATGGCGGGGAGATCAGCCGCAGGTCGGACGGGTGGCGCCAGCCATCTGGCCGAGTGCCGCGTGATCGAGCACGGTAATGTACTTGCCCTTGACGCTGATAAGACCGGACTTCTGGAAGCGTCCAAGCAGACGGCTGATGGTCTCGACGGTGAGGCCCAGATAGTTGCCGATGTCGCCCCGGGTCATGGAGAGACGGAACTCCTTGGCGGAGAAACCGCGCTCGGAGAAGCGTACCGACAGGTTGTGCAGGAAGGCTGCCAGGCGCTCTTCGGCATTCTTCTTGGAGAGCAACAGGATCATCTCCTGATCGCCCATGATTTCGTTGCTCATCAGTCGCATGATCTGCTGACGCAGCTTGGGCATCTTGCCGGAGAGATCGTCAAGCACTTCGAACGGGATCTCGCACACCATGGCGGTTTCCAGCGCCTGGGCGAAGGAGGGGTGAGCCTGTTTGTGGATGGCATCGAAGCCGACCAGATCACCAGCCAGATGGAAGGCTGTGATCTGCTCATCCCCTTGCTCTGTGATGGTGTAGGACTTGATGGTCCCGGAACGGATGGCGTAGAGAGACTTGAACTCGTCGCCGGCCTTGAACAGCTCTTCACCCTTCTGGATCGGCTTCTTGCGCTCGATGATGCTGTCGAGCTGATCCAGCTCGTTGTCGTTCAGGGTAAAGGGAATGCAGAGCTGACTGATACTGCAGTCCTGGCAATGAATTGCACAGCCACCGCTCTGGATACGTCTGCCAGGTTTCTTTTCCGGGATCATAGGCTCATACGAATAATTGATTTATATCAAACAAGTTTACCATCAACTCATCCGTTTTGGATAGGGTTTCAAAAGGATGCAATGCCAACCCACAAGGTGTGAACCCCATAAAAAATGAGCAACAGGGCGCCTCCGAGGCGCAAACTGCGCAAGGTCAGCCAGTAGCGCAACCGATCCGCGAGCCCCCCCAGAGCAAACAGAGTGGGCAGGGTGCCCAACCCAAACGCAAGCATGATGAGAGCGCCGCCGCTGGCCGAGCCCGCCGCCGCGCTCCAGGTCAGCATGGAGTAGACCAGCCCGCAGGGCAGCCAGCCCCAGACCATGCCAAAGGGCAGCGCCTGCAGGGGGGAGGTAAAGGGCAGAAACTTGCCCGCCAGCGGTTTGATGTGGGGCCAGAGTCTGGCGCCGATGCGTTCGAGTAGCAAAATGCCCTGCCACCAGCCTGCCAGATAGAGGCCGAGGGCGATCATCAAGAGGGCCGCGATGAGCCGCAGTCCGGCGATGGCGTGTTTGCCTGCCCCAAGCTCGCTGGTGGTGGCAAGCAAGCCCCCCACCAGGGCTCCGGCAATCACATAGCTGAGGATGCGGCCCAGGTTGTAGTTGAGCAGATAAGTGAGGCGTCCCCAGAAGTGCTGTTTGTCGGCCGGGATAGCCATGGCAAGGGCCGCCGAGACACCGCCGCACATGCCGATGCAGTGTGCCGAGCCCGCCAGTCCCACCAGCAGGGCCCCAAGAAGATCAAGATTGTGCGTCATCTGGGCTGTGCTTGGTTGGTTTCTGGGCAGGTTGGTCTTCATCAAACAGGATGTTGGAGCCCTGTCTGTCGAGGTCCTCAAACTGCTCGGAGCGAATGGCCCAGAAGAAGACGACTCCGGCGATGATCACAAACAGGATGGCGATGGGGATCAGGACAAAAATGATGTTCATGGTCTCTACCTTGGCAAATGCCTCCTTGGCGACTGAGCCCCATGGTAACCCTGTTCGGGTCGCCGGCCAGTCGCCACGGGTCAAAAATGTGGCCTGCGTCGGTGACAGGCCATCGAGTCAATGGTCACGTCAGCGATTGAGCCGCATGGAGTTGGTGACCACGATGAGGGAGCTCAAGGACATACCGGCCGCCGCCAGATAGGGGGGCAACCAGCCGCTGGCAGCCAGCGGCAACACCAGCAGGTTGTAGCCGATGGACCAGGCGAAATTCTCGATGATGATCTTGCGGGTGCGCAGGGCCAGCGCCCTGGCGTCCAGCAGGCGATTCAGATCATCAGCAAGCAGGATGGCATCGGCGCTGTTCTTGGCCAGATCCGTGCCGCCCGCCATGGCGAACGAGGCATGGGCCCCGGCCAGCACGGGAGCATCGTTGATGCCGTCGCCCACCATGATGCTGATCTCCCCGTCAGCCTCCCGCCCCTTGAGGTAGGCGAGCTTGCCATCGGGGGTGACACCCTTGATCAGCTCGTCCACGCCAAGCTCACGGGCCATTTCATCGGCCTGGGCCGAACTGTCGCCGGTGAGGATGGTGGTCTGCAAACCGGCCGCTTTGAAGGCGGCGATGAGAGCCTTGGCGTCGGGGCGCAGGGTATCTTCCAGCTCGAAGCGGGCCAGGACCTGGCGCTCGTCGGCCAGATAGATAGAAAGGCCGCGGGGGCTGATGAGGTCATCGCTCAGTCCCAGCCAGCCAGCGCTGCCGATGCGATAGCGCACGCCATCGACAATCCCGGTAACACCGTGGCCGATGACGGGAGTGATGTCACTCGCATGAGGCAGCAGGGCGATGCCATCGGATGGCAGGCGGAAGGCGCGGGCGATGGGGTGTTCGGACTGTGCCTCCAGGGCGCGGGCGATGGCGAGACAGTGCTCGGCATCGAGATCCCCCAGCACCTGGGTGCGGCAGAGGCGAATTTCCCCTGTGGTCAGGGTGCCCGTCTTGTCCATCACCACCCGGTTGGCCTTGGTCAGCACATCCAGCACGTGACCGCGACGCAGCAGTATGCCGGAGCGGGTGAGATGAGCGGTGGCCGAGGTGAGTGCGGTTGGCGTTGCCAGCGACAGAGCGCAGGGGCAGGTGGCGACCAGCACCGCCAGGGTGATCCAGAATGCCTGCTCCGGCTGGTGAAAATGCCAGAAGGTCCACACCAGGGCCGCGATGATGAGCAGCACCAGAATGAAGTGGCGCGACAGCACATCGGCCATCTGGGCGATGGCGGGCTTGTCGTCGAGGGCGTGATCCTGCAGGCGCATGATCTGGGCGATCCGCGACTCCTCGATACGATGGCTGACCCGGATCTCGAGGGGGGCATCGGTATTGATGGTACCGGCATAGACCTGATCCCCATGCCCCTTGAGCAGCGGCAACTGTTCGCCGGTCAGCATGGATTCATTTAGGCTGGCTTCCCCCCGCACTATGATGCCGTCAGCCGGCAGGGTGGCGCCCGCCAGCACACGCACTCTGTCTCCTATTTGCAGGGTCTTGGCGGCGACCTCATGTTCACCTTCCTCGTCGATGCGGGTTGCCATGATGGGCACCAGCCGCGCCAGGTTGGAGCTCGACTCGGACGCTTTGCGTCTGGCTCTGAGCTCTAGGAACCGCCCCAGCAGCAGGAAGAAGACGAACATGGTGATGGAGTCGTAGTAGACCTCGCCCGTGTTGAAGACGGTGGCCCACATGGAGGCGACAAAGGCGCCGATGAGGGCCAGGGATACCGACACATCCATCGAGAGGTGACCCTGCTTCAGGCTGCGCCAGGCGTTCACGTAAAAAGGTTGGGCCGAATAGATCATGATGGGGGTAGAGAGCAGCAGGCTTATCCACTTGAAGTAGACCATGAACTCCTCCTCCACGCTGATGAAGAAGTCCATGTAAAGGGCCACGGCGCACATCATCACCTGCATGGAGCCGAGCCCGGCCAGTGCCATCCGGAACATGTAGCGGCGCACCTCTTTGGCGTAAAGCGCCTCTTGCTGATGGGTCTGGAAGGGGTAGGCGCGATAGCCAACCTTGGCGAATCCCTTGAGGATGTCGCTTAAAGAGAGCTTGTCCGGATCCCACTTGATGCGGGCCCTGTGGGTGGTGGTGTTGACGTTGATGTAACGCAGTCCGGGGAGGGTCATCAGGTGGCGTTCGATAAGCCAGGCACAGGCGGCGCAGCTGAGCCCCTCTACCGTCAGCTGGATTTCTCGCACGTTGCCGCTGTCGGTAACAAACTCCTGCTGCACCTCGGCCAGATCGTAGTGGGTGAGGGCGGCCAGCTCCTCGGGCACCAGATCCCCCTTGGCACCCGGTGCGGTGCGGTGATCGTAATAACTGGCCAGGCCGCACTCCATGATGGTTTCCGCCACCGCCTGGCAACCCGGACAGCACATGGGACGGACAATGCCCTTGATCTCGAGGGCATAGTGACTGTCGGCGGGAACCGGCTCGCCACAGTGAAAACAGCCGGTCATGGTTTAGCGTCCTTTGGGATCGAGTTCGACAGGGGCCTGAGTGGGCAGTTGAACCGTTTCTTGCAGTCGCCATTCGTGGTTGAAGGCATCGACCCGGAGGTGCCATTTACCGGTCAGGGGGCGTTCAAAGTGGAAGCGATAGGTGCCGCTGCCATCGGCGGTGATCAGGTGCTCGCTGTCCTGACCGGCCAAGGTGGGGTGGAACAGGGAGAGGTACAGCGCCTGTCCGGGCGGGATGTCGCCACTGAGCGGGTTGAGGGTCAGCTCCTGACCGTTGACCTCCAGCGCAAAGCGGATGTTGAGCGCCTCGGCCCGGTCAAACTTGCTCAGATCCTGATTGATCTCTTTCCCTTGTTTGTAATAGTCCTCTGCCACCAGATTTACTCCATCCTTGCTGGCGATGATGGCGGTGGCGATGCTGCCGACAACGGCGGCGGTGGGGAGGGCGATGATAAACCAGGGCCAGAATTGGCGATACCAGGGTCGGGTCATGATTGCTACTACCGTGAAACGAATGATTAACGAGGAGTATGGCTTTTACGCAACACAAGATAACAAAAAGCCTCGAGTAGTCGAGGCTTTTTGCTGTGTAATCACGTGTTTATCACATGTTACTTCGGGTGTGGCCGACCTTATTTGGCAGTCTGTGGGTGAGACAGGCTGTAAACGTAGGAGGCCAGCAGGTGCACCTTGTCTTCGCCCAGAATGTCTTTCCAGGCCGGCATCACACCGTGGCGACCGTGGGTAATGGTCTGGACCACCACTTCGCGGGAACCACCGTAGAGCCAGGTGCTGTTGGTCAGATCAGGTGCACCGACGGCGATGCCGCCCTTGGCATCCGGGCCGTGACAGGCGGCGCAGACCGCAAAGCGGGCTTCACCCTTTTTGGCTTCCACCAGATCGACCTTGCGACCGGACAGGCTTAGCACGTAGGAAGCGACTTCCTGCACGCCATCCTTGCCCAGGATCTCGCCCCAGGCAGCCATGATCCCCTGACGACCGCCCATGATGGTGGTCTTGATCTGATCCGGGGCGCCGCCCCATTGCCATTCGCTGTCGGTCAGGTTCGGGAAACCGCGACCACCGCGGGCATCGGAGCCGTGGCACTGGGAGCAGTTCTGCAGGAACAGACGCTGACCCACCTTGCGGGCTTCCGGGTCGGCGGCGATCTCCTCGATGGGGCGATAGCTCTTGCCGTCAGCCTGGTAGGCCAGCTCGCGGAACTTGGCGCCGTAGATCTCGTCAGCCTTGGCGATCTCGCGGTCATACTCCACCGCACGACCTTCCGACTTGGCAGACTCGGTCGCGGCGCGGGATTCGGCCAGCGAACGGACATCCTGGTTGGAACTTTGCCAGCCCAACAGACCCTTGAAGTTGCCAAGGCCCGGGAAGGCGACCAGATAGACCAGACCGGTGACGATGAAGAAGAGGAACATGTAGGTCCACCACTTCGGCAGCGGGTTGTTGATCTCTTCGATGCCGTCGAAGGAGTGACCCATCGACTTGCCTTCTTCAACACCCATCTTGTCCTTGCGGCACCACATCAGCAGCAGGAAGCAGCCGAAGATGGTCCCCAGGGTAATGACGGTTACGAAAATACTAAACAGAGTGCTCATTATTGTTTCGCTCCTGCGTTCTTTTTATCAGCACCGGATTGCTCATCATCGGCGAAAACCAGATTGGCAGCCTCGTCGAAAGCGGTCTTGCGGCGTTTGCTGTAAGCCCAGACGAAGATGCCGATCATGATGGCCATCAACAGCAGGGTGTACAGACCGCGAAAAGTGCCGTAGTCCATCTCCACACTCCTTATTTCAGGGCATGACCCAGTGATTGCAGATAGGCCACCAGGGCTTCCAGTTCGGTCTTGCCCTTGACGGCATCACCGGCGCCCTGAATATCGGCATCGGTATAGGGCACGCCGAAGTGGTCGCGGAACAGCGCCAGTTTCTTGCCTGTCATCTCGCCGGTCAGCACGTTGCGATCGAGCCAGGGGTAGGCGGGCATGTTGGACTCGGGTACCACGTCGCGCGGGTTGATCAGGTGAACCTTGTGCCACTCGTCGGAGTAGCGGCCACCAACCCGGGCCAGATCCGGACCGGTACGCTTGGAGCCCCACAGGAAGGGGTGCTCCCACACGCTTTCACCGGCGACCGAGTAGTGACCGTAACGCTCGGTTTCGGCACGGAACGGACGGATCATCTGGCTGTGGCAGTTGGTGCAGCCTTCGCGGATGAAGATATCGCGCCCTTCCATCTGCAGGGCGGTGTAGGGTTTGAGGCCCTCCACCGGCTCGGTAGTCTGCTTTTGGAAGAAGAGCGGGGTGATTTCGACCAGGCCACCCAGGCTGATGGCAAATATGATGCCGACCACCAGCATGGGAACGCTTTTTTCAAAGATCTCGTGACGGTTATTGTTGCTCATGCTTTGACCTCTTCAATCATGCTGGCTGGGCGACGGGTTCCAGAGAACCCTTGGGCGCGGTGATGGTGCGATAGGCGTTGTAGGCCATCAGCAACATACCGGTGACAAAGAAGCAGCCACCCAGGAAGCGCACGAAGTAGAAGGGATAGGAGGCCTGCAGGGCTTCCACGAAGCTGTAGGTCAGGGTG
Organism: Aeromonas sp. 19NY04SH05-1; assembly: GCF_040581895.1. NCBI lineage: Bacteria > Pseudomonadati > Pseudomonadota > Gammaproteobacteria > Aeromonadales > Aeromonadaceae > Aeromonas > Aeromonas sp. 19NY04SH05-1. The sequence goes on along the minus strand of NZ_CP095328.1, from coordinate 2,311,288 downwards.
CCGTCTTCGTTGACTGCACGCCACATCAGACCCTGCATCACACCGGAAATCCACATGGCGACGATGTAGAGCACGGTACCGACGGTCGCCAGCCAGAAGTGCACGTTGATCAAGCGGATGCTGTACATGCGACCCTGGCCGAACAGGTTCGGGATCAGGTGGTAAACCGCACCGATGGAAACCATGGCAACCCAGCCCAGGGCACCGGAGTGAACGTGACCTACGGTCCAGTCGGTGTAGTGGGAGAGGGCGTTGACGGTCTTGATCGCCATCATGGGGCCTTCGAAGGTCGACATGCCGTAGAACGACAGGGAGACGATCAGGAAGCGCAGGATGGGGTCATAGCGCAGTTTGTGCCAGGCACCGGAGAGGGTCATGATGCCGTTGATCATGCCGCCCCAGGAGGGCACGAACAGGATCAGGGACATCACCATGCCGAGGGACTGGGCCCAGTCAGGCAGGGCGGTATAGTGCAGGTGGTGCGGACCGGCCCAGATGTAGAGGGAGATCAGCGCCCAGAAGTGCACGATGGAGAGACGGTAGGAGTAAACCGGGCGGCCGGCCTGCTTGGGCACGAAGTAGTACATCATGCCAAGGAAACCTGCGGTCAGCAGGAAGCCTACCGCGTTGTGACCGTACCACCACTGCACCATGGCATCCATGGCACCGGAATACATGGAGTAGGACTTCATGCCGGACAGCGGCACTTCCATGTTATTGACGATGTGCAGCACGGCGACCGTGATGATAAAGGCGCCGAAGAACCAGTTCGCCACATAGATGTGGGAGGTGGTGCGCTTCATCAGGGTGCCGAAGAAGACGATGGCGTAGGCGACCCAGACCACGGTGATCGCCAGATCGATCGGCCACTCCAGCTCGGCATACTCTTTGGCGGTCGTGAATCCCAACGGCAGCGAGATGGCCGCAGAGAGGATGATTGCCTGCCAGCCCCAGAACACGAAGCTGGCGAGCGGGCCACCAAACAGCCGGGTCTGGCAGGTACGCTGCACCACGTAGAAGGAGGTCGCCATCAGGGCGCTCACCCCGAAGGCGAAGATCACCGCGTTGGTGTGCAGGGGCCGCAGACGACTGTAAGTCAGCCAGGGGGTTTCGAAGTTGAGGGCAGGCCAGATCAGCTGGGCTGCGATCAGTACGCCAACCGACATGCCGACAATTCCCCAGACAATCGTCATGACGGTAAACTGGCGAACAACGGTGTAGTTGTACTCAGGATGGTTAGTTGTATGGCTCATCGTTATATTCCGCTTCCGATGCTGCTGTTGTTTGGTTTTTGTCCGGTAAACCGGACCTGTTTCATCGAGTCACCGCCCACCAGTTGTTAACATCTGTTAACGAAAGGAAAAGCAAAAGATGACCATATGAAAACTGCATGGGAATGATACTGAAGTGACAGGTAAAATAACAGTATAAACAGTGATATATTTGGCTCCGTCCGGCCTCGTTTTAACCGCGATTTACCTTGTGCGAGATCACAAAAATACTATTTTTTCCGCATCTTATTGGGACCGCTTTTCATGAAAGAAAAACTCACTAGCCGTAAAGTCATGCACCTCGGACTGGTGCTGGCCCTATTATTGGGGCTCATTGCATACCGTACCTGGTTTTCAACCGAAAACAGCGCCGCACCCGCGCCGATAAAAGATCAGATTTGTGATCTTTCCCACAGCAGTTGCACTGTCTCTGTCGGCGAAAAACCCCTTACGGTGGCGGTGGCCGAGCTGCCGGTACGCGCCGAACGGGATTTTGCCCTGCGCATGACGGGGGGGGATCCGGCCATTACCCCGGTGAAGGCATGGCTGGAAGGGCGGGACATGTTTATGGGAACCATTCCGGTCAAGTTTGAACAAATAAGCGGCGGTTGGCAGGGAACGACCCTGGTGGGCAGTTGTACTTCTCCCACTATGGTCTGGCTGCTCAATATCGAATGGAACAATGGCGAGCGCCAGCAATTGGCGTTGTCGGTTGCCCGGGAATAAGTCGTTGGCCGCAAAGGAGTGGAAAAAATATTTGAAATTTCCATGCCAGGCGTTACCTTCCCTTGGCCTACAGGGAGTGAAATCTATTTAATCATGACTGAGAAAAATCAATTTTATCGAACCCTCAATCAACAGGCGCGAGCCCTGCTGGAGGGAGAAACCGACCTGATTGCCAACCTGGCCAACCTCTCCGCCCTGCTCAATCAGGAGCTGGCAGATATCAACTGGGTCGGTTTTTATCTGTTGCAAGGGGACACCCTGGTATTGGGGCCCTTCCAGGGCAAGCCGGCCTGTGTCCGCATTCCCGTCGGCCGTGGTGTCTGTGGCACCGCCGTGTCAGAGGGCAAGACCCAGCTGGTAGATGATGTGCATCAGTTTGATGGGCATATTGCCTGTGACGGTGCCAGCAATGCCGAAATCGTGATCCCGGTGCGCCGCAACGGCGAGATCATCGGGGTGCTCGACATCGACAGTCCGATTTTTAACCGTTTCGATCAGGAAGACCGGATTGGCCTGGAAGAAACGGTGCAAATTTTGGAAAGCATGCTCTAAGTGATTGCTTAGATGGTTCGCAAAAGGCCCCAAGCTCTCTATAATGAGGCCTTTGTTGTGCTCGGGAAGTGCCCGTGCGTTTATATGAAAGCCAAGGTTATACATGGAAAACACTGAGAAGCTGAAGAACAGTAAAGAAATCGTTGCCTACCTGGTCGAGAAATTCCCGGCCTGCTTCGTTGCTGAAGGAGAGGCCAAGCCGCTCAAGATTGGCATCTTCCAGGATTTGGCCGAGCGTCTTGCTGACGATGCCAGAGTCTCCAAGACCATGCTGCGCTCTGCTCTGCGTCAATATACTTCCAGTTGGCGCTACCTGCATGGCCTCAAGGCTGGCCAGGCTCGTGTCGATCTGGACGGTAACCCGGGCGAACTGCTGACCGAAGAGCACATCGAACACGCCAAGCAGGCTCTGAAAGAGAGTAAAGAACGCGTCTTTGCCAGCCGTCGTACCAACAACAAAGAGAAGGATGACAAGGCCAAGAAACCCCGTCGTCCGGCTCCTCGCAAAACCGAGAAGGCGGATGTCGCCGCCAAGCCAAAGGCTCAGGAGAAAGCACCTGTTGCCGATGCTCCGCTGGTCAAGGTGGATGCCGCTACCCTGAAAGTGGGTCAGGACGTCCGTGTGGTCATGGGCAAGTCTCCGGTTCCCGCAACCATCAAGGAAGTGACCAAGGACGACGTTCAAGTCCAGCTGCAGACCGGCATGACCCTGCGGGTCAAATCAGAGCACCTGGTTCTCTAAGGAGAGACATGTTGAAGCATGGCGTAATTCGTTTTTCCCTCGTTGCCTGTAGCCTGGCGCTTGCCGGGCTCGCACAGGCCATCGAGCCGGTGCTCAAGGAGAGTGATTTGCCTGTGTTGGCTCAAGAGAGCCAACATGCTACGGCTAGCAAGCGAATTGCCAATCTGTTTACCCGCTCGCATTACAAACAGTTCAAGCTGGATGATGCCTTTTCCTCCGTGATCTTCGACAAGTATCTGGAGAATCTGGATTACAGCCGCAACTTGTTTTTGGCCTCTGACATCAGCCGTTTTGAAAAGTACCGTAACGGGTTTGACACCGACCTCGAAAGAGGCCGTCTGGCGCCCGCCTACGAGATGTTCAACCTGAGTCAGCAGCGGCGTTATGAGCGGTTCGAATACGCCCTCAAACTGCTCGATACTCCTTTCGATTTTACCCAGCCCGACAACTATGTGTTCGATCGGGAAGGGGCGGCTTGGCCGAGGGATGAAGCCGAACTCAACGAGTTGTGGCGCCAGCGGGTCAAATACGATGCCCTGAGCCTCAAACTCAGCGGCAAGGAGTGGCCCGAGATCAAGGAGCTGCTTGGCAAGCGTTACAACAACGCCATCAAGCGGATGTCCCAGACTGAGAGCGAGGATGTGTTCCAGCTCTTCATGAACTCCTTCGCTCGCGCCATCGAACCGCACACCAGTTATCTCTCACCGCGCAGCGCCGATCGTTTCAACACCGAGATGAACCTCTCGCTGGAGGGGATTGGTGCCGTGCTGCAGGCGGAGGACGATTTCACCGTCATTCGTTCCCTGGTGCCCGGTGGTCCTGCTGCCAAGTCCAACAACCTCAAGCCCGATGACAAGATCACCGGGGTAGGGCAGGAGGATGGCAAGATCGTCGATGTGATCGGCTGGCGTCTTGACGACGTGGTCGAGCTCATCAAGGGGCCCAAGGGCAGCAAGGTGAAGCTGGAGATCCAGCGCGGCAAGGGCGCCAGCGCCAAGACCGAGCAGATCGAGCTAGTGCGGGACAAGGTGCGCCTCGAAGATCGCGCCGCCAAGTCCAAGGTGATCACCGCCGAAGGCAAGAAGATCGGGGTCATCGAGATCCCCAGCTTCTACGTCAATCTTCATGAAGATGTGATCAAGGAGCTCTCCAGCCTCAACAAGCAGAAGATCGATGGCCTCATCATCGATCTGCGCGGCAATGGTGGCGGTGCCCTGACCGAAGCTTCGGCCCTGAGCGGTCTCTTCTTTGCCAGCGGTCCCGTGGTGCAAATTCGTGATCACATGGGCCGCATCACGGTCAATGGCGATGACGATGGTCAGGTCTACTACGGTGGCCCCATGTCGGTGATGATCGATCGCTACAGCGCCTCGGCCTCCGAGATCTTTGCCGCCGCCATGCAAGACTACGGCCGCGCCCTGATCCTCGGGGAAAACTCGTTCGGCAAGGGCACGGTGCAGCAGCATCGCAGCCTGGCCAAGGTCTACGACTTCTACGAGCAACCGCTGGGTCACGTGCAGTACACCATCGCCAAGTTCTACCGGATCAACGGCGGCAGCACCCAGAACAAGGGGGTTGCACCGGACATCAGCTTCCCGACGCCGGTTGCGCCGGAAGAGACTGGCGAGAGCCGCGAGTTCAACGCGCTGCCGTGGGACAAGATAGCCTCGGCCAACTACCAGACGCTGGGTAATTTCACCAGCCAGCTGCCCAAGTTGCAGGTGGCCCACGATGCACGGATTGCCAAGGATCCCGAGTTTGCCTACGTGATGCAGGACATCGCCGAGTACCAGGGGGAGAAAGATAAAAAATCTGTCTCCCTCAACGAGGCAGAACGTCTGGCAGAGCAGGCCAAACAGGACGAGAAGGCGCTCAAGCGCGCCAACGAACGTCTGGCCCGCCTTGGCAAGCCAGCGGTGAAGAGCCTGGATGACTTGCCTGCCGATTTTGAGGCGCCCGATGAGTATCTCGTCGAGGCGGCCAACATCACGGCGGATCTGGCCAAGGCCGGCAAACGTAGTTGAGTTGGCCAATCTGAATCGATAAGGGCGACGCGAGTCGCCCTTTCTTTTATCAGACCGCAAATCGTTTGACCCCGCCTGCCGGTTGTGCCAGCCTCTTTCTCGCCTTTAACAAGCGTGGAAGCAGACAATAATGACAAATCACTCCCAGGCCATGACGGCCAAATATCGTCAGGACTACCAGGCCCCTCTCTACTGGATTGATACCATCGATCTGGATTTCCAGCTGCAGGAACCCCTCACCCAGGTCACCGCCATTACCCGCATTCGACGCAACGGCGATCACAACGAACCTTTGGTGCTCGATGGCGAACAGCTGAAGCTCAAGAGCATCGCCATCGACGGTGTGCCGTGCGAGCATTATGAGCTGGGGGAGAGCAGCCTGACCCTGTTCAACTTGCCCACCGAGTGCGTGCTGACCATAGTCACTCTGCTGGATCCCGCCGCCAACAGCGCGCTGGAAGGGCTCTACAAGTCCGGTGATGCCTATTGCACCCAGTGCGAAGCCGAAGGGTTTCGTCGCATCACCTATTATCTCGACCGGCCCGATATCCTGGCTCGCTACAGCACCCGTATTACCGCAGACAAGGCCAAGTATCCCTTCCTGCTCTCCAACGGCAACAAGGTCGACAGCGGCAATCTGGACGGTGGTCGCCACTTCGTGCAGTGGCAGGATCCCTTCCCCAAACCCAGCTATCTGTTTGCTCTGGTCGCCGGGGATTTTGACGTGGAGCGAAGCAGTTACGTAGCCCGAAGTGGCCGCAAGGTGGCCCTCGAGATCTTCGTCGACAAGGGCAACCTGGATCGGGCAGGTTTCGCCATGGAGAGCCTCATCAACTCCATGCGTTGGGACGAACAGCGTTTCGGTCTGGAATACGACCTCGATATCTACATGATCGTCGCGGTGGACTTCTTCAACATGGGCGCCATGGAGAACAAGGGGCTCAACATCTTCAACTCCAAGTTCGTGCTGGCCAACCCGGCTACCGCCACCGACAGCGACTACCACGGTATCGAACGGGTGATCGGTCACGAATATTTCCACAACTGGACCGGCAACCGGGTCACCTGTCGCGACTGGTTCCAGTTAAGCCTGAAAGAGGGGCTGACGGTGTTTCGGGACCAGGAGTTTTCCTCCGATCTCGGCTCGCGCGGAGTAAACCGCATCAACAATGTGCGCACTGTGCGCGGCCCGCAGTTTGCCGAAGACGCCGGTCCCATGGCGCACCCCATCCGCCCGGATGTGGTGATCGAGATGAACAACTTCTACACCCTGACCGTCTATGAGAAGGGTTCTGAAGTGATCCGCATGATGCACACCCTGCTTGGTGAAGAACATTTCCAGGCCGGCATGCGCCTCTATTTCGAGCGCTTTGACGGTCAGGCTGTTACCTGCGATGACTTCGTACAGGCGATGGAAGATGCCTCCGGGGTGGATCTTGGCCGCTTCCGTCGCTGGTACAGCCAGTCCGGTACCCCCGAGCTGACTGTAACCGACGAATACGACGCCGCCAGCGGCATCTATCGCCTGCACGTGCGCCAGCACACGCCACCGACCCAGGATCAGCCACAGAAACTGGCGCTACACATTCCCCTCGATATAGAGCTTTATGATGAGCAGGGGGCCGTCATCCCGCTGCAATACCAGGGTAAGGCGATAGGCAACGTACTCGATGTGCTGGAGTCTGAGCAGACCTTCACCTTTGAGCGAGTGCCAACCAAACCGGTTCCCTCCCTGCTGCGGGACTTCTCAGCCCCGGTCAAGTTGCACTATGACTACAGCGACGAGGCGCTGGCTTTCCTGATGCGCTTTGCCCGCAACGAATTTGCCCGCTGGGATGCCGCCCAAATGCTGATCAACAAGGCGGTGATGGACGGGGTTACCCGGGTACAACAAGGGCAGGATGTGGCGGTATCGGCCACCTTGCTGGATGCCTTTGTCGCTATTTTGGACGACAGCGACCTGGATCCGGCCCTCAAGGCCGAGATCCTGGCGCTGCCGGGGGAGGCGACCCTGGCCGAACTGTTCGAGGTGGCTGATGTCGATGCCATCCATCGGGTGCGCAACGAGATCCAGCAGCGGCTGGCGCAGGCCTTCGGGGCGCGGCTGGCCGCCCAGTACGACAGTCTGAAGCTGCCGACCTATCGGGTAGTGCATGCCGACATGGCCAAGCGCGCTCTCAAGGGCGTGGTACTCGGTTATCTGGCGGCCCTCGACGCAGACAGCGCCGATCTACTGGTGCGCCAACAATATGCGGCCGCCGACAACATGACCGACACCCTGGCGGCGCTGCAGGTGGCCAACAGCCATCTGTTGCCGTGCCGCGCCGAGCTCCTGGCCGATTTCGAGGGCAAGTGGGCGCACGATGGTCTGGTGCTGGACAACTGGCTGCGCCTGGTGGGTGCCAAGCCGGCCGCCGATGTGCTGGCCGATGTGAAGCTGGCGATGGCACACCCCACCTTCAGCATTCGCAACCCGAACCGGCTGCGGGCGCTGATCGGCAGCTTTGCCATGAACAACCAGGTGCAGTTCCATGCCCGCGATGGCAGCGGCTACCGCTTCCTGACCGATCTGCTGATCGAGCTCAACGAGGTCAATCCCCAGGTGGCGTCACGCCTCATCACTCCCCTTATCCAGTTCAAACGGCTCGATGAAGAGCGCAAGGGGCTGATCCGCGCCGAGCTGACCCGACTGGCCAGCCTCGAAGGATTGGCGCGGGATCTGTTCGAGAAGGTGAGCAAGGCGCTGCTGCAGTAAGGGAACAGGGCTGGGGATGGGTCTCTTCTGCCCACTCTTGCCTGCGTTATGCTCGTGAAGATAAAGACAAGGCGAGCGGTTCGGTTGAACCCTCGCCCTTTTTGAAGGAGCCGACGTGAAGCAGTTTACCTTTCGATTATCTCTGAGCCACGACGAGATCATGCTGATGTACCAGGGCCACGTCAGGCGCCTGGTGGTGGGAACCGAGCAAGGGCTCACCATAGAGATAGGGTTGGAAAAAATCCGCCCCTTTGTCGCCCACAGCGGGGTGTACGGCTATTTTCGCCTGAAAACCCAGGACGATTATCGCTTCATCAGCCTGGAACGCATAAATTAACATTTTTGGAACAGATTACCGACTAGTTATCTCGCTTTTATCACTAACTATCCGGTAATTTTCCGCAAAGGCAGTGAGAATTTCTGTTTTTTTTATCATTGGCAAAATTTCTCACAGTTTAAGTCGTGATCTGCCCCCTGTTTTTAACAACTTATTAGCACTATCGCTCGCCTTCCCTTATTCAAGCCATTACACTTCGCAACAACTCTGTACCAGCGGGCAATCAGGGTGATTGCCTCTGCGTCGGTGGTTAATGTCGTCCGATAAGGAATATAAAAATGGCATTGAAAGACGCCCCTACCTCAGTTCTGCTCGAAAACGTTCTCAGCCTGATCAACCAAAAATTGCCCAAAAACAGTGCCTCCCTGGTCGAGCGCTTCGTTGCCAAGTTTTACGGCAACATGGCCAGCAGCGACCTGCATGATCGCAACGACAGCGATCTCTACGGGGCGGCGCTGAGTCTGTGGAATGCGCTCAACCAGCGCGTCGGTACCGCGCCCTGCATCCGGGTCTACAACCCGGAGCTGACCCGCCACGGTTGGCAATCTCCCCATACCATCGTCGAGATCATCCTGCAGGATGCCCCTTTCCTGGTGGACTCCATCCGCATGGCCCTCAAGCGCCTCAATATCACCGCCCACATGATGCTGCACCAGCCGCTGCACCTTATTCGTGACGGCGAGGGCAAGATCAGCGCCATTCTGGACCTCGACAACACGGCCGAACAGACTTCCGTTGAGACCGCCTTCCTCATCGAGATTGACCATCTGACCAGCGAGGCACAGATGGAGGCCCTGGCCGCCGAGCTCGACTCGGTTGCCGGTGAAGTGGCGCTGGCGGTAGGGGACTGGCAGCCCATGCTGGCCAAACTCAACGAGATCATCGATGAGTTGCCCAAGCGCAAGCTCCCGGTCAGCAAGGCAGAGGTGGACTCTTGCGTCGCCTTCCTGAAATGGGTTGCCGCCCACAACTTCACCCTGATGGGCTACCGCCGCTATGACGTCAAGGCGGTGGAGGGGGATCACGAGATCCTGCCGCAAGCCAGCTCGAGCCTCGGGCTGATGAAGAACTCCATCAAGGAAGAGGGGCAGCGCCTCGGCACTATGCCGGCCAGCGCCCGTCACGAGGCATTGAGTTCCGATCTGCTGATCCTCACCAAGTCCAACAGCAAATCCCGGGTTCATCGTCCGGCCTATGTGGATTACATCGGCATCAAGCGCTTTGACGAGCATGGCAAGGTGATCGGCGAAGACCGCTTCATCGGCCTCTACGCCTCTTCCATTTACAACACCAGTGCGACCCAGATCCCCCTCATCAGCCATCGGCTTGAGCGGATCATGGCCGCCTCCGGGTTCGAGAAGGGCTCCCATGCCTACAAGGCGCTGCTGAACGTGCTGGAAACCTATCCGCGTGACGAGTTGATCCAGGCCCGTGAAGAGGAGTTGCTGGCCACCGGTCTCGGCGTGCTGGAGATGCAGGAGCGTGACATGCTGCGTCTGTTCGTGCGTCGCGACGTCTACGGCCGTTTCTTCTCCTGCATGGTCTATGTCACCAAGGAGCGCTACAACACGGCACTGCGGGTCAAGACCCAGCAGATCCTGCAGAAATATTTCGGCAGCAACGAAGAGGTGGAGTTCAACGTCTACTTCACCGAAGGGGTGCTGGCGCGGACCCACTACATAGTGCGGGTCAACAACAACAACGTGGATGTGGATGTGAACGAAGTACAGAACAACCTGATTGAAGCTGCCCGCAGCTGGGATGACAGACTCGACTCCGTGCTGCTCTCCCACTATGGCGAAGCCCGTGGCAACGAACTGCGTCGCCGTTTCAGCGCCGCCTTCCCCCGTGCCTACAAGGAAGACGTGCTGCCGGGTTCTGCCGTCGCCGACATCATGGCGCTGGACAACCTGAGCGAAGCCGAGCCGCTGGGCATGCTGTTCTACCGCGCCCAGGAAGAGCAGAACGATCGCCGGGTGCGCCTCAAGCTGTTCCATCGCGCCGAGCCCATCCATCTCTCCGATGTCTTGCCCATGCTGGAAAACATGGGGTTGCGGGTTATCGGCGAGACCCCGTATCAGGTCCGTACTCCGGCCGACGAGGTGTTCTGGATCCTCGACTTCTCCATGCTGCTGCACGGCGAGCAGCCGTTCGATCTGGAGCAGAGCCAGCAGCGCTTCCAGGAAGCGTTTGCCGCCATCTGGAACAAGAGCCTGGAAGATGACGGCTTCAACCGTCTGGTGCTGGGCGCAGGCCTCACCGGCCGCCAGGTCTCTGTGCTGCGTGCCTATGCCAAGTACATGCGCCAGACCGGGGTCTCCTTCAGCCAGTCCTATATCGAGGAGACGCTGACCCGCTACCCCGACATCGCCCAGTTGCTGTTCACCCTGTTCGAGCAGCGCCTCAATCCTGCCATCACCCAGGATGCCAAGGTGCAGGCGAAGATCCACGAGCAGCTCGCCGCCAAGCTGGATCAGGTCGCCAACCTGGATGACGATCGCATCATCCGCCGCTTCATGGAGATGATCGAGGCGACCCTGCGCACCAACTATTACCAGAAGGACAAGGCGGGCAACATCAAGCCCTACATCTCCTTCAAGCTGGCCCCTTCCAGCATTACCGACATGCCGCTGCCGCTGCCCAAGTTCGAGATCTTCGTCTACTCGCCACGGGTGGAAGGGGTTCACTTGCGCTGGGGCAAGGTGGCCCGTGGTGGCTTGCGCTGGTCCGATCGCAAGGAAGACTTCCGCACCGAGGTACTGGGTCTGGTGAAGGCCCAGCAGGTGAAGAACACCGTTATCGTGCCGGTCGGCGCCAAGGGCGGTTTCTACTGCAAGCAGATGCCGGCTGGTGCCCCTCGCGCCGTTATCCAGGAAGAGGGCAAGGCCTGCTATCGCCTGTTTATTCGCGGTCTGCTGGATGTCACCGACAACATCATCGGTGGTGAGGTGATCCCGCCAAAAGACGTGGTACGTCACGACGAGGATGACTACTACCTGGTCGTCGCCGCCGACAAGGGCACCGCCACCTTCTCCGACATCGCCAACGAAATAAGCCTGGAGTACGGTCACTGGCTGGGCGATGCGTTTGCCTCCGGCGGCTCGGTCGGCTATGACCACAAGAAGATGGGCATCACAGCCCGTGGTGCCTGGGAGTCGGTCAAGCGGCATTTTCGCGAAATCGGCGTCAACTGCCAGACCACCGACTTCACCTGTGTCGGGATCGGCGACATGGCGGGGGACGTGTTCGGCAACGGCATGTTGCTCTCTGAACACACCCAGCTGGTGGGCGCCTTCAACCACATGCACATCTTCATCGACCCGACGCCGGATGCGGCCAGTAGCTTTGTTGAGCGTAAGCGCCTGTTCGAGCTGCCAGGTTCGAGCTGGGATGACTACAACCGCGAACTTATCTCGGCAGGGGGTGGCATCTTCCTGCGCTCGGCCAAGTCCATCAAGCTGAGCCCCGAGATCCAGACTTTGCTCGGTACCGACAAGGCCAGCATGGCCCCGAACGAGCTGATCAAGGCGCTGCTCTGCCTGAATGTGGACTTGCTCTGGAACGGCGGCATCGGTACCTATGTGAAGAGCGCCCGCGAGAGCGATGCCGAAGTGGGTGATCGCAGCAACGACGTGCTGCGGGTCAATGGTCGCTCCTTACGTGCCCGCATCGTGGGTGAGGGCGGCAACCTGGGCTTTACCCAGCTTGGCCGGGTGGAGTACGCCAGCCAGGGCGGACGCATCAACACCGACTTCACCGACAACGTGGGCGGCGTGGATTGCTCTGATAACGAAGTCAACATCAAGATCCTGCTGAACCAGCTTGTCGCGGCAGGGGATATGACTCTCAAACAGCGCAATCAGATGCTCTATGAGATGACCGACGACGTGGCGCAAATCGTTATCACCAACGCCTATCGCCAGTCCCAGTCCATCTCGGTCACCAGCTTCCGCGGTGCCGAGCAGCTCAAAGAGCAGCAGCGTTTCATCCAGGGGCTGGAGCGTGAAGGCAAGCTGGATCGTGCGTTGGAATTCCTGCCCTCCGATGAGGAGCTCTCCGAGCGAATGGCGGCCGGGCAGGGGCTGACCCGACCCGAACTGGCGGTGTTGGTAGCCTACGGCAAGATGGTGCTCAAAGAGCAGCTCAATTGCCCCGAGGTGACCGACGAGCCCTTCCTCGCCAACATGCTGGTGACCAGCTTCCCGGCCCAGTTGCAACAGCAGTTCGGCGCGGCCCTTGCCCAGCACCCGCTGCGCGGCGAGATCATCGCGACCCGGGTGGCCAACATGCTGGTCAACGACATGGGCCTCAACTTCGCCAGCCGGATGAAGGACGAGACCGGCGCCTCTTTGGCCGAAGTGGCCTGTTGCTTTGCCATGGCCCGCGAGGTATTCGGTCTCAGCGCCCTGTGGCGCGATATCGAAGCCTGTGACAACCAGGTGGGGGCCGAGACCCAGCTCGAGCTGATGTTCTACAGCCGCCGCATCGTGCGCCGTGCCACCCGCTGGTTCCTGCGCGCCCGTAACCGCAGCTGGAGCATCAGCGAGAATATCGCCTTCTTCCGTCCGGCCTTCGAGACCCTGACCGAGCACCTCTACGAGGTGATGGACGAGAGCGAAGTGACCGAGCACCGTCAGGTGGTGGCCAAGTGGATGGAGCGCCAGGTGCCCGAGCACATTGCCCGTCAGGTCGCTCATATGAGCAGTCTCTTCTCCAGCCTGGATCTGGCGCAGATTGCCGCGGAGCACAAGACCGACATCCTGCGCGTCGCCAATGTCTACTACCGTCTCGGTGCTAAGCTGGATCTGCACTGGTTCCTCGATCAGATCAACCATCAGCCGGTGGGCAACCACTGGCAGGCGATGGCGCGGGCCTCGTTCCGCGAAGATCTGGACTGGCAGCAACGCAGCCTCACTTCCGTGGTACTGGAAGGGTGCAAAGATCAGGGAGAATGCGCTACCATACTGGCCGACTGGATTTCGGAGCATGAGCAACTCTTGTCCCGTTGGACCCATATGTTGGCCGACTTCAAGACCACCAGCACCCACGAGTTCGCCAAGTTCTCGGTGGCCTTGCGCGAGTTGAACCTGCTCCAGTTGAATTGCCGAGCACTGTAATTGCCAGATAAGGCATAACACCGGCATAACACCCAAAGCCCCGGCCAGTTGCCGGGGCTTTTTTTAAGGAGCAAAGATGTTGTACCCCATCGCCAGGCATTTCCTGTTCAAGCTCAATCCGGAACAGGCACACGATCTCTCCATGAAATATTTGCCCCGCCTTCTCGGTACGCCACTCGATTGTTTCTTCCGTCAGAATTTGCCGAAACGCCCCGTCTCCGTCATGGGGCTTTCTTTTGCCAATCCGGTGGGATTGGCAGCAGGTCTTGATAAAGATGGGGAGTGCATTGATGCGTTGGGAGCCATGGGCTTTGGCTTTATCGAGGTAGGCACTGTTACCCCCAAACCCCAGAGCGGCAACGACAAACCCCGCCTGTTCCGGGTTATTCCGGCAGAGGGGATCATCAACCGCATGGGTTTCAACAACAAGGGTGTTGACCATCTGGTCGCCAGAGTCAAAGAGGCGAAATATCAGGGGGTGATCGGCATTAATATCGGCAAGAACAAAGATACCCCCATTGAGCAGGGCAAGGATGATTACCTGTTCTGTATGGACAAGGTTTATGACCATGCCGGTTATATTGCCGTCAATATCTCCTCGCCCAATACCCCGGGGTTGCGCCAATTGCAATATGGCGAGGCGCTCGATGAATTGCTGGCTGCTCTCAAGGCTCGCCAGCAAGAGCTGGCGGCCAAATATAAGAAGTATGTGCCGCTGGCTGTAAAAATTGCCCCAGATTTGAGTCTTGATGAAATAGATCAGGTTGCTGCTTCTCTGGTTCGCAATGGCATCGATGGCGTTATCGCGACCAATACCACCCTGGAGCGGGGAATGATCTATGACATGCCCCATGCTGGTGAAGCAGGTGGTCTCAGCGGTCGCCCATTGCAGCACAAGAGCACTGAGGTGATCCGCCACTTGGCAAAGGCTCTCGATGGCGCCCTGCCCATCATTGGGGTAGGGGGGGTGGACAGTGCCATGGCCGCCCGTGAAAAGCTGGCAGCCGGTGCCAGCCTGGTGCAAATTTATAGCGGTTTTATTTATAAAGGCCCGGGGCTGGTTAAAGAAATCGTCGAAAATATATAAGAAATAACCTGGAGCCCTTTATTTGACGTTGCCGATTTTATCTACATGGAATAAAGTCATCAGATGCAATATCAAGAAGGGCTCCCACATGTTTATCCAACCGACCGATAGCTGGCAATGGCACTACGATGCTCAGAATGACCGTCTGATGTTGGAGCTGTCTGATAACATGTTATTTGCCACCGAATATAAGGGGCGGCAATTGGTACCCAATGCATTCACGACTCAGCCTTTTTGTGTCGATGATGCTGCACTCTATTATCAGCTGATGGATAAAGCTGCCGAACTGCAGTGGAGTATTCCTCATCAGGTACAACTGGTACTCAATGCCATCGCCGTCAGTCGATTTTATAAACCACTGATGCCGCAAAGCTGGTTTTTCAACGAACAACATTCAACCATCTGGCCAATAAATGGTGATTTGGTCTGGATGTGTACCCCTCACGGACGTGGCGAGTTCATGGTCATCGAAGCAGGGGAACAGGCCAGCGTCTGTCTGAATTTGACCGATGATTTGATATTGACCACCAGCAAGCAATTGCCTCGTTTCGGGGTGATCAAAGTCATGAATAACCGTATGGTTCCCCGTGTCGTTATGACAGAGCAATACCGTCAGGTTAGTTGAAGCAGTGCCATTAAATAGCCCCAGGTGGCTATTTAATGGCACTGTTAGCTGTGTTCAGCCGTGATCTTTCATCTCTCTATTGCAGATATGCTGCGATACTCTTCATGCCGTGTCATGTTATGACTTGCTGGATTTTTCCTGCCATTCGAGATACCAGTTTTCAACCTGATCGATGGGTAATGGGCGACTGATGTAATAGCCTTGCGCCAATTCGCACCCAAGCAAGGCCAGTTGCTGCCAATCTTCCTGATTTTCCACCCCTTCTGCGACGGTTTTTAACCCCAATTTCTGACTCATCACGATGGCGGACGTCAATATTGCCAGCTTCTTGGGACTGGTGTGAGCATCGTGAACAAACTCCTTATCTATTTTGATTTCGGTGAAGGGGCAGCGAGAGAGCTGCTTCATGGATGAATAACCGGTGCCGTAATCGTCCATGGCAATGCCAAAACCGCGCAACCGCAAACGTGCCAGGGTGCCGAGCGACATGGCAATATTCGACATGAAGGTGGTTTCAGTAACCTCGATGATGAGTGTTTGACAGGAGAGTTGATGTTCCTGAGCAATCGCGACCATGTTGTCGACCAGCTTGTCGGTAAGCAGCAGGGAAACGGGCAGATTCACCGAGCAACTGAGATCATCAGGCAGGACTGTCATATTGCGCAGTGCCGCACAGGTGTCATGTAAAAAGCGATAGAAGAAGTCCAGCGCCAGGGGGCCTTCTTCCAGATGATGCACGAAGCAGATCGGAGGGAGTAAGCCATGCTCGGGATGACGCCAGCGTACCAGCGCCTCGAAACCAAACAGCCGCGAGTCCACCATGGTGACCTTGGGTTGTAAAAACGGCACAAGTTGACCACTGTTCAGCGCTTGTCGCACATCCTCTGCGGTGAACGATAGCTGCATCCATTTGTTGCTTTCCCGTCGTACCTGGGGGTCGCAATGTCGCAACATATTGCGCAGGTCGTTTTTCTTGAGTGGTTTGGCCAGCACGCCGATCACCTCAAGGGTGCCGGCATCGGCGATGGAGTGAATGACGTCCAGTACATCCCGTTCGACCGCACTCATCACGGCGATAAACATCTGGTAGTTGGTGTCTTTTTCCAAATGGCCGATGAGCTCGACCCCATCCATGCCCGGCATGTTGAGGTCGGTCAGCAGCAGATCCACATGGTCTATCTGTCGCAGCTTGTTCAGGGCATCCTGACCGTCGCTGGCGACATGGATCTGGCCAAAGCCCAGCTCCTGAAGCAAGCAGGTCACCTCATACTGCTGGGTGCGAGAGTCATCGACCACCAGGGCACAGCGGCCCTTCCATTGCACTAATGGCATAGTTGATCCCCTAGTTAATCTGACAATGTGAGGGTTTGGGCTATCTGCATGAGTGACATCACCTGATCCACCCCACCATGAGCTATCGCCTCTTTAGGCATACCAAATACCACGCAACTTGCTTCATCCTGGGCGATGGTTCGTGCGCCCGCATCGCGCAGCTCTCTCATGCCCCTTGCTCCGTCATCACCCATGCCGGTCATGATGACGCCGGTAGCATTCTGGCCCGCGCTCACGGCGACCGAGCGAAACAAGACATCCACAGAGGGGCAGTGACGGGAGACGGGGGGACCTTCTTTCACCTCCGCCAGATACTGGTTGCCACTGCGCTGGATTAACAGGTGCTTGCCCCCTGGCGCTATCAGGGCCACGCCGGGCAGCAGGCGATCTCCTGTCACGGCTTCTTTGACCTCCAACTGTGAATGATGGTTTAGCCGCTCGGCAAAGGAGGCCGTGAATCGTGCCGGCATATGCTGCACGATGGCGATCCCGGGGCAGGAAGCAGGCAAGCGGGTCAGCAGATACTCCAGCGCCTGGGTGCCCCCCGTCGAGGTGCCGATGGCAATGATCTTGTCTGTGGTGCGAAACCTGGGGTGTTCCGCAGGGGCAGAGAGCACGGCATCGGCGGTATTTTTCGGAGGAACCGCGATGGCGCCGCCACTCTTGTTGCCGGCTGGATTGAGATTGCGCAACTTTGCATGGGCCGCACAGCGGATCTCCTGGATCAGATCATTGGCCCCCTGTTGCAGGAAATCCTTAATTCCTACTCCGGGCTTGGTCACAATGGCAATGGCTCCGGCAGAGAGGGCCTCCAGAGTGATGCTGGCACCCTCAGCAGTCAGCGACGAGCAGATGATGACAGGGGTCGGCCGCTCGGCCATGATCTTCTTGAGAAACGTCAAGCCATCCATCCTGGGCATTTCGAGATCCAGAATGATGACGTCAGGCCAGATCTTGTTCATCTGCCGCATGGCAAAGATGGGATCGAACGCGGCCCCCATGACCTCGATATCGGGCGCTTTGCCCAGCATCTGGGTCAACACTTCGCGCACCAGCGCAGAGTCATCCACGATCATCACTTTGATTGTCATCATTCATCCCGGGTGAATTGGCAGCGATAGCGAGAGGTGGCTTCCTGCACCAGCGGAAGATCCGGTTGACGGATAGTCTCCGAATGCCCGATGAGCAGATAACCACCCGGTTTGAGCAGTTCACACAACTGTGACAAAACATGAACCTTGGTCGCTTCATTGAAATAGATGAGCACGTTTCGCAAAAAAATCACGTCAAAGTCCCGCTCGATGAAATCGCGACATCCGAGCAGGTTCAGGTTCGAAAACGAGACTTTCCTGGCCAGCTCCGGCTTGACCCGGATCTTGCCTTCGTACTCGTCGTGGCCACGCTGAAAATAGCGCAGCCACAGATGGGGAGGGACATGCCTGGCCCGTTCGACGGTATAGATGGCGCGCTGGGCAAAGGGAATGACCCGGGTGTTGATATCGGTGGCGTGGATGTCCCAGTGCTCATTGATTCCAAGTTGTTCTGCCAGCACCATGGCGGCGGAGTAGGCCTCCTCGCCGGTAGAACAGGCGGCAGACCAGACGCGCAGCGGGGCGGGATCTTCTGCCAAGCGTTGCTCTGCGTAGTGCTTCAGCCAACCGAAGTGCGGCATTTCACGAAAAAAATAGGTCTCGTTGGTGGAGAGCAGATTGATGGCGATCTGTCGCTCCTGACGGGCCTGCGGTTGATTGATCCGCTCCCAGTAGGCGCGGTAGCTGCCCAGGTGGAGCGTTCGCAAGCGTTTGGCCAGTCTGGATTGCACCAGCGCCCGTTTGCTCGGCGCAAGATCAATACCGGCGGACGCCAGAATAAAGCGGCGAAACAGCTCGAACTCCTGCTGGCTCAAGGTAGGATTAGGACCTGAGCCCGGAGTGCCGGGGGGAGGGCTCATCAGCACTCTCCCGCTCCTGCATTGAACAGTTGGTTGGTGGCGGCTTCCGCCATGGCGCTCAGTTCGCTGATGGAGAGCGCCTTGGGCATATCGAGCAAGATGGCAAAGCGTTGGTCGATGGTAACCACGCCACGAATGAAGTCTCCCCTGATCTGGGTGCCAAAGGTCGGGGCCGGTTCGATGGCCTCTGTGGCTATCTCGAGTACTTCGCATACCGCGTCGAGCAGCATACCGATTTCCTGGGTACCGCCACTGCTGGTGGGTAGTGACAAGATGGCCACGCAGCTGGTGGACTGCAGCTCGGTCTGGCCCCGCCCAAATCGGATAGAGAGATCAATGACCGGCACCACGGCCCCCCGTAGATTGATGATCCCCCTGACAAAGCGCGGCATCATGGGCACCGGAGTCACCCCCTCGAACTCGATGATCTCGCGAATGCAGCCGATATCGACGCCGTATAGTTCCCCCCCGAGCATGAAGGTCACGCAATGAAAATGAGATGCTTCGGCGTCCTGGACAAGCATTGCGCACATAGACGGACTCCTAGTAGTTGGTGAACTTGCCATCTTCGGGTTCGCGCTCTTGCATCTCTTCATGAAAGTGCGTCAGATCCAGCGGGTTCACTTTGCGGCTCATCCGGCCAGGTGCATGGTAAGTGCCGTGCAAGGGATAGCTTGGCTGACGGTAACCGCTTCGCAAGATAAATTGTTGCATCAATTCTTGCAGTTGCTGGGCCGTTGCACTGAGCTCCTCCGAAGTGGAACTCAGTTCTTCGGCGGAGGCCGCCGACGCCTGCATGCCATCGCTTATCTGGGTGACGGCGATATTGATCTGGGAGACGTTGGCCCGCTGTTCGCGAGAGGCGGAGGCGATCTCCTGCACCAGGGTGGCGGTCTGCTCGATACCGGGCAACATTTCGCGCAGCAGGATCCCCGCCTGCTCGGCCACACCGACCGAACGGCTGGCCAATTCCCCGATCTCCTTGGCCGCGTTTTGCGAGCGCTCGGCCAGCTTGCGCACTTCAGCCGCGACGGTAGCAAATCCCTTGCCGTGCTCACCGGCCCGGGCTGCTTCAATGGCGGCATTGATGGCCAGCAAGTCGGTCTTGTTGGCGATGTCGTTGATCACCGTAATACGCGAGGCAATCTCTTTCATGGCATGCACCATTTCGCCTACCGCCCGGCCGCTTTCGGTAGCGCTGCTGGCCGCCTTGGTGGAGATGTTTTCTGTCACCTTGGCGTTGTCGGCATTCTGGCTCACCGTTGCTGTCATCTCTTCGACGGAGGCACTGGTTTGCTCCACGCTGGAAGCAAGTTCCGATGAGGTCTGGGAAAGGGAGTTTGCCGTGGCGGAGACCTGTTCTGAGGCTGATCCTATGGCTTGTGACATGGCACCCACTTCGCTGAGGGTATCGGAGAGGCGATGGGCCATGCTCTTGATGGCGTAGAGCAGGCTGCTGGTATCATCGGGGCTTAATTTGACCGGGGTTGAGAGATCGCCCTCAGCCACCCTGGCAACAATTTGCACCGTGTAAGAAGGGTCACCGCCGAGCTGGCGCAAGATACTGCGAGTGACCAGCAGTGCCAAGGCCAGACAAACCAGGAGTGCCGTCCCTGAAATCGCGATGAGTAGCTTGAGATTGTCATGATAGCCACTGCGGCTCTCTTCGAGTGAACGGGAGGCAAGCTCTGAATTGATCTCCACCAGTTTGGTCAGCATTGCATCAACGTCATCGAATGCGGGACGACCTTTATCGCTCATCAATCGCAATGCATCCCGCTCTGCCTGTCCATCCGTATTGGAAAGTTGGGCCAGTCGAAGAACATCGGCCGCATACCTTTTGTACGTCGTCCATGTTGCATTGAAGTGGGAGAGCTGTTCGACTTCCTGCGGGTCGAGTTCACTTTTGCGATACTGAACCATGGAATCCTGCATTGTCTGTTCGAATTTGTTTAAGTTGGCCAATACCTCTTCTTTTGATTCGGTATCAATCTCTCCAAAGTAACGATAGAGCGCGCGGTTGTGGTAAATCGCATATCTTCTGGCGTTGGCGAGATCCTTGATGGGCAACAACCGGTCTGCATACATGCCGTCGATCAGGTGCATCATGGTGTTGGTGGTGTTGTAACTGATGGCGCTCAATCCCACCAACAACAACATCAGGGTGGAAAAGGACAGCACCAGTTTTGTTCTGACCTGCAAGTTGTGAAACCAGTCCATGGTATTGACTCCCTAACGTAGATACTCAATGCCTGATGTTTAACAAGGCGTCATTGTGTTGATGAATGGCCTGGTATTCTCTGCGTCTGGCCAATCCGACCAGTTGCGGGACATCCAGAATGAGAGCCGGTTGGCCATTACCCAAAATGGTGGAGCCGCTGACATAACGCAGAGACTTGAACAGCTCGCCCAGCGGTTTGATCACGGCCTGTACTTCCCCGATCAGCCGATCCACCACGATACCGGCGCGGTTGTCCGCATAGTCGACCATCACTACAAATTCGGGCTCGCTTGCCGGTACGAGGCCAAACAGCTCGCGCAGCACGATAAAGGGAACCCACTGTCCGCGGATATTGAGCTGGCGTGCCGGGGTTGCGAGGGCATCCGATGGCAATTCGATGCACTCGACCATCATGTCCAGCGGGATCACCAGTGACGAGTGAGCCACTTCGATACGAAAACCGTCGATGATGGCCAGCGTCAATGGCAGCCTCAGGCGAAACGTGGTGCCTGCCCCTGGCTGGCTTTCGATAGTGATCTCTCCACGCAGGGACTCCAGATTGCGTTTGACCACGTCCAGGCCGACACCACGACCCGAGATATCGCTGATGCCGGATGCCGTCGAAAAACCGGGTTGAAACAGAAACTGGAATATCTCCTGTTCGCTCAATGCGCTGCCTTCCTGAAGCATGCCCAGAGTCTGCGCCTTGGCCAGTATCTTGTTGCGATCGATGCCGCGACCATCGTCACTGACCTCCACGACAACGGCGCCGGCATCGTGAAACGCGTTCAGGGTGATCACCCCCCGGGGCGCTTTGCCGGCACTGAGACGGTTTTCTTCTGCTTCGATGCCATGGTCGGCGGCATTGCGCACCAGATGCATTAGTGGATCGGTCAGCTTCTCCACCATGGATTTATCGATATTGGTCTCCGCATTGTTGATGCGCAGGGCGAGTTCCTTGCCGGTTTGCTGGGAGAGCTCATGCACCAGGCGCGGGAAGCGGTTGAATATTTCATTGATGGGGACCATGCGCAGGGCAAGGGCATCATCCCTGATCCCCTCGACCAGGGTGTTGACGGTGGCTACCGACTCGATCAGCTCGGGCAAACCTGATTGTTTGGCCTCCAGCGTCGTGCTGGAGGTGGCGATCACCAGTTCTCCTACACGGTTGATCAAACGATCCAGCTTGGCGGCTTCAATGCGGATGTAATGCCCTTCACCGCGCAGAGGTTGCGGTTTGGTGGCGGCAGGCGCTTCGGCAAGCGGCTGGTTGTCGCTTGCCGTGGGGGCAAGGGAGGTATCAGGACCGGGCTGCACCGCCATTGGCGGTGTCTGGAGAGGCAGGCCATCCGAGATGGCAATCACCTCTTCATGGGTCAGGGCATCGGCTGCTTCCCAGCGCGCCAGCTGGTTTTCGAGTGGCTCATTGCGCCACTTGGCCAGCCGTTCCCCCTCTTTGGCAAATGCCGCCAGATCCTGATGGGGTGTTAACAGGGCAATGATGCTGGCATGGGCTACGAAATCGAAGGTGCTGCGTATGCGTTCGGGGGACTCGGCACTGCGCAGGCAAATCTCGTAACCCAGGAAACAATCGGTCGGATCGAGCAGCTGCAAGGGGGGCCATTCCTGCCAGACTGGCTCAATGAAGTCGATTTGTCCGAGATTGCCGAGATAGCGGATAAATGCCAGCAGATCGAACCCATCCTGATAGAGAGCCGGGTAGAAGCGCAAGGAGAGATGCCATCTGCGCAAGTCTTGCTCTGCCGCCGCAATCGGGGCGGGCAGAGTAGGTGGTTCGGTAGGCAGGTTCTGATGCCCCTGCAATTGGGAAAGCAGTGCCAGGATTTGCTGGGTTTCGTTCTGTGGCAGCTCGGGATTGTGTTCGGCCCCTTGTAGCAGGTCGCGCAGCTGGTCATTACAAGCAAGTAGCAGGTTGATGAGATGTTCATCCAGCCTGAGCTCGCCGCTGCGCAAACGCGTCAACATGTTCTCCAGAGCCTGTAAATAATTCTGTGTAACTGCCCACTCCATTACAGGTGACCGTTCAGACGATCACCGAACTCGATAATAAAGCGATTCAGGGCAAGCTTCCAATTCTGGATTGGCATGGTCCATTTCTTTGAAGCCTGCTGTATCGCGAGGTACGCCACTTTTAGCGCCGAGTCGTCGGTCGGGAAGAGCTTCCTTTGCTTGGTCGCCTTGCGCAGCACGCTGTTCAGCGACTCGATAGCATTGGTGGTGTAGATCACCTTCCGGATGGCGGGGGGATACTCGAACAGTGTGATCAGATTATCCCAGTTGCCCTGCCAGGAGCGCGTTATCTGCGGGTACTGGCTATCCCAGCGCTCGCCGAAGGCCGCCAGCGCCTGCTGAGCCTCACGTTCCGTCGCAGACTGGTAGATCTGCTTCAGATCCGCCGTCACCGCCTTGTAGTCCTTCCAGGAGACATAGCGCAGCGAGTTGCGCACCATGTGGACGATACACAGTTGCACCTTGGTCTGGGGATACTCCACAGCAATCGCATCAGGGAAGCCCTTGAGACCGTCCACACACGCAATCAGGATGTCTTCCAAGCCGCGATTCTTCAGCTCGGTCAGGACCGACAGCCAGAACTTTGCCCCTTCGGTCTCGGCCAGCCACAGGCCCAGCAGCTCCTTGTGCCCCTCCATATTGATGCCCAGTGCCAGATAGAGCGACTTGTTGATCACCCTCTGGTTCGCGCGGATCTTCAGCACAATGCAGTCCAGATAAACGATGGGATAGAGCGGATCCAGCGGCCGGTTTTGCCATTCGTGGACCTGCTCGATGACACGTTCGGTCACCTTCGATACCAGCCCCGCCGAGATGTCGGCGTCATACATCTCTTTGAATGCGTCAACGATATCCCGCGTGCTCAAGCCCTTGGCGTAGAGGGCGAGGATCTGGTCGTCCATCTGGGTCAGGCGGGACTGGCCCTTGCGGACGAACTGAGGTTCGAAGGACGAGTTACGGTCACGAGGCGCCTGGATAGTGACCTCTCCGTGCTGCCCTTTTAGGCGTTTGGCGGAATAGCCATTGCGATTGTTGCCGGTCCCGCGGCCTTGTGGGGCGTGTTTCTCGTAGCCCAGATGTTCGTCCATCTCGGCATTGAGCGCGGTCTCGACGGTGAGCTTGATCAGCTGTTGGGTGAGGGTGCCGAGATCTTTTTCAGACTTGATGTCTTTGGCCAGCTCAGCGGCCAGTGCTTTGAGTTTGTCTTGGTCCATTTGCTTACCCACGAAGGTATCCTTTTGAAAAAGTTACTTATTCGTGGGCGGTTACACAATTGGATTTACAGGCTCGTTCTCCATGGCATGGGTGAAGCGAACCAGCATGGTCATCCCCAGCATGCCCGCCGATCCCTTTATGGTATGGGCGGCGCGAAACATCAGGTTGTAGGTATCCGCATTATCCGGATAGGTTTGTCGATCGAGCAGGGCATGTTCAAGGTTATCGCACTGCTCATAGGCCTCTTCAAAAAACAGGGCTCGCGCCTTATTGATGTCCATCATCGGTCTCCGCAATGTTCAGCAAGGGCAGAAAGCCCAGCTGTTTCAAGACCAATAGCGCCAGACTCTCTTCTGCCAGTCTTATCTGCAGTTGTTTGCCTTGCTGGTGGGCCTCCTGTTGCAGCAATCCGATGAGCTGGGCACCGCATCCATCCAGTTCCTCCAGTTGACTCAAATCCAGTATGGAAGAGGTAAAATTGAGCATGCTGAACAAGTCGTCTTGCAGATCCTCCAACGTCATGATGGTGAGTTCACCAGTCAGGGTGGCCAGCGGAGGGGTGTGCAGGATATCAAGTTCGAAGCTCATGCCTTCTTCCCTTTCATGGTTGCACCACCTTGTAGATGTGATCGAGCAACGCCAGTGGTTCAAATGGCTTGGTCAACCAGATCCTGGCGCCAGCCTCGAATCCTTCTTGGCGTATTTGCGGCGAGTTTTCCGTTGTCAGCATGATGAAGGGGAGGTAGCGAGTTGCCTCTTGTGCCTTGACCTGTCGGAGCAGAGTCATGCCATCCATGCCAGGCATGTTGAGATCCGAAATGATGAGGTGCACACGCTGCTGCTCAAGGCGAGTCATCGCCTCGTGACCATCATCGGCCTCAAGCACAGAAAATCCGGCGTTTTCCAGTGTCATGGTGATGGTTGCCCTGATGCTTGCTGAGTCATCCACCACGAGGACGGTTTTGGTCATAGGCATATCTGCTCTTTCATGATGAAGGTATTGATTTGCGACTTAATAATTGTTGTTCAATAACCCTGAGCCGGTGATTTTTTAATGTGATAGCACCAGTGTTTTTAGTTGTATTCGGTTTGTTGTCGCCATGCCTGGTGAATGGATGATGTGTTTCGCGTTCCTGTTGAAATGAGATTAAGTCTCACTTATGATTTGTTATAACGTAACAAAAGGAGCGGTAATGAAACCTCACATCCATCCCCCATATCGTCAGGTACTGTTTCACGACACAGCGGCTGATGCCTTCTTTCTGGTAGGTTCGACCATCAAGAGCGACCGTCGCTACGTCTGGAAAGATGGCAAGGAGTACCCTTATGTCGCGCTCGATGTCTCCAGCCAGTCCCACTCTTTCTACACCGGCAAGCAGAAGCAGGTCTCGGCAGAGGGCAGCGTCGCCAGGTTCAACAAGCGCTTTGGCGCTTTCGCCGGCAAGAAGGAGTCCTGACATGCAGGTCGTTTGTTCATTGAAATCTGCGCGAGCGCGTCATCCCGATTGCCAGCTGGTCCGTCGGCGGGGCAAGTTGTTCGTCATTTGCAAAAGCAATCCTCGCTTCAAGGCTCGCATGAAGTGATGCCCTCATAACCTTGGGCCCCTGATCCCATTTCGAGTGGACAGGGGTCTTCTCGGTTTTCAAATGGCCATTTTCCCGTCTGCCATCCTGCTGTTTTTCCCGACTTTTACATGCTCCAGGCCGCTCTATGAGGTATAATGCGGCACTATTTTTATGGGTTTCCCGTGAGCGTGATGAAAGAATTTTTTGCAACCTGCCCCAAGGGGCTGGAAAACCTGTTGGCCGACGAGCTGACTACTCTGGGCGCTGAGCAGGTCCGTGAGACCGTGGCCGGCGTCCATTTCAAAGGCGAACTGGCGATTGGCTACAAGGCCTGCCTTTGGAGCCGTTTTGCCTCCCGCATCGTGCTGGTGCTCTCCGAATTCCAGATGAACGACGATCTGGATCTCTATCTGGGTGCCCACACCATTCCCTGGGAAGAGCACTTCTCCGGCACCGCCACCATCGCGGTGGATTTCACCGGTACCAATGCTTCCATTCGTAATACCCAGTACGGCGCGCTGAAGATCAAGGACGCCATCGTCGATCGCTTTACCAAGCGCGGCCATGTGCGCCCGGACGTGGACAAGAAATCCCCCGACATTCGCATCATGGCGCATCTGGGCAAGGGCAAGGCCAATATCACGCTGGACTTGTCGGGCCCTGCGCTGCACCAGCGCTTCTATCGTCAGGGGACTGGTGAAGCGCCGCTCAAAGAGAATCTGGCCGCCGCCATGATTGCCCGTAGCGGTTGGGCCGGCGAGCCCATGATGGACCCCATGTGCGGCTCCGGTACCCTGCTCATTGAAGCGGCCTTTATCGCCGCCGACATGGCGCCGGCCCTGCGCCGGGAGCGCTTCGGTTTCGATCGCTGGCTGCAGCATGACAGCGAACTGTGGCAGAGCCTGATGATGGAAGCCCAGGTGCGAGCCAAGCGTGGCATGCAGCGCTGCGAGACCAAGCTGTTTGGTTGCGATGCCGACTCCCGCGTGCTGCTCAAAGCTCGTGACAATGCCAAGGGCGCCGGTGTGGCACATCTCATTACCTTCAAACAGGCTGATGTCACTGCCCTTGAAAATCCGTTGCCCATGGCCGCGGAAGGGGAGACCCGTCAGGTCGGCATGCTGATCTCCAACCCGCCCTATGGTGAGCGTCTTGGTGAGTTCCCGGCGTTGCTGGAAGTGCATCAGGCCCTTGGCGATGCCCTGCGTCGCAGCTTCCAGGGGTGGAAAGTCTCGATCCTTTCTGCATCCCCCGAGCTCTTGAGCTGTCTGCGCCTGCGCGCCGACAAGCAGTATCGTCTGTTCAACGGGGCGCTCGAGTGTCAGCTGCGCAACTACCAGATCGCGCTGGACTCCGTGGCCTCCCAAAAAGAGGTGGCGCAGGACTTTGCCAACCGTCTGCGCAAGAATCTGAAGGCCCTTGAGAAGTGGGCGAAGAAAGAGAACCTCGACTGTTACCGTCTGTATGACGCGGACCTGCCGGAGTACAACGCCGCCATCGACCGCTATCAGGACTATCTGGTGGTGCAGGAGTACGCGGCGCCCAAGGACATCCCCGCCCAGAAGACCCGTCAGCGTCTGCTCGACATGGTTCAGGCCGCCATCAAGGTGACCGGCATGGACGGCGAGAAGGTGATCCTGAAGGTGCGCGAGCGTCAGGAGGGCAAGCAGCAGTACCAGAAACTCAGTGAAGAGCAGCACCGGATGGAAGTGCAGGAGTACGGTGCACGCCTCTGGGTCAACCTCTACGACTATCTGGATACTGGTCTGTTCCTCGATCACCGTCAGACCCGCCGCATGCTGGGTCAGATGGCCAAAGGAAAGCGCTTCCTGAACCTCTTTGCCTACACCGGCAGTGCCACCGTGCATGCGGGCTTGGGCGGCGCCAGCGAAACCACCACGGTGGATATGTCGCGCACCTACCTGAACTGGGCGCAGGACAACATGCGCCTCAACTCGCTGGTGGGTCGCGAACACAAGTTCGTGCAGGCGGACTGCCTGAAGTGGCTCTCCGAGGCGGACGAGCAGTACGACCTCATCTTTATCGATCCGCCCACCTTCTCCAACTCCAAGCGGATGGACGAGAGCTTCGACGTGCAGCGCGATCACCTGTTGCTGATGCAGCACCTCAAGCGTCTGCTGGCTGCTGGTGGCACCCTGGTCTTCTCCAACAACAAGCGCCACTTCAAGATGGATCTGGCCGGTCTCGAGGCCATCGGTCTCAAGGCCCAGAACATCACCGGCAAGACCCGGCCGAAGGATTTCGAGCGCAACCAGCATATCCACAACTGCTGGATCATCACTCATGCCGAGGCGCAAGGTTGATGCTGACCCTGTTTCACACCGACGGCTGCCACCTGTGCGAACAGGCCTGGGCGCTGGTGGAGCAGGCGGGTATCGCCGCCCAGACCCGCCAGTGCGACATCATGGATGATGCAACCTGGCTCGATGCCTATCGGGTGCGCATTCCGGTCCTGCGCGATGAGACTGGCCGCGAGTTGGGTTGGCCCTTCACCCTGGTGGAGTTGCAGGGCTGGCTCGCGCGTCAGGGGTGAGTTTGATGTGACGATAAAACGGGGGCAGGCTCAGTCTGCCGCCCGTTTTTTCATATGAAATAAGGAACGAACATGGCTCTTTTGACATTGCACGGCGGCTGTCTGTCGTTCAGTGATTTTCCATTGCTCGACAAGGCCGAGCTGACCATAGAGCGGGGCGAGCGCCTCTGTCTGGTGGGCCGCAACGGGGCGGGCAAATCCACCCTGATGAAGGTCATTGCCAGCGAACTGCCGCTCGATGACGGCCGTCTGGTGTTGCAGCAAGACTTGAAAGTGACCCGTCTCGAGCAGGATCCGCCCGCCTCCAGCGAACTGACCGTTTTCGATTATGCCGCCGAAGGGCTGGCCGGGGTGGGGGAGCTGCTCAAGCAGTATCACCATGTCTCCATGGCGCTGGCGAGCGATCCCTCCGATACCAACATCCGCAAGATGAGCCAGCTGCAGGAGCAGCTCGACTATCAGAATGGCTGGCAGTTCGAGACCCGCATCAACCAGGTGCTGACCCTGCTTGGGCTCAATCCCGACGTGACCCTCGACAGCCTCTCCGGCGGTTGGCTGCGCAAGGTAGCACTGGCTCGCGCGCTGGCCTGCGATCCGGATCTGCTGCTCTTGGACGAGCCGACCAACCACCTGGACATCGAAGCCATCAACTGGCTGGAAGAGTTTCTGAAAGATTTCCGTGGCGCCATCGTCTTTATCTCCCACGACCGTGAGTTCATTCACAAGCTGGCGACCCGGATCATCGATCTCGATCGTGGCGTGATCACCTCCTGGCCCGGCAACTACGACGAGTACCTGCAGGGCAAGGAGGAGTGGCTGCGGGTCGAAGAGCTGAAAAATGCCGAATTCGACCGCAAGCTGGCCCAGGAAGAGGTGTGGGTGCGCCAGGGGATCAAGGCGCGCCGGACCCGCAACGAAGGCCGCGTGCGCGCCCTCAAGGCGATGCGCATGGAGCGGACCCAGCGCCGTGAGTTGCAGGGCAAGGCCAAGCTGCAACTGGACGAGGCGGGACGTTCCGGCAAGCTGGTGTTCGAAGCCGAAGGGCTGGGTCTCGATTTTGGGGAGCGCACCCTGTTCCAGGGGCTGGATCTGCAGGTGCTGCGTGGCGACAAGATTGCCCTGGTTGGCCCCAACGGCTGCGGCAAGTCCACACTGATCAAGCTGCTGCTCGGCCAGATCGAAGCCACGCGCGGTTCGGTACGCCAAGGCACCAACCTGGAAGTAGCCTATTTTGATCAGTACCGCGAGCAGCTCGATCCCGAGAAGACGGTGGTGGACAACGTGGGGGAGGGTAAGCAGGAGGTGATGGTGCGCGGCCGCTCTCGCCATATTCTGGGTTACCTGCAGGACTTCCTGTTTGAGCCCAAACGGGCCCGCACGCCGGTCAAAGCGCTCTCCGGTGGTGAGAAGAACCGGCTGCTGCTGGCCAAGCTGTTCCTCAAGCCCAGCAACCTGCTAATCCTCGATGAACCGACCAACGATCTCGACGTGGAGACCCTGGAGTTACTCGAAGAGCTGCTGGCGGACTACCCCGGCACCCTGCTGCTGGTGAGTCACGACCGTCGCTTTATCGACAACACAGTCACCGGCTGTTGGCTGTTTGAAGGGGATGGCCGCATCAGCGACTATGTCGGAGGCTATGCCGATATGATGGCCACCCGGGCCCAGCAACAGGCGGCACAACAGGCCAAAAGCGCCCCGAGCAAGGCCCCCGAGCCCGTGGCGGTGAGTGAAACGCCGAAGAAGAGCAAGAAGCTATCCTACAAACTGCAGCTGGAGCTGGATGGTTTGCCTGCCCGTCTCGAGCAGCTGGAAGCGGAGCTGGAGGCCCTGCAAGGGGAGATTAACCAGCCCGGATTCTTCTCCCTGCCTAGCGATCAAACCCAGCCGAAACTGGATGCTCTGAATGCAGCCGAGGTGGCGCTGGAAGAGGCGTTTGCCCGTTGGGAAGAGCTGGAAGGACTCAAAAATCAGGAGTAAGTTCCCTGTAATTAAAACTTAATCCAGTTCAGTGTCTTGTGTCACACAGGCCGGTTAGTCTGGCAGTTTTTGTTTGACCGGCCCTGTTCACTGGGGTAAAGATGAAAGCGACCGATGGAAAATTGGTCGCTTTTTTTGTTCCACGAAGAGGGTCGTAGATGATGAAGAGACAGAAACGGGACCGTCTGGAGAGAGCTCGTGCTCGTGGTTATCAGGCTGGCGTTGTCGGCAAACAGAAAGAAGCGTGTCCGTATCAATGCCTGGATGCCCGCGGGCACTGGCTTGGAGGTTGGCGTGAAGCCATGGAAGGGCGGGGCTCAGGCCTCTTCATGAAGTAACCGGTACTTCATCACTCATGACAAAAGGAAAGGGGCCATCGAGGCCCCTTTGCGTTGCTGTTTATCATCTGTTTTTGCAGATCAGAATGCGGTGGTGTCCTTGAACAGGCCCACTTTCAGATCGGTCGCGCTGTAGATCGGGCGACCATCCACCTCGACCACGCCATCGGCGATACCCATCACCAGCTTGCGGTTGATCACGCGCTTGAAGGTGATCTTGTAGGTCACTTTCTTGGCGGTCGGCAGGATCTGGCCGGTGAACTTCACTTCACCCACACCCAGCGCACGGCCCTTGCCCGGGCCGCCTTTCCAGCCGAGGAAGAAGCCGACCAACTGCCACATGGCATCCAGGCCCAGGCAGCCAGGCATCACGGGATCCCCCGGGAAGTGGCAGTCGAAGAACCAGAGATCCGGCGTAATGTCGAGCTCTGCCAGGATCTCGCCCTTGCCATGCTCACCGCCGTGGTCGTTGATCTTGACGATGCGATCCATCATCAACATGTTGGGGGCGGGCAGCTGACTGTTACCCTCACCAAATAATTCGCCACGGCTGCAAGCGAGCAGCTCTTCACGAGTAAAAGACTCTTTGCCCTGTTCGCACAGGGAAAGGCGGGCTTCCATGGTGGTATTGTCTGGGGTCACGCTGTATATCCTTCAAGTGGGTCAAAGCGGGGCCAATTTAGCGTACAGTTGTGCGCTAAACAACTCCGATCACTTCGTTACCTGTCCAGCAGCCGTGCCAGCAGGGCGCGCAGCCCAGTGGGCTTGACGCTGGTGCCATTCAATTCATCCAGCCGCTCCTGAATGCGGCCAAACAGGGTATCCGGCATATCCGGCTCGCCGGCCACACAGCCTGTCAGCAGCTCAATGGCCTCCTCCACA
Source organism: Aeromonas sp. 19NY04SH05-1 (assembly GCF_040581895.1). Taxonomy (NCBI): domain Bacteria; kingdom Pseudomonadati; phylum Pseudomonadota; class Gammaproteobacteria; order Aeromonadales; family Aeromonadaceae; genus Aeromonas; species Aeromonas sp. 19NY04SH05-1. The sequence goes on along the minus strand of NZ_CP095328.1, from coordinate 2,279,982 downwards.
TGATCCACCGGATGGATATGGAACTGGCCTGCTTCCACCGCGGCGATCACCTCATCGGAGAGGTTCAGCTGCTGGGTATTGGTGCCCGGCAGAATGATCCCCTGTTTGCCGGTGAGACCGTGGATCTGGCACACCCGGAAGAAACCTTCGATCTTCTCGTTGACGCCCCCCACCGCCTGCACATTGCCAAACTGATCGACGGCGCCGGTCACCGCGAAGTGCTGGTAGATGGGCTGGCGGGCGAGGGCAGAGAGCAGGGCGCACAGACCGGTGAGAGAGGCGCTGTCGCCGTCAATCTCGTGATAGGACTGCTCGAACACCAGATTGGCCGACAGCGGCGAGGGGTTCTCGGCACCAAATTTGTTGGAGAGATAACCGTGGATGATCATCATCGCCTTGGCATGGATATGGCCGGCCAGTTCAGCCTTGCGTTCGATGTCTGCCACATCGCCATCCCCCAGATGCACTGTGGCGGTGAGGCGCACCGGTTCACCGAAATCATACGGGTGGCCCGAGACCTGGATGACGGAGAGGCCGTTGATCTGGCCTATCTCTTCGCCATCGGTTTGCAACAGGATCTGGCCATCGATAACCCCTTGATCTGATTGTTCAACCAGGTAGTTGAGGCGGTAATCCTGTTCCTCCAGCGCGCCGCGAATATGGGCATCGGTGACTACTTCCGACTCCAGCTCCCGAGCCAGGCTGTCCGACATGCGCATGATGGCGGAGAGCTGTATCTCGGACAGGGAGAGCCACTCCTGATGATCGCACAGGCGGCTGGCATGACGGCAAATGGCGGCGAGGGCGGCCGGAGTGAAATCCAGCAAGTTCCAGCGCTGGCGCAGCCAGGCCAGATATTGCAAGAATTCGGGCAGTTGTTCCTCTATGTTGACCTCGGAAACTAGATCGGCGCGCAGGAAGATACGCTCCGACATGTCCCGGTCCAGCATCTGGAATTCCGCCACATCGAGGCGATCCCCCACCAGGATCAGCTTGAGCTTGAGTGGGGTTGCCTCAGGGGTGAAGAAGGGGGTCAGGGTTTTGCCTTCCTGATAGGCAATCCAGTCCAGCTCGCCTTTTTGCATGGCATTTTTCAGCTTGAACCAGAGGTGAGGCTGATCGAGTAACTCGTCCAGCTGCAGGATGAGATAACCACCGTTGGCCTGGCGCAGCAGACCCGGCTCCAGCAGATGCTGGTTGGCATAGACGGAGCCCTGCTCGGTCTGGTAGTTGATGGAGCCGAACAGGGTATCCCAGTTGAGATCCCGCCCGTAAATGATCGGCGCCTGCTGATCTTCATGATGGATCAGCAGATTGATCAGTACAGGGTGCTGGAACTCCAGCCCCAGGGCGACGTGGGCGGCGAGATCGGTCAGGAAGTCATCAATCTTGGGATCGTTGTTCTGCTTGCGCATGATGCGGGTCACCAGACGCTCGGCGTCCAGATGGTGGCTCATCAACTTGAGCAGTTCACCCACCATCTCACAGAATTCGATGCCGGTTCCCGGTTGCAGCCGCAGCCAGATGGGCTTGAACGGGTTGTTAAGGTTTTCGGTATAGCAGAGGTCGAACAGGTCGCCATCCTTGCCGTTGGAATCGGCAATCAGCGTCTGGCAGACCCCTTCATAATCGGCACCGGGAAAGCCGTTGAGCAGCATAACCGGACAATCACCATCGAAACTGGCCAACCGTTTGACCGCCGAAATGGCTCTGGGTTGCAGAGCCGCAAAGGGGATGGGTTCAAGCTCACTGAGCATGGAAAACTGTTCAATTGCAAAAGCGGGTTTTAGTTGTTCTGATGTTAATTCAGCCACTTAAGACATCCGGTCGAAAAATAGGATCAATTGTTGCCATTATACACAGTTCAACTAGTGGTGACAGGAAACAAGGAGCCTGTTTATAGGCTCCTTGTTTCCTGCTGCATTAGGGTATGCAATTGATTTTTAGGCGCAAAATTCAGATCTTGGCACCGTGCTCGAAGGCTATGGCAACAGCCAGCGGGTGCTGCGATGACGTGATACCATCCAGCTTGTCAACAAGGAGGCCGCACCGCTTAGGGTGACCCATAGCGGGATCGCCCATACAGGGTTGCCTTCTTGCAGCATGGTGTAGTTTTTTAGCGGCCACAGGAAGATAGGGTGTAGCAGATAGATACCCAGACTGTGTTGACTGATGACATTCACGCCTTGCTGCCAAGACAAGGGCAATCTGGTGGCCCAGGTTCGTGCCAGGACAAATATCATACTGGCGATCACCACGACATTGAGGGTCTTGTAGGAAAACCATAGCCCCACGCTGTACTCGCCCTGAACAAGACTTAATGCGACCACTTCACTGACAGTGAGATAGAGAGCCCCCAATCCGGACAGTGTCAAAAGCAGCAGGCTCCATCCGTTGCTCGGCCACTTGTGGTACAACAGATAACCCAGTGGCAAATACCCGGAAAACAGCCACAAATCGTTGCTCCATAGCCCATCAACACCAAGCAGGAACAGGGTCGTTGTGATGAGCCACGGCACAACCAACCAGTAGAGGAGGGGATCACCCCAGCGCTTGACGCCCCATTGCAGAAACGGGATCACCAGATAAAGCGGGATGAAATAATAGAAAAATCCGAGATGGTAATAAGTTGCCTCTTGCGGGCTGGCGAGCAGGGTTTGCCAGGCCGTGCCGCCCTCAAAGCCACTGGTGCTCCATCCCGATAACCATGCATAGAACAGCGACCATACGACAAACGGGATAACTACTTTCCCCAGTCGACGCCGCACATAGTAGCGAAGATCAAACGGGCGCCGATCGCTTAGCATCAGCGCGCCGCTAATCAGAATAAATATGGGCACGGCCCAACGGCTCGCGCCGTTGATGGCAACTGCGGTCACCCATTGATTAAACGGTATCGTGCCGAGCGAGTCGCAATAGGTGGCGACTACATGGATGGCGATCACCGCAACAGCGGCCATCACTCGCAATAAACTGAAGAAAAAGACACGCTGCTGCATTTCTGTTCCTGTTTATGGGGGATGTGATATGGGTGAAGGCCAAATGTCATCATCCTGTGCCCATTGGCCGCATGATTGGACTGACTTGGCGTGTAATAAGAGCAAGAAGAGAAAATGGAGGGCTCGACGGAGTAGAGATCGTCGAAATGGTGCACGCCTGAATCGGCCATCACAGCGTGCAGGGGAACATAAAGTCGGGTTCTGGGATGACGGGTGACAAGCCACAGTTGCAGAAGAGCCAGCAGGAATGGACTTGCACCGGTTACCCATAGTCATCCCGTTTGCGGTAGAAAATACACAGCAACAAGCAAAAGCTTGTAGTTACCGTAACACCCATTTTCTCGTCAGTTCGAAAACGGTACACCTGGGCAAGCGTCAATGAAATGCATCCAGCCATGCGGCGCGTCATGGGTTTACGCAGTAATCAGGCTAGGTGTGTCACTCGATACGAACGAGACTGGCTAAGCAAACAAGCTGTAGGGTGTTGATTCTATAAGGATGCCTAGAGCTTATCTCTATATTTGATTTAACATAATATACATTATGCGCGGTAAGAACTTCCCGTGGTCTGGGGTCAGCAGCACAGCCATGGCAAGGGCTACAGCCGTGCTAGATGCTTTTGTGTACTTGGCCAGGATGTCGTACCAGGCACGTTTCAGCTCTGGATTTGTCTCTCTGACGGCTGCAAGGTTTAATAGTACTTCTTTCACGTCCAGGCCGATTTCCTCGGCAATCTTTTTTGCAGTCTCATCAGTGAGTTGCGCTTTACCTTTGGTAAGACGTGAGACGTGAGATTGTGTAAAGCCGAGTTCTACGGCTACTTCCTGAAACTGGGTGAACTTTTTGGCTCTCATGTACGCCTGAATCAGTGCTTTTGAGTCCATTTTCTTTAACTCCTCAGTTTATCAATGGCCGTATCATAACCATTTTTCGATCAAAAAGGCCCGTTGAAACTTACTTGGGAAATTGATCAAATGTCACTTGCCGACTAACTCAAGTGATTAACCCATGACCCACTTTAGCCCACAAAACCTTGATTCGCCTGCTCTTATCGAGCGCAAGGTCTATTGGCAGGCTGAGCCGACAGGCGATCTCTCTGCCTGTGTGGCGGGTCAGGTTGAGATGTTCCGCGACCTGCACGAGATGCGGGTCTATCTGTCGATGACCTATCCCGATACCGTTTTTGAGCTGGTCGAAGTCACCGAGGATACCTGGCAAGGGTTTTATGATCAGGGGGTCTTTTTCGATGACTGGTCATGAATCCGTAATGCCGATAAATAGCGTTATCGGCATCAACGCGGCCCAGGCTAAGGCCGAACCCAAAACCCTGATCGACTATCTCTCCTTTACCTGGGCACCGACTGAGTTGATCCAGATGAAGGAGCTTGCCAAGCAAGGTGCGCTCTTGAAGGCGATCCCGCGCTTCGATACCAAGGTGAAGGCCCTGCAAGCGGCCATTTCTGAACCCCCTGTCGAGGGGCTGCGTTATCTTTGGAAGCGTCCGGTTGGCTTCGCTCCCCTCGCCCGTTTTGACAAGGTGACAGAACGCCTGTGCAACAAGGCCAAGCGGCTGGGGGTCTCCCCTGCCCCGACCGTTGAATATGACAAGGCCACCGAGCGGTTAAGCCTCCAGGGGGTGCCTAAGTCCCCTGCCCCTGTCGTTACGCTGTCCATGACCGAAATGATGGAGCGTGCTTTGCATTCCGGTTACAAGGCCCGTGCCGACATTCGTAAGGAGCTCAAGGCGGTCTGTGCCGACCTGCTGAAGTTCTCCGAGTTCGAGGTGGTCGAGGGTGCCAAGTATTGGGAAGCGTACAACGACTTGATCGACTGCTATGGCGTCCAGTTCCTGGATGCCCTCTGTTGCAACGAGATCGAGCTGTGGCTAGAGGAACTCAACACCAGGATTGGCGTCCCCATCCCCGAGCCGCGCTTTACTATGCGCCCTCGCCGCTCCGGTCTGCACGGTTACGCCAACTCGGCCGATCTGCTGTGTGATGGCCTCCCCTGTGGCCTGATTGGTTGGGGGGCGGCTAACCATGGCTGCATGGTCAGTTTCTCCGGCGTGGGTTGTGCCGCCCTGGATATGCCGGCTTTGCACTCTGTTATCTCTCACATTCCCTCGGTGCGTATCACTCGGGTGGATCTCGCCCTGGATGATTACAGCGGTGAGCACATCAATTACCAGGGAGCCATTGCTGGCGCCGAAGCGGGAGCGTTTCACCCGCAGCGGGGCCGCGCTCCCTCCTGGATGAAGATTGAATCGGGTGAGTTCGTGATCGCCGAGGTGTGCAAAGGGATTGCCAAGCGCTTTGGCATGGTGCCGACCAAGGGTTGCTCTTTCTACGTGGGCAGCCGGATAAATGGCAAGTGCGCTCGGGTATATGAGAAAGGCAAACAAATGCAGTCGGCAGAATATCCGCATTGGGTACGCGCCGAAGGCGAGTTACACAATAAGGACAGGGAGATACCGCTCGATGTGCTGATTAATCCAGACCCTTATTTTGCGGGGATGTATCCGCAATTTTCCAAATGGCTGGATGCGGTCAAGCAATCGGATGTAACTCCGGTGCGAGTGACCACCTTTAAAAACAAGTTCAAAACCTCCAGGGACAATGCCGTATTTAATATGTCTCGGATGGCGGGCCGCCTTGTCAATTGGTTAGCAAACATTGAGGGGCTAGCCCCTGAGAAGATTGTTAACCAATTAACAGCGCACCTGGAGCCGTTGGATATTCCGGCGCGGTTAAGAATGCCGCTTCCACCTGAGATTTTATCGGGTGAGCATCATTTAATTTCGACCTGATAATGGTTCTTCAAAGGATAAATACTATGTCTCTGCTGACTTCTATTCTGGTTACTCGCGTAACTCATGGCTTTGGTGTTTCCCGCAAGTCCGGCTCCCCTGTGCCTTATGACTTTGCCCAGGTGGAATATTTGGCCCCTGCCAATAACGTTAATAAACCCGAGTGCAATATCACCTCCTGGGGCTATGAAGTCCGTCAGCTAGCATTGCGTAACGATGCGGCCACCATTAAGGAGGTGGCCGATTGTCCGAAATTGGTCGCTATAGATCTTATCCTGGAAGCGGATCCCCAGAATCCGACCCGAAACGTGGTGGTTGGTTATCAAGCCACTAAAAAGCCGGTATAACCGCCGCGCAACGAGGAGGAGGAGCGAGAGCGCGCAGCGAGCGACGACGAGGGCGCGATAATGCTTTGTTTAAATATCACCTCCGAAGGATATGCCCGATTATCTGAGGGGGATTCTTGTCAATACGTGCTCCTGACAGTCCAGGAGCACGCCAAATTAACGGATATATCCAATTGGTTTCAATTTGATGTGTCCACCGTATCAATGGCCTTCGGGTTTGGTTTGACCATGTGGGTCGTTGGTTTGAAGCTCGGTGCAATCGCCCGGGTAATTGTAGGTGCAAAACGAGGATAAATATAATGGCTAAAATGTCAGGCATGTTTCGCAATGGTTGCATTGCGCTGGTAGGCTCCATCTCTGCGGCTGCGGCCAATGCTGAGGGAGCTGCTTCCACTGCTGCTGCTGCCCAGGCGGCACTGGATGCGGCTCAATCGGATGTGACTGCAACCTCTCCGAAGGTGTTGATGGTAGTGGCTTCCGTGGTAGCTGTCGGCATCATGATCGGCCTTATCCGCAAAGCTTAAACCATGTCCTTACTTATAGGGACACTCTGGTTTTTGTTCTTTGTCGAAGGGTTTAGATCATCCTTCTCTATTTAAGGCGGCTCCGGTCGCCTTTTTTACATTAGGTGGCATCGTGCGCTTTATTTTCTTATTTATTTTGGCATTGCCATTTAAATTATATGCTTCGTGCCCTACAGGTGTTCAGGTTTCTAACGTTCCTATTTCTACCGCGTTGCCTTATTGCGTTAAATTTGAAAATTCCTCTAAGGGTGGGTGTTTTGTAGATTGCACGGGAGTTTGTATAGAGTTTGCCTCTGGTAGCAAGGGGCCTATTCAAACCACTGGCGTAGAGTGCTCTATTGGTGGCGGCGGTAGTGAGGATGGTAGCGGCGGCAATGGTGGCATTGGTGGTACTCCTGGCACTATTCAGACCTTCCATAGTGGCCCAACTTATGTAGGCAAAGATAATACCGCTGACATTTCCAATTTATTTAATAATTTTGGCCTTACTATCCAAAGTGCCGGTTATTATCAGGCCCGCGCTATTTCTGGCGGGTTTATTAGTTATGTCGGCAATATGAAGGAAGATGTTGCGGCGTTAAAGGACTTTGCCGCTCAAAGTTTATCATTGGAGCAGAACTCGGATATTAACAATAGGATGCAGATGCAATCCCTTAGTCATATAGAGCAGATGTTGCAGGATAAACTTTTTAATCCTGGTGATTCCGGTGGTTCTGGTGGCTCGGATAACTCTGATAAATATGAAAGCTGGATGCTTTCATATATGGGGGATAATGTTGTACCGGATATAAAGGGTATTTCGAGTAATACCAACGGGATTAGGCGTGACACTGCGGCCATTAAGAGCATGACACAGGCGGTGGCGGATAGTAATCGACAATTGAGTACAACGGTATCCACTTCCCTTTCCGGTATTTCTGGACAGCTTGAGGGCATTCGCTCCGCCATTGCAAATGGCGGCACTGGTTCAGGCTCTGGTGGTGGTTCCGAGCCTGGTACGGGTGGTGATGGCATTGACTATTCAAAAATGCCTGGCTCTGAAAATAATCCCATGTCAGTTACTGGGTCTGCTTATAAGTCGTCATGCAATGGCGACAATTGTTATTTTGACGTACCAGGCATGGAGAAGAAATTAGAGGAAACCCGTAAAGCGTTATCAGATAAATATGATGATATTGCCAGGGAAACCAAGGAGGTGTTTTCGTTCAACCTGTCGGGAGCTGCCGACCCGTTGAAGTGTTTGGACTTATTCAGTTACCAGGGAAAGAGCTTTGAAGTATGTCCGCCCTCCCAGGACTACTGGCAGACATTGGCGGCCATGATGATGTTTATTTTCTACTTCATCGCGCTCATGGTTATTTTTAAGAGGTGAGTTATGGAATGGTTGGGTGATTTCTTCTCGGGATTCTTCAACGATATTTATAACCTGGCGGTGCAGTTTAGCGCCTGGTTGGCAGTGCGGTTGGCTGTCCAGTGGGTTGAGTTCAAGATATTCATGTTGACGTTTACCTGGGACGTGGCCAGGGAAATATTACTGAATATCAAATTTAGCGAAATGCTTTCCCTGGCATTTGATCAGTTACCAGGGAGTGTACGGGGGATGCTGTTATATCTGCACTTTGACAAGGGGCTGGCGATATTGTCCCAGGCGTTTGTCACCCGCTTTATGCTCAACATCATGGGGTGGTAAATGTCCATCAAGATCCATCACGGTGCCCCTGGCTCCTACAAGTCATCGGGGGCTATTCATACCGATGTACTGCCCGCCATCAAGGCTGGCCGTCACATCATCACCAACGTGCGCGGGTTCACTGCCGAACGGTGCAAGGAGGTGCTGGGCAAGGCAGTGCCTGACGAGTTCCAGGTGACTTATATCGAGACCGAATCCCAGGAGGGCCGCGACCGTCTCGCCCGCTTCTATCATTGGGCTCCCAAAGGGGTTTTCTTCCTGGTCGATGAGGTACAGCGGATATTTCCGCCAGCCTGGCGGCAAAGTGATTTGGATCGCCTGGATTATCCAGGCGGGCCGGATGTGGCCAAAGCAGATGGGCGGCCGGAAACCATCGACGTGGCATTTGATATGCACCGCCATCATAACTGGGACTTTGTATTTACAACCCCGAACATTAAAAAGGTGCACGGCGTTATTCGGGCGGCCTCCGAAACTGCGATTCGTCACACCAATATGAAAATTCTGGGCTTTGGCAGGCGTTATAAAACGGTGCTGCACCTGGCAGATAATAGCGGGTCGTCCGTGTCCGATGTATTGCAAGCCAAGCCATTTAACAAGGTGCCTGATTATGTTTTCAAACTTTATGACTCAACTACAACCGGTCAAGTCACGGATACAATCGCGGGTAGCTCGATATTCCGAGATCCTAAAATTCTTTTTATTCTGGCGTTGTGGGGGCTTTGTGTATTCTTCGGTTTCATTAAGCCGGAATATATTGATAAGCCTGCTAAGGCCCCTGCGCCCTCTCCTGCCGCTGTTTCGACTCCTGGGGCGGTGGGTGCTGCGCCCTCTGCTGGGGTACGTCTTGGCAGCGCTCCTGTTGCGTCTCCTGGCGGGGTTCTTTCTGTAGGGCCTTTCGCTGGCCATCGCCTGATTATCAGTTGCCATATCCTGATCAAGGATGACCGTGGAGAGTATCGGGTCGAATATTGTTTTGGCCTTCGCAAGGGTGATGACGTGCAGCCTGTATCAAGCGATGACTGGCCGGATCAATTGGCCAGGGTTGAGCCCATCAGTGCCTGTCATGCGGTGGTTAAGTACCAGGGCGAGCCTGTTGATGTGTATTGTGACCCCGAGGGGGACGCTTTGCGGCGTAAATACAATGCGGCGCTCTACCCTGCCAACCGTGGCAAGGATGCACCAGAAGATGACCGGACATAAAAAAGTGTAATAGCGTCACTGCGTTCTTTATGTTAAATAGCCAGGCTTGATGCTGTAAAGAACAGGGGCGGTAGCCCCTACAAGCCGCCACTTGATGCCTATTTGGCCCTCGAAAGTCTCGCGGCGGAACATGCCCATCTATACCAGGGGCCTGATCACCCCCTTCCCTGCTAAACCCGTCTTTAATGCCCCAGTCAGAGTGCCCAGCCGAAGGCTGTAGGGCACGGCTGGTGTCTGTCTACGCCTCCTGTCGAAGACAAGCCCATGTGGCGGTCTTGCGCTGTCTTTGGCTTCTGGCGGCGGGGATGCTTCCGGCTCCCCTCCCCCCGTGTAGTAATACGGGGGGAATTCCACTGGGTGCCACCCTTGGGCACAATGCCGCCGAATCTCTATCGGCGCTTGCGCCGATCATCCCTTTGCCTCCTGCTACTCGGTTCTGCATAACTTCCACATAGCAAAAAAGGGGGCTTGCGCCCCCCTCCCCTGTCTAATTGATCCCCAGCTTCTTCCTCCAGTAGAACGTCTCTTTCTGTTTCTCCGAGCGTTCAGCCTGGATGATGGCCAGGGCCTCTATCCTTCGCCTGTCGAATCTTACTCCTGTAGGAGAAATCAGGCAGTCGTTCGCCATCCGCCATCCTTCCCAGGCTTTGAAAATCGTGGGCAGCTCCCTACCCGATGCCATGCGCATTAGCCGCTTACAGACAGGAGGGATCTCTTTGCCTTTATCCCAATTTGTGACCTGCCTCACAGAAACAAAACAAAGATTGGCCGTCTCTTCAATCGATAAACCGCACTCAAACCAACGAAAAATGAAGTTTTTGGTCAACTCTCGTTCCATCCAACTAAATACCTGATAAACCAGCAAAATTGCGTGGGATGGCTTATCGGCGGGTTTCGGATGGGCATTTAACTTAACGCGACATTATGCGCAATCTGGCTTATAGATAGAACGAAGGGGCCGGAGGCCCCTGATGCTCAACTCTTCCATGAATCACGAGCCTTTTCCCAAGGAACCCACGCAAGATGGGCTCTCTCTTCACTAAAATCACCTGCTTTAGCAAGGGGTGCCGGATGAAACTCGGCATACAAAGAAGTCAATTGACGTTGTAAAGGATCAAGCCAAATACAACCAACAGAAGGCTCTCTTCCGCAAGAATCGTCAATAGTTGTAACCGTCATCAATGGGCCGCCACTTTGCAACTGAACTATCTCACCAAATGCAAAATATTCGCGCTGTTGAGTGTCCGGTTCACTGCCAACTCGGCTAAGCGAATGCACTGCAAACTGTTCTATCTGAACGCGTTCTGAAGCAGGACAAAACCATACACATGTGGCTAGTTGTCTTTCCTGATCAACACCATCAATGGTCATATCAAAGCTACCACTACGCAATACAACCAGTTGACCTGGGGCAATCAAATCGATTCGTTCGCTCATTGGTAAATGATCCTTTAGACAGGGCTAACCACACTGGCTAGCTAAAAAGATCGTACCAAACACAGAATCCAATAGATACGTGTTGACATGGATTTATTTAATGATGTCAACATGTTAGCTGCTGTCATCGATGCCGATAAATGGGGTTATCGGCATTATTTGAGAAATTCAATTGGCCGAATTTATCCGTTTCTTCGATATGAGCATGCCCTTTAATCAGGCGATAGCGAAATGTTAACCGACCAATTTGTTTAACAACCCGAGACGCCTCTTCCAACCCAACTTCAATGAGCTTCTAGCCTGTTCCTGGTGTGAGGTGTTATGGCAATAACAATAGATCCCCCTCCCCCTGATCCGGCATCGTGAAGCCACGATATTTGGCAAGACGGGAAGTGGGCGATAAGAAGGGAAGATGTTGACGTCTGCGGGAAACAAATCACATAGCCATCCCTGGCCAAGGCCCCATGCATGGGGTCCCTCCCCTGCCCCTGTCAATCAACCTAACGTCATAAAAGAAGCTGAGAGTTGAGTGTGGTGAATATATTGTTTTCTGATTTGTTATCTCTCACTTTTTAGCCAAGTCGATCCAGTGGCTTTTTCTGGGCACTCTCATGTCGCTCGCTATTGCTGATATGCAGATATTTCGAGGTGGTATCTATGCTGTCGTGGCCGGCATCGGCCTGGACGTGAGAGAGCGGTCGGCCGTTGAGATTGATATCGTGAGTGATGCCGGTGTGGCGGATGGCATGGGGCGACAGTTGGCGCATCTCGGCCGCATCCTGAGCAAAGCCATCCTGCTCGGCATGATCGGCTCCCTTGGCGATCACCATCATGATGAGATCCCGCAATTGACGGATCCCCAGATTGGCGTTGAGTTGCCCCTGTTCGCGACCATGACCTGCCGCCTTGTGCCGGATAAAGAGCGGTGTCTGTTCGTCCGGCGCCGGCAACGGCGTCAAGCCCAGAAAACGGCGGTAGCGGCCAAGAGCCTCTAGCAGCGCCTGCGACACGGCCACGGTTCGCCGTTTGCCACCCTTGCTCTGGGGAATGTAATAGCCCCAGACGCCGGTTTTGCGATCCCGGCGAAATTGCCCCATGACGGGGGTAAAGCCCGGTCTGGCGGCCACTTCCGAGATCCGCAGATAACAGGCGTACATCAGTATGGTAAGAAATCGGCTGCGTTCGTGCTGCTCGGGATTGTCGCTGGCCAGCCACTCGGCGGCCTGCATGACATAGGACCATTGCAGCTCGCTGAAAGATTGCACCTGATCATCCGGTTCCTTCTCCACCGGGTGTTTCATCCGCTGCAACAACAGCACCGGGTTTCTGTCCATGTACTCTTCCTGGATAAGGTACTGGAAAAAGGCTGACAGGATGGCGAGCTTGGTCTTCATCGCCTGCTCGCTCAGCCGATATGGTAGGGCCCGCCCGAGATCCTTTTTGCCGAGAAAAGGTCGCCAATGGGGATTAGGCAGACGCTCCCCCCACTCTTTGTCCAGCACGAACTGCGCCACATTGCGATAGGCAATCAGCTCCTGTGGTGGGGACTGGCAGTAGTCCAGATAGCGCATCATGATGCGGCGAGTCAGATCTTTGGGGCTGATGGCGGCCTCGCGAAAGCACCAGTGGAAAAAGGTGGTCAGCTCGCTGCGGTAGGTCTTGTAGTTGTTTTCGTTATGGCGCTGTTCCAGCAGCCAGTCGACCGCCAGTTCGTAGACCAGCCCGGCGTCGGGGACATCGTTCAGACTGAGGTTGGCTAGATAGAGATTGACCTGGGTATTGCCGGCTTCCAGGTAGGCCAGACCGTCAAAGAGCGGCATGGCGGGGGGCAAAGAACAAGTTGGATGAGTCATGGTGTAGCTTGTAATGGTGATGCTATGGCTTGGCAAGAGTGCGTTGATTCAAAGGCAAGTTCAGGGTGTGGATACAAGGCCCGCTCGGTTGCCAGCTAATCAGGCTCCCTGACCTGCGGGGCGCGACTATCGATAAGTCGATGCTGTTAGACCCGGCATCAAGCCGATACGGCGCTGGCGACAGCACTCTGAATACGGCTCTGGTTTATGCAATTAATATGCGGCGTTGTTAAAAAAATCTCGGGGTAAATATCGACTGAAATGACTGAAAATGCTGATTTTGTGAATGCGGTAGATATTTACCCCAAGCGCGGCGTACCAGGGGGCCTCAGGCCACCTGCTTGAGCGGCTTCTCTTTGCATTTGGTCGGCGCCTGTTCATCTTCCTTGTTGCTCGTCGTTTGCAGCTTGCCGCCACGCAGCAGGGTTTGCAGTCGATCACGCTGTTCGGCCAGGTAGAATGCCAGGCTCTCTTGCTGCTGCGGGGCCAGCTCGATGGGGGCCTCTTCCAGCAGCAGCATGAGCTCGTCCGCCGTATCCAGCAGTTTGTCATAGGCATCAGCCTCTTTCTTGCTGGCAAAGGTCATCTTCTCCACTCCCCCACGAACCACGACATATTTGATTTCGACAGCCATGATGGCCTCCTCTTGGTGTTGGTCAGTAGAGTATATGTATGGATATACAGTATTGCAAACAGGGGAAGGGAAAAGTGCGATGGAGGAAGCAGCTATTGACGTCGTGAGATAGTAAAGTGTCATTTGGCTTCTAGGTCTGACTGGTCGGAGCATGGATTGATGACGATCGTACAACACCTGTTTATCCTGCTGATGGTGGAGGTGCTGCTGCTCGGAGGCATTGGCCGCCTGGTGATGGATCTCCCCTGGCTGTTGACCCTGCTGTGGGTGGCGCTGACCCTGCTGATGTTGCGCTGCCTGGTGGTGCTGGGCAGCTGGCTGTTCACCCGCTTTTACCCCTCCCCGGCTATCAGCCTCTGGGCCAGGGTCAAAATGATGGCCGGCGAGATGCTTGCCTACCTCTACACTTTCACCTGGCTGCTCCCCTTCGAGCCGCTGCTGATGGCCCCCGATCGGCTGCCACCCTGCCGGCGTCCCGTGTTGCTGGTGCATGGTTATGGTTGCAGCCGCGGGATCTGGCGCACCCAGCGAACCAGACTTGAGGCAGCTGGCCATGTGGTGGCGACCATCACCCTCTCTCCTCCCTTTGGGCATATCGACGAGATGGTGCCCCTGCTTGCCCGGCGGATCGACCATGTGCTGGCCCAAACCGGTGCCAGCCAGCTGCTGCTGATCGGTCACAGCATGGGGGGGCTGGTATGCCGTGACTATCTGGTGGTCGCCGGCGGTGACAAGGTGGCCGCGCTGATCACCCTGGCGACCCCTCATCAGGGCAGCCAGCTGGCGATGCTGGGGCTGGGCGCCAACGCCCGCGAGATGGAGCCGGGCTCCGGCTGGCTGCAACGCTTTGCCAGCGTGCCCCTGTGCGTGCCCGGGGTGTCGGTGCGCACCAGCCACGACAACGTGGTGATGCCCCAGGAGCGGCAACGGCTGGACGGGATGGAAGATATCGAACTGCCCGCTCTCGGCCACCTCTCTTTGCTTTACTCCCGTCGCACCACGGATCTGCTGCTCGGGCTCTTGAAACGCTTCTGAAAAAAAAAACGGGCCTGATCACTCAGGCCCGTTGTGTTTATGACTTCTTTCGTGTTGCTAGAAGTGGATTCCCTTGATCAGGGTCGAGACCGCGACCTGATCGGCGGTCGCCTTGGATTGATCGCCATCTTTGGGGTCGGCAAAGGTGCGAAAACTCGTGTTCATGATCACCTGGGCCACTCGCGGGGCCAGGGCATGGACCACCTGACCGAAGACCCCGAGGCGGGTTGCCAGCCGTACGTGCTTATTGATGATGGTGTCGCACACCAGATCGGCCGCCTCTTCCGGCGTCATCATGGGCACCTGGTCATACACCTTGGTCGGCGCCACCATGGGGGTCTTCACCAGCGGCATATTGATGATGGAGAAGTTCACCCCCTTGTCGGCAAACTCGGAGGCTGCGGTACGCACCCAGGCGTCGAGGGCCGATTTGGAGGCGACATAGGCCGAGAAGCGCGGCGCATTGGTCAGCACCCCGATGGAGGAGATGTTGATGATGTGCCCCTTCTTCTTCTCGATCATCCCTGGCAGTACCCCCATGATCACCTTGAGCGCCCCGAAGTAGTTGAGCTGCATGGTGCGTTCCAGATCGTGGAAGCGATCGAAGGAGTCCTCGATGGAGCGGCGGATGGAGCGACCGGCATTGTTGATGAGGATATCGACCCCGCCATGATCCGCGACGATTTGTTGGGTGATGGCTTCCCCCTGTGCCAGATCGGCCAAGTCTCCCTGATAGACCTGCAGTGACAGGCCGAGCTCGGAAAATTCGGCCCGGGTCTCGGCAATCTTCTGCTCATCGCGGGCGATGGTCACGACGATGGCCCCCGCCCCTGCCAGTTTGCGGGCCGTGGCCCGACCAATGCCGGAAGTGGCGCCGGTGACCAGCACCACCTTGCCCTCGACCCGGCCGCGCAGGGTGCGGTCGATGAAGAGCTCGGGATCGAGGTGGCGCTCCCAGTAGTCCCACAGACGCCAAGCGTAGCTGTGCAGCGGCGGTACTTCGATGCCGGCTCCTTTCAGTACGCGCTGGGTCTCCCGGCTGTCGAAGCGAGTCGGATAGTTGATGAGGCGGAACACATCCTTGGGCAGCCCCAGATCGGCGATGGCGGCATCGCGGATGCGGCGCACCGGCGTCATGGTCATCAGCATCGCCATCAGGTGGCGCGGGATAAAGCTGAACAGGGAGGCATTGATGCGGATAGCGGGTTCCGGGGCGTGGGCGGCGCGGGAGAAGGTGCTGAGCATGTCGCCGACCCGCATCGGGTTGGGATCCGTCAGGTGGAAGGTCTTGTTCTCCTCCCCCGCCTGATGAGAGATGTGGGCCATGGCATCGACCACGAAGTTGACCGGCACCACGTTGATGCGTCCCCCTTCCACCCCGATGGCGGGCATCCAGGGGGGGAGCAGGCGACGCAGCTTCTGGATGGTCTTGAAGAAGTAATAGGGGCCGTCAATCTTGTCCATCTCGCCGGTGTTGGCATCTCCTACCACGATCCCGGGCCGGTAGATGCGCCAGGGCACCATGCACTCCTTGCGCACGATCCCCTCGGCCTCGTGCTTGGTCTGGAAATAGGGCAGATCGAGCTGCTCGGCCTCCTCGAACATGTCTTCCCGAAACAGGCCGTCGAACAGGCCGGCCGCCGCGATGGAGCTGCAGTGATGGAACTGGCGGGCCGCCAGCTGGGCCGCCAGCTGCACCGCCTGACGGGTGCCGTCGACATTGACCTGTTGCTGGACGCCCGCCTTGGCGTTGAGATCATAGATGGCAGCCAGGTGAAAGAAGTGATCGATCCGATCGTGAAGCTCCCCTTGCAGCGCCTCCGTCACTCCCAGCAGCGGCAGCGTCATATCCCCCAATACCGGAGTAGCTCGCCCTTCATCCACCTGCCAGTAGTCGTAAAGCTCGGGTAATTTATCCTGATTGGCGGCGCGCATCAGAAAATAAACGTGATTGTCAGGGGATTGTGCCAGCAATTTCTTAATCAACCTGCGCCCGATAAAACCACTTCCGCCTGTGATGAAATAGTTCATGTTATGGTTCCGCTACTGATTTTACTGTTAGTTGATGTTAGGTATATCACGATTCATATGGGAATCTTCAATACAATTACCGGTTCGTGAGCCATCCCTAAATTCAGTTAATCGACTATTTCGTTATTAGGTAGAACCCTCTATTTTTTGTCCATAGACTGAAGATGAAAAATCAGTAATGCCTCAACCGGATTGCCGTTGTCGTTGTCGCCATTACATGTATCTGCCGTTATTCAAGGAGCAATATCATGGCTAAAAAACTTAAAGCGCTGGCCGGTTCGGTCACCGACAACCAACTCGCCTCCACCATCAAGGAGTCGACCCAGCAGATCTGGTTGGCAGGGCTCGGTGCCTATTCCAAAGCCCAGGAAGAGGGTGGCAAGATCTTTGACGCCCTGGTGCAGGAAGGGGAAGCTCTGCAGGCCAAGACCCGCCAGAGCGCCGATGAGAAGATCGCCGCCGTGGCCGACAAGACTGCCGGTACTTGGGGCCGTCTGGAGCAAGTATTCGAAGAGCGCGTCGCCCGTGCGGTGGCCAGCCTCGGGATCCCGACCCGCAAGGACATCGACAAGCTCTCCAAGCGCATGGCCGAGCTGACCGAGGTGGTGCAACAGCTGCTGGATGCCCAGGAGGGCGAGGCCCCTGCCGCCGAAGCCAAACCTGCCCCGGCCAAAAAGCCGGCTCCCCGCAAGGCTCCGGTAAAGAAAGCGCCGGTCGCCAAGGCCAAGGAGGCGGTCGCTGAAGAGGCTGCGGATCTGCTCTCCGCCGCCGAAGAGGCGGTAAAAGAGGTCAAGGCCAAGGCGGAAAGCGTCCTCCCCTGATCCCCTGATGGTGCACTGCTAATCGATACCGGCCCATGCCCTGCGCTGGGCCGGTATTGTCATGAAAAGTGTCATGGAGAGGGAGGCGACTATGAGTACGATCGCGATGGCCCTTGCCGGCGGGGGCCCGCTTGGTGGCATCTATGAAGTCGGTGCCTGTGCGGCGCTCTCCGACAGCATCCGTGGGCTGCGTCTCGAGCATGCGGATATCTATGTGGGGGTCAGCTCAGGCGCCGTGGTCGCTTCGGCCCTGGCCAACGGCATTTCGCCGGAGAAACTGGTGCGCATCCTGCTCAGTGACGATGCCGGCGAGATCTTCGACCCCGCCACCCTGCTGCGCCCTGCCTTTCGTGAATATGTCGCGCGCCTTGGCACCATACCGCCGCTGGCGTGGCAGAGCCTGACCCACTATCTGGCCGCCCCCTGGAAACACAGTCTGTTTGAATCCCTGCAGGGGCTCGCCAAGGCGATCCCGACCGGCCTGTTTGACAACCGTGGGGTGGATCGCATCCTGACCCAGTTCTTCTCCCGCCCCGGTCGCAGCAACGATTTTCGCGAGCTCAGTAGCCGCCTCTTTGTGGTGGCGACCGAGCTCGATACCGGTCACCCGGTGGCTTTCGGCAGCCCGGGGTACGACGATGTGCCCATTTCGGCCGCGGTACAGGCCTCGGCCGCCTTGCCCGGCCTCTTTCCCCCTTCGCTTATCAACGGTCGTCACTATGTGGACGGGGCGCTGATCAAGACGCTGCACGCCTCGGTGGCGCTACAGGAGGGGGCGGATCTGGTCCTCTGCATCAATCCGCTGGTGCCCTTCGATGCGGACATGGCGACCAGCGAGCCCACCAATCTGGTGGATAGTGGCCTGCCGGTGGTGCTGGCCCAGACGTTTCGCGCCATCATCCACTCGCGCATGCATGTGGGGATGGACCGTTACCAGCATCAGTACCCCGATGCCGACGTCCTGCTGTTTGAACCCTCCCCCGCCGATGGCGAGATGTTTTTTACCAATGTGTTCAGTTACCGGGATCGCCGCCGTCTGTGCGAGCACGCCTATCAGCACACCCGCCGGGATCTCTGGGCGCGGCGCGAGACCTTGGCCCCTGTGCTGGCCCGGCACGGCCTTGAGCTCAATTTGGCGGCGCTGGCGGATGAACAGCGCACCCTGCTCACCCCCAGCACGGATGCGGTGGCGGCTCTCGACCGCTCGCTCGAGCAACTGCAGCACTGGCTCACCCGCCGCTATGGCCAGGGGGCGCGGCGCCCCGTGTCGAAGGAGTAGCATGGAGCGCAAACCCAAGCGGCGTACCCGTGAGCGGATCCTGACCACCGCCCTTGCCTGCTTCAACCAGCAGGGTGAGAGTGCCGTCACCACCACCGCCATCGCGGCCGAGGTGGAGATAAGCCAGGGCAACCTCTACTACCACTTCCATAACAAGGAGGAGATAGTCAACGCCCTGTTCGGCGAATTCGAGCAGGAGATGACCCGTCTGCTCGATGCGGTCAGCGCCCCCTCCGACGAGCCGGAGGATATCTGGCTCTTCCTGCACCTGATGTTCGAGATCATCTGGAAATACCGCTTTTTCTACTACGACATCTCGGCTCTGATGAACAGCTATCACCGGGTCGAGCGGCACTTTTCCGCCCTGCTGCGGCGCAAGGAGCAGACCGCCGCGGCCATTTGTCACCATCTGCAAACGGTGGGGCTGATGTCGGGCACCTTGCAGCAGATGCAGTCGCTCGCCGCCAATATCGCGCTGGTGGGGACATTCTGGATTTCCTATCAACGGGCCCTGCACCCTGGCGAGGACGCCGATATCGCCCGCGGTGTGTTTCAGGTGATGCAGCTGGTGGCCCCCTATCTGCGCGAGGATGCCCGTGTTCATCTGGACGCCCTCGCCCACCACTACACCTGCAAGGTGTGAACCACATGCAACAGGGAGAACATGCATGACAACCTCACAGTCCCAACTCTCCGATTTTATCCCTTTCCCCTTTCCAGGCGGGGTCTATGAGTACCCGGGCGACGAGCTGGCCGAGCAATGGGCCAGGCTGCATCAGGGGGATGCCGAACCCTGGCCCGAAGATCCCAAGGTGCAGGATGCCTGGCGCGCCTACCACGCCGGAGATTTTGCCCGGGCGGTGGCCCTTGGCAACGACGCCGGGGAGGCAGGGATCAATGTGGTGAACAAGGCGCTGGTGATCCACGCCAGTTACCTGCTGGAGGACAAGTACGCCAAGCGGGCCGCCTTTGAACTCGCCGCCAGCAACGCCGAGAAGCTGCAAAAGCGGCAGCCTGACAATGCCAACGCCTGGTATTTTCACGCCCTGGCGCTGGGGCGTTACAGCCAGGTGATCTCCATTTCCAAGGCCCTTTCCCAGGGGATCGGCGACAAGATAAAGAGCAGCCTGGAGAAGGCCCTCTCGCTCGCCCCCGAGCACGCTGAGGCGCATATCGCCTTCGGGGCCTGGCATGCGGAGATCGTCGACAAGCTCGGTGCCATGATAGGCGGCCTCACCTACGGGGCGAAAAAGGAGGAGTCAGAGCGCCACTTCCAGGCGGCGCTGGCCCTTATTCCGGACTCCGCCATCGCCCGTATGGAGTACGCCAATGCTCAGGTGATGCTCTATGGCAAGAGCCGTTTGAAGGCGGCCGAGGCCCTCTATGCCGAAGCGGCCAGCTGCGAGCCGGCCGATGCCATGGAGCGCCTCGATGTGGAAGCGGCTCGTGAGGAACTGGAAGAGGAGTAACGATTCCGTTTAGCGCAAACAAGGAGGCCAACCGTCGGGTTAGCCTCTGTTTTTTTAAGCAAAGGGCATGCGGGGTGGCGGCTCAGCTCAGCAGCGCATCCAGCCCATTCGGGTCAAACAACAGCTCGGGATCCATCAACACCAGCAGCAACAGTTGCTCGAATTCCACCGCGAAGCGTTCCACTACGCTGTCGGGATCCGGCACTCTCAGCTTGTCGGTGATAAGGCCGAGCTGCACCTTGTTGTCGTAGGAGAGGATCGATACCCCGACCCCGATATCGCCGGCCTGGGGTACCCAGAATAGCGGCTGGCGCAGACGGGCCCCCGCCAGATAGAGGGTCTGCTGGGGGCCCGGCACATTGGTGATGACGGCGCTGGCCTTGGCCGAGAGCAGATCGACTGCCTGTTGTTGCACCGTCTTCGGGGCCATGCCCAGCACCTCCAGCAAATTGAGCACCACCACGGGTTGTAGCGAGCTGCGCAGAGCCTGCATGCGATCGCGCACCGTGAAGAGCCGCTGCAGCGGGTGCTCGATATCAAGGGGCAGATCCAGGGCCACCAGCCCGAAGCGGTTGCCAAGGGTGCCATCATCGTCGGGCGCTCGCATATTGACCGGCACCAGGGCGCGGATCTCAATCTTGTCAGCATTCTCCCCGTGGGCCTGCAGGTAGTGGCGAAACGCGCCGGCGGTGGCCGCGATAAGCAGATCATTGACCGAGCAGCCGAGCACCTTGCCCACCGCCTTGATGTCCGGCAAGGGGATCTGCTGCGACCAGGCCACCCGTTTGGTGCTGCCGGTCTTGCCCTTGAGGCGGGAGGGGGAATCGTCTGCCAGGGTGGCGATGTTGCACAGCTCGCCCGCCACGTCACGGCCGGTCTTGAGATAATCCACCGCCCTGGTCGGGTGAGTGAGTACCTCGACGTATTTGGACCAGAGGGTGCCGGTGAGCTTGAGCCCTGCCCGCACCAGGCGGCTGCCTTGATGCGACTCCTCCTCTTCCTCGTCATCCTCATCTATGCGGGGTTCGGACAAGGGAATGGCGGCTGGTTTGGGGGTGTTGTCCATCATGGTGAGCATGGCCTTAACCAGGGAAAAACCGTCCCCCATGGCGTGATGGATGCGCACCACCAGCGCCTGACCGCCAAGCGAGGTGTCGGTCAGGTGCATGTCCCACAGGGGACGCTGCGGGTTGAGGGGGGTGGAGGCAAGATCGGCCACCAGCTTTTCGAGCTCCAGCTTGCCCGCCTCGCCCGGCAGGATCACCCGTTTGAGATGCTGATCGAGATCGAAGTCGGGGTCGTGGCGCCAGTAGTAGCTCCCCCCTTCCAGCACGGCACGCTGGCGGAAGCGTGGTTGCAGGGAAATGGTGTGACGAAGACCTTGTCTCAGGCGCGCTTCGTCGAGCTGTCCGTCAAACATCAATACCCCGATGATCTGCATCAGGTTGTTGGGTCTGTCCATGCGCAGCCAGGCGGTATCGACGCAGGAGATAAATTCACTCAATGGCATCTTTGTTTCCCTACAAAATGCATTTTCGAGCTCATCAGTCATGCCGCAAGGCATATTGGCATGGGGTATGTGCACGGTGAAATGACAATAAAAAGAGACGGCTTTCAATTAAACAAAACAAAAAGAGTTGTGTGGTATTCAAGCAGCCAGAGGCAGATTATTTATTCCCCGGTTAAATAATCGGCGCGTTTCAAAAATAGATATTCAAACAAGGCGTCTTGCAAAAATTTATTATCCGCGAGGCGCCTTTAATGAGTTTTAAACAGATTTCGGGCAAGGGAGCCGATGTTTCACATAATCGAGGATCTCCTGCTCCAGCACGCTGCGTACCGGCAACAGCATCAATCCCAGATGCACTTCAAGATGCAGGGAGTCTTCGTCGAGAGTGAGCAGCCCCTGTACCCCGGAGCCGCGAAAGCGCAGTTCCGTCTCCTCCTCGTTCGCCCATTCGCAGTCAAGCTGGTAGCTCTCCCCCATATCCTGGGCGATGGCTTCGGCGGCCAGTCGCGCTGCCGCCAGGCCCAGTTCATGCCGGCGGCTGACCTGAATGGTGGAAAGTGGGTTGCTGCCGCTGCGCGAGTCATAGAGGAACATGGCGAATACCTGCTGGGAAATGTTTATTGATATTAAACACATGTTCACGACAAGTGAAAGAGGTGTGCCGATAAATGGGACTCACTTAACAGAGTCGGTGGTCTGCTACTGGGCACCCGGGCTTGCCATTTATTCCCGGCCGCCGGCGCGTTACACTTTCTCTGACGCTATGGCAAAGCCACTGATCTTTCGACCCTTTGTATATCCCCAGGCCAGAGAGCACGACATGACCCATCAGGATGACGCGAGTATCCAGGAGCGGCTCTATAGCCAGCTCAACCGGGTTGCCTCCCTGCGCGAGCAGATCCGCACCCACCCGCAAGACAGGGCGGACCGGGACAGGCTGCGCCAGTGGCAGGCCGACCGGCTGGGGCGCACCCATCAGGATCTGCTGCAAAGCGATCGTTATGGCCCGGCCGCCGAATTCTTCCTGACCGATCTCTATGGCCCCGGGGATTGTGCCCGCCGGGATGCGGACGTGATGCGGGTGATGCCGACCGCCGAGCGTTTCTTGCCCGAGTCCGGCCTCAAGGTGCTGGCCCAGGCGATCGAGCTTGATGCCCTCTCGGAGGAGCTCGACTATCTGATGGTAGTGGCGCTGCGCCGCATCGATGGCATCGACCCCATCAGCGCGACCCATTACGCCATCGCCTATCGCGCCGTGGGAGAAAGGGCGCGGCGGGAGCAGCAGATAGCGCTGGTGGGCGAACTGGGCGCGACTCTGGACAGATTGGCCCGAAAGCCCCTGCTCGGTACTACCCTCAAACTTGTCTCCGGGCCTGCCCATCTGGCGGGGCTTGGCGAGCTCTTCTCCTTCGTCGAGCGCGGCTATCGGGTCTGCCACCAGATGGGGCGGGCCGATGAGTTTCTGGCCACCATTGCCAACCGCGAGACGGCGATCATGGACGCCCTGTTTGCCGGGGATGCTGACGTGCTGACCTAAACGGAGGGATTGGCTGGCAGTCAGAGCATTGCGCTTCTTTTCCGATAGCCAGGACAAGAAAAAGCGGGCCAGATGGGCCCGCTGTCGTAGTTGGGTTTTTTAGATGGCCAGTATGGCGGCGGATCAGATCACCAGCAGATCCATGAAGGTGTGGACCGGGGTGTTGGCCAGCTGTTTACCATCCTGGCAGAGGGCGAGGATCTCCCCTACCCGCTTGGACGGAAAACGGGTCGCCAGATTGTGGCGGAATTTCTCCACCAACAGCGGGATCCCCTCCTCACGGCGGCGGCGGTGACCGACCGGATACTCCACCTCCACCTTGGCGGTGTGGGTACCATCCTTGAAGAATACCTGGATGGCGTTGGCAATGGAGCGCTTGTCCGCTTCAAGATATTCGCGGCTATAACGTTTGTCCTCCTGTACCACCATCTTGTCTCTCAACGCATCGATGCGGGGATCGGCGGCGATATCGTCCTCGTAATCCTCGGCGATGAGGCGACCGAAGATGAGGGGTACCGCCACCATGTACTGCAGGCAGTGATCCCGATCCGCCGGGTTGTTGAGGGCGCCCACCTTGCTGATGATGCGAATGGCCGACTCATGGGTGGTGAGCTCGATGCGGTCGATCTCATCCAGCCGCCCCTTCACCTCACCATGGAGCTTCATGGCGCACTCTACCGCAGTCTGGGCATGGAACTCGGCGGGGTAAGAGATCTTGAACAGCACGTTCTCCATCACATAGCTGCCATACCCCTGATGGAGCGCGAACTGGTTGCCCTTGAACAGCACGTCGTAGAAGCCCCACTTGGGGGCGCTCAGCACGCCGGGATACCCCATCTCGCCGCTCATGGTGATGAGGGCCAGGCGCACCGCGCGGGACGTCGCATCCCCCGCTGCCCAGCTCTTGCGCGAACCGGCGTTCGGCGCGTGGCGATAGGTGCGCAGGCTCTGGCCATCGACCCAGGCCTGGGAGACGGCATCGATCACCTGATCGCGCGTCCCCCCCAGCATGTGGGTCACCACGGCGGTGCTGGCTACCTTGACCAGCACCACGTGATCCAAGCCCACCCGGTTGAAGGAGTTCTCAAGCGCCAGCACACCTTGGATTTCATGGGCCTTCACCATGGCCACCAGCACATCGGCCATGGTCAGCGGCGCCTTGCCCTCGGCCACGCGAGTACGGGAGAGCCAGTCGGCGGTGGCCAGGATCCCCCCCAGATTGTCAGAGGGGTGTCCCCACTCGGCAGCGAGCCAGGTGTCGTTGTAGTCGAGCCAGCGAATGATGGCGCCGATATCCCAGGCCGCCTTGACCGGATCGAGGCAAAGCTGGGTGCCGGGCACCCGGGCACCAAAGGGGACGACAGTACCGGGCACGATGGGGCCCAGGTGCTTGGTACACTCGGGAAAGCGCAGGGCCAGCAGGCCACAGCCCAGGGTATCCATCAGGCAGTGGCGGGCGGTGTCGAGGGCCGCCTGGCTGGTAATGGGGTGGCTGCAGACGTAATCGGCAATATCGACCAGTACCTGGTCAGGATCGGGTCTGTGGTTGACGTCGACGTTGGCGGACATCGTGATTTCCTTATCGTTGTTGTAGAGAGACAAAATGACGGGGGGCCGGACCGACGTAGTCGGCGCTCGGGCGGATGATCCGGTTGTGCTCACGCTGCTCCATCACATGGGCGCACCAGCCGGTGACCCGCGAACAGACGAAGATGGGGGTGAACAGCTTGGTCGGGATCCCCATGTAGTGATAGGCGCTGGCATGGAAGAAGTCGGCGTTGGGAAAGAGCTCTTTTTCTTCCCACATCACCTTCTCCGCCTCGCAGGAGACGCGGTAGAGACGATCATCGCCGAAGGCTTGGGCCAGTTGCTCCGCCCACCCCTTGATGATGACGTTGCGCGGATCCGAGGTGCGATAGACCGCGTGGCCAAAGCCCATGATCTTCTCCTTGGCTGCAAGTTTGGCCAGCAGTTCGCGTCTGGCCTGGGCCTCGTCCTGCCAATCCTCGATCATTGCCATGGCCGCCTCGTTGGCGCCACCGTGCAGGGGCCCACGCAGGGTGCCGATGGCGGCGGTGATGCAGGAGAACATGTCGGAGAGGGTCGAGGCGCAGACCCGGGCCGCGAAAGTAGAAGCGTTGAATTCGTGCTCGGCATAGAGGATGAGGGAGACGTGCATGACGCGCCGCTCCAGCTCGCTCGGGGCTTTCTGGTGCAACAGCGCCAGGAAGTGGCCGCCGATGCACTCCTCGTCGGTATCCAGTGGGATGCGCACGCCTTCGTGGCTGAACTTGTACCAGTAGATGAGAATGCCCGGGAAGGCCGCCAGCAGGCGATCGGCCACCTCGTGTTCATGCTCGAAGCCATCTTCCGGCTCCAGATCTCCCAGCATGGAGCAACCGGTGCGCAGCACGTCCATGGGATGGGCATCGGCGGGAATACGCTCAAGCACCTCCAGCAGCGCGGCCGGCAGGGTGCGAAGGCGGCGCAGTTCGCGTTTGTATTCCTGCAGTTGCTGCTTGCTCGGCAGTTCGCCCTTGAGCAGCAGGTAGGCGACCTCCTCGAACTGGGCGTTGTCGGCCAGCTCCTTGATGTCGTAACCGCGATAGGTGAGCCCGGTGCCGCTCTTGCCCACGGTACAGATGCTGGTCTCCCCCGCACTCTGTCCGCGCAGGCCGGCGCCACCCAACGGTTTTTGCTGTCCCATTGCCTCTTCCTCCTAGTCCCTGGATGTGAACAGACGATCCAGTGTCTGTTCGTAATGGTGATAACCGAGGAAGTCGTAGAGCGACTCCCGGGTCTGCATGGTCTCCACGACGGCGCGTTGATGGCCATCCTGGCGAATGTGTTGATAGACGTTGAGAGCCGCCTGATTGGCGGCGCGATTGGCACTCAAGGGGTAGAGCACCATGTCGACCCCGTGGGTGGCGAGCTGCGCTTTATCAAACAGCTCGGTTTTGCCGAATTCGGTCATGTTGGCCAGGATCGGTACCCCGGCCGCCTGCTTGAAGAGATCGTACTGGCCAAGCTCTGTCACCGCCTCGGCGAAGATCATGTCGGCCCCGGCGGCCACGTAGGCGGCGGCGCGCTCCAGCGCCGAGCCAATCCCCTCCACTGCCAGTGCATCGGTGCGCGCCATGATGACGAAGTGTTGATCCTCGCGGGCATCCACCGCCGCCTTGATGCGATCGCACATCTCCTCCAGCGAGACCACCGCCTTGTTGGGTCTGTGACCACAGCGCTTCTGGGCGACCTGATCTTCCATATGGACGGCAGCCACCCCTGCCCGCTCGAAGGCCCGCACCGTGCGGGCGATGTTGAAGGCGCCGCCCCAGCCGGTGTCGATGTCCACCAGCAGTGGAACTCGGGTCGCCGCCGTGATCCTTTCAGCATCGGTCAAGACGTCGTTCAGGCTGGTCATGCCAAGATCCGGCAGGCCGTAGGAGGCATTGGCCACCCCGGCACCGGAGAGATAGAGGGCCTGAAAACCGCTACGCTCGGCCATCAGCGCCATGTAGGCATTGATGGTTCCGACGATCTGCAGGGGGCGTTCATTGGCGAGGGCAGTGCGAAAACGCAGGCCCGCCGAGGGGGGCAAACTGGACATCATGACTCCTTTCATCTGTCTGGTTAACTCATCTAATATCACGTTTACGTTAACGTCAATCATACTTTCGTGGCAGACCCGCGCCAGGCAAGACAGATGACGGCTTTTAAGGTAAATTTCACCAATTCCTTCAACAGGTTGAATCGTATGATGGAGCCCGGTTCCGTGATCGTTTGCCCGGCGTGTGACTTGCTCATTCAGCGCAAGGCACTGCCGCTGCGTCGCCATGCCCACTGCCCGCGCTGTCACCAGCATCTCTACGGCCGTTACGCCTTTCGCCCCTCGCAACTGATGGCGCTCACCATCACGGGTTTCATGCTGCTTCCCTCCGCTTTTTTTGAACCCCTGCTCTACCTGCGCCTCGCAGGCGTCAATTCGGACGCCAACCTGCTGCGGGGGATCATGGTGCTGTTTGAAGAGGGAGAGCTCTGGGTCGCCAGTCTGGTGCTCTGGTGCGCCGTGCTGGCGCCGGTGGGGTTGCTTGGGGGGATCTTTGCTCTCGCCTCCGGGCTCGCCAAGCGCTGGCATCTCCTGGCGCCGACCTTGAAGGCAGTGGAGGTGTTTCGCCATTGGGCCATGCTGGAGGTCTACATCGTCAGCCTCCTGGTGGCCCTGTTCAAACTGGTCGATATCGCCGATGTGCGCCTCGGCGGCGGTTTGCTGAGCCTTGGCATCCTGATGCTGCTCAACATGACCCTGCTTATCCTGTTTGATCCCGCCCCCTACTGGGAACGTATTCCTCTCAAGGAGCCGCAACGTGACCAGCGCCCGTGAACTGGGACTGTGCCGCTGCCACACCTGCGGCCTGCTGGTGCGCTATCAGGTCGGTAGCGTTTGCCCACGTTGCGCCAGCAAATTGCAGGTGCGGATACCCCGTTCCCTGGCCTGGTCATGGGGCTTTCTGGCGCTCGCCACCTTCATGTTGCTGCCCGCCAACCTCTTACCCATCACCCATTTTTACAACAAGGGGTTGCTGCAGTCCGACACCATCTTCAGCGGCATTATGGCCCTCTATCGCAGCAAGATGGGGGGCATTGCCACCATAGTGCTGACCGCCAGTATCCTGGTGCCGGTGGGCAAGATCCTGGGGCTGGGCTGGATCTGCTGGCAGTTGCAACGCAGCAAGCCGGTGCGTCGCAAGCGGCAGCTGTTGATGTACCGGGTGATCGATTTCATCGGCCGCTGGTCGATGCTGGATCTGTTCGTCATCTCCCTGATGGTCGCTCTGGTGGATCGCGGCGTCATGCTTAGCGTACGAGCCGGCCCCGGTGCCACGGCCTTTGCCGGGGTGGTGGTACTGACCATGATGTCGGCCCGCATGCTCGATACCCGCTTGCTGTGGGACAAAGCGGCCCGTTGAATCATTCTCTGTGTTTAGTCGATGCGCTGTCGAAGGCAGCCAATAAGGAGTCACTATGATCGGGGCTGAACCCGTCATTGAAAAGCGTCGCTGGTTATCGCCGGTCTGGTTGTTACCCCTCATTGCCCTGCTGCTGGCAGGCGGCTTTCTCTATCAGCAGATAGCGAGCCGGGGCCAGCTTATCCAGATCAACTTTGCCCAGGGCAACGGCATCCTGCCCGGCAAGACCCAGATCCGCTATCAGGGGGTTGCCGTCGGCGTGGTGCAGGAGCTGGAGCTGGCCGAAGATGGTCGCAAGATTGCAGTCATGGCCAAGATAGAGAGCAGCGCCCGCTCGCTAATCCGCAAGGGCTCCGATTTCTGGCTGGTGAGCCCGAAGGCGTCCCTTACCGAGATCTCGGGCCTCGATACCCTGGTCTCCGGCAACTACATCAACTTGCAACCGGGGCGTGAGAGCAACCCGTTTGAAGATACCTTCGATGCTCTGGAAGGCCCTCCCCCGGGGTATCAGGCGCAGGGACGCATGCTGCACCTGACCGCGGATTCGCTCGGCTCGGTAGGCATTGGCTCCAAGCTCTATTTTCGTGGTATTGAGGTGGGCAGCGTCATCAACACCCGCCTCGGCCAGGACAACCAGAATGTGCTGCTGGATCTGGTGATCGAGCCCCGTTTTGAGCACCTCATCAAGGCCGATACCCGCTTTTGGAACATCAGCGGCATCAAGGGCTCCTTCAGCCTGGCCGGCGTCAACGTCGAGGCTGGCAGCCTGACTTCCATCCTGAGCGGCGGTATCGCTTTTGATTCACCCAAAACCTCACCTGAGGCTGAAGCGGGACAAATCTTCACCCTCTTCAAGGGACTGAATGAAGCAGCCCGGGGGACACGCATCGCCATCAATGCGGGGGACCTGCCAGTCAAGGAGGGAATGCCCATTCTCTTCGAAGGAATCGAGATTGGCCGCATCGACCCGATTGTCCTGACCGACAAGGGGCGGGACGTGACGGCGCTGATCAACCCGGAGCAGGCCTGGCGGATCACCGACAAGAGCCAGCTGGTCTGGGAGAGTGCGGCGCTCTCTCCCACCGGGGTCAAGCATGCGGATCGCCTGCTGGCGGGCCCGGCGATTCGTCTGGACTATGTAGCGGGCAACCAGGTCGAGCAGATGACGCTCACCGACCGAGCCCCCCAGACGGGGACCCGTGTCACCCTGCAGGCCGACGATCTGGCCGGGCTCAATCAGGATGCACCTATCTGGTACAAAGGGTTGCAGGTGGGCCACATCAACCAGCTCATCCTCGACAAGCAAGGCAATGCCAGCGTCGAGCTGATGATCCAGCCCGAGTACCAGCACCTGCTGGCTCGCGCCCGCTTCTACCGGGCGGCGCCGTTGCAGATCGATGCTGACTTGAGTGGCATCAAGGTCGAAACCAGTCCGGCCAGTGCCTGGCTCGGTGGCGGCATCAAGCTGGTGAAGGCTGCCAGTGGCGAGCGGATCAACCGCCTCTATCCCAGCCAGGAGCTGGCGCTGCTCGGCAGCCAGGATGCCAAGCCGCAGCGCTGGTTGCTCAAGGCCGCCCAGGCAGATGGCATCGGCATCGGCACGCCCGTGCACTATCTGGGGCTGGAAGCAGGCAAGGTCACACAGTTGCGGGCCATCGACGAAGGAGTCGAAATAGCACTCGAGATCGACGGTGTCTATGCGCCCCTGCTGGCGAAGCAGCCGCAATTTTGGAAAAAGGCAGCGGTCGATGCCAGGGTTGGGGTCGATGGCGTCAAGGTGAAGGTCGGCAATCTCGCGACCCTGCTGCGCGGTGCCATCGAGTTTGATCTGCTGGGCACAGGTCGCAGCAGCCATCAGTTGTTTGACAGCAAGGAGCAGGCCACCGCCAGGGTGCGGCCACTCACCCTGGTTGCCGAGAGCAATCCTGGCCTTGGGGTGGGCAGCCCGATCCGCTATCGCGGTGTCGAGATCGGCAAGATTGAACAGATCGAACTGGAACCTGCGCTGGGTCAGGTGATCTTCAAGGCGCAGCTGGATGGTCAGTATGCCGAACGCTTCCTGCAATCCGGGGCTCGTTTCACTCTGGTACAGGCCAAGCTGGGTCTGGGTGGGGTGAATCATCTCGATACTCTGATCAAGGGCGCCTTCGTGGAGGCCTTGCCCGGCAAAGGGGCAGGTAAAGAACGTTTCCCGCTGAGTCAGACTGATCCCGTGGGGCTGGCCTTGACCCTCAAAAGCCCGTCAGTCAATGGCTTGAGCGTCGGCAGTCCCCTGCTGTTTCGCAAGATGGTGGTCGGTAGCGTGACCAAGGTCGCTCTGGCCCGTGATGGCAGCGAGGTGCTGATCGATGTGAACGTCAATAAGGAGTATGCCCATTTAGTACGAGCCCACTCCCGCTTCTGGAACGTCTCCGGCGTCAAGGCTGACATCGGTCTGACCGGCGGCACCATAGAGGTGGAAACGGTGCAGAGCCTGCTGGCCGGTGGCATTGCCTTCAACACCCCGGAGCGGGACATGGGGCCGACCGTCAAGGCAGGCCACCGCTATCCGCTCTATGCCAAGGCGGAAAAAGAGTGGCTTGAGTGGAGCCCCCGGATCCAACCCTGATCGCCTCCTCTTTTTAACCACAAACCTGACCACAAGCCCGGCTCTGCGCCGGGCTTGTTATTTTTCCCGGCACCAGCGTTCAGGATCTCACTGGGCATGTGGTAAAATGCGCCCCTTTTTCAGGTCTGACGAGACGGCGCCGTGCACGACAATACCTACCTTCCCGATCATTTTTTACGTCATATCGCGGCCATCATGCCGGCTCACCTCGCCATGGAGGAGTTCGTAGCCAGCTGTCGGCGGCCACTGCGGCGCAGTATCCGGGTCAATACCCTGAAGATCTCCGTGTCTGACTTTGTGGCCAAAATGGCCCCCCTTGGCTGGCAACTCGATGCAGTGCCCTGGTGTGACACAGGTTTCTGGCTGACCCGGGCCGATGAAACCGTTCCTCTTGGCAACACGGCGGAACATCTGAGCGGTCTCTTCTATATCCAGGAAGCGAGTTCCATGCTGCCGGTGACGGCGCTCTTTGCCAGTGACAAGATCAAAACCGACGGCATGCTGCTCGATGCCGCCGCCGCTCCAGGCTCCAAGACCACCCAGATCGCTGCGCTGATGAACAACCAGGGGATGCTGGTTGCCAATGAGTACTCCAGCAGTCGGCTCAAAGTATTGAGTGCCAACATCCAGCGCTGCGGCGTCACCAATGTGGGCATGACCCATTTCGATGCCAAGGTATTTGGCCAATGGTTGCCGGAGACCTTCGACGCCATTTTGCTCGATGCCCCCTGCTCCGGCGAAGGGACGGTGCGCAAAGACGAGGATGCTCTGCGCAACTGGAGCCTGGAGAGCATTGAGGAGATCGCGGCGGTGCAAGCCGGCTTGCTGGAGAGCGCCTTCCATGCCCTCAAGCCCGGTGGTGTACTGGTTTACTCCACCTGCACATTGAGCCAGCAGGAGAACCAGGCCATCTGCCAATCCCTGCTGGACAAGTTTGGCGATGCCTTGAGCTTTGACTCGCTGGCTAGCCTCTTCCCCGGGGCCGAGCAGGCATGCACAGCGGAAGGATACCTGCACGTTTGGCCCCAAATCTTCGATAGTGAAGGTTTTTTCGTCGCCAGATTGCGCAAGCACCACTCAGTGCCCAACACCATGTTCAAGCCGGGCAAACTCGGCAAATTCCCCTTCTCGCCGCTGCCGGCCAAGGAGGTGGATCCCATGGCACGCGACATCGCAGCCACGTTTGGTGTGGCGCTGCAGGGACAGTTATTTGGCCGCAATGACGAGATATGGTGCTTCCCCGCGCTGTTCGAACAGGTTCAGGGCAAGCTGCGCTTCGATCGCATTGGCTTCAAATTGGCAGAGACCTTCAAAAAAGGCTATCGCCTCACCCACGAATGGGCCCTGGCCCATGGTGACCTGGCAACTCGGGGATTTGTCGAGCTCGACAGTACCAATGCACGGGAGTTCATGATGGGACGGGATGTCTGGCCCGAGCAGGAGGCTGGCGCCGGCGAGGTGATCGTCCGTTACCAGGGACATACCCTGGGGATGGGGAAATGGGTCGGCAGCCGGGTCAAGAATGCCCTGCCCCGCGAGCTGGTGCGAGATACCAATCTGTTTGCCGAATGACCACTGGTTAAAAGTGTTGGGCTCCGCCTCTGTTCGAGTCTGGAAAACCCACACTTCGGTTGAACTTTTCGTCGGATCTTGAAAAGCCGGGTTCATTGTCTAAGCTTAAGGCAATCCGAACACCAGTTAGCGCACGGCTCTGCAAGGAGCCAATTCCCCTATGCCAGGTACAAGGAATTGGTACCTGGCTTTTTTTATATCTGATGTTTCCCCTTCCCAGCTACTCGACAGGTTCGGGCAAGGTTTCCTCGACCGGGGATGGCGATGACAAGATCTCATGCTGATAAAGCAGATCGATCGCCTGCTCTATCAGGGAAGCCTGACTGTCTTCAAGATGAATGCCCAATTCATGCAAACGTGCGGCGTGGCGATTGCTGATCCAACACTGCAGCCGGGTATGGCTTTCCTGTTTGCGCTTCACATGTTGGCGCTGGCGCTCTGCATTATCGAGGGCCGAATTCTCTTTCGTTTCCTGGCTCATAAGTACTGCAAATTTTAATTACCAACCTTGTTATCTCTCACCTTCAATGCCGACAAGGTATGGACAAGAGAAACTCCCCGCTCCCCCGCTCGAAATGGGGGCCTTGTATAAGCGCGATAAATATACCACCAGATCAGAGAGATATCATTTAACATAAAAAAGTGAGTGACGCGGTAATGATTACAGCAATCCATCAAGCGCATGGTCGGAGAACTTGTTTGCATCGTCGAAGTACTCCTGCAAGGTACGCATGTCTTTGTGGCGAGTCACTTCGATGATCTTGTTCATGGGTTTGCCTGCGGTCACCGCCGAGGTAATAAAGCCTCGGCGCAAACTGTGACCACTGACATAGAGATCATCGATGGCCTGGCCGGTACGACGCTTGATCATCAGGTTGATGCCTTGCGGGCCGAGCGGTTCCTCCGTGAGTTGCCCCCAACGGTTCATACGGCGAAACAGTGCCCCCTCCTTGATACGGCTTTTTTCCAACCAGCGCTGTAGTCCCTGAACCGGACAATATTGCTTGCCAGGCACCAAAGCTATTTCGGTTTCGTGCAGCTGATGTTTGCTGGGTTTGAGACGAAGCCTTATCCCCTGCCCCACAAAATCCAGGTCGTTGACTTCAATTCGTGCAGCTTCCGATCGGCGCAATGCGCCACTGAACATCAGCAGCAACAAGGTATGGTCACGAAGGCCCGCCAGGGTTGAGGTATCGATCCCGCTCAACACTCTGGCCAGAGGTTGCAGTGTCAGGGCACCAGTTTTGCGCTTTCGGTTGTCACCGAGCCGCACTATGCCGCGCATCATCTCCTTGATTTCGGGATGTTCGGTTGGCATGGGGTGAATGCCTTTTTGCTTGAAGGCGTAGCGGATCCCTGCAAGTCGTCTCACCAGAGTAGCCGGCTTGCGCGGTTCGCCATTACGTAGCTCCCCCTTGCCCTCTTCCTTATCCAGCCATACCCAGTCGGCCAATACCCCATCGGCCTGATCCGCCAGAAAGTTCATGATGTCGTGATGGGTTGTTTGCAGTGGATCGAGCCCATGTAACTGGCACCAGAATACGAAGATACGGGTATCCGCCTGATAGGCATTGAGTGTGGAATCAGCTTTCGCACTGCGCAGAAATCGCCTGGCCCGGCTATTTAACTGGGCATCAAAGACGGTTTGCAGTGACTGATGTGCGGGGTTTGAAAAAGTAGGGTAAGCCACGTAACACTATGATTCTATGTGAAGTTTCGAAAGATCTTACAGGATCTTCAAGATCCTTCAAGTATCGATAATGAATATTATCGATACTTAAGAGACTTCATTTAACGAAACAAACCCCGAGGGCAATCCTTTATTTTTTAAGACACTCGTTAACTCGTTTAGCAACAACATTGGCATGAAGAAATATCTTTTGTGAGAGATAACGCATGGAGCACATGAAAATTTGAATATCAAGGTTTCTGAAGTTTAAAGAAAATGCCCCACTTTTGCGGGGCATTTTGTGACTAAGGTTTGGCCAGTTTGAACAATTCGAAGAAATTCCGGCTAGTGGCTTCTGCCAATTCGGCCAGGGGGATCTGACGCAAATCTGCAATAAACTGGGCGACATCTCGTACAAACGCGGGTTCGTTCTCCCTCCCCCGATGAGGCACGGGGGCAAGATAGGGTGAGTCCGTTTCGACCAGCAGTCGCTCCAGAGGCAGCGCTTTGACCACGGCTTGCAAGGCAGATGCATTCTTGAAGGTCGCAATACCCGATATGGAGATATAAAAACCCATCGCCATGGCGGCCTCGGCCATTTCCAGGGATTCGGTGAAACAGTGCAGCACGCCGCCCACCTGATCGGCCCCCTCTTCACGCATGATCTTCAGCGTATCTTCTTGGGCATCACGGGTATGGATGATGAGTGGCTTGTTCAGGGCGCGCGCTACCCGGATATGTTCACGGAACGAAGCTTGCTGCACCGCCTTGTTTTCCGGCGAATAAAAATAGTCGAGTCCGGTTTCACCGATGGCAACGACACGAGGATCGGCGGCCTGGCGCAGCAGGAGATCGGCATCGACACCCGGCTCTTGATTAAGCGGATGCACCCCACAGGACGCAAACACCTGGGGATAAGGCGAAATCGCTGCCATCATGGTTGGAAACTGCGCCTGGGTGACGCTCACACACAAAAAATATCCCACATCCAGCTTCGCCGCCTTGGCCAGGACATCTGCCATATCGGTTTGCTTGCTGCCATAGCTGAGGCGGTCAAGATGACAGTGGGAATCGACGAGTAACATAAACAACCTTTCTTTTCAGATCTATAACCAGCGGCTGAGCCAGTTCATCAGATGGATGGTGGGATTGGAAAGCTGTCCCGGCTGACAAGCAGCCTTGAGGGCGAGCAGCTGCTGCTCCGCGTCGAGCAGTTTTTCGCTGGAGTGTTGCTCGGCCAGCTGTCCACTGAGCGCCGCCAGATCCGGCATCGCCAATTGATGATGGCCACAGCCAGCCTGGATTTTTAGAGCATCACATATAAAGAGCTGCAACCAGTGTAAGCGGACCTGTGTCTCCTGACCCAGTTGTGAGCAGAGTACGGTTGCCTTGCTCGGCGCCTTGCCGAGGGCCACGAAGTGCTCCAACAATTCGCGACGGGCGCCATCCTGTTGCTGCTCGATATAGTCGAGTACCCGCAACGGTGCCCCCTGACAAATCCGCACCTGAGCCAGGGTCGCCTGATGCCCCTGCTCCGCCAACCAACGAACCGTCTCCCCTTCAGCGGGTAATTGACAGACATGCTTGTGGCAACGACTCAATATGGTGGGCAACAATCGGGAAACCTGGGAAGCAATGAGCAGCAGCAAGCTGTCGCCAGCCGGCTCTTCCAGCGTCTTCAGCAGCGCATTGGCCGCCGATTCCGTCATCCGCTCCGCATCGGGAATGATCACCACCTTGCCACGCCCCAGCTGGGCAGACCCCTGCAGCCGGTTGCAAATATCGCGAATGGCCTCGACCCCGATGGTTTTCCCCTCACGGGATAGCTGACCCAGATCCGGGTGATTGCCCTTGTCAAACAGTTGGCAGGAGTGACAATGACCGCAGGGCTCTCCCCGATCCGGTTGCTGACAGAGGTGAAGGCGGGCCAGGCGTTCCGCCAGCTGCTCCTTGCCAAGACCGGGATCGCCCAGCAACAACCAGGCATGGCCCAGCCGCCCACTGGCGGCTGTCTGGCTCAGGGCCTGCCAGTCGGGGATCAACCAGGGATACATAAATGCGTATCCAGCGCGCTTTCGATGGCGGCTTTTACCTGATCCGGAGTCTGCTCTGCATCGATCACCACAATGGAATCATCTTTGGCCGCGAGCTCAAGGTAACGGTGGCGGGTACGTTCAAAAAAACAGAGCTGTTCGAGCTCGATGCGATCCAGCTCACCGCGATGACGGGCCCGCTGTAAACCAACGGCAGGATCGATATCGAGATAGAGAGTCAGATCCGGTTTGAAGTCACCGAGCACCGCCTGCTTGATGGCACCAATCAAGTGGGCGTCGATGCCGCGGCCGCCCCCCTGATAGGCCTGGGAGGAGAGATCGTGGCGATCCCCCACTACCCAGATCCCCTCGGCCAGCGCCGGCTTGATGCGGGTTTCCACCAGTTGTACCCGGGAGGCATACATCAACAGCAGCTCGGCCTCGATGGTGAGCCGCTCGTCGTGCACCTCCTTGACGATGCTGCGCATCCGCTCGGCCAGCGGCGTGCCACCCGGTTCGCGGGTGCACTCGATGCGGTCGATGCCGTGGTTATGCAGATAATCGGTGACATAACGCACCGCGGAGCTCTTCCCTGCCCCTTCCAATCCTTCGATCACGATAAATTTAGACATTAGGACTTCTTCAATATGTATTCACGAACCGCCCGATTGTGTTCATCGAGGGTCTTGGAAAAATGGTGGGCACCGCCCCCTTTGGCGACAAAATAGAGATAATCGGTCGACTTGGGATTAAGGGCTGCCTCAATGGAGGCCTTGCCAGGCATGGCGATGGGGGTGGGCGGCAAGCCGTCGATCACATAGGTGTTGTACGGGTTCTTGTCGGTCAGATCGCTGCGGCGGATATTGCCATCGTAGCGATCCTTCACCCCGTAGATCACGGTGGGATCGGTCTGCAGCTTCATGCCAAGACGCAACCGGTTGACGAAGACAGAGGCAATTTGTGCCCGCTCCTCTGGTTTGCCGGTCTCCTTCTCGATGATGGAGGCCATGATCAGCGCTTCATAAGGGGTTTTGTAAGGTAGGTTGGCCTGACGTTTTTCCCAGCTCTGTTGCAGGAAGGCTTCCATATCCTGATGCGCCCGCCGCAAGATGGAGAGATCGCTGGCATGGGTGGTATAGGCATAGGTTTCCGGCAGGAACCACCCTTCCAGCTTGCCATTTTCAATGCCAAGCTCGCGGGCCAGTTCGTCCTCGGATTGCTCCACCGTCAGGCGCTCCAGATAAGGGGCGCTAGAGAGCTGCTTTTGCCAGTCCTCAAAACGGGAGCCTTCGACAAAGGTCAGGCTGAAATGAAACTCTTTGCCCGAGGCAAACAGGGAGAGGGTCTCCTTGAGCGGGGCTCCCTCCTTGATTTCATAGGTACCTGATTTGATTGCGACCAGTTCGGGATGACCCCGCAACCAGAGCCGCACCGCCCAGGGGCTGGTTTCCCCCTCCCCCAATTCGGCGATCAGACGAGCGGCATGGGCCCCTTTCTCCACCGTAA
The DNA here is from genome assembly GCF_040581895.1 of Aeromonas sp. 19NY04SH05-1. NCBI lineage: Bacteria > Pseudomonadati > Pseudomonadota > Gammaproteobacteria > Aeromonadales > Aeromonadaceae > Aeromonas > Aeromonas sp. 19NY04SH05-1. Next base: position 2,242,452 of record NZ_CP095328.1, on the reverse strand, counting down.
AGAGCCGGGTCGGCCCCTTGTTGGTAAGCGTCTCCACTTGTTGCCACTTGTAGTGCACATAACCCCCGGCGGCGGCCACTGTCAGGGCCGCCCCCGCGAGCAGGGTGTAAAGCCGATTAAACTTCAATGACCAAACGCTCCTGTAAACGACGACTCAATACTGCTGCGGGATAGCGAAACTCTTCAATGCCGTTGACCGGCACCACTCCCATCAGGGTGTTGGTGAGCCACACTTCTTCCGCTTGTCGCAGTGACTCCAGCGGAGCCTCTACCACACGCAACTCAATACTCATCTGTTTCAACATCATCATGATCTTGCGCCGCATGATGCCATCGACACCGCCACGGGCCAGATCGGGCGTGAACACCGTCTTACCCCGACGCCAAAACAGATTGGCACTGACCCCTTCCACCAGACAATCCCTGCTGTTCAGCACTACTCCTTCGACTGCACCGCGACTGACTAGTTCGCTTTTAAGCAACACTTGTTCCAGTCTATTCAAGGTCTTGAGACCGGCCAGCATGGGAGCATCGCCAATCCGTTGCCGGCATACCAGCATCTCGATCCCGCTTTGTTGCCATTCGCTGTAATGTTGCGGGAAAGGCGCAAGGGAGAGGATCCGGGTGGGATGCCGGCAGTCACTGCCATCATAACCACGCCCACCTTCGCCACGTGTCAGGACAACTTTGGCCACACACTCTGCTTGTTCGGCCACGAGCGAATCGAGTTCCTCTGCCAGCAGCTCCCAATCCGGGTCTGTGATCCCCAGACGGAGGTTAGCTTGCTGCAGTCTGGCCAGATGAGCAGGCCACTCCAGCACTCGACCATTCCTGACCGCCATGGTAGTGAAATGGCCATCTCCATAGGCAAGACCGCGATCCTTGGCCGAGATGGCATCGACATTCATTCCATTGATAAGCAAGGGATCCCTCCGATAAAAAAGGCCCGATACCGTCAGTATCGGGCCCCTGTCATTGCCCTTCGGCAAATTATACGCGTTTGAAGATCAGTGAACCATTAGTACCGCCAAAACCGAAGGAGTTGGAGAGGGCGTACTCGAAGTTCCCCGGCTTGGCCACGTGAGGAACCAGATCCAGGTCACACTCCTCATCCGGGTTATCCAGGTTGATGGTCGGCGGCGCGATCTGATCGCGCAGGGCCAGAACGGTAATGATGGCCTCAATGGCGCCCGCAGCACCCAACAGGTGACCGGTCATGGACTTGGTGGAGCTGATCATCAGGGACTTGGCATGCTCGCCAAATACCTCTTTCATGCCACGCAATTCGGCAACATCGCCCAGCGGAGTGGAGGTGCCGTGCGCGTTGATGTAACCGATCTGCTCGGGCGCGATCCCGGCATCCTTGATGGCGTTCTTCATGGCGCGAGCACCACCATTGCCATCGGCGGGAGGCGCTGTCATGTGATAGGCATCGCCACTCATGCCAAAGCCAACCAGCTCGCCATAGATCTTGGCACCACGGGCCTTGGCATGTTCGTACTCTTCCAGCACCAGTACACCGGCACCGTCACCCAGCACGAAACCATCGCGATCCTTGTCCCATGGACGGCTCGCCTTCTGCGGTTCGTCGTTGCGGTTGGAGAGCGCCTTGGCTGCGGCAAAGCCGCCCATCCCCATCGGGGTGGAAGCCTTCTCGGCACCACCGGCGACCATTACGTCCGCATCGCCATAGGCGATCATCCGGCCGGCCATGCCGATGGCATGAGTGCCCGTGGTACAAGCGGTGGTCACGGCGATGTTGGGGCCCTGCATGCCTTTCATGATGGAGAGATGACCGGACACCATATTGATGATGGTGGACGGCACGAAGAAGGGGCTCAGCTTGCGGGGGCCGCCGTTAACCAGGCTGCTGTGGTTCTGTTCAATCAGACCCAGGCCACCGATGCCGGAGCCGATGGCCACGCCGACACGCTCGGCATTCTCTTCGTTGATAACAAGGCCAGAATCATCCAGTGCCTGGATACCGGCTGCCACGCCGTATTGAATGAAGAGATCCATCTTGCGAGCTTCTTTACGGTTAATACCGTACTGCTCGGGATCAAAATCTTTGACCTGGCCGGCGAAACGGGTTGCAAACTCGCTGGCATCAAAGTGTTCGATGGGGGAAATGCCGCTCTGCCCGTTGAGCAGGGCTTGCCAGCTGGATTCAGCAGTGTTGCCCACCGGGGAAAGCATCCCCAAGCCGGTCACCACGACTCTGCGTTTTGACACTGAGGTAGTCTCCGAGAGGTATTTTGAAAGGGAACAAATATAAAAGAAGCGGCCCTTGGGCCGCTTCCTTCAGAACAGGAAATTATTCCTGATTAGCGGTGATGTAGTCGATAGCCGCTTGAACAGTGGTGATCTTCTCGGCTTCTTCATCAGGAATTTCGGTATCGAATTCTTCTTCCAGCGCCATTACCAGTTCAACGGTATCCAAAGAGTCAGCGCCCAGGTCGTCGACGAAGGAGGCAGCGTTCTTAACGTCTTCCTCTTTAACACCCAGTTGTTCGATGATGATTTTCTTTACGCGTTCTTCGATGTTGCTCATGACCTGAATTTTCCTTTAAAAATACGCTATTGCGTCTGGTTGGGGTAGTTTATTCAATTGACGTGAGTTTGCAAGTAGCTTGCTGCTGGTCAAACCACGAAATTCGCCAAACTTCGGCGTACTATCGCAAATTTGAACAGATCTCACGACAAATTGATTACACCATGTACATCCCGCCATTAACATGCAGGGTTTCGCCAGTGATGTAGGCGGCATCATCCGATGCCAAGAATACCACAGCAGCGGCAATTTCTTTTGGATCGCCCAGACGAGCGGCAGGTACCTGGCTCATGATGCCGGCACGCTGCTCTTCATTGAGCGCCTTGGTCATATCGGTCTCGATGAAACCGGGGGCAACCGCGTTCACGGTAATGCCGCGGGAGGCCACTTCACGGGCCAGCGACTTGGTGAACCCCACCAGGCCCGCCTTGGCGGCCGCGTAGTTGACCTGACCGGCGTTGCCCATGGTGCCGACCACGGAACCGATGCTGATGATGCGGCCATTGCGCTTCTTCATCATGGCGCGCAGCACCGGCTTGCTCAGACGGTACAGGGAGGTGAGGTTGGTGTCGATGATCTCGTTCCACTCATCATCCTTCATCCGCATCAGCAGGTTGTCACGGGTGATCCCGGCGTTGTTGATCAGGATGTCGATGTCGCCAAAACGCGCCTTGATGGCGGCGAAGACGGCTTCGATGGATTCCTGGCTGGTCACGTTCAGCGCCATGCCGCAACCCTGTTCACCCAGATAGGCGCTGATCGCCTCGGCGCCGCTCTCGCTGGTCGCAGTGCCGACTACCTTGGCGCCACGGGCAGCAAAAGTTTCAGCAATCGCACGGCCGATGCCACGACTGGCACCGGTCACCAACACAACCTTATCGGTAAAGCTCATTCATTGCTCCTGTTTACTTGATCTGGGCCAGCGCCTGCTCGAAAGAGGCGGCATCGTTGGCATGAATACCTTCCACGCGCTTGTCGATGCGCTTGGCGAGCCCGGTCAGTACCTTGCCCGGTCCCATTTCGATCTCGAGGATGACTCCCTCGTTGGCCATCCGCTCGACAGTCTCGGTCCAACGAACCGGGCTGAACAACTGACGCACCAATGCCTGCTTGATGGCGGCCGGATCCTGCTCACAGGATACGTCGACATTATTGATGACGGCGATGGCAGGAACCTTGATCTCGATCCCGTCCAGCGCAGCTGCCAGTTTTTCGGCGGCAGGTTTCATCAGCGCGCAGTGGGAGGGCACAGAGACCGGCAGCGGCAGCGCACGCTTGGCACCGGACTCTTTCATCAGCACGTTGGCGCGCTCGACGGCCTCTTTGTGACCGGCGATGACCACCTGGCCCGGGGAGTTGAAGTTGACCGGAGAGACCACCTGCCCTTCAGCCGCCTTCTCGCAGTTGGCGGCGATGGCGTCGTTGTCCAGGCCGATGATGGCGGCCATGGCACCGGTGCCTTCCGGCACGGCTTCCTGCATGGCCAGACCACGCAGCTCAACCAGTTTGACCGCATCGGTAAAGGCCAGCGCGCCGCTGCAGACCAGGGCGGAATACTCACCCAGACTGTGGCCTGCCATCACGGCGGGGGTCGCTCCACCCTGCTGTTGCCACAGGCGCCACAGCGCGACAGAAGCGGTCAGCAGTGCAGGCTGGGTACGCCAAGTCTTGTTCAGCTCTTCGGCCGGACCTTCCATGACCAGGGCAAACAGGTCATAACCCAGCACCTGGCTCGCCTCGGCGAAGGTCTCCTTGATCACGGCATGTTGTTCGGCCAGCTCGGCCAGCATGCCGACGGTTTGGGAGCCCTGTCCCGGGAAGGCAATGGCAAATTGGGTCATCATTGATTCCTTTAAATAAGAGAAAAATGAGAACGGCAGGATGAGACGCTCGTCCCATCCCGCTGACGATCAGAGGCGAACCAGCGCCGAGCCCCAGGCAAAACCGCCGCCGAAGGCTTCCAGCAAGACCAGCTGGCCCGGTTTGATCCGGCCGTCACGCACCCCTTCATCAAAGGCGATGGGCACGGAGGCGGCAGAGGTGTTGCCGTGTTTGTCGAGGGTCAGCACCACCTTGTCCAGCCCCATGCCAAGTTTCTTGGCGGTGGCGCTGATGATGCGGAAGTTGGCCTGATGGGGCACCAGCCAGTCCAGCTCGCTCGGCTCGGTGCCGGCGGCGGCCAGGGTTTCGGTGACGATCTCGCTCAGACGGGTGACCGCGACTTTGAAGACATCATTGCCCTTCATGTACATGTAGGCTTCGAGCTCGGCCCCCGGCATGCCGCGACGGGGCTGCGGCAGCTTGAGCAGCTCGCCGTAACGGCCATCCGCATGCAGATGGGTGGAGAGGATGCCGGGGGTGTCGCTCGCACCGATCACCACGGCCCCTGCCCCATCCCCGAACAGGATGATGGTGCCACGATCCCCGGGATCGCACATGCGCGACAGCACATCGGCGCCGACGACCAGCACGTGGCGGGCGGCACCGGATTTGACGAACTGATCGGCAATGGAAAGCGCGTAGGTAAAGCCGGCGCAGGCGGCCGCCACGTCGAAGGCCGGGATCCCTTGCACCCCGAGCAGCCCCTGCAGTTCACAGGCGGCGGCCGGAAAGGCGTTTTCGGCGCTGGTGGTGGCCAGCACTATCATGTCGAGATCGGCGGCCGTCAGGCCCGCGGCCTCCAGTGCGCGCAGGGCTGCTTGGTGAGACAGGGTTGCAACGGTTTCATCGGCACCGGCAATACGGCGTTCACGGATCCCAGTTCGCTCCACAATCCATTCGTCACTGGTCTCTACCATCTGTTCGAGGTCGGCGTTGGTACGTACTGAGTGCGGCAGATAGCTGCCAGTACCCAAAATTTTGCTATGCATAGAGTTCTTATAGGTCCCTGTCGGAGAAGACAGTTTCAAGGCGATCTGCTATTTGCAGTGGGAGTTGATGTTTGGCCTCTTGTGCGGCCAGCAGGATCGCATTACACAGGGCGCGTCGTTCGGCCCGCCCATGACTTTTTACCACAATGCCGCGCAATCCTAACAGACTTGCGCCGTTATACTGGTCGGGGTTCAGGTAAGAAAAACGCCGTTTGAACAGAAATCCTGCGATCCGGCCAAGAAAAGTACGCTTCTTGCGGGGATATCCGGCCAGTTCGGCCATCATCCTCACTACCCCTTCCGCCGTTTTGAGGGCAACATTGCCGACAAACCCGTCGCATACAATGACGTCGCTATCGCCGCTGAAGATGCAATCTCCCTCGACAAAGCCAACATAGTTGAGGGCGGAGCACTGACGAAGCAACTCGGCGCTGTGGCGTACCAGATCGTTCCCCTTGATCTCCTCCTCGCCAATATTGAGCAAGGCAACCCGGGGGTCAGCAATGCCCTCGACCTTCTCAGCCACCACAGACCCCATCACCGCGAATTGCAGCAAGGTATCGGCATCGCAACTGACGTTGGCCCCCAGATCCAGCATCACGGTACGTTTGCCACTCAAGGTGGGCAGCGCCTTGATAAGAGCTGGACGGTCGACGCCGGGCAGGGATTTGAGCACGCACTTGGCCATGGCCATCAGGGCACCGGTATTGCCGGCACTGACGCAGGCATCGGCTTCGCCGGATTTCACCAAGTTGAGCACTACCCGCATGGAGGAGTCTTTCAGGGTACGCAGCGCCACGATCGGCTTGTCGCCCATTCCCACGACCTGGGAGGCATGCACGAAACGAACGCGGGGGTGATTGAGCAAGCCATGTTGCTGCAGCAGTGAGGAGGTCTGGTGTTGCTCACCGACCAGAATAAGTTTTAGTTGGGGTAAAAGAGACAGTGCCTGCACGGCGGCAGGCACTGTTTCCGAGGGGCCAATATCTCCCCCCATGATGTCTAGCGCGACAGTTTGCGTAGACAAAGGCAATCCTTAAGCGATTACCTTTTTACCGCGGTAGAAACCATCGGCAGTCACGTGGTGACGACGATGGGTTTCGCCACTGGTCTGATCAACAGTCAGGGCAGCGGTGGTCAGCGCATCGTGGGAACGACGCATGCCACGCTTGGCACGGGTTTTACGGTTCTGTTGTACGGCCATTGTAGGCTAACTCCTAAATTCACTTACGTTTAAGCTCTTCAAGAACTGCAAAGGGATTCGGCCGCTCATCAGCAGGTTCGATTTCACCCCAGGTCATCTCCATGTTGCCTCGCGGGCACGCATCCAGAGAATGCATGGCCACTTGAGGCAACGAGAGGATGAGTTCATCCTCCAGGATTTGATGAAGATCTATCTCGCCGTTTTCGTCCAACTCAATGGGCTCATAAGCTTCCGGCAGTTCTTCCTCGTTTGTTCTTTCGAACAGCGGAGTGTAGATAAATTCAGCTTCACAGAGATGTTCGAAAATCTCTCCGCAGCGTTGGCAAACCAGGTCAACCTTGGCATGGGCAGTGCCTTTCATAACGGTCAACTTCTGGACATCTTTGCCAAAGTGCAGTGATACCTCGATATCACTCTGCAAGCCAGCGGTTGATTCCTCCAGCCTGGGCATCTGCGACTTTTCCACCATCCCGACATAATCGAGCAGCTTCGAGGCACTACGGACTGGATCAACCTTAACGGGCAACTTCACCTTTTGCATAGGGCGCGAATAATATAGGTCTAACAACTGATAGTCAAAGGAAAAAGTCCTTACCGCCGATGATTTTAACCTCACAAGTCCCTAGAATGCCGGTACTCGTTCTCATCGGTACCTGAATTATGCCACAGAATCTGATCCTCGCCTCAACTTCTCGTTACCGCAAAGCCTTGCTGGAGAAGCTCGGCCTCCCCTTCGAATGTATTGCCCCCGAGGTGGATGAATCCCCCCTGCCCCGTGAAACCGCCGAAGCGCTGGTGGCTCGCCTTGCCCACACCAAGGCCGCAGCCATCGCCAATCGAGTTGATCATGGCTTGATCATCGGTTCTGATCAGGTGTGTGTATGCGATGGTCGTATCCTCGGTAAACCGGGTACAGTTGACAGCGCCGTTGCCCAACTGATGGCGGCGCAGGGACGCAGTGTTACCTTCTACACCGGACTCTGCGTACTGGATGCCGTTTCCGGTCGTGCCGAGCAATTGGTAGAGCCCTTTACCGTCCATTTTCGTACTCTGGGCGAGGATGCCATCCGGCGTTATGTGGAGGCCGAGATGCCACTCGACTGTGCCGGCAGCTTCAAGTGCGAAGGAATGGGAATAGTGCTGTTCAAAGGGCTGGAGGGACGCGATCCCAATGCGCTGATCGGCCTGCCGCTGATCGGCCTGATCGAGCTGCTAGAGCGTCACGGTCTTGCTCTCCCCTGACCTCATGACTCGGCATAAAATGCCACAAAATAAAACGGGAGCCCAGGCTCCCGTTTTTTGATCAGCAACGACTCGAAAAGAGCGCGCCGGATATTGGCATCAGCGAGGCAACCCGTTCAGGAAGGTGTCGAGCTCGGGGGAAAGCGGCGCCTCGACTTGCATCTCGCGGCCATCGGCCGGATGGGTAAAGGTCAGCTTCCAGGCATGCAAAAAGAGTCGTTTCAGCCCTTGGCTGCGCATTTTCTCGTCAAACGCGGCTTCTCCATACTTATCATCACAGGCGATCGGGTGACCGGCATGCAGGGTATGGACACGGATCTGGTGGGTACGACCGGTGATCGGACTGCACTCGACCAGGGTCGCCTCGGCGAATTGACGCACGATCCGAAAACGGGTTTCCGACGGCTTGCCATCGGCACTGACCCGCACCACCCGCTCGCCAGATTGCAACTCATTTTTGCGCAGCGGCGCATTCACCACCCTGACATGTGACTGCCACTGGCCACGTACCAGCGCCAGATACTGTTTGCGCATGGTCTTGACCCGCAGCTGCTCGTGCAGACTGCGCAGGGCACTGCGCTTCTTGGCGACCAGGAGCACACCTGAGGTATCGCGATCGAGACGATGCACCAGCTCGAGGAAACGGGCTTCGGGGCGCAGCGCGCGCAGCCCTTCAATCACGCCGAAACTGAGGCCACTGCCGCCATGCACCGCCATACCGGAAGGCTTGTTCAGTACGATCATGGCATCGTCTTCAAACAGGATCTGACTCTCGAGGCGCTGGATAACCCCAAGGTTGGCCGAGGGCAGCTCATTTTTTTCGGCCACACGCACGGGGGGCACCCGCACTTCGTCGCCCGCGCAGAGTTTGTACTCCGGTTTGATGCGCTTTTTGTTTACCCGCACTTCGCCTTTGCGAAGGATGCGATAGATCAGGCTCTTGGGGACGCCCTTTAGCTGAGTCTTGAGAAAATTGTCGATGCGCTGCCCGTCATGCTCAGCTTCGATGGTGAGCAGCTGCACTTGTTGATGTATCTGTGTCATGGCGCGGATTTTAACACTGCCTGAGCCCCTTGGCTGCATGGTTTGTTGAAAAATGGCGCCTTGCTATAAAAGAGGTTTAAATGGGATAATAAACAAGGTTTTGTCATTGTGTTCAAGCCTTGTACTAAGTGGCCAAAAAGTATGCCACCCAATCCCGAAACACCGTGTATACAAGAACATGTCGGTTCCCGGGTGCGAGGTACAACGCATGGAGAACACAAACATCACCTTTAATTTGTCTCCACTGCGGCATCCGTAACGTCCCTTCTCGAGAAGTGATGACCAGAGCGCCCTCAGTTTGCGCCTCATGCATACCCCAACCGGGAGGTTGCCCCAGTATGCTGAAGACCCGAGGCCGGCGCCGGCAGGACCCAGGTGGAGGAAATCAAAATGACACAATAATGAGAACTCAATGAAAAGAATGCTGATCAACGCAACTCAAGAAGAGGAGTTGCGCGTAGCGCTGGTTGACGGACAACAGCTCTACGATTTGGATATTGAAAGTCCGGGACACGAGCAGAAGAAAGCGAACATTTACAAGGGCAAGATCACCCGCGTAGAACCCAGTCTCGAAGCTGCTTTTGTCGACTACGGCGCCGAGCGCCACGGTTTCCTGCCTCTCAAGGAAATCGCCCGCAATTACTTCCCCTCCGGTTACTCCTATCAGGGTCGTCCCAACATCAAAGAAGTGGTCCGTGAAGGTCAGGAAGTTATCGTCCAGATCGACAAGGAAGAGCGCGGTACCAAGGGTGCAGCCCTCACTACTTTCATCAGCCTGGCCGGTAGCTACCTGGTACTGATGCCGAACAACCCCCGCGCCGGTGGTATCTCCCGCCGCATCGAGGGTGACGAGCGGACCGAGCTGAAAGAAGCCCTGAGCGGACTGACCGTGCCGGACGGCATGGGCCTCATCGTGCGCACCGCAGGTGTGGGCAAGTCTCCGGAAGAGCTGGAGTGGGATCTGAACGTTCTGCTCAACCACTGGGATTCCATTCACAAGGCCTCACAACAGCGTGCCGCTCCCGTGCTGATCCACCAGGAAAGCAACGTGATTGTGCGCGCCATTCGTGACTACCTGCGTCGCGATGTGGGCGAGATCCTGATCGACAACCCGGTGATTTTCGAGCGTGCCAAGGCTCACATCGAGCTGGTTCGCCCCGATTTCCTCAATCGTGTGAAGCTGTACAAGGGTGAAGTTGCCCTGTTCAACCACTTCCAGATCGAGAGCCAAATCGAGTCTGCCTTCCAGCGTGAAGTGCGTCTGCCCTCCGGTGGCAGCATCGTCATCGATCCAACCGAGGCACTGACCTCCATCGATATCAACTCCTCCCGCGCCACCAAGGGCGGTGATATCGAAGAAACCGCGTTACAGACCAACCTGGAAGCAGCCGACGAGATCGCTCGCCAGCTGCGCCTGCGTGACCTGGGTGGCCTCATCGTCATCGACTTCATCGACATGACCCCGGTTCGCCATCAGCGCGAAGTGGAGAATCGTCTGCGTGAAGCCGTGCATCAGGATCGTGCCCGCATCCAGCTGGGCCGTATCTCCCGTTTCGGTCTGCTCGAGATGTCTCGCCAGCGCCTGCGCCCCTCCCTCAACGAGTCCAGCAGCCATATCTGCCCTCGTTGCCAGGGCCAGGGTGTGATCCGCGACAACGAGTCGCTGGCTCTGTCCATCCTGCGTCTCATCGAAGAAGAGGCCATGAAGGACAACACCGAACAGGTGCATGCTCAGGTACCGGTCGATGTCGCCGCCTATCTGCTGAACGAAAAACGTTCCTCCATCGCCAGCCTGGAGCAGCGTAATGATGTTCGCGTCTACATCATTCCGAATCAGCATCTGGAAACACCGCACTATGAAGTGACACGCATCCGCCAGAGCGAGATCCCGGAAGGGGCCAGCTACGAGCTGAAAACCGAAATTGCCAAGCCGGTCTATCAGCCCAAACAGGCTCAGGTGATCGAACGCGAGCAGCCGCTGCTGCAAGGCTTTGCCCAGCCGACTCCGCCAGCGCCTGTCGCCCAGCCGCAAGCGGCCGCGACCGTGGCAACTCCGGCACAGGGCAGTGGCTTCTTCAGCAAACTGTTCAAAGGGATCGCTGGTCTGTTTGGTAGCGAACCCGCATCTGCTGATGTGAAAGCGCCTGCCGAGAAAGCGGCCGCAGGTCGTGAGACGCGCAACAAGGAAGAGGGTCATCGTCACCAGCGTGAAGAGGGCCGTGGCCGTGGTCAACGTGGTCGTCGTGATGACAATCGCGGTAACCGCAACAATGCCGATGCGTCCGAGAAGCGTGATAACGCCGGCCGTGATAATCGCGAAGGAAGCGAAAACCGCAACCGTCGTCCTCGCAAGGAGCGTGAACCGCGTCAGGATCGTGAAGTACGCACTGAACAGCGTATGGAACGTGAACCTCGCGAGCCTCGTCAGGAACGCGAACAGCGTGAACCTCGTGCCCCGCGCCAGCCTCGTGCCCCCCGCGAACCTCGCGCGGAAGTGATGGTTGACGCCGTAGAGACCGCTGCCGTTGCCGCAGAACCGCGTCAGGAAAAAGAGCAGAAAGTGGCCGAGCGCCGCGAACGTCGTCAACTGCGCAAGCAGATCCGTGTCGATGTTGCTGCCGCTGACACCCCTGCCCTGCCGGTTGAGGACGTTCAAACTGCCGCCGTGGAAACAAATGTTGCCCACGAGCAGGATGAGCAGGCCGAAGGCCAGCGCCGTTCCCGCCGCACTCCGCGCAACCAACGCATCGAAGGCCAGCGTCGCAAGCGCATCAACGAAGAGGCTCGTAGCCAGCGTGATGAAGAGCCGCAGGCCGAAGTGACAATGACTGCAGCGGCTCAATCCGATGCAGCCCAGGTCAAAGTGGAAGAGCCTGCAGTACCGGTGATCACTATTCCGAGCGCCGAAGCTGTTGCCGCAGCCCTTCAGGCCTCTGCCGCGCTGACCGAGCATGTGGTCGTTGAAACCATCGCGGAAGAAGCTGCCGACAAGGTGGAAGCCACTGTTGCTGACACTCAAGCAGAAGCAGAAACAACTGAAGTTGTTGTAGATGCAGCCCCTGCGACCATCGCCATCGAAGCCTCCCCCGAGGTCGAGAGCGTAAGCGTGGTTGAGGCTGTAGAAACCGCAGAGGTTGCAGAGCCGGTTATCGCAGCCGAGCCAGTGGCTCCTGTGGTGAACGAAGTTGTCGCACCTGTTGTCACCACAACCGAAGAGGTTGCTGTGGAAGCAGCGGAACCTGCTACGACCATCACCAAGCAGGTTATGCACGGTGCTGGTTTGCTGGCGCGCGCCCGCAAGGCATCTGCGCCGATGGCTACTCCGGCCGAAGCCCCTGCCCTGCCTGCCCGCGAGCCGGTTGATTACCCGCCGCTGGTACGCAGTGAGGTCAGCAGCTCAGGTCGCCATGGTGGCAGCACCGCTGCCGTCAACGCGGCTTCCTGCCCGGCTGGTCGTCCGTAATCGCTTAATCAGCAAGCCTGATTTGCAAAGAGCCACTCCCAGGAGTGGCTCTTTTTATTTGTCGCACAGTTAACTTTGGCAAAATATCAGTTTTGTCCTGTTGGATACAGGTATCTGCTACTTGCTTTGACTTGATCATCCAAGTACTACTGAGCCAGTGCCTTCGGCACAAGGCTCCCCTTTTCCATCCCTCAGATCTTCACTATTACCCTCATCATCTTGCCAATTGCCTCCGACTCTTTACTGCCTGGCCTTGTTAGAGAGTATTGAGGTTTCAGATCTGGGTTTAAGATATTGTCATCAACATTTAGTTTGTTGGCATATATAGAGGTTCTTATCGACACATCTCTGTTCTCGGCCCCCCTTTCAAATCAACAACATGGCTGATGATGGATGATAACTAGTGGCGAGTTTCAATGAGTAGTCCAGTGCATCTCCTATCGATGAATTTGGGCCATTGATATGAGATAACAAACACGGAGATGGCTCGGCAGGAACATCATCTAGCCCTTCAAGTATCGACTCTTCGTTACATACCGCCGTCACGCATACAGAACGAACTGTGCCGCTCGTTCAGCCTCTGCCGACAAGGCAATCTATTTTCGCCGCTAACCAACTCACCTCTGCTCTCCCCTCACAACACTTCTGTAGCCATTCAAGTCTTATCCTATGATTTCGTCCCCCTTGCCTTATCACCATCGTGAAAAGCCTGGAAATTAGGAGTCCCCTCTTGTCGCCAAGTAAAAGCAATCTGACAACCAAGTCCATTAAAAGCAGTCTGCGCTTTTTAGAAGGTCAAGGCATCGACTGCTCTCAAGCTGCGGACAAGAAAAAAGGGCCCGCAGGCCCTTTTATAAATTACGTTGCTGTTCAACCAAACAAATGATTGCTGATGATGAACAGGCCACCGGAGAGCAACATAGTCAGCGGTAGGGTCAGTACCCAGGCCATCAGGATGGTCTTGATGGTCTGGCTCTGCAGGCCGGACTTGTTCGCCACCATGGTGCCCGCAACCGCAGAAGAAAGGATATGCGTAGTGGATACCGGCATGCCGGTCAAGCTGGCGACCCCGATGGAGCTGGCTGCAGTGATCTGGGCCGCAATACCCTGGCTGTAGGTCATACCGGAAGAACCAATCTTCTCCCCCACGGTGTGAACGATGCGGCGCCAGCCCACCATGGTGCCGCACCCCAGCGCCAGCGCGATGGAGACGATGACCCAGGTCGGCGCGTATTCGGCGGTCGCGGTCAGATCCTTGCGCCACTTGGCCAGATCGGTCAGCTCCTTGGCCGGCAGCGGCAATTTGGAGACCTTGCGAGCAGTATCGTCGATACAAAGCAGCAGACGGCGCACTTCACGGCGATCACTCGGACTCAGTTGATCGTAAGTACGCACGGCGTCTAGGCGAGTATCCAGCGTCGCCATCGCCTGCAAGGCACTGTCGGCAGAGCAGTGAGTCAACAGCTCTTCCTTGGTAGCCGCCGGAGCCGAGAAATTGATCACCTCACCCAAAGCAGCCTGGTTACGCTGATAGATCTCCATGATGCGATGATTGGCATCCTGGGTGCGATCGAGGTCGTAGGCGCGGCTGTTCATGTCCAGCGCGAAGTAGGCCGGCGCCATGCAGATGAGCACCAGCATCACCAGACCGATCCCTTTCTGACCATCGTTGGAGCCATGTACAAAGCTCACCCCCATGGCCGACGCAACCAGAGTGAGACGAGCCCAGAACGGCGGGTGCTTTTTGCCATCGACCAGCTGACGCTCTTCCGGCGTTTTATGGATCTTGTTGCTGGTCCAGATACGCTTCATCGCCAGCAGCAACAGGGCCGCAACGATAAAACCGATGGTAGGAGAGATGATGAGGGAGAGCATGATGTCGATGGCCTTGCCCACGTTGATCCCCTGGGTCACCGGTTTATGGCTGATCCAGGCATAGGCGCCGCCAACCCCAAGAATGGAGCCAATCAAGGTGTGGGAGCTGGATGCCGGGATCCCGAAGAACCAGGTGCCTAGGTTCCACACGATGGCGGAAAACAGCAAGGAAAACACCATGATCAATCCCTGGGTGGAATCCATCCCGAGCAGCAGATCGATGGGCAGCAAGTGAACGATGGCGTAAGCCACCCCCAGGCCACCAAACATGACACCAAAAAAGTTGAAGATCCCGGAAGCCACAACCGCCAGATGAGCGGGCATTGCCTTGGTATAGATCACCGTTGCTACCGCATTGGCGGTATCGTGAAAGCCGTTGATGAATTCATAGGCCAGCACAAAAAAAACGGCCAATACCAAACCGATTGACCACCACAAACCCAAACCACTGAACATTTCAAACATAAAAAAAAGCCTGTTTATGAGTTGCGGCGGATTATGCCAGATGGCGGCCAACGCCATAGCCACCCATGAAATATTTCAGCCATAAAAAAAAAGAGCATTTTTCATCAGTACAGCTTAGGTACAGGTTCCATGCGGCCTGTCGAGGATTAATTAAATCAACCATTCATTGCTTAAAACGCGTTATTTCATGTGCTTTCTAATTACAAAAACGCTCTTTTTACTATTTATAAACCCCAAAACGACCTAATCAAGGTCATAAAACGCACAGCAAAACATCTTTTGTCGCTGGCCGTGTCTCCTTTGATGACCCCTAATTCCCATGGTTGCCGACAGACGGATACAAAAAAGGAGCACTGAGTGCTCCTTTTCGTGTTATCTGCCGCCACCTCAATCCTGGTTGATACGGCTCGCGACGGCGCCCTGCTGGCTCTTGTACTTGGCGTTTTCCCGTTTGTTGTAGGGACGTGCCGCAGTCCCCGAGAGCATCTCGAAGTTCAGCGCGCCGATCTTCATCTTGGGACGCAGCGCCAGCGGCAGCTTGCCGCCGTTGTAGAACTCCAGCACGATGCGGCCGGACCAGCCCGGGTCGATACGGTGTGCGGTAACGTGCACCATGAGACCAAGGCGCGCCAGCGAAGAGCGACCATCCAGCCAGCCGACGATATCCGCAGGCAGGGTAACGGATTCATAAGTCACAGCCAGTGCCAGCTGGCCCGGGTGCAGATAGAAGGCTTCGCCATCCGGAATGTGGATCTCGTCGCTCATCACCCGATCGATGGCGTCGGCCATTTCACTGCTCGGGCCGCTCAAATCGATATAGGGGGCGGTGTGATCGCGAAATACCCGAAACTCGTTGCCGAGCAGCACATCGACGCTGACGCCACTGATCCGCTCCACACCGGGTCTGGGTTCGATGACGATCTTGCCTTCATCCAGATGACGTTCGATATCGGTATCACAAAGACGCATTGGGCGACTCTCCTGACAAATTATTCATTTAAAAAAGCCGGGCATCACCCGGCTTGTTTCATCTTAACCAATCAACATGTGGCGGATACGCGCCTTGAGCATGTCGATCGCGATACGGTTCTTGCCGCCACGGGGCACGATCACATCGGCATACTGCTTGGAAGGCTCGATAAACTGCAGGAACATGGGGCGCACGGTTTTCTGGTACTGCTTGAGTACGGAATCCATGGTTCGGCCACGCTCCTGCACGTCGCGCACCAGACGGCGCAGCAGGCAGATGTCGAGCGGGGTATCCATGAAAATGGAGGCATCCATCAAATCGCGCAGACGGCTGTCGGTCAGCAGCAGGATCCCTTCCAGAATGATCACCTTGCGCGGCGCAAAGCGGGTCACTTCACTCATCCGTGTGTGCTCGGAGTAGGAGTATTGCGGGATCTCGACTCCCTCCCCCTTGAGCAGAGAACCCAGGTGCTCTACCAGCAGGCTGTGATCCATGGAGCTGGGATGGTCATAGTTGGTTTTGACCCGCTCTTCCATGGTCAGGTGGGATTGATCCTTGTAGTAGCAATCCTCGGAGATGACACCGATTTCCCCAGCCCCCAGCTCAGCCACCAGCTCTTCATAAATGGTCTGGGCGATAAGACTTTTACCGGACGCAGACGCGCCCGCAATACCGATGATCACACACGAATGTTGAGTATCAGACATGACAAATACCTAAAAGAGAAGAGCTGTGGGGATGATTTAAACCGATCCATTATATGAAAAAGGGTGGGCCATGCCCACCCTCAATTCCTTTTCAAGCTATCGACAGCCGATTAATCACCCAGCGCCCGGGTGTAGAGGGGGGTCGCAATCGGTTTTGCGCTGAAAAAGAGTTCAGCCCCTACCCTGCGGGCCAGCTTCAGATAGGCCTGAGCCAGGGTGCCTTCCGGCGCACCGAACACGGTCGGACAGCCATCATCCATGTGCTGGCGAATGTCGATGTGCAGCGGCATCTGGCCAAGCAGCGCCACATGATACTGCTCCGCCATCTTCTGGCCACCGCCGGTGCCAAACAGCGGTTCGTGATGACCGCAAGCGCTGCAGACGTGGTAGCTCATGTTCTCTATGATGCCGAGCACGGGCACATCGACTTTGTTGAACATGGCCACCCCCTTGCGCGCATCGGCCAGCGCCACATCCTGCGGCGTGGTGACGATCACCGCTCCCGAGGTGGGCACCTGCTGGGCCATGGTGAGCTGGATGTCGCCAGTGCCTGGCGGCATGTCCACCACCAGATAATCCACTTCGCCCCAGCGGGTTTCACCCAGGATCTGCGCCAGCGCCTTGCTTGCCATGGGACCACGCCAGATGGTGGCGTCCTGCTCGGCAACCAGATAGCCGATGCTGTTGCTCTTGAGGCCGCACGCCATGACCGGCTCCATCATCTTGCCATCATGGCTGACGGGGCGCTCCTTGAGGGTACCCATCATGGTTGGGATGGAGGGGCCATAGATATCCGCATCCAGAATGGCGACCCGCGCCCCCTCCTTTTGCAGCGCCAGCGCCAGGTTGACGGCAGTGGTGGATTTGCCCACCCCCCCCTTGCCGGAGGCGACAACGATGATGTTGCGAATGCCCTGCACCGCCGCCAGACCCTGGGCCCGCGGCATGCTGGCGACGTCTATTTCAAGCTGCCAGTCGATGCGGGAGACCCCGGTCGCCGTGCGCAGCCTGGCGTCGAAGTCATCCTTGAGCTGCTCAAGCAGCGAGAGGCCGGCAAAGGGCAGCACCAGCCGAATGGTGAGCCCCTGATCTTCATGGATGATCTCGCGCACGAAGCCGGCATCGACCAGATCCTTGTGCCAGCCGGCAGGCTTAAATTCGGCGAGGATCTGTTTTACTGAATCAATCACCATTAACTCCTCATTATCTCGTCATTATCTTGAGGTGAACGGTTACCGCACACAAATCAGTGGCTTGCCTGCCGCACTCAACACGGCGTCCACCGGGCGGGGCAGCGCCACAACCCTAGGCAGGCTACCCCCAATTCGGGTAACATGCACGGCACTGTATCATCCCAACAAGCACATCAAGAACGTATTATGGCAACTGATCCTCGTACAATGCTGGTAACCTGCGCCCTTCCCTATGCCAATGGCTCCATCCACCTCGGCCACATGCTGGAACACATCCAGGCCGATATCTGGGTTCGTTATCAGCGAATGCGCGGTCATCAGGTCCACTTCATCTGTGCCGATGATGCCCACGGCACCCCGATCATGCTCAAGGCGCAGCAGATGGGGATCACCCCGGAAGAGATGATTGCGGCAGTTTCCCAGGAGCACCAGGCAGATTTCGCCGGCTTCAACATCAGCTTCGACAACTACCACTCCACCCACAGCGAAGAGAACCGCGAGCTGGCGAGCCTCATCTACACCCGCCTCAAAGAGGCCGGCAAGATCAGCAGCCGCACCATCTCCCAGCTGTTCGATCCGGAAAAGGCCATGTTCCTGCCGGACCGCTTCGTCAAGGGCACCTGCCCCAAGTGCAAGTCCCCGGATCAGTACGGTGACAACTGCGACAGTTGCGGCGCCACCTACAGCCCGACCGAACTGATTGACCCGAAATCAGCCGTCTCCGGCGCGACCCCGGTAATGAAGGATTCCGAGCACTTCTTCTTCGACCTGCCCCAGTTCGAAGCCTGGCTGGCCGGCTGGGTACGTGGCTCCGGCGCCATCCAGGAAGAGATGGCCAACAAGATGCAAGAGTGGTTCGAAAGCGGCCTGCAGCAGTGGGACATCACCCGCGACGCCCCCTACTTCGGCTTCGAGATCCCGGGCGCCCCTGGCAAATACTTCTACGTTTGGCTGGATGCCCCCATCGGCTATATGGCGTCGTTCAAGAATCTGTGCAACAAGCGCGGCGATATCGATTTTGACAGCTACTGGAAAGCGGATTCCGACGCCGAGCTCTACCACTTCATCGGCAAGGACATCGCCTACTTCCACTGCCTGTTCTGGCCATCCATGCTGGAAGGGGCGGGTTTCCGCAAGCCGACCAAGGTCAACGTACACGGCTATGTGACCGTCAACGGCGCCAAAATGTCCAAGTCCAAGGGCACCTTCATCAAGGCTTCCACCTACCTGAACCACCTGGATCCGGAGTGCCTGCGCTACTACTACGCAGCCAAGCTCAACAGCCGCATCGACGATCTGGACTTGAACCTTGAAGACTTCGTGCAGCGCGTCAACGCCGACGTGGTCAATAAGCTGGTCAACCTCGCCTCCCGTAACGCCGGCTTTATCGCCAAACGCTTCGACGGCAAGCTCGCGGCGACCTGCGCCGAGCCTGAGCTCTATGCCGAGTTCGCCAACGCCCGCGCCGCCATCAGTGAAGCCTACGAGAGCCGCGAATTCAGCCGCGCCATCCGCGAGATCATGGCCCTGGCCGACAAGGCCAACCGCTATGTGGACGACAAGGCCCCCTGGGTCATCGCCAAGCAGGAAGGGGCAGATGCCGAGCTGCAAGCGGTCTGCTCCGTCGGTATCAACCTGTTCCGCGTGCTGATGGCTTACTTGAAGCCCGTCATGCCGCAGCTGGCCGAGCGCGCCGAAGCTTTCCTGGGTGAGACCCTGACCTGGGATGGCATCGCCGCCCCGCTGGTCGACCACACCGTCGCTCCGTTCAAGGCGCTGTTCTCCCGCATCGAGCCGGCCAAGATTGAAGCCATGATCGAAGCCTCCAAGGAGGATCTGGCCAAGGAGCAGGCGCCGAAAGTGACCGGCCCGCTGGTTGATGACCCCATCAGCGAGACCATCACCTATGACGACTTCGCCAAGGTGGACCTGCGCGTGGCGCTGATCAAGAAGGCCGAAGCGGTGCCGGAAGCAGACAAGCTGCTGAAACTGCAGCTCGACATCGGCGGCGAAACCCGCCAGGTGTTCGCCGGCATCAAGTCCGCCTACAACCCCGAAGATCTGGAAGGCAAGCTGACCGTGATGGTGGCCAACCTGGCCCCGCGCAAGATGCGCTTTGGCATGTCCGAAGGCATGGTGCTGGCTGCCGGCCCCGGCGGCAAGGATCTCTGGATCCTGGAGCCCCAGGAAGGCGCCCAACCCGGCATGCGCGTCAAGTAAACGCGATTTCACATCCCATCTCAAGAGAGGCCCCTGGCCTCTCTTTTTTCATGCCCGCCCCACTGCGCCAAGGGCTAACAAGAAGACTTGCCCTCCTCCCTCGCGGATGGTTGTCGCCATCGTGCAATTTGCCTAGACTGGCGGTTCTCGTCGGGTCGCCGATCCGACATTCATCACGGCAAGGAGTAAGCATGATCACCTTATATGGAACCCCTGTCAGCCGGGCACTGCGCGTCTCCTGGTTGCTGGAAGAGCTGGGTATCGAGTGGCAGTTCCAGTTTCTCGATTTTGCCAAGGGGGAAAACCGCAGCGACTGGTTTTTGGCCCTCAACCCGAGCGGCAAGATGCCGGTGATCAAGGATGGGGAGTTCGTTCTGACCGAATCTGCCGCCATCATGCAGTACCTGGCCGAGGTATACGGACCAGAGTGGCTGCCAGAGAGAGGGACGCAGGCCTCGGCGCTGCACGCCCAGTGGGTCAGTTTCATCACCTGCGAGCTGGAGCAGCCGCTCTGGACTATCGGCAAGCACCGCTTCGCCCTGCCCGAAGCCCAGCGCCTGACGGCCATCTTCCCCACCGCCAAGTGGGAGTTTGACAAGGCGGCTGCCATTGCCGAATCCTGGGTGCCCGAGAGCGGATACCTGCTGGGGGAGCAGATCACCATCGCCGATCTGCTGCTGGCCCATACCCTGATGTGGGCGACCCGCTTCGAACAGAGCATACCGCCGAAACTCGCAGCCTATCGGGATCGCCTGGCCAAGCGCCCGGCCCTGCAGGCGGTGCTCGCCAAGACCCAGGCCATCGCCGACGCCGCACAGGCCAAATAATGCAAACAAAAGCGGGAGCCCACGGGGCTCCCGCTTCCTTTCGTCGATCTCAATTGGTATGAAAACCCTGTCCCTTGGGCGGCGGCGCCTCTTCATACTCCATCCGGGTCACCCTGGCGGTACGCGGGCCATGCTCCAGCCAGCCCAGCATCATCTGTACCCCCTGCGTTGGACCGCAGATCAGGATCTCCACCGAGCCATCTTCCAGGTTGTAGGCATGCCCTCGCAGGCCCAGTTGCAGGGCTCGCTCGCGAGTGAAATAGCGAAACCCGACGCCCTGAACCTGTCCCCACACCCGAATGACAAACGATTGCTCTCCCATTTCTCACACCTTCTGCTTAAGGAATTGGCTGCCAAGACGATAATGTGCGCGACACTCTCTCTTCTGCAGGATGCAGCTCCATTATGAAAGAAGTTAAATTCCGTTGGGTTGACCGCTATCTCATTCACCTGACCATTGGTGAAAAATTCTACGTTTCGTTCTGGCTCCCTCTGCTGATCATTGCCTTTCTCAGCTGGTACATGCTGGCCAGCAGTCATGAACAGGAGATCCAGCTCAGAGTCCAGCAGTTGCAAGAGCAGGTCGAAACGGTGGCCCAGCTGGTGAGCCAGCAACCCGGCCTCGTCCTGCCCGCCAATCTGCGTCTGGAGGCGCAAGGCAGCGCCGGCCTGCAGCAACAGGGGGAGCACTACCGGTTTAGCGCCGCAGCGGGCCAGGCGGGCTACGTCACCGGCCAGCTCGATGTCAGCAATCTATCCATGTGGGATGATCAGGGCTCAACTCTGATCCTCATCGCCATCCTCGCAGTCCTGATGGCCCTGGTCATCCACTATATGATGACCTTTGTTTCCGGCGCCCTCTACTCCACCAACAAGGCGTTGCAGACCGTCGCCGACGGGGACCTCACTTTTCGTCTCAACTTCTTCCCGGTGCGGGACGAATTCTCGGTGCTGGCGGGCAGCATAGACCGCTTCACCGACCGTCAACACAAGATAGTCAAACTGGTGGAAGAGTCCGCCGAGGCGCTCACTCTGGCTGCCGACGAGTTTCGCGAGCACGCCGGCGAAGGAGAAGCCATGGCCCGCGCCCAGCGCCTGCACATGGATTCTCTCGCCACCGCCATGGAGCAGATGTCCGCCGCCATCCGGGAAGTGGCTCGCAACGCCAACGACACCCTGCAACAGACTCGCCAGTCCAGCGAGGAGGCGGCCAACGGTGCCGAGCGGGTGGCCCGTACCATAGAGGCTATACGCACCCTGGCCGACGAGATAGGCAACGCCTCCGGCGCGGTGGAGCGGCTGACTCACAACGCCAATCGCATCAACGAAGTGGTCAACGTCATCAATGCCATCTCCCAGCAGACCAACCTGCTGGCGCTCAATGCCGCCATCGAGGCCGCCCGCGCCGGCGAGCAGGGGCGCGGTTTTGCGGTGGTCGCCGACGAGGTGCGCACCCTCGCCAGCCGCACCCAGCAGGCGACAGTGGAGATCCAGCAGATGATTGAAGAGCTGCAGGCCGGCACCGGGGCGCTGAACGACATCATGGAGAAGACCGTCGGTCGCGCCGCCAGCAGCCAGCAGCTGATCAGCGAAGTGGGGCTGGATATCGAAAAATTGAGCAACCACAGCGATGCGGTGCTGGAGATGAGCACCCAGATCGCCACCTCTAGCGAGGAGCAGAGCTCGGTGGCCGCCGAGATCACCCACAACCTGGATCAGGTGCGCCACGAGGCGGCGCAGGTGGAAGAGTCCGCCAGCGCCTCGGTGGCCGGCACCCAGGGACTGAAAGCCACCGCCAGCGAACTGACCCAGGCCCTCAAGGGGATCAAGATCTAATCGCGCATTTCGCCAGATCAGGCCGGAGGGCGTAAATGCGCCGGGTCGTTTGAGTTTTACCTGCGGGCCACATAGAATGTGGCCCCTTTTCTTTCTACCATCGGCAACTACCCATGAGCGCTTCCATCTATCTCGTCAAAGGCCGCGAAAAATCCCTGCTGCGTCGCCACCCCTGGATCTTCTCCAAGGGGATCGAGCGGGTTCAGGGCAACCCCATCGACGGCGACACCGTCGAGATCTACTCAAACGATGGCAAGTGGCTCGCCCGTGGCGCCTGGTCCGGCAGCTCCCAGATCCGCGCCCGGGTCTGGACCTTCGACAAGGACGAGACCATCGATCTCGACTTCTTTATCCGCCGCCTCTCCTATGCCCAAGAGTCCCGCGATCCGCTGATCAAGCGCCAGGGTCTCACCGGCTATCGCCTGTGCGCCGCCGAGTCCGACGGTCTGCCGGGTCTGACCATCGACCGTTACGCCGATTTTCTGGTGTGCCAGATCCTCTCTGCCGGTGCCGAGTTCCAGCGGGACCTCATCACCCAGGCCCTGCGCACCCTCTACCCAGAGTGCAGCATCTATGAGCGCTCCGACGTGGCGGTACGCAAGAAGGAAGGTCTGAAAGAGCGCACCGGCGTGATTTACGGCGAGACCCCGAACGAACCCGTGATGATCGAGGAAAACGGCGGAGTCAAGATCCTGGTGGACATCCGCAACGGCCACAAGACCGGCTTCTATCTGGATCAGCGTGATAACCGTCAGGCAGCCGCCAAATACACCGAAGGCAAGCGGGTGCTCAACTGCTTCTGCTACACCGGCGGTTTTGGCGTCTATGCCCTCAAGGGCGGCGCCAAGGAGGTGGTCAACGTCGATCTCTCCCAGAACGCACTGGACATCGCCCGCCAGAACGCCGAGCTGAACGGCCTGGACACCAGCAATACCCAGTTCGTGCGTCACGACGTGTTCAAGCTGCTGCGCGAATACCGCGAGAAAGGCGAGAAGTTCGACGTCATCGTGCTGGATCCCCCCAAGTTTGCCGAGAGCAAGGCCCAGCTGCTGGGTGCCTGCCGCGGCTACAAGGACATCAACATGTTGGCGTTCCAGCTGCTGGCGCCGGGCGGCGTGCTGCTCACCTACTCCTGCTC
Source organism: Aeromonas sp. 19NY04SH05-1 (assembly GCF_040581895.1). NCBI lineage: Bacteria > Pseudomonadati > Pseudomonadota > Gammaproteobacteria > Aeromonadales > Aeromonadaceae > Aeromonas > Aeromonas sp. 19NY04SH05-1. The sequence continues at coordinate 2,218,847 of NZ_CP095328.1, read as the reverse complement.
CGGCCTGATGGAGCAGAGCCTGTTCCAGAAGATCGTCGCCGATGCGGCCCTCGATGCCGGTCGCGATGCCCAGATCCTGGAGCTGCTCTCCCAGGCCTCCGATCACCCCATCGGTACCGCCTATCCGGAAGGTTTCTACCTCAAGGGGCTGGTGGTGCGCGCCCGCTGATCGGCAAGCGCCCTCTCTTTTTGATCAATCAGGCCCCATTGCGGGCCTGATTTTTTTGCCGCGCCCTTGTCGTTTGTGCCGTACCCGCCCCCTCTCCTTTCACCTTCTCGGCCCGCTTGGCCCCTGTCATCCTTTACTGCGTGTTTTTGCACAATAAGTGCACATTTATGACTTTAATCACACTCGTATGACTCTCTTTTTCGTAACGTAAGCCAGCCTGAGGCGATCCTGCGTCCGGGAGCTGCCCCATCAGGACTGAGGGGTCGGCACAACAACAAAAATCGATGTCAGGCCAAGCTGAACATCACAAGGGATAACGTCATGAATCAATCATTGCCGCTGTTAACGCCGCTGCGGGGCATCGCTGCCCTGATGGTGGTGCTGTTCCACGCCCGTCTGTTGCTCTTTCCCCAGTGGATGGAGTCGATAGCTGGGGTCACCCAACTCATCGAGAATGGCTATCTCTGGGTCGATCTCTTCTTTATCCTGAGCGGACTGGTGCTGGCCCATGTCTACGGTGAGGCCTTCACCGCCCCCCGCCGCACCGTCAGCTATGGCCGCTTTCTCTGGCTGCGACTGACCCGGGTCTACCCCCTCTATGTTGTGACCCTGGTGCTGCTGGTAGGCTGGGAGCTTTACAAAGCGCAGCACGGAGTGGGCTTCTACGGCGGCCCCCTGTTCAAGATGTGGGAGTGGGAAGGAATGCCTCCGTTTGGTTCCCCCTTTACCCCAGCCGAGGCGCTGCCAAGTGCACTCTTGCTGCTGCAGGTAGTGACGGATCAGGGGCTGACCTGGAACTTCGCCGCCTGGTCCCTGAGCGTGGAGTGGATAAGCTATCTGTTGTTCCCGCTGCTCATTCCGCTCGCGGTCACCCGCAGCCGCTGGAGTCACCTCTCCCCCTTGCTTGCCCTGACGGTGCTGGCCTTTATCGTGCATAGCCGGGGGACGCTGGATGTCACCAGCGGGGCACTGGCGGTCGGTCGTGGAGTGAGTGAATTCGTGCTCGGCCTCTGGTTGCTGCCCAGGGTCAAGGCAGCGCGGAGTTTGCCCATGATGCAACGGGATCTGCCACTGCTTATCGCCTTCCTGCTGCCCTTCGTGCTGCTGCAGTTCACCATGACGCCGCAACTGACCCTGCTGCTGATCTGCGCCTACGTGCTGCTTATCTGGATTGCCGCCTCTCAAGGGAAGCGCCAAAGCCCGCTGCTACGCCTGCTCGACAACCGCTTCACCAACTGGCTGGGGGATCTCTCCTACTCCATCTATCTGCTCCATGCCTTGGTGTTGCTGACCGGTTGTGAGCTGATCCACTACCTGGCGCCAGAATTGACCGAGTGGTGGTATGCCCAGACCAATCCACTGCTGGGAGTGGTGGCGATCCTGTTGATGCTGGCGGTGTTGATCGCGCTCTCGGCGGTGAGCTATCACCTCTTTGAGCGGCCGCTGCAGCGGCGCCTGCGCCGCGTTGGTCAGGCGCGCCAACCGGCATTGGAACAGGCAGGATGATGGCCTGCTCCAAAAGAGCCAGGCCAGTTAGTTCAGCTCATCCAGACTGTTCATGACCCAGGCACTGGGGTGCTGGCCAAACCCGAGGCGGGGGTAGTAATCCACTGCCTGGGGAGCGGCCAGCAGGATCAGCTTGCAGCCCGGTTGCAGCTGCAGGAAGGTCTCGCGGATCAATGCCTTGCCAATCCCCAGCCCCTGCACCGCCTCGGCCACCGCCAGATCAGAGAGATAGCAACAGTAACAGAAATCGGTCACCGAGCGGGCCACCCCTACCAGTTCCTCCCCCTGCCAGGCGGTTACCAGCAAACCGGCGTTATCCAGCATGCCCTGAATGGTCGACAAATTCTCCGTGGGGCGCCTGGCCCCCAATGTGGTATTCGCCAGCAACTGGACGAAGGCTTCTGGCGTGATGGGATGGTTGACTCGCAGTGTCGTGTTCACCTGAACTCCTTGTAATGTGCCGTTTATGACCCATTTCTCCCGATAACGGGGCCAATTGTCCAGCAATTGGTCGTTTTGGCCATGAATTCCTGTTCGAACCTGCGGGGCCGATTGTGGCATAATACCCCGTCCTGTGGCCCTTGACGGGGCTACGCTGGCGCATCTGGTCGCCCCCTTTCCCCGTCCGGCTTGGCAGCCCTGCGTGACTGCCTGCGGCGCCGCCTTTGATGGCAGCCAAGGCCACCCGTTTTTTGCGGTTCATTCCGCCCGTTTATCAAGGCGCCCCACCGGAGCGCCTGCACAAGCAAGGGGGTAAGTATGTCTTCCATTCGTCTGACCCAATACAGCCATGGCGCTGGCTGTGGCTGCAAAATCTCTCCCAAGGTGCTCGATACCATTCTCAAGAGCCAGATCCCGGGGTTCAACGATCCGACCCTTATCGTCGGCAACAGCAGCAAGGATGACGCGGCCGTGGTCGATATCGGCAACGGTCAGGGCATTGTCTCCACCACCGACTTCTTCATGCCCATCGTCGATGATCCTTTCACCTTTGGCCGCATCGCCGCGACCAACGCCATCAGCGACATCTACGCCATGGGCGGCAAGCCCATCGTCGCCATCGCCATCCTCGGCTGGCCCATCAACACCCTGCCCGCCGAAGTGGCCCAACAGGTGATCGACGGCGGTCGTCAGGTGTGTCACGAAGCCGGTATTTCGCTGGCAGGCGGCCACAGCATCGATGCCCCCGAGCCCATCTTTGGCCTGGCGGTGACCGGTATCGTGCCGCTCGATGCCATCAAGCAGAACGACACCGCCAAAGTGGGTGACACCCTCTATCTGACCAAGCCCCTTGGCATCGGCATTCTCACCACCGCCCAGAAGAAGAGCAAGCTCAAGCCCGAGCACGAGCAGCTGGCCCCCAACGCCATGTGCACCCTCAACAAGATTGGCCAGCAATTCGCCGCACTGCCGGGGGTTCACGCCATGACTGACGTGACCGGTTTTGGTCTGGCCGGCCACCTGCTGGAGATGTGCGAAGGCTCAGGGGTCAGCGCCCGCCTCGACTTCAAGGCGCTACCGCTGCTGGACGAAGTAGATTACTACCTGAGTGAGGGTTGCGTGCCGGGCGGTACCCTGCGCAACCACGACTCTTACGGCCACAAGCTCGATGCCATGGACGATCGCACCCGCAACATCCTGTGCGATCCGCAGACCAGTGGCGGCCTGCTGGTAGCCGTGGGCAAGGAGAGCGAGGAAGCCCTGCTCGCCATCGCCCGTGACGCCGGCCTCTCCCTCTCGCCCATCGGCGAGATCAAGGCTCTGGAAGGCAACCGCTTTATCGAGGTTATCCAATGAGCGGATTGCCGCTGATCACCGACTACGCCCGGGTCTTTCTGGACGACGTCCCCCTGATTGACCTGCGCGCCCCCATCGAGTTCAAGGAGGGGGCTTTCCCCTGTGCCACCAACCTGCCCTTGATGACGGACGATGAGCGCGCCCAGGTGGGGACCTGCTACAAGAAGCAGGGTCAGGCCGCCGCCATCGAGCTTGGTCACAAGCTGGTGGGGGGAGCGGTACGCGCCGAGCGCATCGAAGGCTGGCTGGCGCAATTGCGCCAGCAGCCAGATGCCCTGCTCTACTGCTTTCGCGGCGGCCTGCGCTCGCAAACCGTACAACAGTGGCTCCATGAGGCCGGGGTCACCCGTCCGCGCATCGCCGGAGGCTACAAGGAGCTGCGCCGCTTCCTGATCGACACCCAGGACAAGGCCTCTGCCGAGTGTCACTGGAGCGTGCTGACCGGCATGACCGGCTCCGGCAAGACCCATATGCTGGATCAGGTGACCCAGGCGGTGGATCTGGAGGGCCATGCCCACCACAGGGGGTCGTCGTTTGGCCAACTGCCGGGGGGCCAGCCCAGCAACATCAACTTTGAAAACAACCTGGCCATCGAGCTGCTCAAGCGCCGTCACCACGGCGAGCAGGCGTTCGTGGTGGAAGACGAGAGCCGCCTTATCGGGCGCTGCTGCCTGCCGCTCTCCCTCTACGAGACCATGTGCCAGGCACCGCTGGTGGTGGTGGATGTGCCGCAACACGAGCGCGCCGAGCAGATCCGCGAGGATTATGTGCACGATCTCTGGCTGCGTTATCAGGCCATGTATGGCAATGAAGCCGGCTGGCCCCTGTTTGCCGCCTACCTGACCGACGCCCTGGCCCGCCTCAAGCGCCGCCTGGGGGATCAGGCCCACCGCGAGCTGGATCAGCTGATGCAAACGGCTCTAGAAGAACAAGGCCGCAGCGGTGATACCTCGCTGCATCTGGCCTGGATCACCCTGCTGCTGACCCGCTACTACGACCCCATGTATCTCTACCAGCTTGGCAACAAGCAGGAGCGCATCGTGTTTCGGGGCGACAAGCAGGCCTGTCTCGACTATTTTGCCGAGCAGCACGCCAGCCAGGCGATCTGATCCGGCCCTTATCAGCAAGCGCTGCAAGAGGAATTCCCATGTTGAAATTCGAGGTGATCCCGGTCACCCAGTTCGCCCAGAACTGCTCCCTCATCTGGTGTGACGAGACCCATGAGGCGGCCCTTGTCGATCCAGGTGGCGAAGCGGACAAACTGCTGGCCGCTATCGCCAAGCGGGGGTTGACCCTGACTCACATCCTGCTGACCCACGGTCATCTGGATCACGTGGGCGCCGCCGCTGAGTTGCGGGAGAGAACCGGCGTCACCATCACCGGCCCCCACCAGGAAGATGCCTTCTGGCTCGACATGTTGCCCCAGCAGAGCCAGATGTTCGGCTTCGCCCATACCCCTGCCTTCGCCCCCGAGCGCTGGCTCGAACAGGGTGACAAGGTGCAGGTGGGCAAGTGCGAGTTGGACGTCTACTTCTGCCCCGGCCACACCCCTGGCCATATCGTGCTGCTCAGCCAAACCGAGCGGCTCGCCTGGGTCGGTGACGTGCTCTTTGCCGGCAGCATCGGCCGTACCGACTTCCCGCGCGGGGATCACGGGACGCTGATCAAGTCGATCATCGAGACCCTGCTGCCGCTGGGCGACGAGATCGTCTTCATTCCGGGTCACGGCCCCAGCTCCACCTTCGGCCGCGAGAAGGTGAGCAACCCCTACCTGACCCAACCCATCTGGTGATCAAAAGGCAGCGGCATCAGCCGCTGCCTCTCTTCCCTTTCTCTTCTGCCTTATCCACTAACTGGCGCCTTTTCCGGCACTGCACTGCTCTTTGCCCACTGCCACCACCGATTGCCGCCAAGTGAGGCCGCTATCCGGGCGGGTCAACCACGAGCTCAACTCTGCCTTCAAGAGCAGAAAACAAAAATCCCCACCCGGGGGTGAGGATTTTTCAGGCCGCCAAGCGTTGGCTTACTGCTCCAGCAGATGACCTACCAGCTCATGACGCCACCCTTGCAGCAGCATGGGCTTGTCGGCGCGGGCCCGCTCTTCGTCGCTCATCCGCCAGCTCCAGGTGAAGTACTGGTGGATGATCTTCTTGCTGGCGATCAGCTCGGGCGGAATATTGCTGACCTTGGCCTTCTCGTCCACCAGGGCCTTGATGCGCTTGAGCTCGGCCTTGTATTTGGGGAAGTCCACCAGACGGCGAATGGGCTCGGGCCAGCTGTCGGGATCGCTCTGCTGGGCCTTGGCGACGATATCCAGCATCCGCTTGCCGTGGATCTTGATCTCGATGGGCGAGAGTCCCAGTTCGTTGAGATCGCGAAGGGACGCGGGACGGCGTTCCGCCACCTTGAACAGGTGCAGCTCTTTGACCACGAAGTTGAGGGCGAGATCCCGGCGGACCGCTTCCTGCTGGCGCCAGGCGGCCAGCTCGCGCAGGATCGCCAGCTCGCGGCGACCCAGTTGCCAGGCGTTGACTATCTCGAGATAAGCCTGACGAGGATCGTTACCCTGGGTCTTGCGGGCGGAGTGGTTCTGGCACTCCTGCTCAAACCAGGGGAATTTGCCACTTTCACGCAGCTTGCTCATCACCTTGTCGTAGAGGGGCATCAGGTAGAACACATCTGCCGCCGCGTATTCGAGCTGGCGGTCTGTGAGCGGGCGAGCCAGCCAGTCGGTGCGGGCCTGATCCTTCTCAAGGGCCACGCCGAGAAATTCATTGACCAGGGCACCAAAGCCCACCGAAACACCATGGCCCAGAAAGGCGGCCGCCAGCTGGGTATCGTGCATCAGGTTCGGCAAATGACCGGCCTCGTGCTGGATAAGCTCGAGATCCTCGCCGGAGGCATGCAGGATGGCGATCTGCCCTTCCCGACCAAGCCGTCGCCAGAGCGGGGCGAGATCCAGAGTGAGCGGATCGAGCAGCGCCAGCTGCTTGCCATCGTAGATTTGAAACAGGCCCAGTTGAGGGTAATAGGTGCGGGTGCGAACGAATTCAGTATCGATGGCCAGGGGAACGTCGGCCAGAGAAGCGAGATACTGCTCCAGTTCGGCTTGCTGTGAAATGAATTGATAGTGCATCTTTGCCTGCAAGTTTTCAGGGCCAAAAGAAAAAACCGTGGGATGTCCCACGGTTTTGCATCACTGCGCTGCCTGGCCAAGGGGCCTGGCGACGCCGGTTACTGCTTGGCAATCTCTTCGTCGCGCAGCACGCGGCGCAGGATCTTGCCCACATTGGTCTTGGGAAGTTCGTCGCGAAATTCTACCAGTTTCGGCACCTTATAGGCAGTCAGATGTTTGCGGCAGTGGGCAATAATCTCGTCTTCCTGCAGTTTTGCATCTTTCCTGACCACGAAGATCTTCACCAGCTCGCCGGAGACCTTGTGCGGCACACCGACGGCCGCCACTTCCAGCACTTTCGGGTGCAGCGCCACCACGTCTTCAATTTCATTCGGGTAGACGTTGAAACCGGAGACGAGGATCATATCCTTCTTGCGATCGACGATCTTGAAGAAGCCTTGCTCGTCGCACACGGCGATATCGCCGGTACAGAGCCAGCCATCCTGCATCACCTCGGCGGTGGCTTCGGGACGCTGCCAATAACCGACCATCACCTGCGGGCCGCGCACCTGCATCTCGCCCGGCGTGCCAAATTCGGTGATCACCTGACCGTTGTCATCCACCAGACGGATATCGGTGGAGCAGACCGGCAGACCGATAGAGCCGTTGTAATCGCTCAGATCATACGGGCAGACGCTCACCAGCGGCGAACACTCGGTCAGGCCATAACCTTCCAGCAACGGAGTGTCGGTCAGCGTCTTCCACTTCTCGGCCACCGCCCGCTGTACCGCCATGCCGCCGCCAATGGTCAGCTTGAGCTTGGTAAAGTCCATGCCCTGGAACTCGTCGTTGTTGACCAGTGCATTGAACAGGGTGTTCACCCCGGTGATGCAGGTGAAGGGGTACTTCTTGATCTCTTTGACAAAGCCCGGGATGTCGCGCGGGTTGCTGATCAGCAGGTTGTAACCACCAAGGCGCATAAACAGCAGGCAGTTCACGGTGAGCGCGAAGACGTGGTAGAGCGGCAGTGCGGTGACCACGAACTCCTTGCCCCGCTCCAGCATGGGGCCATAGACGCCGAGGCACTGCTCGACGTTGGCAATCATGTTGCGGTGGGTCAACATGGCCCCCTTGGAGAGGCCTGTGGTGCCGCCGGTGTACTGCAGGAAGGCAAGATCGTCGTTGGTTATCTCGGGTTTGATGTACTGCAGGTAACGCCCCTTGGAGAGGGCCTGGCGCATGGTGCTGGCGTGGGGCAGATTGTATTTGGGCACCAGCTTCTTGACGTATTTCACCACGAAGTTGACCAGGGTCCCCTTGGCCAGCCCCAGGTTGTCCCCCATCCGGGTCAGGATGACGTGCTTGATCGGGGTGTCATAGACCACTTTTTCCAGAGTATGGGCGAAGTTGGAGACGATGACGATGGCCTTGGCGCCCGAGTCATTGAGCTGGTGCTCCAGCTCCCGCGGGGTGTAGAGCGGGTTGACGTTGACCACTATCATGCCGGCACGCAGGATGCCGAACACGGCGATGGGGTACTGCAGCAAGTTCGGCATCATCACCGCCACCCGATCGCCACGGCTCAGCTTGAGCTCGTTTTGCAGATAGGCGGCAAAGGCGCGGGACTGCTCTTCCAGTCGGCGGTAGGTAATGGTCTGCCCCATGTTGACGAAGGCGGGCTGGTCGGCGAACTGGTTTACCGACTCTTCAAACATATCGACCAGGGAGCTGTATTGGTCTGGATTGATCTCGGCCGGAACCCCTTCCGGATAACGCTTCAGCCAGACTTTTTCCACGAACTTCTCCTGCATAACTAGCACCTGTGCGCTCACTGTGTTGCCTCCGTCCCTGTTCACTGCAATTTCAATCAGCTGTTTTAAGCTCATACTCTAACGCCGCCCATATTTACATAGGGCAACATCAATTAACAGCACATTAACAATGAAAAAGTGTGAGGGGGAAAACAAACCTGAAATTATTGAAAGCCGCTGATTCTACCGAATTTTGCAGAAATTTTCGATACAAACAGCGGTCTTGGCACAATTTTCCATATGAAAATGATGATTTCCCGCCACCAGAATCCTCTCTATCTCTCTGAACGCATCCTGGCGCGACTGCCATTGTGCCTGCAGGCTGGCAAAGCCCTGCCCTCCCTGAATGAAAAGCACGGGCGCGCGGATTGCCCCCATCAGCGCCCTCGCCTGCCCCTCGCTCATGCGAAGGGGTGAGAGATCCCGCAATCTGGGGTCGCTGCGCCAGTACCAGCGGCCATCTTGCTCAACCAGCTGGCGCTCGCAGATAAGGCGCGCCGCGGCCGAAGAGATATCCGCCACCTTGCAGCGGGCGGCCACCGCATCGTCGATGGACGCAAAACCCTGGGAGGCACGCTCGCGGGTACGGCTGCGGTTGACAATGGCGCGTTTGAGCTGGGCTGGCACCTCTTCATCAGGCTGACTCAGCGGCCCCAATCCCTCCAGCATGATGAGGCGCGTCACCTGTTCGGGAAACACCCCGGCATAGGCCGAGGCGATCAGCGCCCCGAGGGAGTGACCAAGCAAGGTGAACCTGGTCCAGCCAGCAGCCTGGGTGATCTGGTAGAGATCGTCCAGCCAATCGACGAAGACATAGGGGGTCTGCTTGTGATCCGAGTGACCATGCCCCGGCAGATCGACGCAGATCAGGTGAAAAGCATCAAGATGAGGGGCGAGAGGCAGAAAGCTGGCACTGTTGTCGAGCCAGCCATGCAGGGCCACCAGCAGCGGCTTGCTCTGCTGGCCATTGTCGAGCAGGGCCACCCGGCGACCGTCTGCCAAGGTGAGAAAACGCTCCTGCAGGCTGTCAATCATGTTCACCTCTAGCGGCGCAGCGGCCGTCTCGGCCAGAAGGGATCATAGAAGGGGTCGTAGAAGTAAGGGTCCATATAGCGGATCTCCACCTCCTTGACCGGCGGCCACAGCTTGCTGCCCGTCACCTTGAGCACCGGGAAGCGATACTTGTGTTCGCCAATCTGGCCGTCCACCGGCTTGTCCGTGGTCCCCAGCACCGTCAGACTGCGCCCCTTGGCGTAGAGAGTCGGATCGACAAAGCCCTTCATGACTGCCAAAAAACGCCCCGGACTCTGCTCGGTCTGCTCCGGTACTCCGTTGGATTTGAGCGGCAGATAGACCACCTCGATAACGCTCTGATCCGCCTTGTTGTGCACCGCGGCAATCACCCCGCTCCAGCGGGCAGGCTTGCCCTCCAGTGCCAGCGCGGGCTGATAGGCCACCAGCTGGTTTTCAGGCTCATAGGCCAGCTCTTTGGGCACAGAGCTGCAGGCTCCGAGCAGCAACACGGCCGCCCCCATCACCATCGCACGCTTGAACATGTCACTCTCCTTTTCAGATCGTCAGTTCCCGCGCCGACCAGTGTCAACTGCACCGGCCGACAGGGGATGTTCATCGATTGGTAGCAAGGGTGGCGCCACGGCCATTGCCTACCCTGCCCTTACTCGCGACCCGGCAGCTTCTTCCAGGTCACCTTGTCGCGCAAGTAAACCGGGGTCGCCTTCTCCACAGCCACCGCCTCGCCGGCCAGCCAGGCGGTGCGTGCCAGGGGCAGCATGTCTTCTGCCGCCGGGAAGCGCACCTGGCTCCCCATCCGCTCGTCGGCAAGCCCTGCGAGGGTGTCACCATAGGTTTCAAAGCCGGTGCCGACGCAGGTAACGCGGCCTGCCTGCTTGCCACGACTGGCCACCAGAGCGGCGGGATCGCTCACTACTTCTTCACCCACCAGCTGCATGCGACCATCGCGCCATTCATAGTGACCGAAGTAAACCTCGTTCATCCGCGCATCGATGGCAGTCAGCACATGCTCGGCCCCGTCCAGACGATGAGCCCCCTGCGCCATGGCCGCCAGGGTGGAGATGCCGATAAGCGGCACACCGGCGCCAAAGGCCAGCCCCTGGGCGACCCCGATGCCGATCCGCACACCGGTAAAGGAGCCAGGGCCACGGCCGAAAGCGATGGCATCCAGCTCGCTCAAACTTATCCCTGCTTCCTCCAACAGAGCCTGAACCATGGGCAAAATCTTGCGGGTGTGATCCCGCGGCGCCTCTTCCCAACGGGAAAACACCTTGTCGCCCACCAGCAAGGCGGCAGAGCAGGCTTCGGTGGCGGTATCAACGGCCAGGATCTTCAACTCGTTCATGCGTTCCAATCTCGATTACATTCAGTCAATGTCATTACCGACCGGCAAACAGTGCCGATCTGTTGTTCAAACAGGTTCAATCACGCTAACAGGGCCCGCAGACCCGACGCGCTGCCAGCAAGCGCCCAAGGGATATACCCCGAGCGCGAGGCCTCAGCCCAACTCAGCACAACGAGTTCGTCTCGGCTGCGTCATGCCTTGGCGCCAAAGAAATCCCCCAGCATGGCCAACTCCCGAGTACGGGGAATGGCGGGCAGACTCTTGATAAAAGTGGCGCCGTAGGGCTTGTTGACCATGCGCGGATCACAGATCACCAGTACCCCATGATCACTGCGATCACGAATAAGCCGCCCCACCCCCTGTTTCAGGGCAATCACCGCCTTGGGCAGCTGGAGTTCGGCAAAGGGATCGCCCCCCTTGAGCTTGCAATCATCGACCCGTGCCTTGAGCAGCGGATCATCGGGGCTGGCAAACGGCAGCTTGTCGATGATAACACAGGAGAGCGCAGCCCCTCGCACGTCGATCCCCTCCCAAAAGCTGCTGGTAGCCACCAGCACGGCGCGGCCATTTTCCACGAACTCCTTGAGCAGCCGCTGCTTGTTGTCCTCCCCCTGCAACAGCACGGTGCGGCCGATCTCCCGGCGCAGCACCTCGGCCACCTGACGCATCACCTGATGACTGGTGCAAAGAAAGAAACAGCCCCCCGGGGTCTTGTTGATAAGGGGGATCATCAGGTTGGCCAACTGTTCGCCCCGACCAAAGGCGTTGGGCTCGGGCAGATAGCGGGGCACGCACAGGCGCGCCTGCTCACCGTAATCGAACGGACTGTCCAGAATCAGCTCGGCGCTGCCGGCCAGGCCCAGCTCGGCCATGAAGTGATCGAAGCGCTGATCTACCGTCAGGGTGGCGGAGGTAAACACCCAGGCCACCTCGGGCCTTTGCACCTCGGCCCCGAAACGCTCGGCCACCGAGAGCGGGGTCAGGTTGAGGGAAAAATGCAGCCGCGAGCAGTCATACCAGTAGGAAAAACCGGTCTGGTTCACCGCCAGCACCTCGCCAAGGCGAGTGCGCAGCTCGCAGATCCGCTCGAAGGCGTGATCCAGCTGCTCGCCCCGCCCCAGCGCCAGTTTCAACACCTCATAACAGAGCCCGATGGCATCGTTGAGGCGAGCCAGCGCCTGGCCCCAGAGGGGCTGGCGCAACATGTCGCGGGTATTGCCGCGCCCGCCATCCACCCCGAAGGCGAGGCGCAAGTCCTGGCTCGCGATGGCGAGCCTGTCCGCCGCCTTGCCAAGCTGGGCCATATCGTGGGCTTCGGCCCGATAGGCAAGCTGGATATCCTGCGCCAGATCCTGGATGGTGCGGCTGCCCACCGACTTGCCGAAGTAGTTGATGGCGATCTCGGGCAACTGGTGCGCCTCGTCAAACACATAGACTTGCGCCTGTGGCACCAGCTCGCCAAATCCCGTGTCTTTCACCGCCAGATCGGCGAAGAAGAGGTGATGGTTGATCACCACCACCTGGGCGTCCATGGCGCGGCGCCGAGCGATGACCAGGTGGCAATCGTCGTAATAGGGACAATCTCGCCCCAGGCAGTTGTCGTTGGTGCTGGTGACGTGGGCGAGGATCTCGGCGTTCTCTTGCAGCCCCGGAATATCCCCCACATCGCCGTTGTCGGTGGCGGTGGACCAGGACTTCACCTTGACTAGGTCATTGAGGATCTCGGGCTTTTGCAGATGGGATTCGCTCAAGAGCCGGTTCATCCGCTCGATGCACAGGTAGTTGCTGCGCCCCTTGAGCAGGGCCACCGGCGAGGTGTAGGAGAGCGCCTCAGTGATGGTAGGCAAGTCTCGATAGAAGAGCTGCTCCTGCAGGTTTTTGGAGCCCGTACTGATCACCACCCGCTTGCCGGATTCCAGCGCCGGCACCAGATAGGCGTAGGTTTTGCCGGTGCCTGTCCCCGCCTCCACCAGCAGACGGCCACCACTCTTGATGGCACGGGCCACCGCCTCGGCCATCTCCAGTTGTGGAGCGCGGGCTTTGAAACCGTCGATATGGCTGGCCAGAGGGCCGTCTGGCTTGAACAGGGTCTGGATGGTCAAAGGGGCGTCCCGCAGCAAAAGGGGGCATTATGCCAAAAGCGCGGCGAAAGCGGGACTGATTCTGCGCTCAGACGAAGAGATCGATCTGATGCTCGGGATCGGGCTTGTGATCGCCCTCCTCCGGCATTGGCTGATCATGCTTGGCCGAGGGGTACGGCTGCTGGCGCTGCTGGGAGTCGCTGTTATCAGTGCCGGTCTTGCGCAACTGATGCTTTTGGCTGATCTGGGTCACTTCCCGCTTGATCTCTTCGCTGCCAGGCGTGGCGGGCGCCCGGGGCAAGATGGGGAACAAGAGGTCCTGGCTGGGCATGATGTCGACTCCTGCTAGGGGTTATTGTCTAGTTATCGACCAGAAAACCGTTTTCTCAATTTTAATCGATCAAATCACAATTTCGGGTTGCTTTTTCTGTCAAGGCAGGTAGTTTAAATCAGGCGTCAATTACGACATCTTATTTGTAAAGGATTGATTACATGCAGTTCACCACCCTGAAGACTCATCACCACCATCATCATCCCGAATAGTCTTTCAGGAGGTTGACTGCTGGAAGACACTTAACTGGTGACTTCCAAAAGGACCGCAAGATTCATAAACCCTCGGAAGCACCCACTTCCGAGGGTTTTTTCGTTTTTGACTAGAAGGAAATCGAGCAAATGGAAACACAACGTCTACGTATCGCCATGCAAAAGTCCGGTCGTCTGAGCCAGGACTCCCAGGCCCTGTTCAAGAGCTGCGGCCTCAAGATTAACCTGCGCGAGCAACGCCTTATCGCCCATGTCGAAAACATGCCCATCGACATCCTGCGGGTGCGTGATGACGATATCCCGGGGCTGGTGATGGAAGGGGTGGTCGACCTTGGCATCATTGGCGAGAACGTGCTGGAAGAGGTGCAGCTCATCCGCGCCTCCCAGGGCCAGCCCTTTGCGGTCAAGACCCTCAAGCAGCTCGACTTCGGCGGCTGCCGTCTCTCGCTGGCGGTGCCGGATGACGTCAACTACACCGGACCACAGAGCCTCGCCGGCAAGCGCATCGCCACCTCCTACCCGGGGCTGCTCGGTCGCTTCTTCGCCGAACGAGATATTCCCTTCAAGAGCGTGATGCTGGGCGGCTCGGTGGAAGTGGCGCCGCGCGCAGGCCTGGCCGATGCCATCTGCGATCTGGTCTCCACCGGCGCGACCCTGGAGGCCAACGGTCTGAAAGAGGTGGAGGTGATCTACCGCTCCAAGGCGGTACTGGTACAGGCCCCTAACCCCTTGTCTGATGCCAAACAGAAGCTTATCGACAAGCTGCTGCCCCGCATTCAGGGGATGCAGCAGGCCCGCGAGAGCAAGTACATCATGCTGCACGCCCCCAAAGAGAAGCTCGATGCCATCACCAGCCTGCTGCCGGGGGCCGAGCGCCCCACCATCATGCAGCTGGCGGGCGAGACCAATCAGGTGGCGCTGCACGTCGTCTCCAGCGAGACCCTGTTCTGGGAAACCATGGAACAGCTCAAGGCCCTGGGTGCCAGCTCCATTCTAGTGCTGCCCATCGAGAAGATGATGGAATAAGGAAGGGATATCATGCAGACCCTGATCTGGAAGACCCTCTCCCCCGCCCAGCAGGCCGACGTGCTGACCCGGCCCGCCCTGAGTGACGAAGCCGATATCGGCGCCGTGGTACGGGAGATCATCGGCTCGGTACGCAGCCGGGGCGATGAAGCCCTGCGCGAGCTGAGCCAGCGCTTCGAACGTGCCCCGCGCCAGCAACTGCAGGTAAGCAACGCCGAAATCGAGGCCGCCTGCGAGCGCCTCGATGACGACATCAAGGGCGCCATCGAGGCGGCCATCGCCAACATTCGCACCTTCCACGCCGCGCAAGCGCAACCCGTGGTGCGGGTGGAAACCCAGCCCGGGGTGGTGTGCGAGCTGCGCACCCAGCCCATCAGCCGGGTCGGCCTCTACGTGCCGGGTGGCAGCGCGCCGCTCCCCTCCACCGTGATGATGCTGGCCATTCCGGCAGCGATCGCCGGTTGCCGTGAAGTGGTGCTCTGCACCCCGTCCCCGGCCAGCGACGAGATCCTGTTTGCCGCCCGTGCCTGCGGGGTCGAGAAGATGTTCGCCATCGGCGGTGCCCAGGCCATCGCCGCCATGGCTTACGGCACCGAAAGCATTCCCAAGGTGGACAAGATCTTCGGCCCGGGCAACGCCTATGTGACCGAAGCCAAGGGGCAGGTGTCCCGCGACTGGCGCGGCGCCGCCATCGACATGCCCGCCGGCCCCTCCGAGGTGCTGGTGATCGCCGACGAGAGCGCCAACCCGGCCTTCGTGGCGGCGGATCTGCTCTCCCAGGCCGAGCACGGCCCGGACAGCCAGGTGGTGCTGGTGACCACCTCGCCCCTGCTGGCCGATGCCATCGGCGCCGAGATCAAGGGCCAACTGGCCAAGCTCACTCGCCGCGACATCGCCGCCAAGGCGTTGGGTTCAAGCCTGGTGATCCTCTGCGATAACCTGGATGAAGCCTGCGCCATCTCCAACGCCTATGCACCGGAGCACCTCATCGTGCAGACCCGTGCCCCCCGCGAGCTGCTGGACCGACTCGAGAATGCCGGCTCCATCTTCCTTGGGGCATGGACACCGGAATCCGTCGGGGATTACGCCAGCGGCACCAACCACACCCTGCCCACCTACGGCTATGCCCGCACCTGCTCCAGCCTGGGACTGGCGGACTACCAGCGCCGCTACACGGTGCAGGAGCTAAGCGAGAGCGGCATCCGCGGCCTTGGCCCCATCGTCGAGCGCATCGCCCAGGCCGAGGGGCTCGATGGCCACAAAAATGCCGTCACCCTGAGATTGCAGGCCCTCGCGGGCGCCGCCCAAACCGGTTCACAGCAAAAGGATTTGTCATGAGCATTGCCAATCTGGCGCGCCGCGTGGTGCGCGCCCTCACCCCTTACCAATCCGCCCGTCGCATCGGTGGCAAGGGTCATGTCTGGCTCAACGCCAACGAGGCACCACAGGCCTACCCCTTTACCGTCGAGGGGAGCCGTCTCAACCGCTATCCCGAGCCCCAACCAACCGAAGTGGTCAATGGGTACGCCACGTATGCGGGTGTGAACCCCGATCAGGTGCTGGTAAGCCGCGGCGCCGATGAGGCCATAGAGCTCTTGATCCGCACCTTCTGCGAAGCGGGTGAAGATCAGATCCTCATCTGCCCGCCCACCTACGGCATGTACGCCATCAGCGCCGAGACCTGTGGCGTGGGCATCGTCGAGCAGCCCTTGACGCCTGCGCGCCAGCCGGACTGGCCCGCCATCGCCGATCGTCTCGGCGACGTGAAGCTGATGTTTCTCTGCTCCCCCAACAACCCCACCGGGGATCTGGTAGGCCGCGATGGGCTTATCGCCCTGCTGGAGAAGGCCCGGGATCGCGCCATCGTGGTGGTGGACGAGGCCTATATCGAGTTCTGCCCCGAGGCGAGCGTGGTGGACTTGCTGGCCCGTTTCCCCAACCTGGTGGTGGCCCGCACCCTCTCCAAGGCCTTTGCCCTGGCGGGGATCCGCTGCGGCTTTACGCTGGCAAGCCCCGAGGTGATCGCCATGCTGGCCAAGGTGATCGCCCCCTATCCCATCCCGGAGCCCATCGCCCAGATTGCGGTTCAGGCTCTCTCCCCCATGGGGCTGACACTGATGTCGGAGCGGGTATTGGAGCTCAACAAGCAAAAGGCACAGCTCAAAACCGAGCTTGCCACTTTGTCATGCGTAAAAGAGGTGTTCGAGGACAAGGGCAACTTCGTGCTGGTGCGCTTTGTGGATGGCGCCAGCGTGTTTGCCGCCATGAAGGCCGCCGGCATCATACTGCGGGATTTCTCGACCAAACCCGGCCTTGATAACAGCATTCGCATCACCATCGGCTATCAGGGCGAGATGGACGCCGTGCTGGCCGTGCTGCGTGACCTGCCCTCTCCCACTTTGTAAGACAAGGATGTAGCGATGAAGACCCCGTTTTTGTTTATCGACCGCGACGGTACCCTGATTGAAGAGCCGGTGACCGACAAGCAGGTGGACAGCCTCGCCAAGCTACGCTTCGAGCCCATGGTGATCCCGGTGCTGCGCGAGCTGCAGGCCGCCGGTTACGTGCTGGTGATGGTGACCAACCAGGATGGGCTGGGCACCGCCAGCCTGCCGCTGGAGAACTTCCAGCCGCCTCACGACCTGATGATGCACCTCTTTGAATCGCAAGGAGTGAGCTGGGAAAAAGTGTTGATCTGCCCCCACTTCCCCACCGACGGCTGCAGTTGCCGCAAGCCCCACCTTGGCCTGGTGAAGGAGTATCTCGCCTCGGGTCGCATCGACTTTGCCAACTCCTTCGTGATTGGCGATCGCCAAACCGATCTGCAGCTCGCCGAGAACATGGGTATTCGCGGTATTCGCTACCACCCGCAAGATCACAACTGGCTCGCCATTCGTGATCAGCTGCTCTCCAAAGGACGAGTTGCCGAGGTAGAGCGCTACACCAAGGAGACCCGCATCCAGGTGGCAGTGGATTTGGACAAGAGCGGCGGCAACCAGATCGAAACCGGCATTGGCTTTTTTGATCACATGCTGGATCAGATAGCAACCCACGCAGGTTTCAGGCTCAAGCTCAAGGTGAGCGGCGATCTGCACATCGACGATCACCACACGGTAGAAGACGTCGGCCTCGCCCTCGGTCAGGTGCTGCGCCAGGCCCTTGGCAACAAGCGCGGTATTGGCCGCTTCGGCTTCGTGCTGGCGATGGACGAGGTACAGGCGGTCATCGATGGCCGCCCCCGTGCGGATGAAGAGACCCCGCTCACCGAGCAGGAGGTCGCCACCGCGCTGGATTTAAGTGGTCGTCCCTACTTCGTGTTCGACTGCCCGAGCGGTTTTGGCCGCGACAGCGTGGGCGAGATGGCCACCGAGATGGTGCCCCACTTCTTTCGCTCCCTCTCGGACGCCATGGCCATCACCCTGCAGATGAAGGTGGGCAGCGGCAACACCCATCACCAGGTAGAGGCGCTGTTCAAGGGCTTTGGCCGCGCCCTGCGCCAGGCGATCCGGGTGGAAGGGAGCGAGCTCCCCTCCAGCAAGGGGGTGCTGTGATGGGGGTGAGCAAACAGAAGCTGGTTATTATCGACACGGGGTGTGCAAACCTCGCCTCGGTCAGGATGGCGTTCGAGCGCCTCGGCGCGGCGCCTCGGGTCTCCCGCGAAGCGGCCGACATCGAAGCGGCTGACAAGCTGATCCTGCCCGGGGTCGGCACCGCCGTGGCCGCCATGAAGAACCTCAACGAGCGCAATCTGGTGCCGCTTATTCGCGCCGCCAAACAACCGCTGCTCGGTTTTTGCCTCGGCATGCAGATGCTGGCGGAGGCCTCCGAAGAGAACATGAGTGGAGACGAGGGCAAGGGCGGACTTATCGACTGCCTCGGCATAGTACCGGGCAAGATCCGACTGATGGAGGTGGGCAACTTGCGCCTGCCCCACATGGGCTGGAACCAAGTGGAGCACGACGAGAGCCACCCGCTGCTCAAGGGCATTCCAAGCGGCAGTTACTTCTACTTCGTCCACTCCTACGCCCTGGAAGTGACCGGCGCCACCATCGCCATCTGCGACTATGGCCAGCCGTTTACCGCCATCGTCGGTCGTGACAACTTCTTTGGCGCCCAATTCCACCCGGAGCGATCCGGCGCGGCCGGTGCCCGTTTGCTGCAAAACTTTCTGGAGCTGTGACTGCCATGATTATTCCCGCAATCGATCTTATCAACGGCCAGGTGGTGCGACTCTATCAGGGTGACTACGGCCAGAAGACCGCTTACAGCGACAGCCCGCAGGCCCGCTTCGACGAATATGTCTCCCAAGGGGCGGTGCAGCTGCACCTGGTGGATCTGGACGGTGCCAAGGATGCCAAGGCGCGCCAGCTCCCCCTTCTCGCCCAGCTGCTGTCGGCTACCGAGGCGCCGGTGCAGGTGGGAGGCGGCGTGCGCAGCGAGCAGGATGTAGCAGACCTGCTGGCCGCCGGCGCCAGCCGGGTGGTGATCGGCTCCACCGCCGTCAAATCCCCGGATCTGGTGGCCAGCTGGATGGAGAAATATGGCCCCGAGCGTATCGTGCTGGCGCTGGACGTCAATATCGATGAGGAGGGCAATCGCCATATCGCGGTGGCTGGCTGGCAGGAGAACAGCGGTGTGACCATAGAGGCGCTGATCGAGCGCTTCCTCCCCGCCGGGCTCAAGCACGTGCTCTGCACCGATATCAGCCGTGACGGCACCCTGGCTGGCACCAACGTCGAACTCTACCGGGATCTTTGCGCCCGCTACCCGGGCGTCGCCTTTCAGGCCTCCGGCGGCATTGGCGGCATCGAGGATATCGAGGCGCTCAAGGGCTCCGGGGTCAAGGGGATCATCCTCGGCCGCGCCCTGCTGGAGGGCAAGTTCTCGGTAGGTGACGCCATCGCCTGCTGGGCAGCGCCCGCTGCATCTACCCCGACAGAAACAGGAGGCAACTGATGCTGGCAAGACGAATTATCCCCTGCCTCGACGTCAAGGATGGCGTGGTGGTCAAGGGTGTGCAGTTTCGCAACCACGAAGTGATGGGCGGCATTGTCGAACTGGCCCGCCGCTACGCCGAGGAAGGCGCCGACGAGCTGGTGTTCTATGACATCACCGCCTCAAGCGATGCCCGGGTGGTGGACAAGAGCTGGGTGAGCCGGGTGGCAGAGGTGATCGATATCCCCTTCTGCGTCGCCGGCGGCATCAAGAGCGTCGAGGATGCCCGCCAGATCCTGGAGTTTGGTGCCGACAAGGTCTCCATCAACTCCCCGGCCCTGGCGGATCCCCGCCTTATCACCCGGCTGGCCGAGCGATTTGGCGTGCAGTGCGTGGTAGTGGGCATCGACTCCTATTTTGATGCCCAAACCGGCCACTATCAGGTCAAGCAGTTTACCGGCGACGAGAGCCGCACCCGCACCACCGCCTGGCACACCCTTGACTGGGTGCAGGAGGTACAAAAACGCGGCGCGGGCGAAATTGTGCTGAACGTGATGAACCAGGATGGCATGCGCCAGGGCTATGATCTCGAGCAGCTCAAGCTGGTGCGGGCCGTCTGCAAGGTGCCGCTGATTGCCTCCGGCGGCGCCGGCGCCATGGAACACTTTCGCGATGCCTTCACCCTCGCCGACGTGGACGGGGCCCTGGCCGCCTCCGTGTTCCACAAGGGCCTCATCCCCATTCCCGAATTGAAACGCTGGCTGAAAACCGAAGGAGTCGCCATCCGTGAATAATCAAGCTGTAAACAACGACGTGTCCCTGGTCGAGCGCCTGGACTGGGCCAAGTGCGACGGCATGATCCCCGCCATCGTCCAGCATTCGCTAAGCGGCGAGGTGCTGATGCAGGGCTTTATGACGAAGGAAGCCCTGGACAAAACCCTGGCTACCGGCCAGGTCACCTTCTTTAGCCGCAGCAAGCAGCGTCTGTGGACCAAGGGGGAGAGCTCGGGCCATGTGCTGAAACTCGTCGCCATCAGCACCGACTGCGATCAGGACTCCCTGCTGGTTGCCGCCGATCCCGTGGGTCCCACCTGCCACCTGGGTACCCCCTCCTGCTTCGACGGCCACCCGCTGCCACCGCTCGGTTTCCTCGCCGAGCTGGAGCAGATCCTGGCCGCCCGCAAGGGGGCCGACCCGGCCACCAGCTACACCGCCAGCCTGTACGCCAAGGGCACCAAGCGCATCGCCCAGAAGGTGGGTGAAGAGGGGGTGGAAGTGGCCCTGGCCGCCATGGCCAAGGATCGGGAGGAGCTGATTAACGAATCCGCCGATCTGCTCTACCACCTGACCGTGCTACTGCAAAACGAGGGGCTGGCGTTGAAGGATGTGGTGCAGCGGCTTTATGAGCGGCATAACAAATAAGAGGCTGTTCAAATGTGTGGGCTTGCCCGCACATTTGCTTTATGGGGTACCAAAAATCCTCGCGTTTAAATCCCGGTTAAATGAGCTGATCGGGCAGCAATAAGCATAAAAAAGGCGTATCCGCAGATACGCCTTGCGATAGAGACTCACCACTTCGTGGTGACAACCAACCTTAGGAGGCCAGCTTGCCGTCCAGCTCGGCAATCTTGGCCGACCAGTAGGCCGGGCCTGTCTCGTGGATATTGTTACCCTGGGAGTCGACCGCCACGGTCACCGGCATATCTTCCACTTCAAACTCGTAGATGGCTTCCATGCCGAGATCGGCAAAGGCGACCACGCGAGCCTTCTTGATGGCCTTGGCCACCAGATAGGCGGCGCCGCCGACGGCCATCAGATAGACGGCCTGGTGTTGCTTGATGCTCTCGACGGTTTTCGGGCCGCGCTCGGACTTGCCGATCATGCCGATAAGGCCGGTTTCACCCAGCATCATGTCGGTGAACTTGTCCATCCGGGTGGAGGTGGTGGGGCCAGCGGGACCAACCACTTCGTCGCGTACCGCATCGACCGGGCCAACGTAATAGATGAAGCGGTTGGTGAAATCGACCCCTTCCGGCAGCCCTTCACCACGCGCCAGCATGTCAGCGATGCGCTTGTGGGCGGCGTCACGGCCGGTGAGGATCTTGCCCGACAGCAGCACTGTATCGCCGCTCTTCCAGCTGGCGAGCTCGGCCTTGGTGATACCGTCGACGTTGACGCGGCGTACGTTGCTGCCCGCCTCGCGGGTGATCTCGGGCCAATCTTCCAGTTTCGGCGGGGTCAGTTCGGCCGGGCCGGAACCGTCGAGTTCAAAATGCACGTGACGGGTGGCCGCGCAGTTTGGGATCATCACCACCGGCTTGGAGGCGGCGTGGGTCGGAGCGGATTTGACCTTCACATCCAGCACGGTCGTGAGGCCGCCAAGGCCCTGGGCGCCGATACCGAGCTTGTTGACCTTGTCATAGAGCTCGACGCGCAGCTTCTCTTCGGTGGTTTCGGGGCCGCGGGCGATCAGCTCCTGAATGTCGATATGCTCCATCAGGGCCTCTTTGGCCAGCACGGCCGCCTTCTCGGCGGTGCCGCCAATGCCGATGCCGAGCATGCCCGGCGGGCACCAGCCAGCCCCCATGGTGGGCACTGTTTTAACGACCCACTCGACGATGTCGTCGGAGGGGTTGAGCATCACCATCTTGGATTTGTTCTCGGAGCCACCGCCCTTGGCGGCGATGCTCACCTCGACCTTGTTGCCCGGGATCATGTCGATGTGCACCACGGCCGGCGCATTGTCTTTGGTGTTCTTGCGGCTGCCGGCCGGATCGGCCAGCACGGAGGCGCGCAGCGGGTTGTCCGGGTTGGTGTAAGCGCGGCGGGTGCCTTCGTCCACCATCTCCTGCACCGTCATGTCGCTGTCCCACTGCACCTGCATGCCGATCTTCACAAAACAGGTGACGATGCCGGTGTCCTGACAGAGCGGACGGTGGCCCTCGGCAGACATGCGGGAGTTGATCAGGATCTGGGCCAGGGCGTCTTTGGCCGCCGGGTTGGCTTCCCGATCATAGGCGGCCTTGGCAGCCTGAACGAAATCGAGGGGGTGGTAATAGGAGATGTACTGAAGGGCGTCGGCGATGGAATCGATAAAGTCCTGTTTTTTTATAATGCTCATATCTTCCTCACTGGTCCTTGTCCGTGCCACAGGGCAAAACAAGGGCTTCCATATGATTGGCTATGCAGTCGTGCTGACCAAAAACTATCAGCCAGCAAAAAACGAACGGCACAGCAGTTTTTTCTTTAGTCACCGACACCTATGATACGCTTGCCGTCCCGCACCGACTAGGGGCCACAAACTAAACTGTTGCCTGTGTAACAAAAAATGACGCCAACACTTCATATTTATCACTTCGATCATCACCCGCGCCTGCACGATCAGTTTGCCCTGTTGCAACACCAGCCCTGGGCCATGTTACTGGAGTCAGCCGGGCCACTCGGCGCCGACAACGGTTTTGACATCATCACCGCCGATCCGCTGGCCACCCTGGAGACCCGGGGGCCCCTCACCACCCTGCGCCAGGGTGATCAACAGAGCGAGTACCATGACGATCCCCTCGCCCTGCTGGCCCGCACCCAGCGCGCGCTGCTGGGGGAACTTTCAGAGCAGCCAACCAGGCTCCCGTTTATCGGTGGGGCACTGGGGCTCTTTGGCTATGATCTGGGTCGCCGCTTCGAGCGATTGCCGGAGCAGGCCGCCGCCGATATCGACGTGCCGGATATGGCGGTGGGGATCTACGACTGGGCGCTGCTGCGCGATGTGGCCAGCGGCCAGTGGCAACTGGTGCACTGGGGCAACGAGGCGGGGCTGGCGAAGCGCCTGGCCTGGCTTGAGCAGCAACAGTGCAAACCGGCGCCGGCCTTCTCCTTGCAAGGTGAATGGCAGAGCAATATGAGCCGCGCCGAGTATGGCGAGAAGTTTGCCCGCATCCAGGCCTATCTCGCCGCCGGGGATTGCTACCAGATCAACCTGACCCAGCGTTTCCAGGCCTCCTATCAGGGGGACGAGTGGCACGCCTACTGCGCCCTCGCCGTCGCCAACAAGGCTCCCTTCTCCGCCTTTGTCCGATTGCCGCACAGCGCCATTTTGAGCCTCTCCCCCGAGCGCTTTCTGCTCCTCGATGGCCGCCATATCGAGACCAAACCCATCAAGGGCACCCGGGCCCGCCACTCTGATCCAGAGATGGATCGCCAGATAGCCCAGGAGTTGGCCCAGGCGGACAAGGACAGATCGGAAAATTTGATGATCGTGGATCTGCTGCGCAACGACATCGGTCGGGTGAGCCGACCCGGCTCGGTCAGCGTGCCTCATCTGTTTGCGGTGGAATCCTTCCCGGCCGTGCATCACTTGGTTTCCACCATTCACGGCGAGCTCGACGAGCGCTGGCAGGGGGTCGATCTGCTGCGGGCCTGCTTCCCGGGCGGCTCTATCACCGGCGCCCCCAAGATCCGCGCCATGGAGATCATCGAGGAGCTGGAACCGCAGCGACGCAATGCCTATTGCGGCAGCATCGGCTATCTCAGCCAGCACGGACGGATGGACACCAGCATCTGCATTCGCACTCTGATCGCCGAGAACGGCCATCTCTCCTGCTGGGCCGGTGGCGGCATCATCGCCGACTCCGATGCCGACAGCGAATATCAGGAGACCTACGACAAGGTGGCCCGGATCCTCCCCCACCTCTCGGCCTTGTGATAAAAATCTTTTTCTTTAACCCGGCATGGAGCCACGGCACAGTGGCTAACGATGAACATGGATAGCCACGACATGGATAGCAATGAACTGCTGACCCGCTTTCAACTTCAACTGCCGGCGCCAGCCCATCGGCTGGCCATCGCCGGACTCAAACCGGCGGCCGTACTGCTGCCGGTGGTAGAACGCGAGCAGGGGTTGCAGCTGCTGCTGACCCGTCGCAGCCCCCATCTGCGCCACCATGCGGGCCAGATAAGCTTTCCCGGGGGGCGCCAGGATCCGCAAGACAGGGATCTGATCCAGACCGCCCTGCGCGAAACCGAGGAGGAGCTCGGCATCAGCCCCCGCCAGATCCGCGTCATCGGTACCCTGAGTCCGCTCAATACCGTCTCCCAGTACGATGTGCTGCCGGTGCTCGGGCTGGTCGAGGGGGATTACCAGCTCACCCTCAGCCAGGATGAGGTGGCTCAGGCATTCGAAGTGCCCCTTGCCCACCTGCTCAATCCCGCCAACCACATCGCCCTCACCTTTCCCCGCAAGCAACAGTGGCACACCGTCTACTGGATACCCTGGCAAGATCATTTCATCTGGGGTGCCACCGCCAGCATGATCCGCCAACTCTCACAGCACACCGCAAAATAACAATCTGGATACATTTTGGCGTACAGAATTTGCGCTTTAACATTAAACTAACGTGGCAAATGATAAACAAAAATTGATTTTTTAGTATTTTGATCACGTTTCTATAAGAAAGTGCGGTTTTTCACGTTAGTAAGGTGAATTTGATCAACATTTTTAATCGAAAAAAAAGTATCCTTGCGCCGACTCAATAAAAAACCACACATTCGGGGTGAGATAGATGTCTAAAACTGTCATTGGCGCACAGGATGTTGCGACCGCACAGGAGCAAGGATTCAGCTCCGTCCAGACCACCAAGGGTTGGGCGAAACAAGACACCACCTGGGTGATCAGTCTGTTCGGTACCGCCGTCGGCGCCGGCATTCTGTTCCTGCCGATCAACGCCGGCATGGGCGGCTTCTGGCCGCTGGTCGTGATGGCGCTGCTGGTCGGCCCCATGACTTACCTGGCGCACCGCGGCCTGGCCCGTTTCGTCCTCTCCTCCAAGCAGAAAGATGCAGACATCACCAAGGTGGTGGAAGAGCACTTCGGCGTCGGCGCAGGCAAGCTCATCACCCTGCTCTACTTCTTCGCCATCTACCCCATCGTGCTGATCTACGGCGTGGGCATCACCAACACGGTTGAAAGCTTCATGGTCAACCAGCTGCAGATGGCCGCCCCGCCGCGCTGGATCCTCTCCATCGTGCTGATCATGGGCATGATGTCCGTGATGCTGGCCGGTGAGAAGCTGATGCTGAAAGTGACCGAGTTCCTGGTCTACCCGCTCATCGCCATCCTGGCCGGTATCTCCCTCTACCTGATCCCGGACTGGACCGGTGCCGCTCTGGCGCAGGTGCCGTCTGCCAAGGATTTCGCCACCACCCTGTGGCTGACCATCCCTGTGCTGGTGTTCGCCTTCAACCACAGCCCGGCCATCTCCAGCTTCGCCCTGGCCCAGCGTCGTGACTACGGTGATCGCGCCGTCGAGAAATCCGATGCCATCCTCAAGCGAACCGCCATGGTGCTGCTGGGCTTCGTGATGTTCTTCGTCTTCTCCTGCGTGATGAGCCTGACTCCGGCCCAGCTGGCCGAAGCCAAGGCCCAGAACATCGCCGTGCTCTCCTACCTGGCCAACCAGCATGCGAGCCCGATCATCTCCTACTTCGGTCCGCTGGTTGCGTTCGTCGCCATCGTCTCCTCCTTCTTCGGCCACTATCTGGGTGCCCGTGAAGGTCTGAAAGGGATGATCGTCCAGAACATGACCAAGGCTGGCAAAGAGCCGGATCAAAAGAAGGTTGAGCTGTTCATCATCGGTTTCTTCATCCTGACCCTGTGGGGCACCGCCGTGGCCAACCCCTCCATCCTGGGCATGATTGAATCGCTGGGCGGCCCCATCATCGCCACCATCCTGTTCCTGATGCCGATGTACGCCATCAAGCGTGTACCGGCCATGGCGAAGTACCAGGGCCAGATCAGCAACGTGTTCGTTGCCACCATGGGTCTGATTGCCATCTCCGCCATCTTCTATCAGCTGGTTGGTTAATCCCTCCCGCTGCCGAACCAAAATGCCAGCCGTTATCCGGCTGGCATTTTTTATGGGCGCGCTGCGCCAATCCCTCCTCTCTTGCCGACATATCCCATCTAACATCCCCTGTTTCCCCTAAGTTCCATTAACCCTGTCCTGTTTCCCGAATAATCGACCTCTCCCATCGGGTGGGAAAGCACCGGGCACAACACGCTCAACCACCCTGTTGCTTGCATCAACCTCCTGCCGCACATCTGTGTTGTATAAGAAACACATCGTCGCACCTTTCCCGTAGCCCGCCAGACATTGACTAAAGCCATGGCTAAAGATGCCACCCTGCCGCCATGGCGTTGCCAATCCACGGTAAAGCCCCGGACGTTGCAATAAGGTGTAGTGCAGTCGTAGCTTGCCCTTCCCGCCATGAGTTTCTCATCTTTGTATCCAGCCCCTCACTCGTGCTCTGAACCAGACATGGCGTTCAGGCATGACAGGCCAGCAAGCGACTGGCTCAACCTGATGCGATGCCAATGCCCCGCCAACACCATATTTGCAGGCATAAAAAAGCGCCCTCCGAAGAGGGCGCCAAATAACAGAGAAGGTGGGTAACGAGATCAAGCTTCGCGGCTTGGGATCGCCTCGGCGTCCATCAGGCTCTCGTCTTCGGCCATGCAGGCCGCGGCGGTAAACAGCACGTCGGTGGAGCTGTTGAGGGCCGTTTCGGCGGAATCCTGCAGTACCCCGATGATGAAGCCGACGGCCACCACCTGCATGGCGATGTCGTTGCTGATCCCGAACAGGCTGCATGCCAGCGGGATCAGCAGCAGGGAACCACCGGCCACACCGGAGGCGCCGCAAGCACTGACGGTGGCAACCACGGAGAGCAGCAGAGCCGTGGCCAGATCCACTTCCACCCCCAGGGTATGCACTGCCGCCATGGCCAGCACGGTAATGGTGATGGCAGCTCCGGCCAT
The DNA here is from genome assembly GCF_040581895.1 of Aeromonas sp. 19NY04SH05-1. NCBI lineage: Bacteria > Pseudomonadati > Pseudomonadota > Gammaproteobacteria > Aeromonadales > Aeromonadaceae > Aeromonas > Aeromonas sp. 19NY04SH05-1. Next base: position 2,191,677 of record NZ_CP095328.1, on the reverse strand, counting down.
GTTGATGGTGGCGCCCAGCGGGATGGAGACCGCATAGGTATCTTCCGGCAGACGCAGTTTTTCACACAGGGCCATGTTGACCGGGATGTTGGCAGCGGAGCTGCGGGTAAAGAAGGCGGTCACGCCGCTCTCTTTGAGGCAGGTCAGCACCAGCGGATAGGGGTTGCGCTTGATCTTCCAGAACACGATCAGCGGGTTGACCACGAAAGCGATGAACAGCATGCAGCCGATCAGCACCACCAGCAGCTGGGCATAGCCGAACAGGGCATCGAAGCCGGTCTCGGCCAAGGTGGAGGCGACCAGGCCCAGAATACCGAGCGGGGCACAACGGATCACCGCCTTGACGATGGTGGAGACACCGTGGGAGAGATCGGAGATCAGCGCCTTGGTGCTCTCATTGGCATGACGCATGGCGATGCCAAGGCCAATGGCCCAGGCCAGGATCCCGATGTAGTTGGCATCCATCAACGCCTTGATCGGGTTGGTCACGATGTTGAACAGCAGGGTTTGCAGCACTTCTGTGATGCCGCCCGGCGGAGTGATCTCGGCGGTGTTGGCTACCAGATGCAGGTTGGAGGGGAACAGGAAGCTGGCCATGACAGCGACGACGGCCGCCGCGAAAGTGCCAAACAGATAGAGTACCAGCAAGGGGCGGATGTTGGTTTTCTGCCCCTGCTTGTGGCCTATGATGGCCGCCATCACCAGCACAAAGACCAGCAGTGGTGCGACCGCCTTCAATGCGCCGACAAACAGGCTGCCGAGCAGGCCGGCTGCCCTGGCCCACTCGGGGGCAAACATGGCCAGCAGGATACCAAATACCAGACCAACCAGGATCTGGCTGACAAGACTGGTGCTATTGACCAGCCGGATAAAAGGGTGTTGTTGTGTCATCAAAAAGTCCCTAGGCACCGTAGTGCATGATTCATGAGTCCTGTCTGCAATCCCGCATTGAGAAGCGCCTGCCCTCATATGAGATAACCGCGGCCAGCCTTCTGTCGGGCCGATCCGGCGGTTATCAGGATTGCTTGATGGAATATCCCACTCGCCACCTTTTTTTTCCAGAGAATCACCAAAAAATATCCGGCTTTTATCACAAAATTCCGCAACAAACTCTTAACCACAAGGCAACCACCCGTTTTTGTACGCATTTCAACCAATCTTTACCGACTTACTCACTCCCGTTCTCAAGGGGTCGCTGTGTTATCATCGCCGATTTGCGCTGGAGCCCTGCCATGATCCCGACCCTGCTGACCCGACACTTTGGTTTTTCCGGACTCAGACCCGGCCAGGAGGGAGTGATCAACCGGGTGCTGGCAGGCCAAAGCGCGGCCGCCATCTTCCCCACCGGCTCAGGCAAATCCCTTTGTTATCAGTTGCCCGCCCTCGCCATGCCCCATCTCACCCTGGTGATCTCGCCCCTGCTGGCCTTGATGCACGATCAGCTCGCCTTTCTCAAAAGCAAGGGGATCAGCGCCGCGACCCTCGATTCCAGCCAGAGTCCGGAAGAGAGCCGTCAGGTGATGCAGCAAGCCCTGGATGGCCAGCTGAAGATCCTGATGATCTCGGTGGAGCGACTCAAGAACGAGCGCTTTCGCCGCTTTATCCAGCAGGTGCCGCTGTCGCTGCTGGTGGTGGATGAGGCGCACTGCATCTCGGAGTGGGGTCACAACTTTCGCCCCGACTATCTCAAGTTGCCGCACTATCGCGATGAGCTGAAGATCCCCCAGGTATTGCTGCTGACCGCCACCGCCACCCGGGCGGTCATCAAGGATATGCAGGCCAAATTTGCCATCGAGCCCGATAATGTGATCGTGACCGGCTTCTATCGCCCCAATCTCGATCTCGCCGTGGTGCCGCTTCCCCCCGAGGAGCGCGATAGCTGGCTCGCCCAAACCTTGCGCGCAGACCCCGGCCTACCCACCATCATCTATGTCACCCTGCAACACACCGCCGAGCAGTGCGCCGGGATGTTGCAGCAGCAGGGGCTCAGTGTACGTGCCTATCACGCCGGGCTTGATGCTGAGGTGCGCAGCCGGATCCAGCGGGATTTCATGACCGGTCGGGTGGATTGCATCGTCGCCACCATCGCCTTTGGCATGGGGGTCGACAAGGCGGATATCCGCCGGGTGATTCATTACGATCTGCCCAAATCCATCGAGAACTACAGCCAGGAAATTGGCCGGGCCGGTCGCGATGGACAACTCTCGCACTGCACCGTGCTGGCCAACCAGAGCCAGCTGCCGGTGCTGGAAAATTTCGTCTATGGCGATACCCCGGATCTGGCGGCCATCCGCCAGTTGCTTGACATCATTGCAGGCAGCGGCCCGCAGTGGGAATTCACTCTGCTGCGCCTCTCAAACGAAATAAATATCCGCCAGCTGCCTCTCAAGACCCTGCTGGTTTATCTGGAAATGGCGGGCATCATCACGCCGGCCTATAGCTATTTTGCCGACTACCGCTTCAAGTTCGTGCTGGATAAAAGCGACATCCTCGCCCGCTTCAACCCGGATCGGCGCCAGTTTCTGGAACAATTGTTTGCCTGCGCGCCCTTGGCACGCAGCTGGTGCACCATGGATTTCGAGGCGCTCTGGCAGGGTTATCAGGGAGAACGCCAGCGGGCGGTTGCGGCCCTCGACTATCTGCAACAGCAGGGCTGGATTGAACTCGAGAGCAAACAGATGACCGAGGTCTACCGGGTCAATCAACAGGGGTGGAACAAAGAAGAAGAGGCGCTGCGGCTGCACGGTCTTTTTTTGCAAAAAGAGCAGAGCGAGCTTGCCAGACTGCAGGCCATGCTGGACTTTTTCACCGCCGACGATTGCCTGAGCCACCGCCTGGCCCGCTATTTTGCCGATGAGGCCGCCCCCGCCCGGTGCGGCCACTGCTCTGTCTGTCGCGGCCAGGTTGCCGTGCTCCCGCCCTTGCCCCAACTGTTCATGCCAAACGAGGCGGGCATCCGCGCCTGGTGCGAGCCCCTCATCGCCAAGACAGGCACACAGGATGAACGCGTCCTGGCCCGTTTCCTGTGTGGCATCGCCACACCGCTCACCACCCGGGTCAAGGCCAGATCCCTGGCCGGGTTTGGCCAACTGGCAGCCCATCCCTTTGCCAACGTGTTGCAGGCCTTAAAGCAGGCCTACTCCTGAATACAAAGCAGGCTGCGCACCGCTACAATTTTTCAGCAGACAAAAAAAGAAGACCCTCGCCTTTGCGAGGGTCAAGCCAACGGAAACGTGCTTAAACAGAGCTTAGTGCCACGACAAGCCGCTCTCTTGCTAAAGCGCCTTGCCACCTGCACATGGCCAATCTAGAGGAGTGGAATTGTAGCGTCAATGTAAAAATTAGAGCTGTAACTTCAAACAAACCACATTACGTTGACGTTAGCGTAATGATAGATTTATTGATATTCCCGCCAACGGGCGCCACGTCTGGCTTCCCGTTTCACCTGCATCGACTCGCCCGGACCTGCCCGCAAGCAAAGAAACATTTATTTTTTATGTCTTTGACATTTACCTCACTATCATGGCAAAAATAATTTAACAGTCAGTAACATAGCTGTGTTGCTGGCTGACCGGCCCACTCGGTAAGCCGGCCGGTTTCGTCACTGTGTCATCAATCAAATAGGGATGGATTACTGGGGCCTGTTGACTAGGCTTTAAATGCAAGACCAAACAAATAGTGATCCGCTCATTTTCAGGGTAAGCGACTATAACGAGGGCAAAGTTATGGGCATCTTCGAGCATTACCAACAGCGATATGAGAAAGCCAGGGAAGAGGAATACAGCATCCAGGAGTTTTTGGACATGTGTAAGCAGGACAAATCCTGCTACGCCTCTGCCGCCGAACGCCTGCTGACCGCCATTGGCGAGCCGGAGATGGTCGATACCTCCGCCAATCCCAGACTGAGCCGGCTCTTCTCCAACCGGGTCGTGGCCCGCTATCCCGCCTTCAAGGACTTCTACGGGATGGAAGAGGCCATCGAACAGATCGTCTCCTACCTCAAACACTCCGCCCAGGGGCTGGAAGAGAAGAAACAGATCCTCTATCTGCTGGGTCCGGTCGGGGGTGGTAAATCCTCTCTCGCGGAGAAACTCAAATCCCTGATGCAAAAGGTGCCCATTTATCGCATCAAGGGCTCACCGGTCAACGATCACCCCTTCTGCCTGTTCGACATCGAGGAAGATGGCGAGCTGCTGGAGAAGGAGTACGGCATTCCGCGCCGTTACCTGCGTCCCATCATGTCCCCCTGGGTTGCCAAGCGACTGCACGAGTTCGGGGGCGACATCACCAAGTTCAAGGTGGAGAAGGTCAATCCCTCCATCCTCGACCAGATCGCCATCGCCAAGACCGAGCCTGGCGATGACAACAACCAGGACATCTCCTCCCTGGTCGGCAAGGTGGACATCCGCATGCTGGAGCATTTTGCCCAGGATGACGCCGATGCCTACTCCTACTCGGGCGCGCTGTGCAAGGCGAACCAGGGGATCATGGAGTTCGTCGAGATGTTCAAAGCCCCCATCAAGGTGCTGCACCCACTGCTGACCGCCACCCAAGAGGGGAACTACAACGGCACCGAGGGGCTCTCCGCCCTCCCCTTCGACGGCATCCTGCTGGCCCACTCCAACGAATCCGAGTGGCAGCAGTTCCGCAACAACAAGAACAACGAAGCCTTCCTCGACCGGGTTTACATCGTCAAGGTGCCCTACTGCCTGCGCGTTTCGGAAGAGGTGAAGATCTACGAAAAACTGCTGGTCAACAGCGAGCTGACCGAGGCCAAATGCGCCCCGGGCACCCTCGAGCTGCTGGGCCAATTCTCCGTGCTGTCGCGCCTCAAGGAGCCGGAAAACTCCAGCATCTACTCCAAGATGCGGGTCTATGACGGAGAAAGCCTCAAAGACACGGACCCCAAGGCCAAGAGCTATCAGGAGTACCGCGACTACGCCGGGGTGGATGAGGGGATGAATGGTCTCTCTACCCGCTTTGCGTTCAAGATCCTCTCCCGCGTCTTCAACTTCGACCACGCGGAAGTGGCGGCCAACCCGGTCCACCTCTTCTACGTGCTGGAGCAGCAGATTGAGCGCGAGCAGTTCCCACAAGAGCTGCACGACCGCTATCTGGAGTTCATCAAGGGCTACCTGACCCCGCGCTACGTAGAGTTCATCGGCAAGGAGATCCAGACCGCCTACCTCGAGTCTTACTCCGAGTACGGCCAGAACATCTTCGATCGCTACGTCACCTACGCCGACTTCTGGATCCAGGATCAGGAGTACCGTGACCCCGAGACCGGCCAGCTGTTTGACCGCGCCTCGCTCAACAGCGAGCTGGAGAAGATCGAAAAACCTGCCGGGATCAGCAACCCGAAGGATTTCCGTAACGAAATCGTCAACTTCGTGCTGCGTGCCCGGGCCAACAATGCAGGCCGTAACCCCAACTGGACCAGTTACGAGAAGCTGCGTACCGTGATCGAGAAGAAGATGTTCTCCAACACGGAAGAGCTGCTGCCGGTTATCTCCTTCAACAGCAAAACCTCGGCCGAGGAGCAGAAGAAGCACGATAACTTTGTCGAACGGATGATGGAGAAAGGCTACACCCGCAAACAGGTGCGACTGCTCTCCGAATGGTATCTCAGGGTCCGCAAGTCATCCTGACCCTGACCTGTTCAAGGGGGAGTTATGGCGCATTTTATCGACCGCAGGCTCAACGGCAAAAACAAAAGCGCTGTCAATCGGCAGCGCTTCATCCGCCGCTACAAGAAGCAGATCAAACAAGCGGTCTCGGATGCTGTCTCCAAGCGCAGCATTCAGGACGTAGACAAGGGCGAGAGCATCAGCATCCCGACCAAGGATATCGGCGAACCCCATTTCCATCAGGGACAGGGGGGCAAACGGGAGATGGTGCATCCTGGCAACGATCAGTTTGTCACCGGCGACAAGATTGAACGCCCCAAGGGAGGGGGTGGCGGTCAGGGTTCCGGTGAGGGACAGGCCTCCAATCAGGGGGAAGGTTCGGACGACTTCGTGTTCCAGATCTCCAAAGACGAGTATCTGGATCTGTTGTTCGAGGATCTCGAGCTGCCCCGCCTGCAAAAGACCCAGCTCAACCAGCTGATGGAGATGAAAACCTACCGGGCGGGCTACACCTCCAACGGGGTGCCCGCCAACATCAACGTGGTGCGATCCCTGCAAAACTCGCTGGCACGGCGCATGGCGCTGCAGGCGGGCAAGAAACGCCAGCTGCACGAGCTGGAGGATCGCCTCGCCCTGCTGGCCGCCGATCCCAACGAGCACTTTGCCGAGATGGCCCAGCTCGAAAAGGAGATCCGCGAGCTGAAACGGCGGATCGATGCGGTGCCCTTCATCGACACCTTCGATCTCAAATTCAACAACTTCGTCAAGCGACCGGTTCCTTCCAGCCAGGCGGTGATGTTCTGCCTGATGGACGTCTCGGGCTCCATGGATCAGGCCACCAAGGAGATGGCCAAGCGCTTCTACATCCTGCTCTATCTGTTCCTGAGCCGGACTTACAAGAATGTCGAGGTGGTCTATATCCGCCACCACACCCAGGCCAAGGAGGTGGACGAACACGAGTTCTTCTACTCCCAGGAGACGGGGGGCACCATCGTCTCCAGCGCGCTCAAGATGATGAACGATATCATCAACGATCGCTATCCGGCCAACCAGTGGAACATCTATGCGGCGCAAGCTTCAGATGGCGACAACTGGGCCGATGATTCCCCCCAGTGCCGGGAGATCCTGGTGCGGGACATCATGCCGCGGGTGCGATACTACTCCTACATAGAGATAACCACCCGTGCCCACCAGACCCTGTGGCACGAGTATGAATCGGTGGCCAGCCAGTTCCCCCACTTTGCCATGGAGCATATCCGCAAGGTCGAGGATATCTATCCGGTATTCCGGGAGCTGTTCAAGAAGCAAGCGGCGTAAGGAGGTCACATGATCGAAACCGAAAAACGAGTGACGCCACTGGATGACGGACCGGACTGGAACTTTGATCTGCTGGAGACCTACCACCAGGAGATCGCCCGGGTCGCCAGGTTCTACAAGCTGGACACCTACCCCAACCAGATCGAGGTGATCACCGCCGAGCAGATGATGGATGCCTACTCCAGTGTCGGCATGCCCATCGGCTACCAGCACTGGTCATTCGGCAAACGCTTCATTCACACCGAGCGCAACTACAAGCGTGGCCAGATGGGGCTGGCCTACGAGATCGTCATCAATTCAGACCCTTGCATCGCCTACCTGATGGAGGAGAACACCATGCCGATGCAGGCGCTGGTGATGGCCCACGCCTGCTACGGCCACAACTCCTTTTTCAAGAACAACTACCTGTTCAAGGCGTGGACCGATGCCTCCTCCATCATCGACTACCTGCTGTTTGCCAAGAACTACATCACCCAGTGCGAGGAGAAGCACGGTATCGATGCGGTGGAGCAGCTGCTCGACTCCTGTCATGCCCTGATGAACTTCGGGGTGGATCGCTACAAACGCCCCCAGAAGATCTCGATGGCGGAGGAGAAACGGCGCCAGAAGGCACGGGAAGATTATCTGCAGACCCAGGTCAACGAGCTGTGGCGTACTCTGCCCAAGCAGCACAAGAGTGCCGGGGTGGAGGACAAACGCTACCCCGCTGAGCCCCAGGAGAACATTCTCTACTTCATCGAGAAAAATGCCCCCCTGCTCGAGCCCTGGCAGCGCGAAATCGTGCGCATCGTGCGCAAGATCAGCCAATACTTCTACCCGCAAAAGCAGACCCAAGTGATGAACGAGGGGTGGGCCACCTTCTGGCACTACACCATCCTCAACCACCTCTATGACGAGGGCAAGATCAGCGATCGCTTCATGATGGAAGTGCTGCACAGCCACACCAACGTGGTCTATCAACCGGCCTACAACAGCCGCTACTACTCGGGCATCAATCCCTATGCGCTGGGGTTTGCCATGTTCACAGATCTACGCCGCATCTGCGAGCACCCGACCGAGGAGGACAGGTACTGGTTTCCGGACTACGCCGGCAGCAACTGGGTCGAGACCCTGCATTTCGCCATGCAAAACTTCAAGGACGAAAGCTTCATCAGCCAGTTCCTGAGTCCCAAGGTGATGCGGGACATGAAGCTCTTTGCCATTGATGACGACGATCTGAAGAACTACCTCAAGATCTCAGCCATCCACAATGACGAAGGCTACCGCCAGGTGCGCAACACCCTGTCGGCCCAGTACAACCTGAGCAACCTGGAACCCAACATTCAGGTCTACAACGTGGCAGTGAAAGGGGATCGCTCCCTCACCCTGCGCTATGTGCCCCACAACCGCATCCCCCTCGGCGATTCCCGCCACGAGGTGCTCAAGCATCTCCACCAGCTGTGGGGATTCGATGTGGTGCTGGAGCAGGACAACGGCGACATGCCGCCAGACATCATAGGGCGCTGTCCGGAACGCAAACCGGGGATCTGACTCATCGCCCCTCCCCAATGGCCCACTTAGGTGGGCCATTTTTTTGCCCCCTTTTTTCTCCGCGTCGTACCCGCCCCTGCATACCATCAGCACCGGCATAAAAAGAGGCCCGCACCTTCGGGTGCGGGCCTCTTGTCTGGTTATCATCGCGGGGCGCTATCAGTAGAAGGTCTGCTGCTCCGCGGCCATCGCCTTGAGGCGCTCACAGGGTGCAAAGCGATCGCCGTGGCGCTTCTGGTAATACTCCAGCCTGCCGACCAGATGGTCGATGCCAAGAGCGTCCATATAACGGAAAGGCCCCCCCAGGAAGGGCGGGAAACCGATGCCGAAGATGGCGCCGATGTCGCCATCACGGGCCGAGGCCACCACGCCGCCATCGAGTGCCATGGCCGCTTCGTTGAGCATCAGCAGCACGCAGCGCTCGGCGATCTCCTGTTTGGCCAGTTTGGCCACCGGCTTGATCCCCAACACTCCATAGACGCTCTCGTCCACCTTCTTCTTGCCCTTGGCAGCCTTGCCGTAGAGGTAGAATCCCTTGCCGTTCTTGCGACCCTTGCGATCGTTCTCCAGCAACTTGTCAAAGGCCTTGGGCGCCTGGAACTGCTCGCCCCCCAGCTCTTTTTCAAGGATGGGCGAGATCTTGGCCCCCACGTCAATCCCCACCTCATCGAGCAAAGTGATGGGGCCCACTGGGAAACCAAAGTCGAGCAGGGCGCCGTCCAGTACCTCCACCGGTTCCCCTTCCAGCACCAGACGAGCCGCCTCGTTCATATAGGGAGCCAGGATGCGGTTGACGTAGAATCCCGCCTCGTCTTTTACCACGATCGGGGTCTTGCCCTGGGCACGGGCGAAGGCCAGAGTGGTGGCCACCGTCTCGGGGCTGGTCGTGGCATGGGGAATGATCTCGGCCAGCGGCATCTTGTCCACCGGGCTGAAGTAGTGCAGCCCCACCACCCGCTCAGGGTGCGCGGCGGCCGCCGCAATCTGGTTTATGGGAAGCGACGAGGTATTGGAGGCAAACACGGTATGCTCGCCACACTCGCGCTCCACATCTTTCACCATCTGGTGTTTGAGGGAGAGATCTTCAAACACCGCTTCCACCACCATGTCGACCCGGTGGAAACCGGAGTAGTCCAAGGTGCCGGTCAGCAGGCTCATCTGTTTTTCCAGCTCGCTGCGCAGGAGTTGGCGGCGCTTGAGCTTCTTGGCCAAGATATCGTAGCTGTAGCGCATGGCATTGCCGATGCCGGCGTTGGCCACGTCCTTAATCCGCACCGGTACACCCGCCTTGGTGGCGGTGACAAAGGCGATGCCGCCCCCCATCAGGCCGCCACCCAGCACGGCGGCATGACCCACCTTGCGCGGCTCGGCCCCCTGATAGGTGACCTCTTTCTTCATCTCGGTAGTGGCGAAGAAGATAGAGCGCAGAGCGGCAGATTCACGGGTCATCACCAGCTCGCCAAAGTGGCGGGACTCTGCGGCGAGACCTGCCTGCATCCCCTCCTCCACGCCGATGCGTACCACCTCGATGATCCGCTCGGGGGCCGGATAGTTGCCACGGGTCTTGGCCTTCACCCCTTTGCGCGCCTGATCGAACAGCACCTTGCGACCCAGCTTGTTGGTTTCCAGCAGCTTACCCTGCAGATCCCGTTTCAGCTGGTGGCGCGGCTTGCCCTTCTTGGCAAGCTTGATGGCGGCCTCAAGCAAAATGGAAGGCGGCACCACATCGTCCACCAGTCCCAGTTTTTTGGCCTGTTTGGCCCGCACCTGCTTGCCGGTCAGCATCAGATCCAGCGCCTTGGCCACCCCGATGAGACGGGGCAGACGCTGGGTTCCACCAGAGCCCGGCAGCAAGCCCAGTTGCACTTCGGGCAGACCGAGTACGGTTTTACCATGCTCAGTTACCACCCGGCCATGACAGGCCAGCGCCAACTCCAGCCCACCGCCAAGGCAGGGGCCGTGGATGGCGGCGATCACCGGAATGGTCAGGGACTCGATCTCGGCGAAGATGATCTGCCCCTCGCGAGAGAGCGTCTCGGCATCCTGGGCGCTGGCACAGGCCGCCAGCATGCTGATGTCGGCCCCGGCGATGAAGGAATCCTGCTTGCCTGAGGTGATCACCAGGCCGATCAAATCCCGATTGCCTTTCACCTCGGCCAGCAGGTTGCGGATCTCCTCTGCAAAAGAGGCCTTCAGGGTATTCATGCTCTCGCCCGGCACATCCATGGTGAGGATGCCGATGCCATCTTTGCGTACGTCCAGTGAAAAAGTCTTCGCGCTCATCATTCAACCTCCAGCACCATGGCCGCACCCAATCCGCCTGCCGCGCAGGCGGTGTTGAGCCCCAATCCCCCACCCCGACGACGCAGCTCGTGCAGCGTCTGAGTGATCATCCGCGCGCCGGTGGCGGCAAAGGGGTGACCATAGGCCAGGGAACCGCCGAGCACGTTGAACTTCTCCATGTCCACCTCACCGATGGCCTGATCGCGGCCCAGCTTGTCACGGGCAAACTCTTTGCTTGCAAAAATCTTGAGGTTGGCCAGGGTCTGGGCAGCGAATGCCTCGTGCATGTCGATAAGAGTCAGATCGGCCAAAGTGATGCCGGCGCGGTCCAGCGCCAGCGGCGTAGCATAGGAGGGGCCCATCAGCATGTCCTGCCAAACGTCGATGGCAGAAAACGCGAAACTGCGAATAAACCCAAGCGGCTCCAGGCCGAGCTCCTTGGCCCGCCCTTCGCGCATCAGCAGCACGGCGGCGGCGCCATCGGTGAGCGGGGTGGCGTTGGCGGCAGTGACAGAGCCGTGCACCCGATCAAACACAGGTTTGAGCTTGGCGTAACTCGCCAGATCGGACGCCTCGCGGATGTTGTTGTCCCGCTCCAGCGGTGACTTGTAGGGCGGCACGTGAGCGGTGAACACCTCGCTGTTCAGCTTGCCGTCGGCCCATGCCTGCGCGGCCAGGGTATGGGAACGATGGGCCAGCGCATCCTGCGCCTCGCGGCTGATGCCGTGGGTCTTGGCCATCTGCTCGGCAGTCTGCCCCATGGAAAGGCCGGTGGAGTATTCGGCCACTGCGGGGGGCACCGGCAGCAGATCCTTGACCCGCAACTGGCGCAGAATGTTGAAGCGCTGCTGCAGATTGCGCGCCTTGTTGAGATCCACCAGGGCGCGAGCCAGCTTCTTGCTCACCCCGATGGGCAGCACGGAGGAGGAGTCAGCGCCGCCGGCAATGGCGATATCGGCCATGCCCGCCATGATGGACTCGGTGACATTGGCCACCGCCTGGAAACTGGTGGCGCAGGCACGGGAGACGCTATAGGCATCCGTGGTCACGCTCATGCCGGTACCAAGCACGATCTCGCGAGCGATGTTGGGGGCTTCCGGCATCTGCACCACCTGGCCGAACACCAGCTGATCGATAAGCTTGGGATCGAGATCGGTACGGGCGAGCATCTCGCTCACCACCAGTTTGCCGAGATCCACCGCAGGCACGCCGTGATAGGCAGTCGCCTGCTTGGCAAAAGGGGTTCGCAGACCCGCCACGACGGCAATCCGTTCGCCCTGGCGAGTCGTCAGTTTCAATGGCTGTTTCATCCTGGCTCCTTGGGTTATAAGACAGAGGTCTGACCTCATTGCGCCACATCTTAACAATCCAATCACAAGTTTCATACAGCTGATTGAAACTAAATTGAGCGCAACTCGGCCCCCTGGCTCGCCCTCGCGGGTCAACTGGAGTATAAACAGATCAACTTCCATAAAAACAACGGGTTTATCGCATGGCTGTGGCCGAATTCAGACAATTGAGGAACTATTTGAGCAGCCAGATCCTGGGACAGGATGAGCTGATTGAAGGCTTGCTGATCGCCCTGCTATGTGAAGGACATGTGTTAATCGAAGGGGCACCCGGCCTTGCCAAGACCCGGGCGGTCAAGGCGCTGGCCGGCGCCGTCGAGGGGCGCTTCGCTCGCATCCAGTTCACCCCGGATCTGCTGCCGGCCGATCTCACCGGTAGCGAGGTGTTTCATCCCCAGGATGCCAGCTTCGTGTTCCAACCCGGCCCCCTCTTCAACCACCTTATTCTCGCCGACGAGATCAACCGGGCCCCGGCCAAGGTGCAGTCCGCGTTGCTGGAGGCGATGGCCGAACACCAGATCACGGTGGGCAAGAAGAGCTGGCGCCTGCCGCCCCTCTTTATGGTGGCAGCAACCCAAAACCCCATCGAGCAGGAGGGCACCTACCCTCTGCCGGAGGCCCAGCTCGATCGTTTCCTGCTCAAGCTGATGGTTGATTACCCGAGCCCCACCATGGAGCTCGCCATTTTGCAGCTCAACGCCAAAGGCGAGCAGCTGGCCGCCGCCCCCGTGACCCTGAGTCAGGCCACCTTGCAGAGTGCCCGCAGCGAGGTGCTGGCCGTGACGATGCAAGAGCGCCTCGCCCACTATCTGGTGGCGCTGGTGTGTGCCACTCGCCCGGGCAGCGGCCTGTGCCCAGCTCTCGAGCCCCTCATCGCCGTCGGTGCGAGCCCCAGAGCCTCGCTGGCCCTGGCCCGCTCGGCCCGCGCACGGGCCTGGCTCGCGGGGCGAGACTATGTGGTGCCGGAAGATATCCAGCTGCAGGCCTATCCGGTACTGCGCCATCGCCTCATTCCCAGCTATCAGGCCCTGGCGGATAACCTGGACAACGACACCCTGATCGACCGCCTGCTGGATCTGGTGCCATGCCCCTAGATCCTTGCCAGCATCCCGATATCGCGCTGGAGCTACCTCGCCTGATCAATATCCGGCTGTGGGCGAAAGCGCAGCGCAAGGCTGGTAGAAGCAGTGCCGAGCGAGGCAAGCCGGGCCGCTCTCCGGGCCTCACTTTCAGGGAGCTGCGCGCCTATCAGGCCGGTGACGAGGTACGCCACATCGACTGGCGGGTCACCGCCCGGCTCGGGCGACCCTATACCCGCCTCTATAGTGAAGAGCTGGATCAGGCCCACTGGCTGCTGCTCGATCTCTCCCCCGCCATGTATTTCGGCTCCACATTGCAACTCAAGGCACGTCTGGGATGCGAGCTGGCCGCCGCCCTGATCTGGCAAGGGGAACAGCAACACAACACCTTGATCTGCCACGGCGCCGAACCCCATCGCCTGAGCCAGCGCGGCAGCGTCATCCCCTTGCTCGAATCCCTCTGTCATCACTATCGTCTCGGCCTGACACGCCGCGACCCGGCGTCCTCCCTCGCCCAGACCCTGTCCAGGCTGACCCTTCCCCACGGCGCCAGACTGACCCTGATCACGGATCACAGACCCTGTGATGGCGCCCTGTGCCAACAGTTGCAGCTCTTGTCCCGTCGCCACGATATCCACTACTGGCAGATCCGCGACCCTCTGGAGGCCAACCTGCCCACTCACGGTCAACTGCCTGTCGCCATCGAGCGCCCGCCCCGGCACTATCAGGGCTGGCTGGATGGCCAGCATGCCGGCTTTGTCAGGCGCTACCAACAGACGGCCCAGCAACAGCTTGCCCATGGCAGGCAACAACTGTTACCGCTGGTGCAGCGCCTTTATCTGCTTGACAACGGCCAGACGCTGCAGCAACAGTGGCAGGAGGGGTTATGTCATCAGGGATAAATGCGACAGCAAAGCTGGAGTTGGCCAGCCCCGCTTCGGATGTCATCACGCCGCCGCTAAGCTCGCTGATGAGGGACATACACCCGGGCCCCGAGATCGCCGAGCAGAGCCTGGATCCCAGGCTTCAAGGGCTATTGTGGCTACTGATCGGTGCAACATTGCTCTGGCTGATCATCCGTTTCACTCTGATGGTGCTGGGATACCGGCGCTGGTGTCGCCAGTTTGATGGGGACCCCCAGCAACTGGTGCCCCGACTTCAGGAGGCCCTGCGCCATGAGGCGCTGCAGCGCTGGCCCGAGGCTCGCCAGCTCCATGGAGAGGCGTGGCTCGCCTTTGTCGATCGTCATGGCGGGAGCGATTTTTGCCAGTTTGCCGATCAATGGAGCGGCTGGCTCTATGGCAACCAGTCACCCACCCGCGAGCAGCGCGCCCGGCTTGAGCATGCCTATCGCCGCTGGGGGCGCACCGTTTTTTTGCGCCAACCACTGCTGGCAACAAGACGCGCTCGCCGGAGGCAGTCATGATCCTCGCTTGGCCCTGGTTTGCCCTGGCACTGGTGCTGCCCCTGCTGGTGCGCTTTGGCCTGCCTTCCCTGAAGAGGGGTCATCTGCACCATCCCGGCTTTCCCCTGCTGCGTCCCCACGGTGGCTTGCCCTTGTGGCGCGCCCTCTTTATCTGGTGCACCCTGATCCTCGCCCTCTGCCGCCCCCAATGGTGGGGAGAGCCTATCGTGCGTTATCAGGAGAGCCGCGATCTGCTGCTGGCGGTGGATCTCTCCGACAGCATGCGCACCCCCGACATGCTCGATCGCGGCGAACAGCTGGCGCGCCTGACGGCGGTGCGCCAGCAGATCAAGCAACTGATCGCCGCCCGCGCCGGAGACAGGATCGGGCTTATCGTCTTTGCGGATCACGCCTACCTGCTCTCTCCCCTGACCCGGGAGATCCCCGCCCTGCTGACCTTGAGTGACGAGCTCGACTTTGATCTGGTGGGGCGTACTACGGCGCTCGGTGAAGCTATCCTGCTGGCTCGCCAGCACGCCGACCCAGCCCACCCCGGCGCCCTGCTGCTGGTGACCGATGGGCGCAATACCGCAGGCAGCGCCGATCCTCTGCAGGAGGCCCGCCTCGCCGCTGCGAGCGGCATGCGGATCTACACCCTGGGGGTTGGCGCCGATCCGGATACCTTCGTCCTGCCTTACGATCCGCTGGGCACCGGCCAGGCCGATCCCAGCAGTGAGCTGGATGAGCCCCTGCTCAAGGCGCTAGCCGAGGTGGGCCACGGGCGCTACTTTCGGGCACGCACCCAGGCCGATCTTGAGGCTATCAACGACGCCCTCAATCAACTGGAGCCCACCGCCCGGCCAAGTGCGCACCATCAACCAATCACCGAACTTTATCCCTGGCCACTGGCGCTGGTATGCGCCCTCTTGCTGCTCCCCACCAACGGCAAAGGCGCGCTTCCTGGTGGCTGGCGCGCCCTGCTGGCAAGAAGGGTTCGCCGATGGAGCTGATCCTGCTGCGACCATGGTGGCTGCTTGCCCTGATCCCCTGGCTCTGGCAAGGGTGGCGACGCCATCGCCAGCCCCCCCTGCTGGCGCCCGCCATGCAGGCCTATCTGCTGCCTGCCACCAGGCCCTCTCGCCCCTGGCGCTGGCTGGCAACCTTGCCCGTCATCCTGGCACTGAGCGGGCCGGCTCTGCGCGGTGAGCTGCAACAACAACCCGCCGCCCCCCTCGATATCTGGCTGCTCGATCTCTCCCGCTCCATGGAGGCCACCGATCTCAAGCCGGATCGGGCCACCCGGGTCAGGTGGCAGTTGCAACAGCTGCTCGCCAGCGCCCAAGGCGCGCGTATCGCCCTCATCCTCTATGCCGGGGATGCCTATCTCGCCATGCCGCCGACCCGGGATCATCAGGCGCTCTCCCTGCTGCTGCCCGACTTGCGCCCCGCCATCATGCCGCTGCAGGGCAGCAACCCGGCACGGGCCGTCGCCCTGGCCATGAAACAGATTGCCCCCGGCGAACAGGCCCGGCTGCTGCTCATCACCGATGATCTAAGCGCCAAACAGATAGCGCAGATTGGCAAGCTGTGGCCCTGCCAGCAGAGCCTGTTTTGCCACGACAATGCCCCAGCGCGGCTCGATATCCTGCTCGCCAGCAGCGGCCAGGCGGCAAATATGCCTCCCATCCCGGCCGGTGAACTTGGTTTTGCGCGCCAGCCCCCCCGTTTGCCGGCACCGGACGGCCACGCCATCGAGGCCCTGGCGAGCCGCCTTGGCGGTTCACTGCAATGGCTTGACGGCGCCCCTCCCCGTTTTGCGCCGCTGCCGGCCACCAGCTCGGCCCTGACGCCAGCCCCCCTCGATCTCGGTCCCTGGTTACTGATCCCGCTGCTGCTGCTCGCCCTGCTCGCCAGAGTGGGGGCCTATCTGATGGTGCCGCTGATCCTTGGCTGGCCACTGTTGCAGTCACCGCCGGCACAGGCGAACGAGCTCACCGAACAACAAGCTCTTGCCGCCTATCAGCGAGGAGATTTTGAGGACGCGGCCCTGGCCTTCGATAACCCCATCTGGCGCGGCAACGCCTTGTATCGGGCAGGCAAGTTCCGTCAGGCGATCGCGGCCTATCAGGAAGATGACAGCGCCACCGCCTACTACAACCGGGGCAATGCGCTGGTACAGCTCGGGGAACTGGACAGCGCCAAAGAGGCCTATCTGGCTGCTCTTGCGCAAGAACCTGGCCATGAAGATGCCCTCTATAACCTCTCTTTGCTGCAGGGCCAGGCGGCATCCGCGCCTGAGAAGACCGACACGGCGCCTCTCCCGTCGCCCTCTTCTCCCCAAAGCGAACCGGCCCCCTTGCCCCCCGCCCCGCCGGTGGTACTGCTTGAACAGCGTCTTCGCAAGGAGGCGCTCAGACGGGAGCTTATCAAGGTGGAGGCTCCCTGGTGAGATACCTCATACTGGCCCTGTTGCTGTTGGCCTCCCCTGGCTGGACCTTGCCACCTCGGGCCGAGTTGTTGCCGGGCACCGATCCTGCGGACTGGCTATTGATCATTGAAGCTGATGGCGAGCGCGACAGCCGCGAGCTGGAGATAGCCCCGCTGCTGCGCCAGTTTGCAGTGGGCAGGGTCACCATGAGCCGGGTCACGACGCCGGTGCAGCAGTTGACCCGCTGGCAGATCCCCCTGCACCTCGGCCAGGGGCACGATGGAACGGCTGACCTCATCATTCCCTCCCTCAAGCTGGGTGATGAGATGACCCACCCCCTCCATTTTCGCCCGCAGCAGGTGACAAAAATCGCACCAGCACCAGCACCAGCACCAGCACCAGCACCGATGGAAATGCAGGCCCGCCTGCTGCATCAAGGACCCCTCTATCCCGGTCAGCCGGTCATTTACCAACTCACCCTCTGGCTCCCCGCCAATCTGCAACATCCGGGGTTGAGCGAACTGACCTCTCCCCATTTCATCATTCGCCGCCTTGGCGATGACGAGTGGATAGCCCCCGCACAGGAGGGATTGCCCGGCAGGCTCACCCGCAGCTGGCTGATCCAGGCCAGGGAGCCGGGGAACTGGCAATTGGAGTCTCCCCGCTTGCAGGGCCAGTTGCTCCGGCAAGGGGACGGGCCGGATCGGCTCTCCGCCAGAGCGGCGCCGCTTCAGGTTCGGGTGGACAAGGCTCCCGCCACGCCCGTGGCCAGCGCCCTGACCTTGCGCCAGCGCATCGAGCCCGCCAGCGAAGGGCCTCTGGGAGAACCGCTGATCCGCATCCTGACCCTGACGCTGGAAAATGGCGACAGCAGTCAGGTGCAGCTGGCTCCTCTCATGGCAAGTCGCCTCCCTGACGGTTTGCAGGCCCATCCCGACGGGGAGCGGCAAGATGAACGCTACCGCGACAATGTCCTGCACATCAAGCGAGAGTGGCGGCAAACTCTGTCAGTCCAAGAGGCCGGTACCTATCTGCTGCCCCCCATCGAGTTGAGCTGGTTCAACACTCAAACGGGCAAAATTGAGCAACTATCCCTGCCAGCCACCCGCCTCAGCTTCCAGCCCGCGACGGGCCATGAAACAGAGCAGAGCGCATCACGGGAAGTCGCCGCAGACAGCCTCTGGTGGGTGTTGCTGGCGTTGGGGCTGCGCATGGTCTGGCGTCGCTGGCCACGCTGGCGGGCTTTCTATTACCTGCAGCGGGCACTCTGCCTGCACCGGCCCGATGCCAGCCGAAAAGCGCTCATCCATTGGGCCTCCCTACGCTGGCAGGGCACCTATTATGAATTAGGCCAGTTGCAGCGAGCTCGGCATAATCATGTCGGCGCGCATCTAGAAGATCTCGAGCGAGTCTGTTTTTCCAGCCAGCCAACTGATCCGCTCCCCCGCTGGCAACAGCTCGGCGACACGCTAAGGCCCCATGAAACCATCGGGATCGCACACCTCATCTGCCTGCTGGCGCACCTGAGTGCTCGCTCCCGCGCATCGGCCCCCTGACAAGGAGTGCTTAATGGCATTGCTGTTTTTCAGAAAAAAACACGCTCAGCACCATATTGGAGGAAATGATCCGGCCAGTACGCCGGTCTATGACTATATGGCTGACAAACAAACCAAATTTGAAGCACTGGTCCATGCCCTGCACGGGGATCTCTACCGTTACGCCTACTGGCTGACCCGGGATCCGACGGTGGCGGAAGACTTGGTGCAAGAGACCTTCCTGCGCGCCTGGAAGGCCATCGACACCTTGCTCGATGACAAGGCAGCCAAGAGCTGGCTGATCACCATACTGAGGCGAGAGAACGCCCGCCGTTTCGAGCGTAAACAGTTCGATCTGGTGGATCTGGATGAACATCCCCAAAGTCACCCGGATGCCCTGCATAGCGAACAGGAGATGGAACACGAGTGGCTGCGCCGCCATATCGGCCGCCTGCCCGAGGAGTACCAGGAACCCCTGCTGCTGCAAGTGGTGGGGGGATTCAGTGGTGACGAAATTGCCGAGATGCTCGGCCTCAACAAAAACACCGTCATGACCAGATTGTTTCGAGCCCGCAACCAGATCAAAGAGGCGATGGAACAGAAGAAACCAGCAAGAGGACACGGACATGGATGAACTCGAATTTCGCCGCAACGCCATGATCCAGCCCCATGATCAGCAACCGGATTTTCTCGAGGCGGCCAATGCCAATCCGGCCAATCGCCAATATCTGGACGAGATGAAGCGGCTCGATCGTTCGCTCCATCAGGCCATGGAGGTCGACGTCCCAGCCGGACTCGCCCAGCGGATCCTGCTAAAACAAGCCTTGCTGAGAGAAGAAGATGAAGCCCTGCAACCGGCTCATCCCGTGGGGAACCTGCCCACGGCAACATCAGGTACTGCCAAGACCAATTGGCGCCAGCTAGCCATGGCCGCCTCCGTCGCCTTCCTGCTTGGACTCAGCACACGCTGGATAACCCTGCCCCAGGCTCCGGCCACGACCCAGTCCCTCGCCCAGGTGGCGATGGCCCATGTCTATGGGGAAGCACCTTTTATCAAGGGAGTCGACGAGCGGGTCAACCTGCAAAACATCAACGCCAAGATGGAGAAATATGGCGCCACCTTAAGCGGGATGGACGGGCTCAAGGTGACCTATGTCAACCATTGCTCTTTTTATCAGGGGCCCGCGCTGCACATGGTGATCCAGGGCAAGATGGGACCGGTCACCCTGTTTTTGGTACCCAAACACGTGCCCTTGACCCTGCAACCCAACTTTGAGGATGGCACCCTCAAGGGTGAAATAGTGCCGCTGCGGGGTGCCAACATGGTGCTGATTGGTGACATGCAAGAGCCCCTTGCGCCAGTTGCCGACACCCTGGAGTCACGTCTGCACTGGTCCATTTAACAAAACCGGTCGATACCCATATTCACAGGCAGTCTGGCTCGCCCAGCTGCCTGTTCAACTCAAGTTCCCCCCTCTTTTTCCGCCAGATGTCGCACGTTATCCCATTTTTCAAAAAAATATTTTTGTGAGCCAGATCGGTTAATTTGCTCTAAAAATGGCCTTCTACCCCCGAAATTGATGAATTAAACAGCCAAATAAAACAAATGATTAACACCTTGGTCACTTTTATGTATTCTGCTGTCACTGGTCTGATTTCTTACCTCCTACCAGATCCATAGAATCACGCCAGCATTGATTGGGAAGAAGCTGAAATAACAACGGATTTTGTCGAGGTCTGCAGTGAACATGCAGCCAAGTATCGGCAAAAAAATCTGCCTACAAGAGAGAACACCATGACCACAACAGTTTTCAAGAAGAGCCTGATTGCAGCCACTATTGCCCTGGCCACCAGCCAGGTTCATGCTGCTGCGTTCCAGCTGAACGAGCACTCCGCCTCCGGTCTGGGCCGTGCCTATGCCGGTGAAGCGGCCATTGCCGACAACGCCGCCGTGCTGGCCCGCAACCCGGCAGCCATGACCACCTTCGACAAGATGGCCGTTTCCGTCTCCGGCACCTATATCAAGCCGGATGTGGATGTAGAGGGGCAAACCTCCGGCAATTTGACTTTGCCAACTGGCACGTCGGTTCCCAACTACTTCAACCGTAGCGCCTCTGAATCAAATATCGCGCCCGCCGCTTTTGTTCCGGCCTCCTACTTTATTCAGCCACTGAATGATCAGTGGGCCTGGGGTATCGGCCTCTTCTCCAACTACGGCCTCTCTACCGAATATGAGAAGAACTTTGCCGCGGGTTCAGGTGCCGGTGATACCGAGCTGTTGACCCTCAATATCAACCCGAATATCGCCTACCGCATCAACGAGCAGTTCAGCATTGGTGCCGGCATCAATGCCGTGTATGCAGAAGCCGAGCTAAACCGCTATGCCGGTGTACTGGCACCTGTTTTGTCTCAAAAAACAGGGAAAGTACACTCCGCCGACACCAAAATTGCGGGACTTAAAGGTGACACATGGGGTTTTGGCTGGAACGTAGGCGCCCTTTATGAAGTCAACGATGACCATCGTTTCGCACTGACTTATCGTTCCCAGGTCGATCTCAGCTTTGATGGCGATTTCAATGGTACCAGCTCTAATTACAAGACTGTTGACGGCAACCTGAAGCTGGATCTGCCGGCACAGGCCGAGTTCGCCGGCTACCACCGCCTTAACCAGCAGTTTGCCGTTCACTACTCCGTCAACTGGACCGACTGGAGCGCCTTCCAGGAGCTGAAAGCCACCAGCAACCAGTGTGCTGGCGGTGTCTGCCTGCAAAAAGACGAGAAGTTCAAGGACTCCACTCGTTACTCCATCGGCGGTACCTGGTATATCAACCCGGCTTGGGAAGCGCGTCTGGGCTTCGCCTACGACAACAGCCCGATCGAACCTGAATACCGCAGCCTGAGCATCCCTGACTCTGACCGTGTCTGGTACAGCGCCGGTGCTACCTACCACATCAACCCGGACATGAGCGTCGACTTCGGCATGGCCTATCTGGACGGGAAAGAAGTTGATGTTAACGAAGGTTTGGTCACCCACAGTGGCACTGTCAACAACCCTCGCTGGCAAGGTACCTCCCACGGCAACGCCTTCCTGGCATCTGCCCAGTTCAACATGAAGTTCTGATTGTTGAGCAACATAAAAGAGCGCCGCAAGGCGCTCTTTTTTTATGCAACATCTGCTTCTCGGCGTACAGCTGTAGCACACACATGTTCACTTTTCTTTTTTAATCAAACTATTAGAGCGCTCTCTCCCAGTATTTAATCCCGTTTTCATCCTCTGTGTGCCTCCGTGGTTGCCTTACTGGTCATACCATATAAAATCCTGCCTCCATTCATATGGCCTACTGAACATTCGGTTCATACCCAAGGATTTTGTCATGCAATCCATCATCAAACCGTCCGCCATCGCCCTGTTGGTGATCGCGGGTCAAACCCATGCCGCCGGATTCCAGCTGGCCGAGCAATCTGCCACCGGCCTCGGCCGCGCATTTGCCGGTGAAGCCGCCATTGCCGACAACGCCTCCGTATTGGGCCGCAACCCGGGTGCCATTACCCGCTTCAAACAGACCGCCTTCTCCGGCGGCTTCATCTATATTCGCCCCCAGGTCGATATCGAAGGGCGTGTGAGCGATAAGTTCGTGACCCCAGTGGGTAGCCTGCCCACCGGCAACAAGTCCGCCGACGCCAGCGACGTGGCGGGCGATGCCTGGGTGCCCAACCTCTATGTCGTCACCCCCCTGAATGAACGACTCAGCCTGGGGCTCTCCCTCTCCTCCCAATACGGGCTCGGGATCGAGATGCCCAAAGGGTACAGCGCCGGCCACTTTGGCAATGTGTCCGATATCAAGACAGTCGAGCTCGGCACGGCCCTGGCCTATCAGTTCACCCCCTTCTTCTCCGCAGGCATGGGACTTTCCCTTATTCGTGGCGAGGGGGAAGTAGGTGGCACTTTCCCCCACCAGGACAAGATCGCCAAGCATCTCGAAGGCACTGGGAACGAGCTTGGCTGGAATATCGGTGTGCTGCTCACCCCAAGCGAGCGGACCCGTATCGGTCTCACCTATCGCAACGGGGTCGATCTCAAGCTCAAGGGGGATGCCGTCGGGGTCGATGGCCAGGGACAGACGTTCAAAGATACCGGCAATCTGGTACTGCCACTGCCTGCCACCGCCGAACTTGCCCTCTTCCAGCAGCTCACAGACAAGCTCGCGCTCCATGGCAGCGTCAACTGGACTAACTGGAGCAAGTTTGTCGGTCTGGATGCCAGCCTGGATCATCAGGGGCCGATGCACATCAAAGATGAAAACTGGCAGGACAGCTGGCGCTATGCGCTCGGCATGACCTATCAAGTGGCGCCCAAGTGGCAACTGCGCTCAGGCATTGCCTACGATGAGAGTCCGGTCCCCGCGGCCAACCGCACCATTTCCATCCCCGACTCGGATCGCATCTGGTACAGCCTGGGAGTGGGATATCAGTACAGCAAAGCGCTCTCGGTCGATGTGGGCGTCACCCTGATCGATGGCAAAAAAGTGGGGGTACATGAATCCTTCACGCAACCGGTTCGCCTGCCCAACGGCATCCCGGCCCACTACCAGTCCAATTTTGACGGCACTTCGGAAGGGGATGCCTGGCTGGCCGGTGCCCAGCTGAGCTATCTCTTCTAACTCGTTCTTCTTGCAAAAAAACACTATGCCAGTCATTGACTCAGCGAGCCGGGTCAATACTGGCATAGTGCCGCGCTACACCATAGAATCAAGCCAGTACCCATATCGGAGCCAGGCATGTATTCCTACGTAGCTAGACAGCCGATCCTCGACAAGGATCTCAATACCCATGCCTATGAATTGCTCTTTCGCGATAGCCTGAACAATGTCTTCCCCAGCATCTCCTCCCAGCAGGCCACATCACGCCTGGTGGTGGAGCAATTTTTGCAGCAAAACATCGATCAATTGCTGGGAGGCCGACCCTGCTTCATCAACTTCCCTCACTCCCTGTTGCTGGATGGTCTGGCGGAATGCCTCCCTCCCGATAAGGTGGTGATTGAAATTCTGGAAGATGCGGCGCCGGATGATGCTCTGCTGGAGAAGGTCAAACAGCTGCATACACAGGGCTACCAGCTGGCACTGGATGACTTCACCCTGTCGCCGGAGTGGGAGCGTTTCCTTCCCTTTATCCACATCATCAAATTTGATCTCAGGGCCACCTCCCTGTTCCAGATCAAGGTGTTCATTCAACGTCACAAAAGCCTCAACCTCACCTATCTGGCGGAAAAGGTGGAGGACAAGGCCGAATTCGAACGGATGAAGAAACTGGGCATCCAACTGTTTCAGGGGTTTTTCTTCAGCCGCCCCGAACTGGTCAAGCAGGCGACCATGGAGCCGACCCAGGTAGTGGTCATGCAGCTGCTCAACGTGGTCAATCAGGCAGAGCCCGACATCAACCGGATTGAACAGCTGCTGAGTCAGGACGTGGCCCTCTCCCTCAAGTTGCTGCGTTATGTCAATCATCTCAAGGGGCGTACCAATCCCATCTCTTCCTTTCGCCAGGCGGCCATCTACCTTGGCAACACCCAGCTAAAGCGCTTTGTCTCCCTGGTCGCTGCCACCAGCGCAGGTAAAGGCAAGAGTGCCGAGCTCTATCAGATGTCCCTGATCCGGGCCCGTTTCTGCGAATTGCTTGCCCATGTCCATGCTCCCGCCCAGCAGGAACCACAGGCCTTCATCACCGGGCTCTTCTCGCTGCTGGATGTGTTGATGGAACAACCGATGGACAAGCTGCTGGGTACCATTCCGCTCGCCGAAGAAATCCGGTTGGCCCTGCTGGAGCGCAAGGGCAATCTGGGTTTCTACCTCGCATTTTGTGAAGAGTACGAAAGCGCCAACTGGACACAAGTCTCAGCCAGAACGGCCAGACTGGGGCTGAGCGAAGACAAAATCAGCCACCTCTATCTGGCCGCCACCACCTGGGTCAACGAACAGTTCCAGGCGATGACGGCAACCGACTAGTCGATCTCGACCGCCATCGCGGTCGCCTCCCCGCCCCCGATACAGAGCGCAGCCACCCCGCGTCGCAAACCCCGTTGGCGAAGCGCCGCGATCAGGGTCACCAGCACACGGGCACCGCTCGCTCCCAGCGGGTGACCCAGGGCGCAGGCGCCACCGTGCACATTGACCTTGTGATGGGGAATACTGCATCCGGCCATCGCCAGCATGGTGACCATGGCGAAAGCCTCGTTGATCTCGAACAGGTCGACCTCCTCCACCGACCAGTCAAGTTTAGCCAGCAGACGAGAGATGGCGCCGATGGGTGCCGAGGTAAACTCCGCCGGCAACGCGGCATGGCTCTGATAACCCACGATCCGGGCCAGCACCGGGATCTGGTGCGTTTGCGCCAGCTCGGGCGCCATCAGGATCAAGACGGCGGCCCCATCGGAAATGGAACTGGCGTTGGCTGCCGTGATGGTTCCCTCCTTGCCGAAGGCCGGCTTGAGCGTGGGGATCTTGTCAGGTCGCCCCTTACCGGGCTGCTCGTCTTCGGCAAGCAACAACTGCTCGCACCGATAGACGGGGGCCAGCTCGGCGGCAAAAAGTCCTTCCTGCTGGGCCTGACGCGCTCGTTGCAGCGAGGCAAGAGCAAATTCATCCATGGCCACCCGGGTCAGTCCCGCCTGATCGGCGCTGTGCTGGGCGTGGATCCCCATCAACTGGCCATCATAGGCATCCTGCAGCCCATCAAGGAACAGGTGATCGAGCACGGTTTGATGTCCCATGCGAAAGCCGCTGCGCGCTTTGTCCAGCAGATAGGGGGCACGACTCATGCTCTCCATGCCGCCAGCTACCACGACCCGGTTATCCCCGAGCCGGATGCTGTCTGCGGCCAGCATCACCGCCTTCATGCCGGAGCCACACACCTTGTTGATGGTCGTGGCGGGGACCGCAAGAGGCAGACCGGCCTTGAGCGTCGCCTGCCTCGCCGGCGCTTGGCCGACACCGCCTCCGAGCACATTGCCAAGATACACCTCATCGACCTGCTCCGGGGACAAGCCACTCTGCACCAGGGCCGCCTGAATGGCACAAGCCCCCAGCTCCGGGGCCGACACCTCTGCCAATGCTCCTTGAAAGGCTCCCATGGGCGTTCGTTTTGCCGCTACGATTGCAATATCCATTTGCTGCTCTCTCCTTGTTGGATGGTCCTAACATATGTGCTCTGGCGCTATGGAACAAGAGTTGCAGTGCAGTTTACGTTTAGGTAAGGTGCCCTCAGGATCGTTTGCCAAGATAGCCATATGAATAAAACCAAGGATGAGAGCCGGCGTTACAGCATCAGTGAGCTGGCCCGGGAATTTGATGTAACGACTCGCAGTATCCGCTTCTATGAAGATCAGGGCTTGCTTAACCCCGCCAGAGAGGGGCAGACCCGTATCTACAGCAAACAGGACAGGGTACGCCTCAAACTCACTCTACGCGGTAAACGGCTGGGGTTCAGCCTGGCAGAGATCCGCGAACTGTTTGATCTCTATGATGCCGACAAGAGCAGCCGGACCCAGTTACAGACCATGCTCGAACTGGTGGCGGAGAGAAGGGAAACCTTGCAGCAGCAGATGGAAGACATCCGAGTCGTGCTGCTGGAGCTGGAGGCCGCCGAGCAGCGCTGCCAGCAGGCGCTGAACCAGATGAAATAACAAGGGCGTTCTCCTGAACACGCACTGGCAAGTGCCAACCGGGGAACCCCGGATAGCAAAAAGCCACTCCTGAGAGTGGCTTTTTCTTCAACCGGACAGTTAGCGATTAAACGCGAACGAAGTCCAGGTGAACCAGCTTGTAACGTACCGGGTGACGCTGGATAGCTTTCACTTTTACGTTAACTTCTTCGCCGTTGATCACCAGAGTCAGTACGGACTCATAGAATTCCGGCTTTTCTTGGGCCAGGATGAATTTCTTGTGGTCAACAGTGATGGACTGAGCTTCTTTGCCTGCACCGTAAACGATGGCAGGAACTTGGTCAGCATGACGCAGGCGGCGGCTCGCACCTTTCCCCAGGTCAGAACGGACTTCAGCTTGGAATACGAAAGACATAGTAAGTATCTCTTTTAGATGAATGTATGGTGTTGACTGCGACCGGTCAGCACCTCGCAAAACGAGCGCGAATACTACCACGGGCCAATATCGGATACAAGGCGCGTACTTCTCTATTTAATTGCCCTGCTCCAGCCTGGCAAACTGCTGCTGACGCTGGCCCGGACTCAGGGCATCAAACTGCGCCAACGTCTCGGCGCGGGGGCAATAGAGCGCATCCCCGGTCTTGACCCGAATGCCGTTGCTCAGTCGGGAGCGATTGTCCGCAGCCAGCGCCAACAGGTAGCTGTAAGTGTCCGCCCCGATGCGATTGGCGAGCTGATTGGCGATACGCCACAGGGTCTCACCGGCAGCCACCCTGTGACACAGAGCCCGCCCCTCCCCAGCTGCCGGTTCGAGTTCCGTCAGCTCATCGTATGAATAGGAAGGCGGTGACATCCCTTCGGCCAACACCATGCCGGCTCCTGCCATCGTCCGGACGTTCATCCCCAGTTGTGCCAGCAGAGGCTCAGCCCCCTCGTCCCGCCCACGCAGCGCCCGTTCATTGCGCGCCAGCTCCGGCATGCTGAACTCGGCGATAAAGGGAACCAGGGCATCAACCTCACGCGGTGACGCAGCTACCAGGGTGGTCGCAGGCGCCGTGATCACGCCCTGATTGGGGGCAACCCCGTAGGCCATTTCGTCGATGCGCCTGAGCCTCGCCAGATAAGCCTTGGATAGTTCGGCCTCCCCTTCGAACAGATCGAACGGCGGCACCAGCCTGGCAGGAAAGAGGATCTGCCAGCGCCCGTTTTTCTGCCTTTGCGCCAGCGGTGGAAACTGGTTGCCATGCCAGGCCACGAACATGGCGGGGGGCGTGCGCCCCAGCGGATAATATTCCGGGTTCAACTGTACCCAGGTTTGTTCGGCAATAGGTTGGTAACCGCTGATCACCACCTGCGCCACACTCAACCAGATTCCCAGCATCCTGCCTCCCAGACTGGCTTGGCAACGGGGCAGTCAACCCTGACCCTCCCCTTGTCAACGACACATATCATCTTGTTAATTCAAACAAATAGCAGCTTAGCACTGGGCGATGGCGTTTAGCACCCGTTTATCGGAGACCGGATAGGGGGTCCCCAGATTCTGGGCAAAGAATGACACCCGCAGCTCCTCGATCATCCAGCGGATGTTGGCCACCTCGGTGGGCACCAGCTGGGATTTCGGGATCTTGGCCAGCAGCGCCTTGTATTCCGACTCAACGCTGTGCACCTTGAGCATGTAGACCCGATCCCGGTTGGGATCGATCGCCAACTTCTCCAGGCGCCGCTCGATGGCACGCAGGTAGCGCAAGAGATCCGGCAGCCGCTGCCAGCCGGTCTCGGTCACGAACCCCTTGTGAATGAGGTTGCCGAGCTGCTGCTGGATGTCGGACATGGCAAAGGCGGTGTCGAGCTGCATCTTGCCCTTGAGCCGCTTCTTGATCTCATGGGAGAGGGTCAGCACGGCTTCCACCTGTTTGGCTACCTCCACTACGGCGTCGTTGAGCTCGGCGCGGACATACTCCTTGAGCGCCTCGAAGCCGGCCTCGTCCCAGGCCATGCCGCCGTGCTGCTCGATGAGCTTGTCGCAGCCGCAGGCGATGCAGTCGTCAATCAGCTCCGCCACCTTGCCAAAGGGGTTGAAATAGAGCCCCAGCTTGGCCTTGTTGGGCAGCTTCTCCTGCAGGTACTTGATGGGAGATGGCACGTTGAGCAGCACCAGCCGGCGCTGACCGGCCCACATCAGCTGCTGTTGCACCACCGGGCTCTCCACCAGCTGGATGGCGACGGAATCTTTCTGATCAACCAACGCCGGATAAGCCTTCACCTCGAAGCCGCTGCGCTTTTGGCTGTACTCCTTCGGCAATTCGCCAAAGCTCCAGAGGGTGAGGCCGGACTGCTCGATATCATCGTCCGCCACTTGCGATAGCGTCTCCTGCACCTTGCCGCGCAGGGACTCTTTCAATGCCTCCAGGTCTTTGCCTTCCGCCACCTTCTTGTGCTTGTCGTCCACCACCCGGAAGGTGAGTTTCAGGTGATCGGGTACCGCAGCCCAGTCCCAGGATTCGCGAGGCACGGTCACGCCGGTCATGCGGCGCAGCTGGCGCTCCATCTCATCCAGCAGCGGCCCCTGCTCGGGGTTGATGCTGGCAAGCAGCGCATCGGCATAGTTGGGGGCTGGTACGAAGTTCTTGCGCATCGGCTTTGGCATCGACTTGATGAGGGCCACCAAGAGCTCATGACGAAGCCCCGGGATCAACCACTCGAACCCTTTCACCTCCACCTGGTTCAAGAGCGGCAGCGGGATATGCAGGGTCACGCCATCGGCGGCCTCCCCCGGTTCGAACTGGTAGGTCAGTTTGAGCTTGAGGCGCCCCTGCTGCCAGAAGTTGGGGTAGTCGAGATCGCTGATGTGGGCCGCATCCCCCTTCATCAGCATCTCTTTTTCGAAGTTGAGCAGCTCGGGATCCTGCTTTTGCGCCTCCTTCCACCACTTGTCAAAGTGACGGGCAGAGATAATTTCTTCCGGCAGGCGGGCATCGTAGAAGCGGAACAGATCCTCGTCATCCACCAGGATGTCGCGCCGGCGCGACTTGTGCTCCAGCGCCTCCACCTCCGCCAGCAGCTTGCGATTGTCGCTGAAGAAGCGATGGCGAGTCTCGAAATCCCCTTCCACCAGGGCGCGGCGGATAAAGAGCTCGCGGCACAGCGCCGGATCGATGCGGCTGAAGTTGATGGTGCGCTCGTTGACCAGGGTCAGACCATAGAGAGTCACCTTCTCCTTGGCCATGACGGCGCCGTTTTTCTTCGACCAGTGGGGATCGCTGTGGTGCAACTTGATGAGGTGGCCCGCCAGCGGCTCCACCCACTCGGGTTCAATCTTGGCGTTGATGCGGGCGTAGAGACGCGAGGTCTCAACCAATTCTGCGGCCATCACCCACTTGGGCGGCTTCTTGAACAGACCCGAGGCCGGGAACAGGTGGAAGCGGCCGTTACGGGCCCCGAGAAACTCCGGCTTCTCCAGATCCTTGTTGCCGATATGGCTCAAGAGACCGGTCAACAGGGCACAGTGCACCGTCTTGAAATCCGCCGGCTCTGCATTGGCCTTGAAGCCAAGCTCTTTGACCGTCTGGCGCAGCTGGAAGTGGATGTCCTGCCACTCACGCACCCGCAGGTAGGAGAGAAACTCCTTCTGGCACATGCGGCGGAACGGATTGCTGCCAAGGGCATCCTGCTGCTCTTTCAGGTAATTCCAGAGATTCACAAAGGCGAGGAAGTCGGAATCCTTGTCTTCAAAGCGTCTGTGCTGCTCGTCGGCGGCCTGTTTTTTCTCCATGGGCCGCTCGCGGGGATCCTGAATGCTGAGGGCGGCGGTGATCACCATCACCTCGCTCAGACAGCCTGTTTGCGCGGCGCTGATCACCATCTTCGCCAGGCGCGGATCAAGAGGAATGCGCGAGAGCTGGCGACCGGTCTCGGTCAGCTGCAATTTTGCCTCACGATCGCCGGTGGCAGGCAGCTCGCGCACCGCCTCCAGCTCTTTCAAGAGGGTCAAACCGTCCTTGATATGGCGCGACTCCGGCGGCTCGACGAAGGGGAAGGCTTCCATGTTGCCAAGGCCGAGCGCCAGCATCTGCAGGATGACGGAAGCCAGGTTGGTGCGCAGGATCTCGGGGTCGGTAAAGGCCGGACGGCCGTTGAAATCCTCCTCGGAGTAGAGGCGGATACAGATGCCGTCCGCCACCCGGCCGCAGCGGCCTTTACGCTGGTTGGCGCTGGCCTGGGAGACCGGCTCGATGGGCAGACGCTGTACCTTGGTGCGCCAGGAGTAGCGGCTGATACGGGCAGTACCCGGATCAATCACGTAACGGATGCCTGGCACGGTGAGAGAGGTCTCCGCCACGTTGGTGGCGAGCACGATGCGCCGCCCGGCGTGGGGCTGGAACACCTTGTTCTGCTCGGCGTTGGAGAGGCGGGCGTAGAGCGGCAGCACCTCGGTATCGCGCAAGTTGAGCTTGCGCAGGGCATCGGCGGTATCGCGGATCTCCCGCTCGCCGTTCATGAAGATGAGGATGTCCCCCAGCCCTTCGCGAGCCAGCTCCTCCACTGCATCGAAGATCCCCTGCAGCTCGTCGCGCTCTTCAAGCCCTTCGCTCTTGTCACTGCTCTTTTTATCAACAAACAGTGGGCGGTAGCGCACCTCCACCGGGTAGGTGCGCCCTGACACCTCGATCACCGGCGCCTTGTTGAAGTGGCGGGAGAAACGCTGTGGGTCTATGGTGGCCGAAGTGATGATGACCTTCAGATCGGGGCGCCTCGGCAGCAGCTGCTTCAAGTAACCCAGGATGAAGTCGATGTTGAGGCTGCGCTCGTGGGCCTCGTCGATGATGATGGTGTCGTACTGGGTGAGCATCCGGTCGTTCTGGATCTCCGCCAGCAGGATACCGTCGGTCATCAGCTTGATGTGGGTCTGCTCGCTCACCTGATCGGTAAAACGCACCTTGTAGCCCACGTAGTGGCCAAGCTCGGACTCCATCTCCTCGGCGATGCGGGCCGCCACGGTGCGGGCCGCCAGACGCCGCGGCTGGGTGTGGCCGATAAAGCCTTTCACCCCGCGCCCCAGCGCCAGGCAGATCTTGGGGATCTGGGTGGTTTTGCCCGAGCCGGTTTCGCCGGCGATGATCACCACTTGATGCTCTTCAATGGCTTTGGCGATCTCCGCCTGCTTCTGGCTGACCGGCAGGTTGTCCGGGTAGGTGACCCTGGGCACACCGGCCAGACGGGATTGATAACGCGCCTCGGCCACATCCAGGTCGGCGGCAATGGTCTCGAGCACGGCGGCCTGCTTGGCTTCCGGCAGCTTCTTGGCCCCGTGCAGACGGCTGGAGAGACGGCGGGCGTCGAGGTTCATGCAGGCAGATAGACGGCGGCGCAGCGCCTCGATAGAGAGAGACAAGGTACGAATTCCTTAAAAGAGTGCCCATCAAGGGCCATATCGATAGCTGGGGGTGATCCTAAAGAGCGGGAATGAGTGGTGCAAGCCTTTCAGTATCTGGCGTTAATGGTTCAAGGCTAACTGCCCAAAAATGGCCGCAAGCCAAGGGCAATCCATATCAGAGACAAAAAAGCAGGCCAGCGGCCTGCTTTTGAGATAGTCACGTGCAGCGGCTTAGCCGTGCGCATGATGAACGAAGCAGGTTGTCAGCTGGGCATGGATAGCCTGCATCACGTTGTGGCGGTTGATCACCCCCACCAGATGCCCCTCCTCCACCACCGGATAGATCTTGGGTTTTTGCCCCATCATCATCTCTGCCAGCGCCAGAATGCTGGTATCCGGCCCAACCGTCAGCACCTCCTTGCGCATCACATCCTTGACCTGGGCTACCTGCTCGCAGTGATAGGCTTCCCTGAGCATGACGGCGATGCAATCCTGCTCGGAGATCCAGCCGATCAGGTGCCCCTTGTCATCGACAACCGGCCCTCCCAACTGGTGGCTGTTCAAGAATTTCTCCACGGCCGCTTGCACCATCATGTCCGCCTTGAAGGTGATCGGCCTGTTTTGCATATAGTCCCTGGCTTTTAGCGATTCCATATCCATTCCCCCAATCGGCGCCTTGCGCGCAGATACCGGCACTATGCACGGCTTATACCAAGCATAGCCCGCTCACCGCAGTATGGTCTTGTCGCCACCTTGTACCAAGGCAGCATTACATCACGTATGTAGAATCAGAATTATGTTTGTCAGAAAGAGGGGCGCTCGCCCAGCAACCACTGGCAGACCCGGGTTACGCCGGGAGGCGGGTTGCCTGGACAGACAAGCAGGGCGTATTCGTGATCCGTCTCCAGCACCGGGACGAAGGGGGCTACCAGGGCACCGCTCTCCAGCTCCTCGGCCACTATGGTGGGATCCCCGAGGGAGAGGCCAAACCCCTGCAACGCGGCATTCATCGCCAAGTCCAGGGTATCGAACAACTGTCCCCCCTGGGGTTGCCAGGGGGTCGCGATGAAGGCGGCAAACCAGTTGCGCCAATCCCGCCGATCGACGCTGGCATGGATCAGGGGGAGCAAGGGGAGCTCCTCCAGGGAGCGCTCGAACAGGCGGTGCTTGGCGGCAAACGCCGGGGCGCAGACCGGGGTCAGCTGCTCCCGGAACAGGGGCTGGCTGTTGGGATAGCGCCCCAGGCAGGGCTGGTAGACGATGGCGAGATCGAACGGCTCCCGGGAGAAGTCGATGCCGTGGTGGTGGCTGCCGCGTACCTCCACCGCCTCCCCCTCGAACGCCTGCAGCCGCCGCAGCACCCAGCGGCTGGCGCAGGAGGGCACCTTGATGCTGATGGCCTGCTCGTGGGGCAGGGCCTGCAGCGCGCTGAGCCCCTCCCCCATGCGCACCAGCCCCTCCCGGATGAAGGGCAGCAGGCGCTCGGCGGCCGGAGTCAGGGTCAGGCTGCGGGTGCCGCGCACGAACAGCAGGTGCCCTAGGCGCGCCTCCAGCTGGGCGATCTGCTTGCTCACGGCCCCCTGGCTGACGCACAGCTCGTCGGCGGCCAGGGTGAAGCTCAGGTGACGGGCGGCGCACTCGAAGACCTGCAAACCGTAGAGGGGCAGCTGGGTGCGCGGCGGGGTGAACAACATGACAAGCCTCCATGCTTGAGAAAAACTCATGCATACCATGCCGAATAATCCGTTGTCCGGCAAGCGCCCCGGGGGCTAAAACAGGGGCTCATTCCCACACTCAGGTGACGGCGCCATGTCTTCCCCCCAGGTTCTCAGCAAACTGCCCCAGGTGGGCACCACCATCTTCACCGTGATCGGGGATCTGGCCGCCCGCCACCCCAGCATCAACCTCTCCCAGGGGGCGCCGAGCTTCCCCTGCGATCCCGAGCTCATCCGGGTGACCCACGAGGCCATGCTGGCCGGCGAGAACCAGTACGCCCCCATGACCGGGCTGCCCGCCCTGCGCGAGCAGCTGGTGGCCAAGATTGCGACCAGCTATGGCCACCACTATGACGCCGGCGAGGAGATCACCATCACCGCCAGCGCCAGCGAGGCCCTGTTCTGTGCCATCACCGCCCTGGTTCACCCCGGTGACGAGGTGATCATGTTCGAGCCGGCGTTCGACAGCTACCGCCCCATGATCCAGCTGCAGGGGGCCACCCCCGTGGTGATCGCCCTCAAGGCGCCGGACTTTGCCATCCCCTGGGAGGAGGTGGCCGCCCGCATCACCCCACGCACCCGCATGATAGTGCTCAACACCCCCCACAACCCGACCGGCACCGTCTGGCAGGCGGCGGATCAGGAGCACCTCGCCCGCCTGGTGCGCGGTACCGACATCCTGATCCTCTCGGACGAGGTGTATGAGCACGTGGTGTTCGACGGCGCCCTGCACCAGAGCGTCATCCGTTACCCGGAGCTGGTGGAGCGCTCGGTCGCCGTCTTCTCCTTCGGCAAGACCTTCCACGTCACCGGCTGGCGCGTGGGCTACTGCGTGGCCCCCCGTTCCCTGATGGAGGAGATCCGCAAGGTGCACCAGTTCGCCATGTTCGCCGCCGACACCCCCATGCAGTACGGCTTCGCCCACCTGTTGCAGCAACCGGCCCACTACCAGGAGCTGGCGGCCTTCTACCAGCGCAAGCGCGACTTGCTGACCTCGGCCCTAGCAGAGTCGCGGCTGACCCTGCTCCCCTCGGCGGGCAGCTTCTTCATGCTGGCCAGCTACGAGCGCATCAGCGACGAGTCCGACAGCCTGTTCGTGCAGCGGCTGATCCGCGATCACGGGGTCGCCACCATCCCCGTCTCCGCCTTCTATCACGACGGCACGGATCAACGGGTCATCCGCCTCTCCTTCTCCAAGGATGACGACACCCTGCTGGCGGGCGCCGAGCGCCTGTGTCGCGTCTAGGAGGCCACATGGAGAGCGTACGCGTCGCCGTGCTGCAGATGGTCTCCGGGGATGACCTCGACCACAACCTGACCCAGGCCGAGGCGCTGCTGCGCCAGGCGGCGGCCGAGGGGGCCGAGTTCGCCCAGTTGCCCGAATACTTCTACCTGATGCCAGAAGATGAGCGGGCACGGGTCGCCCTGGCCGCCCCCGTCGGCGATCACCCCCTGCTGGCCTGGGTACAGGGGCTGGCCCGGGAGCTCGGGATCTGGATCCTGGCCGGCACCCTGCCGCTGGCCAGCCACGAGCCCGGCAAGATGCACAACAGCAGCCTGCTCGTCGACCCCGAGGGCCACCTGGCCTGCCGCTACGACAAGCTGCATCTGTTTGGCTTTTGCACCGGGCAGGAGCAGTATGACGAGGCCGCGACCATGACCCCGGGGGAGACGGTGGTGAGCCATCCCCTGCCCTGGGGACTGCTGCGCCTCGGGATCTGCTACGACCTGCGCTTCCCGGAGCTGTTCCGGCTGGGGCCGGCCCCCGACGTCATCGCCCTGCCCGCCGCCTTCACCCACACCACTGGGCTCGCGCACTGGGAGCTGCTGCTGCGGGCCCGGGCGGTGGAGAACCTGGCCTTCGTGTTGGCCTCGGCCCAGGGGGGACACCACCCCGGCGGGCGCCGCACCTTCGGCCACAGCATGATCATCGACCCCTGGGGCCGGGTACTGGCCCGGGTCGAGGAGGGTCAGGGCATGGCCATCGCCACCCTGGATCTGGCAGCCCAGCGCACGGTGCGCAGCCAGCTGCCGGCCCTCGCCCATCGCAAGATAGCCGTCGGCCCCTAGGCCGACACCCGTTACGACCATCGACACGACGCCACACTCAAGGGACTGACTATGAAACTCAACACCGCAATGATGCTGGTGGCCCTGGCCACCACAGGCCAGGCCGCCGCCAAACCCCTGGTGATCGCCACCGACGCCACCTATCCCCCCTTCGAAATGGTCGACAGCAGCGGCAAGCTCGGCGGCTTCGAGGTCGAGCTGGCCTACGCCCTGTGCGAGGCCATGAAGACCGAGTGCGAGGTGATCAACCAGCCCTGGGATGCCCTGCTCCCCGGCCTGCAGGTGCGCAAGTACGACGCCATCATGTCCTCCATGAACATCACCGACGAGCGGCGCCAGAAGGTGGACTTCAGCCAGGTCTACTACATGATGCAGAACCGCTTCGTGGGGCGCAGCGACAAGGCCGCCGACTTCGCCGACGAGCCGGCGCACTTCAAGGACAAGGTGATCGCGGTGCAGGAGGGCACGCCCCAGGACAACTTCGTCACCGCCCGCTACGGCGACGTGGCCAAGATCAAGCGCTACGTCAACGCCCAGTCCCCCATGCTGGATCTGCAGTCCGGTCGCGCCGACTACACCTTCGGCAACATGGTGCAGTTGAAGGTGGGCTTCCTCGACAAGGAGATGGGCAAGCAGTTCGCCTTCGTCGGTCCCCAGTTCAACGGCACCCAGGACAAGATCCTGGGCGAAGGGGTGGC
Organism: Aeromonas sp. 19NY04SH05-1; assembly: GCF_040581895.1. NCBI lineage: Bacteria > Pseudomonadati > Pseudomonadota > Gammaproteobacteria > Aeromonadales > Aeromonadaceae > Aeromonas > Aeromonas sp. 19NY04SH05-1. Next base: position 2,155,610 of record NZ_CP095328.1, on the reverse strand, counting down.
GGTGGCGCTGCGCAAGAACAACGACCAGCTCAAGAGCCAGTTCGATGCCGCCATCGCGAGCGTCAAGGCCGACGGCACCTTCGAACAACTGCTCAAGAAGTACCAGCTCGAAGATCTGCTCTAAACGCTCAACTGGCAGGCCCTCGGCCTCAACTTGCCATGCCGGTCGGGCAACCCGACTGGCATGGTCTTTTGGGGAGTGCTCACCGCCCCTCAATGCCGTGGCAAGCGCGAGGCATGCCCGCAGGCAACATTCGCCGTCGCAGATGGTCAGGATGCCCTGCCTGCCGACTCTCCCAAGTACCTCCCCCATTTTCCCCCTGCCGATTAAACCAGCGGACAATTCCTCCAGGCTTCGCTCTGGTGGCACTATGGTTTACCATGCAGGCAATTGTGGTGCCTGGCACCCCCACCCTGGCGCCAGGCGCCGCCGTCACCGGATACCCCATCTCGAACAACATGAGCAAGACAGCGCACCCGGGCAGCGAGCCCACCTTCTACTTTCATGATTACGAAACCTTCGGCATCAGTCCGGCCAAGGACAGACCGGCGCAGTTTGCCGGCATTCGCACCGATGCGGATTTCAACCTCATCGGCGAGCCGCTGGTGATTTATTGCAAGCCACCAGCGGACTATCTGCCGCAGCCGGAAGCGTGTCTTATCACCGGCATCACGCCGCAAAAGGCGATGAAGGATGGGCTCTGCGAGGCGGACTTCATCCGCCAGATCCACGAGCAGTTTGCCACCCCGGGCACCTGCGTGCTGGGCTACAACAGTATCCGTTTCGATGACGAGGTGACCCGCTACACCCTCTATCGCAACTTCTACGACCCCTATGCCTACAGCTGGCAGAACGGCAACTCCCGCTGGGACATCCTCGACATGCTGCGGGCCTGCTATGCCCTGCGCCCGGAGGGGATCGAGTGGGCCTTTGACGAGGAGGGCAAGCCGAGTTTCCGACTCGAAAAGCTGACGGTGGCCAACGGCGTGGCCCACGCCAACGCCCACGACGCGCTCTCAGACGTCCTGGCCACCATAGAGATGGCCAAACTGGTGAAACAGGCTCAGCCCAAGCTGTTTAGTTATCTCTTTGATCTTCGCAACAAGAACAAGGTGAAGGCGCTCATCGACGTGGTGACCATGAAGCCCCTGGTGCACGTCTCCGGCATGTTCTCCCCCTGGCAGGGGTGCGCGAGCTGGGTGTCGCCACTGGCCTGGCACCCCACTAACCAGAACGCGGTGATCATGGTGGATCTCACCCGTGACCCCACCCCGCTCATCGAGCTGTCGAGCGAGGAGATCAGAGAGCGCCTCTATACCAAAAAAGAGGAGCTGGGGGATCTGGCGGGCATTCCGGTGAAGCTGGTGCACATCAACAAGTGCCCTGTGTTGGCGCCGGCCGCCACCCTGACGGCAGAGCGCGCCGACGAGTTGGGCATCGATCGGGAGCAGTGCCGCAAGAGCCTGGATCTGCTGCGCGCCCACCCCGAGGTGCGGGAAAAGCTGGTGGAGGTGTTCAATCAGGAATTTGCCGGCAGCAGCGAGAGCGACCCCGATACCCAGCTCTACGCCGGTTTCTTCGGCCATGGAGACAAATCCACCATGGATCTGGTGCGCGCCACCCCGCCGGATCTGCTGGGGGAACGGGAGTTCGCCTTCAGCGACGCCCGCCTGCCGGAGATGCTGTTCCGCTACCGCGCCCGCAACTGGCCCCATACCTTGAGCGAAGCGGAACAGAAGCGCTGGCGTCTGCACTGCAGCGACTACTTCAGCCATCATCTGCCTGATTACGCCCCTCGCCTCGAAGCGCTGGCAGAACAAAACCAGGGTAACGAACGGAACTTTGCGATTCTCAAGAGTCTCTATCGCTATCTGGAAGAGTTATGAGTTGTGAGTGATTTCACATAAATCTCCCCCACGATTCCCCTTCATCGCGCAATAATGACGAAGGGGAATTTTCCTCAAGTACCAATATCTTGTGAACGTCTCGCCTTGATGGCGAGGCACGGTCAACCGGATACTTGTCTGCCTATGCCTTATTTGCGCACGCTGTCTGGATTACTGGCTCTGCTGCCCCTGTTTGCCCAGGGCGCCTATCGTTTCGATGTCCCGGACTACCTTGCCCGACTGCCGGAGCAGACCTACCAAATCGTGGCCCACAGCTTCAACACCCTCTACGAGAAGACCGACTTTACCCCCCAGATCACCAACAGCTATTTCAACGACTCCCCCCTCTACAAATTTGTCGGGGTGCCGCTGGCCATCAGCGCCCACTCGGGCTTCCAGCTGGAGGTGTTCGGGCAGGCCTACAACCGCGCTTCCCAAGCCTATGTGCACCTGAGTGAGGACATGTCCCTCTATCGGGTGATGCGGGTGGATCTTATCGGCAACCCCAACGATCAGCTGGCCATCGGCTTTGGTCTCGGCGTGCCATTAAGTTCGCAACTGACCCTCAAGGCCATCGTCTCCAACAACGATATTCCGGGCTATGGCTCCGCCAACTACGCCGTCGGCTTTGAGTGGCATTACTGACCACATTGCAACCCTCATAGGCAAATCAGGCTCCTCACGGAGCCTGATTTGTTTGTCACTGCGTCTTGATCAGAGGTAGCGGATCACCCGCCCCTCGCCCCCTTGCAGGGTGAGTGAAGTGCCAACCGGCTGTTCATCCCAAAAATCCACCCCGCCTTCTGGTAGCAAAAACTCCTGGGGCAGCGCCTCCCAGTTGAACAGGCAGAGCAGGGTCTCGCCACCTGGCAGGCTCACCTCGCCGCAAGCAAAGTCCATCGCCTCGAAACGGGCGGAAGGGGCGCGGGCCGCACACAGGGCCAGCAACCGCTTGAGCTGCGCCGACTGCGACTCGTCAAGATCCTGCAGCCTGTCTCCCGCCAGCATCATGCCGCCGCTCGCCACCAGCGCCGCCAGATGGAAGTGGTAATCGGTGGCGCTGGCCTGTTGACTCGGCAGATCCCGCAGGCAAACGCAGTCGGGATCCAGCGCCCACAACCGATCGTTTTGCCAGGCACGGCAGAACGCCTCGCGGGCGATCTGGCGAAAACGGGGGCCGTGGCGCTCCACGTCATCGCTCACCCGCATGCCGTGCACCAGCCCCAGGCTCGGCCAGATGGGGGCGTTGCAGCCGAGCAGGAAGGCCCCCTCGCCCGCCCCGCACAAGATGGCGGCCATGCCGCGCCGATAGGCCTCGACCCGGGTGGCTGACGGGTCGTGGAACTGGCCGCCGTGAATGGCGCCCCAGAAGTTCGCATCGAGCTTGAAGTAGTGGATGCCCCACTGCTCGCGCAGGGTACGAAACACTCGTTCGAGATGGGCCTGCACCTCGGGGTGGGTACCGTCCAGCACATACCAGGGAGTGCAGCGCCAACCGCCGTAGGTAACCCGTTCGGAAGGCAGCGGCAAGCCGTCATCTCCTTTCACGAACCAGTCGGGATGCTCCAGAAAGACCTGCGAGGTGGGCTCGGCGATAAAGGGGGCGACCCAGAGGGCGGGCTCGCAGCCAGCGGCGCGGATCTCTGCGGCCAGCGCCGCCACCCCTTGCTCGAATTTCGCAGAAGGGGTGAGCCAGTCTCCCATTTTGGCCTGATAGCCATCGTCTATCTGCACGTAGCGCAGGGCCGGGAAGCGCTCGGCGCGCACCGCCAGGTTCTCGCGAATGTCGGCGGCGCTCACATCGCTGTAGTAGTGATACCAGGAGCACCAGCCGCTGGGGCGAGTGGTGACCTGGTCGATCAACGAGCCATGCTCAGCCTCGATCAGAGTCGCCAGCTCGGCCAGCAGATCCTCACGCTCCGGCCCTTCCAGGCAGATCAGCGCCTCGCTCTGCCAGTGCTGGCCGGCAGGCAGCAGACGATCCTCGCAGTTCATCAGGATCTGCAGGCGACCATCGGGATAGAGGCGAAACTCGCCGCCAAAGCGGTGGCAGCTGGCAAAGGCGAGTAGCAGCCAGCCCTTGCCGTGCTCTACCAGCAGCAGGTTGTGCACAGTGTGAAAACCTTCGTCACCCGTGATGCGATAGACGCTAGCATCGGGGCAACGCCCCACCGGCTGCGGAGATTGCCAGCTGCCCATGGTCTGGGCCAGCATCTGGAACCCCTCCCCATAGACGGGCGCATCAGGCGAGAGGCCGAGCTTGCCGTCAAACAGCACCCAACGCCCCACCGGGGTATCGTCACGCCCCGTGTTGTCGAGGCGCACCCGGCACAGGGGGCCATCCCATTGGCGGGTTTGCAACAAGTTCGCGGGCATATCATTATCGGTCGCCAGCTGGCGGATACGGGACAAGAGGGATGTCATCACTACTCCTTGTAGTTCGAAAAGGGTTCTATCAGACAATTTTCAAAAACGAAACTTCAATTAAATCAGCTTCAAATGAACTGATTTCAGCTGTTATTGTTTTAATGCCGCGACCCGGCCTCTCTGGTAAACTGCGCTTTTCTTCACAGTTATCAGGAAGGGGCTCACGTGATCGCGCAACGTGCCTTGCTATACCTTCGTGACTTTATGGTCATCGTCGCCTGCCTGCTGGCAGGTAAAACCGTGGCAGCCATCCTGCCCTTCGCCTTCCCCGGCAGCATCATCGGCATGCTGCTGCTGTTCGTGCTGCTCTCGCTGCAACTGGTGAAGCTGCAGTGGGTCGAGCTCGGCGCCGGTCTGCTGCTGCGCCATATGGGGGTCCTGTTCGTGCCGGTGGCCGTGGGCCTGGTGGCCTGGCTGGAACCCCTGCGCCAATCCCTTGGCCTCATCATGCTCTGCATCGTGGTGGGCATAGTGCTGATCCTCGGTACCGTCGGGCACCTTTACCAGAGGATGAACAAATGATCTTCTGGCTCGCCATTCCCCTGACCCTGGCGCTCTATTTTGCCACCCGGGCGCTCCATCGCCGTCTGCCCTGGCCCATCATCAATCCGGTGCTGGTGCCCACCACCGTCATCATCGGCCTGCTGCTCTGGCTTGACCTGCCCCTTGAGCAGTACGAAAGCGGCACCCGCCCCATCACGGCGCTGCTGGAGCCCGCAGTGGTGGCGCTGGCCCTGCCGCTCTATCAGCAGGCACGCCAGATCCGGGCCAGGCTCAAGCCCATCCTAGTCTGCACCCTGGCCTCGGTATTGATCTCGGTATGTACTACTTTGCTGATCGGTCATTTTATGGGCGCCGACCCGGCACTACTTGCGTCCCTGATCACAAAATCCATCACCACGCCGCTGGCCATGAGCGTGAGCCAATCCCTCGGCGGCATTCCCGCCATCGCCGCCGCCGTGGTGGTGGTGGTCGGGATCATCGGCGCCCTGATTGGTTATCCGCTGCTCAAGCTGATGCGGGTCACTGACCCCGAGGCCCAGGGGCTGGCTGTGGGTGCCTGTGCCCACGCCATCGGCACCGCCACCTCCGCCGAACAGGGCATAGTCCAGGGGGCCTTCTCGTCGCTCGCCATGGTGGTGTGCGGCATTCTCACCGCTGCCGTCGCGCCACTCCTGTTCACCCTCTATCACTGGCTGAGCTAAGCCTTCGTCAGGCGGGCCTGCGGGCCCGCCCGTGCGACCTGCCGCACAATTTGCACAAGACAAACGTTTCCATTACTATCCCGCTCCGTTTGCCCGTCAGGGCGTGAGCAAGCTCACACAATTCACCGCGCTTGCTCCCTACAATGGCACCCCAATTGGCCTTTGAGGACACACTATGCATCCCCGTTTTGCCAAGCCACTCGATACCCTGCCCGCCCCGCTCAAAGCGGCGCTGCTGCCCATGCTCGACCCTGCCGACGGCAGTGCGTTCAATGCCCGTTTTACCCCGGATCAGGTCGCTACCCTGAAAGCCGCCAGCGGCCTTGATGATCGCGCCATGCGCCTGGTTCTGCTGCCGCTGGCCGCCGCCTGCTCGGTCGCCCCCATCTCCAAGTTCTTTGTCGGCGCCATCGCCTGTGGCCTGAGTGGCACCTGGTATTTCGGCGCCAACATGGAGTTCGCAGGCCAGGGGCTGTTCCACTCGGTGCACGCCGAGCAGTCTGCCATCTCCAACGCCTGGCTGGGTGGCGAGACCGGGATCTCTGAAATCACCGTCAATTACACCCCCTGCGGCCACTGCCGCCAGTTCATGAACGAGCTGAGCACCGCCAAGACCCTGCAGGTTTCCCTGCCCGATGATCTCAGTGCCCTGCAATCCTTCCTGCCCCACTCCTTCGGGCCGGCAGATCTCGACATCACAGATGCCCTGATGAGCCCGCAGTCCCACGACGAGCTGACCCTGGAGAGTGAAGATCCGCTCTGGCAGGCCGCTCTGGCTGCTGCTCGCCAAAGCTATGCTCCCTACAGCCAGGGTTATGCCGCGGTGGCACTGCAATTTGCCGATGGCCGCCTCTTCTGTGGCCGCTACGCCGAGAACGCCGCCTTCAACCCCAGTCTGCCGCCAATGCAGATGGCCTGCGCCCATGCGGTGCTGAACGGCGCAGATCTCGCCACCATCCGTCGCGCCGTGCTGCTGGAGAGCAAAAACGGCCAGATCAGCCAGCGCGATGCTGCCCAGTCAACCCTCAAGGCACTGGGATCGGTCGAGCTGGAGTACCTGGCTGTCTAACCGGCCACTTTGCCTCTCTATCACCAAGGCCCCCGCATCCAGGATGCGGGGGCCTTTTTTATCTGGATCCGCCCCCTTTGATACTCAACGAACTCCGTTGCCCCTCATGCCCGGAGTTCAACTGAATCGCCGCCACGGCGGGTATCGCACGCCTGTTCCGGCCACTTGCAAGTCACGCCATGCAAAGGCGTCCAACCTGTCGCACTTAATGCCATAAAACCAATCATCAACAACATTGAAAACCAGTTAAATAAATGTAAATAGATATTTATACCAATTATATCTTACCCAGTTGAATATACTGTGGCGGCTGATTAAGGTGGGGGCCTTATCAAGGCATCAGTCAAGGAAAGACGTATGGAGATAGTGGTACTCGGGGGTGGCGTCATTGGTGTAACCAGCGCCTGGTATCTGGCAAAAGCGGGCCATCAGGTGACCCTGCTGGAGCGGCGAGAGGGGGTGGCGCTTGAAACCAGCCACGCCAATGCCGGCCAGATCTCCCCCGGTTACGCTGCCCCCTGGGCGGCCCCCGGCATTCCCCTCAAGGCGGCCAAATGGATGTTGCAAAAGCATGCGCCCTTCACGGTGCGCCCCACCGCCGACCCTTTCCAGCTGCGCTGGATGCTGAAGATGCTGGCCAACTGCACCCCGGCGGCCTATGCCACCAACAAGGGGCGCATGGTGCGCCTGGCCGAGTACAGCCGCGACTGCATGAAGGTGCTGCGCGATGAACTGGCCCTCGACTACGAGGGGCGCCAGCTCGGCACCCTGCAACTGTTTCGAAGCCAGGCCCAGCTGGATGCCAGCAAGCGCGACATCGAGGTATTGGAAGAGTATGGCGTCCCCTACCAGTCGTTGGATGACAGCGGCTGCGAGGAGGCCGAACCGGCCCTGGCACGGGTGCGCGGCAAGATAGTGGGCGGCCTGCGCCTGCCTGGCGACGAGACCGGCGACTGCTTCCGCTTTACCAAAGCGCTGGCGCTGGAAGCACAGAAACTCGGGGTCAAATTCGTCTTCAACTGCGATATCGACGAGATTGAGCTGGGCCGTGGTCGTGAGAGTGGCCGTGCCGTGGCAGTGCGGGCGGGCGAACAGCGCTACCGTGCCGATGCCATCGTCTGCGCCCTTGGTAGCTACGGCACCGGCTTCCTGCGTCCGCTGCTGCGCCCGCTCGGGCTGGAGCTGCCGGTCTATCCGGTCAAGGGCTACTCCCTCACCCTGCCGATGACCAATCCGGATGCGGCCCCCCGCAGCACAGTGCTGGATGAAACCTACAAGGTGGCCATCACCCGTTTTGACGAGCGGATCCGGGTCGGCGGCATGGCTGAGCTCTCGGGCTACAACCTGGTGCTCAACCCCAAACGCCACGACACCCTGGCCATGGTGGTGGGGGATCTCTTCCCCGAAGGGGGGGACATCAGCCGCGCCGAGTTCTGGACCGGCCTGCGCCCCATGACGCCGGACGGCACCCCGCTGGTGGGTCCAAGCCCCATCCCCGGGCTCTGGCTCAACACGGGCCACGGCACCCTGGGCTGGACCATGGCGGCAGGTTCTGGCCAACTGCTCTGCGATCTGATCAGTGGCAGTGCAACCGCCATCAGCGACGAAGGGCTGACCCTGGCTCGCTACGCCTGAGTAGCCCCAGGCTCCATCGGCAGGCCACCATATGCAGGTGGCCTGCCTGTTTTTTCACCCCCGCCTCTCCCCACCTCTTTTCTGCGCCTCTTTTTCCGCCTCCCTACGGTGTTCACACCGCTGGATATTGCAGCGAACGACACAGAATATTGCGCAATTCGACTTGCGCCCGCCGCCACAATCCGTAATGTGGACAGACACATTTTTCGCAACTCGTATTTTGTAACCAGCTTGTAAATGGCCGGCGCCATACAAGGGGTCACGGGATCCACAACGCATTATTAAGCAGCTATCCAGGGTAGGACATTATGAAAAAAGTAGGTTTGGTCGGTTGGCGTGGCATGGTGGGATCGGTTCTGATGAGCCGGATGCAGGAAGAGCAGGATTTCGCCCATATTCAACCTACCTTCTTCACCACTTCCCAGGCCGGTGAGGCCGCCCCCAACTTCGGCGTCGATGCCGGCACCCTGCAGGATGCCTTCAACATCGAGGCACTGGCCAGGCAGGAGATCATCATCACCGCCCAGGGCGGCGATTACACCAAGGATGTCTATCCGCGCCTGAAGGCCGCCGGCTGGCAGGGTTACTGGATTGACGCCGCCTCTTCCCTGCGCATGGAGCAGGACGCCGTCATCATCCTGGATCCGGTCAACGGTGACGTCATCGAGCAGGCGCTGAACGATGGCATCAAGACCTTCGTTGGTGGCAACTGCACCGTCAGCCTGATGCTGCTGGCCCTGGGCGGCCTGTTCAAGGCCGAACTGGTGGAGTGGGTGAGCGTGGCCACCTATCAGGCCGCCTCCGGTGGCGGTGCCCGCCACATGCGCGAGCTGGTGACCCAGATGGGGATCCTGCGCGACGAAGTGGCGGTAGAGCTGGCAGATCCCGCCTCCGCCATCCTCGATATCGAGCGCAAGATCACCGAGAAGACCCGCTCCGGCACCCTGCCGGTGGACAACTTCGGCGTGCCGCTGGCCGGTGGCCTCATCCCCTGGATCGACACCAAGCTCGACAACGGCCAGAGCCGTGAAGAGTGGAAAGGCCAGGCCGAGACCAACAAGATCCTGGGGATCCAGGATGCCGCCATCCCGGTGGATGGTCTGTGCGTGCGGATCGGCGCCCTGCGCTGCCACAGCCAGGCGTTCACCATCAAGCTGAAGAAGGATGTGCCGCTGGCAGAGATCGAATCCCTGCTGGCCTCCCACAACGACTGGGTCAAGGTGATCCCCAACGATCGCGACATCACCGCCCGCGAGCTGACCCCGGCCGCCGTCACCGGCACCCTCAGCATCCCTGTGGGTCGTCTGCGCAAACTCAACATGGGCCCCGAGTACCTGGCCGCCTTCACCGTGGGTGATCAGCTGCTGTGGGGCGCCGCCGAGCCCCTGCGCCGCATGCTGCGCATCCTGCTGGCCCGCTAATTCGCCGCGCCAATACCACAAGGGCGGGGAGTCACACTCCCCGCCCTTTTTTACGGCCTCTTGCTGGTGGTTTCTTTGTCTGTCAGTCGCACCTGATGGCACAGGGCAAGCCGCGCCCATCACGCCTTAACGTTGTTGCTCAGCCCCATCACTGTGAGCTTACCCCTGCCCTGTTACGCCCACTCAACGCCAATGTCAGCACTGAATGTCACTACTGATGCCAGTGCCCATCCCGGCGAAGTGGTCCGGCTCCAATCCAGCACTTATGCCAGCACGATACGCTGGCAGCCGCTGTAGATCTCGGCGCGCCCCGGGCGACAAAACCCCACCAGGGTGAGACCGGTCTGCTCGGCCCGCGCTACCGCCAGTTCGGTGGCAGCCGAGATGGCGAGCAGGATCTCCACCCCGGCGCTGGCGGCCTTTTGCACCATCTCGAAACTGGCGCGGCTGGTCACCAGGATGGCGCCATCGCGCCGGCCGGTGCGACACAGGTGGCCCACTAGCTTGTCGAGCGCAATATGGCGTCCCACGTCCTCGCGAATGGCGAGGATGTTGCCCGCCCCGTCCACATGGACGGCGGCGTGAGTGGCGCCGGTACACTGCCCCAGCAACTGCAGGGGGCGCAGCCCATCCAGCACCTTGTCGATAAGACCTATCGCAAAGCGCTGGCTGTCCGGCAAGGGGGGCAAGGTGCGCACCACCTGCTCCAGGCTCTCGCTGCCGCAGATGCCGCAACCGGTGCGCCCCGCCAGGGTGCGCCGCTTCTCTTTCAGGCGATAGATGCAGCGATTGGCCAGGGTGATGTGCAGCTCGATGCCCTGACAGCCATTGACCTGCTCGATGTCGTGAATGTCGTGCAGGCCGTCGATGATCCCCTCGGAGAGGGAGAAGCCGATGGCAAAATCCTCCAGATCGGCGGCCGAGCACATCATCACGCTGTGGGCGATGCCGTTGTAGACCAGCGCCACCGGGGTTTCGCAGGGCAGCTGCATGGCGCTGTCGGTGGTCACCTCACGCCCTTGATAGTGCACCACCTCGCGCGGCGCGGCGCACCGGAACACGTCACTCTCTTGCCACATCTTGTTGCCGCCTTATTCGATGATCCTGGGATCCTTTGCCGAAATACCGAGCCGCTTCATCTTTGAGAGCAGGGTGGTGCGCTTCATGCCAAGGCGCTGGGCCGCCCCCCGGGCACCGGCGACAATACCGTTGCTCTCCTTGAGCGCCGCGATGATCGCCTCGCGCTCATCCTCCGGCCCCTGCCGGAACAGGGGGGCATCGGGCTCGTCATAAACCAGAGTCTCAATCTTGTGATAGCCCTTGAGAGGCAGCAGCTCGTCGGGGGAGAGATTGAGCACCTGGCCGCGGGTCATTACCACGGCCCGCTCTATGATGTTCTCCAGCTCGCGAATATTGCCGTACCAGGGGAGCGACACCAGCATCTTCATGGCATCTGCCGGAATAGCGGTGATGGTTCGGCGCATCCGCTTGGCAATCTTCTTGATAAAGAAGTTGACCAAAAGCGGTATGTCTTCGCGCCGCTCGCGCAGGGGCGGCAACTCGATGGGAAAGACGTTGAGCCGGTAGTAAAGGTCGCTTCGAAAGCGCTTGTTCTTGACCATGGAGAGCAGATCGCAGTTGGTGGCTGCCACCAACCGCACATCCACGGCGATCGGATTGCTGTTGCCCACCCGCTCCAGCTCGTGCTCTTGCAACACCCGCAACAACTTGGGTTGCAGATCGATGGGCATGTCCCCCACCTCGTCGAGGAACAGGGTGCCCTTGTGGGCCCGCTCGAAGCGGCCGATGCGCTGGGTCAGGGCGCCGGTGAAAGCCCCCTTCTCGTGGCCGAACAGATCGCTCTCGATAAGGCCGGTGGGAATGGCGGCGCAGTTCACCTTCACCATCTCCCGGCTGCTGCGGGCACTGAGTTGATGAATAGCCTGGGCGATCAGCTCCTTGCCGGTGCCCGTCTCCCCCAAAATCAACACGGTGCAGTCGCTCTCGGCCACCAGCCGCACCTTCTCCATTACGCTCTCCATCACGGGGCTCTGGTAGATGATGTGGGAGAACTCTCCCCGCACGGCGGGTTCGCCAATGCGAAGGGTCTTCTCTTTCGCACCATTGGTGTTGGAGATCTCCTGCTGCGCCTGCACGTTGTTCATGGCGATCGCCGTGCGCGCCGCCACCTGTTCGAGCAGGGAGATGTCGATATCGACGAAGAAATCCACCTCCGGGTGAGAGAGGATCAGCACCCCCAGCAGGTTGCCCCGGTAACGCAGTGGCAAGATGCAGGAGCTGTTGGCCTCGGGGGGCAGGATCTGGGTGGCGAAGCGGCAGTGGGCGTTGCAGCCGTGGCCATGCTCGCGATAGATGAAATAGGGTTCGCTGTGACCCAGGGCCCCCTGCAGGCAGTTCTTCTCGAAACAGGAGTGATCGATGATGCCGGGCTGCTCGCTCTGGCTTTCGTTCACCAGATAGCTCTTGAAGCTGTCGGAAGTGGCGTTGTATTCGGCAAGACAGAGGCTGCTGATGGCAAAATGGTGCTGCAGGATGGCAAACAGGCTTCTTGGCAGCTCGGCGATGCGCACCAGTTTGATCACCGCATTGGTCACATCCACCAAAATCTTGCAGCTGTCGCGCTCAAGGCGCAGGGAGTGGGCCTGCTCCAGGGTGCGCTCCTTGTCCTGCACGTTCTCCAGCGCAATGGCGATGATGGCCGCCAGCTGGGTCAGTTTGGCCAGCACCTCCATGGGAAAGGCGCGAGCCTCGCGGCTGATGAACTCCACCCCGCCCAGGTGGCTGCGAGCGGTGGTGATGGGCAGTTGGCAGTAGGATTGCAGGTCATCATAGACGGGGGTGCTCGCCAACAGGGCACAGCGGTTTTCAAAGCGGGCAGCGGGCAGGATGATCGCCTGCTCCCTGGAAAAGTGCAGATCGGCCTTGCGGCAGACGAGGTGCCTTGGGCCCCTCTCCCCCATGTAGCAGAAGATGGCCTCCTCCCCCGTCCCCTGGTTGAGGATCAGGTTGACCCGGATCACGCCATCGAAACAGACGTCTATCTTGTTGAGTTTCTTGATGAAGTCATCGAGCGTCACGGCCGACAGCAGGCTTTTTGAGAGCAGGAGGAAACCGTCATCCCAGATGGGGGAGATCTCGTCCAGCGGGATGGCACTCACATTCAGCATTACGGCCTCACATTGGATCAGTGTCAGTCACATAGCCGGCCTGCCATGCCGTGGCATACTGATTCACCATAGCGACCGGATATAACAACAAGGGGTCACCCTCATGCTGCTGACAAATATTGAATGGCATGATGCTTTATCAAATGTTGCAATTCAAAACGGGCACGTAACGAACAATAACAAAAGATAACATCGTCAGCGTCGATATATTCAAAGCTGGCGTGCCATCATAATGAAGCGGCGGGTTCATTACAAATCAGGCTGAATATTTTCCCGCGCATTTGTGCACATTTAATCAAGCCCACGATTAAATAACTGATAATTAATTCAAGAGTGCCGCCCGAATTATTTGACGCAGAACAATCTGGCTCACTGGCACTGATCACCCTGGCCCTGCTGCCACTGCAGATGTCCGCTTTTCAGCCCACCCAGGATAAAGAGCGCCGAACAGCCCTGAAAGGCCATCAGCAGCCAGCTGGCGTTGTCGGCCAGCTCCTGCGCCACCGTCCGGTGCGTAAGGTAGACCAGCAAAGTGATCAGCCCCAACAACAGGGCGTTGATCAAGGTGGTCGAGACGAAGGCGATCAGCCAGGCGATAGTGGTACTCAGTGCGGAAAATACCCCGCGCATGGCCAGCCGCGCCGCCATGAAACAGCCGAAAAAGCCAAAGCCCAACAGAAATATCATCTCGTCTTGCCAGATATAACAGCCAATACCCAGCAATATTGCGACAAAATAGCCGCAAATATAAAAGATACCGAATAACCGGTTGATATCATGTTGCATGATCTCACCCATATCGAAATTTAACCAAGACAAGGGTAACCGACTCACAAGATGAGTCGGTCCCTTATTTTTTATCTCTCCGAAGAGAGTGGTTGCCTATTACCCCTTGGCGGCGCTGCGCAATTTTGCCTTGAGCGCGCTGTACTCGGTCTGGACGTAGACTTCTGCCTCGGCTTGATCCGCGATGCGCTCAATTTTCACCGCGCAGTACTTGTACTCCGGCGTGTAGGAGACGGGGTCCACGTGCTCGATGGTGAGCTCGTTGCAGGCCCCGATCCACCACTGGTAGGTCATGTAGACCACCCCGGCGTTGACCCGCTCGTTGTAGTTGGCCCGGGTAATGACCTTGCCGCGCCGCGACGAGATCCAGACCAGCGCCTGATCCTTGACCCCGAGTTTTTGGGCATCGCTCGGGTGGATCTGCACATAACCGGGCTCATCGGCCAGGGTCTGCAGCGCCGAGCAGTTGCCGGTCATGGAGCGGCAGGAGTAGTGGCCGACTTCGCGCACGGTGGAGAGCACCAGCGGATACTCGGCGCAGGGCTGCTCCAGCGGCGCGCGCCACTCGGAGGCAATCAGCTGACCTTTGCCACTCGGGGTGCTGAACACATTCCCCTCGAAAAGGGTGCTGGTGCCCGGGTGATCCTCGGTCGGGCAGGGCCACTGCACACACTTGAGATCCGCCATCTTGTCATAGCTGACCCCGGCGTAGAGCGGGCAGAGCGCACGCATCTCGTCCCAGATCTCTTCGGTGTTGTGGTACTCCATGGGATACCCCATGGCGGTGGCCATCAGCGAGAAGATCGCCCAGTCCGGCTTCACGTTGTCTGGCGGTGTCACCGCCTTGTAGAAACGCTGGAAGCCGCGATCCGCCGAGCTGTAGACCCCCTCGTGCTCGCCCCAGCTGGTGGCGGGCAGGATCACATCTGCCATCTCGGCAGTCTGGGTCATGAAGATATCCTGTACGATCACCAGATCCATTCCCGCCAGGGTACGGCGGAACTGACCGAGATCTGCCTCGGTCTGGGCCGGATCTTCCCCAAAGATGTAGAAGGCCTTGCACTTGCCCTCCTCCACCTTGTGGCCAAGCTCGGTTAGGCGGTAACCCGGTTTCTGGGAGAGGGATTCCACGCCCCACGCCTTGGCAAACTTGGCGCTGATGGCAGGGTCGCTCACCGACTGATAACCCGGGAACTGGTGCGGCAGCATCCCCATGTCGCAGGTGCCCTGCACGTTGTTCTGGCCGCGTACCGGCCCGCAGCCGGTGCCACGGCGACCGAAGTTGCCGGTCAGCAGCGCAATACCCGCCAGCCCCTTGACCACGTCCACCGCCTGACCGTACTGGGTCACCCCCATGCCCCACAGGATCATGGAAGCAGGCGATGCGGCATAGGTGCGAATGGCGGCACGGATATCGGCGGCTTTGAGGCCGGTGATCCCCTCGACATATTCCGGGGTGTACTTGGCCACCGTGGCCTTGAAGGTGTCGAACCCTTCGGTGTAGTTGGCGACGAACTCTTTGTTGTAGAGCCCTTCATTGATCAATACGTTGGCGAAGGCGTTGACCAGCGCCATATTGGAACCGTTTTTGAGCGGCAGCCACTGATCGGCGATGCGGGCGGTCTCCACCATGCGGGGATCACACACAATCACCTTGGCCCCGTTTGCCTTCGCCTTGAGGATATGGCGGGCGACGATGGGGTGAGAGTCAGCAGCGTTGTAACCAAACACCAGCAGGCATTGGGTCTCTTGAATTTCGGGAATGGCGTTGCTCATGGCGCCATTGCCTACAGTTGTCTCCAGACCGGAGACTGAGGGTGCGTGTCACACCCTCGCGCAGTGGTCGACGTTGTTCGTTCCAAGCACGGCGCGGGCAAATTTCTGCATCACATAGTTGGCTTCATTGCCGGGGCCACGGGCAGAGCCGGTGGTCATGATGGCGTCCGGGCCATATTTTGCCTTGATGGCAGAGAGGCGGCTGCTGGCAAACTCGATGGCCTCGTCCCAGGAGACGGCTTCGAGCTTGCCACCACGCTCGCGGCGGATCATCGGGCTCTTGAGACGGGGGGTCAGCAGGTTGGTGTCGTTCAAGAAATCCCAACCGTAATAGCCCTTGAGGCAGAGCTGCCCCTCGTTGGTCCGGCCGTTGGCGCCTTCGGCCCCCACCACCTTGTCGTTTTCAACCAGCAGGTTGATTTTGCAACCGGTGCCGCAATAGGGGCACACGGTAATGACTTTTTTCATGACTCACACTCTTTTATTAACGAAAAATGTTCGGTAAAGCCCGCTCAGACCTGCGCCGGGACATGGCCTGCCAGCAGCGCCTCGGCACTGGCCAGCTGCTTTTGCCGGTTCAGGGTCTCAAGGCTCTCCGGGGTAACCAGTCGTAGTGCCTGGGTCGGGCACACCTCGACACAGGCCGGGCCCGCCTCGCGGTGCTGGCAGAGATCGCACTTGAGCGCCTGCGCCTTGGTCTGCGGCCGCTTGAAGAGCGAATCGGCCGTGGGGGCCACCTCTTTGACCACCACCGCCATGGCGCCGTAAGGACAGGCCACCACGCAGGACTTGCAGCCGATGCAGCGCGCCTGCAGCACCTTGACGCAGCCATCCTCGGTCACGATGGCGTTGTTGGGGCAGGCCATGGCACAGGGCTTGTCTTCACACTGGCGGCAGAGCACCGGCGTGGTCACCTTGCTGCCCACGATCACCTTCAGGCGCGGCTGAAAATGGCTGTCTTTGGAGACCAGATGTCCATCCTCGATGGCAAGATGCAGGCCGCCCTCCCGCTCAAGGGTCCCGCTGCAGGACCCTGACTGGTGTGAAACGGCGCACGCCACCTCACAGGTACGACACCCAATACAGAGACTGGGATCTGCAATCACGAAGCTGTTCATAGAGAGGGATCCTAAATGGTTCGTTACACCCGACCGCCCTCACCCGCCTGGCAGGCGACAACACGGTCTGCCCCCACAAAGCATTTATCAGACCAACACTGGCAGATGGCCGTCATAAAATCACAAGCCAATGAAAATAAAGAAATAATCTGGATGGTGAAGGCGGTATTTGCCGCAACTGACGAGGGTGACGAAGGGGCCTGCCCCCTCTCGACATGACAAAAGTGACGAGGTCGACACCCCAATAACAACCCCGACCCCATCGGATGAGCCGACCTCTCGACGACATATCGACGACCCATTGGTGGCATGGCGGCAGCGGGGCTGAAAACAGCGCCGCCAGGCCCTGGAGAGGACAGATCGGCGACAAAGTCGTTTAATTTACCTACTTGAAATGCGCAAACAACAAAGAAAAAAGAACAAAAAAGCCCCCTTACTGACCCATTTGTTGAGCCAGATCTGGTTTCCAACGTATCCCCCTTCAATTTTTTATCCGGCTGGTTAGCATGTCCCGGATGGTAACCGCCTCCGACAGCGTCGTTTCCATCAAGGTACGAGGGTACAAGGTAAAGGCTGCAGACTGGGAAAATGGGGCTTAAAAATTGGGTAGAAATGACAACTAAAAACAAACAAAGGGCTATTTAGAATGATGGAATGCTTGGTTTTCTCCATAAATGTTTCTATATATAGTGAATTAAATACCAGTAAGGTTTTTGACTGTGTATATAATATCACGGACTCGTTACCACTCTGAATTTCAAGCATATAGATGGTTATACCCAAAAGTCAGAAAATACTCTTTGGAAATATTATGTTAGAAAAACAAAAAGTTGTTCTTTTCCTTGGGAATGCAGATAGAGAGGGTGTCACAGCTAAGCTAAAAGCTGTAGGAAGCTTTTATAGAAGAAAAATGCTCGAATCCAGACCAGATAATTGGCGTAAGATTATAGATGTTTTTAATGAGTGTAAGGTTACTTCTGTTGTTGTTAAGTTAACGAACTCTAGCTTTAATATTTTGTGCCTAGAGGAATACAAGGAATTAAGAGCGGAATTACTAAGGCTTATCGCCTCTAAGCCTAATTTGATCTTAGCTCATGAAGCACTCATTACAGGAGAAACAGGTAACTACAATGTTGATTATCTCGCAAAATTAAATGATTATGATCCGGACTTAGATGAAGAGTACCAGTTTTTAAGATCAGAATATGACAATATGTTTCGATCACCAGAAAAAGAAATCATTGAAGAAGTGATTGAAGTATTATCTAGCTACGACATGACGATAACACCTTATAAAAAAAATGTAGAACTTAGCCTTATTGCATCATCTTTTATAGAAAAGAATGAAAACAACTTAATATTTCGTATCTACGTTCCTTCAGAGAGGATGTGGGCAAGTGAAGCAGAAAAACTACTACAGTTGTTCAGAGATTATCTACATAAAGTTTCTGGTTTGAGTGTCAGACAGGACCAATATACAACAAACCAAGGGGTTATTTACGAATTTTTTGGTAGCGATGACATTGACCCAAATATATTACCGCGAAAATTTGATGAGTTTTCCGGATTTATGGAATCTTGCGTATCTAACCCTGACTCTGCCAAAGCTATTTTAGAATCTACAGATTTAAATAAGATTGAGATAATTGATCTTGTAGAAAAATATAGCAAGGAAGCTAGAAGACTACATATAGATATAAAGCAAGAAAGAGAAAGGAAAATTCTTGCCATCAGACACGGTTTAGAGAGCGAGCTTTCTGAACATGTAAGAACCAAGCATGATTGGGAAATAATTGGAAGAATAGTAGAGGCAAGCGTTCCACCTGCCAGTGGCATTTCTTCTGCATTATCAATCGATAGAAAAGGGCAACTAATACAGGAACACAATCTAACAATAAACATTAACCCACAAATAATTGACACTGTAAATGGCGTTATTGCAAAAAAAATAATCGGTGACCAGCACCTAGGTTCTGATGCAAGACAGCTGTTAGAAATAATTGATCAATATGCAGGGAAAGATAAAGCGATCCTTACATCTTCAGTACACGAACTGTCCGACAAAAGCGCTAAAATTGAAGAGCGAATAACCGCGAAGCACCGACTAAAAGGGTTTGTGGTTGCAGTTGGGAATCGAATTGGTGACGTGACCACTGGCATTCTTCAGTCATATATTGAAAACCAAATTGGACTCTGATAATTTCTGATAAATTTATCTTTACTTACTGCCCCCGAAAACTATGCAATGGCACATTATTATTCCTACTAACCGTAAGAGTGTAAAAATAATATGAGTTCTATAAAAGATGACCAACATCACTCTATCAACGACCGTGTTATTATTAATAATATACAACAGCCCTCTGAAAGGAAAGAAAGTCTAATGAGGAAGTGGGGTATCCCCTTAGTTACGACTTTCATTGGAATTATCGCAACGATAATTGTTGCTTGGTACCAGATGAAAATAGGTGAAGAGCAGGCATTTGAAGCTGCAATAGAACGCGAGAAGGCCGTCATTCAAAATGTTGTAAAAATTGTTGAAGAACATGTTATAAACAACAACTCAGTTGATATTCCACGCTTGGCGAGATTAATAGACTTGAGATCTAAAGAGGAAAAAATACAAAATAAAATAAGTGTTTTACAGATTATACAAAAGGCAGAGTTTAATATAATAAACAGTGATTACTTGGAGTTTAACAAGAAGAATGAATATAAAAAAATATTTGACAACATTTATTCTCAGATGAATTTTGATGGTTTAGATGGTTATGATGGCTTACATGCTAATGTTGCCAACGAGCTAGCTAAGTCTATTAGAGGTGGAGATAGTCAAACTGCAATAACTACTCTAAATAGTCTTTTAGAC
The DNA here is from genome assembly GCF_040581895.1 of Aeromonas sp. 19NY04SH05-1. Lineage (NCBI taxonomy): Bacteria > Pseudomonadati > Pseudomonadota > Gammaproteobacteria > Aeromonadales > Aeromonadaceae > Aeromonas > Aeromonas sp. 19NY04SH05-1. Next base: position 2,136,229 of record NZ_CP095328.1, on the reverse strand, counting down.
TTGTTAAACAAAGATATAACAGAAGCCAAAGAACGAAATTCATATGATTTTTTATCTATATTGAAAATATTTGATAAAGACTTTATGTTCATGCTTTTAGGCATTCAATTCGTACTAATGTTAACACTAACCTACCTTCGAATTGTAATAAAAAGGATGCGAGAAAAGCAGGAGTTTTATAAGTATTATAAAAGCAAATTAGATTTAGAGATGTGAATTATATACTCTGATATAACACCGATTTACGTTTTACAATTGGCGGCGCGATTCACTTTGTGAATTGCGCCCTATGTGTATATTTTCTTTCTTGTTTTATCATTTTCCCAGCACCTGCTTCTTTACTTACCTCTTCGCTTATTTAATAGCCAGCATTTTATCGTTTATTTCTTAGCCAGCTTGATGCAAAACGCTGGCAAAAATGGATAGCCAGCTAAAACAATCACTTGCCAGGGGCTGGACGGGGTATTTCAATCAGCGGCCAATTAATAATTTCGTTAGCCACCCCTTTTTGATTATTTATACCTGAGCATAAACCCACGACGGGTGTGTCATTATACCCTTAACGGCAGATGAACAGACTGTGTCCCATGATGAGCCTCTTTATATCCAGTTAGCTCCCTTTCCCATCGCAATCCATTAATGCGTTCCTGCGGCACCTGCCGCACGCCCGATAGACGGGGGCGGCCCGTGCTGGCCAATCGTCACCATCAAACTGACAGACAACTTCATGAACGGTAATCACAAACAAGCCCTGTCCGGCGTTACGCTGGCGGCGATCGGCGTGGTCTATGGCGACATCGGCACCAGTGCCGTAGGGTACAATAAGCGCAGCGCATTGCACCGCTTGAAGATCTTTTGAGAAAGGGTGCAATTCACTTCGTTCATTGCACCCTACCCTTATCTCCCGTTTCGCTATCAGTCCCACGCGCAGACCCCTTCCTATTGAGACTCTCTGTGTCGATCACGGTTCTTTCCCCTCGTCACAAGTGACGAACGTCACAGTTCGACATCTACCAGTCCTCTTGCTGCACTCTTACATAAAAAATAAATTTATTTAAAAACATAATCTTATAGTGGGATTTTGCGCCAAATCCATATTGGCCCGCATTTTGCCATCCAGCGCCTACTCCATTCCTTCGCGACACGACAAGGTAGGCTATGAACCGCTTCGTTATCGCTGACCCCAAGCTTTGTATCGGCTGTGGCACCTGTATGGCGGCCTGCAGCGAGGTACACAAAGCGCAAGGTTTGCAACAAGCCCCCCGTTTAACCGTTATGCGACACGAACAGGCGACCATGCCGGTTCAGTGCCGTCACTGTGACGATGCCCCCTGCAGCAAGGTGTGTCCGGTCGAGGCAATTCGCCAGACCGGCGATTGCGTGCAACTCAACGAGTCACTCTGCATCGGCTGCAATCTCTGCGCCGTGGCCTGCCCCTTTGGCGCCATCCAGAGCGGTGGCAGCCGTCCGGTGGCCGTGGCCACCAGTTATGACACCTATATTCCCAGCTCCATCCGCTCCAGCAACCCCTCCACCTCTGCGGGCCTCGGCTGCTTTGGCGAGGATCTGCTGAGCTGGGAGCCAGGCGTGCGCAGCATAGCTATCAAGTGCGACCTGTGCGAATTTCGCACCGATGGCCCGGCCTGTGTCGATGCCTGCCCCTCCCAGGCATTGAAGCTGGTCAATGACGGCGACACCGAACGCGCCGCCCGTATCCGTCGCCAGCAAGCGGCCGACACCAACCCGCAAGGGGCCTCTGCCTTCTCGGCGCCCGCCAAGGCGATCCCTGCATCCGATTTATCCACCACAGAGGGAGCGTGCTGATGTTGTCCCCCCTTGTTATGGCCACGCTCCTGCTCTTTTTGCTGGGCGCTGCCGCCGGTTTGCTGCTGCAAAAGCTGCCCGCACTGGCCAACCGTCTCAACAGCGGCTTTGCCCTGCTGGGCTCGCTCGCGGGCCTTGCCGCCGCCATCCAGATCTTTGCCCAAGGCGCCCCCGTCGATGGCCAGCTCTGGCTGCTGGGCTCGGTTCATCTCGACATGCTTGCCGCGCTGATGCTGCTGGTGATTAGTACCGTCGGCGTCGCCGTCGCCCTCTACTCCTTTGCCTATATCCGCGAATATCAGGGCCAGGGGGATGTGGCCATCGGCGCGCTGATGAACCTCTTCCTCTTTGCCATGGTGGGCATGGTACTGGCCGACAACGCACTCGGTTTCTTGCTCTGCTACGAGCTGGTGACCCTCACCACCTACTGGTTGGTCAAGACCAACCCGGAAGCCGCCAAACAGAGCCGGCTTTACTTGGTGATGAACCATATCGGCATGGCGCTGGTGCTGATCGCCTTCTGGCTGCTCTGCCGCGACAGCGGCTCGCTGGAGTTCGCCGCACTGCGCGAGCACCATCTGGCGGGCGGCTTGGCCTCCCTGGTGTTCCTGCTCAGCTTCTGCGGCTTTGGCCTGCGCGCCGGTTTCGTGCCGCTGCACGGCTGGTTGCCGGTGGCCGAGCCCGTCGCGCCGTCCCATATCTCGGCGCTGATGTCCGGCGTGATGGTGAAGCTGGGTCTGTTTGGCATCCTGCGGGTCAGCATCGATTTTCTCGGCGCCAGCCAGCTCTGGTGGGGCTATGTGGTGCTGATCTTCGGCGCCTGCTCGGCGGTGCTCGGGGTGCTGTTTGCGCTGGCCGAGCACGATCTCAAGCGGCTGCTCGCCTACCACACGGTGGAGAACATCGGCATCATCCTGATGGGGATGGGGATCGGCATGATCGGTATCGCCAACCAGCAACCGGCACTGGTGGTGCTGGGGCTGCTCGGTGCCCTCTATCACCTGCTCAACCATGCCATCTTCAAGAGCCTGCTCTTTATGGGCACCGGCTCTGTGATGTTCCGCCTGCACACTCGTGACATGGACAAGATGGGGGGCCTGGCCAAGCTGATGCCCTGGACCGCGCTGGCGTTCCTCATCGGTGCCATGGCCATCTCGGCGCTGCCGCCGCTCAACGGCTTTGTCAGCGAGTGGTTTATCTATCAGGCGCTGCTTTCCATGACCAAACTCGGCACCTCCGTCGTCGCGCCGCTCGCGGTTGTGATGCTGGCGGTGACCGGCGCCATGGCGGTGATGTGTTTCGTCAAGGTGTACGGCATCTGCTTCTGCGGCGCCCCGCGCAGTGAGAAGGCGAGCCATGCCCGCGAAGTGCCGGGCGCCATGGTAGCAGGCACCCTGCTGCTGGCCGCGGTCTGTCTGGTACTGGGTCTGGGCGCCCCCTGGATTGCCCCCCATATCGCCAGCTATGGCCAAGCCTTGGTAAGCGGCCAAATGAACGTGGCCACTGGCGCCACCCTGCTGCCACTCGACAGCTCACAAGCGATCCTCTCCCCGCCCGTTATTGCCATCACATTGCTGGGGCTGTTCCTCATTCCGCTGCTGGTACTGGCCATCTTCAAGGGGCCCAAGCTGAGTCGTCGTCACGCCGGCACCCCGTGGGCCTGCGGTTACGCCTATGAGGAGCGCATGAGCCTCACCTCCGGCGGTGTCACCCATACCTTGCGCCAACTCTGCGCGCCGCTCTATCGCAAGCAGCCGCAGCTCGATCTGGCCAGCGCCCTGCACGGGGTGAGCGATGCCAACGGCAACACCGGCTGGCCGCTGCTCTCTTTAATAAATGGCATTGTGCTGGTGCTCTTTATCCTGATGGCTGTAGGAGTCTGATATGCCTGTTCTTGAAATGCCGAGCTGGGGCATGGTTGCCCTCGCCCTGACCCAGGCCATCGCCATGCTGGCGCTGGCGCCGCTCGCCACCGGTTTCAACCGGGTGCTGCGAGCCAGGATGCACTCCCGTCAAGGGCCGGGCCTGCTGCAGGATTACCGGGATATCGCCAAGCTCCTGCGCCGTCAGGAGGTGACCCCCGAGCCTGCCGGCATCCTCTTCAACCTGATGCCTGCGCTGCTGATCGCCGCCCTCTTGCTGGTAGGGATGGCGCTGCCAACCCTGACTCACGAGTCCCCCTTCCCCATCGCCGGGGATCTCATCACCGACATCTATCTGTTCGCCATCTTCCGCTTCTTCTTCTCGCTGGCGGGGCTCGACAGCGGCAGCATGTTTGCAGGGATCGGTGCCCGCCGCGAACTGACCCTCGGCATTCTGGTGGAGCCCATTCTGGTGCTCGCCTGCTTCATCATGGCGATGATGGTGGGCAGCTCGGATCTCGGCAACATCAGCAGCTATGTGGCGACCCAGCCACTGACCGCGCCGGTTGCCACCCTGCTAGCCGGCGCCGCCTGCGCCTTCGCGGTGTTTGTCGAGATGGGCAAGCTGCCCTTTGACTGCGCCGAAGCCGAGCAGGAGCTGCAGGAAGGGCCGCTCACCGAGTATTCCGGTGCGGGCCTGGCCCTGCTCAAGCTCTCCATCGGCCTCAAGCAGCTGGTGGTGGTGCAGCTCTTTCTGGTGATTTTCCTCCCCTTCGGCAAGGCGGCCAACTGGAGTCTGCCTGCGCTCATCGGCGCGGCGCTGATCCTCGCCTGCAAGCTGCTGGTGGCCTTTGGGCTTGCCGGCATCATCGAAAACGCCATGGCCCGTACCCAGTTCGTGCGCACCCACAAGCTCACCCGTTACGGGCTGGGGCTGGCCCTGCTGGCGCTGCTCGCCTATCTGGTCGGGGTCTGAGCCATGCCCGCCAGCACAGCAACTTTTTCCGATTTCATCATTTGTGAATGCTCATTCCCGAACATTAAAGTGAGAACTGCATGACCATCGCCATTTCGGATCGCATCGGCTGCGACTACATCCAGCAGGTGCGAGCCCAACTGCCCCACGCCATCGTCGACGAGGAGTGGCAAACCGCCGATCAGGCCACCATCACCGTCAAGCCCACCAGTCTGGTCGAGACGGCCAGTCTGATCTTCCATCAGCTGGGGGGCTGGCTTCCGCTCTCCTTTGCCAATGACGAGCGCAGCCTCAACGGCCACTTCGCCGTCTACCACGTCTTCTCCATGGAGGGCGATACCAAGTGCTGGATCACAGTCCGGGTGCTGGTGGATGCCGATACCCAGGAGTACCCCTCCATCACCCCGACCATTCCGGCGGCGGTGTGGGGCGAGCGGGAGATCCGCGACATGTACGGCCTGCGCGCCATCGGTCTGCCGGACGAACGCCGTTTGGTACTGCCGGACGACTGGCCGGAGGATATCCATCCCCTGCGCAAGGACGCCATGGATTATCGCCAGCGCCCGATGCCCACCACCGACACCGAGACCTACCCCTTCGTCAACGAGCTCGGCAGTGATGCCAACCGCATCGTGCCGGTCGGCCCGCTGCACATCACCTCGGACGAACCGGGGCACTTCCGGCTGTTCGTCGACGGGGAAGACATCATCGATGCCGACTACCGCCTCTTCTATGTCCATCGCGGCATGGAGAAGCTGGCGGAAACCCGCATGGGCTACAACGAAGTGGCGTTTCTGACCGACCGGGTCTGCGGCATCTGCGGTTTTACCCACAGCGTCGCCTACACCACCTCGGTGGAGAACGCCATGGGCATTGCGGTGCCCGAGCGGGCCAAGATGATCCGCGCCGTGCTGCTGGAGGTGGAGCGCCTGCACAGCCATATCCTCAACATCGGTCTGTCGAGCCACTTCACCGGTTTCGACACCGGCTTTATGCAGTTCTTCCGGGTGCGGGAGAAATCCATGACCCTGGCCGAGCTGCTGACCGGCGCGCGCAAGACCTATGGCCTCAACCTGATCGGCGGGGTGCGCCGCGACATCTTCAAGGAAGATCGCATCAAGGGTGCCCAGCTGGTGCGGGAACTGCGTGATGAGCTCAAACCCCTGGTGGCCATGCTGCTGGATACCGCCAACATCTCTTCCCGCCTCATCGGTATCGGCAAGCTCGAGCCGCAGATTGCCCGCGATTTCAGCTGCGTCGGCCCCATGGTGCGGGCGAGCGGCTTCAAGCGCGACGTGCGCCGGGTCCACGACTTTGCCGGCTACCGCGAGCTGCCGATGGAGATCCAGACCAAGGCGGGTTGCGACGTGCAATCCCGGGTGCTGGTGCGCATCCACGAGCTCTACGACTCCCTCGACATGATTGAGTTCGGCCTTGAGCACCTGCCAGAAGGGCCGCTTTTGACCGAAGGGTTCACCTACCAGCCGGGCAAGTTTGCGCTGGGCTTTACCGAAGCGCCCCGCGGCGAGAACGTCCACTGGAGCATGACCGGGGACAACCAGAAGCTGTTCCGCTGGCGCTGCCGCGCCGCCACCTACGCCAACTGGCCCGCCCTGCGCTACATGCTGCGCGGCAATACCGTGGCAGATGCGCCGCTCATCATCGGCAGCCTGGATCCCTGCTACTCCTGTACCGACCGGGTCACCCTGGTCGACCCCAGGAAGGGCAAATCCACCGTGGTCTCCTACAAGGAGATCGAGCGCTACGGCATCGATCGCAAAAACTCTCCGCTGAAATAAGGGGTCATCATGATCAAGCTGTTCAAGACCATCCTCAAGGCTGGCACCCCGACCGCCAAGTACCCCTTTGCCCCTTATGAGGTGAACCGGGATTTTCGCGGCAAACCCCAATATCAGGCGGATCAGTGCATCGCCTGCGCCGCCTGCACCAAGGCCTGCCCGGCCAACGCGCTGGTGATGGAAGTGGACATGGAGACCGGCGAACGGCGCTGGGAGATCTCCATGGCGCGCTGCATCTTCTGCGGCCGCTGCGAGGAGGTCTGCCCGACCCATGCCATCGCCCTCTCCCCCGAGTTCGAGCTGGCGGTGACCAACAAGGCCGACCTTTATGAGGAGGCCCGCTTCGCGCTGGCCCCCTGCACCCTGTGCGGCACCTACTTTGCCCCGAGCAAGCTGGTGGCGCTGGTGGAGGACACCCTCAAGCAGGCGGGCACGCCGCTGGCGACCCCGGAGCGGCTGCACCACTGCCCCGACTGCAAACGAAAACAGAGCATGCTGAGCCAGCCTGACTCGGCCCTGATCACACCAATAGCCACACAACAGGAGTGGATGTGATGAGCAAGATCAAAGGCATAGAACCGGTTGTCGGCCATGCCCATACCCGAGCCGTGCAGCTGGCACAGGATCCCGAGATCACCAAACTCAAGAAGACCCTGCTCAAGGACATTCGCCGCTCGGCCTATGTCTACCGGGTCGATTGTGGCGGCTGCAACGCCTGCGAGATCGAGATTTTCGCCACCATCACCCCGCTGTTCGATGCCGAGCGTTTCGGCATCAAGGTGGTCGCCTCCCCCCGCCACGCCGACATCCTGCTCTTTACCGGCGCGGTGACCCGGGCGATGCGGGTGCCGGCCCTGCGCGCCTACGAGGCAGCGCCCGATCCCAAGATCTGCATCGCCTACGGCGCCTGCGGCTGTGACGGCGGCATCTTCCACGACCTCTATTGCGTCTGGGGCGGCACCGACAAAATCGTGCCGGTAGATGTCTATATTCCCGGCTGCCCTCCGACACCAGCGGCTACCATCTACGGCTTTGCCGTAGCGCTGGGTCTGCTTGAGCAGAAACTCAAAGCCACCAGCCACGAGGTGCAACCGGGTGAGCGGGTCGAACTGCGCCACACCGGCATCCCCAACGAAATCCGGGTGATGATCGAGCGCGAAGCGCGCCGCATGGCCGGTTACCGGCAGGGGCGGATCATCGCCGACGAGTTTATGGCCCTGCTCGAAGGGGCGACCCAGCAGGATGTGGATCTGCGCATCCAGAGCTACCTCGATCAGCGCGACGATCCGCGCCTCTCGGAGATCGTCAACAACCTGGCAAACGCCTGCCTCAACCGGGCGGTCGGCAAGGGAGAGGCGGTGCATGGCTGACGAGGTTTTCTTCTATCGACTCTCGCGCAAGTTCGTGGACGAGCAGTTCGATGTGCCCCCCGCCCCGGCAAAGGAGATGGAGCAGGCCAAAGAGGTGATCTACTACAGCCTCGCCATCGGCCATCACCTCGGCATCGTCGATTGCCTGCGAGCAGACCTGGTCTGCTCGCAGGATGGCTATCGCAACTGGGTAGCCAAACTGCCCGCAGGGAGCGAGGCGCGCCGCAAGATGGAGGGGTTTCTCACCTTTGGCGAGATCACCATCTATCGCGAGCACTGTCATATGCTGGCCTGCGCCTTCGACCGACTGCGCAAAGCCGACAATGTGCTCGATGAGCAGGAGCTGGGCTGGACCAACATCTTTATGGATCAGCTCACCGCCCTCTATAACGACCCCCATATGTACCTGATGGTAAGGAGCCGCTGATGGGCTGCAATCTCGTGTTGACCGTGGGCAATGCCATGATGGGGGACGACGGTGCCGGCCCTTATCTCGCCGACAAGCTGCAGGCAGCCCCCCTGCCCGGCTGGGTTCATATCGACGGCGGCATCGCGCCGGAAAATGTGGTCCACAAGGTGCGGGAGCTGCAACCGGCGCGGGTGGTGCTGGTGGATGCCGCCGAGATCGGCGAGAAGGCGGGCACCCTGCAGGTGATCCCCCCCGAGACCATCGCCGAGATGTTTATCTTCTCGACCCACAATATGCCGCTCAATTTCCTGATCGACGAGCTCAAGACCTTTGTCCCAGAGGTGATCTTTGTCGGGGTACAACCGGCCATCGTGGCGTTCTCCTTCCCGATGACCGGGATGGTGAGCCGCGCCATGGATTATTTGCATCAGCATCTTGATTGCGCCCGGGATAGCGGTTTGTTAATAAATAAACTGGCCCAGTGGAATATGGCGCAGGATACCACCTGAATATTTAACGGAGTGTTAAAAGACACCTGCCACAATATTTAATCAATGCCCGATGTTAAATGAATGACATCGGGCTAACTGTCCTGATTTTGATATAAAACAATTCAATCTGAAATTTGCAAAATATTGTCTCAACACGACCAGAAAAGCATTGCCAGCACGTACAGATTGGCACAGAATGGCGGCCAACGCGGAAGTTGATGGGGTCTGGTGGCCCCCTCGGTCTTCAAAACCGATGTGAGCCGAGAAGGCTCTGGCAGGTTCGATTCCTGCCTCTTCCGCCACTTTCATATATTAAAATCATATATTAGATAAATCGAATCAACACCGCTTGCCAATATCATTCCGGGCAGCTTCAATTTGACCACCCATTAATTTGTCAGAATATGTCGCATCATTAATATTCTGAATCATTTGGCTGCGTCAATATATCCATCTTGCCTGGTTCCCCTATCGGTGAAGCGTGTGTATCCCAGCCACGCACTCTTCGGGGACTCCCATGCTAGACCATGCTTTGACTCATGCCGCCTTCGACGATCCGTTACCACGCCATCAGCAGCCGACCCATCGCCTGCCCCAGGTGGAGCAACTGCTGCAGCAAGCCTTCCTCGTCCCCCATATCGCCTGCTTGAGCCGGCCGCTGGTGACCCGGGTGGTGCGCGATACTTTGAGCGAAGTGCGCCAGAGCGAGGCATTTCGCCAACACGGAGTGACTCCCGCCCACCTTGAGGCACTCATTGCCAAACGCTGCCAGCAGCAAGTGCGCCGGCGCCAGACCCGGGTGATCAACGCCACCGGCACCCTGATACACACCAATCTGGGGCGCTCCCCCTTGAGTGCCGGGCTGTGGGACGAGGTGCGCGATCTCAACACCGGTTACAACAATCTGGAACTGGAGCTCGCTACCGGCAAGCGCGGCGGGCGCAAGGGGCTGATCGCCACTTTGCTCACCTGCCTCACCCAGGCCGAGGATTCGCTGGTGGTCAACAACAACGCCGCCTCCCTCTTCTTGCTGTTGCAAGAAGTGGCCAAGGGACGCGAGGTGATCGTCTCCCGTGGCGAGCAGATCCAGATTGGCGGCGGCTTTCGCATCCCCGATATTCTGGCGCTCTCGGGTGCCAAACTGGTGGAGGTGGGCACCACCAATATCACGACGGCCAGGGATTACCTCGACGCCATCACCGATGAGACGGCCATGGTGCTGATGGTGCACAGATCGAATTTCGCCATTCGCGGCTTCACCGAATCCCCCGATATCGGCGAGCTGGCTCGCGCCCTGCCGGATCATGTGGTGCTGGCGGTGGATCAGGGCTCGGGCTTGACCTGCGAGGAGTTTGCGCCGGATGAAACCCCGGTGCGTCAATACCTCAAGGCGGGGGCGGATCTGGTCTGCTACTCCGGCGACAAGCTGATGGGCGGGCCCCAGTGCGGCATCATCAGCGGCCGTGCAGACCTAATCAAGCGGCTGGAAAAACACCCCATGATGCGCACCTTCCGCCCGAGTCGCATCATCCACTCCCTGCTGGAACGCCTGCTCATCCACAAGCTCAACAAGTCTCCCCTTGGCGAAGGGATAGCCCAACGCTCCCTTGCCGATCCTGCCGCCATGCAGGTTCGATCCGATCGGCTGATGGCCGCCCTGCCAGATTGTTTTGACGCCCTGCCCGCCCAGCTGGTGGTGGGAGGCGGCACACTGCCGGACGAGTTCTACCCCGCCCCTGCGCTGGCCTGCCGGGATCCCCGTCCAGCCCAGCAGCTGCTCAATGCCCTGCGGGAACTCCCGGTGCCGGTGATTGCCACCGTGCGCCAGCAGAAGGTGCTGCTCAATATGGCCACCCTGCTCGAAGAGGACATGTCCCCCCTGATTGCCCAGCTGACCGATCTGCTCACCCCTGCACCACGGGAGTCCTGATCCCATGACCTCCTATCGCGCCGTTATCGGCCTCGCCGGTCACGTGGATCACGGCAAGACCCAGCTTATCAAGGCCCTCACCGGCATCACCACGGCCCGCGCCCACGAGCAGGCCATCGGCATGACTCAGGATCTCGGTTTTGCCCATTTTGACGACGGCCAGGGCAACACCATCGGCGTTATCGATGTGCCGGGTCATGAGCGCTATATCCGCAACATGGTGGCGGGGCTCTGGAGCCTGGATCTGGTGCTGCTGGTGATCGCCGCCGACGAGGGGTGGATGCCGATGACCGGCGAACACCTGCGCCTGCTCAAGGCCATGGGGGTGCCACGCCTTGTTGTCTGCATCAACAAGTGCGATCTGGTGAGCGCCGATGAACTGGCGCTGCTGGAAGAGCACCTGCTGGAACGGGTGATGGACGAGAGCGGCATGGTGCCCGATATCGTCAGCGTCAGCGCCAAAACCGGTGCGAACATGGCTGCCCTGCACGCCGCCATCCTGCGCCAGCTTGCCGATCTGCCAGCATCGCACGCGGCTCACGATCAGGATGCCCCGCGTCTGTATGTAGACCGGGTCTTTACCGCCAGCGGCACCGGCACTGTGCTTACCGGCACCCTGCAGCAGGGCAGCCTCAAGGTGGGGGACAAGCTCCTGCTCCAGCCCGCCGGCCGCGAGGTGCAGATCCGTTCCCTGCAGGCCTATCACCAAAACCTTGATGAGATCGGCGCCGTCTGCCGGGTGGCGGTGGGCCTTAAAAAGGTGCCCCACAAGGAGGTGGCTCGCGGTCACTGCCTCACCCGCGCCGATAGCCAGTGCGAGGCGGCCACTCATCTTATCGTGCGACTTGAAGAAGTTGGCACCGGCATCCGCGAGCAGCGCTCCCCTCTGCACAACAAAGAGGTGGAAGTGGCTCTCGGCAGCTGGCATGGCCGGGCCCGTTTCGTTCCAATCAAGGATACCCGGCTGGCGCGGCTTATCTTCAACGACCCCATCCCCTGCTTCTTTGGCCAGCCGCTCGCCATCATCCGCCACGGCAGCAGCGAGTTGCTGCACGGCGGCCGCATCCTCTGGTGCGGTGATATTCACCCCGCCAGACGCAAGGCACTGCACGCCCTGCTGGGCAATCTGCCGGATGATCTCACCAACTACCACTCCGCCAACCTTGAGCTCGGGCTCAACGGCTATGTGGCAGCAAACCGTTTTGGCACCCTTGCTACCGAGCTTCCTGCCCATCTTGTGCAACTGGGCGACTGGGTACTGGAGCGCACCTGGCTGGCCCAGCGCCGTGACGAGCTTCTTGGCACTCTGGCAAGCGAGCCCTTGAGCGCCGCCGAGCTTGTCGCCCGCCTTGGCATTGCCCTGCCGGTTATCCAGGCCCTGTTGCAGCAACTCAAAACCGGGCAGCTTGTGCGCCTTCATCACGACAAGTGGCAGCCGGGCAGCGGCGAGTCGGAAGATGATCTGGAAGAAGAGGCACAGTTGGTGCTCAAACTGGTGCGAGATCAAGGCAAGGAGGGGTATGAGCCAGGTAAACTGGGCCCCGGCGGCGTGACGGTGGATCCACTGCTCTCCCTGCCAGCCAGTTTGCGCCAGCGCCTGCAACAAAAGGGAGCGCTGCAAAAACAGCTGCGCAATCTGGCCAGACTCAAGTATCTGGTGCAGCTGGAAGGACCCATCTACTACGACGCTGCGCTTTACAACCAAATGGTAGAAACCGTGCTGGCTGGCCAGCAGGTGGGAGATCTGATCGACATGGCGTCACTCAAACAAGTCACCGGATTGTCGCGCAAATACGCCATCCCGTTTTGCCTGCGCATGGAGATGGACGGCTGGGTGCGCCGGGAAGAGAACGATCGCCGGGTATTGCGCATGCCAGCGCGCGCTCACGAGGTGCCGGCATGACGGCACAACCCGACACTCAGACCACCACCCGCCAGCGCCTTGAGTTTCATCTCGACGGTATCGTGCAGGGGGTCGGTTTTCGTCCCTTCGTCTATGGCCTGGCCCTGCGCCACCGCCTCACCGGCTATGTCTTGAATGACGCAAGCGGCGTCACCATTGGCGCCGAAGGGTCGCCCGAGCAGCTGGCCGCCTTTGCCCGCGAACTGCGGGAGTTGGCGCCACCGCTGAGTCGAATCGATTATTTCAGCGAGCGGGCGCTGCCCCTTGACGCTGACCCTGACTTTGACGGCCAATTCCATGGCCAGTTTCGAATTAAAGCGAGCGAGCAGCAGAGCGCGGCCACGGTCGCCATCTCGCCGGATCAGGGGATGTGCGAGGCGTGTGCCCGGGATGTGGCCAACCCCCTTGATCGCCACCACCGCTACCCCTTTACCAACTGCACCCACTGCGGCCCGCGCTACACCATCATTCGTCGCCTCCCCTACGACAGGCCCCATACCGCCATGGCGGGCTTTGCCATGTGCCCGCGCTGCGCGGCAGCCTACGAAGATCCACTGGACCGGCGCTACCACGCCCAGCCGGTGAGCTGCCCCGAGTGCGGCCCGCACCTGACCTGGCGCACCGGCACGGGGGATGCCCTGGCCGAGCGCGAGGATGCCTTGCAAGCCGCCGCCCGCGCCCTGCAAACGGGGGCGCTTATCGCAGTCAAGGGGATGGGCGGCTATCACCTGATATGTGATGCTCGCGATGAAGGCGCCGTGGCACGGCTTCGCCGGCTCAAGCGGCGCGAGCGCAAGCCCCTGGCGGTGATGATGGGCTCCCTTGCAGAGGCCCAATTGCATGTTACTGGCTGTGAGGCTGAGTGGAACCTGCTCGCCTCCCAGGCCAGGCCCATTACCCTGCTGCGCAAGCGCACCAAGGATGATCGGCCATCCCAACAACCAGCGGTGCCGCTGGCCGAGGGGATAGCCCCCGGCATCCCCTATCTCGGTGTCATGCTCCCCTATACCCCGCTCCACCAGCTGTTGCTGGACGCGTGCGCCATCCCGCTGGTGGCCACCAGCGCCAATGGCCGTGGCAGCCCCATCCTTGTCGAATGCGAGGCGGTGGTGCGCGAGCTGGGTCATCAGATCGACGGCATCCTGGATCACAACCGCCCCATCCTGCACCCCTGCGATGACAGCCTGGTGCAGTGGGCGGGCGGACGGCGCCAGACCCTGCGCCTCGCCCGGGGCTATGCCCCCTGCACCCCCAGCCTGAAAGAGGCGGTCAAGGCACCGCTGCTGGCGGTCGGGGCCCAGCAGAAAAACCAGCTGGCGTTGGCCTTCGGTCGCCAGCGTATCTACAGCCCCTATATTGGCGATCTGCACAGCCTGCCGATGCAGGCTCACTTCGAACAGACCCTCGCCACTTTCCGGGGGCTCTACGATCTCAAACCCGAACTGCTGGTCTCGGATCGCCACCCCGGTTATCTCAGCCACCAGTGGGCCAAGGGCTATTGCCGCGAGCACAACGCCACTCACCTTGAGGTGCAGCACCATCATGCCCACCTGCTAGGGGTAATGGCCGAGCACAACCTGACCGGCCCCGTACTGGGCTTTGCCTTCGATGGCACCGGCCTTGGTGATGAGGGGGCGCTCTGGGGTGGCGAGTTGCTGATCGCAGACGTGCAGGGATTTGAACGGGTGGCACACCTCAAGCCATTTCGGCTGATCGGCGGTGAGGCTGCCATCCGCGAGCCGGTGCGCCAGCTGCTGGGGCTGCTGTTTGAGTCGTATGGCGTCGAGGAGATCAGACAGCTCGATATTCCGCTGATCAACAAACTGCCCATAGAGCGGATCAGCAACCTGCACCAGCTCTGGCGCCTCGGTCGCAACGCGCCCCACACCAGCTCCATCGGTCGGCTGTTCGATGCCGTCGCGGCGCTGCTCGGCCTTGTCGATACCCCGGATTACGAGGGGGAAGCGGGACTCCTGCTGGAGGCGGCGGCGCTACAGCTTTCGCCGCACGAGCAGCCCTGGCAGCTCCATTTTAAGCTGACGGAACAACCCGATGGCCCACTTCTGATCGACTGGGCCCCCTTGATCGATGCGCTGATCAAGGCCCGGGACCGCGCCCCGGTTGCCAGCCTGGCCGCCGGCTTTATCCGCGCCATCAGCGAGCTTGTCGTCGCTCTTGCTAAGCGCTTTTCAGGCTACCCGGTGGCGCTTGGCGGCGGCGTGTTTCAAAACCGGGTGCTGATGGATGCCCTCATTCCCCGTCTCGAAGAGGCCGGATGCGAGGTATTGACCAGCGAGATCCTGCCGCTCAACGACGGTGGCATCGCCGCCGGACAACTCTGGTTCGCCATCCACCACAGGGCCGCGCAAACCGGTGTTGCCAGCCCTGCCGAAGGCGCCGCCAGCCTTGATGAGTGAGAGCCGAGAACGAGCACCCGATGCGCCTTTTCCATGTTCCCCCCCTCTTCACGACAAGCGCGAGCCCGACGCGCGCACGGCCCGCATCGCCGTGCCGCGGGCCCGTCGCCTTGCCTTCACCCGTTGCATTTCGGAGTCCTGATATGTGCCTTTCCATTCCCTCCCAGGTGGTGCAACTGCACCCCGAAGACAACTGTGTCACCGTCGACACCCTGGGGGTACAACGCCGGGTCAGCTGCATGCTGCTCGATGAGCCCCTCGGGATCGGGGACTATGTGCTGCTCCACATCGGTTTTGTGATGAGCAAGATTGATGAAGAAGAGGCGCAGGCGAGCCTCGAGAGTTTCCGCCAGATGGTGGCCCTGATGCCTGAGCAAGAGACGCTGCCATGCTGACCTTGAATGATCTGTTCCAGGGCTTTCGTCAGCCCCAGGTGATCCGCGCCCTCGCAACCCAAATCACCGAGCTTGCAAAAGATCTGCCCGAGCCGCTGCGGGTGATGGAGGTGTGCGGCGGCCATACCCACACCATCATGAAGTACGGCCTGCACGAGCTCTTGCCAGCGAACATCGAGTTCGTTCACGGCCCCGGCTGCCCGGTCTGCATCATGCCCAAGGAGCGCATCGATCAGGCCATGGCGCTGGCCCGCGAACCCAATGTCATCCTGGTCACCCTGGGGGACATGATCCGGGTACCGGGCTCCAGGGGTTCCTTGGCCCAGCAACGGGCCAAGGGGAGCGATATCCGCCCCGTCTACGACCCCCTCGATGCCCTGCGCATCGCCAAGGAGAACCCGGACAAGACCGTGGTCTTCTTCGCCATCGGTTTCGAGACCTCCACCCCCATGACCGCCGCCTTGCTGGCGGCCGCCGAATCGCAAGGAGTGGAGAACCTCTTGTTTCATATCAACCATGTGCTGGTGCCCCCCGCCATCCACGCCGTGATGGCCGACGGGGTGGCCCGGGTCAACGCCTTTATTGGCCCCTCCCATGTCAGCGTCATCACCGGTGCCGATATCTATCTGCCCATCGTGGAGCGCTATCAGGTACCGGTAGTGGTGAGCGGTTTTGAGCCGGTGGACGTGATGGAGGCGCTCTTGATGATGGTGCGCCAGAAGGTGGAGGGACGCTGCGCCCTGGAGGTGCAGTACAGCCGCGCCGTCACCGCCAGCGGCAATCAGGCGGCCCAGCGGCTGGTCGAGCGCTATTTCGAGACCCGTGAGCACTTTCGCTGGCGCGGTCTTGGGGATATCAACGCCTCCGCCCTGCGTCTGCGCGATGACTTCGCCAGGCGTGATGCGGAGCGTCATTTCCAGCTTGATCAGACCCCCATCGACGATCACAAGGCGTGCCAGTGCGCCGATATCCTGCGCGGGCTTGCCAAGCCAAGCCAGTGCAAGGTCTTTGGTCGTGGCTGTACCCCGACCCAACCCATGGGCAGCTGCATGGTGAGCTCGGAGGGGGCCTGCAATGCCTATTACCGATATATGGGGATCCAATCACGATGAGAGAGAGTCAGTTAAGCCACGGCGGTCGTGTGAGCGGTCGAGATGAACCCGTCTGTTTCGTCAATCTTGTGGAGAGCCAGCCCCGATGAGAGAAATTCAACTTAGCCACGGCGGTGGCGGAGTGGAGATGAATCAGCTGATAAACCAGCTCTTCTTCCACCACTTTGGCAATGAGATCCTGCTGCGCGGCGAAGATGCCGCCCTGCTGCCGGTGGAGGGCCCCGTGGCCTTCACCACCGACAGCTTCACCGTCTCGCCGATCTTCTTTGAAGGGGGCGATATCGGCAAGCTGGCCATCGCCGGCACGGTCAACGATCTCGCCATGATGGGGGCCAAGCCGGAATACCTCAGTTGCAGCTTTATCATCGAGGAGGGCCTCCCTTACGCCGACCTCACCCGCATCGTCGAATCCATGGCCCGGGAGCTTGCCAAGAGCGGTGCCCGCATCGTCTGCGGCGACACCAAGGTGGTGCCCAAGGGGGCGGCGGACAAGATCTTCATCAACACCAGCGGGGTCGGCAGCTTCCCGCTGCCAGAACAGAGCCGGGGCATCTCGGTGCGCAATATCAAGGCCGGTGACGCCATCCTGGTGTCGCGGGATATCGGCAACCACGGCGCCTGCATCCTGATGGCCCGCGACGCCCTGCAGCTGGGATCGGATTTGCAAAGCGACTGCACCACCCTCTGGCCGCAAGTAGAGGCGCTGCTAAACGCGGGCCTCACCCCCCACGCCCTGCGCGATGCCACCCGGGGCGGCCTCGCCGCCGTGCTCAACGAATGGAGCAGCGCCTCCCAGGTGGCCATCGAGCTGGAAGAGTCCGCCATTCCGGTGTGCGATCCGGTGCGCGGTCTGTGCGAGCTCTACGGCTTCGAACCCTATGATCTCGCCAACGAGGGAACCATGGTGCTGGCACTACCCGCCGAGCAGGCACAAGACGCCCTGGCCATCTTGCAGCAATTCAACCCCTCCGCCAGCCAGATTGGTGTGGTTCAAGCAAGCGAGCAGCACAAGGTGATCCTGAGCAACCCCTGGGGCAGCCGCCGTTATCTGGAGCTGCCGCAAGGGGAACTGCTCCCGCGGATCTGTTAAGGAATCCCTATGCACGAAATGTCTCTGGCCATGGCCGCCATCGATCTGGCGGCCGAGCAGGCCACCCAACGGGGCTTTCACAAGGTCACCGCCCTCTGGCTCGAGATCGGCAGCTTCTCCTGTGTCGATCAGAGCACCATCGCCTTCTGCTTCGAGGCCGCCGCCAAGGGGACCGTCGTCGAGGGTGCCCGCCTGCATTTTCAGCACAAGACGGCCGAAGGCTGGTGCTACGACTGCAGCAAGACGGTGCAGCTCACCGAGCGGGGCCAGCCCTGCCCCGACTGTGGCGGATACAAATTACGCGTCGCGCAGGGCGATAGCCTGCGCATCACCGATATCGAGGTAAGTTGAAATGTGTAGCGTATGCGGATGCGGCCAGGCGCGGATCGCCGGTCACGAACATGAACACGACCATGAGCACCATCACGACCATGCTCACTCCCACCACCATGAGCACGATCATCACCCTGCCCACGGCGACCATCACGAGCATGATCACGGACAAGATGCACCGCGCACCCTGATCGTTCACCACCACTACCACCATCAGGGGGATGTCCATCACCACTACCACGGTGTGCACTTCCCCATGGAGCCGGTGCCTTATGATCATGGCCACGGGCACACCCATGATCACCCTCACGACCATCACCATGATCATGCCCATCTGCACCATCATGCTCACCCCCATCAACATCACAGTCACTCTCACGAACATGAGCATGAGCATGAGCATGAGCATGAGCATGAGCATGAGCAGGGTGATCTGCACTACGGCAAGGGGGAAGCGGGACTGTCGGTGCCCGGCATGGGACAGCGCCAGCTGATCGCCATCGAGATGGATGTGCTGGCCAAGAACAACCTGCTGGCGGCCCACAACCGCGAACACTTCGAGGCCGCCAACCAGCTGGTGCTGAATCTGGTGTCGAGCCCGGGCTCGGGCAAGACCACCTTGCTGTGCGAGACCCTGCGCCAGCTGGCAGACAAGCGCCCCTGCGCCGTGATCGAGGGGGATCAGCAGACAAGCGCGGATGCCGATCGCATCCGTGCCACCGGTGTGCCCGCCATCCAGATCAACACCGGCAAGGGTTGCCACCTGGATGCCAAGATGGTGCACGACGCCTGCCACCAGCTGCCGACCCAGGATGGCGGCCTCCTCTTTATCGAGAACGTGGGCAACCTGGTCTGCCCCGCCAGCTTCGATCTCGGCGAGAAGTACAAGGTAGCGATCCTCTCCGTCACCGAGGGGGAAGAGAAGCCCCTCAAGTACCCGGACATGTTCGCCGCCGCCCAGCTGATGGTGATCAACAAGATTGACCTGCTGCCCTACGTGAGCTTCGATGTGGCCCGCTGCATCGAGAACGCCAAGCGAGTCAACCCCTATATCCAGGTGATCCAGGTGAGCGCCACCACGGGCGAAGGGATGGAAGCCTGGTTAAGCTGGCTGGCCAACGCCTGAGTGCATACCGGTTAAAATCCGCTGATAAAAAAAAGAGGGAGGCTGATGCCTCCCTCTTTTTTACCGCGCTGTCAGTAGTCTCCCCTCACCCTACCCCTCTCCCCGAGGAGAGGGAACCGGTTCGTGGATCCCGGCAACATGCTCGAAATAGGCACAGATCCCGGGAGAGTCTCCAGGCACAATGGCCAGCCATGTTTCCCAAACCCCGAGCTCGGCGTCGAGGCACATTCCCCCCCTTTCTCCCCTGGCGGGAGAAGGGTCGGGGATGAGGGGGGAACACGGCCACTCAGGCTGCCTGATGGGCTCTTTGCTCTGCCAGCGGCGGCTCCTCGCCAACCCGGATGATGCGATGGCAGATCTGGCGCAGCAGCGCCTGCTGATGGCTGAAGATCAGCATGCCAAGCCCCCGGTTCTCGCACTCGCGTATCAGCTCGCGCCAGATCTGGCGTTGCAGTCTGGGGTCGAGCTGGGCGGTCACCTCGTCGGCGATCAGCAGCCGGGTGAGGGGATCGAGAGCACGCAGCAGGGCGATGCGGGCCAGCTCGCCGCCGGAGAGCTGGCCGGGTTTTCGGCCAAGCCATTCGGGGTTGACCAGAAAACGGGCCAACATGGCCTCGTCGGGGCGCCACACATCCCACAGCGCCTGGCCCGTACTGCGGTGGGGATTGAAGGTGAGCTCGGGGTGCTGGGGCACCAGCTGGATGGGGTGGTAGCCCTTCCATTGCCGGGGAAGCACCTTGCCATCGAGCAGCAGGGTCCCCTCGCTCGCCGGCTGCCAGCCCGCCAGCACCCGCCCGAGGGTGGTCTTGCCATGGCCGCTCGGGGCGGAAATCCCCACTCTCTCCCCGGCTCGGATGGAAAAGCTCATCGCCTGCCAGAGCGCGCGATCTCCCTGACGCACAGTCAGGTCTCGTACTTCAAACATCAGGATGCCTCCGGCGCAGAAAAGAGCGCGTTGAACTCCGGCAATGCCTGCCAGTGATCCCGCAGCATCTCGCTCCCCAGCCCCTGGCGCAGGTGGTGGCTGCTCAAGGTATCGCTCACCCGCCCCCGATGGAGCGCCACGATGCGATCGGCAAAGCGCGAGGCCAGCGCCAGATCGTGGGTAACCCAGAGGATGCCGCTGCCCTGGCTGGCGATCTCCCGCAACTGGGCCAGCAGCTGACAGGCCAGCTCCTCGTCGAGCCAGGCGGTGATCTCGTCCGCCAGGATAAAGCGGGCGCCGCTCAAGGCCGCGGTGCAGGCCAGGATGCGCTTGGCCATGCCGCCGGAGAGCTGGCGCGGATAGCGCGCCAGGGTCGCGGGGGGTAGCTGGTAGCGCGCAAGCTGCGCACCAAGTTGCTCACGGGAACTGCGCTGGCCGCACAACCTGGCCGCACGGCCCAGCTGGCGCTCCACCGTCAGCAGCGGATTGAGGGCACTCACCCCCTGCGGTACATAGCAGAGGGTGTGACCGCGCAGGCGGGCCCGACTCTCGTCGCACAGGGGATCGCCGTCGAGGGCAATGGTGCCGCGCATGCGCAGGTTGTCCGGCAGCAGGGTGAGCGCGCTTTGCAGCAGCAGGCTCTTGCCCTCGCCGCTTCCCCCCACCAGCGCGACGATTTCGCCGGGGGCCAGTTGCAGGCTGATATCGGTCAGCAGCGGCCGCCACTGGCGCCGCCCCCACCAGGAGTAGTGGGCCGCCTCTATGGTCACCTTGTCGAAGGTCAGCATCGTTTACTCCCAAAAACAGTTGGATGATTGCTCTGCCGCCACGTGATCAGAATGAGGTCGCACAACGGGATCAGCATCCCTCCCCTCCGAACCAGAGCCGCTGCAGGGCGCGGGTGGCTTGATCAAACAGCAGCACCAGCAACAGCAGCATCAGACCGGGGAAGAGGGCCAGCCACCAACCGCCCCCGGCGAGATAACGCAGGGCATCGGCCAGCAGCAGACCCAGCGAGGCCTCGTGAGCCGAGAGGCCAAACCCGAGAAAACTCAGGGCGGCGCTGTGCAGCACGGCGTGGGGGAACATCAACAGGGTGCCGATAAACCACTGGGGCAAGAGCCCAGGCAGCAGGTGGGCCCGCCAGCGGCGCCAGGACCCCATCCCCTGGCAACGGGCCAGGATCATATATTCGCTGCTGGCGATGCGCCGTGCCTCGGCGCAAAGAATGAGTGCCAGCTTGGGCCAGTGGGTCAGCGCCACCGCCAGGATCACCCCGCGCATGCCGCCCCCCACGGTGAAGCAGATAAGGATCAAGAGCAGCATATGGGGCAATGCCAGCATGGCGTCGATGATCAGCCGCACCGCCACATCACAGCGCGGATGAACCAGCGAGACACTCGCCGCCACCATGGCCAGCAGGCCGCTGCACAGGGCCGTGCCGAGGCCAAGTTCGAGACTGGTGAGGGTACCCTGAAAGGCACGCTGCCAGAGATCCCGCCCCATCTGATCAGTCCCGAACCAGTGAGCCAGCGACGGCGGCTGATGGCGGGCCAGCAGATCCATGGGCACCTCGTGGGCCGAAAGCCCCCAGCCGTAGCCGGCCAGCAGCGCCAGGGCGACCAGCGCAAACCCAAGACGCAGCAGGGAGGGAAGCGGATTAAACAGCATGCTCCCCCTCCCAGCCAACATTCATGCGTGCCACCAGCAGGCGGGCGGCACTGTTGCCCAAAAAAACCAGCAGGGTGCAAAAGAGCACTATCCCCATCAGCAGGGGGATATCCCCCTTAAGCCCCGCATCCACTGTGGCCTGACCGAGCCCCGGGTAGGCGAAAACCTTCTCCGCCAGCAGCGACCCGCCAATCAGCTCGCCGAGCGAGGCAAACTGCAGGCAGAGGGCCGGGGTCAGGGCGTGGCGCAGCACGTGAAAGCGCAGCATGGGCCAGCCGCCATCCCCCTGCGCGCGGGCGTAGCGAATAAAGTCGCTCTCCAGCACCTCGGCCACCCGCCCCCGGGTGTGCAAGGCGATGTTGCCCATCCCCAGCAGGGCGAGCGTTGTCACCGGCAGCACCAGATGCCGGGCTCGCATGGCCCAGTCCGCCTCATTAGCCGACAGACCCGGCGACCAGGCGCAGCAGACCGGCAGCCAAGGCCAGTGCACCGCAAACAGCGCCAGCAGCAAGAGGCCGACCCAGAAGGTGGGCAGGGAGGCAAGCAGGTAAGCAAAACGGCAGATGAGGCGATCCGGCCAGCGGTTGAGGTAACGACCGGCGCACAGGCCCAGCAATATGCCCAGCGAGCCCGACAGCAACCAGGCCCCCCCCAGCAGCAGGAAAGAGGCGGCAAAGCGACTGCCGATCACCTCACCCACAGGCGCGTTGTAGAGCATGGAGTAGCCCAGATCCCCCTTGAGCACCTGGGTAAACCAGTGCCAGTAGCGCTGCCACAGGGGCTGATCCAGCCCCCAGCGGGCGGCGATGCGGGCGTACTGCTCGGGGGGCACGTGCAACAGATCGTTGCCGATATAGGCCTTGACGGGATCGATGGGGGAATAGCTCAGGAGCACGAAGGTCCCGAGCGATACCAGACACAGGAGCCCTGCCAGACGCAGCAGGGCTTTCAGAGTTGCAGTCATCATAGTGGACGAACTTAGCGGCACGTCCACCGCCAATCTTGCAGGTTGCCCAGCAAAGACCAGCTGCCGTGGATCTCCGGCGCCCCCTTGCCAAGGTCGATGCAACTATTGGCGAGATAGGTGTGCTGCACATTGAGCAGCCAGGCCCAGGCGGCATCCCCCTGCACTCCGGCACCGGTTTTGCCATCCCACTCCACCTGCTGCCAGAACGGCACCGCCGCCTGCCAATCGGGGGCATCCAGCGCCTGCTTGAGATAAGCATCCACCACCGGATTTTGGTAATAACCCGGGTTGTAGAACTCCACCCCGGCAGAGGCGCTCTGGTAGTGGTGATAGAGCTCCATGGGATCCAGGCTCCCCCACCCCATCAGCACAGGATTGGCGTGCATCTCGCGCTCCACCTGCTCCCAGCTGCCGGACTTGAGGCTCACCTCAAGGCCGATGGGTTTGAGCATGGCCCGCACCGCCTCGGCCAGATCCCGCCGGGTGCTGTCGCCGCTGGTATACCAGAGGGTGAAGGCGGCGCGCTGGTCGCCCTTGCGGCGAATGCCATCTTCCCCTACCTGCCAGCCCGCCTCATCCAGCAGGGCGTTGGCACGGGCGACATCCCCGTCCTTGAAGGCGGTCGCCTTGCCCTGCCAGGGCAGCCCCTCCACCGCGCTGTAGGCAGGGATGGCGTGCCCTTCCAGCAACTGGTCGGCGAGCAGCTTACGATCGATGGCATAGTTGATGGCCCTGCGCACCGCCACATCCGAGGTCACGTCGTTGCCGACGGGGTTGCCATTGGCATCCTTGCTACCCGCAGGCGGAATGGGGAAGACGATGCCGCGGTTCTCCACGCTCGGGCGCACCCAGAGCTTGAGGGTGTCGGGCACGGTGGGCGCCAGCGAAGGGGCGATGCGCACCAGGTCAAGCTGACTGCTCCGGGCGGCGGCATAGGCGCTCTCTTCATCGATAAAGACGAACACCAGCCGTTTGAAGTCGTTGTTGCCACCGGCGTAATAGGGGTTCGCCTCCACCACCAGCTGCTGGCCGGGCAAAAAGCTCACCAGCCGGTAGGGACCGGCGCCGACGGGATGGCGGGCGTAAGCCTTGGGATCGTAATCCTTCTTCGAGACGATACCCAAAGAGCCCAAGACGTTGACGAAGGTACTCTGGGGGGCGCTCAAGGCAATCTCCACCTGGGTGGGCGACACCACTTTGGCCGAGACGAAGTTGCCCATGTCGATCTTGCCGCCGCCTTTGGCCGCGCTGTTGTAAGTGAATGCCACGTCCTCGGCGGTGAGCGGCGCGCCGTTGGAGAATTTCAAGTTGGGTTTCAAGGTGACGAGCCACCCCTTGCCATCCTTGCTCGGGATCACCGACTCGGTCAGCACACCCTGCCAGCTCAAGTCTGCATTCTGCTTGAGCAGTGGGCTGTGCAGCAGCAGGTAGCTGCCGTGACTCCAGCCAAGCAGGGGGTCAAACCCTTCGGTGGGTTCGCTACCGATGGCGAGTTTGAGCTCGGCGGGGACGGGTTGTGAGGCAGCCAGGACGGCCTGAGAGCCAACCCCCAGCAACAGGGCCAACAGGGCGGCTGCGCCGCGACGCAAACCGCTGACCTGACCATAACCTTGCATTGTCATGTGATCCCTTCTCTGTTTTGTCACTCATCGCGGGCAACAATTCGCCGGCGAAAGATGCGAGTGAGGGGCCAAAACGGCCCCTATTCTAAACCTGATGACGGATGAAACCTAACGCTCGGCGCCAGCGGCACCCGGCAGGCGCCGGCAACCAAACAGCCGTCGGCGCCCCAGATCCACGGCGCCACCGCCCTGTTGTACCGGCAGCGAGAGCAGCATCTTGAGGGTGCTGCTCACCAGCGCCCGCCCCTCCTCGGCCCCAAGGTGGGGATCGAGGGGAGACATGAGCGAGCAGGCCAGCAGCTGCCCCGTCTCCGGCAACTCCCCCACCATAAAGGTCATGTTGCCGCAGGGCAGTTGCAGCGCCAGGCGCGAGGCGACGGGGCGCAGCGGCCAGAGCTGATCCGGCCCGGGCAATACCACCACGCTCAGCATCCAGGGGGTGAGCACGCAGCCGAGCCACTGCCCCTCAAACGCCACGCACTCGGCCACAACCGGTATGCCCTGGCGATAAAAGGGCAGTGTCTGCATCTCGTCCCGGGCGATGCGCTGGTACTGGGCCACCAGCAAGGGAGCCGGGTTTTCGGCAAGACCGGCAAACTCGGCCACGCCGGCGGGTGCCTCGCTTAAATGGGACTGCGCCATAGGCCCTCCTTGTGCATCTCTGCCCGCTCCTCTTCAGAGAGCGCAATGGCCGGAGTACCGAGCTCGGCCAGCAGGGTCAAAATCCGCCCCTTGGCCTCCTCCATCGCCGCCGCCACCACGGGGGTGAGGCCGATATGGGGTTCGAGGGACTCGGGTTCGACCCCGATCAGGGTGAGCCGCTTGGGCGACTCCCCCGTCATGTGCAGTGCCGAGAGCACATCCGCCAGCCCCAGCTGATGGGGGGAGATCTTGCGGCCAAACAGGGTCGGGATCTCCTCATCCTTCAGGGTCACCACGGTGCCGGGGGGATTGCCGCTTCGCACCGCGTCCGCCAGTATGATGTGATCGCGGCTCGCCATGGCCTCCAGCAGCTCCATGCCGGCGGTGCCGCCGTCGAGCAGCTCGATGCCGGGGGCGAAGCGGTATTCGCGCCCCAGCGCCTCGAGGATGCGCACCCCCACCGCCTCGTCGCTCAACAGCAGGTTGCCCACTCCCAGGATCAGGGTATTCATCACAGCACCTTCACCTGGGTCACGTCGCCATTTTGGGTATCCACTACGTGGACCGCGCAGGACATGCAGGGGTCAAAGGAGTGGATGGTGCGCACCACCTCGAGAGGCTTGGCGGGATCGGCCACCGGGGTGCCCACCAGGGACTGCTCGTAGGGGCCGGGCTCATCGTTGAAGTTGCGCGGACCCGAGTTCCAGGTCGAAGGCACCACCGCCTGATAGTTGGCGATCTTGCCCTCCTTGATGACCACCCAGTGGGAAAGCATGCCACGCGGGGCCTCTTCAAAGCCCACGCCACGAAACTCCTTGTCCGCCGGGATTTCCGCCTTGATATAGGCGGTGGTGTCCCCCTTGCCAATGTTCTCCACCAGCGCCTGCCACTGGTGCGCCAGGGTGTCTTTGAGCACGCAGCAGCGCACCGCCCGGCCTATGATGCGGCCCATGGTGGAGTGCAGTTGCTCGGGCTTGATGGCCGCCCCGGTGAGGGTCTTGTAGACCCCATTGAGCTGATCAAAATGGGCCACTGTGTCCGGGTGCTTGGCCGCGAGTTTCACCAAGAGGTCTGCGAGCGGCCCTACTTCCACCACCTTGCCGTAGAAGGTGGGGGATTTGACCCAGGAGTACTTGCCGTCATCCTGCCAGCCGGTGTAGTTCGGCTCGGTCTTGCCCTCCCAGGGCTTGAGGGGTTCGTCATCCTTGTACCAGGCGTGCTTGTTGCTCTCGGCGATGCCATCCATCAGCCAGGCATCCTGGTGACTCTCGATGGGACGATAGTTCGCCAGATCGCCGTTCTCGATGTAGCCGCCCGGCATCAGGAAGCTGCCGCCGTTGCCGTCGGTGGGGAGCTCAGGCACGCTCAGGTAGTGTTTGGCCCCCTGCCCCAGGGTCAGCCACTCGGGATAGTGGGCGGCGATGATGGCGGCGTCCACCTTGTAGACCTGCTCGATAAACTCGCCGAGGCGATCGATGAAGCTCTTCACATACATGAGGCGCTCGAGGTTGAGCACACTCGGCGCATCCAGGTTGATGGGGTTGGCGACACCGCCCACCGCCAGGTTCTGGATGTGGGGGGATTTGCCCCCCAGGATGGCGACAATGCGGTTGGCATCGCGCTGGCACTCCAGGGCTTGCAGGTAGTGGGCCACGGCGATGAGGTTCACCTCCGGGCTCAGCTTCATCTCCTTGTGACCCCAGTAGCCGTTGGCAAAGATGCCGAGCTGGCCGCTCGCCACCAGGGCGCGGATCTTGTCCTGCACCTTGGTCAGCTCATCGGCGCTGTTGAGGGACCAGGTCGATACCCCCTTGAGCATGTCCGCCGCCTTCTGCGGGTTGGCCTGCAGGGCCGCGGTGATGTCCACCCAGTCCAGCGCGGAGAGCTGGTAGAAGTGAACGATGTGATCGTGAATGTTGTGAGCCGCGATGATGAGGTTGCGGATGTACTGGGCATTGACCGGCACCTTGGCGCCGATGGCATTCTCCACCGCCCGCACCGAGGCGATGGCGTGGATCGAGGTACAGACCCCGCAAATGCGCTGCACTATCATCCAGGCATCGCGCGGGTCGTTGCCCTTGACGATCTCTTCCATCCCGCGCCACATGGTGCCGGATGACCAGGCTTTGGTCACTTTTCCGCCTTCGATTTCACAGTCGATACGCAGGTGCCCCTCGATGCGGGTGATGGGGTCTATGGTGATACGTTGGCTCATACGTTGGCTTTCCCTCGGGCCTGATAATCTTGGTGAACACGTTCAAGTGATGGCAGTACCGGCAACAGCCGGATCAGCAGCAAATAGGCACACACTTCGATGGCAACGAAGCCAAGGGAGATCAGCACCTCCTCGGTGCTGGGGAAGTAGTGATAGCCATTGCCGGGGTTGAAGGCGAGCAGGGAGTAATCCAGTCGCCAGAGGGCCGAGCCCAGCAACATGCTGAGTGCCCCCAGGAACAACATGCGCGAGTCGCGGCGGCTCTTGTCCCAGTGGAACACCAGCAGCGGGAAGATCATCAGCGCAATCTCGCTCCAGAACATGATGGAGTAGCGACTCCACTCTGAGAGGTACTCCGACTTGTCGTGGATGACGATCTCCGCAAAGCGCAGGGCCACAAACAGGATCAGGAAGATGTCGATCACCTGGGTCAGTTTGTAGAAGAGCGGCTTCTCGTTGGGGCCGCGCCCCGCCAGTCCCGCCTGCACCAGGGATCCCTCAAACACGACGATGGAGAAGCCCATGATGAAGGCGGTCAACAAGGAGAAGACCGGCAGCAGCTCGTAGCTTTGCCAGAGCGGATGGATCTTCTCCCCCGCCACTATCATCAATGACCCCATGGAGGACTGGTGCATGGTGGGCAGCAGGGCCCCGAGCGCCAGGATGAAGAACATGATCTTGTTGAGCCGCGCCATGGAGGTCTTCCAGCCGAACTTCTCCAGCAGCACGGGTGCGAACTCCAAGGCCATCACACCGATGTAGATGGTCATGCAGACCGCCGTCTCGAACAGCACCGAGGAGGTGTTGAAGTGACCCGGCAGGTAGAAGTACGGCAGGTTCCAGTAACGACCCACGTCGATGGTGATGGAGAGCCCCCCCAGGGAATAACCAAAGAGGCTCGCCAGCAGCGCCGGACGCACCAGGGGGTGATACTCGCCCCGGTTGAAGACGTAGACGGCCCAGGCCAGTGCCCAGCCACCGCAGGCGAAACCGGTACCGATCAGCAGATCAAAGGAGATCCACAGACCCCAGGGGTAGCCCCCGTTGAGATCGGTGACCGAGCCCAGCCCGAAAAACAGTCGCTTCAAGATCAGCATGCCGCACAGCACGGCGAAGGGCGCGAGCACCAGCACCGGCCAGCTGACCAGCTTGCCGCCGAGCGGATGCGCCTTGTGATTACTCATGATCCTTGCCTCCCTTGTCACTACCCTGATCGTGGCCTGCATCATGGTGGTGATCGTGGCCGTTCTTCTTGGTATTGCGGCGGATCAGCACCGAGAGGCCGGTCAGCACCACCATGGGCAGCACCATCCCCTTGTAGAGGGTGTGCTGGATATGCTCGGAGCGGGCGCCGGAAGAGAGCTCCGGCAGATCGGGCATGTCGAGCTTGGTGTAGGGCACGCCGGCCAGCACCAGCACCTGGGTGCCGCCGCCCTCTTTCTCGCCATAGACGTAGGGCTGGTAGTTGGGCACTTGGTGCAGGTAAGGGTCATTGGCCTGCAGGGTCTGGCGTGGATAGGCGTATTCGCTGCCGGGGGGCGCCAGCAGACGGCGCTTGGCCTCGGCCAGCAGCTCTTCACGGGTACCGAAGATAACGGCGCCGGTGGGGCACACCTCGACACAACCGGGCAGTTTGCCCTGATCGATCCGCTCAAGCCCCTTCTGGTTGCACAGCTCGCACTTGTGAATGGCGCCCAGGGGGTTGTCGTACTCGTATTTGGGTACGTCGTAGGGGCAGCCCACCATGCAGTAGCGGCAACCGGTACAGACGTCCGGGTCGTAGTGGACGATGCCGGTCTTGGGATCCTTTTTCAGGGCCTGCACCGGGCAGACGGAGACACAGTTGGGATCGACGCAGTGCATGCACTGCTTCTTGATGTAGGCGTAGCCATCCACCAGCTGATCCTTGTGCTCCCCGGTGCCGCTTCGCCACACCTGGATGATGTTGTTGGTGTAGGGGGTCAGCTTGTCGTTGTTGGACCAGATCTGATCGCCGGCCGGATTGGCCGGGTTGCCGTTCAGGCGCTGACACTCCGCCACGCAGGCCTGACAACCGACGCAGAGGGTGGAGTCGTACAGCATGCCCAGCGCCCCGGGTATGGGCGGGTTGTTCTGGGCGCCCGCGAGGGCGTTGCCGGAAACGGTGGTGCCCGCCGCCAGTGCACCGACGGAGGCGAATTTGAGGAAATTGCGTCTGTTCACGGTTACTCCTCCCGTGATGGGTGCTGCCCGGCTTCGTGGCGCTTCTGCTGGCGACCGAGTTCACGCACCGTCATCAGACTCACCCCGACCAGCACCCCGAGGGCGCCACCGATGAGACCGCTGGCCGTCGGGGTGATGTGTCCCCCTTCCTGGATGGCCACGTCGGGCTTTTCTGCCCGCGGGGTGGGATTTTCCACCTTGGCGAGCTGGAAGATCCCCTTGCTAAAACCCACCCCCTGCTCGTTGCAGCCGTAGCAGGGATGGCCAATACCCACCGGCCAGATGCCGCCGCCGATGTCGCAGAACTCCAGAGTCGAGCAGTTGCCGTAAGTTTCGGGGCCCTTGCAACCCAGGTGATAGAGGCACCAGCCCTGACGGTGGCCCTCGTCGCCAAACTCCTTGGCAAAGCGGCCGGCATCGAAGTGGGGGCGACGCTCGCAGTTTTCGTGGATGAGCCGTTCGTAGGCAAACAACGGGCGCTTCTTGGCATCCAGCGCCGGCAGCTTGCCGTAGGTGATGTAGTAGGCCACCGTGGTGAGGAAGTTGTGGGGGTTGGGCGGGCAACCCGGAATATTGATGATGGGAGTGCCGATATTGCCGAGGGCCTCTTCCAGGCTCACGGCCCCGGTGGGGTTGCCACCGCTGGCGGGTACCCCGCCCCAGGCGGAGCAGGAGCCGATGGCGATGACTGCGGCCGCGTCGGCTGCGGCGCGGCGAATGTGATCGACGATGGGTTCACCGGCCACCATGCAGTAGATGCCGCCATCTTTGAGCGGAATGGAGCCATCCACCACCAGCACGTACTTGCCCTTGTAACGCTCGATGGCGTTGTGCTTGTTCTGTTCCGCCTGATGGCCAAAGGCCGCCGAGAGCACCTCGTGATACTCGAGCGAAATGGTGTTGAGGATCAGGTTCTCTATGGTGGGGTGAGTGGCACGGAGCAGCGATTCGGTACAACCGGTACACTCCTGCGCGCCGATCCAGATCACCGGAGGCCGCTCGGGGCTGGTGAGTGCCGTGGCCATCTGGGCCACCGCATGTTGACTTAATCCCAGGGTTGCGGCCATCCCGGCGCACAATTTCATAAAATCACGGCGACTAATTCCATGAGCCGATAAAAAATTATCCTCGACCATTCTTCTTATTCCCGTTTGTGAGCACTTGTTTAAATGCTTAGTAACGGAAATGCTAAGGATTCACTCCCCCTGCTATATTGATCTCCATCAATTCCCTTGGGGTTACCCATATATTCCGGGCGAGTTACATCACAAATAACCTCATTTACCCCCAAAGGGATACTTAATGCCCCGTGGTTTTTATAATTTTAATTGGATATTAATTAATTAATCAAAGAGGCAAAGCTTGTTCTTTTTTATTTTATTTAACACATCGTAAAGTGGTTCAAACAGGCTTATTTAACAGACTGTTTTCTTGCCATAACTGGCTAATGATATATACCTTTAGCCATTATGCTGCATATATGCCACCGCCCCCAGCCAGGGCTTACGCCTCCTAACTCCATGGCTGACGGACAGCGCCGCAGACCTTGCCAAACCTGGCGTTCAGAGTATCCTGGCACGACTTCCCTCCCTCTAACAAACTGCTCCAGATGAGGGCGACAACCATGAATAGTAGATATTAAGAGGCAGCTATAGGGGATCTCATCGGCAATAAAATGCATCAGCATTCAAATTTTCAGTGTGAATAAAGGCTGGCCTTCAGGAGAGCAGACAATCATTTAAACTGATTTATAACCTGGTCGTTAACCATTGAAAAACACTGATGTTAACACCTGAAACAGAAACATTTACCTTCACGTCACCTTGCCGGATTGACCAAGACGTAAATAGATAGAACGCCTTCGCGATATTGATAATAATTCTTGTTTCATGGAGGCGTACACTATTAGCGAGTTGCACTTTCGCCCCCTTTAAATATGTTGCGCAACAGCACGCTGATTGCTTTTTATCAGCGAAGCAGCCTCTCCCAACCGTCCACCACACCGGCATAGGTCTGCCCCGCTCGGTACCCGGCACCTGCCAGCTGGCGAGCGTTGGCGCCAAGCGCGCTGACCCGCGCCGGATCCGCCTGCAGGGCACCAAGAACCCGGGCCAGATCCTCCGCATCTCCCGGCAGGTATTTGCAGCAATGGATGCCATCGCCAAGCTGCCTGTCCCACCAGGCCCCGTCGGCAGGGATCACCACGCACAGGCCGGCAGCCATCGCCTCCAGAATGGAGAGACCGAACGGCTCCTGATGGCTGGTCGAGACGAAGATGCCGCAGCGGGCGCGGATCTCGTCCAGATTGGCGGGATTGGCATGCCAGCGGGTATCGGGCAGATCCGGTCTCGGCTGGCTGCAGGGCTGCAAGGTTCCCCTGGGCTGCAGGTAGCAGACCTCCAGTTCGGGACGTGGCCCGCTCATGGCCTGATGGGCCGCCAGCATGGTTTCCAATCCCTTCCAGCGCAGCAAAGAGGCCGCCCACAGGATACGGGTACCGCCCCGGGTGGCCGTTGGCCACTGCTCATCACCGAGACCATTGGTGAAAGGTTGCCAGTGGGCGGGAAACGCCGACTCGCCGAGCCGGTTCAACAGCGCCCCGAGGGAGGGGCGGCAGCTCTCGAGATAACAGACCTGGCTGGCTCGTCGCAACGCGCGCGCCGAGAGGCCGGAGCAGCCAACCGGCCCGTGGATAAGCTGCACCACGGGAATGCCGAGCACCCTGGCCGCCCAGTAGCTGCAGAGATCCACGCCGGGGCCGGAGGCAGCCAGCAGGCAGCGCACCTGCCCCAATCGCCAACAGAGCGCCAGGATCATCAGAGTCTGCCAACCCTGCTTGAGCAGATAACCGGCCCCGGATTCGCGACCCCGCAGCCAGGAAGGGAGCCAGAGCCTGTGGTGCCGGCAACGGGGCCAGGAGTCGGGATCCTGGGTCAACACATGGCAGGCCAGCTCAGAAAATCGCCCGGCCAGCTCCTCCAGCATCACCTCGGTGGCCACCTTGGAGCCACCGCGAAAGGAGATGGGATCCACCAGCACCAGCTTTCCCCCCTTCCGAGCCCCGCCTTTTTGCTCTGCCTTCCCGGCAGCCGGCTCATGGTTCTGAGTCATGATTGCACTCCTTCGTCCGATTGGATGACCGCGGCCCGGCCCCCGGCCAGCAGGCCTTCCCCCGCGAGACCCACCCTGGCCAGCAGCCGCTGGCCGAGCCAGCGCAGCATGCGTCCATAGGGAGGGCGCTCGGGATTGTCCCAGCGCCCCGCCAGCGCCGCCGACCAGAGCTCGCTCACCTTCTCCACATAACGCCGGACAGTGAACAGCTGGTTAGCCCGCTTCTGCCCTGCCCGCCCCAATCGGCTGCGCAGGGCCGGATCGCCCAATCGCTGCCAATGAGCCGCCATCTGGCGCCAGTCGCCAGGATCGGCCAGAAGACCGGTCACCGTGTGTTCCACCACCTCGGGGATCCCCCCCACCCGATAGGCGCTGACCGGCAACCCCAGCATGCCCGCCTCGGCCAACGTCAAACCAAACACCTCCTCGCGGGCGCCGGAAACCAGCAGATCCACCCCGCCCCTCAGGATGGCGGCGCTGTCGGGCCGCTCCCCGAGAAAGTGCACCCGCTCGGCCACTCCCAGGTCTGCTGCCAATGCAGTGAGCGCGGCCAGCTCGGGGCCGCTGCCAATCACCAGCAGCTGCGCCTCCTCCCCCTGTCGGGTCAGTTCGGCCAGGGAGCGGATCAGCAGGTCCACCCCCTTGCGCTTGATCAGCGACCCTATGGTGGCCAGGATCAGCTCCCCCGGCGGCAAATCCAGCATGCCGAGCACGGGCCAGTGGCGCCCTTCGCTCAGGCGCGCGCCGTCCACCCCGTTGGCGATACGAACCAGCCGGCTGTGCTCACAACCATCCTCCCGCCAGGGGGCCAGCACCGGCTGGCTCACCCCGATCAGCACGTTGGCCTGGTGTACCCGCAGGGTGAACCTGTCTCTGGGCTGATAACGGGCGTGCAGATGGCACACCAGCGGCACCTTCATCTTGCGGCACACCCCGGCCAGCCACTGGCAGGGGGCGGCGCTGTTGGCGTGCACCAGAGTGATGCCATGCTCACTTATCAGCGCCTGCGCCCGCTGGCACAGGGCCCGGTGGGCGGCCAGATCGAAGCGGGGAGCCTGCCAGCCCAGCAACAGAGAGAAAGGCTCGACCACCGCCTTCACTCCGAGGCACTCCGCCTCCTCCGCCAGCAACTGGCTGTTGCACCAGAGCAGGGGGGCAAAGCGGCTGCGATCCAGGTGAGCCAGCAGATCCAGCAGGCAGCGCTCGCTGCCACGGATCCAGTTCTCGCCGTAATGCACCAGCAAAATGGGGGTTGCGCTCATGACTCTGCTCCCTTTTCCTGTTTATCCCGCTCTGTCTCGGCCATGGCCATTTCCACTTCTCTGGCCTGCCGGACATATTTGATGGCTGCCACCGCCAGCGACAGCTCCAGATAGATGGGCCAGGTAAAGCCCTGGGTCAGGAAGGATCCCGAGATGACGAACCCCACCATGCTCGCCATCACCCCCTGCATGGCAGTCACTACTGCAGGAGGCATGCCATCCAGTGAGCAGCGCCAGGTCCGGTAGAGGGTGACCACCACCATGCCGATGAAGATGAACAGCCCCACGAAGCCGGTTTCCGCCAGCACCCCGAACCAGGTGGAGTGCACCGCGTGGTTGAGGCCATCCCAGTGGGGGCTGAAGAAGAAGTAGTTGTAGTAGAAGTTGGAGAGTCCCACCCCGATGAGCGGATGGGCCAGCGCCATGCCCCAGGCTGCCTGCCAGGCATAAAGCCGCCCCATGGCCGAGGCATCCACCCCGCTCTCCGCCGCCCCGCCGGAGGCCCTGTCGCTTATCCCGGCGGCGGCAAACAGCACCAGCAGCGCCAGGGTGCCGCACAGGATCAGCACGGTTTTCGACTGCACCCGCTGCCAGGCAAAAATGCCGCTCACCGCGCAGATCCCGAGCAGGCCGCCGCGACTCTGGGTGGCGATGATGGCGGCGGCCACCAGCACGAACCCCACCGCCCCCAGGATGCGCCCGGCCAGGCCGTTGCCCCGGTTGAGCAGCAGGCTCAAGGAGAAGCCGGCGGGAAACAGCAGCACCAGCGCCAGATCGTTGGGATCCCCCAGCACAGAACCGAGCTCGCGTCCTATGGTGACCCGGGTCCCCTCCACCAGCCCGATGCCGCTGCTCTTGTTGTAGAGCGCCACCAGCGCCACCATGCAGCCGGCCACCACGAAGGCCCGCACCGCCAGGGCGAAGTCCTCCGGCCTGCGCACCAGCCAGGCGGTGGCCAGCGTCATCAGGTAGATCTTGCTGTAGCTGCCGGTCCAGGTGGCGATCGCCTCCCCCCGGTTGCTGGCAAACAGCACCCCGATGGAGACCATCACGAAGAAGGCGGTCAACCAGCTGAGGGGCTGACTCCAGTAGGGGGTGATGCGGCCGGTGAGCAGGGTGTGCCAAACCAGGGCGCCGATGGCCGCCAGCGAGAAGAGCAGCGGGATCTTGAGGGGATAGAGCTGGGGAAACACCTCGTGCAGGCGGAAAAACGAGAAGGTGACGAACCCCAGCACCATCAGAAACGGCCAGCGCAGGGCAAACCAGATGGCGGGAATGGCCAGCCCCAGCACCGGCAGCAGCAGCGGGTGCGGCAGCCGCCACCAGAGTCCGGCCACCAGCAGGGTGGCAGTCAGCCCCCAGAGGGCGTGGCTCAGGCGGCCCATTGCCCTGCCCACCACTGGCCGAGCCACATCATGGCAAGGGAACCGGCACCGCTCGCCCACAGCGCCGAGAGGCGATATGGCAAGGGCAGCAACCGCTGGCTCACCAGATAGAAGGCGAGCGCGCGCACCAGGTAGACCAGCAGCAGGGTCCAGATCACCCCGGCCACCCCGAAGCGCGGAATGGCGAGCAAAAAGCCAATGACGCCGAGCAAACTGCATCCCAGATTGATAACCATCTGGGCCTTGCTCTCCTCCCCGCTGAAGCAACCGACATTGAGCAGGTCAGAGACGTTGCGCACCGCCATCCCCAGCACCAGCAGCGGAATATAGGCGATGGCCCCGTGGTAGCTCTCCGGGGTGAGCCAGCGAATGAGCAGGGGGGCGGTGAGCCCCACCACCCCGGCGGTGGCGAACCCCAGCACGGAGCCCAGCACGCTGTAGTGGGCGTTGAGGCGCAGGCCGTCCGGCTCCTTGAGCAGCATGAAGCGGCGCGGATACCACCAGAGGGCGAAGGGCTGCAGCAGAAGCCCCACCGCCAGTGCCAGCTTGCCCGCCACCGCGTAGTAGGCCAGCAGCGCCTCGCCGACGTGCTCGGCCAGCAGCCAGCGATCCAGCCCGCTCAAGGCAAAGCCCGCCAGCCCGCTCACCACCAGCGGCAGGCCGTAGCGCAGCAGGGGGCGGTAGTGTTGCCAGTCAAAGCGGATACCGCCATCGCGCCACTGCCAGAGGCTCAGCAGCAGCGCCAATCCGACACAGGTAAGGGTGCCGGAGGCGAGCACTCCGCTCACTCCCCAGCCAAGCCAGAGCCACCAGGCGGTCAGCAGGGACTGGATCACCGCCTTGCCGGCGGTGGCCACGAAGAAGAGACGGGCCTGATTGCGCATCCGCAGCCAGGCCAGCGGCACCCCGATCACCCCCTCGAACGGCAGGGCGCTGAGCACCCAGCGCACATCGGCAAGGCGGGTTTCGGTTGGCAGCAGTCGCTGCACCAGGGGCGCCAGCCACCAGAGCAGCACCAGGCTGGCCAGGGCGATGATCCAGACCAGGCCAAACACCCGCGCCACCACCTGCTTGCGCTCGCCCTCATCTGCCGCCATCCCGGCGAAGCGGTAGAGGGCGTCAACCAGCCCGAACCCCAGGATGAGGGAGCCCAGGTTGATGATGGTCAAGAGCACCTCCAGCTGACCATACTCCCGCGGCGCCAGCAGATGGGTCAGCACCGGCAGCATCAGCAGGGAGATCCCCTTCATCAACAAGAGGCCGGCGGCGTAATAGAGCATGGCTATCTGGTTTACTCCGAGTCTCATAGGGCCTCCCAGCCACCAGGCAACGGATCTTGGGTCATCTGTGGTCAGCCAATGCAAGGGGCACGCCAGCCGGTGCAATTCCCCGCGGAGCCCTGCATGTCGCGCTCTCGACCTTCACAGCAACGCACATCAGGCCCAAAATGAATCTGATTTTTGCGTTTTGCAGCCCGGCCGGCGCAATTTGCACAGCGCCTTGCCATCCAACCCCCTGGCAGGCGGCCGGCGTGAGCCGGCAGCATGCTGAGCGTCAGTTGGCCCGATCCCTGCTAGTGCCTGACTGGTCGGCCATGACGGCAACAGAGCCAAGGGAGAGCACACCATGAACAGCATCAGCCTGTACCGGATGAAAACCTGGGCCAAGCAGGGAGAGACGCCGCTGGCCCGCCTGCTGTGGCGCCTCGCCAAGGGGGCCCGCTGCTGGAGCTTCCCGCTCATCCCGCCCCTGCACGGCCTGCTCTATCGCCTCTATCGGCTGGCAAGCCAGACACTCGCCACCCTGACCCGCACCCTCTGGTGGACGCCGCTGTTCCAGTCCCGCCTGCGCACCCCCGCCCCCCGCCTCTACCTTTACGGCGGCATCCCCTTTATCAGCGGCCCCGTGTCAATCGAGGTGGGGGCGGATTGTCGCCTCAGCGCCGCCATGACCATCAGCGGCCGCCCCTCGAGCAAGGGGCCCGCTCTCAGGATTGGCAACAACGTCGGCATCGGCTGGCAGACCACCATCGCCGTGGGCAGCAAAGTAGTGCTCGGCGACAACGTGCGCATCGCCGGGCGCGCCTTTCTCGCGGGCTATCCTGGCCACCCGCTGGATGCCCAGGAGCGGGCCCGGGGGCTGCCGGATCGGGACGAGCAGGTCGGCGATATCGTGCTCGAGCATGACGTCTGGCTCGGCACCGGCGCCATGGTGATGGCGGGGGTGACCATAGGCGCGGGGACCGTGGTCGCCGCCGGCAGTATCGTGACCCATAGCCTGCCCGCCGGGGTGCTGGCCGCCGGGGTGCCGGCCCGGGTGCTGCGCCCCCTAGATGCACAAGATTGCCGCGACGCGCTGGCAGAGAGTGCCGCCAGCCGCCCGAGTGAGGAGAAGCAGCCATGAAACCGTCGAGCGCACAGCCCCAACTGGTGGTACTGGGGGAGGATTGGGGTCAGCACCCCTCCAGCACCCAGCACCTCATCAAGCGCCTGCTGCCGGACTATCGGGTGCTCTGGGTCAACTCCATTGGCCTGCGCCGCCCCCGCCTCAATGTGCGCGACCTCGGCCGGCTCGGTCGCAAGCTGGGGGCCGTGCTGCGCCGCCCGGCCAAGGGCCAGGCCCAGTCAACCGCCATCCAGAGCGGGCCGACCCCCCAGGTGATGCCGCCGCTGGCGCTGCCTCTGCCCGGCAGCCCGCTGGCGGGGCGGATCAACGGCCACTGGCTGGCGGCCCAGATCCGCCGCCAGCTGCCCGAGCTCGACAAGCCGCTGCTCTGGATCTCCTTGCCAAGCGCGGTGGATCTGGTGGGCAAGCTCGGCGAGCGGGCGGTGATCTACTACTGCGGCGACGACTTCTCGGCGCTCGCTGGGGTGGATCACGAAGCCATCGCCCGCTGCGAGGCCAGGCTGGTAGAAAAGGCAGACCTTATCCTGGCCGCCAGTCCGGCGCTGGCCAGCCGCTTTCCCCCCCACAAGACCCGGCTGCTGAGCCACGGGGTGGATCTCGGGCTCTTTATGCCACCCCAACCACGGCCGGCGGACCTGCCGAGCGGGCGCCCCATCGCCGGGTTTTACGGCAGCCTGAGCGACTGGATTGACGTCCCCCTGCTGGCCGACACCGCCCGCGCCCTGCCCCACTGGGATCTGGTGCTGATAGGGCCCAAGCAAACCGATCTGAGCCCGCTCGCCGGATTGCCGAACGTGCACCTGCTCGGCCCGAGACCGCACCACACCCTGGCCGCCTACGCCCAGCACTGGCAGGTGAGCCTGCTGCCCTTCGTCGACAATGCCCAGATCAGGGCCTGCAACCCGCTTAAACTGCGCGAGTATCTGGCGACCGGCCGGCCCGTGGTCAGCACCGATTTTCCGGCGCTGGACGGCTATCGGGCGCTGGTCCATCTGCCCCGCCCGGGCGACAGCCTGGCCCAGGCCATCCAGCGTGCCGCCCTCGACGCTCCCGCCCAGGACTGGTTCCAGCGCTACGAGTGGGAAGCACTGACTCGCAGCGAAGGGCGCCAGAGTCGCCAGCAGGCAGTGGCGCAGCAGAGCTGGGATCACAGGGCCTATGAGCTGAAAAACTGGCTGGCGGGGCTGCTCTGATGATCTGGCTGGCGGCGCGTTTACACAGAACATGCTGGCTACGGATACTCGGCCTGCTCACCCTCAGCCTGCCGGCCCTCTGTTTGACAATGGGAAGTTTGGCAATAGGAAGCACTGTTCTGGCGGCGAGCCGCCTTGATGGCCCCACCCCCTTGCCGCTGAGCGGCGAGCAGACGCCCCAGCGGCTCACCTTCGAGCGCCTGCCTTGGGCCGTCGGGGCGGATGATGAACTGGTGATCGAGGGTCACAATCCCGCGGCAGGCCCCCAGACCCTGATCCTGCGGGTCGATGACGCCGCCTCGGTCAACTACCGCAGCCGGGTCAATCTGGAGCGGATCATCCCCCCGGGCCCTTTTACCCTGCGCTTTTCGTTAAGCGACTGGCGCACCGCCCAGCCCAGGGCCCTGGCCCTCGACCAGCTCACCAAGCTCTATCTCTTCATGGCTGACGGGGCGGCGCCGCTCACCCTGACACGCTGGTACTGGTCCCCCGGGCTGACCTTGCCCGCCAGCACCATTGCCCTCGATTTGGGGGCGAGCGACGCCCCCCGCTTCACCGGTTTCGAGCCCCTGGCACCGGGGGATCCGCGTCTGCTTGGCCACCCCAGCCCCGTCTTGCGCCCCTCCGGCGATGCGCTGATCCGCGACGGGCTGCGCAACCTCGACGGCGTCAGGCTGAAGGTTCCCAAGGGGCGCTACCAGCTCACCCTCTGGCTCGACGATCCGGGCGAGTGGGAGTACCTGCCCCACCCCCTCGAGCGCAGCGTGTTGATCGATGGCGAGCCGGTCTGGGCCGAGCGGTGGCAGCCGGGCGAGTGGCTGGCCCAGCGCTATCTCGCCGGCCAGCAGCAGGAGGCGCTGCCCAATCCCGACCCCTGGCAGCTGTTTGGTGCCCGCCAGGGGGGGCCGGTCAGCCTGGTGCTCGAGCACCCGGGCGGCCCGCTCACCCTCACTCTGGGGGGCAACTCGCCGGATGCAAAATTCCTCGCCGGCCTGCTGCTGGCCCCCTATCCGGCGGCGGACAAGCAGGCTGACGCCAAGGCTAGCCCTCACCCGCTGGCCGAAGCCACCCGACGGGTGCTGGCCAAGCAGCGCCAGCTCTTTACGGAGAAGTGGGCCCTGGCTCCCTATTCGCTGCCAGAATCCCCCGCTCGCCTCACCCTGACCCCTATCGCCCAGGGGCAACCGACCTTGAGTGCCAGGGCCAGCTCGGCCCCCCCCGCCACTCCCGTACTGGCCGCCCAAGGCAGCCAGCTGCTGCTGGAGTTTGTCATCGAGACGCCCGAGGATGACGCCGCCCCGCTGCTGGTGATCCAGCCGCCGGCGGCCAATGGCGTTACCCTGCCGCTGACCCCCTACCACGGCCAGTGGCATCTGGTGCGCCCCCAGGCGAGCGGCACCCTGCTGCTCCCCTCGGATCAGGAGCTGGTGGAGGGGGGGGCGGGGCTCACCCTCAAGCGCTGGGTGCCAAGGCGCCTGGTGCTGCATCTTCCCATTCCACGAGATGCACCGGCGGGGCGCTATCAGGGCAACATCCAGCTGCTCAGCCACCAGCAGCTGGTGCAGTTGCCATTGGACGTCGAGGTGCTGCCCCTGATCCTGCCCGCCGCCAGCAAGCCGGTCGGCATCTACCTCGACGCGCCCCCCTACCTTGGCTGGTTCAACCAGGGCCCGGAGCTGGCCAGCGCCCAGCTGGCCGCCAGTCGCTGCGATCTGGCGCGGCTCGCCGGGCTTGGGATAAGCGGCGTGGCCCCCGCCCTACCCCAGGATGAAGCCGGGATGCGCACCACCCAGGAGGAGGCCATCGGCCTTGGTTTTCACATGCCGCTGCTGGCCTACGCTTCGCTTAAGCGCTGGGGCAGCGACACCAACAGCCGGCTCGATGCCTGGCAGCAGCGCCAGGCCGCCTTTCGCGCCCAGGGGCTGCCGCCCCTGGCCTGGAGCCTGTTTGACGAGCCCGATCTCGGCGCCCTGCCCGCCATTCAAGCCATGGCCAGCGAGATGAAGCGGCGGGATCCCGCCGTGGTGCGGGCCGGTCACTTCAACCATCCAGCCCAGGCGCCCTTGCTTGGCGAGGTGGAGATAGCCCTGGTCAACGCAGGCTTTGGCGCCGACAAGGCCGATGTGGAACGGGTGAGGGCCGCCGGGGCCACCCCCTGGTTTTACAACCTCGGCACCCCGCGCGCCGCCGGCTTCTACCTCTGGCAGAGCGGGGCCGAGGGCTATCTGCAGTGGCACGGGCGCATGCCCACCGCCCTGCCCTACGACCCCACCGACGGGCGCGAGAGCGACTTTCTGCTGCTGGGCCCGCAGGCCTGCGAGGCTCATCGCCTCTCCTACGATCTGCTGCTGCTGCAACAGGGCATCGAGGATCTGCGCTGGCTCGCCTGGCTCGAGCAGGCGGCGCGCCAACAGGTGGAGGCGGCCCTGCTGCTGCAGCGACTGCGCGAGGCGGTGCCCAGCCGCTGGCAGCAGGCCGAAGCACTCCCCGCCAACCGCTGGGCCAGCTTTCGCGGCGAGATTGAACAACTGGCCAAGCGCTTGAAAACATTGCAAACTGGAGCCAATTCATCCCCCTGACTGGCCAGCTTATGCCGCATCAGAACGTCACCAACATAAAGGCTTCCGGGCGCCAGAGTGCCGGGCGTCGCCCCCGCCACATCAAGCTTGCCGCAGGCTTGCTGCTCTCCTTGCTGCCCTCTTTGCTACCCTCTTTGCTACTCAGTGGTTGTGCCCGCCAGACGCCCACCGAGGATCCCTTCCCCATGCTGGCGCAACTGCGCCAGCAGCAGCTGGCCGAGCAGGTCCAGCTGTCGCTGACTTATCAGGAGGAAGCGGTGATGTTGGCGGCGGATCAGGAGCAGCAGTTGCACCAGTTTCTCGGCCAGCGGGATCCGGCGAAGATAGCCCTTATCAGCGGCCCCGGGCCGCAGACCGACATGCTGGAGAGTGCGCGCCTTGCCAGCAGCCGTCTTGGCAAGCTGGCCAGCCTGCTCAGTGCCCGCGCCATCGAGCTCGAACCGCGCTACGACCCCATGCTGGCCCCGAACAGCCTGCTGATCCGGGTGTTGCCGGCCAATGCGGCGAGCCCCCTCAGCGAGGCTCGCCAGGCGCAATAAGGGCAAGACAGGCCGCAGGTAGCGCCACCCGATAGAGGGGGGCCGGCGCGTCGCCCCACAGCTTGTGCCAGCCCTGATTGAGCCGATAGGCCAGCAGTGGCGGCTCCGGGTGCCACTGACCCTGAAACATCACCCCCTGCAGCTGGCCAGCGCCTGCGAGTCTTACCGACATGGCCTCCCGATCCGGGGCCACCGCCATCGCCTGCAAGACCCCGTCACAATCTGGGTGGCGCAGTCGGTAGCCCACATAGGTGCCCCCCAGCAAGGGGCTGGCCCCCTGCCGCTGCCAGCCGAGCTGGCGGAGCTCCTGCAGCATCTGGCGCGTGCCATCCACAGGCTGGCGGTGCTGATAGCGCCACCCCATGGCGCCGGTGGAGGCCAGTGCCAGCAGCACCAGCCAGAGATAGCCCCTAATCGGTGGTGACATGGCGCCCCCTTCGAAACAGCAGTGTCATTAGCAGCAACAGC
The DNA here is from genome assembly GCF_040581895.1 of Aeromonas sp. 19NY04SH05-1. Taxonomy (NCBI): domain Bacteria; kingdom Pseudomonadati; phylum Pseudomonadota; class Gammaproteobacteria; order Aeromonadales; family Aeromonadaceae; genus Aeromonas; species Aeromonas sp. 19NY04SH05-1. The sequence continues at coordinate 2,094,005 of NZ_CP095328.1, read as the reverse complement.
ACCAGCCACTGGTAGAGCTGGGCGAGCGTGCCGGTATGCAGCCAGCCGTACCAGCGCAGATCCAGGCTCATCAGCACCAGCCGCAACTGGTTGCTGCCGATATAGAGCAGCAAGACCAGCCCCAGCAGGGGCAGCTGACGGTGCAGCGCCCGCCCGGGGGCGAGCCAACAGGAGGAGACCAGCCAGGCCAGCGCCACCAGATAGAGCTGGGAGAACGAGGAGCAGCCCTTGAGCACGATCAGGGCATGGCCCCCCACCCGCTCGATGCGATTGCCGCTTTGCACCGTCTCCCACCCCAGCAGTTGCAGCCACTGACCCACTCCCCAGGCATCAAGCGCCAGCACGGGGCCGGAGCAGAGGGCAAAGAGTTGCTGCCCCCACAGCACGGCCAGGGTGAAGGCCACCACTATGTGCAGCGCGGCGCGCTCGTCCCAAGGCTGCTGACGCCGCCACAGGCTCGCGGCCAGCAGCAGGCAGGCCAGCGCCTTGCAACTGGCGCTCGGGATCAACAGCTGCAGCGAGAAGAGCAGCAGAGCGGCGCGGCCAGGTTGCCACGTTGGCGCAACCCGCGATGCAATTTGCCACCAGATGGCAATCAGCAACACCACCAGCAGGTTGAAGTGGCCCGTATTGAGCCACACCATGGCCCACTGATTGACCAGGCCCAACAGCAACCAATTGGGCGCCCACTGCCAGGGACGGATCTCCATCGCCTCACCCCGCACTTGTTCGTTTTCATCCTGTGCGAAGACCGCAAATTTCATGCCTGCTGCTGATCCCTGCAAAGTGGCACGCTTTATTCATTCTCCCCATCGGCACTGAGGATCAGGGCCAGGCCCCAAGGAGAAGGAGTGAGTTATGAGACTAAAACCGTTGGCAGGGTTGGTGGGGATGCTGCTGGTCAGCGCCCCCGCCTACGCTTTGACCGAAGTGGATACCGAGCTGCAACTGCTGATGGATGTGTCGGGCAGCGTCAGCGCGTCAGAGTTCAACCTGCAGTTGCAGGGGTATGTGGATGCGTTTTACAGCCAGGCGGTGCAAGACGCCATCCTGGATACCAGCGATGGCAAGCTGGGCACCATCGCCGTGCAGATGGTGATGTGGAGCGGCTCGACCCAGCAGGCGGTGATGACCGACTGGTTCTATCTCTATGACATGACCTCCATCAACGAGTTTGCCGCCACCCTGGACGCCCTGACACGCCCCTACTCGGGGATGACGGCGCCGGGCTCGGCCATGGAATTCGGTGCCCTGCAGTTCGATACCAACGATTTCACCGCGACGCGTCAGGTGATGGATGTCTCCGGTGACGGGATCCAGAACGCAGGGCTCGATACCTCGACGGTGCGGGATCAGCTGCTCGCCTCCGGCATCGATACCATCAACGGCATCACCATAGGCCAGGACTACCCTGATGGGGTGCTGCAGGATTGGTATCTGAACAATATCGCCGGCGGCGAGGATGCTTTTGTCATCAACGCCACCACCTTCGCCGATTTTGGCAGCGCCCTCGAGCTGAAACTCGCGGCCGAGATTGAGGGGGGGATTATCCCGGAGGGTGCACTGGCGGCCCCCATCGAGGAGATCCCGCTGGTAGCCCAGCTGCTGCTTGGCATGCCCTTGCTGCTGGCCTGGCGTTATCAGCGCCGCACTCAAGGCCTTAATCAGGGGAACCAGCAGAACGCTGGATGGCAACGAATGCCGGTCATCGGTTAGTTTGTTATTCCTTGTTGAATAACTTTCCTCACACAGGGAGCCATGGCTCCCTGATTTTTTATCTGTACGTATATATTTCCTACAGCATCAGATTTGATCGTTTAATTGACTCATTTTTCTCCACTGTATTTTATATCAGTTAGTGATTCATATTTTCTGATTAACTCATCTCTATATGAAGGAGACCACTCCTTCGAATGACAGGCTCTTTCAAAATATTTATTTGGCTGAAGAGTAATTTTCTCCAAATAAAGAACTATATCTTGTGGGAGGAAATTCATAAAACTATCTAAGCAACCCGTTTGTTGTACCTTAATTGAGTTTCTTAGCACTGAATTGAATACTTTATCACCACTGGCAAACATACCCTCTTGCTCGGATTCTCGCTCAGTCCACATTCTGAAGTAACGATTTAAATTATATAAGTCCCATGTCATATTAAATGCACTGCGTTGTTTTGAATATGGGTCATCTGACACTTTATATTTCATCATTCGCTTCATGGGTGTTTCACTGAAATAAATAGCCGCAAAAGTAATACCCACAAGAGATAACATAAACTCGGTAATCATCCACTCAACCACTTTTTTTAGCTTATCCAGTCGGCTAATATTTGGAATATGAGATACATAGATAATATACAAAACAATTAAATATAGTGAATCCCACTCACGTAGGCGCCTATATTTAATGAGATTGCTCCTGATAAAGGGTGCATCCATAGCATAATAATCTGCAGGAGTTATTGTGTCTATCTCACCCAATGCAAAATCTATTATTGATGAGTTATTTATATTGTTGATGCGGTGAAACAATTCCAAGTCAGATAAAACTTCATCAAGAACTTCATCATCATTTCTATAGTTTATTTTTTCATATACGGCATAAGTCGGGTCTAATTCTATCTCGGCACACTGACAAAAAGCAACAAGTGCAATTGCGTCACGAAACTCTTGCTTAGGCTTATTTTTCTTAAATGCATTCAAAATGAATTGGTAGACATTTAAATCAAGATGTATAGTGTAAGTAACAGAATTAACTTGCTTATTATATAGATAGTTAGAGACGTTATATACATCTGAGTCATCAACCAAGTTGAAATTATGAACAACCCAGTCTCTATCAATCAAATTATTGATGATGCTTTCTAAATATTCAGGGAAAGTATATAAAACTTTCATTCTCACACATCCACTTAATCAAATAATACCCAGAGCCGTAGGATCGACTAGCGAAATCGTAATATAACCTACGAACTTACAACATGGAATATTACCCCATCAGGATTCATAGGCTGAATCTCACAAGAGAAGTTATACTTTTTTTCATAGTCAATTTCTATGCACCAACTTTTAATTTTGGCCTTATTAGTCTTTACGAAAGATGATATACCTTTCCGAATGTGTTCATCTATAAAGGAAAAACATTCTACATTTTTAAAACTTTGCTTCTTACAATCAACAACATCTAAAATCTGATTTTCACTTGCAGGCTTTAGCTTTGCTCTAAAAATAGCCACACCCTCTTTAAGTTCTACTTCTGCCGCTTCGGCCCCGATCGTGTCCAAACCGTATTCATGGTTTAGCTCTAAGTGAAAATATCCTTTCCTGAGACTTTTTTTCATGACTTACCTTTAATATTAAGCGTGAAAGTTAGGGCCATAGTTTCGATTAACGAAGCGTAAGCAGACATTCGCAATCTCTCTGTAAAATATTCCTTTAACTCGCCACCATCCAACCACTCCCCCCCCCCCCCCCAAAAAAAAAACACTTTAACTAACAGGAAATTAAAAGAACTTGACAGAACGTACTTACTACATTAATAGTTAGTTTCATCGTGAGCACCAATTACACCTATCGGCTAATCGAACCTACAAGCTCTCACTTCTGAAATAAGTATAAAAGCCTTAACCAATAGTATTTTATTTTAGCCTTAATTTTAGAGTCAAAATCATACATTTTCTCCATGCCAAAAGTTTGTGTTTTACCAGTCATATCCACTATTATAATTTTGTTACACCAAGTTCGATGATAACCATGCGAAGTTTGGATAGAGAACAACAGCTTTGTTATCTCCTTGGATAAATTCTTCCCAGAAATACGAATATCGGTATGACCATTTGCGCCTATCTCAAAAGTATCATTGTTAATAATTAAGCTATCTGAAAGGGATAATGTATCCATATATTCTGGTTTTTGATTATTCTTTTTCTCAACTTTGTATGAAGCTTTAACATAACAAGATGTCGACTTTATTTTTACCGGGTATGCTTTCCTGTTTTTTATAACAATAATATATGTACTTTCACTTTCTTTATTGTGGACAACTAATCTGTCAATTGTTAAAGGCATTTGAGAATTCTTAAACCAACTCCACAAGACAGTAATTATTGCGATTAATGCTGCTGTAGAAGATAATGCATCTACGAAATACTTATAATTATCCATGCATCTCCTTGAGAGCCAACATTAATTAGTTGAAAGACATAACTAACGCTTTAATATAGTCTTCCATCTAAATCCGCCCTAGCGCTCGTCATCACAACCAATAAATCATTTTAAAACCATTGTGTTGGCAACTGATTTATATCCTTGTTATCAACACCCTATACAAGATCCACTTGTACCACTGGATAAAACCACAGTCAATAAGCGAAATAAGAAACTGCCACCAGACCTTAGCCTTGCAATCACATCCAAATTGAACGCAGACCATAGTCGTTGGCCAAGGCGCTATCTGAGTGACATAAAAAAAGGCCTCATTACGAGGCCTTATCAGAAATATTCGGGTTCATAGTGGTGGCCTTCCTTGATGGCCATGGGCAAATATCAACCCGGCACCTCCACCAGTGGCGGCTGGGCATGGGCCGCCTGGCCGCTGTGTGCATGCACCGGTTCGCAATAGGGAATGCGACTGAGCACAGGCGCCTTGATAAGCGCTGCCAGCTGATCGGTGCGGCGCAGGCTGGTATCCGCCAGTTCAATCAGCAGCGCCAGGCCGCAGCCGAGCCCGAAGCCCCCCACCATGCCGGCGATCAGAAACAGCCAGAGCGGGTAGTTGCTGGGCTTGCTCGGGGCGAAGGGCCTGTCGATCACCTTGATCCGCTCGCCGGGCTCAAAACTGCCGAGCGCCCCGGTCACCTTGGCCTTCTCGTAGCGCAGCAGCAGATCCTGATAGAGGGAGCGCTTGACCTCGAGATCCCGCTCCAGCTCCGCCAGCTGGCTCTCCGTTTCGCCCTGGGAGGCCACCACCTTGTTCAGGTCGTCGAGTTGGGCCTGCAGCGCGGCGGCATTCTGCTCGGCCTCGGCCAGCTGGGCCCTGGCCTGATCCCATTCTGGCCCGACCGCCACGCCGGGTTGGCTCTTCTGCTGTTCCAGCTCCTGTTGCAACTGTTCAATCTGGTAGCGCAGGCTCTGCACCTCGCTGTGCTGATCGCTGTAGCGCACCCGCAGCAGGGCCAGCTCGGTTTGCATCTGCTGCAACTTCTCCTCCAGGCTGCGGGTCGTGGCCCCCTCCTGGCCGTGGGAGAGCTGCTCGACCCGGGTCTTGGCCTGCTGCAACTGAAGCAGGCTCTCGGCGTGGCGATCTTTCAGGCCGTAGAGCCGGGCGGCGTTGGCATTTTGCTGATCCGGCAGGGCGCTGGCATGCTCGCGCTTGAAATCTGCCAGCAGCTGTTCGGCCCCCTGCAGCTCGCTGCGCCGGCTGTCGAGCTGGCTTTGCAGGAAGCGCTCGGAGGACTCGGCCGACTGGCGCCCCTTGTTCAGGAGATTGAAGAAGAAGCGGCGCGAGACGGCCTCCAGCAGGCCGGCGCTGCTCTCGGCCGAATCGGCTTTCACCTTCAGCTCGATCACCTCGTCCCCGATAAGACGGATGGAGACGGACGCCGAGAGCCAGTCCATGATGGCGTCGCGCTTGGCCGGCGGGGTGTTGTCATCCACCAGCTTGCGGTCCCGCGCCACCCCGTCCATCACGTAGCGACTGCGCAGCATGGCCTCCAGCACCGCGAAGCGATCCTTGAGGCTCTCCTGGGTGATCAGATCCTTGAGGGTCGGCGTCTGGTTGGAATCCTGCGGCACCATGAAGGTGGTACGGCTCTCGTACACCTTGGGGCTCAAGACGCCAATCCCCACCCCCACCAGCGGCATGACCAGGGCCGGCATCAGGATGAGATAACGGCGCCGCCAGGCGGCGAAGAGGATGATGTAGAGGTTGTAGTAGAACTGGACCGGCATGGCGTCACTCCCCTCAAGACAGGTATGGCATTCCACGAATGGAGGGGGAAATGCAAGGGTAATGCCAGCAAGCGGGCCAACATGGCAGACGTTGTGGTACAGGATTCGCATAGTCCCGCCAAGGGGCCCGGGAAGGGCCGACAACAGTGAGGAGAGCGCCATGCCCACCACCGCCCGGTCAGCCAGCACCGCCATCGTGCAAATCGTCCAGCACCTGCAGCCCGGGGGGCTGGAGACCATGGTGCTCAACCTCAGCCAGGCCAACGAGTGCCACCAGCCCATGCACATCGTCTCGCTGGAGGGGAGCAAGGAGGCGCTGCTCGCCGCCTGGCCCGCCCTGAGGCCGTTCGCCTCGCGGATCCACTGTCTGGACAAGCCCGCCGGCTGGTCACTGGCCACCCTCTATCGCCTGATAAGGCTGCTGCGCCAACTGCGCCCGGCGGCGGTGCACACCCATCATCTGGGCCCGCTGCTCTATGGCGGACTCGCCGCCCGGCTGGCCCGGGTGCACACCCTGGTGCACACGGAGCATGATGCCTGGTATCTCGACGATCCCCGCCAACGCAAGCTGGCGGGACTGGGACTGCGCACCTTCAAACCGACCCTGGTGGCGGATGCCGCGCCGGTGGCGAACCAGCTGCAGGTGAGGCTCGGCGCCCTCTCGGCCAAAGTCATTCCCAACGGCATCGACGAGGGGCGCTTCGTCCCCGGCCCAGTCGAGCTGGCGCGCCAGGCGCTGGGCTTGCCCCTCGGAGTCAGGCTCATCGGCTGCGCCGCACGCCTTGAGACAGTCAAGGGGCACAGCCTGCTACTGGAAGCCATGGCGCGGCTCTCTCCCGGGGTGCATCTTGCACTGGCCGGGGTGGGCAGTTTGCAAAATGCATTGCAGCAGCAGTGTCAGCAGCTGGGGATTGCCCATCGGGTCCACTTTCTCGGTCTGGTGGAGCAGATGCCCCGCTTCTATCAGGGGCTGGATCTCTTCTGCCTGCCGTCACTGGCGGAGGGGATGCCATTGTGCGTGCTGGAGGCCCAGGCCTGCGGCGTGCCCGTGGTGATGAGCGCCGTGGGGGCTGCCGCTGAAGTAGTCTGTCCGGCCAGCGGCCAGCTGCTTGAGGCGCGAGATCCCGCCCTCCTGGCGCAACTTCTGGCACAGGGGTTGCTCAAGTCTCATGGCCTGCGCGCCGTTACCCGAGCCTTTGTCTGCGAGCAGGGCAGCCTGAGCCAGATGGCTCAAGCCTATCAGGCGCTGTACGCCCGCTGAGGCGATGCCACCGACACGCGAAGAGACAGCAAAAAGGAGCCTCCCATGGAATGGATCATGATCGTGTTCTGGTTGTGCGCAGCCCTGGTGGTGTACCACCATGTCGGCTACCCCCTGCTGCTCAAGTACTTCGGCAAGCGGGTGCGCGCACAGCTTCACCAGCCGGCGCCGCGCCAGCGCGGGTTTCGGGAGGAGGCCGGCGACGTCCAGCTTCCCACCATCACCCTGGTGATGCCCATCTACAACGAGGCGGCGACCCTGGCGGCCAAGCTGCAGAATCTGGCCAGTCTCGACTACCCGGCCGACCGGCTGGCGGTGCATCTCCATTTCGATGGCTGCACCGATGACAGCTACCCCATTGCGCTGTGCCAACTGGGGGATCCGGCCCTGCAACAACTGCAGATCCAGCTGTTCGACCACCCGCGCAATCGCGGCAAGGTGGCGGTGCTCAACGAGGCGATGGCCCGTGTTGAGAGCGATCTGGTGGCCCTGACCGATGTCTCCGCCCTGCTGCCCATCGACAGCCTGCTGCTGGCCGCCGCCCATTTTCAGGATCCCGAGGTCGGTGTGGTGGGCGAGGCCTATCGCTTCTGGCAGCCGGGCTCCCAGGGGGAAGAGAGCTACTGGCACTACCAGAGCCAGATCAAGCTGTGCGAATCCGCTCTTGGCAGCATGCTGGGGGCCCATGGCGCCTTCTACGTGATGCGCCGCGACTGCCTGGCTCCGCTACCATCAGACACCATCAACGATGACTTCATCCTGCCGATGCAGGCCATCGCCAAGGGCTACAAGGCGGTCTATGACAACCGCTGCGCCGCGCTGGAGCTGGAAGTCTCCGATGCCCTGCTGGAAGCGAAGCGGCGCCAGCGCATCGGCGCGGGCAACACCCAGCAGCTGCTGCGCCTGCTGCCCCTGCTCCATCCCAAATTTGGTTGGGTGGCGTTCAACTTTGCCAGTGGCAAGGGCTTGAGGGTACTGATGCCCCTCTGCCTGACCCTGCTCTGGCTGTGCGCCATTCCGCTGGCCATCCACTCGCCCCTGTTCGTGGCGCTGCTGGCCGGTCAACTGCTGGGCTATGCCCTGGTGATGCTGATCCAGTTCACCCCGCTGCACAACTGGCCCGGTCTGTTTCGCAAGATCCACTATCTGGTCCTCGGACACTGGTACAACGGCATCGGCACCCTGCGCTACGGCCTGCGGATGCTGGCGCGCCCCACCGCACAGGAGAGAGCAGCATGAAACACCCCATCCCCAAAGTAACCTTGGTGATTAAACGCACCATGGATCTGGTCGGCGCCAGCCTCGGCCTGCTGCTGACCCTGCCCCTGTGGCCGTTTATCATGCTGGCTATTCGCCTCGACAGTCCGGGCCCGGTGTTCTTTCGCCAGCTGCGCATTGGCCGCAGCCACGCGAGCCACACCGAGCTCTTCTTCATGATCAAGTTTCGCACCATGCGATCCGATGCCGAGGCGGGTACCGGGCCTGTCTGGTGCGGCAAGGCCGACAGCCGGATCACCCGCTGCGGCAACTTTTTGCGCAAGACCCGGCTCGACGAGCTGCCCCAGTTCCTCAATGTACTGAAGGGGGAGATGTCGCTCATCGGGCCGCGGCCGGAGCGCCCCGGCATCGCCAACCGGCTGGAGGATGCGGTGCCCTTCTTTATCGAGCGCACCTATGAGATTGCCCCCGGCATCACAGGGCTGGCCCAGGTCAATCAGGGCTATGACGAGTCGCTTGACGATGTGCGCAGCAAGCTCGCCTTCGATCTGGCCTACTCGGTCGCCCTGCTCCACCCCTGGCGCTGGCTGCTGCAGGACGTGCACATCATCGGCAAGACGGTCGCCATCATGGTGGGCAAGAAGGGACGCTGATCCTCACCTTCTGCCGTCTCTCGGGCCACTGCCAGGGCAGCGGCCCGATGCTTTTCTTCCCTCTGTTGATCCCGCACCAAAGCGCCCTCCCCTTGTTTCAATTGCCGCAAATATGCCGCCCATAATGCTGGCCAACAGGGGGCCTTGCAGAAATTACCCCTTCACCAGGTCTCCGTCTGTATCAGGGTGCTGCTGCTGATATCAACAGATAGGCAAGCTCTGTTTGCCCCAGACCAAGCAGATAGCAACGCTTCGCAGACCCCTTCTTTTCCAAGGCTCTCTTCTGTGATCCTTTCGCGGCTGCCCGATACGGCCACAAACCGTCAGGCCCATCGCGGACAAGACGGGGCATATCCGGCAGCCTGACTGCTCAGGCTATTGCCAAATACCGGGGACGAGGGTGATTCGTGGCAAGGCTCGCACCTGGATAACTGCCCCAAGCCCATAAAAAAGCGAGTGGCCAGGCCACTCGCTTGCTTGCTTGCTTGCTTGGCAGAGGATGGAGATTCAGGCGGTATAGACCGCCAGGATATCGCTCACCCTGTGGTTGACGCTATAGCCCCGGGCTATGGTCTGGCGGGCCGCCCGGCTCATGGCCCCGCGCACCCGCTCGTCACTGCGCAGCCAGTAATTGACGATATCCGCCATGTCGTGCACCTGGCCAGGTGCCACCAGCCAGCCGTTGGACTTGTTGTCGATAAGAGAGACCAGCCCCCCTACCGCGAAGGTGCAGACCGGGATGCCGTGGGCCATGGCCTCGAGGGCCACCAGAGGCAAGCCTTCGAAGCGGGAGGTGATACAGAGCAGATCGATCTGCTGCCACTCATCGGCCATCTTGCGAAAGCCATGAAATGCCACCCTGTCCCCGTATTGCACGCTGAGTTCCCCCATGAGGGGGCCTTCGCCATAGAGGTGAAAATCCCCCCCGGGGCAGAGGGCAGCCAGCTGGCAGAACGCCTGCGGCCCCTTCTCGGGAGAGAGGCGGCCGACGAAGGCGATGCGGTTGCCCGCCACCGCTGCGGGGGCGGCGGGCAGGGGCACGAAGTTGCTGATGACGGTGCTCGGCACAGGCAATCTGCGAGCGATGGGCTCGCTCACTGCAATGCACTTCGCAAAACGCGCCGTGATCCGGTCGAGCCAGCTGTAGAACTTCAGCCACCCCTCCCCCTCGTCACCGCTATGAAAGGTCGAGACCACCGGCTTGCCGCTGCACCAGGCGGTGAGACGCCCCAGGATCCCGGCCTTGTAGCCGTGGGTGTGCAGCAGCACGAAGCCGGGCTGGCGCGCCAGCACTCGCACAAAGTCCCGGCTGTTGCGACAGACCCGATACGGCAGCCCCTGCTGCTTTAGCAGGGCGACAAAGGGGGTCATGCCGTGATCGGCCACCAGCACTATGGTGACCTCCAGCCCCCTTGCCAGCAGATCGCTGGCGAGGTGGGTGATGTGAACCTCGATCCCGCCGACCTGGCGGGCATCGATGGCGAGCCAGACCTGATGTGTGGGCAACATGGGCAACCTCCTCTCGTGGCACCGGACCAGGTGCAGCGGGATGTTGCATAGAGCGGGCCAGACAGGGCATGGCTGCGCACTCTCAGGAGGCGGGAAAGGCCACCAGCAACAGGGTCATGTCGTCCGGAGCGCTGTCGGCCCTGTCATCAAACCAGTTGGCAATGCGCTGGGCCAACCGGGCAAGGTCGGGCTCGGGGGCCAGGCAGATCTGCTGCAATTGCGCCTCCCACAACTGGCGCTCGGCGGGCTCCCGGCTCTCCAGCAGGCCATCGGTCCAGAACAGCAGGCGCTCACCCGGTTGAAGCAGATGCTCGCAGGTTTCGAATTGGGGATCCGGTCGCAGGCCGGGCAAGGGGCCGGTGACGCCCACTTGGTGCATCCCGTCCACCCCGATAAGCCAGGGTGCCGGATGCCCCGCGCTGGCCCAGCGGATCCGTCCGCCCTCCCCCAGCTCGATGCAGAGGGTAGTGAGCAGGGTCGCCCCCAGCAGGGGATCGCTGTGCACGGCGGTGGAGAGGGTGGTCAGCAGACTGGCAGGCGATCGCTGCTCGCTCTGGGCGGTCAGCAGACCGCGTAGATACCCCGCGTAGGCGTGGGCGAAGAATTTGGCCTCGGCGTCGTGCCCCATCACGTCCCCGAGCCAGAGCACCCGATCCCTTACCAGCAGAAAATCCCCCCCGCCCACGGCGGCGGCGCGGGTCTGCAGCGCCAGCTGATAGCCGTGCAACCGGTCGGCTGGCAGCAGGGGGCGCAAGGCCGAGGTCATCCGCTGATCCAGCTGATCCCCCCACTGGGCCTTGAGCTGGGCCGAGCGTTGCAGCACCCGGGAGACCGCCAGCTGCAGCGCCTGCTTGGTGATGGGTTTGACCAGAAAATCATCGATACCGAGGGCGCCGGCCCGGCTCTGGGTCCATTGATCCTGATGGCCGGTCAGGAAGATAAAGGGGACGCCGCGCATCTTGGGATCCTTCATCAGCTGCTGGCGCAGGGCGAAGCCGTCGATCCCCTCCATCTCGATGTCGGAGAGCACCAGGGCCGGCGGCTGGCGACCGAGCGCCTGCAGGGCGGCGCAAGGGTCGGCATAGCTCTCGACTCGATAGTTGTCGTGCAGATAGCCGGTGAGCAGGGTGCGCATCACCTTGTCATCGTCGATCACCGCCACCACGGGCGCCTGCCTAGCACAGCCGCGGGCCCGTAGCCTCACCCGATTGCGATCCCCCTCACGGCTGAAGCGCACTTCGTCGAACAGCTGGTGCACCAGCGCCAGGCCATAGCCCCCCTCCTGCGGCTCGTCCGGCAGGGGCGTGGCAGCCAGTGCAGGCTGGGGCCCGCCGTCGTCATCGAGCAGCAGGCTCAGACCGGATTCATCCTGCTGCAGGGTGAGCCAGAGGTGGCTCGCCGGCGGCGAGCCATGGCGCACGATATTGGTGGCCAGCTCGCTGAAGCAGAGCAGCCAGTTGGCCTGCTCCCGGGGAGGCACCTGAAACAGCGCCAACCCTTGCGCCAGGCGGGCGCGCAAGTCGCGCACCGACTGCAGGGTGGCGGGGGCAGATCGCAACCACTCTTCCATCGCGTCTCCTTCAGATCCGGAAATTGAGCAGGGCGCTGCGCCGGCACCAGCGCTTGAGCCACTCGGTCAGTCGATTGCTCGGCAGCCGGTTGAGTTCGCGCAGGATCTCGCTGGCCAGCCCCGGATTGACTCTGTCGTTGAACACGGCCCCCAGCAGGTTGGCCTCGGCCCGGGTCAACTTCTCCACGGCGCTTTGCACCATGGTGGTCGGCGTCACCCCGGCCAGCACCACCAGCAGGGCCCCCTCGCAGGCGGCGCACACCAGATCCGCCGGGATATTGCCCCGGTTGAGGGCATTGAGGGGGGAGGTATCGAACAGCACAACGTCATAATGCTCGAGCCAGCGCACCAACAACTGGCGCAGGGTCTCCTTGTTGCGAAAGGCCATCAGATCCTTGCCGGGCGCCGGCAGCACTGCCAGGGCATGGCCTTGGCTCAGGGGCTCGGGCACATCATTTGGCCCCCAGGCCAGGGGGGCGGGCCGACCTGGATGGTAGAGATTGAGATCCACCAGCAGGGTCTTGAGGCCGTCCGCCTCGGCGCGCCTGGCCAGCGCCTCGCAGATGGTGCTGACCCCCTCGCCCCCCTCGGCCGAGGTCACCGCCAGGGAGCGGATCCCCCGCGCCAGGGTCGAGGCGTAGAGCGACTCCAGTTCCAGGTACTGGATTGGGATGCTCATCTCACAGGGTTCCTATCAGGGCGACCACCGAAATGGTGGTAAGAATGTCCCGCATCCCGTCCATGAAGATGGCCCAGTTGCTGCTCTTGCTGTCGGGGATAAAGACGGTGTCCCCTGCCCTGAGCACCGGCAGCTGGCTGAAATCGGGCTCCTTGGCAAAACCGTCCAGATCGAAGGTGCGCGCCTGATCCCCCTGCCCGCTGGCCGCCATGTTGATCACCACGATTTTCTTGATGTAGGCCGAACTGGTCGGCCCGCCGGCTTCAGCCAGCAGATCCAGCAACGTCATGGAGGAGTTGAAGCGATAGCGGCCGGGCCGGGCGATGGCGCCCAGCACCCTTATGGTGTTCTCCTTGGGTTCATCGAGCCAGGGGCGGTTCTTCTCCGGCAGGTAGATGGAGTCCCCCGGCAACACTTTTGGCAAGAGTGTCTCGTCGCCGGTCTCGAAGTAGAGAGCCAGATCCAGCTTGCTTACCCGCGCCGTGCTGCCGTTGCGATGGGCGATGCGCACGTTGCGCAAATCCGCCGCGGCGGTGGGGCCATCGGCGGCGGAGAGGATGTCGATAAAGCCCATCTGATCGTTGAAGGCATAGCGACCCGGGGCACCGACCTGGCCGAAGATGTAGATGGAGCTCTCCGGTGACTGACGCACCCACTGGGATTTGTTGTCGCTGGGATCGGTGGGCAGCTCGGGGATCATGATGGTGAAACCGGCGTGGATCTTCGGCAGACTGCCAAGGGCCCCCCCCTGATGGAGGAACTTGTCGAGATCGAAGAGTGTGGGCGTCGCCATTCCCCCGTCCGAGGTCAGGATCTGCACCTTGGCGATGTCGGCCCGCTCGCTCGGGCCGCCGGCGTGGGCGATGAGATCGAGCAGGGACATCTCGTCAGACCATTCATAGCGCCCGGGAATGCGCACCGCCCCCATCACCATCACGGCACGCCCCGGCGCGACCTTGAGCCAGGACTTCTCGTTGATGTCGGTCTTCTCCGGGATGAAGATGGCATCCCCCGGCCTTATCTGGGGCAGCGCCTTCTGCATCCCCTCGGTATAGGCCTGCAGATCGATGGGTTCGACGGTGCCATCGGTGCGCAGCAAGCGGATCTGGCGGCTCTCGGCATAACGAGTCGGACCGCCGGCGTTGGCCAGGATGTCGAGGAAGGAGTCCCCCTCTCGTCCCTCGTAGGCGCCGGGTTTGAACACTTCCCCCATGATGTAGATGGTGCGCGCCCCCCGTTTGATCTGCTCCTCGTCCTTGGGCACAAAGATGGTGGCCCCGGGAGCCAGGGTGGGCAGCAGCTTGTTGTTGCCAGAATCGAGGTAGGCCTTGAGATCGAACAGCTCGGGGGCATCCCCGTTGATCACCCGGATCCGCTCCACCCCGGCAAAACGGGTCACGCCACCGGCCCGCATCAACAGATCCACGATGGAGTTGCCGCTCTTGAAGCTGAAGGCCCCCGGGCTGTTCACCTCACCAAACACCTTGATCGCCTTGCCGGTGTCGCCATCGCCCCCGGCCGCCAGAGTGGCCGCATCGAAATCAATCTGGACGTTGCCGATGAGGGGGGATGCGGGTACGAACACCACATCAAGGGATTGCAGCGGGGGCAGCAGGCTGGCGTCGCCGGTATCGAGATAGCGCTTGTAGTCAAAACTGGAGACGCGGTCGCCACGGCGCACCTGCATGTTGTTGAGCTGGGCCCCCGGCACCAGGCCGCCGGCGGCATCGAGCGCCATCTGGATGTTGCCGTCGGGGGCGAGATCATAGCTGCCGGGCTTTTTCACATACCCCATGACGCTGATGAGCAGGCGTTTTTCCAGGAGCGTGACCGTCAGTTGGGAGAGGTTGTTGTAGACGGGTTTGAGGGCGGTACGGATGATGGCGTCAGCCTGTGGGAGCGTCTTGCCCCCGACCACCACGTCCCCCACCTCGGGCAGTTTGATCTCCCCCTGCTTGTTGATCTGGAAGGGCTGATCGAAGGCCGCCTCCCCCGGTTGCACTATCGCCAGTCGATCCCCGGGCGCCAGCAGGGTACTGGCCAGCAGAGGGCAGGTAAACAGCAAGAAAACAAGACCAATCAATCCTTTGATAGCGCCCCGATTCATAGAGATCCTTTTTGTTCGCTACGTTTGCCCCCACTGGCGCAAGGGGAGTCCCGACCAGTCGGCGCGACAGCCCTCACGGCTTGTCTGCTCCAGCTGCAAACGTACCTGTTGTAATGATTGTGCCAGCATGGCCTGACGCCAGGCGACCTCTGACCAGAGCCGACCATGCATATCCCGTACGATGTCAACTCGTTGAGATTGTAGTAGTTTCAGCCCGGCAGGCATACAGTCGCGCAAATGGGCTTGCTGCAGGGTAGCCAGTTGCTGATCGAGCTCCTGTTGACGCTCATCATACCCTGACCAGAGGCGACGTTCATCCTCGTTCACCGGCAAACGGGTGGGCCTGACCTCGGCCAGCCCGCCATACCCTTGTGGCGGCCACTGGGTACAACCGGCGAGCAGCAGGCAGGTCAGCAACAGGCCCCACCCCTTCATGATGCGGCCGCCATCATGCCGCGAGTGCGCATATAGGCTTTCACGCTATCATGGCAGGGGATAACCTTGTCTATATGTAACATTTCCAGCAGATCATGGGGTTGACCCGGCCCACAAATCAGCGCCAGCTGATGCCCATTCATGATCAATCGCTTGTAGAGAAAGACCAGCGCCCCGATCCCGGACGAATCGATGAAGTGGACATCGCTGATGTCGGCGAGCACATTGCCCCCGTGCAGCGACAGTTTCTCGAACAGGGGACGCAGTTCGGTGACGGCCATCGCATCGAGTTCACTCTCCAGAACGACGACCTGGGTATCGTTGATGGTGTAGGTCATGCTTTCCATGGTTACGCTCCTTGTCTCTGCCAGATATGCCGGGACGGCTCACTTGTCACGACAGTGGGGACAATGCAAGGGCCATGCCTGGACAAATCGGCCCCATAAGATTCCCAGTTATCCCTCGTTAGCCTCTCCATTTGAAGCACCTTGCACCGGATTTCGTTGCCAATTTGCAACTTGACCCGACCGGCCCATTGCAAAGTGCAATGAAAATGGGTTTGATGAGCGCCCTTTTCGCTCGCAAGGCCCGCCAATAGGGGATCTGACCGTTCGGCCCGCTTCTTGCTTTACCCTCTCTGCCGGTGCTTGCCGTTGCCCTGGTGTCAGCTTCGAACGGATTCATGGAGGAAGGTATGAGATTCACTTTGTATGTGGCACCACTTCTGGTCGCCCTCTGCGGGGCCGCGCAGGCCACCCCCTCTCCCGACAGCGCCCTGCTCAAGGTGGAAGGCGCCATCACCCAACCCAACTACCAGCAGCTGGCCCTGTGGGACAGCGCCATGCTGGATCAACTGCCCGAATACGAGATCAAGACCCACACCCCCTGGTATGACGAAGAGAAGACCTTCCGCGGCCCGCGCCTGAGCGATCTGCTGGCCAAAGTCGGCGCCAGCGGCAAGCTGCTGACCATCACCGCCCTCAACGACTACTCGGTCCAGGTCCCCACCAGCGATGCCAGGCAATACGAGGTGATCCTGGCCCGCAGCATAGATGGCAAGCCGCTGTCGGTGCGTGACAAGGGGCCGCTGTTTCTGATCTATCCGTTCGATCAGTACCCGGAGCTTCGCAACAAGCTCTACTACGGCCGGGCCATCTGGCAGATCAGCCAGATCAAGGTGGAATAACCCCATGCGATCCATGGCTGCGAGCCAGCGCTCCCTGTTCGTGGTGCTCTGCGTCCTGCTGTTGGCCTTTGCCGGTATCGGTACCATCCAGTACCGGCAATTCCAGGATCTGCAGCGCAGCACCAGCCAGGGTGAAGACAACGTCATGTGGAACTATTTCCAGCTCTACAACGAGGCGCTGCGCTTTCAAAACGCGCTGCGGCATGACTCGCAAGCCAAATTCCAGCTCAGATACGACATCCTGGTCAGCCGGATGGAGCTGGTGCTGGAGAGCAAGGATCGCAACCTGTTGCAGCAGACCCCGATTTACCAGCAAGCCAGCAAGAGGATCCGCCGTTATATCGCCCTGGCCGATCTCTGGCTCGGACCTGGTCAGGTCAAACCGCTGGATCAGGCCGCACGTCTGCAGCTGAACCAGCAACTGGAACAGCTGATCCCGCAGCTCCATCAGCTGACCCTGGAGGTCAACGAGCAGGCAACCCTGTTCGACGTTGCCCGCCGCGATGGAGTGCGCAAGCAGATCATCACCACCACCCTGATCGCCACCCTGCAATTTGCCTTATTGTTCGTGCTTGCCCTGCTCATCTGGCGGCAGATGAACATTTCGTTCCTGCAGCACAAGATGATGCAGCAGCTCAACGAGAAGCTGATCCGGGCCAACCGCGAGGCCGAAGCGGGCAAGCGGGCGAAAAGCAGCTTTTTGGCCAACATGAGCCACGAGATCCGCACCCCGATGAACGGCATCCTCGGCATGCTCTCCCTGTTGGCCGATCGCGAGATGGATCCCAGGGAGCGTGACTATCTGGACACGGCCCGTGAATCGGCCAACCACCTGCTGGGGCTGCTCAACGACATTCTGGATATCTCCAAGCTCGAAGAGGGGCGAATTGAGCTGTTGCTGGCGCCCCACCATCTGCCCCAACTGCTGGAAGACAGCCGGGCACTGATGCAGAGCAGTTGTGACGAGAAAGGGATCCGCCTCAATCTGACCCTGTCCCCGGATACACCGGAGTGGCTGATGATTGATCCCCTGCGGGTGCGCCAGATCCTGTTCAACCTGCTGAGCAATGCCATCAAGTTCACCCACCAGGGCGAGGTCAATGTCAGGGTGGACAGCCAGCCGCTGGACAAGGATCGCCACGCTATCCGCATCGCCATTCAAGACACGGGGATCGGCATGAGCCAGCACCAGATAGAGAATCTGTTTCAACGCTTCTCCCAGGCCGATGTCTCCATCACCCGCCAATATGGCGGCTCGGGCCTTGGCCTCGAGATCTCCCGCAACCTCGCCCGCCTGATGGGAGGAGACATCTCGGTCGAGAGCCGGGAGGGATGCGGCAGCACCTTTACCTATACCTGGCCCGCTCAGGCCACCACCCCGTCCATCGTCTGCCTCCCCGCCAAACCCGTGGTGCAGGAGAGCTATCGCATCTTGCTGGTGGATGACAACGCCACCAATCGCAAGGTGATCGGCGCCATGCTCAACTCCGTCGGCCATCAGGTCACCCTGGCGGTTCAGGGGGAAGAGGCCCTGGCCAAACTGGCGCAAGCCACCTTCGATCTGGTGCTGATGGATGTGCAGATGCCGGTCATGGACGGGCTGGCGGCCACCACCCATATTCGTGCCTCACGCCAGCACTGGGCCAACATTCCCATCATCGCCCTGACCGCTGACGCCATGCCCGAATCGAAGCAGTACTATTTGTCCCACGGGATGAACGGCTATATCACCAAGCCCATCAACAAAGAGACGCTGCTGGGTGAGATAAACAAATATGTGGCGCGCGACCAGCGCCAGCGCGCCATGTCCATCGGCAACCCAGCCTGAGGAAGCGCCGCTGCGCCAGATTCAGCACCGGTGCTCAGCGGCTTGATGGTTCAGTATTTGGTTCGACAAGACGGGCGCCTTGCTGGGGCGCCCGTTTTCACTCTTGAGCCGGCCATGCCTCAATCCCGCCACCAGGGGCTGCCACCATGGGGAGACAGGAAGGACAGAGGCTCGCCCATCATGGGGGTGGTCAGCGGGATCTGCTGCTCGGCCGCCAGCCGGGTGATCTGCTCCAGCGGCTCATCCCATGGGTGCATGGCAAGATCGAAGGTGCCATTGTGGATGGGATAGAGCCAGGTTGCGCGCAGATCGTGAAACGCCTGTGCGGTCTGGGCCGGAAACATGTGCACATGGGCCCAGCGCTCGTTGTAGGCCCCCGTCTCGAGGAAGGCCATGTCAAACGGGCCATGGCGCTGCCCTATCTCCTTGAAGCCGGCGAAATAGCCGCTGTCGCCGCTGAAGAACAGCTTGCACTCATCGCTGCGAATGACCCAGGAGGCCCACAGGGTCT
The DNA here is from genome assembly GCF_040581895.1 of Aeromonas sp. 19NY04SH05-1. Classification (NCBI taxonomy): domain Bacteria; kingdom Pseudomonadati; phylum Pseudomonadota; class Gammaproteobacteria; order Aeromonadales; family Aeromonadaceae; genus Aeromonas; species Aeromonas sp. 19NY04SH05-1. The sequence goes on along the minus strand of NZ_CP095328.1, from coordinate 2,075,100 downwards.
GGTTGCCATCGCTCAGGCCGCGGCCGGAGAAGTGCTGGGCCGGCGTGGCGATGAGCTCAATGCCATCGACCCGGGTCTGCTGCCACCAGTCCAGCTCCCTGAGCTTGTGCGCCGGCACGCCCCAGGCGCGGAGCCTGGCCCCGACGCCGAGCGGGGTGATGAAGTGCGCCACCCGGCCCTGCAGTGCCACTATGGTGGCGTGATCCAGGTGGTCATAGTGATCGTGGGAGAGGATCACCCCTTCAAGAGGCGGCAGATCGGCCAAGGCAATGGGCGGTGCGTGCCAACGCCTGGGGCCGAGCCATGAGAGTGGTGATGCGCGCTCGCTGAAGACAGGATCGGTCAACCAGAACTTGCCGCGCAATTTGAGCAGCAGGCTGGAGTGGCCCAGCCGCCAGACGCTGAAATCTGGAGCCGCCATGACACCTGCAAGGGTCATCGCCTGCACCGGGATGGCGCGATCAGGCAGGGTGCCGGCAGGCTTGCCAAACAGGAAGTCACGCCAAATCCCGACCCCTTCCCAGAAACTGCGCTCCGGAGGCGCCACCAGATTGTGAAACCGGCCCGCCCGATACTGGGTTGAGTCCTGGTGTTCGGGCAGACCCGATTGCAATACAGACGAGATAATACCGGCCATCGCGGCTCCTGTGAGTCATAACAACATAAGGGCCCCGGCGAACCGGGGCGACGCGAGCGTTGCCAAGACACGCGGCAGTGGCCGGGTGCCTTGCTCGGCTCGCTTTTAAACAGGGCCCCTTAGCGCCCCACCAGTTTTCCCAGGTGCGCCGGGTAGCGCCCCCCTTCCAGCTCGATGCCTGCCACGGCGGCGTCAATGTCGGCCAGCTCGCGGCTGCCGATCCTGATGGCGGCGGCCCCCAGGTTCTCTTCCAGCCGGTGCAGCTTGGTGGTGCCCGGAATGGGCACGATCCAGGGCCGCTGGGCCAGCAGCCAGGCAAGCGCAATCTGGGCCGGCGTCACCCCCTTGCTGGCGGCCAGATCCCCCAGCACCTCCACCAGGCGCAGGTTGGCCGCGCGGGCCTCCTCGGCAAAACGCGGCACTATGCTGCGAAAATCATTCGCCTCGAAGCGGGTATCGGCCTTGATGGCCCCCGTCAGAAAGCCCTTGCCGAGCGGGCTGAATGGCACAAAACCTATCCCCAGCTCGTCGAGCAGCGGCAGGATCGTCTGCTCGGGCTCACGCCACCAGAGGGAATATTCGCTCTGCAGCGCCGCCACCGGCTGCACCTTGTGGGCACGGCGGATGGAATCTACGCCGGCCTCGGACAGACCGAAGTGGCGCACTTTCCCCTCGCGGATCAGATCCTGTACGGTGCCGGCCACCTCCTCCATCGGCACCTCGGGATCGACGCGGTGCTGATAGAAGAGATCGATGACATCGGTGTTGAGCCGGCGCAGGGAGGCCTCGGCCACGGCGCGGATATTCTCCGGCCGGCTGTCCAGCCCATCGGGTACCTTGCCGTGCTTGAAGCCGAACTTGGTGGCGATCACCACCTTGTCGCGAAACGGGGCCAGCGCCTCCCCCAGCAGCAACTCGTTGTCGCCCGGGCCATAGGCCTCGGCGGTATCGAAAAAGGTGACCCCGAGCTCATAGGCGCGCCGGATCAGGGCGATCGCCTCCGCCTTGTCGGTGGCGGGACCATAGCCAAAGCTCAAGCCCATGCAGCCCAGACCGATGGCGGACACCGTCAGTCCGCTGTTACCCAATTGACGTGTTTGCATGCTTGCTCCTTTTCTAACAATGCAGCCGGAACTGCCCTGGTAACCATGGATGCACAGCCCCTTGTCTCAACCAAACTAAAGGGGGAGTCAAGCGCTAAAGGCTGGCGCGGTCGATGGACGCACTATAGAGATGGGATAAACATCGAACTAGACGGTAAATGGTGGAATCAGTTACAACCAAATGATGTAAATCCATGAGCCAGACCATGATCAACGAATTGCGCTCCATCACCACCTTCGTGCACACGGCCGAGCTGGGCAGCCTTAGCAAGGCGGCCGAGGCCCAGCAGATCTCTCCCCAGGCCGCCAGCAAGGCGCTCGGGCAGCTGGAAAGCTATCTGGGGGTGCGCCTGTTTCATCGCACCACCCGCAGCATGTCGCTGACCGAAGAGGGGCAACGATTTCTGGAGGCGGCGCAACCTGCCCTGCTCGGCCTGCAGCAAGCCCTGACGGCGGCGCGCCAGACCCGTGAGGAGTTCGCCGGCCCGCTGCGAATAGTGGGCCCGCGCTCCGTGGTGCAGACGGTCATAGGGCCGCTGCTGGAAGAGTACTGCCGGCGCTATCCCGATGTGCAGCCGGATATCCAGCTCGATGACAGGGTCGGCAACTGGGTGGAGGAGCGGGTCGATGTGGGGCTGCGCATCGGCATCTCGCCCCAGGAGGGGCTGATCGCGCGCCGCCTGTTCCCCATGCAGCTCATCATCTGCGCCGCCCCCGCGTATCTGCGCAAATATGGCGTGCCCCTCACCCTGCACGATCTTGCCCTGCATCGCTGCAGTGCCTTTCGCCACGCCGGCAACGGACGCCTGATCCCCTGGTACGTCAAGATGGGGGACGAACTGCAGGAGCATCCGGTGCGCCCGGCACTCTCCACCAACGACGAGATGGTGGAGCTGGGGGCCGTGCTGGCCGGCGACGTCATCGGCCAGCTGGCCGGGCCGACGGCGGCGGCGCATATCCGCGCTGGCCGCCTGGTGCCCTTGCTGCTCAAGCACATGGCCCAGATGCACGGCCTGTTTCTCTACTACGGCAGTCGCGCCGCCCAGCCCGCCCGGGTGCGCCATTTCATCGATCTCGCAATAGCCAGCCTCGCGGACAACCGGGAATATGTGCTCGACATGGATGAACTGGAGCAGGCCCACCGGGTCGGCACGGCCTTGCCATACGAAGAGTCGCCGACAAGGGATTAACGAGATGACCGGTGCTTCGATGGCTGCGATGGATAACCGTGATCCCCTTCCTGCGAAGCACACGGCTTTTGTGCCCTCGAGAGCAGGATCTATCCCACCGCCAGCGCCCCTTTCAGAAGGACTGAAATCAAACAGCGCCCATTTCCTGCTGGCAGCGGGATCTCTCCAGCTTGCTGATAGATAGAGCAGTTAATGCTTTGTTGACGGCGTTCACCAAATTGCAAAAAACCGTTGAAAGCTCAAATGATAATTAATATCATTTGTTCGTTTGCAAGAGAATGAGAAAGAGGATGGATCCTGATAGCAACTGGCTCGACACGGATCATGCACCCATGTGGTTAGCTCCGCCTTATCTGTGATTGCACCTGCTCTCCATTTTAGTTATGGAGCGCCAGTCGGCACCGGTTATGCGCAGCAATGATGGCTGTCACTTTTATCCATGTGTGTTTGCCGAGCGCTCGAGATATTCATATTCCACCGAGTGGCTGCCCGGTATTTGGCACTCATGAAGACTCTTCATATGCATTAGTGCTCACTCGAAATCAATTTGATGTGCTTGCTTTGAATCACCTACAAATGACATGGAAGGATATTTATAAATTACGTATTTGTGAATAATCACTTTGCAAAACAGGTGGGTATCCATTGCCTATATAGAGTCTGTTATTTACCTAACGCCTGAACTTAAAAATACAACCGAATGGGTAATTTAAACGGCTCTGAGTTGGCACTGCCAAAAATTATTTTTAGATAAACACACTGCTTATCATCATTGTAAAACTGATTTTTACGGATTTATTACTATAAAATAGGGAAGGAAATGAAAGTCAATAATGAAAAATTGCGCTTATCCACAGCCGCATTAGCGGTAGCAAGTGCACTCCTAACGACCCCTGCTCTAGCATCAGAGTCCACTTCGTTCGATGAAATGGTCGTCGTCTCAAGTCGCACGCCAAAAGCCATCAGCGATATTCCCGGTACAGTCTGGTATATCGATTCAGAACGAATCGAACAGGAGTACCGTGGTGGTAAATCCTTAGGAGAAATTCTGGCATCATCGATTCCTTCCCTGGATATCAGCAGCGGAGCACGAACCAATTACGGGCAAAACCTGCGCGGGCGCAAGATGCTGGTGATGATTGATGGCATTTCCCTGCAATCATCCCGTCAAATCAGCCGTTATATGGACTCTATTGATCCATTCAACATTGAGCGCATTGAAGTGTTGTCAGGAGCCACCTCTATCTATGGTGCCGGCGCGTCTGGCGGGGTGATCAACATCGTCACTAAAAAAGCAACGAATGAAGAACTCGAGTTTGAATCCTATGTCGGCACCACCTCCGGCTTTAACTCGGGTGAAGACCTTGACTACAAGCTCGCCCAATCTATTTCTGGAGGAAATGACAAGGTAAAAGCACGCACCTCCGTCGTTTACTCGGAATCACAAGGCTTTTTTGATGCCGATGGCGAGATCATTACGCCGGATATTTCGCAAGGTTCACTGCAGTTCAATCAGACCGTTGATTTCTTGACAACTGTGGGTATCAACCTGTCAGATACCAAACACCTCAACCTGCTGGCCCAATACTATGACAGCCAACAGGACTCCCCTTATGGTCTATATATTGAAAATGGCGACTTTATTGACGTAAGAAAAGGCTTCGACTCGGATCGCGAACATGGCACGACGCGGGTAATGCTCAGCACATCTTATATTGATGATAAGTTTTTGGGTCACCAGCTGATCACCGAAGCCTCCTATCGCAAGGAAGATCAGACCTATACCCCTTATTTCAGCTCATCGGGCCAGCAAATTAGCGACGTTTTTTCGGTAAAGACTGCACTGGCGAAAAAATTTGACAAACTCAACCTGGTATATGGCCTTGATGCATACCAGGACAAACTGGAAAGCAATCAGGCGCTCTATGACCCTGTCCTTGCAAATAATACGGGGAACCTTCTCAACCGCACCTATGCACAAGTCGGCCGCTATCCGGGCATTGAAGTGGGCTCGGTGGCCGGTTTTGTGCAGGCAGACTACGCCATCACTGATGACTGGATCGTGGAAGGCGGCTTTCGCTATCAATACATGACCAATAAAATCGATGATTTTGTCGGTTATCAGCAGCAGCAGAGGATCGCCGCAGGTAAAGGCTCTTCCGCAGACGCCGTGCCCGGGGGCGAGACAGACTACAGTGTTGGCTTGTTCAACCTCGGCACCATTTATCATCTGAACGATAGCTCGCAGGTATGGGCAAACTTCTCGCAAGGTTTCGATCTTGCCGATCCGGCCAAGTACTATGGTCAGGGGGAATATACCCGGGTCGGCGATCACTGGAAGCTCAACAAGAGCATCAACGTCAACGACTCCAAAATGTCCGGCATAAAGACCAATAGCGTTGAACTTGGCTATCGCCTTGATCAGGGTGGTTTCAATTTCCAGACTGCTGCCTACTACTCTAACTCGGACAAGTCAGTGGAGTACAACAAAAAGACCCTGCTTATCGAAGAGCTGGCAGACAAGAAACGCGTGTATGGCCTGGAAGGCATGGCTTCCTACTGGGTTCATGACAACATCCAGTTGGGGGCAGCTGGCCACTATGTTGTCTCTGAAATCAAGGGAGATAACGACTGGCAAGATATGACCGCCGGTGAAGCCAGTACCTCAAAAGCCAGCGCCTGGGCAGGCTGGTATGGTTCAGCCCTCTCGCTCAAGGTGCAGAGCCAAACCATGTTTGACTACGAAGACAGCGAACAGAACAAGTTGAATGGTTACACTGTGTTTGACTTGTTGGGCAGCTACCAACTTCCGATCGGGAGCCTGGGTTTTGGCGTCCAGAACCTGTTTGACCGGGACTACACCACCATCTGGGGACAACGCGCCCAGATTGTCTATTCGGCTCACTATGAACCGGCCGCCTACGACTACAAGGGTCGTGGCCGAACCTACACATTGAACTATCAAGTGAAGTTCTAAACCTCACACATATAAAACCGCCCCGATGGGCGGTTTTACGGCGTTGTTGCCCAAATCGATACAGCTTGAATGGAACTAACTGAGGACTTGGTGATCTGATCACCACCATCCTCTTCAAGTCTGCATTATGGGCACGTCGCTTCACCCCATCACCAACTGGCCTAAATACAACAAGTCTTTGATTAATCGTGGTTCACTCACCTTCTGGGTTGATGCCGAGGCCATGAGCAACTGGTTTCACCACGACCATCATGGACGGCGGGGCCGTAACCAGCTCTACACCGACCAAACCATCGCCACCTTCCTGATGCTCAAGGGGATTTTCAACCTCACTTTGCGAGCAACCCAGGGACTACTAGACTCCCTGTTCGAATTGATGAATGTGCCGTTGTGCGCACCGGACTATAGCTGTGTCAGCAAGCGAGCAAGTACGGTGACAGTGGCCTATCGACAGCCCCCAAAGGGATGCATTACCGACTTGGTTATCGACTCAACCGGGCTGAAGGTGTTTGGTGAAGGCGAGTGGAAGGTCAGAAAACACGGCGCTGAGAAGCGGCGAGTCTGGCGCAAGTTGCATCTGGCGGTAGACCCGGTAACCCACGATATCGTGGCGGCGGAGGTGTCATTGGAAAATGTCCATGATGCCGAGGTGTTGCCGACCTTGCTCAATCCACTACGGCGCAAGCTGGGACGAGTTTATGCAGATGGCGCCTATGACAGCAAGGCCAGCCATCAGCTTATCTCGCGCAAAGGGGCGACAGCCCGTATCCCGCCTCGCAAGAGCGCGGGGTTATGGAAAAAAGGACATCCAAGAAATGACGCTGTGCTGGTGATACGCAAGGAAGGGCTGGCGCACTGGAAGAAGATATCGGGGTATCACCGTCGCTCACTGGCAGAGACGGCGATGTATCGGTTCAAGCAGTTGCTGACGGGGAAAATCAGTCTGCGTAACTACAATGGCCAGGTGGGAGAAGTCATGGCGTATGTCAGCGCCATAAACAAACTGAATACCCTGGAACTACCTGTCAGACAGCCCCGAGTGTAGCGGTCACCTGGGGCTGGCGAAGTCATGACTTGCTGGCTGATTTGGGAAACAACGCCCGGTTTTACTCTTTTTTGCATCTTCGCGTGCCATTCAATCCGGGTACTTTGCCAAGTCGATGGCTTTTTTGATTGTCAGGAGCTATCGGTCCCCTGAGCAACGCTTTCTCTTTTAACCAGGGAGCGCAGAGTTCTGACTACTATCCAGGTTGAGCGGGTGCTACTGACCGCGGCAATGGGCAATGGGCAATGAGGAGAATGACGGCTGGATAAGTACAAATTCGCACCACGACGAGCACAATGAAGCCACTGGATCAGCTTGCGGTAGTTGCCAGAGATCATGCAAAGGGAACGGTAGAGTCGCCAGGAAGCGTGCTTAACTATCCACACAAAGTGGATTACCAAGAGGTCTGAAGGGGGTGATTAGCTGTAACTTATTGAATTGCAGAAACAAGTGGTGGCCCTACCAGCCACATCCCGGCACTCGAGTCCCCCGCCTTGGCTGCTACCTTCCGGTCCTGACCAGGTCGACGGGTTATCAATGCGAGAGGACCAATAGGACCACCGGCGAGGAGAATAGGCAAACTGGCGTATCAATGCAACGGCTTTCTGCACCTCGGCAGTTCGTTTGCCTTATTTTTCAACAATCTGCCGAACAGATCAGCTAAACAGCATAAATTTCGCCCCCACCAGCAGCATCAACAGGGCAAATGCCTGCTTGAGGCGCTGGGGCGAGAGGCGGTGCGCCAATCTGGCCCCCACCCGGGCAAACTGGGTGCTGGTGAGCACGATGCCGACGAGGGCCGGCAGATAGATGTAACCCAGACTCCACTCGGGCAGATCCGGGTTGCCCCAACCGGCATAGAGATAACTGAGACTGCCTGCAAAGGCGATGGGCATGCTGCAAGCCGCAGACGCTGCCACTGCGTTGCGCATCGGCACCGAGTTCCAGCTCAGATAAGGCACGGTGAGCGAGCCGCCACCGATGCCAAACAGCGCTGACATCCAGCCGATAATGGAGCCCGCAATGCCGGTGCCCACCGGCCCCGGCATTTGACGCTCCGCTTTGGGCTTTAGATTGAGCCCCATCTGTAGCGCCATGGTCCAGGCGAAGCAGCCGATGATGATGTTGAGGGTGCTGGCGCTCAGCAGATTGGCGGTCATGCCACCAAGCCAGGCCCCCAGCAGCATGCCGACAGCGAGGCGGCGGATCATCACCCAGTCCACTGCGCCCGCCTCCTGGTGTGCCCGAAGCGAACTGAAGCCGGTGAAAATCATGGTGGGCAGCGAGGTACCGAGGGCCAGGTGGGTCACGATGTCGGGCGCCACCCCCTGGGCATGAAAACTGAGTACCAGCACGGGCACTATGATGAGACCGCCGCCGATCCCGAACAGCCCCGCCAGCATGCCGGCGAAGGCCCCCAGCAGCAGATAACCCATAAACAGCATAAAGATTCCTTACGAAACGGCGCAGCCACGCACTGGCTCATGCTGCGCATAAAAAAAGAGATGGCCATCAGGCCATCTCTTCATTGTGCCGTTTAATTGAGGGGAATGGTACCGTCCATCACCTTGTAGAAGGCCAGCACGGCAAACCCGAGCAGGGCAGCCGTCATCCCCTGCTCCAGCCGGTTGAGGCGGCGCAGGGCATGGTGTTGACGGGCTTTCCAGTAGATGAAGATACCCGGGCTGTAGAGCAGCGCCACCAGCAACAGGTACTCCACCCCGGCGGCATAGACCAGCCAGCAGCCGTATACGGTAGCGACCAGGGCCAGCAGCATGTCACGCTTACGCTGATGAGGCTGGCCCTCGTAGGTCTCGCCCTTGAGTGCCAGCTTGAGGCCATAAGCACCGGAGAAGACATAAGGCACCAGAGCGGCCGACGTGGCGATGTTGACCAGCGCCAGATAGGTACTGCTCTGGAAGTAGATGATGATGAGGAAGATCTGCACCAGACAGGTGGAGCACCAGAGCGACACCTGGGGTGAGCCGTTTTTGTTCTCCTTGGCGAACCAGGCCGGGAACACGCCGGTCTTGCCCGCGATGTAGGGCACTTCGGCCGCCAGCACGGTCCAGCTCAGCAGCGCCCCCATCACGGAGATCACCAAGCCGATGTTGATGAGCCAGGCCCCCCAGGGACCGACAACTGCTTCCAGGATCATGGCGGTGGACGGGTTCTTGAGCTGGGCCAGTTGGGGCTGGTTCATCACCCCCAGGGAGAACAGGGTCACCATCACGTAGAGCGCCAGGGCACCAAGCAGCGCCAGCACGGTGGCGCGCCCCACATCCTTGCGATGGCGGGCACGGGCAGAGACCACCACGGCCCCCTCGATCCCGATGAAGACCCAGAGGGTGACCTTCATGGTCGATTTGACCTGCTCCATCACTGAACCCAGCTCGGGATTGCCCTGCCCCCAGATATCCAGGTTGAAGGTATCCAGATTGAAAGCCAGCAAAATGGCGACGCAGAACACGATGAGGGGCACCATCTTGGCGATGGTGGTCACGATATTGACCAGCGCGGCAACCTGGATCCCGCGCAGCACCAGAGCATGCACCGACCAGATCAGGATGGAGGCGAGCGTGATGGCCAGCGGTGTGTTGCCGTCACCGAAGATGACGTTGTCCGGCGTATCGAAGAAGTAGCCGAGCGCACTGAATACCACGATGGCGTAGGAGACGTTGGCCAGCAGCTGGCAGAGCCAGTAGCCCCAGGCTGCGTTGAAGCCGATGAAGTCACCGAAACCCGCCTTGGCGTAGCTGAAGATACCGCCATCGAGATCCGGGCGGCGCATGGAGAGGTTCTGATAGACCAGCGCAAGACAGATCATGCCGATGCCCGTGATGGTCCAACCCAGGGCGACGGCCCCGGCACTGGCGTGGGCGGCGATGTTTTGTGGCAGACTGAAAACCCCGGCGCCGACCATGGAGCCGATCACCAGCGAAATGAGGGCGCCCAGCCCTAGTTTCTTGTCCATCTCAATCCTGTTTAATTAGGCGGCGGCAGAGCGTCCCTATTCATACTGCACGCGATATGGGAGGGGCGAGAAATCCATACCCCGTGAAAAAGGCGGCAACTATATTGCATGATTATTCCGGCCGCAATCCTTCGTGCCATCAATCATGCGCCACCTTGACCGCGCGCAATTTTACAGCACTGACCATGAGTGCCTGTGAGCTGAGTCAAATTAAGCAAGACCCATTGATATTTATGATAATTTGGCAAAACAAAAGGGACTCGAACTTATCTATTCAGCGGTATGCAGTCGCCTCGGTTTCGACCTGGCTGCATAAAAAATCCCCGGCTACCAGACCGGGGATTTTTCTGCTCGCCGTTACAAACGCAGGCCGCCGTCGAGCTCAATCATCCGCCCCGACAAGTAGTCATTGGCGAGGATGAACTGCACCGTCTCGGCCAGCTGGCGCGCCTCCCCCAGCACACCAACAGGTATGGCCTGCTGCATGCGGGCCATCGCCTCCGGTTTCATCGCAGCCGTCATGTCGGTGGCAAATACCCCAGGGGCGATCCCCATCACCCGGATGCCGTGACGGGAGAGTTCCCGTGCCCAGGTCACCACCAGCGAGGCCACCCCCGCCTTGCTGGCGGCATAGTTGCTCTGGCCGATATTGCCGGCGCGGGCGATGGACGAGACGTTGATGATGACGCCCCCCTGCCCCCTTTGCGCCATCAAGGCTGCCCCCTCTCGCCCGCACAGGAAGGTGCCGGTCAGGTTGACGTCGATGACGCTCTGCCACTGGCTCAGACTCATCTTCTCTTGCAGTACTCCCTCCTTTACCTTGATCAGCATGCCGTCCCGCAGGATGCCGGCGCAGTTGATGAGGCCATGCAAGGCGCCGTATTGCTCCTTGATCGCGGCAAAGGTCGCCTCTACCTCGGGTTCGCTCGCCACATTGCAGACGAACAGGCCACACTGGCCATCCCGGCTGCGCAGTTCGGCCTCGGTCACCTCCAGATCGGCGCGGTTGACGTCGATAAGCGCCAACTGGGCACCTTGCTCTGCCAGACTCAGGGCGATGGCCCGGCCAAGTCCCCGTCCTGCCCCCGTGATGGTGATGACCTTCTGCTTGATGTCCATGCATGCTCCTTGTGTTGTCACTGGGTTATTCGGGTGATGGCAACGGCGCCGCTAGCTGTCTTGTTTTTTGTCCAGATAAAGCTCGACGATGCTGGAAAAATCTCGCGTATCCTGCCCCTGCGTCGCATGCAGGTTGAACAAGTTGCGAGCGAGCGCTCCCATGGGCACGGCGCTATGGGCATGTTCGGCCAGGGCCATGGCCAGCCCCAGGTCCTTCACCATCAGCCGGGTCATAAAGCCCCCCTGATAGTTGCGGGAGGCCGGTGCGTTCTCCATCACCCCGGGCCAGGGGTTGTAGCGCTCCAGACTCCAGTTGTTGCCAGAACTCTTGCCCATGATGGTGGAAAGCACGCTAGGGTCCAGCCCCTCCTTCACCCCGAGGGCCAGCGCTTCTGCGGTGCCCGCCATGTGGATGGCGAGCAGCATGTTGTTGCACATCTTGGCGATCTGCCCCGCCCCGAGGGCACCGGCATGAAACAGGTTCTGCCCCATGTGGGCGAGCACGGGTTTGGCGGCCTCAAAATCGGCAGGCTCGCCCCCCACGATAAAGGTCAGCGTTCCGGCCGCCGCCCCAGCCACGCCCCCCGATACAGGGGCATCGATAAAGCGGATGCCGCGTGCCCTGGCTGCCTCCCCCACCTGACGAGCCGAGGCCACATCTATGGTGGAGCAGTCGATGACCAGGGTGCCCACCGGCAAGGCCGCCAGCAGATCCTGACCGCCCCCCTTTCCGGCATCTTCGCCAAGCCAGAGGGCCCGCACATGTTCCCCTGCGGGCAGCATGCTGATGACCACCTCACAGTCGCTCACCGCCTCCCGGGCATCTGCGGCAGCGATGCAACCGGCGGCGATCGCCCGATTCACGCTTTCGTGCACCAGATCAAACACCTGCACCCTGTGACCCGCCCGGGCCAGGTTGGCAGCCATGGGGCCCCCCATGTTGCCAAGTCCGATAAATCCTATTCTTGTCATCCTTTGCTCCTTGCGTTGTCCCTTGTCCGGCGCACCTTCCCACTCTCTTAAGGCAGCAGGGGATTGGTCCCATCTGGCCAGCGATAGAAGGCATCCAGCCATACCTCCCCCGTTTGGGCTGGCTGCCAGCGGGGAGACTTGTCCTTGTCGATAAGCAGCGCCCGCACCCCTTCCACAAAATCCCCCTTGAGCACGCAGTTGACCGAGAGGATCAACTCATCGGCAAACACCTCGGCGAGCGACTGGCGGCGGGCCTGCCAGTATTGGCGCCACAGGATGGCGCGGCTGATGGGGCTGCCGCTGCGACAGGTATCGCGTGCCTGCGCCAGACTCCCCTCACCGGACTCGAGATCGAAGCGGGCATCGAACAGGCGATCCAGTACCCCTTGCAAGGTACGCCCCGCCAGCAGGGCATCAATTCTGGCTTGATGGGGCAAAACCACTGGCTCGGGCAGTGCGGCAAGCACCTCGCGATATAGCCCTTGCAGCAGTTGATCGACCTGATCGCGGGGATCCCTGGCTTGGGACCAGTCGAGCGCCGCGAGCCGAGGCAGCAGCGCCTCCCGCTCACGGCTGGCGATGGCGTGATCCGCGAGCCCCAGAGCAATGGCATCCTGGCCATTGAAGCGGGCGCCGGTGAGGCCGAGCCAGAGCCCGAGGCGCCCCGGCATCCGGCTCAAGAACCAGCTGGCCCCCACATCCGGATAGAGGCCGATGGTCACCTCCGGCATGGCGAACAGGCTCTTCTCGGTCACTACCCGAAAATCGGCACCGGCAAAGAGGCCAATGCCGCCCCCCATGCAGATGCCATCCGCCACGCAGACAAGTGGCTTGTCATAGCAGTGGATCAGGTGATCGAGCCGATACTCCTGCTCAAAAAAATCGCGGGCATAGCCAAACAGTGCCGACTCGCTCGCCTCCTGCTTGCGGTAATAAAAAGAGCGGATATCGCCGCCGGAGCAGAAGGCCTTCTCACCGGCCCCTTGCAGCAAGACGCAGACGATGGAGGGATCCTGCTGCCACTCTACGAGAGTGCGCTGCAGGATCTGGATCATCTCAAGGCTTAACGCATTGAGCGAGGCGGGACTGTCGAGGGTCAACACACCAATCTGCCGGCCATCGCTAGTGGGATAACAACTGACCTTGACCGGTTCACTCATGAGGGGCTCCATCTTGGGCATTGGGTGAAACGTTGGTAGAGGCACCGTAGTGCCAACGGGGCGGCCGTTTCTCCAGGAAGGCAACGACCCCCTCACGCTGGTTGGCGTCGGCAAACAGCTCGAGAAACAGGCTGCGCTCAAGGGGCAGGGCTGCATCTCGGGGGCCGCTGCGCCCCTGATTGATGAGGGTCTTGCAGGCGCGCAGGGCGCTCGGGCTCTGACGTTCCACCAGCTGCGCCATCTGGTGGGCGGCTTCCCAGGCGTGGCCGGTTTTCACCACCTCCTCCACCAGCCCCATCTCGTAGGCCAGGGTGGCATTGACCTTTTCGCCGCACAGGATCATCCGCTTGGCCCAACCCGGCCCCACCAGCTCGGTGAGCCGCTGGGTGCCACCGGCGCAGGGGAGCAAACCCACCGAGGCCTCCGGCAACCCCAGCAGGGCCTGCTGCTCGGCGATGCGGATGTCGCAGGCCAGCGCCACTTCCAACCCACCTCCCATGGCATAGCCATTGATAGCGGCGATGCTGACGCCGTGGAACCGGGTCAGTGCCTCGAACGCCTTGCCAAACGCCTCGGCCACCTCGCGGGCATGCTCCACATTGCCATCGGCAAACATCTTGAGATCGGCGCCGGCGCAGAAAAACTTGTCTCCCGCCCCGCGGATCACCAGGGCCACCACATCGGGACGACTGTCGAGCTCCACCATCATCTGCAAGAAGGCCTGCAGGCTGGCGAGGGTCCAGGTGTTGGCGGGGGGGTGATCCAGGGTGATATAGGCGACGTGGCCATGATATTCGAGCCTGATCCTTGTCATTGCGTTGTCCTTGTCAAAAAACCTGTCCCATGATGACAGGGTTGCATGGCACCAAACCGGGTCTGGCTCACAAAGCGATCCCGCACACCGGGAGCATGCCCGTCACCCCAGCGCCAGACCGGCGTCCGCCAGCAGACGGCGGGCGATGATGAGCCGCATCACCTCGTTGGTCCCTTCCAGAATACGGTGTACCCGGGTATCGCGCAGGTAGCGTTCCAGCGGATACTCGCGGATATAACCATAGCCGCCAAAGAGTTGCAGAGCCTCGTCGCAGCCCCGGTAGCCCACATCGGTGGCAAAGCGCTTGGCCATGGCGCACCAGGCGCTCTTGTCCGGACTGCCCCGATCCAGCTTGTCAGCGGCCTGGCGCACCATCAAGCGGGCGGCGGCCAGTTCGGTGGCCATGTCGGCCAGACGAAACTGCACGCTCTGAAATTCGCTGATCGGGCGCCCGAATTGCTGGCGCTGCTGGACATAGGCCAGCGCGTCATCGAGGGCCTGCTGGGCGGTGCCCACCGAACAGGTGGCGATATTGATACGCCCGCCATCGAGGGCCTGCATGGCAAACCTGAAGCCTTCCCCCTCTTGGCCCAGCCGGTAGCTGGCGGGGATGCGCACGCCGTTGAAGGCCACCTCACGGGTCGGCTGGCTGTTCCAGCCCATCTTCTCTTCTGCCTTGCCATAACTCACGCCAGGCGTGTCCGCCGGCACCATAAAGGCGGAGATCCCCCCCGCCCCCTCGCCACCGGTGCGCGCCATCACCACCAGCACATCCGTGCTGCCTGCCCCCGAGATAAACACCTTGTTGCCCTCAATGAGATAGCTATCCCCATCGCGCACGGCGCGGGTCTTGAGAGCCGCAGCATCGGAGCCCGCCCCCGGTTCGGTGAGACAATAAGAGCCCAGCAACTCGCCGCTGGCGAGCCTGGGTACCCACACCTCGGCGACATCGGCTGGTAGCCAGCTGCCCAGCATCCAGCTCACCATGTTGTGGATGGTGAGATAAGCCGTGGTGGAGGTGCACCCCATGGCGAGACGCTCGAAAATAAGGCTGGCATCGAGCCGTGAGAGCGCGAGACCGCCATATTGCTCCTGAGTGTAGAGGCCGCAAAAACCCAGCTCCGCCGCCTGCTTGATGGTGGGGATGGGGAATTCGTGCTCCCGATCCCAGCAGGCGGCATGGGGTTTGAGCGCCTCGTTGGCAAAGGCGGTCGCCGCCTCGACATAGGCCTGCTGATCGTCTGTCAGGGTAAAGTCCATCTGCTGTTTGCACTCCCTTTCACGTTCTTGATGGGCACGACCAGCATGGCCCGCCACTATCCGTTCATCCATCCGGCACGCGCTCCTGACCAGAAAGGCCAGCAGGTTTGCCGTCGCCCGGATTGGATTTTACCTTAGACTAACAATTGATTTACGTTTACGCTAACGTAAACTTAGGCACGAATGGACTGACCAGTCTGGCGCTGCCACTCCCGGGGAGCCACACCAGCAGGTCAGTTGTCCCACCGAAGGAGAGCAAGGATGCATGCAGTGATGGATGAGACCCTCTGCGCCCTGACCGAGCAGGTCGCGGCCTTCTGCCAGAAAGTGATCGCGCCGCGGGCCGGCGAGATCGATCAGAGCAACGCCTTTCCACGCGATCTCTGGCCCCTGATGGGGGAGCTGGGGCTGCACGGCATCACGGTGGCAGAGGAGTATGACGGGGTGAACCTCGGCTATCTTGCCCATGTGCTGGTGATGGAGCAGGTGAGCCGCGCCAGCGCCTCGGTCGGCCTCTCCTACGGCGCTCACTCCAACCTCTGCATCAACCAGATCCACCGCCACGGCACCCCTGATCAGAAGGCGCGCTACCTGCCTGATCTGGTCAGCGGCAAGCATGTGGGGGCGCTGGCCATGAGCGAGCCGGGAGCCGGCTCCGACGTGGTCAGCATGCGCCTCACGGCCGAGCGCGATGGCGATCACTTCGTACTCAATGGCAACAAGATGTGGATCACCAACGGTCCGGATGCCGACACCTTCGTCATCTATGCCAAAACGGATGCCAGCGCCGGGCCCAAGGGGATCTCCGCCTTTATCGTCGAAGCGGGCACAAAGGGCTTCACTACCGCCCAGAAGCTCGACAAGCTCGGCATGCGCGGCTCCAGCACCTGTGAGCTGGTATTCGACAACTGCCGCATTCCGCAAGAGGGCCTGCTCGGCCCATTGCATGGCGGGGTCAAGGTGCTGATGAGCGGCCTCGATTACGAGCGGGTGGTGCTGGCGGCCGGCCCCCTTGGCATCATGCAGGCCTGCATGGACGTGGTGCTGCCCTATGTGCGCGAGCGCAAGCAATTCGGCCAGGCCATCGGCGAATTTCAGCTGGTGCAGGGAAAATTGGCCGATATGTACACTCGTCTGGCCAGCAGCCGGGCCCTGGTCTACTCGGTGGCAAGCGCCTGCGACGCCGGTCACACCAGTCGCAAGGATTGCGCCGCCGCCATCCTGTTTGCCGCTGAAAACGCCACCCAGATGGCGCTCGATGCCATTCAGCTGCTGGGGGGCAACGGCTACATCAACGAATACCCCACCGGCCGCCTGCTGCGGGACGCCAAGCTTTATGAAATTGGCGCTGGCACCTCGGAAATTCGCCGCTGGCTCATTGGCCGCGAGCTGATGGGAGACAACGCATGAACCGCCTCGATCCAGTCACAGCCATCGGCAGTCATTTGCAACTGGGAACAGACGCATGAGCAGACTTCACTCCCGCCTCGATACCGCAAGCCCGGAATATGCGACCAATCGAGCCGCCATGCAGGCGCTGGTCGACGATCTCAATGCCCGTCTGGAGGAGATAGCCCAGGGTGGCGGCGCCACCAACAACGCCCGCCATCAGGCCCGCGGCAAGCTGCTGCCCCGCGAGCGCATCAACCAGTTGCTGGACCCGGGCTCCCCCTTTCTCGAACTCTCGGCGCTGGCGGGCTGGCAGGTCTATGACGAGCCGGTGCCCGCCGCCGGCATCATCACCGGCATCGGGCTCATCTCGGACAGGCTCTGCATGCTGGTAGTGAACGATGCCACCGTGAAGGGGGGCACCTACTACCCGCTCACGGTGAAAAAGCACCTGAGGGCCCAGGCGATCGCCGAGCGGCTGCGCCTACCCTGCCTCTATCTGGTGGATTCCGGCGGCGCCTTTCTGCCGATGCAGGACGAGGTCTTTCCCGACCGCGATCATTTTGGTCGCATCTTCTACAACCAGGCCCGCATGTCGGCCCAGAACATCCCCCAGCTGGCGGTGGTGATGGGGCTCTGCACCGCAGGCGGCGCCTATGTACCCGCCATGGCGGACGAGTCCATCATGGTCAAGGAACAGGCCACCATCTTTCTGGCTGGCCCGCCGCTGGTCAAGGCAGCGACCGGCGAGGAGATCAGCGCAGAAGCCCTCGGCGGCGCCGAGGTGCACTGCGCCCACTCAGGCGTCGCCGATCACCTGGCCCGCGATGATGCCCATGCCTTGGCCATCGCCCGCACTCTGGTTCGCAACCTGGGGGCGAGCGATCCGGGCGAAGACCCGTTCCCGGTGTCGGGTGTCGCTTCGCGCTCCCCTACCTACGAGGAACCCTGCTATCCGGTTGAGGAGCTATACGGCCTGGTAGGTACCAGCCTCAAGCGTCCTTACGATGCCCGCGAGCTCGTCGCCCGCCTGGTGGATGGCTCGGAGTTTGACGAGTTCAAGGCACTGTTCGGCACTACCCTGGTGACCGGCTTCGCCCGGATTGCGGGCATGAAGGTGGGGATCCTCGCCAACAACGGAGTCTTGCACAGCGATAGCGCCCAGAAAGGAGCCCACTTCATCCAGCTTTGCAACCGGCGCACCATCCCGCTGCTCTTCCTGCAGAACATCACCGGGTTTATGGTAGGGAGCACAGCGGAAAAAGAGGGGATCGCCAAACATGGCGCCAAGCTGGTTACCGCCGTGGCCTGCAGCCGGGTGCCCAAGATCACCCTGATCGTCGGCGGCAGCTTTGGCGCCGGCAACTACGGCATGTGTGGTCGCGCCTATGAGCCAGACTTTCTCTTTAGCTGGCCCAACAGTCGCATCTCGGTGATGGGGGGCGAGCAGGCCGCCGGGGTGCTGGTGCAGGTGCGCCGGGACAAGCTGGCCGCGGAAGGAAAAATGTTGAGCGAGCAGGAGGCTGCCGCCATCCGCGCCCCGGTGATCGACCAGTATGAACGACAGGGCCACCCCTATTACGCCAGCGCCCGCCTGTGGGATGACGGCGTCATCGACCCCGCCCAGAGCCGCACCGTGCTGGCGCTGGCACTGGCTGCCTGCCAGGGGGCCGGGATGGGCCCGGAACAGTACGGCATCTTCCGGATGTAAGGAGTTCGACATGTCCGACCCAATCTGCAATGACCCCCTGGCCGGTTTTCGCCTGGAGCGGCACGGCCCGCTGATCGAGCTGATCCTGGCGCGTCCGGCCCGCCACAACGCCTTCGATGACGATCTCATGCTGGGGCTGCTCGATTGCCTCGACGATCTGGCCCATCGCCACGGGCAATCCCTCGCCGAGCGACCTCACGCCCTGATCCTGCGGGCGGAGGGCAAACATTTTTGCGCCGGCGCCGATCTCAACTGGATGCGCAATCTGGCCCACGCGGATTTCGAGCACAACCGGGAGGATGCCCGGGTGCTGGCGCGGCTGATGCAAACCCTGGACGAGCTCCCCTTCCCCACCATTGCCCTGGTGCAGGGCGCCGCCTACGGCGGGGCGCTCGGCCTTATCTGCGCCTGCGATCTGGTGCTGGCGAGCGACGATGCCCGCTTCTGCCTCTCCGAGGTAAGCCTGGGGCTGGTGCCTGCGGTGATCAGCCCCTACGTGGTACGCGCCATGGGGATGCGCCAGGCCCGCGCCTACATGCTGAGCGCCGAACCGTTCGATGCCATCACCGCCTGCCGGCTCAATGTGGTGCACCGGCTCAGCAAACCGGAACAACTGCTGCACGACGGGCGGGCCCTGGCCCTGCGGCTGTGTCGCAACGGCCCGGAGGCGATGAAGGAGACCAAGCGACTGCTGGCCGCCATCGAACACCACGCGCCCGCGCTTCATGAAGAGAGAACCGTCGAGACCATCGCCCGGGTGCGGGTCGGTCTCGAAGCCCAGGAGGGGATGCAGGCCTTCTTCGACAAACGGCCCCCCGCCTGGCGTCCCCGTTTCAAGGATGAAACATGACTCATATAAGCCCCATCAAACGACTGCTCATCGCCAATCGCGGTGAAATCGCGGTGCGCATCATCAAGACAGCCCGCCGGCTCGGCATCCATACCATCGCCCTTTACTCGGATGCGGACGCCCGCGCCATGCATGTGCGCGAAGCCGACGAAGCCTGGCATCTGGGGCCCGCCCCTGCGCGCGAAAGCTACCTCGACACAGCCAAGGTGCTGCGCATCGCCAAAGAGGCCAACACTGATGCCATTCATCCGGGCTACGGTTTTTTGTCGGAGAACAGCGACTTTGCCCACGCCTGCGAGCAGCAAAACCTGCGCTTTATTGGGCCAAGCGGCGACGCCATCCTCGCCATGGGCGACAAATCCGGCGCCAAGGCGCTGATGCAGGCGGCAGGCGTGCCCGTGCTGCCGGGCTACCACGGCGCGGACCAGTCACCCGAGGTGTTGCGCGAGCAGGCGCGACTGACCGGCTTTCCGCTCCTTATCAAGGCGGCCAGCGGCGGCGGCGGCAAGGGGATGCGTCGGGTCGAGCAGATAGAGACCTTTGACGAGTCGCTGGCGGCGGTGAAACGGGAAGCATTGGCCGCCTTCGGCGATGATACCGTGCTCCTTGAGCGCTATCTGGCCAAGGCCCGCCATGTGGAGGTGCAGGTGTTTGCCGACAGCCTTGGCAATGCCATCTATCTGGGGGACAGGGACTGCTCCTTGCAGCGCCGCCACCAAAAAGTCATTGAAGAGGCTCCCGCCCCCGACATTTCCCCTTCCCTGCGCCGCGCCATGGGCGAGGCGGCCGTGGCTGCCGCCCGGGCCATCGATTACCGGGGCGCCGGCACCATCGAGTTTCTGCTGTGCGGGGAGGAGTTCTTCTTTATGGAAATGAACACCCGATTGCAGGTAGAGCATCCGGTGACCGAGTGCATCACCGGCCAGGATCTGGTGGCCTGGCAACTGGCGGTAGCCGAGGGGAAAGCGCTGCCGCTCACCCAGGAGGAGGTGCGCTTGCAAGGCCACGCGGTGGAGGCGCGCCTCTACGCCGAGGATGTGGCAGCCGGTTTTTTGCCCGCCAGCGGCCCCATCGAGTGGCTCAACTGGCCGAACGGGGTACGCATCGACACCGGCGTTGCCGCCGGCGATGCGGTGAGCCCCTATTACGACCCCATGATCGCCAAGCTGATCGCCCACGGCCAGAGCCGCGCCGAGGCTTTTGCCAGCCTGGCCGACGCGCTGGCGGCGCTGGAGCTGGGTCCTCTGGTGCACAATGGATCTCTGCTGCTGCGCCTGTGTGAAGAGCCCGAGGTGCTGGCAATGCGCCACCACACCCAGTGGCCCATTCCGACCGAGTCACGGGTCATTCCAGAGCTCGCCTGGCCGCTCGCCGCTCTCTGGCTCGCCAGTCGCCCCACCGGCTCCTCTCCCTGGCAACAGGCCGTCGGCTTTCGTCTGGGACAGACCAAAAGCTTTGCGGCGGCGGTGCGAATTGGCGAGGAGGCCAAGGTCGTGACCCTGCATGAGCGTGCGGGCACCTTGTTCTGGCAAGAGGAGCCACACGCCTATGAGCTGGGCGCCGATCATATCCGTCTGCAGCAGGCGGGGAGCTGGCAGCGCTACCCCATCCACTCGCTGACCGGGGGCGATTATGTGCTGCAGCTGGCCGGTCAACGCATTCGCTTCTCGGCCGATGATCAACGCCATCAGCACCACCATGATCAGGGTGCGGATGCCGCCAGGGGCGCGATTGCCCCCATGCACGGCATCGTGGTGGCGCTGCAAGTCGAGGCAGGCCAGCACGTCAATAAGGGGCAACCCCTGCTGGTGCTGGAGGCGATGAAGATGGAACATGTCTTGCGGGCAGATAGGGACGGGATAATCGAGGCCCTGCAGTGCAGGCAGGGGGAGCAGGTGAGCCAGGGAGCCATGCTGGTGCGATTTGCCGGGGATCAGTCGACGGACAGTCAGGAGAGCAGTCGATGACGAGGGAACATGACGTGAGGGACGACAGGGTCAGCCTGGTGGAGATGGGGCCGCGGGACGGCCTGCAGAATGAAGCCAATACCCTGTCCCTGGTGCAGCGGCTGGAGCTTATCCAGCGGCTGGCCGAGAGCGGCCTGCAACGGATCGAGGTGGGGGCCTTCGTCTCCCCGAAGAAGGTGCCCCAGATGGCGGATTCCGCCGCCCTGTTTGCGGCACTGCCCCGCAAGGGCCCGACCCGCTATGGTGCCCTGGTGCCCAACCTGCAGGGATTGCAGGCGGCCATTGCCGCCCGCGCCGACGAGATTGGCCTCTTCACTGCCTGCTCGGATGGATTTACCCGGGCCAATATCGGCATCAGCGTCGAGGAGTCGCTGGTGCGCTTCGCACCTTTGGTGCAGGAGGCGCGCCAGCTTGGCATCAAGGTGCGCGGTTATCTCTCCACCGTGATCGCCTGCCCGTTCGACGGCCCCACCCGACCAAAGCGGGTCTCGGCCATGGCCGAACGCCTGCTGGATCTCGGCTGTCACGAGATATCCCTGGGCGACACCATAGGCGTCGGCACCCCGGGCACGGTCGCCACCATGCTGGATGCGGTACTGCACGAGATCCCGGCTGGCCGGCTCGCGGTGCATTTTCACGACACCTATGGCCAGGGGCTGGCTAACCTGCTACCAGCGCTGGAGCGCGGCATCCGCACCATCGACTGCTCGGTAGCCGGGCTCGGCGGCTGCCCCTATGCCCCCGGCGCCTCCGGCAATGTCGCCTCGGAGGAGGTGGTCTACCTGCTGCACGGCCTTGGCATGAGTACCGGGGTGGATCTCGACAAGCTGGCCGCCACCGGTCAGTGGGTGAGCGAGCGGCTCGGTCGCCCCAACGGCTCCCGGGTCGGTCAGGCCCTCCATGCCAATGCCGAGCGGTTGCGAGCACGGCTTTGCCAGCCATCCCCTCACTAACTGGAGTCCATCACCATGGCCAATGCCCTGCCCGGCAAGGAGATCACCTACAGCATCTCCGAGCTGGCCCACGAATTTGACATTACGCCGCGCACCATCCGCTACTACGAAGATGAAGGGCTGCTCACCCCGACCCGGGAGGGGCAATCCCGCATCTACCGCCACAAGGACAAGATCCGCCTGAAGTTGACCCTGCGTGGCAAGCGGCTGGGCTTTACGCTGGCGGAGATCCGCGAGCTGTTCGACATGTATGACACCGACCGCTCGAGCAAAAACCAGCTCCATTCCATGATCCAGCTGATCGATTCCAGGCGCCAGGTACTGCGCCAGCAGCTCGAAGATATCCAGATGGTGATGGCCGAGCTGGACGCGGCCGAGCAGCGCTGCGTTAATTCCCTTAACGGCTTGAAAACCAGCGCAGATTAACCGAATCTGGGATCATTTCCCCCTTTCGGGACATCCCATGACACGCTGGTGCTGGTTACTGCTGTTGCTCTGCTCTACGGCATGGGGCCATCCCCTGATCCGGGTCGGTGGCTACCCCTACGCGCCCTTCGTGGTCAAGGAGGGAGAAAACCGCTATAGCGGACTGACGCTGGATCTCATCGCACTGCTCAACAAGGCCCAGCAGGAGGTGCGTTTTGTTTTCGTCCCCACCTCCGCCGTTCACCGCAGCAGGGCCATGGCCCTTGGTCGCTACTCCCTCATCCTGTTTGAAGAGATCCGCTGGGGTTGGGATGCCGGCGCGGTGCGCATGACCCGGCCACTGCTGCTGGGCGGCGAGAAGTATGTCGCCCTGAGGGAACCCAACCGGGATCAATCCTTTTTCAAGGATATCGCCAGGCGCCAACTGATCGGCGTCAGCGGTTATCACTACGGCATCGCCGATTGGAATGCCTCTCCGGAAGAGCTCAAACGCCGCTTCAACATCACCCTGGTCAAGGACAACATCAGCGCCCTGCAAGGGCTCTTCAAGGGGCGCGGTGAAGTGGTCATTCTCAATTTTTCCTACCTGAACCAGTTCCGAATCCAGTTCCCGGAGCAGGCGGCGCAGCTTTTTTACTCTGACAAATGGGATCAGCACTACCTGCTCAGGGCCCTGCTGAGCCCCACGGCGAGCATCACTACGGATCAACTGGAAACCTGGCTGAACAAACTCGAGAAAAATGGACAATTGACCCAACTCTGGACAAAGTACGGCGTGCAGCATCAAGTGGCACCATGATTGTGCCTCGACAATTTGTTATCCTGTGCGCATCAATTGGAGACCCCCATGCTCAAGCCCCTGCGCACCCGCCTTCTACGCTACGCCCTCTATCTGTGCGCCGCCCTGTTCATCGCCCTTGGCATCCTGGTTTGGCAGGCGCCGACCCTCACCCAGCGTTACTTGCCTGACTGGCTGGCCACCCACTACGGCCTGAACCTCACCCTGGGGGAAATTGACGTCACCCTGCGCTCCCCGTCACTCACCATAGGCCCCTCGACCCTGCTTGATGACAAGCAACACCCCATCGTCACCTTCGAGCAATTGCAGGTCATACCGGCCTTCGGCGAAAGCTGGCGCCAGCGCGCCATCATCCTGAGCGATGCCACCCTCACCAAGCCAACCATCACCCTGGTGCGCCTTGCCGACAACAAGGAGGGAGTCCGCTTCAACCTGACCGAGGCCCTCACCCGGGTCCTGAGCCCCAGCGAAACGACCGCTGACAGTGGTGACACTCCGCTCGTCCTGCAAATAAATAAGTTGGCGGCGCACGAGGGAGATGTCGTTTACCTGGACAGCCGCAAGTCCAGCGCGCCAGGCTGGGTGCCCACCCTTGCGCTTAGTGACATTGACTTGCAATTGCCAGGCTTCACGACGGCAACGGGGGGCTCCAACCACTTTCAGCTGAGCGCTACCCTCAACAAACAGAGCCCGCTCAAGGCGAGCGGCCAGTTCGATCTCTTGACCGGGGCCGGCAAGGGGAGCGTCAGCCTCGGCAAGCTGGCGCTGGCCCCCTTCGCCCCGCTCTGGGCTCCCTACCTCAAGGTCAATCTGGCCAAAGGGAGCGCCAGTGCCGAATTTGACTACCGCCTCGACCAGAGCAAACAGGGGCTGGGCTGGCAGCTGAGCAAGGGCAAGCTGCAGCTGGACAACTGGCAGTTGCAACACCCGAAAGGGGCCGAATTTGCCCGCTTCAAGCGGCTGGCCCTGAGCGGGATCGCGCTTGATGGCACCACACAGTCGTTCAAGGCCGAGCGGCTTGCCTTGAGCGCCCCGTCCCTCACCGCCAATCTCAATGCCAAACAGGAGCTGGATCTGGCCGCGTTGCTAATCCCGCAGCCTGCCGCCAAACCGGCAGGCAAAAAAGCAAGCAAGCAGGCCGAAGGTGGCAAGCCCTGGCAGTGGACGCTCAAACAGAGCAAGATCACCCAGGGCAACTTCAAGCTGACCGAATCGAGCAGCGGCAAGCCCTTGCAGCGGGAGCTCGCAAACCTTGATCTCACTCTCGGCCCGCTGGGCAGCGAGCGTGCTCAGCGCAGCCCCCTCACCCTGCAGGCAACCCTCAATAGCCAGGGCACCAAAAAACCGAGCTCGCTGGGGTTTAACGGCGCCCTGGTCCTTGACCCCTTCAGCCTCGACGGGGAGCTCAAGCAACAAGGACTGCCCCTCAAATGGGCCCAGCCTTATCTGCAGGATCTGCTGCGCATCAGCGTGCGTGACGGCCTGCTCGCCAGTCACACCAAGCTTGCCCTGGCCACCGATGCCAAGGGAGATCTCAGCAAACTTGAGGTGAGCGGCGGGCTCGACATCGAGAGGCTCAACGTGCTGGATCGGGCCGACAACCAGCGCCTGCTGCAGATTGAGCGCCTGCAACTGAGCGACCTGCACTATGACGGCATCCGCCAGCAGGTGAATATTGAGGATATCCTGCTGCGCAAGCCCTTCGCTCGCATCGAGATCAACGAGGATCGCGTCACCAACCTCCAGCAACTGTTGCTGCCACAGCCTGCCGGCGACAAGCCCGCCAGCGGCCCGGCCCCCCGCGTCACCATAGGCCAGATCCGCACCGAGCAGGGCAACCTGCGCTTTGCCGATCGCAGCCTGAGCTCGGATTTTGTGGCAGATATTGCCTCCCTCAACGGCCAGAGCCGCCATATCAGCAATATCCCGGGCCAACGTTCGGAGCTCTCTTTCAACGGCAAGGTGGATCGCTACGCACCTGTCACCATTCGCGGGGGTACCAACCTGCTCATCGAGCACCCGGTGATGGATGTGGCCGTCACCTTCACCAATCTGGAACTCACCACCTTCAGCCCCTACTCCACCACCTATGCCGGTTACGCCATCGACAAGGGTCAGCTCTCCATGAAGCTCAACTACAAGTTGCAGGGCAGCAAGCTGGAAGGTGACAACGACATCATCATCAAGAAGTTGCAGCTGGGAGAGAAGGTGAAAAGCGAGCAGGCCAAGGATCTGCCGCTGGGGCTGGCCGTCGCCCTGCTGAGCGACGCCAACGGCGTCATTCAGATGAACCTGAAAGTCAAAGGGGATCTGGATCAGCCCGACTTCAGCCTCGGCAACATCTTCTGGAACGTGCTCGGCAACACCCTGAGCAAGGCCATTACCTCCCCCTTCTCCCTGCTGGCTTCCCTGGCTGGGGGCACGAAAGATCTGGACGAGCTTCCCTTCCTGCCCGGCAGCCCCGAGCTGACCCCCACCCAGCAGGCGAAGCTGGCCAAACTGGCCCAGGCCCTCAAGGAGCGTCCCAAGCTCAGCCTGAACATTCGTGGCAGGGTCAATTTCAATGAAGAGCGTCCCATATTGCAGCGCCAGAAGCTGGAGCGGGTGCTGGCCAAGATCACCGGCAACCCGGTCGACCTCAATCTGCTGGAGCAAGACCCCGCCATGCAGGCCGCGCTGGCCGATGCCTACGAGGCGCGCTTTGACGAAGATCTGGGGGAGCTGGCCGATCGCCTTCATATGGATGAAGAGAGTGCTCCCCTGCGGGCCCAGGCGGTGATCCTGCTGCGGGATCAGCAACTGATCACCGCCAAATCCCTGCGCAATCTGGCCATGCGCCGCGCCCAGAATACCAAGGAGTATCTGGTCGATAACCAGGGCATAGCACCGGAGCGGTTGTTCGTACTCGACAGTCAGGTCAAGGAGGAGGATAAGGAAGCCAAGGTGGTGCTGACCCTGGATGAGTAAGCCGGGCATGCAAGAGATCAGTGCGTAATAAAAATACAGCCAATCAACTATTTTGACACCTTTTGCTCACAAAACGGGCTAGCTTGGTGAGCAATTGTGCCGGCATGCAAAAAAACACGTAATTTTTTTACTGTTTATCTTCTTTTCCCCCTTGCGATGGGCTGCCAGCCTGCCTAAAATCGCGCGTCTTTTGTTAACCCCCACCTCTATTTTTTGGAGAACGCTACGTGAGCGAAAAATTGGCCAACCCTGCCCCCCTGGGTCTGATGGGTTTCGGTATGACCACCATTCTGCTGAACATCCATAACGCAGGTTTCTTCCCCATCAGCGCCATGATCCTGGCCATGGGCCTGTGCTATGGCGGTCTGGCCCAGATCATTGCCGGCATCATGGAGTACAAGCGTGGCAACACCTTCGGTGTCACCGCTTTCATCTCCTACGGCACCTTCTGGTGGAGCCTGGTGTTCCTGATGGTGATGCCGACCATGGGTCTGGCCGAAGCCACTCCGCACGCCTACATGGGCTGGTACCTGCTGATGTGGGGTGTGTTCACCCTGTTCATGCTGATCGGCACCGTCAACTACCCGCGCGTGAAGCAGTTCGTGTTCGCCTCCCTGACCGTGCTGTTCTTCCTGCTGGCCGCCCGTGACTTCACCGGCAGCGAGCTGATCGGCACCATCGCCGGTTTCGAAGGCATCATCTGCGGCGCCAGCGCCATCTACCTGGCCATGGCCACCGTACTGAACGAACAGTATGGCCGCACCATCCTGCCCATCGGCGATCACAAGAAAGCCGCTGCCGTGCAGCTCAAAGCCGCCGCCTGATTGCGCGCTGCTTGAATTGAAAAAGGCACCTTCGGGTGCCTTTTTGCTATCTGTACATTCTCGTATTTGCCTGGCTCAGACGGGCGATTCCCCTTCGTGGCTTCCCGCCAACAGGCGCGTGGCCGGAAAGCGCGCCGCGGGATCTTGGCCAAAGAGCTGTTCCAGCTGTTGATAGACGGCCGGATAGACGCTGCGCAAGCACAGCGGATCGGTAAAGAAGCTCTCGCAGCAGACGGCGAAAAATTCGGCCGGATGCTCGGCGGCATAGGGATCGATAGCCGCCTCTTCCCCCGCGTCCAGCTGCCTGTTCAATGCATCAAACGCCCCCTGAAAGGCCTGCTGCCACTGCTGATGACTCATCTTGCCCGGCAATGGCGGCGCCCCGTCGGCCTCCCCACCCAGCATGTCGATTTTGTGGGCCAGCTCGTGAATAACGAGGTTGAAGCCATCCCAGTCCCCATCCTGCTGCAGCTCGCTCCAGGCCAGTACCAGCGGCCCCTGGGGCCAGGACTCGCCAGCGTTCTCTTCTTCCACCTCACTCACCAGACCAAACTCGTCCTGCACCTCCTGGCGGCGGGTGACCGGTTCCGGGATCAGGATGATTTCGTGAAAGCCGCGATACCAGTCAAGGCCCAGATGGAGGATGGGCAGCACCGCCTGCAGCGCCAGCACCGCCTGCTGGCGCGCCGTGAGCTCAACCCCGAGCTGGGTCAGGGTCTTGCGCTTGAGCAACTGGCGCCCCAGCCGGATGAGCCTCGCCTGTTCCTCATCATGCAACCCTTGCAAGATGGGGACGGCTGCCAGCGCCTGCTCCCAAATCTCCGCATCTTCATGGTGTTGCGCCCCTGCCGGGCGACGCAACCATTTGAACAATCCCAGCACGCCTGCTCCTTCTCTTTGCGTTACAACTGCTTGACGAACCGCTTGGGTCGTTCCTGATAATTCTGCGCCAGATAGAAACGGTGAGCCCCCTCCCGTTTCAGACTGCTGGATAGCTCCAGCTGGCTGCATCCCGCCACCCGGGCCTGGGCCTCGGCGTACGCTAGCAAGCCGGCCCCAACCCCCTCTCCCCTTGCCCTCTCTTCGACAACCAGCGCCGAGATCAGGCCCCATGCTGGTGCAACATGCAGGGGTTGCAGCCGGTGCCACACCAACACACCGACCACACTGTCTGCCAGGATGGCCAACAGGACAGAAGTGGCCGAGTCCGGATGCAGCAGACGCGCCACCAGCTGATCACCGTCGGCAGGATACCCCAATTGCACGAACAAGGGGGCAAGGGCTGCGCCATCAGCGGGCTGCGCCGAGCGAAATTGCAGGTTTTCAACATGATTTGTCATGGTTGGCCTTATGTTTGCTTATGTCTGGCTTTCACTACACATATCAACAAGGAGAGCGTCATCTTTACTCACATAAATCACTGCCTGCCATCATCCGGCCACCGGTGTCAATTCACAAATTTGCAACAAGGCAGATTTTTTTGCTGGGCAGAAATGCGACAAATAGATATGTTACATCCCACGCAGACCGTGGTTTTTCCACCGTCTGACAGAGTGTCACTCTATCCCGTTTGCTAACTAGCTTGTTAACAAACTGGACATAATAACGACAGGGAGCGAGGCAGAGACCTCGCCAAGACAGCGCAACAAAGGAGTTGTTGTACATGAATGAAATCGTCAATGCCATCAATGGCGTAATCTGGAGCCCTGCGCTCATCTATCTGTGCCTCGGGGTCGGCCTCTACTTCTCCCTGCGCAGCCGTTTTTTGCAAGTGCGTCACATCAAAGGCATGATCCGCCTGATGTTCCAAGGCAAGGGCAACGAAGCGGGCGTCTCCTCCTTCCAGGCGCTCTCCATGACCCTGGCAGGTCGGGTCGGTACCGGTAACATCGCCGGTGTCGCCACCGCCATCACCTTCGGTGGTCCGGGTGCCCTGTTCTGGATGTGGATGGTGGCCTTCCTCGGCGCCAGCTCCGCCTTCGTGGAGTCCACCCTGGGTCAGGTCTACAAAGAGAAGCTCAACGGCGAGTATCGCGGTGGTCCGGCCTTCTACATCGATAAAGGGCTTGGCATGAGCTGGTTCGCCTGGATCTTTGCCATCGCTACCATCTTTGCCTGTGGTGTCCTGCTGCCGGGCGTACAGGCCAACTCCATCGGCTCCAGCCTGCAGACCGCCTTCGCCATCGATCCGAACGTGACGGCTGCCGCGCTGGCGCTGCTGCTCGGTTTCATTATCTTCGGCGGCGTGAAGCGGATCGCCAACTTTGCCAGTACCGTGGTGCCCTTCATGGCGCTCGGCTACATCATCGTTGCCTGCGTCATCATCGCCCTCAACATCGGCCAACTGCCCTCTATCATCCTGCTGATCTGGAAGAGCGCCTTCGGTCTGGACGCCGGCTTCGGCGCCATCCTGGGTCTGGCCATCATGTGGGGGGTAAAACGTGGTGTCTACTCCAACGAAGCCGCCCAGGGAACAGGCCCGCACGCCTCCTCCGCTGCCGCGGTAAGCCACCCGGCCAAGCAGGGTCTGGTGCAGGCGTTCTCCGTCTACATCGATACCCTGTTCGTCTGCTCCGCCACCGGCTTCATGCTGCTCATCACCGGCCTGTATAACGTACAGGGTCCGGAAGGTGCCGCCCTCTACACCGGTATCGCCGGCGTGGCCGCAGGCCCGGGTTACGTACAGACCGCCATGGAGAGCATGATGCCGGGCTTTGGCAACTACTTTGTCGCCATCGCACTGTTCTTCTTCGCATTTACCACCATCGTCGCCTACTACTACATCGCCGAGACCAACATCGCGTTCGTCAATCGCAAGATTAACCGTCCCTGGCTCACCTTCCTGTTGAAGATCGGCCTGATGGCGGCGACCGTCTACGGCACCGTCAAGACGGCGGATCTCGCCTGGGGTCTGGGTGATATCGGTGTGGGTCTGATGGCCTGGCTCAACATCATCGCCATCCTGCTGCTGCAAAAAACCGCCTTCATCTGCCTGAAGGACTATGAAGCCCAGCTGGCACAAGGGCTCGACCCGGTATTCCACCCCGAAAAACTGGGGATCAAGAATGCCGACTACTGGATCGACAACCGCGCCGAAGTCAACCTGATGCGCGAGAATACCGGCCACCCGTTCGAAGCGGACGTGGATACCGTCGCCAAGTAAACGCAGACATGACACAACAAAATGGCAGCCCAGGCTGCCATTTTTCTTTTGTACATTTTGCTATTCGAAAGTCGCTGCGTCACAGGGCATTGCGTCTGGGCCCGAACGGCAAGCGCCAGCGAAACAGGCTGTTGAGGGTGGCGCGCCACTGGTTGGGGCGCCCCAGGATCTGCTTTTGCAAGCGGGTCTCCTCCTTGAGCATCGCCTCGTCGCTGCGCGCCCACGCCTGGCTGTAGAGCTGCTTGATCCCCGCGAGCGCATCGGGGGACTTGGTGATGAGCGTTCTGGCAAACTCCCGCGCCTCCCCCAGCGGATCCGGGCAGACCCGGCTGACCAGACCGAGGCCTTTCGCCTCCGGGGCTAGCAGCTCGCGGCCCGTCATGGCCAGCTCCATGGCGCTGTCCACTCCCATCAGGTTACGCATGGTGACGCTGCCGCTCATGTCGGGGATGATGCCCCACTTGATCTCCATCACCGAGAAGCGGCAATCCGGCGTGCTGAAGCGAAAATCGGCACCGAGCGCGATCTGCAGGCCGCCACCGAAACAGACCCCCTTAGTCACCGCGATGACAGGCACAGGTAACTGATGCCAGCCATAGGCCACCCGCTGGGCCAGGTTGGTGGCTTCGTCCGCCTCGCGCCTGAGGATCTCGAGGGCCGCCACCGGCTGCTTGAGCATGGACTTCACATCAAGCCCGGCACAAAATGCCCGCCCCTCACCATGGAGGATCACCGCCCGCAAGCCCTTGTGCCGCTGTAACTGGCCGAGCGTCTCGTCGATGGCACTGAACATGGCCCTGTCCAGCGCATTGAGTTTGTCTCCTCGCGTCAACATCACCTCGGCGATGCCGTCCCGGATCTCGCACTTGACCCTTGGTTTCTCCATTTCCCTCTGCCTCTCCTGAGTATCAACTGGTCATACCACAACGTTATCAGAGTGTTACCATCAGGTACAGGGAGCCCGCCATTTTCCTGCCCGGGAGTGCATGCGAGCGCCCAGTGCGACTAAAGTCGGCTGGCTGCCCCCCCGGTCACTTTGTCAGACTGAGTCCATATCACTGGCCAGGGATCGCCATGACAACACTCTTCAACTTCGCCCGCCCACCGTTTGACAATCTGGCCGCCGACGCCCGCCAGCGGCTCGAGCAGAGCCTATCAATCTGTTACTTTCGCGCCGGCGAGACGGTACTCAGCGCAGGCGACACGCCCCCCGGTCTCTATCTCATCATCAAGGGTGCGGTGGAGGAGTCCGCCCCCCATCATCAATTTGGTGACTATGGTTGCGATGATCTGTTCGATGTGCGGGCCCAGTTTGATGGCCACTGCCGCCACACCTTCACCGCTCTGGAAGATACCCTCTGCCAGCTGATCCCTAGGCAGACCTTTCTGGCCCTGTGCGAGCAGGATCCCGCCTTTGCCAGCTACTTCACCGCCAACCTGGCAGAGCGTCAGCGCCAGCAGGAGCAGCGTGAGCAACTGGGCCAGAAGAACCTGGCGGAGTTTATCCTGACCCGGATCGCCCCCGAACACCTGCAGCCGCCTCTTGTCGTCGACAATCGCCTGTCGCTGCTGGCAGCTACCGAAGCCATGGTGGCCAAGAGCAGCGACTGCCTCATCTATCCCGCCCGGGACGGCAGCCTGAGCCTTGCCACCCGCAAGACCCTGTTGCATGCCCTGACCCTCAAAGGGCTGCCCCTGACGGCGCCGCTCTCCCTGCTGACGCCAGCCCCCCTGATCGGCCTGCCGCAGGAGAGCTATCTGTTCGATGCCCTGCTGCTGATGACCCGTCATCGCATCAAGCGGCTGGTGATCTGGCATCAGGGAGAGGTCGCCGGGATCCTGCAACTCACCCAGGTGCTGGGGCTCTTCTCCACCCACTCACACGTATTGACCCTGCGCATCGCCCGCGCCGATACACTCCCTGCGCTGGAGGCGGTAGCCCGTGAGCAGCTGCAACTGATCCGCTCCCTGTTTGCTCAGGGCATTCACACCGCCTTTTTGATGAAGCTCATCGCCACCGTCAACGAGCAGCTGATCGCCAAGGCCTTCGCCCTGGTGATCCCGCCCGAAGTGCAGGAGAAGGTGTGCCTGCTGATGCTGGGCTCGGAGGGGCGCGGCGAGCAGATCCTCAAAACAGATCAGGACAATGCGCTGATCCTGCCCGCCGATCTGCACTGGCCCGGCCAAGAAGCAGATCTGGCCGCCTTCAGCGCCCTGCTGGAGCGCCTCGGCTATCCTCTCTGCCCCGGCCAGGTGATGGTCAACAACCCGGAGTGGGTCAAAACGGGGGAGCAGTGGCAAAGCGCCATCACCCGCGCCTGCACCATGGCCAGTGAGGCAGAGCTGCTCTGGCTTGCCACCCTGGCCGATGCCCATCCCATTGCCGGGGATCGCACTCTGCTCTCCCCCATTGCCCGCACCTTGCGGGAGCAACTGGGAGACAGGCGGGATCTGTTGGCGGAGATGGTGAGGCCGGCGGTAGCCTTTCATGCTCCCCTCACCCTGTTTGGCCGGCTGGAGCGTTCGGCCGAGGGGTTGGATCTCAAGCGGGGCGGACTCTTCCCGCTGGTGCACGGGATCCGCATGCTGGCGCTGGAGGCCGGCATACTGGAAACCGCCACCCTGGCCCGCATCGATGCCCTGGTGGCGGCCGAGCGCATCAGCGCCGAGTATGGCAACAACCTGGCGGAGGCATTCCGGCTGTTTATCCGCCTGCGCCTGCGCTGCCAGCTCAAAAATGGCGACAGCCGGGTGCAGGTCAATGAGCTCAGCCACAGCGAGCGGGATCTGCTGCGCCATGCCCTGCATCAGGTGAAGAAGTTCCAGCAGTGGCTCACCTTGCACTTTCGTCTGAGACAATGAGCATGCTGGACTGCCTGCGACGCTACTGGTATGGCCGCGCTTTTCGGGATGGGGAGTTTGCCCCGCTCTTTGCCGCGCCGCCGCAAGATGAGCTGGTTGCCCTCGATTTCGAGACCACCAGCCTGGATCCCGCCCGCGCCGAGATCGTTGCCATCGGCGCAGTACGGCTCCAGGGTAACCGGCTGCTGACCGGCGAGGCGCTTGCCATCAAGGTGCTTCCCCCCGCCAGCCTGACCGCCCAGTCCGTGACCATCCACGGCTTGCGCCACCAGGATCTGCAACAGGGCATGCCGCTGGAAGCCGCGCTGCGCCAGCTGCTGGCCTTTATCGGGCCACGCGAACTGGTGGGTTATCACATCGCCTATGATCTGCGCATCCTCAACCTGGCCTGCCAGAAACAATGGGGCTTGACCCTGCCCCAACGGGGCATAGAGGTGAGCCGTCTCTATCACGACAGCCTCTATCGGCGTTACCCGGATGCAGTCATCGATCTGCACCTGGCCGCCATCTGCCATCATCTGGCCCTGCCTGCCCTGCCCGCCCACGATGCCCTTGCCGACGCCATCACGGCGGCGCTCATCTACCTGCGCCTCATCCGGGGCGGGCCACTGGCTTATCCCAAAGTCTAATTGTCCACAAATAACATTTAATTCACATTTTGATTACATGGGCAGCCAAGCTGCTCGTCAGGGCAACCCCCTTTATCCACCGCTGACACTCATGTCATGGAGAACTGCAATGGAACAGCAAAGCTATCTGAGGATCCAGCAAGATCCCAACTTCCAGGAGCTGGTCGCCAAACGCCAGCGTTTTGCCTGGGCCCTCTCGGCCTTGATGCTGGGGCTCTACCTGGCGTTTATCCTGCTCATCGCCTTTGACCCTGCCTGGCTCGGCACCCCGCTGAGCGAAGGCTCCAATATTACCCGCGGCATCCCGGTCGGGGTGGGGCTGATCCTCGCCTCCTTCCTGCTGACCGGCATCTATGTGTTCCGTGCCAACGGCGAGTTTGACGAGCTGAACCAGAAGATCCTCAAGGGAGTGCAATCATGAAAGGCAAGTCTTTGCTGCTGTTGGCCTCTCTGGCCTCTTCCCCCCTGCTGGCAGCCGATGCGCTGACCGGCGACGTCCAGCGCCAGCCCCTCAACATCCCGGCCATCGTGATGTTTGTGGCGTTCGTGGCGGCGACCCTGTTCATTACCTACTGGGCCTCCAAACGCAACCGCTCGGCCTCCGATTACTATGCAGCAGGCGGGCGTATCACCGGCTTCCAGAACGGTCTGGCCATCGCCGGTGACTATATGTCCGCCGCCTCTTTCCTCGGCATCTCCGCCCTGGTCTACACCTCGGGCTATGATGGCCTCATCTACTCCATCGGCTTCCTGGTGGGCTGGCCCATCATCCTGTTCCTGATCGCGGAGCGGCTGCGCAACCTTGGCAAATACACCTTTGCCGATGTGGCCTCCTACCGCCTCAAGCAGACCGAGGTGCGAACCCTCTCCGCCTGCGGCTCTCTGGTGGTGGTCTCCCTCTACCTGATCGCCCAGATGGTGGGTGCCGGTAAGCTCATCGAGCTGCTGTTCGGCCTGCAATACCACATCGCCGTGGTGCTGGTCGGCATCCTGATGGTGCTCTACGTGCTGTTTGGCGGCATGCTGGCTACCACCTGGGTACAGATCATCAAGGCGGTGATGCTGCTCTCCGGTGCCAGCTTTATGGCGCTGATGGTGATGAAGTCGGTCAACTTCGATTTCGGCACCCTGTTCTCCGAGGCGGTCAAGGTGCACGCCAATGGCGCCGCCATCATGAGCCCGGGTGGTCTGGTCTCCGACCCCGTCTCCGCCATCTCGCTCGGATTGGCATTGATGTTCGGTACCGCCGGTCTGCCCCATATCCTGATGCGTTTCTTCACCGTGAGTGACGCCAAGGAAGCACGTAAATCCGTGTTCTACGCCACCGGCTTCATCGGCTACTTCTACATCCTGACCTTTATCATCGGCTTTGGTGCCATCCTGCTGGTCAGCACCAACCCGGCCTTCAAGGACGCTACCGGCGCACTGCTCGGCGGCACCAACATGGCCGCAGTCCACCTGGCCGACGCCGTGGGTGGCAGCCTGTTCCTGGGCTTCATCTCTGCCGTCGCCTTTGCCACCATCCTGGCGGTTGTGGCAGGCCTGACACTGGCGGGTGCCTCTGCGGTCTCCCATGACCTCTATGCCAGCGTGCTGAAGAAGGGCAAGGCCAATGAAGCCGACGAGCTGCGCGTCTCCAAGATGACGACCCTGGTGCTGGGCGTGGTTGCCATTGGTCTTGGCATCCTGTTCGAGAAGCAGAACATCGCCTTCATGGTGGGTCTGGCCTTCTCCATCGCGGCGAGCTGCAACTTCCCGGTGCTGTTCCTCTCCATGTTCTGGTCCCGTCTGACCACCCGTGGCGCCGTCTACGGTGGCTGGCTGGGTCTGGCGAGCGCAGTCACCCTGATGGTGCTGGGCCCGACCGTGTGGGTGAAGGTGTTGGGTCATGCCCAGGCCATCTTCCCCTACGAGTACCCGGCGCTCTTCTCCATGGGGCTGGCATTTGTCGGGATCTGGTTCTTCTCTGTTACCGACAAGTCCCAGGCTGCCGCCGACGAACACGCCAAGTTCCTGCCGCAGTTCGTCCGCTCCCAGACCGGGCTCGGCGCCTCCGGTGCGACCTCTCACTAACAGTCAAGGTCTTGAGACAAGCCGGCCCAGTGCCGGCTTTTTCTTTTCCTCTTGTCATTGCCGTTCATAAACTCGTTTTCCCAACCCTCACTGCGCCTGGTCGGCAACCCAGGCTGGATTTTGCGTGCAAATATTATCAACCGTCATGCCGCTCATGACCTGATAGGCCGCATGGATCAGCGAATACTCAGGTTTCGCCGCATCGAGAGGCGCCTCCCAAAACATGACGCCACCCAGTTTCGTTGATAATGCAAGCTCGGTTTTCTTAATAATAAGGGGGAGCCCATTATAATAATTGGTTTTGTTTTCGGCTGGCTTGGCCACATCAGGTATAAATTCAAAGCTATTTCTGCATGCATTCACAACGCTGTAGCCCTGCGGAGAGACAAACTCACCAAATTCATTCTGGTTCCAACTCGACGTATCTTCATTTTCCTGATCCGGATGTTGTAATGTGATGTAGCTCCAATCTTGCCAATTGTTTCGGCTATAGACGGGCAACCCCAACATCACTTTCTGCGGTGGTACTTTTCTTTTGTTCACCCAGTAATCAATACTGTCTATCGCATGTTGAAAGGTACTGTGATTTTCAAATTCCATGTCGTATGCCATGAGATTAATACTATCAAAATCTCTTAACGTTGAATCCAGATATGCGTCGGCATTCCCGCTATCTGTCATTTTATCTCTGGTACCAATGACTGCTGACGACAAATACTTATTCCGTTTATGTAATTCATTGGCAAGTTCTCTGACAAATAAAGCGTATTCGTCTGCAAATTGCACCCTAGGGTATTCCCAGTCAATATCAATACCATCAACACCATACTCTTCAACCAGTTCCATTATGTCAGAGATAAATAACTTTCGTTTTTCAATATTGCGCGCTATCTCTTCAAACACCAGATCGAAACCGTCATCATCTCCTCTCCAACCGCCTATCGCGATATATATCCTGGCATTCGGATTGGATTCCTTTCTATAGGCAACCAGCTTATCCAGATCTTGTTTCTGGGCTGGCGTCAATGACTCCAACTCACCCGTAGCAGCATCTCGTGGATTAACAAAGGCGACCACATAATCAGTTATCTCCTTTCCTCTGGCCTGTATATTCTGCATAAATGTCTTTTCATAACGACCAATTGACAGGTACACAATATTACGCGGTGTTGTTATCACATCAGGCCCGGCAACAGCCTCTGGTAGTTCAATCGAACTCGGTTTTTCATCGACATACCTGATGTCCGTCTTGCAACCAGAAAGCAGGCCTATAACGATAATGAATAATAACCATATTGTTGACATATCACGCATCTCCCTATCTCCTTTGTTCTCTTCATCACTCCTAAAAATGCGCTATCGCCAAACCAGACACGACGGCACTATCGCTATCCAAACTCGCGTCATCATGATCCGACACAAAAGTAGTCTTCCTGAATATCAGGATCGCAGCTCTTGTTGCATCGTCCTTCCTGTCCATACAGACAGAAGATCATTAATATATCGATCAGGTTATTAGCCATGCAGTTCATATACTGTCACTAACTCTCTGTATCATTGAATTTCAATTTACTGCGACGCCCAAGACACTGCCTCTTCAACGAGTGCCTCTGTTGAGATCCATGCCTTCCTTGGCTCGCAACTGGTGTAATGTAAAACATCTTAATCAGCAGGAAAGCGCCCTAACATTATCATTCAAGCATAATGAATGACGTACGTTTCATATAAAGAACCATTCTCATTCCCTATTTCACATTAGGGATTTTTTTCATAAGTCAACTTAACAAGGTGAGATTTAAGTGCCTCATATAAATGTGCATTAGCAGAAAAAATCAGTTTTCCACTATGTCCTTTTAATCCCAGCACAAGATAAGGTGGCTTTGATAACATAACAAATCCCGACGTCCCATCGTTTAGCGTGAATGTCCCTGCGTTATATCCAAACAAGCCAACACCATTTTATCTAAGAACAGGCCTGAAACTAGCTGGCAAAGAGGCCTCATGTAAACCAGAGGTTAGTTCAACATCTTTAAGCATTGTCTTATTGGTATAAACAAGGCTTTTCAGTATCAGGGAGTCATCATTAAGAACGACTTTCGACGTGGTAATTTGTATGACACCAAGAGTGAGGAACACTAAGGAAGGTGCGAACAAGTCTGTGATATGAGATCATAATGTTCATCCGGAGCCGCATTTCCGAGGGCCATCATGAGTCATCAACTCACCTTCGCCGACAGTGAATTCAGCAGTAAGCGCCGTCAGACCAGAAAAGAGATTTTCTTGTCCCGCATGGAGCAGATTCTGCCATGGCAAAACATGGTGGAAGTCATCGAGCCGTTTTACCCCAAGGCTGGTAATGGCCGGCGACCTTATCCGCTGGAAACCATGCTACGCATTCACTGCATGCAGCATTGGTACAACCTGAGCGATGGCGCGATGGAAGATGCTCTGTACGAAATCGCCTCCATGCGTCTGTTTGCCCGGTTATCCCTGGATAGCGCCTTGCCGGACCGCACCACCATCATGAATTTCCGCCACCTGCTGGAGCAGCATCAACTGGCCCGCCAATTGTTCAAGACCATCAATCGCTGGCTGGCCGAAGCAGGCGTCATGATGACTCAAGGCACCTTGGTCGATGCCACCATCATTGAGGCACCCAGCTCGACCAAGAACAAAGAGCAGCAACGCGATCCGGAGATGCATCAGACCAAGAAAGGCAATCAGTGGCACTTTGGCATGAAGGCCCACATTGGTGTCGATGCCAAGAGTGGCCTGACCCACAGCCTAGTCACCACCGCGGCCAACGAGCATGACCTCAATCAGCTGGGTAATCTGCTGCATGGAGAGGAGCAATTTGTCTCAGCCGATGCCGGCTACCAAGGGGCGCCACAGCGCGAGGAGCTGGCCGAGGTGGATGTGGACTGGCTGATCGCCGAGCGCCCCGGCAAGGTAAGAACCTTGAAACAGCATCCACGCAAGAACAAAACGGCCATCAACATCGAATACATGAAAGCCCGCATCCGGGCCAAAGTGGAGCACCCGTTTCGCATCATCAAGCGGCAGTTCGGCTTCGTGAAAGCCAGATACAAGGGGCTACAGAAAAACGATAACCAACTGGCGATGTTATTCACCCTGGCCAACCTGTTTCGGGTGGACCAGATGATACGTCAGTGGGAGAGATCTCACTAAAAACCGGAAATAACGCCAGGAATGGCGAAAAAACGGCCTAAATAGGCTAATTCGAGGTGTTTACGGGAGAACAATCGGCCCGGATCCGCGAAATTTTAATCAGCGAGCCAGCTTGGGAAGAAATGACCTGCTTATTCGCACTTTCCCTAAACCTATAATAACGACAAAAGATGTCACACCAAGCGTCAGTTTCTTTGTGAAAAGATACTCAGCGCCACAAGTAAGCACAATAGGAGCAACAAACAATATAGTTGCTGAGAGTAATATAGTATGGATGGTAAAGGGGACCTCATAATTCATTCAGCACCTCCATAAATACCTTTATTACAATCACAGCATTAGCACAGTTAACTTGTGTATTGCTACCTTGTGACAATTGTCAGCATTTGAGCGTATAGAGTCACCCGCCTGTATCTTACTGCCCTGAGCTAACTCTCCCCCGAAGCGTTGTCGACATCGTTATTGGTATTGTGGGAATGGTGGATTTCCGTCAGACGGCGCATCAGCGGTAATACTGTCAGCGCAATAACGGTACAAACCAGTGCTGCAATTCCCAGGTTGAAGAACAGGTTGGTGTAAATAGGCAGGGTTTCAAGCGGATTTGTAATGTTCTCCGGCACACTGGCAAAGTTGGCAACCACTCCACCCAGATACTGAGAAATACCCAAAGCCACAAAGTAGACTCCCATCATAAAGCCCCCCATGCGCTCGGGAACATAACGGGAGATCATTGCCAGGCCCAGACCACTGACCAGCAGCTCGCCAAGCGAGTAAGCACCGTAACCCCATATCATCACCCAGGAAGAGGTCTTGCCATTGATGGCAAACATGCCGGCAAAGCTGTAGATAAAAAATCCCAGCGCCACGACGGCAAAGCCCAATGCGAATTTGGCGGCAATAGAAATATCCTTGTTATTGCGTCCGGCAGCAGCATAGACCCAGGCCAGCAGCGGACTTAGCAACATAATCCAGATAGGGTTCAAAGCCTGGAACTGGGCCGGTGACCAAGTCCACAGCGGTACACCGAGGGCCTGGAAGTTCCAATCGACGTTACGCAAGGCAAACAGCGCCAACGAGGTAGACATCTGCTGATAGAAAATAAAGAAGAAGACTGTTTGCAGCGTCAGCACCAAGGCGGCAATCAAACCGGCCCGCTCACTGGTTTCACTGTTGCGGATAAGGTAGAAGAAGACTCCGAGTCCCGCAACGCCCGCTGTATATACGAAGGCGCGAGCCACATCTTCATATTCGAGGATAAAGGCCGACGCTACCACAGACAGCACAATCAGTAACAATATGATCAGCAGCTTGTTCATCTCGACGGGGCGGGTATCCGGCTCTGAACCATAATTGACCAGCGTTTTACGCATCATGGCGTAATTACCCAACCCCACCAACAAGCCAACGAAGCAAACAGCGAAGGCGGCATGCCAGCCGAGCTCGTTGCCATAGTTGGCATTGACGTAGTCTTTAATCCAAGGAGTGAGCAACATGGAGAAGGTTGAACCGACGTTCACCGCCATATAGTAGATGGTAAAGGCGCTGTCTATCTTGGAGTCGTCCCCTTCATAGATCTTGCGTACCAGGTTACCGGCATTGGGTTTGAACAAGCCGTTACCGACAACGACAACCCCGAGGGCCAAGAACAGAAACCAGGTGTTTTCTGTCGGTACTGTCATCAACGCATAACCGAGTGACAAAATGCCGGCACCGAGCAACATGGTGCGCTTGGTACCGAGAATCCTATCCCCGACCCAACCGCCGATCGCCGGCGATACATATATCAATGCGGCACAGGCGCTCCACACCAGGTTGGCCCGACTGTCTCCAAAGCCAAGACGCTGTACCATGAAGTACACGATAAGCGCCTGCATACCGTAATAACCGAAACGTTCCCATAACTCGATAAGTGACACTGTCATAAATGAATGTGTCTTGCTTACCTTAAGAGGTTCTAATGTCATTTTGCTTACTTCCATCTTGATTTGAAATAATTTCAGACGAGTAGAGGACTGCTTGACACTGTTTGATTCATCGATATTTTGCCAACTATACTGGGGTATGTTCTGGTAGCTGTGACAAGCGTCAATTTTTTCAATACCCAAGTCGTAACATCAGATTATGGATTGATAATTCATCATTAATTTTGTCGGGTGAAACGACCTGAAAACACAGAGCAAATAGGCTCCATCAATGCCATATTAATCTAAAAAACAACGCCTTATATATGCGTGCACATGCATGACGATATATAGACATGAGAATTAACTATCATTTTTCTTATTTCAAATAAGTCTAACAAATCACTCCCCCTCTTTATTAACCACCAACACAGTAAATAAATGCCTGGTAAAACACGCTCATAGGTGATTGTATAGGCTCAAATAAACAAATATCCCCCTGCCCTGCCGATGGCAAGCATTTAGCTATCATCAGAAGAAAAATGGGAGTGCGTCATATAAAATGACAAATCACGCAACAAAGAGCGGCAGAACAACAAGAAATAACGCGGAATATATATGGCCAACCCCTATCGTGTACTTCTGACAAATTCTGACGCCATAGTATTAGTCATCACAAGTTCAGTAGCACGCCTACCACAGGCAATGCTCAGCATAGGCATCATTACCATGCTGTTACAGCAAGGTAGCCTCTATTGGCTAGCCGGTGCGATCGCAGGCACGTTTACATTAGCGAATGCTGTTATAAGTCCACAGGTGTCAAAATTAGTTGACCAATATGGTCAACGCAAGGTACTGCCAATTATTACCACCTTCAGTCTGATCATGCTGTTGGTACTGGTATTTGCTGCTTATGTGAAAGCACCTGCACCATTTCTTTTCATTCTTGCAATGTTATCTGGTTCAATACCTAATATTACCGCTTTGGTACGAGCGAGGTGGGCAAAGCTTTATCGTAACAATCCATTACTACATACTGCTTACTCGCTCGATGCAGTTCTTAATGAATTGTCATATATTATTGGCCCTCCACTGGCGATCGGCTTGAGTACTAGCCTATTCGCCGAAGCAGGGCCATTGTCTGCGGTATTATTGCTGACTCTCGGTATGAGTGCATTTCTTCTGCAACGCCGGACTGAGCCAGAGGTTATGGATAGTGTCCATCACCAAGGCAGCTCCACCTTAAAAATACCCAGCCTACAGATTGTCTGTTTGATTTTCCTTGGCATGGGTATTATTGGGGGAGCACTTGATGTCGCAGTTATTGCTTTTGCCAATGAGCAAAACTGGCCTGCTTCTGCCAGTTTTATTTTGGCCATCTACGCACTCGGCTCCATGATTGTTGGGTTAGTATTCGGCTTGGTTAGAATTACCGCACCTTTAGAAAGACAGTTTCTGGTAGGCGTCATAATAACTGCAGCGACAATTATATTACCCGCCCTTTCTTCAAGCGTTTACACGATGATGGGGGCAATTTTTGTGGCAGGTATGTCTTTTGCCCCCACCATGATCATTGTAATGAATCTAAGTACCATTATTTTACCATCGGCAAAACTCACCGAAGGGCTGACCTGGATAACAACTGGTATTAGCCTTGGTATCGCGCTCGGTGGAGCAATAACGGGTCTTATCATCGATACCTATGGTGCACGGGCAGGTTTCGGAGTAGCCGTTGCAGCAGGACTAGCTATGGTTGTCGTCGCGATGATCGGTCAACCCACTCTTCAAACAGCTTTGGCAATGAAAGGAAAATGAGTGGCATTGTCAGCCCATAACTCTTGCAGCACTGAGGATGTTACCCATCTTCAGTAGTCAGCAGATGAGTCAAAAGCAACAATCCCGGAACGGCAACTATTAAACATTCCATGCAACCGCACCACGCCACCAGTTGTAGTCATCCATCAGGTAATAGCAAAATCCCGCTTCGCTTCCCGCAGTGTGACACGGCGTTCGGATTGAAGCTGCTGAACCCAGCGGCGAAGTACGGTTTCACCGACATCCAGTGAACGGCTGGCTTCGGGAACTCAATATTCCTAGTCGAGCGCCAGAGATGCGGCTTCCAATTTGAATTCGGCAATAAATGAGCGACCGCAATCTTGTCATTGAACACCTCAGGTCAGGGTAACGACTGTACCACCTAAAACGGTGTCCAGGATGATTAGACCACTACTGTCAAAGGCGCACTTTCTGACGCAGAGATTGACATGCACATATCAGGTGGCATGATCGTGCGCCAAACATTGCACCCAGTATTTCGCCCAACCAACGTAGTGCCGGGGAGCCACCTTTCTAGCCCGCAGTATTCCTGGTGGCACCACGGCGGGCTGCAATCCAACAGTCGGGGGTTCGCTATCGACGGGTCTACCAACTTCGGCGTGCTTTTGTCAGTTGGAATATGACTGCCCACGGGGATTTGGCATTCATTGCCGAACAAATGGGCCACAATTCTGCAGAGATGTTGCAGAAGGTTTATGGAAAGTGGATTGAATCAGCTGGTCAGAATGGGGTTGATTCGATCTGGAGTGCAATGCAAAGAATGGACACTTGCCCCAATAGCACCACCGAATTTTCATTAAGTGCAATAATGCACTGATTACTAAGGAATTTCCAAACACACTATGCTTAGCAGCAATAACATCACCATGCAATTCGGCGCCAAGCCGCTGTTTGAGAACATCAACGTCAAGTTTGGCGGCGGCAACCGCTATGGCCTTATCGGCGCCAACGGCTGTGGCAAGTCCACCTTTATGAAGATCCTCGGCGGCGATCTGGAGCCCAGCGGCGGTAATGTGAGCCTGGACGTCAACGAGCGTATCGGTAAGCTGCGTCAGGATCAGTTCGCCTACGAAGAGATGCGCGTACTGGACGTGGTCATGATGGGCCACACCGAGCTGTGGGCCGCCATCGCCGAGCGCGATGCCATCTACGCCAACCTGGAGGCCACCGACGAAGACTACATGAAGGCTGCCGAGCTGGAAGGGCTGGTCGCCGAATATGACGGCTACACCGCCGAAGCCCGCGCCGGCGAGCTGCTGCTGGGTGTCGGCATTCCGCTGGAGCAGCACAACGGCCCCATGAGCGCCGTGGCGCCGGGCTGGAAGCTGCGGGTGCTGCTGGCGCAGGCCCTCTTCTCCAACCCTGATATCCTGCTGCTGGACGAACCGACCAACAACCTGGACATCAACACTATCCGCTGGCTGGAGCAGGTACTGAACGAGCGCGAGAGCACCATGATCATCATCTCTC
Organism: Aeromonas sp. 19NY04SH05-1; assembly: GCF_040581895.1. Lineage (NCBI taxonomy): Bacteria > Pseudomonadati > Pseudomonadota > Gammaproteobacteria > Aeromonadales > Aeromonadaceae > Aeromonas > Aeromonas sp. 19NY04SH05-1. The sequence continues at coordinate 2,030,840 of NZ_CP095328.1, read as the reverse complement.
ACGACCGTCACTTCCTGAACTCCGTCTGCACCCACATGGCGGATCTGGACTACGGCGAGCTGCGGGTCTACCCGGGCAACTACGACGACTACATGTTGGCCGCCACCCAGGCGCGCGAGCGCCTGCTGGCCGACAACGCCAAGAAGAAAGCCCAGATCGCCGATCTGCAGTCCTTCGTGTCACGCTTCAGCGCCAACGCCTCCAAGTCCCGTCAGGCCACCTCCCGTCTCAAGCAGATCGACAAGATCAAGATTGAGGACGTCAAGGTCTCCAGCCGTCAGAACCCCTTCATCCGCTTCGAGCAGGACAAGAAGCTCTATCGCAACATCCTGGAAGTGGAAGGCGTCTCCAAGGGTTATGGCGAGGGTCCCCTGTTCAAGGGCCTCAACATGATGCTGGAAGTGGGCGAGAAGGTCGCCATCCTGGGTACCAACGGTATCGGTAAATCCACCCTGATCAAAACCCTGGTGGGCGATCTGGCACCGGACAGCGGCACCGTCAAATGGTCCGAAAACGCCCAGATCGGTTACTACGCCCAGGATCACGCTGAAGACTTCGACACCGATCTCAACGTGTTCGACTGGATGGCCCAGTGGAAACAGGAGAACGAAGACGAGCAGGCGGTGCGCTCCGTGCTCGGTCGTCTGCTGTTCTCCCAGGACGACATCAAGAAGCCGGTCAAGGTACTCTCCGGTGGTGAGCAGGGTCGCATGTTGTTCGGCAAGCTGATGATGCAGCGCCCCAACATCCTGATCATGGATGAGCCGACCAACCACCTGGACATGGAATCCATCGAATCGCTGAACATGGCGCTGGAGCTCTATCAAGGGACTCTCATCTTCGTCTCCCACGACCGTGAGTTCGTATCCTCCCTGGCGACTCGCATCCTGGAGCTGACCGAGAACGGCATCCGCGACTTCGGCGGTACCTATGAGGATTACCTGCGCACTCAGGGCGTACAATAATCCCCTCCTCTGCTCGGCAGATAAAAGTCAAAACCGGCACTCGATGCCGGTTTTTTTATGCTGGCCTGTAGGCCGATTGCATCAATTGGTGAATGGCAGATAACAAAACGGCTCCATCAAGGAGCCGTTTGCAATATGGGGAGTATCTTGTCGATTACTCGACGGTCGCTTCCACGCTGGTGAAGTACTCGATCTTGGCTGATTTGCGCAGCTCTTCGATCAGGGACTTGTAATCGGCCTGTGCCCGACCCTGACCCAGCTGGCCTTGCAGCAGACTGACCATCTGGGACGGTGCCGCCGGGACATTCACCTTGTCCAGTGCGACGACCACGCGATCGCCGTTGGTCTCGGTAACCAGCTCCACGCTCGGCTTGCCATCTTTCGGATGGGGCAGCATGAACACCTGGGCAACCAGGTTCTGATCCAGCTGGCGATCGAAGCGAGCAATCCCCTTGTGGGTCTCGACCTTCAGATCCAGCGCCGCCAGATCAGCCTTGATGTCGTCGCCGGCTTTCAGTTTCTCCAAGAGGCCCTGTGCCTTGCCGCGAGCCACTTCGCTCGCCTTGTCGTGCTTGATAGCAGCAATCACCTGATCTTTCACCTCGGCCAGCGGCTTGGCCGCTTTCGGCTGGTAACCGGTGATGTGCAGCACCAGCGCCTTGCCATCGGAGAGCTCGATCACGTCGGAGTTGGTGTTGTCATCGCGCAGCTGTTCAGAGAAGGCCACGGAGAGCACCTTGGGATCGTTCAACGGAGCCGGGGCAGTGGCCTGGCTGAAATAGTCGGAAGACACCACCTTCATGCCCATGGCGTCGGCGGTCAGATCCAGCGAGTCCGGGTTCTCGAAGCTGCTGTCAGCCATCTTCTGCTGCTCGGCGAAGAACTGCTCCTTGGCCTTGTCGGTTTGCAGACGGGCGATGGTCTCTTCTTTCACATCGGCAAACGGCTTGGTCTGAGCCGGTTCAACCGCCAGCAGCTTGATGATGTGGAAACCGAACGGGCTCTTCACCACGCTGGAGAGATCGCCAGCCTTGGTCAGCGCAAAAGCAGCCTGTTCAAACGCCGGATCCATCACCCCTTTCTCGAACCAGTCCAGTTCGCCGCCCTTCTTGGCAGAGAAGGTGTCGGAGGAGTTGGCCTTGGCCAGCTCGGCAAAGTCTTCTCCACTCTTGGCCTTGGACAGGAGTTCGTCGGCCTGCTTCTCGGCAGCCTTCTCATCCTTGCCAAACGGGATCAGGATGTGGGCAACCTGGCGACGCTCGGGACGCTGGAACAGATCCTGGTGCTGATCGTAGTAATCCTGGGCATCCTGCTCGGACACTTTGATGTTTTTGCCGAGGTTGGCAGCATCCAGCAGCAGATAGTCCACCTTGACCTGCTCATCGTTCATGAAACGGGCGCTATTGGTCTTGTAGAACTGCTCCAGCTCGTTGTCGGAGACCTGGACATCACCCATGTAGTTGGCGGCAGCCAGACGCACCAGACGCAGATCACGAGTCTGGTTGTAGAGCTTGTCGATCTGCTCGGCTTCCCCCTTGAGGGTAAATTCGGTCCCGACCAAGGCCCCCATCAACTGTTGGCGAACCATGTCCTGGCGCAGGGATTCGCTGAACATCTCCGGGGTCATGCCGGCGCGGCGGATGAGCTGCAGGTAGCGGTCGTTGTTGAACTTGCCTTCTTCGGCAAACTCGGGCATGGCGACGATAGCCTGCTTGATCTGCTCGTCACTGACTCGCAGACCCAGTTCATGGGCTTTGCTGTCCAGCAGCGCCTGATCGATCAGACGGTCCAGCACGCCGCGGCGGAACTGTTTCATGTACTCGGGGTTGGCGGCCAGCTGGCTGAAGGCTTCTCCCATCTGGGATTCCATGCGGGCGCGCTCGTTGCGGTAGGCATTTTCCAGTGCGGCAGCACTGATATCCGTGCCATTGACGGTAGCGGGGGCGGTACGGGCCGGGCCGTTCAGGTAGCTGCCTACACCAGCCAAGGCAAAGGAGAGAATGATCAGGCCCAAGATAACCTTGGCTACCTTGCCCTGCGCCCCTTCGCGTAGTTTATCCAACATCATGTTTGTACTTATGCTCCCGAACTCGATGGGCGTAAATAATAAAAAGGCGCACCGATTGCGATGCGCCTTGGTCAATCAGTATGAGAGAAGACTCTCTAACTTGTCTGGTCTGCGACCAAGGACGGTAGCCGACGTATATCAGCGTCCGGCTTAGTTAACAGCGTCTTTCAGTGCCTTACCGGCTTTGAAGGCAGGAACTTTACCAGCAGCGATTTCGATGGTCGCGCCAGTTTGCGGGTTACGGCCGGAACGGGCAGCACGCTCGCGAACAGCAAAAGTACCGAAGCCAACCAGAGCAACCTGGTCACCCTCTTTCAGGGCTTCACCAACAGCATCAATGAAGGCATCCAACGCACGGCCAGCAGCAGCTTTGGAGATATCGGCACCGTCTGCAATCTTGTCAATCAGTTGAGATTTATTCACTCTTATTTTCCCCTATTATCGAACACCGCTGCGGCGCTGATTTCCCTGGCCACAACAAGTGGAGGTTTTATAGCAAGCCTCCTGACCAGTTGCAAGTGACAATCTGGCGCAAACCCGCGCCACATAACGCATTGCGACTCATCACGAGTACCCGATCGGTGGTCAAGGCTACTTCCGTTGCCGGACGCATGCAAGCCTTAACCACCGCCTGAATGCGCCAAATTTGCGGCGCATCAACATTTACAGGGTAGAAACCCGTTCAAACCCTTGCGGATTGTCCTGCAATGCCAGTTCCAACACCTCGTCAATCCAGCGAACCGGATAAATTTCAAGGTCTTGTTTGACGTTTGCCGGGATCTCCTCGAGGTCCCGTTCGTTCTCTTTGGGGATCAGCACGCGCTTGATGCCACCACGATGGGCCGCCAGCAGCTTCTCCTTGAGACCACCGATAGGCAGTACCTCACCCCGCAGGGTGATCTCCCCAGTCATGGCCACATCAGCACGAACCGGATTGCCGGTCAAGCTGGAGACCAGGGCGGTACACATGGCGATACCTGCGCTCGGGCCATCTTTCGGGGTCGCCCCTTCCGGCACGTGCACGTGGATGTCGCGCTTCTCGTAGAAGTCTGCATTGATGCGAAGCTTCTCGGCGCGAGCCCGCACCACCGTCATGGCCGCCTGAATGGACTCCTGCATCACGTCCCCGAGAGACCCCGTGTAGGTGAGCTTGCCCTTGCCCGGCATATTGGTGGTTTCGATGGTGAGCAGATCGCCCCCCACTTCAGTCCACGCCAAGCCACAGACTTGACCAATCTGGTTCTGATCGGTCGCCTTGCCGTAGTCAAAGCGCTGAACCCCGAGGAACTCCTTGAGGTTCTCCTGGTTGACCAGAACATGTTTGATGCTCTTGTCCAGCAGGATGCGTTTGACCGCCTTGCGACAGATCTTGGAGATTTCGCGCTCCAGGCTACGTACCCCCGCCTCGCGGGTGTAATAACGAATAACGCCAATCAGGGCGGAATCCTCGATGGTGATCTCGGACTCTTTCAGGCCGTTGCGCTGGATCTGCTTGGCCACCAGGTGCTGCTTGGCGATGTTGAGCTTCTCGTCTTCGGTGTAACCGGAGAGACGGATCACCTCCATCCGATCCAACAGCGGCCCCGGGATGTTCATGGAGTTGGAGGTGGCCACGAACATCACGTCCGACAGGTCATAATCCACTTCCAGATAGTGATCGTTGAAGCTGTTGTTCTGCTCCGGATCCAGCACTTCCAGCAGCGCAGAGGCGGGATCGCCGCGCATGTCCGAGCTCATCTTGTCGATCTCGTCGAGCAGGAACAGCGGGTTCTTCACGCCAACTTTTGCCATCTTCTGGATGAGCTTGCCGGGCATGGAGCCGATGTAGGTACGACGGTGACCGCGGATCTCCGCTTCATCACGCACCCCACCGAGGGCCATCCGCACATATTTGCGGCCGGTAGCCTTGGCGATGGACTGACCCAGGGAGGTCTTGCCAACACCGGGAGGGCCAACCAGACAGAGGATCGGGCCCTTGAGCTTGTTCACCCGCGCCTGTACTGCCAGATACTCGAGGATCCGATCCTTGACCTTCTCAAGGCCATAGTGATCGGCATCCAGCACCTCCTGCGCCTTGCCAAGATCTTTTTTGACCTTGGAGCGCGCCTTCCAGGGCACCTGCACCATCCAGTCGACGTAGCTACGCACGACGGTGGCTTCCGCCGACATGGGTGACATCATCTTCAGCTTGGCAAGCTCGGCCTGAGCCTTCTCGCGGGCGTCGGCGGGCATGCCGGCCTCTTCAATCTTGCGATTGAGGGCTTCGAATTCATCCGGGCTGTCTTCCAGCTCACCCAGCTCTTTCTGGATGGCCTTCATCTGCTCGTTGAGATAGTACTCGCGCTGGCTCTTCTCCATCTGCTTCTTGACGCGGGTACGGATGCGTTTCTCGACCTGCAAGAGGTCAATCTCCGACTCCATCATCGCCATCAGGAATTCGATTCGCTCGGAGACGGAGACAATTTCCAGCACCTTCTGCTTGTCTTCGAGCTTGAGCGGCATGTGGGCGGCCATGGTATCAGCCAGGCGCGCCGCATCTTCGATCGCCGAAATCGAGGTGAGCACCTCGGGCGGGATCTTCTTGTTGAGCTTGATATAACCTTCAAACTGACCGATGGCAGAGCGAACCAGGACTTCCTGATCCTTGTCGTCAATGGCTTTTGAGGGAATGTACTGGGCCTCGCAGACAAAGAAATCCTTGTCGTCGATCATCCGCTCCAGGCGAGCACGCTGGCCCCCCTCTACCAGCACCTTGACGGTGCCGTCGGGCAGCTTGAGCATCTGCAGAATATTGGCCACTGTCCCGACGGAGAAGATCTCCTCCACCGTCGGCTCATCGGTTGACGCATCCTTCTGGGCCACCAGCAGGACTTTCTTGTCCTGCTCCATGGCCGCTTCCAGACAGCGAATGGATTTTTCCCGCCCCACAAAGAGTGGAATGACCATGTGGGGGTAAACCACCACGTCACGAAGAGGCAGGACGGGAATCTCGATGCGTTCTGAACGCTCTAGGTTCATATATGTCCTCTCGGCTTGTTATACCGTTGGCAAAGCGCTTGGCTGAGTATATGGGGGCGCTTAGACGAGATTCAATCGCCGAAACCGTAAAAAGCATGAAAGGGGCAAAAAGCCCCTTTCATTTGATTAAAAATCAGACAGTTATTCTGATGCGGCTGCCTGGGTCTCGGGATTTTCGTAAATCATCAGGGGCGCGGAGTCCCCCTTGATCACGGTCTCGTCGATGACCACCTTGCTGACCCCTTCCAGGGAAGGCAGGTCATACATGGTATCGAGCAGCACGGCTTCCACGATGGAACGCAGACCACGGGCACCGGTTTTGCGCTCCATCGCCTTGCGGGCAATGGCGTGGAGTGCATCTTCACGGAACTCGAGCTCGACCCCTTCCAGATCGAACAGGGCTGCGTACTGCTTGGTCAGCGCGTTCTTCGGCTCTTGCAGGATCTGGATGAGGGCAGCCTCGTCCAGCTCGGTCAGGGTCGCGACCACCGGCAGACGACCGATGAACTCGGGGATCAGACCATATTTGATCAGATCTTCCGGCTCCACCTTGGCAAAGGTCTCGCTCAGGGTAGCCTTGGCATCCTTGGGTTTGACCTCGGCGCCAAAACCGATCCCGGTTCCCTTGACGGAGCGCTGCTCGATCACCTTGTCCAGACCGGCAAAGGCTCCGCCGCAGATGAAGAGGATCTTGGAGGTATCGACCTGCAAGAACTCCTGCTGCGGATGCTTGCGACCACCCTGCGGCGGCACGGAAGCGATGGTACCTTCGATCAGCTTGAGCAGGGCCTGCTGTACCCCTTCCCCGGACACGTCGCGGGTAATGGAGGGGTTGTCTGACTTGCGGGAGATCTTGTCGATCTCGTCGATGTAGACGATGCCACGCTGGGCTTTCTCCACATCGTAGTCGCACTTTTGCAGCAGCTTCTGGATGATGTTCTCCACGTCCTCACCCACGTAACCGGCTTCGGTCAGGGTGGTGGCATCGGCCATGGTGAAGGGGACATCCAGCAGACGAGCCAGGGTTTCGGCCAGCAGGGTCTTGCCGCTGCCGGTCGGGCCGATCAGCAGGATGTTGGACTTGCCAAGCTCCACACCACTGTTTTCGCCGCTGTTGCGCAGACGCTTGTAGTGGTTGTAGACGGCAACGGCCAACACCTTCTTGGCGTACTCCTGCCCGATCACATAGTCATCGAGATGAGCACGGATCTGATGAGGGGTCGGCAGCTCGTTACCATCGCGCTTGGGAGAGATCTCGCGGATCTCCTCGCGGATGATGTCGTTGCACAACTCGACACACTCATCACATATATAGACGGAAGGGCCAGCGATCAGCTTGCGCACTTCATGCTGGCTTTTGCCGCAAAAAGAGCAGTAGAGCAGCTTATCACCCTCACCCTTGCGTTTCTCTGTCATTCAGCAACCTCGTTTTATCAATAGAGGACGGCCTGTTGAGTTTACAACATACCGGAATTCCCTGCTCAGCCGCGCTGGCTCAGGACACCGTCAACCAGACCGTAGGCCACCGCCTGCTCGGCAGACATGAAGTTGTCACGATCGGTGTCACGTTCGATGGTAGCCATGTCCTGACCGGTATGGAAGGCCAGTCGTTCGTTCAGGGTATTCTTGATCTTCAGGATCTCCTGGGCATGGATCTGAATGTCAGACGCCTGGCCCTGGAAGCCGCCGAGCGGTTGGTGGATCATCACGCGGGCGTTGGGCAGACAGAAGCGTTTGCCCTTGGCACCACCGGCCAGCAGGAAGGCCCCCATGGAGCAGGCCTGGCCCATGCAGACGGTGCTGACGTCCGGTTTGATGAACTGCATGGTGTCATAGATGGACATGCCGGCAGTCACCGAGCCACCCGGAGAGTTGATGTAGATGTAGATATCCTTGTCCGGATTTTCGGACTCAAGGAACAACAACTGCGCCACCACCAGATTGGCCATCTGATCTTCGACCTGACCGGTCAGGAAGATCACCCGCTCTTTCAACAGACGGGAGTAAATATCGTAGGAACGTTCACCCTTGGCGGTCTGTTCGACCACGATGGGCACCAGCGCATTGTTGGGAGAATCGGTCACATCGTTATAGTTCTTGTACATAAGGCATTGTCCCTAAAATAAAATGGCCCGAGTGGAGATCACACGAGCCATTATACTTAACAGTCTTGACCTTAAGTCAAATGTTCTTAGGCAGCGGCACCAGACTTGTTGATCACTTCGTCAAAGGCAACTTCTTTCTCGGTCACTTGCGCTTTGGACAGGATCAGGTCGATGGCTTGATCTTCGATAGCCAGGTTACGAACACCGTTCAGCATCTGCTCGTTCTTCTGGTAGTACTCGATCACTTCCTTCGGATCTTCGTAAGCGGTTGCCATGGATTCGATGATGCTGTTGACGCGAGCGTCGTCAGCCTTGATCTCGTTGGTGCGGATCACGTCACCCAGCAGCAGACCTACGCGTACACGACGCTCGGCCTGAGCCTGGAACAGCTCGGCCGGCAGTTCCGGCGCATTGCCGCCCTGGAAGCCACCGAAACGCTGCAGAGCTTGTTGACGCAGGGTGTCGATTTCCTGGGCAACGGCAGCTTTCGGCAGATCGATTTGGTTGGCTTCAACCAGACCGTTCAGTACCTGCTCTTTCACGCTGTTTTTCAGAGCCTGAGCCAGTTCGCGCTCCATGTTCTTGCGCACTTCGGCTTTCAGCTCTTCAACGTTGCCGCTTTCGATGCCGAAACGCTTCACGAACTCTTCGGTCAGCTCGGGCAGGATCTGCTCTTCAACCTTGTGCAGCTTGGACGCGAACTTGGCGGCCTTGCCTTTCAGGTTTTCGGCGTGGTAATCAGCCGGGAAGGTCACGTCGATGGTGAACTCGTCGCCCGCTTTCTTGCCCATGATGGCGTCTTCGAAGCCAGGGATCATGCGACCGGCGCCCAGTACCAGGTTGAAGCCTTCGGCCTTGCCGCCGTCGAACTCTTCACCGTCGATGGAGCCTACGAAGTCCATGGTGACACGCATGCCGTTGGCGGCTGCGGCATCAACCTCGGACCAGGTGGCGTGCTGCTTGCGCAGGGTGTCGATCATGTTGGCCAGATCTTCATCCTTCACGGAGGCAACCGGCTTCTCTACCTTGATGGACTCGAGGCCTGCAACTTCAAACTCCGGGTACACTTCGAAAGTGGCGGTGAACTCGAAATCCTGACCTTCTTTGATCTCTTTCGGATCCATGGTCGGGGCACCGGCCGGGCTCAGTTTGTTCTCGATGATGGCCTTGATGAAGTTGCTCTGCATCATTTCATCGGCAACGCGGGCGTTAGCCATGGCGCCGAACATCTTCTTGATGATGGCAACCGGAGCCTTGCCAGGACGGAAACCGTCGATGCGACGGGTTTTGGCCAGGCCATTCAATTCTTTGCGCACGGCGGCGTCAACGGTAGCGGCCGGTACGGTGATGGTAAGACGGCGTTCCAGACCCTGGGTTGTCTCTACAGAAACTTGCATTCTTCTACCTCGTTCAACTCAGCACTGTGTGCTGACCCTTTATTACCCCTGGGCAAAGCCCGGAGTCTTCCTGTTTATAAAGACAACGATATGTCTTTGTGATGAGAAAATATGACGCGGCATTATAGCGGCGCACTTTGGTCGAGTCGAGCCACACATCCCCCGGATTGGGCTGAGTGCAAGCACAATTCGTGCAAAACTGTCCTTTATATGGGGAGAACCTGGCCCGACTTCAACCGGCAAGGAGCAATAATTTTGCGTTTGCTCACCTTTTTTCATTCGAATGCCGATTTGTTGCTCATTTTCCAGGAAATAGAAGACCGCCAACCGATGATTGTCACGGTCACGACCCGAATTGTCCGGTCAAACCGGGGGGAAACCAATCAATGATTGCGTCCCCTGCCCTCCCTCGCTATGGTGGCTGCCAAATCGATGTATCTGGAGTTACCACATGGCCTTTTTCCGCTTCTTGTTCAATCTGCTCTGGTTTGTACTGGGGGGCATCTTTATGGGACTGGCCTGGTGGCTGGCCGGATTGCTCTGTTTCGTGTCCCTCATCGGTATCCCCTGGGGACGCGCCTGTTTCGTCATCGGCACCTTCACCTTCTTCCCGTTTGGCAAGCAGGCGGTGAACCGCAAGACCATGACGGGGCTAAGTGACATCGGTACCGGGACCATGGGCCTGATTGGCAACATCCTCTGGTTCGTGCTGATCGGTGTCTGGTTGGCCATCGGCCACATCGCCTCGGCGCTGGCCTGTTTCGTCACCATCATCGGCATCCCGTTCGGGATCCAGCACCTCAAGCTGGCCCTGATCAGCCTGGCCCCCATCGGCCAGATGATAGTGACCAACCAGGAGGCCGAATCGGGCCGTTATATCCGCTGAAGCTGGTAAAAAGCGGGAGCAGGCGATGCCTGCCAGCGAAAAAAAGGGCAGACTAGGGTCTGCCCTTTTTCATTGTCCGTTGCCGAGGCTCATCATGTTACCCAGCCATTTTTTCGCCAATCTCGCCCGCATGAAGCTCATCTACCGCTGGCCATTGATGCGCAATATCCAGTCCGAAAATATCGCCGAGCACAGCCTGCAGGTGGCCATGGTGGCCCACGCCCTGGGGCTCATCAAAAATCGCCTTTTTGGCGGCCAGGTGGATGCGGATCGCGCCGCCGTGATGGCGCTCTATCACGATAGCAGCGAGGTGCTGACCGGCGATCTGCCCACCCCGGTCAAATATTTCAATCCCGAGATCGCCCGCGAATACAAGAAGATAGAACTGGCCGCCGAACAGCGCCTGCTCGCCATGCTGCCCCCGGAACTGGTGGAGGATTTTCGCCCCCTGCTGGACTCGGGTGCCCAGGACGGCGAACTGGCCAGACTGGTGAAAGATGCCGATACCCTCTGCGCCTATACCAAGTGTCTGGAGGAGATCAACGCTGGCAACCGGGAGTTCGAACCGGCCAGAAAACGCCTCGAGGCCATGCTGGAAGCGCGGATGAGCGAGGAGATGCGCTACTTTATCGACACCTTCGTGGCCAGCTTTTCCCTGCCGCTCGATGAGCTGAACGCCCACTGAGCATCAGGCATCCCGATAGACAAAGGGCCCGCCGGTTTGCACCGGCGGGCCCTTCTCTTTTCACTTTCGTTCACACAGGCTGGGGATCAGTGGCCCAGCTCGCGGGACGGCACCAGTCCGCTCGCCCGCCAGGCGGGATAGAGGGTCGCTACCAGGCTCATCAGGATGGCGGCACTGGTCACGATCACCAGATCCTGCATATGCAGCTCGGTGGGCAGGAAGTCGATGAAGTAGATGTCGGGGTTGAGGAAACGATGACCGATCACGCTCTCGATGACCCTCATGATCTGGGTCAGCTTGCTGGAGAGCAGGCCGCCAAGCAGTGCCCCCAGCAAGGCCCCCGCCACCCCATTGACCATGCCCTGAATCACGAAGGTGAGCCGGATCTGACCGGGACTTGCCCCCATGGTCTTCAGGATGGCGATTTCGCTGCGCTTCTCGTTCACCGCCATCACCAGGGTGGAGACGATATTGAAGCAGGCCACCGCCACTACCATCAACATCACCACATACATGACGGTACGCACCATCTGGATGTCCTGATAGAGGTAACCCTGGCTGTTCATCCAGCTGCGAATGTAGACGTGGTAGGGGAACTGCTGGGCGGCGGCCACCGTGATGGACTGCGCCTTGAGCACGTCGCTCACCCGCAGGCTGAACCCCTCCACGCCGCTACCCATGTCGGTGATGGCCTGGGCATCTTCCAGATGCATGAAACCGAGCAGGCCATCAAGCTGGCCGCCTATCTCTAGCAGCCCCACCACCGTCAGGGCTTCCCGTCTGGGATTCTTGATGCCCGCATCATCCCCGCCCTGAGGCAACAGCAGGGCGACCGAGTCACCAATGTTAACCCCCAGCTTGTCGGCGATGGTCTTGCCGAGAATGACCCCTCGCTCGCCGGGCTGCAGATCGCGAAGGCCTCGTCCCGTCATGTATTTGCCCGCATCCGACAAATTGGCCTCAAGCTCCGGCAGCACGGCGCGCAGTTGCACCCCTTTAAGGGCTGTGCCGTGCTCCAACAGGCCGTTGAGGCGGATCACCGGTGCCGCAGCCTCGACACCAGGCTGAGCCAGCAGGTAATCGCGCAGGCGGGGCCAGTCCGGCAACGGCCGCTCGACAGCATCCAGCTCCCCTTGCGGCACCACGGAAAGCACCCGGTTCTTGAGCTCGCGCTCGAAACCGTTCATGGCGGAGAGCCCCAGGATCAGCGCCATCACCCCGAGGGCGATCCCGATGAGGGATGAGGCCGAAATAAAGGCGATAAACCCGTTGCGACGACGGGAGCGACTGTAGCGCAGGCCCAGAAACAGGGGCAGCGGTTTGAACATCAGGCAACCTCCGCCATCACGCCGCTCACCAAGGTCACCCGGCGATGGAGTTTGGCCGCCAGGCTCAAATCGTGGGTCACCACCACAAACGCGGTGCCAAGCTCGCGGTTGAGTTCACAGAGCAACTCATAAACGGCGGTGGCACTGGCGTGATCCAGGTTGCCGGTGGGTTCGTCCGCCAACACCAGGCTCGGCTCGTTGACCAGGGCGCGGGCGATGGCCACCCGCTGGCGCTCGCCGCCGGAGAGCTCGGAGGGGCGATGGTGCAGGCGGTGGGAGAGCCCCACCCGACTCAGCATGCGGGTCGCTTTTTCGGTGGCCACCGCCACCGATTCACCGGCGATGAGCAGTGGCATGGCGGCATTTTCCAGCGCGCTGAATTCGGAGAGCAGGTGGTGGAACTGATAGACGAACCCCAGCTCGCGGTTGCGAAATCTCGCCTGGGTACGGCTGTTCCAGCGGTGGATATCCTCCCCCTTGAACAACACGGCACCGCTGGAGGGATTGTCGAGCGCGCCCATCAGATGCAGCAAGGTGGTCTTGCCCGACCCCGAGCTGCCCACCACCGCCAGCATCTCGCCGGGTGCAACACAGAGATCAATCCCCTTGAGGACCTGGGTCTCCAGCTCGCCCTCTTTATAGACATGGTTGAGGGCCTGGCAACGCAGCAGAGGCTCACAGGACAGGGCTTCATTCATAAACGGGGCTCCACTTACACCAGTGACCACACCGGCAGTAACAACAGAAGATGAATCATTCATAACGCAGCGCCTCGGCCGGCTTCACTCTGGCCGCACGGGCTGCAGGATAGAGGGTGGCGCTGAAACTGAGCAGTACAGCCCCAAGCAAAATGGTGATGACCTGGGCAGGCTCCACGATCACCGGCAGGCCACTGCCGCCCGCCGCCATATAGAGGTTGAGCCCGAGGGCATTGAGCAGGGGGTTGAGTCCCAGGGTCAGGGCCAATCCAGCCAGCGCGCCGAACAGGGCGCCGATCACCCCGCTGGAGGCGCCAAGCACCATGAAGATCTTGACTATCCCTGCCTCGCTCATGCCCATGGTGCGCAAAATGGCCACCTCCCCTTCCTTGTCGGTGACCACCATCACCAGGGCGGAGAGGATGTTGAAGGTGGCGACCGCGATGATCAGCACCAGCATCAGCCCCATCATCCGTTTTTCCATAGCTACCGCCTGGAACAGCTCGCCCCGCTCACGGCGCCAATCCTGCCACTGCAGACCGTCGGGCAGCGGGGTCTTGATCACCTGATCGGCGGCGAAAGGATCATCGAGCCAAAGGCGAATGCCACCGACCGTTTCTGTCGGCAGCCGCAGCAGGCGCTGGGCATCCCCCAGCGCGATCAGGGCGATCTGGTTGTCCACGTCGGCCCCGACCCCGAAGATACCGGAGACGGTGAAGAGGCGCTGGGCCGGGACACGACCGAACGGGGTGAAGCGGGTTCCCTCGGTCAGGATCAGGCGAACCTGGTCCCCGATGGAGACGTTGAGGCGACGAGCCACCCCCTGCCCCAGCACGATCCGGTATTGACCGGCCTGCAGGGTATCGAGGCGCCCCCCCAGCATCTGACTGTGAAGGATATCCCCCTTGGGCCAGCGGGCGGGATCGATCCCCTGCACGCTCACCCCGGTCAACTGGCCGGGGCTTTGCAGCATCCCCTCGCTGTCGAGCATGGGGGCCGTGGCCACCACATGGGGCAGCTTGGCGAGATCCGGTAGGCCCTGGGGCGCTGCATCGATGCGGCCGGCCTGATTGGTCACCACCACATGAGGGATCACCCCGAGGATGCGCCCCTTGAGCTGGCCTTCGAATCCGTTCATCACCGAAATGACCACCATCAGAGCCGCGACTCCGATGGCGATGCCAAAGGTGGAAAACAGGGAGATAAATGAGACGAAGCGGTTGCTGCGCTTCGAGCCCGCATAGCGCAGGCCGATGGCCAGCGAAAGGGGCTGAAAAAGTCCGGTCTTCAAGGATATGTACGTTGCCAACAAAATAAGATACCGGATAATAAAGGGAAACCGTCTATGACAACAAGGGATAGCCTCCATGCAGGAACAGTTCTTCAGCGTCACTCATGCCACGCCGGTCAATGTGATCCCCATGCCGGCCGACTTTCAGCTGCCTTCACTGGAGGAGCTGGACGCTGAGCTGCCGGAGCCCTTTCGGATCGCCTCGGCCATCACCTCCATCGATCTGGTGACCACCCGCTTGCTGCGCAACCAGAATGATTCGATGCACGACCTCCTCGAGATCGTCAATCAGCAATCCCGCAAGATCGACATGATCATGAGCTATGTCCTCTCCTTGCAGGATCATCCCGAGCAGCGCTTCCACACCCTGCGTTTCGGTGCCGGCCAACTCACCTATCTGCACCCCTACCACGGCCATGGCGATGTCCCTCAGCCACACCAGATAGTGCGCCTCAAGATCTTCTTGCGCGACGAGGCGGCCGCCATCTACTGCTATGGCCAGGTCAAGCAGGTCGAGGGGGGCGAGCACGGCAATCACGTGGTGCTCGACTATGTGCGGATCCGTGAAGATGACCGTGAGCTGCTGGTACGCGCCAGCCTGCATGTGCAATCAAAACAACTCAAGCTGCGCGCTCAGGAGCGTCAGCGTTAACCACAACGAACGTCAGCGCTAACAACCGCCAACGTTAAAAGAATCGAATGATGCCAATGACTCTCCCCGCCTTGCCCGCCAAAGCGGGCCAAAAAATCACGCTTGGCCAGCTGGTCGGCAGCAGCCTCTCGCTGTTCGCCGCCCGCATCACGGGGGCGGCAGACCGTCCCGTCCTGCTGGTCACCGCCGATACCCCGAGCGCCCTGCGCCTCGAACAGGAACTGCAATACCTGCTGGCAGATGAGGGATGTCCCGTGCTGCTGTTTCCCGACTGGGAAACCCTGCCCTACGACACCTTCTCTCCCCATCAGGACATCATTTCCCAGCGCCTCGAGACCCTCTACAAGCTGCCGCAGATGAGCAAAGGGGTGCTGATCGTGCCCATCTCGACCCTGATGCTGCGCTGCGCCCCCCGCGCCTATCTCGACAAGTACAGCCTGATGGTGACAAGCGGCCAGCGCCTCAACCTGCAGCAGCTGCGCGGACGTCTTGCCGAGGCGGGCTACGTGGCGGTGGATCAGGTGCTGGAACACGGCGAGTTTGCCGCCCGCGGCTCCTTGCTCGATCTCTTCCCCATGGGCAGCAACACCCCCTATCGCATCGACTTTTTCGATGACGAGGTGGACTCCATCCGCCCGTTTGATCCCGAGACCCAGCGCTCCAGCGAGCCGGTCAAATCGGTCAGCCTGTTGCCGGCCCGAGAGTTCCCCACCGACGAGAGCGCCATCGAGCTCTTTCGCGGCCACTATCGCGAACAGTTCGAGATCTCCCGCGCCGAGGGCTCCGTCTATCAGGAGGTGAGCAAAGGACGCTGGCCGGCCGGCATCGAATACTATCTGCCGCTCTTTTTCCAGGAAACCGCCAGCCTGTTCGATTACCTGCCACAGAGCACCTTGCTGCTCACCGTGGGAGATATTTACCCCGCCGCCCAGCGCTTCTGGAACGACATCGGCCAGCGTTATGAGGAGCGACGCTGGGACAACACCCGGCCCCTGTTGCCCCCCCAGCAGATCTATCTGCCGGTGGAGCAGCTGTTCGCCGAGCTGGGGCAATATGGCGCGGTGCGGCTGCAGGAGGCCGCCACCGGCGGGGAAGCCGGCCAGCGGGATCTGCCCATCGCCCCCCTGCCCGACCTGCAACTCGATCACAGCAAGGAGCAGCCCCTGCTGGCGCTCAGCCAGTTCCTGCAAGGGTTTGCCGGTCGCACCCTGTTTGCGGTGGAGTCCGAGGGACGGCGTGAGGTGCTGGGGGACTTGCTGGCCCGCATCAATGTGCAGCCCAAAGAGTTTGCGTCTCTGGATGCCTTCGTGGCGAGCCGGGATCGCCACGGCCTGTTGGTGGCCCCGCTCGAGCGTGGCTTCCTGCTCAGCGAAGCTGGCCAGGAAGAGCTGGCCCTTATCACCGAGAGCGAGCTGCTGGGCGGCAAGGTGCGCAGCAAACGGGCGCGGGAGAAGAACAAGAATTTAAGCTCGGATGCGGTGATCCGAAACCTGGGCGAGCTGACCCAGGGCCAACCGGTGGTGCATCTTGATCACGGTGTCGGCCGCTATCTGGGGCTCGAGACCATCGATGCCGGCGGTCTGCCCACCGAGTTTTTGACCCTGGAGTACGCCGGCGGCGACAAGCTGTTCGTGCCGGTCACCAGCCTGCACCTTATCAGCCGTTATACCGGATCGGATAACCCGCCCAGCCATAAATTGGGGGGCGAGGCCTGGAGCAAGGCGCGACGCAAGGCAGCCGAAAAAGTGCGTGACGTCGCCGCCGAACTGCTCGACGTCTATGCCCATCGCGCCGCTCGCGCCGGTTTTGCCTTCAAGCACGACAAGGAAGCCTACCGCCAGTTTGCTGCCGGTTTCCCGTTCGAGGAGACCGAGGATCAGCTCAATGCCATCAATGCGGTGCTTGGCGACATGTGCCAGGCCAAGAGCATGGACAGGCTGGTGTGCGGCGACGTGGGTTTTGGCAAGACAGAGGTGGCAATGCGCGCCGCCTTTGTCGCCGTGCACGGTGGCAAGCAGGTGGCGGTGCTGGTGCCCACCACCCTGCTCGCTCAGCAGCACTACGACAACTTCCGCGATCGCTTCGCCAACTGGCCGGTGCGGGTCGAGGTGCTGAGCCGCTTTCGTTCCGCCAAGGAGCAAAACGCCGTCATGAAGGAGCTGGCCGAGGGCAAGGTGGACATCATCATCGGCACCCACAAGCTGCTGGGCTCCGATCTCACCTTCAAGGATCTGGGGCTGCTCATCGTCGACGAGGAGCACAGATTCGGGGTACGCCAGAAGGAGAAGATCAAGGCGCTGCGCGCGGACGTGGATATCCTCACCCTCACCGCGACCCCCATTCCGCGCACCCTCAACATGGCGATGTCCGGCATGCGGGATCTCTCGATCATCGCCACTCCGCCCGCCAAGCGCCTCGCCATCAAGACCTTCGTGCGCCAGCACGAGCCGGCGGTGGTGCGTGAGGCAGTGCTGCGGGAACTCAAACGCGGCGGTCAGGTCTACTACCTGCACAACGACGTGGAGAGCATCGAGAAGTGCGCAGCGGATCTCGCCGAGCTGGTGCCGGAGGCGCGCATCGGCATCGCCCACGGCCAGATGCGCGAGCGCGAACTCGAGCGGATCATGTCAGATTTCTACCACCAGCGTTTCAACCTGCTGGTGTGCACCACCATTATAGAGACCGGCATCGACGTGCCGAGCGCCAACACCATCATCATGGACAGAGCCGACCATCTGGGGCTTGCCCAGTTGCACCAGCTGCGCGGCCGGGTCGGCCGTTCCCACCACCAGGCTTATGCCTATCTGCTCACCCCCCATCCCAAGCTGATGACCAAGGATGCGGCCAAGCGGCTCGAAGCCATCGCGTCGCTGGAAGATCTCGGCGCCGGCTTTGCCCTGGCCACCCACGATCTGGAGATCCGCGGCGCCGGCGAGCTCTTGGGGGACGATCAGAGCGGCCAGATCGAATCGGTGGGCTTTACCCTCTACATGGAGATGCTGGAGCAGGCGGTCGAGGCACTGAAAAATGGCAAGGAGCCGTCCCTCGAGCAGCTGATGAGCCAGCACACCGAGGTGGAGCTGCGCCTGCCCGCGCTGTTGCCGGACGACTACATCCCGGACGTCAACATGCGCCTCTCCATGTACAAGCGCATCGCCAGCGCGGCGGACGAGCAGGAGCTGCGGGAGTTGAAGGTGGAACTCATCGACCGCTTTGGCCTCTTGCCGGAGGCGACCAAAACCCTGATGGAGTTGGCCGCCTTCCGCCAGCGCGCCACGGCGCTGGGCATTCGCCGGGTGGAGATGAGCGAGCGCGGTGGTTATCTCGACTTCACCCAGGAGACCAAGGTCAACCCGACCTATCTGGTCAAACTCCTCTCCGAGCAACCACGCATCTACAAGATGGATGGACCGACCCGGCTGCGCTTCCAGGTACCGACCCAGGATCGCGCCATGCGGCTCAAACTGGTGGATGGCTTGCTGGCGGATCTCGCCAACCACAGCCAGTAACCTGGCCACTTGGCCAATAAAAACGGGAGCCCTTGCGGCTCCCGTTTTTATTATTTGCAGTTGGCTGCGCTTTGCCTCGCATCAGCCCTGATTGGCAGGATCCTCGTGGGCGGAAAACTCCCGCATGAAGGCCTCGGCCCGCTCAACCATCTTGGTCGACCCGACGAAGTAAGGGGTGCGCTGGTGCAGCTCGGTAGGTTTGATGTCCATGATCCGGCCAAACCCGTCGGAGGCCTTGCCGCCGGCCTGCTCCACCAGAAACGCCATGGGGTTGCACTCATAGAGCAGGCGCAGCTTGCCGTTCGGGGAGTTGGTGCCGGACGGATAGATGTAGATGCCGCCCTTGAGCAGGTTGCGATGAAAATCGGAAACCAGGGAGCCGATGTAGCGGGAGGTGTAGGGTCTGTGGGTCGCCTCGTCCCGCTCCTGACAATATTTGAGGTACTTCTTCACCCCGTCCGGGAACTTGATGTAGTTGCCCTCGTTGATGGAGTAGATCTTGCCCTCTTGCGGGATGCGGATGTTCTCATGGGAGAGGCAGAAGCAACCGATGGAAGGATCATAGGTAAAGCCGTTGACGCCAAAGCCGGTGGTGTAGACCAGCATGGTGGAGGAGCCGTAGACCACGTAACCGGCAGCGACTTGACGGTTGCCCGGCTGCAGGAAATCTTCCAGGGTCACCGGGCCCCCCTGCGGGCTGACGCGACGGTAGATGGAGAAGATGGTCCCGACCGAGACGTTGACATCGATGTTGGAAGAGCCGTCGAGCGGGTCGATCAGCACCACATATTTGGAGTTCCTGGAGAGCGGAGAATCGAAGGCGACGAAGTCCTCTTCTTCTTCCGACGCCATGCCGCACACCTCGCCACGGGCTTCGAGGGCAGCCTTGAAGCGCTCGTTGGCATACACGTCCAGCTTCTGCTGTACCTCGCCCTGCACGTTCTCGGAACCCACGGAGCCGATGATATCCGCCAGCCCCGCCTTGTTGATCTCCCGGTTCACCACCTTGGCCGCCAGGCGGATGGAACTGAGCAATGACGTCAGCTCGCCGGTTGCGGTTGGGTAATCCGCCTGCTTTTTGACGATGAACTCGCCCATGGTGATCATGTTTCGCATTGTTGGTCCTTTAAGGTCGTTCTCGTTGGCTTTGAAAACGTTTGCAAAGATCAGAAAAAAAGAAGCCGATCCTCGGCCGTGTTGTTTTGTAACCTAATGTAACGTCTGTTTTTTGTTTTTGCAGCGAATTAAGCGGGCTATTAAAACGCCAGAACTTGACAGGAAGTGGTGTCGAGAGTGCGAAAAAGCCAGGTCAACTGACCAATTTCGGCCTCTTAATTCGTGATAGAAAACCGTCAGTATGCGTGCCACAGGCGCGATAAAGCAGGGCTCTTTTGACTCACTCCCATCATGACGGCCCCGTATCGGCCTACCTCTTGAGATCCCGCCTTCAATCCCGCACACTGGCTGCGCTTTGGAAGCAAAAAAACATAAGGATATTCAATGAAAAGGACTCTCATTGCCGGCATGGTTGCCGGTTTGTTCACCCTGGCGGCCCAGCCTGTGCTGGCTGCACACGTCCCGGCCGGCACCAAACTGCTGCCCGATGCCCAGCAGATCTACGTGACCAATATCGGCACCGAACCCACCACCATCGACCCCCAACTAGTGGAAGAGAGTGCGGGCAGTGCCATCGTCAACGATCTGTTCGAGGGGCTCTACACCCTGGATGGCGACGGTAAACCCCTGCCTGCGGGTGCGCTCGGCTACGAGCTCGACAGCACGGGGACCGTCTACACCTTCAAGCTAAGACCCGAAGCCAAATGGTCAAACGGCGAGCCCGTCACCGCGGCCGACTACGTCTATGGTTGGCAACGGGCGGCGGATCCCAAGACCGCCTCCAACTACGCCTGGTTTATCGAGCTGACCGGTGTCACCAACGCCAGCGAAGTGATCCAGGGCAAGAAGACGCCAGACGCCCTGGGGATCAAGGCCCTGGATCCCCATACCCTGCAAATTACCCTGAAAAATCCGGTCCCCTTCTTCCTGAAGACCCTCTCCCACTACACCACCTTCCCGGCTCCCAGGGCCACCATCGACAAATATGGCAAGGAGTGGGTCAAACCGGGCAATGTCGTCTCCAACGGCGCCTTCGTGCTCAAGGAGTGGACCCCCAACGAGCGCCTGACCGCCGAGCGCAATCCCCACTACTGGGACAACCAGCACACTGTCCTTAACAAGGTGATCTATCTGGAGATCGTCTCGGAGACCGCCGCCTACAACCGCTATCGCACCGGCGAGCTGCACTACACCACCTACCCGCTGGAGCAGTACAAGCACATCAAGAGCCAAAGCCCAGAGGAGCTGGTCAACGTCCCGATCCTCGCGACCTATTACTATGTGTTCAATACCCAGCGCAAACCGTTTGATAACCCCAAGGTGCGCAAGGCGCTGTCCCTTGCCATAGATCGGGAGACTATCACCGACAAGATCCTGGGTCAGGGCCAGCTGCCGGCTTTTAGCCTGACGCCCCCCATCGTCGATGGCTTCGAGCTGAAAAAACCGGCCAGCGAGCTGATGAGCAAGGAAGAGCGGATCAAGCAGGCCAAGACACTGCTGACCGAAGCGGGTTATGGACCGGACAAACCGCTGGAGGTGGATATCCTCTACAACACCAACGAGGGACACAAAAAGATTGCCCTGGCCATCTCCTCCATGTGGAAACACAATCTGGGAGTCACGGCCAAGCTCAACAACATGGAGTGGAAGACCATGGTGTCGGTGCTCAATGAGGGGGATTTCGGGGTCAGCCGCTATTCGTGGAACGGGGATTACAACGATGCCTCAACCTTCCTCGACATCATGACGTCCAGCAGCAGTGCCAACAGCGGCAAGTGGGTCAACAAGGAGTATGACGCCCTGCTGGCCAAGGCGCACGACTCCCAGGATGGCGCAGAGCGTAACCGTCTCTATCAGCAGGCAGAAGCCCTGATCGAGGCAGAGGCCCCCTTGGCGCCCGTCTACTTCTACGTCAAATCCCGGCTGCTCAAGCCGTTCGTCAAGGGCTACCCCTACCAGAACCCGCAAGATATCGTCTACAGCAAGGATATCTACCTGGTAGCCCAGTAATCTCTCTTCTGACAAAAACGCCTGCAGCTGTGCAGGCGTTCCTTTTTAGTCTGTGTTTGCCCTGACGATCAATCTTCCTGACAGGCCGCCATAGCCAGCGGAGCACGTCGCCTCAACACCACGGGTTTGAGCAACAATTGCGCCAGCAAGACACCGAGCAGGGTGAGACCTCCGCCGATCAGGTGATAACTGGTCAGGTGTTCCCCCAGCAGAGTGATGGCAAGCCCCGCGGTCATCACGGGCAACAGGTTCATGAAGATGGCGGTACGGCTAGCCCCCAGCAGGGAGATCCCCTGCATCCAGAGCCAGGGCGAGAGTGCCGAAGTGGGGATACCGGCGTAGAGAATGAGCCACAGGGCCTGACTGTCCGGCCACTGGCCATCCACCAGCAGATAGAAAGGCGTCAGGAGCGCCACGCTGCAGAGCACCTGGCCGTAAAGCATGGACCAGTTGTCGAGTCCCAGATCCCACTTCTTCAGCAGCACGCTGTAAAGGGCATAAGTGCCCGCCGAGAGCAACATATAGAGGGAACCGATATGGATGCCCTGGGTAAACAGCCGGGCAGGATCCCCGTGTCCCAGCAGGATTGCCAGGCCCAGGAGGGAGAGCACTCCCCCCAGTACGGCGCCCCAGGTTGGACGCTCGCGCAGCAGCCAGATGCTGAGCAATACGGTGAGCAAGGGGGTCAGTCCCATCATCAGGCCGATCTCGGTGGCCCCCAGGGTCTGCGCTGCGTAGTAGCCGAAGGTCTGGTTGAGCACCATGCCAAGCAGCGCCAACGTCGCCAGTTGCAGCCAACCAGCGCGCAGGCGGTCCCGTACACGCCACACCCGACGCGCCAGAAAAGGCGTCAAAATGCAGGCGGCCACCACCCAGCGGGACCAGGCAAGTGCAGCCGGCGAGAGCACGCCAACCGCCAGTTTGCTGACAATGCCATTGCCAGCCCAGATGGCAATGCAGGAGAACGGAAACACAAAGGCAAGGGGCATCACAATATCCAGAAATGGCGGGATGGAGATGATAAGTCGGGTGTGGAGTATAGGGTGCGACAGGGGATAAGCAAGGCCCGAAAACGAACATGCCCGCAGGAGTGCGGGCATGGGATCACAGAAACCTATTCAGAAGCGGGTCACGCCGCATCCATGTGAAGTCTGGAGATGAGCTCGTTGACTTCAGTCACCGTCTGGCGATGGGGGATGTCAGCCTGGCTCGGCATCAACAACAACCCCGACTGGAAATCAAACCGCCCCCGACCATGGATGTAAATCCGACCTTTAAAGAAGGTTTTGACGTGCTTTGCCACCATCAGTGGCAGGTACTTCTTGAACACTCTCATCGTTTGCAACCTCTTGCAGTTGTATCCGTATGACAGCAGCTTCTGCGAAATAATTCCGTTAACTAACTATAAAAATCCGGAAAAATCGCTTCTCTCTTCCCTAAAAATTCATTCGTTAATTATTTGTTAACTTTTAGCGTATTGTATGCGGCCCTTCGAGCCAGAGCAAGTTTCCTTTGCCCTCGCGCCATTCAATACAGGCAATGCCCGAAGTGGCGAACATGGGCGCCCCCGCGGCCGGACAAAGACTCTGCACCAGATACCCCACCAGCGGCAGGTGGCTGACCAGCAAGATTTGCTCATGCTGTTCGGCCAGCGCGGTCAGGTAGCTGGCGACGAAAGCGGGATCCCCGTAGGGGGTGATATCGCCACTCTCTTCCACCACCTTGGCGTCTGGTAATTCACTGCATATGGTCTGCCAAGTTTGACGAGCACGCAGGTAGTTGCTGTGGATCACCCGATCGAACGGACCGGCCAGCTGAGGCGACAACCAACGAGCCATCTGAAGTGACTCTTCGATCCCCTGCTCGGTCAATGGACGCTGTTCATCTGTTTTCGCATTCATGCCAGCCTGGCCATGACGCATGATATAGATCTTCATTACTACCTCGCCCAACGGGCCTGTTTTAATAGCCGGAGGATCTTACCCCGCCGTGCCGGGGGAAACAATTGCGCGACCTCTCAGAAAAGGGTTTGCCTGACGGGATAGCGAGGTCGATAATCATGTTTAAATTCAAATAAATCCTACAAGAGTCGACCCCAATGAGCCCATATGCCAGTCCCAACGACCACCGGCAATACCACTATCTGGAGCTGGAAAACCGGCTCAGGGTCTTGTTGATTTGCGATCCCGAAACCGACAAATCGGCGGCATCGCTGGCGGTCAACACCGGTCATTTTGACGATCCGGTGGACCGGCAGGGGATGGCTCACTTCCTCGAACACATGCTGTTCCTTGGTACCTGTACCTACCCAAGACCCGGTGAGTACCAGCAGTTCATGAGCCGTCACGGCGGCAGCAACAACGCCTGGACCGGCACCGAATTCACCAACTTCTTCTTCGAGATCGACAACGGTTTCTTTGAAGCCGGGCTGGATCGCTTCTCCCAGTTTTTCATCTGCCCCACCTTCGATCCCGAATGGGTGGACAAGGAGCGCAACGCGGTCGACTCCGAATACCGGCTCAAGCTGCAAGACGATATCAGGCGCAGCTATCAGGTGCACAAGGAGACAGTCAACCAGACGCACCCCTTCTCCAAATTCTCGGTGGGCAACCTGGATACCCTGGCCGACCTGCCCGGCCGGGATCTGCGCTCCGACCTTATCCAGTTCTACGAAAGCCATTACAGTGCAGATCGCATGGCTCTGGTCATGATGTCGCCCGAATCCATCGACACCCAGCTGGCCTGGTGCCGTCGCTATTTCGCTCCCATTTTGAATCGCAATCTGGGAACACCGACCCTAGAGGCCCCCCTCTACCGGCTCGACGATCTGGGGATCCGCATCCGCATCAAGCCGGTCAAGGAGACGCGCAAACTGGCGCTCACCTTCCCCTTGCCCAATGTGGACGAGTTCTACGACAAAAAGCCCCTCACCTTCCTGAGCCACCTCATCGGTTATGAGGGGGATGGCAGCCTGCTCTCCCTGCTCAAGGGCAAGGGCTGGGTCAATCAGCTCTCCGCCGGCGGTGGCATCAGTGGCGCCAACTTCAAGGATTTCGGGGTCAACTTCGGCCTGACGCCTCTCGGGCTGGCCCATGTGGACGAGATAGTCGCCGCCCTGTTTGGCTACCTCAAGCTGATCGCACGGGAGGGGCTGGAGGCCTGGCGCTACGACGAGAAGCGCACAGTGCTCGAATCGGCGTTTCGCTTTCAGGAGCGAGGCCGGGCGCTCGATACCGTCTCCGGGCTGGTGTTGAACCTGTTCAGTTATGCCCCGGAGGATCTGCTCTACGGCGATTACATGATGCGCGAGTATGACGAGGGGCTGATCCGCCGTCTGCTGGCCAAGCTCACCCCCCACAATCTGCGCATCACCATCACGGCGCCGGAGCAGTCCACCGATCGGCTGGCCCGCTGGTATCAGACCCCTTACAGCGTCACCACCATTACGGAATCAGAAAAAGTGCACTGGCAGCAGAGCGAGCCGGATCCGGCCCTGGCCCTGCCCAAACCGAACCCCTTTATCACAGAGCGGCTCGATCCCCGCACGCCCGAGCTTGCCGCCGACATGCCGGCCTGCCTCATCGATCGGCCGGGTTTTCGCCTCTGGCACCTGCATGAGCACCAGTTCAGTGTGCCCAAGGGCAACATCTATATCTCCATCGACAGCGAACATGCGGTGAAAAACCCGCGCAACATCGCCATGGCGCGCCTCGCGGTAGAGCTGCTCACGGATCACCTCAACGCACTCACCTACCCGACAGAGCTGGCGGGGCTCGGTTATCAGATTTATGCCCATCAGGGGGGCTTTACCATCAACCTGAGCGGCTTTGCCGACAAGCAGCCCCTGCTGCTCGACATGATCCTCGGCAACCGCACCCTGGGGTACCCGGATCCGCGCCGCTTTGCCGAGATAAAAGAGCAGCTCATCCGCAACTGGGAGAACCAGTCCAAGGCGCGCCCCATCTCCCAGCTGTTCAACCAGCTCACCAGCTTGCTGCAGCCCAACAACCCGCCGTTCGAGCAACTGTTGCGCCATCTGCGCACGGTGGAGCTTACCGAGATGCCGGATTTCGTGGCCCGGCTGTTTGGCGAAGTCCATGTGGAGACCCTGGTACACGGTGACTGGACTGCGGCCGAAGCCTTGGCGCTGGCAGCGCTGCTGGAACGTCACCTGGCGCCCCACAGTCAGCCCGGCAGCGAGACCCGCCGCCCGCTTATCTCCATCCAAGACAGGGGCACCCTCATTCGCGAGCAGGGGTGTGAACACGAAGACTCGGCGCTGCTGGTTTACTACCAGTCCCGCACCACCCGGGCGCAGGATCTCGCCTGCTTTACCCTGGCCAACCACATCATGTCCTCCACCTTCTTCCACGAGCTGCGCACCCGCCAGCAACTGGGCTATGTGGTGGGCGCCGGCAACCTGCCTCTCAACCGTCATCCCGGCCTCATCTTCTATATCCAGTCGCCGGTGGCGGGGCCGCAGATCCTGCTCGATGCGGTGGAGGAGTTTATCGATCTCTTCCCGCTCGCCATGCTCGAACTCACCGAGCAACAGTGGCAGGACAGCAAGGTGGGGTTGCAGGCCCAACTCA
The DNA here is from genome assembly GCF_040581895.1 of Aeromonas sp. 19NY04SH05-1. NCBI lineage: Bacteria > Pseudomonadati > Pseudomonadota > Gammaproteobacteria > Aeromonadales > Aeromonadaceae > Aeromonas > Aeromonas sp. 19NY04SH05-1. The sequence goes on along the minus strand of NZ_CP095328.1, from coordinate 2,004,520 downwards.
GCGAGCGAGATGCGAATCTGCGCAGCCGCGGCCAGCGGCTCTGGGTCAGCATCGGCAACAAAGATCTCGGCTTTGATCAGCGGGAGCGGGTCTGTCAGGAGGTGGGAAGGTTAAGCCGCGCCGATCTGATGCGCTTTATCACCCAGCTGCGCTCTCGTACCTCGGATCGACTGATCCTCTGCAGCTATGGCCAGGGGCACGAACATGACGAGCGCATCACGGGCCAGTTCATCGACGACCCCAAGGCATTTCGCCTCAACGCCGCCACCTTCGAGGCCTGAGCAGGCCTCCTCCCCCACCTGCAGACAAGATCGCGGGCAATAAAAAGCCGACCCATCAGGGTCGGCTGGAAAAACCATAACAATTGCGACCAAAGCCGCCAAAAGTGAACATGAGCGTGAAAATCAGACACTGAGTTGATGGTCGGCAAGCGGGATCAACCTCGGCTCGCCTTGCAATGCCAACAGTGATTGAGAAACAGCCTCATATTAGGCACTCACCCTCATGCTCACGTTGATCTACGTCAAAGGAGGTATCAAAGAGTCCAACTCAGTCTCCCTTGTTGGCGCACATCCCCTCTTTTTTACCCTCAATCGCGACGGATCAACCGGTAAGCCACCTCATCGAAGTAAGAGAGCTGGCCACTGAGCACCCGCGGGTGATCCAGCTCGGCAGTCCGCCCCAGCACCTCAACCCTGAAGTCCCGCTCAAAGAGGGAGCGCACTTCCAGCTCCCCCACCGAGAAGGGTGGCTGCACCTGCTGCTCGGGCTGATACTCCAAGGTCACCAGCAGGATCTGGCCCCCTGCCTCCACCAGTCGGCTCATCATGGCCGCATATTGGCGGCGCATGGCCGTCGGCAGGGCGATCAGCGCCGCCCTGTCATAGACCAGCCGATAGCGGCGACCGAGCTCCGGAGCGGCGAAAAAATCCCCCTGATAGATGCGCAGGTTATCGTGCTGATGGCACTGATAGGGCCCCACCTCACTCACCGTTTCGACAAGCCCGTTTTCGCTGAAAAACTGGCTGATGGCGAGCTCCGAGAGCTCGAAACCATCGACCGGGTGCCCCTGCCCCTTGAGCCAGAGCATGTCGCGGGACTTGCCGCACAAAGGAACCAGCACGAGTTCATCCGGTTGTTGGGCCGACCACCAGGATTGCAGCCAGCGGTTGAAATCTGCCTGATGAAAGCCAATCCGGTTCTCTTCCCAACGTTGATGCCAAAACGCAGCTTCCATCGTCATTACCCTTATTACTTAAAGATGCTTCAATATCACAACTTAACCGGCGCGGTGCAAGCCCGGGCACGGTTGCCCGCCCCTTTTTGCCTGATAGCCGGCTGCCAAACAAAAAGAGGCAACAAGGCCTCTTTTTCAACGTTTTCATGATGTTTGGCGGCGCCGGAATACAAACCCGGGAGAAGATGACAAGCACAGCGCCTGGGGCGATATTCCCGTCGGCGCAGCGCTTATCCTCTCGCCTTTTCCCGTTAGAGCTCGATCTCATCCAGCACGGTACAAATGTGGGCAAAATCCGGCCTGGTCTCGGGCAGCTCTGCCAGACAGGCGGCCTTGAGGCGATGCAAGGAGGCGAGCTTCGCCTCATCGGCCTCGCAGCGCGCGAGCAGCTCTTCGAGCAGGCAACCAAAGGCCCGCACCTCGAGCCGCTCCTGCCCGAAGGCCCGCGTCTGATCGGCACGCTCATAAAAAGAGGCCGCGCCAAAATCGGAGAGCAACACCCGCACCTCCTCACATGGCCTTGTGGCATAAAGCATATTGTGGCCATAGAGGTCCCCGTGCATGATGCCGATGCCGTGCAGATGGCGCGCCACCGAGGCTATCCCCCGCAGCAGTGCCATCATCCCGGGCAAGGTAAAGCGCAAGTCGGCGGCATAGATATCGCGAGTACAGGATTCCAGGCTCGGCGGCCCCGCCAGATTGGCAAACGCGGGATCTATCAGCCCCATCACCAGCGCCGGAATGCCGGAGGGGTGATCCGCCACCCGCCCCACCACCTCGACCAGGTTGGGATGATTGCCCGCCGCCAGAGATGCCGTCATCTCGCAGCGCGGCAAACCATCGCTGGTCACGGCCCCCTTGAAGAGCTTGACCGCCACCGCCTGACGCTCGCCCCCGTTCCAGCTCGCACCATGGATGACGCCGGAGGCGCCCTGCCCCAATGGCTCACCCAGCGCCAGCTCATGCCAGCGGATATCTGCCACCTGCGCACTCGCCGCCATGCGCGACTCCAGCGCATCGCTAAAGGGGTTGCCGGAATAGGCGAGCCAGGTGAGGCGCGGTAGCGACAGCAGCCATTCGGGAAACGCCTCTAGCCGATTGGCTGCGATACGCAGCAACTCCAGACGACGGCAGTTGGCAAGGGTCTCGGGGAGCGCAGTAAGGCGATTACCCGCCAGCATCAGCTTTTGCAGACCGTCGCACTGACCCAGCTCATCGGGCAGGCTTTCAATTGCGTTGTCGGTCAAGATCAACCAGCGCAAACCCGCGGGCAGCGATTTGGCCGACACGCGAGCAATCCGGTTGGCCTTGAACCCCACCATAGTGAGCGCCGGGCAGCGCCCCAACACCTCGGGCAACTCGGTAAAGCGGTTCTCGGAGCAGAAAATGATGCGCAGCTTGCTGAACCCGGCCAGCTCGTCCGGAAGTGTACTTAGCTGGTTGCCGGTGAGATCCAGCACCTCCAGCGTCTCTTTAAGGCTCAGGATCTCGGGTGGGAACTCCGCGAGATTTTCAGAGAGCTTCAGATGGCGGGCACCGCGCAGTTCACCCGCGCGCAGCTGTTCCAGAGTATGCATAACCGTTTCTCAATCCTGGTGATCTGCCTGATGACGTAGCCAGCCATCAGCGCGCGCCGAACCCGGGTCCGGCGATTTTAAAGGGGGGCATTATAAAGAATTCGAGGCGCAGATCGCCCCTTTTGTTGCTTTGGCAAGGCATGACGCTCAGCCACCCCAGCGGATTGACGAAACAGGTTGGGTGCAATAAGCGCAGCGCATTGCACCATTTGCAGAGCACCTTTTTACAAGATATAAAAGTCAAAAAATTTACCGAACCACCTCATAAATATAGAAATTCCCATTTGACCTACCTTCCCATATATTACAAAGTAACCACTTACTTAATAGTGATGTAGTGAGGTAAAAGAATAATGTCGTTAGAAGAAACCAGATGTACATTGCTAAATGAAAGAGGAAATGTAGAAAACCTACTCATTCTAATTAACGAGATATACAGAAAACAAATAAAATCAGAAGGCATATTTTTGACAGAGGCTCTATCTGAACTTCACAATACAGGTGAGATCGATCTTTTAAAAATATTTGAAGCAGTTAATGATACATCTTACAAAAATAATCCTTATGTGATTATGCGTGTAGTTGAAACTACATTACCTTCACTTAAGGCAAAAGTTGAAGACATTTTACCATGCTTAACCAAACTAACAGACTTAGCCAGTGGCCATATAGTCTACGGGGCATTTGAATGTTTTTGTCGCGTGGATAATAGTCGTCCAAAAGATAGCGTAGATTTCATACTAAAACAAACTGAACTTGATTCTTATGCCCCTTTTATTTATTACGCAATTATGGCTTATGAATCAGGGCAGATAGCTGAACGCATACAGATTGTAAAGGCTTTGATTGCTAACGACAATGAAGTGGTAAGGAATCAAGCATATAGTGTACTCGGAAGACAAAATATCACGGAGAACTGGGCTAGCAGTGTCTGGGACATAATAAAAAGTAGTGCTATCAATGAGCATGCCGATAGCTGTCGAGCATCAATATTTAGGTCAATAGTTCACTTCGGGAATATATTTCCATCATACTGGCCTCATATAGAGAGTCTGTTAGCTTCGTTTGTTGAAGGAGCATCACTAAATATTCTTCATGCAATTTCCAACACAATTGCCTTCCAGCAAATAAGCATCCCTGATAGCATTCAAAAACTACTGATTAAGCAGCTACACACCATATCACCAGAACAGAGCCACATAATAAGCGATATTGATTACTTATTAGTTAATTTGATAAAAAAAGAGCTCTACGATACTGCTATAGAGCTCTTGGAGTCTATTTTATCATACGGTGTAGAGATTACATCACTGAGTTATTTCTCCAGAGAATTACTAGGTGAATATACAAACCTTCGCAATCATATTATTACAAAGTGGTTTTTACATGGAGAAAAAGCCCTCTGTCACAACATTTCAATTTTACTCCATAACATTGCTGAAAAAGACTTTGAACTACATGCAGACATGACACTGCTAGACAATGAAGAGAAGAAAGTATTTGTTAGTCGTAAGGCTATAGGTTGGTTATTTACACGACCTGTAGCTACGGCAAGTTTCATTATGTCTATATCAAGATCAGCTCATCAATATACCATCGAAACTCTCGAAGAAATTTTATACGATCCATTACTTCTTAGTTATCCTAGTGAACTTAAAAAACTCTTCCAAACATACATAGATAATAATGAACAAGAGTATATATGCAAACCTTTGCTTGACAAGCTTGAGGCACATAATTTAGACATATTAAAAGTGTCTGGGTTAAAAGAGCTGACAGCCCCAAGCAAAAACATAGACTTATATTGGAATGATTTTGAAAAAGATATGCAAAAATCCTACGAGGAAGCATCAAAAAATTCCTTTTTCAGGCTGATTGCCACTCCAAAAAGATTGTTGTACGGCAACAGTTCAATTTATTATGTTCATCAGATGGATGAGCAGTCTTCACGACAGGAAATGCAAATGCATTCCTTCTCCCATTCTTCTGAGCTGCCAACACTAAACATTTTAGATCCTGAATCCTTGGATTATTCTTTGAGAGTTTTCCGTTGTGAGAGAATGAAGAATGAAATTAATTCTTAAGCAATATTTAGCTTCATTAAAAGAGCGAGCTGAATTAGATGCTGTACTACCAGATTTGCTGAGCAGTATGGGGCTAAATGTATTCATTTCTCCCACACGTGGAGTTAAGGAGTATGGTGTCGATATCGCCGCCGTTGGACGGATAAATGGTGAGGAAGAGAAAGTTTATTTATTCTCAGTTAAATCTGGCAACCTTACGCGTGAAACTTGGAACGGAAATACAGATCAAGCTCTGAGACCTTCTCTAGATGAAATTCAAGACTCATTTATACCTAGTCGCCTACCACCTCAACATAGAGATAAACAAATAGTAATTTGCTTGTGCTTTGGTGGCGATGTTAACTCAGGAATTAGACAAGAGGTATCAGGTTATGAACAACGAAATACGAAGAACAATATCTCCTTTGAAGAATGGAATGGTGATAAACTCTCAGAATTTATACAAGGGCACTTGCTAAAAGAAGAACTATTACCGAGTTCTAATCAAGCATTATTGCGGAAATCTCTAGCATTACTTGAAGAACCGGATAGTTCTATCAAACACTTCTCACAGTTGCTGGATAGTATACTGTTACATGCCCTTGATGCAGATTCTACTATGTCATGTATCATTCGAGTAAACATTTGCTTATGGGTTCTTTTTGCATGGTGCCGAGATAGTGAAAACTTAGAGTCCGCATATATTTCATCGGAACAAGCATTGCTTTTATCATGGGATAAAGCCAAGGATTATTACACTGGAAGGAATAAGGTTTCAACTGCATTTGATAGTATGTTAGATACTTACCAGCAGATTACTGATTGTTATATAGACCACTGTTTAATTCCACATGTTGAGTTTAAATATGCTCTCTCCCATGCAGTTAAATCACCTTGCTCAATTGATGTAAACATTAAACTTTTTGATGTACTAGGACGTTTGTCTGTCAAAGGCCTCTGGATTTTAGACTCATTAGCAAAGAGCTATGATAAAACCCCTCCAATCGATGGAGAGAGTGGAGAACAGGAACCGTTACGCTCTCGCCTTAAAGCAATAACAAAATCAATTAAACAATTAATTATTAACAATCCTATACTACTGTCACCATATAAAGACTCACAAGCTATTGATATAGGTCTTACTTTAATATTACTTTCAAATAACTCCGAGCATGATAATTTTGTGCAAAGTTGGCTATCTGAAATTGTTCATCGGTGCATATTTTCTTTCCAGAGTAATGGTATGTACCCAACAATATATAACTCTTATGAAAAACTTCTTGAACATAAGAAAAAAGATAAGTCAGATGATAGCTATAAATATAAATCTACGGAAGCAAGTGTTTTATATCCATTGTTAACCATGTTTTGTGCTCTGTATAAATTAGATCCAATAAGTCAAGAACTGGAACAGTTTACCAATAATGAATTAAAACACTGCACGCTACAGTATTGGTATCCAAACCAAGACAGTAAACAATGTATGTATTCAAACATTGATACACATGGCTCTGCATCAACTAACTTCCCCACGAATGGAAATGCGGCGTTAGAGCACATAGCCCAAGAGTGCAAACATTCTGATTCTTTTAGAGAAATGTCCGCCGTAACAAAAAATAAATCACCATTGTTACTAACTGCTTGCCGCTACTACCGTTACCCAGTTCCTTTCCATTATATTGAGAGTTGGTTAATAGATTTTTTACAAGCGCAACAACCAAAATAAGGACATCCAACATCCCAGACAGAATCAATCAATGGGTAGGCTTTAGTTGACAACAACATCAAGGCTTCGAACCTTTAGGGAAACACTTCCGAAAATAACGTAGAAAAGACGCCCTAAGGCGTCTTTCATATTTTCAGGCTTTGGAGCAAACAGGTTGGAGGCTATTCCCCCTCCCCGCCTTGCCCCGCAATCCGATCAGATCGGGGTGATGGAGGTAATATGGGCCGAGCCATCCAGAGACTGGAAGATCTGCACCACGGCTTCGCCATGGATCGGCTGGGCGAGCGGCACAGTGCTCTTGCACTTGAAGCGGTAATTGGTGCCAGCCACCACCTGGGTGGAGACTTCAAAGGGTACATACTGCACCCCGACAAATCCTTTCAGCGCCTGGTCAAATACCGCCTGATCCTCGGCGGTCAGCTTGTGATATGCGGTCCATCCACCCACCAACACTGCTTGTTCTGACATATCAAACTCTCCGTGCTCTATGGTCCCGACTCGTTTGGCTGTTCGGGCTGCGCCCCGTTGATTCAAGTGGTTTCCGGTCTCCACCGGGGGCAGCAGCCGGTTGGCACGCTGATTCCCCTTTGCCGAATCGCGGCCCTGTTGAGGCCCGCATTGTCTGATAAGGCTTGCTAGCGCTTTATCACTTAGAGGCCGGTCGCAATGGGCATGAAAGAGCCTAGTGCCGATGCCAGAAATCGCCTCCTGTTAGATGTGACAGGAGCGAGCCCGGCCAAAGCTGCTAGCGGCAGAAAATTGCAGCGCAAACGATTAAAAAAAGAAAAGACGCCGCAAGGGCGTCTTTTTTGCATTTTTATGCTCGATGGGCAGAAGGGCGCGCGCCGCTTATTCCCATTCGATGGTTGCAGGCGGCTTGCCGGAGACGTCGTACACCACGCGGGAGATACCGTTGATCTCGTTGATGATGCGATTCGACACATGGCCGAGGAAGTCGTACGGCAGATGGGCCCAGTGGGCGGTCATAAAGTCGATGGTTTCGACGGCGCGCAGCGCAATGACCCAGTCATATTTGCGACCATCGCCCATCACGCCGACAGAGCGCACCGGCAGGAAGACGGCGAATGCCTGGCTGACCTGGTTGTAGAGATCGGCCTTGCGCAGCTCTTCGATAAAGATGGCATCGGCCTTGCGCAGCAGATCGCAGTACTCTTTCTTCACTTCGCCAAGCACACGCACACCCAGACCCGGGCCCGGGAACGGGTGACGGTAGAGCATGTCGTAGGGCAGACCCAGCTCGAGGCCAACGCGGCGCACTTCGTCTTTGAACAGTTCGCGCAGCGGCTCGACCAGACCCATCTTCATCTCTTCCGGCAGGCCGCCGACGTTGTGGTGGGACTTGATGACGTGGGCCTTGCCGGTCTTGCTGGCGGCAGATTCGATCACATCCGGGTAGATGGTGCCTTGCGCCAGCCACTTGGCGTTTTTCAGCTTCTTGGCTTCATCGTCAAACACCTCGACGAAGACACGGCCGATGATCTTGCGCTTGGCTTCCGGCTCGTCTTCACCGGCCAGGGCGGAGAGGAAGCGCTCTTCGGCATCCACCTTGATGATGTTCAGACCAAAGTGATCGCCAAACATCTCCATCACCTGCTCGCCTTCGTTCAGGCGCAACAGGCCGTTGTCAACGAAGACGCAGGTCAGGCGATCGCCGATGGCGCGGTGGACCAGCATGGCCACCACGGAGGAGTCGACACCGCCGGAGAGGCCCAGGATCACCTCGTCGTCACCTACCTGCTCGCGGATGCGGGCAACGGCGTCGTCGATGATGGTGGCCGGGGTCCACAGGCACTCGCAGCCACAGATGTCTTTGACGAAGTGTTCCAGCATGCGAGCACCCTGACGGGTGTGGGTCACTTCCGGGTGGAACTGCACGCCGTAGAAACGCTTGGCCTCGTTGGCCATGGCGGCGTGGGGGCAGGTCGCGGTCTGGGCGATGGTAACGAAATCCGCCGGGATCTCGCTGACCTTGTCGCCGTGGCTCATCCAGACATCCAGCAGGGCGTTGCCGTTGTCGGCAATGGCATCTTCAATGTTGCGCAGCAGGGCGCTGGTCTTGCCGGCGTTGCCCAGCACTTCCACCTTGGCATAACCGAATTCACGCAGGTTGGAGGATTGCACCTTGCCACCCAGCTGCTCGGCCATGGTCTGCATGCCGTAGCAGATACCGAATACCGGCACGCCGGCATTGAACACGTACTCGGGGGCGCGCGGGCTGCCCGCTTCGGTCACGGACTCGGGACCGCCGGAGAGGATGATGCCGTTCGGATTGAATTCGCGGATCTGCTCTTCGGTCACATCCCAGGCCCACAGTTCGCAGTAGACACCGATTTCGCGCACGCGGCGGGCGATCAGCTGGGTGTACTGGGAACCGAAATCCAGGATAAGGATACGGTGAGCGTGAATATTTTTAGTCATTTTATTCCTGCATCATGCTGGTGTGGGGATAAAAAACGGTGACAAAACGGGGCCGCAGCCCCGTCTTTCATCAGCCCATCCGGTAGTTGGGGGCTTCTTTGGTAATGGTCACGTCGTGGACGTGGGACTCTTTCATCCCGGCGCCGGAGATGCGCACGAATTCAGCCTTGGTGCGCATATCGTCGATGGTGGCGCTGCCGGTCAGGCCCATGGAGGAACGCAGACCGCCCATCTGCTGGTGAATGATCTCTTTGAGGCGGCCCTTGTAAGGTACGCGCCCTTCGATCCCTTCCGGCACCAGCTTGTCAGCGGCGTTGTCGGTCTGGAAGTAGCGATCGCTGGAGCCCTTGGACATGGCACCGAGGGAGCCCATGCCACGGTAGGATTTGAAGGAGCGGCCCTGATAGAGCTCGATCTCGCCCGGCGCCTCTTCGGTACCGGCGAACATGGAGCCCACCATGACGCAGCTGGCGCCAGCGGCGATGGCCTTGGCGATATCGCCGGAGAAACGGATACCGCCATCGGCAATCACGGGTACGCCAGTGCCTTCCAGCGCGTCAACGGCGTCGGAGATGGCAGTGATCTGGGGCACACCCACACCGGTCACGATACGGGTAGTACAGATGGAGCCCGGGCCGATACCGACCTTGACGGCGTTGACGCCGGCGGCGACAAGCGCCTTGGCGCCAGCGGCGGTCGCTACGTTGCCACCGATGATTTGCAGATCAGGGTAGGCTTCACGGGTCGCCTTGATGCGCTCAAGCACACCTTGCGAGTGACCGTGGGAGGAGTCGATCAGCAGCACGTCGACACCGGCTTCCACCAGGGCGGCGACACGCTCTTCGTTGCCGGCACCGGCACCGACGGCGGCACCGACCCGCAGGCGACCCTTGTCGTCTTTACAGGCGTTGGGCTTGCGCTCGGCTTTCTGGAAGTCTTTGACGGTGATCATGCCCTTGAGTTTGAAATCGGCGTTGACCACCAGCACCTTCTCGATACGGTGCTTTTGCATCAGGGCAACCACCTCTTCGCGAGGGGCCCCTTCACGCACGGTCACCAGGCGCTCTTTCTGGGTCATGATCTGTTCGACGGTCAGGGAGAGATCGGTGACGAAACGCACGTCACGACCGGTGATGATACCCACTAGCTGGTTACCATCAGTCACCACGGGGTAACCGGCGAAACCGTTCTTGTGGCTTAGCTCCTTGATCTGGGCGATGGTCATGTCGGGGCGCACGGTCACGGGGTCGGAGACCACACCGCTCTCGTATTTCTTGACCTTGCGTACTTCGGCAGCCTGCTGCTCGATGGACATGTTCTTGTGGATAAAGCCGATACCGCCTTCCTGGGCCAGTGCGATAGCCAAACGGGCTTCGGTCACTGTGTCCATGGCAGCGGAGATCATGGGAATGTTCAAGCTGATGGAAGAGGTCAGCTTGGTACGCAGATCGGCAGTATTGGGAAGAACTTCGGAGTGGGCGGGAACCAACAATACATCGTCGAAGGTTAACGCTTCTTTGGCAATCCTGAGCATGGCAATATCTCACCGTTAGGGAAGTGGGGGTGTAAAATATTGCCGACGAAGTTTACTCACGGATTGGTCACTGGTAAAGAAGTTTTTTGAATTTTTTATGGCGTAGCCCTCTTTTGGTGCGCCAAGAGGCCAAAAAACCAAGATTATCACTCTGGAAATGACCATTCTGGGACAAAAGAGCGATCAGTTTGCTGTTTTATGCAAATTGCCATTGTTGCCCCTCCCCTCCTTCCCAACCTCAATGACACAACATCACTTCATTCAACGAGATGGCGCTCGTCAGGCAGTAAATAGGCGACGACGCTATATGATAATAAACATAATAATGATGGGTTTGATGGCCTTTAAGCCTCGTTGGACCAACATAAACATGCGGTAAAAAGTGTTACGTTACGGCGGTTCCACTCTCTCTTCGCCCGGCATCACATTCACAGGAAAAATTCGCTGCCGGGCGATGATCCAACGTGATACAACTAGGTCTGTGATGACAGCTGTGCCATCTCGTTTTGGCTCGATTACCAGGAAGGTTATGTATGTCGCGATTCACGTCTGTCTGGATATGCCTTGGACTCTTGCTCACCCCGGTCCTGCTCGTATTGCTGCTCAATCCCCTGTTGACCTCCTTCGTCTCCTATCATCTGCTGAAGACCAAGAGCCAGGAGCTATTGGAATACCAGCTGGAGCGCAACAAGAACCTGGAGCAGAACATTCTGGCCCAGCTTTCCCACTTCAAGTTTGACTGCGGACCGGAAGATGTCGCCCTGCTGCGCAATCCCGATTATTACAGTCGCCATATCCGCCTCGCCGGCCTGCATCCGAGCCAGGGAGGTGGCTGTTCGACCCTGGGGTTTGATTTGCCCGTGCTGACCAACGTCCAGGAGAGTGATCAGGCTGCAACGCTTCATTTTGCAACGACCCAACATTCTGCCAACAGTGAACCCGAGGTGCTGATCTATTCCAGGCAGGCCGGCAATCTGGCTTATTGGGTATTGAACAACAGCTGGGCCAATGAATTATTGGCAATCCCCTGCGAGGATTGCTTCTATGTGGAATTTCGCCGCGATAATGACGCAATAATGGAGCAGCTGTTATTGCCTCGCGGTAATAAAGCCATCACCCAGCAGCCCAATCCGCTCTCGCTGACCGATTACGACGAATACAACAAAGTCAAACAGACTATCTGGGGAGGCAACGAACTTCGTTATTATGCCAGCCAGCAGGTTTACTATTATGGCCTGATATTTTCGTTGCTCTTTGGCCTTCTGCTGGTAGGTGGCTACTGGACCCTGAGAAATTATCGAAACTCTCTCGACGGATTGCTGAAAATGGGGCTGACCAGAGGAGAATTTATTCCTTTCTATCAACCCATCGTCGATAGCCTGAATAATGAAGTTGTGGGTTATGAGGCATTATTGCGCTGGCGCCGGGGCGATACCTTTATTTCCCCCGGGATGTTTATCGAATATTCGGAAAACCAGGGGCTGATCCTGCCGATGACGACCCAGATGGTGCGCCAGATCGTGGAGGATCTCAAAAAACTGCCCGACTCCCACTGGGTCAGCGTCAATCTGGTTGCCGCTCATGTCGAGCAGCAGACCCATCTGCAGGACATGCTCAAACAATTGCGCTGGCCCGATCCAGACCGCCTGACCTTCGAGCTCACCGAACGCCTGCCCATTTCGGACGTCAAGCATGCGGCTCGTGAAATGGCCAATCTGGGGCTGCGGGGGTATCACTTCAAGATCGATGATTTCGGCACCGGTTATGGCGGCTTTGCCTATTTGCAGCAACTGGGTATCCGCAGCATCAAGATAGACAAGATGTTTATCGATACCATCGGCACCTCGGACCTCAAGCGCAATGTGCTCGACGCCATCATCGCCTTTGGCCATCAATCCAAAATGGAGATGATCGCCGAGGGGGTCGAGAATCAGGCGCAACTGGACTATCTCACCGAGCATGGAGTCTATCTGATCCAGGGTTATGTGTTTGCCAAGCCCATGTCGCTGGACGAAGTGCTGAAATGGCGCGTACCCGACCATCAGGGTGAAACTGCAGAGGAGATATAAGAGCCACCAGACCCGGCGGCGTGGCCAGCCTCTGCTGACACGCCGCTTCAACTCTTCTGCCCCCTCCCCCACTGAGGTAAACCCTGTTCCCACCTTCCGCAGCGCCGTGTTTACCAATATGGTTCACGATGCCCCTTGCTCAACAAGTGGCAAACAGGCGACCAATCCCCCTTGATTTGCACGGCACCAGGCCCCTCTTGCTCCTCCCGGCGGCCGTTTCAGGTTAAGATAGCCACCATTGTTTTCCCTCTGGCCCGGCCTGAGACAATCACAGGATCCCCCTTGAACCGATTTAGCCCATCCAGTGCGGCCAATGGCCGCGAGCAGCAGGTCTTTACCGTTACCCGCCTCAACAGCGCCGTGCGCATGATCCTGGAGCAGGATCTGGGGCTGGTGTGGCTGACTGGGGAGCTCTCCAACCTGGCGATGCCAAGCTCGGGCCACTGGTATTTTTCATTGAAGGATCTCAGTGCCCAGGTGCGCTGCGCCATGTTCAAGGGCAACAACCGCCGGGTGGCGTTTCGTCCGCAAGACGGCATGCAGGTGCTGGTGCAGGCGCGGGTCTCCCTCTATGAACCGCGCGGCGACTACCAGCTCATCATCGAATCGATGCAACCCGCCGGAGATGGCGTGCTGGCACTGCGCTTTGAAGAGCTCAAGCGCCGCCTTGGCGCCGAGGGGCTGTTTGACGAGGGCCGCAAACAGCCACTCCCCCGCGAGCCGCGCGCCGTGGGGCTGGTTACCTCCGCCACCGGCGCCGCCCTGCACGACATGCTGACGGTCTTGAAGCGCCGCGCGCCGGATCTGCCGGTCTTTATCTACCCGACCCAGGTTCAGGGGAGCGCCGCCACCAGTCAGATCGTCTCTGCGATTGCCCTGGCCAATCGCCGCGCCGAGGTAGATGTGCTGATCGTCGGTCGCGGTGGCGGCTCCCTTGAAGATCTCTGGTGCTTCAACGAAGAGGCGGTGGCACGCGCCATTGCCAACTCTGCCATTCCGGTGGTGAGCGCCGTGGGTCATGAGGTAGATGTCACCATCAGCGACTTTGCCGCCGACCTGCGCGCCCCCACCCCGTCGGCCGCCGCCGAACTGGTGGCGCCCGACCAAAGTGCCCGCGCCCAGCGCCTCGTTCATCTCAGGCAGCGGCTGGTGCAGGCAATGAACCGCCATCAGACTGCGGCCCGCCACGGTTTTGTGTTGCTGCAAAAGCGGCTCGACCATCAGGATCCCAAGCGGCGGCTGGAACAGCAATCCCAACGCCTCGACGAGCTCTCTGCCCGTTTGCAACAACTGCTGCGCCAGCGCCTGCATCAGGGGGAGCGGCGCCTCGCCAGCCTCGAGCTGCGCCTGCAGGGCAAGAGTCCGGAGCGGCTGCTAGCCGCCGGCAAACGCCGCCACCAGTTGGCCGAGGAGCGCCTCCATGCGCTGATCGCCAAGCGCCAGGATCTTGCGAGCCATCGCCTCGCCATGCTCACTGCCCGTCTCGACGGGGTGAGCCCGCTCGCCACCCTGGGGCGCGGCTACTCCATCACCCGCACCCCACGCGGCGAGGTGATTAGCAACGCCGCCCAGGTGAGCGCAGGGGATAGCCTGGTCACCACCCTGGCACAAGGCAGCCTGCAGGTGCGGGTCGAGAAGATAGAGGGGTAATCCCCGCCACTGACGAGATTTACGCGCGAAGCTTGCGCCGTCAGTTATCAGATAAAAAAATCCCCGCCGGTTGGCGGGGATTTTTATTTTGGTAAAGCGTGGCGTTTGCCTTAGCCGGCCTTGCGCAGGATCTGCTCAAGGTAGTGGGCAAAATTGTGACCGTGATGCTCCAGCAGTTTCGGGAACATGGAGATGGAGGTCATGCCCGGGAAGGTGTTGATCTCGTTGAGCAGGATCTCCCCCTCTTCGGTCAGGAAGAAGTCGACGCGAGAGAGGTGGGTCAGGTTGAGCTGACGGAATGCCTTGAGGGCGTACTCGTGGATGGCGTCAGCCTGCGCCTGGGTCAACCCTTCGGCACGCAGGGCCGTCTCGGTGTGGCTCGCGTTGCTGTACTTCTCTTCATAGGTGTAGAACTTGTCCTGCGGCACGCAGATCTCGCCAGGATAGGTGGCCACCAGCTCGTCACCGTACTGGTACACCGCCACTTCCAACTCCCGCGGCTTGACCGCTTTTTCAATCAATACCTGCTCGGAGTAACCGAAGGCGTCCTTGATGCCCTGCACCAGGTCGGCTTCGTTGCTGGCGGAGTAGCACCCCACGGAAGAGCCTTGGGAAGCGGCCTTGATAAAGACCTTGCCCCACTTGGCCAGGGCTGCCTTGGCCTCGGCCAGGCTCGCCTCGTTCTGTTCGGTCAGGAACAGATAGGGGGTATTGGGGATACCGAGAGCGGAGAGCCACAGCTTGGTGCTGATCTTGTTGAAGCAGATCTTGCTCGCCTCGGCATCGCAACCGAGGTAGGGCAGACCGGCCAGCTCCAGGAAGGATTGCAGATCACCGGTCTCGCCCGGGTAGCCGTGAATGCAGGGCACTACGTAGTCCACCGGACGGGCCACGCTGTCAAACGAGAGCAGCTTGTCCAGCCCCAGCTTGCACTCGCGACCATCGGCGCTGAGCCAGCGGTCGGCAAACATCTCGACCCGGGTCACTTCGACACCGGGCAACAGGCCGAGTTGTTTTTCGAGGAAATTGGCGCTGCGCAGAGAGACTTCGTGCTCTGAGCCACCGCCGCCGCACAGCAGCAAGACATGCATGTTCTTCATTAGATGTGATCCCTTGGGAAAAGCGGCTTCGCCATCACCATTTAAAATCCAGTCGCATTAAAAAACGGACGAAGCCAGATACGAACATAAGTGCGCGCCAGTGTAGCAAGGGAGACAAAGCCTTGTCAGCTGATGGGGCCACCACGGCCTCCTTTCTGGCCGCAAAAAAGCGACCATGTGTCAAAAATGGGGAAAAAGAGCTCAGCGCGGCGGGTCGACCCGGCCCACGCCGTTGCCATTGACCCGAAACCAGCCGGCGATGCTGAAGCGCTCGCGATTGGCGGGCAGCACCTCGTGGGGGAACTCTTCGGATAAAAACAGCACCAGCCGCCCCCCCTTGGGTGAGACATCCATCAGCAACTGCTCGTCGTTGTCATACATTCGCAGCATCCCGCCCGCCTCTGGCTGCCAATCGTTGTTGAGATAGAAGACGGAGGTGAGCCGCCGGTTGGAGCGACCGGCGAAGGCGTCGCGATGGGTGGCATAAAAGTCGCCGCTGCGATAGCGGGCAAAGTGGGCCTCGTAATCGAACAACCCCAGCATCAGCATGCGATTGGCAGCCAGACGCAAGGACTCCATCCGGGCGAGGTAATCGGCCACGGGCGCGCCGAGGGAAGGCTCCAGCCAGTGGATCTGATCCCGGCGAATGTCCCGGTTGCCCTGATGCTGCGCTTCGCGCCCTATGCCCGCCGGTTGCCACTCGTCTGGCAGACAGGCCCTGAGGGCATCCACCTCGGTGGCGGTTAAAAAATCATCCACTATCACCCACCCCCGGGTGTAAATGGCATCCATGACGGCTTGATAGTCCAAGATTGACTCGCAACAAGTGGAAAAGAGAGCGCTTTTTAGCGACTTCCCAGCTGGCGCACAAACCGGTTTGCTTATCTTGAGAAGTCCCATCATCAATACGTGATCTGCCGGATTTCGCGCGCCTTTTTCGCGCCGGTTGTGATCCCGCCCCGCATCGACTCAAGGCCAGTGCCAAAAATGTGATAACGGCCGCATGCCTCGGCGCCGCCCGGTGCAGCCACTTGCCCCAGACAGAGTCGCCCGATACCGTAATCCCCATTCCGGTTTGCAATCCACACAAGGAAGATGCCATGCCCCTGCCCGACCTTACTCTGCAACGCCTCGACGGCAGCCCCTACCCGCTGGCACAGCTGGCGGGCAAGGTGATCCTGGTGGTCAATGTCGCCAGTCGCTGCGGCTTTACCCCCCAGTACACCGGGCTCGAGGCCCTCTATCTGGATCTGGGCCCGGCCGGGCTGGAGATCCTGGGCTTTCCCTGCAACCAGTTTGGCCAGCAGGAGCCAGGGGATGCCGAAGAGATCGCCCGCTTCTGTTCCCTCGACTATCCGGTCACCTTCCCCATCATGGCCAAGTGCGAGGTCAACGGCGAGCAGGCCCACCCCTTCTACCAGTGGTTAAAGAAAGAAAAGCCGGGCTTGCTCGGGCTGGAAAACATCAAGTGGAACTTCACCAAGTTTCTGATCGACCGGAATGGAAACGTGGTGGACCGATTCGCCCCCACCACCAAGCCGGAGAGCCTGACCGAGCAAATCCGCGCTCTGCTCTGACGCCTACCTGCCTGCTTGGCATGACGGCCGGTGCGACAGCTACTGCGCAGCGGCCGCACTTCTGCTATATTGCGCCCCCGTTATCGTTTCTATCTTGTGGCGGGTGCCAAGGCACCGGCCATCCGTTGAGCCAGGTGCTCACCAGAGGAGTTTCTCTCGAACATGTCATTCAATGAACTGGGTCTGTCTCCGCACATCCTGCGGGCCGTCAAGGAGCTGGGTTACGAACAGCCAACCCCCATCCAGCAGCAAGCCATTCCGGCCATTCTGGCCGGTCAGGATGTGCTCGGCGGCGCCCAGACAGGCACAGGCAAAACGGCCGGCTTCACCCTGCCCATGCTCCAGCGCCTGCTGGCCAATCATGGTCGTGGCCGCCGTCAGGTACGCGCCCTGGTGCTCACCCCGACTCGCGAGCTCGCCGCCCAGGTGGGCGAGAGCATCATCAAATATGCCCATCACCTGCCGTTTCGTACTCTGATCGCCTACGGCGGTGTCAGCATCAAGCCCAATCTGGACGCCATCAAGCTTGGCATCGATATCCTGGTAGCTACCCCGGGCCGTTTGCTGGATCTGCTGACCCAGGGCGCTCTGACTCTGAACGAGCTGGAAGTGCTGGTGCTGGATGAGGCGGATCGCATGCTCGATATGGGCTTTATCCACGACATCCGCCGCATCATGAAGGCGCTGCCCGCCGAGCGGCAGACTCTGCTCTTCTCCGCCACCTTCTCGGATGACATCAAGGCGCTGGCAGACGATCTGCTGAACGACCCCACCCTGATCGAGGTCGACCCCAGCAACACCGCCGCCGAGCAGGTGACCCAGCGCATTATCCAGGTCGACCGGGAACGGCGCCGCGAGCTGCTCTCCCACATGATCGGCCGCGGCAACTGGCAACGGGTATTGGTGTTCGTACGCACCAAGCAGATTGCCGACAGGCTCGCCCACCAGATGCAAAAAGATGGCCTGGATACGGTCGCCATCCACGGCGACAAGAGCCAGGGTGCCCGCAACCGGGCGCTGGCCGATTTTCGTGAAGGCAAGGTGCGGGTGCTGGTCGCCACCGACATCGCCGCCCGTGGCCTCGACATCGATCAACTGCCCCATGTGATCAACTTTGAATTGCCCCAGATGGCGGAGGACTACATCCACCGCATCGGTCGTACCGGTCGCGCCGGTCGCGGCGGCGAGGCCATCTCCCTGGTGAGCCAGGACGAACTGGGCCAGCTCAAGGCCATCGAATCCCTGATTGGCCAGTCCCTGCCGGTGGAGATCCTCGACGGGTATGAGCCCAGTGGCAAGCCGAGCCGCCAGACCCTGCCCGGCAGCAAGCCGGTACAAAACCCGCCGCGTGCCCGTGGCGGCGCCAATGCCAAGGGTGGCAAGGGCAAACCCGCCGCAGGCAAAGCCAAGGGCGATGGCGCCAAGAAGCCGGCTCAGTCTCCTCAAAACAAGTCTCGCAAGCGGGAAGTGGTGGGCGAGGACGTCGGGTTTGCCCCCATGCGCCGCCTGCCCAAAGCCCAGCGGGACAGCTATCAGGAGAGCGACGACGAGTAATTCGTCCCGCGTTGCCATGCTGCTGAGTCAAACAAAGGGAGCCAGTTCGGCTCCCTTTGTGCTTTTTGACGATCGGGCAAAAGCCCCTACACCAGGGAATGGCGCACGCCGCCGGGATGCTTGCCAGGATGACGTGCAATCTGGCTACCATCGAGCGGGCGATGCTGCAAAAACTCGAACATCCCCGCCTGCAAATTGACGTTCCAGAAGCGCCCGGCCAGGGTCAGCGCCAGCCGCTCGTCAGTCAAGCTGGCCAGCCCGTTTCGCTGCCACCCATCAAACAGCGGCTGCAGATGTGCACGCAGCAGCGCAGGCAGGCTCGCCAGGGCCAGCCAACCGCGATCGAGGGCGCCTCGCAGCAGTCCGTCTATCCGGGCGTCGGGGTTGCGGCTTATCACCATGCCGGGGGCCCGCTCACCCTTGGCCAGTGCGTCGTGCCAACCGTCAAGATCGCGGCCATTCATCACCCCGTGACCATGAATGCTGCCCCCCGCACCCGCGCCAAAGGGGAGGATTTCGGCCCCGCGCTTGGCCATCTGGTTGTAGCGGCTCTGCTCTGCGTTACTGCGTCGCCAGTGGCTGCAGGAGAGGCGCTCCCACCCCTGCTGCTCCAGCTGGCTGGCACCATAGGCGTACATGGCGGCTCGCTGCTGACCATCGGCCGACCAGCCCAGCTTGCCCTTCGCCTCGGCCCGCTCGAGATTGGTGCCCGTCATGGCGATGAGCTGGTAGAGATCCACCCCGTGCACCCCGCTTGCCATCACGTCGCTGATGTCCTGGCGCCATACCTCGTCATCCTGCCCGGGCAGACCGAAGATAAGGTCGGCCACGATCACGGCCGCATCGTCCCGGGTCAGCTCGCCGAGTCGGCGCAGCAGGGTCTCCCTGTCATCAAAACGGGCCGCCTGCTGGCGCACGCCGGTATCAAAACTCTGTACGCCAAACGAGAAACGGTTGAAGCCCCCTGCCAGAGCGGTCTGCCACTTGGCCTCGTCAAACCCGTTGAGACGCCCCTCCAGGGTCACCTCCGCATCCGGGGTCAACGGAAAGCGCCCAATGGCATTGGCCAGCCGGGCCAGATCCTCTACCGCCATATCGGTGGGGGTGCCCCCGCCCACATAGACGGCAGAGAAAGGTTTGCTTTGGCCCAACGGGGTCTCGGCAGCCGCGTTCAGACTGGCACACAGGGCCACCATATAACGGCTCATGCGCGCCGGATTGGCGCCATTTTCAAAGAAATTGCAAAAACTGCAGCGCTTGCGACAAAAGGGGATGTGGATGTAAAGGGCCCGCTCGTCGGCTTCACTCTCTTGCTGCCACCAGGCTTGCCAGGCGGCTTCGTCGAGGGACAGGGGGCGCACACCGCCCCGGCTGGCATGGGCCGAGGTTTTGCCACTGAAGGCAAATTTAAGGGGATCGGGAGTCGCCATGCCGATCATGGTCGGCGTCAGATCGCTTGTCATCGTTGCAGGATTACCATCTGAAATAATACAAATGATAACCAATATCAATTAACTTCAAGTTTGTGCTGGATCAACTCAGGGTCAGAGAGCCCTGATTTGCTACCTGTCATTAACTGCTAATGTCGATCCAATTAACAGATAAGTTACTCAAGATGAGGTAGGGTGTGCCGATAGAAAGTCATCTCCCCCTCTCGACCATGATTCATCGGGGAAAGATGCCAATCATTGACGATCGCTTACCTGTGCATGGACTCTGCCAACGATGCAAAACCTGTCTCTCAACTGGAAAATGTTCCTCCCCCTCACCCTGGTCATCGGCTGCACATTTGCCCTCAGTTTTGAACTCTCCGCCTGGTTGCAGCGGGATCTCGCCATCCGGCTGGCGGGCGAAAAGGTGGAGAGCGCCGCCAACACCTACATGGACCAGCTCAACGTCCTGATGATGACGGGAGGCATGGCCAATCGACAGATAGTGCAGACCAAGCTCAAGAGTGAACAGGGTATCGTCGAGGCCAGGGTCATTCGCGCCCCCGCCGTGAGCGATCTGTTCGGGGCGGGTCATCCGGATCAGAAAATCGCGGATGCGTTGGACGATCGCGCCATCAAGCAGGGCGAGGTCATCTTCGAGCAACAGGGCAACCAGCTCACCCTGATAAAACCCTTCAAGGCCTACAAGGAGTATCGCGGTACCCAGTGCACCACCTGCCACCAGGTGGCGGAGGGAACCGTCATGGGGGCGGTGCGGATCAGTTACGATCTCAGTCATACCTTCAGTGAAATCCATCGCAACAACCTGATCCTGAGCGGCAGCCTGGCCGCCGTGTTCAGTCTCGGCTTTGGCCTGCTCTGGTGGGTGCTGCAGCGCTACATCAAGCGCCCGGTTCGTCATCTGCAGCTCAATATGACCCGCATGGCCAAGGAGCGGGATCTCTCCCTCCCCCTCATCAATCGCAGCCAGGATGAGCTGGGCCAGATGACCCGTGCCGTCAGCGACATGGTGCAGGGGTTTCGTCACAGCCTGCAATCCGTCGAGAGTGCCACCCATCAGCTCTATCAGGAGTCAAACCAGATTAGCGAGGTCGCGACCCGCACCGAAGGCGCGGCCCGTCAGCAGGAGAGCATGACCACCCAGGTGGCCGCCGCCGTGAGTGAGCTGGCCGCCAGCTCCCACGAGGTACGCGAACATGCCCGCAAGAGCGCCGAGCTATCCGCCCTCACCAATAAGGATGCCGCCGAGACCAGCCGCCTCGCCCAGCGATCCATCACCGATATGGACGAGATGTCGGAGGAGATAGAGCGGGTCGACAAAGTGATCCAGCAGCTCGATAACCGCTGCCTCGCCGTCGACGGCGTGCTGGAAGTGATCAAGGGGATTGCCGATCAGACCAATCTGCTGGCCCTCAACGCCGCCATCGAGGCGGCCCGTGCCGGCGAGCAGGGACGCGGCTTTGCGGTGGTAGCGGACGAGGTGCGGGCCCTCTCCAACCGCAGCCGCGCCGCCAGCGAGGAGATCTCCCAGATGATCGCCGCCTTGCAAAAAGAGGCGCAGAGCGCCGTTGTGGTGATCGGGGATGCAAAAGCCAAGGCAGACGAGAGCATTCACAAGACCGAGGCCACCCTGGCGGCCATGCAGAACATCATTGGACGCATCGCCAGCATCAATGATCTCAATGCCCAGATGGCGCAATCCGCCGAAGAGCAGGACAGGGTCTGCAGCGAGGTCGATCGCTCGGTGAGCGACATTCGCAACAGCGCCAACGACACCCTGGGCCAGGCCCATGCCGCCAACCTGGCCAGCCGCCAGCTGGTCGAGCAGTGCAAGATGCTGGAGCAGTTGCTCAAGACCTACCGCTGGTAGCCCGATGGAAGGCAGCAAAAAGCGCGACCCGGGTCGCGCTTTTTTATTGCCTTGGTGCTTGCCAGGATAGAGCCGGCAAGCGCCAGAGGTACAGATCAGCCTGCATTGCGGGTGGCTACCGCATCGGCCAGGTTGCGCAGCAGGCTCTCGGTGTCGGCCCAGCCGATACAGGCGTCCGTGATGCTCTGGCCGAAGGTGAGCTCGCACCCGTCCACCAGATCCTGGCGCCCTTCCACCAGATGGCTCTCCACCATGACGCCGAACACCGCCTTGCTACCGGCACGCAGCTGACCGGCCACGTCCTCGGCTACCAGCATCTGGTTCTTGAACTGCTTGCTGCTGTTGGCGTGGCTGAAATCGATCATCACCTTCTGCGGCAGACCGGCCTTTTCCAGCCCCTTCACCACCTCGCTGACGTGAGCGGCGCTGTAGTTCGGTTCGCGGCCACCGCGCAAGATGATGTGGCAATCGGGGTTCCCGGCAGTCGCCACGATGGCGGAGTGGCCGTACTTGGTCACCGACAGGAAGTGGTGCGGCGCGCTGGCGGCGCCGATGGCGTCGATAGCCACCTTGATGGTGCCGTCGGTGCCGTTCTTGAAGCCCACCGGGCAGGAGAGCCCGGAGGCCAGCTCGCGGTGCACCTGGGATTCGGTGGTGCGCGCCCCGATGGCGCCCCAGCTCATCAGATCCGCCACGTATTGCGGAGTGATCATGTCGAGGAACTCGGAGGCGGTCGGCAGCCCCATGTCGTTGAGATCCAGCAGCAGCTTGCGCCCCAAGCGCAGGCCGTCGTTGATCTGGCAGCTGTTGTCTAGGTAGGGGTCGTTGATCAGCCCCTTCCAGCCCACAGTGGTGCGCGGCTTCTCGAAATAGACCCGCATCACGATCTCAAGCTGATCTTTGAGCTCGTCGCGCAGCGCCTTGAGGCGCTTGCCGTATTCCAGCGCCGCGGCCGGATCGTGGATGGAGCATGGGCCAATCACCACCAGCAGGCGATCATCGTCACCGGTCAGAATGCGGTGAATGGCCTGGCGGGATTCAAACACCGTATTTGATGCGGTCTCGGTGGCCGGAAACTTCTCAAGCACCGCAACCGGGGGCAATAACTCTTTGATTTCACTGATACGAACGTCGTCGGTTTGATGCTGCATGACAAGGCTTCCTGCTAGATGACTGCGATAATGAAACTTCAATCTAGCCCTCGGCAGAGGCGGTGTAAATAGAAAATTACATAGACAGCAAAACTATTTCACCAAGCAATCTTGCAAGTTAGTGAAATGATGCTATCGAGAATACCAAAGACAACAAGGCCCGCACAATGGCGGGCCTCACGGGTACAAATCAATCAGTCACGCTGACTGATGCTGGCCAGCTTGTCGAAGTAATCCGGGAAGGTCTTTGAGGTGCACTTGGGATCATTGATGGTCACCGGCGTATCCGACAGCGCCACCAAGGAGAAGCACATGGCGATGCGGTGATCGTTGTAGGTATCGATCGCCGCATGGCTGAGTTGGGCCGCCGGGGTCACCGTGATAAAGTCGTGCCCCTCCTCCACCAGGACTCCCAGCTTGCGCAGCTCGGTCGCCATGGCGTGCAGACGGTCGGTCTCCTTCACCCGCCAGTTGTAGATGTTGCGAATGGAGGTGGGCCCCTCGGCAAACAGCGCCGCCACGGCGATGGTCATGGCCGCATCCGGGATGTGGTTCATGTCCATGTCGATGCCCTGCAGCTCGCCCTGCTCGGCCTCGATGAAGTCGTCACCCCAGGTGATACGGGCGCCCATCTTCTCCAGCACGTCTGCGAAGTGGATGTCCCCCTGGATGCTGTGCTTGCCGATGCCTGTGACCCGCACCTTGCCCTTGATGGCCCCCGCCGCGAGGAAGTAGGAGGCGCTGGAGGCATCCCCTTCCACCAGGAAATCGCCCGGGCTGACATAGGTCTGGTTGCCCTTGATGTAGAACACCTTGTAATTGTCGTGTTCGATGACCACCCCAAACTGCTTCATGATGTGCAGGGTGATGTCGATGTAGGGTTTGGAGACCAGCTCCCCCTTGATGTGGATGCGGGTGTCGCCGGCCGCCATGGGCGCCGCCATCAAAAAGGCGGTCAGAAACTGGCTGGAGACGGAGCCATCCACGTGCACGTCACCACCCCAGAGTCCCTTGGCATCCACCACCAGGGGCGGATAGCCATCTTTTTTCAGGTACTGGATATGGGCGCCCGCCTCGCGCAGGGCATCCACCAGATGGCCGATGGGACGCTCTTCCATGCGCGGCTCGCCCCCCAGGGTGTACTCCCCGGAACCGAGGCACAAGGCCGCACACAAGGGACGCATGGCGGTGCCTGCATTGCCGAGGAACAGATTGACCGGCTCCTTCACCGCAAAGCTGCGACCCAAACCATGTACGGTGCACTCGGTCTTGTCGGCAGAGAGCTTGTATTTGACGCCGAGCTGGGTCAGCGCCGCCAGCATGTGGCGGATATCATCGCTGTCGAGCAGATTGGTCAGACGGGTGGTGCCGCGAGCCAGCGCCGCCAGCAGCAGGGCCCGGTTGGAGACACTCTTGGAGCCGGGCAGATTAACCTCGCCAGCCACACGGGAAATGGGTTCCAGACGCAACGAATTCATAGACTTCCTGTACTATCTCAAAAAAACACCTGTCCGGACGTTAACAGCCCGCGCCCAGCTCGGCAAGGGTACTTTCGGGGTAAATATGGCGGCGGGCGCCGCATTCAGGACAAGCAGAAAAAGACGCCGGGCTCAGCCCGGCGTCTGACATCAGCAGGGAAAAACTCAGACGTGGCGCTTGGCAAAGCCGTCCATGAAGCTGACCAGCGCCTTGACCCCTTCCAGCGGCATGGCGTTGTAGAGGCTGGCACGCATGCCACCGACAATGCGATGGCCCTTGAGCGCCAGCAGGCCAGCCGCTTCCGATTCGGCCAGGAACAGCTTGTCCAACTCGGCATTTTTCAGCTGGAACGGGATGTTCATACGGGAGCGGCAGCTGGCATCCACCTGGTTGCCATAGAAGCTCGACTGATCGAGATAGTCGTAGAGGAAATCGGCCTTCTCCTTGTTGCGTGCTTCCATGGCTGCCAGGCCGCCCTGCTCTTTCAGCCACTCGAACACCAGACCAGCCAGATACCAGGCATAGGTGGGCGGGGTGTTGAACATGGAGTCGTTCTTGGCGGTGAGCTGGTAATCGAAAATCGAAGGCACATCGGCGCGGGCCTGGCTCAGCAGATCGTCGCGCACGATGGCAATCGCCAGGCCCGAGGGGCCAATATTTTTCTGGGCGCCGGCATAGATGATGCCAAAACGGCTCACATCGAGAGGACGAGAGAGGATGGTGGAGGAGAGATCCGCCACCAGGGGCACGTCGCCGGTGGCCGGGATGTCGAACATCTCGATGCCGTCGATGGTTTCGTTCGGGCAGTAGTGCACATAGGCCGCATCGGCGCGAAACGCCGGGGTTGGCAGCAGGTGGGAGATGCCCTGCCCATTCTTGGCAACCCCTTGATAGGTCTGGATGTCGCCATACTTTTTGGCCTCATCCACGGCGCTCTGGGACCAGACGCCGGTCAGCAGAAAGTCAGCCTTCTTGTTGGCACCCCCCAAGAGGTTCATGGGCACCGCGGAGAACTGGCCGCGACCGCCGCCGTGCATGAACAGCACCTTGTAGTTGTCCGGTACCGCCAGCAGCTCGCGCAAGTCTGCTTCGGCTTTCTCGGCGACTGCCATGTAGGGCTTGCCGCGGTGGGACAGCTCCATGACCGAGGCTCCCAGCCCCTGAAAATTACAAAATTCGCGCTGGGCGCGCTCCATGACTTCGACCGGCAACATGGCGGGGCCGGCGCAGAAGTTGTAAATCTGTTTGCTCATGACGCTTTCCGTGAATGGATGAGAGTGATCGATGACTTGTCAGGTTTTACACAAGAGAGGCTTGCTGATCAAAGGCTTTTTGGGATCTGGCGCACTCTTTTCAGTCATGATGCAGCGTCGGGCAGAAGAGAAAAAGCCCTGAACGGGTCAGGGCTTGCTGAGAACATGCGCAGAAATGGTCGCGAGTCCGCATAAAACGCGAGTCACTGCCTTTTCTGACAAATTTACACCTTGGCGGTGAGCTCCGGCAGCAGGGTGAAGAGATCCCCCACCAGACCATAGTCCGCCACCTGGAAGATGGGGGCCTCGCTATCCTTGTTGATGGCGACGATCACCTTCGACTCCTTCATGCCGGCCAGATGCTGGATGGCCCCCGAAATGCCGACCGCGATGTAAAGCTCGGGGGCGACCACCTTGCCGGTCTGCCCCACTTGCAGATCGTTGGCCACAAACCCCGCATCCACCGCGGCGCGCGATGCTCCGACAGCGCCACCCAGCTTGTCCGCCAGCGCCTCGATGAGGGCAAACTGCGCCTTGGAGCCGAGCGCCCGCCCGCCGGAGACCACCACTCGCGCCGCCGCGAGATCGGGCCTGGCCGAACGAATGGCCTGGCGCTCGACCAGACGGGTACGGCACTTGAACTCGGGCACCGACAAGGCTTCGACGGGCGCGGACGCCCCCTGCTGCCCCGCCTTGGCAAAGGCGGTCGGACGGACCGTCATCACCTTGACGGGGGCCGAGCTTGCCACCCTGGCGATGGCATTGCCGGCATAGATGGGACGCAGGAAGGTATCGCGGCTCTCGATGCCGATCACCTCGGCAATCATCTCCACCCCGAGCCGGGCCGCCACCTGGGGCAGCAGCGCCTTGCCCGTGCTGCTGGCCGCCATCAGGCAGTGTTCATACCCTCGGGCATGAGTGGCCAGCAGCTTGTCGACCCCATCCAGCAAGCCGTCTGCCAGCATGGGATGCTCGGCCAGCAATACCTTGTCGACCCCTTCCAGTTGCGCGGCCTGCGCCGCCGCCTCGCTCAGCCCCTGCCCGAAGAGCAGCAGATGGATGTCGCCCCCCAGTTGCCCTGCGGCCGTGACCAGCTGCGCGGCGTTGTCGGCCAAGTGGCCCTGATGATGTTCGGCAATGATCAGCACGCTCATGGCAGCACCTTCGCTTCGTTCTTGAGTTTGTCTACCAGCTCGTCCACCGAGCCGACCCGGATCCCGACGGCGCGCGCAGGGGGCGCCATCACCCCGAGCAGCCGGGTCTGACCGGCAGGCTCGACGACAAGGGCGGCAAACGGTGCGCTATCGAGCGGTTTGCGCTTGGCCTTCATAATGTTGGGCAGCGAAGCAAAGCGCGGTTCGTTGAGCCGCAGATCGACACTGACGACAGCGGGCAACGGCATGCCGAGGGTCTCAAGACCGCTGTCTATCTCGCGGGTCACCAGCAGCTCCCCCCCCTCAAGCTTGATCGCGCTGGCACAGGTGGCCAGCGGCCAGTCATTGAGGGCCGCCAGCATCTGGGCTACCTGGTTGTTGTCCGAATCGATGGACTGCTTGCCAAGGAGTACCAGATCCGGTTGCTCCAGCTCGCACACCTGTTGCAGGGCGCGGGCCACGGTGAGCGGCGTGAGCGTCTCGTCCGTCACGTAGTGGCGGGCCCGATCCGCCCCCAGCGCCAGGGTATGGCGCAGCTGTTCGGCAGCTGCCTCTGGCCCGAAGGTCACTACCACCAGTTCGCTTGCCACCCCGGCTTCCCGCAGCCTGACGCCCTCCTCCACCGCAATTTCACAAAACGGGTTGATACCCATCTTCACGTTGGCGAGCTCAACATCCGAGCCGTCTCCCTTGACCCGGATCTTGACGTTGTAATCTACTACCCGTTTGATCGCGACCAGCAGCTTCATGGGGTCATGCCTCATCTGTTTGGGTTGAATTCATTGACCAGTCCTTGCACTTTTTTGTTTGATTTTTTACTTACAAGAGCTTTACGTTTACGTAAACTACCAGCACTACCCTAGGCCAACTAGAGCGCAGAGGCAAGATGGAACGGGAAGCAATGGAATTTGATGTCGTCATCGTGGGTGGCGGCCCGGCGGGGCTCAGCGCAGCCATCGCCCTGAAGCAGCACAACGCCGACCTGTCGGTCTGTTTGTTGGAGAAGGGAGCCGAAATTGGCGCCCACCTGCTCTCCGGCGCCCTGTTCGATCCCGTTGCCCTCAAGGAGTTGCTGCCGGATAGCTGGCAGGAGGCTCCCCTCGGCATACCGGTCAGCGACGATCAGGTGCACCTGCTGCAAAATGACAGCCGGGCACTGCAACTGCCCCACTGGGCGGTGCCGCCACGGATGCACAACGCGGGTTGCCATATCCTGAGTCTTGGCAACCTCTGCCGCTGGCTCGCCCGGCAGGCGGAAGCACTGGGAGTCGAAATATACCCGGGCTTCACCGCCAGTGAACTTATCATGGAAAATGGCCGGGTCAAGGGCGTGCTCACCGGCGATCTCGGGCTGGATCGGGCCGGTAACCCCAAGGCGGATCACGTGCCCGGCATGGCTCTGCTCGGCCGCTACACCCTGTTTGCCGAAGGGGCTCGCGGCCATCTTGGCAAGCAGCTCATCACCCAGTTCGGGCTGGAAAACAGCGCCCAGCCGCAACACTACGCCATCGGCTTCAAGGAGCTGTGGCAACTGCCGTCAGGCCAGAGCCGTGCAGGCCGGGTGTTGCATGGCAGCGGCTGGCCCCTTGGCAAGGAAGGGAGCAATCACAGCCATGGTGGCTTCTACCTCTACCACATGGAAGGGGATCAGGTGGCAGTCGGCCTTATCGTCGATCTCAACTACCAGAACCCCTGGCTCAGCCCGTTTGACGAGTTCCAACGTCTCAAGCACCACCCGCTGATCGCTGAAGTACTCAAGGGAGGCGAGCGCATCAGTTATGGCGCCCGTGCCATCACCAAGGGGGGCTGGCACTCCCTGCCCCACATGCATTTCCCCGGCGGTCTGCTGATTGGCTGCGATGCCGGCACCCTGGATTTCTCCCGCATCAAGGGCATCCACACCGCCATGAAGTCGGGCATGCTGGCGGCCAAGACCGTCGCCATGAGTCTCAAGGGCGGGGATGAAGGGGGACGGGATCTGGCCGAGTTTGGCGATGCGTTGCAGCAAAGCTGGCTGGCCCATGAGCTGAAAACGGCGCGCAATTTCGGCGCAGCCCTGCATCGCTATGGCCCCTGGCTCGGTGGCGCCTTCAACTGGCTGGAACAGCGACTCTTTCACTCCCGCCTCTTCAGGGAAGGTTCGCCCTTTACCCTGCTGGACAGGGAGCCCGACTACCGTCAGCTGCGCATGGCCAGTCGTTGTGAGCCTATCGACTATCCCAAGCCGGATGGCAAGCTCAGTTTCGACAAGCTCTCTTCCGTCTATCTGGCCAACACCAGCCACGACGAGGATCAGCCCTGTCACCTCAAATTGCAGGATGAACAGATCCCGGTCGAGGTCAACTTGGCCACCTGGGCCGAACCCGCCCAGCGTTACTGTCCGGCCGGCGTCTTTGAGATCATTGAGGCTGAACGCGAGCCACGGCTGCAGATCAACGCCGCCAACTGCATTCACTGCAAGACCTGCGACATCAAGGATCCCAGCCAGAACATCACCTGGACACCGCCGCAGGGGGGCAGTGGGCCCAACTACCCCAATATGTGACAGGGTCTTATACGACAGGGCCTAATGTTGTGGAATATTGTGTTGAGGAGCATTTGCATGCAGATCCGAGATGGCATGGCTAACCAGCCCCTCAACATCTCCCCCGGCTGTTGCCCAAGGGGGAGATGGCCCCAACTGCCCATAAGGTGAAAGAGGCTTATCCCTCATCCCGGAAAGCGGCAAAGCAGATGCCTCCGGGCTGACCACTTTCCAGCCAGATCCGATGATCCGACCTCGCTGTTTTTTTGAGCGAACAGGCTGAACCCAGCATGAATAAGCCCTGACAAGCGCGGCCCGCCCCTGTATAGTTCGCCGCATTCAGGTTTTCCATCGGCCCGTTCAGCTTGTCCACGGGATCGCTTTCTACGCGCTCTAAGGCCGCATGACCTGTGCAACCATCCCTGATTACCCATGACTTTTTAAGGGGGGACAGATGATCACCGCCTACATTCTCAATAACAAGGTACTGGACATAGTCACGCTCGGGCCTGACGACATAGTGCCTGACAACACGGTCTGGCTGGATGCCTACAAACCGGACACGGCGGAGCGAGAATGGTTGACGGGCCTGTTCTTGGAAGAGGTGCCCGACAAGGAGGAGCTGGACGACATCGAGGCGTCGGCCCGTTTCTACTGGGACACCGACGGTCTGCACATTCACTCCCTGTTTCCCCAGCGGATCGGTCGTGACACCAAGGGTGTCCACGTCTCCTTTACCCTGCGCAACAACCTGCTGATCAGCATCCGCGAGGATGATATCGGTCTGGTGCGCCTGCTGCGCCACTATATGCGCCAGGACAGGCTGGAGGTGGAGGATGCCCTCGACATCCTGCTGGAGGTGCAGAACCTGAAAGTTGAATACCTCTCCGACCTTATCGAGGATGGTTACAAAACCTTGGAAAACACCGCCGACCAGATCTTCGAGCCGGATCAGATCAACCCCATGCTTAAAGAGTTGATGGCCCAGGAAGAGGCCAACGGCCAGATCCGTCTCTCCCTGCACGATACCCGGCGCGCCTTGCGTTTTTTGAAGCGCAGCCTGCGCCAGCGCATGAGCCTGGAGCAGAACAAGTGGATCGACGAGATGCTGCACGACGTGGAATCCCTGCTGCCCCACACCCAGTTCCTGTTCGACAAGATCAACTTCCAGCTGGAGGCCTCCATGGGGGTGACCAATCTGGAGCAGAACAAGGTGATCAAAATCTTCTCGGTCGCCGCGGTCATCTTCCTGCCGCCGACGCTTATCGCCAGCATCTACGGCATGAACTTCGGCCGCATGCCGGAGCTCGCCTGGGAGTACGGCTATCCCCTCTCCCTGGTGCTGATGGTGATGTCATCGCTCGGCACCGGCCTCTTCTTCAAGCGCAAGGGCTGGCTGTAACGCCACCTTGAATGACAAACGCGGATTGGGGGGCATGGCCCCCCGATTAATTCCTCTCTCCCCCGCACCTTGCAAAGGGCCCTGTCCCGCCCCATATCTGCCACATCCTTCATCCAAGCGGATCACGGGCCTTATGACCCTCTACCCCGAACACAGATATGACGATCACGGCCAGCTGCGCCCCCCACTCTGGTTTTGGCCCGTTGCCCTGTTGCTGACCCGCTCGGTTTGGCTGTTTCTGATGGCGGGGGTCAGCCGGGAGAGCGGCAGCGACATTCTCACCCTCTTCTATCCGGACAAGATCAGCCTCTATCTCAGTCTGCTGACCGACGTGCCCGCCATGCTGGCGCTGCTCGCCTGTGGCGGTACCTACCAACAGACCAAGAGTGCACGGGCATGGCTCAGGCGCCACAGCCAGGGCCTCTTGCTCTGCTCTGCCGCAAGCGGCCTGATGATGCAGCTGCACAGCCTCAATCTGCAGAAGTGGAGCTTCAGCTGGCCCACCGCCCTGGTGCTGATCGCCAGCCTGTGGAGCCTCTGGTATCTGCTGCGCAGTCGCCAGCTGCGTGAATACGCCGCCGACCAGCCCCATTAAGGGAGTGCTCCTGGCTATTGGCGGGTGACCCTGATCTGCAGGGTCTGGCGCTCGCTCTGGTTGCCACCCCCGGCCTGCAGTTGGGTACCCAGGCTACTGCCTTGCCGGGCCGAGCTGGTCGAAAGCTCTCCCACCGTCAGCCATTGGCCCGGGGCACCGCTCACCTCGGTGGCGCTCTGCCCTCTGTTGATGGTGCCCTGCTCCAGCCTGGCCTGCTCGCTGCTGAGCGCTATCTGTACCCTGTCGCCAATCAGGGTAGCGGTGGCATAGAGGCCGTTGACCAGCGGCATCAGCCCCACCACCTGGCCGCCGCGCCACTGATAGAAAGTCACTGGTTGATAGGATCCCATCTGCAGCAATACGGGTCGCCCCGACAAGCCTCGCACCTGCCAGCTGTCGTTTTGGCTCTGCTGGTATTGTTGGGCGTTGCCATCCAGCAGCCATTGCCGTTTGGCCTCATCGCGGCCAACCCCGACACCCAGCTGCTGACCGCTGGACGCGCCATCGACCCGCCATTCGATGAGCAGGCTCTGGGGCGGCTTGTTGAGCTGGGCCAGGGTCGTCTCGGCCTCCTGCAACTGGGCCGGGGTACCACTCAGCACCAGCTGGTTGCCCATGGCGCTTACCCCGAGATCCGGGTAGATCTCCCTGAGAGTCTGCACCGCAGCGCCGGCATCAAAGACCGGGATCACCTTCACCTCGGCGCGAAGCAACCCACTCCAGAGCCAGACCAGAGCGCAGAGCACCATCCCCAGCCAGCGACCGCCTTTGTCCATCTTGTTCATCGCACTCTCCTCGCTCCCGCATCTATCGCTTTCACTATGGCAGCCTGCTCCTTGCTGATGATGGCCCCTCGCCCCACCCGAATACATGGGTAAGCAGGGCTCCCGCCCAGCACGGATTATCGCGTAAGATAGCGACATCTTTTTATCAAGCGGATCCCTTCATGTTGAAACAGTTGTTGTTACTCCCCCTCGTCCTGCTGCTGGGTGCCTGCTCGCTCACCCAATACAACGTCAGCGAGGCCGAAATCAACCAATACCTCAAGGATCAGGTCTCCTTTGAAAAACAGCTGGGGATCCCCGGCATCATGTCGAGCAAGATCCGCCTCGATGACATGCAAAGCCGCATCGGCCGCAGCCAGCCGGATCGCATCGAGCTGGATGCCGCCGGCGATCTGCAGGTGCTGAGCCCCCTTGGCAACCAGCAGATGAAGGTTCGCTTTGCTCTGCGGGCCCGTCCGGAATACCTGGCGGATCAGGGTGCCATCTATCTGCGCGATCTGGAGCTGCTCTCGGTCAAGACCGAACCTGCCGACATAGGCGCGGCGCTCACGCCGCTGCTGCCCACCTTCAACCAGTCGCTCTCCCTGTTCCTGTCCCAGACCCCCGTCTACCGGCTCGATGCAAGCCGCCAGAATGAGGCGAGGATCAAGGAGAAGGTCGAGGCCCTCAAGGTAGAACCTGGCCGCCTGGTGATCCCCTTCAAGGTGTTCTAAGCCCGCTCCTTGCCATCGCCCTCTGCGCGATAGCCGCGATCACCGCCCCGCCTTGTGTCGTTTGCACTGGTCGGGGCGGTTTTCACTTCTCAACGCCGTCCAAATCACACATAATGCGCACCATTCTCATTTAGATTCGTCATGAGAAGCGTCACAATAAACCTGATAATAAAACCAATGGTGAGAAGGGACATGAGAAAAACCGTACTGGTACAGGCGATCGCCTGCGCACTGCTGGGTAGCGCCGCGCACGCTGCCGTCAAGGTGGAAGACAAGACATTCAACACCGCCGCCAACATGCTGGCCTACACCGAATTCGAGCTCTCCGGCGAGCCGCTGGCCGAGGCCCTGGGTCTGGATCTGGACGTGCTCGACGCCAACCGCGCCGACGAGCCAACTCCGTTCGACTTCGCCGCCGGCATCGAATCCTATGAGTACTCCGAAGAGGCGATGTACGCCCTCAACTACCAGTCCGGTATGGGTCCGCACCTGGTGAACGGGCCGCAAAACCTGGCTCGTGGCGGCACCCTGGCAGATCTCGGCAAGCGAGTGCTGGCCATGGCCGACGCCGTCGGCTTCCCGGCCGATGAAGTGCCCCAGGGCATGTATCCCCTCTCCTTCCCCTATGCCTCTGCCAATCCGGAGTTTGCCCAGGCCGTCAACACTACCCCGGTCAACGGTGACCAGATCACCATCAAGACCGCCAAGGACAACGAGAAAACCGTCAAGACCCAGGTGCCGGCCTACTTCCGCGACTACGCTACCCTGCGCTGGAGCGGCAGTGACAACCTGCTGGTACCGGCTGCCGTGGGCGGCATCCTGCTCAAAGAGGTGATGTGGTCCCAGGACTTCCTCGGCGGCATGCACGTGGCCGAGAGCGATGAAGAGGTGGAGGCCGCCTCCGCCACCATGGATCAGGACGGCAAGCACAAGCTGGGGGTCTCCGCCGCCGATGGCTTCAATGGCATGATGCTAACCGAACAGTCCATCGACAAGCTGGCCATCCTGCAAAGCCAGCTCGGCTTTGATGGCAAGGCCCTGGGCGCCAAGATCACCCCGCAATACGATCCGGCCAAGGGCGTGATTTACTTCCCCCATCAGGTGAAGGTGACCGAGACCAGCAAGAACGAAGTCGGTGCCATCGGCAAGCTGGAAGTGGTCGACGGTTCCGCCCAGCTGCGCGATGCCTGGATGATGCTGTGGCCGCTCTCCGAGTTCTACGCCTTCAGCGATCAGCGTAGCGCCAACACCAACCAGAACCCGGCCTTCCACGCCGTGTTTGACGGTGCGCCGTTTGCCGCCGCGCCGGCTGCCAACAAGACCAATGATTTGGCCAAGGCAGTGGCAGGCGACGACGCCTTCTCCCTGGCCCTGAACCTCTCCAATCTGACCTTCAAGAACCTGGCCGCCCTGCACTTCGAGCCCAAGGCCGGCACCCTTGTCGACAGCTGGCAGGATGGCAAACAGACCAAGCACGTCACCACCTTCGACGCCGCCTACACCCTGGTTGCTCTGCAGATCTTCCAGCGCGCCCAGGATGCCCTGCCGGTAGGCTACGCCGCCGGTGACAACGGCGAGCTGAACCTCAAGACCAAACAAGGGCAGGAGGCGCTCACGCTTATCACCAAACAGGCCGACTTCATTCTCGCCAAACTCAAAGGCAGCAATGGTCTGGTGCACGACGGTCTGACCCTGGGTGGATCCGTTGACGCTGGCCAGTCTGTCGAGACCCAGTTTGCCGCCATTCGCGGCCTGACCGCCGCCTTCCTGGCGACTCAGGATGTGAAGTACCGCACCGCGGCGCGTGAGCTCTTCATCGCCACTGACAAGGCCTACTTCAACCAGAAGGCAGGTACCTGGCTTGCCGGCAAGCAGGGTGAATACACCCCCTGGACCCAGGCCGCCATCTCCGGCGCCCTGCGCTCTGCCATGCTGAACCTGCGCAACGAAGGGGCCGAGAAGGCGCCCGAGCTGGAGCTGGCCAAGCTGACCACCCAGTACGTCAGCTGGTTCCGTGGCACCGTCAACGGCGGCATGCAGATGGCCGAGTGGATCGGTGACTCCGGTGAGAACATCATCGCCGGCGCCGGCAGTGACACCGATGAAGATGGCGTCCCGCAGGTCACCGCCGCCGGTGGCAAGCACGGTACCGCCATGGTGATGGCAAGCAAGGCCGCGATCAGCGAATAAGCCGCAGGTCACATCATGCAAAAGGGAGCCTCAACGGCTCCCTTTTCATTATTACGTCAGGCAAGGTACGGGCTTACGCCAGCTTCTCCAGCATTCCCTTGGTGACCAGCACTATGCCCTGTTCCGAGCGGTAGAAGCGACGGCTATCCTCGTCGGCATTCTCTCCCACCACCAGCCCATCGGGCAGCACACACCCCTTGTCCACCACCACCCGGCGCAAACGGCAGCCCGCCCCCACTTCCACCCCGGGGAAGATCACAGCCTGATCCAGGGTGCAGAAGGAGTGAACCCGCACATTGGTAAACAGCACAGAGTTGAGCACAAACGACCCGCTGACGATGGTTCCGCCGGAAAACATGGAGTTGATGGTCATGCCATGCTGGCCGTTTCGGTCCTGCACGAACTTGGCGGGCGGTGTCAGGGTCTGGCTGGTCCAGATGGGCCAGTTTTCGTCATAGATGTCGAGCTCCGGTACCACGGAGGCGAGATCCATGTTGGCCTCCCAGAAGGAGTCGAGGGTCCCCACATCACGCCAGTAAGGTTTCTGCCCCTCCTTGGCCCCGACGCAGGACATGCTGAAGGGGTGGGCAAACGCCTTGCCCTCCCCCACGATGCGGGGAATGACGTCCATGCCGAAGTCATGTTTGGACTCCTGGTTGAGGATGTCCTCTTCCAGCAGCTGATAGAGATACTCCGCCTCGAAGATATAGATGCCCATGGATGCAAGGGACTTGTCTTCGCAGCCCGGCATGGCCGGCGGATTGGCGGGTTTCTCCACGAAGGCGCGGATCTTGCGCTGTTCGTCGATGTCCATGACGCCGAAGGCCGAGGCCTCCGAGCGGGGCACCTCGATACAGGCTACCGTCACCTTGGCGCCAAGGCGCACGTGATCGAGCAACATGGCGGCATAGTCCATCTTGTAGATGTGATCCCCCGCCAGCACCACTATGTACTTGGGACCATAGTCACGAATGATGTCGACGTTCTGATAGATGGCGTCGGCAGTACCGCGATACCAGTGCACCTCGTCCACCCGCTGCTGAGCTGGCAGCAAGTCGATGAACTCGTTCATCTGGTAGCGCAAAAAAGACCAACCCGATTGCAGATGTCGCAGCAGGCTGTGGGATTTGTATTGCGTCACCACCCCTACCCGACGGATCCCCGAATTGATGCAGTTGGAAAGCACAAAATCGATGATCCGGAACTTTCCTCCGAAATGCACCGCAGGCTTGGCCCGGTTGTCGGTCAGCTGCTTCAGGCGGCTGCCACGTCCTCCCGCCAGTACCAGCGCCATACTCTGATTCAACAACTGCCGTGCTTTGGCACTATTCCCTGGCTCTAACAACATGATTCACCTCTGCCTCGTTTGATCTATTTCGAATTCATCTTCGCCGGATTTCAAGCCCGTGAAAGTGGTTTCACTCACAATTTATTCAATCCCGAACGACACATTTGCACCAAGTTGCGAGGAACAGCATGGTTTGCCGAACGGGGTCGGTTAGAATCCCCAAGTGACCGCAGCCACCTCAAGGATGACAAGATGGTTCAAAAGCTTGGACGCTCCCTCTTTCTCATTGCCACCATAGTGAGCATACCCTTGCTGCTCCTGCAAGGGTTTTGGTTGGCACTTCAAAGCACACCGGTGACTCTGGTCATCATTTTGTCGACCACCCTGCTTGGCATGGGGCTGCTGTTGCTGCTGGCATTGCGCACCCTGACCGGCATGCAACAACACCAGGAGCTGGTCTGGGTCAAGGCACTCACGGAGCGGGACCCCGAACAGCTGGACGATCCCGCCTCCCGGGAAGCCCTGCAACAGTTACTGCTCCAGTTTGAGAGTGATTCGCAGCATGCCCATCGCCAGCTGACCGAGCTGAGCAATCTGGCCACCACGGATGAGCTGACCCAGTTGCTCAATCGCCACGCCTTTCGCCGTGACGTGACGGAGCTGCTGCAGCGGGATCAGGACACCCAGACCGCCACCCTGGTGCTGATCCGTGCCACCGAACTAGGCAAGATCAATACCCAGCGCGGCTTCCAGTCCGGTGATGCCTACATCAAGGACATGGCAAACCTCATCAAGCAGGTGGTGAGCCGCTTTCCGGGGAACCAGGTCTATCGCATCTCGGGGGCCGACTTTGCCGTACTGGTGCAACCCGTGGTCAATATTCCGCCTCACCTGCTGGGGCAGGATTTGAAGGTGGCCTTCGACAATTACCAGGAGCAGCACGAGCTGGAGAGTGCCGCCTACTCGGGCCTTACCCGGCTTAGCAGCGGCCAGAAGATCGAAACCGTGCTTGCCAGAGCCGATCTGGCGCTGGCGCGGGCCCAGACCGAAACCATCAATGGCTGGGCCATCCAGCATGAGGACAACATCACCGATCTGCAGGGCCAACACCACTGGCGCGAGGTGCTGGGGGAAGTGCTGGCCCAGGAGCGTCTCACCTTTACCTATCAACCCATCCAGCCTCTGCATCGCAGCATGATGGCCTACAACGAGATCTACACCCGCTTTTGCGGCAGCGATGGTACGGCCCTGCCGACCGACACCCTGTTTGCCATGGCCCAGCGGCTCGATATGGTGATGCGGCTGGAGCAGCTGGTGATCGTCCACGTGATGCGCCAGTACCGGGCATTTGGCTCCAACCAGAGTCGCTGGGGGATCAACCTCTCACCCAATCTGCTGCAAAACAGCGCCCTGCTGATCTGGCTGGACAGGCAGCTGCTCAAGGATCCCAACACCAGCGCCAACCTGGTGTTCGAGCTGGACGAGGAGCATCTGGAGCGCAATCCGACCGGTGCCAAGCGGGTGTTCGAGCTGCTGCGCCGCAATGGCAGCCGCTCTGCCATCGCCAACTTTGGCAAGGGCATCGGCTCCTTCAGCCTGTTTCGCGAGCTCAAACCCGATTACATCAAGCTCGATCCCGCCCTCATCACCGGGCTGGAGCAGGATCAGACCAACCAGCAGTTTGTGCGGATGATTGTCGACGTGTCACACCGGATGGGGTGCCAGGTGATCGCGGAAGGGGTGGAACAACTGGGCCAGAAGCAGCTGTTGCAAGGGATGTATGTGGATGGCCTGCAGGGTTATCTGATCGCCCGGCCGCAGCCTTTACGACCGGATATCAGCCAGTTGGGCCTGTTCAGTGAGGATGCTTCAGCTTCAGAAGGGTCAGAATGATGTCGTTGAGCTGGCGGTAGCGCTCCAGCTCCTTCTGATCATAACGGGTCGCCAGACTGGAGGGGTTATGGCGGTGCTTGAGGTACCGGTTGATCTGCAACCGGTTGAAACCCGCCACATGATAGACCTGGCCCAGCAGGGCATTGAGCTCCTCGCTGGGTAGCCCGGCCCGGGCAAGATAGTCGTCATCGGCCGGGCTCTCAATCTGATGACTCCACTTGCCGATGCGGCCGCTCTCCTGCAAATAGCTGAGCCATTGTTCGAGATGAAGGGGCTTGCATCCGGAGAGCAGGGTAAAGAAGCCCACTGCATCGCAGCGGCAATCTCTCAGCAGCACCAGTGCCAGCTGATCGTCATCGCACTGGAACGTCACCGGCCCGGTCTGTGTCCAGTCCAGCGCCTGTATCCGGATGCTGGCCCGCCCACCCTCTATGCCTGTGACGTCGAACAAAAACATGGCTATCCCCCCTGGCAAAAGGTTGATGATGGACCATCGCCTGCGCGGGTGCAAAGGCAAATCCCCCTTTGGCCCTCATTATGCCCACAGGATCATAAAAAAGACCGGCATCCTCGCGGATACCGGTCTCATCATTGCTTTGCTACGACACCGGATGTCGGCGTCGTCAATGGAGGCGCCTTCAGGCGTCCAGTTCAACCAGCGCCTTGGCCAGTTCGATGGGCTCCAGCTCCTGGCCTTCCAGATCGGCATTCCAGTTCGGGCCAACCAGCACATCGTCATCATCCAGATCGTTGATCCAGATGTCGAGAAACTCTTCCAGGTCGATCACTTCCGGCTCATAGTCGGCCCACTCGTCCACACAGTGCAGACGGGCATCTTCCTCGGCGGACCAGAGCGGCATCACATCGGCATCTTCAAATTCGGCAGAGCGGCAGACCACCCAGTCTTCACCGTAGCGCAGACCCCAGACCTGACCCGACTCGCGGACTTGTTCAACAAACAGCTGGAAATTGGCGTCAAGATTGTCAGTTAATTTGCTCATGGGGCTCTCTCTTACAGGCGGCTGGCCAATACGGACCAAGAATGGGGCAGATGGTGTCGCAAAAGCCCCCCAGACTCAAGTCAAATCCCTAAAAAGACGGGGGATACCCCCATCAAGTACGATATCGCACCACCAGGGTACTCAACTCATCGCTGGTTTGCGACAAGGAGCCGGCCGCCTGACCGGTACGCCGGTTCTCCACCAGGGCCTCTCTGGCCAGTTGGGTAATGGCTGACAGGCGCTGGGTGATCTCCTCGGTCGAACTGCTCTGCTCACCGGCCGCCCCGGCAATTTCGCTGTTCATCGCCAATATGGTGCTCACTGCCTCGTCAATATTGCCGATGGCTCCTTCCGCATCCCCGGCTTTCTGCGCCGTCGAGCGCGACAGTCGCTGCAACTGTTCGATGCCGGTCGCCACCTTGCCGGCGCCCTCCTGCAAGCGCTGGATCATCTGCCGGATCTCGTCGGTAGAGCTGTGGGTGCGAGTGGCCAGGGTACGCACCTCATCGGCCACCACCGCAAACCCCCTTCCCTGCTCACCGGCGCGGGCCGCCTCGATGGCCGCGTTGAGGGCCAGCAGATTGGTCTGCTCGGCCACCCCGCGGATCACGTCAAGCACGGAGCCAATCTGCTGCGAGTCCTGCTCAAGGCGGGCTACGGCCTGTACCGTCTCCTCCATCTCGTCCGCCAGCTGTCCTATGGTGGTGATGGTCTGGGCCACAATCTCGCGGCCATGCTGGGCCAGCAGGCGTGCCGATTCTGCCGCCTGGGCTGCTTGCTCGGCATTGAGGCCGATGGCGCGGCTGCTTCCGGTGATCTGCACCATGGCCGCCGCCACCCGCTGGGTGTCCTGTTCCTGATCGGTCACGATGGCACTGGTGCGTGCCACTACTTGCTCGAGCTGCCGGGCTGCATCCTTGTTGTGGCTGGTGATCTGCTGGGCACGACCGATCAGCTGGGCCATCTGGTTGGC
Organism: Aeromonas sp. 19NY04SH05-1; assembly: GCF_040581895.1. Taxonomy (NCBI): domain Bacteria; kingdom Pseudomonadati; phylum Pseudomonadota; class Gammaproteobacteria; order Aeromonadales; family Aeromonadaceae; genus Aeromonas; species Aeromonas sp. 19NY04SH05-1. The sequence goes on along the minus strand of NZ_CP095328.1, from coordinate 1,964,272 downwards.
AAACTGATTGAAATTGGCCGAAAGCAGGCTGAGTTCATCACGGCCGCTCTCGGGCAGGCGAAAACGCAGGTCCCCCTCTCCCCTAGCCATGTCACCCAGGGCAGACACCGACTGGGACAGGGGCATCACTATGCTGCGCCGGATCAGGGTCGCAGCCGCGAGCAGCAGCACAGCCAGCAGGGCGCCTATGCCCATCAGGGTACGCAGTACCTGCTGGTATTGCGCCTCCACATCATCCACATAGATGCCGGTGCCGATGATCCAGTCCCAGGGGGTAAACTGCTTGACGTAGGAGATCTTGCGCACCGGCTCATCGACGCCGGGTTTGGGCCAGTAGTAGGCCACTTCGCCGCTCCCGTTTTGCTGCTTGACCCGCTCGACGAAGGCGACGAACAGCTTGAGCCCCTGCTTGTCCTCCACCCCCGAGAGATCCTGACCATCGAGCTCGGGCTTCATGGGGTGCATCACCATGGTGGGATGGCTGTCATTGATCCAGAAATAGTCGTTCTGGCCATAACGCAGTTTTTGCACGGCGGTCAGCGCCAGTACCTTGGCGTTCTGTTCGTCCAGCCTGCCCTGGCGTACCTGCTCTTCATAGCTGGCGACCAGGCTATAGGCCGTCTCCACCTGTGAACGCGCCTGGTTGCTCTTCTCCGCCATCAGCCCCTGGTAATAGACGCGCAGGCAAGCGAACAGCAACAAGCCCAGCACGGCGACCACCATCAACACCATCAGCATCAAGCGATGGCCAATACTCCATTGCCTCAACATACCGTCATCCTGACAAAATACATTTTGTTAACAAGGTATGCTGACGGCTTCATCCATGTCCATGGTCATCAGCAAACGACATCTAAAAACTTGATCCATCTCGAAAAAACAAAAGGCGCCTGATGGCGCCTTTGCATTCAATACAGTGGGAAAATCAACGCTCCCAGTACACCTCTTCCAGGCTGTCCTCTTTCTCCGGCAGACCGCGGGAGAGACGGGGGCTGCTCTGGGCAAGCACCTCGTAGCTGACCCGGTTGGCGTATTTGCACACCTGGGCCAGGGAGGAGTAGGTGAGGAACTCGGAGATGTGCTTGGCGGAGTTGGGCACGTTCATCCGGTGGTAGGAGTTGGCTACCATGTCGTGCAGCACGGCGGAAAGGGCACCGTCCCCCGCCCCGTTGGTGTTCTTGATCTTCTCCGGGCCACCCATGTAGGGGGAGATGTGGGAGTAGATCCGCATCGGCTTGCGGCATTTGCTGCGTGCCATCGGGCGGCTGAACTCATACATGTTGAACTCGGGGATCACCCCCGGCAGCAGGGTATGAGTGGTCTCGCGCTTGTAATCCTCGTCGGTGTAGCTCGCCATGTAGAGGCCGATGGGGCCGGCGGTGCAGAGCACCATGTCAGCCCAGTCGAGGGCCTTGTCGGCGGCACCAAGGGGATCGGCGATGCCGGTCAGGGCCTCGCCCTCGTCCTCGTTCATCGCCAGCACGGTCACGTTCTCGGCGATGAATTCGCGCCACCACTGGGGATTCTCGTCGATGACGAAGCGGGTACCCAGGGTCAGTACCACGGGGATGTCGGCCTCACGGGCATAACGCACCGCCGTCATGGCCGCTTCCTTCATGGGGTCACCGTCATCACCGCGTACCAGATAGGCGGTGATCACCAGAGCGGAGGCTCCCTTGATCACCTCTTCGGGGATGTGGCGCACGTCCAGCTGATTCATCTTGCCGGCATTGATGCCGAAGCTGCGCTCGCCACACTCGGTGATGAAGGTGAAGCAGCGACCGATGGGGCCATCCACCGGCTGCAGATAGTCGAGGTTGACGCGAGAAGAGGTGTTGCACAGATAACGGTAGGCATAGCAACCGATCCGGATATCCTGGCTCATTACTCCCAGCAGGATGGAGTGGGAGTCGGCCAGTACTGAGTAGTTGTGGACCGTGTTGCCGATGGTGCCGCCGGCAAATTCGCTCACCACCATGTTGTTGGCCTTGAGCTCGTCGTAGATGCGCTCGGCCACCTCGTCGGTGATCACCACAGAGTGGCCCTTGCTCAGACCATAGCGAGCCAGAAAGTCATCATCCACATGGGCTTCGATGTCAACCAGGGTCTGATCGATACCCACGACATAGGCTTTGCCCAGTTCGGTGAGTTGGGCGCTTTGCGAGATCAGGGGATCACGGCGATCGACAGGGAAGTAGTGTTTGGACTTGCGCTGACCGGGAAATTTCATGGCAATGTTCTGTGCTCTGGGGAAAAGAGGGGCGGGATTTTAACACAATCAGCCGTCCCGAAAAGTCGCCCTGATTAAATTATGGGGTCAGTATAGACAAGGGCTGCAGGGGAAAACGTTTATTCTTCGCCCAACAAAAAACCACCTCGCCGGGAGGTGGTTTTTGTGTACCCAAGGAAGCTATTTTCAACTCGCCGACAGCAGCAGTGCCAGCACCGAAAAGAGTCCCAGGGACAGCCAGAACAGCAGGGTGCCAAACAACCGCGGCAGATTGGGGGCCTTGGGGATCTGCATGCCGATGGCATGGAGCACCCGACCCGCCAGCAGCATGCCGCCGCCAAGATGAAGCCACAAGGCCCCCGCCCCGGCCAGCTCGCAGAGGGCCATCAACAGCAGGGTCAAAGGAACATACTCGGCAAAATTGCCGTGGGTACGGATCGCCGCCAGGAGCTCTGGCGCCTCCCCTTCCCCTATCATCACCTTAAACTGGGCCCGGCGTTTGACCACCCAGAAGGAGAGCAGCAGAAACAATAGCCCCAGCAAGCCTGCATAGAGCAGGGTGATATGGATCATGCGATCGCTCCTCGTTGATACATCATACTGCCTACCCTCCTCACGCCAGCTCGCGACAGATGAGAGAGACCATCATGCGGATATGAGCCTGATCGCTGTTGAGGGCAGGAATATAGGCAAACTGTTCGCCACCGGCTTCCATGAAGGCCTCATGGTTTTGTACCTGGATCTCCTCCAGGGTTTCGAGACAGTCGGCGGCAAAGGCCGGACAGATCACATCGAGCCGCTTGATGCCGCGACCCGGCAGGCCGGCGACGGTTTCGTCCGTGTAGGGCTTGAGCCACTCCTCCTTGCCAAAACGGGACTGGAAGCTGGCCGTCCACTGCCCCTGCTCCAACCCGAGCGCCTCCGCCAGCAGGGCGGCCGTGGTGCGGCACTGCTGGCCGTAAGGGTCCCCTTCCTGCTCGTAGCGCTCGGGGATACCGTGGAAGGACATCAGTAGATGCTCCCCCTGACCGTGCTGCTCCCAGTGACGGCGCACGCTCATGGCCAGCGCCTGGATGTATTCCGGGTGAGCATGGTAATCACGAATGAGCCGCACCACCGGCAGGTTGCGCTCTTTTTTCATCGCCTTGGCCCAGGCATCGAACACGGAAGCCGTGGTGCTCACCGAATATTGCGGATAGAGCGGCAACAGGATCACCCGGTTGACCCCCTTGGCCTTGAGCGCCTGCCAGCCATCCGTCATGGAGGGCGAGCCATAGGTCATGGCCAGCTCCACCGGCACGTCCACCCCTTCCCGCTTGAGCTCCTGTTCCAGCGCGGTGCGCTGCTGCTGGCTGATGACCATCAGGGGTGAGCCCTGATCGGTCCACACCTGCTGGTACAACTTGGCCACCTTGGGCGAACGGGTCGGCAAGATGATGCAGTGAAGCAGCGGGCACCAGAGGTAGCGAGGCAGATCGACAACCCTGGGATCATGGAGAAACTGGCTCAGAAAAGCTTTGACGGCGGCGGTAGTGGGGGCGGCTGGGGTGCCCAGATTGACCAGCAAGATGCCTGTTTTCGTGGTCACATTGGCTTCCTGTCTATCTGTCGTGATGCAAAAAGGGCCCATCAGGGCCCTTCTCTTAAATTACCTGATGGTACAGGGTGTCATCGACCGGGCTCAGCCCAGGATGGCGGCGAGCTGCTGGCTCACCAGATCCACCGGCTGAGTGCCGTCGATCTTGACGTAACGGGTGTTGCCCGCTTCCGCTTCCTTGCCGTAGAAACCGATGAGCGGTGCAGTCTGCTGATGGTATACATCCAGACGCTTGCGCACTGTGGTCTCTTCATCGTCGGCACGGATCACCAGATCTTCGCCGGTCACGTCATCCTTGCCTTCCACTTTCGGCGGGTTGAACACCACGTGGTAGGTACGGCCGGAGCCGGAGTGAACGCGACGACCGCTCATGCGCTTGACGATCTCTTCGTCCGGTACGTCGAACTCCAGCACGAAATCAACGGACACACCGGCATCCTTCATGGCTTGCGCCTGGGGAATAGTGCGCGGGAAACCGTCCAACAGGAAGCCTTTGGCACAATCGGCCTGGGCGATACGCTCTTTGACCAGACCGATGATGATGTCGTCAGAGACCAGTTGACCTGCATCCATCACAGCCTTGGCTTTCAAGCCGAGCTCGGTGCCCGCCTTGATTGCGGCACGCAGCATGTCGCCAGTGGAGATCTGCGGAATACCGTGTTTTTCCATGATGAATTGAGCCTGGGTACCTTTGCCGGCGCCCGGAGCCCCCAACAGAACAATGCGCATACACGCTCCTATTGATTGGTTATTCAAATCTTGCGAAGGCAAAAAAGTACACGGTTTCGCCCGCTTCTACAAGGGTGCCCCGCCTGAATGAGTAATTAATCGCCTTAAAAATGCAGGGCATACGCCGCCAGGCTGAATCGTAGGCCAAAAGGTAAGTGATTAAACATTCACCATGGGTGCTGGATGGAGAGGAAAAAAACAGATAAAAAAATCCCGGCTAGGGGGCCGGGAATTGCGCTCAAAGAATACTACTTGTCGCTCGTAGTAGGAACGAGGCAATAGTAGTTGGCCCCCGTTGCGTCAACAACTGTCAGAAGTGACAGGAAGACCGCTATGAAACCGGAACTGGGGATCCGGCGAGCAGATAAGCTCGGCCTCCAGCCTGCCGAAAAAGGCCACCCGCTCGCTGATATCCTCCCCTGCATAGAGCTCGGCCAGCGCCAGATAATCCTGATAGTGGCGCGCCTCTGAGCGCAGCAGGGAGACGTAGAAGCGACCCAGCTCCTCGTCCAGATGGGGTGCCAGCTTGGCAAAACGCTCGCAGGAGCGCGCCTCGATATAGGCGCCGATGATCAGCTTGTCGACTATGGTGGCGGGCTCGTGGGTGCGCACGTGCTGCATCAGGTTGCGCGCGTAGCGGGAGGCGGTCACCGGGCCGTAGGGGATGTCGCGGGCGGCCATCAGCTCCAGCACCTGCTCGAAGTGGTGCAGCTCCTCCTGAATGAGCCGCACCATGGGAAACAGCAGCGGATTGCGAGAGAGCTCCTCGAACACGGTGCGATCGGTCTCTCCCATGGTCCGCTTGCCAAGGATCTCCGCCTTCTCGGGGATGGCGTCCAGCTCGCGATAGAATTCCAGCTTGGGCAGCAGGTGGCGCTTGCCCTTGGGCAGGCAGTAGCGGCGCACCAGGCTGTGAGCGGTGAGCGCAGCCTTGTTCTCGCAGTTGGCGTGATCGATGAGCAGGGTCGGCAGGTGGGCGGGATCCCGCGCCATCTCCACCCACTCATCCGGGGTCTCACAGTGCAAAAACTGGCGCACGGGGGCTAGCAGATCATCCATCTGAACTCTCATCTGATCGGAAAACATGGCAGGCGCCTATGCTAGCGGATCCCGCCGTCACAGCCCACCCCTGCACGCATAAGAGCCGCTTTTTCAAACAGATATCCCCTGCCCTCCCAAGTTGCAGAAACAACAATGGGGGCCAGGGCCCCCATATCATCATCTTTAGCAACGGAGAAAACGTTTAACTGCCTTCGTTAAAAATTTCCAGGTTGCTGGTGCCTTCGTGCCACTCGCGTACCGCCTTGCTGTCATCGTTGCGCAGGGCGTTCAGGTGATCCAGATAGGATTGATCCACGTCGGCGGTGACATAGTGGCCATTGAACACCGAGGTCTCGAAGTGGCGCAGCTCCGGGTTGATCTCCCGTACCGCGGCTTCCAGATCTTCCAGATCCTGGAAAATCAGACCGTCAGCGCCGATCAGGGCACACACCTCTTCCACTTCCCGACCGTGGGCGATCAGTTCGTTGGCGGTGGGCATGTCGATGCCATAGACGTTGGGGAAGCGGATCTCGGGGGCGGCGGAGGCGAAGTAGACCTTGGCGGCACCGGCTTCTCGCGCCATCTGGATGATCTGCTCGGAGGTGGTACCGCGCACTATGCTGTCGTCCACCAGCAACACCTTCTTGCTCTTGAATTCGGAGCTGATGGCGTTGAGCTTGCGACGCACCGACTTCTTGCGCTGGGTCTGGCCCGGCATGATGAAGGTACGGCCGATATAGCGGTTCTTCACGAAGCCCTGACGGTACGGCAGATCCAGGGTGTGGGCGATCTCCAGCGCCACGTCGCAGGAGGTCTCGGGGATGGGGATGACCACATCGATATCGAGATCTTCCCACTCGCGGGCGATCTTCTGGCCCAGCTTGCGACCCATGTTGAGGCGGGCGGCGTAGACCGAGACCTTGTCGATGAAGGAGTCGGGACGGGCGAAGTAGACATATTCGAAGATGCAGGAGCTCATCTGCGGGTTGTCGGCGCACTGCTCGGAGAAGAGCTGACCCTGTTCGGTGATGTAGATGGCTTCGCCCGGGGCGACGTCACGCACGGTTTCAAAACCGATGGCGTCGAGCGCCACACTCTCGGAGGCGAGCATGTACTCCACCTGACCCTGTTCGTCCTGACGACGGCCGAGGATCAGCGGGCGGATACCGTTCGGGTCACGAAAACCGATGAGACCGTGGCCGATCACCAGGGAGACCACCGCATAGGCGCCACGGATCTGCTGATGGGTCTTGCGCACTGCGGCGAAGATGTCCGCCGGGGCCAGCGCCATCTTGTCACACAGATCCAGCTCGTGGGCCAGCACGTTCAGCAGCACTTCGGAATCCGAGGTGGTGTTGATGTGGCGACGGGCCACCTTGAACTGCTGCTCCTTGAGCACCTTGGCATTGGTGAGGTTGCCGTTGTGGGCCAGCACCATGCCGTAGGGGGAGTTCACATAGAAAGGTTGGGCTTCTGCCGCACTGGAGCTGCCTGCGGTGGGATATCTGACATGACCGATGCCGATGTTCCCTTGCAGACGCTGCATGTGGCGCACTTCAAACACGTCCTTCACCAGGCCATTGGCCTTGCGTTGCCGGAAGTTTCCACTGTCAATGGTTACGATCCCGGCGGCATCCTGTCCCCTGTGCTGCAACACCGTCAAGGCGTCGTAGAGGGCCTGATTGACCGGAGTGGTGCCTACTATACCGACAATACCACACATGTCTTTGCTACCTCGAAGTCACTATACCTGTTTAAGAAAACTCGATGAGTTCAGCATGAACCCGAAAAACCACTGGATGACCGGCTTGAACTCGGGCACCAGTTTGGAGGCCTGCCACCAGTCGCTCTGGGAGAGGCTGGTGAAGGTATCCATGAAAAAAAGCAGGGCACTGACAATCAGTACCCCGCGAATTGCACCGAAGCAGACCCCCAGCACCCGATCGGTACCCGAGAGGCCGGTCTTGTCCACCAGCAGGCCCACCACATAGTTCACCACGCTGCCGAGGATCAGGGTCGCCACGAACAGGGCGGCGATGGCCAGGCCGTTGCGCACCAGGGCATCGGAAAAGGAGGTGAAATAAACGGCGAGATCAGGATAGAAATGGCTGGCAATGAAGAAGGCGACAAACCAGGTGACGAGTGACATGGCTTCCTTGACGAAGCCGCGCACCAGGCTGATGAGGGCAGAGAAACCGACGATACCGACGATGGCGTAATCAATCCAGACCATAGAAAAAGATGTCCTGCGAAATTGCGGCGCAGTCTAACAAAAACGATTGCGCAATGCTTGATAAAATTGTGTTACATGTTCAAAGAAGCGCCGGTTGCGCAGATTTATTCACGATAAAAACGGTTGACCGGCGCCAAAATGCACAACGCCATGGCATGGCCATGGCGTTGTCGTTACCAGCGCGAACTTAACCTATGTGGGTCAGACCGCCCATGTAGGATTGCAGCGCAGCCGGGATGGCGATGCGACCATCTTCCTGCTGGTAGTTCTCGAGCACCGCCACCAGGGTACGGCCCACCGCGAGGCCGGAGCCGTTCAGGGTGTGGATCAGCTGCGGCTTGCCATCGACACGCACGCGAGCCTGCATGCGGCGCGCCTGGAAGTCGGTGCAGTTGGAGACGGAGGAGATCTCACGGTAGGTATTCTGGGCCGGCAGCCACACTTCCAGATCGTAAGTCTTGGCGGCGCAGAAACCCATGTCTCCGGTGGAAAGAGCCATCACGCGATACGGCAGCTCCAGCAGCTGCAACACCTTCTCGGCGTGGCCGACCATCTCTTCCAGTGCGTCCCAGGATTTTTCCGGGTGAACCAGCTGGACCATCTCGACCTTGTCGAACTGGTGCATGCGGATGAGGCCGCGGGTGTCACGGCCGTAGGAGCCCGCTTCGGAGCGGAAGCAGGGGCTGTGGGCGGTCATCTTGATGGGCAGTTCCTGCTCGTCGAAGATCTCGTCGCGGGCCATGTTGGTGAGCGGTACTTCGGAGGTCGGGATCAGGGAGAACTTGCGCAGCTTGCCCTCGTCTTCCCCTTCCCCACCGATGCCGGTGTTGAACAGATCTTCGGAGAACTTGGGCAGCTGACCGGTGCCGTACAGGCTGTCCGGGTTGACCAGATAAGGCACGTAGCACTCGGTGTAACCGTGCTGCTGGGTGTGCAAGTCCAGCATGAACTGGGCCAGGGCGCGGTGCAGACGGGCAATCTGGCCCTTCATCACCACGAAACGGGCACCGGAGAGCTTGACGCCGTTCTTGAAGTCAACGCCCTTGGCCGCTTCACCCAGATCCACGTGATCGCGCACCGGGAAATCAAACTCGCGCGGGGTGCCCCAACGGCGCACTTCCACGTTGTCATTCTCGTCGCGACCGACCGGGGTGGTCTCGCTCGGCAGGTTGGGGATCATGTCGGCGATGGTCTTGAGCTCGGCCAGCAGGGCCTCCAGCTCGACCTTGCTGGTTTCCAGCTCCTCATTGATCTTGGTCACTTCGGCCTTGAGGGGGGCAACATCTTCACCACGACGGGCAGCTTCACCGATGGATTTGGAGCGGGCATTGCGCTCGGCCTGCAGCTCCTGGGTACGGGACTGCAGATCCTTGCGTTTCTCTTCCAGAGCATTGACAGCCGCTACGTCCAGAACGTAGCCACGTGTCGCCAGACGAGCGGCAGCTTCTTCAATGTCGCTGCGCAGATATTTGGGATCCAGCATGGTTTACCTACTTTTTTAAAATGGGATCTGGGCCTGGGTCATCATGACGGGCTTGGAAACAGATCCGGAAGTTAACATCGGTTGGCATACCCCAATCGTCTTCAGAATCGGACCCGGAGGATCGGGCCGTCGAAATCAGGAAGATGGCACCAGGCCAAGACAAACGGGGTCAGAGGGGCAGTGTAGCAGACCGCCCCCCTGCCCGAACAGGGACTATTTGCCTCGTTTTCGCGACGGATCACGCCAAGGGACCCAGATTATTCAAGGGGTTGGCCAATTTTCAGGCAATATGCTCCCGCAGGGGTCAGGGGCGCCGTTTATTGGGACTCTGTCGGTCCAGATCATGGAGATAATCGAGCTTCTGGGCGATCTGCTTCTCAAGGCCGCGATCGGTGGGCTGATAGTACCGTTTGCCGGCAAGCTCGGGCGGGAAATACTCCTCGCCGGCGGCATAGGCACCGGGCTCGTCGTGGGCATAACGGTACTCGGCGCCATAGCCGAGCTCGCTCATCAGCCTGGTCGGGGCGTTGCGAAGGTGCACCGGCACCTCGAAATCGGGCAGATTCCTGGCATCCACCAGCGCCGCCTTCCAGGCGGTGTAGACCGCATTGCTCTTGGGCGCGCAGGCGAGGTAGACGATCGCCTGGGCGATGGCCCGCTCCCCTTCCGCCGGTCCCACGCGATGAAAACAATCCCAGGCGGACAGGGCCACCTGCATGGCGCGCGGATCGGCATTGCCCACGTCTTCCGAGGCAATCGCCAGCAGGCGACGGGCGATGTAGAGGGGATCGCAACCGGCGCTCACCATGCGGGCATACCAGTAAAGCGCCGCATCGGGGGCCGAACCGCGAATCGATTTGTGCACCGCCGAGATGAGGTCATAGAAGTGGTCGCCCTTGTTGTCAAAGCGCGCTACGTGCTCCCCCACCACGGCGGCGAGCAGAGCGCTGTCGATCTGCTTGTGGCCGCCAGCGTCCTGTTCGGCCATGTCGGCCAACAGCTCCAGATAGTTGAGGGACTTGCGCCCGTCCCCATCCACAGCCTTGGCCAGTGCCTCCTTCACCCCGGGGGCGAAGGTGAGCGCCGGATCATTGAGACCACGGGGATCCGTCATCGCCTGATCGATCATGGCGAGGATGTCATCCTCTTCCAGCCTTTTGAGCAGATAGACCCGGGCCCGGGAGAGCAGTGCGTTGTTGAGTTCGAACGAGGGGTTTTCGGTGGTGGCACCGATGAAGGTGATGGTGCCATCTTCAATATGAGGCAGGAACACATCCTGCTGGCTCTTGTTGAAGCGGTGCACCTCGTCCACAAACAGGATGGTACGCACGCCACGCCAGCTGTTTTCTTTGGCCTTGTCGATGGCGGCGCGGATCTCCTTGATGCCGGAGGTGACAGCCGAAACCCGCTCCACCTCGGCCTGGCAGTAGTGGGCCACCAGCTCCGCCAGCGTGGTCTTGCCGGTTCCGGGCGGCCCCCACAGGATCATGGAGTGGCAGTGGCCCGCCAGGATCGCCTTGCGCAGGGGCTTGTCGGGCCCGAGGATATGCTGCTGGCCAATATACTGGTCAAGGTTTTGTGGCCGCATCCGGGCCGCCAGCGGACGAAAATCCGACGAGAAATCCAGCGACAGATTGCTCATCAGCGTTGATCGTCCAGCTCGACCCCCTTCGGGATCTTGAACACGAACTCGTTGCCCTTGAGCACCGGCTTGCGGTTGAACTGGCTCAAAGTGAACTCGCTCCACTGCCCCTGTGCCTCTTTCACGTCGAAGCGGCTGATGTTGTCCTGCCGATCGAAGGTAACGCGGAAGGAGGCGATCAGCTCATCCTGGTTGCGGCTGGTGACGGTATAGACATCCCCCTGCCGGGTCACGTCATAGTTCTTCCAGAATTTGTCGTCATTGCCCGCGATCAGGATGAAGGGGGTATTGAGCACCGCATCTTGCAATTTAAGGGCGGTGACCTGCTCGACGAAGGGGTCATAGACCCACACATCCTTGCCGTCAGCCACGATCAGGCTCTCGTCCGGTGAGGTGGTGTGCCAGTTGAAGCGATTGGGGCGCTGCACCAGCAGGGTACCGCTGGCCTTTTGCAGCTCCTTGCCCTTGCTGTCGTAGACGGTCTGGGCAAACTTGGCGGAGAAGAGGCTCACCCCCGCCAGTTTCTGCTTGAGATCGCTGGCCGCATCGGCCCACGCCTGGCTGCTGGCCACCAGCAGCACGGTTCCCATCAACAGTTGTTTTTTCATCAGGCTTTTCATAAAACGCTCTCGATAAAAGGCCACGCCCGGTGAGGGCATGGCCAGGATAGTAGGATGAGACTCAGTCACGCACCGGTGGTGGCGCCAACACGTCGCGCTGGCCATTGCCACCCGGCGAGCTGACGATGCCCTGGTTCTCCATCTGCTCGATGAGACGGGCCGCCCGGTTGTAACCGATCTTGAACTTGCGCTGCACGCTGGAGGTGGAACCGCGACGCGACTCCACCACGAAGGCCACCGCCTCGTCGAACAGGGGATCGAGCTCTTCGTCGCCACCACCGCCATATTCGCCGCTGCCACCTTCGCCGCCCGACTCTCCGGAGAGGATCTCGTCGATATAATCCGGCTCGCCGCGCAGTTTCCAATCCGCCACCACCTTGTGCACCTCGTGGTCATCGACGAAGGCACCGTGAACACGGGTCGGGTTGGAGGTGCCGGCCGGCATGTAGAGCATGTCGCCCATGCCCAGCAGGGATTCGGCGCCCCCCTGATCCAAAATGGTACGCGAATCGATCTTGCTCGATACCTGGAACGAGATGCGGGTCGGAATGTTGGCCTTGATAAGACCGGTGATCACATCCACCGACGGACGCTGGGTCGCGAGGATGAGGTGAATACCGGCCGCCCGCGCCTTCTGGGCAATACGGGCAATGAGCTCTTCCACCTTCTTGCCGACGATCATCATCATGTCGGCAAACTCGTCCACCACCACCACGATATGGGGCAGTTTTTCAAGCTCGGGCGGGGTTTCGTCCATGGAGTCACCCGGGCGCCACAGCGGATCCAGCAGGGGATCGCCCGCCTCGATGGCCGCCAGTACCTTGTCATTGTAACCCTTGAGGTTGCGCACCCCGACCGCCGACATCAGCTTGTAGCGACGCTCCATCTCGCCCACGCACCAGCGCAGGGCATTGGCAGCGTCCTTCATGTCGGTGACCACTTCGGTCAACAGATGGGGAATGCCTTCGTAGACCGACAGCTCCAGCATCTTGGGGTCGATCATGATGAAACGCAGATCTTCAGGCGATGACTTGTAGAGCATGGAGATGATCATGGTGTTCACCCCCACCGATTTACCCGAGCCGGTGGTACCGGCCACCAGCAGGTGCGGCATCTTGGCGAGGTTCACCACCACGGGGGAGCCGGCAATGTCCTGGCCCAGACCCATGGTCAACGGATTGTGGCTGTCGCGGAAGGCTTCGCAGTCGAGGGTCTCGCGCAGGTAGACGGTCTGGCGTACCCGGTTGGGCAGCTCGATCCCCACATAGGTCTTGCCCGGGATCACCTCCACCACCCGCACGCTGCTGGCCGACAGAGAGCGGGCCAGATCGCGGGACAGGTTGGTGATCTTGCTCGCCTTCATGCCAGGGGCCAGATCCAGTTCGAAACGGGTGATGACGGGGCCCGGATAAACGCCGACCACCTTGGCCTGCACGTTGTAGTCGGCGAGTTTCGCCTCCACCAGACGACCCATGCGCTCCAGCTCGTCCTTGCTCATCATCTGGGTTCTGGCCGGGGGACGATCCAGCAGCTCGAGACTCGGCAGCGGCGGCAGGTTGGCCTGCACGCGGCGCTTGGGCTTGCCGGGCGTGGCGGCAACCGGCGCGGCCGGCTCCTCGTCATCCCCTTCCGCCCAGGGCAGGTCGAGATCATCGTCGCCATCGGCCATTGCCAGCGCGGGCTGACGACGGGCATTGGCGGCGACGCTGCGCTTGGGCTTGGGTGCCGGTTCATCTTCATCATCAAACCGGGGGTCGAACTCGAAGGTGTCGTCATCGAGCTCCGGCAACCACTCTTCCTGTGACGCCTTCTGGTGTTTCCCCTTGGGACGATGACCCCAGTTGCTGTGCGGCTCGGCGTCGTCCTCTTCATCAAAGGCGATGTTGCCGACATTCCCTTCCAGCAAGGGATCCGGCCCCTCGTTGCGAGGCTGGCGCCAGCCGCCGGTCAACCAGCGACCCAGGGTCGTCGGGAAGTGATAGATGGCGCCGACTGACCCGGTGCAGGCGGCACCGATCCGCTCCACGATGGTGAGCCAGGACCAGCCGGTAAACAGGGTGATGCCGGTCGCCACGAAACAGAGCAACAGCAGGTTGGCCCCGACGCCGCCAAACAGCGGCACCACGGCGGTGGCGATCACATCCCCCACCAGACCACCGGCGGAGAAATTCTGCATGTCATTGAAATTCATGCTGGCAATGGCTGACATGCCGAGCACGGTGAGGATGAAACCTATGACTCGCACCCCCAGGGTGAGGTAATCCACATCGAGCAGACGACTCGGGCGCCACAACAGGCTCCAGCCCAGCAGCACAACCAGAGGAGGAACCAGGTAGGAGAAGGCCCCGAAGGTGAACATGGTGATATCGGCCAGCCAGGCCCCGGCGCTACCGGCGAGGTTTTTCACCTCCCCTTGCCAGGAGGTTTGGGACCAGCCGGGATCGGCGGGGTGGTAGGACAACAGGGCAAGCAGAAGATAGGCAGCCATCAGGGTGATGGCGATCAAGACGGCTTCGAAGATCCGTTGTGTACCTGATAAAGGAGTAAACAGCTTTTTATCGGCCAAACTCCGGCTCCTTTCTGAAAACATGTAATGCAGGAAATAAGGGGGGCTAGTATCCCCGAAAAGCCCACCGATTGTCAGCCCGTGTCTGCTATGGGCATGCCATCTTTGCACGCCGTGCAACAAGAAGAAACGAGCGGACCGGCCGCTCGTTTCTGACTGTTATGGTGTCTCATATGGATAAGACACCATAGCATAACCTGCTTTATCGGGTGCTGATCACCAGACGACTGCTCTGTTTGACCTCTTCCATCACCACGTAGGTGCGGGTGTCGTTGACACCGGGCAAGCGCAGCAGGGTCTCCCCCAGCAGCCGGCGGTAAGCCGACATGTCGCTCACCCGGGTCTTGAGCAGATAATCGAAATCACCGGATACCAGGTGACACTCCTGGATCTCTTCGAGCACCTGAACGGCCTTGTTGAACTGTTCGAACACATCGGGCGCCCCACGGTTAAGGGTGATCTCGACGAAGACCAGCAAAGAGGCATCCAGGTAGTGAGGGTTCAGAATGGCGGCATATCCTTCGATATAACCCTGTCGCTCGAGGCGACGAACCCGTTCCAGACACGGTGTGGGACTCAGGCCAACTCGTTTGGACAACTCAACGTTCGAAATCCTGCCATCCTTTTGCAGTTCATTCAGAATGTTGCGGTCAATCCTGTCCAAATCCTTTAGCCGACTCTTAGCTTCCATCATTTTATTCCATCCTTTGGCTATTTTTTGGTAAGAATCACCAGTCATTTTATAATTATGGTCACAAATCCTGTCAATACCTGAATATACTAGGCGCAAATGTTATTAACATTTAAGCAACATAAAACACCAATCGATAGACGAGGGATAGCATGATTATCGGTGTACCGAAAGAGATAAAAAACCATGAATATCGCGTAGGCATGGTTCCGGCCAGTGTACGTGAACTGACAGCACGAAACCACACTGTTTTCGTCCAAAGCGGTGCCGGAAACGGCATTGGCTTCAGCGATGCAGATTATATGGCTGCCGGCGCCGATATTTTGGCCACCGCCGCCGAGGTTTTCGCCAAGGCCGAGATGATCGTCAAGGTCAAGGAGCCCCAGCCAATCGAGTGCGCCATGTTGCGCCCGGGTCAGACCCTCTTTACCTACCTGCATCTGGCGCCGGATCTGCCACAGACCGAAGCCTTGCTGAAAAGTGGTGCCATCTGCATCGCTTACGAGACGGTCACCGATGGTCGTGGTGGCTTGCCCCTGCTGGCCCCCATGTCGGAAGTCGCGGGTCGCATGTCCATTCAGGCGGGCGCCCAGGCACTGGAGAAATCCCGCGGTGGTAGCGGCGTGCTGCTCGGTGGCGTGCCCGGCGTCGAACCGGCCAAGGTGGTGATCATCGGGGGCGGTGTAGTGGGTTCCAACGCGGCCCGTATGGCCATCGGCCTGCGCGCGGATGTCACCATTCTTGACAACAACATTGATGCCCTGCGCCGACTCGACAACGAGTTCCAGGGATCAGCCAAGGTGGTCTACTCCAACAGCGAAACCCTGGAACGTCACCTGCTGGCAGCCGATCTGGTCATTGGCGGCGTGCTGGTGCCGGGTGCCACTGCGCCAAAACTTGTCAACCGTGACCACATTGCGCGCATGAAGCCTGGCTCAGCCATCGTCGACGTGGCCATCGATCAGGGCGGCTGCGTGGAGACCTCCCACCCCACCACTCACGAAGATCCCACCTTTATCGTCGATGACGTGGTGCACTACTGCGTGGCCAACATGCCGGGCGCCGTGGCGCGTACTTCGACCGTGGCTCTCAACAATGCCACCCTGCCCTTCATCATCAAACTGGCGCAACAAGGGTATCGTCAGGCGCTGCTGGCAGACTCCAATCTGCTGCATGGTCTCAACGTGATGGAAGGCAAGCTGACCTGCAAGGAGGTCGCCGTGGCCCATGGACTTGTCTACACGGATCCCCTGACCCTGCTGAACTGATCTGCTCGATTTTCCCAAGAGACGATGAGTGAGAATCCGCCCGCGATGGGCGGTTTTTTTTATTTCCCAAACCCACCCCGCCGCTCATACGTACACGATTAAAACAATCGACTCACTGGCCTTTGACCCCTTATCACGAATTACCTACAATCGCGCAAACTCATTACGTCTCGGAAACTACATCATGAGCCAAGTCACTCACAGCAAACTGCTGATCCTGGGCTCCGGCCCGGCCGGTTACACCGCTGCCGTCTATGCCGCCCGCGCCAATCTCAATCCCCTGCTCATCACCGGCATGCAGCAAGGCGGTCAGCTGACCACCACCACAGAAGTGGAAAACTGGCCTGGCGATCCCGAAGGCCTCACTGGCCCTGCCCTGATGGAGCGCATGAAAGAGCATGCGGAGAAGTTTGATACCCGCATCCTGTTCGATCACATCAACGAGGTGGAGCTGACCCAGCGCCCGTTCCGTCTCAAGGGTGACAACGGCGAGTACACCTGCGATGCCCTGATCATCGCCACCGGTGCCTCCGCCAAGTATCTGGGCCTGCCCTCCGAAGAGGCGTTCAAGGGGCGCGGCGTCTCTGCCTGCGCCACCTGTGACGGTTTCTTCTATCGCAATCAGGAAGTGGCGGTGATCGGGGGTGGCAACACCGCCGTGGAAGAGGCCCTCTATCTGGCCAACATCGCCAAGAAGGTGCATCTCATTCACCGCCGCGACGAGTTCCGTGCCGAGAAGATCCTGATCAAGCGCCTGCATGACAAGGTAGCCAGCGGCAATATCGTACTGCATACCCACCAGACCCTAGACGAAGTGCTGGGCGATCAGATGGGAGTCACCGGCGTGCGCCTGCGCAACACCCAGGACGACACCACCTCCGAACTGGCACTGATGGGCGTCTTCATCGCCATCGGTCACCAGCCCAACACCCAGATCTTCGACGGCCAGCTGGAGATGCAAAACGGCTATCTGAAAGTTCGTGGTGGCCTCGACGGCTTTGCCACCCAGACCAGCATCGAAGGGGTCTTTGCCGCCGGTGACGTGGCCGACCACACCTACCGTCAGGCCATCACCTCCGCCGGTACCGGCTGTATGGCGGCCCTCGATGCAGAACGCTATCTCGACGCACAATAAACGCGCTCCAGATGTGATATAAGGCATACCCTCGGGTATGCCTTTTTCATATGTAGGAGTCTAATGAAGCAGAAGATATTGATAGTCGAAGACAGCCTGACCATACGTCGCATGCTGACTCAAGCCATTGCCCAGCAAACCGGTCTTGAGATTGATGCCTTCGACACCCTGGAAGGCGCCCGTCATTGCCGGGGAGAAGAGTATGTGGTGGCGTTGGTGGACTTGACGCTGCCGGATGCCCCAAGCGGAGAAGCCGTCAGCGCACTGCTGGCCCGTGGCCTGCCGGTGGTGATCCTCACCGCCGACATCAGCGAGGATAAACGCAGCGCCTGGTTGGAAACCGGGGTGCTGGATTATGTGATGAAGGATTCGCGCCACTCGCTGCAATATGCGGTCAGCCTGGTGCATCGCCTCTATCTCAACCAGGCCATTGAAGTGCTGGTCGTCGATGATTCACGCACCTCCCGCCACCGCACCATGACCCAGCTGCGCAAACAGTTGCTGCAGGTTCATGAGGCGAGCCACGCCCGTGAAGCGCTGACCATGCTGGAGCAACACCCGGGCATTCGCCTAGCGCTGGTTGACTACTATATGCCGGATATCGACGGGATCAGCCTGGTACGTATGCTGCGCGAGCGCTACAGCAAGCAGCAACTGGCCATCATAGGGATCTCGGTCTCCGACAAGCGGGGGCTGTCAGCCCGCTATCTCAAGCAAGGCGCCAACGATTTCCTCAACCAGCCGTTCGAGCCGGAAGAGCTGCAGTGCCGGGTCAGCCACAATCTGGAGGCGCTCGAGCAGTTCAACAGCATTCAGGAGTCGGCCAATCGCGACTACCTGACTGGCCTGTACAACCGGCGTTACTGGTTCAATGAAGGGCAGAAATGGTTCGAAGAGCATCAGCGCCAACAGACCCAGCTCGCGCTCTGTGTACTCGATGTGGATCACTTCAAACAGGTCAATGATCACTGGGGCCATGCCATCGGCGATCAGCTGCTCTGCCACCTCACCCGCTTGATGACCCAGTTCTTCCCCGATGCCATGATTGCCCGTTTTGGGGGGGAAGAGTTTGCACTCATGGTCCCGCACTGCACCGTGAGTGTCCTTAACAAACGGCTGGAAGGGCTGCGTCAGCAGTTGCGCCAGCAACCTCTTTCCAAGGAGCATCCCCTGTTCGTGCGCGCCAGTTACGGCGTGATCAATGTCGGGCGAAGTTCCATGGACGAGGCACTGAGCGAAGCGGATCGCCTGCTGTATCAGGCGAAAAATACCGGTCGCGATAAAATCGTGTCTCAGGACCCAGCTGCCTGACCGGCAAGCAGTGAGTCCCGTGTGTTACCGCCCGACAGATTTTCTCTCCGAAAATCTGTCGGTTGTTTTTCAGCCCCTCTCTCAAAACGTCTTGTCGACCCGCACACCGTCATCGAAATAGAGAATGCGGACCTTGTCCCCCTTCATGAACACCATGGCGGGATCATAATCCTGGATCACGTTGACCAGCCCATTCTGTTCATTGCGAATGAGCAGTTCCACCAGCTTGTTTTCCACCACGCTGCCACCGGACGACTGATACTGCTGCGCCATGGCGGCCCCCGCCAGCGCCCCCACTGCAGTCGCAATTTCCCGGCCATGGCCGCCGCCAAACTGGTTGCCAAGTAGCCCACCCAGCACGGCGCCCCCCAGGGTTTTCCAGCCGGAGTGCTCGGATTCCAGGATCTGGCGCTGGGTAATGTTGCGCACCGTATCCACTTCGCCAAATACCACCTGATTCACGGGCCTGGCGGTATTGCGCTCATACACAGCAGCCCAGGCTGGCGCAGTGACAAACCAGATCAAGCTGGATACTATCAGGATAATGCCCTTCATCTGTGAACCTCGTTGCCTAATGTCTCGCTATCTTACCCAACTGGATGATGAGCTCTGCTGGTTTCCCGACCCAAAGCATGCCCTGGAAGAGCCCAACGGCCTGCTGGCGATTGGGGGCGATCTCTCCCCGACACGTTTGCTGGCAGCTTACCACAAGGGGATCTTCCCCTGGAATGAGCCCCACCAGCCGACGCTCTGGTGGTCACCGGATCCCCGGGGGGTGATCCGGCCAGAGCAACTGCACATAGGGCGCACCCTGCAAAAAGTGATGCGCCGCACGTCATTCGATATTTCCCTCAATCGCGCCTTTAATGAGGTAATCACCGCCTGCGCTGCTCCGCGACGCACTGCCGATGAAACCTGGATCAGCAGGCCCATGATCGAGGCTTATCAGCAACTTCATCGCCTGGGTCATGCCCACTCCATCGAGATCTGGCAAGAAGGACGGTTGCAGGCGGGATTGTACGGGCTCTCGATTGGTCGACTGTTCTGTGGCGAGTCCATGTTCAGCCACATCGACAATGGCGCCAAACTGGCCATGGTGGCCCTCTGTCGTCACTTTGCTCGTCATGGGGGTGAACTTGTCGATTGCCAGATGCAGAACCCGTTTCTCGCCACCCTGGGTATTGAAGAGTGGCCAAGAGCCCGCTTTCTGAAAGCACTGGCAGTACTGGGGCAACAAACATTGGCGGCAACATGCTGGCACAAGGGGGAGATCAGCCTATGACGGAAGAAGTGATCCTCAAAGTAGGGCTCACCCCGAAACACCCTTGCAGTTATCTTGACAAGGAGCAGGAACAGTTGCTGGTGCTGATGGACCACTCCCTGCTCAATGCCAGCGGTTATGAGCGCCTGCTGACCGCAGGATTTCGCCGCAGTGGCAACGACATCTATCGCCCCCACTGCCCCGCTTGCCATGCCTGCCAATCTCTTCGCATTCACAGCGAACTGTTTCGCCCCAGCCGCGGGCAAAAGCGGATCCGCCAGCTCAACAGGGATATCGACATCGTGCTGAGCTACGATGACAAACCCGAATATTACCTGCTCTACGAACGCTACATCCGGGAGCGCCACCGCGATGGCAGCATGTATCCCCCCAATCGCAACCAGTATCGCGGCTTTCTCCACTGCGACTGGATGCCTCCTCTTTTTCTGGAAATGCGCAAGGAAGGGCGGCTCATCGGGGTCGCCACTACGGATCTGCTGCCTCACTCCCTGAGCGCCATGTATACCTTTTTCGACCCCGATTACGCCGACCGCTCTCTGGGCACCTTTGCCATCCTGAGCCAGCTCGATCTCGCCAGACGCACGGGGCGTAACTGGCTCTATCTTGGCTATCTGGTAGAAGCGTGTCGCAAGATGAATTACAAGCGCAATTATCTGCCCCATGAGGTGCTAATCCAGGGAGAATGGAAAAATATCGACAGCAAGCCCGAGTAAACTTTACACATAGCCTTAAATCCGGCATGATCCAGCGGTTTTTTGTTGTGGCTTATCAAGAGGATTCAATGGCTAAAGAAGACAGTATTGAGATGCAGGGCACTATTCTCGAAACCCTGCCCAATACCATGTTCCGTGTGGAACTGGAGAATGGTCACGTGGTTATCGCTCATATTTCCGGCAAGATGCGCAAAAACTACATTCGTATCCTGACTGGAGACAAAGTAACGGTAGCACTGACTCCCTACGATCTCTCCAAGGGACGTATTGTTTTCCGCTCTCGCTAAGCCAGGAATTCAGCAAAAAACCCCAACCTTTCGGTTGGGGTTTTTTGTCGTTTTCTAATCACAGATGCTTAGTGGGAAACAGCTTCAACATCGACCTGAAAGTCAAAGCTGAGGCTGTCATCAACCAGCTCAACCTTCACAACCCCACCATCGACCAATGAGCCAAACAGGATCTCGTTGGCTAGGGGTTTCTTGAGGTGTTCCTGGATCACCCTCCCCATCGGTCTGGCCCCCATGGCTCTGTCATATCCCTTCTCGGCCAACCAGTGACGAGCACGTTCTGACACCTCGAGAGAGACTCCTTTCGCATCCAGCTGAACCTGCAACTCGACAATAAACTTGTCGACGACCTGGTGGATCACCGTCATATCCAGATGGTTGAACCAAATGATGTGGTCGAGACGGTTGCGAAACTCCGGGCTGAATGTCTTGTTAATCACCGCCATGGCATCGTGGCTCAGATCCTGCTGCTGGAAACCGATGGACTTGCGTTGGGTTTCCTGCACCCCGGCATTGGTGGTCATCACCAGGATCACATTGCGAAAATCAGCCTTGCGCCCGTTGTTATCGGTCAGGGTCCCGTTGTCCATCACCTGCAGCAACAGGTTGAAGACATCCGGGTGTGCCTTCTCAATCTCGTCGAGCAACACCACTGAGTGAGGGTGCTTGATCACCGCATCGGTCAACAGGCCACCTTGCTCAAACCCGACATAGCCAGGAGGGGCACCGATCAGACGGGAGACTGTGTGGCGCTCCATGTATTCGGACATGTCAAAGCGCAGCATCTCCACCCCGAGGGCCTTGCCCAGTTGCTGGGTCACCTCTGTCTTGCCCACCCCGGTCGGACCGGCAAAGAGGAAACAACCGACAGGGCGACGCTCGTTACCCAATCCCGAACGGGACAAACGGATCGCATCCGTCAGCACTTCGATGGCTTTGTCCTGGCCGAAGACCACCATCTTGAGATTACGCTCCAGATTTTTCAGCACTTCCTTGTCGGAGGAGGAGACTGATTTTTCCGGGATACGGGCAATCTTGGCCACGATGGCTTCTATTTCCTGCACATTGATCACTTTCTTGCGCTTGCTCGCCGACAACAACCGCTGCCCAGCCCCCGCCTCGTCGATCACATCGATGGCTTTATCCGGCAAATGACGATCGTTGATGTATTTGGCCGACAGCTCCACCGCAGCACGGATCGCTTTGACGGTATAACGCACCCCGTGGTGTGCCTCGTAACGACTCTTGAGCCCCATCAGGATACGTGTGGTATCGTCAACGCTCGGCTCGACGATATCGATCTTCTGGAAGCGACGTGCCAGAGCACGGTCTTTCTCGAAGATCTGGGCATATTCCTGATAGGTGGTTGAACCAACACAGCGCAGCAAACCGTTGGAGAGCAGCGGCTTGATGAGGTTGGCCGCATCCAGCTGGCCACCGGAGGCAGCACCGGCACCTATGATGGTGTGGATCTCGTCGATGAACAGAATGGCCCCTTCCTGGCGTTCAATCTGCTTGAGCAGCACCTTGAGGCGTTTCTCGAAATCGCCGCGGTATTTGGTTCCCGCCAGCAAAGAGCCCATATCAAGCGAGTAAATAGTGCTACCTGCAATCACCTCGGGCACATCCCCCTTGACGATCCGGTAGGCCAGCCCCTCGGCGATGGCGGTCTTGCCGACACCGGCCTCACCGACCAGCAGGGGATTGTTTTTGCGACGACGACACAACACCTGGATGGTGCGATTCAACTCCTGATCACGACCGATCAGGGGGTCAATGCGCCCCTCCAGCACCAGCTGATTCAGATTGGTCGCAAAACTCTCGATCTGGGCGGCAGAGACGTCGTCATCAGACTCAGGATTGCTATTGCTGCCAAGGTCCGGCTTGCTCTCCTTGCGAACACCATGGGAGAGGAAATTGACCACGTCGAGGCGACTGATCTCGGCTTTTTTCAGGAAGTAAGCCGCTTGCGACTCCTGCTCGCTGAAAATGGCGACCAGGACATTGGCACCACTGACTTCGGTGTTGCCCGATGATTGCACATGGAACACCGCACGCTGAAGCACTCGCTGGAATCCCAGCGTCGGCTGGGTTTCACGATCTTCATCGTCACGGGGAATAAGAGGGGTTGTTTGATTGATGAATGCGCGGATCTCTTTGCGCATCTGCTCGACATCGGCACCACAAGAACTCAGCGCCTCATGGGCTGAGCTGTTATCCAGCAGGGCTAACAACAGGTGCTCGACGGTCATGAATTCGTGGCGCTCGTCACGGGCCAGTTTAAACGCCTCGTTCAGCGTTTTTTCCAGATCTTTATTCAACATAGGCACCTCCCCTAGTACAGCTACAATGTGGTGTCACACTCGCCATCAAGTCATCAGATTCAAGCCTTTTCCATAGTACATAGCAGTGGATGTTCGTGGTTACGTGAATAGGTGTTGACCTGGACTACTTTGGTTTCGGCGATCTCTGCGGTAAACGTGCCACAGATCCCCTTACCACTATAATGCACGCTCAGCATGACCTGAGTTGCCTTGTCCAAATCCATACCAAAGAACTTTTGCAGCACCTCCACCACGAACTCCATCGGTGTGTAGTCATCATTGTTCAACACGACCTTGTACATGGGGGGCGGCTGCAGCTTTGTCTTCTCTGCTTCTGCAATCTCTTCATTAGCAAAGAGTTCTTTCTGCTTGCTCATAATCGCGCTTTGGTACCTCTAGATTACTACCGCCTAACACAAGCTTGTCAATAGACTTGTTAACCAGATCACATCAACTGTTAACAACTTCTTGACTCGCTCAAAAGTTGGACTAGATTGGTTACTTGCTAATCTGTGCCCGTCTGCTACGGGCTCATGTCCTAGTTATAATGGGCTGGCGCAGGTTACTCAACGACTTCTGGGTAATCAATAAAAGGATGTAGAAGTATGGCAACCGGCACAGTTAAGTGGTTCAACAACGCAAAAGGATTTGGGTTTATCTGTCCGGAAGGAGGTGGTGAAGATATCTTCGCGCACTACTCCACGATTCAAATGGAGGGCTACAAGACCCTGAAAGCAGGTCAGGCCGTCAATTTTGAACTACAACAGGGGCCGAAAGGAAATCACGCCTCCGTTATTGTGCCAAACGAAGCACAAAATATTTAAAACCATGCGTTGGATAAATAAAAAACCGGTTTCTCCCAGAGAAACCGGTTTTTTATTATCTATACCTGTGACTTCTGTGCTCCACGACTGTCTCGTGCCCTAATCACGGACACCTCATCGGCTGTCTTCAGTCGTGATAGTCGTTACAGGCGATCAGGGTGTTTTCCATCAGGCTGGCGACTGTCATCGGTCCGACACCACCTGGCACAGGCGTGATAAAAGAGGCATGACTGCGCGCCGTTTCAAACTCAACGTCCCCTACCAGAGAGCCATCCGCCAGACGATTGATACCCACATCGATCACCAGCGCTCCCGGCTTGACCCACTCCCCCGGAATGAAATTGGGCTTGCCGACCGCTACCACCAGCAAATCAGCGCGGCGCACCTGCTCTTCCAGATCGCGGGTAAAACGGTGACAAGTGGTGGTCGTGCACCCCGCCAGCAGCAGCTCCAGAGTCATGGGGCGTCCCACTATGTTGGATGCTCCGACCACCACCGCATGCAAACCATGAGTCTTGACTCCTGTGGTTTCAATCAGCGTCATGATCCCTTTCGGGGTGCAGGGGCGCAGTGCCGGAATACGCTGTGCCAGACGCCCGACATTATAAGGGTGAAAACCATCGACATCCTTGTCGGGGCGGATCCGCTCCAGTACCAGGGTCGTATCGAAGTGAGCCGGCAGCGGCAACTGAACCAGAATGCCATCGACATGGCTGTCGTCATTCAATTCATCGATCAAGGCCAGCAACTCTTCCTGAGTGGCCGTCGCACTCAAGTCATAGGAGCGGGAGAGAAACCCGACTTCTTCACATGCCCGGCGCTTGCTGCCGACATAGACCTGAGAGGCAGGATCCGCCCCCACCAGAATGACGGCCAGCCCCGGTGCCCGTTTCCCTGCCGCCAACCGCTGTTGGACCTGCGCCGCGACCTGGCTGCGAATCGTTTGCGCAACCTGTTTTCCATCTATGATTTTGGCAGACATCGTACTCCACTCACCATGTGTTCAACTGCCGCGCATTGTCGCATTTTTTTAGCCGGGATGTTAGCGGCACAGATAGGTCGCATGACCAGAGGGCAATAAGTAGGCACTTGAATTTACTGGGGGAAAAAGTCGTTGACGCTGGCTCCAACGCTTGGGTATGATGCCCGCCCGTTGCCCAGTACGACTCTTGTCGAGTATGCTGGACGCGGTATTTCGGTGATTAGCGCAGCCCGGTAGCGCATCTGGTTTGGGACCAGAGGGTCAAAGGTTCGAATCCTTTATCACCGACCAGGTTTGTCAACTTGCCTGCATGGCGGGTTGAGATACGCGCCCTTAGCTCAGTCGGATAGAGCAAAACTAACCCCCAAAGTGTTACCACTTTTTGAGGTGACTAGAGTAGGCAAGGGCTGGAGAGATGGTAAGGTTACCTAGTAAAGCCTTGCTGTTACTCCTTACAAAAAAGAGTTACCATTTTGCATAGCTCTTAAGATGTTGTTGATTTGTAAAATTTGTCCCGTTAGCTCAGTCGGATAGAGCATCCGCCTTTAAGTTATTAGGAGCCTGTACAGGGAAACCTATACAGTGGAGAGGGTGAATTCAAGGAAGCCTCAGCGCGTAATGGCGGTGGTAATCTTGAGCCAAGCTCTACAAGCGTGTAGAGAAGGTGCAGAGACTAGATGGTGCAATGCGATCTCATTGCGGAATACATCATTAGCGCCCTCCACCCAAACAGATAATGCTGTGGGTGAAGATATAGTCCAGACCACAAACACCCTCGGGTGGCAGTGAAAGCTGTAGTGGTAAGCTAAGCGGATGGTCGCAGGTTCGAATCCTGCACGGGACGCCATTTTCAGAAGTAAAAAAGCCAGCATTAGCTGGCTTTTTTACTTCTATAACCTCTCAATTAAATCCCCCCCTCCCCCATTGGACAACCAATGACGACCTTATTGGTCTTTGGATGAGTACGCCCTCATCACCTCCTCCACGGCAAAGTGTTGGCTCATGACAACCTTATCGATCGGATCTATGTGTGTATGGCTCTGAGCAAGATAGCGGTCTGTTTTGTGACAGCCAACGGGCGTGGCATTGATGTCGCCAAGCGCCTGCTGGAGTTCTGCACGAGTCTGCTGCGTATTCCGGCGAAGTTGAACAGCCATTCCGGCCAACGTGAACACCCTGATCCTTAACGCGCTCACGTCACCCCGTTTCTAACTCGAGTGTTCAGATTGGGTCAACTCACTTCTCCTCTTTCTCATCGATTCTCCCTTCAGTGACAGCCGGTGAGCGTTGTGCATCAGCCGGTCCAGGATCGCATCTGCCAGAGTGTTGTCCCCCAAGCTCGCGTACCACTCTTCCGTTGGCAGCTGACTGACCACGACCGTCGAGTATTTCCCGTACCGATCATCCATGATCTCCAGCAGGGCGTTGCGCTGCTCGGCATTCACCGCTTCCAGTCCCCAGTCATCCAGGATCAGCAGCTCTATCCTTGCCAGTTGACCCAGCAGTCTGGCGTAACTGCCATCTACCTTGGCCTGGCTCAGCTCAAGTAGCAGACGCGGCAGCCGGTAGTAACGAGTGCTGTGCCCCTGCTGACAGGCTTGGTAGCCCAGCGCACAGGCTAGGTAGGTTTTTCCGCAGCCACAGGGGCCGGTAATGAGCAGGTTCTGGCCCCGGCGCAGCCACTCTCCTTGGGCCAGGTTTGCCACCTGTGACCGCTCCAGGTTGCGTGCAGACTGGTAGTCCACCTCTTGCACCGTGGCCTGGAGTTTGAGCCTCGCCTGCTTGACCAGCCGAGCTTGTTTACGCTGCTCCCGGCTCAGTTGTTCGTGTTCGACCAGCAGGCTTAGCCGCTCGATGAAGGGCAGCCCTTCGTAGGTACTTGCCTGTTCCAGTTGTTGTTGCACGGCATCCGCCATGCCAGTCAGTTTCAGGTGTCTCAAGCGGGTCAGCGTTTGTTGGGTCATGGGTTTTTTCCTCGTTAGTGGAAGCTCTGGGGGCCGCGGATGTTCTCGTGCTCTTGCGGCAGTTCTGGATAACTGAGCGGACTTGCGGGCAGTTGGTCGCGGCCACTGGTCAGCACCGACTTGAGCTGCTTGAGCCGCACCAGTCCTTCCCGGTTGGCCAGCTGGCAACAGCCTTCGACTCGTGATGGCGGATACTCCCGGCTAAGACTCAGCAGTCCCAGGCAGAGTCGGTATGCCTGCTCGGCATGGGCTTTCTCTGCCAGCCGTTCGCTAACCCAGCACAAGGTGCCCGGTCCGATGTCGGCAGCCCACTGCTTAAGACGCCCTGGCGTCCAGCGTTGCTGCTTGCTGTGACGTTCCGGCATGTGCTCAGGGAGTGTGCTCATCCCCGGGATGGTTTTACGCGGATGGCTCGCGACCAGCTGTTGCTGGTGATAGACCTGAAGCAGGGTATCGCCCGCATGGAGCTCCAGTTGCTGACCCACATACTGGTGCGGCACCGAGTAATGGTGCTGCTCATAACTGACGTGATAGTCGATGTTGACCTTGACCGTTTTGATGGCGACATAGCGATAGGGATGCACCGGTAGTGACCCCAGTGCCGGGCGGTCCAACTGCTCAAACGCCTCGCGTCGGTTACCGGGCAGCTGCTTGAACGGGCGCTCGTTGAGCTCATTCAACAAAGCCCGGATGCACTGGTTTAGCTCGGCAAGCGAGAAGAAGGTCTGATGGCGTAGACGAGCCAGGATCCAGCGCTCGACGATCTGCACACCCACCTCGGCCTTGGCTTTGTCCTTAGGCTTGTAAGGGCGAGCTGGCATCACCGCCACCTGATAGTGCTCGGCCAACTGCTGGTAGCTGGGGTTGAGCTCGGGATCGTATCGGCAAGCCTTGCTGACACCGCTCTTGAGGTTGTCGGGGATCAGCAGTACCGGTGTCCCGCCGAAAAACTCAAAGGCACGGACATGGCTTTGCAGCCAGTCCGGCAGTGACTGGGACCAGGTGGCCTCGGCAAAGGTGTAGTTGGACGCACCGAGCACGGCGACAAAGACTTGTGCCTGACGGACCTCACCCGTAGTCGGCGACACGATGGGCACCGTGGGCCCGCAGTAGTCGATAAAGAGCTTTTCCCCCGCCTTGTGGATCTGGCGCATGGAGCGCTTTTGCAACTGACACCAGGACTTGTAACGGTCACAGAACTGGGAGTAGCTGTAACAGCTATTGGGATAGCGCTGGGTGTACTCCTCCCAGAGCAGCTGTTTGGAGACCCCCTTGCGCTTGAGCTCCTGATGGACAGAGGGCCAATCCGGCACAACATGGCGGGCCGAGATGGTGGTATCGGCCTGCGGATAGAACAGGGCAGCCAGTCGGCCATCATCAAGCTCGGTAGGTAAGGGCCAGGTAAGGCCGAGCGCCTGGGCACTTTTGAGGAGTTTCTGGATGGAGCCGACACTGACCTTGGTACAGATACTGATTTGGCGAACAGAGAGGTCAGCTTCCAGCCGCAGTCGCAGCACTTCACGAATTTTACGCATTGCAATCCTCTTGGCAGACATAGGCTCTTCCCTGGCAAAAGGGAGAGCGTATCAAAGGTTTTTAAATCAATGCGTTAAGGATGATTCCGGTGAATGTGAACAGTGATTCCGGGATGTTGAACACTGTTTCCGGAAAGGAGGGGCGAAGTGTTCAGGTTGAACCGGAATGAGCGTTCACATTGGTCCGGAAATGGTGTTCACGTTGAATCGGAATTGGTGTTCATGATCGGCCGGAATATGCATCTGCGCCTGCTTTGCTGGGCCCATGTACTGCGCAACGTGGCTATTATCGCCCTGAGTGGGGAGCTGTTTCGTCAACGCTTACTTTCGTTGGTTGAGACGACCAAACACTTGGGACATTGACCCCAAGAGTGACTGCATACAATTATCCGAGCCCGCATCGAGAAACGGATTACCCCATTCACTCCGAACTGTGTGCATCAATCCCCTGACGCTGAACGGTTACATCAAGAGGCGCTTCTAAACGCCATCAGCCCCCTCAAAAGCCTCTCCACGGCCTCCAGCCTGCCCCGCAAATCGCGACTTTCTGCAACGGTATGGTTGATGGCCCTTTCAATCGCTAGATCCAATATGGAGAAGTCGGATCTTAACTCCTGGTACTCAGTGAGCATTGAATCACATTCCTGCAACGCTTGACGGTAGTGCTGTGCTCTCGCACTCAGCCCCTCCAAGACAGACTCATACGTTTCCAATTCTCGCTCCTTACCCGATTCCGTTACAAGCGCATCCGGCCCAATAAATTCCTCTTTGAAATGCACTTCATCGAACTTGGGAGTCCTGATGAAATGAGAAAAGCGCCTCCCATCATCAACGTTCTTCCTTTTTAGAAGTCCCTGATTTACGAGCTTAATCAGATGCCGATAAATGAAGGTATAACGCCGCTTACGTATCTGCGATTCTGCTTTGTCACCAAAAATGGCATTTACAAATCCTATCGCAGTGAAGTCATCCATCTGCAATCGAATGAGTGCGGTGTAGAGCGCGGTTGGTAACCACACAGTCTGGGAGCTCATAAGCAATACTCAGCCTCGAACGAAAACATTTAGTGGAAATCTAAACTCGATTGCGGATTATAATCCGTGGTCGTTAGCCAGACAACCAGAGATAGTGCTCGCCAGTGAGAGGCGAGACATGCAAGATCTAGCAAAAAAATTTGGTGATGCTGTGCGTGATAGACGGCTTCAATTGGGCGTATCGCAAGATGCTCTCGCATATGCGGCCGAAATTGATAGAAGCTACGTAGGACGAATTGAGCGTGGTGAGGTTAATATCACCCTGGAAAAGGCTTATCGTCTTGCCAGAGTAATGGGGTGTGACATTCGCGAGTTGCTGCCATAGATATATTTGCCAAATAATTATCTCTTTACCCAGATAAAACCAAATTTCCCTATAATTATTCACAGTGATGGCAATTAGCATCATTGCCATCCTTAGCATTTGTCTATTAGCTATTAATCCCCCGCGTCCATCGATAGAAAGCGTCACCGGGAATTCAGATAATAAGTGCGACACTCATGGATGAATGGCGAGAGGTGGCCAACTGCTGATTGGTGGTACCCTTCTGCTCGCCAAAGTAAAAGCAGTATCACCATGAGCTATCAGCAGTTGACCGAGGGGCAACGATACCAGTTATCGGTGCTTCGCGCACAGGGGATGTCCATCCTTGCCACCGCACGCGCCATTGGCGTTCATCGCTCCACCCTCTACCGGGAGCTGCGTCGTAACGCCGGGCCGCAGGGCTACCAGCCAGACAATGCGCATCAGCACGCCACCCACCGACGGGCCAGTGCGGCCAAATCTCGGCTATCTGCCGATGTCATCCAGTTTGTCGAGCTGACACTCGCCTGGTGGTGGAGCCCGGAGCAGATAAGCGCGGTGGGCAAGCAGATAGGCCTCATGGTGAGTCACGAGTGGATATACCGCCATGTGGCCGCCGACAAAGCCCGGGGTGGCCAGTTGTACCGCCATCTGCGCCAGGGCCACAAGCGCTACCGCAAGGGGGCGAGCAGCCTGCGTTCTCCCATCAAGGAAGCCCGCTCTATTGATGAACGGCCGGCTATCGTCGATAGCCGGGAGCGGCTCGGTGATTGGGAGGCGGACACGGTGCTGGGCAAGCAAGGCACAGGTGCACTGGTCACCCTGGTGGAGCGCAAGAGCCGGCTCTATCTGGTCAAGCGGGTCGCGAGCAAACAGGCTGGGGTGGTGCGGGATGCGATAATCGAGATGTTAACGCCCTACATCGAGCAGGTGCATACCATCACCTTTGACAACGGCGGCGAGTTTGCCGAACACAAGGCGATAGAGGAAGCGCTGGGTGCCGAGACTTACTTTGCGCACCCTTACTCTTCGTGGGAGCGCGGTCTGAACGAGAACAGCAATGGGCTGTTGAGGCAGTTTATCCCAAAGGGAACAGACCTGAGAGAGGTCACGGACGAGGATGTCAGGAGAGCGGAGCAGTGGCTCAACCTACGACCTCGGAAATGTCTCGGATTCAGGCAGCCTGTCAAGGTATTCGAAGAGTACCGTCAGGCGGCATAGGCGAGTGTCGCACTTCGAAGTTGAATTCGCGCACAAACTGCCGTTTTCAGAAAATGCCTACATGGTCTCGATTGGCGCATTGATGATAAAGTGATCCTCTCACTACTTTTCATCGAGCCCTCTATACATGCAGAAACCAGACCTCAGAGACATCAGCCAACTCACCAAGGACGAGTTCAAGCGCATTCTAGGCCCTGTGGCAGGAAGCCTTGATGATGGTTCAAAGGTCGTATTGGGGATGCAATCTGATGTGTTTGCTTGCTGTACTATTCAGGGAGACCAAATCTCGGTGAGAGGGACGCCCAGGTTTGAGCAGGCCATCAAGTCGGCATATGCCCAGGCCAAGCCAACAATGTGGTTTGGTTCGGCAGAGAAAGAGCGTCCGAAAACAGAAACCATACCTCCTGCTCTCAAGCCAAAAACCGATACAACGTCAGCCACAACCTATCGTGTGCCTGTGCTCATTTACAAGTCGAAGCGTGAGCCAGGTAAGAACGTTGATGGTAGCCCTGCCGAAGATATGACCTATGGTACGATGACGGCTGAGCAGATCAAGGCTATCCCCATGTTCGTAGGGAAGATGGGAGATGACGGCTTTATTGGCGATCTCGAAAAGAGTGACCCCAAGGTGTTCTTTAGTAGCTTCCGCAACATGGCCACATTGTTTGCAACTGGTGACTTGAAGATGAACATTCTGGCCATGATCGCCAAGTTCGAAAAATCTGAGGGGGGTGAATACCGGAACCAAGCATTGACGAGAGCAGCGCGAGCTCACCCGACCACGATCAAGTTCTCAGATACCCTTATCAAGGAAGTGAAGGCAAAGCTGGCCGAAGTTGATGGTGATGTGAATAAGCTTGTTCTGAGTGACTTGATGCAGCAATACAGCAAGACCTCCGGCTTTCGGTTACCCATCTTCAACTCTGCGGTAGATAAGGTGCAAGGCCTCACAATTGCGGTGAACGATGTCTGGGCAGGCAAGGCGGAAATCACGACATATGAAAAGTTTGGCGATTTCTACAAGGGCACGATCAAAGTAACGCTATATGACCACTTCGGTCTCGATTATCCTGACATTGGCCCTGACCCCACAACCGGAAGAGTCAAGTTCTAGGGCCTGGCGTCCGGTTTCAGAAGCTGGTTTGTTCTTCAACACTACAAGCGCTTTGCCTACAAGCCATTTTTGACCGTCATTGAACTCAGCTATCCATTCCAAGGGGAACTAAAGTGAGCGCAGCAGTGAAGACAGAGAGAACATGGGTATTCGTGTTGTTCATGCTCTATCACCTCTTGAATGCATCGATCCTGTTCATTCAGCCTGTCTATGACTGGTTTAACGATGAATACTCCCTGACTGGCCTATATGTACTGCTCATGCCCTATCTCTGGGGTTTGATAACAATACTGGGGGCGATTTTGTTCTTGTCAGATCGATCTTGGAAATACCTCGCAGGCAATCTACTCGGTGGTTCAATTCTTCTCTTCTGGTGGCTTAGACTGGCATTCCAATATTAGTGAGTATCGTCAGGCATATGAATGAGTAGACCGAACGGCATTATCTTGGGGGTGGATTCATGCAGCGCAAGCTGCAAGCTCACAAGAACCATTCGAAACGAAAACGAGCTTCCCGCCTCGTCTATCTACTGGTTGCTGTAGCGCCACACAGCAGCAATAAATCCAGTTTTTCGTCAGCTCCGGTCTGAGATTTTCAGCCTGGATCTCCATCCTCATTTCCAGCTCTGCTGGTCTGCTGCATGTGTTATATTCGGCTCAGATGTTGAGCCGAATGATGGGCTGGGTCGGCTCATTATTGAGACCCTAGCACGTTGGATGAGGAAATAATGGAACCATTTTGGATTTGGCAACAAGCAGATTGGCCCCATTTTCGTTGGCGGGATAGCGAGATATTGCCCAGATTACGGCAGGTTCAACGCAGGCAGGGAATTCTAATCGGTCGTCATTCCAGGTTGGGGAACCCCGACCAAACGTTGGACACGTTATTGGCTAACATCATCGCCTCGTCCGCTATCGAAGGCGAACGCCTCAATGCACAATCCGTGCGTTCCTCTCTGGATAGGCGGTTAGGAGGCTCACAAACTCAGTCCTATCCAGTATCAGAGCGCTCAGAGGGGCTCGCGGCCATGATGCTGGATGCCATCGACAATCATGGACAGCCGTTGACGATTGAGCGGCTTTACCAATGGCATCGTTGGTTGTTCCCCGTCAACGAATGGTCGGTGAAGCGGCTGCATGTAGGGCAGTTGCGAGGAGATGCGCCGATGCTGGTTGTCTCTGGACGTGTAGATCGCCCCACCGTGCATTTTGAGGCACCGCCCAGAGCAACTCTGGACGATCAACTGGCCGAGTTCATCCCCTGGTTTAACCAGACTCAGCATGACCCCACGATGGATCCACTGCTTCGTGCGGCGATTTGCCATCTCTGGTTCGTGACCCTGCATCCCGTTGATGATGGTAATGGGCGGCTCACGCGGGCATTGACCGATCTCGCGCTGTCACAGGCTGACAGCCACAGCATCCGGCTGTATGCCATGTCAGTTGCGATTCTAGAGCTGCGGGGTGACTACTATCGAGCGCTTGAGTCAGCGCAGAGGGGCTCGCTAGATATTACCTCCTGGATCTGTTGGTTCCTCGGCACACTGGATTACGCCATAGAGCTGGCGTTACAGGTTATTGACCGTTCTCTTGCCAAAAAACATTTCTGGTTGCAGCACTGTCATGATGGTCTGAGTCCAGAGCAAACCAAGGTTATTAACCGTTTATTGGATGGCGGCCAACAAGGTTTTGAAAATGGCATCAACGCCAGCCAATATCAAAAAGTCGCCGGAGTCAGCAAGGCGACGGCTACACGCCATCTGGCCGAATTGGTGGGTAGGGGGTGCATTGAGAAATTACCTGGTGGCGGACGCAATACACGCTATCAGATCTGCTTACACACCGAGGGAGTTTGAAAAAACATCGCCATGGGAGCGTTAATTTCGTTTGGTAGATGAGATCTGCGATTAACGTACTAATGACGCACTTTAGTTAAATGTTGACGCCATGATGCGTACCATCTGGCATATGGACGAATAAACTTAGCCGACAGTCTTGGCTCTCCACTGACCTTTTGAGCGACAACAAACCATCGAGAACATCGGCATCAATTTCAGGAACATCACCAGCCATGAGATTTGAAAGCAATTTGGTCAGAGCGATACGGACTCTCAGCACTTCGGCAAGCTCCTTTGTGCTCTGAGCTACCTCAAATGGTTGTGATTCGATTAAATCCTCCCATTTTTTTACTCATAGACATCAGATACCTTATAATAAATGGCTAGGCCATTTGGCAGAAAATGCTATCCATTAACAGTAGAAAAGGCATCTCTTACATGTTTCACTATCACAGCATCTTGAGAAACTAGATGATTTAGACTCGATAACTTAATATATACCGGATTGTTTATTAAGTCAGAGTTGCGAGTATACATTTCAAGTGCTTTAATCGCCCATCCACCCAGTGATATATAGCCAGCCCCCATAACATTTGAGTATTCCATTACAGCCCCAGCAGCTGCGGGAATAAATGCACCAGCAAAATCCAGAGATGCTACTCTCGTTTGATTTTTTTCAATCCTTTGTATTTCTTTGTTTAAGCAGTAGAGCTTTTCTGTTCTTTGTTCCTCACTAAGCCTAGAAAACTCACCTATAATTTTTGGTAGAGTTCTAATAAGACTGCGTGATAATGCATCATCGAGTTCCAGTACGCTCATGTCATTATTAACTGCAAACACTTTACTCAAAATTGTCGATATCTCAGACTCTCGTATGGTTTGTGATGTACTAACAACTCCGTTATATAAGCCACTAATAATTTGGCAAGCATTAACCTCTGAGTAACCACTAGAGTCGAATGGAAAGTGATGGGCCTTTAATCCTTGGGAAAACTCGTAGCTAGAGCTCGCACTAGATAATTCTATAGTATAGTCTTTTCCTTTTTCTTTAAATCCCATTATGGCCATTCCAGATAGTCCCAAATAATGTGCACCTACCGCACCTTCTTTATTTGTAATATACTCTCCGAATTGCCATTGTGCCGAAAGCATATCCGCTAGTCGCTGCAATCCTATATTTCCAGAACGAGAGCAGTGGTGAACGAAATTATATTGTTCATCACTCGAAAAAGTAGTCCCAACAACACCACTCTTTTCTTGGATACCTTGAATGGTTG
The DNA here is from genome assembly GCF_040581895.1 of Aeromonas sp. 19NY04SH05-1. Lineage (NCBI taxonomy): Bacteria > Pseudomonadati > Pseudomonadota > Gammaproteobacteria > Aeromonadales > Aeromonadaceae > Aeromonas > Aeromonas sp. 19NY04SH05-1. The sequence continues at coordinate 1,929,028 of NZ_CP095328.1, read as the reverse complement.
CTGCGGCTAAACGTCTAGGGAAGGTGCGAACAAGTCTGTGATATGAGATCATAATGTTCATCCGGAGCCGCATTTCCGAGGGCCATCATGAGTCATCAACTCACCTTCGCCGACAGTGAATTCAGCAGTAAGCGCCGTCAGACCAGAAAAGAGATTTTCTTGTCCCGCATGGAGCAGATTCTGCCATGGCAAAACATGGTGGAAGTCATCGAGCCGTTTTACCCCAAGGCTGGTAATGGCCGGCGACCTTATCCGCTGGAAACCATGCTACGCATTCACTGCATGCAGCATTGGTACAACCTGAGCGATGGCGCGATGGAAGATGCTCTGTACGAAATCGCCTCCATGCGTCTGTTTGCCCGGTTATCCCTGGATAGCGCCTTGCCGGACCGCACCACCATCATGAATTTCCGCCACCTGCTGGAGCAGCATCAACTGGCCCGCCAATTGTTCAAGACCATCAATCGCTGGCTGGCCGAAGCAGGCGTCATGATGACTCAAGGCACCTTGGTCGATGCCACCATCATTGAGGCACCCAGCTCGACCAAGAACAAAGAGCAGCAACGCGATCCGGAGATGCATCAGACCAAGAAAGGCAATCAGTGGCACTTTGGCATGAAGGCCCACATTGGTGTCGATGCCAAGAGTGGCCTGACCCACAGCCTAGTCACCACCGCGGCCAACGAGCATGACCTCAATCAGCTGGGTAATCTGCTGCATGGAGAGGAGCAATTTGTCTCAGCCGATGCCGGCTACCAAGGGGCGCCACAGCGCGAGGAGCTGGCCGAGGTGGATGTGGACTGGCTGATCGCCGAGCGCCCCGGCAAGGTAAGAACCTTGAAACAGCATCCACGCAAGAACAAAACGGCCATCAACATCGAATACATGAAAGCCCGCATCCGGGCCAAAGTGGAGCACCCGTTTCGCATCATCAAGCGGCAGTTCGGCTTCGTGAAAGCCAGATACAAGGGGCTACAGAAAAACGATAACCAACTGGCGATGTTATTCACCCTGGCCAACCTGTTTCGGGTGGACCAGATGATACGTCAGTGGGAGAGATCTCACTAAAAACCGGAAATAACGCCAGGAATGGCGAAAAAACGGCCTAAATAGGCTAATTCGAGGTGTTTACGGGAGAACAATCGGCCCGGATCCGCGAAATTTTAATCAGCGAGCCAGCTTGGGAAGAAATGACCTGCTTATTCGCACTTTCCCTAGAGAAAATAATAGAATTAGGATTAACTGAAATGATATCAAGGAGCAAGGATTGAGAATACCTAGCGAGATTTTGTGGGACAACAAATAATAATCGCCCACGAAAAATCAATTCACGCAACTCAAACCTATTAATTTTAAACATTTCATAAAAATGCTCATTGGACTGCTCAAGCGGCAATGCGATAACCACCTGTTCATATAGCGTCAAATAGACCCTAATATTTAGACGAGAGAAAACTGATGCATCAACAAAACAGCGTGTTCCGATTTTATCAAAACCAGGCAATAAGTAACTCGCTGCCGAATCAGAATGATTCCCACTAAAAATAAAATGTCGATTCTCAAGCCAAAAGTCTTCATCTTCTTCATAGCATGCAAGTAATTCTTTTGGGAATTGCTTATGAATCAGTCCGCTAGCAGCCAATAATAAGTTGCCATTTTGATTTGGTTTATAGTGAACTTCGCCAGGGTAGTCCTTTATTCTATCATTGTGTATAAATACGTAATCATACCCTTGATAACCAAGAGACTCACATATCAACTGAATTTCTTCCTTGTCACTTTCTGTGAAATTACATTTTAAGGTAATCTGGAACTTGTTAGTCCCATACTTAAAGTCAACGTAGAATGGATGATATTTTTTAGGAATATGTAAATTCAGTTCATTAATTGTTTCGTGCATATTCATAGGATGACCATGAAGATGACTTTTCTCAATTGAATTTCGCAGCGCTATAGGCTTATAGCTATCTAAGATCTCCCCAACAATTTTTGCGGCTGGAATTCCAGCTGTTTTAAAATGATGATACTGCTGACTTAGCTCCTCTAGAAGCTCCTTGTTACTGTTTACTTCTAGTATCACAGCAAATAATAAATCACCATCTGTAAACAATCCCTTATGTGTATATTTATGAGTGTCAAACCTAAATCTCTCATAGTCATGACGGATCACATCCATTATTGGAAGACTATAAGGAAAGCTATCACTCATAATTAACCTCTACACATATCTATGGTAGCTAGAAAGAGCCCATACCACACAGGCATGGGCTCTCAGCATTAGATCAGGAAATCTTCCAGAGTCTTGCCAGCCGCAACAGCTTCTGCGATAGCCTTAGGCATGCGCCCCTGACCCGTCCAGGTCTTCTCCTGACCGTTTTCGGTGTACTTGTATTTTGCAGGACGAGGAGCGCGTTTGGCTTTGGTGGATCCCTCAGATTTCGCCGGAGCGGCAGTGCCAACCAGCTCACTCGGATCGATGCCAGCGTCTTTCAGCATCGCGGTAAACTCAGCCAATTTTTGCAGGCGCTCGGCAGATTCCTCTCTCAATTTGGTTTCTTGCTGCTCACGCTCAGCAAAAACCTCATCAAATTTTTCTTTAACTTCGACCAGTTGCTCAAATGACAACTCACGCAATGCAGCTCGCAGACTACGGATATTCAACAAGGTTTTCAAAAAATCGTTCATTTTTATCCTCATGTATCACATTTTTATATCAGTGAAATTATCTCTCAACCCCAGTATTAGCACCACTGTTTTTGGCACCAAGACGATTATAGAAATAGCATTATTCAAAAAGACGTGAGCGAAATCGCGTTTGGAGTCGCTTGGTGACCAAGCTCCAATCTTATATGAAACTATGTAGCCAAAAATTAAATCTAGGTGGTAGTGAGCGTTGAGACCACCTCACCAGATGAGCCGATGAATGATCTTGATCGGCTCACGAAATGAGCCGATAGGACAATATCATTGGCTCACAGAATGAGTCGATGATAAGAAATTTTAGATTTGCCCCTTGAGGATCCAGACACTTCGCCCCTCTTAACTTAAGAGGAAGTCTTGGATGACTAGGCCACTACACATCCATGTCTCCAGAAAGCAAAAAACCCCGCAACGAGGCAGGGTTTCAGCATTTTTTCAACTTCGCACTCAGGGTAGCGACTCTCCCTTGTTTCAACTTCGCACTTAGGGTAGCGAATCTCCCTGTGCCTTGATTCTATGAAAGGTGAAGCCGCTAGTCAACATTATTACTGGCATAACCAGCATTGAACTCTCATTTGTTATTTTTGGATGTCTTTGCACTCAAATTTTGGAGGTGTTTTCCAACCTGTAACGCGCCCGCTGCGTTTGTTGACCCTTCGGTATTCATTACCCAACAGGATTTCCCATTCAGAGCCGTTCTCCGATAGAACCTGAAAAGTAGTCCCCAGCTCAATGCCTAAACCTGGTTCAGTACAGACCAACTCGGTCATCAGCCCTCCTCAATGCAGGGGCATTTGGTTGTTAATTTTCCACTCAAAACGACAGTTTGGGGTAGGATAGCTCATGAGAGGTCGTGTTTGTACAATGAGGAGTGCTACATGATGCCCTATGCAACCTATCATCCTAGTAGTGACGCAGTTACTCCGAACCGTCTCCTAGAAGGTCTTGGTATTCCTCGTGACCCACTAGGAGCACATCTATGGATCGTGGCTGGCGTTGCTCCTGGCATCATTCATCGACTGGCTGAATTGATGAGTGCAGACATAGGTTTGATATGCCGCTTAGCAGGCATTAGCCGCCACACTGTTGCTCGCAAGCTGAGGATTGGGGCTCCCCTATCAATCTCTCAGGGTGCCAGGGTATACGGCGTTGTACAGGCCCTCAATGCGGCACTATCCCTCAACAAGAACGATACTGCCAAGGCGTTGTCATGGATAAACAGACCAGCCTGGGGCCTCGGTGGCGTGGCTCCAGCCACATTGCTGAATACACCGATGGGGGTTCAGGCTGTTGTGAATTTGGTGGGACGGATTCAGCATGGGGTGTGCAACTAAATCGAGGGTTCTGATAGGCGAATCCCCACAGAATGCTTCAAAAACAACCAATCTCATCATTTTTTGAAATTTATTTCATTTACCCCACTTGAAAAATTCGGAAAACTGTCCATTTACTAATTATGAGAGCTTCAATTAAATTTAAGCAGCTCACCATTATTCCGCTGCTACGCAGCGAAGATAAACCAGTTTTGTACACCCACGGCTATTATTTCATCAATAAACACTCATAATTGAAGGTCATAACAATCTAATAACGAATTCTATCGAAGGAGATACCCTTACAATAACTGGTTAAATTAGTGCCTAAGGCACTGAATAGTAAAACTTCAATTTATTTCTTGCATATATATCAATCATATGGGATTCACGCTACATGGTGTCATGAACAGTAGTTATTGATATGCACTCGTAAATTCGATTCTTACCATCGCGTTTAGCGTTGTAAACCTGAATGTCAGCTGCATTTATAAGCTCTTTTGCACTAATATCTTTTTTACTAAGGAAGGTGCGAACAAGTCTGTGATATGAGATCATAATGTTCATCCGGAGCCGCATTTCCGAGGGCCATCATGAGTCATCAACTCACCTTCGCCGACAGTGAATTCAGCAGTAAGCGCCGTCAGACCAGAAAAGAGATTTTCTTGTCCCGCATGGAGCAGATTCTGCCATGGCAAAACATGGTGGAAGTCATCGAGCCGTTTTACCCCAAGGCTGGTAATGGCCGGCGACCTTATCCGCTGGAAACCATGCTACGCATTCACTGCATGCAGCATTGGTACAACCTGAGCGATGGCGCGATGGAAGATGCTCTGTACGAAATCGCCTCCATGCGTCTGTTTGCCCGGTTATCCCTGGATAGCGCCTTGCCGGACCGCACCACCATCATGAATTTCCGCCACCTGCTGGAGCAGCATCAACTGGCCCGCCAATTGTTCAAGACCATCAATCGCTGGCTGGCCGAAGCAGGCGTCATGATGACTCAAGGCACCTTGGTCGATGCCACCATCATTGAGGCACCCAGCTCGACCAAGAACAAAGAGCAGCAACGCGATCCGGAGATGCATCAGACCAAGAAAGGCAATCAGTGGCACTTTGGCATGAAGGCCCACATTGGTGTCGATGCCAAGAGTGGCCTGACCCACAGCCTAGTCACCACCGCGGCCAACGAGCATGACCTCAATCAGCTGGGTAATCTGCTGCATGGAGAGGAGCAATTTGTCTCAGCCGATGCCGGCTACCAAGGGGCGCCACAGCGCGAGGAGCTGGCCGAGGTGGATGTGGACTGGCTGATCGCCGAGCGCCCCGGCAAGGTAAGAACCTTGAAACAGCATCCACGCAAGAACAAAACGGCCATCAACATCGAATACATGAAAGCCCGCATCCGGGCCAAAGTGGAGCACCCGTTTCGCATCATCAAGCGGCAGTTCGGCTTCGTGAAAGCCAGATACAAGGGGCTACAGAAAAACGATAACCAACTGGCGATGTTATTCACCCTGGCCAACCTGTTTCGGGTGGACCAGATGATACGTCAGTGGGAGAGATCTCACTAAAAACCGGAAATAACGCCAGGAATGGCGAAAAAACGGCCTAAATAGGCTAATTCGAGGTGTTTACGGGAGAACAATCGGCCCGGATCCGCGAAATTTTAATCAGCGAGCCAGCTTGGGAAGAAATGACCTGCTTATTCGCACTTTCCTTAGCTAATGAGAGGGATAGCGTTCCGTAAATGTAGTCATAATATGGTTCAGTCCAAACCATCTTGCCTTTATTTTTAACGGCAAGTTGATACCATGGCCTTATGCGTGGGTTAAAATTTGAGTCTGGTTGCCATTCAGGATGAACAAGCAATTGTCGATGCTCTGTGCCAACATAGATGTATTGTAGCCCAGCAGTTTCCTGATAACGCCGCCAGTCGTGTAAGTATTCAGATTGATGCGTGATCTTATTATTTATAAAGTCTTTATAATCAACCTTGCGATAGATAAGCTCAAACTGTGTTGTGAGGGTATCAAGATATGGCTTAATCAAAACATTATGAAGTTGATCATTCTTGGATACTAACTGTTGCTGTAAATCACGTTGCAGAGTGACGGTCATATGATAGTAATAAATGGCCCCGAGAATTAATATGGGGACGAAAAGCAGAACTAACCCAAGACGCATGCGGGAAATCAATGACCATGTTTTCCACTGGGTTTTATCACTCATTACACAGACATCCTGTCTGAAAAAATCTGATGGGCTAACCATACCAGAAAGCTTTAAATGAGCCCATCATTGTGATCACCCTCCTCGAACCTGAACGAGCCCCCTCAGGACGACTTGCTCGATAACTACTTACTACCGTTCATACAATCTGAACGTTAAGGTTTGTCTACGATGAAGACGATGGCCTGAGCTTTAAAGTCATAAGTGTCTGAATATATTATATTTTCAATGGTATGTGTCACACTGCATCAAATTTATAGTAACAATAGCCAAAGCCCCGAACACATCTACAGAGACACCTTCAGGCACAGTGTTCAGATCTAATCGCCTGGCCTCCCCAAACAACCTAGTGGTGTGCTGTTCGAGAATCTCATCCAGCTCTAAAGATGAGATGGATCTTCTCCAGCGAGGGTGAGCCTTAAAGTCCTCTATAACGCAGTGTTGCAAGCATAAATGTGGGACTTCGACCCACCCGCCTGAGTCAACGGAGGTATGTACCTTGGCTTGAAAAATGACTCTGACCATCGTGAAACATCCAGATGCAAAAACTGGGAGACTTGATGATATGAGGTTAGTTCATTAATGACAAACAAGTTAACTGCGGAATGGCTTTTTGCTAGGATGGTCGAATAAAACTAGGGGGATTCTAGGCGAGCTCTTGTTTGTCGAGCGAGCGACAACCACGCTACCAAGAGTGCAAACACTGCTCCTGTCATCAAAGATGAGATGGCTCGAAATCATAGGTCTACCTACTGTAATATACTGTCAGTACATCAGATCTACAGATGCACAGTATATGTTGGCAGCGTACAGTGCCCACACAACAAGGAGATGTTGATGCAAAGCCCTGTAGTACCGGATAACGAACCGCTTCGCTTAGACGCATTGCGCCGTTTAGCGATACTTGATAGCCCCGCAGAGGAGCGTTTTGACCGGATTACCAGGATGGCTCGCAACATGTTTGATGTGCCCATCGCATTGGTTTCATTGGTGGATGAAAACAGACAGTGGTTCAAGTCATGTTGTGGGTTGCCGGTATTGGAGACACCGCGAGACATTTCTTTTTGTGGTCATGCAATTCTCGGTGAAGAACTGTTTGTAGTTGAAGACGCGGCCCAAGATCCACGATTTTCTGACAACCCCTTAGTCACGGGGGAACCACACATTCGCTTCTATGCAGGCCATCCACTAGAAGTTGGGAACGGTTTGAAGCTGGGTACATTGTGCATCATAGACTCTAAACCCAGGGGTTTTAGCCCACGAGACCAAGCGCTGTTAGCTGATTTGGCATCCATGGTTGAGAGTGAGTTACAAGCCGTTCAGAGAGCAACCATAGATGAATTGACGGGGATAACTAACCGTAGAGGATTCATGCTGCTCGCCGAAAAAAGTTTGAAATATGCATTTCGTGTAAAACACCCAGCGGCCTTACTTTTTTTAGATCTAAATCACTTCAAACTAATTAACGATAAGTTTGGTCATGACATTGGCGATGACGCGTTGCGACATATGGCCGAGTTGTTATGCCGAGTATTCCGCGATGCTGATATATTCGCTCGCCTTGGTGGGGATGAATTCGTTGTCCTTTTACCTGGCACTGGTAGTGAACATTGTCAGAGAATTAAAGAGCGGCTGAATCATGCAATAGATGACTTCAATAGTCATAGTGGTAAGCCATACCAGTTGTCATGCTCCTTAGGAATTGTTATTTACGATGCTAGTATTCCACCTGATTTAGATCAACTACTCCGGCAAGCAGATGAGGAGATGTATGTATGCAAAGGGCAGCGTTCATAATAGGCATCGATTCATTCTATGTCGTTCGGCGTTGTAACTCTAGATACAGGGCGTGCGAGTAATCTTTAAAGTTAAATATGTAAATATTACAAAGCAATCCAGTAGTCATCATATATTTTTCATTTAAAAATGAAGAAAGTTTAATTTTGAGCTATATTGAGCGTATGATATGTCAATGTGAGATCTATATGTTTTCACAAAACCTTATAAAAAACATATTTTATATTTTTTTCATTATATTCTCGCTAGGTGTAAGTGCTGTTGAAAACACTATAGTTTTGGTGAGTTCAGATGACACCTTCAAATCAAGGTATGGATGTTGGCTTCATAATATTTACAGCGAGGCATTCTCCAGACTAGGATATAAACTAATTTATCGTGGCGTTCCTGGTGGACGAGCCCCAATTCTGGCTGAGAATGGAAGTGTCGATGGAGAGATACATCGACCATTAGAATATCAGCAACAAACAAAAAATATGATTAGAGTGAACGAGTCACATTTTTATGTGACTATCGAGGCATATGTATATGATAAAAAGTTAGAATTTAATTCTTGGGATGACTTAAACAAAGATGGTTTAAAGATTGAGTTTAGAAGAGGTTCTAAGCGCGCAGGAGAGGTTCTCTCAAAGTTGATTAAACCATCTTTACTTACTGATGTGAATACGACAGAACAGGGATTGAAAAAACTGATAAAAGGGCGTACAGATATATTTATTGAGCAAACCCTTGTATTTGATAAAAACAAAAAAGACCTACTTGAAAGCTCACCAGAATACGAAAAAGTACATTCGGCTGGCGTTGTAGATAAATTAGAAGGCTATGCCTATCTTAATAATAGGCATTTTACGCTAGCACAAAGATTAGCCTCTACGCTAAACATGATGAAAGTGGAAAATAAGATTGAACAGTTGAAAGATAAATATTGCTACCATGATTAACTAGAAATATTTTTTGCCGCGCATTGTAATATCATCCTCCATGGTCTCCCCTTAGCCGCAAGGCTTCCATTGAGGCCGCTCATGATGTGATGCTGGCTTGGTCTCCTGTCGAGTTGAATCCCATGCGAGAAGCTAATGTGTTAACGATCACACTACAACTAAAATCCGTCATATGTAATGCTACATTCCATTCTGTTGCATCTCAAAGAATGCCATACTATTTGCGTTTAAAACCGATATGAAAAAAGGAAGCAAGGATGCAACCTCTTCATGAAACCTCAGATCCCGACTTTCTACGCCTAGATGCGTTACGCCGTCTTCAAGCACTTGATTCCCCTACAGAGGAACGTTTCATTCGTATAACAAGGATGGCTCGTAATATTTTTGACGTGCCTATTGCCCTAATATCCTTTGAAGATAATGAGCATGGATGGGCTAAACCTTGTTATGGTCTAAACATGCATGAACCACTTCCGAATATCTCCTTTTGTAAAAAAGGGTTTCTCACAAAGAGCATGCTTGTTATAGAGGATACAACTCAAGATCCCCTATATGCTGAGAATCCGATGGTTATTGGGGAGCCATATATTCGCTTCTATGCTGGACACTCATTAGTCATAACGAATGGACTGCACATTGGTTCCTTGTGCGGTGATGCATCCGATCGGTTGAGTTGATATGATGAACTCTTTTGAGACCGACAGCTTCATGGCATCCATCCCCGTTCACTGTCCTCGTTGCAACTCTGACCACGTATATCGCCATGGTAAGACCCCTGCTGGCCATGTTCGCTATCGTTGCCCCGTCTGTCCGCACGTGTTTCAGCTCACCTACACCTATGAAGCCCGCAAGCCTGGCGTCAAAGACAAGATTGTTGATATGGCGTTCAACGGCTCAGGTGTTCGTGATACTGCTCGCGTCCTCAAGATTGGCATCAACACCGTCATACGCACCCTAAAAAACTCGCCCCAAGGCAAGTAACCTCCGAAAAGGTGGTGCTCTATGACGTGGCGCTTATCTGTGAACTTGATGAACAGTGGGCCTATGTTGGCAACAAACAGCATCGACATTGGCTTTGGTATGCTTTTGATACCAAGAGAAAACGAGTCGTGGCATATACCTTTGGCCCACGCAACGATGAGACATGCCGTCGGTTGCTGAGCCTGCTTTCTCCGTTCCAGATAGGCTTTATCACCAGTGATGACTGGGGAAGCTATGCCAGAGAGGTGCCGAGCGAGATGCATCTGACCGGGAAGATATTCACCCAGCGTATCGAGCGTAACAACCTGACGCTCAGAACTCGCATCAAGCGATTGGCTCGCAAGACCATCTGCTTCTCTCGTTCCGTTGAGCTCCACGAGAAAGTGATTGGTGCCTTTATAGAAAGACACCATTTCAACTGATTGGAGTCATTACCCAAGCAGAATCCCCTACAGCACGTTGAATGGGCTCTGGAATTGATACCAAAGGAAGGGCGCACGAAAGTAGCGTAAACAAGACACCGATTTTAGGTCGGTGTCTTGTGATAATTAGAACCTCACAAGTCATTTCTGCTTATAGTCTAAATCTTGACTGTCCAGAATTGCTTCCAACGCCTCTGCTAATCCTGGATCTGAAAGTACTGTTCCTGCTGGAATCGGCCGCTTAGCTATCAGACACCCATCATTGTTGAAAGACAAACTCGGGTTAGATTGATTGAGCAGGTTTGAGATAACTTCCCGATTCAACTCACTCAATATTGTTGCTACCAAATTAGTAGTCCCTATCTCCATAGATACAACTGGTAATTTCTCGATGTTTCTCAATGCGTCATTTTGAGCCTTTAGCGAACGGACTTGGCCAATGAATATCATCATTTTATGCTGAAGAACTGGATCACTAATTTTTGCTAAATCTTGTTCATCAATTTGGATTACTCCATTATCAATTGTCTCAGTAATCTTAACCTTCTTCGCCGCCAGAACCTCTATCCAAGCATCGATTAAAATGGGATAAGGATTTTGGCCATTACGTTTGTTGTAAATAGTTCTAGTCGAGATCTTATACCCTTGTGTTCCTAATATTTTTACTACAGATGCGGCAGAAGGCGTTGAACCCTGTTTTACCAGCTTTGCACAAACCTCATGGATATTCGCAAGCATTTTCCTTTGGTCTGCTTTTCTATTTTTTGATAATTCCTGATACAAATCCTCTACTTGGCTAATTGTTACGGGTGTCATTGATCATTTTCCTTGTGCAAAATCTGACTAGATAACTGTAGTCTTGCCATTTCACGCGGCATACTAGGGGTAAAGCCAAGCTCTTCTAGGGTCACACTACCTGATTGCAATGCTACTATCTCCTCTCCTGTGGCTCTAGTTACAAGCAGTTTTGCCAGGCTATCTGCGACTCTCCGTTTTTCATCTATTGTCAGCGGTAGCATCATGAGCGGCTTATATCCGTTGTTTAGAAGGATAATATTCATCACCTCATCACGTTCTCGCTCATAGTTTTCATCACGGTCATTGATATAAATTCTGCTAGCCTGAACAACGAGATCTAGTGTTTTGAAATTGCTAGGTGACTCAGCATATTCTATATCGAAGTGGCTTTGTGAGTGCACAACAAGATCAATCCCCCCTTCAGGACTTCCATCTGGTATCTGACGAATTTTACTGATGAGATTATGAGTCGCATGAAGCGAACGGATCAGAGTATCTGTTTCATTACTAAGGCGCTCAATTATTGAGTGTAATTTGTTAATATCAGTCCTCAATTTTGCATCAGGCTTTTCTCCAGCCTTCACGGCGGTTCTCAAATTAACCTGAAGTTTATTCACATTTTCGGTGGCATCTTGAGTTGCCTTTATCTTTTTCTCTATCTCAAGTAGTAATTTGTTTCCGTGTACTATCAACTCCATTTTCCAAGGAGAACCGGTAATGAAATGACGGCAATTAATACAGTCTTTATCTGAAACCGCTCCATAAGTATTAGTTTTCCCATTTTTACGAATAACTTCTCCACCATCGTAACACCTCGTACCACCGTATGGGCAAATTCCTAGATGGGTTGCATTCCAAATACCGACAATGGCAGTACAATTTCTGCTTAATGCGATTGCAGCATCTTCACTATTGTATGCTGCATATTTTTTCACCTCATCCCACGAAGAACTCTTAATCCACCGAGCAAAGTCTTCCTGTTCCCTTAGCAGGATATTGTGACTGGCCTCATTCAGTATTTCTGTGACGTGAGCTACCGAATGTTTTATGTAATAGAGGGTCATGGTCAAGCTTTTGTGCCCAGCAACAAGCTTACTAAGCACATCAATTGGAACCCCTTGTTCTGCCAGTGAGGTTAGTCCCGCAACCCTTAATCCGTGAGGTGTAAAGAATACTAATTGGGGTTGTCCAACCTCATTCCAATTAAGAACAAGTTGGATATCCAGTCCCTCTTCATTAAGCTGTTTTTCCAGTTCAGCCATTGCCAGATTCCAATACTGAACTAGAGAACGCTCAGTTGGAGGGACCATGCTAGTTGCAGCACTTCGTTTCGAGTTTATGCCCGAACGGAAAAGATAAAAACGGTCAGGAATACTATCTGCGATAGCCTGATTGGCTGTTTGAGGAAATACAGAATCTGGAATTTCTCTGGCAGAGACAGGATTGTAACACGGATTATACTTTTCCTGCCATGCTCTTAACTCTGTTGCCAGACGGATTATTTCGGGATGCTTCCAAGGAATTTCATAACCAGAGAATTCACTAAACCCCACATCTTTGTCTGCTGTTTTATTGGAGTTTATGTAAAGAACCAGATTCTGGTCACTTTCTTCAAATGAGCGAGATTCTCTCAGTAAACCACGGTCATAAACTCTAGCTTTAGGATCGTTTTTCCAAAAATTAGCGGTACTTGATTTATTTGCAATCCATTTATTTAACTCTGGTGAGAATTGCTTAGTATCGCCCTCTCCAGAATCACACCGTAGCAACTGGATACGCCGAACTGGAATTTCTAACATCATCAGGTAGATATATGTAACTGAAGGTAACCAGAGAGGCTCACCTAGTTCGTTTGTTAAATGGTCACTATATTCACTACTTAATGTTTTTGGCCATGCATAATCTTCTCCTGAGAGCAAATCCCTTAACCTCATTCTAAGCCATAATGGCATAACCTCCTTGGTAGAAGATCCTGGCACATCCAAATCACTTTTATGCGAATTAAAAAAAGATTTAAGTGCTTGCGGACGAACTAATGGGTATGCGGCAGAAAATTTATCACCATTTTCTTCGGTGTCAGATAAATAGGTTTCGATAAACCAGTTGGAAAAGTTCGTGTTGTATCTTACAAAATCGCAGAGAGCGGCCTCACTGGAAAATAACTTTTCATGAAACTTTGCTTCCGACCATGCTATGAAATCTACGGGTGGTTGTGAGCTAAAGAACTCTTCTGGCGATGGTATTTGGGTGCCAAAATAGACATCTTCCAAGAAGATACGAAATCGATGAAATGCAGTATGATAAGTTTTTAGCGTAAAGTTACGAGTTGATTCTATATAGTGGTTCCAACGCTCAACCCATGAAACAAGATGCTCAGGCGGCTTAGCCAGAAGATCCTCGCCTTTGTTGACTTTATCTGAGCGTTTTACGTGAATCGCCTTAGAGAAGTTATACCCTTCTACCATTAAAGTTAGTAGTTGAGCTACCCCCTTTAAACCTGCTTTATCATGAATGCTTAGATCATTAATATACCGGTCCCCGTCGGCGGTTCTTATAGGAGCTAAAAACTCCTCCCAGTCCTCCATAGTGACGTCATTAAGGTATTCCCTTTCCATCAGAAAAAGAAGTTCACTCGCAGCAGTGATAATATTATTGACGAGAGTGGCTCTTGCTTGCTCACTTTTTGGGCTATTAGCAACCCCATGAGAGGCTATATCCTTTTCAAGCCTATCTACTATTGACTTTGGGACAAGTAGCCTTCTTAAATTTTTGGGCATGTACGACTGCCCATATCTAGCGTAAAAAAATTCAGACGTTACCATCCATTTACACGTTTTGTAGTTTTTTATCAAACGCTCAAACGCATTTTCAACCTCTCTTGAAACCTTGGATGCAGCAAAAGGAGAAATGATCATCACAGATAGGGTTATTTCATCATTTTGTTCAATTGCGTTGCCATTTCTTACACTGATACCGCGCAATTTCATTTGACCATTCCTATATTGTTTAGTTGTGAGCTAAGTGTGTAACTGGCCAAGATCTTCTGAACCTTATCTGGTGGTAGTTTTTTGTATACTTCTTGAGCATCAATGGTTCGATGGTGCATTACATCCTTAATTATCTGGGGCTCAACTCCAGCTTCGGCCATTACATGTCCAACGTGGTGCCGTAACGCATGCGGATTGAGTCCATAATCTCGACCACGCGGCAACTTCCGCCCAAGTTTTTTCTCCAACCGCCCTAGAGCCCTCTCAAAAGATTTATCGAATGCAGCCATTGAGTAAGGAGCACCTCGATAGCTGATGCCTGCCCCACGATCTTCACCATTAGATACAAATAAAAATGGATGTTCTGTTCCGTGATTAGCCTTGTAACTCTTCATTAGTGAAGGACGATAGCGGTTCATGTAGAGCAAATACATTTCCCAAAACAGGAACGAGTACGACTCATGTATGAAATAAACAGGCGCTGACAGCGTTTTTTTATCTACGGCCAGAGATTTCCAAGTAGCATGGTGACTTCTGCTAGCACCACTCCGATTTCTAGGTAACATTTTCCTCTGAGCTAGGTACTGCTCTCTGGTTTGTTTGTTGCCTCTAAAACCTGTTTGTGAGCCTGAGGGATGAAATAAGGTTACTGCGCACCCTCTAGCAGGTTCAGGCACGACATCATTAAACCAGAGATGAAATGGTTCCCCTTTTCTAAGCCCACCGCCTGCAAGCAATATAGTGATCATTTTGGCCGTTATGTCCTCTCGTTCAAATGGATCAGTTGCATGAGGATCACGAATAAAGCCATGTGTTATTAGCTGAGGAATTAGCTCTGAAGGGAAGTTGTTGACAGTTCGAATGTTACCTATCGACTCTCGTGGATCATTACCCAATTCCATACCAAAAAACTTCCTCGCCTTATCCAACCCTTCCGCCAGCATGTTGACGTCCTTGGTGTGATATAGCATGGATTTACTGGCTATTATTTTACTAGCCGTCAGCAGCCTCCTTAGGCTAGGTGGGACTTCTTCTAAATACCGAAGGAAAACCGGATCCTCTTTCCTGCTGGTTTCATCTTTCCAAGCGATAAACCTAGTTATGCTAGAGCACATCTTTTTTTGCACAGAAACCGAACCAGGGGCCCAATAAAGACCTGTCTTGTCTTGATAGGTCTCGGGATCAATAGTGCCATGGCAAAGGGACAGCGAGAACCGCCGGAAAAGCTCTTGTCTTGATAGACCTAAATCGGCGACAGCAACGGAGAAATCATATAGCAGGCCCAGCGCTCTAGACGTTTGTCTGGCCCACGACAAGCTAGTATTTGGGCGAGCTTTGAAGTACTCAACAAGAGGCCAGAAAACAGACAGCCCGTTTGGAGTAATCAAGTATAACATTGGTAGCTTCATGGTTGAGACATCAGCCAACTTCTGGATGATCACAACATGAGACCTACCTATTGGAGAATTCTCACCCAACCTCAAAGCAACACTCCTTTAACATGACGTTCCATGTGTTAACTTAATGGTAAGATCTAATAGGGGGTTGGTCAAATCAATAAGCTATAAAATTTTGTTGATTTATGCGACTTATCAGCCTATCATCCGCACCATAAAGCGCTTAGTAGTAACTTGTGGTAACCTAAGTAAAGGGGTTAGAAGAGCAACGGCCTTCTAAGCCGTGGGTCGCAGGTTCGAATCCTGCAGGGCGCGCCATTGATTGCCTCTTTTATCAGATAAATGGAAATCAATGACAGTTTTAGTGGTGGCTGTAGCTCAGTTGGTAGAGTCCCGGATTGTGATTCCGGTTGTCGTGGGTTCGAGCCCCATCAGCCACCCCATTATCTCTCTGCACTCGCAATTCATAGCGAGCAGAACGCTCTCCAGAGTGAAACAAAAAAACCGGCTTATGCCGGTTTTTTTGTTTTTGCCCTTCTGCAAAATCAAAGGACTAAGCCCGTTCTTTGCTCTATGCATTCCACCTCATAAAGACACAAAATCATCAATACTCTGAATCTTGTTTCGTTTTTGCTTATAACTCAGAATAATTTGTTGTTTATGTTTTATTACGAAAAACGGTAACCTCTCCCATTCTCACCCACTTCCTATTACCGGACTCGCTATCCCGTCGCTAACTACACTACTGCAGCCCATGAACCTGCACTGATGTTCCTGCGGTTCGCAGCATCACGCAATCAAGGCCAGGCATTCAAGTCTCATTGCTATGCCCAACCGCACTGGTTGTCCTTGACCTTGCCAATCAGGATAGAGCGAGGAGCAAACCATAGACGGACTTCGAGCAACTTGTCTTGCCAACCATAATCACACCTGAATATCTGTGCCAGTTTCTGGCGACCACGGAGTAACACAATGAAATTCAAGACCATGAGCGTGCACAGCGGCCAGCGAATCGATCCCCAGACTGGCGCCCTCACCCCCCCCCTCTACCAGAGCAGCACCTTCAGCTACTTCAACGCCCAGGCGGGCAAGGAGCGCTTTGCCGGCCAGGCTCCCGGGTTCATTTACAGCCGCTTTGGCAACCCCACGACCGCCGAGCTGGAGCAGAAGCTGGCAGCGCTGGAAGGAGCCGATGAGGCACTGGTGGTGGCCAGTGGCATGGCGGCGGTGAGCGCCATCATGTATGCCCTGGCCGATTGCGGCGATGAAGTGGCCTATATTGGTCCTCTCTACGGTGGCACAGATGCGTTCCTCAAACAGACCTTCAGCCGCGCTGGCATCAAGGTCACCGCCTACGAGAGCGATCAGGATCTGCTGGCCAACATCCGCCCCGCCACCAAGGTCGTGTTGTTCGAAACCCTGACCAACCCCACCCTCAAGGTGGTGGACCCGCGAGTGGTGGTCAAGGCGGCCCGCAAGGTGGGCGCCATCAGTGTGTGTGACAACACCTTCCTCACCCCCTATCTACTGCGCCCACTGGAGCTCGGTGTCGATCTGGTGATGCACAGCGGTACCAAGTACCTGGGCGGCCACGGCGACATCATCGCCGGTGTGGTGGCCGGATCCCACGCGCTGATGAAATCCATCCGCACTGTGGCACTCAAACATATCGGCTCCCCCATCGGCCCACAGGAGGCCTACCTGCTGCAACGGGGAGTCAAGACCTTGCCGCTGCGCATGGATGCCCACCTGCACAATGCGCAAAGAGTCGCCGAATTTCTGGCCGCTCACCCGGCAGTGAAGAAGGTGATCTACCCGGGGCTGGCCAGCCATCCGGGCCACCCTGCCCTTAGCACCTTCGCCAGCGGCTTTGGTGGCATGGTGAGCATAGAGCTGGAAGGAGGGTTTGAGCGCTGCGCCGCCCTGCTCGACAACTTGCAACTATTCGTGCAGGCGGTGAGCCTCGGCGATCTCGAGAGCCTGGCCTGCCATCCGGCCAGCACTACCCATGCCGCCATGGACGAGGCGAGCCGCCTCGCCGCCGGGGTGAATGACGATCTCATTCGTTTCAGCATAGGGGTGGAGGATGCGGACGATCTCATCGCCGATCTGGCGGCGGCGCTCGCCCTCCTTTAACTCTTTTACCTAACACAAAAACGGCGGCCATCATGGCCGCCGTTTTCACAACGCGATCAGGCGATGTCTGACATTACTCTTCCCACACGATGGGGCGTGAAGGCCACTGCTCGCCGATATCGGCATATTTTTGCTCCAGCAGGTGGCGGCGGATCTTCATGGTGGGAGTGAGCACGCCGTTCTCGATATTCCAGGGTGTCTTCACCACCAGGATGCCACGCAACTTGGCATGAGCCTCCAGCTGATCGTTGACCCGGTTGCGGGCCGCCTCCAGCTGGGCCTCGACCGCTCCCCTGTCTCCCTTCATGGCGCTTTCGGCGAGCTGCACCAGGGCGATGGGTTGCGGCATGCCATAACCAATCACGCACAGCTGCTCTATGATGGACTCCTGCCCAAGCAACCCTTCGATGGGGACAGGCGCCACATACTTGCCCTTGGCGGTCTTGAACACATCCTTCATCCGCCCCGTGATGGTGAGATACCCCTCCCTGTCCAGCTTGCCCATGTCGCCGGTATGGAGCCAGCCATCCGCATCGATGGCCTCGGCGCTGTGCTCGGGATCCTTGTAGTAGCCCAGCATCATGCCTTCGCAGCGACAGAGGATCTCCCCTTCATCGGAGATCTTGATGGTCACGCCAAGCCCCGCCTTGCCGACGGTACCGATCTTGTCGGCCCGAAACGGGTAGTTGATGGTGGAGTAGGCATGGTTTTCGGTCATGCCCCAGGCTTCGGTGACATTCAGACCGATGCTCAGGTACCACTCAAGCAGGGCCGGTGACACAGGCGCCGAGCCACAGCCCAGCACCCGCGCCTGATCCAGTCCCAGCCCCTTTTGCAGCTTGCTCTTGATGAGGCTGGAAACAAGTGGGATTTTAAGCAGCAGCTCCAGTTTCTTCTGGGGCAGTTTCTCGAGGATCTTGATCCGGAACATGGCCCACAGGCGCGGCACCGAGATGAACACGGTGGGACGGCAGCGCTTGACGTCATCGATGAAAGTATCGAGGGATTCGGGGAAAGCGATGGTGGCACCGCCAAACAGGCTGCCACCATAGATGTAGACCCGCTCTGTGATGTGAGCGAGGGGCAAATAGGAGAAGCCGCGATCGGCCTGGGTCAGACCGACCGTTTCCACCAGCTTCTCGCAGGACCAGGCGTAACGCTCGACGCTCAGCATGGCCCCTTTCGGCTTGCCGGTGCTGCCAGAGGTGTAGACCAGGCTCAGCAAGGAGTCCGGCGCCTGCACCGGGTTGTCTGGAATGGGCTCGTGCGCCTCCAGCAGGTCGTCCCACTGGTGGCTGGCCGGCATGGTGTCATAGGGAAAGGCGATACGCAGCAGATCGGCGGGGACGCCGGCCTCCTGACTCTTCCAGTCATCCAGCTTGCCGACGAAGATGGCCTTGGCTTCGCTGTGGCGCAGCACATATTCGATGGTATCGACGTTGGCGGTGGGATAGATGGGCACACTCACATACTGCCCCATCTGCATGGCGAGATCGGCGATGAACCACTGGGCGCAGTTCTTGGAGAGCAGCGCCACCTTGTCACCGGCAACCAGCCCCAGATGACGCAGGGCCGTCACCATGCGCCGCGCCTCTTCCGCCACTTCACCCCAGGTGAAGTCGACATATTCGCGGTTGATGGTTTGTCGCAGATAAATCCGATCAGGACACTGCCGCTCCCAGTGATAGAGCATCTCGAGCGGCAGTTTCTTGGCAATATGTGATGTGGAAGCCATAGTTTAATCCCTGAAACAAAAGGCGATACTTATTATTAACCTTTTGATAACTATCAGGGAAGCAGAAACTCATACTTCCGTTTGAAATGTGTTTTTGATCAAGCTTCCGCTTGTTGCTGCAGGCGTTTCCACATGGTCTGCACCAGCTCTTCATCCTGCTCGGAGAGCTCCCCCTGCAAGATGGCCTCGTTAAGGCTGCGCAGCACATAGCTCTTGACATCGCGCACCAGGGTCTTGCCTTCCAGCTCGGCCCGGGCCACCGCCAGCGAGATATGCCCCCGCAAGTATCCTCCGGCAAACAGCTCATCATCTGTCGCGGTGGCAACCATGTCGTCGATCAGTCCCAACAACTTGTGCTCAAAATCGTGAATCGTCATGTAACGCAGCCTCATTTCCGGGGTTGCCGGCAAAATAATTCGGGGGTATGGAACCGCAATCCGGTTGATTGCGGCTCTCTGGCGCCAAGCCAGCGGCTTCCTTGACGTCCTATTCCGGGTTGGCCACCGGGTAGATGACCTGATCCTTGTATCCCGTGGTGATCCGCAGATAACCACTCAACGCCCGGTTCAGTTCGGGATCATCGGTATCCACCAGCAGCGGTCGGCCCTCAAGCGCGGCCAACTTGCTCTTGGTCGCCAGCACCTGGATATTTTCCAGCCCGACACACCGAATCACCTCTGGACTCAATTGCTGATTTCCGCGCCCGAACAGATGTCCTTGACCGCCTATCAGGGTAATGATCAGACGGCAGTGACGGCCGTGGATCCGGGTCAGGATCTCGGCGGCGGACAGATCCTGCCCGATAAGCCGGCCATTTTCCACCAGATCCACACCGAGCAAGGTATTTTCCAGGCCAAGCTCCGCCATGCAGGCGGCCACCGTGCTGCCGGACCCCATCAGGTAGAGAATATCGGGTTCCATTTGCTCCACAAAGCCGGCGGCCAGATCCGCCAGCACCAGCTCTTCGGACTCCTTGCCCCCCTGCTTGACCGCTTGTACGTAACGCAGATCGCCTGGCACCAGCAACTGGCCATAGTGACGGGCACGCACCTTGCCCGCTCGAAACGCCTCTTCATCTATGTCCATCACCTCGGCATCGATGAGGCTGAGCAGCTCCCCTGCGATCATCCGTGCCGCTACCCTGCCCGTCGCGGCAGGGGTCACCCCGTAGACCCCCGAGTGGATCTTGCAGCCCGCCGGAATGCCGAGCACATGGCACGACTCCCCCACCGCCGCACAGATATCCCGCGCCGTGCCATCGCCGCCGGCAAACAGCAACAGATCGACCCCGGCGTCGCGCATCCGCTCGGCTGCCTGGCGGGTGTCGGTGGCACTGGTGGCCTCCCCTTCGGGGTGGTAGACAATCCGGCAGAGCAAACCAAGAGAACGGGCCAGCGCCTCCCCCATCTCGCCGGCGACCGTCAGCAACTCGAACCGCTCAGCCAGCTCGCACAGCGGCAATAGGGCCTGCCGTGCCCGCTCCTGAGCCCTGGGCACGGCGCCGCGAGCAAGCGCCTCTTCCACCACGCCATCACTGCCCTTGAGACCGACCGCCCCGCCAATGCCGGCAACCGGATTAATGATGAGTCCTAATCGAAACATGCGTCCCTCCCTTGCGATGGCGACCATTCTTATCTTTTCGCCACACTGGGACAAGCGGTCTCCCCCTGTTAAAATGTTCCGTTTCGTTTTTCCCTATCAAGGTGCAATTATGTTGGAATGGGTTCTTGACCCCTCAGCCTGGGTCGCTCTCGCTACTCTTACCCTGCTCGAAATCGTACTTGGCATTGACAATATCATCTTCATCTCCATCCTGGTCGGCCGCCTGCCCGAAGCCCAGCGCCAGAAGGCGCGCATTCTGGGACTGGCGCTCGCCATGGGCACCCGCATCCTGCTGCTGCTCTCCCTGGCCTGGGTGATGCGCCTCACCAGCCCGCTCTTCACCGTGCTGGGCGAGGCCATCTCGGGGCGCGATCTGATCCTGTTACTGGGGGGCCTGTTTCTCATCGGCAAGAGCGCCCACGAGATCCACGCCACTCTGGAGGGCGCGGCCGAGCCTGAGAGCACGACGGCCGTCGCCTCCGGCTTTGTCAGCACCCTGCTCCAGATCGCCATCCTCGATATCGTGTTCAGCCTGGATTCCGTCATCACAGCAGTCGGCATGGCGGATCACGTGCCCGTCATGGTGCTGGCCATCATGATCGCCGTCTTCATCATGATGTTCGCCGCCAAGGCCATCGGCGATTTTGTCGACAGCCACCCCACCATCAAGATGCTGGCGCTCTCCTTCCTCACCCTGGTGGGCTTCGCCCTGATGGCGGAAGGACTTGATGTGCACATTCCGAAGGGGTACATCTACTTCGCCATGGCCTTCTCGCTGGTGGTGGAGATGATCAACATTCGCCTGCGCAGCCACACGACTGCCAGCGGGCAGAAATAGCCATCACGATCGCAGGATCAAAAAGAGCGCCTCCCGGGGCGCTCTTTTGCTATGTACACGACATGTCTGGCTGGCTCTTGCCTTATTCGTTGGCAATCACGATAGCCACCCGACGATTGTCTGCCCGTCCGGCCGAGGTGCGATTGTCGGCTACCGGGGCCGTATCACCACGCCCGCGGACCTCGAGGTTGGCCGGCTTCATGCCCACCGAGACCAGCACATCCGCCACCGACTGGGCCCGTTTCACCGAGAGCTGCTGGTTATAGGCGGCGTCACCCGTGTTGTCGGTATGACCGTCTATCCTGGCCTTGTCGAGGCCCACCTTCAGCAGGGAGTTGCCCAGCGTTTCCACCGCCTGGCGGGTCTGTGGCGTAAGATTCCCGACGTTGTTGGCAAACAACACCCGGTTGGCAAAATCCAGCGTCCAGCCTTCATCGGTCAGATGAAAACCTTGCTCCTTCAATACCATCACTTGTTCTTCGGTCAATCCCCTGGGCGGACTCTGACAGCCAGCCAGCAGGGAAAACAGCAGGCCAAGCACGGCGGCCTTGAGGGAGAGGGACATCTTCATGGTTACGACTCCTTAACGACTTCCATTCACGCCGTCCTGGCGGCATCAACCTCCTCTCGACGGGCGCGTTTTGCCAGATACATGGCACTGTCAGCCAACGCACAAAGCTCGCTGGCACTTGTCCCGGGCTGATGGATGGCAAACCCTATGCTGATCCCGGCGACCAGCTGCTGCTCATCCCGCAATACCACAGGATCCTTCATCGCCTGCTGAATACGAGTGATCACCTCTTCCACATCCATAGCCTGATGGGCGGGACTCAACAGTATGGCGAATTCGTCTCCCCCAAGGCGGCACACCAGATCCTGCGGCCGCAGCTGGTGCTGCACACGCTTGGCCAAGGTCACCAGCACATCATCGCCGGCGTTGTGTCCGAGGGAATCATTGATCTGCTTGAAGCGATCACAATCAAGGTAAAGCAGTGCAAAGGAGCTACCCTCCAGCTCCACCTCTATGATGGCCTGCTCCAGACGAGCCTCGAACAGTGCCCGATTGGGCAGCCCCGTCAAGGCATCGTGGGTCGCCTGATGCAACAAGCTGGCATTCTCGCGAGCCTGATGCTGCTGCCAGGCCTGCAACTCGTCGAGCAGGGAGTTGAAATCCTCCCCCAACTCGTTGAGCTCAACGATGGCAGCGGGGCTGGCGCGCATCCCAAGGGTGCGCTGGCGGCGCACCGAGTGGGCAACCTGCGCCAGATCCCGCAGCGGCCCGATGATCGACACCTGCATTCGTCCTGCCACATAGAGCGCCCCCATGGCGCTGAGCAGCAGGCAGACCAGCATCACCAGCAACACCGCCAGCAAAAACAGCAACAACGATTGTCCGTGTCCCTTGACCCGCACTTCGGCGATCACTTCCTTGCCCCGCATCATGGACTCCCGGGCAGGCCCCGGCAGTATCCGTTCGGCCAGGTAGTTCTCCAGCCCCGCCAGGGGGGTACTCGTGGCTCGACGCCAGTTTGCCAGCAGGGTGCCATCGGGCAGATAGATCTGCGCTTCGGCAACCTCTTCACGCTCGGCGATGGTTCTGAGCGCCTCGTTGGCCGCCTCCTCATCCCGGAACACCACGGCCGCCTCTGCGGTATAGCTGATGGCTCGGGCCACCAGCTCCAGATTGTGCTCCGCATGGAACCGCATGGCCAGCAAGGCGATCAGGGTGAGGAAGATCCCCACTACGCAGGCCGAGGTGAAGGCGGCCATCAGGTGGGTACGTCTGAGGTTTTGGTGCAGGGTCAGTCGTTGATCACGGGAGCCTGGCCAGGCCGTCATGGAGCCTCCCTATTCGCCTTGGCAAGCTTGAGGACGGCAGGATGGACCCGCACACCGCTCAGGGCCAGCGCATCCAGGTTGACGTCGAAGCGAACCCGCTCGCTCGCGGGATCCGGCTGCAAACAGAAGACCGCACTGGCACTGCACTCGGCGTTCTGTTCACTGATGCTGAGCACGGCCCGGCCTTTCAGGCGGGAAAAGAGGTCGAGCCGGGTCGTCTCATCCACCACTCCCAGATAGAGGACATCACAGTGATCGCGGATGGCAGGATCCGTCACCCCGTAACGATTGACGCTTACCGCTCTCCCATTGCTCTGACCCGTGATGGAGAAGAGGGCGCCGGCATATTCGGTCGGCGCCACCACACACAGACGCAGCACCTCGGGCTCCACCGGCCAGCGGGTGTAGCTCATGATATCGAGCACCAGCTCCTTGACGGCACTCGCCCGCACTTCGGCAGCCGTCTTCGCCGCGGCGATGGTCCCCGAAGGAAACACCAGCCCCAGTACCAGCAACAGGAGTGACAGGCGGACAACAACGCCGGGGGAAGGAAATAACATCAGGATAAAACCGCCTCTCTCTATCACCGCCATCGTGCGGTTTCGGTACATGAACTGGAGAGAGTAAGGGGCCCGGCAACCCCTTGACAAGTCCGGATCCGGTCCCGATGGTCAGGTCGTACAAATAAAAACGGAGCCCATATTTCAATGGACTCCGTTGGATGCAAGGAGCGGGAGGAGATTACTTCTTGCCGATCCCGTATTCCCGCAACTTGTTGGCGATGGCGGTATGCGACACACCCAGCCGTTTGGCGAGCTGGCGGGTCGACGGGAAGGCCGGATAGAGCCGTGCCAGCAACTGGCTCTCGAAGCGCTTCACCGCATCGTCGAGATCCCCCTCGAACCACTCGTCGATGAGCGGCATGGCCTCGGCGGCCACCGGCAGATCGATCTGCTCGGGACCCAGCTCATCCCCTTCCAGCAAGGTCATGGCCCGATAAAGACAGTTGCGCAGCTGGCGCACGTTGCCGGGCCAGCGATAGGCGGTCAGGTAATCGGCCATGTTGCGGGTAAAGCGCGGACGCGGGCGCTGCAACTCGCTGGCAAAGCGGGAGACAAACTGCTGTGCCAGCGCCATGATGTCCGCCTTGCGCTCGCGCAGGGGAGGCAGACCCAGACTCAGTACGTTGAGGCGATAGTAGAGATCTTCCCGAAACTTACCCTCATGCACCAGATCCAGCAGTTGCTTTTGGGTGGTGCAGATGAAGCGCACATTGACCTTCACCTCCTGCTCGTCGCCCACCCGGCGAAATACCCCGTCCTGCAGCACCCGCAGGAACTTGGTCTGCAGATGGGGAGACATGTCGCCGATCTCGTCCAGCATCAGGGTGCCGCCGCTCGCCAGCTCCAGCACGCCGCGCTTGCCCTCGGTGTTGTTGCCAAAGGCGCCGGGGGCATAGCCAAACAGCTCGCTCTCGGCCACGTTGTCCGGCATGGCGGCGCAGTTGAGAGCCATGAAGGGGTGGCTGGAGCGCAGGCTGGCGCCGTGACAGGCGCGGGCCAACAATTCTTTGCCGGTGCCGGTCTCGCCGACAATGAGCAGCGGGGCATCCTGCATCGCCAGCTTGCGGGCCTGGGCCAGTACCTCTTTCATCTTGGGGCTTTCGGCCTGCAGATGCTCAAAGCCCCCCACTTCCACCGCATGGAGCGCGCTGAAATGCATGCCGACCCGACGGGCGGACTTGAGCACCACCACGGCGCCGGCCAGGGCCTGTTTACCTTTCTCCTCGGCCACGAACAGCGGCATCAGATCCGCCAGATACTCCTCACCATGGATGGTGAGTTTGCAGGTCTGGGGCTTGATCTCGCTCGCCTCCAGCCAGCGACCGAAGGAGAAGCCCTTGACCAGGGAGCCCAGCGCCACGCCGCGCACCTCCTCCACCGGCAGGCCGAGGGTGGTGAGCGCCGACTGGTTGGCCTGGGTCACCTTGCCCTTGCTGTCGAGGGAGAAGACCAGATCCGGCAGCGCCTTGAGCAGCGCCTCGATTTCGTGGTGTTCCCGTTCGGAGGGCATGTAGGGGATGGTCTTGACGTCATAGACGCCGGGAATGCGGCGGATCTCCGGCATCAGGTGCTGGAAATCGCGAAACTCCAGCTCGGGAAAGTTGAGATAGATGATGCCTGAGGTATCGATTTCGATGCCGCGCAGATCGATATTGTGCTCCACCAGGCGGTCGAGCAGTTCCCGGGTCAGGCCCAGGCGGTCTTCACAGCTGACTTCAAGACGCATTCGGGACACACTTCCTAGCTAACTCTATGAATGACGGGATAATACAGACTCGCCCCCCCCAGTGCGAGCGCCAGCCCATAAAAATGCGGGCCTACCCCGCTTTCGCCGGGCAGGCCCAGGTCAACCCATGACGCTTATTTGAGCAGCTGATCGGTGCGCGCCGCCATGATGAAATCGTTGCGGTGCAACCCCCCAATCTTGTGGGTCCACCAACTCACGGTCACCATATCGCCCACTCGATGAGTGGTGGCGTCTTCACTTCAGCAGCTCATCCGTGCGTGCCGCCATGATGAAGTCGTTACGGTGCAACCCGCCGATCTTGTGGGTCCACCAGCTGACAGTGACCTTGCCCCACTCGGTCAGGATGGCCGGATGATGAAACTCCACCTCTGCCAGCTCGCCGAGCCGGTTGGTGAAGGCCAGCGCCTCCTTGAAGTTGCGAAAGACGAATTCGCGCCTCAGCTGCAGCGCCCCCTCCACGACCAGCGGCTGCCAGTCGGGGATGAGATGCATCAGCTCGGCCAGCTCCTGATCGCTGACTTTGGGGGCATCGGCGCGGCACGCTTCACACTGCTGGCTTGCCAGTTCGGACATGGGACTCTCCTTGTTGCTCTCTTGATGGGGATCACGAAAAACGGGTGACGTTCAGCTCGCCTGCTTGCCCGCGGCGGGGGCAAAGCGTGGCGGGCGCAAGCCAAGGCGTTTGGCCTCGGCCAGCGCGGCCAAGATCTCCTCCCCGGTCAGCCGGTAGAGGGTATTGAGGCTTGGCAGCACAAAATAGGTGGGCTGCATGATATCGATGCGATAAGGAGTGCGCAGTACCTCGAGCAGGTCGAAGGGTTGCAACAGCGGCTGGCCCGAGAGGGCATAGGCGGTCTCGCCGATGGAAGAGAGAATGCCGCCGCCGTAGATCCTAAGCCCCGCCGGGCTTTCGATCAGGCCAAACTCCACAGTGAACCAGTAAAGGCGCGCCAGAAAGACCCGCTCCTCCTTGCTTGCCTTCTGCCCCAGCTGGCCATAGAGATGAGTGAAGTGAGCAAAGGCGGGATTGGTCAGCATGGCGCAATGACCAAAGATCTCGTGAAAGATATCCGGCTCCTGCAGGTAATCGAGCTCGTCCCGATGGCGAATGAAGGTCGCCACCGGAAACTGGCGATTGGCCAGCAGGGCGAAGAAGCGATCGAACGAGATGAGGGCAGGTACCGCGGCCACCGACCAGCCGGTGGCCTCTTGCAACACGGCGTTAATCTCTGCCAACTGGGGGATGCGATCCCGGGGCAGGCCGAGGCGGGCCAGCCCCGCCAGGTACTCATCGCACGCCCTCCCCTCCAACGCCCCGAGTTGGCGGTCGATCAGGATCTGCCAGGTGCCATGATCTTCATCCGGGTAGTGAATGACGCCCCGGGCATCCGGCTGATATGCGGTGTAAAGCGTTGTCATAGCGGTTCCATCCCTCGGCCCGGCGCGGGCTCCCTGACACTCTCTGGATCACTGTAACGTTTCGCCTCGCAAAAAAGCAGCCGACCCTCGGGTCGGCTGGCGGCAACAAATGTAAATAATTTGTGACAATCATTCTGGCTAGGCTGCTAGAGCTTGACCATGATGTGGCGCGGCACCGTGTAGTCCTCCAGGGCGTAGAGGGAGAGATCCTTGCCATAGCCGGACATCTTCATTCCGCCGTGGGGCATCTCGGAGGTGAGCATGAAGTGGGTGTTGATCCAGGTGCAACCGTACTGCAGGTGGCTGGCCACCTTGCTGGCAAGGCCCAGATCACGGGTCCAGACCGAGCTGGCGAGGCCGTAGTCGGAGTCGTTGGCCCACTGCACCACCTGCTCGGCGTCGCTGAAGCGGGTCACCGACACCACAGGGCCAAACACCTCCCGCCGCACGATTTCATCCTCCTGACGAGCATGGGCGATCAGGGTTGGCTCGAAGAAGAAGCCGTTGCCGGGGCGGATCTTGCCCCCCGCCGTCACCTCCACGTGACCGCTGCTCTGGGCCCGCTCCACGAAGCTGGCCACCCGGTTGCGCTGCCGGTCCGAGATAAGCGGCCCCATCTCCACCCCCTCCTCGCGCGGACCACCGACCTTGATGGAGGCGACCGCATCCGTCATGGCGGCGACAAACTTGTCGTAGATCTTGCCCTGGGCATAGATGCGGCAGGCGGCGGTGCAATCCTGGCCGGCGTTGTAGAAGCCGAAGGTGCGAATGCCCGCCACCACGGCCTCCAGGTCCGCATCGTCGAAGATGATGACCGGCGCCTTGCCCCCCAGCTCAAGGTGGGTGCGCTTCATGGTGCGGGCGGCGCTCTGCAGGATCTTCTGGCCGGTGGCGATGTCACCGGTGAGGGACACCATGCGCACCAGCGGGTGCTCCACCAGCGGCGCCCCCACGCTCTCGCCCCGGCCGCAGACGATGTTGATGATGCCGCGGGGGAAGAGCTCGCTGGCGAGCTCCGCCAGGCGCAGGGCGGTGAGGGGGGTCTGCTCTGAGGGTTTGAGCACCACCGTATTGCCGGCGGCGAGCACCGGGGCCATCTTCCAGGCCGCCATCATCAGTGGATAGTTCCAGGGGGCGATACTGCCCACCACGCCGATGGGGTCGCGGCGGATCATGCTGGTGTGCCCCTCGATATACTCCCCGGCGAGCGGCCCCTGCAGGCAGCGGGCGGCGCCGGCGAAGAAGCGGAAGCAGTCCACCACCGCCGGCAGCTCGTCATTGAGCACCGCCAGATAGGGCTTGCCGCAGTTGAGGGATTCGAGGGCCGCAAACTCCTCGGCGTGGCGTTCGATGGCATCGGCCAGGCGCAGCAGCAGGGTACTGCGCTGGGCTGGCGTGGTGCGGCTCCACTGGGCGAAGGCGCGCTGGGCGCCGTTCACCGCCCGGTTCACCTGCTCGAACGAGGCTTCGGGCACCGAGGCGAGAAGCTCCCCGGTGGCCGGATTGAGGATGGGCTCGGCCTGGCCGTCACCGGTGACGAACTGGCCGTCGATCAAGAGTTGGGTAGAGAGTTTCATGGTTGCATCCTTGCGCACGCGTTGAGTCGTTATTTGCCACTGCCGGCGACGTCCTGGCCGTCGCGGGTGAGATAGTAGGCAAGCAGAATGGGAATGGTGGTGAAGGCCACTATGATGAGCGCCACCACGTTGGTGACCGGCCTGTCCCGTGGCCGGATCAGCTCCTGATACATCCAGATCGGCAGCGTGGTCTGCTGGCCGGCGGTGAAGGTGGTGACGATCACCTCGTCAAAGCTGAGGGCGAACGCCAGCATGCCCCCCGCCAGCAGGGCGGTGGCGAGGTTGGGCAGGATCACGTAGCGCAGAGTCTGGAAGCCGTCGGCACCGAGATCCATCGACGCCTCGATAAGGCTCTGGTTGGTGCGGCGAAAGCGCGCCAGGGCATTGTTGTAGACCACCACCACGCAGAAGGTGGCGTGACCGATGACGATGGTCCAGAAGCTGAAGGGGATCTCCATCACCCCGTAGGCGGAGCGCAGCGCGATGCCGGTGACGATGCCGGGCAGGGCGATGGGCAGCACCAGCAAGAGCGACACCACCTCCTGGCCGAAGAAGCGGCTGCGGGCGATGGCCCCCGCCGCCAGGGTGCCGAGCACCATGGCCACCAGGGTAGCGAGCCCGGCCACTTCAAGCGACAGCTGGATGGCGCGCCACACGTCGGGGCGGTTGAGGGTCACCTCGAACCACTTGAGGGTGAGCCCGGGCGGCGGGAACTGGTAGCTCTTGCTCTCGCTGGTGAAGGCGTAGAGGAAGATGAACAGGATCGGAAAGTGCAGGAACAAGAGACCGCCGATGGCCGCGTACTTGAGCAGGCCGGAAGGCTGGTTGCCATGGTCCCGTTTCATGGGCTGATTAGAGCGCATCGAAGGCTCCCAAGCGTTTCGCGATGGTGAGGTAGATGGCGATGATAAGGATCGGCACCAGCGAGAAGGCGGCGGCGAAGGGCAGGTTGCCCGCCGTGCCCTGCTGCATATAGACCACCTGACCTATGTACATTGTCGAGTTACCTATGATGCCGGGGATGATGTAGTCCCCCAGCGTCAGGGAGAAGGTGAAGATCGAGCCCGCTACCACGCCGGGCAAGGCCAGCGGCAGGATCAGGGTGCGGAAGGTCTGGGCAGGCGTCGCCCCGAGATCGCCGCTCGCCTCCAGCAAAGAGCGCGGGATCCGCTCCACCGCCGCCTGGATGGGCAGGATCATGAAGGGCAGCCAGACGTAGACGAACACGATGAAGGTACCGATGCGCGAGAACGACAGCGACGGCCCGCCGATCACCGGCAGCGAGAGGATGGCGTCGAGCAGCCAGTCCAGCCCCAGAGTGTCTGCCAGCCAGCTGACGACCCCCTCCTTGGCCAGGATCAGCTTCCAGGCGTAGACCCGCACCAGATAGCTGGACCAGAGCGGCAGCATGATGCCGACGTAGAACAGGGCCCGGGTCTTGCCGCTGGTGTAGCGCGCCATGTAGTAGGCCACCGGGAAGCCGAGCAGGGCGCAGGCCAGGGTCACCAGCAGCGACATGCCGACGGTACGCAGGATCACGTCCAGATTCTCCGCCCGCAGCAGGGCGACGAAGTTCTGCAGGCCCAGCTCGTGGCGGATCTGGCCGCTGAACTCGTCCAGCCCGAAGAAGGCGTTGGAGAGCAGCATCAGCAGGGAGCCGACGTAGATGATGCCGAGCCAGAGCAGGGGCGGCCCCAGCAGGATGGCCAGCAGCAGACCGGAGCGGCCGTAGAGCAGGGTGGAGAGGCGCCGCAGCGGCCTGACGCGAACGGAGTCGGTAGCGTGGCTCATGGCAAGGCTCGCACTGTGGGGGGCGCTCATGGTTGAGCTCCCTGGTGGGCGGTGTGCAGACGGTGGATCGCCTGCTCCGGCCAGCTGAGGCTGACCCGGGTGCCACGGGGCAGGCGGGCCTGGCCCTCGTTGGGGTGGTTGACGATGAGCTCGAGTTGTTCGCCGAGATCGACCCGGTAGCGCACGAAGGGGCCGAGGTACTCCACTTCGCGCACCTCCCCTGACCAGCCGGGCGTACCGGCCTCGGCGAGGCGGATCCGCTCCGGGCGCACCATCATCTGGCGCTCATCGCCACACAGGCGGCGGGCCTGCTCTCCCTCGAACAGGTTGACGGTGCCGACGAAGCGGGCGACGAAGGGGGTAGCGGGGGCATCGTAGATGGTATCCGGCGCGGCGATCTGCTCGATCTTGCCCTGATTGAAGATGCAGATGCGGTCGCTCATGGAGAGCGCCTCCTGCTGGTCGTGGGTGACGAAGATGAAGGTGATGCCGAGCTGGCGCTGCAAGGCCTTGAGCTCGAGCTGCATCTGCTCGCGCAACTTAAGATCTAGCGCCCCGAGCGGCTCGTCCAGCAGCAGGATGCGCGGCTGGTTGATCAGCGCGCGGGCGATGGCGATGCGCTGGCGCTGGCCGCCGGAGAGCTGACCCGGCTTGCGGCTGCCGACGCCGGGCAGGCGTACCAGCTCCAGCATCTCGTCCACCTTGCGGTAGCGCTCCGCCTTGGCCACGCCCTTGAGCATCAGGCCGTAGCCGATGTTGTCGCGCACATCCATGTTGGGAAACAGGGCATAGTCCTGAAACACCGTATTGAGGTTGCGATCGTAGGGGGGCACGGTGGAGCAAGGTTCACCGAACAGCCGGATCTCCCCCTCGCTCGGGTATTCGAAGCCCGCGATCATCCGCAGGCAGGTGGTCTTGCCGGAACCGCTCGGCCCCAGCAGGGTGAAGAACTCGCCGGCAGGGATCTGGAAGGAGATGTCGTCGACCGCCGTCACCTCGCCATAGTGGCGGCTGACCCGGTCAAATTGTACGGCTGTCATGGTGCATCCTTGTCTGTGGGAAGCGGGCCGGACGCCTGTCCGGCCCAATATCGGCATTTACTCAGGCGACCTCAGCGACCACCCAGGATGGCGATATAGTCCGAGACCCAGCGGTAATACGGCACGCAGGTTCCCTGGCTCTTGCACTGGGAGACGGGGGTACGCCAGAAGTGCACCCGATCGAAGTTGTCGATGCCGTTGGTCTTGCACCCCTCTTTCCCGAGCAGGGCATTTCCCTCGCAGGCGGCCGGCACCACGGGCACGGAACCAAACCAGGAGGCGAGATCCCCCTGCAACTTGTTGTTGAGGGAGTGCTCCAGCCACTTGTAGGCACAGGTGAGGTTTTTGGCGCCACTGTGCACCATGCTGGTATCGGCCCAACCGGTGACCCCTTCCTTGGGCACCGTCGTGGCGACGGGCTGCTTGTCGGCGATCAGGGTATTGGCCTGGAACGGCCAAGAGTCGGAGGCCACCACCCCCTCGTTCTTGAAGTCATCGATCTGGACGAAGGCATCGTGCCAGTAACGCCCCACCAGCTGGCGTTGCTGGCGCAGCAGGTCGAGGGAGGCCTTGTACTGATCCTCGTTCAGTTCATACGGATCCTTGATACCGAGGGCCGGCTGATGGGTCATCAGATAGAGGGCCGCATCGGCAATGTGGATGGGGCCGTCAAACGCCTGCACCCTCCCCTTGTTGGACTTGCCGTCCGCCAGGGTCTGCTCCTCGAACACAACGCTCCAGGAGTCGGGCGCCTTGGGGAACACCTTGGTGTTGTACATCAATATGTTGCCGCCCCACTGGTAGGGCACGCCGTAGTGCTTGCCATCCACCGTGTGCCAGGGGGCATTTTGCAGGCGGGGATCTATCTTGCCGTAGCTCGGGATGAGCGCCAGATTGAGCGCTTGTACCTTGCCGCCGGCGATGAGGCGCAGGCTGGCATCGCCCGAGGCGGTCACCAGGTCAAAGCCCCCTTCGTTCATCAGCGCCACCATCTCGTCCGAGGTAGCGGCCGTCTTGACGTTGACCTTGCAGCCGGTCTCTTTTTCAAATCCAGTGACCCAGTCGTAATTCTTGTCAGTTTCACCGCGCTCGATATAACCGGCCCAGGCCACAATGTTGAGCTGGCCTTCCCCCTTGCCGAGTGAGGTGGGGGCAGCCTGAGTCTGGCCAGCCAGCAGCGCGGGGATCAGGGCCAGGGTCAGAGGGGTCAATTTCATCTTGCTCTCCTTGCATGATTGGCAACCGTGGCGGCGCCACAGTAGGCATTAACATCCTGTTAACCAGTCATGAGCGTAGGAGAAGCCGGGATCAATGAGAATTTCAATTTTTAACGGCTTGGGTATCTGTAAAATCGATATCGAGTGCAGATGAATCTGAATTTTAGTGATAGCTCCGCAAGAGATGGTTAGCGAGGGAGCGCCTGACGTGCTCGCAACCGGCTCTGATCCCGCACTATGTCGATGAACTCGCGGGCGGTCCACTCCAGCCGGGAGCCACGTCGCCACACCAGGCCGATGTCGATGGCGGGAATGGGCTCCTTGATGGCGCGGGCCTCGACTCGCTCCTGCTCCAGCGACCAGGGGCGGTAGGCAAAGTCCGGCAGCAGGGCGAGCCCGAGCTGGCTCGCCACCAGGCTGCGCACCGCTTCAACCGAGGCGGTACGCAGCACGATGCGCGGCGCTATGCCGTAGCGGCGCAGGCCGCCACCGATGATCTGGTCCAGCTGGTCGGCGGTCAGCGAGATCATGGGCTCTTCGCCGAGCGCCTTGAGAGAGAGGGTCGACTCGGCGCAGAGCGGGTGGTTGGCGGCGAGCCAGACCCGCAGCGGCGAGCGGGTCAGCAGCTCGGTATCGAACGCCTCCTGGCGGATGGTGCGGTTGGTCATCAGGATCCCCACGTCCACCTCGCCGTTGACGATCTGGTGCTCGAGATAGGGCTGCTCGTCCTCCTTTACCTCGATCTGTACCGCCGGGAAGGCGCGGCGAAAGCGGCCGAGCGCCTCCGACAGGTAGTAGCCGGCCACCAGGGTCGTCACACCGATAGTGAGCCGCCCCTGATCCTGCTGGGCCACCGCCTTGAGGGAGTGGCTCGCCTCGGTCATGGCGCCGAGGATGCGACGGGCGTGCAGCAGAAACTGGTGGCCCTGAGTGGTGAGGCTGACCCCGCGCGGGTTGCGATCGAACAGGGGGGCGCCGAGCTCGCTCTCCAGCTCGCGGATGGCGCTGGTGACAGCCGACTGGGAGATGTGCAGCTCGGCAGCGGCGCGGCTGACCGAGAAGCTGTCGGCCACCGCCACGAAATAGCGGATCTGGCGGAAGGTAAAGTTCATCTGGCATCCTTGCCGTAGAGCATCGGTCGAATGGCCAGCTTACCCGCAATGCCCGCCGGACAACAATGCACACAGGGATCACAGTTGCTGAACCGGAGGGGCAACACGACGCATCCCCGCCAACCTTAAACAGGATCGGCGGGGATGCGATGATCCACATGTCATCGAAAGGCAGGATCAGCCTTTGTTGAGATAACCTGCCAGCTGCCCGATCAGCCGCTTGCGCAGCTCACCGAGTTTGGGTTTCTCATCCGCGCACCAGGGCAACGGGCGGCACGCCTCTATGGTACGCAGACCAAGGCGAGCGGTAAGCAGCCCGGCCCCCACCCCTTGCGCGGCGCGGGCGGAGAGCTTGGCAGTGAGCTCGGCCCCCAGCAAGTCCATCCCCACCTCGGTCACCAGTTCGGTGGCACCGGCGTAGAGCATGTTGCGAAACACCTGGCGAATGAGGCGAATGCGGCTCCAGTAGCCGAGCTCGATGGCGTAGACATCGGCAATGTCCTCTATCATCCGCAGGTTGCGCCACAGCATCAGCATCATGTCGACGGTGGCAAGCGGGCTCAGGGCCACCAGCACGGCGGCCTCCCCCGACCACTTGGCCACCCGCGCCTGGGCCAGCTTGTCGCGCTCGCCGAGCACCAGCTGGCTGTAGAGAGTCAGCACCTCCCGATCGCTGTGGCTCTCGTCGAGCTGGCCAAGCCAGCTCTGGTACCCTTCGCGCCCCTTGTCACCGCTGCGCTCGGCCAGCTGTTCGCAGAACGCCAGCCCCTGCCCGACCCCCTGATGGGCCAGCAAGTCTTCGGCCCGCGAGCGCACATCCTGGCGCTTCTTGAGGGTGCGCAGACGCAACCACTCGCGCCCCACCACCCCGGCGGTACCCACCGCCACCAGGCCTGAGGCCAGCAGCCAGGCGCTGCCCCAGAGCGGGGTGGTGAGAAATTGATCGTAGAGGAAGGCGCCATACTGCCCCAGGGAGAGCAGGCCGACCGCCCCCAGCCCCCAGGCGAGCAACCGATGACGCCGGCGCGGCCGCAGGGTCAGAGCCGGTTCCACCTCGGTGAGGGCATCGAGATCGTCGAGGCGTTCGAAGCTGGTCTCATCGAGACGCTGGGCGGGGGCAGGCGGTCGCTCCTCGCTCGCCACCTTGAGGGCTGGCTCCAGGATCACCTTGCCCTGCAGCGATGCCTTGGCATCCCCGTACTGTTTTGTCTGATCGTTCATCACTTTTTCTCCTGTGCGTGGTGCCGAGGACGAACCTAGGCCGCACACCCGTTATTCGAGATGATCCCCAAGCAAAAACTCCAGCGCCGCATCAAGCCGGATATGGGGCAGCGCCTGATGGGCACTCATGGGCATGGGGCGAAACGCCTGAAAATCAAAGCCCTGGGTGTTCCACCATTGCGCGGGCGGAATATGGGAGGGCACCTCGCCCGGGAACAGCAAGAGCGGCTCACCCGAGAGGCTGGTACCACGGATGGCGGGAAACTCGCGGCCATTGGCCACCCCCTTGCCCACTTCGGTCGCCTTGATGGCGGCCAGCGCCAGGCACTCTGTGGAGATCCCCTCAAAGCGCGCCTGGCCGCGACCACTACGCACCAGATGCTGGAGCAGGGAGACCAGGGGACCGTGCTGCTCCGGCGTCACGTGATCCGCCTTGCTCGCCACAAACAACAGCTTGTCGATACGCGGCGAGAAGAGCCGGCGCCACCAGTTGCTCTTGCCGTAGGCAAAGCTCTCCATGATGCGAGCAATGGCCTGTTGCATGTCGCCAAAACTGGCGGCGCCGGCATTGAGGGGCTGCAAACAGTCCACCAGCACGATCTGGCGATCAAAGCCCGCGAAGTGCTGCTCATAAAAACCCTGCACCAGGTGCTGCTTGTACTGCTCAAAACGCTGCTTGAGGGTGGCGTAGAGGGTGCCATCAACGGGTTCGCCGGCAGGCTTGTCCCACACCCAGGGCACAAACTGCAGCATGGGGGCACCGGCATACTCCCCTGGCAACACGAAGCGACCGGGCTGGATCAGATGCAGTCCCAGCTCCCGTTTGCAGGCGTGCAGATAGTCGGTGTAGCGCTCGGCAAGCTGGGCGACCGGCCGCTCCTCGAAGGGTTGATCCGCTTGCCAGGCGGGCGTCAGCCAGCCGACGGCGAGGGTTTGCAGCTCGGGGCGGCGCAGCTGATCGCGCACCTGCTCGCTCCACTGCTCGTAACTCATCTCGAGTAACGGCAGATCGAGCAACCACTCCCCCGGATAGTCCACCAGATCCACGTAGAGGGTGGAGATCTCCCCCAGGTGTTTGCGCAGGGGGTGACGGGTGCGATAACGGATTTCGAGGCGCACCTCGGCTACCCCGCGAGTGGGCTCGGGCCAGGCCGGCGGATCGCCAAACAGGGAGTCGAGGCCGCGCTCGTAGGCAAAGGTGGGAATATGGGGATTTTGCTGCGGCACCCGGCGGGCACCGAGAATGCGCCCCTGGCGCAGGGCATCCCACAGGGGCAGACGACCGTCGATGGCCGCATGTTCCAGCTGGTTGACCAGGGCGGTGATGAAGGCGGTCTTGCCGCTGCGGGAGAGGCCGGTCACCGCCAGCCGGATGTGGCGATCCCGAACCCGGTTCACCACGTCGTTCGCCTTGTGTTGCAGGCGATTCAACTTCTGTTCCAGTTTATTGAGTATCAAGGCTGATCCCGTTCTCCCTAGCTTGGTGATGGGGCTGATGATGGAGTTGCTGATTGGCTTGGATAGTCTCCCCGTCCAAACACTCGCCTCTGCCGACGGGCACCTGCCGCCACCAAGGTGGTGGCAGGTGCCCGTCTGCGGGGTGAGAGGTTCGCACAGGGCCGGTGGCTGGCTTACAGCTTGCGAAACTCCCGCTGCAGGGTGAACTCCTTGGAGGTCACCAGCTTCTCGATCTGCTGCAATCTGGGCTCCAGTGCATCGAGCTCGCGATTGATCCGCCCCAGAGCCTGATGGGGGGTGATCCCCGCCTGCCAGCTGCGCGCCTTCATTCGTACCTCGGCAAAGGCCTCTTCCTCCTGCTCATAGAGGGTGACCGGCTTCTTGTCGAGCAGGAACCAAGCCGCCATATAGGCGGTGAAGGTGATGAAGCCGGCGAAGATGAGGCCACTGATGGCCAGCAGGCGCACGATCCAGGTCTCCACCCCGAAATAGTCGGCAAGACCGGCGCAGACCCCCGCTATCTTTCCCTGGCGGGGATCGCGATAGAGATTGCGCCCCTCACGATACGCGCTGTTCATACCTTGTTCCTCCAGCCCGGGACTTCAGCGTCCAGAATCGACTCAAGTGCCCCGACCCGCTCCTGCATCTTCTCGGCACGGGCCAGCAGCCCTTGCAGCTGTTCCCGTTCACTATCGGCCAACCCGGCACCAATCCGCCCCTTGGCACGGTAGTGCAGCACCAGCCAGATGGGAGCCACCACCATCATGAAGACCACCATGGGAACCATCAATACACCCAGCAGATCTTCCATCTGTTACTCCCCCTGTTTCGGCGCACTGTCGCCCTGACCCAGCTTCTGACGCATGGCCTCAAGTTCGCGGCTTATCTGATCGTCCACCTCCAGCTCGGCAAACTGCTGATCCAGCGCCTTGTCGGACTGTCCCAGATCGGCGCGGGCCTCCATCTCGTCGATGCGACGCTCCATGCGCTCGAACTTGCTGACCACCGCCTGGCTGTCACCACGGGCCACCTGGCTCTGCACATTGAGACGGCTGCTGGCCGCTTCGCTGCGAATGGCCATCGCTTTTTGGCGGGCGCGGGCATCTTCAAGCTTGGCTTCCAGCTGACGGATCTCCTCCCCCAGCTTCTCGATGCCGCTGTCCACCGCCTGCTGCTCGCGCAGGAGCGCGTCGGCCAGCTCGGTCTGCTTTTTCTTCTCGATGAGGGCGGCGCGGGCCAGATCCTCACGTCCCTTGGTCAGGGCCAGTTCGGCCTTGGCCTGCCACTCGTCCACCCGCTCCTGATGACGGGCGACCTGACGGCCGATCTCTTTCTGGCTGGCGAGGAAGCGGGCCAGGTTGGAGCGCTCCTTCACCAGCTCGTCTTCCATCTCCTGGATGATCAGGCGCACCATCTTCTGGGGATCTTCTGCCTTGTCGAGCAGGGCCGTCAGGTTGGAATTGATGATGTCGGCCAGACGGGAAAAAATACTCATGATTGCACTCCTGTTATTGGCATGGCGTTGTTTCTCCATTGACAATGGCAACTTGTGTGCCAATCTGGAACGAAATTTAACTCTTTGATTTATATGGGTGCAGAATGATCGCGTTTCAAGGTGCCCGGTACAAGTGGTGATAAAAATCACCAACTTTTGGTAAGATTGACCAGCTTTTATAACCGACAGGGATCACTATGACCACGGCCACGGAAAGCCTGCTGGGAGAATCCAACGCGTTTCTCGAGATCATTGAGCAGGCCTCACGCCTCGCCCCGCTGCGCAAACCCGTGCTGATCATCGGTGAGCGGGGAACCGGCAAGGAACTCATCGCCCACCGCCTACATTATCTCTCGACGCGCTGGGATCAAAGCTTTGTCACCGTCAACTGCGCCACCTTGAGCGAGAGTCTGCTGGAAACCGAGCTGTTCGGTCACGAGGCAGGCTCCTTCACCGGAGCAGCCAAACGCCATCAGGGGCGCTTCGAGCGGGCCGATGGCGGCACCCTGTTTCTCGACGAGCTGGCCACCACCAGTGCCCGGGTGCAGGAGAAACTGCTGCGGGTCATCGAATATGGCGAGTTCGAGCGGGTCGGTGGTGCCAAGCCCCTCAAGGTGGATGTGCGGCTGGTGTGCGCCACCAACGAGGATCTGCCGGCCCTCGCCGACAAGGGGCAATTTCGCCACGATCTGCTCGACCGGCTCGCCTTTGACGTCATCACCCTCCCCCCGCTGCGCGAGCGCCGGGAAGACATTCTGATGCTGGCGGAGCACTTTGCCCACGGCATGACCCGGGAGCTGGGCTATCCGCTGTTCGCCGGGTTCTCGCGAAAAGCGACCCAGCTGCTGCTGGACTACCCCTGGCCCGGCAACGTGCGGGAGCTGAAAAACGTGGTGGAGCGCAGCATCTACCGTCAGGGCAACCCCCAGTTGCCGCTGTCGGATCTGGTGCTCAATCCCTTCGACTCCCCCTGGCGGCCGCGCCAGACGGCGGTCGCAACAACGCCAGTCATGCCGGAAGAGCACTCTGTTCCTGCGGGCGGGATGACGCCCCCCCTGGCCCTGCCGCTCGATCTGAAGCAGGCGGTGGCGGAGTACGAGATTAATTTACTCAAGCAAGCGATGCAGCAATCCCAGTATAATCAGCGCAAAGCCGCCCAACTGCTGGCCTTAAGCTATCACCAGTTCCGTGGCATGCTACGCAAGTATCAGCTGCAAGATGGTGACAATGATGCAGAACAGGACCAGACGGAGATCGGTTAAGACCGGCTCCCGCGACACGCCAGCCACGACGCTGGCACCTTCGTATAAAAACATGGTTAGACAATGAGAATGCTCAAACCCTTGCTGCTCGGTCTGCTGGTGCTGGTCACCGGCTGCCAGAAGCAGTCCGAGGCCTCGAAAACCGGACTCATTTACTGCGCCGAGGGCTCTCCCCTCTCCTTCAACCCCCATGTCTCCAATTCGGGGGTGACGCTGGACGCCAGTGCCCGTCCGCTCTATGACCGCCTGCTGGAGGTCAACCCCAATACCCTGACGCTGGAGCCGGCCCTGGCGAGCAAGTGGCAGATAAGCGAGGATGGCCTCACCTATACCCTGACCCTGCGCCAGGGCGTCACGTTTCACCAGACCCCCTGGTTTACGCCGACCCGCACCCTCAACGCCGAGGATGTGGTCTTCACCTACGCGCGCCAGCTCGATCTCCTTCATCCCTATCACCAGGTTTCCGGCGGCGACTATCCCTACTTCTACAGCCTGGGGCAGGATCAGCTGATCAAGCGGGTCTACGCGAAAGATCCGCAGACAGTGGTGTTCGAGCTCAACCAGCCCAATGCCTCCTTCCTCGCCACCCTGGCCAGCGACTATGCGGTGATCCTCTCCGCCGAATATGCCGATCAGATGCTCAAAGCCGGCACCCCGGCGCTGCTCGACAGCCGCCCCGTCGGCACCGGCCCCTTCCGCTTCAAGGAGTACCGCCACAACGAGTTCATCCGCTACCTGCGCCACCCCGGCTACTGGGGCGGCGAGGCCAGGATTGAACAGCTGGTCTACGACATCACTCCCAGGTCCTCCAAGCGACTGGCCAAACTGCTGACCGGCGAGTGCGACGTGATGAGCACCCCGGTTGCCAGCCAGCTGTCAGTGATCAAGCAGCACCCGGATCTCAACCTGTCGGTCCAGTCCGGGATGAACGTCGCCTTCCTGGCCCTCAATACCCGCAAGCCGCCGTTCAACGACATCAAAGTGCGCCAGGCCATCGCCAGCGCAATCAATGTCGACAATCTGCTGCAGGCGGTCTATTTCGATACAGGCTTGCCCGCCAACAGTCTGCTGCCGCCCCTCTCCTGGGGTTACAACCCGAGCCTGCCCCAGCGCAAGCAGGACCTGAAACGGGCCCGCCTACTGCTCAAACAGGCGGGTCTGGAGCAGGGTTTCGAGATGCAGGTGCTGGTGCAGCCGGACGCCCGCCCCTACAACCCGGATGCCATCAAGACCGCCCAACTGATGCGCAATGATCTCGCCAGGGTGGGGATCAGGCTCAAGATAGTGCAGCAGGCCTGGCCCGTTATCGAGCGCCGCCTCATGAAGGGGCAGTATGACAGCCTGCTGTCAGGCTGGATTGCCGACAACGCCGACCCGGACAACTTCTTTCGCCAGCTGCTGAGCTGCTCGGCGGTGGAGCGGGGCAATAACTACAGCCGCTGGTGCAACCCGGCCTTCGATCAGTTGCTTGACGATGCGGTCACCACACCCCAGTTGGCGTTTCGGCTGCGCAACTACTATTACGCCCAGACCCTGCTCAACGAGCAGTTGCCGCTCATTCCGCTGGCCCATGCCCTGCGCACCCAGATCAGCCGCAGCGATATCGAAGGGCTGCAGCTGATGCCCTTTGGTGGCACCGTCTTCAATCAGGCCTACAGGGAGTAAGCATGTTTCTCTACACCTTGCGTCGCATCAACCTGCTGCTCATCACCCTGCTGGCGCTAACCCTGGTCGCCTATCTGCTGGAGTATCGCCTCATCGGCCACGAGCTCAGTTTCTGGCGCGGCTATCCCGACTTCCTGCGCCGCATCCTGGCCGGCGATCTGGGGCTCTCCAGCGTCTCCGGGCTGCCGGTGCTGGACGAGATCCGCCACTACTTCCCCGCCACCCTGATCCTCTGCTTTGCGGCCTTTGCCATCTCGCTGCTGGTGGGGATTCCCCTTGGTACCCTGGCCGCCCTCTATCAGGGACGGGGGCTCGACCTCTCCATCATGACGGCGGGACTGATCGGCTATGCCGTCCCCGTGTTCTGGCTGGCCCTTCTGGTGGTGATGCTCTTCTCGCTGGATCTCGGCTGGTTGCCTGCCTCCGGCCAGATCAGCCTGCTTTATGACGTGCCCACCATCACCGGCATCGCCTTGGTCGATGTGCTGCTGAGCCACGAACCCTGGCGGGAGGCGGCGCTGCACGATGCCCTGCGCCACCTCATCCTCCCCTCCCTGGTGCTGGCGGTAGTGCCCACCACCGAGGTGATCCGCCACGTGCGCAGCTCCCTCATCGACGTGATGAAGCAGAACTACATCAAGGCGGCGGCGAGCCGCGGCCTCTCCCGGGCCCAGATCGTCTGGCGCCATGGTCTGAAGAATGCCCTGCCCCCGGTGCTGCCCCTGCTCGGCCTGCAGCTTGGCAGCGTGCTCACCTCCGCCATGATCACCGAGGTAGTGTTCGAGTGGCACGGCATTGGCCGCTGGCTCATCAGCAGCATCGCCCTGCAGGACTACGCCGCCATTCGCGGCGCCACCTTGGTAGTGGCCAGTTTCGTGATTTTCATCAGCGTCAGCACCGAATTGCTGACCACCCTTATCTATCCGGCAAGGCGCAAAGAGTTGTATGCCAGACAAGATTGAACGCGCTCATGGCGTAACCCGGAGCCAGGTATCCTATGCAAGATAAATCGAACATCTATCCCGAGCTCAAGATCCTCTCCCCCATGGAGCAGACCTGGGCTGCCTATCGCCGCAATCCCCTGGCGATGGCGGGGCTCTGGTGCTTCCTGCTGCTGATCGCCATCACCCTGTTCGGACCACTGCTGGTGCCCTACGGCATTGACGAGCAGCATCCCACCCACCTGTTGCTGGCCCCCTCCTGGTCCAACAACGGCAACATCGATTACTTCCTCGGCACCGACGATCTGGGCCGTGACATGCTCTCCCGCCTGGTGGTGGGAGCACGGCTCACCTTCGGTTATGCACTGGTGGTGGTGGTCATCGCCCTGGTGGTGGGCTCGGCCATCGGCATCCTGGGGGGCATGAGCAAGGGGCTCAAATCGAGCGTACTGCACCACCTGCTCGATACCCTGCTCTCCATCCCCTCCCTGCTGCTGGCGATCCTGGTGGTCGCCATCCTGGGGCCCGGCCTGTTCAACACCCTGATCGCCATCACTCTCGCGCTGATCCCCCCTTTCATCCGCGCCACCTACAACGCGGTGCACGCCGAGATGCAAAAGGAGTACATCACCGCAAGCCGCCTCGATGGTTCGCCCCCTTTCCGGATCATGCGCCTCGCCATCCTGCCCAATATCGTCGAAACCCTGGTGACCCAGACCACCCGTACCCTGTCGGCCGCCATCCTCGACATCTCGGCGGTGGGCTTTCTCGGTCTCGGCGCCCAGTCGCCGCAACCCGAGTGGGGGGCCATGCTCGGCGACTCGGGGGATCTCATCTACCTCGCCCCCTGGACCGTGACTCTGCCCGGCATCGCCATCCTGTTCAGCGTGCTGGTGACCAACCTGGTGGGGGAAGGCATTCGTGAAGCACTCAAGGAGGGGAATGACTAATGCAGCCCCTGTTCGACAAAGCCAATATCAGCACCGGCGCCGTGGCGCGCCCAGTGCCACATCGTCATGAGGAAGGTCACTGATGCCCCTGCTCGATATTCGCAATCTCACCATCGAAATTGACACCCCACAGGGCAAGGTCAAGGCGGTGGACAAGGTGAGCCTGACCCTGGCCGAGGGGGAGATCCG
Source organism: Aeromonas sp. 19NY04SH05-1 (assembly GCF_040581895.1). NCBI lineage: Bacteria > Pseudomonadati > Pseudomonadota > Gammaproteobacteria > Aeromonadales > Aeromonadaceae > Aeromonas > Aeromonas sp. 19NY04SH05-1. The sequence goes on along the minus strand of NZ_CP095328.1, from coordinate 1,885,663 downwards.
CGGCCTGGTGGGAGAATCCGGCTCCGGCAAGAGTCTGGTGGCCAAGGTGATCGTCGGTATCCAGAAGGACAACTGGACGGTGCGCGCCGACCGGATGCGCTTCAACGACATGGACTTGCTGACCATGGCCCCGCGGGAGCGGCGCCGCATCATGGGCCGCGAGATCGCCATGATCTTCCAGGATCCCATCAGCTGTCTCGACCCATCAGAAGAGATAGGCACCCAGCTTGAGGAGGCGATCCCGACCGACTCGTTCGAGGGGCAGTTCTGGCAGCGCTTCCAGTGGCGCAAGAAGAAGGCCATCGCCTTGCTCCACCGGGTCGGTGTCAAGGATCACCGCAAGGTGATGCGCGCCTACCCCCACGAATTGTCAGATGGCATGTGCCAGAAGGTGATGATCGCCATGGCGATTGCCAACCAGCCGCGCCTGCTGGTGGCCGACGAGCCCACCAGCGCCATGGAGTCCACCACCCACTCCCAGATCCTGCGGCTGCTGGACAAGATGAACAAGCTGGGCAACACCACCATCCTTATCATCAGCAACGACATCGCCGCCATCGCCAACCTGACCGACACCATCAACGTGATGTACTGCGGCCAGATGGTGGAGGTGGGCACCCGGGAGCAGATCCTGGAAACCCCCCACCACCCCTATACCGACGCCCTGCTCAAATCCATCCCGGACTTTGACAAGCTGGTGCGCCACAAGTCGCGACTCGAAACCCTGCCCGGGGTCATTCCGCCGCTGCAGCACCTGCCCATCGGCTGTCGCCTCGGCCCCCGCTGTCCCCACGCCCAGAAGCAGTGCGTGCAGACCCCGCTGATGAGCAAGATCAAGGGCCATCAGTTCAGTTGCCACTTCCCGCTGAATATGGAAGAACCCAAGAAATGAGCCTGACCGTCAACCTTCCCCCGCAAGCGGCCCAACAGGAACTCGAACCCTCCCTGCTGCAGGTCAGGGGCCTGTGCAAGACCTATCAGAACCGCACCGGCCTGTTCCGGCGCCAGGCGGTGGAAGCCATCAAGCCCCTCTCATTTGACCTTGAAGTGGGCCAGACCCTGGCCATCGTCGGCGAGGCCGGCTCCGGCAAGAGCACCCTGGCGCGCATTCTCGCTGGCATGATAGAACCCAGCGGCGGCGAGATCGCCATCAATGGCCAGCGGATGGTGCACGGCGATTACCAGACCCGCTGCAAGCTGCTGCGGATGATCTTCCAGGACCCCAACTCCTCCCTCAACCGCAAGATCCGGGTCGGCCAGATCCTGGAGACCCCGCTGCGTCTCAACACCGAGATGACCGAGGAGGAGCGGCAGGACAAGGTGATCCAGACCCTGCGCATGGTGGGCATGCTGCCGGACCACGCCCTCTTCTACCCCCAGATGCTCTCCGCCGGTCAGCAGCAGCGGGTGGCGCTGGCGCGGGCGCTCATCCTCAACCCCAAAATCGTGGTAGCGGACGAGGCACTCTCCACCCTGGATATCTCGGTGCGCTCCCAGATCATCAACCTGCTGCTGGAGATGCAGGAGACCATGGGGCTCAGCTATGTGCTGGTGGCCAACGACCTGGGGGTGGTGAGCCACATCAGTGACGAGGTGCTGGTGATGCACGAGGGACGCGTGGTGGAGCGTGGCAAGACCCTCAAGGTATTCGCCGATCCCCAGCACGAGGTGACTCGCCGCCTCATTCAAAACTACGACAACGAATACCGTCGATAGCCTTTTCCCTTGCGGATATAAAAAAAGCCCACTGCATGCAGTGGGCTTTTTGTTGATGCTTGCCGCTTAGGCTTGCAGCAGCAGACGGTTGATGCGGGAGACAAAGCTCGCCGGATCGTTCAGCCCGCCCTGCTCGGCCAGCTGGGCCTGTTCGTGCAGCAGGGTGACCCACTCGCCAAACAGCGCCTCGTCTTCGATGGTGTCGAGCTTCTTCACCAGGGCGTGGTCGGGGTTCAGTTCCAGAATGTACTTCTGCTCCGGCACCGGCTGACCGGCCGCGCGCATCAGCTTGATCATCTGGGTGCTCATGCCGTAGGCGTCGGTAACGATGCAGGAGGGGGAGTCGGTCAGACGGTGGGTGACACGCACCTCTTTCACCGCCTCGCCCAGGCTCTTCTTGACCCGCTCAACCAGGCCGGCGTTGGCCTTCTCGGCCTCCTCCTGCGCCTGCTTGGAGGCTTCGTCTTCCAGATCACCGAGATCCAGCTCGCCACGGGTGACGGAGATGAGTTGCTTGCCGTCGAACTCGGTCAGATGACTCATCAGCCACTCGTCGACCCGCTCCCACATCAGCAGCACTTCGACACCCTTCTTGCGGAAGATCTCGAGGTGCGGGCTGTTCTTGGCCGCGGCATAGGAGTCGGCGGTGATGTAGTAAATCTTCTGCTGGCCTTCCTTCATGCGGCCAACGTAATCCTCGAGCGACACGGTCTGGGCTTCGCCCTCGCCGGCGGTGCTGGCAAAGCGCAACAGCTTGGCGATCTCTTCGCGGTTCGCGTAATCCTCGGCCGGGCCCTCTTTGAGCACATTGCCGAACTCTTTCCAGAACTTGGCGTACTTCTCGGCGTCATCCTTGGCCAGCTTGGAGAGCATGGTCAGCACCCGCTTGGAGCAGGCCTTGCGCAGGGAGGCGGTCACCTTGTTGTCCTGCAGAATTTCACGGCTCACGTTGAGCGGCAGATCGTTGGAGTCCAGCACCCCTTTGACGAAGCGCAGGTAGGTCGGCATAAACTGTTCGGCGTCGTCCATGATGAAGACGCGCTGCACGTAGAGCTTGAGGCCATGCTTCTGCTCGCGGTTGTAGAGATCGAACGGTGCGCGGGCTGGCACGTAAAGCAGGCTGGTGTACTCCTGGGCCCCTTCCACCCGGTTGTGACCCCACAGGAGCGGATCTTCGAAGTCGTGGGCGACGTGCTTGTAGAACTCCTGATACTCCTCGTCCTTGATGTCTTTCGGGTTGCGGGTCCACAGAGCGGTGGCACGGTTGACCTGCTCCCACTCACCCGGGGTGCCGACGATGGTCTCGCCATCTTCTTCGCGATCCGGGGTGCCCTCTTTATACATCTCCACCGGCACGCTGATGTGGTCAGAATACTTGCCTACCACGGAGCGCAGGCGCCAGTCGTCGAGGAACTCGTCCTCTTCGGCGCGCAGGTGCAGGATGACGTCGGTACCGCGACCCTCTTTGGTCACGTCAGCCACGGTAAAGGAGCCTTCCCCTTCCGATTCCCACTGTACGCCCTGGCTCGGCTCGGTACCGGCGGCGCGGGAGACCACGGTCACCTTGTCGGCGACGATGAAGGCGGAGTAGAAACCTACCCCGAACTGACCGATCAGCTGGGAATCCTTGCCCTGATCACCGGAGAGGTTCTTGAAAAATTCGGCGGTGCCGGATTTGGCGATGGTACCCAGATGCTCGATCACCTGATCCCGGGTCATGCCGATCCCGTTATCGGAGATGGTCAGGGTACGCTTCTCTTTGTCCACCACCAGGCGCACACGCAACTGGCCGTCGTTTTCGAACAAAGAGGCATCGGAGAGCGCCTTGAATCGCAGCTTGTCCGCCGCATCGGAGGCGTTGGAGATAAGCTCGCGCAGGAATACTTCTTTGTTGGAGTAGAGGCTGTGGGCCATCAGGCTCAACAGTTGTTTGACTTCAGTTTGAAAGCCGTGGGTTTCGGCATGAACACTTTGGGTCATGGACCAATCCTCAGAAACATCGGGTTGAACATACGCCCAACCTAGATGGGGACGGCCGATCAAATATCAAGGGGCGAGTGTGCAATCTGCCTCACTCGCCCCTCTTTTTCTGTTCGATTGCCGATTTTTCGGCCAATGCGTGTCGCTACCAACAGGCGGCCAGCGGGCTTAAGTCAGGCGCTGGCGCCCCATCAGGGAGTGGGAGAGTGTGGTGCCATCCACCAGCTCCAGTTCGCCCCCCACCGGCACCCCGTGGGCGATGCGGCTCACCTCGACACCGGCCGCACGAGCCATGTCGGCGATATACCAGGCGGTGGCATCCCCTTCGATAGTGGGGTTGGTGGCGAGGATAAGCTCGCTGATAGCCTCCTCTTTCAGGCGCCGCTCCAGAATATCGAGCCCCAGCTCCTCGGGGCCTATGCCATCGAGGGGCGACAGGTGGCCCATCAGCACGAAGTAGCGACCGGAAAACTGGCCGGTCTGCTCAATGGCCGCCACGTCCGCCGGGCTCTCTACCACGCACAGCAGACCATTCTCTTCGCGCTTGGGATTGGCGCAGATATCGCAGCGATCATTTTCGGTAAAGGTGCGGCAGTGGCTGCAGTGCCCGATCTCGGTCAGCGCCCGACTGAGCAGCTGGGCCAAGCGCAAGCCACCGCTGCGCTCGCGTTCGAGCAGGGTGAACGCCATGCGCTGGGCGGACTTGGGGCCCACCCCGGGGAGCACCTGCAGGGCTTTCATCATCTCATCGAGCAGGGGACTGAATTTCATGGGCTAAGTATCCTTTGAGGCTGTATCGGCGAAAGGCGCAGTGCTCTGCTCCCGAGGGAGCCTGACTGCCCCGGCCGAACCAATCTTGTTGGCGCAGGACTATACCCGAGCCGGCTCCGAGCGCCAATGACCTTCTGGCCTCCATTGCCCTGGCCGTAGTCTCTCCTTGCGCAGCACTCTGCGCCAACTCTCTGCGCAACGCCCCGACCGGAGCGCGGGGCCGGCTCGTCAGCACGCGATGCTCGCAGCTCTCGTCAGTCAACAGCCGATATTCAGTATTTGCTATTCGCACTTTAATTCCGGGTCGTAGTGCGGTCGATGGCGCATGTTGTCACGCCATAGACCGACAGCGCCATCAGGCTGGCTGGGATAAACCCGATACGCTGGATAGAAATCGCTGCCAATGTCATTAAACATGACACAAACCACCAATCGAGAAATTTACGCGGAGTTTAAAACCACAAAATCGATAAAGATCGATTTAATATCTCACTTTATTTACCACCAATAGACCAACTGATAACATAAATAAAACACAAGCAGTCAGATACACCAGCAATGGCATTCATGACTGTCTGAACTGGCAAAAGAGACTGAGGAAATAAAGGCTCGCAAGCCAACATGGATAACAATCCCCTTTATCACAGCAGGCGCCGATCAGTATCCAAGTTGCTATCGGCTGCCAATAAGGACGTTATCCCGACACAGAGATTCACGCAGGACATCCCCTGGATGTGGGATGCCAAATGACCTTGCCCCTTGATAGAGGGCAACCCTTTTTCTCTATTTCACGGAAGAAATGGCTCATCATGAACACTGTTACCGCCAGCATCGATCTCGATGCCTTGCAACACAACTTTGCCGTGGTACGGCGCCATGCCCCCCACAGCAAGATCATCGCGGTCCTCAAGGCCAATGCCTATGGCCATGGCCTGCTGCCGGTCGCCCATGCCCTGGCTCGGGCCGATGCCTATGCGGTAGCCAGGGTCGAGGAGGCGTTGGTACTGCGCGCCAACGGCTTCACCAAGCCCATTCTGGTGCTGGGGGGATTCTTCTCGGCAGAGGCACTTCCCCTGCTGGCGACCCACGATCTGCAAACCACCATCCACACCCGGGAGCAGCTGGCGCTGCTCGAGCAGGCCCACCTGCCCGCTCCCATCAAGGTCTGGCTCAAGCTCGATACCGGGATGAACCGGCTGGGGCTGCGCGCCGAAGAGCTGCCCGCCTTTATCGAGCGGCTCACCCGTTGCAAGAATGTGGTACAGCCTTTCAATCTCATGACCCACTTCAGCCAGTCCGATGAGCAGGATGGGCCGGCCACCCAGTTGCAGATAGCGGAGTTCAACCGCCTCACTGCCCATCTGCCGGGCGAGCGGGCCATGGCCAACTCGGCGGGGATCCTGGCCTGGCCGGATTCACGCAGTGACTGGATCCGACCCGGGATCATGCTCTATGGCGCCTCCCCGTTTGGTGGGCAGCTGGCCAGCGATCACGATCTGCGCCCGGTGATGACCCTCAAGAGCCAGCTTATTGCCACCCGGGCATGCAAGCAGGGAGAAAACGTCGGCTATGGTGGCCATTGGGTGGCCCATCATGACACTACCCTCGGCGTGATTGCGGTTGGCTACGGGGACGGTTATCCGCGCATGGCGCCCGAGGGCACCCCTGTGCTGGTCAATGGTCGTCGGGTGCCCATTGTCGGTCGTGTCTCCATGGACATGATCACGGTCGATCTTGGCCCCGGGGCCCACGACAAGAGTGGTGACGAGGTAACCTTGTGGGGGGAAGGGCTGCCGGTGGAACAGGTGGCCGAGAAGATAGGCACTATCCCCTACGAGCTGCTGACCCGGCTCACCGCACGGGTCTTTATCAAGCTCAGCCGCGCCGGTGAACAGGCCCCTTCACTGGTCGAGGCCCGACGGGTTGCCTGATGACGTGCACTCACCGGCACCTGTCCGTTTTCCCGCCAGGATTTGCGCAGTACGAGAAACGCCAGAAAGCAGAAAGCCCGACCATCAGGTCGGGCTTTGCAATTTGGCGGTGAGGGAGGGATTCGAACCCTCGATACGTTGCCGTATACACACTTTCCAGGCGTGCTCCTTCAGCCACTCGGACACCTCACCAAATTTTGGTCTGTTGTTTAACGTGTTCAGCCAACACGCTGTTCGTTGCGCCGTTGCGCTGGAACGGGGCGTAATTTAGGGGAAAGCCCCGCCCGCGTCAACGGCTTTTTTTGCAAAACGAATCGTTCGCGGAATTAATGAACAGATTCCGGTGCAACCTGGATTTCCGGCAGGTTGAGGAAGCCGGAACGCTCGCATTCGGATACCAGTTCATGGGTCGCCGCGATCGTGCTCTGCACGAACAAGAGGAACTGCTCGACGCTGAGCCCCGCCTTGGTGAAGACGGTGTGACCGACCACCAGCCGTGGCAAGTTGTCGTCGATGATATCGAGAAACACCTTGAGCGAGGGATACTGCATGTTGAGACGCCCCAGTTCAGCCACCAGCGGCAGCAGTGCCGAGGGACGAACTTCCAGTTCGGATGAAAACAGCAGCCCTTCCTCTTCGACAAAGATCCGGCTCTCCTGAATACCGTCGACGGACTGCAGGGAGACAATATGGATGCCATGGCACTGGTCACACACATAATGCTCGATACGAGCCTGCTGCAACCAACGCATTATCATTTCAGAGCTGGGGATATTCATTATTTCCACGACAAGATTGGGATCGAGGGGCGCAGTCTAAACCAATTTGCCAGCAACCAAAAGCGCACCCGCCCAATCGGCGCGGGGCCGGCTTCTTTTTGGCAAGTGCTATGCATATACTCAGCCCAATCCACGGCCACGCTTGCCCCACAGGGGGCCCTATGACCATCCAAGAAAAATATCGCCTGCATCTGAAATCCCTGTCGGACGAGCTGCTCGCCCTGCAAAAGCCCATCCGCATTCTGGATGCCATCAAGTGGCCACGGCAGATGCAAGAGCGCTTTCTGGCCAGTGGCGGCCGGCAGCTTCCTGCTATCGACAGGCACTTCTACGAGGGGCTTCCCCTCGGCTTTGATCCCCGCAACAAGTATCTGGAGCTCAAAGAGCTCAGGGACCGGATCCGCAGAAAGCTGGGCCCCCAGGACGATCTCGGGCGCATTTTGCAGGAGACCGTCGATCAATACATGGTGGTGATCGAGATGCTGCGCCAGCGCGGGCAACCGGACTTTCTGCGCTACAGCCAGCTGCTCTATGGCTCGGCCAGCGATCACCTGCGCGGGGATCGCAAGACCCTGCGCGAGCTGGGGGAGCGGTTGTGCGACATCTTCTCCCTGCCCGGCGCCCGCCATCTGGTGCGCCCCTACCCCAAGGAGTTTGAGGGGGACATCGCGGTTGCCAGGCTGCAGGGCAAGCTCTCAAGTTATTTCAGCGACGGCACCGTGCAGGTCAAGCTGAGCGATGGCATCGTCTCGGACGCCGCCGCTGGCGGGGATTACATCAAGCTCAACTCCCATGCCCGTTTCTCGGAGCTCGATCTGCAGGTACTGGAGGTCCACGAGGGCTGGGTGCACGTCGGTACCACCCTCAACGGCCGTCAGCAACCCTATGCCACCTGGCTGAGCGCCGGCTCCCCCCGCATCACCGCCTGCCAGGAGGGGTTGGCCGTGCTTATCGAGACCCTCACCTTCAGCTCCTTCCCGGATCGGGCCAAGCGCATCTCGGATCGGGTGATGGCCATCGACATGGCCGAGCGGGGAGCCAACTTCCTCGAGGTGTTCCAGCATTTCGTACAACGGGGGGCCAGCGAGCACGACGCCTACAAGATCACCCAGCGGGTGTTTCGCGGCGGCATGGTCGAAGGGGGCGCCTGCTTTACCAAGGATCTCTCCTACGTGCGCGGTTATGTGGAGACGGTCAACTTCATCCGCAGCGCCGTGCTGGAGGGGGTCCCCGAGATCCTGCCCATGCTGTTTGTCGGCAAGGTGACCCTGGATGACATCCCCGTGCTCTACCAGCACTACCTGGAGGGACTGATCGCCGCCCCCCGCTACCTGCCCCCCATGTTTCGTGATCTCACCGGCCTCTACGTCTGGTTCGGCTTCGCCTCCGGCATGTCGCTGGTGGATATCGGCCGGGTGCAACATCACTTTCGCCAGCTGTTCCACCGCCTGCCGGTGGCCGATCCCATCATAGCGCCAGTGGATATCGAGATTGACTGAGCTCCGGGCAAACAAAAGGGCGCCGACATGGCGCCCTTTTGTTGTCAAAGGATCCGCAAGGCGGCGTTACTTGAAGGCCCGCCCTTCCAGATAGTGCTTGCGGCACAGTGACACATAGCGATCGTTGCCGCCGATCTCTACCTGCTCGCCATCGCGCATAACCAGCCCAGCCTCACTCACTCGCGAGTTCATGTGGGCCTTGTTGCCGCACCAGCAGATGCTTTTGAGCTCTTCAAACTTGTCCGCCAGGCAGAGCAAATGGTAGGAGCCAGGGAAGAGCTCGCCGCGAAAATCGGTCTTGAGGCCGTAGGCGATGACCGGAATATCCTGCTCATCGACGATGCGCGCCAGCTGATAAACTTGCTCCTTGGTCAGGAACTGGGCCTCGTCGACGATGAAGACATCGATCCGTTTCTCGGCATGGCGCGCCTTGACCATCTCGAACAGATCGCAGGTATCGCTGAACACCTCCACTTTCAATTCGAGCCCTACCCGGGCGCTGATCACGCCCACCCCGAACCGATCATCGATCGCCGGTGTCATGGCCAGAGGATGCATGCCCCGCTCCAGATAGTTGAAATGCGCCTGGATGAGCTGGGTCGATTTGCCTGAATTCATGGTGGCAAATTTGTAGTGCAATGAAGCCATGTTACTGTTCCGAAACTGAATTGATGGGGCGCATGCTAACCAAAGCCCCAGACAAAACCAAGGGGCCCGCAGGCCCCTTGCACTATTGACGTTACGCGGTGGCAAGCACCGGCCGCGCTTTCGCCTTTCTCAGGTGATAGCTGGTAAAGAGTGCAAACCAGAGAGCACTGATGCTGAAACCGGCCAGGGCGGAGTGCATGAACCCCATGGCCAAGTAACCCAGCGCCGCGCCAAACGCGATGGAAAGAGCATAGGGCAGCTGGGTCATCACGTGATCGATGTGATGGCAACCGGCACCGGTGGCCGACAGGATACTGGTGCTGGAGATGGGCGAGCTGTGATCGCCGAACACAGAACCGGCCAGTACCGCCGCCAGCATCGGCAGCATCAGCGCCGCATCGCTGGCTGCGGCCATGTCGCCGGCCAGCGGCAGCATGATGCCAAAGGTGCCCCAGCTGGTACCGGTGGCAAACGCCATGGCGCAGGAGAGCACGAACACCACGGCAGGCAGCACTTCGACAGGCAGGTTGCCGTTGGCCAGGGAAGCCAGGTACTTGCCGGTCTCCACGTCGCGCACCACGGCGCCGATGGTCCAGGCAAACAGCAGGATGTTGATGGCCGGTAGCATGGCCATTACCCCTTGCGGCGCGGCCTTGATCCAGTTCTTGGCACCGAGCTTGAGGCGCATGGCCAGACCGATGGAGACCACTAGGCTGCACAGGGCACCATACACCAGGGAGGAACCCACGTTGGTGTTCTCGAACGAACCGAGCACGCTGAACGGCAAGCCTTGCTCGCTCAACACGGCGGCACCGGAGTCAATCATGAAGTAGATGGTGGCGGCGGTCAGGGTCAGGATCGGCAGCACCATGTCGATCATGCCGCCGTTGCTCTCTTCCGGGCTCTCCATGTCCAAACCGATGGGGCGCCCCTTGGACTCATCCCACAGCTTGCCTTCCAGCGCCCACTCCTCATGCTGGCGCATCGGGCCGATATCGAGCTGGAATGCGATCACCACCAGCACCATCACCAGGGTAAAGACGGCATAGAGGTTCATCGGGATCATCTCGACAAACGCGGCGATGGGGCTCTGCTCGGTCAGACCATGGGCCGCCATAATGCCACCCACCAGGGCGATGATGTAGGCCCCCCAGGAGGAGATGGGCATCAGCACGCACACCGGCGCCGCGGTGGAGTCGAGCAGATAGGCCAGCTTGGCACGGGAGATCTGGAAACGGTCGGTCACCGGACGGCAGATGGCCCCCACAGACAGACTGTGGAAAAAGTCGTCGATAAAGAAGGCAAAAACCATCATGCCGGTGAGCGCCTTGGCCCCCTTGCGGGTCTTGGCACGACGTTCGGCCCACTCGGCAAAGGCCCGGGTCGCGCCGGAGACGCTCATCAGACTGATGAGGCCACCCAACAGCAGCATGAACAACAGCATGTTGATGTTGTCGCTATTGAGGGCACCATCAACCCAGAAAATCTTGAGCACTGTGTTCAGCAGGTAGTGCAGGGAATCGAGCGGTGAAAACTGGTTGAGCAGCAGGCTGCCGGCCAGGATACCGACCCCGAGCGACAGCAGGACGCGGCGGGTCAGGATCGCCAGGGCGACAGCCAATAAGGGGGGAACGACAGACCAACCGGAGTCGGCGAAATGACTAATGTCCATGATCTCTTTGCACCTAAAGATACAGGTGGAGATCTACCGAGAGGATCTAAAGAAACAAAACCCATGGGGAGGTCATACTCCTCAGCCCCTTCAGGTAGCGCTCCATAGTGGATGACTATGGCAGTCCTGCACCTATTAGATGCAGAACCAGCAGCCCGGTATGATGGCCTGGCCACTTCGGCGCTGACTCCTTTCCTTGTGCATCATCGGCATCACCCTCCGCACAAGTAGTCATAGGCAGCGCGCCTCTACTTAAAGGTATTCACAGGACATTTTATCCAGCCATCAGCTTATAGCAAGTTTTTTGATTAAATAACCATAACAAACACGTCACCAAGCATCAAAAAGGTAGTCAAATGATGCGCCATTGAATTTTTTGGCGCTATTTTCAACTAGTCAGGCGCCATTGATATCCCGTTGAACAATGTCCCGACTAGCAATTATTGCTGCCAACATTATCCGGATAAGGCTCCTGTTATATTTCCACTGCCTTGACATATTTAATTTGAGACGCAAGAATCAGAGTCGACATATATATTTCCTTGTGACGCTACATGGTAAATCCTATGCATGATTTCTTGAAAGTACTGCTTAATATCCGCAGCCTGCGCGCGACTTGCCGCGAGCTATCTCTGGCACAACTGGAAGAGGGCTTGGAAAAACTTTCGATTATCGTAGCCGAACGCCAGCAGGATGAGGCCGCTGAACGTCAGGCTCGCGAAGAGCATCAACGGAAAATTGAAGAATACAGTGAAATGCTCAAAGCGGCCGGTATTGATCCTGCCGACCTGGTCAAAGTTGTCGCAGCCAGCCCGGCCAAATCCGAAAAAACCAAGCGGGCACCCCGTCCCGCCAAATATCGTTATCAGGATAACGGCGTAGAGAAAACCTGGACTGGCCAGGGACGCATGCCGTCGGTGATTGCCAATGCCATTGCGGCAGGCCAATCGCTGGAAGATTTCGCTATTTGATGACATCTCCATCCAATAAAAAACCTCGCCAAGGCGAGGTTTTTTATTATTTTTCCCATCAGACATTCGAGGGCTGGCGATCGGCAGCTTTGAGCCACACTACCTCCCCCTTGCCTTCCCGGCTCAAGAGGTAACGGGCGATGGTAAAAAACCAGTCGCTCATCCGGTTCAGATAAGGCAGGATCTCGGGGTTGATGGCCTCTTCCTTGCTCAGGGTCAGCAGCAACCGTTCACAATGGCGCACCAGGGTTCGCACCACATGGGCCTGGGCTGCAGCGCGCGATCCTCCGGGCAGTATAAATTGACGCAGCGGGGTCAGCTGCTCGCTGTAAGCGTCTATCTGTTGCTCCAGACGGGCAGTCCAAGCGGCATTAACTTGCCAGATGGCCGCATTCTGGGCGGCACTGGAAAATGCCAGCTCGCCGCCCAAATCGAATAACTCCTGCTGCAGCAACTGCAAATCGGCCAATAAGGCTGTCTCTTGCGCGGATACCTCGCAAATCAATACCCCGATATGGGAATTGAGTTCATCGATATAACCATAGGTTTCGACGCGCAAATGATCCTTGGCCAGACGAACACCATCTGCCAGCCGAGTCATGCCCTTGTCACCCTGCCTCGTATATATTCTCATACCGACATCCTGTTAATAATGGGAATAATCATGGACTCCAGCCCGTTTAGCTTGATCTCGTAGGCCAGGGCCAGTGTCTGACCCAATTTACCGGCCGGAAAACCATTGCGGGCCAGCCACACCAGATAAGGTTCCGGAATATCAATGATCCGCCGCCCCTGATATTTGCCATAGGGCATTTTATTGGCCAGAGTCAGCAGCACCCGCTCGTCGGACAGCCACTCCATATTAATCGATATCCAGATATTTATGGGTCTGGATGGAGAGTCGCCAATTACGGGCAATACAGGTCGCCATCGCCAACTGGGTGGCTCTGGGTTTCTGGCTGATAGGCTGCAGCGCAATCACCACATCGGCCCGCAGGTGTGCAGTGGCCAGCAGCTCATCCAGCTCTTCGATATGGTGTTCGGTGGCCACCGGGTGCTTTATCTCGTTGGCACGCTCCAGCGCTGATACCAGTATGGCCTGCCCCCCTTTCATGCCGATCTTGGGAGACACTGTCACCCAGGTATCGTCATGGGTCTTGATCTCGCTGGTGCCACTGGTTTCGATTTGCACCTGATAACCCGCCGTCAGCAAGGCTGTGGAGAGCTCATGCAGATCATAGAGACAGGGCTCGCCCCCGGTGATCACCACATGGCGAGCCTGATAGCCAAGTTGCTGAAAACTCGCCAGGATCTCTGCCGTGCTCATCTTGCTCCAGCCATCCGACTCGTTAGAGCAATCCAGCACCGCCTGCACACCCACCTCACGTTCGGGATCGACAATCCAGGTATGACGGGTATCGCACCAGGGGCAACCCACGGGGCAGCCTTGCAGGCGTACGAAGATGGCGGGCAGGCCGGTGAAGATGCCCTCCCCCTGGATGGTCTGGAAAATCTCGTTGATTGGGTAGTGCATCTTGATCACTGCTGGTTGCAAAAGTCGCGGATTATACCTCAAGCACAGGCAAGAGGCAGGTTTACAATCCGGTTTTCTCGTGCAGGCGAGTCGTTACGCCGGCCTTGTCGGCGAGATAGTGGTTCAGCCCGCGGCTGCGCAATTCGCAAGCCGGGCAAGTACCGCACCCATCGCCGGGGATGCCGTTGTAGCAGGTGAGCGTCTGCTGGCGCACCGTCTCCAGATGGCCGTAGTGATCCGCCAGCGCCCAGGTCTCGGCCTTGTCGAGCCACATCAAGGGGGTTTCAAAGCGGATGCCGCGATCCAGCCCCAGGGACACCGCCTGATTGAGCGCCTTGACGAACTCGTCACGGCAATCCGGGTAGCCGGAGAAATCGGTCTCGCACACCCCGGTGATCACCGCCTCGGCTCCCACCTGGTAGGCATAGATGGAAGCCAGAGTCAGAAACAGGATGTTGCGACCCGGCACGAAGGTGTTGGGCAGGCCGTTATCCTGCAGCTCGCCGCTCACCGGAATGTCGTCACGGGTCAGGGCCGAGACGGCCAGTTCGTTGAGTAGCGTCACATCCATTACCTTGTGGGCCGCGACGCCCAGCTGGCTGGCCAGACGACGGGCCGTGTCGATCTCTTCCCGATGGCGCTGGCCATAGTCAAACGTGATAGCGTGCACCTCGTCATATCGGGCCAGTGCCTGCACCAGGCAGGTGGTGCTGTCCTGCCCACCGCTGAAAACCACAACTGCTTTTTTCATCTTGATGACTCCTCGGAATATTTAACGACGGCGCCCTTCGGCAAAGGCCAGCCACTGGCTGTTGAGCTGATGGAACAGAGTGAGCAGAGGGGCATAGCGCTCGGGCGTGCCTTCCCATTGGGCGAGGAGGTGATAGCCCGCCTCCAGGGTCGACAACGCGTCGGGAAAGGGTTTCTTGCGAATGGCGTACTGGCCTGCCACCGCCTCCAGGCCGATGCGGGGCAGCCGGGCCAGCATGGGGTTGCTCTGCAACATGCGATACGCCTTGCGCTAGGTGCCATCGAGCAGGATAAAGGCGATCGGCAAATGCGAACCCGAAGTAAGTTCGCACTGCTGGCGCAGTTGAGCCAGTGACAACGCCTCCTCATCCGGCCACAACAGATAGCAGCGGCGTGCGGGATCGGCCAGCAACTCATTGAGCCAATCCACTTGCGAAAAATCTTCGCCAACATGCAACTCGGCGTCTTTGAGAGAGGCCGCCAGCAGGGAAGCCGTGCCTTTGGGATGCGCCACTTCATTGGGGTGTTGCAGGATATAGAGCGGCGTCTGGTTTTCAACCGGCACGATATAATCGCACAGGCACGCTTTAAGGGCCCGGGTACAGCGTGTACAGTATCGACTCTTCTTGTTGTTGGGCTGTGTCATGTTGTCAGAAAAATCCGGATGGCTCTGGGTTATCACGCTCTCTCTCGCCAGCTTGCTGCTCTTTTTTACCGTCCCCAATCTCCAGCTGTCGTTCGACAGGGATCTGATCACCCAGGGCGAAGGGTGGCGGATCATAACAGGCAATCTAGTTCATACCAATCAATGGCACCTGTTGCTCAACCTGGGTGGACTCACAATCCTGTATAGCCTGTTTCGCGACTACCTGGGGTACGCCAGACTCCCTGTGCTGATGCTGTTGCTCTGGTGCGCCGTCGGATTGGGGATCTGGTGGTTGTGCCCGCAGACCCACTGGTACATGGGGCTATCCGGCTCACTGCATGGTCTGTTTATGTGGGGCGCCATGCAGGATCTGCGACACGGGCGCCGGATCTCGGGCTGGCTGATGCTGGCAGGAATGGGGATCAAACTGGCGGTGGACTTCTACAATGCCGGCGAGAGCCCGATAGCCACGCTGATCGGTGCCAGGGTGCATATAGAATCCCATCTGATAGGAGCAGGTGCAGGCCTGTTGCTCGGCCTGCACCCGGTGTCCATTACGCACTCAACTCGGCATTGATGCTGGCCAGCATGGCTGCCGGATCGGCGGCCTGGGTGATGGGACGGCCGATGACCAGATAATCGGAGCCCGCCTCGACGGCCGCTCGCGGCGTCATCACCCGGCGCTGATCCCCGGCATCGGCGCCGCTTGGGCGGATCCCCGGTGTCACCAGCTTGAAGTGCGCCCCCAGCAAGGCTTTCAGCTCATGCGCTTCATTGGCGGAGCACACCACACCATCAAGCCCTGCCGCCTTGGTCAGCTTGGCCAGGCGGATCACCTGTTCGGCTGGAGTCACATCCAGCCCCATGGGGGCCATGTCGGACTGCTCCATGCTGGTCAGCACGGTCACGCCGATCAACAGCGGTGCCTTGTCACCATAAGGTGCCAGCGCCTCGACGGCGGCACGCATCATGCGTTCGCCCCCACTGGCATGCACGTTGACCATCCAGACGCCCAGCTCGGCACTGGCGGCCACGGCCTTGGCAACGGTGTTGGGAATATCGTGAAATTTCAGATCCAGAAAGACATCGAACCCCTTGGCCACCAGTTGGCGCACAAACTGCGGGCCAAACAGGGTGAACATCTCCTTGCCCACCTTGAGACGGCACTGGGCCGGAGAGATACGGTCAACGAACGCCAAGGCATCTGCCTCGTGTTGATAATCCAGCGCTACCAGTACTTTGGGATCTAGCATCTCACTTCCTATTAGTTGTTATTCACCCTCCTGGATCGCGTTCATCGTCCTGATCCAGGTTCCGTTTGCTGACATAGATGTGGCGCTCAATTCGCGCCACATCAGATGTTCAATTGCTTCTTTTATTCGCCATCCAGGCCACGTATTGGCTTGATGGAGCCCCACTGGCGGCAGGATGGACACTGCCAGAACAGCGAGTGCGTGGCAAACCCGCACTGGCGACACTTGTGGGTCGATTTGATTTTTATCTGCTCGCCCACCAGCTGCTGCAGCAGCTCGAGGCTCTCCTTGGCGGGCCCCTCCTCCGCACTGGCCAGCTGAAATCCCACCAACTGATAGAACCCCTTCATGGAGGGATGGCGGCGCAACTGACGCAACACCAGTTCGCGGGCCTGGCTCAGGCCATCGCGCTCCTCCACCAGCTTGGCAAGCGCC
Organism: Aeromonas sp. 19NY04SH05-1; assembly: GCF_040581895.1. Lineage (NCBI taxonomy): Bacteria > Pseudomonadati > Pseudomonadota > Gammaproteobacteria > Aeromonadales > Aeromonadaceae > Aeromonas > Aeromonas sp. 19NY04SH05-1. The sequence goes on along the minus strand of NZ_CP095328.1, from coordinate 1,869,078 downwards.
AGGGTCACGCTGACACCGGCATGCTCCTCTACCGCCTTCTCGAGGATGGGGATCAGCGCCTGGCTGCGCCCCAGTTGCTGGTAGCACTGCAACAATTTGGGGATGGCTTCGGAGGCAAAATCCATATCCTGTTCAAATACCCGCAGCAGCTCCTTGCTCGCCCGCTCATATTCCCCCTCAGCCATGGCCAGCTCAGCCAGCCGCAGACTAGCACGGGCACAGGCGGGGTTGATGCCAAGGGCCCGTTTGAATTTGGCCAGCGCCTCCCCCTGATTGCCTTCGCGCAGGGCGTTTTCAGCCTGCTCGCAATAAAAATGGGAGATGGGTTCGGCCAGCTTCTTGCCCTGGAACTGTTGCAGGCGCACTGCCACCTCGATGGCCTTGCCCCACTCTCGCAACTGCTGGTGGATGATGAGCAACTGGGCGAGCGCCGTCTCTTCGAAATCGCTGTCTTCACACAGTTCTTTCCAGATGGCTTCCGCGCGATCCAGCAAGCCGGCGGCGAGAAAATCGCGGGCCAGCTCCTGTAACGCCAGCTGGCGCTGCTCACGGGTCAACTGGCGGGCGACCAGATTCTGGTGGATCTTGATGGCACGATCGACCTCGCCGCGCTGGCGAAACAGGTTGCCGAGGGAGAGGTGAGTTTCGATGGTTTCGCTGTCCACCTCCAGCAGCTGGATAAAGAGATCCACCGCCTTGTCGGATTCATCGGACAGCAAATAATTGAGACCCGCCACGTACTGGCGGGAAAACTGGTTACTCTGTTTTTGGGTGTCCTGGCGAACACTCCTGCGGCCCATGTACCAGCCATAACCGGCGGCGATGGGCAACAGCAGGAAAAGCAGTTCAAGCATTGAGGAGCATTATTCCTTACCCGCCGTACGGGCCAGCTCCAATTCGCGGGATTGACGACGCATAGTGCGATTGAGGGTGCGGTTTTGCATCTTCAAACGCAGGAACAGCAGGCCGAATACCAGCCAACCAAGGAGGAAGCCACCAGCGAAGAAGAACCCGAGCAGCATGGCGAGCGAGAACTCTCCTTGTGCAATCAGGTAATTGAACTGAACCAGCTGACCATTTTGTGAACCCAGCGCCAGGGTCAGAATAAAGACCAGCACCAGCGGGATAAGGGCCAAAATACGCTTCATAAGAGCTCCCTGTCAGTATCGAGTGAGAGGCTGATTATCCTTAAAATCACAGGCAGACTCTAGAGTGAATGGGAAAAGAGTTTAAGAAACAAGATGATTGGCACAGGTTCAAAGGCCAAAAACAAAAAAGGCATACCCGTGTATGCCCATTTTTGCATTATTCAATAGTGTTGACGCGCTCGCGCAACTCTTTGCCAGGTTTGAAGTGCGGGACATATTTCCCGGTCAGTTCAACCTTGTCCCCGGTCTTGGGGTTACGGCCCACGCGGGGGGCACGATAGTGCAGTGAAAAACTGCCAAATCCGCGAATTTCAATCCGGTCGCCGTTTTGCAAGGTCGACGCCATTTGTTCAAGGATCTCCTTGATGGCAGCTTCGACATCCTTGGCCGGCATATGCATGCGGCTGGCTGCCAGTTGTTCGATGAGATCTGATTTGGTCATAACGTTAAATCTCCTTCCCCGATCACATGCAATATTCATTTTGCCAGGATAAAAAAGGGCGGCGCAATGCCGCCCTTTTCTTGCATCAAGGATTACTCACCCTTGGCGGCTTTGAACGCTTCAGCCATAGCGTTGCTGAACACAACTTCTTCTTGCTGGTTCAGGTTGTCGATAGCGACACGCTCGTCAGCCTCGTCCTTAGCGCGGACAGACAGGCTTACGGTGCGGTTCTTACGATCAACGCCCATGAATTTGGCTTCAACTTCGTCACCAACAGACAGCACCAGAGTGGCGTCTTCTACGCGGTCACGGGCAGCGTCGGAGGCACGCAGGTAGCCTTCTACGCCGTCAGCCAGTTCGATAACGGCACCTTTGGCATCAACCTCGGTAACCTTACCCTTCACGATAGCACCTTTCTTGTTGTCAGCCAGGTACTTGTTGAACGGGTCTTCTTCGATCTGCTTGACGCCCAGGGAGATGCGCTCACGCTCCGGATCCACTTGCAGAACAACGGCTTCGATCTCGTCGCCTTTCTTGAATTCACGCACGGCTTCTTCGCCCTGGTTGTTCCAGGAGATGTCAGACAGGTGAACCAGACCGTCGATGCCGCCATCCAGACCGATGAAGATACCGAAGTCAGTGATGGACTTGATCTTGCCGGAAACACGGTCGCCTTTGGCGTGAGTTTCGGCAAACAGCTGCCACGGGTTGGATTTGCACTGCTTCAGACCCAGGGAGATACGACGACGCTCTTCGTCGATGTCCAGAACCATCACGTCAACCACGTCGCCAACGTTAACAACTTTGGACGGGTGGATGTTCTTGTTAGTCCAATCCATCTCGGATACGTGTACCAAGCCTTCAACGCCTTCTTCGATTTCAACGAAGCAGCCGTAGTCGGTCAGGTTGGTCACGCGGCCAGACAGACGGGTGGTCTCCGGGTAACGCTTGGCGATAGCAACCCACGGATCTTCGCCCAGCTGCTTCAGACCCAGGGATACACGGGTACGCTCGCGGTCGAACTTCAGAACCTTGACGGAGATCTCGTCGCCAACGTTGACGATTTCGGAAGGATGCTTAACGCGCTTCCACGCCATGTCGGTGATGTGCAGCAGGCCGTCAACACCGCCCAGATCTACGAATGCACCGTAGTCGGTCAGGTTCTTGACGATACCCTTAACTTCTTGACCTTCTTGCAGGTTAGCCAGCAGGCTTTCGCGCTCGGAGGTGTTCTCGGTCTCGATCACGGCACGACGGGAAACAACAACGTTGTTGCGCTTCTGGTCCAGCTTGATGACTTTGAACTCGAGTTCTTTGTTTTCCAGGTGAGCGGTGTCACGGATCGGACGCACGTCAACCAGAGAACCCGGCAGGAAGGCACGGATGCCGTTCAGTTCAACGGTGAAACCACCCTTGACCTTGCCGTTGATGATACCGATAACGGTAGCTTGCTCTTCGTAAGCTTTCTCAAGCTGCAGCCAGCTTCGTGGCGCTTGGCTTTTTCGCGGGACAGCTTGGTTTCGCCGAAACCATCTTCGATAGAGTCCAGAGCCACGTCAACGGAGTCACCTACGTTGATTTCCAGCTCGCCCATGGCGTTTTTGAATTCTTCAGCCGGGATAGCGGACTCGGATTTCAGACCGGCGTCAACCAGTACGAAACCGTTCTCGATAGCAACGACAGTACCCTTGACGATGGAACCTTGACGGGTTTCAACGGCGTTCAGGGACTCTTCAAAGAGTTGAGCAAAAGATTCGATCATTGTTTATGTCACAAATGAAACATCCACTTGTCATCCAGCACAAGCGGGGTTGTTTTAAATAATCTGCGCCATCCTTGGTGCAGACGACCGGATGTCAACTTGCGCTGGCATCTCCGAGTTGTTGCTCCGCATAGGCGAGTACCGTTGCCAGCACTTCATCTATGGTCATGGCGGTTGAATCCACCACGAGAGCATCTTCTGCCGGTTTCAGGGGGGCGGTGGCGCGATTTCTATCGCGATCATCACGCTCCCGAATCTCGGTTAAAAGACGCTCAAAGTTAACATCAAAGCCTTTATCTTGCAACTGCTTATAGCGACGTTGGGCCCGTTCTTCGGCGCTGGCGTCGAGGAAAATCTTCACCTCGGCCTCCGGGAAAACCACGGTTCCCATGTCACGGCCATCGGCGATGAGACCAGGGGCCTGACGAAATGCACGCTGACGACGCAACAGGGCTTCCCGAACCCGCGGGAAGGCTGCGATTTTACTGGCCGTGTTGCCAACCTCTTCGGTGCGGATGGTACGGGAGACATCCTCCCCTTCCAAGATCACCTTGACCAGCGCCCCTTCAACCTGAAATTGCACGTCCAGGTGGGCGGCCAGGGGCACCAGCGCAGCTTCACTGTCCAGCTCCACATCATGATGCAAGGCGGCCAGGGACAACACCCGGTAGATGGCGCCCGAATCCAGCAAGTGCCAACCCAGCTTCTCGGCGAGCAACTGGCACAAGGTGCCCTTGCCGGCGCCACTGGGGCCATCAATTGTCATTACGGGGGCCATCTGAGGCATAACTTCTCTCCTGCACTGTGTTGCGCCCATCCCGAAGGAATGGGTTAATGGGCGCCGATTATACCCAAATGTGCTGCCACTGGCAGTCACCAATACATACAATGGCGCAAAAGCCCGCTCTGCTCCGCCATTTGCCGTCGGTACATTTCATTAATCAATGCAGGGACTTGTTCTTATGGTCGTTCCCGACAAGGCGCGCTAAACTGGCCCCCTTTTTTTGAGCAGTTGTAGTAAGGAGCAACCTATGAGCAGCGTTACCCTCGTGGCCAGATCCAAATTGCCAACCCCCTGGGGCACTTTCACGCTGGTAGGTTTTCAGGAAACCGGCACGGGTAAGGATCACGCCGCCCTGGTCATGGGCGACATCACCGGCACGGAACCCGTTTTGGGCCGGATCCACTCGGAATGCCTGACCGGCGATGCCTTGTTCAGTCTGCGCTGTGATTGCGGCTTCCAGTTGCAGGCCGCCCTCGAGAATATAGCCAAGGCGGGCCGCGGCGTTTTGTTGTATGTGCGTCAGGAAGGGCGTGGCATCGGCCTGCTCAACAAGATCCGGGCCTATCATCTGCAGGATCAGGGGGCCGATACCGTCGAGGCCAACGTGGCCCTGGGCTTTGCCGCCGACATGCGTGATTACACCATCTGTGCCGACATGCTCAAGTTGCTCGAGGTTCAATCTCTCAAGTTGATGACCAACAACCCGCGCAAGATGAAGGCGATGGAGAGTTTTGGCATTCCGGTGGCCGAGCGTGTTCCCCTGCAGGAGGGGCGCAATCCCCACAACGAGTTTTATCTCTCGACCAAGGCCAACAAGCTGGATCACATGCTGAAAAAGTGAGTCTGTTACTTTTCAGCTAATGAAAACGCCTCCCATGAGGCGTTTTTTTATGTCTCCATCACGGCAGTCAGGCGCCATGCCCTTTCTTGCATCCAGCCAGCAGACACCAGGCCAATTTCTCCATGAGCGCATCCCCCACCAGGCCTCGGCAAATCTCGCATCGAGCCCCGGATCAGGCCTGGGTGTCCTGCGCCCCTGAACGTTCACTCAGCAAAAAGTCCCGCAGGGCACGGTTGGCCATGGAGAGCGGATCCCCACGCCGCCAGGCTACGCAAAGATCGAGGAAGATGGGGGGTTGAAACGACACGCCCCCCAGATCGGCCTCCTCTTCCAGCACCATTCGCAGGAAGGTGGTCACTGCAAAGCCTTGGCGCACTACCGCCTTGAGCAGGGGGATCAGGTTGCTCTCAAAAGCGATATTGGGCTCGACACCCAGGGTCTGGGCCAGGGCCTCCATATGCTCCCTGTGGTAAAAACCGCGGCGAAACAGGGCCAGCTCCTGCTGGAAGAACTGCTCGAGCGTCACCCCGGGCGCGCCGTGGAGCGGGTGTTCCTCCCCTACCACCATCAGCATCTCCTCGGTCAACAGGTGAGCCCCCTCGATGGCGGGGGGCAGATCGCTGGTGATGAGGATGGCCAGATCCAGGGTACCGTCCACCATGCGGCTAAGCAGCTCGCGGGTTCCCGCCTCCTCCACCCGGATCTTGAGCCCGGGATAGCGGTGCTTGAACGCCATCAACCTCGGCGGAAAATAGTAGGAGCCCATCATGTAGGGAATGCCGATCCGCACTTCCCCCCGCTCCAACCCTTTTAGCTCGGCCATCTCAGCCTCGGCTTGGTGCATCTGCAACAGCAGTCGCTCGGCATGGCGGCAGAGCACCTCCCCCTCCGGGGTGAGACGCACCGCCCGATCCTGCCTGTCGAACAGACGCAGCTCCAGTTGCTGCTCCAACTTGGCGATGGCCATGCTGATGGCAGGCTGCGCAACATGCAGCCCGCTGGCCGCCTTGGTGAATGAACCGGCATCCCTGACCGCCAGCAGATAAGTGAGCTGTTTCAAGTCCATATCAATTCATCTTATGAGATAGATAACTTAAATATATTATATTTATGTGTCATGGCGCTCTACCCTGATGAAAAGTTATCAGGACATTGCAAGCATGATCGAAGTTGGAAGTCGCGAATGGATACGCGCCACCCTGGCGCTCAGCCTGGGTTCTTTTCTGGTCTTTCTCAATCTCTACCAGACCCATCCCCTGTTGCCGCTGATCGCCGAGGTGTTCTCGGTCAACTCTCTCTCGGCCAGCTGGACTCTGGCTGGCTGCACCGCCGGGCTGGCCGCCTCCCTGCTCCTGTGCGCCAGACTGGCCGATCGTCATGGCCGTCGCCAGGTGATGCTGGGCACCCTCACGCTGGCGGTTCTGCTCTCCCTGCTCATTCCACTGGTCGAGCAATTTGAAGCCCTGCTGCTGCTGCGGATCCTGCAGGGCGCCCTGTTGGCGGGTCTGCCCGCCACGGCCATCGCCTACATGGGCGAGGAGTTCAGCAAGCGGGCGCTGCTCTCGGCGGTCGGGGTCTATATCGCCGCCAACTCCCTCGGGGGGATCGCGGGTCGGGTGGTCGGTGGCTTGCTGGCTGGCTGGTTTGGCGACTGGCAGCACACCTTCCTCGGCATTGGCGCGATCAGCCTTGCCTTGCTGCCGCTGGTGTTCTGGCTGCTGCCTCATCAAACGCGCTTTGTCGCGGCCTCCCCGGTGCCGGGCCAGTTTGCCCACGCCTTGCAACAACATCTGAGCAATCCGCTGCTGGTGGGCGCCTATCTGATTGGCGGGCTCAACTTCATGGTCTTTCTGAACCAGTTCAGCTATCTCACCTTCCTGCTGGCAGCCCCCCCATTTTTCCTGCCGACCCAGTGGCTTGGCATGCTGTTTCTGACCTACCTCTCCGGCACCGTCGCCTCCTCCTTGAGCGGGCGCTGCGCCAATCGCTGGGGAGCCCAACGCATGTTGCTGGCGGGGATTGCCCTGATGGCGCTGGGAAGTATCTGCCTGCTGCTGGGCACCCTTTCCGGGATCCTCACTGCCCTGCTTGTCTCCAGCTTCGGTTTTTTCCTGGCTCACGCCTGCGCCAGCGCCTGGGTGGGTCAACACGTCGAGCACAACCGGGCGCTCGCCTCCTCCCTCTATCTTGTGACCTACTATCTGGGGGCCAGCCTCGGGGGGCTCTACCTCCACCCGTTCTGGGAACAAGGCAGGCTCGAGGGCCTGGTGGTGGGGATCGAGCTGGTGCTCTGCCTGACGGCAGGCCTGGGGATCTGGTTGGGGCGCCTGAAACAGCGCCATGAAAAGATGTCCCATCTCCCCTCCTCTCACCATTGATTGGATAAAGGAACTGGGAGCCTTGGGTCCCTTATCGGGAGTGAAAGATCACTGGCGCAGGCAGGGAGAAGGAGGATGCCGGGATCACATCAATCATTGGTAATGAGAAAGCCCGGAAAAGCAAAAAGCCCGACCATCAGGTCGGGCTTTGCAATTTGGCGGTGAGGGAGGGATTCGAACCCTCGATACGTTGCCGTATACACACTTTCCAGGCGTGCTCCTTCAGCCACTCGGACACCTCACCAAATTTTGGTCTGTTGTTTAACGTGTTCAGCCAACACGCTGTTCGTTGCGCCGTTGCGCTGGAACGGGGCGTAATGTACGGGATACGCAGGCATTTGGTCAATGCAATTTTTTACTTTTTGCGTTCGTTCGCTTGATAGTCGAACAAAATGACCAAAAACATGCCGTTTTGTATCCCTTTTACTCAATTTTCCGCCGCTTCGTGCAAGTGTTCCCCTTTGAGGGCCTCTTCCAGCGAACCGTAGAATTCCAGCTTCCCGAGCTGAGGACGCACCTTGGCACGGGCAAGCGTCTTGAGCGGCTGGAACTGCAGCTCGGCGACACGCACCTCGACCCCGGCGGTGGCCATCTGCTTGCCAAAGTGCAGGAAGGCCGACAGCCCGCCCGCATCCAGGATGGAGACTGCCTCCATCTGCAACACCAGCAGACGATGCCCCTTCACCTGGGCTTCCAGCTCACCAAAGACCCGCTCGGCCGCAGCGAAGAAGAGCGGGCCGTTGATCTTGTAGACCAGGCTGTTATCCGGCAGCTCCTTGGCATAGCGCTTATGCTCGGCCAAATCGTGCAAACGGGTCATCTTGGCGATCTCGCGCATAAAGAGCAGGGAAGCCAGGATCACCCCGAAGGTAATGGCAATCACCATGTCGAAGATGACGGTGAGCGACAGACAGACCAGCAGCACCAGCACATCGGATTTGGGGGCACGGCGCACCAGCTCCACCACCTTGTGAGCTTCGCTCATGTTCCAGGCGACGATGAGCAGCAGCGCGGCCATGGCCGACAGCGGTAACCAGGAGAGCCAGGGCGCCAACACCAGAATGGCCGCCAGCACCACCAGGGCATGAACGATGCCGGAAACAGGCGAGGTCGCTCCCGCCCGCACGTTGGCGGCAGAGCGGGCGATGGCGGCAGTGGCGGTGATACCGCCAAAGAAGGGCGCCAGTATGTTGCCAAGCCCCTGCCCCACCAGTTCGGCGTTGGAGCTGTGCTTGCGACCTGTCATGCCATCCAGCACCACGGCGCAAAGCAGAGATTCAATGGCCCCCAGCATCGCCATGGAAAACGCAGCCGGCAGCAGGCGCTCGATGGCGGCCAGGTTCCACTCGACAGGGGCACCATCCGGTCCGGGCAGGGCCCATGGCATCACCAGGCTCGGCGCGATGGGCGGGATCCCCATCCCCTGGGTCCCGTCGGCCAGGGTATAACTGAACTTGCTACCGATGGTGGCCACATCCACCCCGAACTGATGCAGACCAAAGCCCAGACCCACCCCCACCAGCACGGCAGGCAGATGGCCCGGCACTGGCAGGCGCAGTCGCGGCCAGAGCAGCAGTACCGCCAGGGTCGCGACCCCGACGAGGGTGTCACCCCACTGCCAGCTGGGCAGGGCATGTACCAGCGCTTCAACCTTGCCGACATAGGTTTCCGGCATCTCGGCCACGTGCAGGCCGAAGAAATCCTTGATCTGCAGGGTCGCAATCACGATGGCGATACCACCGGTAAAGCCCAGAGTCACTGAGGGGGGGATGTACTCGATAAGGCGGCCAAGCCGCGCCATCCCCATGGCCAGCAGGAAGAAGCCGGAGAGCAGGGTCGCCATCAACAGGCCACCCACACCAAATTGCTGGGCCACCGGATAGAGGATCACCACAAAAGCGGCGGTCGGCCCCGAGATGGAGTAACGGGAGCCACCGGTTACCGCAATCACGATACCGGCGATAATGGCGGTGTAGAGGCCATGTTGTGGCGGCACGCCACTGGCAATCGCCAGCGCCATGGCCAGCGGAATGGCAATAATGCCCACGGTAATGCCGGCGATCAAATCGCGGCCAAAACGGGCAACACTATAGGGTTCATCGATACAGGATTGGCGTAAAGCAACGGCCAGCTTCACGCTATTCAAAGGTGCTTGCTTGTGCATGTATATCGTAATACCAGAAGAGGGAGATAAAGGCCGGATAAATCCGGCGCCCGATCATCATCAAGGGCCGGCAGAACTGTCGACGCGGCGATGGTATCCTGCGTAACCTTACTCCTGCCGCGCCGTTTTTTCGATGGTCAGGATCAATGAATGACACACTCGCCCACCATTTGGCCCATTCGCCACCAAATCCCCGATATTTATCCGGACTCCAGCCCAGTTAGCCGCAAAGATTGCCATTTGAGACATTGCATCAATTTTGCACGTTCGCAGCCGATAAAGGGAAGTTTCCCTCATCAGCACACACCCTCTAGCCCCTCTTTGTGACCAGTGAAGCAAGTGCAAGAGACTGATTGTGCTCAAAATAAGCGGCAAAGACCAAGTTTTGGGCAAACAGGTCGAAAATCCGTTTTTAACAAAGATCGCGGGTTGACACCCGCCACCCTGGCCATTAATATCCGCCCCGTCTCGACGAGACAGGCAATTCCTCCTTAGTTCAGTCGGTAGAACGGCGGACTGTTAATCCGTATGTCACTGGTTCAAGTCCAGTAGGAGGAGCCAATTCCCCCGTAGTTCAGTCGGTAGAACGGCGGACTGTTAATCCGTATGTCACAGGTTCAAGTCCTGTCGGGGGAGCCACATTCTAAAGCCCAGCCTTATGGCTGGGCTTTTTCGTTTCTGCTTCTGTTCCATGCTTCACAGCATGCTCTCCCAGCGTTCTCACAGTGAACAATCAATACGCCCTATTTTTCGCAGCAACAATATCTCCCTGGTGTAGGGGTACGGCAACATCCAGTGCCAAGATATCCCCGTAGACTTTGACCTAACGCCGAAGCTCACCGGCGGCCGGTGCAATACTTGGTTCGCTATCGCGGTTTTCTTGACACTCAAACGCTTTTCACCATTTCACCTTCTCAAAGTCCCCGATGACCCAACTGCGGTCAAAGTGGGCCTGTTCCGGGCCATAGAGCCAGAAGTAGCTAAACCACCGTCTCGTTCCAATTGCTTTCTTTCCCCTTCGGGGCTGTCGGCCCAACATAGAGATCGGCGCTGCCATCGTCGTTCTTCTGCAACGCCATTTACGAGGAACAATCCACTTGTTGGGTCGGATTAGCGATCAAACAGCGCGAGGAGACATCGTAAACGGTCACCGACCAGAATTGCGCGACTGGAGCATTGGGCGGGACTTGAAGCCGGTAACTCTTCGCACCGTCAAGCCAGTCGCAGTCCTTGTCCTTGTAGGCTCCAAGATAGACCTGATCGATGACCGAAATCTTGGTCACCATACTACTTGATGTGGTAACAGCCTCGTAGAACCATGCGGCGCGCCATCGAGCTTGCCGTAGAACTCAGCTCGCTACGAGGGATCGAGCACGATGGAAAAATGCCAGCCCGTGCCCTCCGCATAGTGGCCTGCTGCCAGCCGCGTCTCTACATCGTTGGCCTTGGCCATGGCTTCGCCGACCAAGGAGCCTTCGGTCAGCAACTTGGTCTGACGCTCGTCCGGCTTGAAGGGTTTGCCTTTCTCTATGCCGAGAGGTTTGAGCATCGCCATCAATAAGCGGTCACGCTCGGCGACGGGATACCACCGGCAAAAGCCGAGGTTGGGCCTAACCAACTGTCAGGAATTAGTTGACCACTACATAGCGCACTACACGCCCCAACCAGTCTGAAATAGGGGTCAGAGCGAAGAATGCATAATACTGGGCGAGCCAAGAGCGATATCAAGGCTGTGCATCCGGCTGATTGGCGGGGGCGGCCTTGATAAAGGCCTGCAACTGCTCGCAGTTGGCGACGATGCGGCTGATGGTGGGGTACTCCTCCAGCGACATCTCGTAGCGGCGGGCGTTGTAGACCTGGGGCACCAGCATGCAATCCGCCAGGGTCACCTCGTCCCCGACGCAATAGACACCGGCCGTGCTCATCAGCAGCTGTTCGAGGGCGGTGAAGGTCTCGGTGATCCAGTGGCGATACCAGGCCGCCTCCTGCGCCTTGCTGACCCTGAACTCCTGGCCCAGATAATTGAGGACTCGCAGATTGTTGAGGGGGTGGATGTCACAGGCGATCATGTTGACGATCTGGCGTACCTGGGCCTTGTCCTCTGCGGCCGAGGGCATCAGGGGGTGGGCAGGATAGGTTTCATCAAGGTACTCCATGATGGCGACCGACTGGCCGACCCGCACATCCCCATCCACCAGAAAGGGCACCAAGCCTTGCGGATTGACCCGACGATAGGCTTTCTCCCGCTGCTCATCCTGCCGCAAATTGATCGGATGCTGCTCATAATCGAGCCCCTTGAGCTGCAACACGATCCGTACCCTGAAACTTGCCGATGAGCGCCAATAGCCAAACAACTGCAACATACTTCGTCCTTTTTTTATCTGCCGACCCGGGGCGAGCTCACCCTGGGTCGGCCCCCGTACGCTCGGGAATCATCACCCCGTCTGGCCACCACCTTGTACCACTTGCTGGGAGATGGTGCCAAACAGACTCTTGCCATGGCGATCCTGCATGGTGATGGCCACTCTATCACCAAACTTCATGTAGGGGGTTGTAGCTTGATCACAATCAAGAATTTCCAGCATGCGCTGTTCGGCCAGACACGATGATCCGGCGCTGCGATCATAGTTGGAGACGGTACCCGACCCTATGATGCAACCCGCCCCGAGCGGCCGGGTCCTGGCGGCGTGGGCGATCAGCTCATAGAAGTTGAAGGTCATGTCCACCCCCGCATCGGGCGCGCCGAACAGGGCGCCGTTGAGGTAGGTTTCAAGGGGCAGATGTACCTTGCCCTCGCGCCAATCCTCCCCCAGCTCGTCCGGGGTGATGGCCACCGGCGAAAAGGCGCTGGAGGGCTTGGACTGGAAGAAGCCAAAACCCTTGGCGAGCTCTGCCGGGATCAGGTTGCGCAGGCTCACGTCGTTGACCAGCATCAAGAGCTTGACGTGGCTGGCTGCGGCCTCACGGCTCACCCCCATGGGCACGTCGTCGGTGATGATGGCGATCTCGGACTCAAAATCGATGCCCCACGCCTCGGACTCCATGACGATGGGGCCACGGGGGGCGAGAAAGCTGTCGGAGCCCCCCTGATACATCAGAGGATCGTGCCAGAAGCTTTCGGGCATCTCGGCGCCACGGGCCTTGCGCACCAGCTCCACGTGATTGACGTAGGCACTGCCATCGGCCCACTGATAGGCGCGGGGCAAGGGGGAGAGACAGGCCGTCTCGTCGAAAGGAAACGCCTCGGGGCACTCTCCATCGTTGAGCGCCCGATAGACGGTGGCCAGCCGGGGTTCAATGACGGCCCACTCATCCAGCGCCGCCTGCAGGGTGGGTGCTATGTCTGCCACCCGCACCCCGTGGCGCAAGTCCCTACTCACCACCACCAGCGCGCCGTCGCGCTTGCCATTGTTCAATGTTGCCAGTTTCATGATGGCTCCTTATTTGCCGCTGCCACTGGTGAGTCCGGGGCGCTGCCAGCTGGTGACATACGCCGGGTTTTCTATCCCCTCGCACAGGCTGCCGACATGGAGCGCATCGCGGGTATCGAGCATGACAGCCACCTCATCGGTGAACTTCTTGGCATAGGCCTGGCCCGCCGCAAACGCCTTGGGATGGGGGCCATGGGTGAACCCGGCGGGATGGAAGGTGACCATGCCCCGCTCTATGTTGTCCCGGCTGAAGAAGTCCCCGGCGTGATAGAAGAGCACCTCGTCGTAGTCGTCGTTGCTGTGGTAGAAGGGCACCTTGAGGGCGCCGGGATCGCTCTCGATGGGGCGCGGCACGAAGGTGCAGACCACGAACCGGCTCGCCACGAAGGTGGAGTGAGCCGACGGTGGCAGGTGGTAGCGGTGGCTCATCAGCGGGCGGATGTCGCGCCAGTTGAGGCGCACCACGCACAAGTCCCCGTGCCACCCCTGGGCATCGAGCGGATTGAACGGCCAGGTGATGACGGAAACCTGATCGTGACGCTTGACCTGCAGCGACCAGGGGTTTTCATCCTGCTGGGCCAGGAAACGTTCGTTGATGGCGGGCACATCGAGCGCCGCCGGATCGAAGATGGCGTGATTGCCCACCAGCCCTTTGTCCGGCAGCTGGTAGCTGTCGTTGGTGGCCTCGATCATCAGGATGAACAGGGGCGCCGTCGGCTCGATGCGCCACATGGTGCCGCGGGGGATCACCACATAGTCGCCATCCCTCAGGGTCAGGTGACCATAGTCGCAGTAGAACTCGCCGCCCCCCTCGTGGATGAACAACAGCTCGTCGCCATCGGCGTTGCGCACCAGAAACGGCATGGGCTCGTGCAGGCGCCAGATCCGGTAGCGGCAGTGGGGGTTGCTCAGAATATCCGGCATCACCCAGGGGGAGAGGGAGCTGACCTCCTCCAGCAAGCCGTTGAGATCGAAGGCCCGCGGGCGCAGCGGCCCCTCCCAGTTGATCCAGTCGGTGGGGGCATGCTTGTGGTGCATGTGGGTGGCCGGGCCGAAAAAACCGGAACGGCCCAGTTCACGCTCGTAGATGGCCTGCTCGGGCAGGTCGGCATGAGCCTGGCGGGAGTGGGTCCCCTCCCGATGGGGGAAACTTATCCAGTTACGCATCACTCTCCTCCCCTTTTCTCTCACCCTGTTCGCTGCCACTGAGCACGCCACGGCGGATCTGATCCAGTTCGATGGATTCGAACAATGCCTGGAAATTGCCCTCGCCAAACCCCTCGTTACCCTTGCGCTGGATGATCTCGAAGAAGACGGGGCCGATGACGGTGTCGGTGAAGATCTGCAGCAGTATGCCGTCCTTGGTGGGGGAACCGTCGATGAGGATCCGCAGTTCTTTCAGCGCCGCCAGATCCTCCTGGTGCCCCTCGACCCGGCTGTTCACCTTCTCGTAGTAGGTGTCGGGAGTTGGCATAAATCCGGTGCCACGACTGCGCAGGGTGCGAATGGTCTGGTAGATGTCGGCGGACGCCAGGGCGATATGCTGGATCCCCTCCCCCTTGTACTGGCGCAGGTACTCCTCGATCTGGGACTTGTCGTCCGCCGACTCGTTGATGGGGATGCGAATTTTGCCGCAGGGAGCCGTCATGGCGCGAGAATGGAGCCCGGTCAGCTTGCCCTCGATGTCGAAGTAGCGAATTTCGCGAAAGTTGCCGATCCGCTCGTAAAAGTTCGACCACACATCCATGTTGCCGCGATGGACGTTGTGGGTCAGGTGATCGATATCAAGGAGCCCGGCATCCACTTCGGCCATGCGCGCCTGCCAGTCGGGATAGAAGACAAAATCCACCTCATAGATGGAGCCCCGCTCGCCGTAACGGTCGACAAACGACAGGGTGCTCTCGCCGATGCCGTAGATGGCGGGAATATTGAGCTCCATGGGCCCTATCTTGCCGACAAACGGTTTGGCCCCCTTGGCGATGGCGTACTGCTGGGCCTTGCCCGCATCAGAAACCCGAAACGCCATGCCGCAGACGCTCGGCCCGTGCAGGCTGGCAAACTGCTCGGCCTGGGAGTGGGGCTCGGCATTGACCACGAAGTTGATATCCCCCTGGCGATAGAGCCAGCACTGCTTGTGCCTGTGCTGGGCTACTTCGGCAAACCCCAGGGAGACGAACAGCGCCTTGAGGGCGGCAATGCCCTTGGCATCCGGGGCCGTGTATTCGACGAACTCAAAGCCGTCGGTGCCAAGCGGATTGATGGTATGGGTAGTAGAGGGGGTGGCATTCATCGGGCGCTCCTTGCTCCATCAGGAAAACAGCGCGGGCGATGACACACTGCCCGCGACAAGTGTTAACAACTTGTTTCATTAGAGACAGTGGGCGACAGGAAGAGAAGAGGGAGCCCTCAGATAGTTTTTCACCCAAGCAAGCAATGAATGTAAATGAATTGTGACATTCATGGCGAAGGCCTGCGATCAAAGCGCCGGAGTGCCTCCCCCCTGTCAGCTTTGTCTTACAGTTGCCAGGTTTTCGGGATAAGCCGTGGCAGTTGTGCCCTCCCCCGCGCGAGCCGTGCCGGGGTGGGATTGACAAGCCAGGCTTCTTGCCCCAGCGCCAGCAGCGGCAGATCGTGCAGGCTGTCACTTAAGGTAAGGACAGGCTCAAGGGTGCACACCTCGGGCAACAGCTTGTGCACCCCGTGGCAATAAAAGCGCGGCATCAGACCGCCGAAACGGTAGTGCATGCGCGAGCCCAGGATGCGACAGGGCAGCTTGCCCGGGCGCTGCTGGTAGAGCTGGCCACGCACCAGGGCGCGGGGGCTGGCGGAGATCACCCAGCAGCGCGCCCCCGCCTCATCGAGCAGGGCGTGCGCCTCCCGAAAGAGACCCGTACGGGTGCGGCAATAGGCCCGCACCAGCTTGCGCCAGCCAAGGGGGGAGAGCCCCAGGGTGATGGCCCACCAGATAAGCGAAATCCCCTGACGACGCTGGCTTGGCAATAGATAGACCAGCCCGCCCAGGGCGATGACCGGCAGCAACAGCAGCGGCCAGCGGCGGCGACGCAGGATGTAACGCAGCAGCCCGGCATGGCTGTCACCGGGGGCCAGGGTGTCGTCAAAATCGGCCAGGATCCAGCCGATCGTCTTCGCTGCACTCCCCGCTTTCGCCTTCTCTGGATCATCATCCAACTGCATCTTGCTCTCCCGGACTCAGGGCGCCAGGGTATCGATTGCCGCCGCCAGTTCGGAGGTCACGAACTCGTCCCCCAGGTTTGGCGGACAGACAAAGTCGAACGGCTCGCCTGCCAGGGTAAAGCGCAGGCGCCAGGCGTGCAGGTAGCCGCGATCGGCCGGCGTGCCGCCGTAGCGCTCATCCCCGAGGATGGGGGCACCAATGCTCTTCATGGCCACCCGGATCTGGTGGGTTTTGCCAGTCTGGGGCTTGATCCGATAGAGGCGCAACCCTTCGCGCACCGACACCGAATCGAACCAGCTGATGGCGGGGTTGTCGAGAGTGCGGGTCAGCATCCAGCTGCCGCCCCGCCCCTTTTGCATGTCTCCCTTCACCCAGCCCTGCTTCTTCTTCGGCTTGCGATCGGAGAGGGCCAGATACTGCTTGCTCACCTCCCGCGCAGCAAAAGCCATACTGAGGGCGCGGTTCGCCTCCGTGGTACGCGCCAACAGCACCAGCCCGGAGGTCATCTTGTCGAGGCGATGCACCGGATAGAGGGTGAGGCCCGTGTCCGCCTTGACCCGATTGACCAGACCCGGATGAAGCAGACCGGGCTCCCCTCCCTCATCGTGCATGCCAATGCCGGGCTGCTTGTCGATAACCAGGAAGGCGGGGTGCTGGAACAGGATCCGGTACATAAAACCTCGATAAACAAAAAAGCCTTCGCGACCCGTCAGGGGCCGCGCTCAGGCGAGGCATTCTCCCCGCTCCCCCGCCATTTGGCAAACCCGATGTGCCGGGATAAAAAATGGCCCCCGCCTGTTGCCGGGCGGGGGCCGTCGTCACTCAGTATGGCAAGCCGTTGGTCAGACGCTGCGCGGGCGCAGGTGGGCGTGCCAGCGCGCCTCCCACTTCTTGAACAGCCAGACGATGACGAAGGTCAGCACCATGTAGAGCAGACCGGCAGTCAGGAACGCCTCAAACGGACTGTAGTAGCGGGAGTTGATGATCCGCGCCGCACCGGTCAGATCGACGATGGTGATGATGCCCGCCACCGCCGAGCCCTGCAGCATGAAGATCACCTCGTTGCTGTAGGCGGGCAGCGCACGGCGAAACGAGTTGGGCAAGATGATGCGGGTGAGGGTCTGCCAGCGGGTCATGCCGAAGGCATTGGCCGCCTCAATCTGCCCCTTGGGCATGTTCTGCACGGCGCCACGCACGATTTCGGCGGTGTAGGCCCCCGTGTTCAAGGTGAACGCCAGCAGGGCGCAGAACCAGGCCTCGGCAAACAGCGACCAGGCGGCGCTGTTTTTCAGCCACTCCCACTGGGCGGCGCCGTAGTAAATGATAAAGAGCTGCACCAGCAGTGGAGTGCCGCGAAAGAAGTAGATATAAGCCCAGATCGGTCCCTTGATCAGCCAGTTGCGGCTGTTGCGCAGTATGCCCATGGGCACCGCCAGCAGCAGGCCGAGCACCAGGGAGGCTGCCACCAGCAATACCGTGGTGTAGAGGCCCTGCCAGTAGGTGGGCCATTCGGTTAGGATGATTGAAAAATCCATGGCTTACCTCGTCTTGATCGCGTAGTGGCGCTCGGCCCACTTCAGTGCCGAGGTGGAGACTGCGGTGAAGATCAGGAAGATAAGCGCCACCGCCATGTAGAAGGTGAAGGGCAGCTGGGTCGAGCCCGCCGCCAGAGAGGCTTTGCGCACCATGTCATCGAGTCCGATGATGGAAACCAGCGCCGTGGTTTTCAGCAGCACCAGCCAGTTGTTGCCAAAGCCCGGCAAGGCGTGGCGCATCATCTGGGGAAACAGGATGCGACGAAACACCTGGGTCGCTCGCATGCCAAAGGCACGGGCCGCCTCCAGCTCCCCCTTGTCCACCGCCAGAATGGCTCCGCGGAAGGTCTCGGTCATGTAGGCGCCGAAGATAAAGCCGATGGTGGCCACCCCGGCCGCAAACGGGCTGATATCGATGTAATCGGGCAGCAGGGAGACCCACTCCTGATTGGGATTGCTCGCCAGCAGATAGTTGTTGTAGGTCTCGTTGACCCAGGTACAGAGGTTGTTGATGAGCACCTGGCCGCCGAAGAACAGCAACATCATCAGCACCAGATCGGGAATGCCACGAATGATGGTGGTGTAGGCGGTGGCAAAGCCGCGGGCCCACTTGTAGGGGGAGAGCTTGGCCAACGCCCCCAGCATGCCGAGCAGGAGCGCCAGCAGCAGGGAGGCCAGCGCCACCTCCAGGGTGACCCAGGCCCCCTCCAGCAGGGAGGTTTCGTATCCTTTCAAATCAAACATATGCAGTTCCATCGCAACTAAGCGGGCCCATCACTCCCTTGCGAGAGACAACGGGCCCGATGACTACAGACGAGGGTCAACCTGTCGCTATTGTGCGTGTCACGCCCTGGCTCCTGCTCCCGGCAAAGAGCCTTGGGAGTTACTCGCCGTAGACGTCGAAGTCGAAGTACTTGTCGTTGATTTCCTTGTACTTGCCGTTGGCACGCAAAGCCAGGATGGCGGCGTTGAATTTCTCTTTCAGATCCTTGTCGGCCTTGCGCACCGCGATGCCGGCGCCTTCACCGAACCACTTGGGATCGGTCAGTTTCGGGCCCACGAACTCAAACGCATCGCCGCCCTCTTTCTTGAGCAGACCGTCGCTGATGGCGGCGGAGTCGGCCAGCACGTAATCGACGCGGCCGGATTTCAGGTCGAGATAGGCCTCATCGGCGGTGCCGTAACGCTTGATGGTGGCATTGGGGAAGTTGTCGGTAATAAAGGTGTCCATGGAGGTGGCGCGCTGCACCGCCACGGTTTTGCCGTCCATGAAGGCCTTATCCAGCTTGACGTCAGTGCCCTTCTTGGCGGCGAAACGGGCCGGAATGTGCTGGTACTTCTGGGTGAAGTCCACCTTCTTCTTGCGCTCTTCGGTGATGTCCATGGTGGCGATGATAGCGTCATACTTGCGCGACAGCAGCGCCGGAATGATGCCGTCCCAGTCCTGCTTGACCAGGGTGCATTTCACCTTCATCTCGTCACACAGGGCGTTGGCGATATCGATGTCAAAGCCTTTCACCTCGCCGCTCGGCTCGGTCCAGGAGAAGGGAGGGTAAGCCCCCTCTACCCCGATCCGCACCTCTTTCCACTCCTTGGCCATCAGGCTGCCGGAAGACAGAGCAGTCACAACGGCGGTCGCCAGCATCAGCTTGTTCATGTATCTCTCCTTGATAAAACAGTTGATCGTTGATTCGAAATCCCGTCCATCAATAGATGGAGGAGATGAATTGCTTGAACCGTTCGGATTTGGGATGGGCGAAGATCTCCTTGGGGTTGCCCTCCTCCTCCACGCGGCCCTGATGCAGGAACATCACCTTGTTCGATACATCACGGGCAAACGACATCTCGTGGGTCACCACCAGCATGGTGCGCCCCTCTTCGGCCAGCTCGCGCATCAGACCGAGTACTTCTCCCACCAGCTCGGGGTCGAGCGCCGAGGTGGGTTCGTCAAACAGCATGACTTCAGGCTCCACCGCCAGGGCACGGGCGATGGCCGCCCGCTGCTGCTGGCCGCCGGAGAGGTGGCCGGGATAGTAGTCGCGGCGCTCCCACAGGCCGACCCGGTTGAGCAGATGCTCCGCCTTGGCGATGGCCTCGGCACGGGGCACCTTCAGCACCTGGATGGGCACCTCTATGATGTTCTGCATGATGGTCATGTGCGACCAGAGATTGAAACTTTGAAACACCATGGCCAAACGGCTGCGAATGCGCTCCACCTGACGCATGTCCTCCGGCAGGCGTTCGCCGGCGCGGCTGGTTTTCATGCGAATAAGCTCGCCATGAAGGGAAACCGTGCCGGAAGAGGGTGTTTCCAGCAGATTGATACAGCGAAGAAAGGTCGACTTCCCCGAGCCGGAGGAGCCGATAAGGGAGATCACATCCCCCTTGTGGGCGGTCATGTCGATGCCCTTGAGCACTTCGTGGGTGCCAAAATACTTATGCAGATCACGTACTTCCAGTGCGGCAACGTCGCTCATCCATTACAACCTTGTCTGTCCCTAGACGCCGCTGGGGCGTGACTCACACCATCTCTTTTTAACAAATAGTTAACCGATGGCAACCTTCAGCGAAAATATCATCGGGATAGTTAAAAAACAATACAGAACAGGTGTCTTTGGTGTTTTGTCTGTATTTTTATTGGCCAGAAAGGTATTTTTCAGCACTTTGTGTGCATAAAACCCTAGTCGCACCGTTCTGGCAACACCGCATTTTTATACTTGCAGCGCAAGGGTGGCAAGAAAAATCAGGCCAATGACCGACAAGCAAACAAAATTCACTTTATTCAGCCATCCCTTGACCGCATCTTGTTGAAAAATGGACTCTCCCCTGCCAAAACAGCGATGCACCCGGGTGGGGAACCAGATTGGTTCAGTGCCCTGTTTTGCACCATAAAGATAACAAATCGATAAAAAAGTGTCGGATGAACCACGCAAACCCACAGATATGTGACACAGAGCCAAGAAGTAATGATAATGTGGCGTTTTTATCAATTTTTGTGACCGAGGCCCCGATGTTGCTCAATGTGTTGCTGATCCTGTTACCTCTGGTGATCGGCTATCTGGTTCCCCTCTCCTCTGCCCGGCTGATCAAGCTGGTCAACCAGTCTCTCGGCAAGATGGTCTACCTTATCTTGTTCCTGATGGGGCTGGGGCTTGCCTATGTGGAGAACCTCGGCAGCAACCTGGCAGTGATCTTCAAGGTGGCCGGCGTCATGCTCACCGCCATTACCCTGTGCAACCTGCTGGCGCTCTGGTGGCTGGACCGACGATCTCCTCCGACCCACGAGGCCAGCGACGGCAAGATGCCGAGCAAATTGCACCTGTTGTGGGAGTCGCTCCAGCTCTGCTTCGTGGTGCTCGGCGGCGTGCTGCTGGGGCTGCTGGTGGACCTGCGCGCCCTGCCCATCGACAAATGGAGCGAATGGGCCCTGATGCTGCTGCTGTTTCTCATCGGGGTGCAGATGCGCAACTCCGGTATGCGGCTGCGCCAGATCCTGCTCAACCCCTGGGGCATGAAGATAGCCGCCACCGTCATTCTCAGCAGCTGGCTCGGCAGCCTGCTGGCCGCCCAGCTGCTGGAGATGCCTGCCAGCCACGCCCTGGCGATCAGCTCCAGCTTCGGCTGGTATTCGCTCTCCGGCATCTTGGTGGCTGACAAGCTGGGCCCTGTGCTGGGCTCCGCCGCCTTTATCAACGATCTCGGCCGCGAGCTTATCGCCATCCTGATCATCCCGGTGCTGATGCGCCGCCACCCCAGTGCCGCCATCGGCTACGGCGGCGCCACGGCCCTTGATTTCACCCTGCCGGTGATCCAGAAATCCGGCGGCATCCAGGTGGTGCCGGTTGCCATCGTTTCCGGCTTTATCCTGAGCCTGCTCGGCCCCATCTTGATCCTGGGCTTTCTGGCGATCTGAGCGCCAGCATCATGAACTTTCTGGCACATTTGCATCTGGCCGCCCACACCGACAGCTCCCTCACCGGCAATCTGCTGGGGGATTTTATCAAGGGACCGCTGCCGACCGGGCTGGACGCTCCTTTTGATGAGGGCATTTGGCTGCATCGCAAGATAGATGGCTTCACCGACGCCCACCCCGAACACAGGGCGGCGGTGGCCTGCTTCGAGGCTCCCTGGCGCCGCTTTGGCGGCATCCTGGTGGACATGCTCTACGATCACTGGCTCAGCCAGCACTGGCCGCAATTTCACGAGCATCCCCTGCCCAGTTTCTTGCAGCAGAGCTATGCCCGGCTATTGGCAGATCACCGCATCCTGCCCGATGGCTTGCCAACTCCGCTCACACGGATGGCGCAGCAGAACTGGATTGCCTCCTATCACCACAGGGAGGGACTGGGTCAGGCCCTCAACGGCATCGGTCGCCGGCTGCGCCGTCCCCTGCCCCTCGGAGACGCCCTGCTCACCCTGGATGAGAGCCGCTGGTGCCGGTGCGAGCAGGGGTTTCTGCGCTTCTACCCCGAGCTGATGGCGTTTAGCCGCCAACAGCTGGCCAACTACCGCAGCGAGGCGGCTGTCCATCACCAAACGCCATAAAAAAACGCCCCGTTCGGGGCGTTTTTGACAGCCGGATGCGTTATTTCGCCTCCTCTTTCTTCTTGCGAATGCTTAAACCCAGCTCGCGGCCACGCAGGCGGGCGTAGTAGATGGTGCCAACAAAGGCCAGGGTGGTGAGCAGCAGCTCCACCACCGCCAGCCACCGCTCCCCTTCATCCGTGGTGATCAGGGTCAGGGCATGGAGGAAGTAGGGCATCAGCACGAAGTTGCCCCAGGCGTGGGTGTAGGGGTTGCCCTGCACTATCCCCTTGAGGGGAAATAGCAGGGGCACAGTCCAGATCACCGGCAGCAGCCAGGGGTTGAGGTCCGGGTGGGGCGAGAGCCACAGGTGCCACAGCAGCACCCAGATCAGCAGGCCGAAGAAGCCGACCAGGGTCAGCAGACGGGCAAGGCGGGTGGTCACTTGAGGATCTCCAGTACCTGCTCTGGCGGACGGCCGATACGGGCCTGGCCATTCTTGATGACGATGGGGCGCTCGATCAGCTTGGGATGCTGGTGCATCGCCAGGATCAATGCCTCGCCGCTCTGCCCGGCCAGCCCCAGCTCTTTGTAGAGCTCTTCCTTGGTGCGCATCAGCTGGCGCGGATCGGTGAAGCCAAGCTGACCCAGCAGGGTGCGGATGGTCTCCACGCTCGGGGCCTGCTCCAGATAGAGCACCACGTCCGGGGCGATCCCGCGCTGTTCCAGCAAGGCCAGGGTTTCACGGCTCTTGGAGCAGCGCGGATTGTGGTAGATTTGGGTCTCGCTCATGGTAACTCCCTGATTAATCGCAAGATGGGACAAGAAACGGCGCTATTGTAGGGGAAAGTGATGGTCAGGGTAAGCGGCAGTGGAAAGGAATTGAAACGAATTTGTTGGATGATTGTGGCCGGCCTGCTGAGCGCCTGTACGCCGGCCCCCGAGTTCACCGATGCGCAGGGCCAGCCTCTCTCCCTGTCGCACTTCGCCGGCAAGCCGCTCCTGGTCAACTACTTCGCCCCCTGGTGCGCCCCCTGCCTTCGGGAGATGCCGCGCCTGGCGGCACTCGCCCGGGAAGGCGAGATCGCCGTGGTGGCTATCAACTATGACCCGGCGACGCCGGCTGAGCTGGGCCAACTGGCCGAGCGCTATGACATCCCATTGCCGCTGCTGATCGCCAACGAGACGGCGAAGCTCCCCTTCCCGCGCCCGACCGGGCTGCCCACCAGCTATCTGCTCGATGGCCAGGGCCGACTGCAGCAGACCCTGGTCGGCGAGCTCGACCAGCCGCAGATCGATGCCCTCAAGGCGGCGGCCCGCACCTTGGGCAACTAACCCTTCACCCCCGTCATCACGCAGGCTGTCACTCGCCATATTTGACCATCAATGACAAGGGCACACCGAGGTGCGCCCTTGTTGGCTAACCGCATATTGGGTCATCAACCCTTGAGGCTGTCGAGATCCTTCTTGGCCCGCTCCAGCTCGGTGATCCTGGCTTCGAGCCGGGCCAGCGTCATCCGATCCTTGGTGGTGCCACGGGCCACGATGAGCTCGTCGATGGCAGCCTGATAATCTCCGCGCAGCGCAAGCATCTCGGCCCGCGCCATGTGCAGCTCGGTCATCCGTCCCGCCTTGCGATAGGCATCGGAGAGCAGGTTCCAGGCCAGGTTGTTCTCCTCATGCTCGCGGGCATAGGGATCGAGAATGGCGATGGATTTCTTGTAGTTGCCGCTCTCGAGATAGGCGTTGCCGAGGTTCACCACTATCACCTCGTTGTCCGGCATGCGGGTGCGGAAATTTTCCAGCCGGGCGATGGCCTGGGCGCTGCGCCCCTTGGCAAGATCGATGTCGGTCAGAGCATCCACCACGAACAAGTCTTCCGGATGGCGGGAGGCCAGCTCCTTCATCAGGGCATCCGCCTCGTCGGTGCGCTTGAGCTGGATCAGTGCCAGCGCCTTGCCGTAGATGGCGGCATCCTTGAGGGGATAATCCCCCTTCTGGATGCGGGTGTCGAAGTAGCTCAGCAACCCCTGGGGGGTGTCCGTGCCGTAGCGCACCTGGATACGCACCTTGGCCAGCCAGAAATCGAGGCTGGGTGAGAGGTTGCGGCGACTGTAGTTGCTCGCCCTGGACCGCGCCTCGCTGATCCGGGTCTCCGGCAGCGGGTGGGTCAGCAGCATCTCGGGTGGTTTGCTGGCATAGCGGTACTCGGCGGCCAGCTTCTGGAAGAAGGTCGCCATCCCCATGGGATCGAAGCCGGCGTCATACAGGGTCTTCATACCAATCCGGTCCGCTTCGTACTCGTTGTCACGGGTGTAGTTGATGGCGGACTGCATGGAGAGGCCGAGGGTGGTCTGCAGGGCGGCGATACCGGCGGTGGGGTTGATCACCGCCAGCGCAATGGAGCCCACCAGACCGGCCAGGGTCATGGCGGAGCTGCTCGCCTGCGCTTCCATGTAGCGGGCGATGTGGCGCTGGGTCACGTGGGTGATTTCGTGGGCCAGCACCGAGGCGAGCTCGCTCTCGTTGTCGGCGTAGAGAAACAGGCCGGTATGCACCTTGACCCGCCCGCCGAGGAAAGCGGCCGCGTTGATGCTGGGGTCATTGATGAGGAAAAAGGTAAACGGGAAGCGTACCCCGTCGGCATTGGAGAGCAGACGCTGGCCCAGATCGTCGATGTACTGGTTGAGCACGGGGTCGTCGATGATGGGCAGACCCGCCCGGGCGAAGCGCATGAAGGCATTGCCGTAACGGACCTCCTGCTCGATGGGCAGGGCCGAGACACCGGCGGTGCCGATGTCGGGAAGCTGGTTGTTCGCCTGGGCATGAAACGTGGCGCCCATCAGGGAGGCCAGCAGGGGAATGGATGCCATCAGGGGGGAAAAGCGTGCCACGTTATCTCTATCTCCAATAGGGTCTGTTGACGTTGCGGCGCAAGCCGCGTTGCAGCGACAAATGGCGCCAGGCAAGGCGCGGAACGCCGACAATGGCCATACCCTTGGCCACTCCTGCAACGACGCATGGCGTCATTTACCGCGCAACCCGTAGGGACAGGCCAGCTTTTGCGCAAAACGTCGTGACTCGATCCATGCTCCTTGGCTGGCGCAGCCTGGTCTTGCGCAAAAACTGACGCCGTCGCGGTCGTGACGAAACGTCAGCAGACCCTACCGGGGCTTCGGCAGAATACCCTTGCCCCAGAAGGGCTACAAGCGTTGTTTCGTGCTGTCATCGCGGCCATAATAGCGACCACTCTCGAGATGGAGCCCTCATGGAGTACCTCG
The DNA here is from genome assembly GCF_040581895.1 of Aeromonas sp. 19NY04SH05-1. Taxonomy (NCBI): domain Bacteria; kingdom Pseudomonadati; phylum Pseudomonadota; class Gammaproteobacteria; order Aeromonadales; family Aeromonadaceae; genus Aeromonas; species Aeromonas sp. 19NY04SH05-1. Next base: position 1,843,592 of record NZ_CP095328.1, on the reverse strand, counting down.
ACCTGACCCCCTGGCGTTGCCCCGAGCCCCTGATCCGGCTCAAACTCTGGTTAAGAGAAGCCCAACCAGGCCAGGTTGTGACCATCCGCCTGGCCGATCCGGGTTCGCGGCAGGATATTCCGGCCTATCTGCAACGCCTCGGCCATCAGGTCACGCTGCAACAGGCGCCGGATCAGACCCTCTCTTTACTACTGGTTGTCGGGGCCAGGCCACTCTCACAGACCCCGTCGTGTAAGGACGCTAGATGTTAGAAGTATTGAAGCGCTGGTATCAGACCCGTTTTTCCGATCCCGATGCCGTCACCCTCTTCCTGTTGCTGCTGTTCGGCTTTGCCGGACTCTGGCTATTTGGCAACCTGCTCGCCCCCATCCTGGTGGCCATCGTCATGGCCTATCTGCTGGAGTGGCCTGTGGTCCGGCTGCAGCAGGCGGGGCTCTCCCGCACCCTGGCCACCAGTCTGGTGCTGCTCATCTTCATCACCCTGGCGGTGACCGCTGTGCTGGGCCTTATCCCGACCCTGGTCCACCAGAGCATCAATCTGGCCAAAGAAGCCCCGGCCATGCTGACCCATGCCCAGGACTATGTGCGCACCCTGCCGGACAGATACCCCGAGCTTGTCGATGTCAGCCTGGTGGAAACCGTCATCGACAACATGCGCCAACGCATCCTGAGCGGGGGCGAGCACCTGGTCAGCGCCTCCCTGAGCTCCCTGGTGAACGTGGTGGCCATCATGGTCTATCTCATCCTGGTGCCCCTGATGGTCTTCTTCATGCTCAAAGACAAGCAGGTGCTGATGGGGGGGCTGCGTCGCTTCCTGCCGCGCAACCGCACCTTGGTCAACCGGGTCTGGGTGGAGATGAACAACCAGATCATCAACTACATCCGCGGCAAGGTGATCGAGATCCTCATCGTCGGGGTGGCGACCTATATTCCCTTCGCCCTGATGGGACTGCGCTACTCGGCCCTGTTGGCGGTGGCGGTCGGCTTCTCCGTGCTGATCCCCTATATTGGCGCCGCCGTGGTGACGGTGCCGGTGGCCATGGTGGCCCTGTTCCAGTGGGGGCTCACCCCCGACTTCGCCTGGCTGATGGTGGCCTATCTGGTCATTCAGGCCCTCGATGGCAACCTGCTGGTGCCGGTGCTCTTCTCCGAGGCAGTCAACCTGCATCCGGTGGCCATCATCATCGCCGTGCTGGTGTTTGGCGGCCTGTGGGGCTTCTGGGGGGTCTTCTTCGCCATCCCCCTCGCCACCCTGGTCAAGGCGGTGCTCAACGTCTGGCCCAAGCGGGAAGAGCTGCCCCGCCCCGCCCCCTGAGGGAACATCTCTGCAACGACAGGCAAAGACCAAAAAGAGAGGCCAAGCCTCTCTTTTTTTGTTGGCGGCAGCGCTCACCTACTTATCGGCAATGCCTCTCACAGCCCAGGCCGGGCGTCCATTGGGACCAGCATTGGCAACACACCACTCTTTTTGCTCTATCGGTTTGAATTCACAATACAAATCGGCTTAACTGGCTACGCTACCGGCACCCTGTTGCGCCACCACTGCATCGGTCACCGACCCATAAGGATATTTCATATGCCCCCAGTCCCGGCCTTTCGCCATGCCTCTCTTGGCGCCCTTCTGGCGCTGCTGCTCTCGGCCCCCGTCCGGGCCGACCTCGATCTCGGGGCACTCAGCGCCTTCTCCAGCGACAGCCCAAGCAGCCCCATTCCCAAGGGACTGGTCGTTGGCGGCGCCTTTATCGCAGGCCAGGCCCGTTACCAGCATCAGGACGACACCCTGCTGCCCATCCCGGGTGCCCTCTATTTTGGCGACAACCTGATGTATCTGGGGGATCGGGCCCGCTACTACCTCACCCGGGATGGCGGCTTCTCCACCTACGCCTTCGGGCGGATGCGCTTTGGCAACCTGGATCCGGATGATGATGCCTTCCTCCATGGCCTCAACAAGCGCAAAGGGGAGTTCGAGGCCGGCTTCGGGGCCGATCTCATCACCCCCTATGCCCTGTGGACCATGCGGGCCACTACGGACGTGACCGGCAACAGCAACGGCCAGGAGGTGATGCTGTGGGCCAACTTCCCCATCATCCGCGGCCCGCTGCTGCTGATGCCGGGGGCTGGCGTGATGCTGCGCAGCCACAACCTCGCCAACTATTACTTCGGCGGTGTATCGCAAGAAGAGGCCCGGGCAGGCAGGCAGGCGTGGAACACGGGCACCACCCTCTCCCCCATGGTCTCCGTCATCGGCAGCTATCGCTTCAGTGCCAACTGGATTGGCGGCTTTGGCGTCAACTACGAACGCTATGACGACGACATCGCCGACAGCCCTATCGTCCAGCACAAGGGCGAGCTCTATGCAGGCTTCGGCCTCGGCTATATCTGGTAACCCCTCAGCCGCACAAGTCGCAAGACAAAAGAAAAAAGGAGCCCATCGCTCCTTTTCTCGCTATCCGGCAAGGTGTCACCCTCACAGCCCGGCCAGAAACGCTCCCAGCGCGCCGTTGACGAAGTCGGGATTCTCCAGGGTGGAGATATGGCCCGCTCCCGGGATCTCCTTGAAGGGGCAACCCAGCACCTCGGCCATCAGATAGCCTTCCAGCACGGGACGGGCCTTGTCCTCGCAGCCTGTCATCACCAGGCTGGGTACGGCGATCTCTTCGAGCCAGTCGATGCGATCCTCCCGGGTCACGAAGCTGCGCCCAACCGCCACCATGGCGGCCACCTTGTCGGCGGGCCAGCTCGCCAGGCGCGCCTTGAAGCCATCCATCAAGGTCGCATCCGGCTGATGGGCAAAAAAGAGCGGCGCCACCTGCGCCACGATGGGCGCAGGAATGGTGCCGAGCTGCTCAATCATGGCGAGCATGCCAAGATAGCGCTCGCAGGTGATCTGGGGCTCGAGGCCAACGAAGCTGTCCATCAGCACCAGTCCCTTGAGACGCTCCGGCGCCATGTGCGCGAGTTCGACACCCCACATGCCACCGATGGAGAGGCCCACCAGCACACACTCTGCCACCCCGAGGGCATCGAGCAGCGCCAGGTGATCGCGGGCCAGGGTCGCCAGGGAGCAGGGGCCTTCTGGCAGCGCGTCGGAATCCCCGTGGCCCCAGAGCTCGGGCACGATGCAGCGATACTGCCCCTTGAGCGCCTCGACTTGCGGCGCCCACATGGCGCTGTCCCACAGATAGCTGTGACCAAACAGCAGCACAGGGCCCTGCCCCTCGTCCAGATAGGCCATGCGGCGACCCGCTATCTCCATAAACTGCTTCATGTTTTCTCCTGTTGCCTCTAGTGGAGCGGCAGTGTATCACGCCCCACTTGGCGATGACGCTTCTGTGGTGCAATCTGGAAGAGTGTCAACAAGGAGAAGATCATGCCAAAGGACAAGAGCAAGAAACGCCCGCGCCTCAACAAGAAGCGCTACGAGCATCACCTCGCCCATCTGCAGGAGGAGCTGGTCAAGCTGCAGGAGTGGGTCAAGCAGGAGGGACTGAAAGTCGTGGTGGTGTTCGAGGGACGCGATGCCGCCGGCAAGGGGGGCGTCATCAAGGCCATTACCGAGCCGCTCAACCCCAGGGTGTGCCGGGTCACCGCCCTGCCAGCCCCCTCCAACCGGGAACGCTCCCAGTGGTACTTCCAGCGTTATGTGGCCCACCTGCCCGCCGCCGGCGAGATGGTGCTGTTCGACCGCTCCTGGTACAACCGGGCCGGGGTGGAGCGGGTGATGGGCTTTTGCAGCGACGAGGAGTACCGGGAATTCCTGCGCGCCTGCCCCGAGTTCGAGCGGATGCTGATCCGCTCCGGCATCACCCTCATCAAATACTGGTTCTCGGTCAGCGACGAGGAGCAGGAGAAGCGCTTCAAGGAGCGGATCAGCACCCCCATCAAGCGCTGGAAATTCAGCCCCATGGATCTGCAATCCCGCTCGCGCTGGGTCGAATACTCCCGCGCCAAGGATGACATGTTCACCTACACCGATACCCAGGACAGCCCCTGGTTCGTGGTGGAGGCGGATGACAAACGCCGTGCCCGCCTCAACTGCATCTCCCACCTGCTCGGCAAGGTGCCCTACGAGGCGATCCACTACGAGCACATAGAGCTGCCCCCCATCAGCACCGAAGGTTACGAGCGCCCGCCGCTCACCAGCCAGAACTTCGTGCCGGACATCACCGCAGATCTTGATGACAAAGACGATCACTGATAACGCCTGACCCGGCCAGCCGCTCTGGCTGGCCTGTCAACGCAGCGCACAAAACTCCGGGTAGCCATTTACAGCCCCAGCAAGTCCCCTTCCCGATGGGCAACCTCACCGGCCAGGAAGATCACCTCATCCCCGGCGCAGGCCAGCCGGTTGAGCACCCTGGCGTAACAGAGGCCTTCGTGGTGCGTGGTCAGAGCAATACGCTCCCCGGTTTGCGCATCCGTCAGCCAGCCGACCCGCTGCCCCGCCAGCACCCGATCCCCGGGTGCAACCTCGTAGCTCAGGATCCCCGCCGCCGGGGCCGAGATCACCTCCACCGCAGCTAGTGGCGTCACCTTTCCCTCTGTGCAGGCGGGCGGATCAGCTGGCATCCTGAATGCGGGATCAATCCAGCCAGACTCCACCAGGCAGGCCAGCAGCCGCCGGGCGTCCTGCTCGGCCAGATGATCGGCCACATCCTGCTGCCCCCTCAGCTCCACCGTCACCGCGACCGGCACCTGTGGCCCCTCCATCAGGGCATACCAGTTCTGCAGCAGGGCATCATCAAAAGACATGCCCCCCGCCTGCTCGCTAAGCAGCATCACCCCGGCCCCGAGGCAGGCACCCAGGCGCTCCACCTGGCTGCGCTGGCGAACGTGGCCATAGAGGTGCAGCAGGGCGTCGCTGTCGCAATGGATGTCCAGCACCAGATCGGCCTCCAGTGCCCAGCCAAACAGGGTGTGCTGCAACCACGCCAGTTCGCCGCAGGGACGCCGTTCGGCCAGCCTGGCCAGCAACAAATCGCGCGCCGTCAGGTGGGTGGGTATTGCCTCCCCCTTCGCCACCAGCAGGGGATATCCCCGGTTGAAGTTCTGTCCGGTGGCGGCCAGAAAGCGCCCCTGATGCAACCCCAAATGCCACTGGGACAGACCGATGGGGTTGGCCTGGGGCACCAGACGGATACGCCCCAACAAGGCTCCCTGCTGCTCCAGGGCCATCAGATGCTGGCGCAGGCGATGCAGGGCCAGCACCCCGGGCAACTCGTCGGCATGCAGACCCGCCTGCAGATAGGCAAGGGGCCCACTGCAGCCAAATTCCCAGGCCTGCAACACCCGTTGACTGCCCGGCGTGCCGCCGGGCAGGGGGAGTTTGATCTCCTTCATCCTGTTCCCTTATTCGTACTGGTCGTAATCGAAGTACTTGTCGTTGATCTGCTTGTAGGTGCCGTTGGCCAGCAGGGTAGCGAGCGCCTTGTTGACCTCCCCCAGCAGGCGGGCGTCCTGCTTGCGCACCGCGATGCCGGAGCCGGTACCGAAGTAGGCGGGGTCATTCATCCTGGGGCCGAAAAAGTCGAACCCGGCCGCCCCTTCCCGCTTCTTGAACTCCATGCCGACGCCGATTTCCACCACAATGGCATCCAGCCGACCCGCCATCAGATCCAGCCAGGCCTGCTCTGCCGAACCGTAGGTGCGCACCTCGGCCCCCGCCTTGCCATAGACATCCTTGGCATAGTTCTCCTGAATGGAACCAAGCTGCACGCCTATCCGCTTGCCGGCCATGGCAGCGGGTTCACCATTCAGGGATGTATCGCGAGGCCCCATGAAACGGGAGTAGCCCCCCTGATACTTGTCGCTGAAGGCGATCTGGCGCAGGCGCTCCTCGGTGATCGCCATGGAGGCGACGATCATGTCGAATTTTCTGGCCTTGAGCCCGGCTATCATGCCGTCGAAGTCGTACTGCCTCAGCTCGCAGGTCACCTTCATCTCGGCGCACAGCGCATTGGCGATATCAACATCGAACCCGGCCAGCGAACCGTCCGGATTGACCGTGCTGTAGGGCGGGAAGGTGCCGTCGGTCGCGATGCGAAGGACGGGGCCGGCCAGAACGGACTGGGCAAACAGCAGGCCGGTGAGTAATAACAGGGCTCGTTTCATGGTGTCTCTCCTCTGGGTGGATGGCTCGACACTATTGCATTTGCCCGATACGTTACATATACAATCCATTAACAATCACCCCAACCGTACAGGTCAAAGAGCCACTACAGTATGCCCTCCCTCTCCCTCGATCCGACCCAGGGTTCCCTGATCCAGCAGCTGATACACGCCATCCAGCAGGCCATCGCCGCGCGCCAGCTTGCACCGGGCCAGCGCCTGCCCTCGGTGCGCCAACTCGCCGCCATCCTTGGCATCAGCACCTTCACCGTTGCCGACGGTTACAGCCGACTGGTACAGCATGGGGTGATCGTCGCCAGACGGGGGGATGGCTACTATGTGGCCCGCACGCCGCTGGCCCCGCCCATGGCACCGCCGCCGGTACCCGATGCCCGCTGGCTGACCGACCACAGGATCACTCCGGGCCCCGAGGTGGTTCAGCCCGGCTGTGGCTGGCTGCCCAGCCAGTGGTACCCGACCCAGATCCTGCAACGCGCCCTGCGCCAGCAGGGACGAGAGGCCGACTGCGCCATCGCCTATGGTCACTCGGCAGGCTGGCAGCCGCTGCGCCAGCACCTCTGGCAACACCACGAGGCACTCGGCATCCCGGTGGATCCGCAAGGGGTGTTGCTGACCCAGGGGGCCAGTCAGGCCCTGGCACTGGTGGTGCAGTCGGAACTCCGCTCAGGCGACACAGTGCTGGTGGACGACCCTGGCTACTGCAACCTCATCACCCTGCTGCAACACGCCGGCATGAGGGTGATAGGCGTCCCTTGGACAGCGCAGGGCCCCGATTGCGCCGTGCTGGCCGAGCAACTGCACCTGGCGCAGCCCAAGGCCTTCTTCACCAACCCGCGCCAGCACAATCCCACCGGCGCCAGCTACTCGGCCGCCACCGCGTTTCGGGTCTTGCAGCTCACGGCGCAGCACCACTGCCTGATCGTCGAGGACGACGTGAGTGCGGCCCTGACCCAGAGCGCCACCCCGACCCTGGCGGCGCTGGCGGGTCTGGAGCACATCATCTACATCGGCAGCTTTGCCAAGGCGCTGGCCCCGGGCCTGAGAGTGGGTTATCTGCTGGCGAGCGAGGAGCGCACCGACCGTCTGCTGCGCTACAAGGTGATGAACGCCATCGCCTCCTCCGAACTGGCGGAGCGTCTGGTGCTGCGGATGCTCAAGGATCCCGACACCCCGAAAGAGCAGCAGCGGCTGCGGGATCGACTGCTGCGGGCCGGTGAGCGCTGGCAACAGGGGCTGGAGCAGATCCGCTGGCAGAGTTTCTGTCCGCCCCAGGGCGGTCTCTTCTCCTGGGTCAGGCTCCCTGAGCCCCATCAGGATGCCCTGCCCCTGAGCGAAGCGGCGCTGGCCGAAGGGTTATTGCTGGCCCCGGGCAGCCAGTTTCGGGTCGATGCTCCGGCCACACCCTGGCTGCGCTGCAACCTGGCATACAGCCATCAGCCCCTGCTCGACTTTCTGCAGCGCTGGGCCCGCCAGCAGGAGGGATCGTCATGAAGCGATGCTCTATTTGCACCCGGCCAGAAATGAAAAAGCCGGTCTTGCGACCGGCAAAAAGGCATTGAAGATAAGGAAAACCTGCACCAGTACCCGTCAGGTACGGATGTATTTGGCGGTACGGGGGAACGCCTGCTCCTTGGTATCGAACAGATAGCAGGCCTCGGCCGGGATCCCCACGCTGTAGGTCTGACCGGCCGCCACGTCCACGTCCGAGGTGGTCTTGACGGTGAAGTCGTGACCATCCACATCCATATAGACGAAGGACTCCGCCCCCAGGTGCTCGGCCACCTGCACCACACCACTCACGCGGCTGTCGGCATGGGCGTGATCCAGCGGCACCAGGTGCTCGGGACGAATGCCGAGCTCCACCTTGTCACCAACCGCGCCGCGACGGGCATCGACCCGCACCCGCACGTTGTCGCCAGAGCTCAGCTTGACCAGACACTCCTGCTCACCAATTTCCACCAGCTCGGCCGCCAGGAAGTTCATCTTGGGGGAGCCGATAAAGCCCGCCACGAACTTGTTGTCCGGGTTGTGGTAGAGATCGAGCGGGGAACCGAACTGCTCCAGGTTGGTGGCCGCCTCGCCCTTGAGCGGGCTCAGCACCACTATCTTGTCGGCCAGGGTCATGGCCTCCACCTGATCATGGGTCACGTAGATGATGGTGGAGTTGAGCTCCTTGTGCAGCTTGGCGATCTCGATGCGCATCTTGACCCGCAGGGCGGCGTCGAGGTTGGAGAGCGGCTCGTCAAACAGGAACACCTGGGGCTGCTGCACAATGGAACGACCGATGGCCACCCGCTGGCGCTGACCGCCGGAGAGGGCCTTGGGCTTGCGCTCGAGCAGCGGCTCGAGACCGAGGATCTCGGCGGCACGCATCACCCGCTTGTGGATGTTCTCCTTGTCCATCTTCTTGAGCTTGAGGCCGAAGGCCATGTTCTCGTAGATGTTCATGTGCGGGTAGAGGGCGTAGGACTGGAATACCATGCCCACGTTGCGCTCTACCGGCGGCACGTCGTTCATGTAGCGACCGCCGATGGTCAGCTCGCCGCTGGTGATGTCTTCCAGACCCGCGATCATTCGCAGCAGGGTGGATTTGCCGCAGCCGGAGGGGCCGACGAAGACGATGAACTCCCCTTCCTTGATGGAGAGGTTGATATTGCGCAGGGTGTCCTTGTGAACAGCCGGATCGTAATTTTTGCGAACGTTGTTGAGTACTACTTCAGCCATGTCGAGCTCCGCTCTTGAATCTTTGCAAATCGTGATGGCGGGGGGAGTCGGCTCCCCCGGCCACAAACCTTAACCTTTGACGCCACCGGCAGTGAGACCACCCACCAGCCAGCGCTGGGCGAGCAGGAAGACGACCGTGATGGGGAAGCCGGACAGCACGGCCGCTGCGGCGAAGTCACCCCACAGGTAGTTCTGCGGATAGAGGTACTGCTGGGCCCCGACCGCCAGGGTCAGATTGTTCACATCCTGCAGCAGGATGGAGGCCATGGGCACCTCGGTGATGGAACCGATGAAAGCCAGGATGAACACTACCGCCAGGATGGGCACCGACAGGGGCAGCAGGATCAGGCGGAACGCCTGCCACGGGGTGGCACCGTCGATGGCCGCCGCCTCTTCCAGAGAGGAGTCGATGGTCTCGAAGTAGCCCTTGATGGTCCAGACGTGCAGGGCGATGCCCCCCATGTAGGCTAGGATCAGGCCGCCGTGGGTGTTGAGACCCAGCCAGGGGATGTAGTCACCAATCTTGTTAAAGAGCGCATAGATGGCCACCAGTGCCAGCACCGCCGGGAACATCTGGAAGATCAGCATGCCCTGCAGGATGGTGGACTTGCCACGAAAACGCAGGCGGGCGAAGGCGTAGGCACAGGTGGTGGAGAGCACCACTATCATCAGAGCGGTGATCCCCGCGATCTTGATGGAGTTCCACAGCCAGGTCAGCACCGGAAACGGCGGCGGCGTGATGCTGCCGTCGGCGTTGGTGATGGACATGCCGAGCGCCAGCTTCCAGTGATCCAGGGTCGGGTTGGAGGGGATGATCTCCCCTACCGCGAAGTTGCCGTTTCTAAACGAGATGGCGATGACCATGATCAGCGGGAAGATGATCAGTGCCAGGAAGCCCCACATCACCAGGTGGGTTGCCCACACCCGGTATTTGACTGATTTGGGTTGTACGATTGCCATGTTGAAGCCTCCTTACAGTTGCTTGTCGGCTTTGGACAATTTCAGGTTGAGCAAGGCCAGCGCACCCACGATGAGGAAGATGGCGGTGGCGATGGCACTGGCCAGACCGTAGTCCTGACCACCCGAGCCCTGGAACGCGATCCGGTAGGTGTAGCTCACCAGCAGGTCGGTGGTACCGGCCGGGGTGCTGGCGCCAATGATGTCCGGGGCGCCATTGGTCAACAACTGGATAAGCACGAAGTTGTTGAAGTTGAAGGCGAACGAGGCAATCAACAGGGGTGTCAGCGGCTTCATCAGGAGCGGTACCGTGATCTTGAAGAAGTTCTGTACCGGGCCGGCCCCGTCCATGGCGGACGCTTCATAGAGATCTTCCGGAATGGCCTTGAGCAGGCCCATGCAGAGGATCATCATGTAGGGGTAGCCAAGCCAGGTGTTGACGATGAGGATCATCACCTTGGCCAGGAAGGGGTTGGTGTACCAGTCCGGTTTGATGCCGAATGCCGCTTCCAGGAACATGTTGATCTCGCCGAAGTTCTGGTTGAACAAGCCCTTGAACACCAGGATGGAGATAAACGCCGGGATGGCATAGGGCAGGATCAGCATGACCCGGTAGAAGCCGCGGCCCTTGAGCTCTTCCCACTGCACCAGACAAGCCAGCACCATGCCGATGGCCAGGGTGAAGGCGACGGAGCAGGTGGAGAAGATCACGGTCCAGACGAAGATCTGCAGGAACGGCGCCTGGATGCCCGGGTCGGTCACGATGCGGGCAAAGTTCTTCCAGCCCACGCTCACCACAAAACCGGGGGCGATGCCCTTGCCGACGAACTGACCCTGCTCGTCGATGTATTGATAGAAGCCGGTGTCACCGTTGGGCAGCATCAGCTCGCCGGTCTGGTTGTCGCGCAGCAGGTTGCTGTCCTTGATCACCACCCCGGACTTGAGCACGGCCCCATCCATCAGCCGGGTATATTGCGGCTTCTGGGCGGCAAACTTGCGCAGGCTGCTCAGGGTCAGGTGAGTGCCGTCGTCCGGCAGCACCAGATCCAGCCCGCTCAGGTGAGTACGATGCTCGACGATGACGCGAATGGGCGCGGACTTGCGCTCGGTCTCGGCGGTTGCCACCTGCAACTCGACCAGTTGCGGGGCCGCCTGTGCCCGTCCCTCGCGCACCGCCAGCTCGCGGGCCTTGTTGTTCATCAGGGAGAGAGGTTGGCTGACAAAGGTCTGTTCACCCTGGTTCAGCAGCAGCTGGAACTGGCCGTTGTCGGCTTCCAGCAGGGTAAAATCGAATTCACCACCCGCCACCTTGTAGGATTTCTTGAGATGATAATCCCGCGCCTGCTCTACCGAGAGCAAATTGGAGCCTGAATAGTTGGTGAAGGCGATGCCAATCGTGTAGGCAAGAGGGAAGATGATAAATACAACCATGCCCGCCACACCCGGAAAGATGTAACGATGGGCATAGGTCTTCTTGTTCATAAAGACATACAGGCCGGCGGATACCACCACCAGATCCAGCAACGCGAATACCCACTCGCCACTGGCATACATCATCACGGCTGCGTAGCCGTTGAGGATGGCAACCAGGGCCGCTATGGTCCACTTGAGCCAGACGTGCTTATCCTTCGGACCGGCATAGGACTCAACAGAAGGTACTACTTCCATGCCAATTAACCTTTATAACGCCAAGAGAGAGGAGAAAGTGGGAGGCCCGAAGACCTCCCGGGTAGTACGAACTTACTGGACGATACGCTTGGCAGCGGTATCGAGGGCTTCATCAACACCTTGACGGCCGGAGGTCACGTTCTTGAGGGCAGTTTCAAAGGAGGACCAGAAACGGCTCATCTCGGGCACGGACGGCATCGGCTCGCCAGCCTGGGCGTTTTGCATGGTCGCCTTGATGTGCGGATCGGATTCCAGGGTCTTCTGGAAGGATTTCAGGGCCACGGCACCCAGCGGCTTGTCGGCGTTCATCGGCGCCAGACCGGCATCGGTCAGCAGGTAGTTCTCGAGGAACTCGATGGCCAGATCCTTGTTCGGGCTGGCGGCGTTGATGGTGGCACCCAGCACGCCAACGAAGGCCTTGGCCGGCTTGCCATTCAGGGTCGGCAGCGGGGCGACGCCGTACTTGATGCCGCTCTTGTCCAAGTTGCTCCAGGCCCAGGGACCATTGATCATCATGGCCACTTCGCCCTTGTTGAACTTGGCATCCATCACACCGTAGTCGATGCCCTTCTCCAGGTGACCGGACTTGATCATCTCGGAGATGTAGCCCACCCCCATCTTGGCGCCCGCGTTGTTTACGCCGGTGTCTTTCACGTCATAACCGGTGGCGGTTTTCTTGAAGGCGTAACCACCGTTGGCAGCCACCAGCGGATAGCTGAAGTAGGGGGTGTCATAGGCCCACATGATGGCGCGCTTGCCATCCTTCTTCAGGGTTTCGTCGATCTTGGCGATCTCTTCGAAGGTCTTGGGCGGCTCGGGCAGCAGATCCTTGTTATAAATCAGGCTGACCGCTTCCATGGCAACCGGGTAACCATAGGTCTTGCCATCGACGGTCATGGCATCCCATGCCAGTTGTTCAAACTTGGCCTTGGTGTCGGCATTGGGGGTCACGGGCACCAGCAGACCGGCTTTGACCCACTCACCGTAACGGTCGTGAGCCCAGAAGAAGATGTCCGGGCCGTTGCCAGTGGCGGCGGCTTGCTGGAATTTAACTTCAACCTGATCCGGGTGGGCCACAGTCACCTTGATGCCGGTTTCTGCTTCAAACTTCTTACCCACTTCAGCCAGGCCGTTGTATCCCTTGTCACCGTTGATCCAGATGGTCAGCTGGCCTTCGTCGATGGCAGCAGTGGCAGAGCAGGCGACACCAAGAGTGGCCAGACCGATCAGGGATGACAGCAATTTCTTTTTCATGAGCCTTTCCTTGTATTAGTTCCGCGCTGTAAGAGCATTTGTGTGCGAGATGAATATTATCCCAAGCGGCAAACGGCTCACATGACGTAACTCGCATTTTTGAAATGCAATTACGTATTTCCTTCCAGAAAGTTTTGAAAACATTTTCTTAAATCGCGGTAATAACCGATTTTATCGGCTTATTTCGCAACCAAAGCAGAAATATAATTACCATTATGAAACTTTATTACTTCACTGAAAGGGTTTTCACTTGAATGAAAACCCTTTCAGACAATCGATTCTGTTTTATCTGTTAACAAAGCACCGCCCCGGTTTCGTCCTGCGCCACGGACGTCATAAAAAAGGGACCCCGCCGAAGCGGGGTCCCTTTTTGCCAAATATGACGACCGGATCACATTACGACTGGCGCAGCAGCTGATCCTTGAGGTTGGGCGGCACCCCCTTGATGGTGAGGGTATCGGTGTCCGGATCGTAAAAAATGCGGCTATTCAGCAGCTTCTGCTCGAAGCTCAGGGTCAGGCCGCCGCCGGATCCGACAAATTTGGTCAGACCGCGCAGGGTGGAACGATCGGCGGGGAAGCGCTCTTCCAGCTCATACTCCTGACCGATGAAGCTGTAAAAATCGAGGTCACCGTCGCCGGGCAATTCTGCGGACAACTCCTTGATTTCGATCTCTTCACCGGCACTGGCCTGCTCGGTGCAATATTTGAAAACCTGCTTTTTATAATCATTGCGCTCGGCCGGTTCGAGCTGGCGACTGTCACAATAATCTTCGACCGCTTGCAGCAAGCCTTTATTCTGGATCTTGGCATCCATCCCTTCGCGGGCGCCCAGCAAATCCATAAAGAAGTCGCCGAGTTTGCGGCCTATGCGTCCCTTGCTGAAGGTAATATAACGGCGCGACTCGGGTTGGGTTTTCCACTCGGTGAGATCGATGCGGGCCACCAGATTGAGTTTACCGATATCCAGATACTGGATATGACGCAATTCCAGCGCCTCGCTGACGGTGACGCTCTCCTTGCCTTCCAGCAGCGCGATCAGCAAATAATCGACGCCGACGTAGTTGTATTTGGCAAACAGCAGCACTCCCTGTTCATCCAGGGCATGCTCCACCAGCTGCTTGACCAGCATCTGGGTCACGGTGACCGAGAAGGGGACAAATTCCGTCTGCTCGTCGAGCAGCTGTTCGAGGGCGATGCGAAACGCGGGAGAGGGTTGCTTGGGGGCGTCTTCACCGTCAGCCAGTTCGGCGACGGCCTCCTCGGGGTCGGCAAAAAAGCCAAAGCCCTTGCCGCCCTTGCCGTTGTAGATGCGATGCAGTTCCGCCATCAGCCCTTGCACCGCCTCGTCGGGGGGCAGGGTCTGGCTGCGGGTATCGGCGTAAGGTTGACCATCGCCGCCCTGGCGCAGGGAGTGAAGTATGATCTTGTCGATATCGAGACTCATGTCACAAAGCCATAGTGTTAGCCGAAAGGGTGAAGTATTATAAGGCGCTTTGAACCGAGATGAACTGAAGATTATGCCCATCGTATCAAAGTACAATAACGAGCAGTTTGACGCCCTGATGAACGACCTGATCACCGCGCTGGAAAAGCACAAGGCGCCGGTGGATCTCAGCCTCATGGTGCTTGGCAACCTGACCACCAATATCATCAACGGTATGGCACCGGCCCAGCGCCAGGCCATCACCGAGAAGTTTGTCCAGGCCCTGACCGCATCGGTCGACAATCGCCACGACACACACTGAGTCCCCGACTCCGTTGATTTGACGTTTCTCTACGCAGATGGATCACTATGGTCGAAACCGGTAACCCCTATCGTGATAATGTCTCTCGCCTGATCACCTGGGGGCATTGGTTCTCCTTCTTCAACATCATCCTGGCCATGCTGATCGCCACCCGCTATCTGGGTGCCATCAGTTGGCCATCGACCACGCTCGGCGTGATCTACCTTGTTGTGAGCTGGATTGGCCACTTCTCTTTCCTGAGCTTCGTCACCTATTTGTTGACGATTTTTCCGCTCACCTTCCTCTTGCCCAAAGAGAAATCCCTGCGCTTTATTTCGGCCATCGTCGCCACCCTGGCGCTGGTGCTGCTGCTTATCGACACCCAGGTATTCAGGCTGTTCAAGTTCCACCTGAATGCCCAGGTGTGGCAACTGCTGCTGGATCAGGCCCAGACCGAGGAGGGCTCGATCTGGAGCATCATCTTCGTCGCTGTGCCCACCATCTTCCTGTTGCAGTTGCTGCTGTCAGCCTACGTCTGGCGCAAGATCAACAAGCGCAAGCGCCGTCAGTACGGCAATCAGGTGGGATTGGCCCTGCTGGTCTGCTTCATCCTGACCCACCTGGTCAACAGCTGGGCGGATGCCACCCTGTATCAGCCCATCACCATGCAGCGGGCCAACTTCCCCCTCTCCTACCCCATGACGGCTCGCTCCTTCCTAGCCAAGCATGGCTGGCTGGATCTGGATCAGTACGAGAAGAAGCAGGCGGCGTCGGAGAACAACAGTGGCAGCGACAGCCGGATGCACTATCCCCTGCGCCCGCTCAACGTCAACGCCCCCAGCAGCCACAACAACCTGCTGGTGGTGGTGGTCGACTCCCTGCGCTTTGACATGCTGAACAACATCAACATGCCCAACCTGCAGCGTTATGCCTCCCGGAATTTGACGTTCCGCAATCACTTAAGCAGCGGCAACGACGCGCTGATGGGCATGTTCGGCCTCTTCTACGGTCTGCCCGGCCACTACTACCAGGACATCAGCAGCGAGAAGCGGCCCCCCGTGCTGTTTGACGAGATGCTGCGTCAGGACTACCAGTTCGGTCTGTTTGGCGCGATGGAAGATGCCCAGAAGTATCGCCAGAGCATTCTGGCCGGCCTGCGCAAACAGGTATTCGTCTCCGAAGAACTCGACGACGGCAAGCTGCTGTCCGACTGGCAGGGCTGGCTCGAGAAGCGCACGCCGGAGCGCCCCTGGTTCTCGCTGGTCTATCTGTCGAGCCCGGGCGACTACCAGTTGCCGGCGACCATGAAGGGGCCATTCCAGCCGGAGCTGACCAACTTCAACCCGGCCACCGCCTATCGGGCCGAGAACCTGCAAAAGCTCGAAAACCGCTACAAGAACTCGGTCTTCTATACCGACCAGCTGCTGGAGCAGATGCTGACCCAGCTGCAACAGCAGGGTATGAGCGACAACACCATAGTCGTCATCACCTCGGATCATGGCCAGGAGTTCAACGACACCCGCAGCAACAGCTGGGGGGCCGGCACCAACTATTCCCCCTATCAGGTGCAGGTGCCCTTCGTGCTGGCCTGGCCCGGTCGCGACAGCCAGGTGATGTCACAGCCCAGCAGCCATCTCGATCTGGTACCAACCCTGATGCAGGGCATGCTGGGGGTGCGCAACCCGGCGCGGGACTACAGCATAGGTCGCAGCCTGTTTGATACCAGCCCACGCCCTTGGCTGCTGGCGGGCGATCAGAACGACTTTGCCATCTATCAGGACAACACCATCACCCACTTCAACAAGCAGGGTGACTTCGAGCTGCTGGAGCAGAAGAGCTATCGCCCCATCAAGCACGGCAACCCGGACATGGGTGCCATGATCCAGGTGATGAACGAGCTGAACCGCTTCTATCGCCATCCCTGATGGCCGGACATAAAAAACGCCCCGCATGCGGGGCGTTTTTTATTGTCTGTCGCCATCCCGGTATTAACCGCCCCACCCCTGCGGGTACTTGTAACCCGCGAAGCGCTTGGCCGCATAGGCCTTGAATTCGGGGGAGTTGTAGGCTGCCGCCACGTCTTTGGCAAACGGCTTGTCCGCATCGGCACTCTTCACCACTACCCAGTTGATGAAGTCGTAGCTGCGCTCAAGGAACAAGCCCTCGCTGAACGGGATGCCGCTGGAGGCGGCGAAGTTGCCGTTGATGACGGAAAAATCCACGTCTTCCCGTGAACGGGGCAGCTGGGCCGCCTCCAGCAACACCAGCTTGATGTCGTGGGGGTTGTCCACTACATCGAACTCACTCGCCTTGAGCGGATTGATCCCCTCCTTGAGCGTGAGCCAGCCCAAGTCCTGCAGCATCAGCAGCGCCCGCGCCTGGTTGGTGGGATCGTTGGGAATGGCCACAGAACTCCCCTCACCCACCTCGGCCAGCTGCCCCTTCTTGCCGGAATAGAGGCCCATGGGGCCGGTCGGCACCTGGGTGATGGGTGCGAGCGACAAGCCCCTGTCTTTGGCAAAACTCTCCAGATAGGGCTTGTGCTGGAAGCAGTTCACATCGAGCGAACCATCGGCCAGGGCAATATTGGGAGTCACATAGTCGGTGAACTCCACCAGTTTGACCTGGTAGCCCTTGGCCTCCAGCTGCGGCTTGATGGAATCAGTCACCATGTCGGCAAAATCCCCCACGGTCGTGCCGATCACTATCTCTTTCTTGGCCGGATCGGCGGCGAGGACGGAAAACGGCAGACTGCTGGCGAACAGCGCCAGCGCGGAGAGCTTGAAGAAGAAACGGCGTTGCATAGGGACTCCCTGTCAAAACGATCATCAAGAGGGTGGCCAGAGGTGCAATCCGGGGCGATAAACGCCACGCAGCAACCATCTAGCCATCCAAATGGCTATTTCAACCACAATAACAGAGCCCCTTCCCTTCGCCAAGCGGCAAAACAGGGCTGACTGGAAAATGGGGGTTACCTGTCCTTCATGACACAAACAAAGGATTCATAGAGAGCTTTAATCGAAGGCAATTCCGGTATAGTCAAACATTCTGAGGGCGTGCCTCTTTGGCGCAATAGGCCCGAGAAAACCGCTGCAAGGAGAGCAAATGATGGGAATACAGCCGCTGACGGTGGCCACGACCGGCCTGCTGGTCGTCGATATTCAGGGCAAGCTGGCTCGCCTGGTCGAGGGTAGCGAGGCCCTTATCACCAATACGCAGCGCTTGGTGCAAGGGGCCAGAGCGCTGGGATTGCCGGTCATCTGGCTGGAGCAAAATCCGGACAAGCTCGGAACCACTGTGCCCGAGTTGCAAGGGTTGCAGGCAGACGACCTTGTGCTCACCAAATTCAGCTTCAGTGCCCTGGGTGAGCCGACCGTGTCCGCCGCCCTCACCCAGACCGGGGTCAACCACTGGCTGGTGTGCGGCATCGAGACCCATATCTGCGTCTATCAAACGGTACTTGGGCTGCTGGCAAACGGCAGCGAGGTCTCGCTGGTGGTAGATGCGGTCTCCTCACGCACTCCCGCCAACCGGGAGCTGGCCATCGGCAAACTTGCAGCTCGAGGGACCGAGCTCACCTCGGTGGAGATGTGCCTCTACGAACTGCTGGGAAATTGCCGCCATCCGGCGTTTCGCCAGGTGCTGGCACTCGTGAGGTAAGGCGCCATGATGGACAACATGGCCCCCTTCATCTACCTGCTGGTAGCCGGCTGGGTGGCGGCAACGATCAGCGTCATCGGCATGGCGGCGACCCGCCGCTATCTGCGCTGGAGCCTGATAGGCCTCTCCCTGTTCGCCGCCCTGTTCTGGCTATTGGCGGGTTTCCCTGTGACCGAGCTCGCAATCTGACCACCTGCTGCTTGCCATACCCTATGGCTCTCATACCGGCTCCTGTTGCGACAGGGCCGGTCCACTCCCCGCTACTCATCCCACCCGATATGGCGCTCGCAAAGCATTTAAAAAACAAAAAGATCAATAAACGAAAATGAGAAATGCTCTCAATAAATCACATAAAGAGCGCCAATGGAATACCCACCACAAACCAGATCGGATTTCTTTGAAGCTCGTCAGAGTTCCTAAAAGAGAGTCTTTTGACTCGCTTCATCCCGTGTATAGATTCCATTCGCACCCAGGAAGGTGCGATCCTAGATGGAGTTAAAAATAATGAAGCAAACATCGTTAGCACTGGCGATCACAGCACTGCTGTCGACCCTGCCAGTTGCACTCGTTCAGGCAAATGAAAACTGTGCCCCGCTCACCGGCAAGGAGAGTGGCGTGGATACCGCTCGTAATAGCGCAATGCGTTGCCTGCCGGGCAGCAATCCCCTGCAGGATCAGCAGTGGCACCTGCTCAACAGCGGCCAGGATGCCTTCAGCGCTCGCGGCGGCGTGGCTGGCAACGACCTCAACCTCTGGTGGGCACACCGCACCGGAGTGCTGGGACAGGGGATCAATGTGGCCGTAGTGGATGACGGCCTGGCCATTGCCCACCCTGATCTGGCCGACAACGTGCGACCGGGCTCCAAAAACGTGGTTACCGGCGGCAGCGATCCCACCCCGACGGATCCCGACAGCGCCCACGGCACCTCGGTAGCCGGTCTCATCGCTGCGGCAGACAACGCCGTCGGCACCAAAGGGGTGTCGCCCCAGGCCCAGTTGCAGGGGTTCAACCTGCTCGACAACGACAGCCGGCAGTTGCAGAAGGACTGGCTCTATGCCCTTGGCGACAGCCAGGCCAGCCGTGACAACCGGGTCTTCAACCAGAGCTACGGCATGAGCCTGGTCGACCCGCAAGGGGCCACCGATCTGGATCAGGCCCAGCTCGATCGCCTGTTCGAGCAGCAAACCCTCAAGGCGGAAAGCGCGGCCTACATCAAGGCGGCGGGCAACGGCTTCAAACGCATCGGCGCCGGCAACTATGCCCTCTCCCGCACCGGCAATGGCCCCCTCCTGCCCTTCGAGAACAGCAACATCGATCCCGCCAACAGCAACTTCTGGAACCTGGTGGTCAGTGCCCTCAATGCCGATGGCAAGCGCTCCTCCTACTCCAGCGTCGGCAGCAACGTCTTCCTGAGCGCCCCCGGGGGAGAATATGGCACCGATACGCCGGCCATGGTCACCACGGATCTCCCCGGGTGCGACATGGGTTACAACCGCAATGATGATCCCAGCGCCAACCGGCTGCACGGCAACCAGCAACTGGATGCGCTCTGCGACTACAACGGCGTGATGAACGGTACCTCCTCGGCGACCCCCAACACCTCGGGTTCGGTGGCCCTGCTGATGTCCGCTTATCCGGATCTGTCGGTGCGGGACCTGCGGGATCTGCTGGCCCGCAGCGCCACCCGGGTCGATGCCGCGCATCCGGCGGTACAGGTGAGCTACACCAGCCGCGCAGGCAGCGCCCGCACGGTCACCGCACTGGAAGGGTGGGAGCGCAACGCCGCCGGCATGTGGTTCAGCCCGACTTACGGTTTTGGTCTGATCGATGTCAATAAGGCTCTGGCGCGCGCCGCCAACCACAACCCGCTGCCGCCGCTGGTGCAACTGCCCTGGCAGAAGGCCTCCCCGAGCGACAGCAGGGTGGCTGCCATTCCTGACGTCGGTGCTGCCCCGACCCGCTCGGCCATCCAGATCGAGCAGGCGTTGACGGTGGAAGCGGTACAGGTCATGGTCAACCTGGATCACCAGCGCCTGCCAGATCTGCTGATCGAGCTGGTCTCTCCGTCCGGTACCCGCAGCGTGCTGCTCAACCCCTACAACAGCCTGGTGGGTCAGTCCCTCGACCGGCAGCAACTGGGTTATGTTCGCACCAGGGGATTGCGTGACATGCGCCTGCTCTCCCACAAGTTCTATGGCGAGCCGGCTCAGGGAGAGTGGCGACTGGAGGTGACCGACATCGCCAACGGCACTCGTCAGGTTTCACTGCTTGATCGCCGAACCAACACCCGCAGCACCCTGACCGAACGCAACAACAGCCAGCCGGGCAAGCTCATCGACTGGTCACTGCGCGTACTGGGCCATGACGCGCCCCGCGCCTGATTACAGAGGAATCATCCATGAAACAGACCATGATCACCCTTGCCCTCGCCAGCCTGCTGGCAACGGCCACCACCTATGCCAGTGCCGAGGAATCAGTGACCATAGACGGCAAGCAATATCGCACCATAGAGGTCAATGGTCAGACCTACCTGACCCCTGATGATGGCAGCAAGAAGCGGGTCACCCGCAGTCTGGACGGCAAGGTGCCGCAGCAAACCCTGCGCCGGGGCGATGCCCTGCTGCAGGGCGTTGCCAGCCCGGAGCTGACCGTCAGCGGCACCCTGCTGGTGGAAGCCGATGACAGTCAGGCCAAGGAGATTGCAAGCCGCCACGGCCTGCAATTCAAGCAAAGCAGCGGCGGCATTGCCCTGCTGGAGGCCAAGCCGAGTACAGATCTCAACGCCATCGCCACCCGGCTCAAAGAGGAAGGGGTGAAGGTGCAGATTGAGCTGTCCGGAACAGAGCAACAGCCCAAATAAGCACGTCGGCAGCCAGGCTGCCGCCCGTAAAAACCAAGGGGGCCATCAGGCCCCCTTGTCATTGCTGCACGCTTGTAGGCTTACTTGCCGCCGTGCTGCTCGGCCAGATAGAGCCAGGTGTCGACCACGGTATCCGGGTTCAGCGACACCGAATCGATCCCCTGCTCCACCAGCCAGGCGGCGAAGTCGGCGTGATCAGACGGCCCCTGGCCGCAGATCCCCACATACTTGCCGGCCTTGCGGGCAGCCTGGATGGCCATGGCCAGCAACGCTTTGACCGCCTCGTTGCGCTCGTCGAACAGGTGGGCGATCAGGCCCGAGTCCCTGTCAAGTCCAAGGGTCAGCTGGGTCATGTCGTTGGAGCCGATGGAAAAACCATCCACGTGTTCGAGGAACTTGTCGGCCAGCAGGGCATTGCTCGGGATCTCGCACATCATGATCACCTTGAGCCCCCGCTCGCCGCGGCGCAGGCCATTTTCAGCCAGGATGTCGATCACCTGCTCCGCCTCACCCACGGTGCGCACAAAGGGGATCATCACCTCGACGTTGGTCAGCCCCATGACGTCGCGCACCCGCTTGATCGCCTCGCACTCGAGGGCGAAGCAGGGGCGGAAACTGTCGGCGATGTAGCGAGACGCACCACGGAAACCGATCATGGGGTTCTCTTCGTGAGGCTCGTAGTCACGACCGCCCACCAGGTTGGCGTACTCGTTGGACTTGAAGTCCGACATCCGCACTATCACCCGCTCCGGCCAGAAGGCGGCGCCCAGGGTGGCGATGCCTTCGGTCAGCTTGGCGACGTAGAACTCGCGCGGGCTCTCGTAGCCGGCGATCATCTTGGCTATGGTGGCCTGAAGCTCGGGGCTTTGCTGATCAAACTCCAGCAAGGCTTTGGGGTGTACGCCGATCATGCGGTTGATGATGAACTCGAGACGGGCCAGCCCCACGCCAGCGTTCGGCAGCTGGGCGAAGTCAAAGGCTCTGTCCGGGTTGCCCACGTTCATCATGATCTTGATGGGCAGGCGCGGCATGTTGCCTACCTCGGTCACCGCCACGTCAAAGTCGAGTTCACCGTCATAGATGAAGCCGGTGTCCCCTTCCGCGCAGGAGACGGTGATGAGCTGGCCATCCTTGATGTGATCGGTGGCGTTGCCACAACCCACCACAGCCGGAATGCCCAGCTCGCGGGCGATGATGGCTGCATGGCAGGTGCGCCCCCCCCGGTTGGTGACGATGGCGGAGGCCCGCTTCATGATGGGCTCCCAGTCCGGATCCGTCATGTCGGTGACCAGCACGTCACCGGGCTGTACCTCGTCCATCTGGCTGATGGAGGAGATGACCCGGGCCGGGCCCGCCCCTATCTTGTGGCCGATGGCGCGCCCTTCGATCAGCACCTTGCCGGATTGCTTGAGAGCAAAACGCTCTAGGGTGTTGGCCTCCTGGCGGCTGCGTACGGTTTCCGGGCGCGCCTGGACGATGTAGAGCTTGCCATCCTGACCATCCTTGGCCCACTCGATATCCATCGGGCGGCCGTAGTGCTGCTCGATGATGAGGGCTTGTCTGGCCAGATCCATCACCTCTTCGTCGGTGATGCAGAAGCGGCTGCGCTCGGCATCCACGGTATCGACGATCTTCACCTGACGGCCGTGACCGGCATCGTCGGAGTAGGTCATCTTGATAAGCTTGGAGCCCAGGGTCTTTCGCACCACGGCGGGACGGCCGCTCTTTAAGGTCGGCTTGTGCACATAGAACTCGTCAGGGTTGACGGCGCCCTGTACCACCATCTCGCCAAGGCCGTGAGCTCCGGTGATGAAGACCACGTCGTTGAAGCCGGATTCGGTATCCAGGGTGAACATGACGCCGGAGGCAGCGAGATCCGAGCGCACCATGCGCTGTACCCCGGCCGAGAGCGCCACGCCCTTGTGGTCATAGCCCTGATGCACCCGGTAGGAGATGGCGCGATCGTTGAACAGTGACGCAAACACATGCTTGACGGCCGTCATGACGGCGTCGATGCCGCGCACGTTGAGGAAGGTCTCCTGCTGGCCGGCAAAGGAGGCATCCGGCATGTCCTCGGCGGTGGCTGACGATCGCACCGCAAAGGAGGCCTCGACACCTGCACTCAACTTCTCGTAGGCAACCCGGATCGCCTGCTCCAGCTCGGGCTGGAACGGGGCGTCGATCACCCAGTCGCGGATCTGCTGGCCGGCCCGGTTGAGGGCGGCGATGTCGTCCACATCCAGGGCGTCGAGCAGATCGTGGATCTTGTCGTTGAGGCCGCTTGACTCCAGAAACTCGTTAAACGCATAGGCGGTGGTGGCAAAGCCCCCCGGCACGGATACACCGGCGCCAGAGAGATTGCTGATCATCTCGCCAAGGGATGCGTTCTTGCCGCCAACTCGTTCTACATCTTGCATTCCGAGTTGCTCGTACCAGAGTACGTACTGTTGCACTTGCATGTCTCCAGGTTGGTGGGCTCGGGAGTCAGGGCTCCCTGTCCCCTGATTTATGTACGTGAGTTTTGTGCGTTATTGTCTGTTTGTGCTGTTGCCAACGACCAAGAAAACGTTTTCTACTTGTTGTCAAAAAAATCCCCACGCAAGATTTGGGGATGGCCGAATGACACAGACATTCTACAATGCCAACACAAAAAGGTAACGACTCAGGTTTGCAAGCCACTTCACAACTTGGGCACAGCAGACCGGTTGACAAAATTGATATAGTTTCGAGAGATACTTCCTTCTCGCCACCATGCCAATCCCCACCACAGGAGCCCCCGTGCACACCGTATTCTATGTTTCCGACGGCACCGCCATCACCGCTGAAGTGTTCGGCCACGCCGTGCTGAGCCAGTTTCCGCTGGCGTTTGAACAGATTACCATCCCCTTCGTGGAGACTCTGGAAAAGGCGAGGCAGGTACGGGCCCGCATCGACGAACAGTTCCGCCAGACCGGGGTGCGCCCCATCCTGTTCCACACCATCGTCGACCCGCAAGTACGGGAAGAGGTGCTTAAGGCGGAGGCTTGCGGTCACGATTTCCTCAACACCTTCGTGAGCCCGCTGGAGCAAGAGCTGGGGGTCAAGGCCGAGCCCAGGCTCCATCGCACCCACGGCATGGAGAACCGCAAGCTCTATGACGATCGCATCGAGGCAGTGAACTTCGCCCTGGCCAACGATGACGGCATCACCACCCGGGAGTACGACGAGGCGGACATCATACTGATCGGGGTGTCACGTTGCGGCAAAACCCCCACCAGCCTCTATCTCGCGCTGCAGTTTGGCATCCGCGCCGCCAACTACCCCTTCATCGAACAGGACATGGGCTCCCTGGATCTGCCCACCGCCCTCAAGGCCAATCGCCACAAGCTGTTCGGCCTCACCATCGCCCCCCAGCGGCTGCACGAGATCCGCAACCAGCGCCGCGCCAACAGCCGTTACTCTTCGCTGGAACAGTGCGAGCAGGAGCTGGCGAGCGTGGAGCGACTGTTTCGCCGGGAGGCGATCCGCTTTCTCGATACCAGTTCCCACTCGGTGGAGGAGATCAGCGCCAAGATCCTGGAGGCAACCGGCCTGCGCCGCCACCTCTGTTAAGCCAGCTTGACAGCTATCGCTGAGGATAATGACAAAATCCGGGGTCTGCCCTTGCCAACCAAGGCATGGCTAGCCATCACAGTGACCATTGAGGCGACGGATACAACGAGGGGCAAGCGCATCAAGGCGTTTGCCCCTCCTTTTTCCCATCTGATCAAACGCGCCGTTTAGTGGTGGCAATTGAGCTCAGGGTTATTCATCAGGCGAGCATAGCAGGCCAGCAAACCGTCATTTCGGCGTACCCGCTCAGCCAGCCAGCAACCGGCTACTCCCCCGATCAGTGCCCCTGCCAGCAGGAGCCTTGGCCAGTGCTGTAGCAACCCTTCATCTCCCAGCCAGCCCCAACCGGCCAGGATGGCGATCGCCATCGTCAGGAGCAGTGGGCAGGCCGCCATGGCCAACCAGAGCGCCAGTAGCACGCCCTTGGCCACCCCCTGTTGTACCAGACCCCCTTTATCCGCTCCTTCAACCAGCTTGTGCATCGTTTGCATCCCTTTCTCAGTAAAAGCAATGAAAAATCACCATCAAAAAATCATGTCAACAAAATTCAATTCGATTGTTTAAATTTCACCCAACCACTAACCAGAAGCTTGATCAACTCATGAAAAAGCTGGCTATCGTGCAAAACACCACCACTCAACATGGAAAACAGGTGCATTCATGGCGGATTATCACTATTCTGCTTGCGTTGCCAGCCAGCATGAAAAATCACAAAACGCATGGCGTAACGAAATAAATACAGCTTTCGTCAGGTTTTGGCTACGCATCGCGGCCTGCTCAGGATGAGCCCAACACCGACTGAGACAACAGAGAGATAAGGACAGACCATGGATTTGAAACAAGACGGCGAAGAGCTGAAACGCGGTCTTAAAAACCGCCACATTCAGTTGATTGCATTGGGCGGCGCCATCGGCACCGGCCTGTTTCTCGGCATCGCCGACACCATCAAGATGGCGGGCCCTTCGGTGCTGCTGGGCTATGCCATCGGCGGCTTCATTGCGTTTCTCATCATGCGCCAGCTTGGCGAGATGGTAGTGGAAGAGCCGGTTGCCGGCTCGTTCAGCCACTTTGCCTACAAGTACTGGGGTGACTTCGCCGGCTTTGCCTCCGGCTGGAACTACTGGGTACTCTACGTGCTGGTGAGCATGGCCGAGCTGACCGCAGTGGGTATCTATGTCCAGTACTGGTGGCCCGAGATCCCGACCTGGATGTCGGCCGCCTTCTTCTTCGTGCTGATCAACGCCATCAACCTCTCCAACGTCAAGGCGTTCGGCGAGATGGAATTCTGGTTTGCCATCATCAAGGTGGTCGCCATCCTCGGCATGATCGGATTTGGCGGCTGGATGCTGCTCTCCGGCAGCGGCGGCCCCGAGGCCACGGTCAGCAACCTCTGGGCCCAGGGCGGCTTCTTCCCCAACGGCGTGGGCGGGCTGGTGATGGCCATGGCCTTCATCATGTTCTCCTTCGGCGGCCTGGAGCTGGTCGGCATCACGGCCGCTGAAGCCGACAACCCGGAGAAGAGCATCCCCAGAGCCACCAACCAGGTGATCTACCGCATCCTCATCTTCTACATCGGTGCCCTGGCCGTACTGCTCTCCCTCTATCCCTGGGGCAAGGTGGTGGAAGGCGGCAGCCCGTTCGTGATGATCTTCCACGCCCTGGACAGCAACCTGGTGGCCAACGTGCTGAACCTGGTGGTACTGACCGCCGCGCTCTCGGTCTACAACAGCTGTGTCTACTGCAACAGCCGCATGCTGTTTGGTCTGGCCAAGCAGGGTAACGGGCCCAAGGCGCTGCTCAAGACCAACAAGAGCGGGGTTCCCCTGACCGCCATCTCCATCTCGGCCGCCGCCACTCTGTTGTGCGTGCTGATCAACTACCTGATCCCGGGCAAGGCCTTCGGCCTCTTGATGTCCCTGGTGGTCTCCGCCCTGGTCATCAACTGGGCCATGATCAGCCTGGCTCACCTCAAGTTCCGCAAGGTCAAGGCCGCCGAAGGGGTGACTACCAAGTTCAAGGCTCTGTGGAGCCCGTTTGGCAACTACCTCTGCCTCGCCTTCATGGCCGCCATCCTGGTGATCATGTATTTGAACGAGGGCACCCGCATCTCGGTTGAGCTGATCCCCGTGTGGCTGGTGGTGCTGGGGGTGGGTTTTGCCATCAAGCGCAAGAGCCAGGCCCAGAGCAAGGCCGTCGCCGAACTCGGCTAACCTCGGGCAATACAAAACAAGAAAAACGCCGATCGGATGATCGGCGTTTTTTTATTGTCTGGTAAGACTCGTTGACCATGGCAAATGGCCAAACGGGGAAGTGGCTAGGTCCCCTCTCTGGCCCCCCCAGGGTTGCCGGAAGTCAGGTCGGGAGTGTTCTCGGGAGCCGTGTCAAGGGGAGCATCAGGAGTGGCATAGGAGGTAGGCACAGCCTCCCCCGCCAGATCGGTTCTCGGCTCCAGCTCGGCGGTCATGGGGGTATTGGGCGGCACAGGGATAAACACCTGATGCTCGTCCAGCGGAATGGGCGCCCGCTGCCGCTTGCGCCAGCCAAGGTAAGTGGCGAGCAGCGCCCCGCACAGGGCAAAGTAGAGGAACAACCCCTCTGGCCCGAAGGGACGCATCAGGAGCGGCGCCAGCAGCGGGCCTATCATGGCCCCCATGCTGTAGGCGAGCAGCAACCCCTGGTTGGCCCCCAGCACCTGATCCGGATGCAATTCGTCACAGGCGTGACTCAGGCTCAGGGGATAGATGGAAAACGCCATGCCCCCGAGCAGGAACACCAGGGCCCCCGCGATCGGCTCGCGCCAGCCGGCGGGCAGCGCCACCATCAAGAGGGCAAGCAGGGTCAGCACGCTGCACAGCAGCAGGATCACCAGTCGCCGGTCGAAACGATCGGACATGCGGCCAATGGGATACTGCAGGCACATCCCCCCCAGGATCACCAGCGCCATCATGTCCGCCACCCGGGAGAGGGAGGCCCCGGTATCGGCAAAATAGAGGGGCAGCAAGCCATAGATAGCCCCCAAAATAAGGCCCGAGGTAAAACTGCTGCCCATCCCCGCCGGGGTGAGGCGCACCAGCTCACGCACCCCGACCGGCTGCGGCGCCACCATGGCGGGCATGGCCACCCGCGAGATAGCGAGCGGCACCACCGACAGGGTGGCGGCCATGGCGCACAGAGCAAAGGGGGTGAGCACCATAGGATCGATCCATTTGAGCAACAATTGCCCCATGGCAAGGGATCCGTAGAGCAGGATCATGTAGAGGGACATCAACCGCCCCCGGTTGGCGGGGGTACTCGAGACCAGCATCCAGGACTCCAGCACCACGAACAGGCCGCCGGTAGCAAATCCCCCTACCAGACGCATCGCCGCCCAGCTGATGGGTTCGACCACCATGCCGTGCAACAGGAACAGAAAGCAGAGCAGGGAGGCATAGGCCGCATAGGCCCGGATATGCCCCACCCGGATGATGAGGCGGGCGTTGACGAAAGCCCCCAGCACCAGGCCACCGAAATAGGCGGCCGACACCAGGCCGATGGCCTGGGCCGAGACATCCTCGGCCGACAGGCGCACCGTCAACAGGGTGTTGAACATGCCGTGCCCCAGGATGAAGATCACCAGACTGGTCAGGGGGGACAACAATCGTCTGAGGGTCATGGGCACTCCAGTAAGATGAATAAGGGTGGCGAATAATTCGGCGAAAGGATCATGGTACCGTTTGCTTCCGGTTCGCTTCAACCCTGCGGCATTTGCCAAGCCATGGCGCGCACGGCCTGAACCGGACAACTAGAATGGGAAATAGAGTCCACTCACCATAGTCCCAGCAAACAGGAACGCCTTAATGTCTGCGAGCATCGCCAAGTACCCGATCGCCCCCGAGTTCGAGATCCCGGACTCCCTGCGTCTCTCCTGGCAAAAAACCATCAATCTGATGGCTGAGCTGTTTCACGTGCCGGCCGGGCTCATCATGCGGGTACATCCCAGCGAGATCGAAGTCTTCATCACCAGCCAGACGCCGGACAACTGCTACCCTGCCGGCGCGCGCGAGCACCTCGACTCAGGGCTCTATTGCGAACGGGTCATGGATACCCGCCAGGAGCTCCTCGTTCCCAATGCCCTCAAGGATCCCGAGTGGGATCACAACCCTGACATCAAACTCGGCATGATCTCCTACTGCGGCCTGCCGCTCTGCTGGCCCGATGGCCGGATCTTCGGCACCATCTGCGTGCTGAGCCGGGAGGAGAATGACTACGGTGGTCTCTATCGACAGTTGCTCTTGCAATTTCGTGACTCGGTGCAGCAGAGCATGCATACCCTCTACGACAATATCCGTCTGCAGGAGACGCAGGAAGAGCTCGAGCAGCACAAGGCACAGCTGACCCAGACCCTCGACAGCCTGAAAAAGACCCAGGAAGAGCTGATCCACACCGAAACCCTGGCGGCACTGGGGGCCATGGTGGCGGGGATCTCTCACGAGCTGAACACCCCTATCGGCAATGCCCTGATCGCCACCACGGCTCTGCAGGAGAGAACGCGGCAACTGGCCGCCCAGTTGGGGGCACAGACGATCCGTCGCTCCACCCTGGAAGAGTTCATCAAGGCCACCCAGGAGATGAGCGAGCTGGCGCAGCAGGCCATCACCCAATCGGCCAAGCTGGTCAAGAGCTTCAAACAAGTGGCCATCGATCAGACTTCGGAGAGCCGGCGCAGCTTCGAACTCAAGCGCCTCATCGACGACAACCTGGCCAACCTCAAGGCCGGACAGGGCTATGACCGTGTGATCATGCAAAATACTGTTGGTGAGGGGCTTCTCTGTGACACCTACCCGGGCCCCCTGAGCCAGGTCCTGCTCAACCTCGTTCACAATGCCGCTGTGCATGGCATAGGGAGCAGGCAGGATGGGCGAATCGTGATCAGCGCCTATCAGGACAAGGAGACCATCTACCTGGAAGTGCTGGACAACGGCCAGGGCATGGCCCCCAACGTACTGGCCCACATCTTCGATCCCTTCTTTACCACCACCCTGGGCAAGGGAGGTTCGGGGCTGGGGCTCTCCATCTGCCGCCGCATCGCCACCTCGGTGTTGGGTGGCAGCCTGACGGCGCGTTCGTCACCGGGTGAAGGCAGTTGCTTTACCCTGACCTTCCCGCGCATGGCTCCGGGTCGCCTGTGACAACGCTCCTGTGCCATCTATCCAAAACACGGGCCTTCGTTGCGCCCTGACGAGGTCTATCCTTGCAGATGTCCCCCAGCGAGGTAATCAAGATGAAATCACTCCTGTTTGTATTCACCCTGCTCTTTGCCGGCGGCGCGCTCGCCTTTCACTGCCCTGCCGACATGAAGAAGATTGACGATGCCCTGGCCAGGGCACCCGACCTCAGTGCCGAGCAATTGGCACAGGTGAAAAAGCTGCGCGCCGAAGGGGAGTCTCTGCACAAGGCGGGCAAGCATCAGGAATCCGTCGATGCGCTGGCCAAAGCCATGGCCCTCTTGGAGATAGAGAACCACTGACGCGTGCCCACTCCCCGGGGCAACAGATGGCAACAGAGCCCTCTCCGGCCACGGTGAGGGCTCTGCCATTAATGACCCCCTGGTAATGGCACCCAGGCAAACGCCCTGCCAATCCATAGCATCAGACTCGGCCGCTGTAGACCAGGGTGCTGTAATTGAAGGCAATCCGGCCATCTTGCTCCCAGCGCGCAAACTCGCGGCGGATCAGTGCCGTCAACTGCTCATAAGCCGACGTACCGATAGCGGGGGCATAGGAAGAGGAGTTGAGCCGACCCAGCACCCCGTCCAGATCGAAGTGCTGGCAGTTGTCGAACCGGCTGAGCCGATAGTCCCCCTCGAAGAAGGCGGCAAAGTCATCCTCCCCCAGGTTGCGATGATTGACCTCCTCATAGTCGCCGGAATAGGTGCGCAGCCCGTCCTCGTAGGCCTTGAGAAATTCGGTATTCGTCAGCCTGTCATTCCAGATAAGCGCCACTCTGCCACCTGGCTTTAGCAGGCGGCGACTCTCGGCCTTGAAGGCCGGGCGATTGAACCAGTGGAACGCCTGGGCGACCGTGACGAGATCCACACACCCATCCGGCAGGCCGGTTGCCTCGGCCCGACCATCATGACAGACGACATTGGCAACGCCGGCCAGCAGCTGCTGCGCCGCCGCACGCATATCCGGATTGGGTTCGACGGCCAGAACCTGACGCACCCTGGGGGCCAGCAGCGCCGTCAGTATGCCGGTGCCCGCCCCGATGTCGGCAACCAGGGTCTCTGGCCCCATAGCCAGCTCATCGGCCAGAAAATCCAGCATGGCTGACGGGTAGCCGGGGCGGTATTTCACATAGGCTTCGACGCGGGCTGAAAATCGTTCGGTATTGTCCATCCATCACTCCTCATTATGCTGTCACACAATAATGTTCCTGCGACTGCCAGCCTGGCCCCCATACGTTCAGGCTTCAAGGCCAACAACGACGCTCACGGCCCTGGCGAGTCGAATCGCGGCGGGCCAAAGTCTGCGTATTTATTCATGGCGCTGGCGCCAGCCCATTAATATGACCAGATTGACCTGTTGTTGAGGCGGCATAAAGAGAGGCTCCCTCCCCTTTGGCCTCATCAGACGTTCATACCATGACCTGAACAGAAGTCATGTTTGAATATTCCTCATGAGAGCCCCATCACAATCTTCATATTTCGCAACTGACACTCTGGTTATTAGTCAGTGTCTGCGTAATAAGCTGGGGCGTGGCGTGTCATTGTTCACATGGGTACAGTATCTTGGTGTACCGGACTCAATGTGCTGCTGTGTAATGGATGTACAGGCCGTTCGGCTGATGATGAGGTTTCTTTTGAACCTAGATGGAGCGACAACATGAAATTGGGAAAAATATCTGCGGCAGTGAGCATCATCCTCTCCGCCGGTGTCATGGCATAAACGGATAAACCGAACATTCTGGTCATCTTTGGTGATGACATCGGCTGGCAGAACGTCAGTGCCTATGGCATGGGCACCATGGGTTACACCACCCCCGACATCGAGCGAATCGCCAACGAAGGCATCAAGTTCACCGATCATTACGCGCAGCCGAGTTCGACGGCGGGCCGCGCCGCCTTCCTGACCGGGCAGTACCCCATTCGCTCCGGCATGACGACGGTGGCCATGCCCGGTGGTGCGCTGGGTCTGAAGAAAGACTCCCCGTCTCTGGCCGAAGTGCTCAAAGCCGTTGGCTACAAGACCGGCCAGTTCGGCAAGAACCACCTAGGGGATCACAACTTTGCCCTGCCGACCGTCCATGGCTTCGACGAATTTTTCGGCAACCTCTATCACCTCAATACCCAAGAAGAACACGAGCAACGGGATTACCAGAATTTTGCCAAGCAGTACTCTGGCTCGGTGGAGGCGTACAGCAAGAAGTTCGGTACCCGCGGCGTCCTGCACTGCTACGCCACCGAGACCGAAGACAAGACGGTCGACCCGCGTTTCGGTGAAGTCGGCAAACAGAAATGTACCGATACCGGCCCGCTGGGCCAGGAGCGGATGAAGGACTTCGACCGCGCCGAGATGATCCCGGCCGCCCTCAAGTTCATCGACAACTCGCTCAAGGAAGACAAGCCCTTCTTTACCTGGGTCAATACCAGCCGCATGCACCTCTATACCCGTCTCAACGACAAGTGGCGCTATGCTGCCGAGCAGTACACCAGTGAATACGACTACCATGGTAGCGGCATGATGCAGCACGACAGCGACATCGGCTATCTGCTCGACGAACTGGAAAAGCGGGGTCTGAAAGAGAACACCATCGTCATCTATACCACCGACAATGGTCCGGAACACTCCTCCTGGCCTTATGGCGCCACCACGCCGTTCCGCGGCGAGAAGATGACCACCTATGAAGGGGGCGTCCGGGTGCCCATGATGGCACGCTGGCCGGCCCAGATCCCGGCGGGTGGCGTGCTCAACGGCATCCAGGGTCACCAGGATCTCTTCACCACCCTGGCGGCGGCAGCGGGTGTCCCCGACGTCAACAAGAAGATGATGGACGAGAAGAAACAGTACATAGATGGCGTCAACAACCTCGCCTACTGGGAAGGCAAGAACAAGGAATCGGCTCGCGACTCCATCTTCTACTACTTCGAGGACAAGCTCTCGGCGGTGCGGGTCGGCCCCTGGAAGTTCCACTTCGCGGTGGCAGAGAACTACTATGACAACCTCACCCCGCTCTCCAAGCCCAAGCTCTACAACCTGAGGGCCGATCCGTTCGAGAGTTACGACTCCATCGATGCCAACGGCCACCTGGTGCAGAAGATGTCCTGGATGCTGGCACCGGTCAGCGAGATGGTCGGCGAGCACGTCAACACCCTGGTCAAGTATCCGCCGGTTCAGGGAAGCACCACCTTCGACATGGCCAAGGTCATTCAGGAAGCCATGCAGAAAACCCAGCAGTAAACGATACGGCGGAGGGCTATCCCTCCGCCATCTTCATCCCGCTGGCTGACACCTTTCCCTTTCGTCAGGTTTTCATCCCGTATCGACCTCGCCCGTCGTCATCAGAAGAGTAACGATGAACAAAATCCGGACCCGTGACACGACTCACCTGGACGTCACCCCGCTCAAAACCGCCAGCCGCGACAGCAGCGGCGCCTATGCCCGCCGCTTCCATGTCATGGCCAAACCGGGGGGCTCCAAGTGCAACATAGATTGCCAATATTGCTTCTACCTGCACAAGGAAGACCTGCTCCATCAACCCAGACAACCCAGGATGGATGAAGAGACCCTGGACACCTTCATCCGTAGTTACATAGAGGGGCAGGATGGCGACGAGATCGTCTTCTCCTGGCAGGGCGGTGAACCGACCCTGCTCGGCATCGACTACTTTCGCCAGATAGTGGCGCTGCAGCAAAAGTATTGCCCACCCGGGGTCAGCATCCGCAACGACTTGCAGACCAACGGTATCCTGCTCAATGACGAGTGGTGCCGGTTTCTCAAGGAGCACGGCTTTCTGGTTGGCCTCTCCATCGACGGGCCCCGCGCACTGCACGACAAATACCGGGTGACCCGCAGCGGCAAACCCACCTTCGATCTGGTGATGGCGGCGGCCGAGCTGCTGCGCCAGCATCAGGTTCCCTTCAATGCCCTGACCGTCATCAACCGGCACAATGCGAAATATCCCCTCGAGGTGTATCGCTTTCTGACCCGGGAACTGGGGGCCACCTACATCCAGTTCACCCCCTGCGTCGAGGCTAGCGATTTCAAACGCACGGCCCCGCAATTCTGGAACGACAGCATGCTGCCCCTGGTTGGCAGCGAGCTCAGCAAACCCGACCACCCCATGTCGATCGTCACGGACTGGTCGGTGGATCCCGATGACTGGGGCACCTTTCTGGCAACCGTGTTCGAGGAGTGGGTCAACAACGACCTGGGGCGCGTGCTGGTCAATCTGTTCGAAACCGCCGTGGCCCAGACCATGGGATACCCCTCCCAGCTCTGCGTCACCGCCGAGTTTTGCGGCAAGGCGCTGGCCATCGAGCACGATGGCAGCGTCTTCTCCTGCGATCACTTCGTCTATCCGGAGTATCGGCTGGGGGATATCAAACAGCGCCCCTTGACCCACATGGCCTTCTCCACCCGCCAGGAGGCATTTGGCATGTCCAAGCGGGACAGCCTGCCCGATTACTGCCTCAAGTGCCCCTACCTGACGCTCTGCTGGGGCGAATGCCCCAAGAATCGTCTGGTCAGGGCCCCGGATGGCGAGATTGGCCTGAACTACCTCTGCCCCGGGATAAAGCGTTTCTTCGACTACGCGGCCCCCATACTGGCAGGCATCGCCCACGTGCTGAAAGAACAGGATCAGGGTAGATGAGCACCGGGCATGGCCGCCCAGCGTTCGTCCACCTTTTCGCTCTCTGTATCAAGTCTCTTTGTCAGCCTCTTGTCTTCTCCAACCCACCGGCCATCACGGTGGGTTGCCCCTCTTTACCTGCCCGGCACGCCATGTTTTATGGCTAACCCCATGTGGGTATTAACGCCAATAAATAACTGACAATTCTGATTTTTATTTTTCCAACTCCCAGTCCTTTTATTCACCCCCTATTATCTGATCTGACCAAACATGCCTTTTTGTTATATAGTAGAAATTAATTCACCTTTTGGTTTCACCTGAAACCTCAAGTTAAATAATAAAAAACAATACCCCGCGCTATATCAAGGACCCCTGATTCTCTCTTGCCTGAATTTATTTTGGCGGGATGAGTGCAGCTATTTCGGAAGGAAAAATCACACTCACAGTTCGGATCCTCTATGTCCATCAACAACATGACCATCGGCAAGAAGCTGAGCGCCGCATTCATCGTATTGGGGCTGATGCTGGCCTCCATCGGCGGCTTCTCCCTACTGCAGTTCGAAAATATGAACACGCAGACGCTGGATATCACAGATGCGGTGATCCCCAGCATCAATCGCGCCAACGATATTCGCAATGTCGCGACCGATCTGCGTCGCCATGAATTGCTCTATTTCGTCAATTTCGATGATGAGCAAAAACGAAATGAATATCGGGTCATCATGGACAGCAAGCCGGCACAAATGGACATGCTGCTCGAGGAATATCGCAAGACGCTATTTGATCAAAACGAGACCCGTCTTTTCGAAGATCTGAAATCCGATTGGCGCAATTACCTGAATTTTTACTACAAGGTAAAAAATACTCTGGAACAAGGTGATACCCTCAACGCACGTTATATGTTCCTGCGCGATGGCACGCCCCTTTACGACAAGCTCCACGAAGCCGTCGAGGCGCTCATCAAGATCAACCAGGACTATGCGGTCGAAGGGCGCAGCATGGCCGAACAGGCCTATGGCAACGCACGCATCAACATCATGATCACCCTGCTGCTGGGGGTCATCGCCGTGGTCGTGTTCGCCACCATCCTGACTCGCCAGATCCGCGATCCCCTGTTGATGCTGGCCGATCAGGCCCAGCAGATTGCGTCCGGCCGTCTGGGGCGTGGCACCCTGTGCGACTGGTTCGATCAGGGCCGCTTCCACAAGGACGAGATTGGCCAGCTTGCCCACTCCATCCGCCACATGAAGGAGGGGCTGACCGACCTGGTCAACGACATCGACGCCTCGGTCAGCCAGCTGAGCTGCGCCGTGGAAGAGGTAAGCACCATCTCGGTTCAGGCTTCCCAAAGCATGCACCAGCAGCAGCAGGAGATTGCCCAGGTCGCCACCGCCATGAACGAGATGCAGACCACGGTACATGAAGTTGCCCGCAACTCCACCGACGCAGCCGTCGCGGCCCAGCACGCCTTTGAAGCGTCCCATCAGGGTAACCAGGTCGTGCTGGATGCCATCGACAGCATCGAAGAGGTCTCCAGCCAGCTGGAGCAGACCGGCCGGGTGATCCACAACCTGGAGCAGGAGAGCAGCAATATCGGCGTGGTACTGGACGTGATCCGCGGCATCGCCGATCAGACCAACCTGCTGGCTCTCAACGCCGCCATCGAGGCCGCGCGCGCCGGCGAACAGGGTCGCGGCTTTGCCGTGGTAGCCGATGAGGTACGCACCCTGGCCAAACGCACCCAGGACTCGACCTGCGAGATCAACAAGATCATCGAAATACTGCAAAACTGCGCCATCGATGCCGGCAATGCCATGCAGGCCAACCGCGACCAGATGGTGACTTCCGTCGAGCTGGCACGCCAGGCGGGCAACAGCATCGGCAAGATCAACGAGGCGGTGACCCATATCACCGACATGAACACCCAGATTGCCAGCGCCACCGAGCAGCAGAATACGGTGACGGGCGAGCTCAACCGCAACATGGTCACCATTCACGAGGTCGCCGACGAGAACGCCCAGGGTGCGCAGCACACGGCCCAGGCCTGTCAGGATCTCAATAAACTGGCCATTCACCTGCAGCAGAGCATCGGCCGCTTCAGCCTGACCTGATACCTATACCAACAACAAGCTCCCCCTATTTTCACGGCGCCATTCGATGGCGCCGTTTTTTTATGTCCCTCTTACTTTCTTTCGACGAGCGACATAAAAAAGGCCCTGCTGATGCAGGGCCTTATCGCTTGCAGGGTCACGGCGCTTTAGCCACGAACGCCTCTTCTTACTTGGCGTAATCCTCGGTGGGTACGCAGGAGCAGAACAGGTTGCGATCGCCGTAGACGTCGTCGATGCGGTTAACCGACGGCCACAGCTTGCTGGCGCGCACAGCCTCGGACGGGAAGACCGCCTCGGCGCGGCTGTAGGCGCGGTTCCACTGCTCGTCCATCACGTCATCCTGAGTGTGGGGCGCGTGCACCAGCGGGTTGTCGGTCAAGCTCCAGTGGCCGTCCTGCACCTTGGCGATCTCGGCGCGGATGGCGATCATCGCCTCGACGAAGCGATCCAGCTCGCGCTTGGATTCGGATTCGGTCGGTTCAACCATCAGGGTACCCGCCACCGGGAAGCTCATGGTCGGCGCGTGGAAGCCAAAATCCATCAGGCGCTTGGCCACGTCCATCTCGCTGATGCCGGAGGCTTCTTTGAGCGGACGGATATCCAGGATGCACTCGTGGGCAACGCGATGGTTGCGACCGGTGTAGAGCACCGGGAAGGCCTCGCCGAGCTTCTTGGCCAGGTAGTTGGCGTTGAGGATGGCGACCTGAGTGGATTTCTTCAGCCCCTCGTCACCCAGCATGGCGATATACATCCAGCTGATGGGCAGGATGCTGGCCGAGCCGAACGGTGCGGCCGATACGGCGCCGTTGTCACGGCTCTCCTTGTCGGTCTTGACCACGGCGTGACCGGCCACGAACGGTGCCAGATGCTGTTTCACGCCGATGGGGCCCATGCCCGGACCGCCACCACCGTGGGGGATGGCGAAGGTCTTGTGCAGGTTGAGGTGGGAGACGTCCGCGCCGATAAAGCCAGGCGCAGTCAGCCCCACCTGGGCGTTCATGTTGGCGCCGTCCAGATAGACCTGACCACCGTACTGGTGCACGATGTCGCACACCTCCTTGATGGTCTCCTCGTACACCCCGTGGGTGGAGGGGTAGGTCACCATCAGACAGGAGAGCTGATCCCCCGCCTCGGCCGCCTTGGCGCGCAGGTCATCAAGATCCACGTTGCCGGCCTTGTCACAGGCGGTGACGATCACCTTGAGGCCCGCCATCTGGGCAGAGGCCGGGTTGGTACCGTGGGCAGAAGCCGGAATGAGGCAGATGTCGCGATGCCCCTCGCCGCGAGACTCGTGGTACTTCTTGATGGCGAGCAAGCCCGCGTACTCGCCCTGGGCACCGGAGTTGGGCTGCATGCAGACCGCATCGTAGCCGGTCACCTTCACCAGCCAGTCCTCAAGGTCTGCCAGCAGCAGCTGGTAACCCTTGGCCTGCTCGAGCGGTGCAAACGGGTGCAGCTTGCCAAACTCGGGCCAGGTCACCGGGATCATCTCGGCGGTGGCGTTGAGCTTCATGGTGCAAGAACCCAGGGAGATCATGGCGTAGTTGAGCGCCAGATCTTTTGCTTCGAGACGGTGGATGTAGCGCAGCATCTCGGTCTCGGAGTGGTACTTGTTGAACACCTCGTGGGTCAGCACGGCGTCGCTGCGCAGCAGATCCTGCGGGATGGCATGATGGGCCTGGGCCGCCTTGTCCAGCGCCTCCAGATCCAGGCCGTGGCCTGCCCCCAGGAACAGCTCGAACAGCTCGGCCACGTCGTCACGGGTGGT
Organism: Aeromonas sp. 19NY04SH05-1; assembly: GCF_040581895.1. NCBI lineage: Bacteria > Pseudomonadati > Pseudomonadota > Gammaproteobacteria > Aeromonadales > Aeromonadaceae > Aeromonas > Aeromonas sp. 19NY04SH05-1. The sequence goes on along the minus strand of NZ_CP095328.1, from coordinate 1,805,312 downwards.
GGTCTCGGACAGCGACACCCCCACGGCGCCATCCAGATCGGCGCGCAGGTTGATGTCCAGCCCCTCGGCCTTGGCGATCAGCTCTGATTTGCCCGCTGTCAGCACAGTGAGGGTATCGAACCAGCTGTCGTGCTTGAGGGCCACGCCCTTGGCTTTCAGCCCCAGCGCCAGGATGCTGGTCAGACGGTGTACGCGGGAGGCGATGGTTTTCAGCCCCACCGGACCGTGGTAGACGGCGTAGAAGCTCGCCATGTTGGCCAACAGCACCTGGGCGGTACAGATATTGGAGTTGGCCTTCTCGCGGCGGATGTGCTGCTCGCGGGTCTGCATCGCCATGCGCAGGGCATTCTTGCCACGGGCATCCTTGGAGACGCCGATGATGCGGCCCGGCATGGAGCGCTTGTAGGCATCGCGGGTAGCGAAGAAGGCGGCGTGAGGACCACCGTAACCCATGGGCACGCCAAAACGCTGGGCAGAGCCCAACACCACATCGGCGCCCAGCTCGCCCGGGGATTTGAGCAGCAACAGGGAGAGGATATCAGCGCTGACGCAGGCCAACCCTTTCTGAGCCTGCACCGCGGCGATCAGGGCGCGCAGATCCTTCACCTCACCCGTGGTGGTGGGATACTGGAACAGGGCACCGAACACCTCTTCGCTCACCGCCTCGGCGACGGGGCCCACAGCCACGTCGAAGCCGAAGTGCACCGCGCGCTCCTTGACCACGTCGATCACCTGGGGATGCACGTCGTCGGCCACGAAGAAGAGGTTGGACTTGGACTTGGCCATCCGCTTGGCGAGTGCCATGGCTTCGGCAGCGGCGGTGGCTTCATCCAGCAGGGAGGCGCTGGCGAGATCCATGCCGGTCAAGTCCAGGGTCAGTTGCTGGAAGTTGAGCAGGGCTTCGAGACGGCCCTGGGCCAGCTCGGGCTGATAGGGGGTGTAGGCGGTGTACCAGCCCGGGTTCTCCAGCACGTTGCGCAGGATGACATGGGGCACGTGGGTGTCGTGATAACCCATGCCGATATAGCTCTTGGCAATCTTGTTCTGGGCGGCGTAACCCTTGAGCTTGGCCAGGGCCTCCACCTCCGTCATGCTGGCGCCGATCCCCAGGGGGCCGGGGCGACGGATGGCGGCCGGGACCGTCTGCTCAATCAGATCGTCCAGGCTCTCGGCACCCACTTCGGCCAACAGCACGCGCAGCTCTTCCTCACCCGGGCCGATATGACGGCGGATGAAATCGGTTTTTTGCTCGAGTTCAAACAATGACTGGGTCATTTCCCTATTCCTGCTCATAAATCCTGATAAAAAGCACTGATAGTCGGCCTGGACCGACTCCACTCATGTTCATGGGTGCCGCAATGGAACTGTTATCCCATTGTGGCGGATGCGCGCCGGCATCCTGCGGCCCGCTCGTTGGCAGACCGTCATACAAAAGGGCCCCGCACGCTGTGCAGGGCCCAGAGGCATTACTCTTCGTCCACCACGTTCTGGTAGCCTTCGGCGTCCAGCAGGTTGGCCAGCTCGCCTGCGTCATCCAGCTTGATGCGGAACAACCAACCAGCCTGGTACGGATCGGAGTTGACCAGCTCGGGGCTGCCTTCCAGCTCTTCGTTGACGGCGATGATCTCGCCGCTCACCGGGCTGTAGATGTCGGAGGCGGCTTTTACCGACTCGGCCACGGCGCAGTCGTCACCGGCGCTGACCTGCTTACCCACCTCGGGCAACTCGACAAACACCATGTCCCCCAACAGCTCCTGGGCGTGCTCGGTGATACCGACGACGGCCTCACCGTTGGCTTCGACACGGATCCACTCGTGGGAGGTGGCATATTTCAGTTCGCTCGGGATATGGCTCATTTGTGCTTCCTTAATGTACTTGGATCACTTTTTACAAAAGGGCGCGGCGCAGGACCTTCCTGCGCCGCCATCAATCATTACACCAGCGCCTGACCATTGCGGACGAAGGCGGGCTTGGTCACCTTCACGGTAACCAATTTCTTGCGGATCTCAACCTGGGCCTGTGCGCCGATGTCACGGGGCACCCGCGCCAGGGCGATGCTGTAGCCCAGGGTCGGGGAGAAGGAGCCTGAGGTGATCACCCCTTCCCGCGGCTCGCCATCGGCACCGGTAAAGGTGACCGCCATGCCGGCACGCAAGACCCCTTTCTCTTCCATCACCAGGCCCACCAGCTTGTGCTGGTTGCCCGCCGCTTTCTGCGCTTCCAGCGCGGCGCGGCCGATAAACTGGCGATCGGCCGGCTCCCAGGCGATGGTCCAGGCCATGTTGGCGGCGAGCGGAGAGATAGACTCGTCCATGTCCTGACCATAGAGGTTCATGCCGGCTTCGAGACGCAGGGTATCCCGCGCGCCCAGGCCGCAGGGGGCAACCCCTGCATCCAGCAGCCCCTGCCACAGATCGCACGCCTTCTCTTGCGGCACCACGATCTCGTAGCCATCTTCGCCGGTGTAGCCGGTGGTGGCGATGAAGAGATCGCCGGCCTGCACGCCGAAGAAGGGCTTCATCCCCACCACGGCGGTGCGCTGGGAGGCGCTCAGGACGGAGGCCACCTTGAGCTTGGCGTTGGGGCCCTGCACCGCGATCATGGCGAGCTCGGGGCGCTCGGTCACGGTGACATCGAAATCGATGGCGTGGTGGCGGATCCAGGCCAGATCCTTCTCGCGGGTGGCGGAGTTGACCACCAGGCGGTAGAAGGTATCGGTCAGGTAATAGGTAATGAGGTCGTCGATGACGCCCCCTTCGGGATTGAGCATGCCGCTATAGAGGGCCTTGCCGGAAACGGTCAGCTTGGCCACATCGTTGGCCAGCAGGTGTTGCAGGAAGGCTTTGACCCGCTCGCCGGTCAGATCGACGATGGTCATGTGGGAGACATCGAACATGCCGGCGTCGCTGCGCACCGCGTGGTGCTCTTCCAGCTGGGAACCGTAGTTGATGGGCATTTCCCAACCATGGAAGTCCACCATTTTGGCGCCGGCTTCCAGGTGTTTGGGATGCAGTACAGTAGTCTGGATCATCGCATTCTTTCCTTAGCAAAAAGCCCTTTAGCGTTAGCGACAACTCTCGCAACCCGCCCGATTCACTGCAAAGATAAGCCTTCACAGCAAAGAGAGCCGGTCACCGGGTCTGTGCTCGCTCCTGCCCTTGCCGGGCAAGAGGGATTCCTTGAACGGGACGGATTATATGCCAAGCGGGCCCATGCGCCGCTCAAAAAAAACTAATCCCCTCCCGTTTAAGTGCTTCCAGACACTAAGATAAACGCCAAGATAAAAACAGCCGTAAACGGAAGAAGTCGAGATTAAATTTCGATTTTCACCGTTTCGTCACAATTTGCAGAAAAACGTTTCGCACTGCACCAAAATTAAAGGCTGACGCCTCGTCAGGGGCATCAGCCTTGCCAGATTACTTTTTTTATAAAAAAAGCCGGCTAATATTAGTTTTTTTCATCATTTTGGCGAAAGCTTGGCCCGCGGCACCGGGTTGACCGGTGTCACCGGCACCCACTCGGGACGGGCCAGGGCGGGCAATTCGCCCTCCAGCCCCATGGCGGCACGGATCACCCCCTCTTTGAAGGGCGTCAGCAGATCGGCCGCACGCAATCCCACCCCGCGCACCAGCTTCTTGAGGGGATGCGCACCGCTAAACAGTCGCTTGAGCCCCTCCATCGCCGCCAGCATCCTGGCCGCCTCGCTCTTGCGCCAGCGCTCGTAGCTGCGCAGGTTGGCCTGCAGGCCGATATCCTTGCCGGCACGCTGGTTGGCGAGGATAAGCTCGGCCAGGGCGGCAGCATCCAGCAGGCCGAGGTTGACCCCCTGCCCCGCCAGCGGGTGTATGGTGTGGGCTGCATCGCCCACCAGCACCAGCCGCTCGCGGGCAAAGTCGCGGGCATAGCGGGCGGTGAGCGGGATGGCGCTGCGCGGCCCCTCCACCTTGCACAGGCCGAGCCGCGCATCGAATGCTGCGGTGAGCTGGCGATTGAACTTCTCATCGTCGCAGGCGCACAGCGCCTCGGCCCGCGCGGCAGGCAGGGACCAGACGATGGAGCAGAGATCCCCCTGCCACAGGGGCAGGAAGGCGAGCGGCCCTTCCGGGGTAAAGATCTGGCGGGCCACCGCCTGATGGGGCTCGGCGCAGCGTACCGTTGCCACCAGGGCATGATGGCCGTAATCCCAGCTGGTCAGCGGAATATCGGCCTGACGACGGACCCAGGAGTGGGCACCATCGGCCGCCACCACCAGTTTCGCCGCGATGGCCTGGCCATCTTCAAGCAGCAGCAGGGCCCCCGCCGGGCCGCTCTGCAGGCTCTTGGCGCGAGCCGGCGTGAGCAGCTGGATGTTGTTGGCACCCTCGATCGTCTCCAGCAGCGCCAGCTGGATGACCCGGTTCTCGACGATATGGCCGAGGGCGCTCTGGCGCAGGCTGGCAGCATCAAAATCGATGTGGCCGAAGCTGTCCTGCTCCCACACCGCCATCTTGTCGTAATGCTGCAGGCGGCGCGCCGCAATCCCGGACCAGGCCCCGACCCGCTGCAGGATGCGCTGGCTGGCGAGGCTCAGGGCGCTGACCCGGTTGTCGGCCACCTCGCCAAGCTCGGAGTCAGGCAAGCGCCCCTCAACCACCACCACCTTGAGGGCACTCTCCTTGAGCGCTGCGGCGAGCCCCAGGCCCACCATGCCACCCCCGACAATCACCACATCCACGTCTTGCATCTGCATCATCTGTTCCTTTCATGGCTGGCCAGCGTGGCCAGCAGGGGGCGCCATCGCACCTCCCCTTTCAGCATAAGTTGGCCCCGGGCCCCTTAACGCTTGCCACACACATCGGCGACAAAGCCCAGGGTACGGGAGGCAAGCGGCGCCTTGAGACAGGGGAGCCGCCCCATCAGGGAGAGCGCCAGATTGCGTCCCGCCACCAGAGGATCGTGACCATTGGAGAAGAGCTGGGCCAGCGAGGAGGTGAGCCAGACGGTCTGCGCCTGATCGACCTTGCGCTGCTGCCAGTAGCCATTGAGTACGCTAAAGCTGCCGATATCCTCCCCCGCCGCCAGGGCGCTGGCGATGGCGTCGGTCAGCAGATCGAGATCCCGCATGCCGAGATTGAAGCCCTGACCGGCGATAGGGTGCAGGGCGTGGGCGGCATTGCCCACCAGCACGGTGCGCTGGGCCAGCGGATAGTCGCAGGCGGTCAATACCAGCGGATAGACGTGGCGCTGACCGGTGCGCTCGAAACGTCCCAGCCGCCAACCAAACGCCGCCTGCAGGCGGACCAAGAATGCGGCCTCATCCAGCCCCATCAGCTCGTCCACCTCATGACGCGCGACGCTCCAGACCAAAGAGGAGAGCCCCTCCTGCATCGGCAGCAGGGCCAGGGGACCTTGCTCGGTAAAGCGCTCGAAGGCGCGGCCGGCGGGATCTTCGGCGGTCTTGACGGTGGCGATGATGGCACTCTGTTCAAAATCGTGGCGGGTCACCGCCAGCTTGAAGTGCTGGCGCACGAAGGAGTTGCCCCCGTCGGCCGCCACCAGCAGCCGGGTCTCCACTTGCTCGCCGCTCTCAAGCGTGAGCCTGACCGCCTCCTGCCGGGGCTGGATATCGCCGACCCGAGTCGGGCACACCACCCGGATCTGCTCGCAGGCAGCCATGGCCTGCTGCAAGGCGTGGCCCACGGCCGCCAGTTCAATGACCTGCCCCAGGGCAGGCAGACCGTATTCGGCCGCTGACAGGCGAGTCTGGCCGCAGTGGCCCCGATCCGAGACATGAATATGGGTGATGGGGGCGCAGTAGGGAGCAAACAGATGCCAGAGGCCGCGCCGCTCCAGCGCCTCGCAGGTGCCCGCCGCCAGCGCGATGGCGCGGGCATCGAAGCCCGGGTGAGCCGGTGCAGAGGCATGGATGTCGGGGGCACTGGCCTCCAGCAGCAGGATCGACAGGGGCGATCCATCGGGCTTGCGCAGGGCCGCCAGAGAGAGCGCCAGCACGGCACCACTCATTCCACCACCGACCAGGGTCACATCGACCTGTCGCACATCAGATTGGGACATAAGCAGAGAAGGAGAAGTCAAAAACGTAGCCTCATGCTACCACAAAGGGCGAGGCCGGTTGCGCGGTTGGCGGCAAAAAACCGGTGTCAGCTCACAGGGTTAGTCAGCCTTTGCCATCACGTTGCAATCACTTTGCCATAACAAAAGAGCGCCACGGGGCGCTCTGTTCTTTCAGTAGGTGACAAAGGGTGATCTGTCACCACAATCTGCCCATCAATGCAGGGTCGGCGGGGTAACCGGGCTGTCCGGGCGCTTGCCAAACTCTTCGAAGGCCATCATGACCCCCAGCTTGACGTGCTCGTAGAGCACCAGGAAGGAGGCTTCGTTCTCGTCATCTTCCTGATCGAACTCGGCAGAGACCTGGGTGATGCTGGCGATATCCTGGATCATCTCCTGCAGCTCTTCCGAGGCGCGGGAGAGTTCCTGCTGCACCACACCGAAACCGGCCAGAAACGCCTGGGACCAGTCCACCAGCGAATCGATGCGTTCATCCAGCGGCGTCTCGTCGCCGGGCAACAGCAGCTCGACCCCTTTTTGCGCCATCAGGCTCTCGACCACATTGTGATAAAGATCGGTCATCAGCTGGCGCACCGGGGCTGGCAGGCCGAATCCGTCGTTCACCAGATCGTTGAAATGGGGCACCCAGCTCTTCTCATCCAGCGCCACGCCACCACATACCAGACCACAGATCACACCGTGAGCCTCGACCGCACTGGCCATCAGCTCATGCTGCTCCATGATGGCCGTCACGGCCGCATAGTTAAGGGGGGTTGTCTTGCTCATAGTGGATCCGCTCAAAGTTCATGCAAGTTTGCAAAATTTATGGTCAGGATCCTAGCATTCTCCCTCTTCCAGAGCCAGCAAGGCCTTGAAAGTTATGCATCTGCGCTATATAGTCCCGCCCAGTTGTCCACGTGGATAAAGGCGGAAAGTTTCTTCGCCGTATTGAGGAAGGCATGAGCACAGAGGCCGTAGAAATCGTCATTTTGGGACGTCCCTACAAGGTATCCTGTCCCCTGGGACAACAGGATGCCCTGCGCCAGGCCGCCGAGCAGCTGACCGAAAAATTGATCGACCTGCGTCAACGTTCCAAAGTCTCCAGCAACGAACAGCTTGCTGTGATGGCGGCGCTCAATTTTTGCCATGAGCTCTGCCTTGAAAAAGAGAAAAACCACCAATACTCTGAGACCATGGACAAGCGGATCAAGATGCTGCAACGCACCATAGAAGCGGCCTTGATAGAGCACGGACAGTATGGTGATTCCAGCGAAGAAGAGGGGCAACAGCCCTAATCTCGCACCGTTTTAAATTCCCTGGGGTGTTTGTCAGCCGGTTCAAGTCCCCGAGCCGATATTCATACCAAACAGGGGATCTGCCTTCTGGCTATTGCGCATGCTCGGCACGACCGAGAAGCCTGCGGTCAGATCCGATCCCCGCCTTGAACCGACGGTTCAAGGGCCCAAACCGGCAACGGCATCTCCGGGGTTCCAACAGCAAAAAGCCCGTCACCATGGTGACGGGCTTTTTCTTTATTCTCCCCTCGCCTGCCTCACACCGGCAAGCTCAGCCTCACCAGCAAGCCGCCGAGTTGCGGCGCAGGCAGCAACAACACCTCACCATGATGGTAGTGGGCGATGTCGCGCACCAGGGCGAGGCCAAGGCCGGCGCCGGGCTGATCGGCACCATTTTCGAGCCGCTGGAACGGCAGCCAAACCCGCTCGGCCTGCTCGGGGGCGATACCGGGACCGCTGTCTTCCACCTCCAGCCAGACTTGCTTACCGGTGGCCTGCACCCGCGCCGTCACAGTGCCACCTGCCGGGCTGTACTTGATGGCGTTGTCCAGCAGATTGGCACACAGCTCCCCGAGCAGCAGCGGCTCCCCGGCCATCATGATGGCGGACTCCTCCCCCTCGTAGCCGAGATCGATCCCCTTGCTGCGCGCCTGTGCCAAGCGGGAGAGACAAGCCTGCTGCACCAGCGCCACCAGTTCGATGGGCTCGCGCTGGCGAAGGCCGGAGCACTCGTCGGATTTGAGGCGAGCGAGCAGCAACAAGCGTTCGGTCAGCGCTATGGTGTGATCGAGCCGGGCCGCCATGGCCGTCAGGCTCTCCTGCATCAGGACGGGATCGTGACCGCTGCGGGCCACTTCCACCTGGGTCTTCAGTATGGTCAGCGGGGTGCGCAGCTGGTGCGCCGCATCGGCGCTGAAGCGCTCCTGACGGGCCACCAGCTGACGCAATCTGGCCAGATGGCGATTAAAGGCGAGGATAAGCGGCCGGGTCTCCTGCCAGGGGAGCAAGTCCGGCAGCGGCGCCAGGTTGGCGGCATCGCGGCGCAATAGCTCGCGCGACAAACGGCGCATCGGGGTAAGCAGGCGCTTGAGCAGCAGGTAGGCGAGCAGCAGGGTCAGGGCCACCAGGGCTCCCTGAGAGAGCACCGCATGCCACAACAGCTGCTCGGCGAGTTCACGACGCCCCATCAGGGTTTCGGCCACCGTGATGGTGGCCATGCCGCTCAGACCTCCTTCGTTAACCGGCTGCAGCAGGGCGACGGCGCGAATAGGCGTGCCCTGATACTCCCCGTCATAGAAGTAAGCGAGCGCCGGATAACGGTCGGTGAGCGGCGTCTTGTCCGGCCTCGCCGGCAACTCCTCATAGCCCGAGATAACCCGACCGGATGGCGAGCGCACCTGATAGAAGAGGCGATCGCGCATGTTGCGCTCGAAGCTGTCGAGCACCACGTAGGGGACATCGACCCGCAGCCGCCCCTGCTGCACATCGAGGCGCTCGGCCACGGTGCGCGCCGAGGCGAGCAGGGTGCGATCATAAGCTTGGGTAGCGGCGGCCAGGGCGCCGTAGTAGCTGTACCAGGCCGACGCCCCCCAGAGGATCAGCAAGGGAGCGCCAAGAAACAGCAGCAGTTGATGAAGGAGCGAGCGGTTAATGGGAAGCCTCCGGCGCCGCTTCCAGCAAATAACCCAGCCCGCGCAATGTAGTGATCACCACGCCACTGCCGACGAGCTTTTTGCGCAGCCGGTGGATGTAGAGATCGATGCTCTCCTTCCCCACCTCGTCATCGAGGTTGAACACCTGCTCGAACAGCTGCCCCTTGGCCACCGGTCGCCCCTGGCGATACATGAGGGCGGTGAGCAGCGCCTGCTCGCGCGGGGTCAGGGCCAGCCTGGCGTCATTCACCACGAAATAACCGTCCGGATGCAGCATCAGCTGCCCCAGCCGCAATTCGGCGCCGCCACTTTCGCTGCGTCGCAGCAGCGCCCGCAGACGGGCGTCGAGCTCCCCCAGATCGAACGGCTTGGCGAGATAGTCGTCGGCGCCGGCATTGAGACCGCAGATCCGCTCCTCTACCGCGCCACGGGCGGTGAGCAGCAGCACCGGCAAGCCCTGGCCGCGGCGGCGCAACCGGCCGAGCACTGTCAGCCCATCCAGCCTGGGCATTTCGATATCCAGGATCGCCAGAGCATAACGCTCCTGGCGCAGCAGCTGATCGGCGCTGTCGCCGTCAGCCACCCAATCCACGGCGAATCCGGCGCTGGTCAAGGCCCGCGAAAGCCAGTGCGCCAGTTCATGATTGTCTTCGGCCAGCAGTAACCGCATCTCGTCTCCCCATACTGCGAGGTGTGATCCACTTCACGCTCCCAGCAATTCAGCAACGGCTGAAAGGTGAATGAAAGGTTGTTGTTTTAACAATTTCGCATCACCTCGTCTACCGACGAGGTCACACCCGGAAAAAACAACAACAAGATGGAGCACTCCATGAAGCAACACACACGTCATGCCCTCGCCCTGCTGGCCCTGTTCGGTGCCCTGCCACTGCAAGCTGCCGACACCGCCAGCGCCCCTGATCGGACCGAATGCATCGCCCCCGCCAAACCGGGCGGCGGTTTCGATCTCACCTGCAAGCTGCTGCAGGTGAGCCTGCAGGAGACCAACACCATCGACAAGCCGATGCGCGTCACCTACATGCCGGGCGGCGTTGGCGCCGTGGCCTACAACGCCATCGTGGCCCAGCGTCCGGCCGAGGCCGGCACAGTGGTCGCCTTCTCCGGCGGTTCGCTTTTGAACCTCTCCCAGGGCAAGTTCGGCCGCTACGGGGTCGATGACGTGCGCTGGCTGGCCGCCGTTGGCACCGACTACGGCATGATCGCGGTGCGCCACGACGCCCCCTACCAGAACCTCAAGGAGCTGGTCGCCGCCCTCAAACGCGATCCCAACAGCGTGGTGATCGGCGCCGGCGCCTCCATCGGCAGCCAGGACTGGATGAAGGCCGCCCTGCTGGCCAAGCTGGCAGGGGTCGATCCCCACAAGATGCGCTACGTCGCCTTTGAAGGCGGTGGCGAGCCGGTCACCGCCCTGCTCGGCAACCACGTGCAGGCGGTCTCCGGCGATCTGAGCGAGATGGTGCCCCACCTTGGCGGCGACAAACTCAAGGTGCTGGCGGTGTTTGCCAAGGATCGCCTGCCGGGCAAGCTGGCCGACATCCCCACCGCCAGGGAGCAGGGTTATGACCTGGAGTGGCCGGTCATTCGCGGCTTCTACGTGGGCCCCAAGGTGAGCGACGCCGAGTACCAGTGGTGGAAGCAGACCTTCGATCAACTGGTCAAGACCGACACCTTCAAGGCCCAGCGTGATCAGCGCGGCCTGTTCGAGTTCGATCTCACCGGCGAGGCACTGGACAGCTACGTCAAGGCCCAGGTCGCCGACTATCGCGAGCAGGCCAAGGCCTTCGGTCTGGCCAAGTAAGAGGGAGCCAGCACCATGAGCGATCGTCTGTTTGCCCTGTGCTGGCTGCTGCTGAGCCTGGGGGCCGCCGCCCTCGCTTGGCAGCTGCACAGCGAATACAGCTACGAGCCGGTGGGGCCGCGCCCCTTCCCGCTGGTCATCAGCCTGTTGATGGCCGGCTGCGCCCTGCTGCTGCTGAGGCGCACGCCGGATCCGGCCAGCTGGCCGGAGCTTCCCGCGCTGCTGCGCATCGCCGCCATGGTGCTGGCCCTGTTTGCCTACGGCTGGGGCTTTGAGTGGCTGGGCTTTCCGCTCGCCACCACCCTGCTCACCGTGGTGGTCGGGCGGCTGTTTGGCGCCAGCTGGCGCGCCGCCCTCATCGCCGGGCCCCTGCTCGGCATCTGCCTCTTTTACACCTTCGACCGGCTGCTGGATGTCACCCTGCCGCTCGGCGCCTGGCTGGCCTAAGGAGTTGTCATGGATACCTGGATGTACCTTGCGCAAGGTTTCGCGGTGGCCCTCACCCCCGAAAACCTGCTGATCGCCCTCATCGGCTGCTTCGTCGGCACCGTGGTCGGGCTGCTGCCGGGGCTCGGCCCCATCAACGGTGTGGCGATCCTGCTGCCCCTCGCCTTCGCCCTGAAACTGCCCCCCGAGTCGGCCCTGATCCTGCTCGCCACCGTCTACATCGGCTGCGAGTACGGCGGGCGGATCTCCTCCATCTTGCTCAACGTGCCGGGGGACGCCGCCGCCATCATGACGGCGCTCGACGGCTACCCCATGGCCAAGCAGGGACGCGCCGGGGTGGCGCTCTCCATCTCGGCGGTGAGCTCGTTCGTCGGCTCCCTGCTCGCCATCGGCGGCATCATACTGTTCGCCCCGGCCCTGGCCCGCTGGTCGCTCGCCTTCGGCCCGGCCGAGTACTTCGCCCTCATGGTGTTCGCCATCGCCTGCCTTGGCAGCATGATGAGCCAGAACCCGCTCAAGTCCTTCCTCGCCGCCCTGATTGGCCTGGGGCTCGCCACCGTCGGCGTCGATGCCAACACCGGCGTCTACCGCTTCACCTTCGACAGCGTGCACCTGTCGGACGGGATCCAGTTCATCGTGGTGGTGATCGGCCTCTTCTCGGTGAGCGAGATCCTGCTGATGCTCGAGCACACCAAGGGGGGTCAGCAGCTGGTGCGCCAGACCGGCCGCCTGCTGTTCAGTTTCCGCGAGCTGACCCAGTGCACCGGCACCATGTTGCGCTCGGCCATCGCCGGCTTCTTCGTCGGCATCCTGCCGGGGGCCGGCGCCACCATCGCCAGCGCCCTCACCTACATGACCGAGAAGCGCCTGGCCGGCCCGCAAGGCACCTTCGGCCAGGGGGACATCCGCGGCGTGGCGGCCCCCGAGGCGGCCAACAACGCCTCCGCCTGCGGCTCCTTCATCCCCATGCTGACCCTGGGCGTGCCGGGCTCGGGCACCACGGCGGTGATGATGGGGGCCCTGACTCTCTACAACATCACCCCGGGTCCGACCATGTTCACCGAGCAACCGGATATCGTCTGGGGGCTGATCGCCGCCCTGCTGCTGGCCAACATCATGCTGCTCATCATGAACATCCCCCTCATCGGGCTGTTCACCCGCATGCTCAGCATCCCGCTCTGGTTCCTGGCCCCGGCCATCGCCACCGTCTCGGCGGTGGGGGTCTACGCGGTGCACAGCACCACCTTCGATCTGTTGCTAATGGCCGGTCTCGGGGTGTTTGGCTATGTGCTACGCAAGCTCAACTTCCCCCTCTCGCCGCTGATCCTGGGCTTCGTGCTCGGGGAGATGCTGGAGCAAAACCTGCGCCGGGCACTCTCTATCAGCAACGGCGAGCTCGACATCCTGTGGGGCAGCGCCATCAGCCAGAGCCTGCTGGTTCTGGCGGTGCTGGTCATCGCCCTGCCTCCCCTGGTGCGCGTGCTGCGCCGGCGCAAGAGTGCCGCAACCATGTCAGAGGCCAGCACGGGATCCGGTTCCTGACACTGTGCACCTCGTTAAGGTTGCCATCCCATAACAAGAGGGCCTCACAGGGTGGGGCCCTCTTTTATCTCTGTGTGTTCCGCCCTGAATATGGTTTACAGATGTAGTGGCAGCTCAACCGCTCCGGGATGGTCGCGTCGGCAAAGTTGGAACAGGGGGTATCCCGGCGCGCAGACTGAAGCACCTCCACACCTGACCCCGGCAACCCGAACAGCTCATCAATGAACTCAAGCAGCAATGGGCGCTCATTAACCGGCAGGCCCGGTTCTTCGAGACCGTGGTCGATGTGCGGAAGAACGATTACGGCGCCTCTCCCATAAAAATGCGACTCGACAAGCCCTCTCGCAATGGCAAGTCGACAAGCTGACCATTTGTTTGCACGTAGTACGCTACGTACAATGGGTACTATTGCGAAGAGCCACGGGTGGGGACCCGCAAGCTGCATTATTTGTTGAAGAATCAGGATGAGGCCTGGCTGAGGGATGGACGGGATAGGCTGTACCGGATATTGGCCGGGCACCGCCTGCCGATGCAACCCAGACCATAAACATTGACAACCTGAAGCGGTCGCATCAGGCATTGAAATACAAAACCCCCGATGTGGTGCAGCGGGGGTTCCAAGTAACGAAAAGCTAGCCGGAAATGTGTAGACCTATTTCAGGGCCAGGTGTGATGACACGCGTTCAAGATGGTTGATCGCTTTTGCTGCGGGCACTCTGGGCTCCCGGCGGCAAGGGTTTGCGCGCCATCAGCTCCAGCTCGAGCAGGGCGTAGCGGTGTTCGATGAAGTCATAAACGTTGTTGGAGAGCGCCAGCTTGAAGTAGCTGATGGCCTCCTTGCGATTGCCCTTGCCCAATTCTAATTTGCCCAGATAGAAGTAGGTCTCGCACAGGCGCTCGGCGAGTTCGCGATTGTCCTTCACCCCTTTGACCACGTTGGCCATCAGTTTGCTGGCATTGATCTCGCCGGTATAGAGGCGAACCAGATCCCAGTTCCAGGCATCGTCGTCATATTTGTTCAGGCGCTCGCGCATCCGACTCATGGCGGCGGCGGGATCGAGCTTCTGCTCGGCCAGATAGAGCCAGATCACCCGATAGGGATCTTCCGGCTGCGCCTCATAGAAGCGCTTCATGTCGGCGGCGGAGAGATCGGGGCGGTTGCCGTAATAGAGCGCGATGCCGCGGTTGAGGTAGGCATAATCATAATCGGGAGCCAGTTCGAGGGCGGAATCAAATGCCTCGTAGGCTTCGTCATAGTTCTGCTGCTGCACCAGATAGACACCGATGAAGTTGTAGGCTTCGGCAAAATCCGGTTTCTCCCGCAGGGCACGGTTGAAATCCAGTCGCGCGAGGGAGCGCAGCCCCACCCGATCGAAAACGACGGCACGCTCATAGAAGAGTTCTGCTCGCTGCTCCGTGGTCAACTCCATTTCGCTCAGCATCTGCCCGAGGCGCGCCAGTGCCAGCTCGCTCTGGTAGGAGACCTGCAGAGGGGTCGCCAAAACCAGTGACGCGGGCTGCGGCTTGGGCTCTTTCGGGGTGTTGATCTGACTGCTACTGCTGCAACCCCACATAGGAAGCAACAACAGGATACCAAGGAGGCATCCAATCCCTTTCCTGACGTTCAATGAACACTCCGACGCTGACGCTTCTTGACCTCGCATATGGTAAAGGGCAACAACCACTTTGTCATGTGGCTGAGCCCCTCTCCATCAAATAAATCAGGATTCGACAGGGTATCCAGCATCCTTCCATCCCCGAAAACCGCCATCGACGCTGACAACCCGACTGTACCCCATCTGGCGCAAATTATCGGCCGCCAGGATCGAGCGAAATCCGCCCCCGCAATAGAGGTAGAGTTTGGTCGCCGGATCCGGGTAACGGGTCTCGATATCGCGCTCTATCACCCCTCGCCCCAGATAGACGGCCCCTGGCAAATGGCCGTTGGCCCATTCGCTCTCCTCGCGCACATCGACCAGGATGAAGGTACGTCCCTCCTCCTGCCAACGCCGGATCTGGTGAACGTCTGTCTCCTCGACCCGAGCGCGGATCCCTTCGACCAGCGCCAGAAAACGGGGATTGTGTTGCATGGCAAACTCCTCTGACTTGAATCATCTGCGTCAGCATACGACAGGCAGACAAAAGAAAAGAGCGCCAGCGGCGCTCTTTTTCATGGTTACGGCAGGATCTCTTGTTGATCCGCACCCTCTTTCTCGACCTGGGTTGGCAGCATGTGCTCGCGCTTGACGCCGAGAAACATGGCAAACGCACTCGCCACATAGATGGAAGAGTAGGTACCGAAGGCCACACCGATCACCATGGCCACGGCAAAACCGTGGATCAGCGCGCCGCCCTTGAGCAGCAGCGCCAGCACCACCACGAAGGTGAGGCCGGAGGTGATGATGGTACGGCTCAGGGTCTCGGTCATGGAGAGATCCAGGATGTACTCGGTATCCCCCTTGCGCACCTTGCGAAAGTTCTCCCGCAGGCGGTCGAACACGACGATGGTATCGTTCAGGGAGTAACCCACGAGCGTCATCAGGGCTGCCAGCACGGTCAGGTCAAACTCGTACTGGAAGTAGGCAAAGACGCCGAGGGTGATCACCACGTCGTGCACCAGGGAGAGAATGCCCCCCATGGCCAGACGCCATTCGAAACGTACCGCCACATAGGCAAGGATACAGAGGATGGAGGCCAGCATCGCCAGCGCACCGTCCGTCGCCAACTCGTCACCCACCGAAGGACCGACAAACTCGACGCGCTTGAGCACGGCATCCTTGTCGATCAGCTTGGCAGCGGCCAGCACCTCGTTGCCCTGCTGCTCGACCTTGACCCCCTCTTGCGGGGTCAGGCGGAACAGCACGTCACGGCTGGAGCCGAAGTGTTGCAGGGTTGCCCCTTCAATTTTCTGCTCGGCCAGGACGTCGTGGATCTTCTCCAGGCTCACCGACTGCTGGAACCCCACCTCGATGGTGGTACCACCGGTGAAGTCCAGACCCCAGTTCAGGCCCCGATCAAACAGGAAGAACAGGGAGATCACCATCAGCAGGGAAGAGAACACCACACCCGGTTTGGCGAAACGCATAAAGGGGATGGGTTTTTCAAAATGTAGGATCTGAAACATGTCTCTTCCTCAGATGGGCAGCTTGTCGATACGCCGTCCACCCCATGCCAGGTTGATAATGGCGCGAGATACCGTGATGGCAGTAAACATGGAGGCAGTCAGACCGATGCCCAGCGTCAGGGCAAAGCCCTTGATGGGGCCAGTGCCGATACCGAACAGGATCACACAGGTGATGAGCGAGGTGACGTTGGAGTCGGCGATGGTCGAGAAAGCACGATCAAAGCCCAGGTGGATAGCCTGTTGAACCCCGCGCCCGTTGCGCAGCTCTTCCCGGATACGTTCATAGATCAGCACGTTGGCATCCACCGCCATACCGAGCGTCAACACGATACCGGCGATGCCTGGCAGGGTCATGGTGGCCCCCGGGATCATCGACATGATGCCGACGATCAGCACCAAGTTCATGCACAGCGCCAGGTTGGCAACCCAACCGAAGGCACGGTAGTAGATCCCCATGAACAGCACGATCACCAGCATGGCCCAGCCGATGGCTTCCATACCGCTGTCGATGTTCTGTTGACCCAGGCTCGGGCCTATGGTGCGCTCTTCCACGATCTGGATCGGGGCGATCAGGGCACCGGCACGCAACAGCAGCGCCAGGTTATGGGCTTCGTTGGCGTTGTCGATCCCAGTGATGCGGAACTGGCTGCCAAGGCGCGACTGGATGGTGGCGACGTTGATCACCTCCTCCTGCTTGCGGAACTTGCGCTTGCCATCCGGACCAGGCTGACCCACCGGCTTGTATTCGATGAAGACGGTCGCCATACCTTTACCCACGTTGTCCTTGGTAAAGTTGGCCATCTTGTTGCCACCCTGGCCATCCAGCTTGATGTTGACCTGGGGACGACTGTACTCATCGAAACCGGACTGGGCACCCACGATGTGATCGCCGGTCAGGATGACCCGCTTGTGCAATACCACCGGGCGGCCATTGCGATCGGTATACACCTTGGAGCTCGGCGGGACACGACCGGCGGCGGCAGCCTGGATATCAGCGGTCTCGTCGACCATGTGGAATTCCAGGGTCGCAGTCGCACCCAGGATCTCCTTGGCACGGGCAGTGTCCTGGATACCAGGCAGCTCCACCACGATACGCTCGGCACCCTGCTGTTGTACCAGCGGCTCGGCCACACCCAACTCGTTCACCCGGTTGCGGATGATGGTGATGTTCTGCTCAAGCGCGTACTTCTTCACCTCCTTGATCTTGGCTTCACTCAAGCCAGCCAGCAGGATGTACTCATCCCCTTTCTGCTGTGTGGTGAAGGTCAAATCAGGGTTCTGGCGACGCAGGTGGGAAACGGCACGCTCCTGATCCGCTTCATCGCGGAACACCACCTGTACCTGATCACCGACCCGGCGCACGCCGGAGTAGCGGATCTTCTGGGTACGCAGTTCGGTGCGAAAATCCTGCACCATCTGCTCTTGCTGCTTGGCCAGCGCCTCAGCCATGTCCACTTCCATCAGGAAGTGCACGCCACCGCGCAAATCAAGACCGAGTTTCAGTGGCGCCGCGCCGATAGCTTCGAGCCAGGCGGGAGTGGAAGGGGCCAGGTTGAGCGCGGTAATGAAGTCATCGCCCAATTTATTGGCGACGATATCACGCGCCTTGAGCTGATCTTCGGTGTTCTTGAAACGTACCAGGATCAGCCCGTGCTCGAACGCCGCATGTTTGACCGGGATCTTGGCCGCCTCGAGCGTCTCTTTCACCAGGTCAAGAGTTTCCAGCTTGACTTCGGCACCACGGCTGGCAGAAACCTGCAAGGCCGGGTCTTCGCCGTAAAGATTGGGGGCTGCATATAGAAAACCGATGGCGATCACCACGATCACCATCAGGTATTTCCACAGCGGATAGCGATTTAACACGCTGTGCTCCTCGGGAGATTAAAGGGACTGGATAGAGCCCTTGGGCAGAACGGCAGAAACGAAGTCCTTCTTGATGGTGACTTGAGTCTGGTCGTTCAGGGCGATCACCAGGTAATCGCTGTCAGCTGCCACTTTGGCAATCTTGCCAACCAGGCCACCGGAAGTCAGCACTTCATCACCCTTGGAGAGAGAGCTCATCAGGTTGCGATGGTCCTTGGCACGCTTGGCCTGGGGACGGTAGATCATGAAGTAGAAGATGAGACCAAACACGGCCAGCATGATGATCATTTCCATGCCTGTACCCTGTGCTGCCGGAGCTGCGCCTTCTGCATATGCCTTGGAGATAATGCTCATTTAACAACCTCTTATTGATGTAGATTCACAAAGATAACGAGCTGATACGCTGTTGTTATTTCACGTCATTTTCAGCGAGTGGAGGCACAGGCTTCCCTTGCCGACGGTAAAACTCTGTTACAAAGTCGTCTAATTTACCCTGCTCGATCGCGTCCCGCAAACCCTGCATGACACGCTGGTAATAACGCAGGTTATGGATGGTATTCAGACGGGCGCCGAGGATCTCGTTGCACTTGTCCAGATGGTGCAGATAGCTGCGGCTGTAGTTTTTGCAGGTGTAGCAATCGCAATCGGCATCCAGGGTGCTGGTGTCGTCACGGTGCTTGGCGTTGCGGATCTTGACCACCCCATCGGTAGTGAACAGATGGCCGTTGCGGGCGTTGCGGGTCGGCATCACGCAGTCAAACATGTCGATACCGCGGCGCACCCCTTCCACCAAATCTTCCGGCTTGCCCACCCCCATCAGGTAGCGCGGCTTGTCAGCTGGGATTTTCGGGCAGACGTGCTCGAGGATGCGGTGCATGTCCTCTTTGGGTTCACCCACGGCGAGACCGCCGACCGCATAACCGTCAAAGCCGATCTCCAGCAAGCCGTCCAGCGACACATCCCGCAGCGGCTCGTAGACGGAGCCCTGAATGATGCCGAACAGGGCGTTTTTGTTGCCGAGGGCATCGAACTTGTCACGGGAGCGTTTGGCCCAGCGCAGGGACATCTCCATGGACTTGCGCGCCTCTTCATAGGTGGCCGGATACGGGGTGCACTCGTCGAAGATCATCACGATATCGGAGCCCAAATCGTACTGGATCTCCATGGATTTCTCGGGGTCGAGGAAGATCTTCTCGCCATTGATGGGGTGACGGAAATGCACGCCCGCCTCGGTGATCTTGCGAATATCCCCCAGGCTGAATACCTGGAAACCACCGGAGTCGGTCAGGATCGGTCCCTGCCAGTTCATGAAGTCGTGCAGATCGCCGTGGGCGCGCATCACTTCCTGACCCGGACGCAGCCAGAGGTGGAAGGTGTTGCCAAGCAGGATCTGGGCACCGGTCTCGGCCACCTCTTCCGGGGTCATCCCCTTGACGGTGCCATAGGTACCGACCGGCATGAAGGCCGGAGTCTGTACCGTACCGCGTTCGAATACCAGCTGACCGCGACGGGCGCGGCCGTCAGTGGTTTTCAATTCAAATTTCATTGCTACCTCGGTTTCAGTCAGAGAAACAGTCTGACAGTGGAAGGCCCTCATGGGCCCGATTTTTGGGGCCGCCCACGATTATCACAGGATGCTCGTGAACGGCGCCTGAAGGACGAAGCTTAAGCCTGCGCCCGACGACGGGTGACGAACATGGCGTCCCCGTAGCTGAAGAAACGGTACTGCTCGGCCACGGCTGCCTGATAGGCCGCCATCACGTTGTCATACCCGGCGAAGGCACTGACCAGCATGATCAGGGTCGACTCCGGCAGATGGAAGTTGGTGACCATGGCATCCACCACCTGGAACTGGTAGCCCGGGAAGATAAAGATGTCGGTGTCGCTGAAAAACGGCGCCAGCGGCTTGCCCTGGGCCAGGGTCACCTTGGCGGCACTCTCCAGAGAACGCACCGAGGTGGTCCCCACCGCAATGACGCGGCCGCCACGGGCTCGGGTTGCCACGATGGCATCCACCACCTCCTGCGGCACCTCGGCATATTCGGAGTGCATGTGGTGATCTTCAATCTTGTCCACCCGCACCGGCTGGAAGGTGCCCGCCCCCACGTGCAGGGTGACGAAGGCCGTTTCCACCCCCTTGGCGCGGATCTTCTCGAGCAGAGGCTCATCGAAGTGCAGACCGGCGGTTGGCGCCGCCACCGCGCCCGGTTTGGCGTTGTAGACGGTCTGGTAACGCTCCTTGTCGGCATCTTCATCGGGACGATCTATATAAGGCGGCAGCGGCATGTGACCGATGGCCTCCAGGATCTCCAGCACGGGACGCGCATCGAGGAAGTGGATCTCGAACAGGGCGTCGTGGCGGGCCCGCATCTCGGCCTCGACCTTCTCGCCATCTGGGCCGCCATCCAGGATAAGGCGGGTGCCGGGCTTGGGCGACTTGGAAGAGCGGACGTGCGCCAGTACGCTGTGCTCGTCCAGAATGCGTTCGACCAGCACTTCCAGCTTGCCGCCGCTGGCCTTCTGGCCAAACATGCGCGCCGGAATGACGCGGGTGTTGTTGAATACCAGCAGATCACCGGGGTTGAGCTGGTCCAGCACATCGACAAATTGACCATGGCGCAACGCACCAGTCTGACCGTCGAGCTGCAACAGGCGGCTGGCGGTACGCTCTGCCATCGGGTAGCGGGCAATCAGCTCGTCTGGCAGATCAAAATGAAAATCGGATACTTGCATCTTTCACCTCGGGGGAATCGGCGGCTAGTCTAGTTATCCCCCTCTTGCAAGGCAACCCAAAAGACCAAAAACCCAAGAGAGACAAGGGATAGCGAGCAATATTGCGATACGCATCCGGTTAATGACTCTTTAATGATCTGTATTGACCCTGATCATGTCTTGCCCGATGGGGGTGGGCTAGGGTGAAAGCAGGTACATAAGGAGGCCCACCATGATGACCCTAGCCGAAATCATGACAGAACAGCCCTTCACCCTGGGTCCGGAGAACAGCGTCAAACAGGCGATGGATCTGATGCAGCAGGAGCGGATCCGTCATATCCCCATCGTCGATGAGCATCATCATCTGCTGGGCCTGGTCACCCTCACCGACATTCTGGCGACTCGCGAGTCCAAACTGCTGCTCATCAGTCCGGAGCGGGAGGCCGAATTCACCGACAGTGTCCAGCTCGACGAGATCATGACCCGTCAAGTGGCAAGCGTGGATCCCCACGCCGGCATCAAGGAGGCGGCCCTCTATTTGCAACGCCATAAATATGGCTGCTTGCCGGTACTCAAGGGGCGCAAACTGGTGGGCATAGTGACAGAGTCTGACTTTATCGCGGTGGCCATCAACCTGCTGGAGTTGATGGAAGAGCAGGATCCCCCTACCGATTTCTGACCACCAACTTGTAATTAAATTACAAAGAAAGCGTTTTTAGGCGATAAAACAGCCTGTAAAAATGAAAGCCTTTCATTTTGAATGAAAACTTACACCAAAAACTTGCTTTGTGATCTTCATCACACTATTATCTCCCCCATGCAATAATTGCCGAGGGGGAGACGAGGGATTGTGCACCCACCTTCTTCCTCTCATTTGTCTGCAAGTTTGCACACCCCGTAGTTAGTCTTTGCTGTAAAGCATTTGTTTATATAGCCATTCCTTGTTTGATGACCCGGCCCTGTCTCACGATAGCGCCGGGATTTTTTTATCTGCACGTTCCCCTCTCGCCTTACCGCCATTTACTCCCCCACGTTTCTATACCTGGCCCCTCGCTTGATCGCACATTTCCTCTCGCACAAGGGGAGCAACACCACAGATATGGAATTCAGACAAGGAGTTAGCGCATCCAGGTCGCCATGTTCATGTTAGGTACAGCAGAGAAGTAGTATCTAATTATTAGATTTAAGCGATTCAAAATTGCGGCTTTTATCGATTAGCGAAAGACCCTAAGATGAATCCATCGAAAGTTAAGCGCCTTGTCCGGCTCGACTCATCAACACCAGACAGGCATATGTACATCACCAAGGAGCCAATACATGTCTACCTACATCAACACTGAAATCAAGCCGTTCAACGCCACCGCCTACCACAATGGCAAATTCGTTCAGGTGTCTGACGCTGACCTGAAAGGCAAGTGGTCCGTTGTCTTCTTCTACCCGGCTGATTTCACCTTCGTCTGCCCGACCGAACTGGGCGACCTGGCTGACAACTACGCCGAATTCCAGAAGCTGGGCGTCGAGATCTACTCCGTCTCTACCGACACCCACTTCACCCACAAAGCCTGGCACGACACTTCTGACACCATCCAGAAGATCCAGTACCCGATGATCGGCGACCCGACCGGCACCATCACCCGCAACTTCGGCGTGATGATCGAAGAAGCAGGCCTGGCTGACCGCGGCACCTTCGTTATCGACCCGCAGGGCATCATCCAGATCGTTGAAATCAACGCCGGCGGTATCGGCCGTGACGCTCTGGAGCTGCTGCGCAAAGTCAAAGCTGCCCAGTACGTTGCCGCTCACCCGGGCGAAGTATGCCCGGCCAAATGGAAAGAAGGCGAAGCCACTCTGGCCCCGTCCCTGGATCTGGTAGGCAAAATCTAAGCCTCCCCACTCCAAAGACCGGCCCGATTCAGGGCCGGTCTGCTTTCTGGCCCACGCATACCGCCGACCCGCAATCACAAGAAGGAATTCGAAGATGTTGGATACCAACCTCAAACAACAGCTGAACACCTATCTGCAGTACATCGTCAATCCCATCGAGATCAGCGTGTCCGGCAATGACAGTGACAAATCCGCAGAGCTGCTGGCACTGGCCACCGAGATCAGCGAGATGTCACCCAAGATTACCCAGACTTCTGGCACTGCCGCTCGCAAGCCTTCCATGAGTGTGGCCACCCAGGGCCAGACTCCGCGCATTCACTTTGCCGGCATTCCCATGGGTCATGAATTTACTTCTCTGGTACTGGCCCTGCTGCAAAGCGGCGGTCACCCCTCCAAGGCCGATGCAGCCGTGCAGGAGCAGATCCGCAACCTCAAGGGTGAGTTCCACTTTGAGACCTATATCTCCCTCTCCTGCCATAACTGTCCGGACGTGGTTCAGGCACTGAACCTGATGGCTACCCTGAACCCGGGGATCACCCACACCATGATCGACGGCGCCCTGTTCCAGGACGAGGTCAACGAGCGTCAGATCATGGCGGTACCGAACGTCTACCTGAATGGCCAGCCGTTCAGCCAGGGTCGCATCTCGCTCGAAGAGATCGTCGCCAAGCTCGACACCGGCGCTGCCGAACGCAAAGCCGCTGAGCTGAATGAGAAAGATCCCTACGACGTGCTGGTGGTGGGTGGTGGCCCGGCTGGCGCTGCGGCAGCCATCTATGCAGCCCGCAAAGGGATCCGCACCGCCATCGTCGCCGAGCGTTTTGGTGGTCAGGTGATGGACACCGTCGGCATCGAGAACTTTATCTCCGTGCCCTACACCGAAGGCCCCAAGCTGGCCGCGAGCCTGGAGCAGCACGTCAAGCAGTATGGCGTGGAAGTGATCACCGAGCAGCGCGCCGCCGCCATCAGCAAGGATGGCTATGTCAACGTGGATCTTGCATCCGGTGCAACCCTGAAGAGTCGTTCCGTGATCCTGGCAACCGGTGCCCGCTGGCGCGACCTGAACGTGCCGGGCGAACTCGAGTACCGCACCAAGGGCGTGGCCTACTGCCCGCACTGTGACGGCCCCTTCTTCAAGGGCAAGCGGGTGGCGGTGATCGGTGGCGGTAACTCCGGCATCGAGGCGGCCATCGACCTAGCCGGCATCGTCGAGCACGTTACCGTGGTGGAGTTCGCCGACACCCTGCGCGCCGACGAAGTGCTGCAGCAGAAGGCCCGCTCCATGGCCAACATCGACATCATCATGAGCGCCCGCACCACTGCAGTGATCGGTGATGGCAGTAAGGTGACAGGCATGGATTACGAAGATCGCACCACCGGGGAAATCAAGCATCTGGCTGTCGCGGGTATCTTCGTCCAGATCGGCCTAGTGCCCAATACCGAGTTCCTCAAGGGGAGCGAGGTAGCGCTGACCCGCTTCGGCGAGATCGAGATCGATACCAAGGGCGCCACCTCCCTGCCCGGCGTGTACGCCGCAGGGGACGCCACTACTGTGCCGTTCAAGCAGATCATCATCTCCATGGGTGCTGGTGCAACCGCCGCACTCGGGGCCTTCGATTACCTCATCCGTAATCCGGCACCAGAAGCAGCCAAGGCTGACGCCGTCACAGTCTGAACGCCATTCAAGTAAACAAAAGCCGACTCTCTCGAGTCGGCTTTTTTCATTCTGATGTTGCGCTGGACATTAAAAACCCGTTGCGAGAGCGGGTTTTGGCATTATCAATGCGCAGTAGACTGGCTATCCATCATTCCAGGAGGAAAACCGCCTCGATGTTGTCGGTGATGGTGATCTGTTGCTGTTGATAGCTGTTTTCCACCATATCTGCGGCAGGTGCGGCGGACATGGCCAGCGCCTTGAGATTGCGGCTATAGACGGGAACTGGCGATGAATTTCGATATTCAGCGCTGTATACCTTGCCAAGCTTCATACCAAATGCCTTGGCCAGAGATTCGGCCTTGCTTTTCGCATCCTCGACCGCAGCCAGGCGTGCCTGTTCCTTGATGGTTTGCGGAGATTTCAGACCATATTCGATATGTGACACCGACTCGAGTCCTGCCTTGAGTGCGGTATCCATCAACTGGCTCAGCTTGTCGAGTTGATACAGCTTCACCGCCAGTTGACGCTGGGCACGATACCCCAGCAAGGTCGGCTTCTTGTTCTCGCCATATTGATACTCGGGAGAGATGACCAGATTTCCCGCCTCCACATCACTGCGCTTGATACCCAGTCCTTCCAGCTGGCCAAAGAATGCAGCCACTCTGGTATCAACCTGTTGCTTGGCCTTGAACCCCTGTTTTTCCAACGCGGTGACCGACACATTGAGGGTCAGCATATCGGGTTCCGCTTTCTGCTCGGCGTAACCACTCACCACCAGATGGGGTGCCTGAGGCACTTCCAGAGCATACAGGGGGACACTGACAACCAGCGCAGAAAGGGTAAGAAGCGGACGCCACATATAAAAA
This sequence comes from Aeromonas sp. 19NY04SH05-1, assembly GCF_040581895.1. NCBI lineage: Bacteria > Pseudomonadati > Pseudomonadota > Gammaproteobacteria > Aeromonadales > Aeromonadaceae > Aeromonas > Aeromonas sp. 19NY04SH05-1. The sequence goes on along the minus strand of NZ_CP095328.1, from coordinate 1,780,403 downwards.
ACCTCAATCGAAAAATTGAGGTCATTATGCTCCTAGCAAACGGGAATTTATATATCGTGCAATGGCGGGATCTGATCCAGTACCTGATTGGTCAAATCGAGACTGATGCTGATTGTCGCATCAGCAGCGGGAAGAATCTCTGCATGCGCTGTCGTCGGCAATGAACTGTCGAGCAACACCTCATCATCGAAATGGAATGAATCCCACGACAGGATATGTCCTTGAGGAGGTAATTCCGTTCCGAGAGAACTGAAGTCATCTGCGACTACAGTCCAAGCGATTGTTTCAGAAGGCCCCAACAACTCCTGCAAGGATGCAGGATGAAAGCTATTCAATAGATACTCCTGCTGACCCAACTCATGACCAACCAAAATCATGTTATGGGAAGCTTCTGCATCCATGGCCGGTATGTAGCTGATCGATGCAGCCGCAAAGTCGACATGCAGCGTTCCTGCGACATCACCGGCGTCATTTTCTATCTCCACCGCATCCAGCCGATCACCTGCGATCGAGGCTTGATAGCCAAACTGGCCGGCACAGGTAATCTGACCCTGTCCATCCCAGCTATAGCGGATGCCATCAATGTCGACCCAGTTGAATGACTGCATGGTGTCTCTCCTTTATACCGCCGCTATCTTATCCATCCTCTGTCATAAAAAACAGGGGCCAAGCATGGCCTGGCCCCGACTCCTGGCTACGGATCAACCTTGAGGTTACCGTCATCCAGCATTTGCTTGATGATGTCGTGGTTGGTTGTGAGCGTGCCACCTTGATCCAAGTCCAATCCTCCCTGGAACTGGATGGTCAATTGGGGCCCCCCAAGTGTTCCATCAGTATCTATGGTCAGCTTGTTGGTAGCTGTATCAAACTGCAGATAGTTGTCCAATACCGTCGCCAGATCCTCGTTGGTGCCGCCAGTAGGTACGCCAACCAGCAAATCAGACAAATCCAATACATCGCCACCACTGGCAGTCGCACCCAGGGTGAAGTCGGTGATGTTGTCCGTACTGCCGTCTGCATCGCCACTGACCCATTTGAAGGTATCGTTACCAGTGCCTCCGGTAAGAGTATCCGAACCTAAGCCACCAATCAGGGTATCGTTACCACCTTGACCATAGAGGATGTCATTACCAGCCCCACCATCCAATATGTCATCCCCACCCACTGTACCTTCTTGAGCGTAGGAGGCATGGTTAGTTACTAATTCGGTCAGCAACTGATTCGACGTCAGCCCTGGATGTGCAGCTACAAATGCAGCCCAGCCAGCATCAGCACTGTTGACATAAATACTGTCGCCATATATCACATCATTGCCGGCACCACTTTGCAGATGATCATTGCCTACCGAAGCAGCAGCACTCCCCCCGCCGGTAAGCTGACCAATAACGGTATTAAGCTGGTTAGCATTGTTGACATTGGTTGCGCTACCTCCTGTTCCTTCGACTTGACCAAGTAGCGTCAAGGCATTAGCACCGATTTGAATCCCAACGGACTCAATCGTAAAAGTCTGCCCGACTGACGAGCCTACATTCTCAATTCGATTTACTTCGCTGACATTATCATCATTGCTTGAGCCACTAGGATTATAAGTCCCGAGCACATGCTGCATAGCCACAGCACTGCTGACACTATCAACCGTCGTTGTACCATTTGCATGGTATGCTCGGTTGGGCTCCCCATCAGAAACAAAGATAACTTTGTTAACATCAGCCGCGGCAATAGGAGCATCAGGGCCAACTGATTCAATCCAGTTATTAGCGGCGATCAATCCAGCCTCATAGTTTGTGGCGTCAGCACTGGGCACAGTGATGGCATTGACAAAAGCAATTGCTGCCAACCGTTGAGCATTGTCATCTACTCCTCCAGTTGTCAGAGTGAAGCTACCTGAGCTGTTTACCTGAGTAGCGAACGCATCGATATGAATTCGAATGTCGCTCGCTCCCGAGTTGTACAACCCATTAATTGCACTGATCACTGCCTGCTTCATAGCCTCGAGTCGGGTGATACTGGACGTGACACCATTAATATTGGTGAACTGAATTGTATTGCTGATCATGCTGCCTGAGTTATCCAGCAAAAAGGCAATATTCGCTTTCTGCCCAGGTAACTGGTTCGATCCTCCGACATCTCCGATCAGGGCATCATTACCACTCTTTCCATCAATCTCGCCAGCGCCACCAGACACGACAAACGGTACGGAGCTGCCGCTGACATCGTCGGCATTACTACCAACGATAAGAACAGGAGCAACAACTGGCTCAAAGGCCACCTGCAATATTGATGTATCTTTGTCACCATCACCATCAACTACCGCAACATTGAAATTAGTGATCACAGGATCCTCTTCAATACGCTCGAGTAAATTGGCTCCAGTCACCCTGAAACCATCACCGCCAGCATCAGACAACTCGACCCGAGTGATATTCGTCAACGTAGTGGGGATAGTTGCCTCTGTATGATTAGTAAAGAGCGTAGTGCCGCTTTGAACGACCTGATCACCGTTCGAATTAGTGCCATAAATAGTCCAGCTAACTAAATTTGTGGCTGCATTCGATTTATTTTCAACGGAGAAAGCGACTTCTAGTGCGGGGGCCGAGAAATCAAAATAAATTTTATTAGACCCTTCGATCCACTGATTGTCTGTCGCTAGACCTTGCGTACTCGAGTTAACAGTACCCTCCAGCGAATCTACCGTCATGATGACATTCTGCCCATTGGGGATAACATCTCCAGGCTTATAAATGCCACCTGTATCGGTAATAACCAAATAATCCTGATAGCCACCGACACTCTTGTTAAACGTTGTAGAGAACTCTTCGATTGCCCCATCAACCTTACCGTCCATGTCAATGATATAGTGACCAGTAACATCCATGGTCAGAGTAAAGATCAGATTCTGTCCGCTACCACCGGTGTATGCACTTGGTACTGTGCTGGTATAAGCAAACAAGGTACCCGGCGAAGCCGGATTCACGTAGTAATAGATAGTGTATCCATCTGAGGTCAACACACTAGCCGCATAAGTAGTGGTGGTTCCATTCCAGCCAGAGATATTCCCTGTCAGGTCACCATGACCTGCACCATCACTCCCCAAATCAACGGTATAAATACCCTCAACATATCCTGAGCTAGAGTTTGCCAGTGAAGTAGATTTTGAGGTTTCAACAATATCCGGACCGTCATCGTCGAAGCTGAACGCCGAGGTCGTGTTGTTGGCCAGCACCACCGTATCGGAGGCCACGATCTGGTCACCATCGCCGTCGACACGGGTAACCTGAGCTTGCAGCAACAGCGTGCTGCCCGGCGCCAGCAGCAGTTGCACCGCTTCGTCGTACAGACCGTCGGTGCCGTTGTCCAGCGCCTCGTACAGCGTGGTCTGCAGTTGCAGCGAGCCACCAACATCGACGATCTCGATCTTGAAGACTGTTTGGTTGGTGGTGTCCTTGCCCTCCAGCACGCCGGCACCCGTGGCGAACAGGGTGATCGCCCCGCCATTGGTGGCCACCAGGTTGGTGGCCAATCCATTAACCGGAACACCGGTGAAGCTCACCGCCGTGCTGAGCGAGCCCGCACCGTCCGAGCCGTAGCTGCCGCTGGTGGTAAACAGGCTCAGCAGGCCGCCGCTCACCGTCGTGGTCGCACGCGCCAGCGCGCCGCTCACATCGTCGTTGACGTAGCTGTCGGAACTCTCGCCCGCCGCATAGTGGTCCGTGGCACCGGTGGTTTCGTCCAGCGAGACCGTCACTGCCGCCGTGCCGCCTGCGTTGGCCGTCACGGTCTGGGTCGGACCGTCATCGTCGAAGCTGAACGCCGAGGTCGTGTTGTTGGCCAGCACCACCGTATCGGAGGCCACGATCTGGTCACCATCGCCGTCGACACGGGTAACCTGAGCTTGCAGCAACAGCGTGCTGCCCGGCGCCAGCAGCAGTTGCACCGCTTCGTCGTACAGACCGTCGGTGCCGTTGTCCAGCGCCTCGTACAGCGTGGTCTGCAGTTGCAGCGAGCCACCAACATCGACGATCTCGATCTTGAAGACTGTTTGGTTGGTGGTGTCCTTGCCCTCCAGCACGCCGGCACCCGTGGCGAACAGGGTGATCGCCCCGCCATTGGTGGCCACCAGGTTGGTGGCCAATCCATTAACCGGAACACCGGTGAAGCTCACCGCCGTGCTGAGCGAGCCCGCACCGTCCGAGCCGTAGCTGCCGCTGGTGGTAAACAGGCTCAGCAGGCCGCCGCTCACCGTCGTGGTCGCACGCGCCAGCGCGCCGCTCACATCGTCGTTGACGTAGCTGTCGGAACTCTCGCCCGCCGCATAGTGGTCCGTGGCACCGGTGGTTTCGTCCAGCGAGACCGTCACTGCCGCCGTGCCGCCTGCGTTGGCCGTCACGGTCTGGGTCGGACCGTCATCGTCGAAGCTGAACGCCGAGGTCGTGTTGTTGGCCAGCACCACCGTATCGGAGGCCACGATCTGGTCACCATCGCCGTCGACACGGGTAACCTGAGCTTGCAGCAACAGCGTGCTGCCCGGCGCCAGCAGCAGTTGCACCGCTTCGTCGTACAGACCGTCGGTGCCGTTGTCCAGCGCCTCGTACAGCGTGGTCTGCAGTTGCAGCGAGCCACCAACATCGACGATCTCGATCTTGAAGACTGTTTGGTTGGTGGTGTCCTTGCCCTCCAGCACGCCGGCACCCGTGGCGAACAGGGTGATCGCCCCGCCATTGGTGGCCACCAGGTTGGTGGCCAATCCATTAACCGGAACACCGGTGAAGCTCACCGCCGTGCTGAGCGAGCCCGCACCGTCCGAGCCGTAGCTGCCGCTGGTGGTAAACAGGCTCAGCAGGCCGCCGCTCACCGTCGTGGTCGCACGCGCCAGCGCGCCGCTCACATCGTCGTTGACATAGCTGTCGGAACTCTCGCCCGCCGCATAGTGGTCCGTGGCACCGGTGGTTTCGTCCAGCGAGACCGTCACTGCCGCCGTGCCGCCTGCGTTGGCCGTCACGGTCTGGGTCGGACCGTCATCGTCGAAGCTGAACGCCGAGGTCGTGTTGTTGGCCAGCACCACCGTATCGGAGGCCACGATCTGGTCACCATCGCCGTCGACACGGGTAACCTGAGCTTGCAGCAACAGCGTGCTGCCCGGCGCCAGCAGCAGTTGCACCGCTTCGTCGTACAGACCGTCGGTGCCGTTGTCCAGCGCCTCGTACAGCGTGGTCTGCAGTTGCAGCGAGCCACCAACATCGACGACCTCGATCTTGAAGACTGTTTGGTTGGTGGTGTCCTTGCCCTCCAGCACGCCGGCACCCGTGGCGAACAGGGTGATCGCCCCGCCATTGGTGGCCACCAGGTTGGTGGCCAATCCATTAACCGGAACACCGGTGAAGCTCACCGCCGTGCTGAGCGAGCCCGCACCGTCCGAGCCGTAGCTGCCGCTGGTGGTAAACAGGCTCAGCAGGCCGCCGCTCACCGTCGTGGTCGCACGCGCCAGCGCGCCGCTCACATCGTCGTTGACGTAGCTGTCGGAACTCTCGCCCGCCGCATAGTGGTCCGTGGCACCGGTGGTTTCGTCCAGCGAGACCGTCACTGCCGCCGTGCCGCCTGCGTTGGCCGTCACGGTCTGGGTCGGACCGTCATCGTCGAAGCTGAACGCCGAGGTCGTGTTGTTGGCCAGCACCACCGTATCGGAGGCCACGATCTGGTCACCATCGCCGTCGACACGGGTAACCTGAGCTTGCAGCAACAGCGTGCTGCCCGGCGCCAGCAGCAGTTGCACCGCTTCGTCGTACAGACCGTCGGTGCCGTTGTCCAGCGCCTCGTACAGCGTGGTCTGCAGTTGCAGCGAGCCACCAACATCGACGATCTCGATCTTGAAGACTGTTTGGTTGGTGGTGTCCTTGCCCTCCAGCACGCCGGCACCCGTGGCGAACAGGGTGATCGCCCCGCCATTGGTGGCCACCAGGTTGGTGGCCAATCCATTAACCGGAACACCGGTGAAGCTCACCGCCGTGCTGAGCGAGCCCGCACCGTCCGAGCCGTAGCTGCCGCTGGTGGTAAACAGGCTCAGCAGGCCGCCGCTCACCGTCGTGGTCGCACGCGCCAGCGCGCCGCTCACATCGTCGTTGACGTAGCTGTCGGAACTCTCGCCCGCCGCATAGTGGTCCGTGGCACCGGTGGTTTCGTCCAGCGAGACCGTCACTGCCGCCGTGCCGCCTGCGTTGGCCGTCACGGTCTGGGTCGGACCGTCATCGTCGAAGCTGAACGCCGAGGTCGTGTTGTTGGCCAGCACCACCGTATCGGAGGCCACGATCTGGTCACCATCGCCGTCGACACGGGTAACCTGAGCTTGCAGCAACAGCGTGCTGCCCGGCGCCAGCAGCAGTTGCACCGCTTCGTCGTACAGACCGTCGGTGCCGTTGTCCAGCGCCTCGTACAGCGTGGTCTGCAGTTGCAGCGAGCCACCAACATCGACGATCTCGATCTTGAAGACTGTTTGGTTGGTGGTGTCCTTGCCCTCCAGCACGCCGGCACCCGTGGCGAACAGGGTGATCGCCCCGCCATTGGTGGCCACCAGGTTGGTGGCCAATCCATTAACCGGAACACCGGTGAAGCTCACCGCCGTGCTGAGCGAGCCCGCACCGTCCGAGCCGTAGCTGCCGCTGGTGGTAAACAGGCTCAGCAGGCCGCCGCTCACCGTCGTGGTCGCACGCGCCAGCGCGCCGCTCACATCGTCGTTGACATAGCTGTCGGAACTCTCGCCCGCCGCATAGTGGTCCGTGGCACCGGTGGTTTCGTCCAGCGAGACCGTCACTGCCGCCGTGCCGCCTGCGTTGGCCGTCACGGTCTGGGTCGGACCGTCATCGTCGAAGCTGAACGCCGAGGTCGTGTTGTTGGCCAGCACCACCGTATCGGAGGCCACGATCTGGTCACCATCGCCGTCGACACGGGTAACCTGAGCTTGCAGCAACAGCGTGCTGCCCGGCGCCAGCAGCAGTTGCACCGCTTCGTCGTACAGACCGTCGGTGCCGTTGTCCAGCGCCTCGTACAGCGTGGTCTGCAGTTGCAGCGAGCCACCAACATCGACGATCTCGATCTTGAAGACTGTTTGGTTGGTGGTGTCCTTGCCCTCCAGCACGCCGGCACCCGTGGCGAACAGGGTGATCGCCCCGCCATTGGTGGCCACCAGGTTGGTGGCCAATCCATTAACCGGAACACCGGTGAAGCTCACCGCCGTGCTGAGCGAGCCCGCACCGTCCGAGCCGTAGCTGCCGCTGGTGGTAAACAGGCTCAGCAGGCCGCCGCTCACCGTCGTGGTCGCACGCGCCAGCGCGCCGCTCACATCGTCGTTGACGTAGCTGTCGGAACTCTCGCCCGCCGCATAGTGGTCCGTGGCACCGGTGGTTTCGTCCAGCGAGACCGTCACTGCCGCCGTGCCGCCTGCGTTGGCCGTCACGGTCTGGGTCGGACCGTCATCGTCGAAGCTGAACGCCGAGGTCGTGTTGTTGGCCAGCACCACCGTATCGGAGGCCACGATCTGGTCACCATCGCCGTCGACACGGGTAACCTGAGCTTGCAGCAACAGCGTGCTGCCCGGCGCCAGCAGCAGTTGCACCGCTTCGTCGTACAGACCGTCGGTGCCGTTGTCCAGCGCCTCGTACAGCGTGGTCTGCAGTTGCAGCGAGCCACCAACATCGACGATCTCGATCTTGAAGACTGTTTGGTTGGTGGTGTCCTTGCCCTCCAGCACGCCGGCACCCGTGGCGAACAGGGTGATCGCCCCGCCATTGGTGGCCACCAGGTTGGTGGCCAATCCATTAACCGGAACACCGGTGAAGCTCACCGCCGTGCTGAGCGAGCCCGCACCGTCCGAGCCGTAGCTGCCGCTGGTGGTAAACAGGCTCAGCAGGCCGCCGCTCACCGTCGTGGTCGCACGCGCCAGCGCGCCGCTCACATCGTCGTTGACGTAGCTGTCGGAACTCTCGCCCGCCGCATAGTGGTCCGTGGCACCGGTGGTTTCGTCCAGCGAGACCGTCACTGCCGCCGTGCCGCCTGCGTTGGCCGTCACGGTCTGGGTCGGACCGTCATCGTCGAAGCTGAACGCCGAGGTCGTGTTGTTGGCCAGCACCACCGTATCGGAGGCCACGATCTGGTCACCATCGCCGTCGACACGGGTAACCTGAGCTTGCAGCAACAGCGTGCTGCCCGGCGCCAGCAGCAGTTGCACCGCTTCGTCGTACAGACCGTCGGTGCCGTTGTCCAGCGCCTCGTACAGCGTGGTCTGCAGTTGCAGCGAGCCACCAACATCGACGATCTCGATCTTGAAGACTGTTTGGTTGGTGGTGTCCTTGCCCTCCAGCACGCCGGCACCCGTGGCGAACAGGGTGATCGCCCCGCCATTGGTGGCCACCAGGTTGGTGGCCAATCCATTAACCGGAACACCGGTGAAGCTCACCGCCGTGCTGAGCGAGCCCGCACCGTCCGAGCCGTAGCTGCCGCTGGTGGTAAACAGGCTCAGCAGGCCGCCGCTCACCGTCGTGGTCGCACGCGCCAGCGCGCCGCTCACATCGTCGTTGACGTAGCTGTCGGAACTCTCGCCCGCCGCATAGTGGTCCGTGGCACCGGTGGTTTCGTCCAGCGAGGCCGTCACTGCCGCCGTGCCGCCTGCGTTGGCCGTCACGGTCTGGGTCGGAACATCATCCAAGATCGTGACATCAAGGGAGCCATTGGTGGTATCACCATCGGTATCAGTCAGTACAACGTTAAAACTCTCGGCAAGCGAGGTGTCATTGGCTGGCTGGGCATGATTTTCATTGTCGAGCAGGGTGTAGCTGTAGCTCACGCTACCAGCCCCAGTGACCGAGTTGAAATTAATTCCCGTCACGACCAGTTGATTGCCTAGCGGACTAACAATCGTCAGAGGGAAGGTTGTGGCCGGCAGTCCATTTGCAATCAGCGCGACACCACCCAATGTCAAGCTTTGCACCCCGTCTGGGGCATTGAAGGTAAAGACATTACTTTGTGTCAGCACTGAGGGATTAGGCGCACTCCCGCCAGCCAACGCTGCCTCATTAAGGGTGAGTTCTCCTCCTGCCAGCGCCAAACCACCCAGTTCAACGGGTTCATCAACAGGTGTAATTGAAATGACGAGGGTTGACTGAACCGTATCTGTACCATCAGTCACGCTGTAAATCACTGGAGGAACCGCACCGTCATAATTGGGCGCGGGGGTAAAGGTAAAACTACCGTCCGCATTGACCACCAGGGTGCCGATACCATCAATCGTGATGCTGGTGCCTGCCGTGACACTGAGGTTGTCCCCCCAGCTGAAATTGACTACTGTTGCAGCATTCGGACCATCTGGATTGGTTGTATTAGTCAGTAAATTTCCATTCAACACGCCATCTTCGGGAACGGTCAGTTGCTCTCCTTCATCGGCCAGTTCATTGACCAGCAATGGTTCTACGAATTGTTGGGTGTCGACAACGGGTTCAGCCTGATAGGTTGTGTCGAAGCCGGCTGCAGCAATCGTGGCATCTCCAATCCGATCGATAGTGACAAAACCACCATTACCACTGGTTCCCGCAACACCACCGATCCCGCCACCACCCGCAGCAGGTGCTCCACCGGCAGCTGACGCCTCAAAGTTTTGCGTCGGGTCTACCCCTTGCAAGATTGATTGTTGCAAAGCCGCGATATCTGAAGGTAATCCCGTGCCAGCTGCGGCTGTTTGTTGCGGCCCTGATGCTGGAACATCGGGAGCTGTTGCATCGGGCGATGCTGGAGAGGGGGTGTCATCGTAGGGCATCAAAACCAATTTGGCGTCGTCAGCAATGTTAAGCTTGGCCCCAGGTTGCAGAATTTCACCTTTTTGTAGCAGCCGACTACTGCCATCCGCCAATACAATTTCCACTTTGCCTTCAATGGCCGAGACCACAACGGTCTTGTCGATGATTTGGGTACGCATATCCATTGCTCCAAGGTGATAGATCCTGATGCATACAACAATAGAAGCTATCTGTACCCCTTACCGTTGCAAAAATTTATATGGACAGCGCGTCAAGCTGAAGGCGATTGCATTAAATCGAACGAATTATTTTTCTCTATATATTTCAAATAATTAATCAATACCCATACGAGACACCGACTTCCGAATGCTGCTATAAACAGGCTTGTTCCTTCATCCATTTCAATAAAAAAGGCCCCAATGGGGCCTTTCAATTGACTCATTTGTCATTTTTCAGGACAAGGGAAAGGCTGGGTGGACGAATCCCTGATATCCATCGATATGCAATTGGGACAACACCTCAACCTGCTCCTGATCTTCGACCCGAGTCGCAATGGTGAGCACCCCGGCGTTATGAGCGGCACGGCATACAGCCGCCAGGAAGGATGTATCCGCCCCGGGCTCCATCACTTGACTGGTATAACCGTGATCCACCTTGACATAAGCTGGTGCCAGCTCTTCAAGATAGCCCAGAGACTGGAAGTGGCGACCATAGTGATCCACCCCCCACCCGAAGCCATGTTCACGCAAGACATTCACAAAAGCGGTGACTTGTTCTTTGTGTTTCACGATCGCCGCTTCCGGAATTTCAAATAGCAGACGCTCCTGAAAATCATCATGGCTTGCCAGGAAGGTAGGCAACCACCCTAAAAATACCTCTGAACACAGAGCGCCTGCGGTGATATTGATGGCCAACGTCAGCTCGGGTTCACGCTGCAACAATGCCGTGCTGGCATCAAGAATGGCCTTGTCAAACTCACTCCCCATCTGGAACTGTTCAATGGCCGGCATGAACTGTCCGGCGAAATAGTCATTGCCATCGCGGGAAATGGAAGCAAACAACTCGGCATGCAAACGAGCACCATCATCAAAACGACAAGCGGGTTGTGCCTTGAAACGCCAAAGTTGATTGGCAATGGCATCTTGCACCAGATCTCGCCATGCCAAGCGTCCCATCATGCCCTGACTGTTTCCTCCTTCCATCACGACTGCTCCGCGCCGCTCATTGCGTGCCTTGCCCAAAGCATTGTCAGCTTTGGTCAGCAAGGCGGAGAGATCATCATTACCATCCCGGCCAGCAATACCAATCACGGAGAGAGGCTTGCCTTCATCCATGGGATTGACGACCAGATCCGCAATACGGGTATTAATCAGCTGGGCCAGCTCTTTAAGTTGAGCAAGATCGTTGGTTGGACAAAGCAAGGCGTATTCTGTCGCAGAAATGCGGGCCACTGCAGCCCCACTCCACCCTTGCAGTTGCTCCTGCAGCACCTGGGCAATCGACTTGACCATATTGTCTCGGGCGGCAAAACCCTCTTCCCGATAAATATCTTCAAGAATGTCGACTGCAACCAGCATCACACCACCCTGCCCCGCTTCGGCAATCCAGGCATTTACCTGCCCGACAAAATAGGCCCGATTACCCAGACCCGAAACGGCATCGACATAAACACGCTCACGCAATTTCTCAGCTTCATCGGCTTGCTCTTTAAATTGCACAGCCAGCTTGCCGGACAAAATATTGATCGCTTGCACCACCTGTTTCAATTCATAGGTTTTTGGCTCGGGGATGGCATGACCAAAATGGTGCAGCTCAATTTCAACTGCCTGCTCACAAATCTGCTTAAGCGGCTTCAGCAGGAAATTGAGGGCTCGCATCAGCAGGATGGTCGTGATCAAGAAGCCAACCACAAACCAGGTCGCCAGCTCGCTCATCCCGACCCAAAGCTCGTGATAAGCCTGTCCTGGGTGGCCTACCACCTTGAGTTTGCCCAGTTGCAGCCAGCCAGACGTCAGAATAGACTCATTGGATACTTCCGGAAACAGCCCCAATTCGATAAACCAGTCAGGAACCCCCTGGATCCGGCTGGTGTTCTCCTCTTCAATCACATCTTTGGACGCAAGCAAATCCAAGCGAACCTGGCGATAATAACCACCATCAAAAATGGCCCGGATCACTGACTCAGCGCCCACCTTGTCCCCGTTTTCCAGATAAGGGGTCAATGCCAGTCCCAATGAAGTCGCGGTGTTGATCACCGTAGTTTCCTGCTGCTGTGCAAGATATGAACGCGTTGAATTGAACTGTACCCAGTAGGTAGCCGCGAATAGCAATCCAAACAACAGCAGCATGGTTGCCAATAACTGTCGATAGAGCGTCATAGGTTAGTCATCCAAATTCATCACAGGCCGAGCCAATCGCCCCGATGTCATGCGATTGCGTAGATCATTCCATAATCCCAAGCGAGATGATTGCCCGGCCAATTCACCCTGACCACGCGCTTTCATCAACCACAAGTGACTACCGTTAAAACTGTAAATAGGGACCAGATCCCGTCGTTGCGTTGCCGGACGAATGGAACCAATCAGGTTGTCCAATATGACCGGTACTGATGCAGGGGTTTCATAATAAGCAACGACCATATGGAACTGGTTATAATCGAGTGCCTTGACATACACCATCCGCATTTTCTCATCTGGAATACCCAATTCAAGCAAGGTCGAATATTTTGCGATGCTGAAATCTTCGCAATCGCCTCCTGATGCCCCCAGAAACTCCAGTGGTGTTGCCCAGTAATCCTTTTTGCGCCACAACTTGCTATCGTCGATAAAACGCATCTGGTTAAAAAACTGATTCACCTTTTCCAGCTTCTGCCGCTCGGATAATCCGGCAGTGCGGTTCTGCTCGACCAGAGTACGCCAAGTCGTCACCCTTTTCCCGGCCCGTCCCCCATAGGTTTGCTCAGCCCGTTTGACCAGTTGGATGTCTTCCTGGCTCAACGGTTGGCTGGCAGATAACAGAAGGGAAATGGGAAGAAGCCATAGCCACAAGACATAGCGCAGAGCACGACTCACATTTCGGCTGACAAGGGGCAGGGCTCCAGTGTGATCGCCAGATAGACACCTGAAGGTCTCATCGTTCATCTGCTGCATCGTGGGTGGAGAACTCCTGAACAACACGGCCAGTTTTGGTTTGGGCAGGGTAGCCGCATAGATACAGCCACCCCGCCGACGCTATTTTTCTGCGCAGAGAAAAGAGCGCTAGCTTATTGTTGCTTGGCTTGCCATTCAGTCGGCTGTTTGAAATTGAATGCATTAAGCAGGCTGCCAGTCGCATTCAGGATGCGATAATCTGCCAGCAATGCATCATATTCTGCCGTGATATAGCTGCGGCGAGCTTCAAACAGTTCGTTCTCGGTGTTCAGCACATCCAGCAAGGTACGTTGACCCAGACCAAATTGCTTTTTGTATGCCTGAACGGTGTCGTAGCTCGCGTCCACATGCTCTTTCAAAAAGGTCTTCTGCTTGGTCAATGAATCCTTGGCGTTCCATGCCAGACGGGTGCCCTCTTCTACCTGGCGAAAAGCATTCAGGTGAATATCTTTCGCCTGGGAATAGAGTGCCGAGGTCGCATTGCTTTCAGCGACATCAGAGCCACCACGGAACAGGTTGTAACGCATCCGAACCATGGCAGTAAGATCATCGTTGCGACCTTTCACCCCGTCGATGTCTTCGTTCCAGTTTTGATCAACCTCAAAGGTGACATTGGGATAGAAGCCGGATTTGGCACCTTCATGCTGGTATTTGGCCGCTTCGATATCCTGCAGGGAAGAGAGCAGGGTTGGATGCACTTCGGTCGCAACCTTAAGGGCATTGTCCAGACTGGCTGGCAGCAATTCAGCATTGGGCACTGGCTGCACCAAATCTTTTGGCACCTCGTTGACGACGCGGATGAATTCACTTTCCGCATCACGGTAGTTATTCTCGGCAGCGGCCTGATTGGCGTATGCACGAGCAACACGGCCATCGATCTGGGTCTGGTCAGCGGTTGAGCCCAAGCCCGAGTCCGTCCGTTTCTGGATATCGCTGCGGATCTGTTCGTGAGTCTCGAGGTTTTGTCTGGAGAGCTCCAGGATCTCCTGCTGGCGCAGCATGTTGAGGTATACCTCAGCTACCCGCAGGGCGGTATTCTCGGCTTCGGAGATCATTGCCAGACGTTGGGCATTGGCTTCTGCCTCGGTTCTGGAGACGTTGTTGCTGACATCAAACCCGTCAAACAGCATCTGACGCAAGCTGATCCCTGCTTCTTTACGCGTCATGGAGTCATCGCTATTCGGATTGAGCCTGGTCGAGGGGCTATCCGTTTTTTCATAGCCTACGCCACCACGCAAATCGATTGTCGGATAATAGCCTCCCTTGGCACCATCGTGTTGATAGAGACGCGCCTGATAAAGATCAAACGCTTCTTTAATCTTGGGGTGAGTGGAAAGTGCCAGTCCTACCGACTCCTCCAGCGTTTGGGCTTGTCCCAACGCAGGCAGCAGAGTGGCGCCACTAACCAGCATGGCAACAATCGTTTTTTTCATGTTATCTCCAGTCATGTTTTGTTTTCTGATTGTTGGCTTATCGTTCTCGAAGTGCAGACTGTTTGGCCCGCAATATAGGCTTAAGTAGATAGTCTAGAACACTTTTCTTGCCAGTAATGATATCCGCACTGGCTAACATACCGGGGATGATGGGAAGTGCGTTTAGCTCATCGCCCAAGTAACTTTTTTCAGTTCGCACGCGAACCAGGTAGAAGGAATTCCCCTCCTCATCCTGGATTGAGTCCGCACTTATTTGTTCAACCTTACCATGCAATCCCCCGTAGATGGTGAAATCATACGCGGTGATCTTGACCACGGCATCCAGCCCCGGACGTAGAAATGCAATGTCTTTCGGGGAAATCTTGGCCTCGACCAGCAGGGTATCTTCCAAGGGGACGATTTCCATCAGATCCATCCCTGGCTGGACCACACCACCCAGTGTATTGATCTTGAGCTTTTTAATAGTGCCTTTAAGAGGGGCAATCACGCTGGTTCTGTCCACCCTGTCGCGCAGGCCGACCTGCCCCTCTGACAACTGACCCAACTGGCCCTGTTTCTCGTTAAGCTCGGTTTGCGAGTCGGCCCTGAATTTGAGCGCGATATCATTGCGTTTGAAAATGGTCTCACGCAGCACCGAATTAAGCTTGGGGATCAGCAGTCGGTTACTCTCCAGCTCCCCTTGCATATCATTCACTTGCCGCTCCAATTTGATGAGTTCCACCTGCGGTACTATCCCCTCTTTTGCCAGAGGGCGACTGATGTTCAGCTCCTGCCTGGCCAGATCCACACTACGGTTCACGGTGCGGATCTTGGCATTGAGCTCGATCAGCTCCTGCTCTTTCTGCTCGATTTGTTGACCAAGAATGTAGAGCTGATTTTTCAGGTTGTTGAGACGCGCCTTTTGCACGGATCGCTCTCGGTTCGCATATTCGACGAAGACCTTCTCATAACCCTCGGGAAACTGGATCGGCACCTCTGTCACCGTCACCTGATCACGCCACCCCAGTGCGGGATCGTTTTTCACCTCGACGCTGGCCATCTCGGCACGCAGTCTCGCCACATCCCCTTTCAGGGTGACCAGCTCTTTTTCCCGCTCCCGAAAATCGGAACGAAAACGGGTGTCGTCGATACGCAGCAGAGGCTGCCCCTTCTCAACGATGTCCCCTTCCTTGACGAAGATCTCCTTGACGATCCCCCCTTCCAGGTTCTGGATCACCTGCAATTGACGGGAAGGGATGACCTTGCCCTGCCCAACCGTCACTTCATCCAGTTCGGCCCACGACGCCCAGACGATAGCGCTCATGAAGAACAGGAAACAACACCACAGCAAGATCCTCGCCCGGGTAGGGGTTGTAAGCAGTACCGCCGCAGCGCCGTCGTCAACAAACTCCAGGTGTTCGGGGGATGGCAACACCTCGCCAGAGGGGGATTTTCTGGTGCCTTTCACCCTGTCCATCAATCCCTTAACCATGGGAGACCTCCTGCACACGGACCTTGCCTTCTTTAAGCCGCTGCAAGATGACCTCCTTGGGACCATCGGCAACAATCTGCCCCTGTTCGATCACAATCACCCGACTGGCCACATCCAGCATGGAGGTCTTGTGGGTGATCAGGATGAGAGTCGTTTCCGGCCCCAGTCTGGCCAGTTCCTGTTTGACCTGCATCTCGGACTGGTTGTCCATGTTGGAAGTAGGTTCATCCATCACCAGAATGGGAGGATCATTGAGCAGCGCACGAGCCAGCAAGATCGCCTGACGCTGACCCCCTGACAACTGGCGTCCCCCCTCCCCAATCTGGCGATCCAGCCCGTTGGGATCCCGATTGGTGAAGTTGGTCACCCCTGCCCGCTTGGCGGCTCGCAATACCCGCACGTCGTCCACCAGCGGGTTGCCCAGCATGATGTTGTCCCGTACCGAGCCAAAAAAGAGAACCACGTCCTGGGGCACGCAACCGATATTGCGGCGAATAACCGAAGGAGGCAGTTGATCCAGCTCGAATCCGTCGAGACGAACCGAGCCATCAGTGGGCCGATAGAGCCCCATCAACAGCTTCTCCAGCGTGGTCTTGCCTGCCCCGATCCGGCCGATAATGGCGACCTTCTCACCAGGCTGAATGCGTAAATTGATATTGTGCAGGGTGCTGGTTTCCATCCCGGGATATTTGAAGGAAACATTGTCAAACTCGATCCGCCCCGAGATGACAGGATGGTGAATATACTGTTTGCCCTCATCCTGCTCACCGGGGGTTTGCATGATCTTTTCGAGTATCTCCAGCGCAGATTTTGCCTGGTTATAGCGGGTAGAGAGCACGGAGAGCTGCACCATGGGGGCGATGGCGCGACTGGAGAGCATCACGGCGGCAATCATGCCCCCCATGGTGACCAGCCCCTCGGAAATTTGATATACGCCAACGATCACCAGCCCCACGGTCACCATCTGCTGGATATAGCTGGCAAGGGACGACATGGCGTTGGTGATGCGTCGGGTCTGCACGCCCCAGGTAGAGATGTGGGACACTGCCTGCTCCCAACGATGCTGGAACATGCTCTCGGCGCCGAAGATCTTGACGGTTTCCAGCCCGGAGATGCTCTCGATCAGATTGGCGTTTTTCTGGGAAGCGAGGCGCGACCCCTCTTCAATGGATTGCTTGAGAGGCCCCTGGATATAGAAGCTGTATGCGATCAGGATCAGGATGGCGACGATGGGGACCACCACCATGACGCCGGCAAACACCCAGATGATGAAGAGGAAGAATATCGCAAAGGGGAGATCGATAAGGGTCGATACCGTGGCGGAGGTAAAGAAATCCCGCACCGACTCGAACTCCTGCAGATGTTTGGCAAATGCCCCGGTAGAGGCTGGGCGGGACTCCATCCGCATCCCCATCACCTTGGCGAAAATCTTTGCTGACAGCAGCACATCTGATTTTTTGCCCGCAATATCGATGAAGTAGCTGCGCAGCTGGCGCATCACAAAGTCAAAGGTAAAGACCACCATGGCCCCGACAGCCAGCACCCAGAGCGAATCAAACGCCAGGTTGGGCACTATCTTGTCATAGACGTTCATGGTGAACAGCGGACTGGCCACCGCAAACAGGTTGATGAGGATGGAAGCGACCAGCACATCGCGATAGATGCCGCGCGATTCGAACAAGGTACTCCAGAACCAGTGCCCGTTGCGGGTTTCCAGCACCTTGGGAGAGCGGTCATCAAACTTGAACTGCTTTTTCACATAGAAAAGGCGGCCAAGATATTCATCCCCCAGCTGGGGCGTCGATACCCACTGTGCCGCATCCCCTGCCTGCGGGAAGATGACGCGCCCCTGACTTCTGTCGTCATTCCACTCCAGCAAGATACAGGCACTGCCATTTTGCATCTGCAACACGCAGGGCAACAGCAGGGGGGGGATCTCTTCGAGGGGTTGGATGACCTCGCGAGCAGAGAGGCCACCCCGTTCGGCCGCACGGCTAAACAGGGCGGTGGTCAGACGACCGGATACCAGTGGAAGTCCGTTCGTCAGGGCATCCTGACTATTGGGCACACCATAGAAGCGGGTCAGAAAGACCAGACATTCCAACAGTTCATCGATACGACTAGTTTCTGCTTGCATAGCATCCTGTCACGGCATAAATGAGGTCGGTACGAAACGTATCTGTTCGTATTCCCCGGCATAGCGACTCAAAGAGAACACCACGATACCATCAGGATGTCGGCTCAGCAGACCAAGGCTGACATCAATGGCCCTCCTCCGATGACCGCACTCCTAAATAAGGTGCGGCTCAGCCCTCCCCCTTCATGGTGCATCACAGCAGACAGAGGGGATGGATATCTATGACTGGCTACACATCATGACGGGATGAAACCGGACTTGTTTGATAGCGTTTGTTCTCACGGCGCATCACTATAATAGCCTGACGATGACAAAACTATAGTTAAAAAATACAAACTTTTTTATATAACCGTCTGTTTTACTAAGAAATATTAATTTCGAACTCAATTATGGGACGCAAAGTGTAAAGGGACGTCCCAGCGCCTGCCCTTGCGGGCCACTCTTCTCCAATGCCTTGGCGATGTCCGCCATGGCCGTCCAGCGGTTCTCGCACCAGGCCGGCGCCAGCAGGGTCGGCCGGCGGGCCGAAGCCGAGATGCGGTGATAAACCACCTCGGGGGGCGTGTGCTGGATCATGGCGACCGCCGCCTCCACATATTGCTCCAGAGTCAGCACCTCCAGCCTTCCGGCCTGCCATGCCTTGCCAAGGGTACTGCCCTGCACCACGTGGAGCGGATGCAGCTTGATCCCCTCCACCCCCGTCTCCACGATGCGATGCAGGGTATCCAGACTGTCCATCGGCACCTCGCCGGGCAAGCCGACGATAAGGTGGGCACACACCTTGATCCCCCGCTGATGGGCCCGTGTAACCGCATCGACATAGGCAGCATAGCCGTGCCCCCGATTGATGCGCTGCAAGGTCTTGTCGTTGGCGCTCTGCAGTCCCAACTCCAGCCACACCTCGTAACCACGGGCCTGATAGCCTGCCAGCAGATCCAGCACTGCATCCGGCACGCAGTCGGGCCGGGTACCGACGCACAATCCAACCATGTCGCTGACCGACAAGGCCTCTTCATACATCCGCTGCAGGTACTCCACCTCAGCGTAGGTGCTGGTATAGGCCTGAAAATAAGCGAGATAGCGCTTGGCTCGGGTCACTTCATCCCGGCGGGCCAGCAGCTGCTGCACGACGGAGAGCTGCTGAGCCGACTCGTCGGCAAACGAGGAGACATTGCAAAATGTGCAACCGCCACGCCCCAGAGTGCCGTCCCGGTTGGGACAGGTAAAAGCACCGTGGATGGAGAGCTTGTGGATCTTCTGACCGTGGCGCTGTTTGAGATCCTGACCGAATGTATTGACGAGTTCGTGTAACTGCATGGCTCCTCCGCTAAAGGAGCGCCATTGTACGAGTTTGCGCAAAACCGGCGCTGTGCTGGATCAAGGGAAGGTAAGAGCAAGAAAACATATAAATATTCACTCTTTGTCGGATAAATATATGAAACAACCCGCTTACCGACGCTTTTGAAACCTCTGTGGCCTGCTGTGACGCTTTTATCCGGCCAACAAAACCAGCGATAAACTATTGTTGAACAATAAAAATTTTTAAGAGTAGCAATAGTTCATAAATGCAAGGGAGAGGTGCGCGAAATGTGATCGTCTGCACCTCTCCCGGCCCGAGATTGGTAAAATTACTACACCTTGCGTCACAGAGGGAGTTCACCATCAAAGTCTGACAATCTGGATTATCCATCTACAAAATTAAAAAATAACAAAACAAACCAACATAAAGTCACAATATCACTCTGCAAACCCATATTTTGTTATGCGTATGTAACATTGCAAACAGCCCGGTTGTCCAATTGACCTTGCCGAAAAATCCCATTAGTTTGGAGATTCGCCACCTCAGGCGGACGGAACCACAAGAGCCAATCGCAATTTATGCAGTCTGTTTATGACAGTGCGATGCAAGGCCGAGCAAGGGAGAAATGCAATGTCACTATATGATCCAAAGCTGGAGAGGGATAACTGTGGCTTCGGCCTGTTGGCCCACATGGAAGGTGAAGCCAGCCACAAGCTTGTCCGTCTCGCGATGTCAGCATTGGCTCGCATGCAGCACCGCGGCGGCATATCAGCCGACGGTAAGACCGGCGATGGCTGCGGTCTGTTGCTGCAAAAACCGGACAGCTTCTTTAGAGCTGTCGCCGAAGAGAAGGGATGGCACCTGGGCCGCAATTATGCAGTCGGCATGCTGTTTCTCAACCCGGACCCCGTATTGGCCCAGCAGACGCGCGACATCATCGACGAAGAGCTGGAAAAAGAGACCCTGAGCCTGGTCGGCTGGCGCAAGGTGCCCGTCGACACCAATGTGCTCGGCACCATCGCCAAGGCTTCCCTGCCCAGTATTGAACAGGTCTTTGTCAACGCCCCACCCGGCTGGGTCGACAAGGATCTTGAGCGCCGCCTCTATATCGTGCGCCGCCGCATCGAAAAGCGCATCAGCGACGACTACTTCTACGTGGTCAGCCTCTCCAACCTGGTCACCGTCTACAAAGGGCTGTGCATGCCGGTGGACCTGCCGCGCTTCTATCTGGATCTCGCCGACATCCGCATGCAGGCGGCCATCTGCGTCTTCCACCAGCGCTTCTCCACCAACACCAGCCCGCGCTGGCCGCTGGCCCAGCCATTCCGTTATCTCGCCCACAACGGCGAAATCAACACCATCGCCGGCAACCGTCAGTGGGCCAAGGCGCGTAGCTACAAGTTCGCCACCCCGCTCATTCCGGATCTGCAGGAGGCCGCCCCCTTCGTCAACACCACCGGCTCCGACTCATCCAGCCTCGACAACATGCTGGATCTCTTCCTCGCCGGTGGCATGGATCTGTTCCGTGCCATGCGCCTGCTGATCCCGCCTGCGTGGCAAAAGCACCCCAACATGGATGACGATCTGCGCGCCTTCTACGACTTCAACTCCATGCACATGGAGCCCTGGGATGGCCCCGCCGGCATCGTCATGACCGACGGCCGCTACGCCACCTGTGCGCTCGATCGCAACGGCCTGCGCCCGGCCCGCTACGTCATCACCAAGGACAAGTTCATCACCCTTGCCTCCGAAGTGGGCACTTGGGACTACACCCCGGACGAGGTGCTGGAGAAGGGCCGCGTCGGCCCGGGCGAGCTGTTCGTGGTGGACACCAGCAACGGCAAGGTGTGGACCAGCTTCGAGATCGACGACGATCTCAAGAGCCGCCACACCTACAAGCAGTGGATGGACAAGCACTGCCGCCGCCTGGTGCCGTTCGAACAGATGGATGACAGCCAGACCGGCAGCCGCGAATTCTCCGACGATCAGCTCAAGACCTATCAAAAGCTGTTCGGTTACTCCTTCGAGGAGCTCGACCAGATCATCCGCGTGCTCGGCGAAAACGGCCAGGAAGCGGTGGGTTCCATGGGGGACGACACCCCCATGGCGGTGCTCTCCGGCACCCAGCGCACCCTGTACGACTACTTCCGCCAGATGTTCGCCCAGGTGACCAACCCGCCCATCGATCCGCTGCGGGAAAACCACGTCATGTCGCTGGCCACCTGTATCGGGCGCGAGCAGAACGTCTTCAACGAGACCTTCGGCCACGCCCACCGGGTGCTGTTCCAGTCGCCGATCCTGCTCTACTCCGACTTTCACCAGCTGCTGGCGCTGGAAGGGGAGTACTATCGCCATCAGGTGATCAGCCTCAACTTCAAGCCCGAAGAGGGGCTGGAGGCGGCCATCCTGCGCATCTGCGAAGAGGCCAAGGCTGCTGCCGAAGCGGGCACAGTGCTGCTGGTGCTCTCGGATCGCGCCATCAGCGTCGATACCCTGCCCATCCCGGCCGCCATGGCGGTGGGGGCGGTGCAGCGCACCCTGGTCGACAACAATCTGCGCTGTGACGCCAACATCCTGGTGGAGACCGCGAGCGTGCGCGACCCGCACCACTTCGCCGTGCTGCTGGGCTTTGGCGCCACCGCTATCTACCCCTATCTGGCCTACGAGACCCTGGCCAAGCAGGTCGAGGAAGGGGTGCTCACCATGCCTCTGCGCCAGGCCATGCTCAACTACCGCAACGGCATCAACAAGGGCCTCTACAAGGTGATGTCCAAGATGGGGATCAGTACGGTGGCGAGCTACCGCTGCTCCCAGCTGTTCGAGGCGGTGGGCCTGGCCAAATCCGTGGTGGATACCTGCTTCCGTGGCGTCTCCAGCCGCATCCAGGGGGCCGACTTTACCGATATTCAGGAAGATCAGCTCAAGCTGGCCCGTCAGGCCTGGCTGGCGCGCAAACCGCTCGGTCACGGCGGCCTCTTGAAATTCGTCCATGGCGGCGAGTACCACACCTACAACCCGGACGTGGTGCAGACCCTGCAAACGGCGGTGCGCTCCGGCAACTACGCCGATTACAAGGAGTACGCCCGTCTGGTGAACGAGCGCCCGGTCGCGACCCTGCGTGATCTGCTCACCTTGAAGAAGGTTGACAACCCGGTGGCGCTGGAGCAGGTGGAGCCGGCTGCCAAGCTGTTCCCTCGCTTCGACTCCGCCGCCATGTCCATCGGCGCCCTGGGGCCGGAGGCCCACGAGGCGCTGGCCATCGCCATGAACCGCCTCGGCGGCCAGAGCAACTCAGGTGAAGGTGGCGAAGACCCTAAGCGCTTTGGCACCGAGAAGAACTCGCGCATCAAGCAGGTGGCCTCGGGGCGCTTTGGCGTGACCCCCCACTACCTGATGAACGCCGACGTGGTGCAGATAAAAGTTGCCCAGGGCGCCAAGCCCGGCGAGGGCGGCCAGCTGCCCGGTGACAAGGTCACCGCCCAGATTGCCCAGCTGCGCTATTCCGTGCCCGGCGTGACCCTGATCTCGCCGCCGCCACACCACGACATCTACTCCATCGAGGATCTGGCCCAGCTCATCTTCGATATCAAGCAGATCAACCCTAGCTGCCTGGTGTCGGTCAAGCTGGTCTCCGAGCCCGGCGTCGGCACCATCGCCTGCGGCGTGGCCAAGGCCTATGCGGACTTCATCACCGTCTCCGGCTATGACGGCGGCACAGGCGCAAGCCCGCTCACCTCGGTGAAATACGCCGGCTCCCCCTGGGAGCTGGGGCTGGCCGAAACCCAGCAGGCGCTGGTGGCCAACGGATTGCGTCACAAGGTGCGCCTCCAGGTGGATGGCGGTCTCAAGACGGGCCTCGACATCATCAAGGCGGCCATCCTCGGCGCCGAGAGCTTTGGCTTCGGTACCGGCCCCATGGTGGCACTCGGCTGCAAATATCTGCGGATCTGTCACCTAAACAACTGCGCCACCGGCGTCGCCACTCAGGATGAGAAGCTGCGCCGCGAGCACTTCACCGGCCTGCCGGAGATGGTGATGAACTACTTCAAGTTCATCGCCGAGGAGACCCGCGAGCTGATGGCCCAGCTGGGTGTCACCCAACTGACTGATCTGATTGGCCGTACCGATCTGCTGGAGGCTCTGCCCGGCCTCACCGCCCGCCAGGCCAAACTGGATCTCTCCGGCATCCTGGCCCGCCCGGTGGCGCCGGCAGGATCCAGCCTGTTCAGCCAGCAGCACAACCCCACCTTCGACAAGGGGCCGCTCAACCTCACCATGGTGGACGATCTGCTGGGTGCGGTAGAGACCAAATCCGGCGGTGAGTTCCGCTACGACATCCGCAACACCGACCGCTCGGTGGGAGCCCGTTTGTCTGGCGAGATCGTCAAGCGTCACGGCAATCAGGGGATGGCGGCCGATCCGGTCAGAGTGCACTTCAACGGCACCGCCGGCCAGAGCTTCGGCGTCTGGAACGCGGGGGGCCTTGAGATGATCCTCACCGGGGATGCCAACGACTACGTGGGCAAGGGGATGACCGGCGGCAAGCTGGTGATCAAACCCCACGTCGGCGTGGCGTTCAAGTCCCACGAGGCGGCCATCATCGGCAACACCTGCCTCTACGGCGCCACCGGCGGCAAACTCTATGCTGCCGGCACCGCTGGCGAGCGCTTCGCGGTGCGCAACTCCGGGGCCCTCGCGGTAGTAGAGGGAATCGGCGACAACGGTTGTGAATATATGACCGGCGGCATCGTCACCGTGCTCGGCCAGACCGGCGTCAACTTCGCAGCGGGCATGACCGGCGGTTTTGCCTACGTGCTCGACGAGTGCGGCAACTTTGCCAAGCGCACCAACCCCGAGCTGGTGGAGCTGCTGGAGGTGGCGGATCTGCCCATCCATCAGGAGCACCTGCGCGGCATCATCACCGCTCACCTCAATGAAACCGGCAGCCACCGTGCCGAGGAGATCCTGGCCAACTTCGACTCCTATGTGCCCAAGTTCAGGCTGATCAAACCCAAGTCCAGCGACGTCAAGTCTCTGTTGGGTCACACCAGCCGTTCCAGTGCAGAACTCAGAATCCAGGCGCAATAAGGAGGGAACCCTATGAGCCAGAACGTATTTCAGTTTATCGATGTCCAGCGGGTCGACCCACCGAAGAAGCCGCTCAAGATCCGCAAGATCCAGTTTGTGGAGATCTACGAGTCTTTCAACAAGCCTCAGGTCGAGATGCAGGCGGATCGCTGCCTCGAGTGCGGCAACCCCTATTGCGAATGGAAGTGCCCGGTGCACAACTACATCCCCAACTGGCTGAAACTGGCCAAGGAGGGGCGCATCTTGGAGGCGGTGGAGCTCTCTCACCAGACCAACAGCCTGCCGGAGGTGTGCGGCCGGGTCTGCCCGCAAGACAGATTGTGCGAGGGTGCCTGCACCCTCAACGATCGCTTCGGTGCCGTCACCATCGGCAACATCGAAAAATACATCACCGACAAGGCGTTCGAGATGGGCTGGAAGCCCGATCTCTCGAACGTGGTCAAGACCGGCAAGCGGGTCGCCGTCATCGGTGCCGGCCCTGCCGGCCTCGCCTGCGCCGATGTGCTGGCGCGGGGTGGCGTCACCCCTGTGGTATTTGACAAGTATCCGGAGATAGGCGGCCTGCTCACCTTCGGCATCCCCTCCTTCAAGCTGGAAAAAGAGGTGATGCAACGCCGTCGCGAGATCTTCCAGGGGATGGGGGTGGAGTTTCGCCTCGAGACCGAGGTGGGCCGTGACGTCACGTTTGCAGACCTTTTGGGTGAATTCGACGCCGTCTTCCTCGGGGTCGGTACCTACAAGTACATGAAGGGTGGCTTTGCCAACGAAGAGGCGCCCGGTGTCTACGACGCCCTGCCCTACCTCATCTCCAACGCCAACCGGCTGCTCGGTTTTGAGAAGGCGCAGAGCGACTACATCGACTTTGCCGGCAAGCAGGTGGTGGTGCTGGGCGGCGGCGATACCGCCATGGACTGTGTGCGCACCGCCATCCGTCAGGGGGCCGCCAAGGTGATCTGCGCCTATCGCCGGGACGAGGAGAACATGCCGGGCTCCAAGCGGGAGGTGAAAAATGCACGCGAGGAAGGGGTCGAGTTTATGTTCAACCTCCAACCTATCGGCGTCGAGCTGGATACCAGCGGCCGCACCGTCGGCATCAAGGTGGTGAGCACCGAGCTTGGCGCCCCCGATGCCAATGGTCGCCGCAATCCGGTGGTGATTGACGGTTCCGAGCAGGTGCTGCCTGCTGATGTGGTGGTGATGGCCTTTGGCTTCCAGCCCAA
Organism: Aeromonas sp. 19NY04SH05-1; assembly: GCF_040581895.1. Taxonomy (NCBI): domain Bacteria; kingdom Pseudomonadati; phylum Pseudomonadota; class Gammaproteobacteria; order Aeromonadales; family Aeromonadaceae; genus Aeromonas; species Aeromonas sp. 19NY04SH05-1. The sequence continues at coordinate 1,754,826 of NZ_CP095328.1, read as the reverse complement.
CCCCCAGCCCTGGATGGCGGAATACGGCATCGAGCTCGACAACCGGGATCGCATCAAGGCGCGCGAGCAGGCCGAATACCCCTTCCAGACCAGCAACCCCAAGGTGTTCGCCGGTGGCGACGCGGTGCGCGGTTCCGACCTGGTGGTGACCGCCATCTACGAAGGGCGCAAGGCCGCCGAAGGGATCATGGACTATCTGGCCGTCTGATCCGCCATCGCAGCCCCTGCGTCAGCCAATACAGAGCCCCGCCGATGCGGGGCTCTCTTTTTATGAGCCCTCCTGATTGGCCCCTTTCCCGTAAAAACTGAAACTATTTGAGGCAGAATTTGTAGCATCTATCTGATACACTTCGCGCCCGCCATTTTCCGGCCACTCTCTGACGTGATGTCAGACACAGCCGTCGGTGGTCATAACCGACTTTTCGCTCATACCGAGCCAACCAGGCCAGCCATAGTCCCGCTGGAACACAGGAACCCCTTATGAGATTTGAATCGTTCGATTTTGCCCCCGAGATTTTGCGCGCCATTTCAGAGTGCGGTTATCAGGAGATGACCCCTGTGCAGAGCCAAGCCATCCCGGCCGTGCGCCGTGGCCGCGACCTGCTGGCCAGCGCCCAAACCGGCACCGGCAAGACCGCCGCCTTCGCCCTGCCCATCCTGCAGCGTCTGGTGGACAATCCGGCGCCGGTGCAGCCCTCCAACGCCCGGGTACTGATCCTGACCCCGACCCGCGAGCTGGCGGCCCAGGTGGCGAGCAACATCAATGACTTCGCCAAGTATCTGGCGATCACCACCCTCACCATCGTTGGTGGCGGCAAGCAGGACGTGCAGGCCAAGCGGTTGAAAGCGGGCGCTCACATTATCGTGGCGACCCCGGGTCGTCTGCTCGAACACCTCACCGCCTGCAACCTGAGCCTCTCCGGGGTCGAGACCCTGGTGCTGGACGAAGCGGATCGCATCCTCGACATGGGCTTCAGTGCCGATGTGCAAAAGATCCTGCAAGCGGTCAACAAGACCCGCCAGAACCTGCTGTTCTCCGCCACCTTCTCCGAGGCAGTGAAGAAGCTCGCCAACCTGATGTTGGACAAGCCGCAGATCGTCAGCGTCAACAAGCAGAACTCCACTGCCGACACCGTCAGCCACACCGTCTACCCGGTGGAGCAGAAGCGCAAGCGCGAGCTGCTCTCCGAGCTCATCGGCAAGCAGAACTGGCAACAGGTACTGGTGTTCGCCAGCACCCGTGAGAGCTGCGACGAGCTGGTGGAAGAGCTGAACCTCGATGGCATCAAGTCCGCCGTGGTGCACGGCGACAAGGCTCAGGGCAGCCGTCGCCGCGCCCTGCGCGAGTTCAGTGAGGGCAAGCTGCGGGTGCTGGTGGCCACCGAAGTGGCCGCGCGCGGGCTGGATATCCCGGATCTGGCCTACGTGGTCAACTATGATCTGCCGTTCCTCGCCGAAGACTATGTACACCGCATCGGCCGCACCGGCCGCGCCGGCAAGAGCGGCATGGCCATCTCCTTCGTCAGCCGCGAGGAAGAGCGCACCCTGCTGGAGATAGAAGCGGTGATCGGTCAGAAGATCCGCCGCATCATGGTGCCGGGCTACGAGGTAAGCAGCCGCGACGATCTGATCAAGCAGTTGCAGGAGCGCCGCCGTTTCGGCAAGCGTCCGCAGCGTGAAGACAACGCCGCCGCCCAGGCCATGGCCGAAGCCAAGCTGCAGGGCCAGCGCCTCAAGCGTCTGGCGGCTGCCAAGAAGCCCCGCCAGCCGAAGTAAGGACCAACCCTTTTCCTCTCCAGTGAGAGGAGAGGGGCAAACATCTCATATACCAAAGGCGCCACTGGCGCCTTTATGCTGTTGATTAGCCGGCCGTGAGTCCGGCTCCCTTTGTGAGGAACCGTGATGACCCTTCCCACCTACAACCTGGCCCTGCTCGAGATGGCCAGCCAGAGCCTGGCCGAACTGGCGCGCACTGCCGCCCAGAAGGCGGGCAAGCGCACACCCGCCCAGGAGAGCCATTTTCTGTGCACCTGGATGGCGGAATCTCTCAAGGAGAAGCGCTTCTCCCGGCTGGTGATGGAGGATCTCAAAGAGTGGGTTCAGCTGGGCCGCACCCTGGGGGCTGGCGCCGATCTCAAGGGGCTGCTCGAGCGCATCGTCAGCCAGTATGAGCGCGCCATGGCCGCCCCGACCCAGCTCGGGACCAGACTCAACGCACTGCTGGCCGAGCTCGCCGCCGCTGGCTGGCTCGTCATCACGGAGAGCGAGATCAACGCCAAGCTGCGCCTGCAATCGGGCGGCCAGCCCAGCCTCATCATCAGTGCCAGCGAATATGGCGAGCATATCGAGGACGGCGAGCTGACCCGCCCCCTCACCCTCTATGTGCGCGGCGACGAGCAGCAGCTGGCCCGGGCTGCCTTTACCCACGCGCTCTTGCTGAGCCAGGGCAACAAGAAGGGCTCTCTGGTCAAGCACCACAAGGCCTACCGGGTGATGCCGGGCAACGCGCAACCGGCACGGGCCCTGCTGGCCGAGACACACCTGCCAGATGAGGCTCGTCAGCCCGCTTAAGCGCTGCATCACGCCATAAAAAAACGGCAGACCACTGGGTCTGCCGTTTTCATTTCCAAGCGATGGCAAAAGGCGACTAGCGCACCTTGAGCCCAATCTGGCCCGGGGCGCACCACTCGAAGATCACCTCTTCACTCTTGCCGCAGCAGCTGCCGCCGCAGAGCCGGTTCTCCCGCTTGATCACCCGCCCCTTGCGCATCCAGACACCGAGCATGGCCTCCACCGCATCTTCCGAGGTGTGGAAGTGGCGAGCCAGATCCCGCCGGCTCACCTTCTGCTGCGCGGCGAGATAGTCACCCAGCTCGCGCAGGATCACAGGACCACCACCTTGCGGGCGACGATGTCACCGTGACGGCGCCCCAGCCACCAGAGCAGCACCAGGGAGAGGCCGTAGCTCGCGATCCAGAACAGGCTCTGCTCGGGATGGTCGGCGAAGGTTGCCACCTGATAGAAGAGGGTGGCGCACATAAAGGCCATGTAGTTGCACCAGGCGGCGGTAAAGAGTGCCCACTGACGGCCGGTTTCCCGCACCAGAGCCCCCATGGCCGCGGCGCAGGGCATGTAGAGCAGCACGAACAACAGGTAGGCAAAGGCACCGGCCGCCCCGTCGAAGTGGGTCTGCATGTTGCCGTAGGTGGAGATGTCGACCTCCTGCTCTTCGGCTGCAGCTTGCTGATCCGCCAGATCCCCTACCGAGATCCCCATGGGGTCTGTCGGGTCGATGGAAGAGAGATTGTCAGCCACCGCGCTGATGGCCTCCTTGAAGCTGGCCACGAGGGAGAACTCGGCCGCCTCTTCATCCCCTTCCCCGCTGCCGGCATAGAGGCTGTTGAGCGTACCGACCACCGCTTCCTTGGCGAAGATGCCGGTGACGATGCCGACTGTAGCCTGCCAGTTGTCATCGCGCACACCGATGGGGTGCAGCACCGGAGTAACCGCCTGGCTCACCTTGCTCAGCACAGAGTCTTCCTGCTCCTGGTGTCCGAAGCTGCCGTCGGTACCCAGGGAGTTGAGCACGCTCAGCACGGCGACCACCAGCACGATGGTTTTACCGGCGCCGAACACGAAGGATTTAAGCTTCTGCCAGGTCTTGATCCCCACGTTGACCGGACGCGGCCACTCGTAGTCCGGCATCTCCATCAACATGGATTCGCTCTTGCCCGGTAGCAGGGTGCTGCGCAGCAACAGGCCGGTGAGCACAGCCACCAGAATGCCGATGAGATAGAGACCGAACACCAGGTTCTGACCGGAGTGCGGGAAGAAGGCCACCGCAAACAGGGCGTAGACCGGCAGACGGGCACCGCACGACATGAAGGGGGCCATGGCCGAGGTCATCAGCCGCTCGCGCTCGGAGTTGAGGGTACGGGTCGCCATCACCGAGGGCACGGTACAACCAAAGCCCATCAACATGGGGACAAATGCCTTGCCCGGCAGGCCGAGGCGGCGCATCAGGGCGTCCACCACGAAGGCGGCCCGCGCCAGATAGCCGGAGCTCTCCAGCACCGCCAGGAACAGGTAGAGACAACCGATCACCGGGATAAAGGTGGCGACGGTCTGCAGACCCACACCGAAACCGTCCGCCAGGATGGCACCGAGCCACTCGGGGGCATTGACCAGCCCCAACAGGTAATGCACGCCATCGACGAACAGGGCGCCGCCCATGATGTCGAAGAAGTCGATGAAGGCGCTGCCCACATTGATGGCAAACATGAACATCAGGTACATCACCAGCAGGAAGAAGGGGATGCCGAACCAGCGGTTGAGCAGCACCCGATCGAGCTTCTCGCTCTGGGCCACGGTGAGCTTGCCCTTCTGCTGGCACGCCTCGGCGGCCCACAGATGAATGTGGCCATAACGGATATCCGCCAGCTGCAGATCGATGTCCTGCCCCTGCTGGGCACGGCTCACCACGTTGGCCGCCGCCTCATGCTGGCCGGGCAGCAAGGTCTCCTGCATCACTGCATCTTCTTCGAGCAGGCGCAGGGCGCGGCCACGGGTCGTCAGATGATGGGGGGCAAGCAGGCTCTCAAGCTCCGCCAGATCTTTTTCAAGCTCGGTGCCATAGTCGAGCATCAGCGCCTGTTGCGCCTTGCCGATAAACTGCTGGATCTGGCCCTTGAAGGCGGCAACCTGCCTGGCGTTGTGGGCGGAGAGCGCCACCACCGGGCAACCGAGGGACTTGGCAAGCAGGGTTTCATCTATGGTCACTCGCCGCTTTTGCAGGATATCCATCTTGTTGAGCACCACCACCATGGGCAGCCCCAGCTCGCGCAGTTGCAGCGTCAGATAGAGGGAGCGCTCCAGATTGGCGGCATCGATGACGTTGAGCAGCAGATCAGGTTGCTGATCCTCGACGAAGCGGCTGGCGATCTGCTCGTCCAAGCTCCCCTCCTGATTGGCCAGGCTATAGATGCCGGGCAGGTCCATCAGCTTGTAATCGTGTCCATCGACAGAAAACTCGCCCATCTTCTTGTCGACGGTGACCCCGCTCCAGTTGCCCACCTGCTGGCGGGCACCGGTCAGGGCATTGAACAGGGAGGTCTTGCCGCTATTGGGATTGCCAACCGTTACCAGGGAATAATTCATACCGGTTCACCCTCGATTGTGCTTTGACCATGACGATTGTTTTGTGAGGTGTGTTTCATACCGGTTCGACCTCGATTTGCTGCGCCAGACTTTTTTGCATGGAAAGACAGATCCCCTGGCACTGGATCTGGAGCGGGTCCCCGAGAGGGGCAGAACGCAGATAGATGACTTCGGTCTGAGGCAACAATCCCATTACCATCAGCTTGCGACGCAGGGGACGGGTCAACTGGTCCAGGTTCTTGATGCGAGCACTCTGTCCCGGTGACAACTGCGTGAGTACCATGACTGACTCCTGAAAGTTAAACAATAATAATTCTCTTTTAGCTAGGCCATTATAAGCTGTGTCTTCAACTTTTATTTGAGTAAAATCAAACTCCGCTTCGCTAATCGATAAAGAAATACCATGAGTCACGACAACAACAGCCGCCTGGTTTACAGCACGGATGGCGGCATGATCAAAGAGCAGAGTGCCCCCCAATCCACCTCTCCTTTCCCCACCGATGGCACAGTGCGCATTCGCCGCGAGACCAAGGGGCGCAAGGGCGCCGGGGTCATCACCATCCACGGCGTACCGGCCGAACAGCAAAAGGCGCTGGCTACCCAGCTCAAGAAAAAGTGCGGCACGGGCGGGGGTATCAAAGAGGGCGTGATCGAGATTCAGGGGGACAAACGGGACCTTATCAAGGCCGAGCTGGAGAAGGCCGGTTTCAGCGTCAAGCTGGTGGGGGGCTGAGCCGCCTGCGGCGCACCTTGCTTCACTTCGGCTTTTTCCCTAGAATGCCCGCTCCCATCGAGGGGGAGTAGTCTCGCACGCCGGATCCCGTCGGCCTGCGACCCTGATCAACATACTTGGTGCCAACTCACCATGGTCAGGGTGATCCAATCACCATCTGGATTTGACAAGACCTTTGACGGGCCAGTGCCAATACCGGGGACGGATGGTGCAGGCTTGTCTTTGGTTTATAACAATTCCGTCCCCCGGTTCACTTTTATGGAAGCCTTGTTAACCTCAACCCTCAGCGTGGCCATCGCCGAAATCGGCGACAAGACCCAGCTGCTGGCGTTGCTGCTCATCTGTCGTTTTCGCAAGCCCTGGCCCATCATCGCCGGCATGCTGGCGGCTACCCTGCTCAACCATGCGGGCGCCGCCTGGATTGGCGACTTCATCAGCCGCTGGCTGGATCCCAAGGTGATGACCTATCTGGTGGCCGCGGCCTTCGTTGCCATGGCGATCTGGATCCTGGTACCGGACAAGATGGATGACGAGGAGAGCTCGCTGGACAAGTACGGCCCCTTCATGGCCACCTTCGTGCTCTTCTTCATCGCCGAAATTGGCGACAAGACCCAGATCGCCACCGTACTGCTGGCAGCCAAGTACGACTCCCTGTTCCAGGTAGTCACCGGCACCACCCTCGGCATGATGCTGGCCAACGTGCCCGTGGTGCTGCTTGGCAAGCTGGGGGCCGACAAGCTGCCACTCAAGGGGATCCGCATCGCCTGCGCCCTGCTGTTTGTGGGGCTCGGGGCCAGTACCCTGATCTTCGTCTGACAAGCTGACTGCCCACTCCTTCGAGCGCCCCGCCCCTGGTCGGGGCGCTCTTTTTTGTGTCGGTATGGCGCCGGTGACAAAGGGCCAACGGGCTCCCCTCCTCCTCGCCCCTCATGCCATAATGGGGCAAATTCCGTGGAGTTCCCCCATGCACAAGGTATCAAGAGAGACGCTGCTCGAATGGGTTAGACAAGGCAGACTTGCCCCCGAGCGGCTCGACGCGGCACTGGCGCTGGCCGAATTGCCCCCTCCTCCCGCGCGCTGGCAGTGGTTGTTCGATCGTCTGTTGCTCTGGCTCGGCGCCCTCTGCCTCGGCGCCGGACTGGTGTTCTTCGTCGCCTTCAACTGGCATGAGCTGGGACGTCTGTCACGTCTGGCCCTGCTGGAAGCGCCCCTGCTCGCCACCTTGCTGGTGTTGTGGCGCACGTCCCTCGGCGACACGGCGCGCCAGGCGCTGCTGTTGACCCTGGCGCTCAATATCGGTGCCCTGCTGGCACTGGTGGGCCAGACCTACCAGACCGGTGCCGATCCCTGGCAACTGTTTGCCACCTGGACTTTGATGCTGCTGCCGCTGGCGGCGCTGGGCCAAAGCCCCTTGCTGTGGACCCTGAGCTGGCTGCTGACGCAGCTGACCCTGGTGCTCTACTGGCGCCTCGGCCTGTTCGACCTCTTCTTTGCCTTTGACGAGGAAGCGCTCGGCTGGAGCCTGACCCTGCTCAACGCCGCACTCTGGGGCCTGCTGTTACTGACACCGGCCCGCTGGCGGCTGATGCCAAGCTGGCTGGCAGGGCTTGCCGCTGGCCTTGGGATCACACTGCTCGCCTTGCTGGCTCTGTTCGATGCCGCCTCCCCCTGGGTGTGGCCGCTCTGGCTCGGCTGGCTTGCCGCCGCCTATGCCCTCTGGCACCACAGATTTATCGCCGGCCTCGCCATGGGGTGTCTGAGCCTCATCGCCATCATCCTGGCCACCCTTGGCAAGTGGATGGAACCCGATGTGGACGGTTTCCTGCTGCTCTGCCTTATCGCCATCGGTCTCTCGGTCGTGGCCAGCCGCTGGCTGCAGCAGCAAAGGAGGCATCATCATGTTTGAACTGACCACCCATAGGCAGACTACGATGACTGACCTTTATCGCCATCGAACTCTCAGCACGGTCGTGGCCAGCCGCTGGCTACAGCAGCAAAGGAGGCATCATGAGTGATCCGACCCTCTGGCAACGGCTGCAACAGGCCAATCTGGTCGAGGGGGAGATGCCCCGGGACACCAGCCCCCACTGGTCGAGCCGCTTTCTGCTCGGACTGGTGGGCTGGATTGCCGCCCTCTTCCTGCTGTTTTTCCTGTTCATGACCTTTGAGCAACTGACTCGCGAGCCGGAGCACGCCCTGCTGATGGGCACCCTGCTGCTGGCCGCGGCCTACGCCATCAACCGCAGCCAGCACGGGGATCTCTGGGATCAATTTGTGCTTGCCCTGGCGCTGGCGGCCGATGCCTGGCTGCTCTACGGCCTTATCGATCAGATAGACCTCCACCAGCCCCTGCTCTGGTTCGGCCTCTGCCTGCTCTCTTTGGGGATAGCCGTGCTGTTCGATCACTGGCTGGTGCGCCTCTTTCACAGCGTGGCCGCCGCCCTGCTGCTCACCCTGGGGCTCGCCTGCCTCGGCCTGCAACTGCTGGCGCTGCCGCTGGTGATGGCGGCCATCACCTTCTGCTGGCTGCGGGCCGAAACCGATCCGGCCCGCCACCCGCTCTATCACGCCATGACTCTGGGGCTGGCCCTCTCCCTGCTGGTGCTGGGTCGGCTGCACCATCCGCTCTGGGAAGGGGGCGCCAGCCTGCTCGATGAGCTCGGCCTCTCGCGCCTGCCACTCTGGCTCAATCCGCTGCTGTGCGCCGCCCTGCTGCTGGCCGTGATGGTGAAGCTGGCCCTGCCGCTGCGCTACGGCTTGCCGCTGGTGCTGCTCAGTGCCCTTATTCCCGGCATGGGCGCCGGCGCCCTGGTGCTGATCCTCGGTTTCTACGCAGGCAGCCTTGGCCTGATGACCCTCTCAATCCTGCTGCTGACAGGCTACGGCGCCCTCTATTACTACGATCTCGGGCTCACCCTGATGACCAAGTCCTGGCTGCTGCTGGGCTCGGGTGCCCTATTGCTGGGGACTCGTTTTTTGCTGCAACGCCTCAACCCAAGGAGCCCGTCATGAGACCCCTTGCCATCCTGCTGGTCGGCCTCGCCATCCTGGCGGGCATCAACTTCACCGTCTGTCGCTATGAACAGGCCATGGCTAGCGGCGAGGTGGTGCTGCTGCGGCTAGCCCCGGTCGATCCCCGCTCCCTGATGCAGGGAGACTATATGCGTCTGAATTACGAGATAGCCCGCGAGCTTGCGACCCACAGGAGCAACGCGAGTGCCAGCGGGAGCGATACCCTGGTGATCCGCCTGGACGAGCACCAGGTGGCAAGCTGGGTAGTCGGCGGCAAGCCGGGGGCCCTGGCCTCCAACGAGCGATTGCTGCAGGTGAGTCGCCACGCCGGCCAGTGGCAGATAGGGCCGGATGCCTATTTCTTTGAGGAAGGCACGGGAGAGGCCCTTGAGGAGGCCCGCTACGGCGAGTTCCGGTTGCAACCCGATGGCAAGACCCTGCTGGTGGGGCTGCGCGATGAGGCGTTTCGCCCTCTGGGAGCAAGCCGCAGCCGCTGGTGAGAAAGACGATGGCACTTTGCCCGGTTCATGCCCACACTGGAATCATGATTGCCGCATAGGGATGTGCACCATGAGGATATGGCTGATCTGTCACCTTTTTCTGATCCTGTGGGTCGGTGGCGTGCGGGCTGATCTCGGCAAGCTCGAATACCTCACCGAAGAGTATCCGCCCTACAACTACAACGATGAACAGGGGCAGCCCACCGGACTTGCCGTCGAACTGCTGCGAATGGTGTGGCAACATGGCGGAGTCGAGCCACAACCTGTTCGCATCATCCCCTGGGCCCGTGGCTACTACCTGCTGACTCAAAAACCCAACGTGGTGCTCTTCTCCACCGCCCGCACCCAGGCGCGGGAAGCCCTGTTCAAGTGGGTGTGCCCCATCGGCTACTCGGAGTTCATCCTGCTCGGGCACAATTCCCGCCCGCTCACCCTGGACTCGATTGCCGAGATAAGCGACTACAGGATCAGCGCCGTGCGCTCCGATGCCGCCGAACAGCTGCTGCTCAACAACGGCATGGATGACAGCAAGATAATCCCGGCCAACCGCCTGAGCCAGGCGGTGAAGATGCTGGTCTCCGGCCGCGCCGATCTGCTCGCCACCAGCAAGCTGGCCGGCTATGAAGCTATCCGCGAACTCGGTATGCGGGTGGATGACTTCAACGTGGCGTTGCTGCTCAGTGCCGAGCAACTCTGCTACGCCTTCAGCCGCCAGGTGCCCGACAGCGATATCACCCAGTTCCAGCAGGCGCTGACCCGCGTCCTCGCCTCCCGGGAATTTCAGGCCCTGCAGGCCAAATACCTGCCCGAGCCCTGACAGCAACCCCCTCCCCAGCGCCAACCAGAACTTGCCCGGGCTGGCGAAATGCGTCGCCCCGACAACACTTGAGGAGAAGAGTGATTAAGAGGGCGGCGCGACCGGATTGGCAGGCCTGCTGCTTGCCACCCTCGTACAGGCCAGCCCCAAGCTTGGCTTGCTGCATTAGATCACCGAAGAGAACAGCCCTTACAACTACCGGGATGGATCCGGCATGGCCACCGGTTTTGCCGTCGAGCTGCTGCAACGGGTGTGGCAACAAACCGCAACCCCGCCACAACCCATCGATGTGATGCCCTGGGCCAGGGGCTACTCCCAGCTGAGCAAGAGATCCGATGTGGTGCTCTTCTCCGCCGTGCGCACCAGGGCGCGAGATCCCCTGTTCAAATGGGCTTGCCCCATCGACCATGCCAACATAGTGCTGATCGGCCTGACTCATCGCCATATCAATCTCGACAGTCTGGAAGATGCCAAGCACTACATCATCGCCGCCGGACGGGCCGATGTGGGGGAGCAGTTGCTGATCCGCAACGGCTTTCAGGCAGACAGGATGATGACCTCCAACCGTTTCAACCATGCCATCAAGATGCTCACCTCCGGGCGGGCAGATCTGCTCTCGACCAACAAGAACACCTTCTACCAGCGTATCGGGGAGCTGGGGCTCGCTCCCGACCAGTTCAGGGTGCAATGGACACTGAGCGCCGACCCCTTCTGCTACGCCTTCAGCCTCGCGGTGAGCGACCATCTGGTTGCCGAATTCCAGCAGGGCCTTGAGCAGGTGCTGGCCAGCCCGACCTATCCAACGCTGCGGCGCCGCAATTTGCCAGAGTAGTGATTGCCCGAAGCGCGAGCGCCAGAGCAGTGAGCCAAAAGAGGCCTGTGGTGCCAGACATCAGCGCCCAGGCTCTCTCTTGTTGTCAGGAAATCTGACTTGGCCTTGGCGAAATCGGCTCGCTTGCCCACACTGAAACGACGATTCCCTCAAGCAGGATGGCGCTGATGAAACAATGGATTGGATTGATTGGGCTGCTGTTTGCCACCCTCACCCAGGCCAGCCCGGAGCTGGCCAAGCTTCACTACATGACCGAAGAGTACAAACCCTATAACTACACGGACGAGTCAGGCAAACCGGCCGGCTTTGCCGTCGAGCTGCTGCAGCAGGTGTGGCAGAAGACGGGCACCACGCCGCAATCCATCACCGTCATGCCTTGGGCCCGGGGCTACTACCTGCTGACCCAAAAGCCCAATGCGGTGCTCTTCTCCACCGCCCGCACCCAGGCTCGCGATCCCCTGTTCAAATGGGCCTGCCCCATCGGCTACGCCGAGATCGTGCTGGTAGGGCTCACCAGCCGCAATATCGCCATCAACAAGCTGGAGGACGCCAGGGTCTTCAATATCGGGGCGGTGCGGGCCGATGTGGGGGAGCAACTGCTGCTCAACAACGGCTTTGACGAGGGCAGGCTGATGGTCGCCAACCGGCTGCCCCAGGCTCTCAAGATGCTCACCTCGGGACGGGTCGATCTGGTCTCCACCAACAAGACCACCATGGAACTGCTGATCCTGGAACAAAAACTCGATCCCGCCCGCTTCAAGGTGCGCTGGATATTGAGCTCGGAGCAATTCTGCTTCGCCTTCAGCCATCCGGTGAGCGACGAATCCGTCAAAGAATTCCAGACCGGCCTGACCCAGGTGCTGGCCAGCAGCGAATTCCAGCAGTTGTACGGCAAATACTTCCCCGCCCCCTGACAGAGGTGGCACCCGCTTGGGTGCCGCCCTTTCCTTTATCGTTACCCAGTCCCTTTATCCTCAATTCTCACCCTCTCTCTATCGCGGCCCTGCAGCCATCGCCACTCCCAGATCAGAACATCAGCCTGCCAACCGTCCCGCCGAAATGGCGAAATGGCGAAATGGCGAAACACCATGCCCCAAACTTTGCGCCAGCGCAGAAAACCAATCTTTTCTGATAGTTAACTCATCAAATCAATAGATAAGACCGTTCTGGCTCCGTAATATGGGCGCGGGAGTCCGTTGGCCCCGTTCAATTCATGGCAGGGCAAGAGCGCAATGTGGCGGCGACAGTCAGGGGCGGCAGCGTCTTTGGCGGAATTGGGCCGAATTCCCGCCCCTGCGGGTAGGGTGCAATAAGCGGAGCGCATTGCACCGCGGTAACCATCCCCTCTCCCCTTGGGGGAGAGGGTTAGGGTTAGGGTTAGGGGGCACGAGCCTGATTGGCACGGCTCCGCCATGCAGGACACGAGGACTCCGTCCTCGATGGGGTTTCGCCGCCGCTGCGCGGCTTGGCGAGTGACTTTGGAAAGACCCAAAGTCACCAAAGGTCTACTCCCCCACTTGTTCGCCCTCCTACGTCGGGTTCCCTCGGTTCACCCGTTTGTCCCACGGCACGCGCCGATGGGCCATCCATGGCCCAACGGCGCTCGCTCGGCGTCCTGCCTCGCGGCCTGGACAAACGGGCTCACCTCGGCGAACAACAGGGGGCAACACCCAACCCATAGCCCCGAGGAAAATATCAGATACAGGATTCATGCCGATCTGAGATAGAGGTGTAATTCACTTCGTTCATTACACCCTACGATATACACCGATTTCTATTGCATTATTTCCTATCAGACAAGATACATTTTCGAGATTTATATGAGCAACAGCCTAATTGATAACTTGAAATCATTTAACCGCAAAGAGCGGTTTTACCTAATTTGTCAAATGCTGGGGAACCCAGAGTTTCGCATGGATGACAACCAGCTTGATGAGATATCAAAGCTAATCGGTTTCACCATCCCCAGAAAATACTTTGCTGCAATGGATTACCACCTTGACTGGATCTATGCCAGCTTGTACCTCACTAAAAACAACACTGCGAGCTGCGTAGAACGTAATTTCACAGAAGAAAATGGAACTGCAATAGACTATCAAATATCAGGTACTCAAGAGGATGTCGACTTTCTTCTTGCCTTTGTTGACGAAAAGCAAATAACCCACCTTGTGATGATTGAGGCTAAAGGTGATAGCTACTTTAGCAATGGTCAGCTAGATAGCAAAAACAAACGATTTATGGCTATTTTTGGTAACGAAAATACATGGCTCAATGTAAGACCGCACTTTTTAATTTGTAGTCCCAAAGAGCCACAAAAGATAAGCATTGAGGAACCAGCTTATTTTATATTTAACAAAAAATCAGAGCTTACTTGGTTTCCACTCAAGATGGGCGATGGAAAAAACAAGGTCACTCGGGAATTCAGATAATAAGTGCGACACTCATGGATGAATGGCGAGAGGTGGCCAACTGCTGATTGGTGGTACCCTTCTGCTCGCCAAAGTAAAAGCAGTATCACCATGAGCTATCAGCAGTTGACCGAGGGGCAACGATACCAGTTATCGGTGCTTCGCGCACAGGGGATGTCCATCCTTGCCACCGCACGCGCCATTGGCGTTCATCGCTCCACCCTCTACCGGGAGCTGCGTCGTAACGCCGGGCCGCAGGGCTACCAGCCAGACAATGCGCATCAGCACGCCACCCACCGACGGGCCAGTGCGGCCAAATCTCGGCTATCTGCCGATGTCATCCAGTTTGTCGAGCTGACACTCGCCTGGTGGTGGAGCCCGGAGCAGATAAGCGCGGTGGGCAAGCAGATAGGCCTCATGGTGAGTCACGAGTGGATATACCGCCATGTGGCCGCCGACAAAGCCCGGGGTGGCCAGTTGTACCGCCATCTGCGCCAGGGCCACAAGCGCTACCGCAAGGGGGCGAGCAGCCTGCGTTCTCCCATCAAGGAAGCCCGCTCTATTGATGAACGGCCGGCTATCGTCGATAGCCGGGAGCGGCTCGGTGATTGGGAGGCGGACACGGTGCTGGGCAAGCAAGGCACAGGTGCACTGGTCACCCTGGTGGAGCGCAAGAGCCGGCTCTATCTGGTCAAGCGGGTCGCGAGCAAACAGGCTGGGGTGGTGCGGGATGCGATAATCGAGATGTTAACGCCCTACATCGAGCAGGTGCATACCATCACCTTTGACAACGGCGGCGAGTTTGCCGAACACAAGGCGATAGAGGAAGCGCTGGGTGCCGAGACTTACTTTGCGCACCCTTACTCTTCGTGGGAGCGCGGTCTGAACGAGAACAGCAATGGGCTGTTGAGGCAGTTTATCCCAAAGGGAACAGACCTGAGAGAGGTCACGGACGAGGATGTCAGGAGAGCGGAGCAGTGGCTCAACCTACGACCTCGGAAATGTCTCGGATTCAGGCAGCCTGTCAAGGTATTCGAAGAGTACCGTCAGGCGGCATAGGCGAGTGTCGCACTTCGAAGTTGAATTCGCGACTCGATGCAATGAAGACGATAAATCATGTAACGATGGTAAACATTGGAAGGTTGAAAGTCGCTCTTAATCTCCAAACCAAACACTCATGCGAGATAGGGAAAATATGCACGCACGGTCGATTAGCGAAGCGTAATCGTCCGCAGCAACCATCCCTCTTCCCTTGCGGGAGAGGGTTAGGGATTAGGTAACATCATTGCTTGGCGAAATCTCGCCCCATGCCTAAATAGCACGGCTTCGCCGTGCAGGACTCGAGGACTCCGTCCTCAACGGGGTTTCGCCGCCGCTGCGCGGCTTAGCGAGTGACTTTTCTTTGCGTGGCCAAAGAAAAGTCACCAAAAGAAAGGCCACCCCCACTTGTTCGCCCTCCTGCGTCGGGTTCCCTCAGTTCAGGCAAAAGGTCTGGCGGAACGACGCAGACGGTACATCCCTGTACCACCTGCGTCTGCGCCATCGTCCATGACGGCGCTTAGATTGGCCCCTTGAAGATCCAGACACTTCGCCCCTCTTAACTTAAGAGGTAGTCTTGGAACTATGTTCAGTACTAGTCGCAACGAGAAGATGGTCGAAGTGTTAACAGGGGCTGAGCGCCGTCGACGCCGGACTCCGCAGGAAAAGATCTCCATCGTGCAGCAAACCTTTGAGCCCGGTATGACCGTCTCTCATGTCGCTCGCTTGCACGACGTCAACGCCAACCAGCTTTTCAAATGGCGTAAGCAATTCCAGGAAGGGTCTCTCACGGCGATCTCCGCCGGTGAGGATGTTGTTCCAGCCTCAGAGTTGGCTGCTGCCATCAAGCAGATCCGAGAGCTCCAGCGTTTGCTCGGGAAGAAGACCATGGAGAACGAGATCCTCAAAGAAGCCGTGGAGTATGGTCGAGCAAAAAAATGGATAGCGCATGCGCCCTTGTTGCCGGGGGACGACGATTAAGGGCTGTGAGCCAGGCCCTTAATGTATCGCGTGCGCAGCTATCCGTTCGTGTTCATCGAAAACCGGGTTGGCAAGATGGTCGTCATCATCGCCAGCGTGATGATGCAGTCTTACTTGGCCGGATCATGGAGGCGATGGCGGAGCTTCCCTCCTATGGCTATCGCCGAGTCTGGGCGCTGTTACGGCGTCAGTCAGAGGCAACACGACAGCCTGTGGTAAACGCCAAGCGTGTATATCGTGTCATGCGCGATCATGGCCTGCTGCTGGAAAGAAAACCGGCGGCACCATTGACCCAACGGGCACATAAGGGGCGTGTTGCCGCCAAGGAGAGCAATCGACGGTGGTGCTCGGATGGCTTCGAGTTTCGCTGCGATAACGGTGAAAAACTACGGGTCACGTTCGCCATGGATTGCTGCGATAGGGAAGCGTTGGACTGGGCCGCCAGCACAGGAGGTTACGATAGCGACACGGTGCAAGATGTCATGCTGCGGTCTGTCGAACGTCGCTTTGGGGATTCGTTGCCAGCATCACCGGTGGAATGGTTGACTGATAATGGCTCGGCGTATCGAGCCCATGAGACCCGCGCGTTTGCACGAGAAATCGGGTTGGAGCCCAGAACGACAGCAGTGAGAAGCCCACAGAGCAACGGTATAGCGGAGAGCTTCGTGAAGACGATGAAGCGAGACTATATCGAGATGATGCCAAAACCGGATAGCCGAACAGCGGTAGGCAATTTGGCTATCGCGTTTGAGCATTATAACGAGCACCACCCGCACAGCGCCTTGGGATACCGTTCACCCCGGGAATTTCTGCGCAGTCGGGTATCACAACCCTAAGCGGGAAAAAGTGTCTGGATCTATGGGGTCAAATCCAGCGCTCCTGACCTTGTGCCCTCACCTCGGCGAACAACAGGGGGAAACACCCAACCCGCAGCCCCGAGGCCAATTAACAGCGTCGGTCTATGTCTATTCGAGGCTGTGATCGGGAGAATAGTTATCTCCCACCCGATATACTACCATTATCGGGAATGCCATTATATTAATGGCTCGATAGCTATCATCTGCATCTATAAAGATCTATTTATACAAGGCAATCATCAATGAGCAGTTCTAAAGTCAAACCAGAATCAAATTTCGGTCTATTTATCAAAAAAGCCACTCCTGTTTTTTTACTCGGCCATATATATGTATTTTACTTGATATTCACATATGATGTATCTACATACGCGGTTCAGATGCATATTATGAACTACCTTTTCCTTTTACTCTGGCCATTGATAAACATTGTTGCAGCATTAGCTTTATTAGTTACCATGCGCTGGAAGTATTTTTTCATCAATACAATACTTTGTGTCATAGCGATCTTTTCACCTATGTACTTGTCTCACTATCTTAGGTAACAAATTGTAGAGGAGATAGGTGAAGCACTATTGCACGCCTAAATGGTGCTGCGCGGCTGAGAGAGTGATTTTGGAAAGACCCACTCTCTTTGGCAAATAACACCAAAGGTCTTATCCCCCACTTGCTCGCCTTTCTTCATCGGAAGCACCGGTTCACCCGTTTGCCACACGGCCAGCACCGACTTAAATATATTTAAATCTAAAAACAATGAGGTTTTATGAAGTATCTGTTCGCTTTTATTCTTTCATTATTTTTAAATACAGCACTTGCAGAGGAACCGGGTCAAGAGCATATCACTTCAAAGGTAATTGGTGAGGCTATGGGGGATTTGGACAAAGATGGTATCGATGAAAAAGTCATTGTTCTGGATACTGGGTTGGACGGTGAAATAGGAACACAAAGAACACTGCTTATATATAAAAAGAAACAAGATAAGTGGGCCTTATGGCACTCTTCGCAAGGGCCAATATTAGATAGTGCTCATGGTGGCATGATGGGGGATCCATTCATCAGCGTTGAGATACAACGAGGGGCTATCGTCATTGATCATTTTGGTGGTAGCCGTCAGAAGTGGAGTTACACTCATAGATATCGTTTTAATAATAAAGCATGGTATCTAATTGGTGCCACAATAAATTATGGAGCACCATGCGAAGGTTTCTTTAACTTCGACTTCAATGTAATGACAGGAAAAGCCATTTATAAAACATATCAAGATGGTTGCATTGATGAAGAGGTTGCATCAAATTTCAAAACTGAACAGAAAGAGATCTCCGTCCCCGTTACTAAGCCTATTGACATGGATGGGTTCTATCCAGGCTCGAACAAACTGGACATAAAAAAAATTGAGAAAGAAATTTATTACTAGCCTCTCAATTAAAAACTACCATGTTAATAACCGGCCCGCAATCCGAGTAAAATGTCAAATACGGGGTGAAAAACGAGTGACTAGCTACATCCTGTGTGATCCGGTTTGGAAATAGAGGTGTAATTCACTTCGTTCATTACATCCTACGAGGCCAATCGTCAGCTATCAAGAACCAACCATTTATTATGAAGAAAATTTATTATTACATCCGCAATAATTATAAACTATAAAAATTTCAAGAATATAAACTATATCAGCCTTAGTAATGAAAATAATTTCTCTGCACTCATTGGTGAAAATGGTGTTGGTAAAAGCAGCCTACTGTCAGCTATTAACGACTTTTTAAATAAACATGATATCGATGATATAGATGTAAACTTCGAAACAAGAAATAAAGGTTATGCAGGTAGCAGGGCGAGAGCGTGAACATATTGTTAAATTGACTTCAATTCAGCCAGCCCTGAATCCAATACCTTTTCCAGATATGGGCTGCTCATGCCCGCAAATTGCTGCTTCTTCCGCAAGCTTGCCTTACGGCTGGTTTCGGCTCGCAGCATGTTTTGCGCCATGTGTCGTGCACAGGCCAATATTTGAGGGGCATCACCTCGATATATCTGGCAGGCATCCTCATTCATCACGACATCCAGAACCCAGTGCAGGCTATTTTCAATTGCCCAGTGCCCTCGTACCGCTGAAGCAAACTGCTCTGGTGTCAGTTCAGCCGAGCTGATGTAGTAGCGATACTCCATCGAAAATTTTTCCATATTTTCAATTCGATAGGATATTGCGACACCGACAGTCTTCAGCGATTTCCACTCTGGAAATTGCTCTGATAGTGCTCCGGCTGGTAACACATGGTACTCGCGGCCATCGATGCGACCGTGCTCTTTCTCGACACTGAGCGTTTCTTCACTCAGCGGCTTCTTGGTCGACTCGGCCAGAGCTGCGCGTACTGCATTATGCAGTGTGGGCTGGTTACCTTTTACCGCCAGCAAGTAGTCGCCACCGCCCTTGACTATGGTTGAGGCTATTCCAGTCTGGCAGCCCATGGCATCGATGGATACCAGGCAGCCTTTTATATCGAGGAGTGCCAGTAATTCAGGAATGGCGGTGATTTCGTTAGATTTCTCATCTGTTTTGACTTGCCCGAGCACCAGACGATTCTCAGCGGCAAAGGCACTGACCATATGAATGGTAGACTGACGACTGTCTCGGTCGTAAGAGCTGCGTAAGGTCTTGCCGTCAATGGCAATCAGCTCACCATCGGTACGTTCTGATGTTGCTTGCATCCAGCGGACGAAGGCGTTCTGGAATTGCTCCGGTTGAATACGGGAGATGATCCTGGCTATGGTGTCGTGAACAGGTAATCCGTTATGAAACAATCCATTACGCTGAAACCATTCCAGATGTGCCTCGCCGAAAAGCTCGATATCTTCCCAACCTTGAGCTCCACCAATAGCAGCACAGACGGTGAGAAAAACCACATCGAAGAAGGGGTACGCGATTTTGGTTGTCTGACGAGGGTCTTCAAGTTCGGAGAAGAATTGGGTAAATGCCGCTTGATGGTTCATGACGAAACTCCCGTAAAAGAGAGTATAAGATCACACCCTGTTCGGTCGGTCAAATCCTCGTGCCCTGCTTAAAAAACGTTCGCGATCTTGCCCTGATGCAGGTAGAGAGCCATACATCACTTTACTTTTTATGATAAAGAAGTCTGAGCTACCAAGAGATTCTCAGCTTAAAAAATGCTTTAGTATAATTAGTGATATAACAAACCAAATTGAAATTGAAAGTGAAGATTTCAATTCATCTCAAATTAAATTCGCAACACAATTTTGTGAACATAGAGATATTTTATTTAAACACTTAAACAAAGATGAATATTACTTAATTCCAATTGGGCTAATAAAAAGAGAACCAAAAAGACAATCCGATTTATTCTTGGGAATCTTTGACAGTATTCCCGACTACGAACAGAGAATAAAAGATGAGTCAGGTTATGAAAGCAAAGAAAGTGCTCTTAAAGATGTCTATGAAAAGATAAAAAGCTCTTATGACTATCTTTATATACCATCTGATATTGAAATTAGTGAATATTCTAGATTAGAAAGTAACACGTTACAGTTTTTATTAGGTCAACAACTTGAAAATACTATCAAGGAGATTGTTGACGATGCATTCATAAGAAAAATAAATGAAGACTTGAATGCTTACCTTAATACTTTATCAGAACAACTTAATAAGTATAAGTTTAAACGCCCCTCGAAGCGGCAGAGTCAATTCAATCGAAGCCATTTAAGCCAAAAAATCATAGAAACGTATTTTTCAGACAAAACACTTAGCTATTGTGAGGATGGTGTAAATTTAGTACCAGTATCCCATTTAAGCTCAGGAGAAAAAAGAAAAGCTTTAATTGATGTAATCAAATCATTTCTAAATATGAATATAAACACATTATTTAAAACAACGATCATAGCTATAGACGAACCTGAGATTTCGTTACATGCATCATCTTGTTTTGAGCAGTTTGAAAAACTGGAAAATATAGCCGAGCAAGGAATACAGACCATTATAACAACTCATTGGTATGGATTTATGCCTGTTGTTTCTAAAGGTTCTGCAACATACATATCATCCTCTAATGAAACTGCATTATTAGATCTCAAGAGATTTAGAGAAGATATTCGAGCAATTAAAGTCAAAACTCAAGGAAAAATGCCAGACACTATTGAAGTAAAAGGCATCCACGATTTAGTTCAATCTATCTTACTATCTATCACAAATGGGAATAGTTACAAGTGGATAATATGTGAGGGTTCATCGGACAAAATATATCTTGATAAATATCTTGAAGAGCATGAAGTAAGAGTTTTAGCCGTTGGTGGTTCCCCCCAAGTAAAAAAGATATACGAATATTTAAACCTAGCAATCGATAGTGATTTAAATAGTGTAAAAGGAGCAGCTCTTTTTATCGTTGATACAGATGAAAGAACCTCTAACGACAGAGTCAACACCCCAAGGTCTAAAAATATCAACATAAAACGGCTCATCAATACAAGTCATGAAACAGAATTGATAGATATCAATTCTGACATAACAAACCCACCCACAGAAATTGAAGACTGCCTTGATGCAAAGCTTTTCATAGAGACTTTAATACAACAGTCAGTAGAAAGTGACGTGATCTATAATGTAATTCCAGATCTCCTGAAAAACATAGATCAAAGTAAACCATCAGGTTTAGCGTTTGACTATAGACAAACTCAAAGAAATGCAATGAATGAATTTTTTTCAATTCCAGGTAAAAAAGTAGACTTTGCGACAAATTATATAAAGAGTGTGACTCCATCGAATAACTTACCATGGTTAAAGCATGTTTTTAAACTACTAGATTTATAAATCAAACCTATATTGCCACCAATAAAAGAGAACTATATGAACCGAACATTAATATTAAGCGTTAGTATTATTCTATCTGCATCAATTTTTAGCATTGACAAGATAAATAACTATATCGACTCAAAGAACATTCTCCCATTGGTATCTGGTAAGGTTAGACTGGGAAAGGTGTATAGAGAAAATGTAACCTCCACATATGAAGTCACATTGGATGGTTCTAAAGAGCCCATAATTTCTATAAATGCAAAAACTACAGACCTGCGGGAATTCAGATAATAAGTGCGACACTCATGGATGAATGGCGAGAGGTGGCCAACTGCTGATTGGTGGTACCCTTCTGCTCGCCAAAGTAAAAGCAGTATCACCATGAGCTATCAGCAGTTGACCGAGGGGCAACGATACCAGTTATCGGTGCTTCGCGCACAGGGGATGTCCATCCTTGCCACCGCACGCGCCATTGGCGTTCATCGCTCCACCCTCTACCGGGAGCTGCGTCGTAACGCCGGGCCGCAGGGCTACCAGCCAGACAATGCGCATCAGCACGCCACCCACCGACGGGCCAGTGCGGCCAAATCTCGGCTATCTGCCGATGTCATCCAGTTTGTCGAGCTGACACTCGCCTGGTGGTGGAGCCCGGAGCAGATAAGCGCGGTGGGCAAGCAGATAGGCCTCATGGTGAGTCACGAGTGGATATACCGCCATGTGGCCGCCGACAAAGCCCGGGGTGGCCAGTTGTACCGCCATCTGCGCCAGGGCCACAAGCGCTACCGCAAGGGGGCGAGCAGCCTGCGTTCTCCCATCAAGGAAGCCCGCTCTATTGATGAACGGCCGGCTATCGTCGATAGCCGGGAGCGGCTCGGTGATTGGGAGGCGGACACGGTGCTGGGCAAGCAAGGCACAGGTGCACTGGTCACCCTGGTGGAGCGCAAGAGCCGGCTCTATCTGGTCAAGCGGGTCGCGAGCAAACAGGCTGGGGTGGTGCGGGATGCGATAATCGAGATGTTAACGCCCTACATCGAGCAGGTGCATACCATCACCTTTGACAACGGCGGCGAGTTTGCCGAACACAAGGCGATAGAGGAAGCGCTGGGTGCCGAGACTTACTTTGCGCACCCTTACTCTTCGTGGGAGCGCGGTCTGAACGAGAACAGCAATGGGCTGTTGAGGCAGTTTATCCCAAAGGGAACAGACCTGAGAGAGGTCACGGACGAGGATGTCAGGAGAGCGGAGCAGTGGCTCAACCTACGACCTCGGAAATGTCTCGGATTCAGGCAGCCTGTCAAGGTATTCGAAGAGTACCGTCAGGCGGCATAGGCGAGTGTCGCACTTCGAAGTTGAATTCGCGCTATACAACAGGGTATATGACGATTTTACGCAAACACTTGAACAAGTGAATGAAGAGCGTAAAAATGAGAAAAAGGAAGAACTTTCACATGATAATGCTTCATGGAACAAAAATGCACATATAAAAATTACCACACAAGTTACTTACCAGTCCGAATTTCAACCAAATTTCGTTCTTACAATTGATGAAACAAACATAGAGCATATAGTAAATGACAAATCATCGAAGACCATCATAGGTTATATTGAAGAGCTGAAAAGTTATGCTTCCAGAATGGAATCAAAATATGAATTACAAAATTCATTCATAAATTAAATCTTCTAAAAAAACGCAACTCAAGGCTGCAGTTTTTATTCTATTCCCCCAACCCCTTACACTGCTCTCCCCTTTAAGTGGAAAAGGCGATTAACATGAACGCTAAAGCCACGGGCGGGCACGGTATTGGTTCCCCCTGCAAACCGCCGAGTCGAGTTCAACGGGTCAGGAGCGCCATCAGGGATGATGGCGCAGCCGCAGCCGGCACAGGGATGTGCCGTCTGCGACGCTCCGTCCGACCCGTTGGACGAGAGGAGGGAACCCGAGAGGAGGGAACCCGCGAAGCGGGCGGTTTGTCGGGGGAGAAGACCTTTGGTGACTTTGGGTCTTTCCAAAGTCACTCGCCCCAGCCCGGAGGGCGGGCGAAACCCCTTCGAGGGCAAAGCCCTCGCATCCTGCATGGCAAAGCCATGCCATCCAGGAGAGAGGGAAGGTGCCAGCCCTCAGACAGGCCACAAACAAAAACCGCAGCCCAATGGCTGCGGTTTTTTATTGGCTCAACCTGTTGGCACCAGACGCCAACAAGGCCACCGACCTTAGGCGCGGCGCCAGCTGGTCTTGCCGGCGCTGTCTTCCAGCACGATACCCATCTCGGTGAGACGGTTGCGGGCGGCATCCGCCGCGGCCCAGTTCTTGTCGGCACGGGCCTGATTGCGCTCGGCGATCAGACGTTCGATTTCGGCCACTTCGTCGTCCGCTTCGTCACCCTTCAAGAAGGCGTCCGGATCCTGCTGCAGGATGCCAAGCACGGCGCCCAGCTCGCGCAGACGGGCACCGAGGCCAGCGGCAACGGCCATGTCTTCGGCCTTCTGGCGGTTGATCTCGCGCACCAGGTCGAACAGGGCGGAGTAGGCTTCCGGGGTGTTGAAGTCGTCATCCATGGCCTCAACAAAACGGGCCACCTGCTCGTCGCCACCGGCAGCGGCGGCTTCAGGCAGATCGCGCAGGGCGGTGTACATGCGCTCCAGCGCGGCGCGGGCTTGCTTCAGGTTATCTTCCGAGTAGTTGAGCTGGCTGCGGTAGTGGCCGGACATCAGGAAGTAGCGGACGGTTTCCGGATCGTAGTGCGCCAGCACATCGCGAATGGTGAAGAAGTTGCCAAGGGACTTGGACATCTTCTCTTTATCCACCATCACCATGCCGCTGTGCATCCAGGTGTTGACGTAGTCGCCACCGTGGGCGCAGCAGGACTGGGCGATCTCGTTCTCGTGGTGGGGGAACTGCAGATCGGAGCCACCGCCATGGATGTCGAAGTGGTTGCCCAGGTGCTTGGAGTTCATGGCAGAGCACTCGATGTGCCAGCCGGGGCGGCCCGGGCCCCAGGGGCTGTCCCAGGTCGGCTCGCCGGGCTTGGACATCTTCCACAGCACGAAGTCCAAGGGGTTGCGCTTGGCATCCACCACGTCGACGCGGGCACCGGCTTGCAGCTGCTCCAGATCCTGGCCGGAGAGCTGGCCATAGTCGGCATAGGACTCGACGATGAACATGACATCGCCGTTGTCAGCCACGTAGGCGTGGCCCTTGTCCAGCAGGGATTGCACCAGTTCGATGATCTCACCGATGTGCTGGGTGGCACGCGGCTCGATATCCGGACGTACCATGCCGAGGGCATCGAAGTCGGCATGCATGTCGCCAATCAGGCGCTCGGTCAGCTCGTCACAGGTGACGCGGGTTTCGGCGGCGCGTTTGATGATCTTGTCATCCACGTCGGTGATGTTGCGCACATAAGTGAGATCGTAACCGGCGTAGCGCAGGTAACGAGCGACCACGTCGAAGGCGACAAAGGTGCGGCCGTGGCCGATATGACAGTGATCGTAGATGGTGACACCACACACATACATGCCCACCTTGCCCGGGTGGATAGGTTTGAATTCTTCTTTTTGACGAGTGAGTGTGTTGTATATCTTCAGCATCTTATAACCACTGCCTGTGTGTAAAATGGTTGGTCATAATACCCCGTTCGACCAGAGAAAACGAGCCGGATCCCGCCTGCCATCTATGTCTTGGCGCCAGATGCACTATGCCCGCCGCCCCTGATGGGCTAGAATTGCCACCACTTTATGCCATACACCCGCGGGCCTGCCTGGCTCGCTACAAAACGAAGGGACAACTCATGGTCACTCTGCATACCAATCACGGCGACATCACCCTCACCCTGAATGCTGAAAAAGCCCCGGAAACCGTGGCCAACTTCCTGCAATACTGCCGTGACGGTCACTATGACAACACCATCTTCCACCGCGTGATCGACGGCTTCATGATCCAGGGCGGCGGCTATGCCCCGGGCTTTGAAGAGAAAGACACCCGCGCTCCGATCAAGAACGAAGCGGCCAACGGCCTGTCCAACAAGATTGGCACCATCGCCATGGCCCGCACCATGGAGCCGCACTCCGCCAGCGCCCAGTTCTTCATCAACGTGAACAACAACGACTTCCTCGACTTCAAATCCGCCACCACCCAGGGCTACGGCTACTGTGTATTCGGTGAAGTGACTGCGGGCATGGACGTGGTCAACAAGATCAAGGGCGTCAAGACCGGCAACTACGGTCGCATCCATCAGGACGTACCGGTTGAAGACGTGGTGATCACCAAGGTGACCCTTGCCGAGTGATCTCTGCCGGCCAGGCACTGACAAAACTGCGGCCCCGGCCGCAGTTTTTCCATCTGCCGCCCCAAACTGGCGCCACCTCGACTATCTGGCCCATGGCAACCCGCGCCAGCGCTCCGCCCACGCCCTGTTAAGTAACGGCCTGTGGACGCGCTTGCAAGAGCTGTGCAGCGACGTGGCCATGGTCAGTACCCTCGCCATCGGACTGGAGCGGCCGGGTAGCGATCTCGATATCCTCTGCCAGCATCCGCTGCCAGCTAACCTTGCCGCTCAGCTGCGCGAGCAAGGGTGGCTGGCGAGCGACAAGGGGGAAGACGTCTGGCTGCTGGAGCGACTTTTTGCCGGCCCGGACGGGCACTCCTGGCCGGTGGAGCTCTATGTCACGCCGGCAGCGGTCGAGACTCTCAACGGCTGGCGCCACCTCACCCTGATGGCCGCCCTGCTGGCGCACTTTGGGGATGATTTTTATCAGGCGGTGCTGCGTCTGCGCTTGGAAGAAGGCCTCAAAGGAGAGGCGGCCATCTGCCGCCTGCTGGGGCTGGCCAGCGACCCTTACGAGGCGCTGCTGACCCTGGAGGGATGCAACCTGGCCACACTCAGGTGGCAGCGGATGCCTGATCCTGCCCGGCCAGCGGTTGTCCAGACACCGCCATCAGCCCTTGCCAGTCCCGAAACAGCCGTTCATTGCCCCTCCCCGGATCCGACCCTGAGCACCGACACGCCACCATGAGCACCCTCTTTATCAGTGACATTCACCTGTGCGCCCAGCGGCCCGACATGACGGCGGCGTTAGTGCACTTTCTCGAGCACGACGCCGTCGGCGCCGATGCCCTCTATGTGCTGGGGGATCTGTTTGAATTCTGGATTGGCGACGATGATCCCAACCCGCTCCACCAGACCATCGCCGACGCGTTTTTGGCCCTGAGCCAGCAAAACGTGCCCATCTACTTTATTCACGGCAACCGCGACTTTCTGCTGGGTCAGCAGTATGCCAAGCGCGCCGGCATGACATTGCTGGGGGATCCTTGCGTCATTGAGCTCTATGGCGAGCGGGTGGTGCTGAGTCACGGGGATCTGCTCTGCACCCTGGATGAGGGGTATCAGAAGTTTCGCCGCATCACCCAGCTCAAATGGCTGCGCTGGCTCTTTCTGCGCCTGCCGCTCCCCCGCCGTCAGGCCATTGCCCACAAGATGCGCGGCCAAAGCCAGATGGAAAATGCGTACAAGAGCCAGAGCATCATGGACGTGACGCCCGCAGCGGTGGACACCATGCTGCGCAGCCACGACTGCCGGATGATGATCCATGGCCACACCCACAGACCCGCCATCCACGACTTTACCCTGGACGGCACGCCTGCCCGGCGCATCGTGCTGGGGGACTGGTTCGAGCAAGGGTCTGTGCTGGTCTGCCGCCCGGGCGAGCAACGGCTGGAGCAGCGCCCCCTCCCCCAGGCAGACACTGCATCGCAGGGATAAGCGAGCATTTACCCGCGCAGGCCAAAAGCGTGCGCGCCACATAACGAAAGAGGCCATGACCCCGACGGGTCATGGCCTCTTTTTATTGGGCAAGGACTGGCTCGATACGCGCCAGCCGCGATGGCATCAGATTGCCATCTGCTCGTGGGGGGAGCCGTGGTGGCGCAGCCAGACAAAGCTCAGCGCCACGATCAGCACCATCAGGGTCATGATGACCCCCAGGGTCACTTGGCCGGTCATCGGGAAGCAGGCCGCCAGCAGGGTGACGACACCCGCCCCCAGGTTCTGCATGCCGCCGAGGATGGCCCCTGCTGTACCCGCCTGACCCGGGAAGGGCTCGATGGCGCAGGAGGTGGCGGTCGGGTAGAGGATGCCGCTCCCGATAAAGTAAACGGCGGCGCCTCCGATCAGTGACGCAGCACTCACTAACCCGAACAGGCCCGGCAGCAAAATGATGAGCGAGCCGAGCGCCAAAAATGCGATGCCCAGACGCATCAGCTTGCCCTGGCTCAGGCGAAAGCTCAGCTTGGCCGAGAGCCAGGCCCCGAACAGATAACCCGGCAGCGGCAGGACGAACAGCACGCTCACGGTACGGGCGCTCAGCTTCAGCACATCCCCGAGCAACACACCGGCGGCTGCCTCAAAGACCGCCAGACCGGAGAAGGTGGCCATCAGGCAGAGCAGGTTGCCCTGAAACTTGGGGTTGCCCAGCACATGGCGATAGGCCGCCCCCACCCGCAGCGGTTGCTGGCGAGCGCTCACCGGCAGGGTCTCGCCAAACCAGGCCATGATGGCCAGGGTTGCCACGGCGCCAAAACCGAACAGGAACCAGTAACCGGCACGCCAGTTGAACAGCTCGGTCAACCAGCCACCCAGCACGGGGGCCAGCAGCGGGGAAAAGATCACCCCCATGCTCACCAGGCTGTTGGCGCGGTTAAGCTCGGCGCCGCTATAACGGTCGCGCATCACGGTGCGACTCATGGCGCCGCCCGCACCGGTTCCCAGCCCCTGGATGAAGCTGCCCACCAGCAGGGCCGCGAAGTGGGGGATCAGCTGGATGGTCAGGGTCCCCAACAGAAACACCATCATGCCGATGATGAGCACGGGGCGACGACCGATGCGATCCGACAGCGGCCCATAGACAAACTGGGAGAGGCCATAGGGAATGAGGTAACAGGCCATCACCGCCTGCAGCTGACCGGAGGCCACCTGAAAGTCCCCCGCCATCATGGGAATGGAGGGGACATAGAGGGTCTGGGTCATCTGGCCCACAGCGACCATCAGAATGGTCAGGAAAAACAACGGATAAAAACTGTGCCGATCCATATCAGTCCCAAAAAAATCGTCAAAAAGCTGCCGCCCCCCGGCGCAGAAATGGCCCGGGGGAGTCTCTTCACAGAAACAGTGAGTCAATCAAATCAGTGTTGGAAACAGGAGGCGGGGAGCCCGCCCGACCATCGCACAGGACGCTTGATGGTATGGGGGCATGATAGTGATTCAGCTCACAGAAAACGAACGAATCTTTATAATCAGCTTGCCTTAGTTTTTCTAATATTACGGGGCATTCCGCCCCGTCTGCAGTTAAAAATCAACGCGTTACCATCTGCTGTGCCTGCTTGATCAGATCCTCTGGCTGCTCCTTGCGCGGCGGAATGGTGATCCCCTTCTGGCAGGCAGGACGGGACTCCATGCGCGCCATCCAGGCCTGCAGATGGGGCAGCCCCTCGATGGAGATCCCGCTCCAGTCGTAGATCCGCACCCAGGGCCAGGTGGCAATGTCGGCGATGCTGTACTCATCGGCCAGATACTCGTGGTGGGCCAGATGGCTGTCGAGCACCTCGAACAGGCGGCGCCCCTCCTTCTGGTAACGCTCGATGGCCGCCGGGATCTTCTCGGGGAAGTAGCGGTAGAAGACGTTGGCCTGCCCCATCATGGGACCAACCCCGCCCATCTGGAACATCAGCCACTGGATGGCCCGGGAGCGGCGCTTGGGATCCTGCGGCAAGAGCTTGCCCGCCTTCTCGGCCAGATAGAGGAGGATGGCCCCGGATTCGAACACGGCGAAGTCATCGTTGTCCCGATCGACGATGGCCGGAATGCGGCCGTTGGGGTTGATGGCCAGAAATTCGGGCTTTTTCTGATCCAGTGCCGACAACTCGAGCGGGATCACCCGATAAGGCAGCCCCAGCTCCTCGAGGGCTATCGCTACCTTGAAGCCATTGGGGGTCGCTGCAGTATAAAAGTCGATCATGGTCACTCCTTGGTTACGCAGATGGGGCCACCGGGCACTCTTTTCCCCCGGCGGCGAGATCCTGACCCACTCTCTAGTAACACAAACGGCGTACCCAGTGCCAGTGATGGCACTGGGTACGCCGTTTGTCGGCCGATGATGACGAGATCAGTTGAGGGTGGCGGCCGGCTTGCGCTGGCGCAGCATGATGAGGCGAGAGAGCAGCGGGAAGTAGGATTCTAGCTTGCGCAGCAGCACCCTGCTGCTGGCGGGATTGGCGAGATCCGACTCCTCCAGCACTATGCCGTTGGAGACGAAATAGAAGCGAGGGTCGCGCACATCCGGCCCACAGATGGCCAGTTCCCTGTCCCCCTTGCGGATCAGCAGCGGCAACACGGGCAGCCCTATGGTGTCATCTTCCCCGCCCAAAAAACCGGCATCCTGCCAGGGGGTATTGCCATCGTTCAGCAGGATCGCCGCCTCCGCCTTGGCTGGCTGCCACTCGGCAAGCGGCGTGATGCCGATGTTGGCAAAGTGGTCGCCATACTCTCTGGATGAACGCAAAATGGCCAGTAAACCTTCACTGGCGCCGGATACGTGCTGACTGACTACTGACAAGTTCATGATTCATGTCCCTATGCTCATGACAAACTGGGTTGATTGCAGGCATAAGACTAGCGCAGATCCGGCCTATATTGGAGCCGTCATATCTGGCAGTGGCAATCGAATGGCTGAATCGGGATAACAGTTGCCATCGGTGGAAATACTGGTATCATACCGCGTCCTTTTATCCCCGTTCTTTAACATCCAGTGGTGAACCTATGCATCCGATGCTGAATATCGCCGTGCGCGCTGCGCGCAACGCCGGTCAAGTTGTAGTAAAAGCCTTCTCCCAGCCCGAGAACATTGAGGCTATCCAGAAAGGCAGCAATGACTTCGTGACCAACGTTGACCGTGAAGCCGAAGCGGCCATCATTCATACCATCAAAAAATCTTACCCGGAGCACAGCATCGTAGCTGAAGAGTCTGGTGAGACTGCCGGTACCAATCCGGATTACCAATGGATCATTGACCCACTGGATGGCACGACCAACCTTGTCAAAGGCATTCCGCACTTCGCCGTTTCCATCGCCCTGCGCGTGAAAGGCAAGACCGAACAAGCCGTTATTTACGACCCGATCCGCGACGAACTGTTCACTGCTACCCGTGGTAGCGGCGCCCAGCTGAACGGCTACCGCATCCGCGTCGGCAAGGCCCGCGAACTGGCTGGTACCGTGCTGGCCACCGGCTTCCCGTTCAAGCAGAAGCACCATATCGAGCCGTACCTGAAGATGTTCCAGAGCATGTTCATCGAGTGTGCCGACATCCGTCGCTCCGGCTCCGCCGCCCTGGATCTGGCCTACGTGGCCGCCGGCCGTGTCGACGGTTTCTGGGAAATCGGTCTGAAACCCTGGGATACCGCCGCCGGTGAACTGCTGGCCAAGGAAGCGGGCGCCATCGTGACCGACTTCGTGGGTGGCCACAACTACGAAACCTCCGGCAACATAGTCGTTGCCAACCCGCGCGTGCTCAAAGAGATGCTCGGCAAGATCCGTGAAGAGCTGCCGGAGTCTCTGGCCAAATAAGCCAGCACGTACTCGACACAACAAAAAACCGGCGCAAGCCGGTTTTTTGTTGTCTGCCGCTCGTGGTTATGTGTCGCTCGGTTTACCCCTGCAAGGCGTTCGTGGCTTGCGTCCTTGCAATCCAGGCTCTACCAAACCATCTATGGCCATATCTCTCCTCCCCTTCACGCTGACGCACACAGGCGCTGATTGCCACCTCCCCCCTCGATATGGAGATTGGCGGACAATAAAAAACCCGGCCTAAGCCGGGTTGATATCAGCAATTCAGGCGTCTCTTCGCGTGCCTGAATTGATCTTGGTATCAGGCAAGATGAAAGCGCCCGATAGTCTGCTTGAGTCCTGCGGCCAGCTGGCTCAGCTCCAGACAGGCGCGCGCGGTATGATCGGCGCCGAAGGCAACCTCGTTGGCCGACTCGTTGATCCGCTCCACGTTGCGCCCCAGCTCGTCGGAGACCGCATCCTGCTCGCCACAGGCGCTGGCGATCTGGATCGCCATGTCGGCGATCTGGGCCACGGCTTCCTCAATTTGCTGGATACCCGCCCCTGTCTGTTCGCTCTGGGTCACGCACTCGCGGATCATGTCGCAGCTAAGTCCGGTCACCTCTTTGGCCTTGTTGGCACGGGCCTGCAGGGTCTCGATAATGGCCACGATCTCGCCGGTAGAGGCCTGGGTACGACCCGCCAGGGTACGCACCTCATCGGCCACCACCGCAAAGCCACGCCCCTGCTCACCGGCTCGGGCGGCCTCGATGGCGGCGTTGAGGGCCAGCAGGTTGGTCTGATCGGCAATGCCGCGGATCACGTCCACCACCACATTGATCTGGGCAGACTCGCGCTCGAGCTCGGTCACCAGCACGCCGGCCTGCTCGATCTCTTCGGCAACCCGGGTGATCGCCACCAGAGAGTTGCGTACCTCCCGGTTGCCGCTGCGTGCCAGCGCATTGGCCGAGCTGGCGGATTCCGAGGCGATCTCGGTATTGCCCGCCACGTCGGCGACGGTGGCCTTCATCTGGGTCATGGCCGTCGCCACCAGGGAGATCTCCTGCTGCTGGCTCTGGATCCCCTTGGCAGACTGCTCGGAGACGGCGCTCACCTCCTCGATGGCGGTGCCCAGCTGGGTCACGGCGGCCACCACCTCTTCGATCAGGCCACGCAGGTTGTCCTGCATCTTGAGCGAGGCATTGGCCAGCGCCCCCAGTTCATCGCGCCCCAGGTTGCGGCGATCCAGACGGTGAGTCAGATCCCCGCTGGCAATGGCGTTGGCCTGAGCCACCACGGCCTGCAGCGGCAGGCAGATCTGGCGGGTCAGGAACCAGGTCATCGCCATCATGAACAGCAACAGGCTGCCGATGCTGACCATGGCCAGGGTGTTAAGCATGCTGACGCTGCCGAGCAGGCTTCCACGGTTCTCCTTGACGAAGTCGAGGTTGACCCCGACCAGATCGTTGACCGCCTGCTCCAGGGCGCCGAAAGTCGCGTTGGAAGCAAACAGTTGAGCCTGTGCCTCAGCGTGTTGGCCTGTGGCCAGCAGCTGATCGAACTCGCTCACCGAGCGGCGATAGCTCAACCAGTGCTGCTTGGCCCGGTTGAATACCTGACGCTCATGGGCCGCTCCGACCGTGGCCTCATAGGCCTGGAAGCTGGTCTCTACCTTCTGGATATTGTTCTGGATCCGGCCACGACGGGCCTGCAGATCGGCACTGTCATCCACCATCAGCAGGGCAAACTGTGCCCGGCGCACATAGGAGACGTCATAGAGCAGGTTTTCCACCGACAGCACGCTCGGCAGGGTCGAGTCGGTAAAGTTCAGCACCCGATCACGCACGCTGCGCAGCTCGCTGGAGAGAAACAGACCGAACAGCACGTTGACGGCGGCAATGATCGCAAAGACCACGGCAATCTTCTTGCCGATGGAGAGATTCTTGTAAAACATGGTGGCAGTGGGTCCTCGACTGCTGACTGGGTGTGGAGTGTGGCGATCACATCCCTGTGAGCTGATACCCGGGCCATCCTGACGGGGAGATGCACAAAACGCGGGAAGAGGGCATTTGGCAAAGTCGCGCACTCTAGCACAAGGCGACAATGCCTTCATTTTTATTAAAAAAATTTAAATGGTGTTAATTCCTCCAGCGCCAAGGCTTCAGGCGGGAGCCCTACGCCAGTGCCCAACTGCATGCTATTTAGCTATGGGGACAATCGCCTGACTCGGGTAGACAAGGCGTCGGCGCAGGGATGTAATGAGCCTTCTCTCTTTCTCATAAGGTCACCCGATGGACGATATGTCAGCCCTGCCCGCTTCCTCCTGGTCCCAACAACTGCGCGCCCAGATGCAATCCCGCCCCCGAACGGCCATCGGCCTCTTTATCGCGCTGGCGGCCGTATTGTTGTTGCTGTTGCAGAGCCTCGTCATGCTGGCGACGGAGGAGATCAGCAGCGGCATGCGTTATGGCCTCATCGGCGGGGCCGCCGGCTTTGCTGCCACCGCCCTCGGTGCCCTGCCCGCCCTCTTTCTGCGCGCCGTGCCGCAGCGGGTGGAGGATTCCATGCTCGGCTTTGCCGCCGGCATGATGCTGGCGGCCAGCGCCTTCTCCCTGCTGCTGCCGGGGCTCGATGCCGCCAGCGACATCACGGGCAACGGCTTTGCTGCCGCCGCCGTGGTGGTGGCGGGGATGACCCTCGGGGTGCTGTTGATGCTGGGGCTGGATCAGTTCACCCCGCACGAACACGACAAGACAGGCCCCTGCGGCCCGGGCCATGAGCAGTGTTCCAGGGTCTGGCTGTTTGTCTTCGCCATCGCCCTGCACAACCTGCCGGAGGGGATGGCCATCGGGGTCAGCTTCTCCCAGGGGGACATGTCGGTGGGGCTGCCGCTCACCACCGCCATCGCCCTGCAGGACATTCCGGAAGGGTTAGCGGTGGCGCTTGCCATGTGCGCCGCCGGTTTTCGCCCGCCACTGGCCGTGCTGGTCGCCATCGGCAGCGGCCTGCTCGAACCCCTCGGCGCCCTGCTCGGGGTCGGGCTCTCCAGCGGCCTGGCCATCGCCTATCCCATCGGTCTGGGCCTGGCGGCCGGCGCCATGCTGTTTGTGGTCTCCCATGAAGTGATCCCCGAGACTCATCGCAACGGCCATCAAACTCACGCTACCCTCGGCCTGATGGCGGGTTTTGCCCTGATGATGACGCTGGACACCGCCCTCGGTTAAGCGATCACCATCCCTTCCCTCGTGACTTGTGGCGCCTCGCGTTGGGGCGCCTGGGTTGCTCCCTGGCATTTCTCTTCTGGCGCTCGGCGCCGTCTTCATCTTTTGTTATGATCTACAGCAACTTAAATACAGCCTGACGGCTATCAAGACGAGGTCAGTGATGAAAGTAGGTATTATCGGCGCCATGGAACAAGAAGTGGCCCTGCTGCGCAGCCAGCTGAGCAACGCCACCACCCTGCAACTGGGTGGCTGCGAGTTCTATCAGGGGATGCTGGCCGGCAAAGAGGTGATCCTGACCCGCTCCGGCATCGGCAAGGTCGCCGCCAGCGTGGCCACCAGTCTGCTGCTGGAAAAATTTGCCCCCGATTGCGTGATCAATACCGGCTCTGCGGGCGGTTTTGCCCAGGATCTGCATATCGGTGACGTAGTGATCGCCAGCGAAATGCGCTTCCATGACGTGGACGTGACCGCCTTCGGCTACGAGATGGGCCAGATGGCGCAGCAACCCGCCACCTTCCCCTGCGACGAAAAGCTGATCACTGTGGCGCGCGAATGTATCGCCGAACAGGGCAAGCACCAGACCAAAGTTGGCCTTATCTGCACCGGTGATCAGTTCATGTGCAAGCCGGAGGCCATCGCCAAGGCGCGCGCCGATTTCCCGCAAATGCTGGCGGTCGAGATGGAAGGGGCCGCCATCGGCCAGGTATGCCACATGTTCAAGGTGCCCTATCTGGTGGTGCGCGCCATGTCTGACATCGCGGGCAAGGAGCAGGTGGAATCCTTCGACGCCTTTATCGAGGTGGCTGGCAAGCACTCGGCCGAAGTGATCATCAAGATGCTCGGCAAGCTGTGATCCCAATCGAATCGCTCGAACCGATGGCCACCGATCTGCTTTCCACGACGGCGGCCATCATGTTGGGGGCCGCCTTGCTGGAGGCCCTCATTCCCCGCCCCGCCCACATCCGGCTCTCGGCCCTCACCCCGCTGCTCACTCGCCTTGGCCACAAGGTACACAGGGCGGACGGCTCGCCCAGGCAGCAGCTACAAGCCGGCGTGCTGGCGATGTTGGTAGTCTGGCTGCCCTGCGCAGCTGGCCTCTGGTCGGTGCGCAATCTGGCCCTGAGCGAACCTCTGTTCGATCTGCTATTTCTGCTGCTGATGATTGAATCCCGTCCGCTGCGGGAGCTGGCGAGCGCCACCCGCACCCTTGCCTGCCAGGAGACGCTGCCACTGGCACGACTGCAGGCCGTGCCCTGGCTCAAGCGGGAGACCGGCAAACTCTCGGTCATGGGGATTGCCAAGGCTGTGAGCGAGAGCTGTGCCCTGCGCCTGGTGGGACAATGGGCCGGCCCCCTGCTGGGCTATGCGCTGGCCGGTGTGCAGGGGGCCCTGCTCTGGCGGCTGGCCCAACTGATGAACCTGGGCTGGAGCATGAAGGATCCCGCATTCAGCCACTTTGGCCGCGCGGCGAGCGCCTTCTATCAGGCGCTCAATGCCCCGACCGTGCTGCTGCTTGGCTTGCCCCTGCTACTGACCCGTCTCAAGCGTGCGGGCTGGCTGCTACGCAACGGTGTGCTCTGGCCCTATCCTGCCATGGGCATCCTGCTGGTGCTGCTGGCGGACAAGTTTCAGACCCGGCTGGGGGGCCCGCGCTACTACCAGGGCACACTGCAACGCTGGCCCGTGCTGGGGCTCGGACAGGATCCCGGCGCCGACATGGCCACGCGGATGCTCAATGTCTTGCAAGGAACAGGCTGGGGATGGCTGCTGGTCGCCCTGGCGCTGACTCTGGTGGAACGCTGGCATGCTTAGACACACAGGTAAATGGATGGGGTTGCTGGCAGGTTTGCCATTTTTGGCGATGGCGGCGACCCCGGAGCGGGTGGTGAGCGTGGTCCCCCACCTCACCGAGCTTCTCTATGAGATAGGGGCCGGCGACAAGCTGGTGGCCGTTGATGATGCCTCCGACTATCCCCCCGAGGTGACAGGCAAGCCCAAGGTGGCGAATTACCGCAGCATCAATGTGGAAGCGCTGCTGGCCCAGAAACCGGATCTCATCCTCGCCTGGCGCTCCGCCCAGTCGCGCATGCTGGCACCGCTGGAAAAGCTTGGCATTCAGGTGTTCTACTCCGAGCCCACCGATTTTGATTCACTTGCTGGCGAGATGCGGGCCCTTGGCAAGATGCTGGGGATTGAGCAACGCGCCAACGAGGCGGCCAATCGCTATCTGGCCAGGCTGGCGGCTCTCAGGCAACGCTACAACCACCCGACCGGCGTCAAGGTGTTCTACCAGCTCTGGTACCCGCCGTTGACCAGTGCCAGTGGCCACGCCTGGCCAGCCCAAGCCATCGAGCTGTGTGGCGGCATCAATGTGATGGCCCATGCCAAGACCCCGTACCCCCAAGTCAGCCAGGAGCAGGTGATCAAGGCCAACCCCGAGCTCATTCTAGCGGGCAGTGGCGATCCGGGCGCTCTGGCGCACTGGCAACAGTGGACCATGATAGACGCAGTCAAGCAGGGACGATTGACCCTCATCAACTCGGATGAGCTGCACCGTTTCACCCCGAGAGCCCTCAATGCCGTGGAGCAGATCTGCTCCGCCATCTGGCAGAACCGGACTACGCCCGTTACGTCGCCTTAAGTCGTCATTACAATTAACTTTGAGAGTGATGACCTAAGTTCGCGTGTTAAAAGCGTTTTTGCGAATGGATCACACTCTTTGCATAAAAAGCTGGTACTTTATTTGCTAGCATATGATTCATCTACTGTTTTTCTGACGAGATGCCCGCAATGTTCAATGATAAAACGCTACTCATCACGGGTGGCACCGGCTCGTTTGGCAAGAAACTGGTCAAGACAGTACTGGAGCGTTACAAACCCAAGCGCCTCATTATCTATTCCCGTGACGAGCTGAAACAGTTCGAGATGCAGCAGGTCTTCGATGCTCCCTGCATGCGTTATTTCATTGGCGATGTGCGGGATGCCAACCGCTTGACCATGGCGATGCGCGGGGTGGATTACGTGGTTCATGCCGCCGCCCTCAAGCAAGTTCCAGCCGCTGAATACAACCCCATGGAGTGCATCAAGACCAATATCCACGGGGCCGAGAACGTCATCCAGGCCGCCCTGATCAATCAGGTAAAGAAAGTCATCGCGCTTTCCACCGACAAGGCCGCCAACCCGATCAACCTCTATGGTGCGACCAAGCTGGCCTCAGACAAGCTGTTTGTCGCCGCCAACAATATCGCGGGCCAGGATCCGACCCGTTTCTCTGTGGTGCGTTACGGCAATGTGGTTGGTTCCCGTGGTTCAGTCGTCCCCTTTTTCCAAAAGCAGATCGATCAGGGTGTAGACTCCCTGCCCATCACCCACGAGGAGATGACCCGCTTCTGGATCACCTTGCAGCAGGGGGTGGATTTTGTGCTGCGCAACTTCGAGCGGATGAAGGGGGGGGAAATTTTTGTTCCCAAGCTCCCTTCCGTTCGCATCACGGATCTCGCCCTTTCCATGGCACCCGAGCTGCCGCACAAGATTGTCGGCATCCGCCCGGGCGAAAAAATGCACGAAGTGATGTGCCCTGCTGACGACTCCTATCACACCTTTGAGTTCGACGACTTCTTCATCATCGGGCCGACCATCAACTTCAACAATCGCAACAACGACTTCTCGAAGACCGCCGCCGGCGATAAGGGAAAGATGGTCAACTCGGGGTTTGAGTACAACTCTCGCAACAACCCGGTCTTTCTGACCATAGAAGAGCTCAAGCAACTCAATCAGCAAGTGGTGATGGAATGATCCCGTACGGCAGACAATCGATCAGTGAAGCGGACATCGAGGCCGTGGTGGAGGTCCTGAGATCCGACTTTCTGACCCAGGGGCCGGTCGTTCCCCGTTTCGAGCAAGCTGTTGCCGACTATTGCTGCGCCCGTTTCGGGGTCGCCGTCAACTCCGGCACCGCCGCCCTGCACATTGCCTGCCTGGCGTTGGGAGTGGGCCCCGGAGACTGGGTCTGGACCTCCCCCATCAGCTTCGTTGCCTCCGCCAACTGCGCCCTCTATTGTGGCGCCCAGGTCGATTTTGTCGATATCGAACCCGATACCGGCAATATGTGTGCCGTGGAGCTGGAGCGAAAACTGGTGGCTGCCAAGGCCGAAGGACGCCTGCCCAAGGTGGTGATCCCGGTGCACTTCGCGGGCCTGCCCTGCGACATGAAAGAGATCCACCGCTTGGGGCAAGAGTATGGTTTTAGGATCATC
The DNA here is from genome assembly GCF_040581895.1 of Aeromonas sp. 19NY04SH05-1. Classification (NCBI taxonomy): domain Bacteria; kingdom Pseudomonadati; phylum Pseudomonadota; class Gammaproteobacteria; order Aeromonadales; family Aeromonadaceae; genus Aeromonas; species Aeromonas sp. 19NY04SH05-1. Next base: position 1,716,623 of record NZ_CP095328.1, on the reverse strand, counting down.
GAAGATGCCTGCCACGCCCTCGGTGCCCGCTATCACGACGAACCCACCGGCAACGGTCGCTACAGTGACATCACTGTCTTCAGCTTCCACCCGGTGAAGATCATCACCACGGGGGAAGGTGGCATGGCCATGACCAATGACCCCGCCCTAGCCAAGACAATGCGCCTGCTGCGCAGCCACGGCATCACCCGCGAAGCGGAAGACTTTATCAACGAACCGGACGGCCCCTGGTACTACGAGCAACAGATGCTCGGCTTCAACTACCGTATGACCGATATCCAGGCCGCTCTGGGGTTAAGCCAGATGCAGAATCTGGAAGATTGGATTCAAAAGCGCGGCAAGCTGGCCCGCCGCTACTTCGAAGCATTAGCGCCGGAGCTACTCCCTCGCTATTTCAGTGAAGAAAGGCGCAGTGCCTTCCATCTTTATGTACACCGCGTAGCCCCCGAGCAGCGCCTCCGTATCTTTGAGCAACTGCGGGCCCAAGGCATCGGTGCTAACGTGCACTATATGCCGATCTACAAGCAGCCTTGGTATCAACGATCTGCTCCAACTCCCCAGCCCTATGCTGAACAGTTTTATTCCGGCGCCATCACGCTGCCGCTATTTCCGAGTCTGACATACATAGAGCAAGACGCGATTAATCATTCCCTCTTGCCTACACCCTAATATCAACCTCTTCGGAATACCTATGCACATCCTGATCTACGGAACCTCTACTCAAGCACTGCATTTCTTACCAGCCCTGGCACTAAACTATACGTTGCTGGGCTTCATCGACAGCGATCCCGCCAAACAGGATACGAGCTGGATGAATAAACCGGTTTATCACCCCAGTCAGCTTGGCAAGCTCCGTTTCGACAAAATCCTGATCGCCAGTTGTTTTGTCAACGAAATCAATCAGACTCTGGCCAGCTATGGAATAGCACCGGGTATTTCGGTCACAGAACTTGCCGAAGTCCTGGAGACTAACCGTGAATATTGCAATGCACTGCAGGCAGTGCGCAACAAAACCGAGGAGAACCTACCCAAGATCCCATTGCTGCAACAGCACATCGAAGGAGCAACCCTGTTGACGGATCGACTGGCCTTGCTCCGACAGCTACCCAAGCATGGGATCGTCGCCGAGCTGGGTGTTGCCGCTGGGGACTTCAGCCGCCAAATCATGGAACTGACACAACCTCGACGGCTCCACCTCATCGATCCCTAGGGTTCAGAACGTTATGGTAATGCACTCCACCTTGGGGTCAGATCTCAGTTTGCCAACGAAGTATCAGCGGGACAGGTGGCAATACACCGCCAGACCTCACTCAATGCTCTGCAACAGTTTCCAGATAATTACCTTGACTGGATCTATATCGACACCACTCACAGCTACGAATTTACACGTGATGAATTACGCGGCTATGCCAATAAAATCAAGCCCAATGGTATCATTGCCGGGCATGACTATATGCAAGGTAACTGGCATGCACAGTGTCGATATGGGGTCATTGAAGCCGTGCATGAATTTTGTGTTGTAGAGAACTACCGGATTAAATATTTAACAATGGATATTTCAGAAAGCCTGAGTTTTGCAATCGAAAGAATCAATTAATCTCGAGTTTTATCAAAAACGCCGGGAACACCTATTTCCAATAATCTACAAAACCACAGCTATAGATCAAAAATTTCGATTGTAACTCATGATTGATTAAATCTATCCGCTGTGCGATTGCTTTATCATGATATCGTAGTAGACACCAAGTCTTGCTGAGTGGAGCATAAATAGATGCATTGAAGCCCCATTGCTTCATTAAAATCCCCATACTCTTATTAGTATGAAAGGCAGAATGCACTGGCGGTTCGAGATAAAACCAGTCAGGATTTTTCGGTACATTCTCTGTGACAACAGTATGTATGAGTAAAGCACCATCAGGTTTAATCAAGGCATTAACTTGATCCAGCTCATCACGACAGCGTACATGTTCAAACATTGCAGAGTTAAAGACTGTATCGAATTCTTCCCCTTTGATGTCATCAAGATAAAGAACACTTTCATTATCCGATGTAACAAAGGGGTCATAGACAGGAAATCGAATATTATAGTATTTATTTAACAAATGACTAAGACGCCCATATCCACCTGCATAATCAAGACCGTTAGCAACATTGATAATTTTATTTACAGAGAGCAACTGCAAAAGCATTGCCTGCATTGCATAGGGAGGTTGATTAGGAATTTTAAATGAACCATCACAGTTCTCGATAAAATGATGATAATCATGATTCAGTTTTTCCCAATCCGAATGAGATGCCATCTTATGACTAAAAGAAAGAACAAAGCCGCAGTTTTCACATCGAAAATACTCGATGTCGCCCCAGTCTTGCATCAGTCGTGAATAAGGTGATGACTCATAGTTCTTCCTAAAATAGAAACCAACTCTTCCCCCACATATTTCACAAGACGACATACCACCCCCGCAATCACATACTACGACTTATTAATAGAGAATATTCTGGCTGGGTTACCAAAAACTTCTGCCCCTTCTGGCACAGATTGAATGACTACTGAACCCATACCTATTTTGGCTCCACGACCAATCACTGTCGGATGTTCAGATGTTCCGGGTTTAATAATGGCACCAGCGCCAATATAAGCATGGTCTTCAATCACGACGTTGCCATTACATTTAACGCCAGGAGCTAAGGTTACAAAATCACCGATCCGACAATCATGTCCAACATAAGAGTATATATTCGCATGAAAACAAATACCTATGTTGATGCTAGATGTCAGACAGGAAAATGGACTTAATATTGCACCAGCACCGATGGTGACATCATCCATTATGACCGCATTGTTGGCAAATATTGAATAAGGATGGATACCGTCAACAAGACACCTATTATAGATTCTCTCCCGAATAACACTGTCAGCTATTGCCACAGTAAAATACTTCTCATCCGCGCTCAACTGACAAAACTCGGCGTAAGAAATAACATGATGGCCGTTGACAGCCATATTTGGCACTGCCTCATCGACAACAAATATTAGAGCAGCATTTTCGTCAACTCGAGAGCGCAGTAAAGGCATTACTTCGCGGCCATACCCACCAGCACCATAGACAGCATAGATACGCTTCATGTTCGTCCTCGAATAATATCAATAATCCGTCGCTGCTCACCACTTTCAAGATCTGGGTAAATGGGCAAACACAAAATTTTATCTGCAATCATATTGGCATACGGCAAATTGTCTAAAATAGAAGATGACAAACCACGATACATTGGCATATTACTTATCAACGGATAAAAATAGCGCCTAGCCAAAATACCGTGATCACGAAATCTTTGATACAACTGATCACGAGTCAGTGGATACTCCGCTTCAATCAATATAGGAAAATAAGAGTAGTTATGTTCCGTTTCTGCTGAGAGCGGAGGGATAGACACACCTGGAATATCTGCCAGTTCAATACGATAATGATTATCTATCGTTGTTCGTAGAGCAATGGCTTTATCAATATATTTTAGTTGCAACAAACCGAATGCCGAATTAATCTCACTCATTTTTCCATTAATACCTGGCGCAACTATGGTAACCTCATCAGCAAACCCAAAGTTCTTAAGATAATCGACGCGCTGCTTTATTTTTTTGGAACGAGAAATAATTGCCCCACCTTCAAAGGTATTAAATACTTTTGTCGCATGGAAGCTCAAAACAGACATATCACCATGCTGCAATATACTCTGCCCCTGATATTTTACACCAAATGCATGTGCAGCATCATAAATCACGCTAAGGCCATAATTATCTGCTATGCGTTGTATTTCATGTATGGCACAAGGTTCAGAATAACAGTGAACAGGCATGATGGCTGTTGTTCGCGGAGTAATTGCCGCCTCAATCTTATCTGGATCCAAATTGAATGAACCCGGCTGAATATCTACAAAAACAGGCGTTAAGTTATTCCATATTAATGCATGGCTGGTTGCTACAAAAGAATATGGTGTAGTAATGACCTCACCAGTTACTCGCAATGCCTGCAGCGCAGTCACTAATGCCAAAGTACCATTAGTAAATAAGGATATATGCTCCACCCCTAGGTAATCGCAAAGCGCTTTTTCAAACTCCTGATGAAATGGTCCATTATTTGTTAACCATTTATTTTCCCATATCTGTTCAATCGCCGGAATAAATTCGCTCAAAGGAGGTAAAAATGGTTGAGTTACCGGTATGTTTTTGCTCATCTACGAAAAACCTCGCCCAATTATTGCATTGGATTTAATTTTTAACCTTGTCGTGTCGCATGCAACGTTGCGAAATTACGTTGCCACAACATATCTATATGCGGCTTAGTAAAATGACATTCAAATACGTCTTGATTCTTCGTAAAGTCAGCTTCAAGTTCATCTAATTTGGCTTTATCTGGAAGTACTTTTATATCCATGATCTTAGCCCCCTTAGTAATAAGATCTGATGGGATAGGTGCAGTACAGGCACCGAATAGTGGCTTTCCACTTTTTAACCAAAACAGCCAATGGTGACCTGCTTGTTGCCTTTGATGGCCCAATAAAAGCACCTGACATAGGCTCAATGCATAAAAGTAGGCAGCCTTCGGTAACATATCTAATAGAGGATAAAACTTGTCTCCCAGTAACCCCTTGCCATGTGCTATCACTTCTTGGATATATTTTTTATTACCTGAATATGTCAGAGGACAGAGCACTTTACTCTCTGGCCATTTCTCATGTACCGAAGTGATAAATTCTTTATGACGATTGGTCACATCAGCTGAATTTCCAATAACAACCACGTGCCCTGCCTGTAGAAATAGAGAAAGTCCTTCCGGCAAAATTTGTGGCTCAACATCATAGTTGTTGTAATAAGCATATTTGAGACAGACTCTTGGTTTTCCGTAGCGATTAATGCATGTTCTTTCATCATCATCAGAGCTTACATTGGAAAATATAGAGTGCATATTGTGCACACATTTCTTCCGGATTTCAGTGGTCTTGACGTATACAGGATCATTCTCTTTGAAATAAAGGTCCATAAGTAAGTCAGCACCAAACATCAACCAGTTAGATTTTCTGCAAAAAGCTTCATCTTCAAGAATCAGTTCCCAAAGAATGTGATTGAAGAAACCATGAAAAAATATCTCGTCAAATTCATGATGATGAGACCTTAGCCATGGAAACATATCCATGTTCTGCTCAAAAAAAATAACATCTGCAGATAAGCTTGCATATGGCTCAGACATTTTTCTTCGATCAAACACCAGAAACTGATGCTGTACACCTTGCAAATTCAACTTGGTGAAATAATCAATAATTGAGACATTATGATGATGTGTTTCACAAAAAACATGCAATATTTTATCCACGACACACCACCTTTATCGATAACAAATAGGGAGGATATCTTTCATTTTATACTCATCAACGCGCAGAGGATGTCTGTAATTTCCTCCAATAAAGACAAAGGGCTGACACTCGGCATCAACCTCTTCTGAAGAATAAAACTGGCACGTAGAGAAATAGTCTACATATCTCTCGTAATAGTCCATACCTGGCGCTCTTACATGATGGTCTTGCAAAGGATCGGGTTCTGGATATTCGATAGTTGATTCGGTAACAATCGGCACAGGCAATATTGCCATTCCATTAGGTTTTAAAATTCGACCAATTTCAGACAACGCTTTTCGATCATCAGGAATATGTTCAAGCACATGCGATGCAAAAACGAAGTCGAAGCTTTCGTCGCTAAATGGCAGCGCTTGAATATCTACTTTATAGTCAACATCATTTCTCATCAAATCTGCTGTTTTATAACAACCAAACCGTGTTGAAAAATATTTTTTCATACTAGGTTCTGGAGCAAAATGCAGAGCTTTCATGTTCTTCATAGCTTGTTCATCAAGCACTTTTTTCAACACAGAAAACTGGAAACGATGCCTCTCGAGACTATAACAATGGGGACATTGTGCATAAGGGCGACCACGTACTATAAGAAATTTCCCACGATAATCACATAAAGGACAATGAAAATTTTCGAGTCCAACTACTGGACCGTATAACCCATATTCCATCACGCACCCTCGTACATAAGCGTAAACTTTTCAAAAATAAATGACCGATAGATGAGGTACATGACTCTTTATATCTGCATGCATACTTTTATGGTGAATATCCGTCATTGTCACGACGCAATCTATCCCGTCCCATAAATCTTCTGATATCTCCCCCACCGAAAACACTGCCCGCACTCCAAAATTCTTCTTATTTTTGTCGATTAGCAATTTTATTGACACGCCAGATGCATAGTGTTTGATAAAAAATTTCGTATAGTCATTACATCCCATCAACGCCAAATTATTTTTTTTATGTAGCCGACACCACAATAATAATTTGACACATCGTAAATGCAGCTTAAACTGTTTTATTTTGTACTTTGCAAACTGCAGCGGATGAAAAAGTATCATCAGCCACTCATAGCGAGTAAATGTATTATCATCTGATATTATTTTTTTAGGTAACAGAATGTGCGCTGTATAACCAGCCTGTGCTCGCCACGAAAAATATTTTTGATACTCGCGTAAAAAGGTCAACGAGTATGCGTAATCAAGAGAACGGGACACCATGCCAGACGCTGCGTCAGCGACATGACGCAGCGTCAACACCTGATCGATAAACAAGAAGTGATCTGTTTCTGCACCAAGTCGCAATGCAAAATCCCAGTCCTGATGACCTCGCAATGTATCATTAAAGCGCACCCTCTGTGCTAGTTCACGCTTAACAATTAGACAGCTTGATTGAATTCCACCAACACGATTGGTACAGAATGAATACTCTGCAACACTTTCACCGATACGACGGGCTATTTGCGGAAAAGGAGCACTGCGCACACCATTGATCACATTCTGATATGAATGATGTATTACCTGCCCGTGTGCATTTTTTTGTAACGCTTGGTCGATACACGTAAGTTTTTCTGGTAACCACTCATCATCCGAATCTAAAAGACAGAGGTACTCACCTTGCGCCACTTCAATGCCACAATTGCGTGCATAAGCGCCGTTACGGTTAGGCTGATAACTGATTAACGAGAATCGAGAATCATCCAGCGTGTTGACTAACGTTTGGATCCGTTCGCTAAATGCCGGATCCGAACCATCATCAACAACGATAGCCTCATAGTTCCCGAATGTTTGTCGAGCAACTGAAAGAAGAGCTCGCCGTAACGGCTCATCCCGGTTATAGACCGGGATGATGATACTAAACCGCACAAATGCTGCGCTCATCCCGATTTCACACCTTTTCCGCGATAACGATCATGAAACAGCCATCACTGCCAGGAACAATCTCTGGATTCTGGAGATTTTGCTGTTTGCTGACTTGCTGCAGGCGGAAGCCACAACGCACCAGCATCGACTCTAACTCGGCATAGGTATAGTGCTTCACGTGATAGGGAAATTGTGCGGCACTAAAAGGCATGACACTCTCGTTCGGCGTCGACATCACTAGCTTGCCCCCAGCCCGTAGCCATTTATGAAAATTTCCCAGTAACGCTTCATCAAACGTCACATGTTCGATGGTTTCAAAAGAGACAACGGCATCAAATGATGCAGACTCTAGCTGCAGAGTGCTTGCATCGGCACACAGATGAGTAATCTTCGGCGAACTATAGTGTTGTCGCGCATAAGCCAGTGCTTCGGGTTCAATATCGACGGAGGTGACCTGACAATTAAGCTGGTTAGCCAACAGTTGGCTGCCGTAACCAATCCCACATGCCAAATCGAGCACTCGTTGCGGCATTTCAATATGTAGATTGTCTGCTGCAAATTGGTAGCGATTCAGGTGGTCTTGGCGGATATTACGCAAATCCGGTGCCACTTGTCGCTCACCACGCACCATCGACTGCCGAGCCGAAGCCTGTAATAGGTGGGTATCATCAGTCACGATGTTGATGTCAACCAACCCCTGGCGGGCGAGCAAAAAAGCCAGTCGTTTACTGTTATAACCAGACTTGTTGCAGCCCGAATAATGCGTCGAATAGCCCGGTAGCATGGGATTACCATCGTGCTGGGGGCCAAAGAGCCCGGCGAAGCTCTGACGAGCGACTGAGGTCACATCTCGTAAAGTCCCTTCATCCCACTCAGCCTGTAGCCACTGGCCCACGACGTAATCCAGATCGGGAACCGTAACCTGTAAGTGACCATTAACTGCAAGTTTATCGACTAGACGTGTTAACAGGGTATCTGCTTCCATACTGGTCAAGAATTGCAAATCCAGTACTTGGATCAACTCAAACTCGCTATCCAACTGATGTGCAATTTCAGGGATCGGACAACTCACCTCGGACTGTCCCTCGACCCGCAGAGTGACCTGCCCACAGGTTGCACGGGTTACCACCAGCGTTCTCATTTTATACATCCTTTAACTGTCCGATATTGAATAAACATCGTTATATTTCAATTCCAAACTGCTGCATGTAAGGCCCGATTTTTCGTACTAAATCGCGCCCATCAACCCGGAACTGGTTTTGAACCATTTGCAACATCACCTCTTGCTCATCGGGGCACTCGCTTAACAATGAACGACCGTAAAAGTGCACAGGAATTCCAACCAGACGAGCCTCAAACAGAGTGCTGGAGTTGATACCGCAAATAAACTTGCTCGATAGCGCCAGCGTCATGAAATCGCCACTAACAATTTCACGGCCATGAAAATCATATGTGTCTCCCAGAGGATCCAACGGGTGGGGCTTAAAGAGCAGCCGTTCGTTTCCGTGATCGCGGATCACATCGTCAATAAACTGCTGCATCTTGCCTCCATAGTTGGAATAGAGACGCACGTTGGTGTCGGTAGCGATCTGTAAAGGCACAAGAACGGCATCCCCAGGAACCCATAGGCGCCCACCCAGAAGCCGTTCCCTCACTCTCACCAACTCCTGCTCAGCGTCATCTTTCTGGCATGGCATTAGCCCCATGCATCGCCCCAGGTTGACGCCTTGCCTATCGAGATAAACATGCTCCCTTTGCGGGAAAAAACCCAGTTCGGCATAGAGATATCGCTTCCCTATATCCTGCAGATACTGTTTTACGCTGTCATAGTAGGCCGGTGTACCATTCCAGATGATGGCGCCAAGTAGGCGTGAAGGGGGAATAGCCATAATCGCATGAGCATCATAAGAGCGGACAACTCTGCACAGAATCTGCCGCTGATGTAGCCAAGTCATAAGACTAGCCAACTGCTGAACATGGTGATCCAACATGCAGACAAGTAACAACACCGGCCAAGTCTCTGTATCGGCCAACGAATCGGCCAAAGGATCGAGCAAGGGTGGCAGGATCTCTTCTGGCTCAAGAGCCACCAGCCTATGGCAGCCATGTTGCCGCAATTTGGTCATCACCTCCTGTTCATAGTCATAGGGAGAAGAACCAATGATGATGCTCAGATCATGCTGGCTCGCCTGCGTCATATCGATCACCGGGAGCCCGAACTTTTCCGAACAATCGCTCGTCATTGTATCGATCAGGGCAACAGGCAGTGGACGCTGCATCTCTTGTAACCGTTGCAGGATCAGTTGACTGTAATTTCCCATACCAGCCAACAAGTACCCTGATGAAGGCAGCTCAGCAATAGATAATGAGCAGACCCCTTGCCGACCGACGATCTCAAATCTCATGGCAACCCCCAACCATAGCTATCTCTGATCCTAGGGGGATATTTTTAACGACCATGTCCATCTTCCCTTCATTACGCAGACATCGGTGGAAGCCAGCAAATATCGAACTCTGCGTGATAGCGCTCATAAATATCTAGGCAGGCTCGGTTCTTTTGACACAGGTGATGCCAGCGCTCGGCCAATACACCATACTCATCTGGCAATGCATTTTGCTTGAGTACCGCAATATGGTTCAGCCAATTGGCCACGCGGTACAGTTGCGAATCCGACAAGTTAGACGGTTGATCCACCAGCCATTCATGAACCTCCATATCTTGCTCAGTAGCTGAAACACCAAGCGAATCCAGATACTTGCTGACAATACGCCGGTAAAGCTCTCGTTGCCTTACTTTGCGCAATATGGACGATTGGGCGCTATGAATACGATACAGCACCAACACCTCACGCAAGTTGGCGAAACGAACTTCGGGCTTGCTGATAGCCATTCTGGTCCACAACTCGGTATCTTCAACATCCGTATATTCGGGGTCATATCGAAAACGCTTGTAAACATCAGCACGCACCAGAATCGCGTTGTGTCCAACTCCGTTACTAAATAGCAGAATCGTATTTTTGATAAAGTTATCATAAGGTCGGTAATGCCATACCTCATCACGAACACCGAACAGTTTCAGCCAACACCCCACTAGATCTATATGCGGATGTTCGTGTAAAAATGCCATCTGTTTCTCTATCCGCTCTGGTAACGAAATATCATCCCCATCCATCCTGGCTATATATTCCCCCCGAGCTAGCAATAGCGCTTCGTTCAGACAATTTGCAATTCCCTGCTGCCGCCGGTGATAATGAATGATCCGACTGTCCTTTGCTGCCATCCTGCCAATTACGGATCCAGTTTCATCGCTTGAGCCGTCATCAAATATTATCACTTCCAGATTCTTATAGGTCTGCTTCAATATGCTATCCAGCGCATCTTCGATATAATTAGCACAATTATGAACAGACATAATAACCGAAACCAAGGGTTTACTGGGTGTTTTTTCAAAACTTGAGCCAAAACTATTTAATGCATTACTCACCGCATCATCCATATCAAAATAGCGATACTCAGCAAGGCGCCCCAGGGCGATCAGCTGCGAGAACTGGGTCAACTCATCACGACACGCTTGATAATGCTGTTTGGCCGCGTCGGTAAATAGCGGGTAGTAAGGCTCTAGCCCCTGTTCCGGCTGATAGTCACAGGGATATTCGTAAACGATGCTGGTACCGGGATGTACCTGCCCGCTGAAATGCTTGAACTCGGTGATCCGCGTGAAGGCTTCTTCATTCGGATAATTGACGGTGGTGACCGGTTGAAATTGTTCCTGCGCCAGATGGCGATGCTCAAAGCGCAGTGAACGGTATGGCAGGCAATTCCCCTCTGCCGGCATCAGCTGATCTAGCATACCGGTATAGATCAAGGGGCCGCCAAACGGTGCACCATCAAGCAGCACCTGCTTCTGCTGCCAATCCAATCTGACACGCTGCACCATGGGGGTAGACAGCCGCACGTCAATCAGCGGGTGTGCAAGCAGGCGCTCAAACATGGCGGTATAGCCTGCGGCCGGCACCGCCTGCCAGGGGTCGGTGAAGTAGCGATCATCCCGACTGACCACCACGGGTACCCGCGCCGTTACTTCAGGGGATATCTGTTCGGGAGGCACCCCCCACTGCTTGCTGGTGTAGTTCACAAACGCTTTGCGATAGATGAAGTCCGCCAGCTCACCCAGCAGGGGATGCGCCTCTTTGCGTAGCTCCAAGATCGGTACTCTGGCGCCATCACCGAACCGGGTGCGCAGGGCCTCAATCATGGCTGCAGCTTTGTCGGCCTGGAAGCAACGTTCTATGCTGGTCAGGTTGAACGGAATAGGCACCAGTTGTCCATCGATACGTGACAACACACGATGCTCATAAGGCAGCCACTCGGTAAACTGCGACAGGTAATCCCAGACTTCTTTGTTGTCGGTATGGAAGAGGTGTGGACCATAGCGATGGACCAACACACCATGCTCGTCATACTCGTCAAAGCAGTTGCCACCGATATGGTCGCGCTGTTCCAGCACCAGCACCTTCCAACCAAGCTGGCTGGCCATTCGCTCAGCCATGACGGCACCGGAAAGCCCGGCGCCAATGACGATCGCCTGATAACTCATTGAGAAGCTCCGAAAAGCTGTTGCGCCACGATTGTGGGTTGAGCACGATTCTCCCAGGCCAATTGATGTCGCTCATCGAAGAACCAGCCATCCACCACGGATTCATTGATGAAGCGCTCGAAACGCGCCACATCGCCTTGCTTGAGAAAATAGAGTGCCGTCGCGAAACGGTAGTGCGCCTTGCCTGCCGCGATAACCGATTCGGCGACCCCGAATGGACGCGCGTTGTCACAGGCTTTGAGTTGATCAGCCAGTACCTGTTCCCGCCGCTCTGGCGAACGCTTGGTTTGTCCCCCAAAGCTATGGGAGTGGATCCGGTAACGGCCATACACTTCGGGAATAAAATCGACGCTCCCCTTGCCATACAAGGCGTTGAGGATGTGCCACGGATGGTCGAGGATGATCTTGCAATCGGCATCCACCGCCTCCTGCAAGTGAGGATGGCGTCGAAAGGCGATCGAACTGGCATTGGGGAAACAGCCGTAGCGGATCAAGTGTTCTGCACTGGCCTGGCTGGGAATATAAGCAGCATTGTAATAATCGCGGCTGTAATGGGCCGTAACCTCTTCTGTTTCGCTGTCAAATACCTCTGCCTCGTGATAACAGAGCGCACAGCCGGGATGGACATCCAGATAGTCGGCCAGTACCTGCAACTTGCCAGGCAGAGCAAGATCATCACCATCGACGTAGGCAATATATTCACCTCCCGCCTCGGCAAGCAGACGTTTCTGGGTCTGGGCTAGCCCCCTATTCTGCGGATTCTGCAATGCCCGCAGCTGCGGCCACCGGGCTGCCAGCCGCTGCATGATGGACCAGGAACCATCGCTCGAGCCGTCATCGATGGCGATCACTTCAAAATCGAAATTGGTTGTCTGCTCGAGCAGGCTGAGCAGGCAGGGTTCGATAAAGCGCTCCAGGTTGTAGACCGGCACCAATACGCTGAGTTTCATGACGAGATCCAGGAAAATGAGTAGAAAAGAAGCGAATGGGGGAAAATCGGCAAGGCTACCGCACGGTCTGTGTCAACCTTTCTCCCCCTTGATGGGAACTTTTACTGCAAAGCCTGTGCCAAATAAAGTTAATTCATTGAAATGTCTGGTTTTTTGTGAGATCGCAACCATTATTGCGCGTTTGTGTGCCCACGGCTGCACACTCGCAGCATATCGAGTCCATCCCAGTGCCATTCGAATGCCAGTGCCTGTCCTGGTGCCACGACCCTGTCGATGCGACAGGCTGTTGCTTCTACCAATGCGGCTTCGCATTGCGCTTTTTGTTCGCCCACCCAGACACAGGTTTGCATGTCCCAGGGTTGTTGCAGCAACTCAATCAGGTTATCGGCCACAAATTCGGCAACTGTACCTCCCCCGATATGAGGGAGTCGCAGCGAAGTGGCAGGAGTCAATAAGGTGACGCCCGGGAGTGTACTCAACTGCATCTCACCCGCCATGGCGGCATTTTGTTGACTGTTGATGAGGCGCTCCATGGCCAACGCGGGAGCCTGGGCGAAGGGAGAAAACACCGCCTCCAGCACATGCCGGCGCAGGTCATTATCTGGCTCTTCCAGCCAGCAGAGGGTTGTCGGCGAAGCGCACGCCTGCTGATTGAAGCGGGTACAGTCCTGCTGCAGGGCCGACAGCACTTGCTGCAATCGTTCTGGCGCCAGCCCTGCCAGCCAACGACTGTCGAGCACCGCCATGGAACGGCGATCCGGAAACACCACTTCCTGGGCATTCGGGGAGAGCGGAATGGCTCGCACCCGGTGGATGGTTTCATCGCCACCCCAGACGATGCGCAGACGACAGCGATCCGACAGCCAGGCGGTGATCCCCTCGTCATGGCCGTAACGCACGAAGCGGGTACGCTCGGCAACAGGGCGCCACCCGGGTTGTTGAAACAGCTCGTTCAGGATGGCCAGCATGGCCTCCTGCATCGGATCAATCCGTGATGAGAGACGCACCACCGAGCTGTTGCCCGTCAAGAGCGCCATCAACCAGGAGTAGAAGGCCACCGTCGGGACGTTGGAGGGCACCAGATGAAAAACCATACCAAGCGGCATGCGCCCCGCCATGCGCTTGCGCTGCTCATCAATATTCCTCGGGCGAAGCCAGAAACCCAGCGCGGCCAGATCGGGATAACGCCGCCCCTCCTGCTGCAAACGGGTCGACAGCGCCGCCACGAAATCGCAGATGACGGGGGCAAAGCAAGGCAAGGGTTGGGCAATAAAACCATGCCAATCCGTCAGAGGGGCCACGAAACTGACCTCGGGACCTCCCTGCCACTGCGAAGCCTGCGAAGGGGTTACTGGAAGGTGTCGCTGCATCCTCTCACCTCGGCGCCCGGCTGGCGCCCTGATACATGAAAATAACGGCCACGGCGGCCACAAGGGCAGTCATCCTCTCCCAGCAAGACGCCAAGATCTTCGGTCAACAGGCTGTGACCCGGATAACTGCCGGGAATGGCCGAGAGCACCTGCAACAGGCCCGGCCGGCCCATCCCCAGCGGTTGATGGGTCAGCGGATCACGCACCAGCAGATCGGCAAACACGGGGGCATGGAGATGACCCTGTTCACACTCGACGAAGACCGAGCCCACCTGCTCCACCATGCCGTAAAAATTGTGCACCCGACGCAAACCCAGTTGCTCGTGACAGCGCAGCTTGAAGGCCGGATTGTCCACCGCCAGATGCTGCAATTTCTTCCAGCCCCCACTGTGAAACAGGATGCCCTCGGCAAAGGGCAGCTGTATACCACGCTCGCGTAGCGGCTCCAGCAGGCACTGCCACACCATGAAGGTAAAGCCAAACAGTAACACGGGCTGACCGGCGTATTTGTCACAAAATGCCTCGATGACCGGCCAGTTGGGCCGCATCTGCTCATCAAGGGCATAGGTATGATCACGCCCGAGGAAGGAGAGCCCCAGGGCCCCCGCCCCGCGAGCCGAAAAACCGCTGCGATTCTGAATAAGCGCGGGTTGCTCCACCAGCAACATGGGCAGACGCTGCTTGCCGACAAACTCCTGCAGGATCTTCACCAGCACCTTGCTCTGCAGGGCGGCGGTCTCCCGATCCAGCACTATCCGCGACGGCGCCCCCGTGGTGCCCGATGAGGTCAGTACCTTGAACACCTCCTCCTCTGGCACGCTCTGCCATTTGGCCAGTTTGAACAGGCGCGCGGCGAGATAGGGTAGCTCAGCGCAAGACGTAGCTTGCCCCCAGCCAAAGGCCGACAAGATATTGGCGTAAGGGGGACAAGCTTGCTGATGCCGGGCAGTCAGCTCGTTGAGGCGCGCCAGCAACAGAGCCGACTTCTCCTGCTGGACAAGGTCGAAAACGGGGGACTCCAGCAACCTGTTCATGATGCCTCCAACAGGGTCAGCAGGGCCGGGTAATCAATCTTCATATTGCTGCGTCGTGGCAGCGGCTGCATGCGAATGCGAACGCAGGAGGGGGGTACCATCAACCAGCGGGCAACCTCGATCTGCAGCACATCGCATGCAACCTCTTCCCCTTCGATGGCTACCAGCAGGCGATCGTCGCGACCGGTCGCGGCGCAGGAGTGGCCCCGAGCCTGCAACCAGCTCTCCACCTCGGCCAGACTCACCCGTTTGCCAAAGAGCTTCAGGAAGCGATTGAGACGCCCGGTCAGGTAGAACCGTCCGGCCTCGTCGCAGCGGGCCAGATCACCGGTAAAGAGAGCCTCCACCTCGCGCCCGCGCGCCAGCTCAGCCATGCCTTCGGCATAACCCAGCATGACGTTGGGGCCTTCATAGACCAGCTCTCCCTCCCCTTCGGGCAGTCCCGGCTCGGGGCGCAAGGAGAGATGCCCTCCCGGTACGGCGCGACCGATGGCATCCGGGGCAACCAGCACTTCGTCATGCCCCAGCCAGGCGATACGCGGCGCCGCCTCGGTCTGGCCATACATGACAAAAAAACGACGCCCCAGTGACGCAGCCTGATGGGCGAACTGGCTCGCCAAAGTCGGTTCGAGGCGCCCACCGGCCTGGGTCAGGGTCATGAGACTGGGGTAACGGCTCCAGTCAAAACGCAAACGACTCAGCATCTGGAAAGTGAAAGGCACCCCGGCCACGCTGGTGACCCGATGGGCATTGACCTCCTCCCAAAACTGGCGTTCGAGAGGGCTGGCCGCGCTCTGCACCAGCGAGGCTCCCACCAGCAGATGGCTGTTGAGCACCGACATGCCAAAGGAGTAGAAGAGCGGCAAGCTGGTGATCGCCCGCTCCGCACTATCCAGCGCCAGATACTCGGCGATGGCGGCGGCGTTGGCATTGAGGCTGTTCCGAGAGATCCGCACCCACTTGCTGGATCCCGTGCTGCCGGAGGTTGGCAGCAGCAAGGCAAGCTCTGGATGCAAAGCGGGTGCCTCGCCAAGGTGCACGAGGCAACCTTCCGCTGTCACGACCAGGCTCGCGCCAAACCGCTCGCACAGGGCACGGCGCGTCTCCTCGTCCTGGGCCGGATCGGCCAGCATGACTGCATGACCATCACGCAAGGCCAGCAAGTAGTGAAGCAGGTGACGAGTTGAGGTCACAAAGGGCAGATAGATCAGCTGACGCCCGCTCGGGTAGGCCTTGGCGAGCCGTGCTACCCGCTGCGCCAGCTCGCCGTAGCTGAGCCAGCCCTCATCGGGATCCCGCCAGGCAGGGGCGCTATTGCCCACCACCAGATGGGTTAGCAAGTCGGGTGCGCTCAAATCAGCATGCCTCCATCGACCCCGATCACCTGACCGGTGACATAACGGGACAGATCCGAGGCCAGGAACAGGGCCACACTGGCGACCTCGTCCGGCGTGCCGATGCGCCCCATGGCGATGCTGGCTACCCGTTCGTCAAACTTGGCTGGCGGCAGAGAGCGCGCCATATCGGTGTCGATGAAGCCGGGGGCGATGGCATTGACCCGGATCTGGCTCGCGGCCAGCTCCTTGGCCAGTGACTGGGTAATCCCGATCACCGCCGCCTTGCTGCCGGCATAGACGGCTTGGCCGGCATTGCCTACCCGGCCAATGATGGACGCCATGTTGATGATGCTGCCCCCACCGGAGCGTTGCATCAGGCGAGCCGCATACTGGCTGCAATAGAGAGTGCTGTAACTGTTGGTCGCGAAGGTGCGCTCTATCTGCTGCTGCTGGACCATGCCGAGCAGAGCATCGTCCAGCACCCCTGCATTGTTGACCAGCACGTCCAGCTGGCGGGTCTGGCCAAAGAGTTGCTGGAAGGCCTGCTTGACCGCCTGCGGATCGGCCACATCGAAGCAAAGCGGTATACAAGGCACTCCAAACTCGACGCCGAGCGCCTCTGCCATCTGGGTGATGGCCTGCTCATCGCGACCATTGAGCCACAACTCGGCGCCCTGGGCGGCAAACTGCCGGGCGATGGCGAGACCGATGCCGCGCCCAGCGCCGGTGATCACTACCCGTTTACCCTGCAACAGGCCGGTCATCAGAGGGCGACGCCATATTTGGCCAGGATCTCCCGCGCCTTGCCGACCGAGCTCATGTCGATGATGTCATCGGTATCGAGCAGCACACCGTAGTGATCCTCCAGCTGGGCAATCAAGCCCATATGGGCGACGGAGTCCCACTGGGGGATCCCCTGATAGCTGAGCGCATCGGAAACCTGTTCAAGCTCGATGCCCAATGCATCGGAGAAAATCTGTTCTAGTTGCATCATCAATACCTTATAAAACGAGCGATTTTGGCGCGAGCGGCGAAATAGGCCTCCCGCTCGAGCACATACAAACCGAGGCCATCCTCCTGCGTCTCGTAAAGACGGTAGCCACACGCCTCGTGAAAGCGGACAGAAGCCTGATTGCTGGCAAATATCTTGCCAAACAGCTGTGACAGACCCAGCCCTTCAAAAGCCAGATCATTGAGGGCGAAGGCAACGCAGAAGGGCACTATGTTGTTGCGATACTCATCGACATAGATATACATGCCCGGTTCACAATGCCCGGCGTCACGATTGACTTTGATAAGAGAAGCGACCCCGATGGGCTGATCTTTAAACCAGACCAGATAATAAAACTGATCCTTGGCGTGCTGCAGCCTGGCAAACCACTGCTGCTGCATCTCCCTCGTGATATGGGTCTTGTCCAGCATCAGGTCGGCAATCTTGGGATCGTTGCGCCACTGGCGCACCATCTCGATATCATCCTGTGCCAGCGCCACCAGCTTGACCCCGTAGCGGGCAAACTCTTTCAAACCTGTCATATCACTGTCCATTTCACGGTGATTTTCAATTATCTCTTTTGCCATCAATGAGTTCAATCGAAGATCCTGGGTCATGCCAACTGTCATCATTCACGGATTCAGGGTTACAATCCTGCTTATTACTGTCATATCGGCTTTTCATGGAGAAACTTCATGGCCATCGCCATCATCCCGGCCCGAGGGGGCAGCAAGCGCATCCCGCGCAAGAATATCCGTCCCTTCTGCGGCCAGCCCATGCTCGCCTATGCCATCAACGCCGCCAAAGCGGCAGGGTGTTTCAGCCAGATTGTGGTCTCTACCGATGATGAGGAGGTCGCCTGCGTGGCACGCCAGCTCGGCGCCGACGTGCCCTTTTTACGCGCCGCCAGCCTCGCCGACGACCACACCGGCACCACCCCGGTGGTGATCGATGCCATTCGGCGACTCGACGAGCTCGGTGTCACCAGCGATCACTACTGCTGCATCTATGCCACCGTGCCGCTCATCCAGGCCGATGACCTGAAGGCGGCCCACCAGCGCCTGCTCGCAAGCCAGGCTCCCTTCGTCTATTCGGTGGCGGAATTCGGCTTTCCCGTTCAACGGGCAGTACGCATGGATGAGCAGGGACGCGTCACCCCCTTTTGGCCGGAACAGATGGTCAAACGTTCTCAGGATCTGGAGCCCGCCTATCAGGATGCAGGGCAGTTCTACTGGGGCAGCCGCGCCGCCTGGTTGGGCGGCATCAGCCCGGTGGGCGGAGAAGGAATAGGACACATATTGCCAAGGCACAGGGTGGTCGACATCGATACGCCGGAAGATTGGCGCCTGGCCGAACTGCTCTATCGGGTATTGCAGCAGCATGACGTTTGAGATCGCGTTTCGGCTCGATGCGAGCCCCGAAATAGGGCTGGGCCATCTGATGCGCTGCCTGGCCATCGCCGATCGGTTGCAGGTGGCGGGGGCCGAGTGCCACTTTCTCTGTTATGGGTTGCCGGCTCACCTGCAGCCTCTGCTTAAGCTGCACCACTACCACCCTCTGGCTGCGCTGGATGATGCGGGGCCCCTGTCCCAACTACGACCGGCCTGGCTCATCGTCGATCACTACGCCATCGACCAAGCCCTTGAAGCCTCGCTGGCGCGCCACTGTTGTCAACTGCTGGTGATCGACGATCTGGCGGATCGACCGCATCACGGTCAGCTCCTGCTGGACCAGGGACCTCTTCGCACCGCAGCCAACTATCAGCCCCTGATACCAGACAACTGTCGCCTGCTGCTGGGAACCGATTACGCGCTGCTGCGCCCGGCCTTCCGACAGCTTGCACGCCAAGAGATCGCTCAGTGGCAACGGGGGCTCATCTGCTTTGGCGGCGCCGATCCGGCCGGCGCCTGTCTCACCACCCTCAACAGCTTGGCTCGTCTACCCTGGGCCCGCACCATCCAGTGGACCCTGGTGGCGGGCGGCGCCAACCATTTCTGGGACGAATTGCAGCAGAGGGTTGCCGAGCTGCCCGAACTTGGCATCGACTTGTTGCGCCAGAGCGATCAGATGGCGCAGTTGATGACGCGCCACGATTTTGCCATCGGTGCCGCCGGCGGCATGACCTGGGAGCGCGCCTGCCTCGGCCTGCCAACTCTGGCGGTGCCCATCGTCGACAACCAGCAGTTCAATGATGAGGTGATCGACCGCCTCCAGTTGGCCGAACGCCTGACGCTAAGCGAGCTCGCTGACCCCTCGCGGCTCGCGCAGGCCTTGTGTTCACTGGAACAAAAGGCCGAGGCGTATCGCCAACGCGGTCAGCAGCAAGTGGATGGCCTCGGGCTCGATCGCCTCACCGCCTGGCTGCTGCCGCAAACCGGTTATCAACTGCGGCCCGATGGCCAACGCTGGCAATTTTTACAAAATGATGGCGGGCAGGAAGAGACATGCCTGCTCACCCTTGACTTAAGCGGCCAGCAGTTGGCCTGGCAGGCACACCAGCCACTCAGGCCACAAGATTGGCAAGAGCTGGCATATCGCTTGCTAAAGATTTTCTCCCAATTCCCACTTTATCTTGCCAAACCGCCGCAAGATGCGCCTCCAGCCCCCTGGCAGTTGGCGCCACAAGGCTGGCAACTTGGCACAGGAACCTGAACACAGATGCAGATTGCTCATCAATCCATCGGCCCAACGCAGCCCCCCTATGTGATCGCCGAACTGTCGGCCAATCACAACGGCAACCTGGAGCGCGCCCTGGCCATCATGACCGCCGCCAAGGAGGCGGGAGCCAGCGCAGTCAAACTGCAAACCTATCGCCCCGATACCATCACCCTCAAAAGCGATAGACCCGAATTCCAGATCCATGGCGGCCTGTGGGATGGCCACAGCCTTTATGACCTCTATGAGTGGGCCCATACTCCCTGGGAGTGGCATCAGGCACTGTTTGCCAAGGGGTGCGAGCTGGGGCTCACGGTATTTAGCAGCCCGTTCGATTTCAGCGCAGTCGATTTGCTGGAATCTCT
Source organism: Aeromonas sp. 19NY04SH05-1 (assembly GCF_040581895.1). Taxonomy (NCBI): domain Bacteria; kingdom Pseudomonadati; phylum Pseudomonadota; class Gammaproteobacteria; order Aeromonadales; family Aeromonadaceae; genus Aeromonas; species Aeromonas sp. 19NY04SH05-1. The sequence continues at coordinate 1,696,056 of NZ_CP095328.1, read as the reverse complement.
TGATTGCCCGGCTTACAAGATTGCTTCCTTTGAGCTGGTGGACCTGCCCCTCATTCGCTATGCCGCCCAGACCGGCAAGCCCCTCATCATGTCCACCGGCATGGCGAATGAAGCCGAGATCGCCGCCGCGGTCGAGATGGCGCTCAAACACGGCAACGGCCAGCTGGCGCTGCTGCACTGCGTCAGTGGCTATCCCGCGCCCGCGGCCGAATACAACCTGCGGGCCATCCCCATGCTGCGCCAGCGCTTTGGCGTCGAGGTGGGGCTTTCTGACCATACGCTGGGCAGCGCCACCGCCATCGCGGCAACCGCGCTCGGTGCCACCCTCATCGAGAAGCACTTCACTCTTGCCCGGGCGGATGGCGGACCGGATTGCGCCTTCTCCATGGAGCCCGCCGAGCTTGCCGAGCTGGTTGCCTCGGTCAATACCGCCCAGGCAGCGCTCGGCGTGGCCGACTATCAACTCACCCCGAGCGAGCAGGGCAACCGCGCATTTCGCCGCTCCCTCTATCTGGTCAAGGAGATTGCAGCCGGAGAGCGCCTGACCGAAGCCCACATCAAGTCGGTTCGGCCCGCCATTGGCCTGCCCCCGGCCGATTACGATCGCCTCCTCGGCAAGCGGGTTACCCGGGACATGAGCGCCAACCAACCGCTGGATTGGGAGTGGATAGCACAGGATGAATGAGGAACTGTTTGCTCGCCATGGCCAGCTTATCAGCGAGCGCTGGCCCACCCTCTGGCCCCGCCTGTTGGCGCAAGATGTAACGCACCTCCAGGTTGAACTGACCGAGGGACTGGGTTCCACCCTCAGCGTCGACGGGATCCAGCTCACCAGCCGTCACGACAGGGTAAAGGAGGCCGAGCTACAGGCCGCCAGCCTTCCCGAAGATCCCGTACTGCATATCTATGGCACCGGACTTGGCGATCTACCCCGCGTGCTGTTGCAACGCAGCAGCTTGCGCCGTCTGGAAGTAAAAATCATGAATGGCGCCCTGTTTGCGCTGGTACTGCGCCTGCTGGAACAGGATGACTGGCTCGCTGATCCCAGGGTCGTGCTCACCATGGCGGGAGATGACCAGGAGATCCGGTTACCCTTCTTCGCCCTGCCGGCCGAGCTGCTGCTGGTCGACGATGCAGCCGTCCGCATCCGGGATCGGCTGATCAGCGAGATCAACCTGCCATTCGTCAATCGGCGCTTCAAAGCCGATGACCCCGAACGCCTGGCGCGACTAGAAAGCAATCGCGAGTTACTGGCGCACGATGCCGACGTGACCAAGCTGTTTGGCTCCCGACCTGGCTGCACGGCGCTGATCATCGCCACCGGCCCGACACTGGCACGTCACCTGCCCTATCTGGACGGACTTGCGAAACTACCCACACGGCCACTGCTCATCTGCGTCGATACAGCCTACAAGACGCTGCTGGCGCACCACATCCAGCCGGATCTGGTCGTCACGATCGATCACCTGATAGGTCAGGACAGGCTGCCAGCTCACGGCTCCGAAGAGGTCAAGCTGGTCTACTTCCCCATGCTACCCCATGAGACGCTGGCCGCCTGGCAGGGACCGCGCTACGGCGCCTACTCGATGAGCCAGACCTATGAGGCCCTGCGCACCAGCTTGCCCAGAGGCGTACTGCATTCAGGAGGTAGCGTGATCCACCCGGCCGTGGATCTGGCCGTCAAGATGGGGGCCAACAATGTCATCTTGATGGGCGTCGACTTCGCATTCCCGGGCAATCAAACCCATACCGGTTGGCAAGATGGTTCACTTGGCCCGAGTGCCCATACAGCGCGTCATTGGGTGCACGATGGCCATGGCAATCGGGTGGCCACGACCCTGAACTTTGCCGGCTACCTGTGTGAGCTGGAGCGCTACATAGATCGTCACCCCGAGGTTCGTTTCTGGAACACCTGCAAGGATGGTGCGCATATCCAAGGCTGCCACTATCACCCGGAGATAACCCAATGAGTGCCTCTCTGACAGCCCAACTCACTGCACTGGCGCAACGTTTTCGCCTTGGCTTGTCTCTGGAGGCAATCCAGACGCTTCCTGCCTTGCTGGAGCAAGCCGCATCCGAGAGCCTGAGCTGGCCTGCACAAAAGCAGCAACCGCTGCCCATGCTCATCAAGCGCATACTGGAGCAACAAGAGCGTGAAGATTGGCTGGCTCTGGCTGACGAACTCGAATATGAACTCGTCACCCTCTTCGAAATGACCGACAAGGGGTGACGCCCTCCCCGGCTTCACGTTCTACACCTCATACAAAAAAGCCCTCCATCGTCTCTGACGGGAGGGCTTTGATTGTTCTGACAGCTCAAGATGTCAAAATATTATGACAACTGATAAGCCAGACCAGGCACAGCCGCGATGTGTCTTCCCTGGATATAATCGAGGGCATGGGGATAAATCATTCCCATACGGTCAAGAAATTCCACAAAGAGATACCTGTGCTCATTGACACATGCCATGCACAAGGTTTCATCATCGTTGAAATAGGCTATCGCCAGATACAGGGTAAACATGCCGTTGAGAGAGCCAAACAGTATGTTGTGGATATGAGACTGTCTGCTCTCCCGGATCACGTTGATATATTCCATGCTGCGTTGCATCGCATCCACCAGCATGGCCCGTGAGGTAAAGTCGGCAGCCCAATCCTGTTTAATCAACTCCATCACCCGGGCAAACAGCTCAACGTCAAGCAGCGGCTCGATCGCATCACGGGAAGTATCCAACGAGATGGCCATGTCGTTGTAGATATAATCAACCAGCACCTTCTTATCGAGCATAGGTGGCAAATCCACAATATCCCGGCTTTTCAGCGGTTCACAACCCTTGATCAAAGCGCCATCGGAGCAGTTGTATATGTTTGCATCCGGGCAATGCTGAACCAGAAATTCAGCCATCATCACAGAGGCAGAAAATAGCTGATTGGTTTGCACTTCACCGCCAAAGTTGGCAGGCCTGATATTGTCAGCCAGCGCCAACGCCATATCTTTATAAGCGGCGATAGGTTTGCCCTTGTCATCATAATAACCGCTCAGACGGGAGTGATGGTGCTCGGCAGACTTGAATCCATTATCAAGCCCGAATAGATAAACGCGTTCAAAACCCAGGTGCAGCGGCAAACTGATCCCCAGGTTGCCCACCAGCGGATTGATGCAACTCAAGCACTGCAGTTCTGCCGCCCAGTCAAAATGATTGCACAACAGGACGTAAAGCGGCTCATCAGCCTTGATACCGAGCACATATCGTTTGAACATACGCTTGGTATCGGCATGAATGACATCCGGGGCAATCATCAGGATATCCTGCAAATACTCGCTGGCATTCATCTGGGCAAGATGTGCCGCAACCATGTTGACCCGCTCGACCGCAACATATATGTCCGGCGTAATGCCCGCCCTATAGAGCGAGGAGATTGCCGTACCGCATGCGATCAATATGGCCTGATGCTGATGTGCTCTGATAAATTCGATATCCGCATCCAGCGACGGGCCATTGGCGATGACAAAGACAGGTGTTTTTTTAAGAGATGCCGGCAGTCGGTTTTTCAGACTCAGAAAACGGGCGCCGGCAAGGATATTGTCAACGCCATTTGCGAGGCCAAACAGGCTGTCATCAAAAAAGCCCCATCCCATCGCCAGCGAATAGAACTCTTTGGCAATTTGAGCTTGTAGCGATGAGAGCACTGCTGATTGGTAGTGGGACATGCCAAACACGTGGGAGGATAAAAATGCACCTTTTTTATTCACCGCATCCTTGAGATCCTGCATGATGACGTGTTCATCCTGCCCCAGAAAGATGTGAATACCCAGCTTATTTTCAGCAATGTAATCCAGCAATGGCGCCCAATCAAAGCAGAACAGGGAGGCGTAGAAAAGATCCAGGTTAGGCTCAAAAACAAACAGATTGACGATATTTTTACGCTCGTAGAGATATCCCAACTGATAGCCAAGGCCCAAACCAAACATAAGCATCAGTGGAATATCGTGAGGAAGTTCATCCAAGCCAGAATCAATCTGTTGGCGGAACTCTGCTAGCACATTCTCCAATACATTGGTATAGAGAAAGTGTTGCTGCAGGAAAGGATCCCACTGCCGCTCGATACCAAATTTTATCAATCCACCGGAGGCCAACGCAGCTTCAAGCTGCTGCAGGCAGTCATCAAATGGATTTTCGCCATATAAAATATGGCCGCTCTCCTGCCAACGCAGATTGGCAATACCATTTTCGCTACAAAATATTTCGAAATCGGCGCTTGGCTTGTAGGATGAAAACTGCTCGGCTATCGAGGGAATATATTTTTGGAAGGCATCGATATTCTGTGAAAAACGAACCGGAATTAGTTGTGCCAATGCAATTTCTTGCTGATGTTGCAATGTCAAACGTTGCAGCTCATCTTCCGAACGATTAATGATATCATTTAACGATGGCATTAGAACTCTCCACGGTTTTTATTATATGACGCCAACGCTTTGCTACTTCTGCTGAGCAATGAAATTGATTCAGCCACTTCATTTTTATGTTGGGAAAGCGCGTCGACAATCTGAGCATCCAGTTCAGACACCTGCTTAACAAATTCGCTATAGTCGACTTGAGGGTCACGATGGGCAATCAACTTGTCGATCACCACTCGTCGTTCGTCTATCAGAGCGGTAGTGAGGTTTTCGTCCTCACCACCCAGCGATACCATGATGCGTTGCGTCAGCCTGATGATTTCATTGCGAAGATCAGGCATCAGGAAAGTTCTCCCCTTTCACGGCGCATCGCATACGCTTTTTGCTTCTCCTCTTCCGGTACCTGATCCCAGGCACTCTTGATGGGAAGCATCAGCCCGATGACTTCATCAATCGCGGCAATATCCATGTTCACGGATGCATCGAGCAAACGATCCTTCATATAGGCATACAAGCCATAGAGATCATTGGTAATGCCACCCAGTTCCATATCAAGGGAGTCTTGCAAACCATTCAAAATGGCGGTAGCAGACGAAATCAGCATCGATTTCTGTTCATAATCCTTGCGCTCAATGGCTCCTTTTGCCTTGGCCAAACGTTCCAGAAAACCTTGCATAAGCAATTGAATGACACGATGGGGATCGGCCACCGACAATTCGGCTTCAAGTGACGCAGCTTTATATGCTTTAATGTTTCGCTGATACATAACACCGTCTCAATTATATTTACATCAACATACCAGCCAAGGCATTGGAAGAAGAGTTCATCTTGGCGATCATCACATCGAGTGAAGCATATTTTTTACGCAAGCCTTCTTCATAAGTCACCATATAGGCATTGAAGTCGGTTCGTTTCTGCGCAATGTCTTTCAATTGGGTATTGATCCCGTCCTGACGCTGAGCCAGCAATCCGGCAGACTTGGTATATTCCTTCATCTGCGGGTCAATGCGCTTGGCTAGGCCATCACTCCCGGAAAACAGCGCAGATACGCCATTAAAATCCGACTTCAATTTGTCATCGAGTTTTGTGGAGTCAACGGAGAGTTTTCCATCCTTGTCCATCTTGATGCCGATATCAAACAGCGACTTGATGGCCCCACTGCCTGTCTCACTGGACAGCTCTTTAAAGAGGGTATTCCGGATTGCAAACAGAGTCGGATCACCAGCGAGTTCACCCGGGTCCCCGGTCCGGTTACCACCGACAATCACGGGCCTTTTGCCCAAGTCATCCATGGTTGTTTGCAAATCATTGTAAGCCTTGACGAAATTATTGATGTTTTCTTTGGCTTTATCGATGTTGTCTTCGACGGTGACTCTGGTTTTCTTGGCGGTCACACCGTCTGACTCCTTGTCACTGACTCGCAGTACAGTGAACTTCAAGTCCTGAATAACGTTGTCAAAGGTATTGGAGGAGTTGGTCACCTCCACGCCGTCGATGGTCACCTTGGCATCGACACCATTTTCCCGATCAAAAGATGAAGAGGGGCTGCTTGTATCGAATTTCTGCAGCTCTGGTGTACTGGCCGAGATTTGCAGATTGCCGCTACTGCCGGTGACAGACGATTCCAGCACGAGCTGGGACTGACCATTGCTGGTGATGATGTTGGCCGATACGCCAAAATTGCTGTCACTCTTGGCATTAATCCGTTTGCGCAGCTGTTCGAGGGTATCCCCCGCCTTGACATCAACCTCGAAGGACTTGTCACCATCGGTAAAGGTCAACTTGCCATCGGCAGTGGCAATCACGTCTTTGGGCGAACTGAATGTCCCAGCCTGAGACGTGAGCTTGGTCCCCTTGGCCAACTGATCCACCTGGATATCATACTTGCCCTGGCTGGCCGTATCCGTCGCCGTCATGCTCAGCACCGGATTGGTTGTATCCTGGCTTATGGTGACCTTGCGCCCCGCAAAGTCGGTCGGCTTTGCCAACTTTTGAAGGGATGTGTTGAAAGTGTCGATGGCTGATTTCAACTTGCCGACCCCAGAAAGCGAGGTTTTCAGGTTGGCCTCCCGGGTCACAACCTGTTTTTCAAACTGGGCTTTCTTAGCATCTAAAGATGCTTTGATGAGATCTTCCAGTGGCAATCCGGAGCCCACGCCAGCAGATGTTATCGAGCCCATAAAAACCTCCCTCTACACTGATTTATCAAACAGCAGCCCTTTGCGATGACTCTCATCGAGCCCCGACTGCTCAAGTTCACGAAACCGCTTGGATATGGACAGTAACTCTTCGCTCGGGATCTGGCGGATCACCTCTCCCGAATCCTTGTCCAGCAGCTTGACGATGGTCTTGCCAAGCTCATTATCCTTGGAAATATTCAGATACCATCCTTTGATCGATACGACCGACTGCAATTCTTGTACCTGTTCTTCCAAAGATGCTGATTTTGTTTCATCTTTGGCGACGGCTTCCTGCTTTGCAGCTTCATCCAACTCTTGTTGACGCTTCTTCGCCACATCCTCTTTCTGCTGCGCCAAAACAAAAGCAGTAGCCTCACGGCTACTGCTTTCAGTTTTTGGAAAAGCATAGGAGGAGGCCGAGCCAAGGTTTACTTCATTTGCCATGATGTCCTCCAACTACTTTCCATACCTGTATCAGCTTATCAACGCAGCAGCGACAGTGCACCGTTCGGACGCTGGTTGGCTTGCGCCAGCACGGTCGACGCGGCTTGCTGCAAGATGTTGTACTGAGTCAGGTTTGCAGTTTCGACCGCGAAGTCCGCATCACGTACACGCGCACGGGCAGCAGAGAGGTTCTCGGCGATGTTGGATTGGTTGCGAATGGTCGATTCCATCCGGTTTTGCACCGCACCCAGCTCTGCACGCTTACCATCAACCGTCTTGATCATTTTGTCGACCGCCCCAAGCACATTCTGTGCGAATGAAGCTTTCGTGATATTGATACCATTATCGCCAGCAGCAAAGGCTGTTGTGACCTTAGCTTCAGTTGCAAGCCCGGCCACATTAAAGGCATAGGTCGATAAACTGAACGAGATGGTTTGGTTGGCATCGCCACCCACCTGGAATTTCCCGCCATACTTACCGTCTAACAGTTTGGTACCACCAAAAGTTGTATCACTGGAGATACGGTCAATCTCTTTTGAAAGCTGATTCACCTCTTGCTGCAATGCAAGTCGGTCATCGCTGTTATTTGAACCGTTCGAAGACTGTTGTGCCAGAGTCCGCATGCGTTGCAGCATGCCGGTGATCTCTTCCATCGCACCTTCTGCGGTTTGCGCCAGAGAGATGCCGTCGTTTGCGTTACGGTTACCCTGGTTCAGACCATTGACCTGGGAGGTCAGACGGTTGGAAATTTGCAGACCGGCGGCGTCATCCCTGGCGCTGTTGATGCGCAGACCGGACGACAAACGTTGATATGACGTGTCCAGTGTCTTGTTGGTATTCATCAAGTTACGCTGAGCGTTCAGCGAGGACACGTTGGTGTTAATAAACATAGCCATGATTTAATCTCCCAATCGATACAGACTGCAGGCCTCGCTTACATCAGCCTTGTTGCAATCCGGGAGTAGAGGGTTGAACGAGCCCGTCTACTCTCGACCAGTGGGGATTGTTTGAACGGACAATCACCCACCACACCGCAAAATCCAGGAGTCCCGAACACCCAATCTTTTGCTTACCTTGGTTAACGGCCACGCTGAACGAAGCTTTAGTCTTTTTTTTGCCGCCTGCGGCAAATGATTGCCCCCTCAGATCAATCCCCCCCAAAGAGCAGCTCAAACACATCGACGACCTTTGGTTAAGAACAGATAAGTAACTGAATTGTCACAGGTGTATATCAGAAAAAGGGGGAGCAGAAACTCAAGATAGGGTCATTGTTTTGACTCGGGCCAATGGCAATAAGCGCCCATTGAGCCAACAATTTGACAGCCTGAAAAGATGACAGGATCTGTCTACCACCTCAAAACCTTGACGGTTCACGATAAAGCAGAAGCGTACGACTCCTTTTTCTCGCTGGTGAAAGCATTTCAGAACTGGCATGGGTTATGCTTTGTTACGTTGAAAATAAAAAAGGCCGACATCAAGGTCGGCCAACGAGCTTTAGCTCAGGAGAATTGGGCGGGAAGGTTTATAGACTATAAACTGCCCCGCTGAGCTTAGTAGTGTACTACAGTGTTGTGACTTATCAGAGACATGATTTCCCGAACACCCTCTGATGCGTCCTCCGGAAAGGCGGCCTGAACAACCGCCTTTCATTTTTTTATTCTTAACCACGCAGCAGTTGCAGTGCGCCATTGGGTCGCTGGTTCGCCTGGCCCAGTACGGTTGATGCCGCTTGTTGCAGGATGTTGAACTGCGTCAGGTTCGCAGTTTCTACCGCAAAGTCTGCATCACGTACCCGAGCTCGCGCTGCACTGACGTTTTCCGCAATGTTGGACTGGTTGCGAATGGTTGATTCCATCCGGTTTTGCACCGCACCCAGCTCGGCACGCTTGCTATCAACCGTCTTGATCATTTTGTCGACCGCCCCAAGCACATTCTGTGCGAATGAAGCTTTCGTGATATTGATACCGTTATCGCCAGCAGCAAAGGCTGTTGTGACCTTAGCTTCAGTTGCAAGCCCGGCCACATTAAAGGCATAGGTCGATAAACTGAACGAGATGGTTTGGTTGGCATCGGCACCCACCTGGAATTTCCCGCCATACTTACCGTCTAACAGTTTGGTACCACCAAAAGTTGTATCACTGGAGATACGGTCAATCTCTTTTGAAAGCTGATTCACCTCTTGCTGCAGAGCAATCCGGTCATCGCTGTTATTTGAACCGTTGGCAGATTGTTGGGACAGGGTACGTATCCGCTGCAACATACCGGTGAGCTCTTCCATCGCCCCTTCAGCCGTCTGGGCCAGAGAGATACCGTCATTTGCGTTACGGTTACCCTGATTCAGACCGTTGATCTGGGAGGCCAGACGGTTGGAGATCTGCAGACCGGCGGCATCGTCCTTGGCGCTGTTGATACGCAGGCCGGATGACAGACGCTGATAGGCGGTATCCAGATTGATATTGCTATTACGCAGGTTACGCTGAGCATTGATGCTCGAAACGTTGGTATTTACATACATACTCATGACTATTCTCCTAAGCTATTAAATTTGCTCTTTTATTTACTCAGGCTTTATTGTTTTTCCTGCCTGATGCGTCTTATTTAACGGCTGCTTTTTCGATGTCTTTAGCAGTTTTTTTAACGCTTCATCGCATTAGCGCCGCTTACCCTATTTATCGGCATGTTCTCTCTTAACTTGAGGAAAAAATGCCATCCATCCTTCAACGAAGGCATGGAGCAAAGAAGGACTGGTTTCACACGGGCATCATCATATCCCTTTACACACCAGCTCCCCCGCCGCATAAGCTTCGCCATCCATGTCGCCGCAAACAAAAACTTGGTCTGGCTCCCACTTCTTGCAGACGCCCATTGGTCAGAGGCGGCGCGCCCCCTAAAATCGCGACCCCATCAATAACTGGACGTAAGTTGTTCTCCATGCAGACACTGGTTGAGCAGATTGTTTATATCAGCGACATGTTTGGTACTGCGGTATTCGCGTTTTCGGGAGTGTTGGTTGCAGGGAGGCTAAGGATGGACGGATTTGGCGTCATGGTGTTGGCGGCCGTGACTGCCATCGGTGGCGGCACCATCCGTGACATGATCCTGGGGGCCACCCCGGTATTCTGGGTGCGTGACCCCCTCTATATCTGGGTAGTCATCGCCACGGCCCTGATCGGTATGTGGATGGTCAAGTTACCCAAGCGCATGCCCTGGTTCGTATTGCCGGTAGCCGATGCCTTCGGTCTTGCCCTGTTTACCGTGATCGGCGCCCAGAAGGCCCTCAACTTCGGTACCCCCGGGCTCATCGCGGTGATCATGGGTACCATGACGGGGGTCGCTGGCGGCATGATCCGGGACGTATTGGCCCGGGAAGTCCCCATGGTGCTGCAAAAGGAGATCTATGCCACCGCTTGCATCCTGGGGGGCATCCTCTATACCTTGGCGCTGGAGGCCAACGTGGATCGGGTGACGGCCATGCTCATCTGCATGACAACCGTCTTTGGCTTGCGGGTCGCAGCCATCTACTGGCACCTGTCACTGCCCACTTTCTCGTTGCAGCGCAGCCAATGACAAGTGCGGGGGCTTGCCTCCCGGCCTTGTTCGTTGAACCAAACAGGCTTTTCTGTTGTCATAGGATCCAGTGTTGTAAGCCGGAATTCCTCATGCAAAAACTTGGACTCATCACTTCACTGTTACTGATCTATGCGACAACGGCGCAAGCCGAGGCGCAGGTGCTGTTCGGCCGTCTCGCGTCAACCCCGGTACAGCAGTTCAACCAGCAGATCCGCCAGGCGAGCAGCGCTCGCCAGAACTGGGTCAATGATTATCGTGAAGTGGCATTGCGTTTCGTCGGCCACAATGACATACCCAGTCGTATCCAGGCCAGACAACTGGACAACGATCTGGTGCTCTCCGTTGCCCTTGATGGCAACAAGAGCGACATGCTCTACATCCTGACCCTCTATCGCAGCAACAACCTGTGGCAGATGCGTCAGGCCGAAATGGGCTGGCGCTGCCAGGGTCAAACCACCTTCACCCCGGTTCCCTGTCCCTGAGGGCGGCCGTCACGATGTGCAATAAAAAAATCCGGCTCATTGGCCGGATTTTTTTATGAAGAGTCACTTAACCGTTACGGACGGTACACCTTGACGTTGTCAAAGCCCTTCTCTTTCAGGTAAAGCGCCTGCAACTTGCTCATCACGCCGCGATCGCAGTAAAGCAGGTAGGTCTTCTCTTTCGGCAGGTCGCCAAAGGCGGTAGCCAGCTTGAAGAAGGGAATATGCTGCACCTCGCGCCCTTCCACCAGCAGCGGCTTCTCTTCGTGTTCATCCATGGAGCGGATATCCAGGATCACCTCGTTGTCACCGGTCGAGGCGGTGGTCTCCACTTCCTGCACCTCGGCGGCGGTCTCCTCACCGATGCGACGGATGTCGAGGTAGCGAGCCTCGCTTACCACCTTGTCCAGGATGGCGAAGTCGAAGTTGGCCTCTTCCGCTTCGATGCGGGCAAGATCCGCCTTCACGGTCGGCTTCTTGGAGATGACGCCGCAGTACTCGGGCATGGTCTCGGCAAACTCCAGGGTACCGATGCGGCGCGCTTCGCTGATGATGTCCGGCTTGTCCCAGGTGATCAGCGGGCGCAGGATCACCTTGTCGGTCACCCGGTCGATCACGTTCAGGTTGGTGAGGGTCTGGCTGGAGACCTGGCCCACACACTCGCCGGTCACCAACGCCGGGATCTGGAACTCGTCGGCCACCTTGGCGGCGGCACGCATCATCATCCGCTTAAGCACTACGCCCATCTGGCCGTTGTCGATCTTCTCGAGGATCTCGGCCACCACCGGCTCGAAGTCCACCGCGGTGAAGCGCACCCGGTGGGAGGAGCCGAAGCGGTTCCACAAGTGATAAGCCACCTGCTTGACACCGATCTCGTGGGCCGCGCCGCCCAGATTGAAGAAGCAGTAGTGCACGCGGCAGCCGCGCTTGATGAACTGGAAGGAGGCGACGCCCGAGTCAAAACCGCCGGAGATGAGGCTCAACACGTCCTCCTGGGTGGCGATGGGCATCCCGCTCAAGCCCTGATGGATGGCGCTGACAATAAACAGCTCCTCACCGTCGATCTCGAGGTTGATCTTCACATCCGGGTTCTTCAGGCGCACACCGTTGCTCTCGCAGTGCTGGTTCAGGCCACCACCTACGTAGCGTTCAATTTCAAGAGAGGAGAACTCGTGCTTGCCGTGACGCTTGGCACGCACGCAGAAGGTCTTGCCCTTGAGCTGGTCGCCCCACACAGCCTTGACCTGTTCGAAGATGTCGTGCAGATCGGTGAACTTGCTGGCCTGTACCTCGAGGAAGGACTGGATGCCGGGGATGCATGCGAGTGCTTCTATGGCCTGGTCACGGAACTGGTCATTGCGCGAACTCACGATCAGCTTGTCCCAATCCATGCGCACCCGGGCGTCGTCGTCGAAGCGTCGCAGGACGTTGCGGATGTTGCCCTGCAGGATCTTGATGAAACGCTGGCGAACCGACTTGCTCTTGATGGTGATTTCCGGGAACAACTTGATAATGAACTTCATGGTATTAACTCGGGTGACCTTGATTTAAGGGCGCGAATTATATCAGAACTTTATGCCCAGCGCCTACTGGATGAGCGTTTGCTCACAGACCGCCACGCAATGTTTGCCGCATGGCGGCGATTTTGCGTATATTCCCGACCCTGCGCCCTGGCAAGATCCCGACAACAGATTGATCCGATGAAGACTTATATCTACTACCCCGGCATGGAGGTACGTGACGAGCTCTGGCTCAAGTTTGCCCTGCTCTATCTGGAGCGGCTCGCCTTCGTCTTCACCGTCAGCGAAAAGAGCGGCCTGACTGCCCTGCTGGAGACCCTCGAAACAGAGACGGATCTGCTGGCAGAGCGGCCAGAACCCGCCTTCTTTGCCGCCATCACCCCCCAGCTGGAGAGTCAGCTCGGCGGCCTTATCGCCCCCGATTTTGTCCGCCACAAGGTGTTTGGCAACAAGGAGCTCATCGCACGCTGGCGCCAAAGCGTCAACCACGACTGCTTCTGCCCGGCCCAGGCAGGCCTGGAGCGCTTGCACGGTTTTTGCCTCGACAACGGCTTTGCCAGCCGGGACGAGGGAGGGTTCAGGATGGCGCGGCGCTTTGCCAACCTGCTCTCCATGCGCCTCGCCCGTGAGTGGGCACTCGCCAATGAGGGGGCCCTCATCACGGATCATGACTATCTGGACAGGCTGCTCCACCTGCTCGAATCCCGTTATCACAACCGTGGCGGCCAGGATTGCTTCCATCTGGAGATCCCGTTGCAAGTCCCCACTCACTTGAACGAGATCCCGTTTGCGGAGCTCATCGCCCTGCGTGGGCGCAGCGGGTTTCGCCAGCAGCTGGCCGAGTTTCATCAGGCCCTCGATGCCCTGCTCGCCATGCTCGGCAGCGGCTACCCGGAACCCGCGGCACTGACGCGCTTCGAGCAGGCCCAGCAGGCACTCAACCAGCTGCTGGGGCCACAAACCCGAAGCCTGCCCCTCACCACCATGATCAGCACCAGTCTGCCCGCCATGGCGATGATCCACCGCCTCAAGGCGAGCCACCCAGGCAGCGCGCTGGTATTCCACTCCATCAAGAAGAGTCACTTCCACCAGCGCAAGAGCCAGCACTTCTTTACCCGCCTGGGGCAGGTCAAATCCTGAGCGTACTCCCTCCCGATCAGGAGGGATTTTCCAGGCGAAATTCGATGCGGTCGCTATTGCCCGCCTCGTCCACCACCACCAGCTGGTAACGGCCCGCCTTGCTCAGCACCTGATCCCCGTCCCAGCGCAGCCGCTGACCGTTGAGAAACCAGAACGGTTTACCCACCCCACCCAGCACCCTGGGCTGCAAGCGGTAACGTTCGCTGCGGATAAGGTTCCCCTCTCCCAGCGCCAGGATGCGGATGGGCGCCTGCAACTCGGTACGCGCCGCCTCTCCCGCACAGCCGCCGGCCAACAATGCCTGACGCCGCTCGCCAAAAGCCCGCCAGGGCTCCAGCGAGAGCGGCCAAAGTGCCCGCCAGCCTGAGCCTGCGGCCTCGCGACAACGGGCCAGGGTCGGTTTTCCCTGATCGGTCAGCGCAACCTGACGCAGCGGCGAAGGCCAGTCCAGCGGATCGGGCAAGGTGGGGGGATCCCGCTCCTCCAGCAGCCAGGCACTCTGTCGTTGCAGGCAGGTCTCCGGCAGGGTGGCGCTCGCCCGCCGCCCCAGCGGCCAGCAAATCTCGGCCTCGCTCACCGTGTTGGGCTGTATCGGCAGGAGACTGTCGTCCCCGAGCCGCGAGTAGACCGAGAGCAGCAGCGGCACTGCCGCACTCTGGCCATAGAAACCAGGCATGGGGGTGCCGTCGGGGCGCCCGAGCCAAACCCCCAGGGTCCAGCGACCGGAGACCCCCATCGCCCAGCTGTCGCGATAGCCATAGCTGGTACCGGTCTTCCAGGCCAGCCGGTTGACCCGGCCGGTCGCCTCGCTGGCAAAGGGCTGATCCGCCCGCCCCTGAGCACTCAGGATCTGCCAGATGATCCAGGCGGCCCCCGGGCTCAACAAGGGGCGCGACACCGCCTGCTGATCTGCCAGCCAGACCGGCATCGCCACCTGCCCCTGGCGGGTCAGCGCGCTGTAGAGTGCCACCAGCTGCTCGAGCCGAATGCCCGCCGCCCCCAGCGCAATGGCCGGGTTGGGTTTGTCCGAGAGCGCCAGCCTCACCCCGGCGTTGTCGAGCCGGCTGACCAGCTTGTCCGGACCCAGTGCCTCCAGCACCTGCACTGCCGGCACGTTGAGGGATTGCTGCAGGGCCCGAGTCAGGGTCACCGGCCCCTGAAAGGCGCCGGTGAAGTTGGCGGGGCGATAATCAGCCCCAAGCCTTGGCGCATCAGAGAGCAGAGAGGCCGAATGAACCAGTCCCTCATCCAGCGCCAGGCCATAGATGAAGGGTTTGAGGGTGGAGCCGGGGGAGCGGATCGCCTGCACCATGTCCAGATAACCGTGGCGGCGCAAATTGCCATACTCGGCGCTGCCTACGTAGGCACGCACCGCCATGGTCCGGTTATCGACGAGCAGCAGCGCGGCGGAAGTCTGCTCGGGGAAGCGGCGGATATAGCTCTCTACCCGCCCCTCCAGCCAACGCTGCAGATCGCCATCTATGGTGGTGTGCACCAAGGCCCCCGGCTGACTGGCGGCGGCGAGGCGGGCAAACAGCGGCGCCTCCATCGGGGTGAAACGGGCGCGGGCCAGCACAGGTTCGATGCGTCCCTCCCGCCACACGGCCTCGGGCCAGGCGCCCTGCCTGACCAGCCGTAGCATCACCTTGTCACGGGCGGCGCGGGCCCGCTCGGGATGCCTGTCCGGCCGATAACGGCTGGGGGCCTGGGGCAGCACAGCCAGCAGGGCCGCCTCGGCATGGGTGAGCTTGGCGGCGCTCTTGCCAAGATAGGCAAAGCTCGCCGCCTGGACGCCTTCCAGATTGCCACCAAAGGGCGCCCGGTTGAGGTAGACGGTGAGCAGGGTGCGCTTGTCGTAGTGCCACTCCAGCTGCAGCGCCCGCGCCATCTGGCGCAGCTTGCCGGGCACGCTCCTGTGATAGGGTTCGAGCAAGCGGGCCACCTGCATGGTGAGGGTCGAGCCTCCCGATACCGCCCGCCCGTAGCGCAGCCACAACCAGACCCCGCGCACCATAGCCACCGGATTGACCCCGGGATGGCGCCAGAAATAGCGATCCTCGTAGCCAAGCAGCGCCTCGATATAACGGGGGGAGACCTGATCCAAAGTCACCGGATAGCGCCATACCCCACTGGTATCGGCAAAGGCGCGCAGCGGCCTCCCCTTCATATCGAGCACCACCCGCGCATAGGCAGGATCGAGCGGCGGCAGCGGAAAGGCGCGATCCAGCGCCAGCGACGTCAGTGCCAGCCCCCCCAGCGCCATGGCTGTCAGCCGCAATCCCCGTGGCAGGCGCCGCAGGGCAAGCCCCAGATTGCGCAGCCACTGACCGGCCCGGGCGCGCAGTACGGCGAGGCTCCCGCCCTCTCCCATCGGTGCGCTACTCAGAGATGGTCACCTCATGGATATCCTCACCCACAGCCCGCAGCTCGGGCCGGTACATATCCTCCACCTGGGTCGGCGGCACCCGATAGTGACCCGGCGTCACCGCCCGCATCAGGTAGACCAACTGCTGGTTGCTCCCCTCGCTCAGATCCAGCGCCGCCGTGTAGCGGTCATCGCGAAACTCCTGATGCTTGAGATAGTCGTTCCACTCGCTCTGCCAGGCCGGTTTCCCCTCAATGGAGAGCTCTTCGAGCTTGATGCTGTTGCCAAGGCTCGGATTCTCCAGCTCAAAGCCCGCCGGCAGCATCTCCACCAGCAGGGCATCGGGTACCGCCGATTCGCTACTGACATTGAGCCGCACCACTACCAGATCGCCGACCCGCACCCTGGCCGGATCAAAACGCTGGCCATCGGCATTGAACCAGCTGCGGGTCACGCTTATCCCCTGACTCAACCGGGCAGGAGCCTGCTCTGGGTAGCCAATCAGGGTGCGTTGCACATAGAGCGAGCCCTTGCCCTCGTTGGTAACCGTGCTGGCCGCCAGCGCCTCGGGGGCGCCAAGCTGCAGGCTGGTGTCACCGGCAACCGGTTGAGCACCGGATGACGAGGTGATCCGCGCCTGCCACCCGGCGGCCGGATCGGCCTGAGCTAGGCGCAGCAGGGCGAGCCGCTCCTGGGTGCTGAGCCACTGACGATGGGCCAGGGTATCGGCCACCTGGGCACTGAGGGCTGACCAGCGATCTTCCGCCAGCTTGTGCCGGCGCAGCAGGGAGAGCTCAAGGGCCTGGTCGCGCAGCGCAGAGCCATAATCCCCCAGATAGCCGTCAGCACGCTCGGCGGCCAGTGCCCGGTCGAGGGCTCTGGCAGCATTCTGTTCATCCCCCATGGCCGAGAAGGCCAGCGAGAGGTGCAACAGCGGCAGACCGGAGCGGGCGTGATCCGCCTGCTGCTCCCAGATAAGCCGCAGGGTAGCGAGCGGCGCCTTGCCCACCCGCGCCAGCACATAGGCGCTATAAGCCTGATAGGCCAGGCGGCTGTGCTCGGGGGCACTGCTCCAGCGCTCCCAGTACTGGCTGTCGGTGAGGTAGCTCTGCAGGCGCTTGAGGGCCTGGCTCAACATGGCCTCCGGCACAGCATCGCCGACCTCCTGGCGAGCCAGCAGGTAGTCGGCGGCATAGGTGGTGAGCCACTGCTCCTCGTCGGAGCGGCCGTCCCAGAGGCCAAAGCCGCCGCTTGGCAGTTGCAACCGCTGCAACCGTTGCAGCAAGGCGCGCTGCAGCTCCGCCTCGCTCAGCGGTTTGTCGGCCTTGGGCAAACCTTTAGACCAGCTCTTGCGCTCCTCTGCCGTAGTGAGCAGATAGGGCCAGGCGCGCGACAAGGTCTGCTCCAGACAGGCGTAAGGATAATCGGCCAGCGCCTGCCACTGGGCGGCCGGATCCCAGGGGGGCGTACCGGAGAGGCTGAGCAGCCCCTGCAAATTGGCGCCATCCAGCCCGGCCAGCTCGTCTGGCGCAAAACTCATCTGCTGGCCGGGGGCCAGCATCTGATAGCGCTGGCGAGTCTGGGCCGGCCAGGGAGAGCGCAGTGGCAGCGACCAGTCGCGGCTTATCGCGATATCCTTGCCGCTGGCGGCGAGTTGCAAACGCGCTACCCCGCTCGCTCCGGTCACCGTGAGCGGCAGGGTCAGCCACTGCTCCTCGCCATTTTTAAGGGAAAGGGTGCTGGGCAGATTGCCGTTCGCCTTAAGCCCACCATTCAGGGTCCAATCAAGGGAGAGGGTCTGATCCTCGCCGCTCATGTTGCGCAGTTGCACCAAGGCGCGGGTCTCATCGCCTCTCGCGCCAAAGCGCGGCCAGCCTATCTCGGCCACCAGCGGCGCCACCACCTTGACGGCGCGCTCTGCCTGCCCCACCTGCTGCTCGTTCCAGGCCAGCGCCATCAGCGCCAGCTCGCCGTTGAAATTGGGCAGTTCGAGCGGGATCAGCGCCATGCCCTGCTCGTCAAAACTCACCTCGCCGCTCCAGAGCGCGGCGATCTCGACCCTGCTCTCCAGCGCGCCGCCCTTTTTCAGGGCCGGGGCATCGCCGCCGTAGTTGAGACGGGCCAGCTTGCCATCCTGGGGCGGGATCACCTGGCCATAGTTATCGAACAAATCCTGAGCGAAGCGCTTGCGACCGAAGAAGAGCTCGAACGGATCGAGGGGGCGATAGTCGCTGATGTTGAGCACGCCCCGATCCACCGCCGCCAGCACCACCCGCCCCTGGCTATTCGGGGTCGAGGTAGCGGTCACCTCAAGACGGGTTAGCGGTACCGCCTTGTCCGGCGCACTCAGGGTGAGCGGCAGGCGGCGGGACTCCCTGTCCAGGGTCAGCGGCACCAGCCCGACCGAGCGCAGGCTCTGCCCTTGCTGGCTGCTGGCCGGTTTGGAGTCGCTATCCGGTGCGGCGATCTGGGCCGAGATATGCAAATCATGACGCTGCCACTCGGGACTGACGGGGATCTCGAACTCGCCACGCCCCTCTTTTTCACTACCTTCGGCTTTTAGCTCGATACGCTGCCACCAGCGCAGACCGTCACCATCCTCCACCAGCAGCAACCCCTTGCCCGGGCGCGGCGCCACCAGAGTCACTTTTGCCTTGTCACCGGCCTGATAGGCGCGCTTGTCGAGGGTGATGACGATCTTGTCGGGCCGCGCCTGCTCGCCACCACCGCCCCAGGCGTAGCTGCCGATCTCCAGCCGCAGACTGGATTGATGGCCCTGGCTGTTTTCCACCTCGAAGCGATACCAGCCGGCAGCCAGCGTCAGACTGAGAGACGTCGGCCCCTTGCCGTCAAGCTGCAGGGTCTGCTCCTGTTCCAGATAGGGTTGGCTGTTGAACTCGTATTTCCACCCCTCCCCATCGGCGTAGTGCCAGTAGTAGTCGCGGTATTCGTTGATGAGGCGCACCTTCACCTCACCCGCCACCGGTTGCCCTTGTTTATCGAGGTTGAGGATCTGGAACGGCAGCGGCCTGCCTCCCTTCACCCGATCGGCCACAAAATCGGCCTTGAGCGCCGGCCACTGGCTCCCCTCGGGCCAGCCGTATTGGGTGCGACTGCGATTGACGGCGCGGCCGCCGGGCTCGGAGAGCGACACCCGATAGGCTACCTCCAGCGGCCCGAGGGCACGCACGCCGTCGAGTTCATCAGATAACGAAAAAGTCCCCTGCCCCTGCGCATCGAGGGTGAGACTCAGCGGCTCGAGCTCCCTGGCCTGCTCGCCGAGCAGCACGTCCCCCAGGGTGAACTCCTGCCACCGGGTAAAGGGCATGGTGGCGCGGCTTATTTTCACCTCCGCCTTCGCCCTGGTGGCACTCGCTGGCGCGCCGTAGAGGTAATCCCCCCTGAGCGGCAGGGTGAGGGCGGCGTCCAGATCCGTGACTTCACCATCGGGCCCCTTGCCGAGCTGTAGTTTCAGCCGCTCCGGCAAAAACTCCTCCACCAGGAAGGGCCACTCGAAGCGGCTGCCGGCGACGGTCTTGAGGTTGATGCTCCAGCGCCCGAGCGGCGCATCCATCGGCAGACGCAGGCCGTAGTGGGCGGCGCCCAGGTTGTCCGGCAGCAGCCGTTTCTGTTCGAGCAGCTGGCCGTCCGGCTGTTTCACTTCCAGCTCCACCGCCATCCCCGGCAGCAGCTGGCCATCCTGCCCCTTGAGCAGGATCTCGCTGTCGAGTCTCTCGCCGGGGCGATAGAGATCGCGCCCGCTGAACAGATACAACTGCTGGGCCTGCCAGGGTTGGGTGCCAAGATCGAAGGTGGAGAGGTCAAGCGCCGCACCATCGAGACGCAGCACCGCCAGATGCTTGCCCTGCTCGGCCAGCAGCAGACGCGCCCCCTGCACCTGATCGAACCGGCGATGACCGCGATTGTCGGTGGCGTGCACCTGCAGCCGGTTGCCCTTCTCGTCGAGCAGAGAGAGTTGCACATCCTTGAGTGGGTCGGCCGTTGCCAGCGAACTGACAAACACCTCCAGCCGATCCCGATAGCGACGGGCACTGAGCCCCATGTCGCTCACCGCGAAATAGGTGGTCTCCTTGCGCCAGTCGTAGTTGCCAAGGGGGGACATCACCGCAAAATAGACGCCGGCCTCGGCCAGCTGGGGCTCTTTCACATTGATGAGGCGGGTTTCGCGACGGTTGGGATCCAGCTCCAGCGCATAGCGACCGCTGAACACCCGTTTGGCCCGCTTGGTGATCTGTTCGAGCTCCCAGTTGCCCATGCCGGAACCGGGTCTGTACTCGGCCAGAAAGCGCGGCAGATAGGCGGCATCGACCCGAAAGAAGTCGATATTGACCTCGTCTACGTTGACCGCGCTGATGGGCAGGCGCAGCTCTTCGCGCAGCGGCAACACCATACCGCTGGCGGTAAAGGCGGCCCCCGCTTCCAGTGGCCGGGTCTTGAGGATCCAGCTCTGGGGGGATGGGCCCAGCCCCGACTTCAGGCTCACCTCGTAACGCTTGTCGGGCTGCACGTTCGGGAAATAGAGGGTGCGGCCATCATCGGCCAGGATCCACTCCCCCTGCACCTGCTTGCCCCCCTCGCTCACCGCGAGCCAGCGCTGCCAGCTTGCGCTGGGGGTGAGCGGACCGGAGAAAACCAGCGCCAGCGCCGGTGCATCCCGGTATTGACGGGCATTGGCTTGCACCACGGCGTCCGGGGCTCCGATCTCTTGCTGCGCTGCGGGAGCCTCTGCCTTAGTGGCCGGCTTGTCCGGACCACAGCCGGCCAGCAGCAGACTGGTAACCCCGGCCAGCAGCAAGGCCGCTGCGCGGCGCATAAAGGGGAAAGAGGGTGAACGGACGGCGTGGTGGAAAACAGGGCGAAGGGTAAAGAGGCGCATAGGATCCATCCCGGGGTAAAGCGCTGCCATGGCAGCGTGACAGGGAACAGGATAAGGCATCCCGCCCCCTCGACACAAAGCCCATTATCGACGCGGCGATCCCTTGGCAGGCAACCGCCGCACTCCACCAGCGGGAGTCAAGATTATCCGTTACTCGTGGGTCGTCTCCCTCTTCGCTCCCCCCTTGAACCAGCGAAAGAGAATGGCCATGACGGCAGCGAGGAAGAGCACCAGGGAGGCGATCAGCAGCAGGCGGGTCAGTAGCTCGCTGTGATGGGCGAAGAAGGAGGTTTTCATCGCCAGCTTGCCCACCAAACTCAGGCAGAGCGCCCACAGGAAGGCGCTGGCGAAGCTGGCAATGCACATCCGCAGCACGCTCAGGCGGCCAATCCCCATCAGCATGGGGGTCAGCACCCGCACGAACGGGATGAAGCGGGACGAGAACATGGCCAGAAAACCATATCGTTTCAACAGGTTGGTTGCCCTTGGCAGGCTCTCTGCGGGCAGCATTCGCTCGATATGGTCCATGAAGCGGGTGCGCTGCAGCGCCCGTCCTTGCAGGTAGGCGAGCACTGAGCCAATCCCCGCCGCCAGCGGCAGATAACCGAGAGTGACTTCGGGGCCAAAGACTCCCATCCCGACCAGGCCACCGGCCAGCAGCACCAGGCTGTCTCCCGGCAGGGGCAGAAAGACGAAGGCGGATTCCAGCAGCAGCACCAGCATCAGGCAGCCGATCAGCATAGGCACGGCCTGCATCTGAACCAGTGCATCAAAGTCCTGATGCCAAATGGCGATCAGCATATCCAGCATGTCACACTCCCTACCACACTGTTTCTCGTGTACAAGGCTCGCGTTATAGCCGCACGCCCCTGAACAACACGTTAATTTTTCACAATGTCAGCAAAAAAAGTGTGTCTATCTGTTGCAGGCCGGATGAGGGGACTGAATGACGGGTATAAAAAGCCCCTCATCTTGCGCGCACAAGGGAGAGGGGCAAACAGGCACAGAAAGTAATCAGTCGGCGGTGGCCATCTGCCAGGTCTTGAAGCCGCCGGAAAGGTTCTTCACCTTGAAGCCGTGTTGGCTCAGCAGGCGACAGGCCACATGGCCGCGCAGCCCCACCTGACAACTGATCAGCAGTTCCTTGTCCTTGGGCAGCTCCGCGAGGCGGCCACGCAGCTCATCCAGCGGAATGTGCATCGCCCCCGGAATGCGACCCAGCTTGTCGAGCTCGGGGCCGTTGCGCACATCCAGCACCTGCTGATGGGGGTGACGGGCCTCAACCTCGGCGGCATGACAGAGCAGGGTATCCCCCTTCAAGTGGTTGCTGGCCACAAAGCCGGCCATGTTGATCACGTCCTTGGCCGAGCCGAAGGGCGGTGCATAGGTAAGCTCCAGATCCTGCAAGTCGAACACGGTGAGCCCGGCACGCTGGGCGACCGCCAGCACATCGATTCGTTTGTCGACGCCATCCTTGCCGATGGCCTGGGCGCCGTAGATCTTGCCATCCGGGGCAAACAGCAGCTTGAGGCTGACCGGATGGGCTCCCGGGTAGTAGCCGGCGTGACTGCCCGGATGGACATAGGCCTTCTCGAACGGCAGACCCAGCTGCACCAGCCGCTTCTCGTTGAGACCTGTGCTCGCCACCGCCAGATCGAACAGCTTGCAGATAGCGGTCCCCTGGGTTTTCTTGTAGGTCTCGCTGCGCCCCAGCATGTTGTCAGCGGCAATGCGGCCCTGACGGTTGGCGGGGCCTGCCAGCGGGATCAGCACGGACTCGCCGGTCACGAAGTCGGTCTCCTCCACCGCATCCCCCACCGCGTAGATGAAGGGATCCGAGGTGCGCATGCCGGCATCCACCTTGATGCCGCCACGCGGGCCCAGCTCCAGCCCGGCCTTGGCGGCGAGCAGGGTCTCGGGTTTGACCCCGATGGCCAGGATCAGCAGCCCGGTATCGAGATGGGTGCCATCGCTCAGGGTCAGGCGCAATCCACCCCGTTGTTCGGTGGCCACGGCGGCGGTTTTTTCCGCCAGTACATCCAGGCTCTCGATGGCAGAAAGGCCGGTGCGCAGGCGCAGATCGATCCCCTCCTCGCGAATGCGGGCGTGGAGCATATTGGCCATCTCTTTATCGACCGGCGCCATCACCTGATCGGAGAGCTCCAGCAGGGTGACCTCCAGCTTGCGCTGGTGCAGGGCTTCCATCATCTCCAGGCCGATGAAACCGCCCCCCACCACGGTGACGTGCCGTGGCTGATCGTGCTCAAGGGCGGCCAGGATGCGATCCATGTCCGGAATATTGCGCAGGGTGTGGACGTGGGGGCTGTCGATGCCCGGGAAAGGCGGACGAATGGGAGCCGCCCCCGGGCTTAGCAGCAGCACGTCATAGGGTTCGCGCTGCTCTTCACCGGTTTGCAGATTGCGCACCAGCAGGGTCTTGCCGGCCTTGTCTATCTCGATGACGTCGTGGAAGACACGCACATCGACGTTGAAACGGCGCTTGAAACTCTGGGGAGTCTGCAGCAATAGGGCATCCCGATGAGGGATATCCCCCCCGATGTGATAGGGCAGACCGCAGTTGGCGAAGCTGACGAATTCGCCTCGCTCAAACATCACGATCTCCGCATCCTCGCTCAGGCGACGGGCCCTGGCGGCCGCCGATGCGCCCCCCGCTACACCACCAATAATCAGGATCCTTTTCATCAGCATGACTCCTCATGGACGTTAATGACCAATAAATTAGCTTTTTCTAATTTAGAGTTCAATGAAATTTTGTTTCCCTCGATTTTGCAGTATTCTTGCAAGCCCGACGGTTGCTTAACAGGATGTTGTTTGTTCATGTCGTCTACCGCACTCAGTCAGATCTCTTCTCCCCGCCAGACGCCGCTCTTTTTTCGTCTGGATATGCACAGCCAACGGCTGGTCGCACTGACCGACGTGATGCAGACACCGCTCTATTGGCTCGATGAGCCCAGAGCCTCCTGGCCAGCCCAGCTTCCCGACGCCCTGCGCCACCCCATCGAACAGCTGCTGGCTAATGGCCAGGGGGGCAAGATCTCCCTGCGCTTTGCCGAGCAGCAGTGGCACATCGCCATCGCTCATGAACAAAATGACTTCTGGCTGATCTGCCTGCAGCATCAGCGCCAGCTTCCGGTGGCCGATCTTGCCCTGCAACTGCCGCGGCTGAGCCAGATGGCAAGCCAGCAACAGTATGCGCCGCTGCTGGAGACGCTGAAAGAGACATTGGGGGCCGATCGACTCATTCTCTGGCACTACCAGGCCAATGGCGAGCTGGGGGGTGAACAGCTCAGCCCGGTGTTTACCCTGGGGGTAGAGAGCCTCTATCCGATCCGGGGTGACAGTCGCTACATTCGCGCCCTGCGCACCCGCAAATCCTTGAGTTTTTCCGAGGCAGCCCACCAGCCGATGCTGAGCCAGCATCTCTATCTGACCAACGCCGGCGTCCGCTCACGTCTCGATTGCGCTCTGCTTGAGCAGGACAAGCTGTTTGGTGTCCTCAGCCTCGAATACCTGGAGCAGACCCCCATCAGCGACGAGATGCTGCAGCTGGTGCGCCACAGCGCCCAGCTGCTTGGCCACTGGCAGCCAGGAGACGAATCCCATGACGACGAGCCGACCCTGCCCGCCGAGCTGCACCGGCTGACCGGCATCGACTACTGCAAGACCCTGGTGCAGTGGGCCATGACCATCAGCGGGGCCCGAATCGGCCTCATCGGTGAGTACCAGCCTCGCGGCCAGGAGCTCTGGATCATCCCCCGCTGCGTCTTTCATGAGCAAACCTTCTCCACCCTCAAGCCCATCCAGATGGACCCGGGGCCGGGCAGGGAGCTCTTTGAGCACGGTCAGGCCCTTTATGTGGAAGATCTGCCCCTGCGCTATCCCAATGCCACCAAGCTGCTGGCCACCAATGCCAACGCCTATGTCGGCATCCCCCTGCACGGCGCCGACGGCACCATCATGGGTCACCTCTCCCTGCTGCTCGATGCGCCGCTGGCCGATCCCGAGCCCCTGCTCGATCAGCTGAGCAGCCAGCATGAGCGGGCCGCCATCGAGCTGCGCCGACTCGCTGCCGACGATGCGCTGCGCCTGGCCGAAGTGGCCTTCAATACCCATGACGGCCTGGTGGTGATGGATCACCATGGCATCGTGCTCAAGGTCAATCTCTCCTTCAGCCGGATCACCGGCTTTAGCGAGGTGGAGGTGATTGGTCACTCCATTCGCCAGCTGCGCCCCACCTACTATGGGGACGATCTCAAGGAAGTGGTGCGACGTGCGGTCACCGAACAGGAATTTTGGCTCGGCGAAGAGCAGTGCCTGCACAAGGATGGCCACCTCTTTCCGGTGCGCCTGATGGTGAGCGGGGTCAAGGATGGGCAGGGAGAGATCAGCCATTTCATCTGCAGCTTCTACGACATCACCCAGGAGAAGGAGGCTGCCAGACATATCGAGCAGCTCGCCTACTACGACGATCTGAGTGGTCTCTACAATCGCCGCAGTCTCAACGATGCGCTGCAGCGCACCCTGGGTGAATCCAGCGGCCAGTGGGGTGCCCTCTTGCTGGTGGATCTTGACAACTTCAAGTCGATCAACGACTCCCTTGGCCACGCCTGCGGCGATCAGCTGCTGCAGGCGGTGGTGCGCCGTTTTCGGGAGTTGCCCCAGGACAACCTGATCCAGGCCCGCATCTCGGGAGACGAATTCGCCTTGCTGTTCACCCAGCTGGGGCAAGGAGAGGTCACCGCCAAGATCCTGGCGGAACATTTCGCCCGCGAGTTGATGGGGCTGTTTCGTACCCCGTTCGACATCGGCGATCACAAGCTGCACTGCAGCGCCTCTGTGGGGATCAGCCTCTTTACCAGCAACGGCATGGATCACCTGACCCTGATGCAGCAGGCCGATACCGCCACTCACATAGCCAAGCGTACCGGTCAGGGCAGCTATGTCTTCTTCAGCGAGGCGATGGCCCAGCAGGAGAAAAATCGCCTGACCCTGACCAACCAGCTGCGCGATGCCCTGCGCCACCATGAGCTGCTGCTGCACTACCAGCCCCAGTACCGGGTCGACAACGGCAGCCTCTCCGGCATCGAGGCCCTGCTGCGCTGGCAGCGCAGCGATGGCACCATGGTGCCGCCGGGGGAGTTCATCCCCATCGCCGAGGAGACCAGCCTCATTCTGGAGATCGGCTACTGGGTGATGAAAACCGCCTGCGCCCAATACAGCTTCTGGCTCAACCAGGGGCTTCAGATCCCTCACCTCTCGGTCAACGTCAGCGCCCGCCAATTCCACACCCAGGGCTTCGTGCAGCAGGTGGAGTACATACTGCGCGATACCGGCGTCCCACCCTCCCGCCTGTTGCTGGAGGTGACCGAGTCCGTGGTGCTGGAAAACCGCCGCGAGAGCATCGCCCGGATGCACCAGTTGAAAGAGCTCGGCATCCTGCTCTCCATCGACGACTTTGGCACCGGCTACTCGTCGCTGGCCTATCTGCGCGACCTGCCCGCCGACGAGGTGAAGCTCGACAGAAGCTTTATCCAGACCCTGGTACATAGCGAGCAGGATAAGGCCATCGTCAAGGCGATCCTGGATCTGGCCCAGGTGTTCCGTTTCACCGTGACGGCGGAGGGGGTCGAGGATGAGGCCCAGCTAGCCATCCTCAAGGAGCTGGGTTGCCAGCACTACCAGGGCTTCCTCACTTGCCGTCCGCTCCCCGTCAGGGCACTCGAACAACTGCTCGGCGGCCATCCGGCAGACTAAAGGTGTAGGAACAATAAGGATTTATGTAATAAAATAACGGCCTGCGCGAATCGTTGGAGTTGCCTATGTCTGTCACTAACCGGATCCCTGCCGTCGAAATCAGCGAACAAGCCAAGCCCCAAGGGGTCATTGGCCGGATCCATTCCGTTGAAACCTGCGGCACTGTCGATGGTCCGGGAATCCGCTTTATCGTATTCATGCAAGGGTGCCTGATGCGCTGCAAGTACTGCCACAACCGGGACACCTGGGATACCCAGGGTGGCCGTGAGGTGACAGTGCCGGAGTTGATGCAGGACATCACCAGCTACCGCCACTTCATGAATGCCTCCGGCGGCGGTGTGACCGCATCGGGCGGTGAAGCCATGCTGCAACCGGCCTTCATCACCGAGCTCTTCACCGCCTGCAAGGAGAAGGGCATTCACACCTGCCTCGACACCAACGGTTTCGTCCGCCATCTCGACGACCAGGTCGACGCCCTGCTCGATCAGACCGACCTGGTGCTGCTCGACATCAAGCAGATCAATGACGAGAAACACATTCCCCTGACCCACGTCAGCAATAAATACACCCTGGAGTTCGCCCGTCACCTGGCCGCCAGGGGCAAGACCATGTGGATCCGCTACGTCGTCGTCCCCACCTGGAGCGACGACGACGAGAGCGCCGACGAGCTGGGCAAGTTCATCGCCGAGCTGGGCGAGAGCGTCGAGAAGGTGGAGCTGCTGCCTTATCACGAACTCGGCAAACACAAGTGGGACGTGCTGGGGGATCCTTACGAGCTGAGCGGTATCAAGCCCCCCAGCAAGGAGACCATGGACAGGGTCAAGGCCATCATCGGCAAGTATCACCCCAACGTGAAATATTGATGCCAACGGCAGGCTGGACCATTAGCCTGCTTCAGGCCCGGGCGGCAGGGAGTGCGCTGCCCGGCAACTTCTCCAGGCAATGGACGCCCCCATGAGTGAAGGACAACTCGCCGCCCTGCTGATCTGGCTGTTGCTATTGGTGTTCAGCCTGCGCCGCCCTCTGTGGCAAACCCTCCATGACAATCCCCTTTACCAGCATCTGCTGCTGGGCAGCGCCATCGCCCTGATCCCGCTCTGGTATTTGCGCGCCGGCCTACACGAGGGGCTGGAGGTCCACTTTCTCGGCCTCACCACCCTCACCCTGCTGCTGGGCTGGCGACTGGCTCTGCTCGCTCCCTGCCTGACCCTGCTGGTGCTCGGCTATTTCGGCGTCACCAACCTGGCTGATTTTGGCTGGCAGGCCCTCATCGGTATCGGCTTGCCGGTGGCAACCAGCTGGCTGCTGTTTCTGGCGAGCTGGGCCTGGCTGCCCCGCCATCTGTTCGTCTATCTCTTCGTCGCGGCCTTTCTCGGCGGCGCCGTCACCATCTCGGTCAAGGTGGTAGCCAGCGCTTTGTTGATGGGAGTGAGCGGCACCTATCCCTGGCATACCATCAGTGCCGACTATCTTTCCATCTGGCCGCTCCTGCTGTTTCCGGAGGCCCTGCTCAACGGCATGGCAATGACAGTGCTGGCCATCTATCGCCCCCACTGGGTCAACACCTTTTTCGACCGTACCTATCTGGGGCGCTGAGCCTCCTCTCGCCAGCCCCAACAGAACCCAATATAAATGGAGATAGCGCCATTGATGCCTGTCCGGATCACCCGTGCTCACTACCCGGCTCAACGTTGCATGAAAAAGGAACTTGTATGAAACGACTCGACTCGCTGTGGTCCCTGTGTCTGCTGTTCACCGCCACCAGCCAGGCTGGCGGCCTCTACCTCTATGAAACGGGCACGGATGATGTTGGCCTTGCTTCGGCAGGCATGGCCGCGCGGGCACAGGATGCCACGGTGCAGTTCATGAATCCGGCTGGCCTCAGCCGCCTGCAGGGGCGCCATCTCACCATGGGTGGCCAGGCGCTCTACGGGGACGTGCCCTACGATCTGGCGGACACCGCCTACCAAGATGTCGATACCGTGGTGGGCTGGTTTCCCTCTGCCTCCCTCTACTACAGCCAGCAGATCGACGACCGCTGGACCCTGGGTTTTGCCACCTACGGTAACTTCGGCCTGGGGCTCGACTTTGGCGGTTGGGCCGGGCAACAGCTGGTGAAGGAGGCCACCCTGATGGCGCTGACGATGCAACCCTCCGTCGCCTACCGAATCGACGAGCACTGGTCCCTCGGAGCGGCAGTGGGTCTCAACTACGGACTGTTTGCCCTCAAGCGCGAGACAGACCACGGCGAGAGCAAGCTCGACGACAGCGACTGGGCCATCAATGGAAAGGTTGGCGTGCTCTATGAGCTCACCCCGGCGACCCGCTTTGGCCTCGGTTACAGCAGCGAAATCAAGTATCACTTTGATGTCCAGACCCAGATCACCCTGCAAAGGCCCAGCATGCCAGGGATCTCTGCCCAGCTGCCCATCTCCGGCATGGTCAACAGCCCGCAGCAGCTGATGCTGAGCGGCTACCACGAACTGGCCCCCGACTGGGCCCTGATGGGCAACCTGGGCTGGCAGGACTGGAGCCGCTACAACGGCAACGACGTGAGCATCGTCGGCGTCAGCAAGGGGAACAAGGGGCTCTTCCAGGATACCTATCACGTGGCCGTGGGGCTGCAGCACACCCTGACACCCCAGTGGGTGCTCAATGGCGGGCTGGCCTATGACAGCAGCGTCTACAAGGATCAGGACAAGACCTCCCTGACCATTCCGAGCGGCGCCGCCGTCCGGATCGGGTTCGGGGCCAGATATGCCCTCAATCCCAGGGAGAGCATAGGGGCCGCCATGGAGTACATCGATCAGGAGAGCGCCAGCGTCCAGGCGGACTACCTATCAGGCAGCTACGACAACCCCAGCTTCTATTTCTTCGCAGTCAACTACAGCAAGCAGTTCTGACAAGAGGCACGATCGAGGGGCATCTCTTGTCACCCGCCATGTACGCCGGGGCCGGCTTCTTTCGCTGGCCCCGCCACAAGCCCGGCTCATCGTTCCAATCAACATGAACAAGATGGCAGAGCGGTGCGGTCGAAGAGGCATTGCCCGGCGTTATCGACCAAACCGGGCGTCAAGAAAGGAGTAGAGAAGCATGCGGCCAGAAGAGAAGGCTGACCGCAGATTGGCAGGGAGTGCGCCTCAGCGCATGTAACCGCCCTGGGTGAGGATCCCGTAGGCGACATAGTTATATCCCAGCAGCTCGATCCCTTCCTGCAGCGCGGTTTTGAAATCGAAGCCACTGTCCATGCCCAGCAGATCGTTCCAGATGAGGGAGCCGCTGCCAAACACGCGGCTGAAGACGGCAACCAGCAGCAGGCCAAAGAGCGTGAACAGCGCGCTTCTGTGCCGGACAAACTGGACACCACCGCTTAGCAGGGTGTCACGCCCGTGACGCCAGGTATGCACCAGGGTCAGGCTGGCCAACAGCAGGGCCGGATATAGCCAGAAGCCGTGCCACACCCTGTCGAAGTAGACGTCAAGTTCACGGATCAGCAGGCAACCAAAGAAACCGGCGAGCAACCAGAGAAAGGCGCGTACCGCCGGTATGGTCCGCCCTTTCCAGTACAGGCCGATGACGATGGAGAGCAGCACTCCCTCCTGCAGCAGCTCGGTGATGGAGTCTTCCCCGACCCCGTTGTGCAACCAGTGCAGATCGAGCACGACCGTCACGGCCGGCATCAGGGTCAGAACCAGGAGAAACAATACGTCGCAGATGGCGCGCAGCAGGATGCTTAAGGGGCCGGTCAGGCCGAGAAAAGGGATGTTTTCGCAAGAGGTCGTATTCATGATCGTGCCTCGTCGATGGTTACAAGATGGGTAGGACCCGGCAGCCGCCGGGTCCTGGTCGCTGTCAGTGCAGCTTCAGAGTCGGGCGCAATACCCGGTTGATGCGGCCCACCAGCATGATGAGACCGGTTTTGATGTAGCCGTGCAGGGCAATCTGGTGCATCCGGTAGAGGGAGATGTAGACCAGACGGGCGATGTAGCCCTCCACCATCATGGAGCCGCGCATCAGGTTGCCCATCAGGCTGCCCACGGTGGAGAAGCGGCTCAAGGACACCAGGGAGCCGTGGTCATGGTAAAGGTAGGGCTTGAGCTCGCCGCCGTTCATCTTGGCCAGGATATTCTTGAACGCCTGGGTCGCCATCTGGTGGGCAGATTGGGCGCGCGGCGGCACGAACTTGCCATCCGGCTGCGGACAGGCGGCGCAGTCACCGATGACAAAGATATTCTCGTCACGGGTGGTCTGCAGGGTCTCTTTCACCACCAGCTGGTTGATGCGGTTGGTTTCAAGGCCGGCGATATC
This sequence comes from Aeromonas sp. 19NY04SH05-1, assembly GCF_040581895.1. Classification (NCBI taxonomy): domain Bacteria; kingdom Pseudomonadati; phylum Pseudomonadota; class Gammaproteobacteria; order Aeromonadales; family Aeromonadaceae; genus Aeromonas; species Aeromonas sp. 19NY04SH05-1. The sequence continues at coordinate 1,664,977 of NZ_CP095328.1, read as the reverse complement.
CTTCATGAAATCCGGCGCCTTGATGCCGGCCGCCCACACCATGAGGTCTGCTTCAATGAGCTCGCCATCTTTGGTGTGCAGACCCTCGGCGGTCGCCTCGGTGATCATGGTGGCGGTGCGCACGTCCACGCCCAGCTTGACCAGCTCCTGATGGGCTGCGCCGCTGATGCGCTCCGGCAGGGCCGGCAGGATGCGGGGGCCCGCTTCCACCAGAGTGACCTTGAGGCTGTCGGTGGTGAGGTTCTTGAAGCCGTAGGCGTAGAGCTGCTCCACCGCGTTGTAGAGCTCGGCAGAGAGCTCGACGCCGGTGGCGCCGCCACCCACGATGGCGATCTTCACCTTGTCGCCCGGCTGGTATTCGGTGGCGAACTGCAGGAAGCGGTTCATCATGCTGTTGTGGAAACGGTGCGCCTGGGAGGGGCTGTCCAGGAAGATGCAGTGATCCTTGATGCCCTTGGTGTTGAAGTCGTTGGAGACGGAGCCGATGGCCATCACCAGGTAGTCGTAGGGCAGCTCGCGCTCATGGACCACCACTTCGCCGTTTTCGTCGTGGATGGGCGCCAGCACGATGCGCTTTTCTTCACGCTTGATATCGGTCAGGGTGCCGAGCTGGAAGTCGAAACCGTGGTTCTTGGCGTGGGACTGGTAGCTCAGGGCATCGATACCCGCGTCCATGGAGCCGGTGGCCACTTCGTGCAACAGGGGTTTCCACAGGTGGGTACGGTTGCGATCCACCAGGGTGATCCTGGCCTTGTTCTTCTTGCCCAGCTTGCGGCCCAGACTGGTGGCCAGCTCCAGGCCTCCGGCGCCGCCGCCTACAACGACAATATTCATCATGATGGTTTTCCTCGGTTCCTCAAAACGAAAGGGAGCCTTCGGCTCCCTAAAACGAAATCGGTCGACGTACCGGATCAGGCTTCTTTGAAGGCCTTCATCCGTTGCAGATGGTGCGAGATGTTCTTGAATTTATGGGTCTCGCGCTCATCCCATACGATGTCGTAATAGTTCTTCAATTCACGCTCAGTGTCCCGATTATCTCGCACTTCATCCGCAACGGAAAGGATGCACAGGCAGTTTCCTGAATTTTTCTTACGAAATTCAGTTACACATTTAGTGCCTATGTCCTCGTACTCCTCCGGCCGGTCGATCTTGCCCTGCATGTTCTCTTCCGGGTGCAGATTGGGGTTGAAGATCACCTGGCGGATGCCGCACAAAAAGCCGATACGCTCGCTCCAGTAGCCACCGAGCCCTACCCCGCAGATGAGGGGCTTGGGATCCGAGCTCATGTCGAGCTGCTTCTTCACTTCCTTGAGCAGATGGCTCATGTCGTGACGGGGGTGAACCGTGCTGTAGTGGACGAAACGCACATCATCATCAATAAACTGCAACTGCAGCACTTTCTCATGATTGCCGGGGCTGGTGGCATCAAAGCCATGCAGATAGATGATCATGGATAAGACCTCAAGATCTGTGTCAGTTCTATCGAAACTACCCCGCGCTAGCCTCATGCGCCACCAAAACATCCTGCTTTCTTGCTTTGGATCACGCCAGATGCCCCCGCTGGCAGGGGCCATGACCCCAGTGATAGCGCGGTTGGCACAGATTCTCTATCAAACTGAGAGGGCACGGCCGAATAATGATAACCCGGCTACCAATCTGAGATCGCCCCCCAACCGGGAAACAGCGCCAACCCGGCATCCTGGTCGCCAGGATGTGACCCGCTCCGCAAAACGGCCCTCTTTCCTCCTCCCTGCGCCTCTTGATAACCAAGCGAGCACGCTTTGTGCACTCCCTCTGGCCACGACTGCCTGGCCCCCTCATCCCCTGTGTCGATGAAAAAGGGCCCAGTCCAGAGACGATCGCAATGACCGGAAGCTTCGGCTTTCACTATCTTGCCCGCGCCTGTCGCCCGGGTTGCAAGGAGTGATGTGTTCATGAACGAGACCAATCCCCCCTTCCCCCAAGCGGGGCAATGCCAGCGCCCGGTCGATGAGGTAGAGCGCATGCTACCGCCGGGTCAGCTCTTCACCCTGGGCCTGCAACACGTGCTGGTGATGTATGCCGGCGCCGTGGCGGTGCCGCTGGTGATCGGCGGCAGTCTGGGACTGCCCAAGGAGCAGATCTCCTATCTCATCAGTTCGGATCTATTCTGCTGCGGCATCGTCACCCTGCTCCAGTGCCTCGGCATCGGGCGTTTTGCCGGGATCCGCCTGCCGGTCATCATGTCGGTCACCTTTGCCGCCGTGATGCCCATGCTGGCCATCGGCGCCAACCCGGACCTGGGGCTGACCGGCATCTTCGGGGCCACCATAGCCGCGGGCATCCTTTCAACCTTATTGGTGCCCCTCATCGGCCGCCTGATGCCGCTCTTTCCCACAGTAGTGACCGGGGTGGTCATCACCTCCATCGGGATCAGCATCATGCAGGTGGGGATCGACTGGATGGCCGGGGGCAAGGGCAATCCCGAGTACGGCAGCCTGCGCTACATCGGCACCAGCTTTCTGGTGCTCGCCTTCATCCTGCTGGTGACCCGCTTCACCAAGGGATTTTTCAGCAACATCTCAGTACTGCTCGGCATCCTGTTTGGCTTCGGGGTGGCCATCGCCATGGGCGAGGTGAGCCTGGACGGCCTCAATGACGCAGCCTGGTTTGCTCCCATTGTGCCGTTCGCCTTCGGCTGGCCCACCTTCGACCCCATCTCCATCGCCACCCTGACAGTGATCATGCTTATCACCTTCATCGAGTCGATGGGGATGTTTCTGGCTCTCGGCGACATCGTCGGCCATCCGGCCAGTCGCGGCGACATAGTGCGCGGGTTGAGGGTGGATGGCATAGGCACCATCATCGGCGGCATCTTTAACAGCTTCCCCCACACCTCGTTTTCCCAGAACATCGGGCTGGTGAGCGTGACCGGGGTGTCGAGCCGCTGGGTCTGCGTCATGTCGGGGGGGATCCTGCTCGCCTTCGGCCTTATCCCCAAGATGTCGGTGCTGGTCGCCTCCATTCCCCCCTTCGTGCTCGGCGGCGCCGGCATCGTCATGTTCGGCATGGTGCTGGCCACCGGCATCCGCATCCTGGCGCGGGCCGACTACAACAGCAACCGCCACAACCTCTACATCGTCGCCATCAGCTTAGGCGTCGGCATGATCCCCACCGTCTCCGGCCACTTCTTCCAGCACTTCCCCGCCGCCCTGCAGCCGCTGTTCCATAGCGGTATCCTCTTGGCCACCATCAGCTCTGTGCTGCTCAACCTCTTCTTCAACGGCTATCAGCCCGATACCAGCCACCAGACCCGCCCCCTGCTGGTGGGGCCCATCAAGCCACAGCAGGAGCGCTCCTGACAAAAAAGCCCCGGACAGCCATGCCGCCCGGGGCCCTTTACCTCTTATGCATGGCGGTTACACCACCAGCTGCTCGAAGCGATCCACCGCCGCCGCCACCAGGGCTAGGCTGCCCTGCCAGAAGGCGGGCTCGCGAATATCCTGCCCCAGGTGCTTGGCCACCAGCTCTTCGGCACTCATGCGGCCGGTGTCCCGCAGCAGGGCGCGGTACGCCTCGGCCACATTCCTTTCTCCTGCCCCCTGGCGGCTCATCAGCTGCTGATAAACCCCGAGGCTGAACAGATAGCCAAACAGGTAGGGGTAATTGTAAAAACCCAGGCCCGCGATGGAAAAGTGCGCCTTGGCCGCCCAGAACATGGGGTGATAGCGACACAGGCTCCCCTCATACCAGCGGCCCCAGGCCTCGTCTGTCATCGCTTTGAGCTGCCCGGCCGGCACATAACCCTGCTCGCGCGCGGCCACCAGGGCGCGCTCGAAGTCGAAGCGGGCCGGGATATTGACCAGGAAGGTGGCGGCACCATCGGCCTCGGCCCAGGCGATGGCCAGCTGCTCCTCCGGGCTCTGTGCCTGCTCAAGCAGGGCGCGACGCACCAGGGTCTCGGCGAAGATGGAGGCGGTTTCGGCGAGCGTCATGGGGTATCCGCGCTGGCTCATGGGCAGATCGCGGATGAGCCAGTTGTGCCAGGCATGGCCGAGCTCGTGGGCGAGGGTGATGACGTTGTCCATGGTCCCCGCGTAGGTGACGAAGACCCGCGGCTCCACCGGTTCGGCAAACTTGGTGCAGTAGGCCCCGGTGCGCCGGTTTGGGGTGGGAGCGGCATCAATCCATCCCTTCTCCGCCATCATGCGGGCAAATTCCCCCATCTCGGGATCGAAGCGGGCGAACGCTTCGGCAATGATGGCGATCGCCTCCTCGAACGGGATCTCGCGGCTGCTGGCGGCCGGCGGTGGGGCGAACAGATCCTCGGCCCCCATATCCTCAATGCCAAGACGACGGGCCATCAGCCCCAGCGCCCGTTGCCCCAGCCCGCGGGCGAGATAGGTCTGCGCCATCAGCGTATCCAGGGTTGCCCGCTCGATATGGCTCTGGTGACAGGAGAGATCGAGCGCATCAAGCTGGCGGCTGCGGCCGCGCTGGCGCGAGAGCTCCAGCCGCCAGCCATTGAGGGCGTTGAGGATGGCTGCCACCGTCTCCTCCTCCCCTTCCCAGCCGGCGCTGATGGCATCGAACGCCTCCCGGCGCAGGGCTCGCAGCGGGCTCGAGAGCAGGTTGCTCGCCTCGGCCAGCCCCATCTCGCGGCCGTCGATCACCAGCCGGATCTTGCCCACCAGATCGTTGTAGAGGTTGCCCCAGGCGTGCAGACCGTCGGTGCCAAGGCCGATCACCAGCTGCTCCGCCGCCACCGGCAGACGCTGATCCTGCAAAAGGCGCTCGTGGCGCAGCCGGTACGCCTCCTCCCCGAGCAGGGGATCCTGCATCAGCCGGGTAAACTGCGCCTCCGGCAGCGCCAGCATCAGGTCTTCCACTGGTGCCATGGTCTTGAACAAATCGGCATTGAGGGCACGGGCGCGGGAGGCCAGCTGCTTGGCGAGCACATCCCGGGCATCCTGGCTGCCCCGACAGGCCGTCAGAATGGCGACGTTCCAGCCGATATTGCGGATGCGCCGGGCGCGCAGGCGCACCTCCCGCAAGAAATCCTGCAAGGCATCGGGCTGCCCTTTCACCTGCTCCAAGGTGCCTATAAAGGTGGTCAGCTGGTCAAGGCTGGTGCGGGCCTGCGCCATGTCCGCCTCAAGCTCGGGGCAGTCGAGGGCGGGATAGATGTGTCGGTTGTCCCACTGCTGGGGGTAAGGTGTTTGCTGCATAAAGAAGATGCCATCAAAATCTGGCGGGCCATGCCCGCGAAACAAGAGGGCGGCGCAGGGGCCACCCGTGAAACGTGACGCGCAACAACAGCGCCCTTATTTGGCGGGTTTGAGCTTGCCTACCAGAGTCATCACCACCACCAGCACCAGGCCCACCACCACGCCGGCAAGGGCATTGAGCAGGGTCGGGATCAGGGCAGAGAGCACGGCGCCCACGGCAGGCAGGGTGGCAACGGCCGCGGCCGTGCCTTCGGTCAGATGATGGGCAAAGGGCAGGCCGTGCATCAGGATGCCGCCCCCCACCATGAACATGGCGATGGTACCGACCAGTGCCAGCAGGTGCATCAGGCGGGGCGCCGTCACCAGCAGCCCCTGCCCCACGCTACGGCGCAGGGCACCGCCATCGGGCTTTTGCAGCAGATGCAGGCCGATGTCGTCGAGCTTGACGATAAGCCCCACCAGGCCGTAGACCCCCACCGTCATCAACAGGGCGATCCCCGCCACTACCGAGAGCTGCAGGGCCAGACTCGCCCCCTGCACGGTGCCGAGGGCGATGACGATGATCTCGGCCGACAGAATAAAGTCGGTGCGAATGGCCCCCTTCACCTTCTGCTGCTCGAAGGCAGCCAGATCATCGGGGATGGGTTCGTCCTGCGTGGCGCGTGCCTCTTCGTGGGGCAGAAACTTGTGGACCAGCTTCTCGGCCCCCTCGAAACAGAGATAGGCGCCCCCCAGCATCAACAAGGGGGTGATAAGCCAGGGCACCAGGGCACTGATGGCGATGGCGGCAGGCACCAGGATAAGCTTGTTGCGAAGCGATCCCTTGGCCACCGCCCACACTACCGGCAGCTCCCGCTCGGCCCGCACCCCGGAGACCTGCTCGGCATTGAGGGCAAGATCATCCCCCAGCACCCCGGCGGTCTTCTTGGCTGCCACCTTGGTCATCAGGGCAACATCATCGAGCACGCTGGCAATATCATCGAGCAGGGCCAACAAACTGGTTCCGGCCATCAGGAATTCCTCATTTCGGGCAAAAGATGCCACAGTGTAACGATAAGCGGCGCCGTCGGCAGCAAGCACGTCGCCCCTTCTGAGCCTTATCCCCCTGACACAAGGAGTCTTTATGCAACCCTGGCAGCCCCTGCTCGATCTCTGGTTTGGCGATGATGCCGACGATGCGGCCCGGGCCAAACGGCAAGCCCCGCTCTGGTGGGGCAAAGACACGGCGACGGATAGCATGCTGGCCAGCCGCTTCGGCGAGCTGGCTGAGGTCGCAGCCAACGGCCGGCTCGGCGACTGGGCCGAGGTTCCCGCCGGGCGGCTGGCGCTGATCCTGCTACTCGACCAGTTGCCGCGCAATATCCATCGCGGCACTCCGGCCGCCTTCGCCCAGGATGCCAAGGCCCGCGAGCTCTGTTTGCAGGGGTTGGCACAGGGGGCGGATCGGGCACTCTCGCCGCTGGCCCGGGTCTTTTTCTATCTGCCGCTCGAGCATGCGGAATCCCGCGAGCTGCAGACCCGCAGCGTGGCACTGTTCGATGCCCTGGCAACGGAGCAGGCGGCAGGGTCCGCCCTCACCACCTTCGCCGGCTTTGCCGACTTTGCCCGCCGCCATCAACTGATCATCGAGCGCTTCGGCCGCTTCCCTCACCGCAATGCCATCCTGGGCCGCCCTGATAGCGAAGACGAAGCCGCCTTCCTGCAACAACCCGGCTCAGGTTTCTAACCCTCACTTCATAAAAAAACGCCAGGGGATCCCCTGGCGTTGTCATGTTCAGATGATCTAGCCGCGCAGGCGCGCCGCCACCGACGCCACCCGGGCGCCGTAGAGCCGGGCGCTCTCCAGATCCCCGCTCGGGATCGCCTCGGCTCCGGCGTCCGACGGGCCCTGAGCCAGCAACCCCACCGAACCTCCCAGGCTGTTGAGATCGGCACGGGTGGCCGCCTGGGTATTGGAGGGCAACTGCCCCAGACTGACCCAGATACCACCATGCTGGGAGGCCAGGGTCTGCAGGTAGATGAGGGTCACCTGCTTGTCACCGTTGAGGCTGGCGCTGACGGTAAAGCCACCAAATACCTTGTCCTGCCAGGCGCGGGTAAACCAGGCCTTGGAACTGGCGTCGGCGAACTTCTTGAACTGCCAGGGCACGCCGCCCATGTAGGTTGGCGCGCCGAAGATGATGGCATCGGCGGCGTCCAGCGCGGCGAACGCTTCCGCGGAGATCTCCCCCTGCTCATCGATGACGACTGACTCGGCGCCGGCGCCCAGCGCCACCTCTTCGGCCACGCGGCGGGAGTGCCCATAACCGGAAAAATAGACCACGACTGTCTTGGCCATCTGCTCTCTCCTTGCGAGTGCGAACTGCATGCTGCAGAAGAAGGCGGCCCCGGGATGGAGCCGTCATCGAGGAAGATGGTATCTTTAAGAAACCTGGTCGCCAATGAGTGGCGCCAAGGTGCCCTGGTTACCCGGAGGAAACCATGTCCGATTACAACGTCTACTCCCGCCACTGCCCTGCCCGCCTCTTCTTCGACCGGCTGGCCGAACGCTGGGTACTGCTCATCATCGGCCTGCTGCGCCAGCAACCGACCCTGCGCTTCAACGAGATCAAGCGGGAGGTAGATGGCATCTCCCAGAAGGTGCTGTCACAAAAGCTCAAGCTGCTCGAGCGAGACGGCCTGGTGGCACGGGAGGTTTACCCCTCGATGCCGGTGCGAGTCGAGTACCGCCTCACCGAGCTCGGTCGCTCTTACGCCGACACCATAGAGCAGGTCTCCCAGTGGGCCCAGCAGCATGTCGAAACCCTGCTGGCGGCCCAGCTGCGTTTCGACGAAACCCAGGCAGCCGAAGAGCAGGAGCGCGCCCGGCCGCCCCTGCGCTTCCTCTCCCCGCTCAACAAACCCGCCAATCCCGGGAATAACAAGAACGGCGAGTGACGGTCGGCCAGGCGCCAACGCCAGCGATCTGCCTGGAGCAGACTCACACCTTGACGGGTTCGCTTTCCCCTTGCACCACTGTCTCGCCCAGACTGTCCTCGGTCTTGGCTACCACGCTCGCGGCGATGGCGTTGCCCAACACGTTGGTGGCAGAGCGCCCCATGTCGAGGAAGTGGTCGATCCCCAGCAGCAGCAAGACGCCGGCTTCGGGAATATGGAACTGGTTCAGGGTGGCGGCAATCACCACCAGGGAGGCGCGCGGTACCCCGGCCATCCCCTTGGAGGTGACCATCAGCAGCAGCAGCATGGTGATCTGCTGGGCCATGGAGAGCTCGATGCCATAGGCCTGGGCGATGAACATCACCGCGAAGGTGCAGTACATCATGGAGCCATCCAGGTTGAACGAGTAGCCCATGGGCAGCACGAAGCTGGCGATGCGCTTGTCACAACCGAATTTTTCCAGCCGATCCAGAGTCTTGGGATAGGCCGCCTCGGAGCTCGCGGTGGAAAATGCCAGCAAAATAGGCTCGCGGATCATGGCCAGCAGCTTGAGCACCCGTTCGCGCAGGAACAGGCTGCCCATGGCGACCAGCAGCAACCAGAGACAGCCCAGGGCCAGATAGAACTGGGCCATGAAGCTGCCGTAGGTCAGCAGGATGCCGAGCCCCTCCTTGGCCACCATGGCGGAGATGGCACCGAACACCGCAAACGGCGCGAAGTTCATCACGTAGCCGGTGACCTTCAGCATGATCTCCGCCGCGCTGGCCATCAGCACGACCACCGGCTTGGCCAGATCCCCGAGGGCGGCAGCGGCCAGCCCGAAGAAGAGGGAGAACACCACGATCTGCAGGATCTCGTTGGTGGCCATGGCCTCCACCACGCTCTTGGGAATGGCGTGGGTGACAAAGTCTTTCAGGGTGATGGCGCCCACCGCAATGCCGGAACTGGCGGTGTCATCGGGCAGGGAGAGGGAGAGACCGACGCCCGGTTGCAACAGAGTCACCATCACCAGCCCCAGGCTCAGGGACATCAGGGAGGCCAGCATGAACCAGCCCAGGGTCTTGGCACCGATGCGGCCCACGGTGCGGGTATCGCCCATCTTGGCGATGCCGACCACCAGGGTGCTGAAGACCAGGGGGGCGATGATCATCTTGATCAGTCGCAGGAAGATATCGGTAAGAATCGTGATGTTGCTGGCGAAATCCGCCGCCTGATCGGCGGCAAACAGACGATAGCCCTGACCGGTGAGGATGCCAAACATCATCGAAATGAGGATGGCGACCGTCAGCTTATTCATTTTCATGGGGGTTTCTCGATAGAGAGTGATACAAGCCTTCATCAGTGGCAGTGGGTGCCACTAAAGTCCGTTTTTGTGATCCGACCCGTTGACTCCGGATAGTCGGTATGCTGGGAGCATGCCTAAAAGCGAGGGGTAAATCCAGAGCCTGGCTCCGGAATTTTATGCTACTGGCAGATGTATATTATCTACACCTTGTCGAACTACTATATTAAACGCTGTTTATTTCTATGTTTACGAGATATTCAGCCGAGAGACTGTTTTTGTCCGTCGCCTCATTGTCGAGGGTAAACACCAGCAGGGCCGAGGTGGTGTGCTGGACATGCATCTCATCGAGAAAGGGATCCGGCTCATCCTCGTCAAAATCGAAGACGGGGCGCGAGGGGGTCACCCGGATGGCGTCCCGGCTGATCGTCAGCTCATCCACCCGCAGCCGCCGATAGCCTTCGGCCAGCGCCATCTCCCCTGCCCGCTTGAGCACGTACTTGCGAGCCGTCTCCCTGTCCACCAGATCGTTGCCGACAAACTCCAGCTGCCAGGTGGTGGGGCCAAGCCGGGTCTGGGAGAAACCGGTTTGCCCGTTCCAGAAGGATTTTTCACTGTGATAGGAGGTGGCGCAGCCGCCGAGCAGCAAGGTCACCAGCAACAGCCACCGGACAGGGGCGAGGATGGATGCAGACATAGAGAGGCCTCCGGCGCAAGGCTGATGGAAAGACGCCGTTACTAGAGCACAGGCCGGCGAGCGAGACAATCGCCGAGCGCGAGGCCAGCAAGGGGAATACCGGAAAAAGAAAAAGGCCTTGTCACAAAACAAGGCCTTTATTCGGGGAATGATGGTCGGCGTGAGAGGATTTGAACCTCCGACCCCTGACACCCCATGACAGTGCGCTACCTGGCTGCGCTACACGCCGACGAAGTCAGTCTGAGCTGACGGGGGCTGAGTTTATGGAGATGCTCCCCCCCTGTCAACAAAGAAACCGCCACAACGATGCGTTCGCCTGCTTTGCGAGCAATCTGCGCTCAAAGTGCCGCCATCAGCCCATTATCTGCCCACTATCCGCCCGCTTGCAGGGCTCAAAGGCCAATAGCTCCTGCCATTGCCTTGCTCGCGTCCCCTCATCAACCAGCTCAGCGGTTGAAGGTCAGCCGCTTGCCCAGCACCTGATCGCTGACCTGGCCGTTTTGCCAGGCTACTTGACCGTTCACCAAGGTCATCTCAACCGTGCTGTGGAAGCGGTAGCCGTTGAACGGCGACCAGCCGCAGTGGTAGAGGATGTTGTCATCGTTGACCACGTAGGGCTTGCCCAGATCCAGCAGCACCAGATCGGCGAAGTAACCCTCGCGGATATAGCCGCGATCCTGCACCTGGAAGCGCTCGGCCACCGCGTGGGAGGTCTTCTTGACGATGGTTTCCAGGGTGAAGACGCCGTTGTGGTAGAGCTCCAGCAGCGCCAGCAGGGAGTGCTGCACCAGGGGAATGCCGGACGGCGCCTTGAAGTAGCTGTTCTGCTTCTCTTCCCAGGTGTGGGGAGCATGGTCGGTGGCGATGATGTCCAGCACGTCGTTGCGCACCGCATCGAGCAGGGCCCGCTGATCCGCGGCGTTCTTCACCGCCGGGTTGCACTTGATCTGGCTGCCCAGGGTCTCGTAATCGGCGTCGTTGAAGAAAAGGTGGTGAACACACACCTCGGCGGTGATGTTCTTGTCTTTCAGCTCGCTCAGGTCGTGGCTGGCGGTAAAGAGCGACAGCTCCTTGGCGGAGGTGAGGTGCAGCACGTGCAGCTTGGCGCCATATTTTTTCGCCAGCGCCACCGCCATGCTGGAGGACTTGTAGCACGCCTCGTCGCTGCGAATGCGACCATGCTCACCCATCGGCACGTTCTCGCCCCACTTGGCCCGCGCCGCCTCTTCGGCCTGGGCGATGGTCGGGGTGTCTTCGCAGTGGGTGACGATCATCACCGGACTCTCGCGGAAAATCGCCGCCAGGGTCTCCTGGTTGTCCACCAGCATGTTGCCGGTGGAGGAGCCCATGAACACCTTGACTCCGCAGGATTGCTTGGGATCGAGGCGCTTGATTTCGCTCAGGTTGTCATTGGTGGCGCCGAGGTAGAAGCTGTAATTGGCAACGGAGGCGTTGGCGGCTATCTGGTATTTGGCTTCGAGGGCTTCGAGGGTGGTGGTCTGGGGATTGACGTTGGGCATTTCCATGAAACTGGTAGTGCCGCCGGCGACGGCAGCCCGGGATTCGCTGGCAATGGTCCCCTTGTGGGTCAGCCCCGGCTCCCGGAAGTGAACCTGATCATCGATCATTCCCGGGATGAGGTGACGGCCCGCGGCATCGATGACCAGCGCATCGGGAGCCTCGATCTGCGGGGCGATGCGGGCAATCCTTTCCCCCTCGATCAACACGTCGGAGGCATAGATGCGGCCTTCGTTGACCAAGGTGGCATTCTTGATAAGCAGTTTGTTCATGGGGGGTTCCAGTTCCTTTGCCGATAATCGCGGGTCATAATATCGCAAACTGCCCTTTCGCTATAGCAAGGCCTGACTGATGAAGTTATTTGTAAGAGATTTGACCGTGATCGACTCCAGCTACCTGTGCGAACGCCGCGGCATGGTAGGGGAAAGCTGGCTGGTGGATATCGAGATGAGTGGCGAGCTCAACGAAATGAGCATGCTGCTGGACTTTGGCCGGGTGAAAAAGCTCATCAAGTCGATCATCGACGAAGAGGTGGATCACAAGCTGCTGGTGCCCACCGAATGCGCCCTGATCCATGTCGAACATCTGGAGGGAGACGAGAGCACCGTCGACCTGCTGCGCCAGGGGCGCTCCATCCACCTGCGCTGCCCGACCCAGGGCTTTGCCTTCATCCCGGCGCCCCAGGTGGACAAGGAGTCCGTCACCCGCTACCTGCTGGCAGTACTGGCCAAGCGGCTGCCCGGCAACATCAAGGATCTCTCCCTGACCCTGCGCCAGGAGCAGATCGAGGGGGCCTTCTACCACTACAGCCATGGCCTGAAGAAACACGACGGTAACTGTCAGCGCATCGCCCACGGCCACCGCTCCCCCATCGAGATCCACGTGGATGGCGAGCGGGATGAAGAGCTCGAGCTGAACTGGGCCGAGCGCTGGGCCGATATTTACCTTGGCACCGAAGAAGACAGGGTCGCCCTCACCGAGCTGGCCCTGAGCGCTCGCGCCAACGTGCTGCTGGGGGATCACCACGCCGGTTTCAAATATGTGGCGCCCCAGGGGCTGTTCCAGCTGGCCATCCCGTCCGCCGAGGTGGAGATGATCGACACCGATACCACGGTCGAGCTGCTGGCCCACTACATCGCCCGGGAAGTGAAAAAAGCGGTGGGTGACAAGTTCGTGAAGATTGTCGCCTATGAAGGGGTTGGCAAGGGCGCCATCGCCTACGTCTGATCCCGGCGCTACTCAACCTGATCAATAAGGCTCCCTGCGGGGAGCCTTGCTGTTTCTGCCCGTCAGCCTAGCTGCGCCCCTGAGCCAGCAGGCGAACCGCCAGCAGCCCCAGTACTGTGGCCATCAAATAGCGCTGCACCGCCAGCCAGAGGCGATGACGGGCAAACCAGCCGCTAAGACGGGCGGCGGACAAGGCCACCGAGAGGTTGACGGCCGCGCTGATAAGAATTTGCACTGTACCGAGCTGCAGGCTCTGGCCAAGTACCGTGCCCGCATCCGGCGAGATGAACTGGGGCAGCACCGACAGATAAAAGATGGCGACCTTGGGGTTGAGCACGCTGGTCAGCAGTCCCATCAGAAACAACCGGCCCGGGGAGTGCGCCACCAGCGGCGCCGGTTCGAACGGGGAACGGGAGCCAGGCTTGATCCCCTGCCAGGCGATCCAGAGCAGATAGAGTGCACCGGCCACCTTGATCAGCTCGTAACCCATGGGGATCGCCATGAAGAGCGCCGTGAGGCCGATGGCGGCGCACAGCATGTGCACGGTAAACCCCAGCACCACGCCGCCCCAGGACATAATGGCCGCCACGCGCCCCTGGCAGAGGGAGCGTGACAGCAGGTAGAGCATGTTGGGGCCCGGCGTCAGGGCCATCAGGAGGGAGGCACCGGCAAACAGCAGCAACTGGCTTAGGGAGATCATGGTTACGTCCTGACGTTCAAGTGGCTCTAAAGGCGGCAGATCCGACTATGCTGGCGCGCGGTGACCCGGCTTTCCGTGACCGGGATCGGCCTTTGGCACTGCCGGATAAAAAAGGGGCCCGCAGGCCCCCATGTAAAACATCCAGATTCAGGCGCTGAGCCGGAAGCGCTTGACCAGCTCCTCCTGCTGCTCGGCCAGCGCATCGAGCTGCTGGCTGGTCTCGGCAACCCGCTCTATGCCCTGATAGTTGAGATCCGAGATATCCGAGATGCGGTTGAGGTTGGTGGCGATGTCTGCGCTGGTGGCCTGCTGCTGCTCGGCGGCGGAGGCGATTTGGCTCGACATGTCGCTGATCAGCACCACGATGCCCTGCACCTCCTCCATCGCGTTGTTGGCGTGGGAGCTCTGATCCATGCAGCTGTCCATCTCGCGGGAGCACTCCTGCATCACGGCCACCGCCTTGGCGACCCCCTGCTGCAAGTTCTCGATCATGGTCTGGATCTCGCTGGTGGACTGGGCGGTGCGCCCGGCCAGGCTGCGCACCTCGTCGGCCACCACCGCAAAACCGCGCCCCTGCTCGCCGGCCCGGGCCGCCTCGATGGCGGCGTTGAGGGCCAGCAGGTTGGTCTGCTCGGCAATGCCGCGGATGACGTCGAGGATGTTGCCAATCTGGCCGCTCATGGCGTTCACATCGCCGATCACCTTGCCGGTCTGCTGCAACTTGCCCGCCAGCTGATGGGTGGTGGTGATGTTACCGGCCATCACCTTGCGACCGGTTTCGGAGGCTTTCTCCACGTCCATCACCCGCTCAAGGGTCTGGTTGGCAGCCTGGGCCACCTCCCGCACCGAGGCCTCCATCTGGGTCATGGCGGCGGCGACCGAGGCGGTCTCCTGGCGCTGTTTCTCCAGATCCGCCCGCACTGACTCTGTGGTGTGACGGTTGCCGTGGGCGGCGTCATTGAGCTGGGCCGAGGCCTGGGAGAGCTGGGTCAGCACCTCCCCCATCTGTTCGATCAGCAGGTTGACCTGCTTGCCGAGCTGGCCGAATTCGTTGTTGCTGCGAAAGCCGATGCGTTGGGTCATGTCGCCCCGGGTCACCTCGTTGAGCACCCGCAACAACTCCTTGAGGGGACGGCGAATGGCCTTGCCCAGGGTATAGGCCACCAGGATGGCGATCAGGATGGCGACCCCTATGCTGGCCCCCTGGGTGAGGGTGCTCTGGCGCTGCACCTGCTCGGAGGCCAGGATGCTGCGGTTCATCAGTTGCTGGCTCTGGGCGGTGATCTGCTCCAGCTTGCCCTGGATCTCGACGATGAGGGCGCTGGCCTGCCTGCTCTGGCTGCGCATCCGCTCCTGCTCGCGCATCAGGGTCAGGTACTGGGCGAGCACCCCATCACTGCCGGTGGTGTCGCGCACGAAACCGTGGACATAGTGGCCCATGTCATTGTCGAAATTCGCCAGCTCATTTTGCAGATCCTTGATGGTGTTGTTGAACCCCTCGATCTGCATCTTGTTGCGCTTGAGCGCCCCCTCGATGGGGGCCGGGATGCTCTGGTTGAGCGCATCCATGGTGGAGAGCTCGATGGCGGAGAGCTTGGTGGTCAGGGTCTCGGAGAGCATCTTGATGAAGCTGTCATCGATGCTGACCATCATGTCCCCCAAGTTCTTCTTGAACTGGGGCAGGCTGACCTGAAATTGCCCCTTGGCCAGATTGACCTTGTGCAACCGGGCCAGCAGCGCCTCATGCTCGGCAGGCAGGGTGTCGGTCAGTTTCAGATAGTCGCCGGCCAGCTGCTCCAGCGCGGCCATCTGTTCCTGCAACTCGGGATGGCTGGCCGCCTGCTGCTTGAGGGTGGCCAGGGTCTTGTTGACCTGGGCCTTGGCCTGCTGCAACTCGGCCACCTCGGCCGGGATCAGCTTGCTGTCCTGCTCGGTCAGCACGTCGGTGAGCCACTTGTTGGCGCTGAGCAAACTGATCTGGGTCTGGGAGCTGGCGATCACCAGCGGCATCGACTGCTGGGTCACCTGATCCAGGGCATCCCCAAGGGCCCCTTGGCTGCGAAAAGTAAGCAGTGAGCTGGCCACCATCACGGCCACCAGAATGGCGAATCCAAGATAGACTCGCTGCAAGATGGAGAGATCTGACATGGTTTGTTTCATTATTGTCCCGCTGTATATGCAAAAGTCCCTTGCCTGAGTACCCCGTCCCTTTGATACCCTGCAGCCACCCGCCCGGGTAGTGCCATGACGTCCCTCAGGCTATCGGTATTTTTAACAATAACTGAAGGGAATGGGACATCAGCTGTGCCAAATGTCGGCTTGTGTCACACTTGGCGTGCAGCGCTGCCCCACCCAGGGGTCAATCAGGGCTTAGTTTCAATTTTCTTTTTCATATAAGGGAGTTAGCAATGGCGCAAGAAACCATTTTCAGCAAAATCATTCGCAAAGAGATCCCCGCTGACATCCTCTATCAGGACGAACTGGTGACCGCGTTTCGCGACATCCAGCCCAAGGCCAAGACCCATATCCTGATCATCCCCAACGTGCTGATCCCCACCGTCAACGATGTGGAAGCCGAACACGAGCTGGCACTGGGCCGGATGTTCACCGTGGCCCGCAAACTGGCCAGCGAGGCCGGGATCGCCGAGGATGGCTACCGCCTCATCATGAACTGCAACCGCCACGGCGGGCAGGAGGTCTATCACATCCACATGCATCTGGTCGGTGGCCAGCCGCTGGGACCCCTGCTCAGCCTGTGATACCTCGCCTTCAACTGGCTGGCCTGTTGCTGGTCAGCTTCCTGCTGGGAGGCTGTGCCTCCCACTGGCAGGACATGTTCGTCTCCTACTCCGATCAGATGGTACCGCTGCGCAACCAGCTGCTGCTGGGGCACGCCGCCGAGGCCCTGCCCGAGGTGCGCGACTCCACGGTGGGAGATGACACCTATGTGCTGGACAGGCTCGAGCAGGGGCGCATCGCTTGGTTGGCCGGCCAGGATGCCAAGAGCAAGCAGGCCTTTACCGCCGCCGACAGCCAGCTCGTCTGGGAAGACAACCAGGCCGAGTACCGGCTGAGCCACGGTCTGGCTCAGGTGGGCAGCCTGCTTACCAACGATCAGTCGATGGCCTATCGCGCCCCCGATTACGAGCGCACCATGCTGCACCACTATCTGGCGCTCGGTTACCTGCAACGGGGGGATGCCGAGGGGGCCCTGGTGGAGGTGCGCCGCGCCAACCAGGTGCAGGAGCAGGCCCTCAAACGCCGGGATGACGAGGTTCGCAAGGCCAGAGAGAAGCGCGAAGAGACCGAGGCTGATACCGCAACTGAAGGGGAGATGCGCCAGCTGGTATCGCGGGCACCGGATCTCGACCGACTCATCGGCCGGGTGAAAAACGGCTTTCAGAACGCCTACACCTTCTATTTCTCCGGCGTGCTCTACGAGGCGGCCGGGGATCTCAACGACGCCTGGGTCGACTATCAGCGCGGCTACCAGATAGCGCCTGACAACCGCAGCCTGCAGGATGCCCTGCTGCGCCTCGCCCGCCTGCGCGGCGCCGCGGACGAGATCCGCGAGACCGAGAAGAAGATCGGCCGCAAGGCCCCGCCGTTAACCCCCTCTATTGCCAAAAAACAGGGCCAGCTGGTGGTGCTGTTTGAAGATGGGCTGATCCCGGCGCGGCGCGAGCTGTTCCTGCCGCTGCCCATCTCCACCTCCGGCGGTGATTTTCGTACCTTCACCGTGGCGGTACCCTATTACGACAACCGGACGAGCGACACCGGGCCGCTGACCGTCACCCTCGGCAAGCGGGTCGAGCAGACCAGTGAGCTGGTGCGGCTCGAAGCGCTGGCGGCCAAGGATCTGCAGGAACGATTGCCTGGCATGCTGACCCGCCAGGCCCTGCGTCTGGTAACCAAGGAGCAGCTGCGGCGCACCGCCGCCAAGGAGGGGGGCGATGTGGGCAACCTGCTGGTGGGGATCTTCAACACCCTCTCGGAGCGGGCCGATACCCGCAGCTGGCTCACTCTGCCCGCCCAGGCCTCCAGCTGGCAGGACATGTTGCCCGCAGGTGAAATACAGCTTGTCCTGGGGGCCGGCAGCGCCACGCGCCAGCTGCCCCTCACCATTCACGGCGGACGCACCACCCTGGTATGGGTGCAGCGCCTCGGCGCGGGACTGACCACCCGGGTGATGCCCCTGTGAGCAGGTTCGGCCGACAAATCATGAACAACCACCGGCGCGGCCCCCGGCCTGCCGGCAAGGAGAGCAAGATGAAAAGATGCACACTGGCCCTGGGGCTCGCGCTGCTGCTGGCAGGCTGTGCCACCAATACCTCCGGCATTGCGCTCTATGGTGCGGCGGGCGCCGCAGCGGTGGCGGAGCAGCATCAGAACGTCAACGTCACCCTGACCGAGCTGAGCCGGCGCGAGCAAAACGGCCTGCTGCAAGTCAACGTGGCGGCCACCAGCACCCAGCGCAGCGACAACCGTCTGCAATACCTCTTCTATTGGTATGACGAGGCGGGTCAGGAGGTGGCCAGCGATGGCCGCGGCTGGACCCCGCTCAAGCTGCACGGCTATCAGAGCCGCACCCTGTCCGCCCTGGCGCCGAGTCCGGCCGCCCGAGGCTACCGACTCTATGTACGCGAAGTGATTGAGGAATCCTACTGATGAAAATGAATCATGCCCTGCTGATATTGACCGGCGCTCTGCTCCTGGGCGGCTGCTCCAGCACCACCGTCAGCTATGGCGATCCGACCGAAACCGAGACGGTCACTGTCGATTATGGCTCCGCCGATCTGCAGGCCATCGCCGACAAGATGGCGGATTCCCTGCTGGCCTCACCCGCCACCAGCGAGATCACTGCGGGGGGGCGCCCTGTGATGTACATGGATTCCATCCGCAACAAGACCTCCGAGCATATCGATACCGAGGCCATCACCGACACCATCCGCACCAAGCTGCTGCGCGCCGGCAAGTTCCGCTTCGTCGACATGAGCAAGGTGGCTGCCATCAAGCAGCAGCTCGAATATCAGCAGAGCAGCGGCATGGTGGATCCCGCCACCATGGTGCGTATCGGCCAGCAGACCGGTGCCCGCTACATGGTCTATGGCAACCTCGCCAGCATCGTCAAGGACAACGGCAAGGTGAAGGACGTCTACTACCAGATGACCATGAACCTGCTGGATCTGCAAAGCGGCGAGCTGCTGTGGGCCGATCAGAAGGAGATCCGCAAACAGGCGAAGAAGTCCACCTTTGGCTGGTGATCCGCACCTGGCAGCCCTGCGGCGCCGCCTGCCCGCCCCCTGGGCCGAGGCAGAGCTGACGCCGCTCGGGGCGGGCCTGACCAACTGCAACTACCGACTGCGCCTCCCCTCGGGGCGCAGTTACTTTCTGCGCCAGGGGCACCCGGACCCGGTGCGTCTTGGCATCGACCGGGCCACCGAGTGGCAGCTCTATCGGGGGGCCATGGCCGAGGGGATCGCCCTGCCCTGCCATCACAGCGATCCCGCCACCGGCCTGATGCTGCTCGACTGGTGTGACGAGCCGAACTGGGCCGACGCCCCGCCGCCGCGGGCCGAGCAGCCGAGGCGCCTGGCCGATACCCTGCGCACCCTGCACCGCCTTCCCCTGCCCTCCATGGTGATGGCGGTACGGGCCCATGCGGCCGGCTATCGCGCCAGACTAGCGCGGATCCCGTCCTGGCTGCCGGCGCTGGAGCGCGCCCTGCTCGCCAGCCGGGAGCCTGACGATTGCTGGCTGCCTTGCCACCATGATCTCAATCCGGCTAACTTGTTGGGAGCAAGGCCCTGGGTCATCGACTGGGAGTATGGGGCGGCGGGCCATCCGGGCTTCGAGGTCGCCAGCATCCAGCGCACCCACGGCTGGCAGCCACAGGAGCGGGAGGCGCTGGAGGAGCACTATCTGCGCGCCCTGCCCCGGGAACGACGGTTTTCCTTTCACGGCGAAGCGTTCCTGCCCTGGGTCGATTACATCGCCCTCCTGTGGGCACTGCTGATGGCCGAACAGCAAGACCATCCGGATTATCACGGGCTGATTGATCTCAATCGGCAACGACTGGAGTAACCGATGACAAACAAGGTACGCTGGTACCAACCGAAAACCTGGGGTCTGTTGCTGCTGACGCTGATGCTGGTGGGCTGCTCCACCCGGATCATCTACTACTGGCTCGACACCGCCATCATCTGGCAGCTGGATGACTATTTCGCCCTCTCCTCCTCGCAAAAGAGCCTGCTCAGCCGCGAGGTGAAGGGGTTGATGGCCTGGCACCGGCAACACGAGCTGCCCCGCTATGCCCGGGATCTCGATGTGCTGGCAAAAGCGGTGGCCAGCCCCATGACCCCGGCACAAATCGAGACCAATCTCGATGCGGTGCAGGGGAGCCTGACCCGCACCCTGGAGAACACCATCCCCCGGGCGGTGCGCCTCGCTCGCACCCTGACCGACGAGCAGGTGACCCGCTTCATGCAAGACAGAGTCAAGCGCCAGCGGGAGCGGCAGCAGGAGTTTGCCGATCAGCCGAAGGAGCAGATGCTGGCGGAGTTTCGCGACAAGATGAACAAGCGGCTCACGTTCTGGATTGGCGAGGTCAAACCGGCCCAGGCACCGCTGGTGGCCCAGTGGGCCGAGTGGCAGTACGAGCTGATGCCCCCCTGGATCGAGTTTCAGACCTCCTGGACCCTGGAGCTGGATCGGTTGATGAAGCAGCGCCAGAGCCCGGATTTTACCCGGGAGCTGACCGATCTGCTGGCTCAGGGGGATGGCCTGATGGATGGCCGCTTCACCGGCTACACCGAGCAGTCGCGCCAACGTACCATCAAGTGGCTGAGCGCCATGAGCCAGTCACTGGACATCTCGCAACGGGCCCACCTCTACAGCCTGCTCAAGGGGTATGCCCGGGATTTTTCGCAGATGACCGGCAGTTGACTCACTTCCAAGCCGGCACGGCAGGTCTGTGCCGGCTTGTCCAATCCCGCCTCCTGTGATAGCTTGCCCCTCTCGTTTCTCTGGAATTGATCGTTTGCGTCCCATCGACAAAGTCAAACTGGTGCTGATGACCCTGGTCATCTCCTTCACCCTGCTTTGTTCCATCGTCCAGGTGGAAGGGCCACGGCTGCCCGCGGCGACGCAAACCCATACCCTCTCCCAGGCGAGCGACAGCGACGACGGCATCATCAAGTTTGTCGCGTCCCATCAGAATCATCTGCTGCGCCTCGAGCAATCCCAGCGCAATGACACTCAACCCAGAACCCTTGTCTATGAGCTGGTGCACAGCTGGTCTGCCGAGGCCATCCTGCTGTTGTTGCTCGGCTGGCTGACGCCTGTCATCCTGCTCTATCACAGACAGAGTTTTCGGGACTTTTTCGGTGCCATTCACCGGCACCGCCTGCAGCGTCAGCACCTGCAATATCGCTTCAGCCAGAGCTATCTGACCGCCTGACCCCGAGGGGTTGGCACATCTCTTTTTCGCGCTTCTCCTCCCCTTTGACGGGTTGCACCCAGGTGCCATCCCGCCCTGTTCGCATCTCTATTTTTTAGCGCCTTGCCTGCCCCAAGGGCCGGCCCGCGCCCCTTCTCCTGACAGAGGCGATTTGCCATGAGAAAACATCACAGCGCCATTCTCAACCGCATGAGCAGGTGGCAGTACGCACTGCTGCTGCTGATGCTGTTCACCTTTACCTTTTACTCCCTGCCCACCTTCTTCGGTGAGCAACCCTCCCTCGGCCTGCACGGACAAGCGGCCTTGACCGTCAGTCAACATCAGCTGCTGGTTGAAAACCGGATCTCGCCGGTCAAGACAGTGCAGCAGCAAGACAAGGTCGAGCTGGTGTTTGCCATCCAGCAAGAACAGCAAAGAGCCAAGCAGTTGCTGGAGCAGCAGGGGGTCGACAGCGCCGCCCTGACCCTGGAGTTTCACTCCAACGCCCCCGGCTGGATCAGCCGGCTCGGCGCCACCCCCATCAAGCTCGGGCTGGACTTGCGCGGTGGCTCCCAGCTGCTGATCGGGGTCGACGTCAATTTCGTCATCGACGCCCAGACCAACAATCTGGTGGACTCCCTGCGCAGCCGCTTTCGTGATGCTCATCTGCGCGGTGCCAACGTGATGCGGAGCGAGCAGGGCACCGTGATCGTGACCCTGCCGGAGGCGGCCGAGCAGGCCCCCTGGCTCACCATCGTCAAGGAGAGTGCCGGTACCCTGCAAGGACAGTGGCAACTCACCCGCAGCGGCAACGAGCTGCGCCTGGTGTTGAGCGAGGCCGAGCGCACCCTGCTGGTCAACAACGCCGTGACCCAGAACCTGTCGATCCTGAAAAAACGGATCAACGAGCTCGGCATCGTCGAGGCCTCGGTCCAGCGCCAGGGGCAGGAGGGCATCCGCATCGAGCTGCCCGGGGTGCACAATCCCAAGCAGGCCAAAGAGGTGATCGGGGCCACCGCCTCCCTGGCTTTCTACGAGACCAAGGCAGACAGCCACTTCTATATGTCCGATCGCCACGGGCAGGCCATCCCCATGGCACGCAAGCCGGTGCTGACCGGCGAGCATATCGTCGACGCCCGCGCCAGCATGGGGGAGATGGGTCAACCCCAGGTCAATATCGTGCTCGACACCCTGGGGGGCAGCAAGATGAACCAGTTCAGTCGCCAGCACGTGGGCAAGGCGATGGCCACCGTCTTCACCGAGTACAAGACCAATGCCCAGGGGCACCTGAGAGCCCACAGCGAGGTGATCAACGTCGCCACCATCCAGACGGCCCTTGGCAACCAGTTCCGCATAACAGGCCTTGCCAGCATGCCCGAGGCACAAGAGCTGGCCATGCTGCTGCGGGCCGGCGCCCTCACCGCGCCGCTCAAGATCCTCGAAGAGCGCAGCATAGGGCCGACCCTCGGCATGCAGAACATCGAGGCGGGCTTCACCGCCCTGGCTTTTGGCATGGCGGGCATGATGCTGTTCATGATGGCCTGGTATCGCAAGTTTGGTTGGGTGGCCATCACGGCGCTGATCGGCAACCTGTTGATGCAGGTCGGCATGCTGGCGGTGCTGCCGGGCGCCGTGCTGACCCTGCCGGGAATCGCCGGCCTGGTGCTGACCGTGGGCATGGCGGTGGATACCCATGTGCTCATCTTCGAGCGGATCAGGGATAGGCTGCGTGAAGGCGGCAGCCTCGCCAATGCCATCGATTTCGGCTATCGCTCGGCTTTTCGCACCATTTTCGATGCCAACATCACCACCCTGATCTGCGCCGTGGTGCTCTACTCCATCGGCTCCGGACCGCTGCAGGGCTTCTCCATCACCCTCATCCTGGGGCTCGTCTCCAGCATGATCACCGGGATCTGGGGCACCCGCGCCATCATCAATCCCCTGTGGGGACGCAGCCGCGAGCGCACCCTCAGGGTGTGATGGGCCAGCACCCTCTCAGGTAGCTTCGCAACCAGCCGGCACCAAGGCCGGCCACCCTTTTTATCTCGCGCAGGTCCACCTGCGCGAGCAAGGCCACTTCGGTGGCCAGGAGAAACAACATGTTGAGAATGATTGTTGCCATGGGCCTGACCCGTTGGCGCTACATCGGTCTGTGGGCCTCCATCCTGCTGACCCTGGCCAGCATCGCCATCCTGCTGCTGAACGGCCTCACCCTTGGGCTCGATTTTACCGGTGGGATCCTGCTGGAGTTTCACATCCAGACCCTGAAAGAGGCCCATGAGCTCAACGCCATGCTGACCTCCCCGCTGGCCGGCGCGCTGGAACTGAGCTCAGCGGGCGTGCCGGGGGAATGGCTCATCAAGCTGCCGCCCCACGAGCTGCCCTGGGCCGCCCCCGAGCTCGCCGCCCTGCTGGGGGAACAACTCGGCATGCCGGTCGAGCTCTTGCGCACCACCATCGTTGGCCCGCAGGTGGGGGCCGAGCTATTCCAGCAGGGGATGCTGGCGGTGCTGGTAGCCTCGGTGGCCATGTCGGCCTATCTGGCGTTTCGCTTCGAGTGGCGTCAGGCCATCGGCATCCTGCTCTCGGTGGTGCACGATGCCATCGTCGCGCTTGGGCTGCTGGCGCTGTGCAACATCGAGTTTGATCTCAATGTGATCGCGGGCCTGATGGCGGTGATCGGTTATTCGCTGAACGACAGCATCGTCATCTCGGATCGGCTACGGGATCTGCTGAGCTCCCGCACCAGGATGAACATTCATGAGTGTTCCGATGTCGCCATCAAGGCCACCTTCAGCCGCACCATGATCACCTCGGGCACCACCCTCTTCACCGTGGGCGCCCTGCTGCTGTTCGGGGGGGATGCCCTCTACGGCTTCTCCTTCATCCTGTTTGTCGGCATCCTGGTGGGGACGGTGTCTTCCATCACGGTTGCATCGACGGTGCAGGAGCTGCTGGGACTGACACCCCAGGCGTATCAGAAACAGGCGGAGCCTCTGCCTCAGGAGGCATAACCCTGGCGCCCCTGCCACCGCTGGCAGGGGCCATCCTTCTTTCCCCCTTCCCTTTGCCATCCCCTCTGACTCTCGAAAGTCTGATTACCCCCTCGGCACATCACATTACTGACAACAAAGTTACTTAATAATCGTCACGACGAATGTTCTGTGATTGAAAGCACTTTCATTGGGCCTCAAAAGAGGCATTATCAGGATAGGTTAGCCACAAAGGGATAGAAGATGTTGTTACAACCTGCCAATACTGCAAGATCCAGACAGTTGCTGAACGAGACCATGGCGTTGGTGCTCGCAGGAGGGCGGGGCAGTCGCCTCAAGCAGTTGACCGATAACCGGGCAAAACCGGCAGTCCATTTTGGCGGCAAATTCCGCATCATCGATTTCGTGTTGTCCAACTGCATCAACTCCGGCATTCGCCGGGTTGGCGTGGTGACCCAGTACAAGTCCCACAGCCTGTTGCGCCACCTGCAATCCGGCTGGTCCTTTTTACGCTACCAGATGAATGAATTCATCGATCTGCTGCCCGCCCAGCAACGGGTGGACGAGGTGCACTGGTATCGCGGCACCGCGGATGCGGTCTACCAGAATCTGGACATCATCCGTGATCACGCCCCCAAATATGTGGTGGTGCTGGCCGGGGATCACATCTACAAGATGGATTACGCCGCCATGCTGCTCGATCACGTCAATCAGGGTGCAAAGGTCACGGTGGCCTGCATCGAGGTGCCCCGCAGCGAAGCCAGCGCCTTCGGGGTAATGGCCATCGATGAGGATCGCAAGATCAACGCCTTCGTGGAAAAACCCCTCAACCCGCCAGCCATGCCGGACAAGCCCGACACGGCGCTGGCGTCCATGGGGATCTATATCTTCGACGCCGTCTATCTCTACCAACTGCTGGAAGAGGACATCGCCAACGAACACTCCCACCACGACTTCGGCATGGACGTGATCCCGCGGGTCGTTGAGGAGGGCACCGCCTATGCCCACCCGTTTGGCATGTCCTGCGTCGGTTGCTGTCCGCAAAAACGTCCCTACTGGCGCGACGTGGGCACCCTGGATTCCTTCTGGGAAGCCAACATGGATCTCGCCTCCGTCACTCCCGAGCTGGATATCTACGATCAGGAGTGGCCCATCTGGACCAGCCAGAACATGACGCCTCCCGCCAAGTTCGTACAGGACAGAAACGGCCAGCACGGCATGGCCATCAACTCCATGTTTGCCGGCGGCACCATCGTCAGCGGCTCCTTTATCGTGAGTTCGGTGCTGTTCACCAATGTGCGGGTCGACTCCTTCTGCACCCTGGATCAGGCGGTGATCTTCCCGGGTGTGGAGATTGGCTCGGGTTGCCGTTTGCGCCGGGTGGTGGTCGACAAGGGGTGCAAGCTGCCGCAAGGCATGGTGATCGGTGAAAATGCCGATGAAGACGCCCGCCGCTTCTATCGCTCGCCGCAAGGGATTGTGCTGGTGACCAAGGAGATGCTGGACGCGCTGGCACGCAGCCAGCGGGTCGCTGGCGCCACCAAGGTGACTGTGACGGTATAAGCAGGGCTTAACAGATCTGGTTTGTGACGGGGGGCCTTCGCCCCCCGTTTCTCTGCCTGACAATCAGGTCGGAGCACCAATTGTAATTATAAGTTTACAAAATCATATTCCACCTACCTTTAATCTCTCTTTTTCATTCCATTTAACGCTATCTGATTTTTACTTAGATACTTTTGTAGCGTAAAAGCGCGCTTTTCACTTGCTTGTTTGCCATTCCTTGCTATGGTGGGCAGCAATCCGTAACAAGAAGTGGACAGTGTAATTAAATATTCACACATCTCTCTTGGTTTGCTGACGATGCGATGACGCATCACTCAATAGCAACCCGGATCCAGAATCAATATGCGACACCCAGTAGAGAGAAGCCGCCATGCATCGAGATCCCCTGAACAATATCCATATTCAGTCCGAGCAAGTGATGATCACCCCGGCCCAACTCAAGGAGAAACTGCCCATCTCCGAGCGTGCGCTGGCCTTCGTGCAAGGTGCCCGCAATACCATCGCCGATATCATCCACCGTCGTGACCACCGTCTGCTGGTGATCTGCGGCCCCTGCTCCATCCACGACATGGACGCCGCCAAGGAGTACGCCACCCGGCTCAAGGCGCTCCATGATGCC
Organism: Aeromonas sp. 19NY04SH05-1; assembly: GCF_040581895.1. Taxonomy (NCBI): domain Bacteria; kingdom Pseudomonadati; phylum Pseudomonadota; class Gammaproteobacteria; order Aeromonadales; family Aeromonadaceae; genus Aeromonas; species Aeromonas sp. 19NY04SH05-1. The sequence goes on along the minus strand of NZ_CP095328.1, from coordinate 1,638,796 downwards.
TATCAGGATTCTCTCTACATTGTCATGCGGGTCTACTTTGAGAAGCCGCGTACTACGGTGGGCTGGAAGGGCTTTATCAATGACCCGAACCTGGACGGCACCTTCGACGTGGAGCTGGGGCTGCACCGGGCCCGCGAGTTGCTCTGCTGGCTCGCCGAGCTGGAGCTGCCGCTCGCGACCGAGGCCCTCGACCCCATCAGCCCGCAATACCTGGCGGAGCTCTTCTCCTGGTCGGCTATCGGTGCCCGCACAACAGAATCCCAGACCCACAGGGAGATGGCCTCCGGCCTCTCCATGCCGGTCGGCTTCAAGAACGGCACCGACGGCAACCTGGGCACCGCCATCAATGCATTGCAGGCGGCCTCCAGCCCCCACGCCTTCATGGGGATCAACCAGCAGGGCCAGGTCGCGCTGCTGCAGACCCAGGGCAACCCGGATGGCCACGTGATCCTGCGCGGCGGCAAGCACCCGAACTACGACTCGGTCAATGTGTCGCTGGCGGAAGAGGCGCTGGAAAAAGCGGGCCTGCTGCCCGGCCTGGTGGTGGATTGCAGCCACGGCAACTCCAGCAAGGATCACCGTCTGCAGCCCAAGGTAGCCGACAACGTCATCCACCAGATCCAGGAGGGCAACCGCTCCATCATCGGCATCATGCTTGAATCCAACCTGTTCGAAGGCAACCAGTCGAGCGAGCAGCCCAAGTGCGAGATGCGCTACGGGGTCTCCATCACCGATGCCTGCATCGACTGGGACACCACGGCCGATCTGCTGACCCGTTGCCACAGCCAGCTGGCGGCGCCACTCAAAAGCAGAACAGCCTCTTGAGTCGTGGTATCTTGTTGTAACCTCTTGAATCACAGAGCGTCGCAGCCAGCGGCGCCGACAGGGACCGGATATGGCTGAAGAGTTGAATGCCCTCAGGGACAAGATAGATGCGGTAGACAAACAGCTGATCGATCTGCTGGCTGAACGTCTCGCCCTGGTGGGAGAAGTGGGGGAAGTGAAGAGCCGTCACGGCCTGCCCATCTACGCGCCGGATCGGGAGGCGAGCATGCTGGCCCGCCGCCGCGCGGAAGCCGAGGCTCTGGGAGTGCCCGGCGATCTCATCGAAGACGTGCTGCGCCGGGTGATGCGCGAATCCTATATTCTGGAATCCGCCAGCGACAAGGAGCACCACTTCAAATGCATGAAGCCGGACCTTGGCAAGGTGGTCATCATCGGCGGTCAAGGTCAGCTTGGCCGTCTGTTTGGCAATCTGTTCAGCCTCTCTGGCTATCGGGTCGAGACCCTCGAGCAGGAAGACTGGCCACGGGCTGACGAAATCCTCGCCGATGCGGGGCTGGTGATGGTGGCGGTGCCCATCGATATCACCTGCCAGATCATCGACCAGCTCGGCAACCTGCCCGCCCGCTGTCTGCTGGTGGATGTCACCAGCGTGAAGGAGGCGCCGCTTGAACACATGCTGGCGGTGCACAAGGGCCCTGTGCTGGGACTGCACCCCATGTTCGGGCCGGATGTAGCGAGCCTTGCCAAGCAGGTGATTGTCTGCTGTCAGGGGCGCGACGCTGCAGCAAGCCAGTGGCTGCTGGATCAAATGACCATCTGGGGAGCCCGTCTGCAGCAGGTAGAGGCCAAAGCCCACGATGAGGCCATGACCTTCATCCAGGCGCTGCGCCACTTTGCCACCTTCGCCTACGGCTGGCATCTCTCCCGCGAGCAGGCCAACATCGATCGTTTGCTGCATCTAAGCTCACCCATCTACCGGCTGGAGCTGGCCATGGTGGGACGGCTGTTCGCCCAGGATCCGCATCTCTATGCCGACATCATTTTGTCGTCACCGCAGAACCTCGCGATGATCCGCCGCTACTACCAGAACTTCGGTGAGGTGCTGGGGTTGCTGGAGCAAGGGGACAGGGCCGGCTTTATCGATGCCTTCAGCCAGGTATCCGGCTTCTTCGGCGAACATGCGCAGCAGTTCCTGAGGGAAAGCCGCACCCTGCTGGCCCAGGCCAACGACCGCCGTCACCACGGCTAAACCCGGTTTGTCATCTTGCATACATAAAAAGAGGGAAGGATGAACCTTCCCTCTTTTATTGCTCCCGCCCAGTAATCCCAGCAGGCCCTCTTCCTGATAAGAACTTGTCCGTATTCCCAATCCTGTTTACCGGGCTTCTCCTGCTGCCTGACCCCATTATCTGTAACCTAGCCCCTCACTCTGTCAGCTACAACTTCTGTTTACACCAGCATGGGTAACTCTCACAGCCGATAACGAGACTCTGTAGTGGTCAACTAAATCCTGACATGCTGAAGGCCTCTTTCGCGTGATGGAACAGCATAAGGAAACAACGGAAGCCACCTTAGAAAACATCCAGGGACATAGCGGAATAAGTGGTGAGGTAATCAGGGATAGGAATCAGAAGGACTCTGGACCATATCGGGGTAGTAGAAATGAAAATGGCCAGACTGAACAGTCTGGCCATTTAAGCGTCAAGTCAGAGACTCAAGCTAGGACTTCATGCAAACACAACTTAGAAGTTGTACTGCAGAGCAACAGTCCACTCGTCGTCCAGGTCGTTGATACCCTGGATCTTGTACTCGGTGTAAGCTTTCAGCTTCGGAGTGAAGGCGTACTGAACACCCAGCAGGGTTTCGTCAACCATATCCTCGTAGCGAGAGTCAGCAGCGCCGGAGTTAGCTTTGCCTTCTTTGAAGTTGTAACCAGCCAGGAAGGTCCAGGCATCTACGTTGTAAGAAGCAGCCAGCTCGTAGCCACGGCCCTTGTCTTTGTCACCACCGGTGGTGGTGTCATAGCTCAGGTCGCCTTGGGTATAAACACCAGCGAAGTAGAAGCCATTGATGGCGTAGTGTGCACCCAGAGCCCACTCTTTCTTGTCACCAGTGGTGCTGGTCACGGAGTTTTCCAGATCGGAGTAGGCATAACCGGCGTTGAAGCCCAGGCCGAAGTCGAAGTCGTAGCTGGCAGCAGCAGCATAACCATAGTTACGCTTAACGTTGTCACCGTATACGGCTTTTCTTTGATACCTTGACCTACGTCGGTAACCTGAACAGCTTTATCATCGTTGGTCTGATAAGACAGCTTGCCTTTGAAGCCACCGAAGCTGTTGGAGTAGATGATCTGGCCTTCTTGACGACCGTCATAGAAGTTACCGGCATCGCCCCACTCGTTGAAGATATCGGTCGGTTCCAGTACATCGTAGAACGCGGTATCGGTCTGACCGAAGATGATCTTACCGTACTGGGTACCGTCGAAGCCGACATAAATGTGGCGGGAGTTGAACTTGTTGTCAGAGTTTTCAGCAGAGACTTGCCACTCGGTCTTGGCAATACCAGACCAGGTGTCGTTCAGAGCAATCTTACCGGACCAACCCAGACGGGAAGAACCAACCAGCTCGCCATCAACGTCTTTGTAACCAGCAGAAGTTCCTTTAACAGGAACAATATTGCCAGTCTCGGTATCAAGCTTGAAGGAGTCGTCAGTAGCAGCAACAGATTTGTTGTGATCGCCGTAGTAGTTGGCCTGAACACGACCATACACATCAAAAGTTACGCCATCTTTGTCATACACAACGGCAGCGTTAGCTGCAGACGCAAACAGAGCCGGAATGGCAATAGCCAGAATTGTCTTTTTCATAGTTTCCAATGCCTACTGTAATTAAACACTAAGTCGTTGTTATTCCCTGTGTTAGCGATGTACTTTGCATCACTATGGCGCCGAGACTAGCACCCAGATTTCTGAACCGCAATGAAAAAACTTGGAACTTTTTATGGAAATCATGGTCACCGAGGGAAAAATGTGAGCCAAGTCCCATATTGCCCGCCTACGAAAAGAAAACGTTTACAACCCATTTTGCTGTATTTTTGGCCTCGAATAGCTTGTTTCACAGGCTATGTCGTTTAACTGCCTGATAAACCGCCAAAGTGGTCTGATCTGCACGAAAAAGCCGTGATCATGGCCTCCATCTCGACCCCGACAGTGCGTTACAGGTATCCTACCTCTTCGATTGATTTCCTGACTGGCCTCTTCCTTATGTTGTCAACTCGCCTCAAAGCGACCATTCGCCATACCTATCGCCAGATTGCCGATGGATTACCCGGTTTCATGCCCCGCAAGGAGCAGAATTTCCTGGTGGCGGAAATCGCCAAGACCCTGACCGGAGAGTATGACAAGCAGCGCCGTATTCTGGTGGCCGAGGCGGGTACCGGTATCGGCAAATCTCTTTCCTATGCCCAAGGTGCTATCCCGGTGGCCCGTCTGACCCAGAAAAAACTGGTGATCTCTACCGCCACCGTGGCCTTGCAGGAGCAGTTGATCCACAAGGACCTCCCTTTTTACCATCAACATAGCGAACTGCCGTTTCGTTTCATGTTGGTCAAGGGACGCCAGCGCTACTGCTGCGAACATCTGCTGGAGCAGGCGGCGAGTGGCAGCGAGATGGCCAACTTCGAATTCGACTTCACCGCGCTCAGCAAGCACAAACCGTCGGATGCAGACAAGGATCGCTACCAAGCCCTGTGGCAGGCCTATACCCATGGCAAATGGGACGGAGACAGGGACAACTGGCCCGATCCTATCCCGGATCCCTGCTGGGATCGCATTGCCGCCGACCGCCATACCTGCAACAAGGCGCTCAGTCACCATCAACACTGCCCCTTTCATCGTGCCCGCAACGACATGGATGCGGCTGACGTGCTGGTGGTCAACCACGCCTTGCTGCTTTCCGACCTCACCATGGGGGGCGGCATCATATTGCCGCCCCCCGACGAGTGTCTCTATGTGCTGGATGAGGCCCATCATTTGCCCACCATCGCCCGGGATCACGGCGCCGCCAGTGCCAGCGTGAAGGGTTCACGCCGCTGGCTGGAAAAACTGGTGCAAAGCGCCGGCAAGCTGGGGCGAACCCTGAACAAGGAGAGTCTGATCGACCCGCAACTGAAGTTGCAGGATGCCCTCGCCTCCATACAGCCCGACTTGAAAGCCGTCGAGCAGTGGCTGGCAGCCAACGATCGGTTATTTGGCAACGAGCCCCATTACCGCTTCAGTGACGGCATCTTGCCGGATCCTCTGCCCATGCTGGCGGAGAATCTGAAGGAGTCGAGCAAGAAGGCGCTGCGGGCACTGGATCGGCTGCAGGGCGCCATTGGCGAGGCTCTGAAGGATGGCGAGATCCGCCGCAAGGAGGCCGAACCTCTGTTGGCCGAGAGTGGTTTTCACCTGCAGCGGCTGGAAAACTTTTGCGCCCTGTGGGAGATGCTTAGCCGCCATACGCCAACAGGCAAGACTCCCCTCGCCCGCTGGATGGCCAGGAGCGAGGATGGCGATATCTGGCTGCATGCCTCCCCCATCGAGGTGGGCTACCTGCTGGAGGAGTGGCTCTGGTCCAAATGCCTGGGAGCCGTGCTGGTATCTGCTACCCTCACCGCCCTCTCCTCCTTCAGCTATTTTCGCCATCAGGTGGGGCTCAAGGAGCATGACGGTACCCGCTATCTGCGGCTGCGATCCCCGTTTGATTACCAGAAAGCCGAGCTCTATTTGCCAAAGATGGCCCACGAGCCCAACTCCCCGGCCTTTACCCAAGAGTTGATCGATACCTTGCCACGCTTGCTGGCAGGCAAGGAGGCAAGTCTGGTGCTCTTCTCTTCTTACCGGCAGATGAACGAGGTGGCACAGGGTCTGCGGGCCAAGGGGCTGTCGCTGCTGGTGCAGGGGGAAGCCTCCCGCCACGCCCTGCTCACCCTGCACAGGCAGAAGTGCGACGGGGGACAGGCCAGCATACTGTTTGGCACCGGCAGCTTCTCGGAAGGGCTGGATCTGCCGGGCCACTACCTCACCAACCTGGTGATCACCAAGCTCCCCTTCGCGGTCCCCAACTCACCGGTCGAGGAGGCCACAGCCGAGTGGGTCGAACAGCGGGGGGGCAATCCCTTCCTGCAGCTGACGGTGCCTGAAGCCTCTCGCAAACTGATCCAGGCCTGTGGTCGTCTGATCCGCAAGGAGGCGGATCGAGGGCGGGTCACCATCCTTGATCGTCGCCTGCTGACCAAGCGTTATGGCAAGGGGCTGCTGGATGCCCTTCCTCCGTTCAAGCGACGCATCGAGTAGACCAAGCCTCGATTGTTGACAAAAAAGCGGGTAACGGGACGAATGCCCCTCACTATAACGTGCAGTTGAAAGAGCAATTGCCGCCATGGGTCAAACCTGCAAGAATGAGCCCCTGTTTTCAGTGGGCAAACGCCTGACTGTTCAAGGAGATGAGATGAAACTGACTGTTCTGGTGCCAGCGCTGGCTGGTCTGTTATGGGCAGGTAGTGCCCTGGCCGATGCCCAATTGGAAGTCACCAACCCCTACGTGGTTCAACTGATCGATGGCCAGTCCATCAATCCCAAGCTGCTCGACAAGACCAACAGCTTCCCGCTCTCTGCTGGCAAGCACCAACTGGTGATCGCCTTTGAAGGCAACTACTCCAGCCGTAGTGATATCAAGCTGGTCACCGCCGAGCCGCTGGTGATCAACTTTACCGCCGCCGACAACCAGCAGCTGGTGCTGGATTACAAGAAGCCCCGCAACGAAACCGAAGCCAAGCAGTTCACCAAGGATCAGAAGGTGGTGCTGAAAGACAAGGCCAGTGGTCAAGTCGTTGCCAGCGAGCAGTTTGTGATGCCGAAAGTGGAAGGCTTCCAGCTGACCCGCGACTATCAGCAAGAGCTGATCAACATGGGCAAGGCATTCAACCAGCCCAAAACGGTAGCTGTCTCCACTGCCGCCGTGATGGCCGCCAACAGCGCACCGCTACAGGTGGCACCGAGCAAGGCCATGAGCAATCCGGAAGCCCTGACCCAGCTGCAAAACTGGTACAACAAGGCCGATGCGGAGACCCGCAAAGCCTTCCAGATCTGGGTTATCCAGCAGCAGTAATGCATGCGCCCATCACCATGATGGATCGCTACAAGGGGAGCCTGGCTCCCCTTTTTCATGGCACAATTTCAGATAACTGCATCCACCCCATCGACCTTATGTCACTGCAGATCTTCTACCACCCTTTCTACTCCGCCCTAGCGCTGCCCGAGCGACACCGCTTCCCCCTGGCCAAATACCAGGGTCTGTTCGAGCGACTCACCTCGGAGGGTTATCCTCTTGTCCGGGCACCTGCGGCAAGCACCGCGCAGATCTGTCGCATCCATGACAAGGATTATGTGGCGGCCGCCCTGGCCGGCCAACTGGATGCTCGCGCCATCCGCCAGCTCGGTTTTCCCTGGTCACCCATGCTGATTGAACGCACCCGGCATTCGGTCGGCGCCACCATAGCCGCCAGTCACCATGCGCTGGCACAAGGCTGCGGGCTGCAGATCTCCGGTGGCTATCATCACGCCCACCATGACCACGGCAGCGGCTTTTGCCTGTTCAACGATCTGGTGATCGCCGCACAATCCTGCCTGGACGAGGGGCGCTGCGAACAGGTGCTGATCATCGATCTCGATGTGCATCAGGGGGATGGCAGCGCGGCACTCTGTACGGGTCGGCGCGACATCATCACCCTCTCCCTGCACGGGGAGCACAACTTTCCCCGCCACAAGCCCGCCTCCCACATGGACTTTGCCCTGCCAAGCGGCATGGAGGACGATGCCTACCTCACCACGCTGGCAGAGGCGCTCAATCTGGCGCTGCGGCTCTACGCCCCCGACCTCATTCTCTATCAGGCCGGGGTGGACGTGCATCATGCCGACGAACTCGGCTATCTCTCCTTGAGTGATGAGGGGGTGCGCCAGCGCGATGCCATGGTCTTTGACTGCGCACAACGGCACGGGCTGCCCATTGCCGCCGTTCCCGGTGGCGGCTACCGGCGTGACTGGCAACAGCTGATCCCGCTGCATATGTCCTTGTTCGAAGAGGCGAAAAAGCGCTACGGCTAGCAGTTTATCTCTTCGTTAATCTCTCCTCTCCATGAATCTCGAACTGGCCACCGTTGCAGACAACAAGAAGGCGGCCCCTTGGCCGCCTCTGCTTTATATGCGTGCCATCCAGCCCCCTATCGGAAAGCGAGTATGGTACCCTGCTGCCGACCACAGTTCAGGCGTGGGCCACCGGTGTCGAGTGTTTCCCCATGGGGCGCAGCAACATCAGCAGATAGAGCAAGGCCACGCCAGCGATCATGATGAACAGCAGGTTGTCCGAAAGGTGCTGCATCAGGAGTGCGGTATAAGCCGGACCGAGCAGACTGCCGATGGTATAGCTCAGCAGCAGCGCCTGGTTCATGGCCACCAGCTGATGGTGCTCGACCTTCTCGCAGGCCCACGCCATGGCCACCGGATAGAGGGTAAACCCGGCGGCGCCCAGGATGAACAGCGCCGGCCCCATCGCCACGCCGCCGAGCATGGCCCCGCACCCCAGGATCACCACCAGCACCTGCACCCGCAGCACCGGCAGGCGACCAAACCTGTCCGCCAGCCGACCCACCGGCCACTGCCCCAGGATGCCGGCACTCACCATCACCGCCATCCAGTAACCAATGCCGGCATCGCTCACCCCCTGATGGTTCAGGTAGAGCGGCATCAGGCCGTAGAGCGACCCCAGCACGATGCCGGAGATGATGCAGCCATCGACCCCGAGCCGTGCCTGACGCAGCCGCAACATGGACCAGACCCGTGTTGAGCCCTGCGCTTCGCTACGCTCACTGACGATGCGGGTGAACAACAGCGGCAGGATAGCCGCCAGGATCAGCCCACTCGCCCAGGGCAGTACCTCCATCAGGCCGGTCGGCAACTTGCTGACCAAGAGCTGGCCGAGCACTGTGCCCAGGTAGTAGACCATCATGTAGGCGGCCAGCAGGCGCCCCCGATTGTGCGCGTTGCCGCTGCACATCAGCGCGCTCTCCACCACCACCCAGATCATGGCGCAGCCGATACCGGCGAGGAATCGCCAGCCGAGCCAGCTCCAGAAATCAAGGGTGATGCCGAGCCCGACACAACCGGCGGCAAAGAGGGCGGAGGCCAGGTAATAGCTGCAGTTGAAACCGCAGCGCCTGATCAAGGTGCCCGCCAGCAGGGTGCCCAGCAGGTTGCCGCTGAAATAGGATGAGCCGACCATGCCCACCTGCCAGGTCGGCAGCTGTTCATGGGCGAGCCAGAGCGGTACCAGGGTATTGAGCACCGCGATGGAGAGGGTCAGCAGCAACAGGCCACAGAGCAATAACAGCACTGGCCGGGTGTATATGGTCATGGGTAAAACCGTGAGGAGAGTCAAAATGCGAGCGCATCATGCCACCGCCAATGCCATTGTCAATCGGCACTGAAAGCAGGATCGCAAGGTTTTATCGAATGCTGCTGGTGCGGTGCAGCACGGCACCGTTCGGCGCCTAGCTTATCCCCTTGATTCACGGACTCTTTGGCCATGATGACGGGCAGATGCCGGTTGCCTGTCGGCCTCTTGGCCTCCCCCTCAATCCAGGACGCCATAACAAGAAGAGGCGACCCCGGGTCGCCTCTTCTTTATACCTGGCACAAGGCCGGTCAGCGCTGACGCTTCTTGGCATACTTGCGGCGGGCCCGCGCCTGACGCTCCTCTTCCCGCTCCGCCTTCTCCTTGGCCTTCTGTTCGGCCTCGGCATCGGCCTCCACGATTTCGCTGCTCACCATCTGCGGGGTCTCCAGCGAGATGCGGCCCAGCAGGCCAGAGCGGAACTCGTTGACCAGGATCTCGGACGCCTTGTGCAGATCCGACAGCCCCCCCTTGCGCATGAAGCCGCGCTGACGGGCAATCAGATCCAGCAGTTCGATCTCGGTCTCGGGCAGCGCTTCAATCTGATAGCGCGCCTGGATCCGCTCCGGATAGGCCTTGAGGAAGTAGTCAGCGGCGAACATGGCGATGTCCGCGTAGTCATAGACGGTGTCCTTGATGGCGGCCGTGATGGCCAGCCGATAACCGCAGGAGGGTGGGTTGAGTTTGGGCCACAAGAAGCCCGGGGTGTCGGTCAGGATGACGTTGTTGTCGAGCTTGATCCGCTGCTGGGACTTGGTCACCCCCGCCTCGTTGCCGGTGCGGGCGATGATGCGCCCCGCCAGGGTGTTGATCAGGGTGGACTTGCCCACGTTGGGAATGCCCATGATCATGGCGCGTACGCCGCGCAGCTCCAGATTGCGCTCCGGCAGCATCTCGTGGCACAGAGTCAGCAGCTGCTTGATCTTCTCCGGCTCCTGCTGGGTCAGGGGCAGCGCCTTTATCCCCTTCTCCTGTTCCATGTGGGCCACCCACAGCGCGGTGATCTCGGGGTCGGCGAGGTCCGCCTTGTTGAGCACCTTGATCACCGGAGTATCGCCGCGCAGCTCGGGCACCAGCGGGTTTTCGCTGGAGAAGGGGATGCGGGCGTCGAGCATCTCTATGATGACATCGACCTGGGGCATGACCTCGGCAATCTCTTTGCGGGCCTTGTGCATGTGGCCGGGGAACCAGTTGATGGACATATCCGTTACTCTCATCTAGGGACTGCGGGCGCGGGCTTGCGGTGGCGCGAGCGGCGGGCGATGGCGGACGCAGGGCGTCGCAAGGGGGCGCATTTTACCTGCACCCGCCCCGATTTGACAGGCCATTCTAGCCGCCAGTCGGCAAATCGGCCAGATTTTCGCCCGCCCCCTCCCCTCGTCAGCCGGTGTAGCCAGTCTCGGCTATTGATAGATAAGTGATTGATACAACATAACATTCACGCAACACCTTCATCGGATTGTCATCCAGTTTCACTAAAAGTGTCATCTGCGACCTCTAGGCTGCGCTCAGGTTTTACAAGGAGCGAACCCCAATGAGAAAGATGGCAGGACTTGCATTGATGATCGGCGCCGCCCTGGCCGCCGGCTGCAATTCCAACAACGACAGCAGTGCGCCCGAGCCCGGTGCCAAGAACGTGATCTTCTTCCTCGGCGACGGCATGGGTCTCAACACCCTGACCGCCGCCCGCATCTACGGCGTCGGTGAAGAGGGCAGCCTCACCATCGATATCCTGCCGGAGACGGCCTTCATCAAGACCTTCTCCCACGACGCCCAGGTGACCGACTCGGCCCCCTCCATGTCCGCCTACATGACCGGGGTCAAGAGCAACAACGGTGTCATCAGCATGGACGGCGATGCCACCCAGGAGAACGACTGCAGCAAGAGCGCCGGCAAGCCGGTCACCACCTTGCTGGAGCTGGCCAAGGCCGCCGGTCGCGGCACCGGCGTGGTCACCACCACCCGGGTGACCCACGCCACCCCGGCCGCCACCTATGCCCACCTCTGCAACCGGGATCTGGAAACCGATATCGCCGCCCAGCTGGTACCCGGCGGCGCCGGTTACAACAGCGCCCTCAAAGAGGGAGTGGACGTGGTACTCGGCGGCGGCAGCAGTTTCTTCTTGCCCAAGGCCGACAAGGGCAAGCGTGAGGATGGCCGCAACCTCATCGACGAGATGAAGGCCAAGGGCTATCAGTTTGCCGCAACCCTGGACGAGCTGAACCAGGCCGATGCGAGCAAGCCGCTGCTGGGGCTGTTTGGCTCAAGCCACATGAAATATGACCTGGACCGACCCGCCAGCGAGCCCTCCCTGACCCAGATGACCCTGGCCGCCATCAAGCAGCTCAAGGACAAGAAACAGGGCTACTTCCTGATGGTGGAAGGGGGTCGCATCGACCATGCCCTGCACGACACCAACGCCAAGCGTGCCCTGCAGGACACCCTCGCCTTCGACAACGCCATCAAGGCGACCATCGACGAGGTGAAGAAAACCGATCCCGAGCTGCAAAACACCCTGATCGTGGTCACCGCCGACCATGACCATACGCTAGTACTGAATGGTTATGCCAAACGCACCGGCAAGACCACCGCCGACAACCCCGGGGTGCTCGGACTGGTGAAGAACTACGAGACCGGCAACCCCAGCAAGGACAGCGACGGTATGCCCTACACCATCATCGGCTTTGGCAACGGCTACAACCGGGTCGATGGCCCACGCAGCAGCGTGACACCGCTGGATGATGCCACCGTCTCGGCCAACGACTACCTGCAGGAAGTGGTGGTCAAGGTGGGCGACATCGGCAGTGAAACCCACGGCGGTACCGACGTCTTCCTCGGCGCCATCGGCCAGGGAGCAGAGAGCTTCCACGGCTCACTCGACAACACCGCCGTGTTCGGCAAGGTCAAGGCTGCGGCCGGGCTGTAAGGAGCATTCCCATGAAAAGCGCCATGAAACAAAAACTGCATAAAACCCTCGTCAGCACGGCCCTGCTGGCCGCCCTCGGCAGCGCGGCCCAGGCCAGCGACGCCAAGAACGTCATCCTGTTTATCGGCGACGGCATGGGCCCCACCGTGCTCACCGCCACCCGCCTCAACAAGGTGGGGGAAGAGGGCAATCTGGAGATAATGAAGCTGGCCCGCAGCGCCCGCATCAAGACCTTCTCCAACGACGCCCAGACCACCGATTCGGCCCCCTCCATGGCGGCCTACACCACCGGAGTCAAGATGAACAACGAGGTGATCGCCATGAGCAGCGACACCAAGGCCGTCGAGCCGTCCAAGGATGTCAACGGCAACAAGGGCATCAACAACTGCACCAGCGACAACGGCAAGCCGGTGCCCACCATTCTCGAGCTGGCCAAGGCGGCCGGCAAGTCGGTGGGGGCCGTCACCACCACCGAGCTGACCCATGCCACCCCGGCTGCCACCTACTCCCACATCTGCCATCGGGATGCCGCCTACGCCATCGCCGAGCAGGCGGTACCTGGCGGCGCCGGCTTCAACACCGCACTGGGGGATGGGGTCGACGTGCTGATGGGGGGCGGCGCCAACCACTGGACCCCTTACGACAGCACCAGCAACAAGAAGGGACGGGCTGACGGGCGGGACCTCACCGCCGAGCTGACCGCCCAGGGCTATCGCTATGTCACCACCAAAAACGAGCTGGCTGGCGTCGACTCGGGCAAGGTACTTGGGCTGTTCAGCGCCAGCTCCCACCTCGACTACGAGCTGGACAGAGTCGCCAAGGGGAGCGCCTCGACCCAACCGTCCCTGTCCGAGATGACCGCCAAGGCGATCGATCTGCTCAGCCAGAACAGCCAGGGCTACTTCCTGATGGTGGAAGGGGGACGTATCGACCACGCCCTGCACGGTACCAACGCCAAGCGCGCTCTCACCGATGCGGTGGCGCTGGACGAGGCGGTCAAGACGGCGCTGGGCAAGGTGGATCTGAAAGATACCCTGATCGTGGTCACCGCCGACCATGACCACACCATGACCATCAACGGCTACTCCGCCAAGGGCAACAAGGTGCTGGATCTGGTGAAAAACGGCGACGGCTCGACCCAGAACGACGTGGATGGCAAGCCGTTCACTACCCTGGTGTTCGGCAACGGCCCCAACCGCGCCGACGTGCGCCCGACCCTCACCAGCGATCAGGTGATGGCCGATGGTTACCTGCAGGAGACCGGGGTCAAGCTGGGCTCCGAGACTCACGGCGGCGGCGATGTGATGCTGTTTGCCGACGGCGCCGGCAGCAGCCGCTTCAAGGGCACCCTCGACAACACCAAGGTGTTCGGCAAGCTCAAGGAGGCGCTCGGCCTGTAAGCGGCAGGGGCCCGGACGCAACATCCGGGCCCCTTCCTCTCGAGCGAAAGACCATGATGCGATTGTTACTTCCTTTATGGCTGTTTGGCAGCACCCTCTCATTTTCGCTGCACGCCGCCGACATCCCCGACCTGGCCGCCCGGATCCACTATCAGGAGAGGGTCACCAGCAACGACGGCATCGCCAGACAGAGCGAATGGCGGGAGAATTGGCTGCGAGTCGGCAACCAGGTGTGGAGCCAGCGGCTCATTCCCCTGCCCCTGGCCCGCGCCTATCATGCCGCCCACGATGCCAACCCGGGTCACAAGCACTTTACCCACCAGATGGCGGCCCGCTGGGTGACGCGAACCAAAATGGGTGAGCTTGAGCTGCGCTACGCCGATGGTTGGCACAACCAGCTGGTGGAGGTGCCGGTGGAAGAGTATGGTCAGGTGGCCTTCAAGCCCGACTGGGCGCGCATTCGCCATCTGGTGGATCCGGCCTTGCTGCAGACCATGACCCCGCTGGAGGATGCCACCCCCGGGCAGGCCCGCTGGTATGAAAAGCGCGAGGGCAAACAGCGCACCCGCATCCTCTGGTCGAGCCGCTGGCAGCTGCCGCTGGTGGTGGAGTCGGCGAGCCTCGACGGCTACCGCAGCTACCGGATGGAGGTGACCCTGCGTAAACTGCCGAGCCAGTATCCCTGGCTGCAACTGGCGGACCACGAGGTGCGCGATCTGCGGGATTTCTTCGACTGAGATCCCATCCCTCCTTGCCGGGGGTACGTTTTCAAAGGCAGGAGTGTTACACTCGATTCATTCCCCCCTGGTTCACTCGATGAATGCGTACATCCTGCCTGTTCTTTACCGCCCTGCTGCTGATGCTGATCCCGTCAGCTACCCAGGCCATCGTGCTGGTGGCGGCAGAACTTCCTCCTTATGTGATCCGTGCCAAGCAGGGCAACCCCAGCGGCATGGTCATCGAAATCATGGAAGAGGCGGCCCGTCGCCTGGGGGAGCCGCTTACCGTGGAGCTGATGCCACTGGCCCGCGCCCTCACCGAGACCAATCATCGCCAGGATGTCTTGTTCGTCCCCCCGGTGCGCAGCGCCCGGCGCGAACACCTCTATGACTGGATAGCCCCCCTGCTGGAGGAAGATTTCGTCATCGTTACGGATCGCCGTCATCACCCCGTCCCCCTCAAGGTTCGGGAACTGCCAGCCCTTCGGGTGGGCACCCTGCGCTACTCCTTTGGCGAGACGCTGCTCAGGCAGCGACTCAATCTCGCGAGCCAGACGGTCGCCACCGAGGTACTCAACGCCCACAAGCTCCATCGTGGCCGCATCAATGCCTGGGTCGCAGCCTGGAACACCATCCTCTACAACCAGCAGCTTGGTGGATATGACGAGGCCCGGCTGGTACGAGGGGAGACCCTGATGAGCACTTCCCTGTTCGTCGCCGCCAACAAGGCGTTTCCTGCCGAACAGAAGCGGCGCTGGCAGGCTACCCTGGCCCAGATGCGCGCAGACGGCAGCCTGGCGCGGATCATCAAGCAGTACCACTATCAGGCCCCCGTCAGGTAATCCAATCCGGTTGCCAAGGGTGATCAGAATGGTTATGGTATCCACATGAAAATATTCGTTATTTCTCCCTGTTTGCTCACACCCTGTTAAGCCCCCGCCTCGCTCCTTCGGCCGCGAGTCGCCAGGGGGCATGGTGTTTCCCGTCTGTTTTTTTCAGCACTGACATCCGAATTTCGACCAGCTTGCCTGCCATCCTGGTCATTTAACCCATTGATAAGGAATATCCTATGAAACAACCTCATCTCGTCATCTCCAGCCTGGACCTAGATCGTATCGAACAGCTGCTCGGCAACCACCCCCAGCACCTGGCCCTGCAAGAGGAGCTGGATCGCGCCGAGATCCGCGAGCCGGCCGACATGCCGCCGGACGTGGTCACCATGAACAGCACGGTGCGCTTCAAGATGCAGAGCAGCGGCAACGAGTTTTGCCTCAATCTGGTCTATCCCCGCGATGCCAAAGGGGACGAGAGCAACATCTCCGTGCTGGCGCCGGTCGGCAGCGCCCTGCTCGGGCTGAAAGTCGGTGACAGCATCGCCTGGCCCGGCCCTGCCGGTCGCACCATTCAGGTGGAGATCCTCGAAGTGGTCTATCAGCCGGAGCGCGCAGGCGAGCTGCACCGCTGATCCCTCGGTGCGGGTCCGGGCAGCGCGACCCACCCGCACCAACTGATCCCGATCAAGCTTTGCGCCGACAGAGAGGCGCTTTCCTCCTTTCACTCCCACTGCGGCTTGAGCCTGACCCGCCGGGCAGGTATCTTGTTGGCCGCGTCATGGTCATGACGCCCCGAATTTCAGGCTGACATCATGATTAAGATTGCCCTCATCGACGATCACCAGATCGTCCGATCCGGTTTTGCCCAACTGCTCAATCTGGAGCCCGATCTGCAGGTGGTCGCCGAATTCGGCTCCGCCAGCGACGCCCTGGCCGGTCTGCCCGGCAGCGGCGCCCGGGTCTGCGTCTGCGACATCTCCATGCCGGATCAATCCGGGCTGGAGCTACTCAAACAGCTGCCCTCCGGCCTCGCCGTGGTGATGCTGTCGGTACACGACAGTCCGGCCCTCATCGAGCAGGCGCTGCAGAGCGGAGCCAAGGGGTTTCTCTCCAAACGCTGCAGCCCGGACGAGCTGATCGCCGCGGTGCGCACCGCCGCCCTGGGTGGCTGCTACCTCACTCCGGACATCGCCCAGAAGCTCGCCAGCAGCAGCCGGGATCCCCTCACCAACCGGGAGCGGGAGATAGCCCAGCTGCTGGCCCAGGGGCTGGAGGTGAAGAGCATCGCCGAGCGCCTCGGCCTCTCCCCCAAGACGGTGCACGTGCATCGCGCCAACCTGATGGACAAACTCAAGGTCAGCAACAACGTGGAGCTGGCCCACCGCATGCTGGACAGCTGGTGATCCCGCGTCTGGTCAGCTACGTCGCCATCACCCTGGCGGCCTGCTTCATCTTTGCCGCCGGCTGGCTTTGCCTGTGGAGCATCAGCCTGCATCTGGCGGGTGGCCCGGCCTTGGCGGTGCTGCTGTTCCCCTTTGGCCTGCGCCTCGGTTTGTTGCTGCAAAGCCCCACTGCCTACTGGCCGCCGCTCCTGCTGTGCGAAGGGGGGCTGCTCTACTGGCTCAACCTTGAGGTGGGGCTGCCCCACTGGCCCTGGCTGGTGGCAGGCAGCCTGCTCACCTTGCTGCCGCTGCTCATCGCCCGCCGTCAGCAGGTGCGCAACGACTGGCAGCAACTGCTACTACTGCTGGCGACGGTCACCGCCGCGGCCCTGCTGCAATCCCTGCTATGGCATCTGGCCGGGGAGGATGGCCTCTCCGCCCTGCTGCTCACCCTGACTGGCGGCCTGACCCTCACCTCCACCTGCATGCTGATCTGGCACTACCTGACCCGTGCCACCTGGGTGCCGCTGGGCCCTGCCCTGGTGGATCAGCCGGTGGACTGGCGCTTTCGCCACCTGATCTGGTATCTGCTGCTGTTCGTGCTGAGCCTCTGGCTGCAGCTGGGGCTACCCAACTCTCTGGTGCGCTTCACCCCGTTTTGTCTGGCCATTCCCATCATCGCCATGGCCTGGCGCTACGGCTGGCAGGGGGCTCTGCTCGCCACCCTGATGAACACTATCGCCCTGCTGGCGAGCCAGGCCTGGCATGATCATCCGCTGGACTTGCTGCTCTCCCTGCTGGCCCAGAGCCTTACCGGCCTGCTGCTCGGCGCAGGCATCCAGCGCCAGCGCGAACTCAACCAGGCGCTGACCCGCCAGCTTGCCCACAACCGCCAGCTCACCGAGCGGCTGCTGGAGACCGAGGAGAGCATCCGCAAAGAGGTGGCCCGCGAACTGCACGACGACATCGGCCAGACCATCACCGCCATCCGCACCCAGGCGGGCATAGTGCGCCGGCTGGCACCGGACAACGCCGGCGTGGGCCAGAGCAGCACCCTCATCGAGACCTTGTCCCTCGGCATCTACGATGCGGTACGCGCCCTGCTCGGCCGGCTGCGCCCCCGCCAGCTCGACGACATGAGTCTGGAGCAGGCGGTGCGTGCCCTGCTGAGAGAACTGGAGCTGGATCGCCACGGCATCGTCACCCGGCTGGAGTGGCAGCTGCCCGACGCAGATCTCTCCGACGCCCAGCGGGTCACCCTGTTTCGGGTCTGTCAGGAGGGGCTCAACAACGTGGTGAAACACGCCAACGCCCACTCGGTCACCATCCGCGCCAGCCAAGGCGGCGAGCAGCTGAAACTGGTGCTGGAGGACGACGGCCGCGGCCTGCCCCAGCCTAGCCCCGCGCAGGGTTACGGTCTGCTCGGCATTCGCGAGCGGGTGCAGGCACTGGGGGGCAGCCTGCAACTCTCCTGCACCCACGGCACCCAGCTCACCGTCAATCTGCCCAGCCGCAGGCGGGAGGAGGCCCATGATTAACCCCCGCGGTCACCGGAGCGCTGCCCCATGCTGAGCTTTATGAGAAGCGCGCCGCCCCGGCCGCCTCTGCGCGATCAGGCCGAAATTGACGCCACCTATCGCCACTGGCGGCTGCACCTGCTGCTGACCATGTACCTGGGCTATGCGGTCTTCTACTTCACTCGCAAGAGCTTCAACTTCGCCATGCCGGACATGCTGGCCAGCGGCATGCTGGACAAGGCCGACATCGGCATGATGTGGACCCTGTTCTACATCACCTACGGCTGCTCCAAGTTCTTCTCCGGCATCATCAGCGACCGGGCCAACCCGCGCTACTTCATGGGATTGGGGCTGATGGCGACCGGGGTCATCAATATACTGTTCGGCCTCTCGTCGTCCCTCTTGTTGTTCGCCGCCCTCTGGGTCGCCAACGCCTTCTTCCAGGGCTGGGGCTGGCCCCCCTGCTCCAAGCTGCTCACCAGCTGGTATTCACGCAGCGAGCGCGGGGTCTGGTGGTCTGCCTGGAACACGGCCCACAACGTGGGCGGGGCCCTGATCCCGCTCATCGTCAGCACTCTGGCCCTGCAGCATGGCTGGCGCTACGGCATGATAGTGCCCGGCCTTATCGCCATCGTCGCGGGGCTATTCCTCTGCTGGCGGCTGCGGGATACCCCGAGCGCCATGGGGCTGCCCGCGGTGGGCGTGTGGCGCAGCGATGCCATGGAGCTGGCCCAGCAGACCCAGGATGCGGGTCTCTCCCATCGCCAGATCCTGCGCAAGTATGTGCTGGGCAACCCTTACATCTGGCTGCTCGCCTGCTGTTACGTGCTGGTTTATGTGGTGCGCACCGCCATCAACGACTGGGGCAACCTCTATATGACTGAGCAGCGCGGCTTCGATCTGATGAGCGCCAACTCGGCCATCTCCATGTTCGAGGTGGGGGGCTTTATCGGCGCCCTGGTGGCGGGTTGGGGCTCGGACAAGCTGTTCAACGGCAATCGCGGCCCCATGAACCTCATCTTCGCGGTGGGGATACTGCTCTCGGTGGGGTCGCTGTGGCTGATGCCCTTCGTCAGCTACGTGATGCAGGCGGCCTGCTTCTTCACCATCGGCTTTTTCGTGTTCGGCCCCCAGATGCTGATCGGCATGGCGGCGGCGGAGTGTTCCCACAAGAATTCGGCGGGAGCGGCCACCGGTTTCGTCGGCCTGTTCGCCTACATGGGGGCGGCGCTCTCCGGCTATCCGCTGGCCAAGGTGATGGAGATCTGGCACTGGAACGGCTTCTTCGTGGTGATCTCGGTGGCCGCCGGGGTCTCGGCCTTGCTGCTCCTTCCTTTCCTCAAGGCCCAGGCCCCCAGAGTGGCGCAAGTCGACCTCCCCTGAATCTCATACCGTGCCCGCCCTCCCATGCATGAATTCAATCGAGGCTCTTCATTATGGTGGGGCGGTTCAATTGTCTCCTCTTTTGGCCTCAATGGCCCTCGAACACATTTTGCGCTTGAACCCACTCTATTAGATAGATATGTTGTTTTCGTGTGATTTTATGAGTGAAGCCATGAGCAAAAAATGCCTCTAACCTCTTGAGTCTTCTGACACAATTCGGTTTTGGTACATTTTTCACTCACTTCGTTATTCATAGCATCTCATATGGGGCTTTTGCTCCGCTCAAGACATTCATCCTGTCTTGCCTGTTGCCGGATGCAGCAGTCTCTTGTGCCACGGAGTCGCACGGGATCAGGTTCAAGGCCGAACACAACATCGACAGAGACGTCACTATGATCAAAAAACTGCTTCTTTCTACCCTGCTGTTTTGCGGGCTGGCCAGTGCGGCCCCGACCCCTGCCCCCACTTCTACCCTGGATGCCGTGCTGGAACGCGGTGTGCTGAGAGTCGGCTTCGACGCCGGCTACCAGCCGTTCGAGATGACAAACAAGCAGGGCCAGTACATCGGCTTTGACGTGGATCTGGCCAAGATGGTCGCCAAGGAGATGGGCGTCAAGGTCGAGTTCGTCAACACCGCCTGGGATGGCATCATCCCGGCCCTGCTGACCAACAAGTTCGACGTCATCATGGGCGGCATGACCGTCACCCCCCAACGCAACCTGCGGGTCAACTTCGCCGATCCCTACATCGTCGTCGGCCAGACCATCGTCCTGCGCAAGGATAAAGCGGGCGAAATCAAGTCGTTCCAGGATCTGAACGATCCCAAGTACAAGATCGCGGTCAAGCTGGGCACCACTGGCGAGCAGGCGGTCAAGCGCCTGATCCCCAAAGCCACCCTGCTGCAGTTTGAAACCCAGGATGACGCCAAGCTGGAAGTGATCAACGGCAAAGTCGATGCGTTTGTCTACGACCTGCCCTACAACGCCATCTTCGCCTCCCAGAATCAGGGCGCCGTGGTGCACCTGGACAAGCCGTTCACCTTCGAACCGCTGGCCTGGGCCATCCGCAAGGGGGATCAGGACACCCTCAACTGGTTCAACAACTACCTGCGCCAGATCAAGGGCGACGGCAGCTACGACCGCCTCTACAAGAAGTGGTTCGAATCCACTACCTGGCTGAACCAGCTGAAATAACCTCCCGGGGGGCGGCATGCCGCCCCCGCACCCCGCTCCTCCCCCAACAATAACGAGAAGAGGTTGTGACTGTGCACATCCCCAAACCGACAAGACAGATGGAAAAGCAGCCCAACCAGCTGCTCTGGCACGGCGTGTTTCTACTGATCGTGCTGGCAGCCATATTCGGCATCTATAAAGCGGTCCAGTCCATTGACTACACCTGGCGCTGGGAGCGTATTCCCCAATACATCGCCTATCAGGCGGAGCAGAAAAACTATGCCGAGTTTGACGGCACCGTGATTGCCGGCACCACCGAGGCCGACAAGGGCAAATTGTTCCTGCAAGACGATCTCGACCCCAACCAGCGCCAACCCATCGCCACCCGTGGCGCCCAGGTCGCCGAAGGGGACACCGTCTTTCGCGGCGACGCCCTCGACATTCAACTGAGCTGGACCGCCGGCCCCATCGCCTGGGGCGTCTGGGTCACGGTCAAGCTCTCCCTGGTGGCCGGAGTGTTCGCCATCCTGCTCGGCACCCTGGCCGGCTTGGCGCGGCTCTCCCCCAATCCGGCCCTGCGCAACCTGGCAGTTACCTATGTGGAACTTATCCGCGGCACCCCGCTGCTGGTGCAGATCTTCATCGTCTATTTTTTCATCGGCACCGTGCTGAACCTCGACCGCTTCACCGCCGGGGTGGCGGCACTTGCCGTCTTTACCGGTGCCTATGTGGCGGAAATCGTGCGCGCCGGCATCAGCTCGATCCATAAAGGGCAGATGGAGGCAGGCCGCAGCCTCGGGATGACCTCGGCCCAGACCATGCGTTACGTGATCCTGCCCCAGGCCTTCAAGCGGGTCTTGCCACCCCTGGCCGGCCAGTTCATCAACCTCATCAAGGACTCGTCGCTGGTCTCGGTCATCTCCATCACGGATCTCACCAAGGCGGGTCGCGAAGTGGTGAGCTCCACTTTCAGTCCGTTCGAGGTGTGGTTCACCGTGGCCCTGCTCTATCTGGTGCTCACCGGCACCCTCTCTTTCCTGGTGCGTCGTCTGGAGGTGAAATATGCGCGCAGCAACTGATCCCATTATCCAGG
Organism: Aeromonas sp. 19NY04SH05-1; assembly: GCF_040581895.1. Lineage (NCBI taxonomy): Bacteria > Pseudomonadati > Pseudomonadota > Gammaproteobacteria > Aeromonadales > Aeromonadaceae > Aeromonas > Aeromonas sp. 19NY04SH05-1. Next base: position 1,617,096 of record NZ_CP095328.1, on the reverse strand, counting down.
CGCAACCGGTGTCGAGAAGTTCTTCCGTCACTGGCACCCCCTTCACAGTGTGTCGTCTGGAGGTACAACATGCGCGCAGCAACTGACCCCATTATCCAGGCAAGCGGCGTGGAGAAGTTCTATGGCAGCGAGGTGCATGCCTTAAAGAACGTCAGCACCCAGGTGGCCGAAGGGGAAGTGGTGGTGATCGTGGGTCCCAGCGGCTCTGGCAAGTCCACCTTCCTGCGCACCCTCAACCAGCTGGAGACCATCAACGATGGCCAGATCGTGGTCGACGGCATCAGCCTGACCAAGCCTGGCGACGTCAACAAGCTGCGGGAAGAGGTCGGCATGGTGTTTCAGTCCTTCAACCTCTTTCCCCATCTGAGCGTGCTGGACAACATCTGCCTCGCCCCGCAAAAGGTACGCGGGCTGTCCCGCAAGGATGCCGAGGACAGAGCCAAAAACCTGCTGCTGAAAGTAGGGCTCTCGAACAAGGCCCGGAGTTACCCCTCCCAGCTCTCGGGCGGCCAGCAGCAGCGGGTGGCCATCGCCCGGGCGCTCGCCATGCAGCCGCGCATCATGCTGTTTGACGAGCCCACCAGTGCGCTGGACCCCGAAATGGTCGGCGAGGTGCTGGACGTGATGAAGGGGCTGGCCCGGGAAGGGATGACCATGGTGGTGGTGACCCACGAGATGGGTTTTGCCCGCGAGGTGGCCGACCGTGTGCTCTTCATGGAGAGCGGCGAACTGCTGGTGGACGAAAAGCCGGGGGATTTCTTCGACAATCCGTCCTCTCCACGGCTGCGCCAGTTCCTGAGCCAGGTGCTCTAACAACCCGGACAATCGGAGAAGAAAAAACAGAAAGAGGGGCCAGGCTGCCCCTCTTTGCCGTCCGGAACCTGGCCATTTTCCCGCTGAACCTATTTGCGCCGGTTACCAGTTCAGCGTGGAGACTTTCCCAGATATTTCTCGACGATGGCCCTGATCCCGTCCTGTTTCTTCAACTGGTAGAGTCCCTTGTCAAATTGCCCGGCGAAGTCCTCCCTGAAGGGAAACGCCCCCTTGCGACTGTAGCCGAGAAAACCCTGCTCCCGACTGATCACGGGCCCCTGCTTGAGCCGCGACATATCGGCCACCGCCAGCTGGTTGTTCTGGATCATGCTGAGCAGCTCAAAGAGCAAAGAGAGGCGATCATTGACGGTACAATCCACCCGCCCCCGGACTATCTTGAGCAGGTTTTCCCGGTTTCCCTTCACCTCTTCCACCTCGATCTTGCGCTCTTTCACCAATTGCCAGAAGGGGGGACTGCCGATGGCAAACCCTGCGTTGATGCCAAAGCGAAGGCCCTGGTAATCACCGGGGAAACGGGCCTGCGGGGTATTGACCGCCACGCCCTCGCCACACATCACCACCAGTTCCTCATCGAGCATGGGTTGCGAATAGGGCCAGATCCAGGGCCGGCTGTCCGGCATGTAGTAGGGCGGGAAAATGGCGAAGGCCGCCCCCTGCTCTATCATGCTAAGACCACGCCGCCAGGGGACTGGCTTGATCACCACCTCGTACTCCTCCATGGAGGCGGTCACCTGGCGCACTATGTCGGCATAGATGCCCCTGATCTCCTCTCCCTCCTGCCAGGAGTAGGGCGGATAACTGGCATCGGCCAGGATCTCGACCCGGGTCTTGGCCTGCGCCAACAGGCAGACCCCCATCAACAAACAGCACCACAGCCGCATCGTCTGCTACTCCAGAGGTAGAAAGCTCCACCAAGCATAGTCACTGCGCCGGACCGTCAGGGACGCCATCCCTCATTGCTGGCGAGTTGGCGCCGCTTGCCGACCTGGCCGTGCGGATAACGGGACAAATTGTTAATGAAAGATGACATCCATCCTTTATGCTGGAAAGCAATTGCTCTGGATGGATGCCCGACATGGATGTGCAACTGCTCTTGCTCTACCTCTCCCCTGTCTTTGTGGCCTTTATCGGCTGGGAGATGCTCTATCTGCGACGCCATGGCGCCGCTTTTCCCACCGCGACCTACCAGTGGCGGGATCTCCTCGCCAACGCCACCCTGGCGCTGATGCACCAGGGGAGCGACGCCCTGGCAGCCATCGCCATCGCTTACCTGTATGACGCCCTGTGGGGATGGCGGCTGCTGAACATCGAGCTCAACGCCTGGAGCCTCTTGCTGCTGTTTTTGCTGCAGGATCTCTGCTACTGGCTGTTCCACTTCGCCAGCCACCATGTGCGCTGGTTGTGGGCCTCCCACGTGGTGCACCACAGCTCGGAGCGGCTCAACCTCTCCACCGCCTTTCGCCAGAGCCTGATGTATCCGGTCTCCGGCATGTGGCTATTCTGGATCCCCATGATCCTCATCGGCTTTCCGCCCGAAGCCGTGGTCGCCACCGTACTCTTGAGCCTGGGTTTTCAGTTCTTCGTCCACACCCAGGTGGTGGGCAAACTCGGCCGCCTTGAGTGGGTCTTCAATACGCCCTCCCACCACAGGGTGCACCACGCCAGCAACGCCAAATACATAGACCGCAACTTCGCCGGTGTGCTCATCATCTGGGACAGGCTGTTTGGCACCTTCGTCGAGGAAGACCCCGCCGAGCCGTGTCGCTTTGGCATCACCAAGCCCATCCACAGTTTCAACCCGCTCACCCTCACCTTTCACGAGTGGCGCGACATGCTGCGGGACGCCCGTGTCCTGCCCTGGCGCGTCAGACTCAAGGTGCTGTTTGGCAAGCCGGCGGGGCCGGCCTCTTCCGACCGTTGACGACAAAAAACAAGGCCACCCTAAGGTGGCCTTGTTGCAACATGACGTTCGGACGACTCAACGCCCTGCCAGTATCCGCTTGGTCTGCTTGACCCAGTCGGAGACCCTTCCCTGCTGGGGCAACCCTTGCCAGATCTGCTCCCACTGGGCAGGACTGAGAGGGCGACCCAGGCGACGCTGCACCCCGGCGTAGAGGTAGTCGTGGGCCGTGGTGCGGGCCTGGGCCGAGGTGAGGAACTTGGAAACCGGATCGGTCAGACGCACGTCCCGCATGCCAAGCAGCGGGTAGTCGTTGTGCACCGCCGCCAGCATGGTCTCGCGCATGGCCGACTCGATATAGCCGCGGGCAAACAGGGCGGTCACCGACTCCAGAGAGCCCTGATCCGGGCCGTGATACTCCTCATCAAAGATGGGGCTCGGCTCGGCCATGGCGCTTTGCACCACGGCATCGGGATCCGGCTGCGGCACCACCACGGCAGCCTTGGAGGCGGCGGGCCTGGTGGCTACAGCTGCCTTTTGCGGCGCGCTCTGGCTACAGGCACCCAGTGTCAGGGCGAGCGCCACACAGGCCAGCGCACGGGAATGAGACTGCATCTTCATAACTCCTTGTGTCGATCCTTTTACGATTCCTGTGCGGGCTTCTCGGCTGCCGCCACTGGATCCAGCCGGGTGACCAGCAGCTGGTCAATCTTGTAGCTGTCGATGTCCACCACTTCGAACTTGTAACCGGCATATTTGACCGAGTCGGTCCGTTTGGGGATCTTGCGCAGCATGTACATGATGAAACCGGCGATGGTCTCGTAGTTCTGGTTTTCCGGAAACTCTTCGATATCGAAGGCGCGCATCACGTCGGAGATGGGGGTGACCCCGTCCACCAGCCAGGAGTTCTCGTCGCGCTGGACGATCTGCTCCTCCACCACGTGGGTCGCCCACTCACCCATGACGGTGCTCATCAGATCGTTCATGGTGACGATCCCCACCACCAGGGCATACTCGTTCATCACCACGGCGAAGTCACCACGATGGTTCTTGAAGTACTCCATCGCCTCGTAGAGGTTCAGGGTGTCGGGCAGAATGATGACACTCTGCACCAGGGAGCCGCTGTTGAGATCGATGTTCTGGCCACCGATGACGCGGATCAGCAGCTCCTTGGAATCGACGAAGCCCTTGACGCTGTCGAGGTTGTGGTCACACACCAGGAACTTGTTGTGGGGATGCTCGGCGATCTTGGCCTTGATGCTCTCCTCCCCCTCTTGCAGGGTGAAGTAGATAAGGCTCTCGCGCGCGGTCATGGCGGAGGTCACGCACAGGGACTGCAGCTCAAACACGTTCTCGATGAGCTGGTGCTCCTCGCGCTGGATGACGCCGGCCTCGGCGCCTGCATCCATCACCGCATAGATGTCGTCAGAGGTGATCTCGTCACGGCGCACCGTCGAGATGCGCAGCATGCGGAACAGGGTATTGGCCAGCCCGTTGAACACCCATACCAGTGGCAACAGCACGGCGACGAAGAACATCATGGGGCGCACCACCACCACGGCGATCCGCTCGGGCATGGTCATGGCCAAACGCTTGGGCATCAGGTCGGCCAGCAGGATGAACATGCCGGTGACGAACACGAAGGAGATGCCCGAGCTGATCTCGCCAAGCCAGGGGCCCTGATAGAAGCCGGAGACGATCTCCTTGATGGCGGGGTTGAGTGAGGATTCCCCCAAAATACCGCCCAGAATGGCGACGGTATTGAGACCAATCTGCACCACGGTGAAAAAGTTGCCCGGCTGGGCCTGCAGTGCCAGCACCTTTTCGGCCTGGCGATTGCCTTCGTCCGCCATCACCTGCAACTTGATCTTGCGGGACGCGGCGAGAGAGATCTCTGAAAGGGAGAAGAACACGCTGCCGGCGACCAGCAGCATCAGAAAGAACAAACTATCGGCAAAACTCATGATTAACCTATTGCAACAGCCGCCTTAGCACAAGACGGCAAACTGGGCCCGGGAGGCCGGACCGTGAGTCCATCCGGGACTCACAAGGGGGCTATTCTATCAGAAAACGACCAGCGATGCGCTTTATCTTACTCTGTCCTTCGATGCAATAAAAAAAGGCGCTTTCGCGCCTTTTTATTCATATCGGGTCAGCTTTTCCCCAAAAGAGTGCCCAGATCGTCCGTCTTGGTGTGACGCACGTCCTTGCCCTTGACGTAATAGACGATGTATTCGCAGATGTGCTGGCAGCGATCGCCCACCCGCTCGATGGCCCGCGCCGCCCACAGCACGTTCAGCACCTGGGGAATGGTGCGGGGATCTTCCATCATGTAGGTCATCAGTTCACGAATGATGGACTCGTACTCCCGATCCACCTTGTCATCTTCCTTGTAAACCGCCAGCGCCGCATCCAGATCCATGCGGGCGAAGGCGTCGAGCACGTCGTGCAACATCTTGATGGTACGACGGCCCATATTTTCAAGCGACACCAGCGGCGGCTGGGGCTTGTTGGCGTTGTCGGTCAGCATGCGGGCGATCTTGTCCGCCACATCGCCAATACGCTCCAGATCCGTGATGGTCTTGATGATGGCCATCACCAGACGCAGGTCGGAGGCGGTGGGCTGACGCTTGGCGATGATGCGGGTGCACTCCTCGTCGATGGCCACTTCCATCGCGTTCACCTTGTGGTCGTTGGCGACGATCTTGCGCGCCGCTTCCAGATCCTGATCGTGGATGGCCGCGATGGCGTCGGTGAGCTGCTGCTCCACCATGCCGCCCATCACCAGCACCTGGTTGCGCACTCCCTCCAGCTCGGCATTGAACTGACCGGAGATATGTTTGTTGAGGTTCATATTGTCCATACAAATAATCCTTGTTGCTCCGATTATGCCCTAGCCGTTGAACTGACCGGTAATCTGTTTGTTAATGCTCATCTTGCTCATCCTCATGGCACCGGTCAGGCCTTAGCCGTAACGGCCGGTGATGTAGTCTTCGGTCTTCTTCTTGGCCGGGGTGGTGAAGATGGTGTTGGTGTCCGAGTACTCGATGAGCTCGCCCATGTACATAAAGGCGGTCTGATCCGACACCCGCGCCGCCTGCTGCATGTTGTGGGTGACGATCACCACGGTGAACTGGCTCTTGAGCTCGTTGATCAGCTCCTCGATGGTGAGGGTGGAGATGGGGTCGAGCGCCGAGGTGGGTTCATCGAGCAGCAGTACTTCCGGCTCAATCGCGATGGCCCGGGCAATCACCAGACGCTGCTGCTGACCACCGGAGAGGCCGAACGCGTTGTCATGCAGACGATCCTTCACCTCCTCCCACAGGGCCGCGCCGCGCAGGGAACGCTCGGCCGCGTCATCCAGGGTACGCCGATCGTTGATGCCCTGCAGGCGCAGGCCGTAGACCACGTTTTCGTAGATGGACTTGGGGAAGGGGTTCGGACGCTGGAACACCATGCCTACCTGACGGCGCAGGGCGGAGACATCGACATTCTTGTCGTAAATGTTGTGGCCGTGCAGCAGGATCTCGCCATCGATGCGGCAACTTTCGACCAGATCGTTCATCCGGTTGATGCAGCGCAGCAGGGTGGACTTGCCACAGCCGGACGGGCCGATGAAGGCGGTGACCTGGCCTTTGGGGATCTTCATGTTGACGTTGAACAGCGCCTGCTTGCTGCCGTAGTACAGGTTGAGATCCTTCACTTCCAGCGCTGTCTGGGCCGGGCTCAGGTTGAGCAGATCCAGCGTGGTGTGCTGGCTCGACGGTGTCGTTACGTTGATCATCTGTTACCTCAAAAACGCTCTGGGGTGGCTGGCATCCATTGTGCCAGCGACCGGGATCCTCGGGTGGCGGCCATGGCCTCTTTTGTCAGAGTGCCATCGGCCGCCTGGTCTGTTCTGGGTGGCCGGATTAATGTTCCAGCGACCGGAATTTCTCACGCAGGTGGTTGCGAATGCCTGTGATGTCCGTCAGGTTCATCATCAATGCTCCAAAGAACGGAACTTCTCCCGCAAGTGGTTGCGAATACCGATGGCCGTCAGGTTGAGGCCGACGATCACCGTCACCAGCAGGAACGAGGTGGCATACACCAGCGGTCGCGCCGCCTCGACGTTGGGACTCTGGAAGCCGACGTCGTAGATGTGGAAGCCCAGGTGCATGAACTTGCGCTCCACGTGCAGGTACGGGAAGTTGCCATCCATCGGCAGGGTCGGCGCCAGTTTCACCACCCCCACCAGCATCAGGGGGGCCACTTCACCGGCCGCACGGGCAATCGCCAGGATGAGGCCGGTCATGATGGCCGGGCTCGCCATCGGCAGCACGATGCGCCACAGAGTCTCGGCCTGGGTGGCCCCCAGCGCCAGGGAACCCTGGCGAATGGTGCTCGGGATCCGGGCCAGCCCCTCTTCAGTGGAGACGATCACCACCGGCAGGGTCAGGATGGCCAGGGTCAGTGCCGACCAGATGACGCCGGGAGAGCCGAAGGTCGGGCTCGGCAGCGCTTCCGGATAGAAGAGCGCATCGATGGAGCCGCCCAGGGTGTAGACGAAGAAGCCCAGACCAAACACGCCGTAAACGATGGAAGGCACGCCCGCCAGGTTGATCACCGCGATGCGGATGATCTTGGTCAGACTGTTCTTGCCCGCGTACTCATGCAGGTAGACCGCCGCCACCACGCCGAGCGGGGTCACGATGATCGCCATCAGGAACACCATGAAGACGGTGCCGAAGATGGCCGGGAAGACGCCGCCCTCGGTGTTCGCCTCACGGGGATCGTCGGAGATGAACTTGCCGATTTGATGGAACCAGTAACCGGTCTTGGCGAGCAGACTCATGTCGTTGGGCCACACCACGTCCAGCACCTTGGACATGGGCATGGTCACCAGCTCGCCACGCATGTCCTTGACCGTGATGCTGTCTCTGTCCGCCTGGGCACGCAGGGAGAATAGCTCCTTCTCCAGTACCTGATAGCGATCGTTCAGCGCCTGGCGCTCGCTCGCCAGCTGGGCCTTGAGCTCGTCGGTCAGCTGATCATCCAGCTCGGCCTTGCGCTCTTTGAGGCGCAGCCGCTCCAGCTGATAGTTGATGCTGCCGATGTCCCCTTTTTGCAGGTCATTGGCCTGTTCAGAAAGCCCGTTGGCACGTGCCAGCACGCGCTGCAGGGCCGGGTGCAGATCCGCAGTCAGCTCGCGGCCATCCTCCTTCACCCCGACGATGTAGCCGTAAAAGTTGCCGTTGGTGGCGCGCTCCACCATGGCGAGCTCGGCAGGTTGGGTCTGGGACTTGATGTCGGTCTCCAGCACCCAGCGAAAATCGAGGTCGACGAACTCGCGGTTGCCGGTCTTGACCAGATAGCGGGTCAGCAGCTCGCGCTCTTCTCCTTCCAGCGGCAGGCCGGCGGCCCGCAGCCGCTCCACCGGCACCAGCTCGCGATCGTTGATCTCGCCGATCAGCACGCTCTTGTTGCCATTGGCATCGATCAGCTGCCACTCATAGATGGGGTGAGGCCAGAAGTAGACCAGACCGCGCCAGCCGATGAGCAGCAACAGACCCAGTACCGCGACCAGACTCAGGCTGACGGCACCGCCGGTCATCCAGATCCAGGGGGCCCCTGATTTAAACCACTTACCCATTGTCATTCCTTGGTCCTTACAGAGAGCTGTATTTTTCACGCAACCGCTGACGGATGAACTCGGCCAGGGTGTTGAACAAGAAGGTGAACACGAACAGGACGAAGGCCGCGAGGAACAGCACCCGATAGTGGGAGCTGCCCACTTCCGACTCCGGCATCTCCACCGCGATGTTGGCGGCCAGGGTACGCAGCCCCTGGAACATGGAGAAGTCCATGATGGGGGTATTGCCGGTAGCCATCAGCACTATCATGGTCTCGCCCACGGCGCGGCCAAGGCCCATCATCACCGCCGAGAAGATGCCCGGGCTCGCGGTGAGGATCACCACTCGACTCAGGGTCTGCCACGGCGTGGCACCGAGGGCCAGGGAGCCCTGGGTCAGGTGCTTGGGCACCGAGAAGACGGCGTCTTCGGCGATGGAGAAGATGGTGGGGATAACCGCAAAACCCATGGCAATACCGACCACCAGGGAGTTGCGCTGATCAAACTTGATACCCATGTCATGGGTCAGCCAGATCCGGGAATCGCCGTGCATGAAGGCGTTCTCGATGAGCGGGCTCACCGCGAAGGCCCCCCAGCCGATGAAAAGCAGCACAGGGATCAGCAGGATGGCGTGCCACCCCTCCGGCAACCAGGACTTGCCGCGCTCCGGCAGATAGTTCCATACCAGCGCGGTGAGCAGCATCCCCATAGGTAGCAGGATGAGCAGCAGTACCACGCCGGGCAGGGCCCCTTCTATGATGGGCGCTAGCCAGAGACCCGCCAGGAAGCCCAGGATAACGGTCGGCAGCGCCGCCATGATCTCGACCGTCGGCTTGACGTATTTGCGCAGCCCCGCCGACATGAAGTAGGCGGTGTAGATGGCGCCGGCAACGCCGAGCGGCACCGCAAACACCATGGCATAGAAGGAGGCCTTGAGGGTACCGAACACCAGCGGCACCAGGCTCAGCTTGGCTTCGAAGTCGTTGCTGGCGGAGGTGGACTGCCACACATACTGCGGCTCGGGGTAGCCTTCATACCACACCTGTTGCCACAGGGCGGACCAGGTTACCTCGGGGTGATCGTTCTCGACGGCAAACAGCTTGAGAGTCTCGCCCTGCTGCATCAGCAACAGATTGTGACGCGGCGAAATGGCCAGGGCAGAGAGCTCGCCCCCTTCCACCTTCTCGCTCAACAGCTTGCTCTCACCGGTAGCGTGGAAGAAATTGATGTCGCCCTTCTTGTCGGCACTGATGAAGCCCTTGCGAAAATGTTCCGGCGTCAGCAGGTCGACGGCGCCGTCACTCTTGAAATCACGGATCTGGGTGAATTCACGTTTGCCATCTTTGGCCACTTCGAACCACTGGGAGATGACGCCGTTGTCGTTGCCCACCAGCAGGGAAGATGCGCCGGAGAGCAGATCAATTCGGGTCACATTGGCATTGGGGGCATTGACCTCCATGACATCACGCAGGGAGATCTCGCTCAGGTTGTGGATGTCATAGACGGAGAGACGGTTGCCCTCGCGCACGAACAGGATGCGCAGGTTGGGAGTCAGCAACATCTGATCCACATGGCGCGGCAGGGAGGGAATGCTGTAGTTCTGGGTGGTCCACTCCACCTCGCCGGAGAGGAAGTTCTCCTCCCCGCTCATCACCATCAGCACGCCGCGGCCATCTTCTGTCACGGCGGCAGCTGCCATCTTGTCCTTGGTGGCCTCGAACACCATGCGCGAGAGCGCTTTGCCCTCGGGATCGATCACCATGGGTTCCTTGCCAAACGGATATTGCAGGCTGGGCTCGATGACGCGCACGTCCTTGGGATAGGAGACCTTGAAGTAGGGCTGCACCACCTGGGCCTTACCATCGGCAAAGCCATAGGCGATGAACTTCTGGCCCGGCGCCGGTGCGGCCACGGTCGTGACCTCTCCAGCGACCCGATCCTGGCCCAGTATCTGGCCAACCTTGACCTCTCCTTCAGCCTGGAGGGCGAAGAAGTCGACCTGCCCCTTGTCGCTGAAGCGGTAACCTATCTCGTTCTGCTCTTCGACGCCGAGCCAGGCGGTCTTGCCCTCTACGGGCAGCGAAAATGAGGCGGTCGGCTCCATGGAAGCGCCATTGAAGATGGGCTTCACCACGTAGAGCAGATAGAAGAAAATAAGCAGCAGGGCCACCAGTACCAGGGCTCCCCCCGTGGTGACCCCGTATTTGGCCAACTTATCCTTGATACGGCGCTTTCTGCTGCCCGCCATACCTAAGTTTATCGATTCCGATGACATGCAAGACCTCAATGTGAGCTAGGCTTGCCGGCATTATATGGCGGTTGCATGACAGTTTTGTTACATGGAAACCGCTTTTGCAGCGGCAGTATGAGGGGATTTTACAGCATCGAAGATGGGTAAGATTTTGCCCACGTTGGCAAGGCTAACAGGCTGTTTGAAAAGGCATAATTGACAAGCGTCGCGTGGGAGGCTGGAGGCAACCTCCCTCTGCGGGTCAGCTGGATGAGCCGGCGGATTGTTGCAATGCCTGCTTGGCGGCTTTCTTCTCGGCGCGGCGGCGCTTGAAAAAGGCTGACAGTTGGGCCGAGCAGGCCTCTGCCAGCACCCCCCCCGCCAATTCCACCCTGTGGTTATGACGCGGGTCCTGCAGGATCTCGAACACAGAGCCAGCCGCTCCCGTCTTCAGATCCCGCGCTCCGTACACCACCCGCTTGACCCGGCTATGAATGAGGGCGCCGGCGCACATGCAGCAAGGCTCCAGGGTCACATAGAGGGTGGTATCCAGCAGGCGGTAGTTCTCAAGACGCTGTCCGGCGGCGCGGATGGCCATCACTTCGGCATGAGCGCAGGCATCGTGCTCGCTGATGGAGCGGTTCCAGCCCTCCCCGACCACCTCATTACCCAGCACCAGCACGGCCCCGACCGGGATCTCGCCGATCCCTTCGGCTCTGACCGCCAATGCCATGGCATGACGCATCCAGTGTTCGTCCTGCTCTGCCTGTGCCAGCTCTGCCTGTGTTTGCACTGCGGCGATTGCTGATGATTCCACCCATGCCTCTCTTGATTGATAGCTATATCTCTGCCCCGGCTCGCGATACCTTTCAAAGTAGACGCCCATGACGGGGCGGCGATTATGCCAAATCCGGCCGCAAGGCCCAAGTTGCATCTTGGTTGCACAAGAAAGAAGCAGTCGGCATCTCTATGATAAAAAAGGAGTTGCACCCATAGCGCCAGAACATTAGACTTCCTCCCCGTCAGCTCAGACTGACCTTGTCGGCGTGTAGCGCAGCCAGGTAGCGCACTGTCATGGGGTGTCAGGGGTCGGAGGTTCAAATCCTCTCACGCCGACCATCATTCCCCGAAATAGCCCAGTCAAACGACTGGGCTATTTTTTTGTCCGCATTTTCTATCGACTGCCATCCCGACTTCGCAGGAACAAAAAATATACAGAACCGCTTGAATCTTTCATGTGAACTCATTAATATGCGCGACTTTCCGCCGGTAGCGAGACAAGGAGGTGGAAAATCGGTGAAGGGATCACACACCGGCTTGCGTTCAACCAAGGACCAAGCATGAAACAGACCACAGAGACCAGCCCCACCATCGCGCTTTTTACCGTCCCCCAAGACACCACCTGCCCCGCTGCACATGAAGATGTGCAGGTCATTCAACTGGACGTGATCGATCTGGCAGAGCCGGAAGAGGAGTACTAATCCCTTCCGGGGACATCGCCATGCACTTCACGACAGGCCTTTATGGCCTTTTTTTCCCCGATTTGAGAGCGTGCACACAAAAAACGACAAATCACTGCATCGGCAGACAATCGCAGGATTATCCACCAATATGTCACCCCCCTGCTCTCCTGACATTTTCCTCATCACCTGATACAAACCTACGTTATTGCCCTTCACTTTCCACCAGGATGGCAACCTGCGCCATTCATACCCATTAATGGTCATTTGGTTTAAAACAGACGTTCATTGGCAATAGCCAGAAAGGCCTGAGGCTGCATAGAGGCTTTCAAACTAAATTAATACAACTGTTTTTCAAAAGCTTGGAGTAAGGTCGGGATTTGTTTTTGCATTTGTAATTTTATTACGTAATAAATTACATGGCATGCCTGTTTTCACCAGACCGAATTACCCATCACCCCGCGATGAAAAGCAGAAGCATAACCATCTGCGTAGAGCTTTTACACCAACCACATAAATCATTAAAAAACATAAAGTTAATCATCACCCAAAAACGGGCGTTTAAAAAAAGTTGTTGACGGAATCGGCAATATTTCGCACCGTATGAAACGTGTTATCCCGTTGTTACGGGAAGATTACAGGAACAGGGATCGACTTTAGTCGTAGTTAATAAGTTCAAAATGTAATTCTCAAAGGAGTGAATCTTATGTCGGCACCAGCCCAGACCCACTGCAGCGCACGCCTTCGCATCCAGGGCGCCATGCTTCCCGATTACGCGCAAATCCTGACGCCGGACGCAGTGGCCCTGGTATCCGAACTGGTGGAACGTTTTGCCCCCCAGCGGGACGAATTGCTGAAACAACGTGTGGCCCGTCAGGCTCGCATCGATGGCGGTGAGCTGCCGGACTTCCTGCCGGAGACAGCCCACATCCGCGAGGGTAACTGGACCATTCGTGGTATCCCTGCCGACCTGCAGGATCGCCGCGTGGAGATCACCGGCCCGGTCGAGCGCAAGATGGTGATCAACGCCCTCAACGCCAACGTCAAGGTCTTCATGGCTGACTTCGAAGACTCCCTGGCGCCGGCTTGGAACAAGGTGATCGAGGGTCAAATCAACCTGCGCGATGCGGTGAACGGCACCATTGCCTATACCAGCCCCGAGGGCAAGGCCTATACCCTCAATGCCGATCCGGCCGTGCTCATCTGCCGGGTGCGCGGTCTGCACCTGTCGGAAAAACATGTCACCTTCGATGGAGCTCCCATCCCTGGTGGCCTGTTCGACTTCGCCCTCTATTTCCTGCACAACTATCAGGCGCTGCTGGCTAAAGGCTCCGGCCCCTATTTCTACGTGCCCAAGCTGCAGAGCCACCTCGAAGGGCGCTGGTGGAGCGAGGTGTTCGCCTGGACCGAAGACAAGTTCGGCCTGCCCCGCGGCACCATCAAGGCCACCGTGCTGATCGAGACCCTGCCGGCGGTGTTCGAGATGGACGAACTGCTCTATCAGATGAAGGATCACATCGTCGCCCTCAACTGCGGCCGCTGGGACTACATCTTCAGCTACATCAAGACCCTGAAGAATCACCCGGATCGCGTCCTGCCGGATCGCCAGGTAGTGACCATGGACAAGCCGTTCCTCTCCGCCTACTCGCGTCTGCTGATCAAGACCTGTCACAAGCGCGGCGCTCTCGCCATGGGCGGCATGGCGGCCTTTATTCCGGCCAAGGATCCGGCGGTCAACGAACAAGTCTTTGCCAAGGTGCATGCCGACAAGCAGCGTGAAGCCGATAACGGCCACGACGGCACCTGGGTCGCCCACCCGGGGCTGGCCGACACCGCTATGGCGGTGTTCAACGCCGCCATCCCGGCCGGTGCACAGAACCAGATCGGCGTGCTGCGTGAAGAGGATGCCCCCATTACTGCCGCCGACCTGCTGGCCCCCTGCGAGGGCGAGCGCACCGAAGCTGGCATGCGCACCAACATCCGGGTTGCCCTGCAGTATCTGGAGGCCTGGATCAACGGTAACGGCTGCGTACCCATCTACGGCCTGATGGAAGATGCCGCCACCGCCGAGATCTCCCGCACCTCCATCTGGCAATGGATCCGCCACGGCAAGAGCCTCTCCAACGGCCAGGTGGTGACCAAGGATCTGTTCCGCCAGATGCTGGCCGAAGAGCAGGAGGTGGTCAAACGCGAAGTGGGTGAGGCCCGCTGGCAGGCTGGTCGCTTTGCCGAGGCAAGCGAGCTGATGGAGCAGATCACCTGCGCCGATACCCTGATCGATTTTCTGACGCTGCCCGGTTACGAGCGGCTCTGAATCACGGGCCCCGGAGGGGGCTCGCCAATAACAAGTCAATGGAAACGTGAAATCAATGAAAGAGGGAACTGATATGGCACTGACCCGTGAGCAACAGATCCAGGCTATCGAGAAAGACTGGGCCCAAAACCCCCGCTGGAAAGGGATCAAGCGCGGCTACAGCGCCGAGGACGTGGTGAACCTGCGCGGCAGCTTGCAGCCGCAGCACACCCTGGCCCAACGCGGCGCCGACAAACTGTGGGAACTGATCCACGGCGAGGCCAAAAAAGGTTACGTGAATTGCCTCGGCGCCCTGACCGGCGGCCAGGCGGTGCAGCAGGCCAAAGCCGGCATCGAGGCCATCTACCTCTCCGGCTGGCAGGTCGCAGCGGACAACAACCTCTCCTCCACCATGTATCCGGATCAGTCCCTCTATCCGGCCAACTCGGTGCCGTCGGTGGTGGAGCGCATCAACAACTCCTTCGCCCGTGCCGACCAGATCCAGTGGGCCAACAAGGTAGGGCCGCAGGATGAGGGCTTCATCGACTACTTCCTGCCCATAGTGGCAGATGCCGAAGCCGGTTTTGGTGGCGTGCTGAACGCCTTCGAACTGATGAAGGGAATGATCGAGGCAGGTGCCGCCGGCGTACACTTTGAAGATCAGCTGGCTTCCGTGAAAAAATGCGGCCACATGGGCGGCAAGGTGCTGGTCCCGACCCAAGAAGCAGTGCAGAAACTGGTGGCAGCTCGTCTGGCAGCCGACGTCTGTGGCACCACCACCCTGGTGATCGCCCGTACCGACGCCAACGCGGCGGATCTCCTGACCACGGATGCAGATCCTTACGATGCCGACTTCCTGACCGGCGAGCGCACCGCCGAAGGCTTCTACAAGGTACGTGCCGGCATCGATCAGGCGATTGCCCGTGGTCTGGCTTACGCCCCCTACGCCGACATGGTGTGGTGTGAAACCGCCAAGCCGGATCTGGACGAGGCACGCAAGTTTGCCGAAGCGATCAAGGCCAAGTTCCCGGATCGCATCCTGGCCTACAACTGCTCCCCGAGCTTCAACTGGAAGAAGAACCTGGACGATGCCACCATCGCCCGCTTCCAGCAGGAGCTGTCCGACATGGGTTACAAGTACCAGTTCATCACCCTGGCGGGCATCCACAACATGTGGTTCCACATGTACGAGCTGGCCTACCAGTACGCCCGTGGCGAAGGGATGAAGCACTATGTCGAGATGGTGCAACAGCCCGAGTTTGCCGCCGCCGAGCGTGGCTACACCTTCGTGGCGCACCAGCAGGAAGTGGGTACCGGTTACTTTGACAAGGTGACCACCGTCATCCAGGGTGGCCAATCCTCGGTGACCGCTTTAACGGGTTCCACCGAAGAAGACCAGTTCCACTAAGGTGATGGCTAGAGTGGAGCCGACAAGGTGACCCTTTCAGCCAATTATCCAGGGTGGCCAGTCCTCGGTCACCGCGTTGACCGGCTCCACCGAAGAGGATCAGTTCCACTGATCATCTGACGGCAGCAATCAAAAACCCCGGCCTGATGCCGGGGTTTCTTTTTGTCCGCTTGCCAGCTCACACCAAAGAGAGTCGCCAGATGTGACAGGGGGATCAGAGCTCGAGGATCTCTTTGACGAAGGGGATGGTGAGCTTTCGCTTGGCGCGAAATGAGGCGTTGTCGAGCTGATTGAGGGTAGTAAGCAGGGTGCGCATGTCGCGGGAGAGGCGGTTTAGCAGGAAACGACCCACGTCGATGGGCAGTTTGAAGCCCCGCAGCTCGGCACGCAGCTGCAGGGCACTGAGCTTGCCTTCATCATCCAGCTCATCGAGATGGAAACTCACCCCCCAGTCGAGGCGGGAGGCGAGATCCGGTAGTTGCAGCCCCAGTTTGCGCGGCGCACTGCAGCCGGTCACAATGAGGGTTCCCTCGCCCTTCTCCTTCCAACGATTGTAAAAATCGAACAGGGCGCGCTCCCACAGGGCATTGCCGGCGATGGCTTCCAGGCTGTCGAGACAGACCAGCGGCAGGCTCTCGAGGGCATCCAGCATGCTGGGATCCAGCTGTTCAAACTGATCGAGGGAGAGATAGGCTGCGGCTGCGTCGCGGGCGTTGACCTCGGCACAGGTCGCATGGAGCAGGTGGGATCGCCCCGACCCCTTGGCTCCCCAGAAATAGAGGAAAGGAGCCCCCTGACCAATAGCCGCATTTTTCAGGGCGGTGATCAGATGAGCATTGTTGCCGGGATAAAAACTGACGAAGGTTTCATCGTCCGGTAGTTGTACGGCTAAAGACAGTTGGGCCGGTTGCTTCACTCGTTAGGCTTTGACTGTGACATTTGCTACCAAGTGTATCATCGCCGGGCCGGATAGAGAACCGCCCGGACAAGCCGGGCGGTATACAAAAGCCTTATAAAATCAGGGCTGCGACCATTGGTAACGCAATGCGCTGCCATTATCGTCAACCCGATGCAGGCGGCTCTCGAGCTGAAGCATGCGGGCCAACTCGGCCTGATCACCCTGCAAGGTGAAATTGAAGGTGACCTGGTCCCCTTCCAGTTTGCCAATCTCCACCTTGCTCACGTTGGCCATCCCCTGCAGCATCTTCTGCACGGCGATCATGCTGTCCACGTCGGATAGCCCACTCACCACCAGACTCTGGCTGGAGGCCGGCCCCGAGATGCGAGCACCATAGTTTTTCACCAACCAGCCTGCCAGGGTATCGGCAAAGCCCTGTGCCACCTCGGCCTGGGAGCCAGCACCATTGCCCCGGGTCAGCTCGGCCACCTCACCACCGGCCTTGGGTCCGTAGAGACCCCAGTCGATGTTCCACTTCTCCCCTTCCGGCGTCAGCTTGCCCAACACCACCATCTCGGCGCCATAGCGCTGACTCGCCTTGAGGATGGGATCGGCGAAACGGCCCCACACATCGGTCGCACTGACTGCCATGTTGTCGTCCAGATCCATCAGCGGAATGCTGACTGGCAGCCCCAGTGTCTGGGCCTGTTCACGCAGGGCCCTGGCCCAACCATCGGCGGATTGATCCGCAAGCAGGCGGCGCTCCCCCTGATCCACTACCAGCCAGATCGCCACCTGGGGGCGAACCGGGCCCAGCAGGGCATACTGGCTGTCGGCCACCAGCCGGTTGACCTTGTCGCTCTTGAATTCGGCCTTCAGATACTTGACCGAATCCAGATCCTGATAGCCGTAGCTCTTTACATAGTCGCCGGGAGCCGCCAACGCCTTGGCTACCGCTGGCTGGCTGAGGATGTCCCGCTTGCCGGTCACCTTGACCAGAACTTCTCCCAACGCCTGGGACTGGGCCGCCGTCATATCGCCGCTGGTGGGCGCCTTGCCCTGATAGAGATCGGTCACCTGGGCGGCAGAGGCCATGAAGGAGAGACCGCAACAAAGAGCGGTGATTGCGCGTTTGAACATGAATATCATCTCGAACTGGGAGCCTGTGGCTATGGTAGCGGCAAGGCGCGCCATGCAGCAAGGCTGCCAGAAACAACAGAGCCGGCAGAACGCCGGCTCGGAATGCCGCTCACCCGAACAGGGGCGGCTGATTGCATCGGCTTACTTGGTGCCGAAGATCTTGTCACCGGCATCGCCTAGGCCCGGGACGATATAGCCCTTCTCGTTCAGCCCCTTGTCGATGGAGGCACAGAACAGCTCCACGTCCGGGTGAGCGGCTTCCAGCGCCTTGATCCCTTCCGGGGCGGCAACCAGCACCAGCACCTTGATGGAGTGGCAGCCTTTCTTTTTCAGCAGGTCGATGGTGGCGATCATGGAGCCGCCGGTGGCCAGCATGGGGTCGATAACCAGGGCCAGACGCTCGTCGATGTTGCTGACGATCTTCTCGAAGTAAGGCACCGGCTGCAGGGTCTCTTCATCGCGGTAGATGCCGACCACGCTGACGCGAGCGCTCGGCATGTGCTCCAGCACGCCGTCCATCATGCCCAGACCGGCACGCAGGATGGGCACGACGGTGACCTTCTTGCCCTTGATCTGGTCAACTTCTACTGGCCCATTCCAGCCATCGATGGTAACCTTCTCCGTTTCGAAGTCAGAGGTCGCTTCGTAGGTCAACAAACTGCCCACTTCTTTGGCCAGTTCACGGAAACGCTTGGTGCTGATATCGCCTTCACGCATCAGACCGATCTTGTGTTTGACCAGGGGATGTTTGACTTCAACGACTTTCATTATTATCTCCTCTAACTGCCGCAAAAAAATCGCGGAATCATACAACAAAAGCCGCCGCTTGTAGAGTTTTTCCGCGCAAAAATGCGCAAACGATTTCCTTTCTGGTTTTTCCCCCGCACTGCTAGAATACGCCCCGAATTTTACCCTCCACTTCTTCACATGACGGGGAATACTCGTGACAGACAAAACCTCACTGAGCTACAAGGATGCTGGCGTGGATATCGATGCCGGCAATGCACTGGTTGAACGTATCAAGGGCGTGTCCAAACGCACTCGTCGTCCTGAAGTCCTTGGTGGTCTTGGCGGCTTTGGGGCCTTGTGTCAAATCCCTGCGGGCTACAAGGAGCCGGTGCTGGTCTCCGGCACTGATGGGGTGGGCACCAAGCTGCGCCTGGCCATCGATCTGAAAAAACACGACACCGTGGGCATCGATCTGGTGGCCATGTGCGTCAACGATCTCATCGTGCAGGGTGCCGAGCCCCTCTTCTTCCTCGACTACTATGCCACCGGCAAGCTGGATGTGGACACTGCCGCCGCCGTGGTCACCGGCATCGGTGAAGGTTGCGAGCAGTCCGGCTGCGCCCTGGTGGGCGGCGAAACCGCCGAGATGCCGGGCATGTATGAGGGTGATGACTACGACATCGCCGGTTTCTGCGTCGGTGTAGTGGAAAAGAGCGAGATCATCGACGGCAGCAAGGTCGGCGAAGGGGATGCCCTGATTGCCCTGGCCGCCAGCGGCCCCCACTCCAACGGTTTCTCCCTCATTCGCAAAATCCTGGAGGTCTCCCAGGCCGACGTGCATCAACCGCTGGGTGACACCACCCTGGCCAATGCCCTGCTGGAGCCGACCCGTATCTACGTGAAACCGGTGCTCAAGCTCATCAAGGAGTGCGAGATCCACGCTCTGTCCCACATCACCGGCGGCGGCTTCTGGGAAAACATCCCGCGCGTGCTGCCCGCCAACACCAAGGCGGTGATCGACGAGCAGAGCTGGCAGTGGCCGGCGGTGTTCAGCTGGCTGCAAGAGGCCGGCAACGTGACCCGTCACGAGATGTATCGCACCTTCAACTGCGGCGTCGGCATGATCATCGCCCTGCCGGCAGATCAGCTTGAAAAAGCGCTGACCCTGCTCAAGGCCGAAGGCGAGAACGCCTGGCACATCGGCCATATCGCCAAGGCGGCCGATGGCGAGGAGCAGGTCATCATCCAATGATGCGGATCCTGGTCCTTATCTCCGGCAGCGGCAGCAACCTGCAGGCGATCCTCGACAGTTGCGCCGACGGCAAGATTGCCGGGGAAGTGGTTGGCGTCATCAGCAACAAGGCCGATGCATATGGCCTGGTGCGCGCCAGGGAAGCCGGTGTGGCCACCAGCATCCTCGCCCAGCAGCAGTTTGCCAGTCGGGAGGAGTATGACGCCGCCCTGCTGGCGCTGATGAACGACTATCAGCCCGACCTGGTGGTGCTGGCCGGCTTTATGCGGATCCTGAGTGCCGACCTGGTGCGGCACTTTGCCGGGCGGATAGTCAACATCCACCCCTCCCTGCTGCCCAAGTATCAGGGGCTGCACACCCACCAGCGCGCCATCGACGCCGGTGACGACGAACACGGCGCCAGCGTCCACTTCGTCACCGAAGAACTCGATGGCGGCCCGGTGATCCTGCAGGCCCGCGTTCCCATCTTTGAGGGGGATGAAGCTGATGAAGTGGCAGCAAGGGTACAGGCCCAGGAGCACAGCATCTACCCGCTGGTGGTGCAGTGGTTCTGTCAGGGCAGGTTGCGGATGCAGGAGGGCGCCGCCTTTCTGGATAGCGCACAGCTCGGCCCGGCGGGACATGCCTGCGAGTAACAACTAACCACAGCATGCACAATGTCACAAGGGAGGCTTCGGCCTCCCTTGTCATTTCTATCGACCACCACACTTGCTGCAGTCAGGTCCGATTACCCCGCGACGCGGCTAATCGAACCTAGACCGGATTGTCGATATCGATAAAGGTCACATCCAGCCCGTGCACCGTGGCCAGCCACTCCCCCAGCGCCTTGACGCCGTAACGCTCGGTGGCGTGATGACCGGCGGCGTAGAAGTGCATCCCCATTTCACGGGCGGTATGGATGGTCTGCTCGGACGCCTCACCGGAGATGAAGGCATCAATGCCCTGCTCCGCCGCCAGATTGATGTAGCTCTGGCCGCCGCCGGTGCACCAGGCCACGGAGCGAATAAGCTCGGGGCCGCTGTCACCGCAATGGAGTGGCTCCCGGCCAAGGCGCTCGGCGATGAGCCTGGCAAAATCGGCTCCGCTCATGGGCTCTTCCAGCTTGCCCACCATGGCAACGCTCTTGCTGTTCCAGGGCTCCAGCCCGCGGCGCACCTTGATGCCCAGCAACTGGGCCAGCTGGGCGTTGTTGCCCACCTCGGGATGCACGTCCAGCGGCAGATGGTAGGCGAACAGGTTGATGTCGTGGGTCAGCAGGGTCTTGATGCGGCGCTGTTTCATGCCGGTGATCTGGGCCGGTTCGCCGCTCCAGAAGTAGCCGTGATGGACCAGGATGGCATCGGCGTTGGCGGCCACTGCCGCATCGAGCAGGGCCTGGCTGGCGGTGACGCCGGTCACCACCTTGCGAATGCGCTCACGCCCCTCCACCTGCAGGCCATTGGGACAGTAGTCCTTGATGGCGTGCGGTTCGAGCAGATGATTGAGTACGGTTTCGAGTTTTCGATGAGAGATCATAAGGGTCCCTTATTAAGGCTCGAGCCCCTGTTTTACCAATAAAAACAGGGCCCAGGCTCAAAGCGCCAAGGGCCCCATGATAATCGAGCCGGGCCGGCAAGACCATGACAGCCCCTACATTCAGGCAGGTAGGTCGATCCCCGCCTCCCGCATCTGCGCCAGCTTGTAGCGCAGGGTACGCGGGCTGATGCCGAGCCGGTCGGCCACCTCCTTGCGACTGCCGTTGCAGTCCTGCAGGGTGTCGAGAATGATCTGGTGCTCCTGCTGTTTGAGCTCGCTGCCGAGGCGATCCCCGCCATAACTGCGATCGGGCATGGCGCCCATCTCCTGCTCGTCCACCTCTTCCAGGATGAGATGCCCCTCGCCGATGACGCCGTCCGGGCTCAGGATGAGAGCACGCTGCACCACGTTGTCGAGCTCGCGCACATTGCCGGGCCAGGGGTGAGCCAGCAGACACTCGCATGCGTCGGCCTCCAGCTGTGGTGTTGGCAAGCCCTGCTGGCTGGCATGCAGGGCCAGCAGGTGTTCCGCCAGCGGCAGTATGTCGCCGGGGCGCTCGCACAGGGACAACCAGCGCAGCGGGAAGACGTTGAGCCGGTAGTAAAGGTCTTCACGGAACAGGCCATCCTGCACCGCTTTTTTCAGATCCCGGTTGCTGGTGGCGATGACCCGCACATCGAGGGGGATCATCTTGCGACTGCCGAGCCGCTCCACCTCTTTCTCCTGCAGTACCCGCAGCAGCTTGGCCTGCAGCCCAAGATCCATCTCGGTGATCTCGTCAAGAAGCAGAGTCCCTCCCTGAGCCTGCTCGAACTTGCCCGGGCACCCCTGCACCGCGCCGGTGAAGGCCCCCTTCTCGTAGCCGAACAGGGTCGCCTCCAGCATGTTTTCCGGAATGGCGGCGCAGTTGATGGCGATGAAGGGCTGCTCGGCGCGGCTGGAGTTGTCGTGAATGTAGCGGGCCAACACCTCCTTGCCGGTGCCGCTCGGACCGGTCACCATCACGGTCGCCTCGCTTCTGGCAACCCGGGTCGCCAGCTGGAACAACTCGGCGGTCTTGGGATCCCCGTACACCACGGCGCGTTTTTCCACCTTCTGGGCCGGCACGTAACGGCTGACCTGATTGAGCAGCACCTCGGGGGAAAAGGGCTTAGCCAGGTAGTCGATGGCCCCCTCGCGCATGGCGCGCACCGCGCCGTCGATGTTGGCGTAGGCGGTCATCAGGAGCACCGGCAACTGCGGATATTGCTGGCGAATGGTGGCCAGCAGGGTCAGGCCATCCATGCCCCCCATCTGGATATCGGAGATCACCATGTCAAAGTTCTGGCGCGAGAGGGCAAGCAGGGCCCGCTCGCCGCTGTCCACCTCGCGGCACTCGTAGCCACCGAGCAGCAGGGTATCCACCAGCGCCTCGCGCAGGCCATTGTCATCTTCCACTACCAGGATCCTGGCCTGTGTCATGCTACACCTCCAAGCTGCACCGACTGCTGATGCAGGGGGAACGACAGAGTAAAACAGGTGCCTTCACCAGGCACGGAGGCCACGCTGACCTCCCCCTGGTGGGCACGTACGACGGATTGCACCACCGCCAACCCCAGGCCTGTGCCCTGGGAGCGGGTGGTAAAGAAAGGTTCGAACACCTGGCCGAGCTGATGACTCGGGATCCCCTTGCCATTGTCGATGACGCGCATCTCCACCCGGGTGCCACTGCGCACCGCACTCACCAGGAGCGAATCGGCCCCCGCCTGCTGGGCGTTGGCGATCAGGTTGTTGATGGCTCCCGACAGCGCGTTGCTGTTGGCCAGCAGGCAGAGATCGGGCTCCGGCGCCTGTATGTGCAGCTCGCATCCTTGCTGCAGGCAGAAGGCCTCGGCCCCCGCCTGCACCTCGGCCATCAACCCCTGCACCGAGATGGGGGTGACCACCTGATTGTCGCCGTTGCGGGCAAACAGCAGGATGTCGTTGATCTGCTTTTCCAGATCCTTGAGCCTGTCCATCAGCTTTTGCTGAAACTGGCTGCGGGATTCGGGCTTGAGGGTACGGTTGGCCAGGTTGGCGCCATAGAGCATGGCGGCAGAGAGTGGCGTGCGGATCTGGTGGGCCAGTGAGGCCGCCATGTTGCCAAGGGCCGACAACCGCTTCATGTGGTTGACGCGATCCTGCAGCTTGCGGGTCTCGGTGAGATCGTTGATGAACACCAGCTGGCCGGGCTGATCCGGCAGGGGCTGGGTCGAGAGCTGGACCCGGCGACCATCACGCAGGGAGATCTCGTGGCCGTCATCTTCCCGGGGCTCGAAGCAGCGGGCAATGACCTGACGCCAGAGCTCCCCTTCCAGCGGCTCCCCCAGCAGGGAGAGCGCGGCCGGATTGGCCCGGGTGATCACCCCGGCGCCATCGAGCAGCAACACCCCGGTGGGGAGTGCCGTGAAGATAGCGTAGAGCTGGCTCACTTCGTGGGACTGGAGTGGCATGTCCTGCTGCAAGATTGTCATAAAGCTGACCTCAAACTGGCAATTTGGTCAGCTCATTCAATTTTCATGCCACTAAATTAAATCAATTAAAACAAAGGATTAAAGAAAGGCGTCAAGGCATTGACCCTCAGCCCTCCTTGCTCATCCCGTATTTTTTCATCTTCTCGACCAGGGTGGTGCGACGCATGCCGAGCAGGTCGGCGGCGCGAGCCACCACCCCCTCCTGAGACTCCAGCGCCTGGCGGATCAGCTCCACCTCGAGGTCGGCCAGCATCTCCTTGAGATTGACCCCCTCCTCCGGCAACTGCATGGAGCGGGCCGAGCTGAAGGCGAGGTCCAGCTCCGGCGGATCCTGGAATACGGCGGCCAGCGCATCGCGCTCGTCCATCTCGGTCAGTCGCTCATCCCGTGGCTCGCAGGGCAGCAGGCGGTAACGGCTCGGCAAATCCGCTACATCGACGATCTGGTGCGGATAGAGGATGAGCAGCCGCTCCAGCAGGTTGGAGAGCTCGCGCACATTGCCGGGCCAGGGGTACTGCATCAGGGACTCCATGGCGCGCTGGGTCAGGCGAATGACGCCCTGGTGCTGCTCCGCATGGCGGTTGAGCAGCTCCTGCAGCAACAGGGGAATGTCATCACAGCGATCCCGCAGCGGCGGCGTCTCGATGGGGAAGACGTTGAGGCGGTAATAGAGATCCTCGCGAAAATCCTGGGTGCGGATCATCGCCTCCAGATCCCGGTGAGTCGCGGCGATGACACGCACATCCGCCTGGATGGGCTTGCCGCCGCCGACCCTGTCGAACATCCGCTCCTGCAATACCCGCAGCAGCTTGACCTGCATCGGCATCGGCATGTCGCCGATCTCGTCAAGAAACAGGGTGCCCCCCTGAGCCAATTCGAAGCGACCACGGCGAGCGGCGATGGCACCGGTGAAGGCCCCTTTCTCGTGGCCAAACAGCTCACTTTCAAGCAGTTCGGCGGGAATGGCACCACAGTTGATGGGCACGAAGGGACCAGCACTGCGGGTTGATAGTTCGTGGATGGCCCGCGCCACCACTTCTTTACCGGTCCCGGATTCCCCCAGGATCAGCACGTTGGCATCGGTCTCGGCCACCTGACCGATGAGGCGGCGCACCTCTTGGATCCCCTTGCCCTTGCCCACCAGCAGGCGCAGCAGAGCCTGACCCTTGTCGTGGGTCTGCTGGCGAGGATGCAGGGAGACAAACGCCTGACAGAAATGCAGATGGCGAGTGAGGGATTCGTAAGTGATGGGGGCCTGCGCCACACCGATGAAATTGCTGTTGTCGAGATCGGCATCGATCAGGGAGAGAAACGGTGTGCGGGGAAAGGCCGCCAGCAGCTCGGGCAAGGGGCGCTCCGTCAGCTCACCCACCAATACCCCCTGCAGCGGGCCGGCGGATTCGATGGCAACGTCGAGGTCCCCTTCGGCCACATCCTGCCACGGGATCCCCATGAACGAGAGCACTGTTTCCAATTGCTGACGCCGTGCTTCATCGGCATCAACAATCAACACGCCCATCTCCACCATATCCACCTCTCGCGATTACATAGCTAACTTATTGTTTTATTTGATTATAAAACGCTCGTTGACGGTTCCTTTGCGGCACACAAAGTGCCAAAAATCCGACACATTGTCAAAAATTGTCGTAGTCAGGGTAAGTGTATCGACACAAAGAGGGGAGAAGATAAATTTTGCCAACGATTTTTTTGCGCAAGCAGAAACGGGGAAAACGGCCCGCCAGGCGGGCCGTGTCGGCACTCCCGACAAGCTCAGTGACGGGAATGGTGAGGAGCTGCGTAACGGCACTCGGGAAAACGACTGCAGGCGAGAAATAGCCGGCCGGCATGAGGGCCTTTTTTGGCTTCCCGCTCCACCAGCGGGGCATCGCAGCGAGGACAGTGGGGGGCGTCTTGCTCCTCATCATCCTCCGGATCGTCGAACAGCAGAGCGGCCAGCTCCTCTTCTGCTGGCTCGGACACGACGGTTGTCCTGGTGACAGCCAACTCGGGTTCGGTTGACGACAGCCCGGCCAGGGGGGCAGCCCGCTTGTGCTCTTTGCCTTCCACATCGACCCCATCGAGCAACAACGGGTTGAAGGTTGGTTCTCGCCGCTCCCCGGGCAGCAGCTCATCGGCCTGCGGTTCACGCCTCTTGGTCAACAGCGGCTGAAGCTGCTCGCGCAGATCTTCCACCAGATAGTGGCTGCCTGCGGGGATCTGCAGCAGGGGAAAACCGGCGCCATCACAGGCCGCCTTCAGGAAGCTGTCACGCACCTTGCGCTTCTGGTGGCGGGGGCCACTGTCATCGAGCTCTATGGCGCAGACAAAAGAGAGATCGGCGGGATGGCACAGCAGGTAATCAAAATGCTTGCCCCCTATCTTGCCCGCGTACTGCTGCCATTTGCCCTTGCCAAGAGCGGCCTGTGGCGCCAGCACATCGGCCACCGGCACCTTGGCAAAGACCCTGGCCTGTTCCCCTGCCGCCTGTTCCAACACGGTGAGAAAGGCCCGCTCGGCGGGGTTTAGCAGAGTCTCCTGCAGCTCATAGGGCAGACGCTGCGGGCGCCGGCCCCGACGCCAGACGATCGCCAGCACAAGCAGCGCCAGCAACAGCAAACCCGAAAGGATGAGGATATTCATGAAAACGCGATCCAGTTCACGACACGACAGGGCGCTCACTCTACCACAGCCGTCGTGGCACAAGGCAGCCGGCAATGAGGCGGATATGCAAAACGCCCCGCTTTTTGTCCATTTGCCTGCGGACGGGGCTTCATATGGCCTGCCACAGCAGGCACAATGCTAGGGTCGGTTGAGATGATGTTGCACTCGCGACGACATCCCGGCCGGACCAAAAACCATTCCAAGGAGAGCAGGATGCAAAAGCAATTGGTGGTCACCGTGATCGGTGCAGACAAACCCGGGATCGTCGAAAGCCTGGCGGCCGTCATCAGCCGCGAGCAGGGCAACTGGCTGGGCAGTGCCATGAGTGAATTAGCAGGTCAGTTTGCCGGCATCCTCCATGTATCGGTTCCCGAAGAGCACTATCGCAGCCTGTGCGAGGCGCTGGCCATGCTGCCAGGCCTCACCATCAGCTTCGCCGAAGGAACCCCCTCGGCAGAGCCAGTCAACCAGATGATGATGACGGTCACCGGCAACGATCGCCCCGGTATTGTCCACGAGGTGGCCAGCATCTTGCGCCAGCTCAACATCAACGTGGCCGATCTCACCACCGGCTGTGAACCGGCACCCCATTCCGGCGCCCCGCTCTTCTATGCCCACGCGCTGGTCGCCCTGCCAGACGAGCTCGAAATGGAGACCCTGATCGGCGCACTGGAGTCCCTCTCCGATGATCTGGTGGTCGATATCGACGAGGGGTTTGGCGAGTAATATTTTTGTCATTGAACTGTCATATATTCACGCCATACCAGCCCCTAAAACGGATCGACACAGAGGCACAAGATGAGCACCGACAAGCTGTATGAAGAGAAAGAGCTGAGCTGGCTCTCATTCAATGAACGGGTGTTGCAAGAGGCGATGGACAAGACGGTGCCCCTCATCGAGCGGGTCCGCTTCCTCGGGATCTTCTCGTCCAATCAGGACGAGTTCTTCAAGGTGCGGGTATCTGACGTCAAGCGCCGCATCCTGATCAACGAGGTACACGGCGGCGATGACGAAGCCAAGGTGTTGCTGCGGGCCATCCAGCAGAAGGTGATGGCCCTTGGCGAGGCGTTCGATAACACCTACAAGGAGCTGCTGATCGCGCTGGCCCGCCACAACATCTTCCTGGTCAACGAGAACCAGCTCTCCGAGAACATCCAGAAATGGCTGCGGGTCTTTTTCCGGGAGAAGGTGTTGCGCCACATCATCCCGATCCTGCTCAACAAGGAGGTCAACCCGGTCAAGTTCCTCAAGGATGAGTACACCTATCTGGCCATCGAGATGAAGAAGAATGGCCAGGTGATCCAGTACGCCCTGGTGGAGGTACCCACCGACGATCTGCCCCGCTTCTTCCAGCTGCCGCCGGAGGGCACCCGGCGCAAGAAGCAGATCATCATCCTGGACAACGTCATCCGCTTCTGTCTGGACGAGATCTTCAAGGGCTTCTTCGATTACGACGAGATTGCCGCCTATGCGGTCAAGCTGACCCGCGACGCCGAGTATGACCTCTCCGACCAGCTCGACCTCAGCCTGGTGGACAAGATGAGTGATGGCTTGAAACAGCGCCTCACCGCCATGCCGGTGCGCTTCGTCTACGAGCGGGAGATGCCGGCGGCCATGATAAGCTTCCTCAAGCTCAAGCTGCAGATCAGCTCCTACGACGCCATCATGCCCGGCGGGCGCTATCACAACTTCAAGGATTTCATCGGCTTCCCCAATGTGGGGCGGGACTATCTGGAAAACCCCAAGCTGCCGGCCCTGGAGTGCCGCGACTTCGACGGTTTCGTCAATGCCTTCGACGCCATCACCAGGCAGGACATACTGCTCTACTACCCGTACCACAAGTTCCACCACTTCACCGAGCTGGTGCGCCAGGCGGCGTTCGATCCGGCGGTCAGTGCCATTCGCATCAATATCTACCGGGTCGCCAAGAAGTCGCGGATCATCCACTCCCTCATCGATGCCGCCAACAACGGCAAGAAGGTGACGGTAGTGGTGGAGCTGCGCGCTCGTTTCGATGAGGCGGCCAACATCGACTGGGCCAATATCCTGACCAATGCCGGAGTCAAGGTAGTGTTCGGGGTACCGAGCCTCAAGATCCACTCCAAGCTCTGCCTCATCACTCGCCACGAAAATGGCGAAGCGGTGCGCTATGCCCACATCGGCACCGGCAACTTCAACGAGAAGACCGCCAAGATCTACACCGACTTCTCCCTGCTGACCCGCCACCCGGACATCACCGCCGAGGTGGAGAGCGTGTTCGAGTACATCGAATACCCCTATCGGCGCTACAAGTTCAACCACCTGCTGGTCTCCCCCATCAACAGCCGCCGCCAGCTCTACCGGATGATCGACAACGAGCTCACCAACGCCAAGGCGGGCCAGCCCAGCGGCATCACTCTCAAGATCAACAACCTGGTGGACAGAGACCTCATCAACCGTCTCTATGCCGCGAGCCAGGCCGGGGTGCCCATCCAGATGATCATCCGCGGCATGTGCGCCCTGCGCCCGGGTGTGCCGGGCCTCAGTGACAACATCCGGGTCATCAGCATCATCGACCGCTTCCTCGAACACCCGAGGGTGATGGTGTTTCACAACAAGGGCAATCCCCAGCTCTACATCTCCAGCGCCGACTGGATGAGCCGCAACATCGACGGGCGGATCGAGGTGGGCACCCCCATCTATGACGAGCGGCTCAAGCAGCGCATCCTCGACATTCTCGAGCTGCAACTGAGCGACACCTGCAAGGCGCGGGTCATCGATGCCGACCAGAAGAACGAATACGTGAAGCGGGGCAACCGCCGCAAGATCCGCTCCCAGGTCGCGATTTACGACTACCTCAAACGTATCGAGGCCAACAATGGACAATAGTCTGTATGCCGCCGTGGATCTCGGCTCCAATAGTTTTCACATGGTGATCGCCCACCTCTCGGAGGGGCGTTTTCGCATCGTCGATCGCATCAAGGAGCGGGTGAGGCTGGCGGAAGGGATGGATGAACAAAAGCGGATGAGCCCGGAGGCGATGGCCCGCGGCCTCGCCTGCCTGGCGCTGTTTGCCGAGCGGCTCACCAACATCAGGCCGGAGCATATCCGCATCGCCGGCACCTATACCCTGCGCCGCGCCAGCAACGCCCGCGAATTTGTTAGCGAGGCGGCCAAGGTGCTCAACCACCCCATCGAGATCATCAGCGGTCAGGAGGAGGCGCGCCTCATCTATCAGGGAGTCGCCCATACCCAGCACATCGAGGGTCAGGTGCTGGTGGTGGACATCGGTGGCGGCAGCACTGAGCTCATCGTTGGCGAGGGGTTCGAACACAAGGCGCTCACCAGCCGCAAGATGGGTTGCGTCAGCTTTACCCAGAGCTTCTTTGCCGGCGGCAAGCTCACCGAGAAGGCCTTCACCAGCGCCGTGCTGGAGGCCCAGCACCAACTCGCCCCCATCATCAACCAGTACCGCAAGCTCGGCTGGCAGAGCTGCCTCGGCAGCTCGGGGTCGATCCGCACCGTGCGGGACGTGCTGCAGGGGGAAGGCTGGACCGACGGCGGTATCACCTTGGCGGGGCTGGAGCGACTCAAGGCCGAGATGATTGAACGCAAGCGGGTGGACAATCTCAAACTGACCGGTCTGTCAGAGGAGCGGCAGGAGGTGTTCGCCGCCGCGGTGGCCATCCTGCTCGGGCTCTTTACCTCCCTGCCCATCGAGCGGATGGAGTACTCCGACGGCGCCCTGCGCGAAGGCTTGCTCTATGAATTCGAGGAGCGGCTGCAGCACCACGACATTCGCGAGCGCACCGCCCAGGCTCTCGGGCTGCATTACAAGATGGACAAGAGGCAGGCCGCCCGGGTCGAGCAGAGTGTCTTGGCCCTGTTCGATGCCTTGCAAGCGCCCTGGCAGATGCCGACCGAGCCCTATCGCGCCATCCTCGGCTGGGCGGCGCGGCTGCACGAGATTGGCCTTGCCATCAACTACAGCGGCATCCATCGCCACTCCGCCTATATCCTGCAGCACACCGACTTGCCCGGCTTCAACCAGGACGATCAGGCCCTGCTGGCGGCCCTGGTGCGCTTCCAGCGCAAAGGGCTCAAACTCGCCGAGCTGCCCGCCCTGCCCAACCACGACGAGCAGACGGTGCTGCGCTGCATCCGCATCCTGCGCCTCGCCGTGGCGGCCCATCACAAGCGCCAGGATGACCTGCTGCCCGAGCTGCACGTGCAGGCAGCCGGCGATCAACTGGTGGTCAACCTGCCCGCCAGCTGGTGCGAGGAGAACCGGCTCTTGATGCAAAACTTGGAAAAAGAGCAGCGCTACTGCAATGAACAGGACTGGCCCCTGCTGTTTCACCTCACTTGACAAACCGACCGCTCACAGCAAAGCAATAAGGCAGCCACTGGCTGCCTTATTGCTGACGGGCTTCTTGCTTACGCCACCTGCAGTTGCGGCAACAACAGCTTGGCAATTTCGAAGTAGATGATGAGACCGGTGCCATCGACCAGGGTGGCGATGAAGGGCGCCGACACTACGGCCGGATCGATCCTAAAGCGACGCAGCACCATGGGGATCACCGAGGCGACAGTGGCGCTCCACAGCACGATGGCGATGATGGTCAGGGTCACCACCAGTCCAATCTCGGGCCCAACCCCCAGGCTCCAGGCCCGCACCCAGGCGGCCAGCGCGATGGCCAGGGAAATCAGCACGCCGGTAGATAGCTCCTTTCTCAGTACCGAACCCAAATTGCGCAGGCTCACCTCCCCCACTGCCATGGCGCGCACGATCGTGGTGGTGATCTGGGTGCCACTGTTACCGCCGGTGCCGATGAGTAGCGGAATGAAAAAAGCCAGGGCGATGACCGCCTCCAACTGCTCTTCAAACGCCCGCAATACCGTGCCGGTGTAAGCTTCAGCCACGAACAGGACCAGCAGCCAACCTACTCGCTTGCGCCACAGCTGCCAGGGGGTCGCCTGCAGATAGGAGGTATCGAGGGGCGATGATCCCCCCTGCATCTCGGCATCCTCGGTGGATTCGCGCTCCAGAATGTCGGCGGCATCGTCGAGGTGAAAGATCCCCACCAGGCGCCCTCTATCCTCCACCGGCAATACCTGGAGGTCACGGTCGATCAGCAGGCGCGCCGCCAGCTCCTGATCCGCCCGTGCATTGATCCGCACAGCTTCCCTGTCCATCAGGGTCGCTACGCTCGCCTGCGGGTCGGCGATCAACAGCGCCTTGAGGGAGATGCTCCCCAGGAGTTTGCCCTCCCCGTTGACGACGTAGATTTGGCGAAACAGTCTGGCGTTGTCCCAGGCATCGTGGAGCAGTTGCCGGGCCCGGCCTGCAGAGTCGGCTTCCCGCACCGCCAGATACTCCTGGCGCATGTTGGCCCCTACCGATTCGGTGGGCCAATCCAGCAGGGCCTCGTACATCTCCCTGGCCTGCGCCGGAAAACGCTCGAGCAGGCGGGGGCGATCCTTGCGACCCAGTTTGCGCAATATGGTCACCATCTCCCGGCGGGGGATAGCCTCCTGCAGCACGCTGACGATGCTGCCATGCAACCTCAGTAGCAGGTTGCCGGCACTCTCCGCCGGCAGCGACCCCAGCAGGGCGCCCCCTTGCGTGACCGGCAGGGTGTCAAAGACACAGTTGAGCTCTTCAGCCTTCAGGGTCAGCAGTTGATCGGCGCGCTGGACCGGATCCAGATTGTGCGCCAGCCAGCCCTGCAGGGCCGCCAGATCGAGCAGTTGATGACGATTGAGAAGGGTGTGTGTTTTCTTCATCACAGATATCCTCATGTGATTTCAGGCAAGCCTGAACACATCCGGCAGGGCGCCGGATGTGACGACAAGAAAACAGCAATTTGATGGACGAGTAATAGGCAGGAAATGACGCCGTTCGGCGTGTCATCATCCCCACGTACCAGCTTTAGCACTGCATAACGTATCCGGCATGCCGGAAGCCACTTGGGTTGACACCTTAATCCGATGAAAACTGTCCTGATCTTGGGCGTCTCTGGACGTCGTGAGATCAGTGGCCTGTGTTTATACAGGAGCCTCGCCTAACGAGATGCTGCAAATAATACGCACAACCCCTGTTGTGCGGGCGGCATGATCAGCCAATCGGCCAGAGGGGTCAACCCAGGGCGCGGCAAAAATAGCCATACGCAACAGCTTGTTACAATTGTCGGCGGATTGGGTGTAAGGCGGGATAACAAAAGGCCCCGAAGGGCCTTTTGTTAGTTCATGCATCAGCGGATGTAGTCGAACAGGGTCAAGCGGCTTATCTTACTGAACGAGAGCTGGGAGGCGCTCAGGGCGGCGTCCTCCTTGGCCAGGGTCGAGATCACATCGTAGAGATCCGCTTCCGACACCTTGGCCCGCGCCTCGGTATTGAGGGTACTTAGCCCCTCGTTGGAGTTCATCACCTGCTCCAGGCTGTTCATCCGGCTGCCGAGATCCCCCAGCCCGCGATCCATGTTGAAGCGGGCGTTGTTCATGTGCACGCTCGCATCGGCCACCGACAGCTGGAAGTTCTCCGGGGTGATGGAAGGATCGCGCAGGTCGTTGATGAAGTTCGACATGCCGTTCAGGATATTGTCGTTTTGCGGCGGATCCAGCACCAGCTCCTGGGCGGCGCCGCCGGCCGGCAGATCCAGGGTCAGCTCCATCCCGTTGAAGGGGATCTTGTTACCCGCCACATAATCCCCAGACTGCACCGGGTTGCCTCCAGCATCCAGGATCTCGTAGGTATCCGGGGTACCCGCCGTGGTGGTGATGGTGTACTTGTTGCTGGCCAGGGAGGAGTCGTAGTTATTGCGGTAGAAGCTGTCGAAGTTGCCCTGATCGGCGATCTCCACCTTGAGGTTGCCGGTAGTGGCGCTGGCGGTACGGCGGGTGGCCACGATCTGGAACAACCCCTGGCCCGAGTCGTTGGCCGCGATCTCGACGGTGGGCGAGACCTGGATGTTGCGCTGACCCGTGTCTCCCTGAAACACATAGTTGCCGCTCGCATCCTTGATGAAGGGCTGGTTCTTGCTCTGGTTGCCCCCGAAGATGTACTCCCCCTGGGAGTTCTTGCTGTTCATCAGGTCGAAGATCTGCTGTTGCAGCCCTTCCAGCTCGCTGGCGATGGCCTTGCGGTCATCGAAGCTGACCGCCGAGTTGTTGGCCTTCTGGATCAGGGTCTGGGCGCTCATCATGGCGGTGTTGATGGAGCTCAACACCGTCTCCTCGTGACCCAGGCTGTTCTCCAGCAGACTGCCGTTGATGCCGTACTGCTTGAACAGATCGATCTCCTTGGTGAGGGCCATCTTCTGGCTCATGCCGGAAGGATCCTCCCCCGCCGTCTTGAACTTGTTGCCGGTCTGCAACTGCTCATAGGCGTTGGCGATCCGCTCGTTGGCGTTGTTCAGTGAGCTGAGGCTGCGGTTGTAAATCATGTTGGTGGTGATACGCATGAACTTACCTCACGGAAGAGAGCAGGGTGTCGAAGATGGTCTTGGCCGTGCTGACCACCTGGGCCGAGGCGGCATAGGATTGCTGGAAGCGGATCAGGTTTGCCGCCTCCTCCTCCAGGTTGACCCCTGACACGCTTTCGTAGATGCCGGAACTCTGGATCAGCTTGGCCTCGTTGGCCTTGAGCTGGGTGCGCGCCTGGCTGGTGTTGTTCCCCACCCCCATCACCAGGCCGGAATAGGCTTCGTTGAAAGTCATCTTGTCGTTGCTGGTATTGCCGCTGCTGCTCTTGCGCACCAAATCCTTGTTTTGCAGCTCGGCCAGCGCCAGGCCGTTACTGTTGTCGGCAAAGCCATCCTCGTTGTAGCTGATGGTGAAGGTATCCTTGGGCTCGACCGTTCCAGTGATGCTGAACTCATAGCCCGGCGTCTGCTTGGGATCGCTGTAGACAGGCGTGCCCGCCGGGAAGGGGTTGACGATGGCCCCCATCAGGTTCTGCCCCTTGCTGGAGGCAGGGGCTACCCCGATCAGGGTGGTACCGTCTTTTGCGTAGACTTCGTAGTTGCCGGCACTGTCGATCTTGATGACCTGGGGCGCGGCCGGATCCAGGCTGTTGGCGCCAAAGCTCGAACCGGCCCCGGTGTTGAAAATGCCGTTCAGCTTGATCTCGGCACTGCCAAAGTTGTTGCTGTCCTTGTCCCCCTTGAGGGGCGACGCCAGGGCCAGATCTTCGGGCCGGGTGATCAGTTGTTCCACCCCGGCCGCGGCATGTTTGGTTGGTTGCAGCAGCAGCTTGTCACCGGCGGCAGGCGCCCCGGTGAGATCCACCGAGAGACCATGGCCCGGGATCTCGAAAGTCGTCGGCGGTGTTGTGCCCGTGGTGATGGAGGTACGGTTGCCGTCCTTGTCCAGGGAGAAAACCTCGTATCCGGTCGCACTGCTGAACTGGATCTCGTAATCGAAGGTGGTCACTTCCCCCCCCTTGCCGGGCACGAAGTTGACCGTGGCCCCCGCAGTACCGGCGTTGTCGCTGTAGGGCAACCCC
Source organism: Aeromonas sp. 19NY04SH05-1 (assembly GCF_040581895.1). NCBI lineage: Bacteria > Pseudomonadati > Pseudomonadota > Gammaproteobacteria > Aeromonadales > Aeromonadaceae > Aeromonas > Aeromonas sp. 19NY04SH05-1. The sequence continues at coordinate 1,582,188 of NZ_CP095328.1, read as the reverse complement.
TTGCTGCTGGGCAGGGAGAAAATATCGCCGCCGATCTCGTTGTCCAGATCCATGCCGAGGTGGTTCTGGCGGTTCATGGCATCGGCCATGGCAATGGCCAACTGGCCCAACTCACGCTGGGTCGGCTCCAGATCGTCGCGGGCGGCAAACAGACCGCCCAGGGCGCCGCCAAAGATGGTGTGGTCGATATCGGCCTCATTCTTGCCCATGGTCAGCTTGAGCTCCAGGGAGCGGGAGTCCGGATCGCCGGCCACCGTCTGGAACTGGGCCACGCCGCCGTCGAGCACCAGCGAATGGCCGGTGCTGAGGTTGACCAGCATGCTGCCATTGGCCTGGGGCACGGTGCGGATGTCCATCTTCTCGGAGAGCTTGCGAATGGCCTCGTCCCGCTGATCGAACAGCATCAGGTTCTCTTCGGGGGAACCCTGGGTGCGCAGGATGGCCTGGTTGAGGTCATTGATGCTGTTGAGCAGGCTGTTGACCTGCTTGGTCTCGTCCTCGATACGCTTGTTGATGGTATCCATCTGGGTGTCGAACTGACCTGAGAGGGTATGGAAGCGGTTCACCAGGTTGCCGAGTTCGGTCATGGTGGTCTTGCGCCCGCCGATCTCGGCAGGGGACTCGTTGGCGGTGTGAAACGCCTTGAAATAGGAGGTAATGGCCGTACCGACGCTGTTGCTGGTATCCCCGAGCAGGCCGTCGACGGTGGAGAGCTGTTCAAAGCGGGTGGCGGAGGCGTGATAGGCCGAGGTGTCACGGCGCATTTCCCCCTGGGCGTAACTGTTGATGACCCGCTCGGTCACCATGTCGCCCGTGCCCAATCCGATGGAATTGGTATAAACCAGCGTCCGTTCGCGCACATAGCCCTGGCTGTTGAGGTTGACTATGTTGTTGCTGGTGGTCTGCAGCAGGCGTTGCTGTGCCAGCACGCCCGAGGTACCAATTCCAAGCAGATCGCTTGCCATACGTTACAGCTCCCTTTCGTTGTATTGGGCAATGGCATCGCTGCGCAATACCTGTTTCAGTTTCCTGGCATAGTGGGGATCCGTGGCATATCCCGCCTGCTGCAAGGCTTCAAAGTAGCGGTCCGGACTGTCCACCTTGGCCAGCGCCCCCTTGTAGCGGGTGCCCGAGGTGAGGAAATCCACGTAGTCGTTGAAGCTCTCTTCAAACGATTCGTAAGAACGGAAGGCCGCCTTCTGGCGCGAGGCCACTCCCTGTTCATACTCCAGCGTGCTGACCACGGTTTTTGGCCCCTGCCAGCGCGGATCGGCCTTGATGCCAAACAGGTTGTGGGTTATCTGGCCTTCGCCATCCCGGATCACCCGCTTGCCCCAGCCACTCTCGAGGGCAGCCTGGGCCACCAGCACCGCCGGGCTCAGGCCCAGCTTGTCCGCCGCCTTCTTGGCCAGCGGCATCAGGCGGTTGACGAACTCCTGCGGAGTGTCAAAACCCTGGCTGCCATCCTGCGCAGTCGCGCCAGCGCTGTGTCTGGGCCCCATCGGGGGCACGGTGCGGTGAGTCCGGCGCGGCGCGGCAAGGTCACGTTTCTCTTGCGCCATCTCCTTTTCAGCAAAATCTTTGCCAACTTTTGAGGCTTCAATCAAATCGTTGGCGGCAGCGGTGGGCGGCTGATAGGGCTTGTAGACCCGCTCGGTACGCTGGGGCATCTTGAGGATGCGGCCATCGCTGTGGGTGAAGGTCTCGGGCGAAAGCTGTTTGGCCACCATGTTGGCCAGCCCCAGGCCCCCCTTGCTGGACATGTCGGCGACCCGTTGCTCGTCGAGCATCCCCTCATAGAACTGGGTATAGCTGCTGCTCATGGGGTTGTCCTGGGTCAGCACCTGGTTGGCCTGGCGCATCCCCTTGAACAGCATCTGGGTAAAGATGGACTCGAACTGACGGGAGGCGGCTTGCAGCGCTTCTGCTTTCCCCTCCTTGCTCTCGCTCTGGCTCATCTGGCGCAGGCGATCCAGGTTCTGGATATCCTGTACGACCCCAAGATTCATGCCGCTGTTGCTGTCAAATTCTGCCATTTCTCATACCTCATTGCCGCCCACGGCAACCCCTTGCCGCTTGTTACAATATGACCAGTTGGCCCTCGATGGCACCCGCCTGCTGCAGCGCCTCGAGGATCGCCATCAAATCGCCGGGGGCCACCCCGACCTGATTCACTGCCCGCACCAGATCGTCCAGGGTCGCGCCGGTATCCAGCTTGAACATGCGTCCCTCGGCCTGCTGCACATTGATGGTGGAGTTGTTGGTGACCGCCGTCTGGCCGCCGGAGAGCGGATTGGGCTGGGACACCTGCTGGTTTTCCGCGATGGTGACCGTCAGGCCGCCATGGCTGACAGCGGCCGGCTTGAGGCGTACCTCGCTGCCGATGACGATGGTACCGGTGCGGGAGTTGACGATGATCTTGGCCGCCTCGTTGGCCGGATCCACCTCCAGGTTCTCGATGGTGGCGAGATAGGAGACGCGCTGGCCCGGATCCCGCGGCGCATAAACCTGCACCGAGGTGGCATCGAGGGCCTGGGCCGTATTGGGGCCGACCAAATCGTTGACCACGTCCGCCAGACGGCGGGCGGTGGTGAAGTCCGGGCGATTGAGGTTGAAGGTGATGGTATCCCCCTGGCTGAAGGAGTTCGGTACCTCCCGCTCCACGGTGGCGCCATTGGCGATACGTCCCACGGTCGGGGTGTTGATCACCACCTTGGAACCATCGGCCCCCTCGGCCCCCAGACCGCCAACCACCAGGCTGCCCTGGGCGACCGCATAAACCCGGCCATCCAGCCCCTTGAGGAAGCTCTGCAGCAGGGTGCCACCACGCAGGCTCTTGGCCTCGCCGATGGCGGAAACGGTCACATCTATGGTCTGCCCCGGCTTGGAGAAGGGGGGCAGATCGGCATGGATGGCCACCGGCGCCACGTCCTTGATCTTGGGCTTGATGTTGTCCGGTACCTTGATGCCGAAGTTGTTCAGCATGGTACGGAAGGTCTGCTCGGTGAAGGCGTTGTTCTTCTCACCGGTACCGGGCAGACCCACCACCAGGCCATAGCCGATCAGCTGGTTGCTACGCACCCCTTCCACCGAGCTGATGTCCTTGATGCGGGCGGCGTGGGCCGCCCCCAGGGGCAACAGGCAGCAGAGCAGGGCCACAAGACGCAGTGACTTCATAACATCTCCTAGAGCGGCCACCAGGGACCATTGAAAAAGCTGGTGAGCCATCCCTGCTCCTGGCTATTGGCCAGATCACCGGTGCCGCCGTAATAGATGCGGGCATTCGCCACCTTCTGGGAGGAGACGCTGTTCTCCGAGGAGACATCCTCGGGACGGATGAGACCCGTGATGCGGATATATTCGTTGCCGTTGTTGAGCATGATCCACTTCTCGCCCCGCACCAGCAGGTTGCCATTGGGTAGCACCTTGGCCACGCTGACCGAGATGTTACCTTGCAGACTGTTGCTCTGATCCGCCTTGGCCTGCCCCTTGAAGGCGCTGTTCTGGCCAATGTTGGCGGAGAGATCGTAGGGGCTGGCCGTCACCGGCACGCCACCCAGGGTGACGGTATCCAGGTTGAACTTGTTGTCCTTGCCACTCTGGGTGTTGGCCTTCTTGGACGCCGAGGTCGATTCGGCAAGTTCGATGGTGATGATGTCACCCACCTTGTGCGCCTTGATGTCCGAATAGATGCCATTGACCTGATCCGGTTGAAAAATGGCTCCGGTGGGTTTGACCGATACCGGCTCCGACTCCCCGTAGACGGGAGAAAACTCGGGGTCATCCGGTCTGGGTGTATAGGGCGTGGACGAACAGCCCCCCAGCACCAGTAATCCCAACATCCATACGGCTTTCATTCTGGACCTCCTAATTAGGTTCGCTGGATCAGGAAGGACGTCATGGAATCGACGGCGGAGAGCACCTTGGAGTTCATCTCGTAGACACGCTGTGCCTGGATGAGATTGACCAGCTCCTCGGTCACGTTGACGTTGGAGGTCTCCAGCATGCCCTGTTTGATCACCCCGATCCCGTCAGCCCCGGCGGTACCCTGAATGGCCGCGCCGCTGGACTGGGTCTCGACAAACATGTTCTCCCCCATCGGCTGCAGGCCGGTGGGGTTGACGAAATCCGAGATATTGATCTGGCCCACCACCTGGGAAGCACCATCGCCCTTGAGCTGGACCGAGACCTGGCCATCCTCCCCCACGGTGACGCTCTGGGCATCCTGCGGGATCTGGATTTCGGGCTGCAGGGGATAACCGTTGCCCGGGGTCACTATGGTCCCCTCGTCGTTCAGGGTGAACTGACCATTACGGGTATAGGCGGCGCTACCATCCGGCAGCTGGATTTCGAAATAGCCGCGGCCGCTGATCATCAGGTCCAGCGAGTTATCGGTGGTCTGGACGTTGCCTTGGCTGTGGTTTTTCTGGGTCGCCACCACCTTGGCACCGGCCCCCAGCATCAGGCCGGAGGGGAGTTCGGTATCCGCCGAGGAGCGGCCACCTGGCTGGTTGATGTTTTGATAGAGCAGATCCTCGAAGATGGCCCGCGACTTCTTGAAGCCGACGGTGCTGGCGTTCGCCAGGTTGTTCGAGGTGACCGAAATGTTGGTCTGCTGGGCATCCAACCCGGTCTTGCTGATCCAGAGTGCAGGATTCATGTAAAACTCCTTGATTAGCTGATACGCAGCAGCTGGGTTTGGGCCTCGTCATTTTCCTCGGCCGTCTTCATGATTTTGACCTGGGTTTCGAACTGACGTTGCAGCCGGATCAGGTTGGTCATCTCGTCAACCACATTGACGTTGCTCCCCTCAAGGGAGCCGGCAATCAGGCCGACATTGGCGGAGGCCGCCTCGTTCTGGCCATCCTTGCGGCGAAACAGGCCATCCTGCCCTTTCTCCACCGCATCGGCGGCCGGGTTGACCAGCTTGATCCGCTGGAAATCCTCCGGCAGGTTGGCGGCGGCCCCTTCGGGACGGCCACTGATGGTGCCATCCCGGTTGATTTCGATCTTTTCCATTGGCATCGGCAGCACGATGGGGCGGCCACCGTCATCCACGACGTTGAGCCCGGTCGAGGTCTGCAGATTGCCCGTGGCACTCACCTGGAGGTTACCCATGCGGGTAAAGGCCTCTCCCCCCTTGGGATCCTGTACCGCAATCCAGCCCGGGCCATCCACGGCCACGTCCAGATCCCGCCCGGTCGTCATCAGCATGCCGTGCTGCAGGTTCTGGCCCGGCCGCTCCGTCATGGCAAATACCCGTGACGGCAAGCCCTCGCCAAACGCCTGCATGCTTCTGGCCTGCTCAAAATCAGACTTGAAGCCGATGGTGTTGGCGTTGGCCAGGTTGTTGCCACGAACAGCCAAACTGTTCATGTTCTCCTTGGCCCCGGACATGGCGATGTAAAGCAGGTGATCCATGGGATCCTCCGTCAAACAGATGACTCTGAGGGGATAACTGCAATTTGGATGCCAACAGCGTAAATTTGGCTCGGTGACGGGATGATTTGCGGATAGTCGAAGGCGGGACAGAAAAGCGCGAGGCGCCTAAAGGCGCCTCGCTATCAGAGAGATCAGCGGATCTGCAATATGGTCTGCTGCAGTGAGCTGTTGACTTCCAGCGAACGGGAGTTGGCCTGGAAGTTGCGCTGCGCCGTGATAAGGTCCACCAGCTCGTTGGTCAGGTCGACGTTGGACTGCTCCAGTGCCGACGACTTGATGCTACCGAAAGTACCCGAGTTGGGCGTACCGGGCAGAGCGGCGCCAGAGAGCAGGGATTCGCGCCAGGAGGTGTCCCCCACCTGGGTCAGCCCCTGGGAGTTGGCAAACTTGGCCATGGCCACCATGGCGACCTTGACCGTAGTTGCGTTGCTGTAGGTGGCGGAGACGATGCCATCCGGGGTGATTTCGACCTTGGTCAGGCGACCGACGGTGGAACCATCCTGTGTCAACTTGTTGACTTCGAACGGAGAGGCATACTGGGTGACGGTTCCCAGCTTGATCTCCACCTGCTGGGTCGGATCGGCGCCGTTGGTAATGATGCCGGCACCACCGGCCCCCAGCGCTTCGGTCGTGATGACGGCAGGGCTGGTCGGGGTGATCATCTTGCCATCGGCCCCAAACTGGATCTTGGCCCCCTGTGGCGCCTGGTTCAGGCCGGTGGCCATGGTCGGGGCAGTCCCCCCCACGATATCGATGGGCTTGTCCCCTTCATACAGGTACATGCGCCAGGAGGTGGGATCGGCCGGCTTGGTCAGATCGGCCGGATCGGCCTCCTTGATAAAGTACTGGGTGATGGTATGGGGTTCACCCAGCGAGTCGTAAACCACCACGGAAGTCGAAGAGGAGTAGGTTTTCGAATCTTTCGGATCAAAGGTCGAGGCATCCGCGGCAGCATTACCCGCCGGCAGCGGGGTCGCGGTTGAAGGCAGGTTGAAGCTCGCCTCTATCTTGCTGGTCTGCACCGGCTCACCGGCCCGATCCGGGATCTGGATCGGCTTGGTCGCATTGATGCTCACCGCCTTGGGGGTGCCGTCATCATTGATCTCGTAGCCTTGCAGATAGTGGCCCTGGTTATTGACCATGTAGCTGTTTTCGTTGAGCTTGAAAGCCCCGGCACGGGTGTAGGTGCGATCCAGGTTGGTCAGCCCGTCCGAAGTCACGAAGAAACCGTTGCCCTGGATGGCCAGGTCCAGCGAGTTGTTGGTGAACTGCAGCGCCCCCTGGTGGAACTGCTGCGCCACCGCACCGGTTGCCACACCGTTGCCGACCTGAGTCTTGGCGTTGACAAAGATGGAGTTGGCATAGACGTCAGCAAACTCGGCACGTGACTCCTTGAAGCCGGTAGTGTTGACGTTGGCGATGTTGTTAGCGGTGACGTTAAGGTCTTTCTGTGCCGCGTTGACACCACTTAAAGCGTTGTTAAATGACATGTTCAGCTCCTTAAATCACTGCTGAGGAATTAGGTGTAGTTGGTTGCGTGGGGGTTGTTTCAGGTTTGCTCTTGGTGCCGGAGATCTCCAGGATATCCGTCAGCAGAATGGACCCAAGCCCTTTGAGCTGAACCCGGGTGGGAGAAGCCGAGCTCCCCAGGGTCACACTCTCTACCTGGCCGTAAGTCAGTGCAGGTATGCTCTCTGATTTGCCACTGGCATCGGTACCACTGACTTTGAACTTGTATTTGCCGGCTGGAGCAGGCTTGCCATCCTTGTCGGTACCATCCCAGGTAAACGGCACGTTGCCCTGCTGCTCACCGTTGATGACGAAGTCCTTGATGACCTGACCCTTTTCATCCTCAACCGTGATCTTGAGGTTGGAAAGCTTTTGCCCACCGACGGCCGCCACACCGGAAACCTGGCCATCTGTATCGAGATAACCGGTATCCGAGGGAATAAGGACGCTCTGCCCCACCAGAGACGACGCCTGCAGCGCCTGGCTGGAGGTCATCAGGTCGTTGAGGCTCCCCATCTGGGTCGACAGCTGGTTGATGGCATCCGACGTCGACATGGAGGTCATCTGCGACAGCGTCTGGGCGTTATCCACCGGTTTGAACGGATCCTGATAAGAGAGCTGCATGGTGAGCAGTTTCAGGAATGACGCCTGATCCAGCTCTTTCTTCGGGGTCGTGCTCGTGCCCGATGTCTGGCTTGTCGTACTGACCCCGCCCAGCGTATTGGTGATATCAACCATGTGACAACACTCCTATCAAGATTTGCCCAGGTTCAACGTCTGCTGCAGCATCTTCTTGGCCGAATCTGCAACCTGAACGTTGGTCTGGTAACTGCGCGAGGCGTTGATCATGTCAGCCATCTCTTCCACCATGTTGACGTTGGGCTTGAAGATGAAGCCGTCTTTGTCCGCCATGGGATGGTTGGGGTTGTACTCTTTGAGCAGGGGAGCCTTGCTCTCGACTATCCCCTTCACCTCAACGCCGACTGACCCTTGTTTATCCGACATGGCCTGGTCAAGCTGGGCGGCAAAAATTGGCCGCCTGGCATGGTAAGTTGCCTCCACACTCGAACTGACGCTGTCTGCGTTGGCCATATTGCTGGCCACAGTGTTGAGTCGTACCGATTGGGCACTCATGGCCGAGCCTGCTATGTCAAAGACCTTGAACAAACTCATCACTGATCTCCTTTCAGGGCCTTGAGCAGGCCACTGATCTTGCCATTCATGAATTCGAGGGAGGTTTGATACTCAAGGCTATTTCGCAAAAACTCGCTGCGCTCCTGCTGGACATCCACCGTGTTGCCATCACCGGTATCAGGTTGCAGCGGGTTGCGGTACTGCACAGTTCCCGGCGCATCCATATTCAGGGCAAAGTGCTTTTCACTTGTGGTCGCCAATCCAAACCCCTGTTGATGCCGGGCTTCCTGCAACGCTTGAGCGAAATTGAGATCCCTGGCCTTGAAACCCGGGGTATCCGCGTTGGCAATGTTGCTGGACAGCACTTCTGCCCGTTTGGCACGCACGCTCAGGGTGTATTGGTGAACCCCGAATGCCTTGTCGAATGAAATAGCCATAGCACACCTCCTGCTTGGAGTATTTGTTAGCAAGAGCTATGCCAGAAAGGTTTCATATCAATAGAATGCCCAGACAGGCAATCCCCGGCTTGGCGGTGGGTCGCTCAAAGAGGCAGACATACTGTCAGTCACGCTCAAGCGCAGACAGGTACAGTCAGATAAAAAAATGAGGGAAGCTGTCGCTTCCCTCATTGATGATTCATATGATGCGAGAGGATCCCGCAAACCCTTGGATGGCGTGGCCCCAAGGCTTATTTGACCTTGTAGACAATCCCCGGATTGCAGCGGATCATCTCGAACCGGTCAGTCAGCCCGGCCAGCGACTCAGACGCCCCCAGCATCAGGTAACCACCCGGGTTAAGGCTGGTGGCAAACTGGTTAAGGATCTTCGACTTCACTTCCGGCGCAAAGTAGATGAGTACGTTGCGGCAGAAAATAATGTCAAATTTGCCGAGCAGGCTGTAGCTCTCCAGCAGGTTGAGCGGTCTGAAGGTGGTCAATTTTCTGACTCGCTCGACCACCCGCATCTTGTTGTCGCCACAAGGCTCGAAAAACATCTTCTTGCGCTCGGGAGAGAGGCCGCGTGCCAGCGCCAGGCTGTCATACACCCCTTCCTTGCACTGGTTAAGCATAGTGGTCGAAATATCCGTTCCCACGATCTGGACGCCACCCGGCAGGGTGCCCGGCTTTTTCATCTGCTGCTCCAGCGCCGTCATGGCTATCGAGTAGGGTTCCTGTCCGGATGAAGAGGCCGCAGACCAGATTTTAACAGGGCGGCCACTCTTGCCTAGTTCGGGAAAGATCTTGTCGGTCAACAGCTGAAAGGGGTAGGTATCGCGAAACCAGAGGGTTTCGTTGGTGGTCATGGCATCCACTACCGCCATTTTCAGGTCACGCTCTCGCACACTCATTGCACGGGTAACCAGATCAGACAGACTCTCAATGCCAAACTGAGCCATCAAGGGTGAAAGACGGCTCTTCACCAGATACTGTTTGTTATCGCCCAGCACAATCCCGCTCTGTATCGCCAGAAAATTGCTGAACTGTTTGTATAAGTCGTCCGAAAGTGTCTTCATGCAGCTGTTCTTCTTTTATCAGAGTGCATTTTGTACGGCCTTGGCCAATTCATCAGGCTGGAACTTGGCAATAAAATTGTTCGCACCGACTTTCTGCACCATTGCCTGGTTGAATACTCCGCTGAGGGATGTATGCAGAATAACATGCAAATCCTTGAGGTTGGGATTATTCCGGATTTCAGCCGTGAAGGTATAACCATCCATTTCCGGCATCTCTATATCCGAAATGACCAGAGCAATCTGATCCTTGATCGGGCCATTTTTGGCCATCTCCAGCAACATGTTCAGTGCATCCCGGCCATCTTTGGCCAGCACGCACTCCACCCCGATAGCCTGCAGCGCACGCTGCACCTGCTTGCGAGCAACAGAGGAGTCATCGGCCACCAGCACGGGACGACCCAATGTCGGGTGTTCAACGCTCGCTTCCACCAACTCTTGGCTCACTTCGGTTGAGACAGGGGAGATCTCGTTCAGGATGCGCTCTACATCCAGTATCTCGACCAGCTCCCCATCCACCTCGGTGACGGCCGTCATGTAGTTGATACGACCCGCACCTTTGGGGGGCGGCAGAATAGACTCCCAGTTCATGTTGATGATGCGCTCGACCGAGTGCACCAGAAACCCCTGAATGGAGCGGTTGTATTCGGAAATGATGATGAAACACTTGCTCAGATCTTCGATGGGACGTTTGCCCATCGCCATGCTCAGATCGATGACCGAAATGGTCTGGCCACGAATGTGGGCGACCCCGCGAATGCAGGAATTCAATTTGGGCATCACGGTCAGAGGGGGACACTGCAGCACTTCACGTACTTTGAATACGTTGATGCCAAATCTTTGACGACCATTGAGACGAAACAACAACAACTCCAGCCGGTTTTGCCCCACTAGCTGGGTGCGTTGGTTGACCGAGTCCAGAATACTGGCCATAAACACTCCCTAAAAACGCTTGGCACTGTTCATGCATGCGTAATGGATTGCGTCAGACTATCGATGTAGAAACGAACAAATCCTGAAGCAATCATAGTTAATTTGGTGATATGCGTGGATAACTTATCGACCAACGAGCGAAAATGATTAATCGACTTTTACTCATCAGCCTTTTTTTCGGCAGCATCTCCTCCAGCTACGCGTCGGACGTCACCGATTACCTGCAAGAAAGAGCGCAAGAATTCGTCTACGAGCAACTGGCTGTGCCGCTTGATGCCAGGGCCGAGGTCACTGCAGCGACCCTGGATGAACGTCTACCGCTGACCCGTTGTGAAGACAGCCTGACCATCTCCCTCCCGGCAAAAATGGAAATTCGCCGTAATACAACAGTTTACATGAAGTGCGAGGAAGACAAACCCTGGGATGTCTATTTACCTGTGCGGGTGAGCATCCAGAAACCCTATGTCACCGTCGCCAACCCGGTCGCAAAGGGGGATCTGCTGACCGAAAGCCAGCTGGTACTGGCCTATCTGGATCAGACTCTGATCCGGGGCGACTACCTCAGTGATACCACTGCCCTCATAGGTGTGCGCAGCAAGCGGGAACTCAAGCCGGGGCAACCCGTCCGGTTAAGTCAGGTCTGCGTGGTGTGCAAAGGGGATCAGGTCACCCTGACCGCAGAAAATAACCACTTTGAAATCAAAACAATGGCCCGAGCCTTGCAAGATGGCAGCTTCGGAGAGATCATCAGGCTCGTTAACATTCGCTCCGGTAAAACCGTGCAGGGAAAGGTCAGCGCAGTGGGTGCCGTCACGGTCACTTTCTAATATCCGGATCGTCGACAACTTTTTTCTAAAGTTCTGACCTGGCGTACCGATAAACAGGTAAGCGAACCTTAAAGCAGACGAAGGTAATCAAAATGGCCATCAACAATATCAACAACTTGGCGAACAATCGGTTGCAAAATACCGGTAACAGCCAGGGAACAGGCAACAAATCGGTTGCCTCTTCCCCCGACAGCAAGTCCACGGCGGTCAGACAGGATTCTGTCTCCCTGACCAACGAGGCCCAGCAATTGCAAAAGATGCAACAAAACCTCAATGCCGCCTCGACCGGCAATGAGAGCAAAGTCGAACGCCTGAAAAAGGCCGTTGCCAGTGGCGAGTACCAGGTCAACAACGAAGCGGTTGCCCGCAAGATGTTCAGCTTCGAAACCAACCTGGATAAAATGCTGGGATGATGGACCTGCCTTCGTTACTGCACACTCAGGATGACTACCTCACCCGGATGCAAGGCATTCTGGAAGAGGAGTTCAACCTGCTCAAACAGCACCAGGCACTGGCCCTGCCTGAGCTGAGCGAGCGCAAACAGCAGCTGCTGACTGCCATCGAGGCGCTGGACAAGACCCTGGCAGCCTTGCCTGATCTGGCGCAGCAGCTGGCTGCCTATCCAGACCAGATGGTACAGCTGCGGGAAAAACTGGATGCCTGCCAGAGCCAGAATGACATCAATGGTCGCCTGCTCGAACTCAGCATCGTATCGAATCGCCGCCTAGCCGGCTTCTTGAGCCAGCTGCGTGATCGCAACAGCCTCACTTATGACGCCAAGGGCAATACCCGCTCCGGGACCCGCTCCTACGGTATCAAGGCCTGATCTCCCCATCAGGCCTTTTGTATTTCTCCCGCTCGGCTAGAGAGCCAGTCTCAGCAATTCCCTTCCGTCTGTACAGGCGTTGACCGTCAGTACGCCAGCGTCATAACGGCCATAACTGGCCGGCAAGTCGCCGCGCGGAAAACAGATAGACCCCGGATTCATCAAGATGCGCTCCCCCTGCCACTCCAGCACGGGCACATGGGTATGGCCGCTCAGAAACAGACTGCCCGCCGGCAAGGCGATGTCATCGGGATGATAGAGATGACCGTGGCTGACAAACCAGCGCCGCTCATCGACCAGCAACTGGTTGTAGGGGGCGGTAATGGGAAAACGCAGCAGCATCTGATCCACTTCCGAATCACAGTTACCTCTGACGGCCAGGATCTGCGGTGCCAGGCCGTTGAGCCGATCGGCAACCGCGGCCGGGTTATACCCTTCCGGTACCGGATTGCGCGGCCCATGGTTGAGCAGATCACCCAGCAGCAGATAGTGATCCGGCTGCCAGGGTTCGAGCTGGGTCAGCACCCGCTCCAGGGCGATGATACTGCCGTGGATGTCGGAAATAATGGCAAGTTTCATGAAATGCTCCTCACTGCGGGCTGAAATAGAGATCCTTGGTGGCAATCGCCCCCTTCAGATTCTGGCTCGGCAATCCGCGCAAGGCGGGATCGACCAGACGCATCTGATTGTAGTGGTAGACGGGTATGACGGGCACCTCGTCGACCAGCAACTGCTCGGCATGCTGATAGAGCGCGCGCCGGCTCGACGCCCCCAGGGTATTGGCCGCCTGCTCCAGCAAAAGATCAAAGTCGGGATTGCAGTAACCGCTCTCGTTACGCACGTCCTGGCAGCGGAAGCTGTTGAGCATGGCAGAAGGCTCCACGTAATCACCGAACAGGAAGGAGCGCACCACCATGAAGTCACCGCTGTCCTTCGCCACCTGATAGGCCGCCCACTCCATGTTGTTGAGCGTCACCTCTACCCCCAGTGGCTTCCACATGGCGGCGACCGCCAGAGCCAGCTTCTTGTGGTTCTCCGAGGTGTTGTAAGTCAGGGTAAGTTTGAGGGGACGGGCGCTGCTGTAACCGGCCTCGGCCAGCAGTTCGGTGGCTTTGGCCAGCCGGGTCGGTTGATCCAGTGACGCCTGCGCCGGATGCAGGGCGTCATACCCCGGCATCTGGGGTAGCAGAGACCAGGCAGGCTGCTCGCCCTGGCCGCTCACCTTGTCGGTCAACAGAGTGCGATCGATGGCCATCGAGAGCGCCTGGCGCACCCGTACATCCTGCAGCTCAGGGCGACGCAGGTTGAAGGTATAGAGATAAGTACCCAGCAGCGGCAGACCCCAAATCCGCTCGGGGGTAGCCTGCTTGATCTTCTGGTAATACTCGAGCGCCACCTTGTTGGTGAGCTGGATCTCCCCCGCCTCGTAGCGCAGCCGCTCCGCATGCTGGGAGGCGAGCGGCAAATAGGTCACTCGCTGGATGCGGGTATGGGCATCATCCCAATAGTGGGGATTGCGCTGCGCCTCGAGCCGTTCGTTGGGCACCCAGCTCTCGAGCTTGTAGGCGCCGTTGCTGACCAGCTTGCCGGGCTGGGTCCACTGCTTGCCAAAGCTGGCGATGGCCTTCTCGTTGACCGGCACGAAGGGGCGCTGGCTGATGAGCTGCAGGAAGTAGGGCACGGGACGTTCCAGCGTCACCTTGAGGATCTGATCGCTCTCAGCCTCCACCCCCAGCATGTCGGGCTCAAGCGCGCCGGCGTAGATGGACTGGGCATTGTTGATGCCGGTCGCCAGCAAAAGGCCCGCGGAAGGGGAACCTTGCGCCGGATCCAGCAACCGCCGCCAGGCGTAGACAAAATCCCGGGCGACCAGCGGCTCGCCGTTGGACCACTTGAGCTGAGGGCGCAGGAAGAAGCGCCACACCAGACCATCGTCACTGGTCTCCCAGCGCTGGGCCTGAGCGGGCACTATCCTGCCCTGGCCATCTTCATTGACCAGCCCCTCGAACAAATCCACCAGCACCACTTCGCCGGGAAAGCCGGAGCGCACCTGGGCAGGGTCGAGTGATTCGGGTTCGGCACCATTGCCCTTGACCAGGGTCTGCCTATCGGAAAGCTGAGGCTGCTGCTCAACCGGAGTAGCGTGTGCCAGCGGTCCGCTCAACACACCAATCAGGAAGGGAGAGAGCCAGCGTCGTGCCAGCCCGGGGGAAAGACCATACCGCATTACAACAACCTCGAATAAACCACCTGCAGGGGGGAAGGCCGACGGCGCGCCTGATGAATGCCTGATGCCGCCCTTGTTATCCCCGAAAACGCCCCGTATTGTATCGGGCTTGCCCGAGAGATGGAGTCTTTCGGGTTAATTTTTTCAGGAGTTTTTTTATGGGGTATGAATGGCTGGCTCTCGCTTCGGCCAGTTTGTGGGCCGTGGCCGCCCTGATTTCGGTCACACCGGCCCGCCATCTGGGGGCATTTGCCTACAGCCGCTGGCGCATGTTCCTGGTCACCTTGATGCTCGGTACCATGAGCCTCTTCACCGGTGGCTGGCAGACGCTGTCGACCTCCACCCTCCCCTTGCTGGCACTCTCCGGGCTGGTCGGCATCTTCATCGGGGATACCGCCCTGTTCGCCTGCATGAACCGGCTGGGCCCCAGACGCAGCGGTCTGCTGTTCTCCTGCCATGCGCTCTTCTCCGCCCTGCTTGGCCTGTGGCTGTTCAACGAGCAGCTCACCGGCTGGCGACTGCTGGGGGCCTTGCTGGTATTTAGCGGGGTAATGCTGGCGATCCTGTTCGGGCGACGTTCGAGCAGCGCATGGGAGCAGATCCGCGGCAGCCTGGCCGTGGGCATTGGCCTTGGCCTGACTGCCGCCCTCTGCCAGAGCGTGGGGGCCATCATTGCCAAGCCGGTGATGATGAGTGGCGAGGTGGACGCCGTGAGTGCCTCCGGGATCAGGATGGGCAGCGCTCTGCTGGCCCACTGCGCCCTGCGGCTGGTGCGCCTGCCCCTGGTCATGCCCCTCAAGCCCGTCACGCCGCGGATCCTCGGCATGATCACCGTCAACGGCTTTCTGGCGATGGCCCTCGGGATGACCTTGATCCTGGTGGCATTGCGTGAAGGAGAGGTCGGCATGGTCGCCATTCTCTCCTCCACCACCCCTGTCATCCTGTTGCCGCTGCTCTGGTGGCACTCGGGGGAACGCCCCTCTGCGGCTGCCTGGGGCGGCGCCCTGCTGGCCACCTTGGGCACGGCGCTGGTGCTGGGCGTCAGTACGCTCTGACGCCCGAGACTTGACGCGGCGGGATCAGAACAGGGCGATCTCGTCGGCGGTCAATTCACGGTATTCACCGGGAGCCAGGTCATCATCCAGTTGCAGGCTGCCAACTCGCTCCCGGTGCAAGCCGACCACCTTGTTGCCGATGGCGGCAAACATCCGCTTCACCTGATGGTATTTGCCTTCGTGGATGGTCAGACGTGCTTCGCACTCACCCAGAATTTCCAGCTGGGCAGGGCGGGTTTTCTCGGTCTCGCTGCGCAGCAACACCCCTTCGGCAAACAGCGCGATGGCATCCGGGCTCACCGGATCGGCCAACCAGACGTGATAGGTCTTGGCACACTCGTGGCGCGGCGAGGTGATGCGATGGGACCATTGACCATCGTCGGTCACCAGCACCAGGCCTGTAGTATCGAGGTCAAGGCGACCCACTACGTGCAGCTTGCCCATGGCGGGTTCATCCATCAGGAAGAACACGGTCGAGTGATCCGGATCGTCGTTGGAGCAAACATAGCCTTCCGGCTTGTGCAGCATGAAGTAGCGGTTGCGCCGATCCAGGGTCAGGGTGACACCGTCGAACTCAATCTGGCTCTCTTCATTGATGTGGAAGGCAGGCTGCTTGACCACAATACCGTCCACCATCACCTCTCCCTGGCGGATCAATTTGCCCGCCAGCGAGCGGGTCAAATCGGAACAATCGCAAATAAATTTATCAAGCCGCATTCACAACCTCGGAGTCCAACAACGAAAGGGGCGTCATTATATCGGGCAGGGGCGACAACGCCACCGTTAAGGCGTGCGCAATTGTGACGAAGCCATTATCCGATGGTACACTGCAACGGTGCGGTTCATTGGCACAACCCCATAATAATAAAAGTCAGGAAGCACCATGAAGTCTCAAGCATCCTATCCCGTCATCCCCGTCAACAAACTCAAACCCGGCATGTATGTCATCGCCATCGCCAGTCAGACTGGCGGGATGGAGATTGCCCAGATGGGACTGGTGAGTAACCAGGCCCAAATCGACCATCTGATCCAACTGGGGGTACTGACGGTGCGTATCGATCTGGCCCGCAGCAAACTGGGCAGTGCCGACAGCGACGCCCTTGCTGCACCGGATCCCGGCACCAGTACCGCCCACGGCGAGCGCCATCTTCGCGGCAGCGGTGAAGGACGGGAGCTAAAGATCCGTCGCCTCTATCAGGAGGCCCGCGAACTGCAGGGCAAGTTCATCCGCCATCTCAAGGCAGGTGAGCCCATCGACATCACGCCGCTGGCGGAAGTGGCCGAGGAGATGGTAGACACCATGTTCACTCACGGTGATGCCATGCTCTGCCTGGCTCGCATCCGCGCCAAGGATGCCTACCTGATGGAACACTCCATGAACGTGGCCATCCTGCTGGCCAACTTCGGCCGCTATCTGGGGCTGGAGCGCAGCGTTTTGAAGGAGTTGACCCTGGGGGGGCTGCTGCACGACGTGGGCAAGATCATGACCCCGGACGAGGTGCTGCACAAACCGGGGAAATTGACCGACGAAGAGTTCGCCATCATGCGCCAGCACGTGGTGCACAGCTACGGCATCCTGAAAAATACCAAGGGCATCACGGCCACCATGCTGGAGGTGGCCGCCAATCACCACGAGCGGCTCGATGGCAGCGGCTATCCCCGCAAGCTGAAGGGGGATCAACTCTCCCTCCATACCCGCATGAGCTGCATCGTCGATGTGTACGATGCCATTACCGCTGATCGGGTTTATAAAACCGGTATGCAGCCGACCCAGGCGTTTCGCATCCTGCTCAAGGGGATCAACCAGCACTTTGATGCCGAGCTGGTCACCAAGTTCATCAAATGCATGGGAGTCTATCCGGTGGGTACCCTGGTCATGCTCTCGAACCAGCGGCTGGCCATCGTGATGCAGCGCAACGAACAGCAGCCGCTCAAGCCGGTGGTCAAGGTGATCTATCATGCCACCCAGCGCCACTACCTTGAGGTGCAGTGGCTGGATCTGGCCAAAAGCAACGTGCAGGAGAGCATCGAAAGCACGGTCGATCCGAAAGAGTACGGCATCAACCTCGCCAACTTCTTCTGACGTTCCCCCGGCTTGTCAGGACTGGCGCTGGCTGCCGAGCCAGTGCTGGATCAGAAACTCCTCATCCAGCGGCGAGAGATCAAAGCGCAAGCTGACCTCTTCAATCGCGGCAATATCGTATTCGTGATGCTCGCTGAGCCAGCGCACCGCCCGGCGCAGATCCTCGCCATGGGGGAGAAGCAGATGATCGCTCATGGGATACCTCCGACAAACCCGATGGTGGTCATCCAGATTGGCCACCTTCTTCCAGTCTAGTCGGCCGGCGACACGTCCCCTCCCCCGTCACTCCTTTTCGATTCAGCGGCCGAAGGCGCGCTGCCAATCCTGATCAAATTTGACCAGCGCCGCGTCCACCGCCGGCACATTGAGCAGTTGTTCCGCCACGTCGAGCGGCAGAGTGATGGACTGGCAACCCGCCAGCAAACAGTCAAGGGCCTGACGCGGGGTGCGGAAGGAAGCCGCCAGCACCTTGCTCTTGGGGGCGTGCAGCGCCAGCAGTTGCTGCAGCTCCTGCACAGTGGCGATGCCATCGCCCCCCTGGGCATCCAGCCGGTTGACATAGGGCGCCACGTACTCGGCCCCGGCCACCGCCGCCAGCCAACCCTGCAACGGGGTATAGACGGCAGTCCCCAGGGTCGGCACCCCATTGGCCGTCAGGGTCTTGATGGCGGCTAACCCCTCTTCGCAAACCGGGATCTTGACCACCAGATCCCGATCCAGCTCCCGCAACGCAAACGCCTCGCGCACCATCTCGGTCTCGCTCTTGGCCATCACCTGGGCAAACAGCCGCCCCTTGGGCCCCAGCACCTCGCGCAGAGCGGGCAGCAACTCGGGCAGCGGCATGCCACCGGCAGCGGTGATGGAAGGATTGGTGGTGACGCCAGCCAGCGGCAGGATCCGTGACCAACGGCGCACCGCGGCCACATCGGCGGTATCGAGATACAACTCCATCTCTGACTCCTTTAGGTTGGGGTGTTCAATCTGCCGTCATTCTAGCGATAAAACATCCACAAAACTCTTGATCAAAATCAAATCAACTTTCGAACGAAAGCAAATAAAATAAAAACAAAAGGAGGCGGTATGATTTTCGACCTGCAACGTTACTCGACTCACGATGGCCCCGGCATTCGCACCCTGGTGTTTCTCAAGGGGTGTTCCCTGGCCTGTCGCTGGTGTCAAAACCCGGAAAGCCGCTCTCCCAGACCGGACATCCTACTCGACCGGCGCCAATGCATCGAGGGATGCCAGCTCTGCAGCCAGGCCTGTCCGGCAATCTTGCGTGACACCCGGGGCATTCAGCTGGATCGTGCCGCCCTCGCTAAGCAGGACGTAGAACGACTGCGCGATCTCTGCCCAAGCGAGGCGCTGCAGGTGTGCGGCCGGGAAGAGAGCCTGGAGAGCCTCATGGCTACCATCTTGCGGGATCGCCCCTTCTTCGAGCGCAGCGGCGGTGGCGTCACTCTCTCCGGTGGCGAGCCCTTTATGCAGCCCGACTTCGCAGCCGCCCTGCTGGCCCGCTGCAAACAGGAGGGATTGCATACCGCGGTGGAGACCTGCCTGCACGTACCCTGGCACCAGATTGAGCCGAGCCTTCCCCACCTGGATCTGGTGCTGGCCGACCTCAAACACGTCGACCAGGCGCGTTTCTTCGAGTGGACCCTCGGCAAGGTGGCACGGGTGCAGGATAACCTCAAACGCCTCGCCGAAACCGGTATTCCCATGCAGATCCGGGTGCCACTTGTTCCCGGTTTCAACGCCGACGAGGCCAGCATCGCGGCCATCGTCGACACCGCCGCGAGCCTTGGTAGCGTGCAGGAGATCCACTTTCTCCCCTACCACACCTTGGGAATGGGCAAATATGCCCTGCTGGATCAGCCCTATCAGGCCCCCAGCCAACCCCTGGATGCCCCCGAATTGCTCGCCTTTGCCCATGATTGCGCCCGGCAACGGGGGCTGACCCCCATCACCCGGGGATAGGCACACCACCATGACGCAGACACAGACCCACCAGAGGATAAGATCATGACCCAGCTCGACCTCACCACCCTCACCCCGCGGATCCGCGCCCACAAAGAGAGCCTGATCCACATAGTCCAGCCACCGGTCTGCACCGAGCGGGTCCGCCACTACACACAAGCCTACCAGGCTTACCTTGCCCGCCCGCTACCGGTGCGCCGCGCCCTGGCGTTGGCCCACCACCTCAAGGAGCGTACCATCTGGATCAGGCACGACGAGCTCATCGTCGGCAACCAGGCAAGCCAGGTGCGGGCCGCGCCGCTCTTTCCCGAGTACACGGTCAGCTGGATTGAGAAGGAGATCGACGAGCTGGCAGACAGGCCCGGTGCCGGCTTTGCGGTGAGCGAAGAGGACAAGGAGGCTATCCACGCCCTCACCCCTTTCTGGCGTGGCCAAACGGTACAGGATCGCTGCTACGGCCTCTTTACCGACGAGCAAAAAGCGCTGCTGGAGAGCGGCATCATCAAGGCCGAGGGCAACATGACTTCGGGAGATGCTCACCTCGCGGTCAACTACGAGGAGCTGCTCACCCTGGGGCTTGATGGGTTCAAGGCCAAGGTGGCCGAGCGACGCGGCCGGCTGGATCTGGCTGACTGGGCGGATCTGCAGCGCGAGCAGTTTTTGCAGGCCGTTGCCATCACCCTCGATGCAGTGAGCAACCACATCGAGCGCTACGCGACCCTGGCTCGCGGCATGGCGGAGCAGGAATTGTGCGCCGAGCGCCGTGACGAGCTGCAGAGCATATCGCTCAACTGCGCCCATATCGCCCACCAGCCTCCCGAGACTTTCTGGCAGGCGCTGCAGCTGTGTTACTTCATCCAGCTCATCCTGCAAATTGAATCCAACGGCCACTCGGTCTCGTTTGGCCGGATGGACCAGTACCTCTACCCCTGGTATCGCCGCGAAGTGGAGCTGTCAGAATCCCTGCCGCGCGAGCACGCCATCGAGCTGCTGCAGGGCTGCTGGCTGAAACTGCTGGAGGTGAACAAGATCCGTTCCGGCACCCACTCCAAGGCCTCCGCCGGCAGCCCGCTCTATCAGAACGTGACGATTGGCGGCCAGATCTGGCGAGATGGCCAGGCCCATGACGCGGTCAACGGCCTCTCCTACGCCATCCTCGAATCCTGCGGCCAGTTGCGCTCCACCCAGCCCAACCTCTCGGTGCGCTACCATGCCGGCATGAGCGAGGATTTCCTCGATGCCTGCATCCAGGTGATCCGCTGCGGCTTTGGCATGCCCGCCTTCAACAACGACGAGGTGGTGATCCCCGAATTCATCAAGCTCGGCGTGAGCGTGGAGGATGCCCACAACTACGCCGCCATAGGCTGCATCGAGACCGCGGTGCCCGGCAAGTGGGGCTATCGCTGCACCGGCATGAGCTTCATCAACTTCGCTCGCATCCTGCTGGCTGCACTGGATGGCGGCCGCGATGCCACCACGGGTAAGATCTTCCTGCCCCAGCCGCAGTCGCTGCGAGAAGGATCATTTAGCAACTTTGACGAGGTGATGGCCCGCTGGGACGAGCAGGTGCGCTACTTCACCCGCAAGTCCATCGAGATCGACTGCGTGGTCGACAGCGTGCTGGAAGCGCAAGCTCACGACATCCTCTGCAGCACCCTGGTGGATGACTGCATCGAGCGCGGCAAGACCATCAAGGAGGGGGGGGCAGTCTATGACTGGGTCTCCGGCCTGCAGGTGGGGATCGCGAATCTGGGCAACAGCCTGGCGGCGCTGAAGAAACTGGTGTTCGAACAGGGCATGGTGGATCAACGCGAGCTGGCCAATGCGCTGGAACAGGACTTTGCGGGGCTCGCCGGCGAGCAGCTGCGCCAGCGCCTCACCAACGCGGCCCCCAAATACGGCAACGATCTGGACGAGGTGGATCTGCTGCTGGTACAGGCCTACCAAAGCTACATCGACGAGCTCAAGGGGTTGCACAACACCCGTTTCGGCCGCGGCCCCATCGGCGGCACCTACTATGCCGGCACCTCTTCCATCTCGGCCAACGTCCCCTTTGGCGCAGCCACCATGGCCACCCCGGATGGCCGTCATGCCCGCACCCCGCTGGCGGAGGGGGCAAGCCCTGCGTCGGGTTCGGATCGCCTCGGCCCCACGGCGGTGTTCAACTCCATCGGCAAGCTGCCCACCCAGGCCATCCTCGGCGGCGTGCTGCTCAACCAGAAGCTGAGCCCGGCGAGCCTTGAGAACGAACGGGACAAGGCCAAGCTGATGAGCCTGCTGCGCACCTTCTTCGAGGTGCACAAGGGGTGGCACGTGCAGTACAACATCGTCTCGCGGGAGACCCTGCTGGCGGCCAAGGCCAACCCGGATCAATACCGGGATCTGGTGGTGCGGGTGGCCGGTTACTCGGCCTTCTTTACGGCCCTCTCTCCGGATGCCCAGGACGACATCATCGCCCGCACCGAACACAGCCTCTGACAACGGACGGGAGGGCCCATGCCCTCCCGCTTTTTTGGCAGAGGTGCACGCCACCTGTACCATGCCCCTGTCCTGGCCATCCCGGCTCCACGGACAGAGGGCAAGATGTTATGATTGCCCGCCTGGCTCATATGTCGCTGCTTCAAGGCACATCGATGAGGCCGGGCCCATGTTAGCGGCAGGCGCCAAGCGCTCCTGCCATCACAGATTTTTGTATGCGAGCCCCCATGAACCCACGCCACCAACAGATCCTCACCCTGGTCCATCAGGCCCGCAAGATGAGCGTCGCCGAGCTGGCGCAACATACCGGCGTGTCGGAAGTCACGGTGCGCAACGATCTCACCGCCCTGGAAAAACAGGGTCTGCTCAAGCGGGTGCATGGCTCAGCCATGGCGCTGGAAAGCGATGACCCGGACGCCCGGATGAACATCAACTATCTGCTCAAAGAGCGCCTCGCCGAGCGGGCGGCCCAGCTGGTGGAAGATGGCGAGACGGTCTTTATCGAGGGGGGCAGTGCCAACGCCCTGCTGGCTCGTCACCTGGCCCTGCACAAGCGGGTCACCATCATCACCATCAGCAGCTACATCGCCCACCTGCTCAAAGACACCCAGGCCCAGGTAGTGCTGCTCGGCGGCCTGTTCCAGCACCAGAGCGAGAGCGTGGTGGGCCCTTTGACCCGCCTTTGCATCGAGCAGGTGCACTTCTCCAAAGCCTTTATCGGGGTCGATGGCTTTCACCCCGAGGTGGGATTCACCAGCCGGGACATGATGCGGGCCGACGTGGTCAACAGCGTGCTGGCCAAGGGAGTGACCAATGTGGTCATCACCGACAGCAGCAAGTTTGGTGCCATTCACCCGAGCCCCCTCGGCAAACCCGGCGAGATCGGTGTGCTGGTCACCGACGATGCCCTGCCTGCCCCCATGCGGGCGGCGCTCGCGGCGCGCGGCCTCACCCTGCACTGCGTCACGGCCTGAAGCCGCTAATCAGGCCAACCCCGGCGTCCCGCGCAGCCGGATGACTTGACGCCCGCCACCCAGCCCGGAGTATGCTCAACCCCTTGCTCCGTCCGCAGGCAGACCACCTGTGGGCGGCGTCTCTTGCACAAGGACCCAAGATGCACATCAAGGATAAATGTCTGGCCGCCCTGGTCATCCTCTGCTGGGGGCTCAACTTCGTGGTGATCAAGTGGGGGCTGGAGGGGATCCCGCCACTGCTGCTGGGGGCGCTGCGCTTTATCGGCGTTGTCTTCCCCGCCATCTTGCTGGTACCAAGACCCGCTCTCCCCTGGCGCTGGTTGCTCGCCTATGGCGGCACCATCAGCCTGGGCCAGTTTGCCTTCCTGTTTTGCGCCATGAAATTCGGCATGCCGGCGGGCATGGCCTCCCTGGTGCTGCAATCCCAGGTGCTCTTCACCCTGTTGTTTGCCATGTTCTGGCTGGGGGAGCGCTGGCAACCCCACCACTGGGTTGCCCT
Source organism: Aeromonas sp. 19NY04SH05-1 (assembly GCF_040581895.1). Lineage (NCBI taxonomy): Bacteria > Pseudomonadati > Pseudomonadota > Gammaproteobacteria > Aeromonadales > Aeromonadaceae > Aeromonas > Aeromonas sp. 19NY04SH05-1. The sequence goes on along the minus strand of NZ_CP095328.1, from coordinate 1,558,714 downwards.
GCCGCTGGCAGGTGCCGGGCTCTACCTTATCGCGACCCAGGGGGCGGGTAACCTGACCCTGCTCGGCTTTGCCCTGACCCTCTGCGCCGCAGCCTGCTGGGGCCTTGGCAACGTGATCAATCGCCAGATTGGTCTGCGCTATCAAGCCGCCCTGCCGAGCCTCATCGCCTGGGGTGGCCTGGTGCCCATTGTGCCGTTTCTCGCCCTCTCCTGGTTGTTCGAGGGGCCCGAACGCATCACGAGCAGCCTGCAACACATCAGCTGGCAGGGCGTACTCTGCGTGCTTTACCTCTCGCTGATCGCCACCTGGCTTGGCTACGGCCTGTGGGGGCGGCTGCTGATGCGCTACCCGGTGGCGCAGGTGGCTCCCCTCTCCCTGCTGGTGCCCTGCGTCGGCATGGTGGCGGCGGCCCTGTTGCTGGACGAACACCCCACCCCCTTGCAGTGGCTGGGCTCGGCCCTGGTGCTGCTCGGCTTCGTGGTGCATCTGCTGGGGGGACGGCTGCGCTGGTTGAGGCCACAGCCAACCCCTTGATTGCTTCGCGTTATTTGCCTCTGACCATTGACCCGCCCGGGGAAAATTTCCATGATGGCCCAATCCCCTTCGGGAGTGGTGTCACCCATGAGTGACCTGCAGGATGCAGCCACCAACAGGAGAGCAAGGATATGCCATCGACCATCGCCGCCGGGGGGCGTGCCTTCCCCCATCTGATCCGCGCCACCGCCATCACCCTGACCCTGTGCTGGAGCCAGTTTGGCTGGAGCGGCGCCCTGCCGACCGATCTCACGTGGGAGAGCAACAACACGGATCCCGTCTATGGGGATCCGGCGGCCAAACGAGGCGGCACCTTCCACACTTTCATGACCAGTTTCCCGCTCACCCTGCGCGTCTACGGACCCGACTCCAATGGCGGCTTTGCCGGCTATGTCAGGGAGACCAACCTGCCCCTGCTCGGTACCCATCCGCTGACCGGCAACCCCATGCCGCTGCTGGCCAATGAGTGGGCCTTCGGACCCGACAACAAGACCCTCTATTTTCGCATCAACCCCAAGGCGCGCTGGTCGGACGGCAAGCCGGTCACCGCCGATGACTGGCTGTTCGCCCTCAAGATGCTGCGCAGCAAGGAGATCAACGACCCTTGGTACAACAACTACTACAGCACCCAGATAACCGACGTCACCAAATTTGATGATCATACCCTGGCCATCACCAGCGGCAGCGAGAAGAGCCGGCAAGATCTGCTGGACTCCCTGCCCTTCACCCCGGTACCGAGCCACGCCATCAAGCTCACCGCCAACTGGGTCAAAGAGTACAACTGGAAGGTCTTGCCGGTCACCGGCGCCTACCGGATCGGCGAGGTGAAAAAAGGCAAGTCCATCACCCTGGAGCGGGTCAAGGATTGGTGGGGAGATGAGGAGCGCTACTTTCAGCACCGCTTCAACCCGGACAGGATTGAGATCAAGGTACTGCGGGATCAGAACATCGCCTGGCAGCACTTTCTGCGCGGCGATCTCGACACCTTTGGCCTGACCATGCCCAACTGGTGGCACGACAAGACCAAAACGGCCGAGTTCGAGAAGGGCTATATCGAGCGGACCTGGTTCTATAACCAGACCCCGCAATCTCCCATGGGGCTCTACCTCAACACGGCGGATCCCTTGCTGCGAGATCTCAACGTGCGTCTCGGCATCCAGTACGCCCTCAACCTCGACAAGATGCTCAGCACCCTGCTGCGAGGAGATTATCAGCGTCTCAACAGCTACGGCTCGGGCCAGGGGGATTTTACCAATACCGAGATCAAGGCGCGCCCCTTCGACCCCAAATTCGCCCGGGAATACTTTGCCAAAGCAGGCTTCAGCAAGGCGGGGCCAAACGGGATCTTGCAGGATGACAAGGGACAACCGCTGACCCTGACCATCACCTACACCACGGCGGAACATGCCCAGCGCCTGACCCTGCTGCGCGAAGAGGCGAAAAAGGCGGGGCTCAATCTCGAGCTCAACCTGATGGATGCCTCGGCCGGCTTCAAATCCATGCTGGAGAAGAAACACCAGAGTGCCTGGATGGGCTGGAGTACCAGCCGCTATCCCGCCTACTGGGAATATTTCCACAAGGTCAACGCCAACAAGCCGCAGACCAACAACATCATGAACATAAATGACGACGCCATCACAGCCCTGGTGGAGCAGTACGACAAGGAGTTCGACTTCGCCAAAAAGGCGGCGCTGTCACGGCAGATCCAGCAGCGGCTCTATGAGCTGGCCAGCTTCGTACCCGCCTATCAGGTGCCCTATACCCGGGAAGGGGCCTGGCGCTGGATAAAACTGCCCAAGGTGCCCGCCACGCCCAAGAGCGAACTGCTCTACTGGCCCCTGGACGGGGGCAACAGTGGCTACAGTTACGGCGGTTTGCTGTGGATTGACGAGGCCCTGAAAACCGAGACGAAGGCGGCCCTCAAACGTGGCCAGACATTCCCCCCGGTCATGCGAATAGACAAAACCTACCTGCAGCCTTGACCGCCCCTCTCCCCCCCAACAAAAGACCCCGCTCATTGGCGGGGTCTTGTTATTGCAACTGACCGGTTGCGGGGACAGGTCGCCGTCGCTTAGCCGCGCTTGGCCTGCTTCTGGGCGATGGCGTCGGCCACGTCGGCCGGCTCCAGCACGATACCTTCCTGATCCGGAGTCGGGAACACGGCGACACACAGCTCGTCCTGCTCCATGCCGTCGATCCAGCGCTCCAGCCACACCTTCAGGGTGATGGACTGTGGCTTGCAATCGGCCCACTCGCCTTCGGCCCACGCCTTGGCATACTCGGGGTGCGGCCATACCGGGATGCAGTCTTCATCGTCGGTGGTCAGCATCATGACGCCGTGCTCATCGGTCAGCACGTAGAGCTCTTCATGCTCGACCAGCTTGCTGATGAAGTGATCGTATCGGTAGTCGGCATTCAGTTGCAGCGCGGCATTGCGCTCGGTGTCGCTCAGTTCATAGCTCATCGGCCAGGTCTCTCTCTCTCGATAAAAGGGCGCCATGTTCACATCTTGTGGTCAGCTTGTCCAGCTCGCCGCCCCCGGCACCGAATGAGGGGTTGCGACGCCCACAAGAATAGGGCAGAAGCACGCCACATAGCGGCAACTGCCTGGGAATTTTGTCAAAATTCAGGAGTCACCAGCTCGATCTCCGCCACTTCGCTCAGCTTCTGGCGCAGCCAGTAGGCGGATTCGACTTCCACAAAGCAAAGCTGATCACGGCCACTGGCCGCCGCGGCCATCAGCTGCTCGAAACGCTGTTGCTGCTGCTGTTGCCAGGCCTGCGCCAGCTTGGTGCCATGGGCTTCATCCACCACCTCGCGGCGCAGTTCGAACAGGTTGTCGGTGATGGGACTGTTGATCTTGGCGGCGCTGTGCCAATACATCAGGAGGTTGTCCATCATTTCGGCATCATAGTTGGCCAGGGCATCGAGCTCTGCCGTGGCCCCACTAGCGCCAGTGGCAAAGTCGCACCAGCCCGCATCGAGGGAGACCAGCTCACCAGCTGACGCTCCTTTGGCGTGCTTGCGCAGCTGGGCGACATCGTTCCCGTTGCGAGCGGGCAGCCATACCTCCCCCTGGCAGGAGTCCAGCAGGGATGTCAGCAATGACGTCTGATAGACGGGAAAACGGGCAGATAGTGAATGCAGCAGGGATACCAGAGTGATCTTGACCATGGACGATACCTTGAACCGAGCGAACAGTCGCCGACGGACCGTCCGATATAAAAGGAGTGACCTATCCTATCATGTTTGTACGGCCCAAACCTTTCGATAAACCGAACGCCAAGTACTTGATAACGACCAAAAAAACAGCATTCACCCCATACGCCCCCTGCAAAGCGCAATAATTTGAGCCAGCGCCCACTAAAGTGGCGACAGGGATGCTAGTTTGCTTACATCTTTAGCGTAAGGAGTGGATCCATGATTGGTATCGATCAGATTTCGGATGACGTGATAAACCAGTTGAAGATACTGGCTTGCTTTGATCCAGCCAACATGAGCCTGGGGATCAAGTTGCGCAGCGATATGTCCGAGGAGCTGTGCCAGGCGGCGGCTCGCCTGCATCAGCAGGGACTCATCAGCGCGGAAGATGGCGGCTATCTCACCCCGTTTGGCATGACCATGGTGGAGCATCTGCAGCACCTGCTGGTCGCGCTCAAGCCTGTTTGACGGGTTGCGGTGCCCAGAGCGAAAAATTCAGCAATTTCCAACGCCGTCCCTGATGCAGGTGACAGGCAAACAGCAAAGGACCTTCGGGTCCTTTTACTTTGCCGTCCACCAGCCACTCCCCTTCCTTGCCAGGCAGAGGCCGGGCCTGTATCTCGTCAGGCTGGCGATCACTGCCCAGACGCGCCGCCACGAATTGCTGGCAGACGCTTTGTGCCTGCATGGCAGCTTGTACCGGCACTTCCGGTGTCGACATGGAGGTAGCAAGGGTCAGCAGTGGCAACAGCATGATTCAACCCGCGTCCTGAGCCCTGACGGGCTCCAGATAAACAAAAAGCCGTGGTACCTGAGGCACCACGGCTTTCTTAAATTCTGTAAGATTACAGAGCAGTTACGTTCTCAGCCTGCGGGCCTTTTTGACCTTGGGTCACAGAGAACTGTACGCGCTGACCTTCAGCCAGGGTACGGAAACCGTTACCTTGAATGGCGCTGAAGTGAACGAAAACGTCCGGGCCGTTTTCTTGCTGGATGAAGCCAAAACCTTTGGTTTCGTTGAAAAACTTAACGGTACCGGTGATCATGTTAGACATATCTTTAAACCTGTATTCAAAATAATTACTTATGCTTTTCAGCGGGTAAAGCTCAAAAAACGGGATTAACTTATGAACAACAGGAAAAGATGTAAAACATCAAATTCATTGACATAACTATCGCCCTTTCAAGCTGGATAGGATTATACGTGGCTTTGTAGATTACGCAAACAAATTTGTGCCCTGCGGGAGCAGGGCACAATCGTTTACAGACTCGGCGCTTCCAGTGCTTGTACCAGGGTTTTTAGGAAGCGTGCCGCCTCACCACCGGTGCAGGCTCTGTGGTCAAACGTCATCGACAAAGGCAGTGCCCGAACCGGCCTGGCCTCCCCGTGAATGAAGACCACTTTTTCGAACAATTTCCCGGCCCCTATGATGGCCACCTGGGGCGGCGTCACTATGGGGCTGGCGTAGCGACCCGCGATGGCGCCAAAGTTGGTCAGCGTGATGGTCGCCCCCTGCAGCATCTCGCGCGGCACAGCACGGGCCTTCACGTCGGCTATCATCCGATCCAGCCCTTGGCGGATGTCGGCCCCTTCCCGCTCGGCTACGTTCTCCATCACGGGCACATAGAGCCCATGTCTGGAATCCACCGCAATGGCCACATTGACCTCGTTGAACAGCCGCCTTGACAGGGTCTCACCATCGAACCAGGCGTTCATGGAGGGCTCGGCACGACAGGCCACGCCGATGGCCTTGATGAGACGTACCGTCACGTCTTCATCGGCTCGCCAGTGACGCAAATCCACCTCGTCGGTGATGCTGACCGGCACCACCGTCTGATGGGAAATCTCCATCGCCTTGGCCATGGCCCGGCGCGATCCCTTGAGAAATTCGTTGCCACTGCCCTGCATCGCTTCGAAGGCCGCCTGCACATCCTGCTCGGTCACCATGCCGGCATTGCCGCTCCCCTTGAGTCGCTCGATATCCAGCCCCAATTTCTGGGCCAGCAGGCGCACCGCAGGCATGGCCCGCACCAGAGTGCCGCCGGGCGCAATGGCCCCCACCACGAAGTGATCCTCGATATGATGCTGATGGGCGCTCACCTTGCCCACCACTGTGCCGTCATCCTCGCCCCCTTCAAATTCCACCAGCGGGGCGCCGATATGGAGGATATCCCCCTCCTCACCACACAGGCGGGCGATCACCCCCGCCACTGGCGAGGGGACGTCCACCAGCGCCTTGGCCGTTTCGACCGAGAGCAACACCTGATCGACCGCCACGGTATCGCCGACCTTCACCTTCCACTCAACAATCTCGGCCTCGGCCAGTCCTTCGCCCAAATCCGGTAATTTGAAAAATTTCATGACCAGTTCTCCATCAGCTGGTGAGCCGCATCCGCGATATCCTGCTCGGTGATGAGGTAATACTCTTCGTTGCGATAGTAGGGCACGGCCGCATCCACCCCGGTCAGGCGCTTTGGTGGCGCCTTGAGGGAGGTCAATGCCTGCTCGGTCGCGCGTGCCACGATCTCGGCGCCCACGCCAAAACTGCCACACGCCTCATGCACCACCAGCAGGCGACCGGTCTTGCGCACCGAAGCCAGGATCGTCTCCATGTCCAGCGGCTTGATGGTAGCCAGATCTAGTACCTCACACTGGATATCCTGCTCGGCCAGCAGATTCGCCGCCCGCATCACCTCCTGAATGCAGGCACCCCAGGCGACGATCGTGATATCCCGCCCGGGCCTCAGGGTAAAACAGACATCCAGTGGCAGGCCGATGCCATCATCCACCACGTCGGACTTCATGGAGCGATAGATGCGATCTGGCTCGAAGAACATCACGGGATCCGGATCGCGGATGGCCGAGAGCAGCAGGCCGTAGGCGCGCCGTGGGCTGGAGGGGATAACCACCCGCAGCCCCGGAATATGGGCAAACAGCGCCTCGACGCTCTCGCTGTGGTGCTCGGGTGAGTGGATGCCGGCACCATAGGGTGAACGATAAACGATGGGACAGGAGAGTCGGCCGCGCGTACGGTTGCGCATTCGGGCCGCCTGGCAGATGATCTGCTCCATGCCGGGGAAGATAAACCCCTGAAACTGGAACTCGGCCACCGGCTTGAGTCCCTGGGTCGCCATGCCGACCGCCACCCCGGCGATCAGCCCCTCGGCCAGTGGCGTATCTATCACCCGCTTGAAACCGAACTTGTCGCGAAGGCCCACAGTAGCGCGAAACACCCCGCCATTGACCCCCACATCCTCCCCCAGCACCACCACGTCAGGGTCATGTTCCATCTCGTAGTGAAGGGCCATATTGACCGCTTCCAGCAGACTCATCTCACTCATGGCCAGCCTCCCGCTTCATCCCCTTGGCAATGATCCGCTCGCGCTGGGGCAACAGCTCGGCGGGCAGTTCGGCGTAGTGATAATCAAGCAGCGCCTCCGGTGGTTGGGGTTGCATCGCCTCGTAGCGTGCCACCGCCTGCTCCACCTCCTGGCTCGCCTCGGCCAGCAACGCCTGCTCCTGCTGTTCATCCCACCACCCTTGGCTGTGCATGAACTGGCGCAGCCGTTTGACCGGCTCGCGGGCCCAGGCGGCCTCAACTTCAGCCCCGTCACGATAGCGAGTGGCATCATCGGCGGTGGTGTGATCCCCGAGGCGATAACTCACCGCCTCGATCAGGGTCGGCCCCTTGCCGGTGCGAGCCCGCTCGATGGCGCTGCGAGCGGCATCGTAGACAGCGACCACATCGTTGCCATCGACCTGCAGGCTGCGCACTCCGGCCCCAATTCCTTTCTGGGCCAGGGTCGGGGCGCTCGACTGCAACTTGCGGGGCACCGAGATGGCCCACTGGTTGTTGTTGATGATGATGACCATGGGTAGATGCCAGACGCCGGCGCAGTTCAGCCCCTCCAGAAAGTCCCCCTTGGAGGTGCCGCCATCGCCGATGGTGACCACGGCAACCCTGGGCTGGTTGCGCAGCTTGAACGCAGCGGCAATGCCGCAGGCATGGGTGATCTGGGTGGCGATAGGTACGCAGATGGGCAGATCCTCCGAGGGAGTGCCGTCAGCCTTGAGAAAATAGCTGCCCCGCTCGTCCCCTCCCCAATACTGCAGGTTCTTCTCCATGGGCACGCCCCGCACGTAGAGGGTGGGCATATCCCGGTAGTAGGGCACATAGACATCCTGCGGCTGCATGGCAAGACCAATGCCGACGCCGACCGCCTCCGCCCCGAGATGGGAGGGGAATGTACCGAGCTTGCCGGTTCGCTGCAGTGCGATCGCTTTCTTGTCATAGCTGCGCACCATCACCATGTTGCGGTAGAAGGTGTGCAGTATCGCCTTGTCCAGCCAGGTCGGCAGGTTAGCAACCTGGCCCCCTTCCGCATCGAGGTAACGAAGGAAAGGGATGTCGACATGGGTCATAACTGGCTCCTTGCCGTTGAGAACGCCACCGGGAGTGGTGACATTTCAAATGTAAATATCATGTTAATGAAAAAGCAAAGGGAATCAGCCAGGTAAGACCAGTAGAAACTTCTTTGAAATAGTAAATAAATTGAATTTTCGTCGAAAGAGGTGGCGTGATGCCGTAAATGGTGCAGGTTTTCTGGGGCTGATACAGAACGCCAATACACCCAAAAGGGAGTCGAACTCCCTGGTATCAATCCAGCCAGCGTGTCAGCTGGCTAGCCATTCTCGGAGGCAACAAGGGAACCCGGGCACGCAACCTGCTTCGCCAGGGTTCTGTCTGCAGGATCGGACAAATCTGTATCTGCCGTTCGGCGCCTGCGACCCAGACCCGTTGATCGATAAGTGAGTCGAGGGGAAGTTGGACCGGCCAGTGAGGAAAGAGCTCGGCCGTAGTAAGCCCGTCCACCTCGCTGACGCTCTCCCCCATCGGAGCTGAAGTGAGCCAGGGGTAAAGCACATGCAATCGCCCCGGATTGACCATCTCCAGCAGCTGACCAAGGCTTGGCTGCGAGAAATGGGGATCACCCGCCGCCTTGAGCAGATGGCGCGCTCCCGCCAACACCACCACACCGCGCTCGGGCAACCCGGCGATACAGTCGGCCATCGCTTGATCCCGCCCCCTGTTGTGATATTGCCACGCCTCGGGAGTCAGCTCCTGCCACTCGAATGGCGGCTCGCACAGATGAACCCGCAACCTCAGTTGCGCAGGACGCGCCAGATTGCTCTGGCGCAAGGCAGCGAAGAGGGCTGGAAACTCGGGGGGCATCCAGGCGGTGAAAGCGCTGGAGTCCAGCCAGACCGGATAGAGGCTCTCCAGCGTGAGCGGCTCTCCCTGCCAGCCATCTGCTCCCGCCAGCCAGGCGTCGAGCAAACCCTGATGGCGGCGGTTGCCGCACTCAAGCACCAGATCCGTCATCACCCCCCAGAGCATCGGATCGCAAAGCCAGGCGTGCTGGCGCCTGATAAATGCGGGGTGCCAGTGCGGCTCCCCAAGCCCCACCAGCTTGCCTGCCAGCAGCGCTTCCCTGATGGCTGCGACCGGGGTCACGACTGCACCTCCCGCTCTGCTGCCTGAAGGCGCTTGCAGACAAGCTCACCTATCTTCGCCAGCCAGTCAGGATGCACCATCTCCTGATGCAGACACGGGAAGCTTTGATAGTGGATCGTCCCTCGCGTCAGGGTCTCCCAGCCACGGCCATCCAGCCAGGGCTGACGGGAGCCCAACGCCTCGATAAAGATCACCTCTCCGTGATAGCAATAGTTGACAGGCTGGCGGATCAGCCGGTTATTGTGGTCAATCAGCCCGATCATGGCGCTCACCACTTGCTCATCGAGCATGGCCAGCGCACTTCCTTCTTCCCCCAACCGGGCAACCACCTCTTCACGAGTGAGGGAACCCAGCACCGCGTCCGACACGACAATGCCTCCCATCCGCAGCAGAGCATCGAGCATGTGCTGCTCGTCGGGCAGCGGCCGGGTGTGCCACTGGTGACAGGGATAGGCATCGAGCAGCAACACCATGGCCACCTCCTGCCCCTGCTCTTGCAGCATGGCCGCCATCCTGTGAACCAGCATGCCCCCCAGCGACCAGCCAAGCAGCCAGTAAGGCCCCTCGCTCTGATGGCGGCGCAGCTCGGTCACATAGTCAAGCGCCAGCTCATCGAATGTGGCGGGCAAAGGGGCATCCGGCTGGCAGAGGGCCCGGGCCTGCAGGGCATAGACCGCCATGCTGGTAGGCAGATGGGCCACCAGCGAGGCATAACACCAGCCAAGGCCACCGGCGGGATGGACACAGAAAAGGGTTGGACCGGATAGCCCCGCCTCCTCCCTGCGCCCCCTGAGTGGCAACAACATGGGCATCGTCTCACGCTCGCCGCCAAGATGCCGTGCCAACTGGGCGGGGCTAGGTGTTTCGAACAGGCTGGCCAGGGAAAGCGTCTGGCCGAGCGCCTCTTCAATGCGCACCACCAGTTGCGCCGCCAGCAGAGAGTGGCCGCCGAGGGCAAAGAAGTTATCCCCGGCGCCGACCCGCACCAGCCCCAGCACCTCGGCAAAGAGACGGCAGAGCCGCTCCTCCAGCAGGGTTCGCGGCAACTGCTGGCCAACTGCGGTAGCAAGATCTGGCAGCGGCAATGCCTTGCGATCCAGCTTGCCGTTGGGAGTGAGCGGCAGCTCGGCCAGCGTCACCAGCAGCCCCGGCACCATGTAGTCGGGTAGCACTGCGCTGAGCGCTGGCGTCAGCTCTGCCAGCGTCAACTCCCCCTCATCGGCGGCCACCACATAGGCCACCAGGCGGCGATCGCCTTGGGCACACTCGGGGGCCAGTACCACTGCCTGTGCCACGCGGGGATGTTGCAGCAACACCAGCTCAATCTCCTCCAGCTCGATGCGCTGACCGCGGATCTTCACCTGAAAATCGAGGCGCCCCAGATACTCGATGGCGCCATCCTCCCGCCAGGCGGCCAGATCGCCGCTTCGATAGAAACGCCCCGCCCCGAAGGGGTTGGCAATGAAACGCTCGGCGGTAAGCTCAGGCTGTCCGAAATAGCCTTCTGCCACCTGTACGCCCCCTATCCAGAGCTCTCCCGCTACACCGGGTGGCACTGGCTGCAGCCAGGGATCGAGAATATGGATACAGGTATTCCAGACCGGATAGCCGATGGGCACGCTGGTCACCTCCTCATCCGCACGGCAAGGGTACCAGGTGACATCCACTGCCGCCTCGGTCGGGCCATAGAGGTTGTGCAGGGGCGCGGCAAAAGCGCCATACCAGCGCTGCACCAAATCGGCCGGCAGCGCCTCGCCGGAGCAGAAGATCTGGCGCAAGGTGCGGCAACGCTTGGGCTCGGCCTGACCGACGAAGATCTGCAACATGGAGGGAACGAAGTGCAAGGTGGTGATCCCCGCCTGCTCGATAAGCGCGGCAAGATACGCGGGATCCTTGTGACCACCCGGTTTGGCGAGCACCAATCGCGCCCCCATCATAACAGGCCAGAAGAACTCCCAGATGGAGACATCAAAACCGGCCGGCGTCTTTTGCAGCACTCGATCCGCTGGACCGATGGGATACATATGTTGCATCCAGAGCAGTCGGTTGACGATGGCGGCGTGGCTCACCACCACCCCCTTGGGGCGGCCGGTCGAACCCGAGGTGTAGATGATGTAGGCGGCATCTTCTGGTTTGGGGGCCGGCAAGGTGCAAGGAGCCACCGCCGCCAGCGTCTTCGCCACCTCCGGTGCATCAAGGCAGACGGCAGGTATATCGGGCGCCATCGACATGGCCAGGGCTCGGCAAGTCAATAACAGCGCAGGTTCGCTACTCGCCAGAATGTAGCCGATCCGCTCTGCCGGATAGTCTGGATCGACCGGCACATAGACGGCCCCCACCGCCATGATGGCCTGCTGGGCCAAGATGAGCTCGGGCGAGCGGGGGATCACCACTGCCACCCGGCAACCGGGACCTATCCCCCTCCCCACCAGATAGCTGGCCAGCTGGCGAGTGCGCTGGCGCAGCTCGGCCACTAACCAGCGCTCCTCACTACATTCAAGGGCGATGGCGGCGGGGTTGGCCGCGGCCAACCCCTCGCCTAGCAGGGCGCTCAGCGTCGTGGATGGTAACGAATGCTTGGTCTCGTTCCAGCGTGCCAATTCGGCCTGCTCACAGGCCAGCAGCAGCGGTAGACGCACGGTCTCAATGTCATCACCGGCATCACTCCAGGCCGCCAGATAGGCCACCAGACGGGCCAGATGGCGCTCACTCTCCTGACGGCTGAAGCGCCCCTGATGGGTCTCAAGGGTCAGGGTGACGTCGCCTGCTTCCTCGGCAAAGTAAAAGGCGCACTCTTCCACCGGCCCCGCCGCCAGTACCCGTACCTCCCCGCGTACCTCGCCAAAAGTCAGGGTGCGGGTAAAGGGCATCAGGTTGACCTGAGGGCCAAAGAGAGGCAGCCCGGGCTGACGCTGCTGCAAATGCTCCTGACGACAACCCTGATGGCGACGCAGGGCGGCAAATTGCCGCTCTACCTGCGCCAGCAGCTCGCCAACCCGGCTTGCCCCTGTCACCTCGATGTGAAGGGGCAGCACATTGACCTTCATACAGGGGGTATCGGCAGCCTGTGAGCCCAGCCGCCCCATCAGGGGGATCCCCAGCACTACCTCGCCAGCACCGCTCATCCGGTGTACATAGCTGGCTACCGCCGCCAGCAAGAGGCTGTATGGATGGCAGGAAGAGCAGCCAGCCCGCGCCACCAGCGCCTGCCACAGTCGGCCAGCCAAACGCTGCTCGAGGCGATGGATGTCTCCCGGTCCCTGCACCGGACGACGGGAGAGCGACGCCGGGCTCTCCACGCCAGCCAACTGCTGCACGAAGAAGTCGAGATCCCGCGCGGCACGGGGGGATGCCTGATAATCAGCCTCTTCAGCCAGCAGCTCGGTCTGGGTGGCATAACGGCATGGGGCTGGCAGTACCCCGCGGCAGAGCTCTTCGTACCAGAGCGCCACGCGTTGGCAGATCAGGCGCAGGCCAAAACCGTCGATGGCGATATGGTGCACCGCGATAAGCCAGGCCCACTGCCGGTCGGCAAGGCGGTAAAGGGAGGTGGCAAAGAGCGGGCCCTCGGCCAGATTGAAGGGGGTCGCCAACAGGGTTTCCATCTCTACCTGCGCAGCTGCGAGCGGATCGGACTCACGGCGCAGATCCCGCTCTGCCATCTGCCAGCAGGCGGGGTTGGCCTCCATAAAGGGGCCCTCCCCAGTTGCCACAAAGGCGCAGTGCAGACCGGGGATCTCATCGAGCGTCTGACGCACCGCCCGGATGAAGTGATGAGGGGCGAGCGCCCCCTCCAGCAGCCAGTACTCTCCCGTGTTGCAAGCCGAACTCTCCGGGTACTTTTGCTGGGCAAACCAGATGCCCGCCTGCGCCGTGGTGAGTGGCCAGCGCGGCTTGTCCCCGCCCTGGTGCGGGGCACGCATCGCCATTGTCTGTTCCATGGGAATATCCTTGCGCAACATCGACCGGGTAGCGTTTTCGCCTCCCCGAACGCTTGAAAAGCGAGGAAGCAGAGCCTCCTCAATGTAAGAAAAGGGCGATGCCCGCGACATCTGAAGATGCGGGGCTAGACGCCCAGAGTGGCGCCGCCATCGACCACCAGATCCTGCAGGGTGACATGGCTGGCAGCATCGGAGGCGAGAAAGAGAACGCTGGCCGCCACGTCGGCCGGTGTGGCCAGCTTGCCAAGGGGGATCCCCAGCTTGAACTGTTCGGGGAGCCCGGCGATGGTTCTCCGCTCCCCCTCCCCGTCCTGCCACATGCCCCACAACATCGGCGTCTGGGTCGAGCCCGGTGACACCAGATTGCAACGCACCCCGTAGGGGGCGAGCTCAAGCCCCGCCGTCAAAGTGAGGCTGGTCAGAGCAGCCTTGGAAGCACCATAGACTCCCATCCCCGCTCGCGGTACCTTGGCTGCATTGGAGGAGACATTGACGATGGCACCGCTTCGTCGCGTGCGAAACCAGGGGGCCAGGGCCCGCATCAGGTAGAAGGGGGCGAAGGTGTTGACGGCGAAGGTGCGCGCCAGCAGGACGTCATCCACCTCGTCCAGTCTGCCGGTGGCCAGCACGCCGGCAACATTGACCAGCACATCGGGCCCCTGTCCCTCTTCGAGCAACTGCTCGCAGCAGCGGGCGATGGCCTCGCTGTCGCTCACATCGATCACCACCTCCTTCACATTGCCGGGCAGCGCCTCGGCCAATTTAAGATCGAGCACCACCACGCTCGCCCCCGCCTCGGCAAAGGTGCGCGCCACGGCATGGCCTATTCCCTGCGCTGCGCCGGTCACCCAGACGGTTCTGCCTTGCCATTCGCTCATGGGGTGCACTCCGGCTGTTCGGCGTGACGGGAGAGCAGCGACCACCAGTGGGCCAGCGTCGGTTGACGGGCAAGTTCGGCGAGTTCAACCTCCAGGCCACGCTGGCGCCACTCCTCCACCAACCCCATCACCGCCAAAGAATCGAGGCCGTAGTCGAGCAGGTTCTCATCCTCTGCCGGCAGCGTCTGCTGCATCTCTGCTGGCAAACGGGCCAACACCTGCGCCTGCAACAGCGCACGGCTAAGCGGAACGGCGTTTGCTGCCTCCAGCACCTCTGCCACCGTGAGCACCCGACCGGCATTGCGGCTGACATAAGAGAGAGCCAGCAGATGATCCTCGCGGGAGAAGTCGGCGATGGCGTCGGCCACAAGGAAGGGGCGTATGTCGCGCATAAAAGCATCGACCGCCGTCTGCATCACTCCGATGTGGCCGTAGATACCGCAGATCACCAGCTGATCCCGCCCCCATCCAACCATCAGATCAGCAAGGGGGGAGCGGCAAAAAGCACTGTAGCGCCACTTGGTCAGCACAGTATCCTGCGGCTGTGGCGTCAGCGCCGCGACAATGGGCTGGCGTTCCGGCGAGCGGGTCAAACCCGGCCCCCACATGTCGTTTAGCAGGGCGCGATCAGCCGGACTCTGCTCGGCGGGCTGGGCGGTATAGACCACCGGCATGCCGAGGGCCCGAGCCTGGCGGCTCAGGAGCACGATATTATCGACGACCTGGTTGATAAGCGGGTTATCCGGCCCGTAGAAGTCGACAAAGTAACGTTGCATGTCGTGGATCAGCAGCACGGCGCGGCCCGGTTCGAAGGGCCAGTTGACCCGAGCGGCGGGCAGCTCTTCTGCGGTGGGCAGCGGGTAGGCATCAAGGGCTTGAATGGTCATGCACACTCCTTGGCAAGCTGCTCGCGCAGCGTCTGTTTGTCTATCTTGCCGACCGGGGTCTGGGGTAGTTCATCCACCAGCACCAGGCGATCTGGCAACTTATAATCCGCCACCCCCTGCTCTCGCAGGAAACGACGCAAACGGGGCAAATCGAGGGACTCACGGCTCATCAGAAAGGCACAACTGCGCTCCCCCAGCAGCGGATCGGGCATGGCCACCAGCGCCGATTGCCGCACGTCGGGATGAGTGAGCAGTAGCTCCTCTATCTCAAGGGCGTCGATCTTCTCCCCACCCCGATTGATCTGATCCTTGTTGCGACCGACCACCATCAAATGGCCGCCGGGCAAGCGACAGACCAGATCGCCGGTGCAGTAGAAGCCATCCCGATCGAAGGCCCGCAGATTGTGGGCCTCGGCCTTGTAGTAACCACGGAAGGTGTAGGGTCCGCGCGTCCACAGCTCACCGCACTCGCCATCGGGCAAGGTGCGCCCGTTGCTGTCACGCACCTCCACTTCGTCTCCCGGGCTCATCGGACGCCCCTGGGTGTTGACGAGATGCCAGTGGTCATCCTCGGCGCGGGTGTAGTTGACCAGCCCCTCCGCCATGCCAAATACCTGCTGCAAGCGACAACCCAGACGGTTTTCTACCGACTCGGCATGCGCAGGACTCAGGCGCGCGCCCCCCACCTGCACCCACTCAAGGGACGTTTGCGGATAATGGCCTGCCGCCTCCAGCCAGAGCGCAAGGGCGGGGGGTACCAGTGCGGCCCAGTTGACCCGGTGACGCTGTACCAGTGGCAGACAGGTTGCCGGTGAAGGATCCGGCGCCATCACCACACAGCCGCCGGCATGAAAAACGCCGAGCGCTCCGGGAGAGCTCAGGGAAAAGTTATGAGGGGCAGGGAGGGCACAGAGATAAATGACCCGCTCGTCCCAGCCGCAGACCGCCACGCTCTGGCGCACGCTGTAGCCGTAGTCGTCGTGAGTACGGGGGATCAGCTTGGGAGTGCCTGTGCTGCCACCGGAGAGCTGGAAAAAGGCAACCTGATCGGCCGGGGTCGGCACAGGCTGAGCCACTGCAACAGGTGCCGGATGATCTGCAACAGAAACGGGGTCCGGCTCACGCCATGCAAACCCTTGTGCTGACACCTCCCCGTCTACAGGCTCGAAGAGCAGCATCTGGCAGGATGGCTGCGCCAGCGCCTCGAGGGCCGCCAGGCTGCCCGCTTCTCCCGCCAAACCCGGATGAGCAGGGCTCAGTACCAGCAGCGAGGGATCAATCTGGCGAGCAAAGGCGACCAGCTCGCGCCGCTGATGGCTGAAGAGGGCATGTACCGCCACCACGCCACAGCGGATCAAGGCAAACCAGCAGATATAGAATTCGGCGCAGTTGGGCAACTGCACCAGCGCGGTATCGCCGTGACCGAGCCCGCGGGCGGCCAGCCGCACCGCCAATGCATCGACCTCACGACGCAGCTGGCCATAACTCAGGATACGCTCGCCGCAGATGAGGGCTGTGCGATCGGGATAACGTTCTGCAGACTCATCCAGTAGGGCGGTAAGCGGCTGACCGCGCCACCACCCCTGCGCCCGATAGTGGGCTGCGCGTTCTGCGGGCCAGGGGGTAAAGGGGACCAGCGGCTTCATGCAGCCACCTCCGGTTCACGGCGCTCAAGGCCAAAGGCACGCAGCATGGTGCCGAGTTTAGCGGCCGTCTCCTGCCACTCAGCCTCGGGCGAGGAACCCACCACCACCCCGGCGCCGGCATAGAGACGCAACGTCTTCCCGGCCAGCATGCCACAGCGAATAGTGACCACCCACTCGCCATTGCCATCGGCATCCATCCACCCCACTGCGCCACTGTAGAAGTGACGATCATATCCTTCCAGCCGGGCGATGGCCTGGCGGGCTTCCTCCTGGGGAGTACCACATACTGCCGGGGTGGGATGGAGCGCCAGAGCCAACTCCAGCGCGGTAGATGGCTCGCGCAACCGCCCCTCGATCCGGGTCGAGAGGTGCCACATGGTGGGCGTGGCGATCACCTGCGGCTCAACCGGCACCTCGAGCTCGCGACAGAAGGGAGATAGCGCGGCTGCGACCGCATCGGCCACCAGCGCATGCTCATAGCGATCCTTGCGTGCCTGCAGCAGATCGGAGCAGGCTGCCTGTTGTTCGCAAAAGGCGTGGCGGGGACGAGAGCCTGCCAACGGGTTGCTCACCACAGTCATGTCATTGCGCGAGATCAGCAACTCCGGGCTCGCGCCCAGCAGTGTCTCCCCCTCGGGAAGCGGAACCTGAAACACATAGGCCCCGGGATTCTGGGCCAGCAGGCTGCCATAGGCTTGCGAAGGGGCAGTACGCTGCGCGCTCTGCACATCAATGGCTCGCGAAAGCACTATCTTCTCAAGCTGGCCTTCGCTGAATTGCTGCAGGGCCTCTCGCACTGCCCCCTGATAGTGAGCCGCATCGGTCACCTCACACACCTTGCCGTGCAGCTGGCAGTGGCAGGCGGGCAGCAGGCGCTCCCGCGCAATCCATTGCCACTGTTCCGGGATCACCAGATGCCAGGGGGCTCGGGTGTCGAAGGGGATGGCGCCAATCGCGACGGGATTGGTCATGCCCTGCCGGCGCAGCTGACGCAAATGCCTCAGCAACTGACCCGGTGCGATGCCAGTGAAGCTGTCGTGAATGCCCGAGGTGAGCAGTACCCGCTCACCACTGGCAAAACAGCAGGCTCTGTCCAGATCAGCCGCAGTGGCGGGCCACTCTTCTTCCTGTACATAGTCACACATGAGGGTGCTACTCCTTGGAATGAATCTCTGCCTGATGCTGACAAGCCCGTCATTCGACTCGCTTGGCAACAAGGTGAGCGGCATCCTAGCAAGGAGCAAAATCGGGATCAATACAAATGATAATCAATATCATTAACTTCTTTTCTGTCAAAAAGGGGAGCGTATGAATCTTTGAAAGAAAGCTAAAAAAAGAGTTGCGAACGAGGCAAAAGCAATTTGATAATGATAATGCTTATCATTTGAATATTATGGAAAATATAAATAATGAAATCCTCAGCCTCCCGTTTTGTCACCCCCACGCTACTGGCCACCACCATAGTGGCCTTGCTGACCCAGCAAGCCACAGCCGCCAATAGCACGCCCCAAGCCGACGAGGTGATCACCGTCACCACCACGGCACACAATACCCGCTCGGCACCGGCTTCCATCTCTGTCATCACCGCCGAACAGATTAAGGCGGCACCGGTCAACGATCTCTCGGATCTGCTGCGTCACGAGGTGGGTATCCAGGCCGAAACCGACACCAATGGCCGCAGCGATATCGGCATTCGCGGCATGTCGGGCAAGTACACGCTCGTACTGGTGGATGGCAAACGCCTCTCCTCCTCCAATGCCCTGTGGCGCGGCGGCAACTTCGACAACACTCCGGTTCCCCTTGGCATGATCGAGCGGGTCGAGGTGATCCGCGGCCCCATGTCAGCGCTCTACGGTTCCGACGCCATCGGCGGTGTCATCAACATCATCACCAAGCAGCCAGGCACGCAGTGGCAGGGGGCGGCGGATGCCGACTTCAAGGCCATAGAAGGCAAGGATGGCGGCGAGCAGCACAGAACCAACCTGGGCTTTACCGGCCCGCTCACCGACAACCTGCTGATCCGGATGAACGGCGAAGTCTATGATCGCCAGGCCTGGACACCCACAGAGGCAACCGACGGCATTCCCCTCATCGAAGCCAAACAGACGCGCAACTTCGCGTCCACCCTGAGCTGGCTGGTGGATGAGCAACAACGCTTCGAACTCGACTATCTCTACAACCAGGACGAACGGCCCCTCGACATTTTCCGCAAAACAGGCAACAAGGTGCACAGTCGCCAGCAGCAGAACGACCGCAATCTGTTTGGCCTGACTCACAAGGGGAACTGGAGCTGGGGTGACACCACCGTCATGGCCAATTACGAAAGCTCCCGGATCGACGACTTCAACACCAGCTACTCAGCCCCCCAGCAGCGCGAGCTGGAGGAGAACACCCTGACTCTCAAGGGTTACACCAATCTGATGCTGGCCAATCACTATCTGACCTTCGGCGGCGAATATCTCGACCGGGAGCTGGTGGATACGGTGAGCTACAAGGATATCGGCGGCCGGGAGAGTCACGCCCAGGAGGCGCTGTTTGCCCAGGACGAGATCGGCCTGACCGATAGCCTGACCTTGACCCTGGGGGGGCGTTACGATCACCACGAGATCTATGGCGGCCACTTCACGCCACGCGGTTATCTGGTCTATGAGCTGAGCGACCTGGTGACCGTCAAGGGCGGCGTCAGCCAGGCCTTCAAGGCGCCGGCTCCGCATCAATACTCCAAGGGTTACAGCATCGAGAGCTGCGGCGGCAACTGCCTCATCTACGGCAGCGACAAGGTCAAACCCGAGACCAGCACCAACTACGAGCTGGGGATCATCGCAGGGGAAGGTATCTGGGAAACCAGCGCCACTCTCTTCTACTCCGACATAGAAGACATGCTGACCTTCAAGCAGATACCCAACTCCAAAGACCGTACCTGGTACAACCTGGATAAGGCCACGACCAAGGGACTGGAGCTGACCGGTCGCCTCGATCTGTTCGAGGATCTCAGCCTCAATGCCAACTACACCTACCTCAAGGCAGAAGGGGAACAAGGTCAGCCCCTGCCCGAGCGCCCGGAGCACAAGGCCAACGCCAGGCTCACCTGGCAAGCCACCGAGCGGGTGAATGCCTTCGTCGGCACGACCTACACGGGCACCCAGTTTGCGGAGCAGACCGTCAACAAGGCCACTGTGTTGCATAAGTTACCCAGCTACCAGACGTTCGATCTTGGCACCGGCTTCAAGGTAACCAACAACTTTGATCTGCGAGTCGGCATCACCAACCTGACCGATGTCCGTCTGCAAGAGAAAGATGCCCTCTTCCAAAACGTGGAACCGGGCCGCAGCTATTACATCAGCGGCTCGGCCCGTTTCTGATCCGGCCCTCCACGCGGCACGGGAACTTTCCCGTGCCGCAATTTACGACAACAAGGGACAAGTCCCACTGGATAGCAATGAGCATGCAGATTTTCACTCTGTTCGAGGATCTTCCATGTTCCCCTCACTACTGAACGCATCGCCACTTGCCACTCTCCCCACTCCGGGCGAGTTGCTGGCGACGCACCCCTGCCCCACCCGGCTTGCCCACCGAATCGGCTACTACCGCCACCATGCCAGCCAGATCCTGCAAGGCATGGATGATCGCCTGCTGCTGGTGATTGGCCCCTGCTCCATTCACGATCCGATCGCCGCCCGCGACTATGGCGCTCAGCTGGTCGAGCTGCAGACACGCTACGGCGATCAACTGCTGCTGGTGATGCGCACCTATTTCGAAAAACCACGTACCACCCTCGGCTGGAAGGGATTCATCTTCGATCCCCGCCTCGATGGTAGTGACCGACTGGCGGAGGGATTGCACCAGGCGCGCGCTCTGCTGCTGGAGCTTGGAGAAGCGGGTCTTGCTTGCGCTACCGAGTTTCTCGATCTCACCAGCATGCTCTATCTGGGGGACCTTATCAGCTGGGGAGCCATCGGAGCACGCACCACCGAATCCCAGTTCCATCGCCAGCTGGCATCTGCGCTCCCCTGCCCCATCGGTTTCAAGAATGGTACCGATGGCAATGTCCAGGTCGCCGTGGAGGCGATCCTTGCCAGTCGGGCTGCCCACCTCTATACCCAACCGGATGATGAGGGGCGCATGACACTGGTTCGTAGCCACGGCAACAAGGATTGCCACCTGATCCTGCGTGGCGGCCGCCAACCCAACTATCAACATGATGCCGTGAAACAAGCCTGTTTACTGTTGCAACGACACCACCTAGCTCCCCGGCTGATGGTCGATTGCAGCCACGGCAACAGCCAGAAGCAGCATCTTCGTCAACTGCGGGTGGCACAGGATCTGGCCAATCAGCTGACAGCTGGTAACCAGGGGATCGTTGCCGTGATGGTGGAGAGTTTCCTGTGTGAAGGGCGTCAGGAGATCAAGGGGGGTCAGCCACTTTGCTACGGCCAGTCGATCACCGACGCCTGCATCGGCTGGGAACAGACCCTGGTACTGCTCGATATGCTGGCCGAAGGGGTGGAGGCAAGGCGCCAGCGGCGGATTGCGCTGGCAGGTTGAGATAAAACGGCGGCATTCCTGGTACAGCGCCAGAGCGCAATATGGCCCCGACGGGGCCACATTTTTACTCTCTTTGGCGGGCGTCAGGCGACGGACTCGCGCTCCACCAGCCTGGCTTCAAACTTGAGTGACAGGCCGTCGGCCGGCTTGTGATCGAGCAGGCGAAGAGCAAGCTCGGCGGCACGGCTCCCCATCTCCTCGATGGGATAACGCACCGTGGTGAGCTTGGGATAGATGTAGCGGGCGTAAGGGATATCGTCGAACCCCACCACCGAGATCTGCTGCGGGATCTTGTAACCCCGCTCCAGCAGACAGGAGATGGCTCCCGCCACCATGGCATCGTTGAAGCCAAGCACAGCGGTAAATTCAACCCCGCGGGAGAGCAGCTCGTTCATCGCCACATAACCGCCGTTCTCATCGGCAAAGCCACGGCCGATCAAGGCCGGTTCCAGTGCAATACCGGCCTGGGCCAGGGTCTGGGTGTAGCCCGCCATGCGCTGCTGGCCGTCGACGAACTCTTCATCGTCCGAGGTGATAAAGGCGATCTTGCGGTGGCCGGCCTCCAGCAGATGCTGGCATGCCGTGGTGATACCGGCCTGGTTGTCGAGCCAGACGCAGCGATCTTCGGCTCCCGGCACCTGGCGGTTGATAAAGACCACAGGGGTGGATCCGGCGGCCAGCTCGCTCAGCTCCTCATCGGGGAGCGCCTTGCTGTGCAGGATCAGGGCGTCACACTGGCGCTGCAACAGGGCCTGGATGGCATGACGCTCGCGGGTGATGTCATGGTTGCCTGACATCACTATGGTGAACTTGTTGGCCCGATCGACCATGGCTTCGATGCCTCGCATCATCTGGGCGAAGAAGGGGCCGCCACAAAGATCGCCGACCAGCACGCCGATGCAGTTGGAGCGCTTGCTGACCAGGGCCTGGGCAAAGCTGTTGGGACGAAAATTGAGTTCCTTCATCGCAGCCAGCACGGCCTCGCGCTTTTCCGGCGCGACCTGTGCCGTGTTGTTGATCACCCGGGAGACGGTTGAGATGGACACATTTGCCAGCTGAGAAACGTCTTTAATCGTTGCCACTATCCATTCCTTTATTGTGGGGAACCTGTCGGTACCGACGGCCCAGTATATCCTGCTCGCGGATCCGATTCCCGGAGCCAGGTCACCTGACAGGTTTCCTTTGGTAACAAATTCTTGCGCCGTGATACCCGGCGCCGGGTAACAGGCAGGGGCCAGCGGCCCCCGCATTCAATAGCCGTGCTTGAGTTCGCGATCGGACATGAACCGCAGCGGCTGCTGAAACTTGTGCTGATAGATGAGATCGAACGACAACACGTTCTGCACATAGTTGCGCGTCTCCCGGTAGGGAATGCTCTCGACCCAGACATCCATCGGCTTGTCGGCACTCTGCTCACGCCAGCGCTTCACCCGGCCGGGGCCTGCGTTGTAAGCCGCCGCCGCCAGGATCCGGTTGCCGTCATAGACATCCAGCAGGCGTTTGAGATAGGCGCTGCCCAAACGGATATTCATGGCAGGATCAAACAGTTGCTGCTCACTGCGATAGGGCACCCCAATCTTGCCGGCAGTCTCTTTCGCGGTCGCCGGCATCAGCTGCATCAGGCCCCTCGCCCCCACCGGCGATTGTGCCCGCGGGTAGAGGGCGCTCTCTTGGCGGGAGATGGCGTAGAGCAGGCTCATGTTGACCGCCCGCTCGCGGGCCACCTGACTGAAGGTCTGCTTGTAGGGTTTGGGGAAGCGCAACTCGAGGGCATCCCAGGCCTCGGCACGGATGCTGGCGAGGATCGCCAGATCATGCCAGCCCCGATTGAGGGCGATGTGGCCAAATTCGATGCGCTGGGCAACCGGGTTGCGATCCATGTTGTGGATCCACTCCGAGCGGGCAGCCGCCACCTCGTTCATGGCCAGGAGCTCCTGCACCCGAAGCAGGAAGGGCCAACGCCGGCTCGCGCTGCGCCAGTCCGGTACATGCGGCACCGTCTGGTTCTTCATCCGGTAGGGGGCGCCGGTGCGCTGGGCGGCCATAAACCCGTAGAAACCGCGCAGATTGGCGGTCTCCAGATAGAGGTCACGGGCCTGCTTCTGCTGCCCTTGTACCTCCAGCGAGCGGGCCATCCAGTAGCGCCAGCGATCCTCCTTCTGGCGTGCCATCGGCATCATCTTCACCCAACCGGAGAGACCGCGCCAATCCTCTTCCCAGATGGCGAGCCTGGCCCGCAATTCGGTGATGTCCGGATCGGCCAGCAACCTGACCATGTTGTCCAGCCACTGGCGCTCGCTCCTCGAGCGATCCAGCAGCAGGCGGCGGGCGATAGCCCGCTCCACCGGCGTGATCTCGTCTTGGTTCAGGCCAAAGCGGCTGCGAAACAGGTCAAGCTGGCGCAGCACAGCCTCCGGCTGCTGGTTGGCATAGCGAGTCAGCCCCAGCGACAACAACTTCCTGGAGTAAGGGTTGTTGCTGAAGTAGGTGGGGTTCATCGCCTTGGCCGGCTGTTCGAACAGGGTCACCATCTGGTTGCCATACCCCTGCAGGCCGGTACCGAGGGAGGCCCCCAGATGGCGGATCAGGTTGGGATTTTCCGCCTCGAAGGCCATCGTCATCCGCTGCCAGATCTTGTCCTGGGTGCGCAGACCAGCCCCCTGCCAGAGGGTGAACAGTGGATCACAGGCATCGGGACGGGATTGCCCGCTCATCCACATCTTGCCCGCCCCCTGCAACGCCTCCCTGGTCTTGCCGCTGTAATAGAGCGCCTGATAGTGCATGCAGAGCAGGTCGATCGATTTGGGCTTGGCCGGGTAGAAGCGCAGGAACTGCGACCACTGCTGGCTCTGGGCCAGATAGGTCAGATAGGTACGCTCCAGCCGGTTGGACTGGGGGGTATCCCCATGCTGGCGGATGAAACGGGTCACATCCTGATAATCGGCCGCCCCGGGCCGAAAGGCGAGCTGGAAGTAATCGAGATAGGGCAGCAGAGGATAATGGGTCAAGCGAGCGCGAAGCTGCTGAAAACGGGCCTGATCGTTGGCCCGCACGGCATCATAGGCCTGACGGTACAGACTCTGATCCTGGGTCTGGGCCATGATCCCTGGCGCAAACAGTGTCGTTAAGAGAATTCCCCACACAGCTTTCACTGAACATCTCCATTGGGAAGCACGCCACCGCCCGCAGGCGGTGGATCCGGAAATGCCCATTCTACCCGCAGCCGGGCGGTGCGAAAGCGGGGATGACGACTATTTTTCCGCGCTGGCCAGATGGACGTCGCGCTGGTACTCGGGTTTGGCCAGCCGCTGCACATATTTCTCCAGATAAGGCACTGGTAACGGCTTGGAGGCGAGGTAGCCCTGATAGAAGCTGCACCCCTGCGCCTTGAGAAACTCAAGCTGCTGGCGCGACTCCACCCCTTCCGCCGTCACGTTGAACCCCATGTGGCGCGCCATGGCTATCACCGCCTCGACAATGGCCATGTTGTCCCCATCCCGCGGAATGTCCTGGATGAAGGAGCGGTCGATCTTGAGCTCATCGGCGGGCAGCCGCTTGAGATAGCTGAGGGACGAGTAGCCGGCACCAAAATCGTCGATGGCAAAGCTGATGCCAAGGGCCTTGAGCTCCGCCATCTTGCTGATGGTGTCCTCGGCATGGCCCAGCACCACCGACTCGGTGATCTCCAGGTTGAGGCAGGCCGGATCCATGCCGGTTTGTGTCAGCACATCGTGGATCCGCTCGACAAAATCGGTGGCATGAAACTGCTTGGCGCTCACATTGACCGAGATCTGGGGAATGTGGATGCCACTCTCCTCCCACAACACGTACTGGACACACGCCTCGTGCAACACCCAGTTGCCGATGTCGACGATGAGATCCGTCTCCTCGGCAATAGGGATGAACTCGGCGGGCGAGACCAGGGCCCGGCCCGGCGGCTGCCAGCGGATCAGGGCTTCAATGCCGATGAGATCGCCGCCATCCACCAGGTGTTGCGGCTGATAGTAGAGGGTCAGCTCGTTCTTGTTCAGGGCGTTGCGCAGCTCGTTGTGGATGAGCAGGCGCCGATCCGCCTGATGCTGCATGGAGGCATCGAAGAAACGCCGCGTCTTGCGGCCGGCAGACTTGGCCTGATACATGGCGGTATCCGCCTGTTTGAGCAGATCGTCGACCCCCTGTTCCCGATCCGGAAACAGGGTGATGCCGACGCTGGCGCCGATGTGCAATACCTGCCCGCCATGGCTGTAGGGGGAGGCAATCTCGGTGATGAGGCGCTCGGCGATGATGTCGGCCTGCATCTCGGCCTGGGGCGGGCTGGCAGAGAGAGAGGGCAACAGCAGCACGAATTCGTCGCCACCGAGGCGAGCGAGACAGTCCCCCTGACGCACCAGCCGCTTGAGACGGGTCGCCACCTCCTTGAGCAGCCAGTCACCGGTAGCGTGACCGAGGGAGTCGTTGATGGTCTTGAAGTGATCGAGATCGATAAACAGCAGGGCCCCGATCAATCCGTTGCGACTGGCCTCGTTGAAGGTCTGCACCAGGGTTTCGTGCAACTGGCGCCGGTTCGGCAAACCGGTCAGCTCGTCGTAATAGGCCAGATCCTGGATCCGCAGCTCGGCCGCCTTGCGCTCAGAGATATCCTCGAAGCAGATGACGAAGTGGCTGATCTCCCCCTTCTCATCCTGCACCGGCGTCACGATTTCCCACTGGGGATAGACGTGGCCATCGGCATGGCGCCGCTGGGTCTCCCCCTGCCAGCGGCTCAGGGTATTGAGCTCGTAGCCCGGTTTTCCCATGGTGGGCCAGAGATCCTCTTCCAGATGCAGGCCCAGCACGGCCTGGCTGTCAAAACCGGTGATCTGGCTGAAGGCGTGATTAACCCGCAGCACCTTGAAACCGGGATCCGTGATGATGATCCCCTCGTGGGTTTCAAAGGCCACGGCGGAGAGCCGCATCTGGGCATCGGATTGCAACCGCTCCAGCTCGGCTACCATGCGTACCGAGAAGGTGTTGAGCACGGAGTCGAGGTTGGCGATGTCGGCGGGAGCGGAGTAGAGCAGGGCCAGATGACCCAGCAGCTGGCCCCGGCTATCGCACAGCGGCTGGCCATAATAGCGCTGCCCGGGTCGGGAGGGGGTCTGGCATTCGCTCAGCTCATCCAGGTTCACCTGACAGCTGGTTCCCTGCCGATAGAGTTGCTGGCACGGGGTGCCCGCCAGGGGGTAATCCCGAATATCCAGCCCGTCGGCAGCCAGCACCTTGATCCTGTCCACCCCGCTCAGCTCACCCACCCAGACGGCATCCACCTTGAGGATGTGAGTCAGCTGGTTGACCAGGGTGTTGAAAAACTCGGTACCGGTACAGGCAGAAAGCGCCTGGGCCAGGCGGGTCAGCAATGAGGTCTGCAATGGCTGGGAGAGATTGAGTGATTCGGCCGCCGCGCTCATCCCGTCAAGGGGCGCCAGCCAGCCGCAGCACAACTGCTGGCTGGGCACGTATTGCCCACTCCAGATCACGTGACTGAACAGGCCCCGTTCATCCTTGAGATGGCCGATGAACTGTTCCGGCAAGGTGGATTGATGCAGACGCTCCAAAAAATCGGCAAAGCCCGCTTCATCTTCCGGCTGCAGGCAACCTGCCCAGGGGTGTTTCCCCTCCCCCTGCCACTGCTGGTAGGCGCCCTGATCGGAGAGGCTCCACTGATCATGCTGCCGATCATAAAACCACATGATTTGAGTGGCTTGCTGCTTCATCTACAACTCCAACACAACAATCGCTCACGTTTGATGTCCAGGCAGAACGGGCACAACCACTCCCCACATCGACTCATGAGTTCAAAGACAATACAAGAGAGGGGGCTAACATGCAGTATCGAGCGGGGAAAACCGGGCGAACCGGACAAGAAGTCGACACAAGGTGCTGCCAAGAAGGGACAGAAACGATCCTATTCCCGTCATACTGCCTGCCAGTTTCAAGGAGCTCAAGCTATTTTTGGCACGAAACCGGAAAAGCTCACAATTTACAAATCGCTAAATACATGGCGGGAGATTTTGTGACCAACATCACATTTTCAATGCCACCGATGAGTAATCTGAAGGTGAAGACACAAGCAAGACGACCCGAAGGGGGCCAATATGAAAATCGAAATTACCAGCAAAATCATCGACATCACCCCGGCTATCCGCGAGCGTATCGAATCCCGTTTTGACAAGCTCGAGCGTCTTCAGGTGCCTCTCATCACACCCCATGTGATTGTGTCCAAAGAGCGTCTGATGTTTATCGTCGAAGCCACTGCTGGCATCCCCAACGGCAAGCTGTTTGCCCAGGCAGAGCATGAGGATCTCTACGCCGCCATCAATGAACTGGGACAAAAACTGGAGCGTCAAATCAACCGCCACACCGAAAAGCCGATCGCCCGTCGCGCCAATGGCACACGCAAGGAGATGCCACAACCGGATGAAGCCGACGCATAACTCCCGGCAAGGTTAACTCAGTCACTCAACACAAAGGCGGGATATCCCGCCTTTTGTATGTCCGCTTGCATGCCCGCATTCGCTTACCGACATGGGCGACTCGAACCGCCCTTCATGCAACCCGTCTCGCTCAACTGAGCCAGTGGAGCCGAGTATCGATGCCCTGCTGTAAGCGATCCAGCACAGGCAACAGCACCAGTGGATCTTCCTGACGAGTCTCATCCACAAGTGCTCCCCGCAGCCGCTCACGCCCGAGTGGCGTCAGGTTGTCGTAGACCGCCTCATCCAGCAGCGGTTGCTTTGCCACCAGTGGCTGTGGCTGCAATGCCAGCCACAGCCGCACATCCACTATGCTGCCCCCCTGCTGCAACCGCTCGTTGAGGGCGCTGCTATCGGCACCGGCCCCCTCAGCCATCAGTGCCTCTGCCGGGCGCAACCCGAAATGGGCCCGCCAGTCCCGCTCATCCAGCGCGGCGGCCGGCTTGGCATCAAACCAGGGCTGCTCCTCCACCGAATCGGTGAGCAACGCCAGGTGCAGCCGAAAATCCGCCCGATCGCCATGCTGCAGATCCAGGTTGAGGCGTTGCCCCAACTGGCCCTCATCGACGAGCAGGTGATCACGGATTGAGCGGGGTAGCATGGCATAACTCTTGAAAATGGCGATTTCACTTCTTATCGGCCATCAATCCGATTCTTTTAATGGAAAAATCCCGCTTGGGGGTTCACAAAAGCGGAAGATCTGTTAGTATGCGCCTCGCACTTGTGGAGGGGTTCCCGAGTGGCCAAAGGGATCAGACTGTAAATCTGACGGCTCTGCCTTCGAAGGTTCGAATCCTTCTCCCTCCACCATTTCAAGTGCCACAATCTGTTTGCAATACCCCGTGGAGGGGTTCCCGAGCGGCCAAAGGGATCAGACTGTAAATCTGACGGCTCTGCCTTCGAAGGTTCGAATCCTTCTCCCTCCACCATCATTCAGAAAACCCGGCCTTGCGCCGGGTTTTCGCTTTTCCGTCCCGCCCAATTCTTTCCCTTACACCTCGCAATCAGGATAAAAAACGGGAGGCCAGCGCCTCCCGTCTCGTCAGTCACGGTCGCCCCCGTTAGAGGGTGAAACGATAGAAGACATCCACCGCCTGGGCGACCCCGCTCATGGCCTGCAGATAGAGTCGTGGCAGCACCTCGTAACGCAGCTTGAACTCGGCGATCGGGCTGAATACCCCCACCCCGTACTGGAACTGCAAACCGGGCAGCAAATAGGCGGAGAGGGTCACCTGGGTATCATCGCCACTGCCGGCGGTATCGAGGGAGACATCGCTCATCCCCAGCGCCTCGCCGATGCTCGACACCACGCCGTTGGCCTGGCTGACCGCGCCGGCCACCAGCAGGCCGTTGAAGCCGCCATCCTCGCCGCCCGTTTGCAGCCCCTTGCCGCGCAACAGATAGGAGAGCTGTTCGGACTGGGCCATCTGGGGTTCGGAATAGACCTTGATCTCCGGCTTGGTGGCCGGCCCCGTCACCCGTACCCCGACCGTCACCTGATCCTCTATGGTATCCGGGTCACGATAGGCCTCGATATTGAGGAAGGGGCGATCGAGGGGACCGGAGAAGATGATCCGTCCCTCCTTGATGATGAGGTTCTGGCCATAGGCCTTGAAGCGGCCGTCGGTCAGCACCAACTGGCCGTTGCCCGCCAGTGGCTTGCCCGGATCCTGATTGATATTGAGCCCGCCGGAGACATTGGTCTTGAGCCCCATCGCCTCCAGTTTCACATCGTCCCCGAGCCGGATCGCCACCTTCATCAGCAGTGGCAGGCTGGCCTGGGGAGGAGGTGGCGGCAGATCGTCGTACACCACGGTCACGTCATCGGAGACGGCGACCGCCGAGTCCGGCAGACTTTTGACCAGGATCCGCGCCCAGGGAATATCCACCTTGCCGGTGATGCGGGTCTCCTCCCCCAACGAGATGGCGATGTCTGGGGAGACCCGCACCCGGCCCATGCCCGGGTATTGCGCCTCCAGCTCATCCCCCTGGATGGTCAGGCTGCCACTCACCGGCATCTTGGCCCAGCTGAGCCAGCCGCCGAGGGCCAGCGGCCCCTTGCCCACCAGCATGGAGCCATCCAGCTCGGCGCGGTTGCCCTCGATCTTGAGGCGGGTCACCAGTTTGGAGAGGGTCACCATATCGGAGTGAGTCTGCACTTCGCCATCCAGCAGATTGAGCTGACCGAACAGCAGGGGGGATGCCAGGGTTCCCTCAAAGCGGGCATTGGCGGAGATCCCCCCTTGCAGGGAGCGCACCTCGGGAATGAGGGGGGCAAAGGTGTCGAGCTTGAGATCGTCAAACTTGAGCTGACCCCCGAGCTGGCCGCGACCGGCGGGCTCCCTGATCAGCAGGTCGGTATCGATATTGCCGATCTGCTGCGAGGCGAAGTCGAGGCGGATCGCCGCCTGCTGGCGCTCGAACTCCACGGCCAGCGCCAACTGCTGATAATCGGTCTTGATCTCGTCAGCCACGAAGCTGCCCGGTGTGGTACGCACCACCGCATGCAGGGTCGGTTGGCTGCCGCGCCAGCTGGCACGGCCATCGGCGGAGAGCACCGCCTGCCAGCGGAAGTTGTCCGGCAGCCAGGGGCGCAGCCGCTTGAGATCAAACCCGTTGAGGGCAAACTCCAGCGCCCCCTGCTCGGCCGATACCTGACTGCCCTTGATGCAGAGGTTGGCCCCCTGGGAGTCAAGACAGAGATCCCCCATCGCCAAGCGCTGGCGCGGCAGATCGAGATCCAGCGCCCAGGGGTTGGTCAGACTCCAGCGCCGCAAGGGAGTCTTGAGCTTGAGCTCGGAGAGGGTCCCGCGCCAGTGATCCCCGCGCACGCCGCCACCCAGCTTGAGATTGGCGGCCACCGGATCGCCCTTCATCGTCAGGGTGAGCTGATGGCGCGCCAGATCCCCGTCGAGGGCCAGCGCCAACTGGCTTAGCTTGGTCTCCCCCTGGGTCAGGCTGGCCACGGTGAGCGCCAGCTCACCCGCAGGCTTGTCACCCACCAGGGCATTGCCCTTGATGGCGATCCCCTTGATGTTGGTGCCCGCATAATAGAGGCGATTGGCCAAAAGCTCTGTGGTCACCCGCGGCGCCTGCTGATTGCCCCCCAGGCGTACCTGCCCCTTGATGTCCCCCTTCAGGCCGGGGTAGAGCCCCGCCAGATTAGGAGCATCGAGATCGGCCACCAGTTGCCACACCTGCTGGCTGATCTGCCCCTTGGCCTGCAGCCGGTTGGGGCCGCTTTGCAGCGACAGCCCGGGAATGCGCCACTCCATCTTGTCATTACCACTCGCCTCCCCCTTGATGGCCAGCGGATACTGGTTGAGCTTGCCATCCACCCTGAGGGTGGGCAGGTTCAGCTCCCAGCTGCCCGCCTCGTTCATCACGAAACGGCTCTCTATTTCCCCGGCCAGGGTGCCCTTGAGATCCGGCACCAGCTCGGCCGGATTGATCCCCTTGAAGCGAGTGCTCCCTTGCCAGTGGACTCCCTTTTGCCAGGCCAGCTTGCCATCCAGGGTCAACTCCCCCTTGAGAGCCTCGAGCCGCAGGGCCAGTTTGCTCAGCTGTTCGAGATCCCCCTTGCCATCAAGGGCAATCTTGAACGGGGGCACATCCGTCCCCTTGCCCGACGTCTTGAGGGCAAACTGATAGCCGGAGAGCTTGCCCTTGGCGGTCAGGCTTCCCTTGTCCAACCGGTAATTCGGCTCATCCTTGGCCGGCTTGTGCAAGGGCCAGCCGAGGCTCTTCCAGTCGAGCGCCAGATCAAACGGCAGATCCGGGTCGAGGGCTGCCAGCGACCCCTTGAGGCTGGCGGCCATCGGCCCCTTGGCCTGCAATGCCAGATCCAGCTTGCCGACCGACCCGCTCAGGGCCAGGGTGGCCTGCTCCCCCTTGAGCTCGCCATCGAGCAAGCCCTTGCGCGCCTTGGCATCCAGGGTCAGATCCAGCGGATAATCATCGCCCAGGCGAATATTCCCCTTGAGGACCAGATCGGCCATGGCGTGGCGCAGCGAAAGCTCGCGCAGTTCGATGCGATCATCCTCGGCGCCGGCCGAGAGGTGCAGCTTGTCGACGGCTTCGATCAGATCGCCCTGCTGATAACGAAAACGGGTCAGATTCACTCCTTCCAGCTGGACGGGGAATGGCAAGGAAATGGCGGGCAGCTCGATGGCCGCAGCTTTATCAAC
Source organism: Aeromonas sp. 19NY04SH05-1 (assembly GCF_040581895.1). Lineage (NCBI taxonomy): Bacteria > Pseudomonadati > Pseudomonadota > Gammaproteobacteria > Aeromonadales > Aeromonadaceae > Aeromonas > Aeromonas sp. 19NY04SH05-1. The sequence goes on along the minus strand of NZ_CP095328.1, from coordinate 1,526,866 downwards.
CTGAGTTGACTCACTGTTGGTTGTCCCGCTCGCGTTATCCTGAGCCTTGTCCTGAGCCGTTTTCCCGGCCTTGGCACTCTCTTCGGCCGCCTCTTTGGCTGGCGGCGAGTCAGCCAGGGTGACGCTCAAGCCATCCAGCACGGGGCCGCGCACTATCAGCCCCTTGCGATCGAGGGTCGCGCCTATATCCAGCGAGCCCAGGGTCACGGCCACACCGGGCACGGCCAGATCGAGATCGGCCACCTGCAGGGTGTCTACCTGGATTTTGAGGGGCAGTGGTTGCCAGACAAAGGGTTCGGAGGGCTCTGGCGGCGTGGGTTCGGAGTCGGCGACCTTCACTACCGGATGGGTGACCACCAGGGACTTGATCCAGAGCTTGCCCTGCAGGAGCTTGCCAAGATCCCAGTCCAGCACGGCGCGCTCGACCGAAACATCCACCAGCTCATCCTGCCAGCCGACCCCTTCCAGGGTCCAGCCATAACCGAGCTGACCCGCCACCAGCTCCCCCTTGAGGGAAGGCAGGGCGCCCTTGGCCTGTTGCCACAGCCACTTGTTGCCCTGATGGGTGAAGCCCAGCAGGCTGACGCCGATGAGCAGCAGAAAAACGAGGCCCATCAGCCAGAGAAAAAGACGCTTTACCCAGATCATAATTCAGGCCCCAAGGCAAAATGCAGCCGCACGGGCTTATCCTCTTCCGATACTCCGACCGCCAGATCGAGTCTGACCTGACCGATGGGGGTAACCCAGCGCACCCCGATCCCGGTGCCGATTTTCCACGGCTCGCTGTAATCGACGGTGGCGGTACCGCCATCCACGAACAGGGCCCCCAGCCACTTCTCGCTGAAGCGGTAGTTGTACTCCAGGCTGGCCACGCTGGTATAACGGCCACCGGTCAGCTTGCCATCCGGCCCGGTCGGGGAGATGGTTTCATAGTCAAACCCACGCACCGTCTGATCGCCCCCGGTGAAGAAGCGCAGGGATGGCGGCACCAGGGAGAAACTGTCCCCTATGATGGCCCCCTGCTCGGCCCGCATCAGGAAGCGATGATCCTCGCCCAGGGTGCGCAGCCACTTGCTGCGGCCCCATATCCGCACGAAGCTGATGTCGGATCCCCAGGTGGGATCGGAAAACTCCAGGGTGAGCTGCTGGCGATCACCCCAATCCGGCACCAGGCCGCCCCGCACCCGCAGCCGCGACCAGGAGACGCCGGGGATCACCAGCAAGCTGTTCCCCTCGTCCATGCCCTGGGTATAGACCTCGTTCTCCAGGCGGATGAAGACGTCGCGATCCCAGCTCTCCGGCCGCCGGGTCCAACGGTGCACCCCTATGGTGGTGAGATCGGAGCGGGTGTCGTTGTTGTCCTTGTACTGGTAGCCACTCTGGATGGAGTAGTAGTCCCGCAGCGGGTTGCCCACCGGGATCTGGTAGTCGAAGCTGAGCTCCGCCTCCGGCGCCGACACCTTGGCGGTGGCAAACAGGCGGTGGCCGTAACGATTGACCCAGGGCTTCTCCCAGGTCGCACTCATCCGCGGCCCCACGTCGGTGGCATAGCCCAGACCCGCTTCTATTTCGTGATCGACCCGGTTGGCCAGGGTCACCGAGATGGGCACCCGGTAATCGGTCGCCTCGCTGATCTGGGGCTTGATATCCACCTGACGGAACAGCTTGGTGGAGGAGATATCCTGGGACATCTCGGCCAGGCGGATGGCCAGATAGGGTTCGTCATCCTTGATGGTGATGAGCGGCTTGATCAGCTTGAGCGCTTCGGGGGTGGCGTCATACCGGATATCGCCAAAACGGTAGCGATGACCGGACTGGAACAGGATGAAGATCTCCGCCGTGCCCTTGTCGGGAAACACCTTGACCTGGCTCTTGCTCAGCTTGGCGTCGAAATAGCCGCGCGCCAGCCCCAGGCTACCGAGATCGGCCTTGATGGATTCATATTTGGCATGGTTGAGGGGCTCCCCCTCTTTCAGGGGCAACTGATCGAGCAGCTCGCTATAGCGCTCGTCACTGCTGGCATCCCCTTCCAGCAAGACGTCGAGACGGGAGACGATGACCGGCTCCCCCTTGTCGATGGTGACAATGACCCGGGATGGCTTCTTCTCGTCGCGGCTGAGGGTGATCTTGGGCTCGTAGTAGCCATACACCTGCAGCGCCTTTTGCACGCTCTCGATGATCTTGGGGCGGGCGGGACGATACTGGCGCTCCTGATAGACGGGCAGGGCGTTGAGATAGGCTTCAACGTTGTCCTTGTTGTCCCCTTTCACTCCTTTGACCTGATAGGTGAGCTTGGCCGCCAGCGCTGGCGCCGCCAGGAGCGACAGAAACAGGCCCAGCGCCAGGATCAGCAGGCCGCGACGACAGGCGGAGCCGGAGAGTAAACGCCCTGCCGGCAGGGATGGATTGCATCCGGTCAAAGGTCGATATTCCTGAAAGTTGGGTAACGAATATAAAGACGCACACAGGCATAGCCCAGTGCAGCTGCTCGCCCGCCAAGCGGGGAACGCAGTCATGCACGGGGTCGGACCAAGAGCGCACCAACATATGGCGAACCCTATCCTAACATAGGCTTTTGCCAACGACAGAGCCGCCGACCTGGCAAATTCGCCATAGATTTTAAGATGTTGGCCACAAATTGCGCAGCCAGGTGCCCCCTTTGGCCTCGCTCGCCGACCCAGGATACCGCTAGCCATCTGAAACCGGATAAATATCCATCACTCCCGGCCCACGTCGAACAGCGCGTCCGTGGGTGTTCCACGACAAGGCTTGTCGGAACCTGCCGGTCGATTGAACAGCCTGCCTCTCAAACCCCGCAATCCCGCGGCAAGGCCCGCGCCACGCGGGATTGAGACTGACTCGTTCAGTGTAATCGAATTATCCCGCTGCCCTTGTCTGACACCCTCGCGCACACTCAAGCCATCAACCGAAGGAGATCCCATCATGCATGCCCGTAGCGAACAGATGGCTGACTACATTGCCGACCGGCTCGAGTTCATCACCTTTCTCGCCTGTTGCAGCGCCCTGCTGGCGCTGCTGACCGGCATGAACGGCCAGCAGGCGCTGGCCTTTACCGCACTCAACCTGCCATTTGGTCTCGCCATCCTGCTGACCATGGCGTTGCTGGCGCCCCTGCCCGCTTACTGGCGCCTGCCCGGCATCACACTGTTGCTGGCGGCAGCTGCCTTGCTGACGATGCAGCTTGGTGGCGAATGGCTCAACCCGCTGGCCATCTGGAGCCTCTATGCCCTGCTGGGACTGGAAATCCTCTGGCAGGCTCGCCCCAGAACGCAACTGGCCGCCAGCAGCCATCCCTGATGACGGCAAGGCTTTGCCAAACGTTACCCGGACGGCTGACGCGGGGCGCAATTTGGGGTACCCTTGCGCCCCCGATTTGCCATCCACCCGTTAACCCGAGGAGCGCCCCATGAAAAAAGCCTGTGCCCAGCACATCCTGGTCAAGACAGAGAAACAGTGTCTGGAGATCAAGGAGAAGATCGAAAAGGGCGCCGACTTCGGCCAGATGGCCAAGCGCTTCTCCACCTGCCCCTCCGGCAAGCGCTTCGGCGATCTGGGGGAGTTTTCCAAGGGGGACATGGTCAAATCTTTCGACGATGCCGTCTTCAAGGGGGAGTTGCTCAAGGTATTGGGGCCGGTGCGCACCAAGTTCGGTTTTCACCTGATCAAGGTGCTCTACCGCAACTAGGCCTCATCGCCCAGTGCGGCGTAACTGCTTATCTCCTTGCTCCTGCGAGCACCTGTCCTCCGCCCTGCATACCATGATCAGGTCATAACCGGCCTTATCTGGCTGGGCGGATGAGCATAAATCCCCCCGCTAATCTGCCGGTTTTGCCGAGATGTCTCCCCGGCGTTGGCCAATAAACAGGGTCAGGATGATTTTATAGAGATATTGATACAGGCCGGAGCGCCGATCGGTAAGACGAACGCAGGTCGTCCAGACAACCTCATAGTCGAGAAATTCAGCACCCGGCACCCTGATTAATTCCTCTCCCAGGATCAAACTGGGCAGTACATTGCCAACGCGCTGGCTTCTCATCAATTTGAGTGCGAGGGAAGTGGTGTCAATATCATGCAAATAATCAATCTCTACCGCCAACTCTTTCAGGCTTTTAATAAAATGAAAGCGCTGTGCATTCCAGCCAATATTTTTCTGCTTGATGAATGGCCAATGTTTTACTGTCTGCCAGTCATGCACGCCGTGATTACCCGCTATCGCGATCACCAACTGATCGCCGCACACTCGCTGCTGATATAACCCGTTCAAGCGATCGGGATGCAGCAGGTGAATACCCAGATTGATTTCGCCAGACAGTATTTTATTTTCGGTCTCCTCTCCCCAGTTATGAAGTGCAATGAGGGCATTGGGGAATTCACGCTGCAAGGTTTCATACAGCGTCAGACCAAAGACTTCCATCACCAGATCAGGCAACGCCAGATTGATGGAGCCGGAATAGTTTTGTGGGTTGAAGGAGATGGGGATCAACGCGTCTTCTATATCGGTCAGCGCGATATTGACGCGCGGCAAGATAGACAGGGTATAGTCGGTCGGTTCAAGCACGCCGGCCACTCTGACAAACAGTTCATTATCGAGATGCTCCCGCAGCCGGGCGAGTTGTTTGCTCACGGCGCTTTCCGTCAAGCCGAGAGAGATGCCCGTTTTTTTCAGATTTTTCTTTTCCGCCAGGATCACCAGCGTTTTCAGCAGATTCAAATCAAAATCACTGCGCATCCCGACTCTCGCGTTAATTGAATTTAATTCAAGAAGATATTGACTCACTTTCCTGAGCGTGACGCTACCATAGTATGCATCCGGTCGATACATTAATACTTCTTGTCAAGGCATCACGGCAGGATATTTCGGATATCAACACCCTCATGGTTTGTGGAGAATTATCTATGTCTTTGAAGAAAACGGCTCTGTGCTTACTCATCGCCTCAGCAACCCTTGGCAGTGCCACGGCTTATGCCGCCAGCTCGGCGCCCATTCCGGTCACGACCAACAATTATGTCGAAGCCGAGGTGGACCTTTCATTTGCCAATATCTACAAGAGCGCCGGAGCCAATCAATTCCGACATGATCGCAACCTGATCGCCCTCGATCAGCAACCAGCCGTAACCATGAATCGCGATACCGTCTATTCATTCGGCATTTTCTATGCACCAAAAGGGACCACCATCACGCTGCCGACCTCGAAAGACAATCGCTATCAGTCGGCCATGATCCTGCAAAGCGATCACTACATCGATCAGGTGTTTTACGGCGCGGGTACCCACGAGATCGATTCCAAAACCGATTTCGTCGCCATCGTGATCCGCACCCAGGTCGATGCCAACAACCCGGACGACGTCAAGTATGTCAACCAGCTGCAGGATCAGATCAAGGTCACCTTCCCCAAGGGGGTGACGCCGAAACAATATGAGCCGAGAAACTGGGACAGCGCCAGCCTGGATACCATCAGAAGCGAGTACCAGATCAAGGCGAAAAAGCTGCCCAACTTTAATGGCACTTCGGGTCGCCACGGCACCATAGATCCCGAGCTGCAGAAGATGGGGGTCGCCGTTGCCCTGGGGCTGCTGCCGCCACAAGACGCCGTATACCAGTACCGTGACTATGGCCTCTCCAAAGACACCTGTTATTCGGCCACCTATGATGCGCCGGGATTCAATGCGCCGGGGTTTTTCTCGTTCACCATGTATGGCTCGGACAAGTACCTGCATACCGATAAATCGACGCTGAACGATCGCACCATCAAGCGCAACAAGGATGGCTCCTTCACCCTCTACTACGGCTCAGAAGCCACGTGTGGCAAGGTCGACAACCTCCTGGAGACGCCAACCGACAACTGGTATCTGGGTCTGCGTGTCTATCGGCCCAAGGCTGATGTCATCAATGGCGACTACAAGCTGCCGGTACCGGTTGCCGTCGACAAACAGTAACGACGTAAATCGCCTCTCCCACCGATGTCGCCCAGTGAGCGCGGCATCGGTGGGTCATCACTCTCCTGAAATTCTCTTTATCCTTTTGCTTCACTCCACCCTCGCCCCTCTCTCATTAACTGATAACTGGCTCATCATGCTGGCACATGGCGCCCCGTTTGGTCGCCAGCCTGGTGATGACGCCCAAACCGCGTTCCAGCACTTGTCACCTCGACCAAAAAATCGCCGAACAGGCTTCAATTTGCTAACGTTATCAGGCTATTAGGTTTATCCTTCTCGGCATTGCCCACTCAATCCATGGATCCCGCCCTATGCCCAGCACCATCTTGTGGCCACTGCTGGCCTGGTTCGTTCCTCTGGTAGGGGCCCTCGGTAGCCGTATCCATCTCTGGCCCTGGTGGCTGGGTTTTACCCTCTGTCTGGCCGGGGCGTTGCTCTCCCTCTTCCTGCTGGTACGTTTGCCCTGGAGCCGCAACAAGACGTCCAACCTGTGGGGGGCCATCCCGCTGCTGTTGCCCCTGCTGTTCCTGGTGCAGGCGTGGCGCATGCCACTGACCAACGATGTCAGCACGGATCCCTATCATCCCCCCGCCCTGAGCTGGGCCAGCGAACTCAGAACCCCGGCGGATCTGCCCGTCAATGCACCGCCCCTGAAAGTTTTTGCCGGCAACCCCGGTCCTCTCTATACCCGCGCCTCCGGGGCCGAGGTGATCGCCGAGGCCAACGCACTGATGGCAGAGCTGGGCTGGCAGGTACGTCCGAGCCTCCACGGGCTCGATGCCGTCGTCACCACCCCCTGGTTCGGCTTTCAGGATGATGTGGCGCTGCGGGTCTTTACCGGCCCCAAAGAGACCCGCATCGACATGCGCTCCGCCTCCCGTCAGGGACGCAGTGACCTTGGCACCAACCGGGCACGGATCAACTGCTTTCTGGATCGGCTCAATGAACGGTTGGGTGGGGCCTACAAACCCAAGATGATGAAGAAGAACAAAGAAGAGGAGTAGCAATGCGCGTCGAGGTCAAACCGGATCAGGAGTATGCCTGGTTTATCCGCCCCTTTTTCTGGCTGCAAAAACGCAACTACGGCCAGGTTCTGATCCCGGGCAAGTGCTGGGGCCGCTCCCCCAGGCTGTTTGCCGCCGTGGCGACCCTCTATGGCGTCATCAACCGCAAACGCTCTCCCATCGATCCCGTGCTGCGCTCCCTGGTGACGGTACGGGTCTCCCAGCTCAACTGGTGCCGTTTCTGCGTCGACATCAATGCCATGACCCTCATCAAGCGGGCCGGCTCCAGCGAGAAGGTGGAAGCCCTGGCCGAGTGGCGCGAAAGCCCGCTGTTCGACGAGCGGGAGCGGGCCGTGCTCGACTACACAGAGGCGATGACAGGGCTGGATGGAGTGAGCGATGAACAGGCTGCCCGTCTCAAGCCATGGTTCGATGACGACGCCATGGTGGAGCTGACCGGCCTCATCGCCTTCCAGAACATGTCGGCCAAATTCAATGCGGCCCTCGACATCGCTCCCCAGGGCTTCTGCCAGCTGCCGGTGCAGCCAGCGCGTCCGACCGATGCCAACGCCGACAAGGACGCCAAATGACGCGAGCCCGTTTGCTGCTTCTGCTGGTGATGGGGTGCCTCATCGGCGCCTTTTTCGCGTTCGATCTCGGCCACTATCTGAGCCTCTCCGAGTTGCAGACTCGCCAGGAGAGCCTGGCGCTCTGGGTCGACCGCCATTTTGTCGCGGCCAGCCTGCTGTTTCTGGTGATCTATGTGCTCAGCACCGCCCTCTCCCTGCCGGGGGCCAGCCTGCTCACCCTGGCAGGTAGCGCTGTCTTTGGCGTGGCGTGGGGGCTGCTGCTGGTCTCGTTTGCCAGCTCCCTGGGGGCCACCCTGGCGTTTCTCAGTGCCCGCTTCCTGCTGCGCGACTGGGTGAGCGCCCGCTTTGGCGACAAGCTGGCCACCTTCCAGGCGGGGATGGCAAAAGATGGCGCCTTCTATCTGCTGAGCCTGCGCCTCATCCCCATCTTCCCCTTCTTTCTGGTCAACCTGCTGATGGGGCTGACGCCCATCAGAGTCAGTACCTACTACTGGGTGAGCCAGCTTGGCATGCTACCCGGCACCTTCGTCTTCGTGCTGGCGGGCAGCGAGCTGGCGACCCTCACCAGCACCGGTAATATTCTCTCCCCCGGCCTGATGGTGGCGCTGACCCTCTTGGGACTGATGCCCTGGCTGATGAAAAAACTGGCGCAGACCCTGGCCCTGCGCCGCCTGCACGCCCCCTATCAAAAACCGATCCGCTACGACTACAACCTGGTGGTGATCGGCGCCGGGGCCGGCGGCCTGGTCACCAGCTATATCGCCGCGGCGGTAAAGGCCAAAGTGGCCCTGATCGAAAAGCACAGGATGGGGGGAGATTGCCTCAACACCGGCTGCGTCCCCTCCAAGGCGCTGATCCGCGCTGCCCGCTTTGCTGCCGAGCAGCGCAAGGCGGGCGAGCTCGGCTTTAGCCCAAGCCAGAGCGAGGCTGATTTTGCCGCCGTGATGGAACGGGTCGCGCAGGTGATCAGGGAGGTCGAGCCTCACGACTCCGTCGAGCGTTACCAGGGGCTGGGGGTGGAGTGTATCGAGGGAGCGGCGCGACTGGTCTCCCCCTGGGAGGTCGACGTCAACGGCCGGCGCCTCACCACCCGCCACGTGGTCATCGCCACCGGCGCCAGACCGCTGGTACCCGATTTGCCTGGCCTTGGCGACGTCCCCTACCTCACCTCGGATACCCTGTGGCAGCTACGCACCCCGCCGCGCCGCCTGCTGGTGCTCGGTGGCGGCCCCATCGGCTGCGAGCTGGCCCAGAGCTTCGCCCTGCTCGGCATCCCCGTCACCCTGGTGGAGCTGGCCGATCAGCTGCTGCCACGAGAGGAGCGGGAAGTGGCCGAGGCACTGCACCACCAGATGAAACGGGACGGCGTCACCCTTCTCACCGGCTGGCGCGCCGAGCGGGCGCAATACCAAGCCATAGAGGATGGGCTGCCCATCCGGCTGCACCTGCGTCGGGGTGACGAGACGCACGTGATCGAAGGGGATCAGCTGCTGCTGGCGCTGGGCCGGGTCGCCAACGTGAGCGGCTTCGGGCTGGAGGAACTGGGAGTCACGCTGGCGCCGCGCGGCACAGTCGCGGTCGATGGTTTTCTGGCCACCAACTACCCCAGCATTCTGGCGGTAGGAGACGTGGCCGGCCCCTATCAGTTCACCCACTTTGCCGCCCATCAGGCCTGGTATGCCGCCGTCAACGCCCTGTTCGGCCAGTTCAAGCGCTTTCGCGCCGACTACCGGGTGATCCCGGCGGCTACCTACACCACGCCAGAAATTGCCCGGGTTGGCCTCAATCGCAAGGAGGCCGAGGGGCAGGGCATTGCGTTCGAGGCGACCCGCTTCGATCTGGCCGAGCTCGATCGCGCCATCGCCGACGGTGAGCGTGAGGGCTTTGTCGAGGTGCTGACCGTGCCGGGCAAGGACAAGATCCTGGGTGCCACCATAGTGGGCACTCACGCCGGCGAGCGGATTGCCGAGTTCGTCCTCGCCATGCGCCACAAGCTGGGGCTTGGCAAGATCCTCGCCACCATCCACGCCTATCCCACCCTGATGGAGGGGAACAAATACGTGGCCGGCGAGTGGAAACGGGCCCACCAGCCCACCCGCATCCTGGCCCTGCTGGCCCGTTATCACAACTGGCGCCGCGGCGCCTGATCCCTTAGGTGACACTCATGTTCAAGACCCTGCCTCTGCTCAAAACCCTGGCCTGCGCCCTGCCCCTGCTGGCAAGCGGCTCCCTGCTTGCCGGCGAGAACCCGGCTCCCGATGCCCGCTGGCAGCAGACGCTGGACGAGGCCAAAGGCCAGACTGTTTACTTCAACGCCTGGGGCGGCAGCCCGGAGATCAACGGCTATCTGGTGTGGGCCGGACAGGAGCTCGAGCGCCAGTACGGGGTCAAGCTGGTGCAGGTCAAGGTGGATGACATAGCCCCGAGCGTCAGCCAGCTGCTTGCCAACAAACAGGCGGGCAAACTCGCGGGCGGCCCCATCGATCTGCTCTGGGTCAATGGCGAGAATTTCAAGGCGATGAAAGAACGGGAACTGCTGGGGGTGCCGTTCACTGGGGAGCTGCCCAACATGGCTCTGGTGGATACCAGTCTGCCAGTGAGTGAGGACTTCACCGTGCCGGTAGCGGGGCTCGAGGCCCCCTGGGGCATAGGCCAGCTCAACCTGATGGTCAATGGAGAGGAAGTCGCCACGCCCCCCACCTCGGCCGCCGCCCTGCTCGCCTGGGCCAGGGCCAACCCCGGCCGCTTCAGCTATCCCAAGCCGCCCCAGTTCCACGGCTCGAGCTTTCTCAAGCAAATTCTGCTGGAGCTCACCCCGGATCCCGCCCCCCTCTATCGAGAAGCGACCGATGCCGAGTTTGACCGTCTGACGGCACCCCTCTGGGTCTGGCTCGATGAACTGCACCCAGCGCTCTGGCGCAAGGGCAAACTGTTTCCTGCCAGCGCCGCCGAGACCCGCCAGCTGCTGGATGACGGCGAGCTGGCCATGGCCATCAGCTTCAATCCGGGAGAGGCCCAGAGCGCGGTGCAAAACGGTGCCCTGCCACCTGGCGTGGTCGCAGTGGCCATGGCAAAGGGGGCGCTCACCAACAGCCACTTTCTCGCCATCCCGTTCAACGCCAGCGCCCGTGCCGGCGCCAAAGTGGCGGCCAATTTCCTGCTAAGCCCGGCGGCCCAGGCACGCAAGGCCGATCCCGCCTTCTGGGGCGATCCCAGCGTGCTGCGGACCGATGCCCTGCCCGCCTCGGCCAGCCAGACGCCGGCGCTGCGCTTCAAGGCGGTGGCAGAACCCCACCCCAGCTGGCAGCTCAGGCTTGAAGAAGCCTGGGCCGAACGTTACGGCCACTGATGCCATCAACCACCGACAACCGGCTGCCAGGCTGGCGTCCCCTCTTCACCTGCGCTTGCGCCCTCCTGTTGGCGGCGCCCGTGCTGGTGGGGTTGTGGCAACTGCTGGGCAGCGGGCTAAACCAGTTAAACCTCCATCGCCTGCTGGCCCAGCCCGGACTCTGGCACTCGGCGGCCCTGAGCCTGTGGATTGGCACGGCCTCGACTCTCGGCAGCCTGCTGCTGACCGCCCTGCTGCTGGCACAAAGCGGTCAGCAGGGTGACGAACGCCCCTGTTTTCGCTGGCTACGCCGCCTGCTCTCCCCCCTGCTGGCTCTGCCCCACGTCGCCTTCGCCATCGGCTTTGCCTTTCTGCTCGCCCCCTCAGGCTGGCTGCTGCGCCTCGTCTCTCCCTCCCTGACCGGGTTCGAGTTTCCCCCCGATTGGCAGACCATCCGGGATCCCTGGGGGCTTGGCCTGATCCTGGCCCTCATCATGAAGGAGACGCCGTTTCTGCTGTTGATGGCGCTGGCGGCCCTGGAGCCCGCCAAACTGGCGCGCCAGCAGTGGCTCGGGGCGAGCCTGGGCTTCAGCGCCCCGCAGATCTGGTGGCGTCTGCTGCTGCCCGCCCTCTGGCCCGCCCTGCGCCTGCCCCTCTATGCGGTCGCCGCCTACGGGGTGGCGGTGGTGGATCTCGCCCAGCTGCTGGGCCCGGATGCCCCCGCTCCGCTGGCGGTCAGGCTGTGGCTCTGGTATCAGGATCCGGATCTTGGCTGGCGCGGCGTCACCGCCAGCGGCGCCCTGCTGCTGCTGGCCATCAGCCTGTTGCTGCTGGCAGCGCTGCGCCTGCTGGAGTGGGCTCATCAGAGGTATGGCAAGCAGACCTGGCTCGACGGACAGCGCCGCACATCGCGCCCCCTGGCGGCCAGGCTGGCCAGCCTCTGTGTGGCCGCCATGTTTGCCATCAATCTGGCGGTGCTGGCGGCCCTGCTGCTCTGGTCGCTGGCGCGGCGCTGGTCCTTCCCGGATCTGTGGCCAAGCCAGTGGAGCGGCCTGCACTGGCTGGTGCTGCTGCCGGACCTGATGCCCCTGCTCATCGACAGCGCCCTGCTGGCCCTGGCAGGCGCGGCGCTGGCCCTGTTGCTGGTGGTATTGAGTCTGGAGGCGCAGCAGGGGCGTCGCCCCTGGCCGCTCTGGCTCATCTGCCTGCCGTTGCTGCTGCCCCAGGCCAGCCTGCTGTTTGGCATCCGGCTCGGGCTCGACTGGCTGGGTGGCGGGATTGGCTGGGGCTGGGTGCTCTGGAGCCAGCTGCTGTTCGTGTTTCCCTACGTCTATCTCTGTTTGCACGGTCCCTATCGCCAGTTCGATCCCCGTCTCACCCAGACGGCGCTCTTGCTCGGCGCCAGCCCCTGGCGCACCTGGTGGCGGGTGAAGGGGCCCCTGCTGGCCCGTCCGCTGCTTTTCTCGTTCGCGGTGGGAGCGGCAGTGAGCCTCGCCCAATATCTGCCGACCCTGCTGTTTGGCGCAGGACGAGTGGTTACCATCACCACGGAGGCGGTGGCCATCGGCAGCGGCCTCAACCGGCGGCTGGCCGGGCTCTACGGCCTGTTGCAACTGCTAGTGCCACTGGCAATCTATCTGCTGGCGCTCTGGCTGCCAGGTCGCCTCAACCCGGCGCTCAAGGGCGCCCGATAAACACGGAAACGTCTCGATGCTAAGCACCACGCCCCTTCACCTCTACCTTGGACAAGATCCCTTGCTGTCGTTACCCGCGCTCGCCATCGCCCCCGGCGAGGTGCTGACCCTGATGGGCCCAAGTGGCTGCGGCAAGAGCTCGCTGCTGGCGGCGCTGGCGGGCGTCTTGCCCCCCAAGGGGGCCCTTCGGCTGGAGGGGGAGATCCGGCTCGGCGAGCGACTGCTCACCCCCCTTCCCCCGCAGGCGAGGCGCATCGGCATGCTGTTTCAGGATGACCTGCTGTTTGCCCACCTGACGGTGGCCGAGAACCTGATGTTCGGCATGCCCGCCTCCCTCAAGGGAAGCGGAGCCCGGCGGGCGAAAGCGCTGGAGGCCCTGGCACATGTGGCGCTGGCGGATCAGGCAGACAAGCTGCCGGGGGCGCTCTCCGGCGGCCAGAAGGCACGCGTCAGCCTGCTGCGGGCTCTGCTGGCCGAACCGCAAGCCCTGCTGCTGGATGAGCCCTTCTCCCGCCTCGACAAGCCGCTGCGGGCTGCGTTTCGCGCCCTGGTGTTCGAGCAGATAAGGATGCTGGCGATCCCCGCCATCCTGGTCACTCACGACGAAGAGGATGCCCCCGGCACCATCCTCGACCTCACCCCTTCCATCCCTGTTTGCTGAGGATCCTGACCTTGTTCGATCGCTACCTCATCCCCGTCATTCGCAGCCCCCTCACCCGGCTGGCCAAGCCCTTGTGCCGCATGGGGATCAGCGCCAACCAGGTGAGTCTCACCGGCTTTGCCATCGGCATGCTGGCGCTGCCGCTGCTGGCCTTTGACCTTTATCTCTGGGCACTGCTCGCCATCCTGCTCAATCGCATGCTGGACGGGCTGGATGGCGCCGTGGCACGGGAGACGGGGATCACCGACTGCGGCGGTTTTCTCGACATCACCCTCGACTTCATCTTCTACGCCGCCGTGGTGCTGGGGTTCGCCCTGAGCGACCCTGCCAACGCCCTGCCCGCCGCCACCCTGCTGTTTGCCTTCATGGGCACGGGCTCGAGCTTTCTCGCCTTCGCCATCATGGCGGGCAAGCGGGGGATCGATAACCCCGTCTATCACCACAAGTCGCTCTATTACCTCGGAGGCTTGACCGAAGGGAGCGAGACCATCGCCCTGTTCGTGCTGATGTGTCTGTGGCCCGCCGGCTTTGCGTCACTCGCTTACGGCTTTGCCCTACTCTGCCTCATCACCACCCTGACCCGACTCTGGAGCGGCTACCATACCCTGCGTCAGGGAACAAAATAAGCGCCAGCCACACTGCACTGGCACTTGCGCATGGATGGCAATGTTTTACCATGTCGGCACTCTTTTTCAGGCTCATGAGAACCCTATGCGTCGCCTTGTCTGTCTACTCACTCTCTCCGTATTCCCCTTGATCGGCGGCTGCAGCAGCACGCCTGAAGCCAAGCCCGTGGTCAAACCCCAGCCCAATAGCGCCTTTATCAACCAGACGCCGCCGAGCAAGCCCGTCTATTCACAGGGGATCAGCAAGGGAGACTTCGCCAATCGCCCCAACGTGGACAGGTTCGTACAGCGGATGGTCGACAAGCATGGTTTTGACAGTGCCCACCTTCATCAGGTGCTGGCCCAGGCCGAGCGTTATGACTGGATCATCCGTCTGATGGACGCCCAGGGGCCGAGTAGTAGCAAGCCCACAGGCCCGACCGGTGCCTGGAATCGCTACCGCGCCAAGTTCATCACCCCGGACAATGTGCAAAATGGCGTCGCGTTCTGGCGCGAGTACGAGAGCGAGCTCAACCGCGCCCAGCAACTCTATGGGGTGCCGCCCGAGATCATCGTCGGCATCATCGGCGTGGAGACCCGCTGGGGTCGGGTGATGGGCAAGACCCGCATCCTGGATGCGCTGGCCACCCTGGCATTTGACTACCCGCGCCGGGCGGAATTTTTCACCGGCGAACTGGAATCCTTCCTGGTGATGACCCGGGATGAGGGGATGGACCCCACCGCGCCGACAGGTTCCTACGCAGGGGCCATGGGTTATGGCCAATTTATGCCGTCCAGCTTCCAGCGCTATGCGGTGGACTTCAATAACAATGGCCACACCAACCTCTGGGATCCGGTGGATGCCATCGGCAGCGTGGCCAACTACTTCAAGGCTCATGGCTGGGAGAAGGGGCAACCGGTGGCCGTGCGTGGTCAGGGCCAGATGCCCGGCTACGAACATGGTTTCCAGACCCGCTACCCCATCGCCTCCTTGCGTCGCGCCGGTCTCACCCCCACCAGCTCCCTCGGCAATCACAGCGAGGCGAGCCTGCTGCGTCTGGATGTCGGCACCGGCTACCAATACTGGTACGGACTGCCCAACTTCTACACCATCACCCGCTACAACCACAGCACCCACTACGCCATGGCGGTGTGGCAGCTGGGGCTGGCGGTCAAGAGCGCCCGCGGCGGATACTGAGACGCCCGGCAAAAAGACAACCCGGCAAGGAGTGCCATGCCGGGTTTCTTCTCTACCTGAATACAAAGAGCAGCAGCGCCGGCAAGCCGGCGCTGTTTTTTTTAGATTTTCCCCACCGCAGCCAACTCGTCCAGTACGGCCACCAGGGTCGCAGGCTCGACCCGCTTGGTGTAGTCCACGTTGACGAAGTGATAGAGCACGGTGCCATCCTGGCCAATCACATAGGTGGCTGGCACCGGCAGGGTGAAGCTGTCATCCCCGTTGCTCGCCGGAATATCGATGCCAAAACTCTCATAGATTGGGCGCAGCTCTTCGGCAAGCGTGAATACCAGTCCCAGGGAGGCCGACACCCGGTTGCCTTCGTCGCTGAGCACGGTGATCGCCAGCCCGTTGGCGGTGAGGGTATCCTGGGCCGAGCTCGGTTTCTCTGGAGTCAGTCCGATGAGGTTGACGCCACGAGCCCGAAACTCCGGCAGCACGGCGTTGAGGGCCTGCATCTCCAGATTACAGTAGGGGCACCAACCGCCGCGGTAGATGTTGAGCACGACCGGCCCCTGCGCGAGGTAGTGGGAGAGCGGACGGGTCACCCCGTGCTGATCCGGCAGCGCGAAATCGGGGATCTGCGCGCCAGTGGTGAGCGCCCCCTGTTCGAGGGCGGTTTCCCTGAGCTGCTCGGTCGCCTGATCCATCACCGCCAGAATATGAGCCGGGACCTTGCTCTGCTTGATCTCGTCGTAGGCTTTGATTTTTTGTTCCAGAGTCTGCATGATTGTCATCCTTTTTGTAGTGGTCGCTACAATATCAATCAGGGGCCGGCAGTCGGTCAAGCTTATTTTGTAGTGATCACTAAAAAACAATCTCCTCACGGCAGGTGACACCATGGCAAGACCCGCATCATTTGACAGAGACAACATCCTGGACATCGCCCTCGACGCCTTCTGGGACACGGGATTCAGCAACACCGGCATAGCGGCGCTGGTCGAGAAGATGGGGCTCAAGCCCAGCAGCCTGTACGGGGCCTTCTCCTCCAAGGAGGGACTCTTCATCGAGGTGTTGCAGCGTTATTCTGCCAAGAGCCTGGAACAGATCCGCGCGCTGCTAGCGTCGGAGGATTCTCCCCTGGCTGGCGTGCGGGCGCTGCTCGATGCCGTGGCGCGGGATGCCATCGCCTGCGAGGCCCATCGCGGCTGCCTGCTGGTCAATACCTTGCTGGAGGTGGGGCGCCACCACGACACCATACAGGCGGCAGTCAGCGCGCACCTCGCCGAGGTCGAGCAACTGGTGACGCAGGCGCTGCAACAGGCACAGGTGCAGGGGGAACTGGCGCCGGATAGAGACGTGGCGGCGACCGCCGCCCTGCTGATGACCATGCTGTGGGGCTTGCGCGTGCTGGGACGCACCCATCCGGACCCCGACAATGTTCAGACCGTGCTGGCACAGATGCAGGCCTGTCTGTAAGCCACTGACCGCCTGCCGCGGGCAGCAGTCATCGTCTGCACAGACAAAAAAGAGGAGCCGTGATGGCTCCTCTTTCTCGTTGCATGTCGGCCCGGGAAATTCAGGCACCGGCGTTAAACCTTGCCTAGACGCCAGCCTTGGCCAAGGCTGCAGAGACGATCTGCTGGGCTTCCTGCTGGATAAGATCCAGGTGTTCCTCGCCCTTGAAACTTTCCATGTAGATCTTGTAGATGGACTCGGTGCCGGAGGGGCGCGCCGCGAACCAGCCGTTCTCGGTCACCACCTTGAGGCCACCGATGGCGGCGTCGTTGCCGGGCGCCTTGGTCAGCTTGGCGACGATGGGCTCACCGGCCAGGGTGGAGGCTTCGACCAGCGCTGGGTCCAGCTTGGAGAGTACCGCTTTTTGCGCACTGTTGGCCGGCGCGTCGATGCGACGATAGCTGGAGCAACCAAACTTGGCTTCCAACGCGTCGTAGTGCGCCTGGGGATCCTTGCCGGTGACTGCCAGAATTTCGGCAGCCAGCAGCGCCAGGATGAAGCCATCCTTATCGGTGGTCCAGACGGTGCCGTCCTTGCGCAGGAAGGAGGCACCCGCGCTCTCTTCGCCGCCAAAGCCGAACTCACCGCTGTAGAGACCATCCACGAACCACTTGAAGCCGACCGGCACCTCTTTCAGGGTGCGGCCAATCTCGCCGGCAACCCGGTCAATCATCGAGGAAGAGACCAGCGTCTTGCCGACTGCAGCATCCCTGGACCAGCCGGTTCTGTGGGTGAACAGATACTGGATGGCCACCGCCAGATAGTGGTTCGGGTTCATCAGGCCCACCTTGGTGACGATGCCGTGACGGTCGTAGTCAGGGTCATTGCCAAGGGCGATGTCGAACTTGTCTTTGAGGGCAATCAGGCTCGCCATGGCGAACGGGCTGGAGCAGTCCATCCGGATCTTGCCGTCCTTGTCCAGGGTCATGAAGGAGAAGGTCGGATCGACGCGATAGTTGACCACTTCAATGTCGAGATCATAGGTCTTGGCGATGACGTCCCAATAGGCGACGCCGGAGCCGCCCAGGGGATCCACGCCAATCTTGATGCCGGCCTGCTTGATGGCATCCAGATCCAGCACGTTCTTCAGATCATCCACATAGGGGGTGACATAGTCGTGTTCGACCACGAACGGGCTCTTGAGCGCATCGGCGAACGGCATGCGTTTCACGCCGGCCAGCCCCGCTTCCAGAATGGCGTTGGCGCGGTCTTCCACCCACTTGGTGATCTCCCCTTCCGCGGGACCACCGTGGGGCGGGTTGTACTTGAAGCCACCGTCTTCCGGCGGGTTGTGAGACGGGGTGATCACCACGCCGTCGGCACGCGCAGCAGGCTTGCTGGCATTGTGGCGCAAAATGGCGTGGGAGATGACCGGGGTCGGGGTAAAGCCGAGACCAGCCTGGATGCGGGTCTCGACACCGTTGGCCGCCAGCACTTCCACCGCACTGGCAAAGGCGGATTCGGAGAGAGCATGGGTGTCCATGCCGACAAACAGCGGGCCCGTGATACCGGCCTGCTGGCGGTACTCCACCAGCGCCTGGGTCACCGCCAGGATGTGGGATTCGGTAAAGGCGCTGTGCAAGGCGCTGCCACGATGGCCGGAGGTACCAAACGCCACGCGTTGTTCGGGGCGGCTCATGTCCGGCTTGTTGAGGTAGTAGGCGCTGACCAGACGAGGGATGTTGGTCAGATCACTTAAACGGGCCGGCTGACCGGCGTGAGCATGCTGAGCCATGGCGTTGTCCTTGCGTAATGGCGGCCTTGATGACCAAGGCCTGAGTCTGATGAACCGTTAAATTGCGCCGCACACCTGCGCGATCACCTCGTCGTCATACCCCATGCTGCTCATCAGCTGGGCCACCATGTTCTGCTTGCGGCTGGTGTTGGTATTGGTGATCACCCAGAACGGGGTCTGTGGCACCGGCTTGGGCTTGGTGGTGCTGCCACTGGCACGCAGAGCGTCGGGATCCCGCGAAAAATAGACACGCTTGCGCCCCTTGATTTCGGTAGCCTGAGTGAACCCGGCCGGATCATCCCGGTAGAGGGTACTGAGCACCTGCATGAAGCGGTTGATGGACTTCTCTTCTTTTTGCAGCTCACCGGAATCGAGCAGCGCCTGCACCCCCTGGTTGCTGCGCGCAGCAACGGGCTGCGGTGCCGTGACTGGCTCGGTCACGGGCGCCGTCACCTGGACAGGCTGTTCCAGCAGACGGCGCAGAATATCGGAGGCACTCTCGCCAATGTGCCGGGTCTGGCTGGCGATATAGAAGTAGAGATCGTCATCAAGCTCGATGGTTTTCATAGGGATGCGCTGGACTCGTCGAAATTCGGATGCGGCGATTATACATAGGCAGACCCGACAGCCCAAGCCAGGGGCTGGCAGATGTACATGAATCTCATCGAGAATACGGCATAATGGCGGGCCAAGTGTGTGATCGGCCGCACTGATAGCCAATTCGGATGGGGTTTTTTAGAAAAAAAACCACACAAAATCTCTATCCAGGATATGAAAAGCTTTTCTTTCCAGTGCGTTAAGCCATATCACCATTCGAACTCATGAGCGGGAAGGTGTTATTTTGCAACATAATCACGAATTGAACTTCAAAGAGCAGGGCCAGGGGCCGGCCGTCATCCTGATCCACGGCCTGTTCGGCAGCCTCGACAACCTGGGATTGCTGGCTCGTGCCCTGAGTGAACACTATCGGGTCATCAGCGTCGATCTGCGCAACCACGGCGCCTCCTTCCACTCGGACAAGATGGACTACCCCGCCCAGGCCGCCGATATCCTGGCGTTGATGGATCAACTGGCCATCCCTGAGGCGACGCTCATCGGCCACTCCATGGGTGGCAAGGTGGGGATGCAGGTTGCCAAACTGGCGCCAGCGCGGGTCACCAAGCTGGTCGTTGCCGACATGGCACCGGTGGCCTACCCCCACTCCCGCCACCAGAATGTGTTTGCCGGCCTCAACGCCACCCTGGCCACGCCCCCGCAAAGCCGCAGCGAAGCAGAAGCCCTGCTGGCCCAATACATAGAGATCCCGGGCGTTCGCCAGTTCCTGCTCAAATCCTTTGCCAAAACCGAGGCGGGCTGGGGTTGGCGTTTCAACGTGCCGGCGCTGGAGCAAAACTACGCCAACATCATGGGCTGGCCCGAGGATGATCGCCGCTTCGAGGGGCCCGTGCTCTTCATCAAGGGGGGCGACTCGGACTATATGCAGCCCCAGTACAGCGAGACGGCGCTTGCCCAGTTTCCGGCGGCAAAAGTGCGGGTCATTGCCGGAACCGGTCACTGGCTGCATGCGGAAAAGCCGGTTTTGTTCAACAAACTGGTTGTGGATTTCCTGTCGACAGGCGGTTAACAGTTTCAAATCCTTTGTGATATAGTGCGCCGGTCATAAGGAGTGTGCGCAATCCATGCTAAGTGAACATATCGACCTGATCGAAAGTTTGGGCCTGAAGTTATTCTTTGTGGCCATCTTCATATTGATTGGCCTTGCCATTCAGGACGTCCTCAAACGCGGCAACGTGCCCCGTTTCGGCCGTTTCATCGTCTGGTTGGTGCTGTTTCTGGGTTGCGCAGGTTTTGTCGCCAAGGGGCTGATTGAACTGGGCTGGGAAGGCTCAGGTCTCGGCTAACTTTTTTTCGTCTGTGATGTATGGCCAAACAGCAAACTGATCGAACAACACTGGATCTGTTCGCAAATGAGAAGCGCCCCGGCAGGCCAAAGACCAACCCACTCCCCCGCGAGACCCAGCTCAAGATCAACAAGCGTAACCAGCTTAAACGCGATCGGGAAAATGGGCTGAAGCGGGTAGAGTTAAAGGTGGAGGCCGAGTTGCTGGAGCGCCTGAACCAACTTGCGTTACAACAGAACATCAGCCGAGCCGAGCTGATCCAATCTATCCTGAAACAACAGATTGAGTCCGCCTATCCGGTGGACATTGCAGTCTGAGCGTTAAGCATTAACACCAAACACGGGTAACTAAACACTATGGCAAGTGTAGGTCTGTTTTTCGGCAGCGATACCGGTAATACCGAAGCTGTCGCCAAGATGATCCAGAAAGAACTGGGCAAGCAACTGATTGAAGTCCGTGACATCGCCAAGAGCAGCAAGGCCGACATCGAGAGCTTCGATCTGCTGATGTTCGGTATCCCGACTTGGTACTACGGTGAAGCCCAGGCCGACTGGGATGACTTCTTCCCTGACTTGGGCGAAATCGACTTCAACAACAAGCTGGTCGCCATCTTCGGATGCGGCGATCAGGAAGACTATGCCGAATATTTCCTCGACGCCATGGGCACCCTGCGCGACATCGTCGAAGCCAAAGGCGCCATCATCATCGGTCACTGGCCGACTGCCGGTTACGAGTTTGAAGCCTCCAAGGCACTGGTGGACGACAAGCACTTCGTCGGTCTGGGTATCGACGAGGATCGCCAGCCGGAGCTGACTGCCGAGCGCGTCAAGGGCTGGTGCAAACAGCTGCATGAAGAGATGTGCCTGGCCGAGCTGGAGTGATCCCGCCCCTGCATTTTCTCTGAACACAACAAGGGCCCCGTCGGGGCCCTTGTTGTTTTTGTACAAGCGTCATTCTGCGCCATTTCTGTGTTCCGGCCGTGCCCGCACGTAGAGGGTGCGCTTGACCTGAGCGACCAGCTCGCCCCGGCTGTCCTGCACCGTCACTTCAAACTCGGGGAAGTGCTTGTCCCCCGCAGCCGTTGCCGCCACGATCGATGCCAGCTTGCCCTCGGTCAGGGTGAACTCGGCCACCAGCTTGCCCTTGCCGGGCTTGATGTAATTGATGCTGCCCGCCTTGTCCCACACGTAGTAACGGTTCTTGAAGTGCCCCATCAGCATCAGTGGATAGATGGGGTCCGTCATGGCAAACATGCTGCCACCGAACTGGGTGCGGTTGGCATTCTTGTTCCACCAGCGGGACTTGAGGGTCACCCTGCAGTAACGAAAATCATCGCTCAGGGTCTCTATCTTGATGCCGGCGCCCCAGAAAGGGGGCCAGGCATTGAGGGCGCGGCGCACTCGCGCTGCCTTGTCAAAAAGCCAATCCATGGATCTCATCCGACCAGATATACAGAAGTTACATTTTATCAACATGCTGGCTGTCGACAAGCCGAACCTCACGATAGATTTTTTCGATACAAAGCGGGATCTCTCGCTAAACCCTTTGAATTAGCGGGTTTATTTTTGGGGATGCCGCCCTATAATGACAGGCCAAGCGAGTTCAAGGTTGCCATTCCCGCGGCAGTCCCTCAGAATAAACCCACCTTCGAGAATGCGAATAAGTAGAATATGGCAGACAACAACCAAGCGTTAAAAAAGGCCGGGCTCAAGATCACCTTGCCCCGAGTCAAAATTCTGGAAATCCTGCAACAGCCGGACTGCCAACACACCAGCGCCGAAGATCTCTATAAGCGACTTATCGATCTTGGCGAAGAGATCGGTCTTGCCACCGTCTACCGTGTTCTCAACCAATTTGATGATGCCGGCATCGTCACCCGCCACCACTTCGAGGGGGGCAAGTCGGTGTTCGAGCTGGCTACCCAGGAGCACCACGACCATCTGGTCTGCCTCGACTGTGGCAAGGTGATCGAGTTTTCCGACGAGGTGATCGAAGAGCGCCAGCGCGACATCGCCAAGAAGCACAACATTCGTCTCACCAACCACAGCCTCTATCTCTATGGCCACTGTGCCGCAGGCGAGTGCAAGCACGACGACTGAGCCGCCAGACACACTGAATGACAGACAATAAAAAAGCCAGCTGATGCTGGCTTTTTTATTGTCCTGGGCAACGTTGATTGCCAAACAGAGGGCAGGGTTTCCCCTGCCCTGCTCGCTTAGCCTTCTACCTTGCCCCAGGAGTCGCGCAGGGCCACGGTGCGGTTGAACACCAGGTGCTCCGGGCTGGAGAGCTTGTTGTCGGCGCAGAAGTAGCCTTCGCGCTCAAACTGGTAAGCCTGCTCCGGCTGGGCGTTCTTGAGGGAAGCCTCGACGCGGGCACCCTGAACGATCACCAGAGAGTCCGGGTTGAGTGCGGCTTCGAAGTCCTCTTCGGCACCCGGATTTGGTACCTTGAACAGGCGGTCATAGAGACGCACTTCGGCAGGCAGGGAGTGAGTAGCGCTGACCCAGTGGATCACCCCTTTCACCTTGCGGCCATCGGCCGGATCCTTGCCCAGGGTGTCGGCGTCGTAGCTGCAGTAGATGCAGGTGACCTTGCCGTCGGCATCCTTCTCGACCCGCTCGGCCTTGATGACATAGGCGTTGCGCAGACGCACTTCCTTGCCCAGCACCAGACGCTTGAACTGCTTGTTGGCTTCCTCTTTGAAGTCAGCCTCGTCGATGAAGATCTCGCGGGTGAAGGGAAGCGTACGGGTGCCCATCTCGGCCTTGCTCGGGTGAGCCGGCGCGGTCAGCACTTCGTCGGCCGCCAGGTTCTCGATGACGACCTTCACCGGATTCAGCACGGCCATGGCGCGCGGGGCATTCTCGTTGAGATCTTCACGGATGCAGGCTTCCAGCATGCTCATCTCGACGATGTTGTCCTGCTTGGTCACACCGATGCGCTTGCAAAACTCGCGGATGGAGGCCGGGGTATAGCCACGGCGGCGCAGACCGGAGACGGTCAGCATGCGCGGATCATCCCAACCATCCACGTGCTTCTCGGTCACCAGCAGGTTCAGCTTGCGCTTGGACATGACGGTGTATTCGAGGTTCAGACGGGAGAACTCGTACTGGCGCGGGTGGCAGTCGATAGTGATGTTGTCCAGCACCCAGTCATACAGACGACGGTTGTCCTGGAACTCCAGGGTACAGATGGAGTGGGTGATCCCCTCCAGGGCGTCCGAGATGCAGTGGGTGAAGTCGTACATCGGATAGATGCACCACTTGTCACCGGTCTGGTGGTGGTGGGCAAACTTGATGCGATAGATGACGGGGTCACGCATCACCATGAAAGGAGAGGCCATGTCGATCTTGGCGCGCAGGCAGGCGGTGCCTTCGGCAAACTCGCCATTCTTCATCTTCTCGAACAGCGCCAGGTTCTCTTCCACGGAGCGATCGCGGAACGGGCTGTTCTTGCCCGGGGCGGTCAGGGTGCCGCGGTATTCGCGCATCTGCTCGGGGGTCAGCTCGTCCACATAGGCCAGCCCTTTTTCGATAAGCTCAACGGCGTAGCCGTGCAGCTTGTCGAAATAGTCGGAGGAGTAGCAGATCTCGCCATTCCACTGGAAGCCCAGCCACTGCACGTCCTGCTTGATGGACTCGACATACTCGATGTCTTCTTTGACCGGGTTGGTGTCATCGAAACGCAGGTTGCACTGGCCCTGGTAGTCACGGGCGATGCCGAAGTTCAGGCAGATGGACTTGGCGTGGCCGATGTGAAGATAACCGTTCGGCTCGGGCGGAAAACGGGTATGCACGCTGGTGTGCTTACCACTGGCCAGATCCTCATCAATGATCTGACGGATAAAGTTAGTTGGGCTGTTCGCCTGACTCATGGCTCACCTCAAAAAAGCGTCACTGGCGGAAGTTGTGCCGGCTGGCACCCTCATCCCCCCGCCGTCAAGCCGGATATGATCCCTCATTACGCGCCCTGCCTCAACCTGAATTTGGCCGTTCCATGCCATTGACGCGCCAAAAATAGCGCCCAAGGGAAGAACTCCAGCAAAAAGCACAAAAAAAGCCCCGCACGAGGCGGGGCAGAAGGTGATGAAAAACAGACAATACACACAACAAAGGCTCACACGCATAGTCAACCTTTCCCAAGACCGATGACCACCGCTCTTGGGAAAGGCGGGTCTTGCGACCCACCTTGCGTTATGGATTGAGCGCTATCAGTTCAGCTCGGTCACACGGCTGGTACGCTTGCCATCGAAGCTGACGGTGCGCAGGTAGACCTTGCCAGTCACGCTCGGCTTGGCCGCGGCGTCGTAGGCAGTCCAGGTGGTGCCGTCCAGGCTGTACTGAATGGGCAGGCCCGGCAGATCCACATTCGCTTCCAGCACACCGTTCACCACCTTGGCACCCGGTACGGAGAGGCGGTATTCGACACCGGCCTGGTCGAGCTTGGGCAGTACGCGCTGACCCAGCAGGTTGGCGAACTGGTTCCACTCTTTGTTCAGAGTGGCCTTGTTGACGTGCTTGGTCTCACCGGAGAACTCGCGGCCCTTCACGTAATCCAGCTCGAAGCCGCCCTTGTGCCAGGCACGCTCGGCCACGGAGAAGACACGGGGGTAAACCATGTATTCATACTGGGCGTCGGTGCGCACGGTTTCGCTCCACTGCTGACCGGAGATGCCCTTGAACTTGACCGGCTCCTGGTCACCCTTGGCCACGAAGGCGTTGCCGTCGCGGTCAACCGAGGTCTCGGCGTTCTGCGGCAGGTTTTCCGGGGCGAAGGCGAACACCTTGCGGGTGTCGTTGAAACGGGTTGCCCAGTAGTAGCCACGCTCGGCCGGGTGCACCTCGTTCGGGAAGTCGAAGTAGAGGTAATCCGGGTTGGAGAGCACCACGTCATAACCGTTGTGAGCCCACTTCATCGCTTCGTTGAAGCCACCCCAGTAGAGGGTCTCCCAGAAGTTGACACGGGTCTTGTCGGTGGCGAACACGCTGGCATCCTTGGCGTACTTAAGACCATCTTCCCACGCCTGCAGGGTGGAGAAGCCGTGGCCCTTGACCATCTCGCTCACTTCCTTGGCGAAGTAGACCGGCAGCTCGGCCACGTCCTTGATCTTGCCATCCTCGATCATCTTCTGGCACATGGGGGACTTGCCAAACGGCTTGTCCTGCTTGCTCCAGTCGGTATTGCCGCGCCAACCCACCAGCTCTTCCGGTTTGGTGACGTTCGGGTCTTGATAACCACCGCCCAGCATGATGTTCTTCGCCTCGTCACCACCGTAGTGCCAGGCGGTCAGCGGCTGGCCTGCGGCCTCGTGCATCTTGGCCACTTCATCCATCACCTTGGCCACGAAGGTGGCGGCACCCGGCTGGCAGGGGTTGATGAAGGACATCTTGTCGTAGAACTGCACCGAGGTGACGTTGGAGGTATCAGCCGGGTCAGTCAGACGGAACTGGTTCGCCTCGGCCTCTTTGCCTTCTGCCATCAGACGCTTGTAGCGCGCTTCCATGGAGACCACGGCGGCACGGGCGTGGGCCGGCATGTTGATCTCGGGGATCACGGTCACGCCGCGAGCCTTGGCATAACGCACCAGCTCGACGTAGTCAGCCTTGCTGTAGAAACCGGTGCCCATGTTGTCGCTGGTGGGGCCGGAGCCGAGCTGCGGCAGCAGGCACTGAGTTTCGGAGAGATCGTGGCAACGCTTGCTGCCGACATCGGTCAACTCCGGCAGGCCCGGGATCTCGATACGCCAGCCTTCATCGTTGGTCAGACCCAGGTGCAGCACGTTGAGCTTGGTGGCGGACATCTGGTCAACCAGCTTCTTCATGGTGTCCAGGCTGCGGAAGTGACGGGCCACGTCGGTCTGCATGCCACGGTATTCGAAGCGCGGCGCATCCTCGACACTCATCGGAGAGACCAGCTTGTCATCGACGCTCAGCAGGGATACCAGGGATTGCGCGCCCCAGAAGGCACCCGCAATGTCATGGCCCTGGATGACGGTGCCCTTCTGGCCGATGGTCATGTCGTAGCCTTCGGCCTGCTTGACCTTGCTGCCAAGTTTGATGGTCACTGGATAGCCGGTGTCGGAGAGGGTAACACCCAGCTTGGTCAGTTGAGCCTTCAGGGTCTCGGCGCGATCGGTCGGCAGATCCAGGGCATTGAGCTTGATGGTGGAGAAGTCGACCTGCGGACCGGCTTTCACCACCTGCTTCATCGGGGTCGGCAGGATCTGGTTGTCGATCTTGCCCGCCGGCAGCAGGGTGCTGGTCTGGTTGGCAGCAAAACGGGTCTCGCTGTTCATCAGGATGTTGTTGTCATCCTTGGTGCGCTTCCAGCCATCGGCCGGCATCGGCTTCTCGTAGGTGGTGGCATCGTCGATGTTGCTCATGCTGGCCAGCACTTTCGGCTCGGCCCCTTCGCTGGCCACATACCAGTTCGGCATGATGTCAGATTCGAACAATACCCAGTACTCCACGACCAGCGGCACTTCCACGGTCGCATCCTTGGCAAACCCCTGGAACTTCTCGGTCGGCGTCAAACGATAGAGGTCGCCAGTGAGGTGGGTAATGGTGAACTGGTCGTTGTCCACCCGCTGGATGCGGCGGATGGAGGAGACATAGAGGCTCCAGTCCTTGGAGGTCACATCGGCACCGGTGTTGGTCAGGTGCAGCTTGGCAACGCCACAGCTTGCCCACTCGGAGCCCAGCGCCTGGCAATCGAGACCGGCACCGGCACCGTCGTTGGTGACCACTTCATACTTGACCACCAGGTTATTGGCGAGGGAGTCGACCACGGCTTGCTTGGCGGCATCGGCTGCCTGTACCTGGGTGGCAAAAACGGTAGACATGGCAATGGCTAACAGAGAATGTTTCAAGTTCATAACTGCTGCTCTCATTTGAAGTAAAGGTTGGAATTTCTTGGCTTTTTTTATATTGGGCCCCTAAGCGGGGCCCTTAGTTATGTCAACAATGGACTTAGACTTGAGGCGAGCTTGGCGCCCGATTAACGCAGGGCCTTCATTTCACCGGCGATGATTTCGGCCAATGGGCCCAGAATCACCTGCAGGTTCTGCTCACCGAGCTTGACCACACCGGCCGCGCCCAGGGCTTTGAGCTTGCGCTCATCCACGATGCTGCGATCTTTCAGGGTCAGACGCAGACGGGTGATGCAGGCATCGATGGTGACCAGGTTGTCATGACCACCCAGCACTTCCAGGTACTGCTTGGCCAGTTCGGTACGGTCGGTAGTCTGAGCAACCGCCGGAGCGCTCTCCTCTTCCTCTTCACGACCCGGGGTCTTCAGGTTCAGCTTGGCGATGACGGCGCGGAAGACCACGTAGTACAGACCGAAGAACACCAGACCCTGGGCAATCAGCATGTACCAGTTGGTTGCCAGCGGGTTGCGGCTGGAGAGCACCATATCCACCAGGCCGGCACTGAAGCCGAAACCGGCCATCCAGTGCATGGAGGCGGCGATGAACACGGAGATACCGGTCAGCACGGCGTGGATGACATACAGCACCGGTGCCACGAACATGAAGGAGAACTCGAGCGGCTCGGTTACGCCAGTGAAGAAGGAGGCGAAAGCGGCGGCGATCATGATGGACGCAACTTTCTCTTTGTTTTCTTTCTTGGCGGAGTGGTAGATGGCCAGCGCGGCACCCGGCAGACCGAACATCATGATGGGGAAGAAGCCAGCCTGGTACATACCGACCACGCCTTTCACCTGATCCAGGCTCTTGCCAGCGGCCAGCGCGGCATCGATGGTAGCCTGACCACCCAGGAAGTTCGGGATGTCGTTGATACCGGCCACGTTGAACCAGAACACGGAGTTCAGGGCATGGTGCAGACCGATCGGGATCAGCAGACGGTTAAAGAAGGCGTAGATACCGGCGCCAGTGGAGCCCAGGCTCACGATGGACTCACCGAAACCGACCAGACCGCCATAGATGGCAGGCCATACGGCCATCAGGATGAAGGATACGATGATCATCACCACTGAGGTCACGATCGGTACCAGACGACGGCCGGAGAAGAAGGAGAGTGCCTTGTGCAGCTCGACGCTGCTGAAGCGGTTATACAGCTCAGCGGCGATGACACCACACAGGATACCCACGAACTGGTTGTTGATCTTGCCAAACGCGGCCGGAACTTCTTCCAGCGGGATGCTCTTGATCTGGGCAACCGCGCCCGGGCTCAGCAGGGTGGTCACTACCAGGAAACCGACCAGACCGGCCAGTGCGGCAGAACCGTCTTTATCCTTGGACATACCATAGGCGACACCGACCGCAAACAGCACGGACATGTTGTCGATAATGGCGGCGCCTGCCTTGATCAGGAAGGCAGCCAGCGCGCTGTCACCACCCCAACCATTCGGGTCAATCCAGTAGCCAACCCCCATCAGGATCGCAGCGGCAGGCAACACCGCTACCGGCACCATCAGGGCACGGCCGATCTTTTGTAAATAACCGAGAATGTTCACGGTTCCTCTCCTTAGTTAATGTATTTCTAGAAATTAAGTGCTTATCACGTTTGACGCATAAGCCATCAAGGCTTGATTGGCAGTCTAGGGGTTTTATTTCGCTGCGCAAATTAATAAACCGATAATCGTGATCATTATCACCCAAACAAGATAAAGGTCGCGGATAGATGTGGCTTAGTTCGCAATCTTTATTTACGCTATAAAACAACTTGAATCCATCTTAGCCCATTGCCACCGTCCAAGCGGTCGCAAACCGACACCGAGGAATCCAACATGCGTCTGATCCCGTTGAAATCTGCCAGCCAAGTCGGCCTCTGGTCAGCCCGTTACATCGTTGACCGTATCAATGCGTTCAAGCCGACCGCTGATCGTCCCTTCGTGCTCGGTCTGCCCACCGGCGGCACCCCGCTCAACACCTACAAGCGCTTGATCGAACTGCACAAGGCCGGTGAAGTGAGCTTCGAGCACGTGGTCACCTTCAACATGGACGAGTACGTGGGCCTGCCGGAAGATCATCCGGAGAGCTACCACAGCTTCATGTACAACAACTTCTTCAACCACGTGGACATTCGCCCGGAAAACATCAACATCCTCAACGGCAACGCCGAGGATCTGGTAGCCGAGTGCAAGCGTTACGAGGACAAGATCAAGTCCTACGGCAAGATCCACCTGTTCATGGGCGGCGTGGGCAATGACGGCCACATCGCGTTCAACGAGCCGGCCTCCTCCCTCTCCTCCCGCACCCGGGTCAAGACCCTGACCGAAGACACCCGCATCGCCAACTCCCGCTTCTTCGGCGGCGACACCGAGCAGGTGCCCAAGCTGGCCCTGACCGTGGGCGTCGGTACCCTGATGGATGCCGAAGAGATCATGATCCTGGTGACCGGCCACAGCAAGGCGCTGGCCCTGCAGGCCGCCGTGGAAGGCAGCGTCAACCACATGTGGACCATCTCCACCCTGCAACTGCACCCGAAAGGCATGATGGTATGTGACGAGCCCTCCACCATGGAGCTCAAGGTCAAGACGGTGCGTTACTTCCAGCAGCTGGAAGCCGCCAACATCGGCCGCCTGTAAGGAGTGAACATGTACGCATTGACCAACTGCACCCTCTACACCGGCAGCTGTGTGCTGACCGGTTACGGGGTCGTCATCGAGGGCGACAAGATTGTCGCCATTTCCCATCTGGATGAGTTGCCCGAGGGGATCGAGCGATTCGATCTTGAAGGCGCCAACCTGACCGCCGGTTTCATCGACGTCCAGCTCAACGGCTGTGGCGGCGTGATGTTCAACACCGACATCAAGGTGGAGACCCTGGCCATCATGCAGGCGGCCAACCTCAAATCCGGTACCACCAGCTTCCTGCCGACCCTGATCACCAGTCCGGATGCAGACATGAAGCAGGCCGTCGCCGTCACTCGCGACTACATGGCGGCGCACCCCAACGAGGTGCTGGGGGTACATCTGGAAGGCCCTTACACCAATCTCAAGCGCAAGGGGATCCACCCTGCCGCCCAGATCCGCCAGCCGGCGGACGAGATGATCGACTTCTTCTGTGCCAACGCGGATGCCATCGCCAAGATCACCCTGGCCCCCGAGCGCAACGATCCGGCCCATATCCGCCGTCTGGTGGAAGCCGGCATCCTGGTCTCCGCCGGCCACACCGCCGCCAGTTACGATCAGGCGATGGCGGGCTTTGACAATGGCATCCGCTTTGCCACCCACCTCTACAACGCCATGACCCCGACCCTGAACGGCCGCGAGCCTGGCGTGGTCGGTGCCATCTACGATCGCAAGGATGTCTACACCGGCGTCATCGTCGACGGTCACCACGTGCACTACGCCAACGTGCGCCTGGCCCACAAGATCCTCGGCGAGCGCCTGGTGCTGGTCACCGATGCCACCGCGGCGGCAGGGGCGCCGGAAGGCTTTGAGAAATTTGATTTTTGTGGCACGACCGTGTTTTTACGCGATGGTCAGTGCATTGACGAGAATGGTACACTCGGCGGCTCTTCCCTCACCATGATTGAAGGGGTGGAGAATCTGGTCAAACAGGTCGGATTACCGCTTGATGAAGCACTGAGAATGGCCAGCCTCTACCCGGCTCGCGCCATTGGATGGGACTCACGTCTCGGTAGTATCCAGGTCGGCAAGATTGCCAACCTCACTGTATTCGATCAGGACTTCACGGTCCGCGGGACCGTGGTTAACGGACACTACACACAACAGTGACATCATGACTGGCGGACAAATAGCAAACGTAGATCTTATCAAGCAGGTCAACAGTGCGGCCGTGTATCGGCTCATCGACCTGCAAGGGCCCATCTCCCGGGTCAAAATTGCCGAACTGAGTCACCTGGCCCCGGCCAGCGTGACCAAGATCACCCGGCAACTGATCGAGCATGGCCTGATCAAGGAGACCTCGCCGCAAGCCTCCACCGGCGGACGGCGTGCCATCTCCCTGACCACCATCAAGCATCGCTTTCAATTTGTCTCTGCCAAGCTGGGCCGTGGCTACCTGCACCTGAGTCTCTATGATCTCGATGGCAAGGAGCTCGACCAGCACATTACCCAGGTGGCCGAGATCGACCAGCAACCCGTGGTCGACATGCTGTTGCGGGAGATTGGCGCCTTTATCGATGCCAACAGCGAACGCAGCCGCAATCTCATCAGCATCGCGCTGACCATGCCGGGTCTGGTCAATCCCGAATCCGGCATGGTCATCTACACCCCCAAGTACCAGATCCGCAACCTGCCGTTGGCCAAGCTCCTGGAGAACCACTTCAACCTCCCCTGCTACGTGGGCAACGACACCCGCTCGCTGGCCCTGGCCGAACACTTCTTTGGCGAGTCCCGCGACTGCATGGACTCGATCCTGGTGAGCGTGCACCAGGGGACGGGGTCGGGGATCATCACCAAGGGGCAGGTGTTCTTAGGCCAGAACCGCAACGTGGGCGAGATCGGCCACATCCAGGTCGAACCCCTCGGCAAACGCTGCCACTGCGGCAACTTCGGCTGCCTCGAGACCATTGCCTCCAACGAGGCCATCGTCGACAAGGTGAAGGAGCTCATCAGCCGTGGCCACCAGAGCTCGCTGCAAGAAAAACACATCACCATCCAGGAGGTGTGCAAGGCTGCGCAAGCGGGGGATGAACTGGCTCACAGCGTGATCGAGAACGTGGGGGAGCATCTGGGACGGGCGGTGGCCATCACGGTCAACCTGTTCAACCCGCAGAAGGTGCTGATCGCCGGCGAAATCACCGCCGCCGAAGAGATCCTGTTCCCGGCCATCCGCCGCTGTGTCGAACACCAGTCGCTGCCAAGCTTCCACCGTGGTCTGCCCATCGTGAAGGCACGGTTCCAGAACCAACCCACCATCGGCGGCTTTGCCCTGGTGAAACGGGCCCTGCTGGAAGGGGATCTGCTGCAGATCATCATGGAACAGAAGTAGCACTGGCGACGCAAGGTACATAATGACAAACGGCAGCCCTCGGGCTGCCGTTTTGTTTTGCTTATTTGCCTGGAGTTAGGCTCCTACCCCGCCCGGCATGGTTTGAACAGGTCCAGCGCTCCGTTGTAGACCTTGGTCTGTACATCCATGATCCCCAGCATCGAGTGGAACAAGTTGTCGTGGGAGAAGCGCTTGCTGCCCGCCTCCTGCTGCAGACAATCCATGTTCAGCTGGCGATCCGTCTGCAACTGGGGAGAAAACCAGGTCAGCAGCGGCACCCGGGTCTGATCATCCGGCGCGAACTTGTAGGGCGTACCGTGCAGATAGAGGCCCATGGCACCGAGGGATTCGCCATGATCCGAGAGGTAGACCAACCCTACGTTGTACTGACTCTCCAAAGATTTCAGCTTGTCGATGAGCCGGGCCACCACCTTGTCGGTGTAGCGGATGGTGTTGTCATAGGTGTTCACCAGCTCTTCATTGGTGCAGTTTTCGATGTCGCTGCGCGGGCAGTCCGGCACGAAGGTACGCTCGCTGGCGGGATAGCGACGGAAATAAGTCGGTCCATGGCTGCCCATCAGGTGAAACGCCACCAGCTTGTTGCCCTTCATGGCGGCGATCTGCTGATCCAGTCCTTCCAGCAACACCTCGTCATAGCAGGAGCCACCCTTGCAAAGGGCCGGATAATCCCTGGGGGCGATTTCTATGGTCGGCACATTACGGCACACTCCTTTGCAGCCCCCGTCGTTCTCTTTCCAGAGCACGGAGACACCGGCATGTTGCAGCACATCGAGCAACCCGTCACGGGAGCCGGCCAGCTGATCATCGTAGCCGCGGCGGGTCAGGTTGGAGAACATGCAGGGCACCGAGACAGCCGTCGCCGTGCCGCAGGAGCGCACATCCCGAAACGACACTATCCCCTCCTCTTTCGCGGTAAAGCTGTTGGTCGCCTTGGCATAACCGTTGAGGGAGTAGTTCTGGCTGCGCGCCGTTTCCCCCACGACCAGGAACATCAGAGTCGGCTTAGCATCCTTGGCGATCAGCTTGGCATCGGTGCCGATCTGCTGGTAGGGGATCGGGGTCGCGAAGACCACATCACGGGCATATTTGTAGAGCCCGTTAACATAGTTGGCGGGCACTATCTCCTTGCCAAGGGACTTGTTGTTGCGCCCGACCGAGGCGTAATCCTGGTAATAGAGGGCGGCCATGCTACCCACCACCAGCAGGGAAAGCGCCAGCGAACCGGCACGCAGCGCCAGTCCCTTGTACCAGGTGGCGGGATAGCGGATCTTCAGCGACCAGAGCCCCAGGGTCGGCAGTATACCGGTCAGCAGGAACCAGAGTGCGACCGACCCGTTCAGATAGGAGGTGGCTTCCCTACTGTTGGTCTCCACTATGTTCTGCATCATGCCGGCATCGAAGACAACGCCATATTTGAGCATGGCGTAACTGACGATGGAGCCGGTCAGGATCAGCAGGGTAAAGAAGGGTTTGAGGATAAAGCGGAAGGTAAAGGGAATAAAGACGGCATTGAGCGCCGCTACCAACACCAGAGGAATGGAGAGTACGAATCCGGTTTTGACATGTTCCAGACCGCTGAGCACCTTGTAGAAATGCAAAAAGATCGGCCAGTTCAGCACCAGCGCAAAAAACAGTACCAGCAGCAAATTCGCCTTCAGCACACCGAGCGCAATACGCATTAACAACTCCTAGCGAACGGGTCAGCCTATGATTGACCCGGATTAACTGACTAAAACCATGGCGTCAGACTAATCGGCGAAACTTAAGAGTGAATTAAGAGAGAAAGAGGTCACAACCTGACCCTTCTCCAGGGGGGCTAAACGGATTTTTAGTTGTCTATCCATCGGATTTTGCTAGCTTGTTTGAGAGGCATTCAAGAAATGCAGGCGTTCCAATGGCACTGATCCAGGTTTCGATAGAACAGTTGAAGGTAGGCCACTTCATCCATCTGCCAACCGGATGGACCAACCACCCTTTTATGTTTAATACCTTCAAGATCAAAGACCAGCAGCAACTCGACATCATTCGCCACCTCGATCTCCACCTCCTGATGGTTGACCCGGACAAGAGCGATCTCCCCGTCGAACCCCTGCTGCGCGGGGATGTGCCGGATGCAGGCCCCGATCTTGACGAGCTGGATGCCACAGAAGAGCCGACAGATTCCGGCCCTCCCCCCTTCGATGAGAAAGCCTTTCGCCGCTCCATGCGCGCCGCCGACAAGGCCTTTGGCCAGTCGATGTCGGAGCTTCGCGACGCCCTGGGCGCCCTCAACCTCAAACCTGACGAAGGCTTGGCCAACGCCGCCCAGCTGGTGCGCAATACCGCCGCCCGTCTGAGCGAACACGAAGGCCCCCTCGGCCTGCATCTGATCCGCAGCCCCCATACCGATGTCCTGTTGCAGCACAGCCTCAACGTCGCCTTCATCGCCATGCTGATGGGACGCGAGCTGGGAATGAACCCGATCGCACTGGAAGAGGCGGGGCTGGCGGGGCTTATCCACGACATCGGCGAGCTGAAGGTGCCGACCCAGATCACCTTGAAGCGGGGAGAATTGAACAAGGCCGAGCAGAACTTTCTCAACATGCATCCCCAATACGGACTGGACATGCTGACCCAGCTCAACGCCTTCGAACCCAAGATCCGCCAGGTGGCTCACCTGCATCACGAGCGACTCGATGGCAGCGGATATCCACTGGGGCTCAAGGGAGGGGATATACCACCGCTGGCCCGTCTCATCGGGCTGGTGGACTATTATGACGAGCTGCTTCACCCCCGCAGCAGCGCCAGTGCCGCTGCCCCGAGCCAGGCCATCAGCCAGCTCTACAAGCTGTCCCAGAAAAAATTTGACCAGAATCTGGTCAAATTGCTGATCAAGGTCCTGGGGGTGTATCCACCGGGTTCTCTGGTCAAAATGTCCGACGACAGCATAGGGCTGGTGCTCTCCACCGAGCCCACCATGCCCCTCAAACCCAAGCTGCTCCCCTATATCAAGGCTCAGCGCCCGGAAGCCGTCACCATGATCGATCTGCGGGA
Organism: Aeromonas sp. 19NY04SH05-1; assembly: GCF_040581895.1. Taxonomy (NCBI): domain Bacteria; kingdom Pseudomonadati; phylum Pseudomonadota; class Gammaproteobacteria; order Aeromonadales; family Aeromonadaceae; genus Aeromonas; species Aeromonas sp. 19NY04SH05-1. Next base: position 1,491,715 of record NZ_CP095328.1, on the reverse strand, counting down.
AGACGAGCGCACCATCACGGGCTGTATCAGACAGGAGGATCTGGATGAGGGGCAGCGCCAGTTCTTCAATCTGACTCGCCGCTTCTGTTATTACTTCGCTTTTTGAGTTATCCCCAGAAGCTGGGGATAACTCATTGGACAAACCGGAATAATCACTCGAATACCCACCGGAAAGTTGCCATCCGGCCATGTATAAAAAACGCCCAGCCAGTGGCCGGGCGGAGCATGCTACCTCCATGTAGCCTATCCAGCGGATAGATTTATGCTCCATCCATCAATAGCAACCCCGGCTCGCTTACACAAATATCAATTTAACATGCTGATTTAATATGGTTTTATCCGCACGTTCTGGCAAACTGGCGGCCCGCGTCGCAAAATTGGCCCCCCAGAACAAGATCCTGATCACACTTGTTCAGATGCTGGCTGTTTTTTAACCTTTCCCTTGAGGAGCGTTTTTTATGCAGTTGGTTCTCTCCTTGCTGCAACAGATGAGCGTCAGCTTGGTGATCGCCTATCTCTTCTCAAAAAGCCCTCTGCTGCGCCCGCTGGCCAACTACTCCGTCAGGCTTCCACACAAAATACTGATATACATCATTTTTTCTGCTTTCTGCATCCTTGGCACCTATGTGGGCCTCGATATCGATGATGCCATCGCCAATACCCGGGCGGTCGGCGCCGTGCTGGGGGGCCTGCTGGGGGGGCCGCTGGTAGGCTTTCTGGTGGGACTGACCGGGGGATTGCACCGCTATACCCTGGGGGGATTTACCGATCTGGCCTGCGCCATCTCCACCACCTGCGAGGGGCTGCTGGGCGGTCTGGTGCACTGGCGCTTGATGCGATCCGGCCGGATGGGCGCACTGTTTGAACCCAAGGTTGCCTTCTTCACCACCCTTTACGCCGAAATGCTGCAGATGGTCATCATCTTGCTGGTGGCCGCCCCCTTCGACAAGGCGCTGCTGCTGGTGCGCACCATCGCTACCCCGATGATCCTGGCCAACTCCTGCGGGGCGGCGCTCTTCATCAGCATGATCCGCGACCAGCAACTGATGTACGAGAAGTTCTCCCGGGTCTTCTCCGCCAAGGCGCTTAACATCGCCAACCGCACCGTGGGGATCATGAGCCAGGGCTTCACCCCGGAGGCGAGCAGCAAAATCGCCAAAATTATTCAGGAAGAGACCGGGGTCGGCGCCGTCGCCATCACGGATACCGACAAGATCCTCGCCTTTATCGGGATCGGGGAGGATCACCACAAGCCGGGTACTCCCATCACCTCGGCCACCACCATGGAAGCCATCGCCCAGAACAAGGTGCTGTTTGCCGATGGCAACAGCCAGCCCTACCGCTGCAGCATCTCACCCCAGTGCCAGCTCGGCTCTGTGCTGGTGATCCCGCTGCAGGGGGACAAGGGGGTGATCGGCACCATCAAGCTCTACGAGCCGAAGAAGCGGCTGTTCCTCAAGATCAACCACACCCTGGGCGAGGGGATTGCCAACCTGCTGTCGCAGCAGTTGCTGGCCGGTCGGCTGGAGCAGCAGCAGCGGCTGCTGGTGCAGTCCGAGCTCAAGCTTATCCAGGCCCAGATCAACCCCCATTTCCTGTTCAACACCCTCAACACCATCAGCGCCATCACCCGGCGGGATCCGGACAAGGCGCGCGATTTGCTGCTGCACCTCTCCCTGTTCTTTCGCAAGAACCTCAAGCGCCACAGCGGTCTCAGCACCCTGCAGGAGGAGCAGGAGCACTGCCAGTCCTATCTGGAGATAGAGCTCGCCCGCTTTGGCGATCGCCTGACGGTGATCAACGAAATCCCGGTCCACCTGGCCAACCTGCAGCTGCCGAGCTTCACCCTGCAGCCGCTGATTGAAAACGCCATCAAGCACGGCATCTCCACCCTGCTGGAGCAGGGGCGGATCCGCCTCTATACCGAGGAGCACGCCGACAGCGTGACCATCCACGTCGAGGACAACGCCGGCACCTGGCAACCCCAGCCGGCCGGCGATGGCCTGGGCATGACCATAGTGGACAGGCGCCTCAAGAGCGCCTTTGGCGAGCGCTACGGGGTGAGCGTTGCGTGCGAGCCGGAGCAGTGGACCCGGGTCTCCTGCACCATTCCAAAAGTGGCTCCCTGATGCAGGCCGTTATCTCTGTTCTGGCGTCAGCAGGAGATAGCGCCGGCCCTGTGGCCGACCCCATGCACCCATTCATGTTTGATAGGAGGAAATCATGATCCGCGCCCTGCTTGTCGATGACGAGCCCTACGCCCGTGAAGAGCTGGCCCAGCAATTGGCCGGCTATCCCGACATCGAGATCCTGGGCACGGCGGCCAACGCCATCGAGGCGCTGCCGCTTATCCAGCAGCTCAAGCCACAAGTGGTGTTTCTCGATATCCAGATGCCCAAGCTCAGCGGCATGGAGCTGGTGGCCATGCTCGATCCCCTGCCCCGCATCGTGTTTGTCACCGCCTTCGACGAGTACGCCATCCAGGCGTTTGAGGAGAACGCCTTCGACTACCTGCTCAAACCGGTGGAACCCGCCCGGCTGGCCAAGACCATCGCCCGCCTGCGCCAGGACATCAGCCCGCAACCGATTGAGACGCTGGCCCCCGCCATTCACCACATTCCGGGTTATCTGCACAACCGGGTGCGCCTCTTGCCCATCAATCAGGTGGAGTATGCCTTCTCCGATCTCGGTGGCGTCCATGTGGCTTGCCAGGGTGAGCTGTTCCATACCCAGCTCACCCTCAAATCCTTGGAGGAGAAGAGCCCGCTGCTGCGTTGTCACCGCCAGTATCTGATCGCCCCCGAGGCCATCTTCGAGATCCAGCTGCTGGAAAACCAGCTGGCGGAAATAGTCACGCCGAGCGGCGCCCGGGTGCCGGTGAGCCGCCGCTACCTCAAGGAGTTGAAGGATAGGCTGGGTCTGGAGTAAGGCCGTTTGTGTGCGCCTGATCACAGGCGCCAACCACTCGCAGCGCCATGGCGCCGCTCGCCTCGTTTCCACTGCCGGCAGCGCCCATCCCCGCTAGACTGCTCATGCACATCAAAGAATAACAATGCAGGAGCGTAACAATGGTCTGGTTCTTCCTATGCGTCGGCTTGCTCGTAGCCGGCTATTTCGTATACGGCAAATTCATCGAACGGATATTTGGCCCGAAACCCGAGCTGAAAACCCCCGCCATCACCATGGCGGACGGGGTTGACTATGTCCCCATGTCGGACAAGAAAGTCTATCTGGTCCAACTGCTCAACATCGCCGGCGTCGGCCCCATCTTCGGCCCCATCCTGGGTGCCCTGTATGGTCCGGTCGCCATGCTGTGGATCGTGTTTGGCTGCATCTTCGCCGGTGCGGTACACGACTACTTCTCCGGCATGCTGTCGGTGCGCGCCAAGGGCGCCTCGGTGCCGACCGTGGTCGGTGAGCACCTGGGCAACGCCGCCAAGCACTTCATGAACCTGTTCGCCGTGGTGCTGCTGATGCTGGTGGGCGTGGTGTTCGTGCTGAGCCCGGCGGGCCTGCTGGCCAACCTGACCTCCACCGATCTGGTCCACTGGATCATGGCCATCTTCGCCTACTACATCCTGGCGACCATAGTGCCCATCGACAAGATCATCGGCCGCTTCTACCCCATCTTCGGCGCACTGCTGGTGTTCATGTCGGTCGGCCTCATCATTGGCCTCATCGTCTCCGGCAAGGGCTTCTACAACACAGGGATGGACTTCTCCAACCTGCACCCGACCGAGCTGCCCCTGTGGCCGCTGCTCTTCATCACCATCGCCTGTGGTGCTGTGTCCGGCTTCCACGCCACCCAGTCCCCGCTGATGGCGCGCTGCATGCAGAACGAAAAATCCGGCCGCTTCATTTTCTACGGCGCCATGATCGGTGAAGGCATCATCGCACTCATCTGGTGCACCTTGGGTCTCTCCTTCTACGACAGCACAGAAGCGCTCAACGCCACCCTGGCAAGCGGCGGTCCCTCTGCCGTGGTACACGAAGTCTCCACCAGCCTGCTCGGCACCGTTGGCGGTATCCTGGCCATCCTCGGCGTGGTGATCCTGCCCATCACCTCGGGTGACACCGCGTTTCGCAGCGCCCGCCTCATCGTGGCGGACTTCCTGAACCTGACCCAGAAGCCGATGGCCAAGCGTCTGCTGATCGCCATCCCCATGTTTGTCCTTGGTTTCATCATCTCCAAGGCCGAGTTCGGGGTGATCTGGCGCTACTTCGGCTGGGCCAACCAGACCACTGCCGTCATGATGCTGTGGGCCGCTGCCGCCTACCTCATCAAGGAGGGCAAGCTGCACTGGGTATGCACCATCCCGGCCATGTTCATGACTGCCGTGGTGTTCACCTACCTGGCCAACGCCCCCATCGGTTTTGGTCTGGAGATGGGTATCTCCACCATCATCGGTCTGGTCGCCACTGCCGTGATCACCGCCACCTTCCTGATCAAGTTCCGCCAGCCACTGGTGAGCCAGACCAGCGAGAGTTGACGCAAATAACACCTGAATCAAAAGGGGGCCCGTGCGGCCCCCTTTTTGATGAAAACAATATTAACGCCCTTCCTTGAAAACCCCATCCCAAATCAGGCTTTCCGCATTATCATGGCGGGCGATATCACGTTAACGATGTGATTATTAATTGCTTTAGTGGCAACAAAAACCAATTATCAATGGGTGCTCAAGCCGCCGGAGGTCTACATGTCCCTTGATTACTTTGCACTCGGTCTGCTCGTGTTTGTCGGGTTGGTCATCTTCTACGGCATCATCGTGATCCACGATATTCCCTACGAGATAGCCAAGCACCGCGACCACCCCCATCAGGACGCCATTCATGTCGCCGGTTGGGTCAGTCTCTTCACCCTCCATGTCCTCTGGCCCTTTCTCTGGATCTGGGCAACCCTCTACCGCCCCGATCGCGGCTGGGGCTTCAACAAGCGTCTGGCAAAGGATGAAGAGGAACTCGCCGCCCTCAGGGAGGAGCTGGCCGAGCTGAAAAACCGCCTCAACCATATCGAACAGAGCGAACAAAAGGGATAAGCCATGGACCTGCTACTGATCCTGACCTACACGGCCATCTGTGTGGCCATCTTCAAAATCTTCCGTATCCCGCTCAACAAGTGGACAGTACCGACGGCGGTACTCGGGGGCGTGTTGATCATCGGCACCTTGATCATGCTGATGAACTACAACCACCCCTACTCCGAAATGGCGCGCAACTACTATATCTCCACCCCTATAGTGCCGCTGGTGAAGGGGCGCGTCGTGGAGGTGCCCGTCCAACCGAACCAGCAGGTCAAACAGGGGGACGTGCTGTTCCGTATCGACGACACGCCGTTCAAGCAGCAGGTTGCCAGCCTGCAGGCCCGCCTGCAGTCAAACCAGGATCACATCAAGTCCATCGACGCACGCCTGCGCTCCGCCCGGCTGGATCGTGACCGCGCCCAGGAGCTGCTGCGCCGCGGCATCGGCAAGCAGCGGGATCTCGACGTGAGCCAGGCCAATGTCGACGATCTGGTCTCCCAGCTCGATCAGCAGCGGGCCCTGGTCAACGACGTACAGGCCCAGCTGGAAAAGGCCCGTTATGACCTCGAGCAGACGGTGGTGCTTGCCCCCACCGATGGCTTCGTGCTGCAACTGGCGCTGCGTCCGGGCATGATTGCCACCCCCTACCTCTATCGTCCCGTCATGACCTTCGTACACCAGAGCGAGAACTACTACGTGGGCTGGTTCTGGCAAAACAGCATGCAGCGACTGGAAGTCGGCGACGAGGCCGAAGTGGTGATCGACGGCATTCCCGGCAAGATCTTCAAGGGCGAAGTCACTGTCGTGGTGCCCGCCATCGCCGCCGGTAACGTACAGGCCAACTCAGGTCTGCTTGACCAGAGCACGGCCCAGCGCCCGGGTCGCTTGCCGGTCACCATCAAGATCACCGACCCCGAGTGGTCCAAGTATCAGGTGATCGCCGGTGCCAGCGGCCAGGCGGCCATCTACACCCACCACTTCCACCATGTTTCCATCATGCGCAAAGTGCTGCTGCGGATGGCGAGCTGGCTCAACTACCTGTTCCCCTTCCACTAAGCTTCGTTGCCACCTCCTGTCCAGAGGGCCGCACTTGCCGGCCCTCTGTTTTTAAGCCAGACATTTAAAAACCGAATCCCTATAATGGCGCCATCTTGCAGCAGCCAGTCTCCCCATGTTCGTTCTCAGACCCTATCAAACCGACGCCGTCAACGCCGTCATCAGCCACTTTCGCAAACATCCTGATCCCGCCGTCATCGTGCTGCCCACCGGGGCCGGCAAGAGTCTGGTGATCGCCGAGCTGGCGCGAAAAGCCCGCAGCCGGGTGCTGGTGCTGGCCCACGTCAAGGAGCTGGTGGAGCAGAACCACGCCAAGTACGAAGCCTGGGGACTCAAGGCCGACATCTTCGCCGCCGGACTGTCGCGCAAGGAGGCCAGCGCCCAGGTGGTGTTCGGCTCGGTGCAGTCGGTGGCGCGCAATCTGGACGCCTTCGATGGCGCCTTCTCCCTGCTTATCATCGACGAGTGCCACCGGGTGTCGCTGGATGACGAGAGCCAGTACCATCAGGTGATCGACCATCTCAAGGCCGCCAATCCGGCGCTCAAGATCCTGGGTCTCACCGCCACCCCCTACCGGCTCGGCCTTGGCTGGATTTACCGGCGTCACTACCACGGCATGGTGCGCAGCCACGGTGATCGGCTGTTTGGCGACTGTGTGTTCGAGCTGCCCCTGCGTTTCATGGTGAAAAACGGCTACCTGACCCCGCCGCGCCTGATTGATGCCCCCATAGTCCACTACGACTTCAGCAAGCTGGTAGCGCGGGAAAATGGCCTCTTCAGCGAGGCGGATCTCAACGGCGAACTCAAGCGCCAGGAGCGGGTCACCCCCCATATCCTGAGCCAGGTACTGGAGTATGCCGCCGAACGTCAGGGGGTGATGATCTTCGCCGCCACCGTCGAACACGCCCGCGAGATTCACGGCCTGCTCGGTGCCAAAGGAGAGAAAGCAGCCCTCATCACAGGCGAAACCCCGGGGCCGGAACGCGATGCCCTCATCAGCGCTTTCAAGGCCCGCGAACTCAAGTTTCTGGTTAACGTGGCGGTGCTCACCACCGGCTTTGACGCCCCCCATGTCGATCTTATCGTGATGCTCAGACCCACCGAGTCGGTATCGCTCTACCAGCAGATAGTGGGGCGCGGCCTGCGCCTGTCACCGGGCAAAACCGATTGTTTGGTGCTCGATTATGCCGGCAACAACTTCAACCTGTTTGCCCCCGAGGTGGGGGAGCCCAGGCCCCACGCCGGCACCGAGCCGGTACAGGTGCCCTGCCCCGCCTGCGGCTTTGCCAACACCTTCTGGGGCAAGACTGACGAAGATGGCAAGGTCATCGAGCACTACGGCCGCCGCTGTCAGGGGTTGTTTGAAGATGACGAGGGCCACCGCGAGGAGTGTGACTACCGCTTTCGTGCCAAGATCTGCCCCGCCTGCGGCGCCGAAAACGACATCGCCGCCCGCCGCTGCCAGTGCTGCGATCAGCTGCTGGTGGATCCGGACGACAAGCTTAAAGAGGCGCTCAATCTCAAGGACTGCATGGTGATCCGCTGCGCCGGCCTCACTCTGGCCGCTGGCCGTGGCAAACAGGGGGAACGACTGGAGGTGACCTATCACGACGAGGATGGCCTCACCCTCTGCGAATACTTCGCTTTTCACTCCACCGGCGCACGGCGCTTGTTTCAACAGCGCTTTGTGCGTCATCATTGGCCCGCCCCGGGACTGGAGCCCGAATTTGCCACCCTGGAGAGCGTGCTGGCCGCATCCGGCCAGTTCCGTCACCCGGATTTCGTCATCGCGCGCAAGTCAGGACGGTTTTGGCAGGTGAAAGAGAAAATTTTTGATTATGACGGCCGGTATCGAACTGCCAACGCCCTCTATTGAGGACGAGCGCCGGTCGGCAGATGAACATCGTCGATTATCAGAGTCGGTACTCCACTGCCGACGCCCTTCATCAAGTTTGAGGATCCTATGCTGCGGCTGTTGATTGGTTTTTGCGCCCTCGTTTCCATGGCGGTTCACGCCACCCCGCTCACCCCACCCAAGGGTGGCCAGTACGCCATCATAGTGCTGGGCAACAACGGCATTGAGTTTGCCCGCAACGCGGATGACATGATTGCCCCCGCCTCTACCATGAAGGTGCTGACCGCCCTGGCCGCCCGCCTGGAGCTGGGTGCCGACTTCCGCTTCGCCACCGATATCCAGGCCGAGCCCGGTGCCAAGCAGGGCAACGCCATCAACGGCGATATCTGGATCAACTTCGTCGGCGACCCCACCCTGTCGAAAATGGATCTGCTGGCCCTGTTCAAGCAGCTCGGCATCAACCGCATCAATGGCAATGTCTACGTCAATACCGGCGCCTACAACGGCTATGAACGCGGCAATGGCTGGTCGTGGGGGGATCAGACCCTCTGCTTCGCAGCGCCCGTCTCCTCCGTCATCATCGACAAGAACTGCGCCTACGCCACCATCACCGCCACCCAGATCGGCAAGCCGGCGGTGGGCAATGTCGCCAAAGGTGTCGCCATCGGCGTCGGTGCCGACAACGTGGAGGTGATGAGCTATGGCGACATGGCACGCCAGTTCTGCGCCCTGGAAGTGGACATGGCCAAGGGCAACTTCTATGAGCTCAAGGGCTGCATCACCCCGAACAAGGAGCCCCAGGGGCTGCGCTTTGCCATTCACGATGTAGAAGCCTGGGGCTGGGACAACATCCGCTGGGCGATGGACAGGGCCGGCATCAAGCACGACGGTCTGCTGCGGATCACCCACAAGGCACCGGTCGGTGCCCAGACCCTGGCGACCCACTACTCGGTCTCCCTGCCCATCATGCTGGCCAAAATGCTGAAGAAATCGGACAACCTCTACGCCGACACCTTCCTGAAAACCGTTGGCCGCCACTACTACAACAAGCCGGGCAGCTATCGCAGCGGCACCATGGCAGTGCGCGCCATCCTCACCAAACACGGCATTGACCTTGGCAACGCCACCCTGGCCGATGGCTCCGGCCTCTCTGCTCACAATCTCATCAGCGCCCGCCAGATGCTGTCGGTGCTGAACTTCATCCAGAAAAATGATGCCGAGCTCGACTTCATCAAGCTGCTGCCAAGCTCCCAGGTGGATGGCACCCTGGCCTGGCGACGCAGCGTCACTGCCCCCATGATGAAAAACAAGGTCCATGCCAAGACCGGCACCATCACAGGCACCTCCAACCTGGCGGGCTTTATCGACACCGCCGGTGGCCAACGCAAGGCTTTCGTCATCTTCCAGCGCGGCCTGTCGCAGGATCCGGCCACCCACGAGCGCTATCGTGCCAGCAAGGCGCCCTGGCCCTGGACCGTGTTCGAAAAAGGCGTGCTGGAGAGCATCTATCAGCAGCAACCCATCCAGATTGCCGCCCAGTAACCCACTCGATTACAACAGGGGCAACCGTCAGGCTGCCCCGATAACACCCAGCCCGGCTTGATACGGCGAGCCAAAGCGCTTCTCGACTGCTCGCCACACAGGGTTGAGCCGATAGAGCCACTCGCAGCAGGGTATCGACAATTTCAGCTTTAAGTCAGCACGAGGCGAGGCTATGCTGGGCCCAGCCTCAATTAACGACCCCATAACGGAGAGATAAGATGTTTGCAGTGATTTTTGGTCGCCCGGGTTGCCCCTATTGTGTCCGCGCCAAGCAGATCGCCGAGCAGCTGGTCGAGCAGCGCGACGATTTCAAATTCCGCTACGTGGACATCCACGCAGAAGGCATCACCAAGGAAGATCTGGCCAAGAGCGCCGGCAAGCCGGTCAATACCGTGCCGCAGATCTTCCTGGACGAGCAGCACATCGGTGGCTGCACCGATTTCGAAGCCTACGCCAAAGAGCATCTGGGCCTCTATCAGTGATTGCTTCCCCTCGGCGAGGGGCATCAAACCATAACAAAGCGGAGCCAAAAGTGTTGGCTCCGCTTTCTTTTTAAGTGACTTTTAAGTCAACATTGACAATGCTCTCGACCAGTACTCAGCGAACACTGAACTCCGACAACACCATCGGTAGCGATAATGCTGCTTATTGAATACAGCTGACTAGCAAAGCACTGCTATCGCGCCAGTTGGCCACATTGTTGCCCAATTGCCAGCTGACCGCTTTGTGTGTTCCAGTCGTTCCAAGGGTTGCACTCCATACCTCCTTCTTAGGCCAACCAAAAAGAGGATCCAGCTCGTTAACTGGCGTTACCTGACCGCCAAAACGCAGCTGCCACAAGCTTAACAAGTTCAGCCCTGCCGTGGTTGGAGCCTGGTTATCACCATTTGGTGCAGCATGGTTATCTGTTGGATAAGCATCACTCTCAACAGGCAACGACCAGCTGCCAACAGGATCTCCGTTAGTCAGGTTACGACACAGTTGCAGAGCATGACTGGTTGATATCGGAGCAGGAGCTGCATGACTAAATAGCCCCCAATTAATCCCCCCCTGAGTGAGAGTGCCTGAAGCCTCCGGATCCGGCAGAGAACTACCAAAACCAGCCTGCGCCTTGAGCGTTGCCTCGGCTTTGCTCAAGGGACGATGGAAATAAGCCGAGCCATCAATGGGATTACCATAACTGTCGTTGCCAGCCAGCAACAGACGAGTAACGGGTGAAATACCCCGTTTCAACGCATTGCTGGCATTGTAATAAACGCCCCCCACAACACACTGGCTCGCATCCTGACATAATGTATCGCCAGCCCCCCTGCTCTCGGATGCATTAAGGCATATCTCACCATACTCAGTAGTTTGCAGGCAGAATTTCACCTCTTTGCCAACAAAATGACGCGCATCGATAGTAGGAGCCGTGCCATTACGGATCCCGTCCGCCCATTCGCGGTTGTCCAGCATGCCGTTACCATTCAAATCCGTCACCGCATCGCTGGTAAATCCGAGCTGACCACGCAATGCGGCATACAGACTGGTTCCGATGCGATAGGCCGGAATGTGAAAGGATCCCAGTGGCTCGGTCATATTGTCATTATGCTCGGGCCCCTGAGTGTTTGAGGTATCCACCAGCCAACGGGAAGTGCCGCTCAGTCCGACAATACGAGCGTAAAGATTACGGTTGTATTCAAAATAGCCATGCAGAGTAATCGCAGCCCCCGTCATCTGGGTACAACTCAGTGAACCGGACAAGCCAGCATTATCAATGGGAACCACACAATATTGGATGGCCAGACCGATATCATCATTGCTGATGGTGTAATCACAAGGTTGGCCGCTACAGAGTTGATCCCGGTTTTCAACACGCCAGAAAGATACGCTGTTGCCCTCAGGTCTGGCTGTGACCGATGGGAAATATTGATAACTGCCTCGCAGCACTGCACCTGCCTCTGGCCACCCACCATTGCTTATGTTGATCACTGGCGTGGCCGTCGGAGCTACCCCACTCGGATTGGCTACAACAGGCCCGGTTATCGTACATCTCTCATTTCCGGTATCTGGCAGGCCGGTCTGAGCTACCGGCGTGACGCAGTAGCCGATCATGGCTCCCAGATCACTCTCAACCAATTGATAGCTCCTGCTGTTTTGCCCAGCAATGGCCACATTATCCCGCTTCCACAGGCGAATACTGTTCCCTTCCTTATCTCCGTCCGGGTCTGCAAACAAATAGCTGCCATACAGGGTGCTGCCGATTGCTGATGACCCCAGAATGTTTATGCGGGCAACCTCGGGAGCTTGACCCACCTTGGCAGCCACGGCAGCCGAGGCATCGCTGCAGCGTCGCTGTCCCAGCGTCGGATTGTTATAAGGATCCCTTGGCACCGATGCGGGACGCACACAGAAAATGATCTGCTTTCCCTGTTGCGCGGCGGTCAGTATCAACGATGGAGTATTGGCACCGGCAATGGCCACACCATCGGCCAGCCAGCTATAACGACTACTCCCCTCGCGATCTTGTGGGTCAGCATCCTGATAGGTGTAAAGCCCGGTAACGGTATCACCGACGGTCAAGCCCCCTGCATTGGACAATGCCACAGCCAGGGCCTCGGGAGCATAGCCGGTCGGCTGGGTCACTATCATCGGCAGACTGCAACGCTCCTCTCCTCGAGTCTGACTGACACCTTGCGCGACAGGGGTAACACAAAACGCCAGACGTTTACCCACCATGTCGGAAGTCAAATCCAGAACATATCCCTGACCCAGGGCGCCACCCTGACTCTCGCGCCACACCAGCTCACTGTTGCCTTCCGGGCGTGCTGGAGTATTTGGGTCAACAAAAAAGTAGCTACCTTCCAGGGACGATCCCGCCAAAGCTTGACCATCAATATCAAGCAAATGTGCTTCGGGGATCTGCCACTCGGCAACTGGTGGGGTTACGTCGGGACGACTGGGGAAACCATCATCACCATTGCCGCCACAACCAGCCAACAGCAAGGCACATGAGATAACAAAACGATTCATTCAGGACTCCTTGTCTCTCAATCATTCAGGGTTGCCAGTGGAGTTCTACACGGCGGTTGAGCGCCCTGCCGACTGTCGTCTCATTGCTGGCGACAGGTTGCAATTCCCCGGCCCCCTGGGCATCCAGACGGGAAGGAGCAATGCCTTGTTCTGTCAACCAGCGGACAACCGCATCGGCTCGTTGCTGGCTCAGACGTTGGTTATAGGCATCAGCCCCCCGGTTATCGGTATGACCAACAATGACCAGTCGGCTTTTTTCTGCCTGCTGAAGACGCTCGAGTAGAGGCTGCAAAGGTGTCGGATCACGCAACCTGGCACTGTCGAAAGCAAACAGGGTTTCAGCAGAGAGAGGGGCTAGCTGTACTTTTTCGGGAGGAGGAGAGACCTCGGGAGGCACGACGGCGATAACCGGAGCGGGATCAGCTGCGAAGCGATAAACAATGCCAAGGGAGGTCAGGTGATGATCACTTTGCCCAAGCAGATCACTGCCCAGCCCATCAATATATTGATACTCAAGACGGGCTCGCCAGCGCTCACTGAGCGCATATTCGACTCCTGTGGCAAAGAGCGCATCCCAGCCCCGATCAGATTGATGGTAATTGTCCCCCTCAACTTTTCCCCACCAATGGGTGGCACCAATTCGACCATAAAGATCCAGACGCTCGGCCAGGGGATAGGTCAATTTGGTAGAAAAATCGGCACTTTGCATGGTGCCTTCCACATTGCCAGCCCTGTACTCCCCCTTCGCTTTGCCAAGCCAGGTGTAACCCGCTTCCAGAGCCAGCCAGTCATTGACTTCTACCCCGCCAAACAGGCCGGCACCAAGTGCATCACGGTTGCAACCCGTTGCCCAGGCCTCGCAGCCATCCTGATAGTAGGACCACCCCAAACGAACCCCGGAATAAGGCGTCACAGCCTGTGCAGTGGAGAGATGGGTCAAGGTCAACATAGTGATAACAAAAGCTTTATTTTTCATATCAACGCGTCCATTGCATATCCTCAACCATGTTAAGGAGAGCAATCGCCTCATTCAAATCCATTTGGTAAAGATGTGACGACACGCCATTATTGATGCACAACCAAAACAGGATGCAGGCAAGTCTGATCTCTACACCCGCCATTCACACAGCGTTGACAGATGAGATTACCTTCGCGATTTTCCTGAGCCAGGGAGGGGACTATGAACACGATGGATGTAACAGAGGGAAGCCAAGAGGGATAGCAATGCCCTCCGAAAGCAATCCGGCGCCAATGGCGCCGGATTTTTTATGGGCAAAACTCGCACATCATCCCTTGTCAGGGAGTCAGCGACTGGGCCGCAAAGCGAGCGATGATGGGGTTGTGATCGGAGGAATCGGTCGCGGGCGAGCTCACCTCCACCAGGTCCAGATTGCGGTAGTAGAGGTGGTCGAGCGGACGGCCGAAGGCGGTGCGGCGCAAGTCGGGCACGGGCACGGCCTCCTGCAGGCCCAGCTCGTCCACCAGCTTGTTTAGCCAGAACTGGCGCTTGTCGCTCCAGGTGTTGAAATCCCCGGCCAGGATCACCGGCCCCTGATGGCGACGCACCAGCGCGGTCAGATCGTTGAGCTGCTCGCGGAAGGTGGCCATCCCCAGCTCGAAGTTGACCGCATGGAGGTTGATCACCAGCACGCCGTCAGGATCGCCCTGTAGCGGATAGAGGCTCACCAGCCCGGATTTGGGGATACGCAGCAGAGGTTCGGGAGAGCGCACGCCACAGACGAACGCCTGCGGGGTCTTGGCCACCGTCATCACGCCAAACGAAACCGAACCCTGGGTGAAGGCCTGCAACTGCTGCCACTGGAAATTCCCGGCGCGCAGCCAGTCGAGCATCTCGGGACGGGTCGCCGACTCTTGCAGGAGCACCAGATCCTGCCCCTTGGCGTACTGGTCCATCCCCTCGCGCCAGTTCTTGCGCTGCCCCTTGTAGAGGTTCCACACGGTAATGCCGAACTCGCGCGGCAGCGCCGTGGTCGCCAACGCCACCAGTGGCGGGCGTTGGCAATCGAGATCCGGCACGATTCCTTGCGCGGTCACCAGATGGTTCTGATCCGGCACGTCGAAACAGCCCACCAACCCCAGGGTCAGCAGAGAGGTACCCAGAATGCGATAACTATTTTTCATTGGCTACTTTGCATTGTGCTGTGACCATCACAAACGTCATGAGTGCCGACTAAGCTGATAAGTTCCCGTTCCGCTCAACCAGGAGGAGATGCCCCCATGGCAAAAGAACTCAGGTACAACGTGACGTTTTATGATCAACAAGGAAATTGTCATCAAGTGGAACTTGCCACCGTCTACCAGATCAGACGGGACCCGCAGTGCGATCTCTGCCTGTTTGACACCCTGCAATACGTCGGGTCGGAAGAGATGCTGGAACGCATGATACGGCAAAAAACCGGGCTTGAGCAGGAAATATCCATCATCAATGCCCGGTTGCTCTGATCACTCGTTCACCGGAACCGGGCGGGATTTGCCGTTTTCGTCGATGGCGACGTAGGTAAAGACCCCCTCGGTCACGCAGTAACGCTGGGCGTCGTTTTCACGCAGCACCGGCTTGACCCACACCTCCAGCTTAAGCTTCATGGAGCTGCGGCCGATCTTCATGCAGCGGCCGTAGCAGCAGACCACGTCCCCTACTTTCACCGGGCTGTGAAAGGTCATGCCCTCGACGGATACGGTACAAATACGTCCCTTTGCCAGCTCCTTGGCCATGATGCCCCCACCTATATCCATCTGGGACATGATCCAGCCACCAAAGATGTCGCCATTGGGGTTGGTATCGGCTGGCATCGCCAGAGTTCTCAGCAACAGCTCCCCATCGGGGTGACGTTGTGTATCTACCATCATTACTGCCTCTCTCTCATGGATGGGCGGCATGATAGGGGGCGATCTGCCCCTTGGCAAACCTCAATTGCCACGGGCCGCCAGCTCGGCGAACCAGTGGGCCGGATCGGGCCAGCGATAGTTGAATCCCAGTTGCTCGCAGATGCGCAGCCCGTCGATGGGCAAAAACGCCCCGGCAGGCTCGATAAACACCGGCACGGGCAGCCCCAGCTGACGGGCGGCAAAGGGGTAGAACTGCTCGCGGCGCGGATGAACCGGTGCGCTCAGATTGTAGGCATCCCCATCCTTGCCCCGCTCAAGCAGCAGCAGGCAGGCGGCCACCACATCGTCCAGATGGACCAGATTGACCGCCTGGGCGCCCCCCTCCAGGGTCTTGCCGGCCAAAAAGCGCCCCGGATGACGATCCGGGCCATAGAGGCCGGAGGGGCGCACTATCATCACGCACTCGAAACCGGCCGTCTGCACCGCCTGCTCCGCCGCCAGCATCCGCTCGCCGCGGGCATGACGCGGCTTGGGTTGCTCCCCCTCCGCTTGGCCTGCGCCCCATACCGAGGTGGCACTGACAAACAGCACTCGCCGGGTGCCGTGCGCTTTGGCAAGCTGACAGGCCTTTGCCACCGCCAGCGGATAATCGTCGGTCTTGCTTGGCGGTACGCAGATCACCAGGGTCTCGCAGGGGATAGGCCACTGCTCTTTTTTATCAGCGACGGGCATATGGGCAGAAATCGTCAGCGGATGGGCATGGATCCCCTCCCCCTGCAAACGGGCCGCCTTCTCGTCCGAGCTCACCGTCACCGCCACCTGTTTGCCAGCCGCCAGCAGGGCCCGCGCCAGCGGCAGCCCCAGCCACCCCGCCCCCAGAATGCCGATCGTCCCGGCGATATATTGCTCTGTCATCGTCCATTCTCCTGCTTGACGCTATTCCAAAAGTAACTTTTATTTTCCGATACATAATCTATGGCAGTGAAAAATCAACCTACCTCTAATTTTTTATAAACCCCCACATATACATAAAGAAGATAATAGATATTATTGCTGTGTACAAAAACCAAGCGATAGAAGGCACCAGCCTCATGCAACATGTATCTAAACAATCTTTTTTAAAAAATGAATCAATAGACTTTTTTGCAAAACAAACATTCATAACCAACAATAAAGATGCTATTGCAACCACAGAACCAGACAATACAGCAAATACAGATTCAACATTAATAAAAGAAGGAGGGTTTTTAATGTTTAAACTCTTTAGCGATTTCGCGCCTAATAAAAAAGCTGAAGCAATACCCATGTTTCTAAAATGATCAAAAATTGGTTTTGGATCATCGATAAATAAATTCTTAAGATTTTCTATTAAAGACCCCCTAGTTCTCGTTGAGGCCTCTATATCTATAGAGGTCGTTTGCTCACAACAATCCTTTTGGGGCATACGTTTATATTTAAATGAACTATACGGTATCCTATATGCGCTTATTATTCTGATAATTGATGATTTAGCTTCTAGCTTAGCTCGTTCCCAGTCATGTTTAAGCAATAATGATATTTTTTCAGAGAACTCTATATCAAGACCTTCAATCACCTCTCTTTCTTTCATTCTCCAGACAGTATCAAGAATCTCACGGTCGTCACCATCATCAGGATTTAAAAGAAGCTGCAGCTCAATATAATATGACTTTATTTTATAGCGTTCATTCCTTGAGTAGGCTGAACATATATCTATTGCTAACTGCCTGATTTTATCTCGCCAAATTTGCCTTTGTTGAGTTATGTTTTCTATAGAGATTTTTCGTTCACTAGTTCTTAATGTAACAAATCCGGCTACAGCACCAGCGATAACCCCAGAACTAAGTATAGTAGTAATATCCATTCAATAGCCTTACTCTTTAGTTTTTTCACTTGTAGCTTGAGCTTTCATTTCAGTAACCTGACTTCCTAACAATGTTAAAAGCTGATTTCGATCAGTTACCTTTGACTGGCGAATTGAGAATAATTTTTCCCATCCTAGTGTACCTTTGTATGATTCATCTTCCAGTTTCTTATCTATCTCTCGAATATCCAAATCTAGCTTCGCGAGCAAATCAGAGTATGTTTTTGTTAATAACTGCTGTGCAGTTCCAATCTCCTTTTCCTGGATGGCTTTCGCATTAATAATAGATGATTGTGCAGATATATATTCTGCCCCCTTCCACCCACTAGCGGCAAGGCCAACAACTAGCGTGATAACGAGTAAAAACTTCTCTAACACTTCTAACTTCTCTTTCATGAAACCCACTCTCAATTTAACTAAAATTAACTAGATAAATATTGCACCACTATTGGTTGCATAACAATCAACATATCCACTCATGCAGCCTGCAAATAGATGACACATCAACAACATCATTATATCGCCGTTAAGTAGACCATATTTACAACTAGATAAATAGGGATTTTTATACAGCCTTCTATGATATTACCTGACAACGAAGCGGGCCAATAGCCCGCTTTGTCATACCTATTTCACCCCATCATCACACCGGCGGATGAAACTGGCTGGCCCCGCGGGTAGCCATCTCCTCGTAGGTGGCCCATTTCTGCCACGCCACTTGTTGGGCAACCTGCATCAGCCGCTGCGCTTCTTCCGGATGACTCTGGGCCAGCACCCGGTAACGGGTCTCCTCGGCCCGGTAGTCGGCAAGCGGGATGGAGGGGCGCAGGCTGTCGAGGCTAAAGGGGTTCTGCCCCGCACTGCGCAACACAGGGTTGTAGCGCATCAGCGGCCAGTGACCGGAGGCCACGGCGCGTTTTTGCTGGGTCAGCCCCTGCTCCATATCGATGCCGTGGGCGATGCAGTGGCTGTAGGCGATGATGAGCGAGGGGCCCGGATAGGCCTCGGCCTCGCGCAACGCTTGCAGCGCCTGCTGCGGGTTGGCACCAAAGGCGATGCGGGCAACATAGACGTTGCCGTAGGAGATGGCCTGCAATGCCACATCCTTTTTGGCCAGCGTCTTGCCCCCCGCCGCGAACTTGGCGACGGCACCGAGCGGCGTCGATTTCGACATCTGGCCGCCGGTGTTGGAGTAGACCTCGGTATCCATTACCAGCACGTTCACATCGCGCCCGGAGGCGAGCACGTGATCGAGCCCCGCCGAGCCGATGTCATAGGCCCAGCCATCGCCGCCGATGATCCAGACCGAGCGGCGCACCAACTGATCGATGAGCGAGAGCAGCTCCTGGGCCCGGCTTGATCGCACCTCCTCCAGTCGCTCGCGCACCTGCGCCACCCGGCCCCGCTGGGCGCGGATCTCCGACTCCAGCCGCTGTGGGGCGTTGATGAGGGTGTCGACCAGTGCCTCACCGAGATCCCCCTTCATGGCCTGCAGCGCCGCCACCGCCTGGGCGTGGTGCTGATCGGCGGTGAGGCGGAAGCCAAAGCCAAACTCGGCGTTGTCCTCGAACAGGGAGTTGGACCAGGCCGGCCCCTTGCCTTCGCCGTTCTTGGCCCAGGGAGTAGTCGGCAAGTTGCCGCCATAGATGGAGGAGCAACCGGTGGCGTTGGCCACCAGCATGCGATCGCCAAACAGCTGGGTCAGCAGCTTCAGATAGGGCGTCTCGCCACAGCCCGCGCAGGCGCCGGAGAACTCGAACAGGGGCTCGAGGAACTGGGCGCCGCGCACCGTGGAAAAATCCACCCGCTCGCGGGCAGGCCACGGCAGGCTCTCGAACCAGTGCAGTGCCTGCTTCTGGCCGGCCAGGTGCGGCATCTTGTCCATCATGACGATGGCGCGCTCCCCTTCGTGCTCTTCATCGGCACCGGCTCGCACCGGGCAGGCCTGCACGCACTGGCCGCAACCGGTGCAATCTTCCGGATAGAGCTGCAAGGTGTAGCGGCTGTCGGGAAAGCCCCTGGCGGTCACCGGCACCGACTGGGCCGCCTCGGGGGCGCTCGCCAGCCAGTCCTGGTGATAGAACTTGGCCCGCAGCGCCGCGTGGGGGCAGACGAAGACGCAGTTTCCGCACTGGATGCAGATATCCGAATGCCAGATAGGGATCTCGCGGGCGATATCCCGCTTCTCGAAGCGGCTGGTAGCGGTGGGGTAAGTGCCATCCACCGGCAGCATGGAGACGGGGATCAAATCGCCGCGCCCCGCCAGCATCTCGCCTGTGACCCGCTGGACAAACTCGCTGCCGCCGGGGGCCAGGGGCAGCGGATAGTCACCCGCCTCGTCCTCCCCGTCCGGAATGCTCACCCGGTAGAGGTGGGCCAGGGTATCGTCCACCGCCGCGAAGTTGCGCGCCACCACCTCGGGCCCCTTGCGGGCATAGCTCTTCTCGATGCTCTCCTTGATAAGCGCGATCGCCTCATCCCGCGGCAAGATGCCGGCCAGGGCGAAGAAGCAGGTCTGCATCACTGTGTTGATGCGATTGCCCATGCCGTTTTGCTCGGCCACCCGATCCCCGTCGATGCAGTAGAGCTGGATATTGAGGGCGCGAATGCGGGCGCGCAGCCGCTCGGGCAGCTGCTCCCACACCTCATCGGCCTCAAAAGGCGCGTTAAGCAGCAGGGTCGCCCCTTCTGCGGCGTGTTCCAGCAGGTCCACCGACTCCACAAAGCCCCACTGGTGGCAGCCGATAAAGCTCGCCTGCTCGATAAGCCAGGGGGCGTCGATGGGCTCGGGGCCAAAGCGCAGGTGGGAGACGGTGCGCGAGCCCGACTTCTTGGAGTCGTAGACGAAGTAGCCCTGGGCGTGGAAGCCCTCCAGCTCGCCGATGATCTTGATGC
This sequence comes from Aeromonas sp. 19NY04SH05-1, assembly GCF_040581895.1. Classification (NCBI taxonomy): domain Bacteria; kingdom Pseudomonadati; phylum Pseudomonadota; class Gammaproteobacteria; order Aeromonadales; family Aeromonadaceae; genus Aeromonas; species Aeromonas sp. 19NY04SH05-1. The sequence goes on along the minus strand of NZ_CP095328.1, from coordinate 1,471,605 downwards.
TGTTCTTGTTGGCGCCGACCGTGCCATCGGCACCGAGGCCGAAGAACAGTGCCCGCACCCGGCTAGGGGGCTCCAGATCGCCGATGGGGTGCCAGGCCAGACTGAGGCCCGACACGTCATCCACAATCCCTACGGTAAAGCGCGGGCGCGGCGCATCGGAGGAGAGCTCCTCAAACACGGCGGCGCACATGGCGGGGGTGAACTCTTTGGAAGACAAACCGTAGCGACCGCCGCTCAGCCAAGGCAGGCGCTTGATAAGGCCTCGTTGCAAGCCGTCAATCAGCGCACTTTGCACATCCAGCAGCAGGGGCTCGCCACCGGCACCCGGCTCCTTGGTGCGATCCAGCACGGCGATGCGGCGCACGCTTTCGGGCAGGGCATCGAGCAGCGCCTGCACCGGGAAGGGGCGATAGAGGCGCACCACCAGCACCCCGGTCTTGCGATCCTGCCGGTTTAGCCAATCCACCGTGGTGCGAGCGGTGGCCGCTCCCGAGCCCATCAGCACGATGACGTCGGTGGCATCGGGGGCGCCGTGATACTCCACCAGCTGGTAGTGACGACCGGTCAGCTTGCCGAGGCTCTCCATGCACTGCTGCACCCGGGCCGGCACCGCCTCGTAGAAGGGGTTGACGCTCTCGCGGGACTGGAAGTAGGTATCCGGGTTCTGGGCCGTGCCGCGCATCACCGGATGATCCGGGTTCAGCGCCCGCGCACGGTGAGCCCGCACCCAGTCGTTGTCGATCAGTGCCCGAATTTCATCTTTGTGCAGCGCGACTATCTTGTTCACCTCGTGGGAGGTACGAAAGCCGTCGAAGAAGTGAATAAAGGGCACCCGGCACTGCAGGGTGACGCTGTGGGCAATCAGCGCCAGATCCTGCGCCTCCTGCACCGAGCCGGAGGCGAGCATGGCAAAGCCGGTGCTGCGCGCCGCCATCACGTCTTGATGGTCACCAAAAATCGAGAGCCCCTGGGCCGCCAGCGAACGGGCCGCCACATGGAACACCGCCGAGGTCAATTCGCCTGCGATCTTGTACATGTTGGGCAGCATCAGCATCAGACCCTGACTGGCGGTGAAGGTGGTGGCGAGCGCCCCCGCCTGCAGGGCGCCGTGGACCGTACCGGCCGCCCCCCCTTCGCTCTGCATCTCCACCACAGTGGGGATGTTGCCCCAGAGGTTGGTCTGTCCCTCCGCGGCCCAGGCATCGGCGAGCTCCGCCATGGTCGAGCTCGGGGTGATGGGGTAGATGGCGCACACTTCGCTCAGCTGGTACGCCACCCGGGCTGCGGCCTCGTTGCCGTCAACCATGATCAGTTCGTGTTTCATAGGGACTCCTGTGGTTGGCGCAGCTCGATGGCGTGGCAGGGACACTGGTCGTGGCAGGCGCCGCAGCCGGTGCAGCGTTCGGCATCCACCCGATAACCGTGGCCCGGCCCCAGTTTCTCGATGGCCTGCTCGGGGCAGCTGCCGTAACAGCCGTCACACTCGAAGCAGTTGCCACAGGAGTAGCAGCGCGCCGCCTCGTAGCGGGCCGCCGTTTCGTCCAGCCCGCCGATGATCTCGCCAAAGTCGTCCCGCGCCCAGGTCGGTTTCACCGGCTGGCTGCTGGCGGGCGCATGGGTCTGGAACCAGAGCTGCAACTGCTCCGGCCCCACCAGCGGATAGGAGAGCATCTTCTGGTAGTGGCGCCCCCGCAGCCAGGCATCCATGTGGCGCGCCGCCTTCTTGCCGTGGCCGGTGGCAATGGTGACGGTGCGCTCGGAGGGCACCATGTCGCCGCCGGCAAAGAGGCCCGGTACGTCGGTCATCAGGTTTTCGCCAACCTGCACCACCCCATCCCGGTTGACCCGCACGCCCGGAATGCTTTCAAGCACGGAGAGGTCTACCTCCTGACCCAGCGCCAGAATGAGGGAGTCAGCTTCCAGAGTCTCGAACTGGCCGGTGGGCACCGGCTTGCCCTCTGCATCCAGCGCCATCACCTCCACCTCTATGTTGGTGTTGTCGAGCTGGCGGATGCTGCGCAGCCAGTTGATCTTGATCCCCTCCTCCTCGGCCTCGTCAGCCTCGAAGGCGTGGGCCGGCATATGATCCCGGTCGCGGCGATAGATGATCATCGCCTCCTCCACTCCGAGGCGGCGGGCGGTGCGGGCCGCGTCCATGGCGGTGTTGCCGCCACCATAGATGGCTACCCGGCGCCCCAGTTTGGGAAGCGGCAGCCCCTGCTCTTCGGCCAGGCTTGCCTGCTCGAGAAAGCTCACCGCATCGAGGATCTTGCCCGCCTCCCGGGCCGGAATGTCGACCCGCTTGGCCAGATGGGCGCCGATGGCCATAAAGACGGCGTCAAAGCCCCCCTCGTCGCGCTCACGCAGCACATCCTCCACCTTGTGGTTGAGGGTCAGCGTCACCCCGGCGGCCAGAATGCGGGCCACCTCCCGATCCAGCACGTCGCGGGGCAATCGATAGGCGGGAATGCCAAAGCGCAGCATGCCGCCGGCGAGCGGGCCCGCCTCGCGGATCTCCACCTGATGGCCGAGCCGATTGAGGTGCCAGGCACAAGAAAGCCCGGAGGGGCCCGCCCCTATGATCAGCACCTTCTTGCCACTGGCGGGCGCGGGGGGCGCAGGCTGCCAGCCCTGGGCCAGCGCCTCGTCACCGAGAAAGCGTTCGATGGCGTGAATGGAGACGGCTTCATCCACCCGGGCGCGGTTGCAGGCGCCCTCGCAGGGGTGATAACAGACCCGGCCGTGGACGGCAGGCAGAGGATTTTCTTCGATCAGGGTCTGCCAGGCCGCTTCAAAGCGCCCGGCCTGGGCCAGGGAGAGCCAGGCTTGAATGTTTTCACCGGCCGGGCAGGCGTGATTGCAGGGTGGCAGGGCCGGCCGCCAAACGGGTAGCCGGGTACGCACCGGGCCTGTTCCCGTTTTCAGGGAGAGATCCGGCAATGGGGTCATATCCAGTTGTTTGCTCATACATTGCTTTCTTCTTGTTGTGGGACAGGCCCCATCCAAATGCGCTTGATACCGTGTAGCCTGGGCAGACGGTGGCCGGAAGGGGAAGAAGCGAAAGCGTCAGAAACTGGAAGCTGACTCGATAGTGGACTGTTTTTTGTACGCCTTGGCCGATCGGGATCAAAAAATGTTGCATTTTATGGGCAATCGCGTCCGAATTGTGACCCATGTAGCCCCCATGCAAACGGGTCGTCATCGTGAACGCGCCTGCGGCCTGCCATCGCCAGCCCCAAAATCCGCAACCTGCCGTAATTGCCGCTCACGCCATAAACCGTTATGTTGCCCTCTTCCCGGGCAACGCAGCCACGTCACAAGGAGCCGGACATGCCAACCCTCGACAGCATTCATCTCTATCCCGTCAAATCGACCGCAGGCATGGCGCTGACCCGCGCCCGGGTCACCGAGGAGGGTCTGCTGGGGGATCGCCGCTACATGGTGGTAAAACCGGATGGCACCTTCATCACCGCCCGCACCCACCCCCAGCTGCAACAAGTGCAGGCCACCCCCATTGATGGCGGCCTGCTGCTGCGCTATCCGGGGTTCGAGCCGCTCACATTGCAGGAGGCCGAGTTCAGCCTGACTCCGCAGGCCACCGGCGTCTGGAAGGACAACTTCAATGCCCTGCATACCCACGCCCTGGCCGATGCATGGCTAAGCCGGGTGGCAGGGGAAAGGGTGCAGCTGCTCTGGCTTGGCGAAGAGTCCAACCGCTTTCGGGAGAAGACAGGCACCCGGGTCAGCTTTGCCGATGGCTATCCCTTGCTGCTTATCAGCCAGGGTTCGCTTGAGGATCTCAACCTGAGATCCGATGCTCTGCACCAGATGAGCCAGTTTCGCACCAACCTGGTGGCAAGCGGCACTCGCCCCTTCGAGGAGGACGGCTGGAAGCGGATCCGCATCGGCGAGGTGGAGTTTCTGGTGGCCAAGCCGTGCAGCCGCTGCATCATGACCACGGTGGAGCCTGGCACGGATCGCTTCAATGCCCTGAAAGAGCCGCTGGCCACCCTCACCCGCTACCGCCGGGGCGAGGATGGAGAGGTCTATTTCGGCCAGAATCTGGTAGCCCTGAACGAGGGGTGGATCGAGGCGGGCAGCGAGATAGAGGTGCTGGAGACCGCCCGCGCTCCCGTCTATCCCAACGCGGCCCCGAAAAAGCGCGAGCTGGTGTGCGTGGCCCGCGAGCCCCTGACCCGGGATCTGGAGACCTTCTGGTTCGAGGCAGCCGACGGCGAGCCCTTGCCGGATTATCTGCCGGGCCAGCACCTGCCCATCAGCCTGGATATCAAAAACGAGCGCATTCAACGCCGCTATACCCTGAGCGCCAGCCCGGATCAGCCGGAGCGTTACAGCATCAGCGTCAAGAAGGTGGCCGATGGCCGCATCTCCCACTGGCTGCACCAGCAGTTGCAGGTGGGTGACCGCCTGCTGGCAAGCGACCCGGCCGGGGAATTTCACCTGGGGGCAGGACGGTCCTTGCTGTTGCTTTCGGCAGGTTCGGGGGTGACCCCCATGCTCTCCATCGCCCGTACCTTAGGCTTGCGCGGGGAGCTTGGGGATGTTCACTTTATGCACCTGTGCCGCAGCGAGGCGGACATTCCGGCCGCCCACGAGTTGCACGCCATGGCGCGCCAGGGGATGACCCTCACCCTGATCCTGAGCCAACCCGATGAGCACTGGCAGGGGCTCAAGGGACGGCTTGCCGATGAACACCTCAAACAGGTGAAAGATCTGGCAGGACGCGACGTGTTTGTCTGCGGTCCCCACGGCTTTATGGCCGATGCCACGGCTCGCCTGCTGGGGTTGGGCGTTGCCGCCGAACGCATCCAGCAGGAGAGCTTTGGTGGCGCCATTCTCTCGGTCGCTCGTCCCCATCAGGCGGTGCAGCTGCGCATCGGCGAGCGCGCCTTTGCCGGCAACAATCAGGGCACCGTGCTGGATCAGGCCCACAAGCAGGGTGTGGAGCTGCCCTGGAGCTGCCGCGCAGGGATCTGCGGCAGCTGCAAGCAGACCCTGCTCGAGGGCGAGGTGGAGCACCCGGATGCCCCCGCCATCACGGCCGCCGAGCGGGCCGAAGGCAAGATCCTCACCTGCTGCGCCGTGCCGCTCACCGATCTGGTGATCGGCCCCCGTTAATCACAAGGCCGGGAGCCAGGCTCCCGGCCCCCTTGTTCCACCTGCGTTCCCTCTTTATCTCCCTGCTTCGTAATCTCTCTCCCGGCGTCACATCGCTTTTCTTGGCCTGCGCCCTGCTCCGTCCGACCAGCCACCTATACTCACAACAAAAATAAAACCCCATCAAGACAGCGGGTTCTGCCGTCTGCCCAAGGGGGTATCTTTGGCGCGAATAAGGAACGCTCAAACCATGGAACAAAACAGACCCGCCTTTCAGCTCAACCTGCTGCTGTCGGTTGTCACCCTGATCCTGCTGTCACTGGTATTTTTTGCCTACAGCTGGTCGGAAAGCAGGCTCGAACACAACTATCAGCAACGCTACCAATCCTATTTGCTGGCCGACGAACTACGGCAATCCTCCGACGATCTGACCCGGCTGGCCCGCACCTATGTGATCACCAAGGATCCCGCCTACGAACAGCAGTACATGCGGATCCTGGCCATTCGCAACGGGGAGCAGAACCGGCCGCAAGGCTACAACCGCATCTATTGGGATTTTGTCGCCGCCACGGGCCAGAACCCGCGACCCGACAGCGGGCTGCGCCGCAGCCTCATCGATCTGATGAAGGACACCGGCTTTACCGAAGAGGAGATGGCCAAACTCAACGAGGCCAAGAACAACTCGGATTCCCTGGTCAACACCGAGGTGGCCGCCTTCAAGCTGGTGCAGCAACAGGACGGGGATCTGGCCGGCAACCAGCAACAGGCGATCGCCATGATGCATGACAAGGCCTATCACCAGAACAAGGGGCGCATCATGTCTCCCATCGACGACTTCTACGTCTTGATGGAGACCCGTACCCAGCAGGCGGTGGATGACGCAGCAAGCCTCGCAACCATGTTGCGCTACCTCTTCATCGCCTTGGGTCTGGTGTTGATGTTCTTCCTGTGGCGAACCTACAAGGCACTGCTCGATCTGGTCGGCACCTCGGTCGATCAGCTCAGAAGCGAGCTGAACAGCCTGGCCCAGGGGGATTTCTCTCGCCCGATCAAGGTACCGAACGGGGCCAAAGATAGCCTGATCGCGCTGCTGGCCGGCATGCAGACCACCCTCAAGGGGATCATTGCCCAGGTCTCCCACTCCAGCGGCGAGCTGTCGGAGTCGGCCGACAGCATTGCCCAGATTGCCGAGCAGACGGCCCACTTCGCCACTTCCCAGCAGAGCAGCACACAGACCATGGCGGCCGCCATTGAAGAGCTGGTGGTGAGCATCAGCCACCTCTCCGACAACGCCACCCATGCCGACGAGCTGAGCAAGGTCTCCGCCGATACCCTGGAGCAGGGGGCCGGCGTCATCAAACAGACCCTGGACAGCATAGAGAACATCTCGAGCACGGTGGGGGATGCCGCCAGCAGCCTTGCCGACCTCAACAACCATACCCAGCAGATCTCCGAGATCATAGAGGTGATCCGCGGCATCGCCGATCAGACCAACCTGCTGGCCCTCAATGCCGCCATCGAGGCGGCCCGGGCCGGGGAGCAGGGGCGCGGTTTTGCCGTGGTGGCCGACGAGGTGCGCAACCTCGCCAGCCGTTCGGCGGCCTCGACCCAGCAGATCACCGGCATGATAGGCAAGATCCAGAGCGGGGCGGACACCTCCATCCGCAGCATGGAGCTCACAGTCAACAACGTCTCGCGCGGGGTGAGCCTGGCCAACCAGACCGGCGAGGCCATCGCCAGCATCCAGAGCCACGCCGCCAACCTGACCGGCCTGATGGGGGAGATCAGCCACACCCTGCGCGAGCAATCCACCGCCGCCAACGAGGTGGTCTCCACCGTGGGCAATATCACCTCCCTCTCCGAACAGTCGGGCGAGGCGGCGCGCCACGTCTCCCAGGAGGCGGCCAAGCTCAAGCAGCTGTCACGGCTGCTGCGCCAGGAGATGGCCCACTTCAAGCTCTGAGCAGGGAGCCTAAAAGCAAAACGGCTGCCCGAGGGCAGCCGTTTTTCATGGCAGAGTCGCTTAACCGCGCAGGGCGGCGATGCGCTGCTCGATGGGCGGGTGGCTCATGAACAGCTCGCTCATGGAGCGCTTGCCGTTGATGCCAAAGGCCATCATGGCGCCTTCCATCTGCGGCTCGGCACCGCGGGAGAGGCGCTCGAGGGCGGCGATCATCTTGTCGCGGCCGGCCAGCTTGGCGGCGCCGGCGTCGGCGCGGAACTCACGCTGACGGCTGAACCACATGACGATCATGGAGGCCAGCACGCCGAACACCATCTCCAGCACGAATACGGTAATCATGTAGGCAAAACCGCCGGTGCTGCTGCTCTCTTCCTCATTGTTGGAGCTGAAGAAGTTGCTGATGACGCCGGCCACGATGCGGGCGAAGAACATTACGAAGGTGTTCACCACCCCCTGGATCAGGGTCAGGGTAACCATGTCGCCGTTGGCCACGTGGCTCACCTCGTGGGCCAGCACGGCTTCCGCCTCATCGCGGCTCATGCTGTAGAGCAGCCCGGACGAAACAGCGACGAGCGAGTCGTCACGACGGGCGCCGGTGGCGAACGCGTTCATCTCGGGGGAATCGTAGATACCCACTTCCGGCATCTTGATGCCGGCTTCACGGGCCTGACGGGCCACAGTGCTCACCAGCCAGTGCTCGGTCTCGTTGCGGGGCTGTTCGATGACCTGGACGCCATAGCTGCGCTTGGCCATCCACTTGGACATCAGCAAGGAGATGAAGGAGCCCCCAAAACCGAACACGGCACAGAATACCAACAGACCGGAAATGCTGGACTTGTTGATCCCCAGAACCGAGAACAGGATGTTGAGTACCACCCCCAGCACCAGCATGACGGCCAGGTTGGTCACCAGGAATAGCATTATTCGCTTCATATAGACTCCTTGTGAAAATAAGGGACACGGACGGGGAAAACGGATCTCTCCTGCCCATGTTAATGCCCACATTCTAGGAAAATTCGATGAATGTTCGCTGAATGTGTCGTCACAGCAGTGGGGAGATATCCAGCCGTCCCTGCAAATTCGCTTCAAGTGGATTGTTTACAAAGGGGATTTCACCCAAAAACGGAGCAGGTATCAAGCCTCTCAAGGTGTCCAGATTTTCCTGATAGTGGCTCATGGCGCCATGCAGCCGGTTGATGACCCAGCCCGCCACCGGCAGGTTGTCGTTGCGAATGGCGGCAAAGGTGAGCAGCGCATGATTGAGACAGCCCAGCTTGGCTCCCACTACCATGATCACCGCCATGTTCTCCTGCTTCACCCAGTCCGACATCAGATGCTGGCGATCCAGCGGCAGATACCAGCCTCCCGCCCCTTCAACCACGGTCAGCTCGGCCCCGGCCTGCTCAATCTTGCGCAGCCCCTCGCTGATCCCCTGCATGTCGATGGGCTGGCGCACTTCGCTGGCGGCGATATGGGGGGCGATGGGGGGCTCATAGGCAAACGGATTGACCAGATCGTAAGGCAGCGCAACACTCGCCGCCTCCTGCAAGAGCACGGCGTCGAGGTTGCGAAGCCCGTCCGAGGTGCGGGCACAGCCCGCTGACACCGGTTTGTAGCCTGCGCAGCGGATCCCCTGGGCGCTGAACTCCCTAAGCAGGGTGCGGGCCACCAGGGTCTTGCCCACGTCGGTATCCGTGCCGGTAATAAAAAATGATTTCATCTTCTTCTCTCCCTGGCGTGACAGCGAGCTCACTGCCCCTGCCACGCCGCAATTCCAACATCCGCTTCGCGTCAGACCGGTTTGTCGATCCGGCCAAGACAGACCCGATAGCTGGCGACCAGCTGGCCATCCGGCTGGCGAAAGGCCTCGTAGGCCTGGCCAAGACGCTGCAAGCGGGCGCGGCCGCTCAGACCCACGCCGCTGTTGGCTTGGTTGTCGTTGACCTCATTGGCGCCGATGCCCTTGAGATCACGCAGCAGCTGGGTCACATCAAGATAGGCAAGATCCCAGGTCTGGCACTGCAAGCGGGGAGCGGTGACCCCGGCCGCCGCCAGCGCCTGCTCCAATTGTGGCAGGCTGAGGAAGCGATTGACATGGGCACGGCCGTCCACCTGTTGCCAGGCGGTGCGCAGTTGCCAGAGCGACTCGTCCAGCAGGGTGGAAAAAAAGAGCTGGCCACCGGGTCTGAGCACCCGCATCAGCTCGCCAAAGGCCTGGGCCGGCCGCTCGCACCACTGCAGGGCCAAGCTGGAGAAGACCCAATCAAACGCCTCGTCGGCAAAGGGCAACTGCTCGGCATCGCCACACACCAGGCGGGCGCCGCTGCCGCGCTCCGCGGCCCGGGCCAGCATGCCGGGGGCGAGATCCAGCCCCACCAGGCTCTGACAGCGATCGGCGAGCGCGGGCAGAAAATATCCGGTGCCGCAGCCGAGATCCAGCCCGGCGCGGGCCACATCGCATCCAACCAGACTGGTCGGTCCCTGCGGCATCAACCCCAACAGCGCCTGCCCCACCTCCTGCTGAAAGCGGGCGTGGGCATCGTAGTGTCGGGCGGCGGCGCCGAAGCGGCGGGCGAGGCGGGCCTTGTCGACCGACTGAAAACGCTCATGCATCCTGGGTGCCTCTCGCGCTATAGACAAAGGGGCAAGGGCCGAGGGCATCAAGCAGCCGATCGATATCCTCATCGCGGTGAGCGGCGCTCAAGGTGATGCGAAGACGCGCCGTGCCGACCGGCACAGTGGGCGGACGGATGGCACCGGCCCAGACGCCGCACCCCCGCAGCCGCTCGGCTAGTCGCAGGGCAGCACCGCTCTCCCCCACCAGCAACGGCTGGATGGGGGTATCGCTCGCGCCAAGCTGCCAATCCAATGCCTGCGCCCCTTGCCGAAAGCGGGCGATAAGGCGAGCAAGCCGGGCACGGGACTCGTCGGCCCCGCGCACCAGCTCGATGCTCTGGCTCACGGCGCACGCCTGGGCAGCCGGCATATGGGTGCTGTAGACATAGTGGCGGGCGAAGTTCACCAGATACTCCACCAGCTCGCGACTGCCGCCGACAAACGCGCCAGCTACCCCGAGCGCCTTGCCAAAGGTGCCCATCTGGATGTGCACTCGGACAGGATCCACCCCCTGGGCCGCCAGGGTGCCACGCCCCTCGGATCCCAGCACACCGAGGCCGTGAGCGTCGTCAATCATCAGCCAGTTGCCGCTTTGGGCGGCCAGGGCTGCGAGCTCACCCCAGGGGCCCTGATCCCCATCCATGCTGAACACCCCTTCCGAGACGATGAGCCCGCGGTTTGGCTCAAGCAACCGTTCAAGAGCCGCCATATCGTTGTGGCCAAAGCGCTTCATCTTGCAGGGAAGCTGGCTGCCCATCTCCTGCAGGGAGGCGTGGTTTAGCCTGTCTTGCCACAGCAGATGATCCTTGCCGAGCAAGGCTTTCAGCACCGCCTGATTGGCGGAAAAGCCGCAGTTGAAGAGCAGTACCGCCTCCAGCCCAAGCCAGTCAGCCAGCGTCTCTTCCAGCTGCTGATGAGCGCGGCTGTAACCGGTCACCAGCGGCGAGGCGCCCGCGCCGGCGCCATAGCGCTCGATGCCCTCTTTGAAGGCGGCCTTGATGGCGGGGTGACCGGCCAGCCCCAGATAGTCGTTGGCGGAGAAGTTGAGGTACTCTCGCCCCGCCACCCTGAGTCGCCCGCCACTCGTCCCGTCGGTGGCAACGCGGCTGCGCAGCAGGGCGGCCTGCTCACGCGCTGCCAGCGCCTCTCCCAGCGCAAAGGGGCCCTTTACCACGGGGGCGTTCATGAGCGAGCGCCGCTGGCACTGGGGGTCTTCGTTTTGGTGGCATCATAGAAGAGATCCCTTGGCTCGCTCTGGCGACTCACCTCGGCAAGCAGTTCTTCTTCTTGCACCTGATCCGGCTTCTGGGCCCGCTGGGCGGGGCGAATGCCGAGCCGCTTGAACAGTTGCATGTCGCTGTTTTCGTCCGGATTCGGGGTGGTTAGCAGCTTGCAGCCATAAAAAATCGAATTTGCCCCCGCCATAAAGCACATGGCCTGCATCTGCTCGTTCATCTTCTCCCGTCCGGCTGAGAGGCGCACATGGGAGGCAGGCATCATGATGCGCGCCACGGCGATGATGCGGATAAATTCGAACGGATCGAGATTTTCCTGGTTCTCCAGCGGCGTCCCCTTCACCTTGACCAGCATGTTGATGGGTACACTCTCCGGGTGGCGCGGCAGGTTGGCCAGCGCCATCAGCAGGCCCGCCCGATCCTTGGCCTGCTCCCCCATGCCGACTATACCGCCGGAGCAGACCTTCATGCCGGCGCTGCGCACGTGCTCCAGGGTATCAAGTCTGTCCTGATAGGTGCGAGTGGTGATGATGTCGCCGTAAAACTCCGGCGAGGTGTCGAGGTTATGGTTGTAATAGTCAAGCCCGGCGGCGCCGAGGCGCGCCGCCTGATCGGCGGTGAGCATGCCCAAGGTCATGCAGGTCTCCATGCCGAGCCCGCGCACCTCCTCGATCATCCGCAAGATGTAGGGCATGTCTTTTTCTTTGGGGTTGCGCCAGGCCGCCCCCATGCAAAAACGCGACGACCCGTTGGCCTTGGCTTCGCGGGCCCGCTCCAGCACCTTCTCCACCTCCATCAGCCGCTCGGCCTCGAGCCCGGTGTGATAACGGGCGCTCTGGGGGCAATATTTGCAATCTTCCGGGCAGGCGCCGGTCTTGATGGAGAGCAGGGTGCTCACCTGCACCTCGTTGGGATCGAAATGGGCGCGATGCACCGTCTGGGCCTGGAACAGCAGATCGTTGAATGGCAGGGCAAACAGGGCCTGAACCTCGGCGAGGGTCCAGTCGTGACGAAGGGCGTGGCCGCCCCGGGTGAGAGCATTCATACATGGCTTCCGGTTGTGATAGGTGGGATCCTGCGCCGCCTTGCTTGCAAGACGTCTTTGCAAGAGAGGAGCGCAAAATCCGCCACCGGGCCCGGGCGAGCAAAAGTGCGCGCAGGGCCAAGTGGCTGAAATTGTTGGCTAGTGTAGAGAGCAGGCGTAGACTGTCAACACCGACCAGACCTCATAAATTGACAACAGAACAACAAATGACCAACCAAGAATTCGACCTGCACCACGTCTGGCACCCCTATACCTCCCTCACCCATCCCCTGCCCTGCTATGAAGTGGCCAGTGCCAGGGGAGTGACCCTTACCCTCAGCGACGGCCGCGAACTGGTGGATGGCATGAGCTCCTGGTGGGCCTGCGTGCACGGCTATCAGGTGCCTGAGCTCGATGCGGCCGCCACCGCCCAGCTCGGCAAGATGTCCCACGTGATGTTTGGCGGCCTGACCCATGCCCCGGCGGTGGAGCTCTGTCGCAAGCTGGTGGCGATCACCCCGGCCGGGCTGGATCGGGTGTTTCTGGCGGACTCCGGCTCGGTGGCAGTGGAGGTGGCGCTCAAGATGGCGCAGCAGTACTGGCACGCCAAAGGGACGCCTCGCACCAAATTCGTTGCCCTGCGCGGCGGCTATCACGGCGACACCTTCGGCGCCATGAGCGTGTGCGATCCGGATGGCGGCATGCACGAGCTCTATCAGGGCTTCCTGCCCGAGCACTATTTCGTGGAAGCCCCCAGCTGTCGCTTTCACGCCGAGTGGGACGAGAGTTGCGTGGTGGAGCTGGCGACGCTTATGGCAGACACCCATGAGGAAATCGCTGCCATCGTGCTCGAACCCATCGTCCAGGGGGCGGGTGGCATGCGCTTCTACCACCCGCGCTATCTGCAGTGGGTGCGCGCCCTGTGCGACGAGTTCGACGTGCTCTTGATTGCCGACGAGATTGCCACCGGCTTTGGCCGCACCGGCCAACTGTTTGCCTGCGACTGGGCCGGCATCAGCCCCGACATCATGTGTCTGGGCAAGGCGCTCACCGGGGGCTACCTCACCCTGTCGGCGACCCTGACCACCGAACATGTCGCCCGCACTATCTGCGACGGGAAAGCGGGGGTCTTCATGCACGGCCCCACCTTTATGGGCAATCCATTAGCGTGTGCGGTCGCCAATGCCTCCATCGAGCTGCTGCTGGCCTCGCCTTGGCAGGAGCGAGTGCGCGCCATCGAGCACCAACTGCGCACCGAATTGGTCGAGCTGACCCTGCACCCGGCAGTGGCCGACGTGCGGGTACTCGGCGCCATCGGCGTGGTGGAGATGAAGGAGCGGGTGGACGTGGCGCGCATCCAGCGCAAGTTTGTCGAACTGGGGGCCTGGATCCGCCCCTTTGGCAAGCTCATCTACTTGATGCCGCCCTTTGTCATCACTCCTGAAGAGCTCGGCGTGCTGACCCGCGCCATTCATGAGGCCATCCATCAGGGTGAGTATTGAGGCTGACGGACGAGCATCGCCATTTGTTGCATTGCAATGGCAACTTAATCTGGGCCCATTAGCCAGAATGTGAGCAAAACACCAGACCTGAGGCGCACGGGAGGGTAGACTGTAGCGGTTTTACCATACAGATCGACTCTCCATGCGCCTCTCCATTGCTGCCAAAATCAACTTCTTCCTGCTGTTCATCTTCTCCATGGTGCTGGTCTTTTCCGCGGCCTATCAGGCGGTGCGCGAGCGCGACCTCATCCTGACCCTGATCAAGGAGCAGAGCCGCGAGCAAACCGAAGCCTATTTCGACGGCCTCAACATGCTGATGCTGACCGGCAAGATGGATGCCCGCGATACCCTGCGCACCAAGTTTCTGGAGCACGCCCATGTGGAGGATGCCCGCATCGTGCGCGGCGAGGGGGTGAGCAAGCAGTATGGTCCCGGCTTCGAGAGCGAGCAGCCCAAAGACAGGTTCGATGAGCTGGCGCTGGCGGGGAAAGGCAGTCTGGAGGTGGTACACGACGGCATGCACAGCCGGCTGGTGGTGACCCAGCCGCTGCTGGCCAGAAAGGATTTTCGCGGCACCGACTGCACCAGTTGCCACCAGGTGGCGGAAAACAGCGTGCTGGGAGCGGTGCGCTTTGACTACTCCCTCGACTCCCTCTTTACCCGGGTCGAGCAGAACATCCTCACCTCGGCGCTGAGCCTCACCGTCATCTTCGGCCTGGGGCTCTTGCTCACCCTCTGGGTCATTCGCACCTGGATCGTTCGCCCCCTCAACCAGCTGACCCGTTCCATGGAGGAGGCCACCGATCTGCACGACTTCGGCCACCGCCTGGAGGGGGACGACGGTGACGAGATTGGCCGGGTAGCGCTCGCCTACAACCAGATGCTCGACAGCGTGGAGCGCCAACTGGGCAAGCGCCCCAAGAAGCCGGACGAAGAGAACGACCGGGCAGCGGGCTAACCGACGTAATAAAAAAGCAGGCTGGCCAGCAAAATCAGCAACAGGATGGCCAGATTGATATGGCGGGCATCGTCCCGACGCCGGCTGCGCTTGCGCTCCAGCAGCAAGACCCCTAGGGTGAGCGCGCAACATCCCCACAATCCGTACACCAGCCAGGGGGTCAACGCCGGCTCCCAGTAGTTTCGCACTTCAATGCCGCCATAAACCAGAAAGCCGTAGGCTATCTCGGGGCGAGCATAGTGATAGAGGGAGAGCAGCACGATAAAGCCGCCCCAGCAGAGCAGCACCAGCCCTCGCAATACCCTGGTCAGCCAATCCGGTCCACGTCGTCGCTCTTTCACCCGCCTCTCCTGCGTTGATGACTCTCGTCTCGCGCAAAACATGCTGCAAACCCCAGCAGAGTCCGACATTTTTGCTTGTTTATCAAACCTGCGCGGGTAAGATTAACGGCTTAGTCTGCCATGATGGGCCCTTGAATGCCCGGGCCAGACCCATAGCGCTGCAAGAACAAGCTGGAGACAATATTTCGATGACGCACGCATCCGTAGTAGATGTGCTGACCGGTAAACATGCGGTTGGCACCACCCTGACTGTACGAGGGTGGATCCGGACTCGCCGTGATTCCAAGGCGGGGATCTCATTTTTGGCCATTTCCGATGGCTCCTGTTTCCATCCGGTACAGGCCGTCGTCCCCAATACCCTGGCCAATTACGAGAATGAAGTGCTGCGTCTGACCACCGCCTGCTCCGTGGAAGTGACCGGCGTCGTTGCCGAATCCCAGGGCAGCGGCCAGGCGTTCGAGCTGCAGGCCACCGAGGTCAAGGTGGTCGGCTGGGTCGAAGACCCGGACACCTACCCGATGGCCGCCAAGCGCCACAGCATCGAGTACCTGCGCGAGCAGGCCCACCTGCGTCCGCGCACCAACATCGTTGGCGCTGTGACCCGGGTGCGCAACAGCCTGGCACAGGCCATCCACCGCTTCTTCCACGAGCAAGGCTTCATCTGGGTTGCCACGCCGCTCATCACCGCCTCCGACACCGAAGGTGCCGGCGAGATGTTCCGTGTCTCCACCCTGGATCTGGAAAACCTGCCGCGTACCGACGCAGGCAAGGTGGACTACAACGAAGATTTCTTCGGCAAAGAGGCCTTCCTGACCGTATCCGGCCAGCTGAACGCCGAAACCTATGCCTGCGCCCTCTCCAAGGTCTACACCTTCGGGCCGACCTTCCGCGCCGAAAACTCCAACACCAGCCGTCACCTGGCCGAGTTCTGGATGGTCGAGCCGGAAGTGGCGTTCAACGATCTGGAAGATAACGCCGCCCTGGCCGAAGCCATGCTGAAGTATGTCTTCAACGCCGTGCTGACCGAGCGCCGCGACGATCTGGAGTTCTTCGCCCAGCACGTGGACAAGGACGCTATCGGCCGTCTGGAGCGCTTCGTTGCCTCCGACTTCGCCCAGATTGACTACACCGACGCCATCGAAGTGCTGAAAAACTGCGGCAAGAAGTTCGAGTTCCCGGTCTCCTGGGGTATCGATCTCTCCTCCGAGCACGAGCGCTATCTGGCCGAGGAGCACTTCAGGTCTCCGGTGGTGGTGAAAAACTACCCGAAAGACATCAAGGCCTTCTACATGCGTCTCAACGACGACGGCAAGACAGTTGCCGCCATGGACGTACTGGCCCCGGGCATCGGCGAGATCATCGGTGGCTCCCAGCGTGAAGAGCGTCTGGACGTGCTGGATGCCCGCCTGGCCGAGATGGGTCTGAACAAGGAAGACTACTGGTGGTATCGCGACCTGCGCCGCTACGGTACCGTGCCGCACTCCGGCTTTGGTCTGGGCTTCGAGCGTCTGGTGGTCTATGTGACCGGCATGGGCAACGTGCGCGACGTGATCCCCTTCCCGCGTACCCCACGCACCGCAGAGTTCTGATTACAGGCCTTTGCCGACAAAGCCGACCCCAGGGTCGGCTTTTTGCTATCTGCTTCCCCCCTACCCGGCCGCTGACCCCATCCTGTCCTTGGGTTTTGCAAAGTCGTACGGTATTTATCCACTTTCCGCCAGACCACAAGTGTCATACGTACCTGCTCCGGCACAGCAAAATGACAATTAAGTTAATACGTGGTTTTTAAGGCGTTAAATCAGAAAACGTCGACTTATTGAAGTATCTCAATTTTTTGCCCTTTTCCGGCGGGCAAAATACCAACTAACCCTTTAGGGCTAAATAAAAAACGGGCTATTCAGATCCATGAGCCCGACACAACTCAGGCATGGATTCAATTACACGAGGTAATGGAATGATCTTGATGGAATTTTTGGTAGTACTCGGCTGTTTGCTGCTGGGTACCCGCTTTGGGGGCATGGGACTCGGTCTCATCAGTGGTATCGGTCTGTTCCTGCTGACCTTCGTGTTCGGTCTGGTGCCGGGCGAGCCGCCGGTACAGGTGATGCTGACCATTCTGGCGGTGATCGGCTGTGCCGCCACCCTGCAGACCGCCGGCGGTCTCAACCTGATGATGCAGGTGGCAGAGCGCCTGCTGCGCCGCCACCCGCAATACATCACCATACTGGCTCCGCTCACCACCTGGACCCTCACCTTCCTGTGCGGTACCGGCCACGTGGTCTACACCATGTTCCCCATCATCGCCGACATCGCGCTGCAGAAGAACATCCGCCCCGAGCGTCCGATGGCGGTGGCTTCCGTTGCCTCCCAGATGGCCATCTGCGCCTCGCCTGTCTCGGTGGCCGTGGTCTCCATGGTCTCCATCCTGGCGGCGGCCCACGGCATCGGCCAGGCCTACGGTCTGCTGGACATCCTGATGGTCGCCATTCCCTCCTCCCTGACCGGCGTCATCGTCGCCGCCCTCTGGAGCCTGCGTCGCGGCAAGGATCTGGACAAGGACGAGGAGTTCCAGGCCAAGATCCAGGATCCGGAACAGCGCGCCTTCATCTATGGCGGCGGTGAAACCCTGCTCAATACCAAGTTCCCGAAACAGGCCTACTGGTCGACCTGGATCTTCTTCGCCGCCATCGCAGCCGTGGTGATGCTTGGTGCCTATGAGGGTCTGCGTCCCGTCTTCACCATCAAGGAGAAGACAGGTCCCCTCTCCATGAACCTGGTGATCCAGATGATGATGCTGATCGCCGGCGCCTTCATCCTGATGATCTGCAAGGTCAAGCCGGGCGAGATCTCCAACGGTGCCGTGTTCAAGGCCGGCATGGTCGCCATCTTCTCCGTATTCGGGGTTGCCTGGATGAGCGAAACCTTCTTCCAGGCCCACATGCCGCTACTCAAGGAGACCCTGGCCCACGTGGTGCAGGCCCAACCCTGGACCTACGCCCTGGTGCTGTTCCTCATCTCCAAGCTGGTGAACAGCCAGGCCGCAGCCCTCACCGCCATCGCCCCCATGGGTCTGGCGCTGGGTGTCGAACCCAAGCTGCTGATCGCCTTCCTGCCGGCGAGCTACGGCTACTTCGTGCTGCCGACCTATCCGAGCGATCTGGCCTGTATCGGTTTCGACCGCTCCGGCACCACCCGCATCGGCAAGTTCATCATCAACCACAGCTTCATCATCCCGGGTCTTATCGGGGTGATCACCTCCTGTACCCTGGGCTATATCCTGACCAGCATACTGCTGTAACCGGACACTCCCATCCCGCAAGCCCCCGTCATCGGGGGCTTGTCATTTTGGGCCCGTGCTGCTTTGCCAAGCAGTCGACGCCCTAGTAGCATGCTTCCTCTCTTTTTTCACAAAAATGGAACCCCATGTCTCGCGTCATCCTGCTCTGGAGCGGCGGCAAAGATGCCATGCAGGCCCTCTGCCATGCCCGTGAACAGGGCCATCAGGTGGCGGCACTGGTGACCTTTGCGCCGCCCGAACCTCGCTTTCTCGCCCATCCACTGCATCAGATTCGCCGCCAGGCGGCCGCCCTCGCGCTCCCCCACCGGCTGGTCACCATCGAAGCGCCGTTCGAGCGAGGCTATGAGGATGCGCTGGCCCAGCTACGCCGGGAGTGGGCCATCGATGGGGTGGTCACCGGCGATATCGACAGCGTGGGGGGCGCCAGCAACTGGATCCGCGAGCGCTGCCGCCCGCTCGGGATAACGGTTCATACCCCGCTCTGGCAACAATCCCGTGACGACTTGCTGGCGGATCTGCTGACCCGCGGGATAGTGGCACACCTCTCCTGCGTCGATACCCGCTTCCTGACGCCCGACTGGGTCGGCCGGGTACTCGATGGTGAAACCATCGCCGAGTTGCAGCAGCTGGCGGCAAGCCAAGGCTTCGACGCCTGCGGCGAGCAGGGGGAGTTTCACACCATGGTGACCGATGGCCCCGGGTTCAGCGCCCCCGTGCGGCTCGCTCACTGGCAGGTGGCGCAGGAGGGAGCCCTCGCCTACCTGGCCGAAGAGGAGGCGTGAGCCCCCCCTTCTGGCCAATCGCAGAGATAAAAAACGGGAGGCATCCGCCTCCCGTTTTCATGGTCCTTGCTCAGGACTATTTGGCCAGCTTGCCCAGCACCCGCTGCAGCAGGCGAATGCGCGGCGCTATGCTATCGAGCAGCAAAAACTCGGCCTCGGAGTGAAAACCGCCACCCATGGGGCCAAAGCCATCAAGAGAGGGCACTCCGGCCGCGGCGGTGAAGTTGGCATCCGAGCCGCCGCCCGCCTCCAGCCAGTTGAAGGGGATCCCCTCCTCTTTGGCCGCCGCCTCCACCAGTGCCATCAGCGCCTGGGTGTCGCCGCTCGGGCGCATTGCCGGCTTGAAGGTCTGGCGATCCACCTCGACCCGGCAACCCGGCAGGAAGGGGTTCTTGGCCATAAAGCCGAGCCTGTCGTGCACGGCGGCCGCCTCTTCATTGCTCCAGAAACGCAGGTCGACGATGGCCTCGGCATAGTCCGGCACCACATTGACCCCGGTGCCCCCCTGTACCACCCCCACGTTCATGGTAGTGCCCGTCTCCATGTTGACCTGCTGGTTGATGGCGAGCACCCAGTTGGCGAGCTCGGTGATGGCCGAGATCCCTTCCGCCAGTGCAGAACCCGCGTGGGAAGCCTTGCCATGGAAGGTGATCCGGTACTTGGCATTGCCCTTGCGGGCGCTGATGAGATCCCCGTTCGGGCGAGCCGCCTCGGCCACCAGCACGCAGGCGCTCTGGCGGGCCCTCTCCACCAGCCACTCTTTCGACCAAGGGGAACCAATCTCCTCATCGCAGTTGCAGCAGACCAGCACCCTGAGCTTGGCCAACACCGCCGGGTCCATCCCCTTGAGGGCATACCAGAGGGAGAGCAAACCGCTCTTCATGTCCGATACCCCGGGGCCAAAGGCCTGATTGCCCTCGATTTTCAGCGGCCGCTTGGCCGCCGTCCCCTCGGGGAAGACGGTATCCATGTGACCAATCAGCATCACATCGTAGTGATCGGCGCCCGGCGCATTGGTGATCTCGAGACAGGGACCACATTCGGCGGCGAACTGGTGACGGCGCACCTGCCAACCGATGGACTCGAATTTCTCGGTCATGATGTCGGCGACCCTGGCCACCCCGGCCGGGGTGCGGGTGCCGCAATCCAGGTTGATGAGGGGGGCCAGATCCGCCAGATAAGTCTCGAGGGAAAAGGGTGTTTTTACATCGGTCATCATCTTCTCCATGCAACGGCCCCCATGAGGGGGCCATCGTCGGCAACAGAGTGAAAGAGACGGGCAGCCTGGCTGCCCGCCTCGCCAATACCGTCAAAAAACCATTACATAAACAGCAGGTAGTTGAGTGTCAGGGCGGTGATCAGCGCCCCCGCCATGGGCACACTGGTGCGCTTCACCACTACGAAGGGCGACACCTTGGCGATACCGGCACAGGCAATCACCACGGCCGCAATGGGGGAGATGCTGCGCCCGATACTGGAGGCCAGCTGCATCGGCAGCAACATGGTCACCGCCGGCACGCCAAACTTGGCCGCCACCGCTGGCGCTAGGGTAGAGAAGCTCAGGAAGGCCGCGTTGCCGGAGCCCATGATGACGGCTGCCACCATGATGAGGCCCACCATGACGAGGGTCATCAGACCGCTGCCGATGCCGGCGTCGCTGGCCGAATGGAGCAAGGTGTCGATGGCACCGATGGCCTTGAGGGACTCGGCGAACAGCTCGGCGCAGACGATAAGCGCCACCACAGGACCGAACACCTTGCCCATGCCGTCGAGGAAGCTCGACAGGCCGGCGAAGGAAGTACGCACCGAGCGTGAACGCAGCAGCTCGCACAACATGCCGATGAAGACCGACAACAGCATGGCCACTTCCACGCTCATCTTGATATCGCTCACCAGTAGCTTGGAGAAGGTCATCATCAGCACGAAGGGAATGATGGGCAGCAGGGCATACCAGGTCGGCGCCTTGACTTCGTCCGTTCCCTTCTCGTCCAGCTCGGCGTGCTCGCCGCGATGCAAGGCCGGATCCCAGCCATCTTTACGATCGCAGTGACGCTGCCAGAAGAAGTGCAGCACCATGGTCACCAGCAGCATGGGGGCCACCAGCCAGATCTGGTAGTCGACGAAGTAGCTGGTGGGATCCATGCCAGATTGACCGGCCGAGAAGATGGCGTTGGTCTGGGTCGGGCCAATCTCGAACGCCTGGGAAGTGGCGATGACGCCGCAGGCGGAGGCCGGGCTGATGCCGAGGTTGCGCATCACGGGGTACATGGTGACCATCAAGAGCAGGCCAAGGCCGGTCGCCGAGGTGACGAACAGGGAGACGAACACCGCCACCAGGTAGCAGATGGCCAGCATCAGGTAGCTGGACTGAATGCCCGCCACCGGTTTGACCGCCACCCGCACCAGCGCCTGAGAGGCGCCGATGTGGGACATGTAGGTGGCAAAGCCGGCCACCGCCATGATGGTGAGACCGAGGCCCGCCGCGCGGTAGGAGAAGATCCCCTTGAACACCTCGAACAGGTCGAACAGGGCGAAGCCTGTGCTCTTGTCGGCAGGCAGTATGGGGTGCAGTCCCAGCCAGTAGGCCAGGGTGAAAATGGCCATGCCCGCCAGCGCCAGCACGGCTTGCGGGTTGTAATCCTTGATGATGCCGTAAACCACGGCCACCAGGACGAACAGGACGAATAGAAGTTCCAACACAGACTCCTGACAGATTTATCGAAAAGCGAAATCTAGTGTGCCCTCTGCCAGCAGCCTTTGATCCCCATCAATAAAGGTGAACTCGCCGCCATTTAGCAGCGTAATATGTCGGTAAGTTAACAAAATTTCGATATTTAAACTGATTCATGCATATTGCCTGAGATTATTCACGAATCGTGCGACATAACTGGTCTCTTTTTTGCGTTGGATCAACATCAGAGAGCCCTGAAGCCGCCAAGATGCGCATCGACACCTAGCGACCATTTCGCACCGGAGAGAGTTATGACAAGCCAAGCCACCGCAGAGACTTCAAGCTGCGACTACAAGCTGTGGGACATCCTCATCGAGTCTGCAAGGGAACGCACCACCATTCGCTACTCCAAACTGGCCAGACAGGCCGGGCTGGAACAGTGCCAGGACGAGCTGCGCACCCTGCTGCAGCGTATTCGCATGTACTGCACCGAAAACAATCTGCCGATCCTCTCCGCCATCGTGGTGGACGATGTGGGCAAATATACCGGCCTCTCCTCCAGTCTGCCGGACGCTCCCTGGGAACGTGCCCGGGTCTTTGATCACGAGTGGACCACGCTGCACTGATCTTGCCGCTCCTTCCCTCCTCCAAAACGCGCCCGATGGCGCGTTTTGGCTATCAGCCCCCTGGCTGCCCGCCATTTTCCGCTCTGCAACGGCCAACTGACGCGCCCCGGTGATTGCCTTGGGATCGCCACAATGCCAGAATCGTGCCTCTCCTTGATTTCCCGTATCGATCTCAAGTTTCCGATTTCAGGGCCTGTGCCCGCAGACAAGGACTCCCCATGGCCACCACCCTCTATGGCATCAAAAACTGCGACACCATCAAGAAAGCCCGCAAGTGGCTGGATGAGGCTGGTGTCGACTACCGCTTTCACGACCACAGGGCCGATGGCCTGGATCCGGCCGCGCTGGATGGCTGGCTCGCCAAACTCGGCTGGGAAGCCCTGCTCAACACTCGTGGCACCACCTTCCGCGCCCTGCCGGAAGAGGAGAAGCAGGGGCTCGACAACGACAAGGCCCGTGCCCTGCTGCTGGCGCACCCGGCGATGATCAAGCGCCCGCTGCTGGACCGCGATGGCGAACTGACCCTGGGGTTCAAGGCTGACCACTACCAATCCCTCTTCTCTCGTTAACCTCTGCATTTAAGGAACACCGATGTCGGACGTCATCGCACTGGCCAAGGATCTGATCCGCCGCCCCTCCGTTACCCCGCTGGATGAAGGGTGCCAGACCCTGATGAGCGAACGCCTAGCTCGTCTTGGTTTTGTCATCGAACCCATGGTGTTCGAGGACACCACCAACCTGTGGGCACGGCGTGGCAGCGAAGGGCCGCTATTCTGTTTTGCCGGTCACACCGACGTGGTACCGGCCGGGCCGCTCGATAAATGGCACACCCCGCCGTTCGAGCCGACCATTCAAGATGGCGTGTTGTACGGGCGCGGCGCCGCCGACATGAAGGGGGCGCTGGCCGCCATGGTGGTGGCCACCGAGCGTTTCGTGGCCGAACATCCGGATCATCAGGGATCGATTGCCTTTCTCATCACCTCAGATGAAGAGGGCCCCTTTATCAACGGCACCACCCGGGTAATCGACACCCTGGAGGCGCGCCAGGAGAAGATCACCTGGTGCATCGTCGGCGAGCCCTCCTCCACCAATCAGGTGGGCGACGTGGTGAAGAACGGCCGGCGCGGCTCCATCACCGGCGATCTGCTGGTGCGCGGGGTGCAGGGCCACGTGGCCTACCCCCATCTGGCGGACAACCCGATCCACAAGGCAGCGCCGGCGCTGGCGGAACTTGCTGCCACCGTGTGGGATGAGGGCAACGCCTACTTCCCCCCCACCAGCTTCCAGATCGCCAACATCCAGGCCGGCACCGGCGCCTCCAACGTCATTCCGGGAGAGCTGCACGTCCAGTTCAACTTCCGCTTCAGCACCGAACTCACCGACACGGATATCCGCGAGCGGGTCGAGGCGCTGCTGGAGCGGCACGACCTCGACTATCAGCTCACGTGGACCCTCTCCGGCCAGCCCTTCCTCACCGACACCGGTGCTCTGCTTGAGGCGACCGTGGGCGCCATCGAGCAGGTCAACGGCCAGCAGCCGGCTCTGCTCACCACGGGGGGAACGTCCGATGGGCGCTTTATCGCCCCCACCGGGGCGGAAGTCATTGAGCTGGGTCCGGTCAACGCCACCATCCACAAGGTGAACGAGTGCGTGAAGGCCGAAGATCTGGATCTCCTGGCGGACATGTATCAAGGGGTACTGACGCGGTTGCTGGCGTGAACCCGGACCAGCAACGCTTTTCTCTTCCAAGACCCATCGGAGGGACTGTGATATGACCCAGGATCAACTGCTGGGGCTCGACGAGAGCCATCTTATCCTGATGGGGCGCGGGCCCCATCGCCTGACCGCCGCCACCGCGGCGGCCTTCAACGACATGCAGGTGGCAGCGGCCCACGACGGCTTCAACCTGCAGGCGGCCTCCAGCTGGCGCAGCTTCGCGCGCCAGCTCGCCATCTGGAACGGCAAGTGGCGCGGCGAGCGGCCGCTGCTGGATGCCGCCAGCCAGCCCATCGACGCCCTGCAACTGAGCGACGAGGAGCGGCTGCACGCCATCCTGCGCTGGAGCGCCCTGCCGGGCACCAGCCGCCATCACTGGGGCACGGATCTCGATATCTACGATCCGGACTGCCTGCCCGCCAATACCAAGCTGGCGCTGGAGCCCTGGGAGTACGAGGAGGGGGGCTGGTTTGCCGACCTGAGCGAATGGCTCGGCGAACGGATGAACGATTTTGGCTTCTTCCTGCCGTATGACAAACCGGTCGGGGCTGGCCAGGGCGTTGCCTATGAACCCTGGCATCTGAGTTTTGCCCCCGAATCACGGGAGCTGCGCCTCGAACCGGATGCGCTGGCACTTTGCCTGCAACAGGCGGATATTGAAGGCAAGGAGACCATACTGGCCCATCTCGACGAGATCCTGGCCCGTTATGTGACTATCGAGAGTGACGAGAGGACGACATTATGAATTTATGGCTCTGGATAGGCTTGCCACTGCTCTTCCTGCTCGGACTGTTTCTCAATGCCATCAAGGACATGAAACAGCTGGAAAAGCAGTTGCCCAAGTACAAGGACAAGATCCGCGAAGTGAAGGATGACGAGGACGACTGACTTCGCGAATAAACCCGGTCCGATGGATGGCGGCATCCCGGGCCACAACCACGCTTCACAGGCGGCCAGCAGAGACTGGCCGCCGCTTTTTATCCGCCTCAGTCGGCGACGTCTACCCGGTTGCGCCCCGCCCCCTTGGCGCGATAGAGCGCCATGTCGGCGCGCTGCAACGTCTTGAGCAGCGGCTCATCAGGCCGGCGGCTTGCCACCCCGAACGAGGCAGTGACTGCCACCCCAAGCGGCCAGTTGCGACTCTCGACCATCGTCAGACGCAGGCGCTCGGCCAGGGCCTGGCCCCAGGCCAATGAGCGCCCGGGCAACAGCAATACGAACTCCTCCCCGCCCCAGCGACAGAGCATGTCCCCATCCTCCAGTTGCAGCAGCAACTCGCTCACCAGGCACTTGAGCACCTCGTCACCCACCGGATGACCGTGGCTGTCGTTTATCTGTTTGAAGTGGTCGATATCGATAAACACCAGGGTCATCTCGCCGCCGTGGTGCACCAGTCGGGACTCCCCCTCATAGCGACTCAATGCCCCGGTCAGGGGGTCATATCGCACCTGGTTGCTGGCCATCCGGTACTCCAGCTCGAGATCCCGGTTGCGCGCCATGGTCTGCCTGGCTTGCCTGCTTAACTTTGCCAGGCGCCGCCGCATCCCGAGATAATCCATCAGCAGCAGGGAGATCACCGACAGGCTCCAGCCGATGAAGAGGGCGCGATAAAAGAGGGTGGGCGACATCCAGGGCCCCTCGAAGATCAGCGTCTCCACCTTGAGTTGATAGTGGCCCGGCGCCGCCCCGGAGCCGGTCGCCAGTTCGATGGCGAAGACCCGGCTCAGATCCTGGCCCTGCTGCATCAGGGGAATGTCGTAGTCGGTCAGCCACCAGGTGGTGGGGGTAAAGAGCTTGAGGGGGATCTCGACCCGCCCCGGGTACTGTTTGGGGTCGAACAGGATGGCGTTGACCTTGTGGGAGACGGGATCCCCGGCCCGGGAGTAGTCGGGGTGGTAGTTGCGCAGATAGATACGCCAGGCGGCGTCACTCGGACCCTCTCCTTCCAGCTGCAGGATCAGGTTATCGAAATCGGAGAGATCGATCCCCTGTTCGGGGGCGGTGAGGGTGATCGCCAGCTCGCAATAGGGCCAGCGGTATTTGCTCCCCAGCTCGCACGTCATCCCGGTGCCTTGCGCCACCAGAGTTGCTACCGAGTCGCCTCCCGTGGGGCGATCGTCGATGGTAGCGATCTCCCAGTTGTCACTCGGCACTATCACCAGATGGCGTCTGGGGCCCCACTCAAACAGTGCGACCAGGAGCAGCGAGGTCACCATCAAGAGGGCAAGGAGCCACCATAACCGTCTGAGTTGTAACATTATTATTCCGATCCAAGCGTCAATTGCATCATGGCCGGAATATACCTCAGTTCGCTGAGAAAACGGTTTTTTATTAACACTTCGAGCAGTAGTCATCTCGAAAACCGGATGGGGGCCACATATCGGGCGGACGACGCGAATTGAGAGAGGAAAGAAATAGGACAAAAACCGCTTCCGGGATGGCAGGATGTCGGCGGGGTCGAGGAAAGGGATTCATAGGCATACCGACAGACTGCGTCCGGCCAGAGGCGGAGAAATGTAATGAATTGCAAATTCGAGACACAAAATCGCCACATTGTCACATTTGCTGCATATAATGTGCCTACTTTACACCAGCCAGGAAGGAGTTCGCCCTTGGATGCCGTCACCATCAACAGTTTCTTCTTCATCGGTGCCCTGTTGGTGGGAGCCAGCGTCTTGCTGAGTGCTCTCTCTTCCCGCCTCGGCATCCCCATCCTGGTGATCTTTCTCGCCGTCGGCATGCTGGCGGGGGAAGATGGACCCGGTGGCATCCAGTTCGCCGACTACTCGGTCGCCTATCTGGTGGGCAACCTGGCGCTGGCCATCATATTGCTCGACGGCGGCATGCGCACTCGGGTCTCCTCGTTTCGGGTGGCACTCTGGCCCGCTCTGTCGCTTGCCACCGTGGGCGTTGCCATCACCACGGGCCTGACGGGCCTCGCTGCCGCCTGGCTGTTTGACCTCAATCTGCTGCAAGGGATGCTGATCGGCGCCATCGTCGGTTCCACCGATGCGGCGGCAGTCTTCTCCCTGCTTGGCGGGCGCAGCCTCAACGAGCGGGTCAGCGCGAC
The DNA here is from genome assembly GCF_040581895.1 of Aeromonas sp. 19NY04SH05-1. Classification (NCBI taxonomy): domain Bacteria; kingdom Pseudomonadati; phylum Pseudomonadota; class Gammaproteobacteria; order Aeromonadales; family Aeromonadaceae; genus Aeromonas; species Aeromonas sp. 19NY04SH05-1. Next base: position 1,444,685 of record NZ_CP095328.1, on the reverse strand, counting down.
CCTGGAGATAGAGTCGGGCAGCAACGATCCCATGGCAGTGTTTCTCACCGTCACCCTGATCGAGGTGCTGGCCACCGCCCAGCAGGGGTTGGATGCCGGTTTCCTGCTGCTGCAACTGCTCCAGCAATTTGGCATGGGGGCCGGCATCGGCCTGGCCGGCGGCTGGCTGTTGTGGAAGCTCATCAACAACGCCAAACTGGCTCCCGGCCTCTATCCCCTGCTCACCGTCAGTGGTGGCCTCTTGATCTTCGCCCTCACCACGGCGGTGGGGGGCAGCGGCATCCTCGCCATCTATCTCACCGGTCTGCTGCTCGGCAACCTCGCCCTGCGCAGTCGCAGCAGCACACTGTCGGTGCTGGACGGCCTGACCTGGCTCAGCCAAATCGGCATGTTCCTGGTGCTGGGGTTGCTCGCCTCCCCCCACAAGCTGCTGCCCATCGCCCTGCCGGCCCTGGCGCTGGCGATGTGGATGATCCTGTTTGCCCGCCCCGTCTCGGTCTGGATTGGTCTGCTGCCGTTCAAGAACTTTGCCCCCCGCGAGCGCTGGTTCATCTCCTGGGTGGGGCTGCGCGGCGCCGTGCCCATCATTCTGGCGGTCTTCCCCATGATGGCGGGGCTGCCCAATGCCCAGCTTTATTTCAATGTGGCCTTCTTCGTGGTGCTGGTCTCCCTCATCCTGCAGGGCAGCTCCCTGCCGCTGGCCTCCAGGCTGGCACGAGTCGAGGTGCCGGCGCCCCCGTCCCCCATCAACCGCTCCGGCCTCGAGATCGATCTCGACAGCCAGTGGGAGACCTTCGTCTACCGGCTGGGGGCCGAGAAGTGGTGCATCGGCTCGCCGCTGAGGGATCTCAAGATGCCCGCCGGCACCCGGGTCAGCGCCCTGTTTCGCGGCCGCGAGCTGCTGCACCCCTCGGGCAGTACCTGCCTGCTGGCCGATGACATCCTCTGCGTCATCGGTCACGAGCACGACCTCCCCGCCCTCGGCCAGCTGTTCAGCCAGGCGCCGGAGCAGGATCTGGGCCCGCGCTTCTTCGGTGACTTCCTGCTGGAAGCCTCCGCCCGCCTCATCGATCTTGCCCCCCTCTACGGGCTTGATGTGAGCGAGGTGGCGGATCAGACGCTGGGGGATTTTATTGCCTCCCTGTTGGGCGATAATCTGGTGGTCGGTGACAACATCGAATGGCAGGGCCTGATCTGGACCGTGGCCGAAATGGACGAGAGCGTGCCGAGCAAAATCGGGGTGCGTTTCCAGGAAGAAGATCCGGTGTAACCCCGGGTCCCGACCTCCAAACGAGAAGGGAGAGAAGTTATGCCATATCAAAACATGCTGTCCGGCCCCCAAGCCCCCTTCCCCAATCTGGGGGTGATCGAAGGATTCTTTGGCAAGGGATGGAGCTGGCAGGCACGCGCCCGTTATGCCCAGTGGCTGCCTCGCCACGGCTATGGTTTCTATATCTATGCCCCGAAAGAGGATGGCTATCTGCGCAAGCACTGGGCCCAGCCCTGGCCAGAACAACAGCTGGCAGACCTGGCCCGCCTCGCTCAGCAGTGCCGTGACAACGGTCTCGCCTTCGGGGTGGGCCTGAGCCCCATGGGGGCCCACCACGATTACGAACGAAAGCGTCCCGCACTGCTCGAGAAGGTGCGTCTCATCGAAGAGACACTCCAGCCCGACATTCTGGCGGTGCTGTTTGACGACATGAAGGGGGATACCCCGGATCTCGCCCATCATCAGCTCACCATCGCCCACGACATCGCGGCTCACAGCAAGGCGGGCCGGCTCATCTTCTGCCCCAGCTACTACTCGACCGATCCCGTGCTGGAGAAGGTGTTTGGCGCCATGCCTCCCCGCTATCTGGAAGATATCGGCGAGCAGCTCGACCGCCGCTTCGAGATCTTCTGGACCGGCCCCAGGGTCTGCTCGAGCGAATACCCGGCGGCGCACCTTAAACAGGTGACCGAGCTGCTCGGGCGCAAGCCCTTCCTGTGGGACAACTACCCGGTCAACGATGGCAGCAAGGCGAGCAACTTCCTGCATCTGCGCGCCTTCGAGAACCGTCCCGCGGAGCTGACGGATCTCGTCAGCGGTCATGCGGTCAATCCCATGAAGCAGGCCGCCCTCTCGGTCCTGCCGCTCGCCACCCTGCCCATGAGCTATCGGCTCGGCAAGCAGTACGACCCGGACAAGGCGCTGCACGCCTCCCTCAACGCCACCTGTGGTCCGCAGATCTCGGCGATGATCGACGCCGACTTGCCACTGTTTCAGGACATAGGCCTGGCCCAGCTCACCCCGGAACAAATAAGCCACCTCAAGGCGCGCTACCTGCCGTTTCGCGACCAGGCCTGCGTCGACGAGATCGTGGGATGGCTGGAGGGGAAATATGTGTTCGATCCGGACTGCCTGACCGATTGACGTCCCTATGACGGCAGGGAGTAACGAGGAGGAGAGCCCATGGAAGCGTCTGTGATCTACCAGAACCTGGCGGTGCTCGCCGCCTTTTTACTGCTCTACAGCCTGATTGCCGGACGCTTCGAGTCAAAGCTCATCAACGGTCCCCTGCTGTTTCTGCTGGTGGGCGGCGTACTGGGCTCTAGCGGCCTGGGCCTGCTCTCCCTCGATATCGACAGCGAAGGGCTCAAACTGCTGGCCGAGCTGGCCCTGGTCATAGTGCTGTTCAATGACGCCGCCAACACCAACTGGCAGGTGCTGCTGGCCAACCGCCAGCTCCCCGTCCGGTTGCTGCTCATCGGCCTGCCCCTGACCCTGCTGGCGGGAACCCTGTTCGGCCGCCTGCTGTTTCCCGAACTGCCGCTGCTGGAAGTGGCGATCCTCGCCACCATACTGGCTCCGACCGATGCGGCGCTTGGTAAGGCGGTGGTGAGCAATCCGGCAGTACCGGCAGCGGTGCGGGAGGGGCTCAATCAGGAGAGCGGCCTCAACGACGGCATCTGTGTACCCGTTTTGCTCCTGCTGCTCGCCCTGATCGCCCCCACCGAACAACACGCAGGCACCGCCACCCTGGCCGTGACCCTGTTATTGGAAGAGATAGGCATAGGGGTGCTGGTGGCCTTCGTGCTCAGCACCCTGACCATCCGATTGCTCAAACTCTCCTATCTCAATGGCTGGCAGTTGCCGCTGTGGCGCCAGCTCACCATGCCGGGGCTGGCCCTGCTCTGTTTTGCCCTGGCCCAAACTCTGGGTGGCAGCGGCTTTATCGCCGCCTTTGTCGGCGGGCTGCTGATCGGGCATCGCTTGGGGGAGCACAAGCACGCCTACATGGACAGCTGCGAAGGGTACGGAGATCTGCTCTCTGTGGTGATCTGGATGGTGTTTGGCGCCATCATGATGCCGCTGCTGCCCATCCTGCTGCAGTGGCAGTACTGGCTCTATGGCGCCGCCAGCCTCACCTTGCTGCGCATGGTGCCGGTCTGGCTGAGCCTGCTGGGCACGGGTCAATCCCTGGAACTCAAACTCTTTATCGGCTGGTTCGGGCCAAGGGGGCTGGCCAGCATCGTCTTCGCCGTCATGGTGCTGCAGCATCAGCCAGCCCTGACGGGCCAGTTGCCCGTCATCGCCACCGTGCTCTGCACCATTATCTTGAGCGTCATTCTGCACGGGGTGAGCGCCAACCCCTGGGTCAGGCGCTTCACCCGCAAGGCCTGACGCCACCCACAAAAATGCCCCCTCTTTTTGCCAAAGAGGGGGCATTTTTCATGCACTTTTTGTCAACCCAGCGCCAGCCAGACGCCGACCCCCAACATCAGGGTGCCGGCGATGCGGTTCATCAGGGTGACGTTGCCACTCCTGGCGAGGAAGTGGCGCAGGGTGCGGCCACCGCTGGCGTAGAGCAGCAGGCAGGAAAACTCGATGAGCAGAATAAGGGCCACCAGCGCCGAGATCTGCGGCGCCATCGGCTTGCTGGCCGAGATAAAGGGAGGCAGCAGGGAGATCATGAAGGCCCACCCCTTTGGATTGGCGATGGCGGTCACGAAGCCCTGCATGGCCAGTCCCATGGCGCTGGTCTGCTGGCCCGCCGAGAGATCCGCCGGAATGGCCATCTTGCCCCTGGCCTGCCACATCTGGATGCCGAGCCACATCAGATAGGCGCCCCCCACGTATTTGAACGCGGCGAAGATCCCCGGGTAGTTGAGCATGATGGCCGCCACCCCGATCACCGACAGTACCGAGACCAGCCCCACCCCGATAAGCTCCCCCCACATCATGTGCAGGGCCCGGCGCACTCCCAGGCTCATGCCCAGGGTCATCGCCAGGGTCATGCACATGCCGGGGGTCACGGAGACAAAGAAAAAAGTGGGAATAAACAACGCCAGAATGGCCGGATCAATCCAGCTGGACACACAACACCTCCATGGAACGCATAGAACAGGGACAAAACGGGAACTGACAGACCCAATCCAATCGGATTGGTCGAACTTATACCAAGTTGGCCAGACAGTGTCGTCTATCTCGCTCTTTTACCACAAGAAAAAACTGTAACTACCTCCAACGTCGGCAATAAAGTCTGTGACAACCCTTGTCGCGTCTGTGTAAGATGCCAAACTTTGCCATTCTTCCGATTAGAGCCTTTTATGTCATTGAATAATCTATCAATTCGCCTTCAAGTTCTCGTTCCATTACTCCTCGCCAGTCTGCTGATGGTCATCACCGCCGGATTCAGCAAACAGGAAGTCGACAACGCCATTCGGGAGATAAATGACACCACCGCCAGCGTGATCCGCCACAAGGATGACATTGCCACCCTGATCCATGCCGCCTACCGGATGCGCACCAATGCCATCTACGGCCTCTACGACGCCAAGCAATTCGCCGAGCTGCCCGCCAGCCTCAACGCAGCCGAGCAAGAGATCCGGGGCATTCTCGCCCGTCTGGTGATCGAGGGGGCCGAGCAGGATAACCGCCAGGTAATGGCGGCGCTGCAAGCCTATCTGGATCATCTGCGCGGCAAGATGATGCCGCTGCTGGCACTGCAACATCAGGGCAATGAGGATCCGGTTGCCTTTGAGGCGGCCCGCCTCCATTTCCGCCAGCTGGGCGAGCAGCTGAACAAGGAGATCGACGGCATGTCCGCCCACATCAACCAGCTGATCCAGGACGAACTGGTCCGGGAGCAGAAACACTATGATGAGGCGCTGTTCCATGCCCTGCTGCTGACGGCCGCCGCCCTGATCGCGGCCCTGGCCTGCGGCTGGTGGCTGTCAGGCCATATCGTGCAACCCATCAGTCAGCTGCAGGGGGTGATGCGCGCCATGGCCCAGGGCCGCTTCAACGTCCGTGCCAGTGAAGAGGGCAATAACGAAGTGACCCACCTGGCGCGGGACATCAACCTCACCCTGAGCCAGCTCGGCAACACCATCCAGACCCTGACCGGCATCAGCCAGAACGTGGCCTCCGCCGCCACCGAGCTCGCCGCCGTGATGACCCAGGCCGAGGCGAACGCCCAACAGCAACGTGGCGAGATCGAGCAGGTTGCCTCGGCGGTCACCGAACTCTCCAGCACCGCCGACAACGTCAACCACAACGCCGCCGTGGCCGACGATCTGGCCCGCGATGCCAACAGCCGGGTCGAGCAGGGGCTCACTCTCTTTGGCGAGAGCGTAGCCGCCAACGATCGCATGGCGGGCAGCCTGGAGAGCGCCGCCGCCGTAGTGGCCCGGCTCAAGTCCCAGTCCGAGCAGATCGGCAAGGTGATTGAAGTCATTCAGGGCATCTCGGAGCAGACCAACCTGCTGGCCCTCAACGCCGCCATTGAGGCCGCCCGCGCCGGGGAAACCGGTCGCGGCTTCGCGGTGGTAGCCGACGAGGTGCGGATGCTGGCGGCTCGCACCCAGGAGTCCACCAAGGAGATCCAGGGCATCATAGAGCAGTTGCAGAGCCAGTCCCTCTCTGCCAACCAGGGGGTGCAGGAGACCCTGACCATCCTCGAGCACAACCAGCGTCTCGCGGCCGAGGTACAGAGCCTGCTTGGCGGGATCACCGGCGCGGTGCAGCAGATCAATGACGCCAACGCCCAGGTGGCCACCGCCGCCGAGGAACAGTCCTGCGTCACCGCGGACATCAGCCGCAACATCTCCAACATTCACGAGATAGTGAGCCAGAGCTCTGCCGGGATCAGCCAGAGCGCCAGCGCCAGCCAGGAGCTCTCCCAGCTGGCCGAGCAGCAGCGCAGGCAGCTCGCCCAGTTCCAACTGTAATAGCCATCCGTTTTCAAAGGCCCGCAAGGGCCTTTTTTGTTGCCAAGGTGAAGGGTTTGTTTCTGTTTTAAACGCCATTTTTTGGCTTGTGGTGCCATAAGGGGCTAGGCCGCTCCGCCAAATGTGAGTATGGTAGAGGCACGTTACTCCCCCTCACGCGAGCACATCCATGAGCCTGAAATTCAAGAAACCCGCCTTTATTCTGCTGGGCCTGATCGCCCTGCTCTCTGCCACCTGGCTCGACTACTACCTGCCGGAGCACACCATCGCCACCATCACAGGGGTCGAGGTGAAACGTACCGACAAGGATGGCCCCATCAGCAAGAAGAACCCGGCCGATGGCCCCACCACCGACGTCTACTACATCTACACCGAGCGTCCCGGTGAGCAGATCCGGGTGTTCCGCAATGAAGATACCGAGTGGGGTTGGCCCTTCTACTTCAAGTTCAACGCCGCCGACGTCCAGGCCAAGGCCAAATCCATGGAATTCGAAAAACGGCTGGCCATCATTACTTCCTACGGCTGGCGCGTGAACATGTTCTCCATGTTCCCCAACGTCACCAAGATTGAGAGCACAGAGCCCGACGCCTCCACCTGGAGCTTCTTCCGCTGGTTCTGGTTCGGTGTCTGGGCCCTGGTGATGGGCAAGGCTGCGCTGGCCACCTGGCGCTATTTCGATCGCCTTGAGGACGAGATATGACGGAATCGAGCAAGACCCGCACCAGCTTCTACCGCCGCCTCTACGTGGCCTGGCTGATAAGCCAGGGCACGGATACGGTCCCCGCCATCATGGCGGCCACCGGCATGCCGCGGCGCACCGCACAGGACACCCTTTCGGCGCTGGCGGATCTCGATATCTGTTGCGGCTTCGAGCAAACCGAGGGGGCCCGCCATCTGCAGGGGCACTACCGCATCAGCGACTGGGGCCCCATCAATCCCGAGTGGATTGCCGCGAGGTTGCCGGTCATCAAGGAGACCCTGAGCTATCCCTGAGCTTGGGCTGAAAGATAACAAGAGGGGCCAGCCGGATGGGCTGGCCCCTCTTTTTTGCGTCGGACTGCCCCTATTCGGGCAGGGTTGCATCCCCCTGTTCCCCTTCCGACTCGCCCCGGGTGCAGTCAATGATGGTGCGTTTGGGGTTGTTGGGGTCGCGCAGCAGCAGGGGAGCCTTGCCCTCGTCGTGCAGGGTTTCGTCAGCAAACTCGCTGCCATAGGCGTTGTGGGTCAGCCGCCGCGCGTTGGCGATGGGGGTATCGATAAAGAGGGCGTGCACCTCGAAGGTGGAAGCCGGCACGATAAAGCCTACCACCGGCAAGCCGTGCAGCTCTTCATGCAGCTTGTACCAGGCAAAGCCGTCGCTCACCTTGTAGGGGACGTACTTCCCGAGCTGCGCATGGGCCGCCTGCCCGGTCTCGCCATCGACATAGAGCTCGGCAAGATCGCAGGTGGCCAGTCCCTGCCACATCCGCTCGAACGGCGACGCACAGCCGGTCAGTTGCAACCCGGCCAACAGTGCCAACCCTGTCTTCCACATTCCCTGTCCCTTCTGTTGAGAGTGAGTCTGTGCTCAGTCAAAGGCGCGCAGCCGCGTGACCAGCAAGTCGATAAAGCCCGGGCGATCCAGCCCCAGCAACACCAGCGCATTGGCCGGCTTGCCGGTGAGACAGTAGCGATCCACCACCGTCATGCCGCTAGTATGTGCCCCCTGCGTCTCGATATCGACCCGGCATTCGATGCCATGAAACAGCTCGGGGGCCAGCAGCCAGGCGATGGTGCAGGGATCGTGCAGCGGAGCACCGGCAAATCCCCACTTGGGATCCCGGTGGTAGATCATGAAAAAGTCGAGCAGAGCGGCCACACACTGGGCCACCGGATTGGCGATAGCGCGCACCCGTTCGATATCCTCGTCCATCACCTGCGCCTCGTGAGTCACATCGAGGCCGCACATGGTGATGGGGATCCCTGAGTTGAACACCATATCGGCCGCTTCTGGGTCCACATAAATATTGAATTCCGCCGCCGGGGTCCAGTTGCCCGGTCCGGTCGCGCCCCCCATCAGCACGATGCGGGCTATTTTGGGCTTGAGTTCGGGGTGGGCCGCCAGCAGCAGGGCTATGTTGGTAAGCGGACCGGTCGGCACCAGGGTCACGGGCTCGGGACTCTCGCGCAGGCACCTGGCCATCAATTCGAGTGCCGTCATCGCCTGTGGGGCAAAGGCGGGGGCCGGCAATTTCGGGCCATCCAGGCCCGACTCCCCGTGCACGTTGTCGGCGATGATGAGCTCGCGGGCCAGGGGTTTGGGCGCCCCCGCCGCCACCGGAATGTCGTGGCGGTCCAGCAAGGTGAGGATGCGCAGGGCGTTGTTGAGGGTCTTGTTCGGCGTCTGGTTGCCAGCGCTGGTGGTCACTGCCAGCACCTTCAGCTCTGGGCTGGCCAATGCCAGAATGAGGGCGATGGCATCATCGTGGCCGGGATCACAATCGAGAATAACGGGCAACGCCATGGACAGACTCCTTACAACATGACAGGGAGCCATACCTTAACAAGCGGCGGCCGGATTAACTCGGGAGGGAGTCACAAAATGGCTCCCTCCCGACTAATCAAGCAGTTAGCATCGTGATCTACCGTGTGCCCGCCCCGATTCGCCGCACGCCGTCCGTTCGGGTATGATTCCTTCCCCCTTTTCCAGCCCGCGTCCCTTATGTCCGTTATCGTCGATACATTTATCGCCCCGCCCTGCGAGGCTGCCATCGAGATCCTGTTTGCAGACGAACACCTGCTGCTCATCAACAAACCGAGCGGCCTGCTGAGCCTCTCGGGCAAGAACCCGCAGAACCTCGACTCGGTCCACCATCGGCTGGTGCAGGCGTATCCCGGCTGTACTCTGGTACACCGCCTCGACTTTGGCACTTCGGGCATCATGGTGGTGGCTCGAAACAAGGCTATCAATGCCGCACTCTGCCACCAGTTCAGCCAGCGCGCCGTGAACAAGGCCTATCATGCCCTGCTGTGCGGCTACTTGGCGGCAGACGAGGGGGTGATCGAAGCGCCCATCGCCAAGGATCCGGCGCTCTTTCCCCTGATGAAGATCTGCGATAACGGCGGCAAACCGGCCCGCTCCCGCTTTCAGGTAGTGGAGCGCCTGATGCGCCAGGGAGAGCAGGGTGCCATTCCCCTGACCCGGGTCAGGCTGGTGCCGGAGACGGGGCGCACCCACCAGCTGCGCATTCACAGCCAGTGGCTGGGCCACCCTATCCTGGGTTGCGATCTCTATGGCGGCATGGAGCGGCCCGGCACACAAACGGCGCCAAGGCTGATGCTGCACGCCAGCGAACTCGATTTTGTCCACCCGGTGAGCGGTGAGTCCATGGCGGCAAGGTGTGCCTGCCCCTTCTGACAAGCGAGTGGATGAGAAAGTAGACGGTGAGCGGACGGGAGAACAGGGAAACGGGAAAAACGGTGGATAAAGATAGGGGCCGCGCTTGCGCAACGGCCCCCACCCCCCACTCGGTACTCTTCGTTACAAAGAGGGCGATCAGATCAGCTTGCGGGCAGCACCCAGCACGATCTTGATGGCATCAGATTCGGTCTTCGCCATGGTTTCGGCGTTCGGGATCTCCTGCTGGGTACGGTTCACTATGATACCGGCCACCATGCCCGCGCGCAGGCCCTGGCTGGCACACATGGTCAGCAGGGTGGCGGACTCCATCTCGAAGTTCAGCACGCCCATGGATTGCCACTCCTTCATGGAGCCCTGGAAGCGTTGTACCACGCGACCGGAGAAGGTGTCGTAACGCTCCTGACCCGGGTAGAAGGTGTCGGAGGAAGCGGTCACGCCCACGTGCAGCTTGGAGCCCAGCTCCTTGGCGGTCTCGACCAGTGCAGTGGTGCACTCGAAGTCGGCTACGGCCGGGAATTCCATCGGGGCGAAGTGCAGGCTGGCACCGTCGAGACGCACGGAGCCGGTGGTGACGATCACATCGCCCACGTTCAGGTGCGGCTGGATGGCGCCAGTGGTGCCGATGCGCAGGAAGGTACGGATCCCCAGTTGGGCCAGCTCTTCCACGGCGATGGAGGTGGACGGGCCGCCGATGCCGGTGGAGCAGACGATGACGGCCTTGCCGTCCATCTCGCCGCGCCAGGTGGTGAATTCACGGTGGCTGGCCAGCAGCACAGGGTTGTCCATCAGCTCGGCGATGCGCTTCACGCGCTCGGGATCACCGGGGACGATCGCCAGGGTGGCGCCTTGCAGATCAGCCTTTTTCAAACCCAAGTGAAAAACATCAGACATAGTGGACTCCTGGTTGCCCCCTGCCAAACATGGTCCGGGCGCACGATAAGATGATTCTTAATAATAGGTTTCAAGCCTGCTCCCCTGTTCGGGGAAGGGCCAACTATGGGCGAAAGCGTCTGCCAATTCCTTGAAGCGCCTCACACTTCCATGCATTGACAGCCGCAAATTGCACGCAAAACGTTTGCTAACTTGATGAATTAATTGGAAAACGTTTTTCGTGTCGCCATTTGTCTCTCCTCCTTGTCAATCCCTGTCGTACCCCGTTTTGCCAGTACGTGATCGAGTCCATAAAGTTGTAAAACAGATACCATTGACCCCTTTCCATCCCCTCTCTGGGTGCTATGTTGAAGCCCGCATACCACTTAATGGCTAACGACAGGAATTCCATCATGGCAACATTCAAGTTCTATATCCCCGCGATCAACCTGATGGGTGCAGGCTGTCTGCAAGAGGCGGCGGCCGACATCAAGGGTTACGGCTACCGCAAGGCACTGATCGTCACCGACAAGATCCTCAACCAAATCGGCGTAGTGACCAAGCTCACCACCCTGCTGGCACAAAACGGCATCGACAGCGTGGTATTTGACGAGACCAAGCCCAACCCCACCACCAGCAACGTGGAAGCGGGTCTGACGATGATCAAGGCCAATGGCTGCGACTGTGTCATCTCTCTGGGCGGCGGCTCCCCCCATGACTGCGCCAAGGGCATCGCCCTGGTGGCGGCCAACGGCGGCAACATCAAGGACTACGAAGGGGTGGATCGCTCCGCCAAGCCGCAACTGCCGCTGATCGCCATCAACACCACGGCCGGCACCGCCTCCGAAATGACCCGTTTTTGCATCATCACCGACGAGGCCCGTCACGTGAAGATGGCCATCATCGACAAGCACGTCACCCCGCTGATGTCGGTCAACGACCCCGAGCTGATGCTGGCCAAGCCCGCTGGCCTCACCGCCGCCACCGGCATGGATGCCCTGACCCACGCCATCGAGGCGTATGTCTCCACCATCGCTACCCCGGTGACCGATGCCAGCGCCGTCATGGCAATCCAGCTGATTGCCAAACACCTGCGCACCGCCGTCAACCAGGGCGATGATCTGCACGCCCGCGAGCAGATGGCCTATGCCCAGTTCCTGGCCGGCATGGCGTTCAACAACGCAAGCCTTGGCTACGTGCACGCCATGGCCCACCAGCTCGGCGGCTTCTACGACCTGCCACACGGGGTCTGCAACGCCGTGCTGCTGCCCCATGTTCAGGCCTACAACGCCCAGGTGAGCGCCACCCGTCTGAAGGATGTGGCCGGTTTCATGGGCGTGGATGTAAGCGCCATGAGCGACGAGCAGGGCGCTGCCGCCGCCATCGAGGCCATCAAGGCCCTGGCCCGCGATGTCAAGATCCCGGCCGGCCTCGAACAGCTCGGCGTCAAGGTCGATGACTTCGACACCCTGGCCAGCAACGCCCTGAAAGATGCCTGCGGCTTCACCAACCCGAAACAGGCGAGCCACGAGGAGATCGTCGCCATCTTCCGTGCGGCCATGTAACCGGGTCATGGTTGCACCATCTCAGCAAGGGTCGCAATGCGGCCCTTTTTATTGGCTGATGGATCAATGGCTTTTTACTTCCGTGGAGGGAGTCGGTATGATTTGCCGAGCCAAAAAAGACTGTATGGATGATCTGAACTCGATATGCGGATGAAACACCTGATTGCCGCGGCCCTGACCGCCCTCACCCTCTCCGGTTGCAGCCTGGTCTATCGTATCGATATTCCCCAGGGCAACTATGTGGAACAAAAACAGGTCGACAAACTGCGCCAGGGCATGACCCGCGAGCAGGTCAGCTATGTATTGGGTACCCCCATGCTGCGCGACGGCTTCGATCCCAACACCTGGTACTACCTCTATGAATTCCAGCCGGGGCGCGGTGAGAAAGAGCGCAAGGAGCTCACTCTGACCTTCGCCAATGACAGGCTCACCACTGTGACGGGGGACTTCCCGCTGCCCGCAGCCTTCAATACCCCGCTCTGATATATCGCAAAACCGGCCTCGCGCCGGTTTTGTTTTAGTGAAGGCATGATGCCAGGGAGAACGCCATGAGCCGTATTCTGATAGCCGGGGCCAGCGGATTGATCGGCCGCGAGCTGGTAAAGCAGATGCCCGTCGAACATGAGCTGACCCTGCTCTGTCGCAAACCGGGGGAGGCCCCCCACCACTGGTTGCCGGTGGACTTCGACAAGCTGGCCGAAGTGGTCCTGCCCCAGCCGGTGGACCTCGCCTTCTGCGCCCTGGGCACGACCCGCAAGGCGGCAGGTTCTGCCGAGGCGTTTCGCCGGGTCGATCTCGACTATGTGTTGGCATTTGCCGATCTGGCCCGTCGCCACGGCTGTCAGCGCCTGGTGATGGTCTCGAGCCTGGGGGCCAATCCCGACTCCCCGGCCCTCTATCCGCGCACCAAGGGACAAATGGAGCAGGCCCTGCTGGCCCAGCCCTGGCAGCGGCTCGCCATCGTGCGCCCCGCCATGCTGCTCGGCCATCGCTCCCCTCCCCGCCTCTCGGAGCAGTGCTTTCAGGCTATCTACCCGCTGTTTCGCCCGCTGCTGCGGGGCAAACTGACCCGCTGGCGTGCCATCGAGGCCCATCAGGTGGCTCACGCCATGCTCATGCTCGCCCGCCAACCAGCAGGGATCGAGATCGTCGAAAACGAGCGGCTGCTGACCCTCTGATCCCGGCTCTACGACAATGTGAAAGGGCAAGCCATTGGCTTGCCCTTTTTACTTGGCGCGTTACTTGGCGCGTTTTCGACGCAGCCCGCTGTCAACCTGTGACTGGCAATAAAGCCCCCTGCTTAGCCGCGAAGGTGTTCGATAAAGGCGTCGATCTGCTCGCGGCCGCAGGCCGGGTTCATAAACACCGCCTTTTCCCCGGCAATGTAGGAGTAACGCCCACGCGCGTCGTAGTCGGAGCGGGCCACCGCCTCGACCCAGTTGGTGTAGAGCCCCACCTTGCCGCGCCCCTTGAAGATCTGGCGATGCCAGTCGGTGTTGCGTGCCAGCCGCGCCTTGTAGGCGGGGTCGGGGCTGCGAGCCAGCTCGAAGGCGAACTCGGCCTCCGGATCCTGCACCCACTCGGGGTTGTAGATCTTGAAGCCCACGCTCGGTCCCTGGTTCTCCTGGGCCACCAGCTTGACGTTGCCAAGCTGGCTCAGACGGAAGCGGAAGTAGTTGGCATTTTGCAGGCAGTGGGCCAGCACGGTGCGATACCCCTCGACCCCCAGGTAGTTGAGGGCCGCGTAGGCGCCGAACAGGCCGCTCGCCCCGCGGGAGCACTCTATGGTGGACTGCAGGTGGGTGTGGCCCTGGATGTCGCGCTCGAAATAGGAGAAGTTCTCCGGGTCGTTCTCCATCGCCTTGAGGTCATCCTGCTCCTTGATCATCACCAGGCTCGAGGTGTAGGGCACATAGCCCCACTTCTGGAAGTCGACGGTGAACGAATCGGCGTATTTGAGCTCGGCAAAGCGCGCCACGTTGCGCTCGATGCCGGCCAGGGTCGCGGCGTTGATGGCCAGCGGGTTGGCGGCAAAATCGTAATCGAGGAAGAAGATCATCGACCAGCCGATGGCGGCGTCCACGTGGATGTGGGGCTTGACCGCCACCTCGAAGCGCTCGCACAGGCGATCCCGCAGGTCCACCACGGGTTTGACCTGATCCACCCCGAAGGTATCGGTGGTGCCCATGGTGAGCATGATGGTGGGCACCACGTGCTTCAAGGCAAAACAGGCGGTCAGGGTGCGCTCGAGATCGACCAGATCGATGTCGTTGTTCTCGCCGACCTGAATGCGGATGGTCTTGTTCTCGATGTCCACCCCGAGCAGGGAGAGGTTGGTGATGTTGGAGTAGTGGCCGCCTTGGGAGTTGATGATGCGGTAGTCCTGATAGTGGCCGAGCCCCTTGTGCTTGGCCTCGGGCAGGCTCTTGCGAATGCCTAGCAGGTAGCCGTAGAGGTTACAGAAGGTCCCCCCCTGGGTGAAGATGCCGGTGGCGCGCTCGGGATCGTAGCCCGCCAGCAACGCGATTTGGCGCACCACCTTCTTCTCCAGCTCCTCGGCCACCCCGGCGTATTCGGAGTAGACCAGGTTGGGGTTGGCGAGGATGCCCATCTGGGCACCGTAGATGGCGGGATCCGCCGACATGGTGATGACGTTTTCGACGCTCGAGGGGTTCTCCCAGTCTTTGGACAGTGCACCGGCAAACAGCAGTTCGGCCATGGGCTCGCCCGGGGTGCGCATGGCCGCTGGCACCGGCATGGTCTCGCACAGATCGGCGAGGCGGGCGCGGCCGTCCGGCCAGGCATTCAGGCGGGCATCGGGGGCCAGACCGCGACGACGAAATTCATTGAGGGTGGCAAAACCGGGTTCGCGGAACACAGGCCAGAGATCGGGATCTCGTGAGAAAAAATTGGCTTTGACGATGGCAAAACGGGCAGCAAAATCGGGGTGAACGGCGTTGACGCCTTCATCTTTCAGATAAACCAGGTCACTCATTTTTATACCATTAGTACTGCAAGTGTGCGGTTCTTATACCGCTCGGATCGCACCATCAACAGCGACAATATCTAATGGGCTCCCCTACTTTTTGTCATGAATGAGTGATGACGGGGGCTGGCAGAAAGGGGCCTTTTGAGCACCCCTTCACGTTTTGTTACCTGGCTCACACTTTGGCTGACAAGTCGATCAACGCAGCGCCGTCCGCAACCAGGTGACAAACTCGGCCAACTCATCGTGCCGGGACGGGTAGGCCGCAAGCCAGGGTTGCAGGCACGCCTCCAGCGCCTCGGGTTGATAGGGGCAGCCGATCAGACGCTCGCCAAGCAGCTCGAACGGGGCCGGGTCCAGGATGTCGCCAAAGAGCCGGGCACGACTGATGGCCCCCTTCTCCACATCGAAATGCAGCTCCACCCCACCCCAGCCAAAGCGTTCCTCCAGCAGATGGGTAAACGCCGGGGCGTGACCAAAGTTCCACTCCCAGCTGCGCTGGCGGGCGAAGGTTTCGGCAAAACCCGGCAAGTCTGGCATCCGCTCGGGGGAGATGTGCTCGGGCTGAACCTGCTCACCATAATGGCTGAAAAACGCCTCGCACAGGGCTTGGCTCACCTGCTGATGGTCGATGCCGGGGAGCAGCTCGCCGAGGTTGGCCACCCGACTGCGCACCGAGGTGATCCCCTTGGCCGCCAGCTTCTTGGGATCGGGATTGAGGTAGTTGGCAAGCCGGCCGAGATCGGCGTCCAGCAGCAGGGTGCCATGGTGAAAACCGCGATCCAGGGTCTCCCGGTAGGCCGAGCCCGACACCTTGCGATCCCCGTCCGGGGTGGCCACCAGCAGATCGTTACGGCCGGAAGCAAAGGCGCTCACCCCGAGCCGCTTGAGTGCATCCAGCACGATGGCAGTGGAGATGCTCTTGTCATAGCCGGGCTTGCCCGCCATGAAGGTGAAGCAGCTGTTGCCAAGGTCGTGGAACACGGCGCCACCGCCGCTGCTGCGCCTGGCCAGGATCACCCCGTCCTCTTCCATCCGGCGGGTGTTGCACTCCTTCCAGGGGTTCTGGGCGCGGCCGATCACCACGGTATTGGCGTTGCGCCACAGGAAGAGCACCCGCTGGTGCGGGTCCATCTGGCGGAAGATGCACTCCTCCACAGCCAGGTTGAAGTGGGGATCGTGGGAATCGGAGATAAGCAGACGCAGAGTAGCCATGCCGTTGCCTCGTAACGAAAAAGAGAGGGCCATGATACCACCCGGCCCCTCTCCTTTGCCCCCCTATCCCGTCCCGGCTTGCGGTGTCGTTACGAGCTCATTTCACTGCATTTTTTCTACACCCGGTCAACATGCCAGACACAGGCAAACAACACTCAAATGACTATCTCGCCCCGTTCGCTCATTTATTGACGGATTACTTGAAAAAAAGCGTCATTCAGTACAAAGTCAGCGCAAAATCAGGGTCAAACGCACCAGTCTTGAACAACAAGAGGCCTGCAACCGGGCCTTTAAGGGGTTCGTTTGTAACCATAATAACGATACTCCAACTCCAATCGTGATGAACGACACAAAAACGACATATTGGCAGTCTCATTTTGCTCCTAAAGGTGCGCCTGCCCCCTATCCCCCCCCAATGGAATTGATTACTCTGGCGATAGCAGCCGCTATCGAGGGGACCCCTGTATGACTCGAGCCCACGCCCTCCTTTTCCCTGCCTGGCATCGATGTTCCCGGTTTGTCAGCCTGCTGTTCGGATCCACCACTCTTCTCCTGTTTTCCCCTCAACTGTTCGCCACCGAACAGCTCACACTGCAGCTCAACGGACATCACCAGTTCCAGTTCGCCGGTTACTATGCCGCCCAGTTCAAGGGTTTCTATCGGGATGCCGGTTTGCAGGTCGAACTGCGCGAAGGAGAGCCCGGCATGGACACCACAGACTCAGTGCTCTCGGGCCAGGCCGGTTACGGTATTGGCAACAGCGATCTCTTGCTGGCCCGCGTCGCCGGCAAACCGGTCGTCGCCCTGGCGGCCATGATGCAGCACTCCCCCCTGGCCATCCTGACCCTGCCGGACAGCAATATCCTGCACCTCTCCGATCTGGCACAAAAACGCGTGAGCCCGGATCCCTCGTCCAGGGAACTGATCGCCTATCTGCACACCCGCTATCCGGATGCCAAGCCCACCCTGGTGCCCTACCAAAAGGGGAGCTCTGCCCTGCTGCAAGGGGAAGCTGACGCCATCGCCACTTACGGCACAGACGATGCCTACCAGCTGCAACGCCAGGGGCTCCCCTATCGCCTCCTGCGCCCCATCGACAGCGAGATCGACTTCTACGGCAATATCCTGTTTACCTCTGAGCGCGAACTCCAGATGCACCCGGATCGGGTGCTGGCCTTTCATCAGGCCAGCCTTAAGGGATGGCGCTACGCCATGGTACATCAGGAAGAGGTGATCAACTGGCTGCTCAACCACCATCCCAGCGGCTCAGGTCGCGAGCAGCTCGCCTTCGAGGCCGACGAAACCGAGCGGCTGCTCCAGCCCAATCTGGTGGAGATAGGCTACATGTACGAGGGACGCTGGCAGCAGATTGTCCACACCTATCTCAATCTCGGCCTTATCGCCAACCAGCCTGATCTGGGCCGTTTCCTCTATAACCCGGACAAGGCCCAGGACAACCGGCAACTGCGCAAACTGGAGCAGCGCATCTCCCTTGCCCTGCTGATCGGCTTCTCCCTGCTGACCCTGGTCAGCGTCTTCTGCTACCTCTACCTGAGGTTGCGCCGGGAGAGCCGTGAACGCCAGCAACTCACCCAGCGACTGGCGCAGCGCGAGCGTCACTACCGCTTCGTTGCGGAGCACAGCGCCGACGTGATCTGGACCATGGAGGTGAGCTCCCGCCGCTTCAACTACCTGAGCCCGGCCATCAGCCAGCTCTGTGGCTGGAACCGGGAAGAGGCCATGAGCCTCTCTCTGCCACAGGTGATGCCGGAGGCGTCGATCAAGCGCCTGGACGAGGAGCTGGATCTGGCGCTGGCGGCCTGGCAGCGGGGGGATCATGCCCAGACCCGGCGCGTCATCCGCCTCGAACTTCACCACAAGGATGGGCAGAGCCTGACGACCGAAACGGTCACCACCCTGCATGGCAACGAGGCAGGCGAGCCCGATGCCATCATAGGTGTCACCCGGGACATCACCGAGCAAGCCGCCGTCGCCCAGACCATGGAGCGCCTGGCCTTCTACGACCCCCTCACCAACCTGCCCAACCGCCGCCTGCTGCACAAACGGCTCAATCAGGCGCTGGCGGAGCATCAGGCCCAGCCATTGGCCCTGCTCTTTATCGATCTGGATCACTTCAAGCCGATCAACGACACCCTGGGCCACGAGGTGGGGGATGCGCTGCTGATCATGGTGGCCGAGCGGATGAGCCGGCTTATCGGCAAGGGGGGAATCGTGGCCCGCCTTGGCGGGGACGAGTTCGTGATCATGCTGCCGGGCATGGGGGCCGAGGCGCTGCCGCGGGCGGAGCAACTCCAGCGAGATCTGCTCGCCCCCTACTATCTGAGCTGTGGCCGGGAGCTGCGGATCTCGAACAGCATAGGGATCGCCCTCTATCCCGAGCATGGCCGCACGGCCAGGGAGCTGATGCACCACGCCGATCTGGCCATGTACCAGACCAAGCACGGCGGGCGCGGCCAGGTGAGCCTCTATGCGCCGGATTTGGCGCTCGATCAGGGAGCCCTGCAGTGGAATGCGAGCCACCAGTGCGGACATCCCCGCATCGATGCCGAACACCACCAGCTGTTCGTGCTGGCCAACCGGCTGCTGAGGCGAATGAAAACCCGCGAACAGGAGCCGGAGGCATTCAGGCAGGCCCTGCAGGCGCTGTGTGATGCCACCCGCCGCCACTTCGCCTTTGAAGAGACACTGCTCGAGGCCATCGACTTTCATGACAAGGCCCAGCACAAGGAGGAGCACAGACGCCTGCTGTCCCAGGCCCAGGCGCTGGCGGATGCATCGATGGAGGAGCTGGACAACCACGCCTTCCTCAACTTCATCCTGCAGGAGCTGGTGGTCGGCCACATGAACAAGACGGATCGCAGCTACTTCGCCCAGGTCAAGGCGCACCTCTACCTGCACGGCGATACCCTGGTCTTCGCCACCCCGTAATGCCGAGCGGTGCAAGAGAGACGAAGGGAGGTCATGGACCGCCCTTCGTCTCTCGGTTTGCAGATTGTTCAGGTTTCCTGATGACGACCTGACAGCAGGCTGTAGTAGAGCAGCGGGATCACCACCAGGGTGAGCAGGGTGGAGACCAGAATGCCGAAAATCAGGCTGATGGCCAGACCGTTGAAGATGGGGTCATCGAGGATGAACAGGGCTCCTATCATGGCCGCCAGCGCCGTCAGCAGGATGGGCTTGGCCCGCACCTGCGCCGCCTCGATCACGGCCAGCTCGAACGCCGTGCCCGCCGCCCGCTGCTGCTCGATGAAATCCACCAGCAAGATGCTGTTACGCACGATTATCCCGGCCAGCGCTATCATGCCGATCATCGAGGTGGCGGTGAACTGGGCCCCCAGCAGGGCATGGCCCGGCATCACCCCGATCAGGGTGAGCGGGATCGGCGCCATGATGATAAGGGGCACCAGATAGGAGCGGAACTGGGCCACCACCAGCAGGTAGATGAGGATCATTCCCACGGCGTAGGCGATCCCCATGTCGCGGAAGGTCTCATAAGTGATCTTCCACTCCCCGTCCCACAAGAGGGCCACCTCCCCCAATTTATCCGGCTGCTGCACGTAATACTGGGGCAAGTCGATATCGGCTCCGGCGGCAAACATGCCGTAGAGCGGGCTGTCGGCATGGCCCCCCATGTCGGCCACCACCATCACCATGGGCCGCATGTTCTTGTGCATGATGTAGGAGGGAGCCATCTCGTCGCGGCGACTCACCAGCTCGGATACCCGAATGAGCTGCCCGCTCTGGCTGCGCACCTTGAGCGCCAGGATGCCGGCCAGATCCCGCTTGTCGCCGGGGGCGAGCTCGACACGGATCGGTACCGGGTACTTGGCGCCCTGGCCATGCAGCCAGCTGGCATCTTGATAGCCCACGCCGCCGTTGAGGGCGGCCACCAGATCGCCAAGTTCGACCCCGAAGCGGGCCGCCTTGCTGCGATCGATCACCAGCCGCCACTTGGGCTGCGGGTCGGTCAGATAGATGTCCACATCCACCAGATCCGCCGTTTCCACAAAGCGGGCCTGCACGTCGCGCGCCGCCGCTTCACGCAGCTCCGGCGTGGGGCCATACACTTCGGCGACGATGGGTGACCAGACCGGCGGGCCGGGGGGCACCTCCACGACTTTCAGGTTGCCGCCGGCTGCGGATGCGATGGCCTGCAACGACGCCCGCACCGACTGGGCAATCTGGTGGCTGCTGCGATGGCGCGCATGCTTGTCCACCAGATTGACCTGGATATCCCCCACGTTGGCGCCACTGCGGATGAAGTAGTGGCGCACCAGCCCGTTGAAGTTGATGGGGGCGGCGCTGCCGGCGTAGATCTGGTAGTCCTTTACCTCGGGTACCCTGGCAAGCTCCCGTCCCACCGCCAGCAGGGTGCGCTCGGTCTGCTCCAGGGTAGCCCCCTCCGGCATATCGAGCACCAGCTGGAATTCTGACTTGTTGTCGAAGGGAAGCATCTTGAGCACCACCCACTGCACCACCGGCATGGCGGCGGCCCCCGCCACCAGCAGCAGGACGACCAGCCAGAGTTTGCGTCTGGCCCCCTTGGCGCCCTCACCGATCAGGAAAGGGGTCATCAGTCGCTGAAAGAGGCTGGCCTTGGCCTCGCCGTGGGCGACATGCCCCTCGCTTTTGAGCAGATGGCCCGCCAGCCAAGGGGAAAAGATAAAGGCCACCAGCAGCGAGATAAGCATCCCCATGCTGGCATTGATGGGGATGGGGCTCATGTAGGGGCCCATCAGGCCGCTGACAAACGCCATGGGCAGCAGGGCGGCGATGACGGTCAGGGTCGCCAGGATCGTTGGCCCTCCCACTTCGTCCACCGCTCCCGGGATGAGCGCCTTGAGCGTTCCCTTGCCAAGGCCGCGATGGCGGTGGATGTTCTCCACCACCACGATGGCATCATCCACCAGGATGCCGATGGAGAAGATGAGGGCAAACAGCGACACCCGGTTGAGGGTAAAGCCCCACGCCCAGCTGGCAAACAGGGTCAGTGCCAGGGTGATGATGATGGCGATGCCCACCACCAGCGCCTCGCGCCAGCCCATGCTCACCAGCACCAGCAGCACCACCGCGGTGGTGGCGAAGATGAGCTTGCCAATGAGGGTGTTGGATTTGGTCTCGGCGGTGACGCCATAGTCACGGGTCACCGTCACCTTGACCCCGGCCGGGATGAGCCGATTCTTGAGGCTCTCGACCCGGGCTTCCACCCGCTTGGCCACCTCCACCGCGTTCTGCCCCGGCTGTTTACCGATGGCCAGGGTCACCGCCGGATAGCTGCGATC
The DNA here is from genome assembly GCF_040581895.1 of Aeromonas sp. 19NY04SH05-1. Taxonomy (NCBI): domain Bacteria; kingdom Pseudomonadati; phylum Pseudomonadota; class Gammaproteobacteria; order Aeromonadales; family Aeromonadaceae; genus Aeromonas; species Aeromonas sp. 19NY04SH05-1. The sequence continues at coordinate 1,423,133 of NZ_CP095328.1, read as the reverse complement.
CCCCTGCCCCATCCAGCTGCGCTGGGTCGGGGTCTCCTCCCCAAGCGACACCTGGGCCACATCGCCGAGGTAGACAGGTTTGCCTTCATGGAGCCCCACCACCAGCTCGCGGGCCTCCTGCTCGCTTCGCAGGAACTGGCCCACCTGTACCTTGATCTCCCGGTTGTCCTGCACGATGGCCTGCTCGCTACCCACCTGGTTGGCGGCGGCAAGACGCTGGTTGAGTTCCCCCCAGCTGATGCCATGGGCGCTGAGGGCCGCCGGATCCGGCATCACCCGCAGCACGGCGCGCTGCGCGCCCAGGCTGTAGATGTCGCGGGTGCCGGGCAGGCGCTTGAGCTCGGTCTCCAGCTCGTGGGCAACCCGGGTCAGCTCGGCGGCCCCCAGCTGCTTGCTCCAGAGCGCCAGGCTGACGATGGGCACATCGTCGATACCCCTGGGTTTGACCAGCGGCTGACCGACGCCAAGCCCCTGAGGCAGCCAGTCCCGGTTCGAGTCGAGCTGGTTGTTGAGATCGACGATGGCCTGCTCGCGGCTCACCCCCACCTTGAACACCACCACCAGCAGGGCGCCGTCCGGGCGGGAGAAGGAGTAGAGGGTGTCTATCCCCTTTATCTGGGAAATAACCTGTTCGGCAGGGGTGGTGACGAGGGATTCGACCTCGGCGGGGCTAGCGCCCGGAAAGGGAATATAGACATCGGCGAAGGTGACATCGATCTGCGGCTCCTCCTCCTTGGGAGTCACCAGCACCGCAAACAACCCGAGCAAGAGCCCCACCAGTGCCAGCAGCGGCGTGATGGCCGAGCCCTGAAACAGCGCCGCCAGTCGCCCGGCCGGTCCCAGCTTGTGATCACTCATGGGCGACCTCCTGCTGGCGCGCCCAGGCATCCGCCGCGACCCGATCACCCCCTTGCAGGCCGGCCAGGATCTCGCACAGTCCCTGCCAGCAATCGCCGACCCGCACCGGCGTCAGGGCCCAGCCATCTCCCTGCCTGAGGTAGACACCATTGAACACCCCCTGGCGCAGCAGGGCCTTGGCCGGGAGCTGCAGCACCTGGCGCTCACCGCGCCTCAGCTGCACCTTGAGCCACATGCCGGGCAGTACCCCGGCGGTTTTTGGCGGCAGATCGAGGCGCAGGCGAAAGGCGTGGCTCTGGTTGTCGGCGTAGTTGAAGCGGGTCAGCTTGAGGGGCGTAACGGCCTTGCCATCCGGTAGCAATACCTGCACATCCACAGGTTGACCGGCCAGAGCGAGGGCGGACTGGGGCAGCTCCAGCTCCACTCGCAAGGCATCGAGGGAGAAGCCCGAGAGCAGCGGGGTGCCGGGAGCCACCGTCTCCCCCAGCGCCACCAACCGCTTGGTGACGACCCCGGCGTAAGGCGCCAGGATGCGGGTATAACCATAGGCCTCGCGGGCCTGGGTGAGGGCCGCCTCGGCGGCATTCACCTCGGCGCGGGCGGCTCGATCGCTGGCCTGGGCCGTGTCGAGCTGGGCGCGGGTGATCACTCCCTTGGTGATGAGGGCCTGGAAGCGGGCGAGCTGACGCTCGGCCTCCACCTGCTGGGCCTGTGCCCGCGCCAGTCGCGCCTGCGCACCGGTGACGGCGGCAAACTGCTCCTTGCCGCTGATCTCGAGCAGAGGCTGCCCGGCCTGCACCTCATCGTTCACATCCACCAGCATGCGGGAGACACGGCCGCTGGTCTGGGCCGCCACCGTGCCCTGATTGATGGCGCTGACGGTGCCATCCAGTGTCAGCCAGTCACTGATCTGGCGAGGAGAGACGGTCAGCACCTCGATGCTACCAGCCTCGGTGGCCCCAGCCAGGGGAGATGTCATGACCAGCAGTACGGCCCCCAGCAAACGGATGTTGCCCATGATAATCCTCCTTCCCTGGATGGTGATTCGCGCTATGTCATCAGGCAATGCGAGGCTGGCTCGCCCTCACCCATACCTTGTCGACCAGCAAGATCCCGGCCACCATGGCCGCAATGAACAACAATATCATGGGCTGGCCGCTGGAAATGAGACTCAAGGCTGGCCCGGGACAAATCCCCACCAACCCCCAGCCGATACCAAACAGAGCCGAGCCACCAATGAGACGACGATCCAGCACCGGCTTGGGCACCACGGCGATAGGATTGCCCAACAGGCTCAGACGCCGCGGCTTGACCAGCAGCAGATAACCCGGAGTAAACACCAGCAGGGCGCCCCCCATCACGAATCCCAGGCTGGGATCCCAATTGCCCGCCAGGTCGAGAAACCCTGTGACCCGGGCCGGATCCACCATGCCGGAGATGGCCAGCCCCAGACCAAACAGCAAACCGGCGAACAAACTTGTCAGCAAATTCATGGCAATCAGCCTCTTAGAAGAAATGGTGAGTCAAAAACACGGTCACTATGCCGGTCGTCATAAAGGTGAGGGTGGCCACGATGGAGCGGCGGGACAGACGCCCCATGCCGCAGATGCCGTGACCACTGGTGCAGCCATTGCCAAGGCGGGAACCGACGCCGACCAGCAGACCCGCCAGCAGCACCAGCGGCCAGCCAGGCAGGGCCGTGAAGTCGGGCATCTTGGCCCACCCCAGGGTCAGGGCCAGCCAGGCTCCCGCTCCCAGTCCCAGCAAGAAGAGCCAGCGCCAGGCCTGCTTTTGTTGCAGGGCTCCCGCCAGAATGCCGCTGATCCCGGCGACCCGGCCGTTGCACAACAACAGGATCAGAGCGGCCAATCCGGCCAGCATGCCCCCGCCCAGGGAGAGCAGCCATTGCGTTTCCATCATCAAGATTCCTTATTTTCAGAGTGACAAAAATGGGCTTGCAGCGCCCCGAGCACATCGACCGCCGCCTCGCTCGCCAGCGAGTAGAAGATCTGCTGGGAGACCTTGCGGGACTGGATCAGCCCGTGACGCTTCAATACCGACAATTGCTGGGAGAAGGCCGACTGCCCCAGCTGGCTGTGGGCCAGCAGTTCGCCGACCCCTTTCTCCCCTTCCACCAGTTGACAGAGCACCATCAACCGCTCCGGATGAGCCAGGGCCTTGAGTAACGCAGCCGCCGCGCTCGCGTGGCGGGTCATCTCATCGAACTGTGTCATAAGCAGTAAATTAGTAGTTGCTTATATTTGGTTTTATTCTATAAATAAAAACTAAATTAGCAACATCTAATTTAAAGATCAGCCACCACCAAGGAAAGGAGCAACACATGACGGTAGACAATGGCGTGAGGATAGTCGCAGGCTGCATGCTGCTGCTGTCGCTGGCACTGACCCACTGGGTTCACCCGGGCTTTGTCTGGTTGAGCGTCTTCGTCGGGGTCAACCTGATCCAGAGCGCGTTCACCGGGTTCTGTCCGGCGGCCATGATCCTCAAGCGAATGGGGTTTAAATAACCTGGATCCGAGATGCCGCACGAAGAGGCAGGCAACGCTCAATTGTTGCAAGATGTTGCCAAAAGAGCCTGAAGGTTTACCCGGCCTGGTTAGTTGGCTATGATCCCTGCCTCTTATCAATAGCGGAGACCATCAGTGGGCAACTCATCAAGTGACAGTTGTAGACCGACCCTCGTCGTCGGTACCCGGGTCGCGAGCTAGCCGCAGGTCTTCCTCTGCCGCTTGCTCGCAGCCCTGCGAGAAGCGGAAATCCACTCCCCTTTCTCTTTTTACACTTGACGTCAGGTGACCGGGCCAAGGCCGGGACACCTTGCCTGCATAGTTTCTGCTTCCCACAAGGAGGCTGCTATGCGTTTTGTTTCAACATCGTCTGTCACCGTCCGGACCCATCCCCTGCTGAGCAGGTTGGGCCGTGGTTTGCTGCCGCTCTGGCTGCGCCACAAGCAACATCGCCACCACTACCGGCTGCAGATCCGCTGCCAGGATCGCGCCGATATGGAGCAGGTGCTCGACATGGTCAGTCACACCCTGCAACCGGCGGGCCTGCATCCCTTGCAGTCTCTGCGACCGGGACGCGGCGGTAGCCGGGAGCTGGTGCTGAGCCTCGACTGCACCCCGCCCCAGCGGCGTTATCTGGTGCAGTTCGTGCACCAGGTCGGGGTTCAGCATCCGGTTCGCTGGGAGCTGCGTCCCCGTCGCGACCCCGAGACCGTGCTCAGTTGACCTGACATCCGGGGCCGGCCCTGCCGGCCCCTTTCCATCCATTCCAACGACCCGCTTGCATCCTCCATAGGCGGGTCATGTCTTCGTGCGCCCTTTTCATGTCGACATGGTCGCTGGCGCACGAGACGGCCAGCTGCTGGCAACGGGATCGCTCAACAGAGCCACTTGCCTGCAGCAAGGCCATTCGCAACCGGAAGGAGCAAACCATGAAAATGTGGCAACAACTCGATGTGATCGCCCTGGGCGACACCCTGGCCAGCCTGCTGCTGGCCTTCGTGCTCGGCAGCCTGGTGGGGCTGGAGCGCCAGTATCGCCAGCGTACCGCCGGCCTTCGCACCAACGTGCTGGTCGCCGTAGGCGCGGCCCTGTTCGTCAACCTGGCCCAGCGTATCCACGACCTGCATGGCGGTACTTATGGCGTGGTTCATGTAGTGGCCTATATCGTCTCCGGCATCGGCTTTCTCGGCGCCGGCGTCATCATGCGCGAATCGGGCAACATCCGCGGCATCAACACGGCGGCCACCCTGTGGGGCGTTGCCGCCGTCGGGGCGGCCTGCGGTGCCGGCCTCGCCATGGAGGCGGTACTCGGCGCCCTGTTCGTTCTGGCCGCCAACACCCTGCTGCGCCCTCTGGTCAACCAGATCAACCGCCGCCCGGTAGACAATCTCGATACCGAGGTGACCTGCAAGGTGACGGTGCTCACCTCCCGCAAGCACCAGAAAGAGGTGCTGCACTGGCTGGAAGAGATGCTGGAGCGGGCCGACTACCCCTTGAGCGAGCTGGATATAGCGCCGTTCGGCGAGCGGGACCTGGAGATCTCGGCGGTGCTGCTCGCCACCTCCATCGACGGCGACGAGCTCGATGCCCTGATGCAAAAGCTGAGTATTCACCCTCATATCAAGCAGGTGTTCTGGCATGCCAGCACCGCAGATTGACACCGGCCGTCCCACCGCCCAAGACACAAAAGCCCCGCCAATATTGGCGGGGCTTTTGTGTCTTGGGCGCCAGTCGAGTGACACAGACTAGGCAGTGTGGCTTGCCTGGCGGCGGCTTCGCCAGCGTATGCGCGAATTGATCACCTGGGCGGTCTGGGTGGGGGGATTGCCCGCAATCAGCCGCTGCATCAGCTCGAAGGCGGCGCGGGCCAGGGCCGGGCAATCCTGGGCCACCGAGTCGATGCGCATGGGGATGCAGTCGAGCAGGTCGTGATCGTCGAAGGTGCACAGCCGCATCCCAGTCTCCATCAGCCCCGCCTCGTTGAGGTAGCGCAGCACCCCCTCCAGCAGGGTGAAAGAGGCGGTGAAGAGCCCCTTCGGCGGCGCCCCGAGCTCGGCCACCAGCTCGGCCATCAGCTGATAGCCCGAGCTTGGCTGGTAGTCGCGGTGACGAACCCGGTCTGATGTGGCCTCCAGCCCGGCGCGGTGCAACCCCAGCTCGTAGCCCGCCAGCCGGTGGCGGCTGGGGGAGAGATCCAGCAGGCCGCCGAAGTAGTAGATCTCCTCCCCGCAGCCGGCCGCCATGTCCTGCACCAGCTCGGCGGTGGCCTTGCAGGCATCCGAGATCACCATGGGCAGGCGCGACTCGCCGATGTGGCGGTCGAGCTGCACCACCGGCAGACGGTCGTGGATGCGGGCATAGATGTCGTCGCTGTGGCCACTGGAGGCGACAATGAGGCCGTCCACCTGGCGGCTGATAAGGTTGTCCACCACCCGCTGCTCCAGGGTGGGGTCATCCTCGGAGCAGGCGATGAGCAGCTGGATCCCCGCCTCCCGGCAATGGGCCTCCAGGGCCCGGGCGATGCTGGCAAAGCCGAAGTTGGTGAGGTCGGGGATCACCAGTCCCCAGGTGTAACTGCGCGCCTCCCGCAGGGAGCGGGCATGGATGCTCGGCTGGTAGTGGCACTCGTCCGCCACCGCCTGGATCCGCTTGCGGGTGTCGTCGGCGATGCGGTACTCCGCACTCTTGCCGTTGAGCACCAGGCTGGCGGTGGCCTTGGAAACCCCCGCGAGCGTGGCTATCTGGGCAATCGTGATCCGTTTCTTCTTCTCCACCTGACCTCCCGGCAAACTGACACCGGGCTATTGTACAAGGCAGGCCGCCAGCGGCCAGTGATAGAGGCAAATTTTGCTGTCATCACCGTCACAACGTGCGGAAAGTACTGGATTTTCACCGGGGAAGTAGCGGGTAGACAGGGTCTGGCGACCGCCATCCACGAAACACTCCAGGCTGGAGCGGTCACACAAAACGGTGATACTCCCCCCAAGCCAGGGGCAGGATCGCTCCTCCCACTCCCCGCTCTGCCAGTTCTGACGACGCAGGATGAGACGCCCCGGTTGCCAGACCAGCTCGGCCACGGCGCCGAACCCGAGGCTCCCCTCACCGCACAGAGCCAGATCGAGCCAGGCCGAGTCGATGGCCAGGGCAGGCAGCTCGCCCGGCGCCCCCTCGAAGCGGGTCGGCTCCCCCTTGAGGGCCGAGATCTCCGCCACCGGCCGCTGGCAGAGCCAGTCGCCTTGCCAGAACAGCTCCCGCGGGCAGCTCATCTGATGGATCCAGCCATGCTCGAGGGTGGGCTGGCTCATCTCGTTCTCTTCGGGCAACCCCAGCCAGGCGAACAGCAGGCGGCGCCCCTGGCTGTCCTGAGTGGTCTGAGGCGCGTAGAACTCGAAGCCTCGGTCCAGCTCGTGGAAGGCCCCGTGCGCAAACTGGGCGCCGTCGAAGTGGCCCGCCAGCCAGCCGCACTGGTAGAGGTTGCGATAATCCTCCCCTTGTGGCGCTATGCCCTGGGGGCAGCTGATCAGCACGTGGCGGTCCGCCAGAGGGAAGAGGTCCGGGCACTCCCACATATAGCCGAACTCGCCGAAGCCCCCGCGCCCGCTGCCGGCGATGGGGCCGACCAGCGTCCAACCATCCAGCGCATCGCCGCGATAGAGCAGCACCTCACCCCGATCGTCCAGGGTGCGGGCCCCCAGCACCATCAGCCACTGCCGACCGTCGTGCCACACCTTGGGGTCGCGCACATGGCCGCTGTAGCCTGCGGGCAGGTCCAGCACGGGCCCCAGCTTCGCAAAGCCGCCCTCACCGTCGGCGCGGGCCAGACACTGGTAGGCGGTGCGGCTGCCGTCCGGGTATTTGACGTTGCCGGTGTAGATAAGGGTCAGACGCCCCTGCTCGTCGCTCACCGCCGAGCCGGAGTAACAGCCGCTCTGCTCGTAGGGCTCGATGGGCAGCAGGGCCGGCAGCTCGTGCTGCCAGTGCAGCAGATCGGTGGAGGTGACGTGGCCCCAGCCCTTGTTGGCGTGTGCGCAACCCAGCGGGTTCCACTGGTAGAAGAGATGGTAGCGCCCGCCGTGCTCGATGAAGCCGTTGGGATCGTTGAGCAGCCCCACCGGGGCTGCCAGGTGCCAGCGGGGCCGATGGGGATCGGCCGCCGCCTTGAGCTGTCCGGCCAGCAGGGACCGGACAACCTGTTTGAGGAATTGGCTCTCCTTCATCACTCCACCTTGTACTTGAGCAGGTAGGAGGCGGCGAAAGCGGCGCCAAAGGCGATCACCAGGCCGATGACGTAGTGGATAAGGCTCATGGGCTGGACGATGGCCATGCCCGGGATGCCGGTCAGACCCACCGCCGTCATCCCCACCTTGGCCGCCACCACGTAGGCGCCGCCGCAGGCCCCGCCGAACAGACCGGCCAGGAAGGGCTTGATGTAGCGCAGGTTGACCCCGAAGATCGCCGCCTCCGTGATGCCGAGCAGGCAGGACATGGCCGCCGGCACGGTGATGGCCTTGATCTTCACATCCCGGGTCTTGAAGTAGACCGCGAGACAGGCGCCGCCCTGAGCCACGTTGGCCATGGCCCAGATGGGCAGCAGGAAGTTGACGCCGATGGCCGGGTTGGCCAGCAGGCCCGCCTCGATGGCGTGGAAGCTGTGATGGATGCCGGTGATGACGATAAGCGAATAAGTCCCGCCAAACACCAGACCCGCCAGCCAACCCGCCTGCTCATAGAGGGCGCTCAGGCCGAACGAGATGCCATCCCCCAATACCCGACCTGCCGGGCCGATAAAGAGCAGCGCCACGAAGCCGGTGATGATGACGGTCAGGAAGGGGGTGAGGATGAGATCCAGGGCGTCAGGGACGCGCCTTCTCAGCTGTTTCTCCAGGTGGGACATGAACCAGACCGCCAGCAGCACCGGGAAGACGGTGCCCTGATAGCCGATCATGGCCACGTCCAGCCCGAAGAAGTCCATGGTCTTGAAGCCCCCCGCCACGCCCCAGGCGTTGGTGAGGGCCGGGTGGGTCAGAATACCCCCCAGCGTCGCCCCGAGATAGGGGTTGCCGCCAAACTCCCGCGCCGCGGTGAAACCGATCAGGATGGGCAGGATGACAAAGGCCGCCGAGCTGAACATGTCCAGCATGATGAACAGCGCGCTGTCGGCATTGACCCAGCCATAGGTGCGCACCATGCCGAGCAGCCCCATCAGCAGGCCGGAGGCGACGATGGCCGGAATGATGGGCACGAAGATGTTGGACAGCGTCCGCGCCAGGCGCTGGGCCACGTTGAGCTTGGCCGCCGCCAGGTCGGTCAGCTCCGCCTTGCTGGCGGTGCCGGTGCCGGTCAGGGCCACGAACTCCGCATGGACCTTGTTGACCAGGCCGGTGCCGAAGATCACCTGGATCTGGCCGGCGTTGCTGAAGCACCCCTTGACCCCGTCCAGCTTGTCGATGGCGGCCTTGTTCACCTTGCTGTCGTCCGCCAGCACAAGCCGCAGCCGGGTGGCGCAGTGGGCGGCGCTGACGATGTTCTCCTTGCCCCCGAGCAGGGGCACAAGATCCTTGGCTATCGCACTGATATTCATATTCTTCCTCTTATGGCCCGCCGTCGGCAGGCCCTTGTCACATGAGAGTAGGGTCTGTCGACCCGCGGTTCTAGCCGCGGATCAACAGCCGCTTGCGCCTGATCGCAAAAAGGCATCCAGTTCGGTGCGACTCGGCAGCGCCGTCATCGCCCCCTTGGCGGTGGTGGCCAGCGCCCCGCAGCCGTGGGCCCGGGCCAGGATGGCGGGCAGCTCATCCAGAGCGGGCAGCGACCTCCGTTCGGCCAAGGCCGCCAGCAAACCGGCAACGAAGGCATCCCCCGCCCCCGTGGTGTCGATGGGCACCACTTTGGGCCCCACCCACTCCAGCAGCTCGCCGCCGAGACGAGCCACCACGCCGGCCGCCCCCCGGGTCACCAGCACCAGGGCCGGGCCTGAAATGGTGGCGAGCCCCGCCGCCAGATCGTCCAGACCGCTCAGCAGTTGCAGCTCCTCCACCGAGAGCTTGACCACGTCCGCGAGGGCGATGGCCTCGCGCACCACGGGCAGCATCTCGGCGGGGTTTCCCCACACCTCGGGCCTCAGGTTCGGATCGAAGCAGACCCGCCCCCCGACGGCCCGGATGGTCGCCATGGCTTGCAGGCAGCTGCCACGCACCGGCTCGTTGGCGAGCGCGATGGAGCAGGTCAGCAGCCACTGCCCGGCCTGGAAGACCGGCAGATCGGCGGGGGTCAGGAACTGATCCGCGCTGGGCCTCACCATAAAGGTGAAGCTGCGCTCGCCCTCCGAGTCGAGCTCCACCAGCACTGTGCTGGTGCGATGGGCCGGGTCCAGAGTCAGGTAGCGAATGTCGACTCCTTCGCTGGCCAGGGTATCGGCCATAAAGCGGCCGAAGGGATCGGCGCCGACCCGGCCGATGAAGGCCGACTCCCCGTCGAGCCGGGCCACCCCGACGGCCACGTTGGCCGGCGCGCCGCCCGGACACCTGAGGTAGTGCTGCTCCCCTTCCGGGATCAAGTCCACCACCGCATCCCCCATTACCCACACACGATTCGTCACCTTGCTACTCCACTGCTGCACAGGATTTGCCAGAGCCGGGCCCTGATCTCTTGGTTCGCATTATAAGCTAAACCGTTTTAGCTAACCAACAGATCCCGACGCTGGCTGCCATTTTTGTGATCGGGATAACGAACTAGAACCAGGTTTCCATCTGTACGCCAAAGTTCCACTCGCCCCCGGCGGTGAAGTCGTTCTGGCCCATGGCGTCGGTACTGGCGTAGTTGTCGAGCTCGGAGGACCAGTCCATCCAGGTGGCGAATACCCGCAACTCGGGCCGCTCGAAGAAGCCGGCGGTCTGCGCCTTGAAGGTCGGGGCGAAGGTGAGCTTGGTGAAGTCGCCGCTCACCGCCTGACGCCCCATGTAGCCCTTGGGATCGAGATCCATGTACTGCCAGGTGGCCTCGTAGACCAGCTCGACGTTCTGGCTCAGCACCTGGGCAAACCGGGTGTTGAGGGTGGCCCAGCGGTATTCGTCCCCCTTCACGTAACGGTCCTTGCTCTGCTCGGCCAGCAGGGCCGGGGTGACACGCCAGCGCGGACTGAGATCCGTGGCGCCAAACACGGCGACCCGCACCGCATCGGCGTCCGCCAGCAGCTCGCTGTCGGAGCCCAGTCCCTTGAGCTCGGCACCCAGGCCATGGCCATACAGCACGGCCGCCTTGGAGAAGCCGGGGTTGATGCCAAAGAAGCTGTCGGCGTGGTAAGCCAGCAGGGTGTGCGCCCCCTTGTTCGCCGCCTCGCTGCCGGCGCCGCCGTCGTTGATGCGCGCCTCGTTGTCCTTGGCCGACAGGCCGTTCAGCATCCACTGCCAGTTGCCGACCCGGTTGTTCATGGTGAGGATGTAGCTCTCGATGTCGGAGAGGCCGCTCGCGCTAATGTCGCCGTAGTCGCGCCCGTAGAGGGAGAAGTTCGCCTTCCAGCTGTCGGCCAGCTGCACGTCGTAGACGCCGCCGCCGGTGCCGGCCAGGAACACCACGTCCGAGTCAAGCCAGTGGATGTCGAAGTTGTCCCGGTCAAAGCGCTTGCCCGCCCACAGCACAGCATGCTTGAAGGGACCGTCGAAGCTCGCCAGATCGCCGATCTCGGCAAACACCTGGCGGGTGTTGAGGCTGGAATCGCTGGCGGTCCAGTCGTTGCTGGTCTCCACCCCGTCCGCCAGCATCAGCTTGTAGCGGGCCCAGCTGCCATCGGCGAAGGTCTGGGTCTTCAGCAGATTGGCCTCCATGTAGGTGTCATCCTCGTTGCCAAGGCGACCCACGGCGCCACCCACCGAGCCGGCCGGGGTGATGTAGGGGCCGCCACGACCGCCGTTGCCATTGCCGTTGACCAGCAGGCCTGAGCGGGCATAGCCGTGGAACTCGAAACCCTGGGCCCCGGCGGTCTGCTTGTCCACCTTCTCGCTCTGGGCCTTGGCCACCACGGCCGTCTCGCGGGCTTCGTTTGCCTTGCTCTGGGCCTCATCGGCCCGCGCTTCGGCGGCGGTGGCACGTGCCTCGGCCGCCTGCACCCGCGCCTCCAGCGCCGCCAGACGGGCCTCGATACCGCCATCCGCCGCCCACAGCGGGCTGCTCATCCCCAATCCCAGCGCTACCGCCAGCGCCAACTTGTGCTTGCACATCGTCATCGTCCTCACCTGTCATCTGTCGCTCGTCAGGGCGCTGTTGTTATCGACAGGCTGAGCATAGCTAAACCGCTTTAGCCAACTCAATACGCCAGCTAAACCGTTTCAGCTTAAATGTGAGCGGGATAACATTTGCACAGCAGGAAGAGGTGGAAGTTGTGAGGAAGATCCCTCATCGGGATCCACTCAATAAGCGGGGATCTTGCTAAAGCTGGGGCAAAAAAAGAGCCGGCACAGGGCCGGCTCTTTATATCTGGGTCGCGAACATCAGCTGGTCAGATCGTCGAAGAAGCGTTTCACTCCTTCGAAGAAGCCTTCCGATTTCGGCTTGTGGGTCTTGGCGGCGGCACCGCTGAACGACTCGTCCAGCTGGCGCAGCAGCTCTTTCTGCTGTTCGGTCAGCTTGACCGGGGTCTCGACCACCACCTTGCACATCAGATCCCCCACCTGGCCGGAGCGCACCGATTTGACGCCCTTGCCACGCATGCGGAACATCTTGCCGGTCTGGGTCTCCGGGGTCACCTTGAGCTTGACCCGGCCGTCCAGGGTCGGCACTTCGATCTCGCCACCCAGGGCTGCCGCAGTGAAGCTGATGGGGACTTCGCAGTAGAGGTTGTTGCCGTCACGCACGAAGATCTCGTGCTCCTTGACGTGCACCTGCACATACAGATCGCCCGCCGGAGCCCCCGCTTCCCCCGCTTCCCCTTCGCCAGAGAGACGGATGCGATCGCCGGTGTCGACGCCAGCCGGGATCTTGACCGACAGGGTCTTGGTCTTCTGGTAGCGCCCTTCGCCATGGCACTTGCGGCACGGATCCTTGATGATCTTGCCGCGACCATGACAGTGCGGGCAGGGCTGCTGCACTGCAAAGAAACCCTGACGCATCTGTACCTGGCCGGAGCCGTGGCAGGTCGGGCAGGTTTGGGCTGAGCTCCCGGTGTGGGCGCCGGAGCCGTTACACACCTCACAGTGGACCAGGGTCGGCACCTTGATCTCCTTGGAGACACCGCGCACCGCCTCTTCCAGGGTCAGCTCCATGGTGTAGCGCAGGTCGGCACCACGGGCCGGGCCGCGACGACCACCGCCACGGCTGCCGCCAAAGATGTCGCCAAACACATCGCCAAAGATGTCGCCGAAATCGGCGCCGCCGCCAAAGCCACCGTGGCCGCCGCCACCCTGGCTAGGATCGACACCGGCATGGCCGTATTGATCGTAACGGGCACGCAGATTGGCATCGGTCAGGACCTCGTAGGCCTCCTTGACCTCTTTGAATTTCTCTTCGGCATTGGCATCGCCCTGATTACGGTCAGGGTGATACTTCATGGCCAGACGCTTGTACGCCTTCTTGATCTCGCGCTCGTCAGCATCTTTCGATACCCCCAGCACTTCGTAGAAATCGCGCTTCGACATACTTATCCTGTTGCTATATCAGCAGTTACGCAGACGGGCGTTGGTCACCCAACGCCCGTGAATTCATAGACTTAAGCCGATGGGCGAAGCCTGCTTCGCCCATCTGGGTCGGGCTTACTTCTTGTCGTCTTTCACTTCTTCGAACTCGGCGTCGACCACGTCGTCATCAGCCTTGGCGGAAGAAGAAGACTGACCGGCATCAGCACCCGCGGCACCTTGCGCCTGAGTCTGCTGCTGGGCAATTTCCATCAGCTTCTGGGACGCTTCCAGCAGAGCCTGCTGTTTGGCTTCGATGGCAGCCTTGTCGTCACCCTTGAGGGCAGCTTCCAGCTCGCTGACCGCGGCTTCGATCTTGGTCTTGTCGTCGGCAGGCAGGGCATCACCGGCTTCGGTGATCTGCTTGCGCACGGAGTGGACCAGACCGTCAGCCTGGTTGCGAGTCTGCACCAGCTCTTCGAACTTCTTGTCTTCGGCCGCGTTGGCTTCGGCCTCGCGTACCATGCGTTCGATCTCTTCATCAGACAGACCGGAAGAAGCCTGGATGGTGATCTTCTGCTCCTTGTTGGTCTCCTTGTCTTTCGCGGAGACGTGCAGGATACCGTTGGCATCGATGTCGAAGGTCACTTCGATCTGCGGCAGACCACGCGGTGCCGGGCGGATGCCTTCCAGGTTGAACTGGCCCAGGGACTTGTTGTCGCTGGCGCGCTTGCGCTCACCCTGCAGCACGTGAATGGTCACGGCAGACTGGTTGTCTTCGGCGGTAGAGAACACCTGGGACTTCTTGGTCGGGATGGTGGTGTTCTTCTCGATCAGCGCAGTCATCACGCTACCCATGGTCTCAATACCCAGAGACAGCGGGGTCACGTCCAGCAGCAGTACGTCGGTCTTGTCACCGGACAGTACGGCACCCTGGATGGCAGCACCCATGGCCACAGCTTCGTCAGGGTTGACGTCTTTACGCGGCTCTTTGCCGAAGAACTCGGCAACGGTCTTCTGGACCAGCGGCATACGGGTCTGACCGCCCACCAGGATGACGTCGTCGATCTCGCCAACTGCCAGACCGGCGTCTTTCAGGGCGACACGAACCGGCTCCAGGGAGTCTTTCACCATGTCTTCCACCAGGGATTCCAGCTTGGCGCGGGTCACCTTGATGTTCATGTGCTTCGGACCGGTGGCGTCTGCGGTGATGTACGGCAGGTTCACGTCGGTCTGCTGGGCAGAGGAGAGCTCGATCTTGGCTTTCTCGGCGGCATCTTTCAGACGCTGCAGAGCCAGCTGGTCATTGCGCAGATCGATGCCCTGCTCGCGCTTGAACTCGTCAACCAGGTAGTTGATGACGCGGTTGTCGAAGTCTTCACCACCCAGGTGGGTGTTACCGTTGGTCGCCAGTACTTCGAAGGTGGTTTCGCCTTCCACTTCGTCGATCTCGATGATGGAGATATCGAAGGTACCGCCACCCAGGTCATATACGGCAACCTTGCGCTCGCCCTTGACCTTGTTCACGCCGTAGGCAAACGCAGCCGCAGTCGGCTCGTTGATGATGCGCTTGACGTCCAGACCCGCGATGCGACCGGCATCCTTGGTGGCCTGACGCTGGGCGTCGTTGAAGTAGGCCGGAACAGTGATAACGGCTTCGGTCACCGGCTCGCCCAGGTAGTCCTCGGCGGTCTTCTTCATTTTCTTCAGCACTTCGGCAGAGATCTGCGGCGGTGCCATCTTCTTGCCTTTCACCTCGACCCAGGCGTCACCGTTGTCGGCCTTGGCGATGGCATAAGGCATGATTTTCAGGTCACGCTGTACTTCGTCATCTTCGAAACGACGGCCGATCAGACGCTTGATGGCGAACAGGGTGTTTTTCGGGTTGGTGATGGCCTGACGCTTGGCCGGCTGACCAACCAGGATCTCGCCATCATCGGCATAGGCAATGATGGACGGAGTAGTACGATCACCTTCTGCGTTTTCGATCACGCGAGCAGTGTCGCCATCCAGAATAGCGACGCAGGAGTTGGTAGTACCCAGGTCAATACCGATGATTTTACCCATTTGAGAAATCTCCAAATACTTTGAATAAACCGGCGAGAGACTCGCCTCAATGCGTTAACGGCTAGGTGGGGGCTGCCAATTCGGCTTTCAAGCTCCCGGCATCAAATTTTTTGTGCCGCCGTGGCCTTGTTCCCTATATGGGGTCGCCAGATGCCGCTTCAAGCCCCTCTCCCTAAAAAACCGTACTCTTTATCTGCTGTGAACGCCTTGCTCGTTGCCAGGGGAGGCTTGCCGATACCCTTGGCGACCAGCAACAGCGTCGCGACAAACAAAAAGCCCGCCAAGCGGCGGGCTTGGTGAGGATACGATGATCAGTCGGCAGACTTGGACACCATCACCATGGCCGGACGGATGACGCGACCATTCAGCTCGTAGCCTTTTTGCATCACGGCGATGACGGTGTTGGGTGCCACATCGGCACTCGGCACCATGCTCATGGCTTGGTGGGCGTTCGGGTCAAACGGCTGGTTGGTCGGATCCAGCGCCACCAGACCGAACTTGGCCACGCCGCTCTGCATGGACTTGAGGGTCAACTCGACACCTTCGATCATCGGCTTGAGGGCGTCGTTTTCCTTGTCGGCGAGCTCGATGGCGCGCTCTAGGTTGTCCAGCACCGGCAGCAGTTCACCAGCAAACTTCTCGAGGGCAAACTTGTGTGCCTTCTCGACATCCTGGGCCGCGCGGCGACGCAGGTTTTCCATCTCGGCGACGGCACGAATGGCACGCTCGCGCTCTTCGGCAGAGGCCTGCTGGGCCGCTTCCAGCTGTGCTTCCAGTTCGGCAATACGTGCCTGCTCGGCTGTCACTTCACAGTCTACATCGGTCGGCTCGACTGGCTGGGCTTCAACTTGCTCCATCGCTTCAACCTTTTGCTCTTCGTGGTTCATGACATCTCCAATTGCGGGGTTACTTATGAGGGCCTGACCTCTGGCTGAGCGACCAGACGGCAACAGACCGACTATGTTGGCGCTATTATGGGGATGGATCCTCGGCTTTCAAGGGAAAAAGGTCATTCATGGCGCCGGATGTGCGCCTTTCCTTGCGACCCCGTTCACGCTTTCGCCATCTGGTTCAAGGGGATAGAGACCCTCCATCCCATATGGGCGGCTCACAAGCGGGACAAACCACTGTATACTGGCCCGCAATACCCCTGTGGATCAGACAGACTATGGATTCTCCGTTCAAAACCATCGCCCTGATTGGCAAACCCCATCATGAGGGAGCCAACCAGACGCTGACCGGCCTGCATCAGTACCTGACGACCCGCGGTTTCCGGGTGCTGGTCGAGAGTCGGGTCGCCCAGACCCTCTCGATCCTCGAAGAAGACGTGATGGATCTGGTACAGCTGGGCCAGCAGGCGGATCTCGCCATCGTGGTCGGCGGTGACGGCAACATGCTGGGGGCGGCCCGGGTCTTGTCTCGCTTCGATGTGGCGGTGATCGGGGTGAACCGGGGCAACCTCGGTTTTCTGACCGATCTCTCCCCCCAGGATTACCTGCTGCCCCTCGAGCAGGTGCTCTCCGGTCACTACAAGAGCGAGCACCGCTTCCTGCTGGAGGCGTCCGTCTATCGCCACGGGGAGCGCAAGTCGAGCAACCTGGCGGTGAACGAGGCGGTGCTGCACCCGGGCAAGATCGCCCACATGATCGAGTTCGAGGTCTATATCGACGGCAGCTTCATGTACAGCCAGCGCTCGGATGGCATCATAGTGGCCACTCCAACCGGTTCCACCGCCTATTCACTCTCAGCCGGTGGCGCCATCCTCACCCCCAAGCTCAACGCAATCACGCTGGTGCCGATGTTCCCGCATACTCTGAGCAGTCGTCCCATCGTACTGGATGCCGACAGCGAGGTGCGCCTGCTGGTCTCTCCCGACAATCAGGATGACGCCATGCAGGTGAGCTGCGACGGCCAGGTCACCCTGGCGGTGCACCCGGGGGACGAGATCCTCATCAAGAAGAGCCACCACCAGCTGCATCTGGTGCATCCTCTCGATTACAGCTACTTCCACGTACTGCGCAACAAGCTCGGCTGGGGCAGCAAGCTGTTTTAAGGGGCAAGGTCATGAGCTGACTGGCTGAGCGCCACTTCACTACGCAGCCAGTCGCTAAAGGCACGAAAGCGCGGTCGCTCGCGGTTCTCCAATGGAGAGATCAGCTCGTAATTACGCCCGGCAGCCACCGCCGGGCCTCCTACCGCCACCAGCACGCCCTGCTCCAGCAAGTTGCGCACCAGTACCTCCCTCCCCATAGCGACCCCCATGCCACCTTGCGCCGCCTGCAGAGCCATCTGGTAGTGATTGAAACCGTAGTGACACTGATCGTAGGGCAATGTCATACCAGAACCATCGCTCCAGAGGCGCCACTCCGAGAAGAGCTGCTGCACATCGGTCGATTCCGAGGCATGGATAAAACAGGCCTCAGTCAACTGTGCCGGTTCCTGCAGCAACCCCAGCCGCTCGGCATAGGCAGGGGAGCAGACGGGTACCAGACGCTCCTCCATCAACAGCTCCCGGTGCAGATCACTGCAGCGGATCGCACCGTAGTAGATGGCGAGATCCACCCGCTCCTCGTTGAAATCCACCGCCCCGGCCCGAACCCGCATCATCACGTTCAACCCGGGCCAGCGCTGCTGGAAACGGGGTAGCCTTGGCATCAGCCAGTTGAGCCCCAGCGTCGGAGCAACACCGACATGGAGCGTCCCTCGCAGATCCTGAGCCCGGATATCTTCAATCTCTTCGTTGATCTGGCGCAGAGAATGGCTCAGGGTCGCCAGCAGTCGTGCCCCCTCTTCAGTCAACTCCAACTTGCGTGTCAGGCGAATAAACAGACGAAAACCCAACAACCCTTCTAGATGGCGAATGCGGTGGCTGATGGCCCCCTGCGTGAGGTTCATCTCCTCGGCGGCACGAGTGAAACTGAGGTAACGGGCCGTGCTCTCGAAGGTGTGCAGCAGGGCCAGGGTATTCTGTTGTACCAGCATGGATAACCTCGTAATGACGCTGGTTGCGACGCAGGTCATCAGTATGACATTTCTCCTTATACATTAAACAGGCTAATCCATACTGCCCCTTATTTCGTTTGTCCGCCCGCCAGGCTCCCCCTTTAATAGGGTCCATCCCTATCCCTGTTCATGAGGTGGACAATGAAAAACGGACTCAAGATTGTGATCATCGGTGCAGGCTCTAGCTACACCCCGGAGCTGATCGAAGGGTTGATCCAGCGTCAGCACGAGTTACCGCTGCACGAACTCTGGCTAGTCGACATCGACGATGGCCGCGAGAAAATGGAGATCATCGCAGCCCTCACCCGCCGCATGCTGGCCAAGGCTGGGCTGGCAGTACGGGTTGAAACCCGGCTGGATCGGGAAGAGGCACTGTACGGGGCCGACTACGTCTGCTCCCAGTTTCGCGCCGGCTGTCTGGAAGCTCGTATCAGCGATGAGCGGGTTTCGTTGAAATACGGTCTGATCGGCCAGGAAACCAACGGACTGGGCGGCTTTGCCAACGCCTGCCGGACTATCCCCATCGCTCTGCAGATCGCCGCCGACATGGAACGCCTCTGCCCCGATGCCTGGCTGCTCAACTTCACCAACCCGTCGGGCATGGTGACCGAAGCCGTATTGCGCCACAGCAAGATAAAGACGGTTGGGCTGTGCAACGTGCCAGTGATCATGCAAAAAGGGGTCGCCACTCTGCTGGAGAGTCATGACGAGCAGGAATTCATCATGCAGGTGGCCGGACTCAACCATTTCATCTTCGTGCGCCAGATTCAGCATCAGGGCGAGAACAAACTCGGCGAGGTGATTGCCCGGATCGCACAAGGACACGATCCGCTGGTACCGCGCAATATCCCCCCCTTTGCCTGGCCCAAGGATCTGCTGGCCAATCTGGGCATGATCCCCTGTGCCTATCTGCGCTACTACTACATGAGCGACGATATCCTCAAACAGGAGCTCGGGGAGGCCAGCGGCGAAGGCACCCGGGGTGAGGTGGTCAAGACCATCGAACAGCAGCTGTTCGAGCTCTATCGCAACCCGGATCTCACCGAGAAGCCCAAAGCGCTGGAAGGACGCGGCGGCCAGTATTACTCGGAGGCCGCGTGTGAGCTGATGAGTGCCATCCACAACGACAAGCGTATCATCATGCACGTCAACATCCGCAACAACGGCGCTATCAACGGCCTGCCGGACGAGTGTGCCGTGGAAGTGAGCTCTCTCATCACCAAGTCGGGTCCACTTCCGCTTAATGTGGCCCCCTTCCCGCAAGACACCTTGCGCCTGCTGCAGTTAATGAAGGAGTTCGAGCAGCTCACCATCGAGGCCGCCATCACCGGCAATCGCCATACGGCTTGGCGTGCCTTGGTACTGAATCCCCTCATTACCAGCGGCCACCGACTGGAACAGGCACTGGACGAGGTGATCGCCGCCCACCCAGATTTGATGTCAGCCTTCCACTAATCTTCACCTTTCTGCAATCCCGCAGGCCACCCGTCTGGTGGCCTGTCCTGTTAAAAATGGCAACGCCTCTTTACTGTATATAAGACCAGTATATACTGGATGCATAAACAGTAATGTTGACCCATACAGGATGAGACCATGCTGACCCAGCTGACCGTCAACAACTTCGCCATCGTCAAGTTTCTCGAACTCGATCTGCAACCGGGCATGACCTGCATCACAGGCGAGACCGGCGCCGGCAAATCCATCGCCATCGACGCCCTCGGCCTGTGCCTTGGCGAGCGGGCCGAGGCCAGCATGGTGCGTCCGGGGAGCGACAAGAGCGAAGTCAGTGCCCGCTTCCAGCTCGATGGCAACCCGGCCGCCCGCGCCTGGCTTGCCACCAACGAGCTGGAAAACGAAGGGGAGTGCATAGTGCGCCGGGTCATCTCCGCCGAGGGGCGCTCGCGCAGCTACATCAACGGGGTGCCCGTGCCCCTCACCCAGCTCAAGAGCCTTGGCCAGCGGCTGGTCAACGTGCACGGCCAGCATGCCCACCAGCTGCTGCTCAAGCCGGACTACCAGCTCGCCCTGCTGGATGGCTACGCCGGCCATCACCTGCTGCTCGACGAGGTGCGCCAGCATTACCAGCAATGGCGCCAGCTGCAAAACGAGCTCAACCGATTGAAAGCCGAGCAGCAGCAGCGGGAGGCCCGCCGCCAGCTCATCGAATACCAGGTACAAGAGCTCGATGAATTTGCTCTGCAACCGGGGGAGTTTGAAGAGATAGAGGAAGAGCACCAGCGTCTGGCCAACGGCACCGAGCTGATGCAGGAGTGCGGCTTCTGCCTGGATCTGCTCTATGACAACGATGACACCACCATCGCCGGCCTGCTGCAGGTCGCCGTCGACAAGGCTGAAGGGCTGGTCGGCATGGACAGCCGCCTCAATCCGGTGCTGGAGATGCTGAACAATGCCCTCATCCAGGTGCAGGAGAGCCACAGCGAACTGCGCAGCTATCTGGATCGGCTGGAGCTGGATCCCGAGCGCTTCAACGAGCTGGAGAGCCGCCTCTCAAGAGCGATCAACCTGGCCCGCAAGCATCATGTCAAACCGGCGGATCTGGCGCTGCACCATCAGGAGCTGGCCTGCGATCTCGCCCGCCTCAACTCTGATGAAGAGCGCCTCGAAGGAATGGAAGATGAACTGGCCTCCGCCCGCCAGGCGTTTCTGCAGTCGGCCGAGGCCCTGAGCCAGAGCCGTCAGCGCTACGCACAGGAGCTGGCCGCCCAGGTCACCACCAGCATTCACGAGTTGGCGATGCCAGATGGCCGTTTCGCCATCGAGGTGCGCCCCGATGCCCAGAGCAGCCTCTCGCCTCTGGGGATCGATCGAGTGGAGTTCATGGTCACTACCAACCCGGGCCAGCCCATCCAGCCGCTCGGCAAGGTGGCCTCCGGCGGTGAGCTGTCACGCATCAGCCTCGCCATCGTGGTGATCAGCGCCCGCAAGGTCTCCACCCCTACCCTGATCTTCGATGAGGTAGACGTGGGGATCAGCGGCCCGACCGCCGCCGTGGTGGGGCGCCTGTTGCGCCAGCTCGGCGAGTCGACCCAGGTGATGGTGGTCACGCACCTGCCCCAGGTAGCGGGCAATGGCCACCAGCACATGGTGGTGAGCAAGCATACCGATGGCAAAACCACCGAAACCCAGATGTGTGCCCTCGATCAGCCGGCCCGCCTCAATGAACTGGCCCGCCTGCTGGGGGGCGATCAGATCACCGACATTACCCTGGCCAATGCGCGCGAGTTGTTGCGAGCCTGACACAGCTCTCCTCCTCCCTACACCATGACAATCCGCGCCAAGGGGCGTCATGGTGCCTGTTCACGGACACCCTGAGTCGCCGGATCACCGACCCAGATCAATGAAAGTGCGAGTAAGGCCAAGCAGGCAGCAACATCCAAGGGGGTTCAGGTTGCCTTCATTTCCGGGATTTCGCATAGTACCCGCCCCCTTTTTGGGTATCCCATTGTGAGGCTTTGTCTATGATCCACGTTTTTGGTCACAAGAATCCTGATAGCGACAGTATCTGCAGCGCCCTGGTCATCGCCGACTGGCTCAAAGCCCAGGGGCGTCAAGCCACCCCATGGCGCCTGGGCGACCTGCGCACCGAAACCCGTTTCATCCTGAAGCAGGCTGGCGTTGCCGAACCCGAACTGCTGACCCGGGATCTTGCCGGTGAAGATGTCTGGCTGGTGGATTTCAGTGATCTGGAACAGGGCCCCGCGACCCTGGCACAGGCCAACGTACTGGGCCTGGTGGATCACCACCGCCTCGGCACCCTGATCACCCAGTCGCCGCTGGATGCCTGGATCCGCGCCGTGGGCTGCACCTGCACCATCGCCTTTGAGCTGCTGAGCCAACAGGGTCAGGTGACCCGCAGCCAGGCTTGCCTGATGCTGGGTGCCATCATGAGTGACACCCTCTGCCTCACCTCCCCCACCACCACAGAGCAGGACAAGGTCGCCTGCGAGCGTCTGGCCGAGCTGGCCGAGGTCTCTCTGGCCGAATTTGGCCAACAACTGCTGATAGCCAAGACCGATTTGAGCGGCTTGACTCCGGCCCAGTTGCTGCAACAGGACGAGAAAGCGTTCCAGGCCGAAGGTTGCAGCTTCATCATGAGCCAGATCGAGGTGGGCAGTGAACAGCAGCTGGCCGAGCATCTCCCGGCACTGCAGCAGGAGATGGCCGCGCGCGTGGCAAGCGAAGGGCTCGACTTCTTCGTGTTGATGGTGACTGACCTTACCGCTGCCGCCAGCCGCATTCACTTTACCGCCCATCCCAAGGTCCCCACCGAATCTTGCTTCCACCCAGGCTTCGTCAGCCGCAAGAAGCAGGGCCTGCCCTGGGTCATGGAGCTGCTGGCCAAGGCCTGAGCCTTAACCTGAGGCGTCCCGAGCCCTGCCTGATGGCGGGGCTTTTTTCTTTCAATCCCCGTCTATCAGCGTCCCCTTCCCAATTACTTCGCTTACTGACAGATAAGCGCATAATTTTGCTTACATATTTCTGACTGTTCATTGGCAAGGCTTTGCTGCAGGATACTCGCGGCACTTCTCTTATTCCGTTTTCAGTCAGGTGATCCATGACCCCAAGTCCCAAGCGCACAGCCCTGGCGCTCTCTACCCTGTTCGTCGCGGCCCTCATCGGCTGGCTGGCCTGGCCAAGCCAACCGGCCACCGAGATGCTCACCGCCAAAGTCACCCGGGAAGACATTAGCCAAACCGTGCTGGCTAGCGGCGTGTTGCAGGCCATCGAGCAGGTGGATGTGGGGGCACAGGTTTCCGGTCAGGTGACCCGCCTGGCCGTCGAGGACGGCGCTCAGATCAACAAGGGGGATCTGCTGGCCGAGATTGACCCTCTCATCGCCCAGAACAATCTGAAAACGGCCGAAGCCGAGCTCGCCAGCAACCTCGCCCAACTCAAGATCAAGCAAGCCCAGCTCAAACAGTACGAGCTGGCCTGGCGCCGTCAGGTAGAGATGTTCAGGCAGGAGGCCAGCTCTCGCGCCGATCTGGAGAGTGCCGAAGCCCAACTCGCCGTCACGCGCGCCGAGTTGCAAAACAGCCAGGCCAATATCGACAGTGCCCGTATCAAGGTGGAACGGGCCCAGACCGAGCTGGGTTACACCAAGATCCTGGCCCCCATGGATGGCACCGTCATCAGCATAGTCACCCGTCAGGGTCAGACCCTGGCCGCCAGCCAGACGGTGCCAACCCTGCTGAAACTGGCCAATCTCGACACCATGACGGTCAAGGCCCAGATCTCGGAAGCTGACGTTACCAAGGTGAAAGCGGGCATGCCGGTCTATTTCACCCTGATAGGCGATCCGGACACCCGCTATCAGGGCACCCTGCGGGCCGTGGAGCTGGCCCCCACCAATATCAATGAACAGGTCACCACCACCAGTACCACCAGCAATGCCGCCGTCTACTACTACGCCCTGTTTGATGTGCCCAACCCGGACCATGCTCTGCGCGTGGCCATGACCACCCAGGTGACCATAGTGCTCGGCGAACGCAAGCAGGTACTCACTCTGCCGCAGACTGCGCTCGGCAAGCAGGTGGCTAACAACGAATATGAGGTAACCCTGGTCAGGGACGGCGCTCCCGGTGAGACTCGCCGCATCAAGACCGGGATGAAGGACGAGATCCGCATCGAGGTGGTGAGCGGGCTGACGGAGCAGGACGAAGTGCAGCTCAACCACGGCGCGCCCATAGCGGACAAAGAAGAAGGCATGATGTTATGAGCGAGCCGCTGAACCAGCCGCCCCTGATCCAGCTAAAAGGGGTCGAGCGCCGTTACCAGAGCGGCGAGCAGGAAGTTACCGTGCTCCATCCCCTCGACTTGACCATTCAGGCTGGCGAGATGATCGCCATCGTCGGGGCCTCCGGCTCCGGCAAGTCGACCCTGATGAATCTGCTTGGCTGTCTCGATCGGCCCAGCAGCGGCCAGTACCTGTTTCGTGGCCAGGACACGGCGACCCTGGATGCCCTGGCACTGGCGCGCCTGCGCTGCCATCACTTCGGTTTTATCTTTCAGCGCTATCACCTGCTGCCTCATCTGGACGCCTCAGCCAACGTGGAGATCCCCGCCGTCTATGCCGGCACCGAACGTCAGGCTCGTCAGGCCAGGTCGAAGCAGCTGCTGGAGCGACTGGGTCTTGACGAACGTCGCCACCATACCCCGGGACAGCTCTCCGGCGGCCAGCAACAGCGAGTCAGTATCGCCCGGGCGCTGGCCAATGGTGGCGAGGTGATCCTGGCCGATGAACCGACCGGTGCGCTGGACAGCCAGAGCGGCAAGGAGGTGATGGCCATCCTCAAGGAGCTTCATGCCCTGGGCCACACCATCATACTGGTCACCCACGACATGGGGGTCGCCAACCATGCGGATCGCATCATCACCCTCAAGGATGGCTGCATTCAGCAGGACAGTGGTCAGCGCGAACAGGCTTCCCCATCGACCATCCCCCTCCCCGTTGCCAGTCAGGGAGGAGCCAGCCTTGACTGGGATCGCTATCGGGAAGCTGGCCGGATGGCCCTGCATGCCATGCTGGCCCACCGGATGCGCACCTTTCTCACCATGCTGGGCATCATCATCGGCATCGCGGCGGTCGTCAGCGTGGTGGCCCTCGGCCAGGGAGCCCGCACCAAGGTGATCGAGCAGATCAATGCGATGGGAACCAACACCATAGAGATCTTCCCGGGCAAGGGGTGGGGAGATGAAAAGATGGCCAGCATCCAGACCCTCAATCAGGGGGATCTCGATGCCTTGCTGGGACAACCTTATCTGGCAGGTGCCAGCCCGGAGATCATCAGCTCGGGACAACTTCGCTATCGCAACAAGACCAGCAGCGGCAACGTAACCGGGGTCGGCAACGACTACTTCAAGGTCAAGGGCATGACATTGGTAAGTGGTCGCTTACTGGAGTGGCGAGACATACAACAGCGTTCGGCGGTGGCCGTGGTCGACCAGAAGAGCATTCCAAGCCTGCTCGGCAAGGATGATCCCATCGGCAAGGTGGTACTGGTCGGCACCCTGCCGGTACGCATCATTGGGGTCGTCACCCAGGAGACCGGCTTTGGCCCCAGCAGCCAGTCGGTCAATGTCTGGCTCCCCTATAGCGCCGTGATGAGCCGCCTCATCTCCCAGCGCCACTTCAGCCAGATCACCATACGGGTCAAGGATGGCATCCAGCCGGCGCTGGCCGAACAGGCGATGATCGAGCTGATCACCAAGCGCCACGGAGTGAAGGATTTCTTCACCTTCAGCAGCGACAGCATCATCAAGTCGGTGGAGAAAACCACGGCCACCATGACCCTGATGGTCTCGGCCATCGCCGTGATCTCGCTGATCGTCGGCGGTGTGGGGGTAATGAACATCATGCTGGTCTCCGTGGTGGAACGCACCCGCGAGATCGGCATTCGCATGGCCGTGGGGGCACGTCAATCGGACATCTTGCAGCAGTTCCTGATCGAAGCCGTGATGGTCAGCCTACTGGGGGGCATCTTCGGCGTCGCGCTCGCGCTCGGCATTGGTGTGGTCTTCTCCCTGCTGGTCGACACCATACAGATGCAGTTTTCGCTCTTCTCCATCCTGATGGCCTTCGGCTGCTCGTCACTCATCGGGATCCTGTTCGGTTATCTGCCGGCGCGCAATGCGGCGCGGCTCGACCCCGTGGTCGCACTGGCGAGGGAATAACAATGTACAAATTATCCTGGTTGGCCCTCTGCGTGGCCCTCGGCGGCTGCAGCCAGCACAGCAGCTATCAAAGACCCGAGCTGGCTATCGCGCCCCAGTGGCAACAGGCGTATGACACCCAGCAGTTGGCACAATCAGGGGCCTGGTGGCAGGGATTCCATGACCCTCAGCTCGACCGCCTGGTCGAGGCCGTGCTGGCCGCCAATCCGGATATGCACGTCGCCGCACTCAAGCTCAAAAACGCGCAGCTTGGCGCAGAGCAGGCAGATACCAACCTCACCCCCTCGGTCACTGGCAGCCTTGATGCCAGCGCTAACAAGAACCTGAAGACGGGGAGTTCCAGCAGCACACTGGGGCCCGCTCTCGGCCTCAGTTATGAGGTAGACCTGTGGGGCAAGCTGGCATCGGTGCGGGATCAGGCAAGCTGGGAGGCGGCCGCCAGCGAACAGGATCTGGCCAGCACCCGTCTGATGCTGATTGGCAAGACGCTGGAACAATACTGGCAACTGGGTTATCTCGGCTCGGCTATCGCCCTTGGCGAGCAGCAACTGGCCAACCTGGTGCGCACCGAACGGTTGACCGAGGCCAAATACCGCGCCGGCGCCATAACCCGGCTCGATCTGGCCCAGACTCGTCAACAGGTTGCAGGCAAGCGCGCCGAATTGGCGTCGCTGAAAACCCAGCAAGAGCAGGCCAGCAACGCCCTGAGGCTGCTCTTGGGGCGTAACAGCGGCCCCTTGGCGTATGCCCCCACCCGCCTTGCACTTCAGCCTATCCCCGAACTGGCTGTCGGCATTCCCGCCGATCTGCTGGCCCGTCGCCCGGATGTGAGAGCGGCGGAGCTGCGACTGCGCAAGACCCTCGCTAAGGGGGATGAGATCCGCGCCAGCTTCTACCCGTCGCTGACCCTGACCGGCAACGCCAGCACGGCGTCGGACAGGCTGGCTCAGGTGCTGCAAAATCCGGTCGGGACGCTGGGGGCAAGCCTGGCTCTTCCCTTCCTTGAGTACAACCGCACCCGGCTCGCCATCGACAGCTCAGCGCTTGATTACCAGATCGCCGAGACCGAGTTTCGCAAACAGCTCTATACGGCGCTGGTCGAAGTCGAAGACAATCTGGCGGCCCGCCATCATGGCCAGCAACGACTCGCCTATCTCCAGGAACAGCTGGGTTATGCCAACGAGTCTGAACGGCTGGCCAGGGCGCGCTTCGAGGCGGGCGCCACCGGTGTGCAGACCTGGCTGGATGAGCAGAATCGCTTGTGGGAGGCAGAACAGAGCCTGCTCGCCCAACAAAAAGAGCTACTCAACGTGATGACCAGAATTTACCAGGCCATTGGGGGCACAGACGCCCCACTCGCCCAATAAACATAAGGCCCCGCGTTGTTGCCAGATCGGGGCCTTATTATTGCCACTCCCCCGCACATTACTCATTATCCTTGGCGAGTGTGCCGGTTCTTCAACATCCCATCCTTTTTTCTTCTACCAAACCCCATCAAAAAAGTCAGAGATAACGTGCAATAGACGCAAGCGCTAATGGCTACGAATGTACAGCCTCTTTTGTCTCCTGCAAAACTACATGGTTCGCCGATACCGGAACGCATCATGAAATTAATCACGACACAGATATTTATCCTGGGGAGGAAAAGCCGAAAGAAAAGGAATGCAGAGGAGTCAAGAGAGAATCAAATAACGAATAGAGACATCGGTTAACATTAATAACGCACAAAAATAATGCCGCTCAAAGGCGGCATTATCAGATTGCTTGGCACAACGAATTAGATCAGAAACTCGCTCAGATCTTTGCCCAGTGCAACTTCAGCTGCAATGGCTTTAGGCATACGGCCCTGGCCAGTCCAGGTTTTTTCCTGGCCATCTTCTACATACTTGTATTTGGCCGGACGCGGAGCACGCTTGCTCTTGGTGGTACCAGTAGCAGCCGGAGCAGCCGCAGTAGCCAGCAATTCACGGGGATCAATACCTGCTTGCTGCAGCATTTCGGTGAATTCATTCAGTTTGCGCTGGCGCTCTTCCTGCTCGGCACGCTCCTGCTCAACAGAGTCGGCGCGCTCTTGATAAACCAGATCAAACTTCTCTTTAGCTTCCAGCAGCTGCTCAAATGGCAGCTCACGAATAGCGGCACGCAGACTGCGAATGTTCAGCAGAACTTTCAGAAACTCGTTCATTATTTCCTCACAAAAAATCGATCACAGGGATAACAGTTTCAGAATAGCATGGACAATTCATAACGACATACAGTTTTTCTGTATTAGAGTCCATTTTTACCATAGTCTATCGACAGCAACCACGATTGATAACAAAACCATAGAAAGAAAAAGTTCGGCGTCAATCAGAAATGACCATCGGATTCATCGCAAAGCACACTATTACATACCCCATTAATACTCCATTCAGCATAGCCACAGGGGCGCTGAAGCAATGTAACAACAGATGCCAGGCAATCATTCGCCCTAGATAACACAGCTCCTTTTTAACATCACCAGCATATTAAACACCTGTGTTTTGCTTATCTCTGATTTGCATGCCGCTAATGCGAGGCTGAGCCTCAATATATAGCAACCAAATGAAACCCTGGCAATAACCGATTAAAATCAATCCGTTGAATACTCACCCACTCCTTTTGGGGTAACCTTTGCGATTAATGGCAGGCATCAAGCATCATTACCCGACACAGCCAGCCCGACCAGAAGAATATGGCAACCGTCCCTCAAGCACGACAACAAAAAAAGCCTGCTCTTGACAGAAGCAGGCTTTGGTAGCTCAACAATTACTTTATTTAGCCCTGGCATCACTTTCAGCAGGCTGATCAACGCCGGTGATCACCGACTTGGCCGCTGATTTTGTGAGCAGAGGATCATCAGGATAGAGTTGCAGAGCTTCCCGACGCATGGTGTTTGCTTCAACCGTACGCCCGAGGGCATTAAGGGCAACCACCATGTTGGCGTAAATATTGGCCCGTGGCGTATGTTGTACAAAAGCCTGCCCCCACTCCAGATAGGCCTCCAGTTCAGCCTTGTTATTGGTTTGCAGACCCACCATCAACCGCACCGAATTGACATCAAATTCGACCCGAGTCAACCACGCCATGGGATTGACGATATCCAGCAGCAGAGTCGGTTCCTTATAGCCCCCTCTTTCATACTTGGTCACCACCCAGGCGGTATGCAGAGCTGTTAGCATAAAGGGAACAATCAATAAAGGGATGGTAATCGCCACAAAACGCAGCAAGAACCAGGGCCGATAAGCCCACTCCCACCAAGTTGTTTGGCTTCTGGTTGCTATATTCACCTCTTCCACTTCAACATCAATTAAATAGACAAGCGTCAATAGCAACCACCACAATACGATGGCATGGTAAAAGGGGTATTCAGTCTGGGAATGAAGCAAAATAGGAGTCACCAGAGCCAGCATGGCCATGGCATTTTTCCCCGGTGCACACGAAAGACGCCATAACAACGCTCCCCCCATTATCAGCATACCGAGCATAGGAGCGAGTCCTCCCTCCACAGCCCAATACAAGAATTCATTGTGGGGATGATCCAGGTTGTACTCAATTTGTACCATGGCCGGATTCACTGCTTTATCGGCCATATAATGATGGAGAAAAACGGATTCGAAGCTACCGTAGCCCCATCCTGTCCAAAGTTGTTCACTCACCAGCTTCAATGCGTAGGGCCAGTAAATAGAGCGCATTCCGCCAGACTGGTAGATCTCCAACCCACGCTTTACGCCTGCCATCAAATACTGGGATAAAAGGCCTAAAATAATGCCTAAGAACACAAGGCCTAATATGAGTCTAATTTTTCGTTGTTGCCTAAGTTGTGGCAGCAACATAAGCAGCGCCAAAAATCCACCCAACTGGCCTACTCGAGATTGCAACACCACCAACAGCAATACAGTTGAGAATATGACACCATAACGCAAACCCATCAGTACTCGTGAGTCATCACTTCGTAACTCCAACCAGATCGCCAGAGCCATCCCCGTTGCCATAAAACTGGCCATCACATTAGGTTGCTGGAAAATACCGTAGGGACGATTTACCTTGGCGTCATACCCAATCCAGTTTCCGGGAATCAGCAGATAAAACTGAACAAGCCCAAGCAGCGCCTCTATCGCTATCGCGATCAATATGAGATAGAGCAAGCTATCACGCAGCTGGCGCGTCAATCTCCACTGGTAAAAGCCAAATAGAAACAGCAGGCCAGCAAATAATCCCAGCAAACGGGGAATGGCATAATCTTTCAGCTCAAATCCCGGATAAGCCATGGGCAACAACAGCAGTAAGGCCCCAAACCATAGTGCAACCTGCAATGGAGAAAAAGTGATACGTTGACGCAGAGTCACCTGCCACAACCCTATTCCGATCATCAGGCTGGCAAAAATCCATCCCCATGCATTAAAGGGCAGATAGAGTCCAGCACCACCGGGATTGTGCATAAAAAAATGCATACCCAGCAGCCAATACAGTGCACATAAAACCGTCGTAACTTTCGTTAACTTCACAGCCCAACTCCTTAGGCCAGCTCAATACAGAGGACTTAAAAGGCGCCAACAAAAAGAGAGGGGGCTAATTGCCCCCTCACCTCAATCAACCACTAACATTATGCCGCTTCTGGTCTACGAAATGCACGACGCACAAGAACGATCGCAACACCTAACATTCCCCCAAGCAAGGTTGCCAACACAACAATAAGTGGGCGCTTGGGCTTGTCACGAGTATATGGTTCTTCTGGTGAGTCGATCATCTTGAAAGAGTCAAAAGAAACATTCGTTAATTGCAACGCCTTCAACCCATTGAGCTGCAGACGGATTTTACCCAAATCTTCATTCAATACTTCAGGATTTTTTATTTCCTCCAGAATTTTCAACTTTTCAGCCAGACCTTTGCTACCAAGATCGATGTTGAATATGTCGTCACTATTCGTTCGTTCCAGGGGTTTTTCCACCCCAGCGGCTTGGCTTATGCGCAAGCTATATTGAGTTCGGCGAATATCATCCTGACGAGCTTGCAGGGTATCAGTTTTGATGCTTTCATACTGAGATGTCAGTGCCTTGATTCGGTTTTGCCAAAGGCTTCTTAGTTCCGCATTTTTATCTAAAATCTGCTTATTTTGAACAAACTCGATGTATTTCACCAAACGTTGCTGTGCCAGCTCAGCTGTCTCAGCCGAAAAGCTGAGGGTAATATCAGTACTGGCCTTATCAAAAGGCTTGGCCACAATCGCCTCCCCCAACTTACTCATCAATGCTCGCTCACCACGACGGTCTGTCACTCCAGCCTTTTTTAGTTCCTCTGAAAAAATTCCCTGCTCAGTTAAAAAAGTACGCTTGTTATTCATACTGTTAAAGGCCGCGACAAAGCTCTGATAGAGCGCTGGGCGCTGTAAAGTAGAGAAATCCATATCTACGGAAGAATCAGCAGGCAAACTATTTTTCAGTTGATCCATACGCAACTGAAATGCATTCACCTGCTCGATAGATGGTTCACTAATCAATGCTTGACTAGTCCAAACCTGACGCGCGGTCATGGCATAGCCAATACCAGCAATAGCAAACAACAGGGTAACCGATATAATCAATACCTTTTGGCGCCACAGTGCCAATATAATCTCTCGCAGATCGATCTCATCTGATGCAGGTGCTTGCACCCACTGGTTCGGAATAACAGACGTTTTTTCGTTCATCTCTTCTCGCTTGATTGTAAAGGTTAAAACGTGTAAAGACAGGTGGTATAACTAAGTGACACTTATGTGAGACCTACAAAATTGGGGGCCAGACGATCTTTATCAGATAAAACCAATGGTATCTGGGTAGACAGCGGCCAATTTATTGCAAGCTCGGGGCTATCCCAACGAATACAGGCCTCATCACCCGGCTGATAATAATCGGTGCACTTATAAAACACATCCGCACTCTCACTCATCACATAGAAACCATGAGCAAATCCAGGAGGGATCCACATCAACTCTCCCAATTCTGAATTTAATATATGGCTAACCCAATGACCATAAGTGGGAGATGTAGGGCGTATATCAACGGCGACATCAAAAATGCTGCCACTTATCACTTGTATCAACTTGCCTTGTGGGCGTGAACGTTGATAATGCAGGCCTCTTAAGGTTCCCCCTATAGAATGGCTCAAGTTATCCTGTACAAATAAATAACGGCCGCAGTGATGTTCAAACTCTTCTTGACGAAAACATTCCCGAAAATCACCACGATGATCAGAGAATGTTTCTGGAGTCAAAACTATGACCTCGGCTAAATTTTTTGCACGAAATTTCATTGCATCATTCTCATCGCTATTTTTGCCATACTAAAAAAGTACAGATTAATTATTTACATAAGTAATGCCAAAGTGAGGGGTAAGTAAACGGAGCAGATAATGCCCATAACTACTTTTCGCTAATGATACGGCTAACTCAAGCAACTGCTCATCATTGATCCAGCCCTGACGCCAGGCGATCTCTTCAGGACAGGCCACTTTTAACCCCTGCCGTTTTTCCAGCGTCTGAATAAACTGCCCAGCCTCTTGCAGGCTATCCGGAGTGCCCGTGTCTAGCCATGCACAACCCCGGCCTAAAAAGGTCACTTGCAGTTGCCCCTGCGCCAAATAACGACGATTGATGTCGGTGATCTCCAGCTCTCCTCGGGCCGAAGGGGTTAACTGCTTGGCAAACTCGACAGCATGCTCATCAAAGAAATAGAGGCCGGTCACCGCATAATGGCTGGCGGGATGAGCAGGCTTCTCGGTGATCGCCAAGGCCTTGCCCTGTTCATCGAGCGTTAATACCCCATAACGAGCCGGATCGTCGACCCGATAGGCAAACACCCTGGCCCCTTGATCATCCATCATCGCCTGACGTAACTGCGCAGGCAACTCGGCGCCATAAAACAAGTTGTCACCCAAGATCAAGCTGACGGGCGCCCCTGCTAAAAAGGGCTCGGCAATCAGCAGTGCCTGCGCCACCCCCGCCGATACCTGCTGCTCGGCATAAGAGAACATTAACCCCCATTGACTGCCATCCCCCAACAACTGGCGAAAGCGAGGCAGATCGGCGGGCGTACTGATAATCAAAATCTCGCGGATCCCGGCCAACATCAGCACCGACAAGGGGTAATAGATCATCGGCTTATCATAGACAGGCAACAATTGTTTGCTTACGGCCAGCGTAGCTGGATAAAGACGTGTCGCCGTTCCGCCAGCCAAAATAACACCTTTACGAGAAGGGAAATCACACAATAGATGCGTCATTATTGCTCCTCCAATAATGACTGCAACGTTGATGTGACACCCTCTCGCCAATCCGGCAAGCGCACACCAAAGTGTTGCTGAAACAGCTGTGTATCGAGCCGAGAATTAAGGGGACGGTTGACCACACCAGCATAATCCCGACTGGTAATAGGCTTAAGCCGTGGCACCTTGTCTATCAGACCTGACGCATACGCCTCGCTAAAAATGCAACGAGCATAGTCGAACCAACTGACGGCCCCGGATGCAGCTACATGATAGAGGCCCTCCAGCTGTGGCTCAGTCAAGACCCTATCGATAGCCTGCAGCGTAACCTCTGCCAACATCATCGCCGAGGTAGGGGCACCGACTTGATCGCACACCACCTGCAACTCATCGCGAGAGTGCGCGAGCTGCAACATGGTCTTGAGGAAATTGGTGCGCCATGGGCTATGCAACCAGCTGGTGCGAATGATCAGATAACGGCAACCACTGGCGATTATGGCCTGCTCCCCCGCCCATTTACTCTGGCCATAGGCATTCAACGGTGCCGGCTGATCCGATTCGCGCCAGGGGCGCTCACCCGTGCCATCAAACACATAATCGGTCGAGAAATGCACCAGCAAGGCATCATGCTGCCTGGCCAATGCAGCCAACCGCGCGACGCCATCGCAATTGACCCGCATCGCCTGCGCGGGTACGAGCTCGGCGCCCGCCACATCCGTGTATGCGGCGGCGTTGAGAATGACGGCAGAGCGATAACGCAACATTGATGCTTGCATCAAAGCGTCATTGTCCCCTGGATAACACTCTCTTGGCAGAGAAATAAAGGGATGATTGGCCAGGTGAGAGGCAGAAAGCAAAGCGCAGGCCAATTGGCCCGCACCTAGCAAGAGTTGACTCATTTAACGAGCACCAAACCCGGTCAAAATGGTCTTAATTGTTTTAAACACGATCAGGACATCCAGCCAGAGGGAGAAGTGCTTGATGTAGTAGAAATCGTGTTCGATCTTGATGCGTGTATCATCGGCATCGGCGGCATAACCGTGCACCACCTGAGCCCAGCCGCTGATACCGGGGCGCACGATATGACGATACATATAGAAGGGGATCTCCCGCTCGAACTGATCGACGAAGGTGCGCTGCTCCGGCCTCGGCCCAATCAGGCTCATGTCCCCCTTGAGGACGTTGAAGAACTGCGGCAGCTCGTCGATGCGCAGCTTGCGGATCACCTTGCCCACCCGGGTGACGCGCATGTCGCCATCCTGGGCAAACTGGGCACCGGCCTTCTCCGAATCCTTGCACATGCTGCGGAACTTGTAGATGCAAAAATCCTTGTTGCCCTTCCCCACCCGGTTTTGCAGGAACATCACGGGACCCGGGCTCTCCAGCTTGATGAGGATGGCCGTCACCAGCATCAAGGGGGAGAACAGCGGGATCGCGATCAACGCGGCCAGGATGTCCATTCCCCGCTTGATGAAGGCATAAACGGGGGACGGCAAGAGGGAACCAAGCTGGTTCTCGTGCAGATGATCAATCTTCACGCGCCCGGTCAGGGTCTCGCTGATCTGCTTGATGTGATAGACGGGAATGTGAGACAGGGCGCAGCGCGCCAGGAAACGCTCCCACTCACCCGCCAGCTTCTCATCCCGAAGATCTGCCACCACGGCGTCATAACGCACGGCCCCGAGATCGGGTTTGTCCAGCAGACGCCACTGCACACACGCGTGCCGGGTCAGGGCCTGATAGTCCCCAAAGGGCAGCAAGGCATATTTGGGGGTCCGGTAACGGCGGCCGATGAAGTAGGCGAGCCAGCAGCAAAGCAAGGCAACCAGATACGACTCGAACAATACCTGACGGCTGTAAGGCAGGCGCAGGAAGAAGAGAATACCGACCAGAGCACCATAGAGGGTGGTCACCGTGGGGATCATGTAGGCCACGGGACTTGCGCCCGGATAGCGCAGGAAGCGATGCAGCACAATCCCGGTCAGCAGAAACGCCACAAAGGCACCGCTCAGGGTATTGATCCGGACGGCATCGAGGTGATGCCAAAATTCCAGGCCCCATCGCTCAATGGCAGGCAGGCAAACCGCAAGCAAGGCCCCGAAGATGAACAAGGCAGGAGGGCTGAATAACACACGTTCATACCAGCGTGAGTGACGGCGTTGAAAGGACAAAGTTACCCCCAGAGATCGAAATAAAGGTCAAATAAATACATAACTTTCTAATTCTACTCGCGAATTCGTTTTTTCAACGCGATGACGACATAGCTGAGCCAATGATACAAACTATCTGGCAAACTTAACAACAACTTGTGCCGATAGATATGCCACTGCCATTTTGCTGCGGTCAATTTATTTGCAGATAATGAGTTTGAACTCAATCTATAACGAGCAACGATGTCTTGAACGCAGGCAGCCTTTTTGGCAACCTTCATTATTGCAAGCCACATCAGGTAATCTTCATGCCCACAGCGCTCTTGGTAAAATGTGCCAAGCAGTTCGCGGTTATATATTCCCGTCAGATTTCCGATCCGGTTGCTGTTCAGCATATCCTTGTAGCTGAATTCCATCGGACTGACTCGCACTGCCACAGGGCGATCAATGTCATCAGAGAGAAAAGTAGAGTAATTGCCACACACCACAGCATACCCTTGCTCCAGCAAAGATATCTGTTTTTCCAGTTTGTTTGATTCCCAGAGATCATCACTATCCAGAAAAGCAATATACTTGCCCTTGGCTGATTGAATGCCAACATTGCGGGCATTGGCAACACGGTCAGCGTTTACCCCAACTGGTAAGCGGCGACCATAAGTACGGATTGCCACTTCTGGTTGCTGTATTAGCTGTTTTAACACTGCATTGCCCACAAACCCGGTGGCACCTGTTAGTAGAATCATTAGTGATCTCTATCATTCAAAACAGATTAAACAATAAGGCAATAGACAGTGCAACTCGATCACGCAGCCTACGTCTTAGTTTATTGATATGAAAAAGCAAATATAAGTTCCCAACATACCCTTTATTTAATCCATACTTAACAATAGGCAAATGATGCAACGCCAGATGCTCAGCAATATTGGTACATTGATTACGATACCACTTACTTGTTATCATATTCAGCCGCTTTATGGCCGCCCCAAAGCTGTTATTTGTTCCGACCTGATTATTAGCATGTTGTCGATACAACATCATTGGATTGGGATCGATAAACCAGCTATAACCCTGGCTACGAGCAAACGCGTAAAGCAACCAGTCGTGCAACGCGATATCTTCACCAACTTGCTCATAGCGTTCGACTAACCATTTTTTAAACTGGATAGCCACTTCACGTTTAAACACATAAGTGCAACCTGGGCCGGCAGCTTCGAATAAGAAGTCCCATTCCCGCTGCAATTGGGCTTTGTCAATAAAAGCCTCACGCCCATCCTCCCAAAATGCAGTAACATTGGCAGAATAACAATCATATTGCTGTAGTTTCTCAATAGCTATGGCCAGTTTGTTTTCTGGCCAATTATCATCTTGATCGCTAAAAGCAATATAGTCATAGCTTTTCAGATCGGTATCCATTATTAATCTAAAGAAATTTTTACCCGCACCACCAAATTTAAAACCATGTGGCAACACAATTATATTATTATTTTTCATAGCGTAAGTATTGCAAATATCAACTGTTCTATCTGAAGACTCATCTATACTTATATATATATCAAGCAAGACATTCTTTTGCCCTAGGATAGTAGCTAGTTGTTCCTCAATCCATTTTTCACCATTATAAGCGGCCAACAAAACTGCTACTTTATGCATAGTTATTTACTTTCTTTATCATTGAACATTTCACTAATGATCTCTAATTTCTGATAACCATATTTAACATCTGGTTCTAGGTATGCGCTTTCCGACCACTCATTCCATGCATTAATAAAAATGAATTGGTGCTCATGCGAAGTAACCTTTTCTCTCGCAATTTCCAATGCTTTTTTAAAAAGCTCCAAGGATACACCTGAAAAAAAGGTTGCCCTCTCTTTGTAACGAGGAGCATTATCCCAGTCGGGAAACACTACAGGGTATATTGGTTTATCATTAATAGTAATGGTATCATCTTTCATTGCATAAATATAATCCTCGTATTTGAATCTCTTGTATGACTTCTTATTATGTAAACCAACCAACTTTAATTGTAGGCTCTCTGGAAATCGCCTTAAAATCCGCTCTAAAGTTTTTATATAAACAGGTGGGTTTTTTAGTCGTGTATTAATAGAGAATCGAGGCTGAAAATTAACGATCATGTCAAAATATTTATATATGTTTACAGCATCTGAAATTTCATATGAGCGGAACGCAACAAGATGAATACCAGAAAAACCATCCATCTTTGCTCTTACATTTATGAACTCAACCCATTTATCTAATTTTTTAATGAGTTCAGCTCTATATATACAAAACATCGGCTTGTTATCTATTTTTACATATCGCGAGTCTAGGAAGAACTTACGCAAGTATTCGTAATGACTATCCCATATTTTTTCATCAGGTTCATGCTCCTGCTTAATAAGTATATCATTTGGCTTACCAATCCATTGCCTAGTCCAAGTTTCATTAGCCCAAGTGAAAAAGTACTCCAGTTCAATGGTTTTATCATCATAAAGGTTATTAATTGGCGCATCTAACAAAACCTTTCCATCAAACCAGTAATGATAAAAATTAAACCCTGATATTCCGTACTGCTTAGCCAACCTCGCCTGAGACTTAATTACGTCTGGAGAAGACTGGTCATAAAAACCATTTATTGGTAATCGTGGCTGAATCTGCTCTGAATCAACAGCTTTAGCAACCTTTACTAGTTCCCAGTCGGTAAAGCCATCACCCCACCATTTATTATTTTCAGGAGTTGGATAAAACTGGGGGAAATAAAATGGGAATATACGATATTTTTCATTTTTCATTTGCACAGCCTAATGTAATAGCAGATTTCAAAAAAATAACGTTTCTTCGTTTAAGAGAAACCTTAAGAGCATAAATAAGCATAAATAATTTATATAAAAAAACTGATTTATTCTGATGGGATAGATATTTTATCCAAAAAGCATTCACTCTATTTAACACTCTGGAATAATCCTCAACACTACTATTTTGAGGATGGTTACTCACATCATGATTTACATGTACATCCATTATGCAGTAGCTTTTATTTAAAGATGCATAATGATCAAAAAAAACTTTATCCGTACCATAGAAATCAACGAAATCAGGATATATAAAACCTGATTCTATAAAAAACCTCCCCGCCACAATCATGCCACTATTTATCACCGACCTGTTCTTTGTGCTAACAACCCCAACAACCACATTGGTTAATGGCATATTAACATAGGAATAACTTCTATGCGGGCTGTATAACTTATCATGGACATATATTAATGGGGAGAATAAATTTACTTCAGGATGACTTTTTATGTATGAGTATGACGCCATCAGATAATTGGTGGGTAAGTTTGTGTCATCGTCAAGAAACAATACATAATCATTTTCTCTTATCTTTTTAATTTCAAGGTTATATATTTCTCTCAACGTAAGATTCTCTGGCGTATGCTTATAAGAAACTACAAACCCCTCCTTTAGTTCATTAATAACTTTATAATCATGAACTGACACGAAAGAATTATCATAAATTATCAACTCTGCAGGAGAATAACCATATGCATTCTGCTTGACTAAAGATAACAGAGTTGGACTATTCTTCATCTCTATATTGAAGATAACAACAACTATTTTAAGATTCATAAAGCTCATCGCCTTTAAAAATTATAATCCTTTAAAAGCCCCCCTGCATACATAAATGCAGCAAAACCCAATAAACTAAACGCAGCGGGAATTAATACATAGACCTTAAATATTACTTTTGATAAAATTGGCAACAAGAATATAATTGAGAAAAGAAACAACTGGCTAATTCTTCCTGAAAATACTGGGATAATGTAGAATAAATACCATGATATTTGAGACATCAACAACATCTTAATAAACAAAACGGTTAATTTATCGACCTGATGGTATTTGGGGAGTATAAAACAGATTAGCATGGTTAATCCCAAACATATCAATGGAAATAATCCAAATGGCTTCATCTCCTGCCCACTCAATGCAAGACGATAGTATAGAGTCAAGTCTTCATTACTAACAATATAGATAACCTTATCAATCACAGGGCTTAATAGATCGAATAATGCAATGATAATAGATAAAATCATTGTGATAAAAAGCACATATACTGGGATATAGGAACTAATAAGAACAAATGCAAATAAGAATATCAGAGAGGGATGAACCAATACTGATGCCCCAGCAAGAAGCACCCAGAACTTATTAATAGCTACAAATCTTAAATACAATGCCCAATAGCCAAGCGCAATAGCCAGACCAGCTCTTATCTGTGTAAAATCATGAAGGTATATAAAAAAACCAACATAACCAATAAAAATGGCAGGACCATAAGAAGGGAACTTTGAAAACAGATATATTTTTATCGGAACTGATAGCGCATATATGGAGAAAATCAAAGTAACAGGAAACCCAGAATAATAGATGAACTTTGCAAGCACATCGAAGAGATATCCCCCTCTGCTACTTTCATTATACTGAGTTACATCTCTTATATAATCCAGATATTGACTATAGTCAGCATCAACACCTTCACTTCGAAATGATATTAACGCCCAATATATAAGTGCCAACGAAATAATTAGGAAGACTCTAACTATTCTAGAGGGAATAAATGCTGCCGTAACAAAAGATGCTAACCATAATGTATAGTATATCATTCTACACCAATATCACTTATGTCTCTAGCATATCTAGCAACATAGCCCTGTCCATCAAAATGAATAATTCCTTTTTTAAATATATATCGAAACAAAAAATAATACCGTCTAATATACCACATCCTCCTAATTGTTTTTGATAATGCTTTATAAAAAATCCGGTATCGTCTATCACCTAATTTTAAAATTTCTTTTTTTACATCCCCACCAACTAAAGTAAAACACTTTATCTTAGAGTTGATATGTTGAGTAGTCATTTTCTCGGTATTAATATAAAGATGCCAGCCAAGATGCTCTACCGTAACATCTCTTGATGTCCGACATGAGTATAACTCAGGCCGTAAATAACGCATATGATCTGGGTAAAGACCAGATGAAGGATCAATTGACCAATCATTACGAAATAAAGTAGCTGTAGTATCAACGAAAGATACATAGAGGTCATTTATTTTGTGTTTCTCTGAATAGAGGCTCTTCTCTTGTTTGAGAATTGCGTTTAACTCTGATTTACCCTCCAAATAATCCCAAGATAATGAGAGCCCCAACTTCCCTATAGATATATTCCTCTCTAACTGCTCAACTAAGTATGACAACCAGCATGGCTTAGCAGTACAGTGGCTAAAATCAATATCAGCATCAGTTAGAAAAAAAAAGTCACTTTTATGCTCTAGTTTTATCTTATTTATCGTGGTATTAAGCCCAATAACCCAAAGATTAGTTTTATTAAAAACTAATCTTACGTTGCTATACTTTACCGCCAAATCATTTAATATTGAATGTTGTTCAACGGAATCGGAATTATTATCAATGATATAAATAGTAACAGGAATGGTCACTGTATTAATTATTGACTCAACACATTGTTTTAAGAAATGGCCATCGTTACGTGTCATAACGAGTACTGGTAGCGTGGGAGATACTGAATTCATAATTTTTTACAGACCCTACTTTTAGTTTAAAGCGCTAACTTTTTAAAAAATTATGCATGTCAAAATTAATGACCTTGGTGAAAGTAAAGTGCATCTTTCAAAAATGCCAGTGAACCACTACGCAGTTCGGCGAGTCTGGTGTTAACGTTGTGATAATTGATGGGTTGACACCCGGCAAAGAATGAAGGAAGTGATTGTTGCTCATCACACAAACGCCCTTCAATCCCTAAACTTAACAGCAGACTTTGCAAACGAGCGAGACCTCGCTCTTTATTGGCAAAGCAAATGAATTCTTTATTGAATAAAATAGCCAAGCATACACAGTGAAACGAATCGGTGACGACAAACTTACTGTCACGAATTTTAGCTAACCAGTCAGCGACAGGGATAAAACGATAACCTACCTCACTCATTTGGTAGTAGATATCTTCGGTCGGTGCTTGCAAAATATCCCCGATAAGTTTGATAGCGCGAATGAATGTGGTATCAACATCTAGTTTGTAATAAACCACATTTTCATTTTGCTTGCTAACACCAGCCTTTACTATTACCCGCTCAAAAAACTCTACGCCGTTTAATAGCGTAGGATCAAGCACGTGTTGAGCAGTCACACCAAAATGATCACGGCAAATAGCTACTCCAGTTTGCTCACGAACCGAGATCGCATTGAACTTGGTCATCGCCTTACGAACACGGTCACTCAGTATAGAGTCACTTGTTTCTTCCCATTTATCAACACCAAAGCTGGCAGCATAAGAGACACGAGTGATAGAATCAGGTAAGAATGACAAAAAGTAGGCGTCAAGATCCTGATGCTTGTTTACAAACATATTCGGTCGCCATACCTGATCACTACCAACCACTACAGCAGCGTAGGTCGAACCAATCGCATTTAGCTGGGTTGCTGCGCTGTACGTTTGAGCGCTGCGGGGAATCCAGGTTGTGCGAAATT
Organism: Aeromonas sp. 19NY04SH05-1; assembly: GCF_040581895.1. Taxonomy (NCBI): domain Bacteria; kingdom Pseudomonadati; phylum Pseudomonadota; class Gammaproteobacteria; order Aeromonadales; family Aeromonadaceae; genus Aeromonas; species Aeromonas sp. 19NY04SH05-1. The sequence goes on along the minus strand of NZ_CP095328.1, from coordinate 1,381,423 downwards.
GTTCAAATACTTCACTTCCGATAACTTGAGGCTTTATGTAGACCTTTTTACCCAATAGACGCTTGAGAAGTGACTTAATCCCTAACACCGCTAGCACAGCAACCAATTGTTGGCGCGGTGTTTTTTTCTGCTCAATTTTTGCAGGTATGAAATTAATATGCTCTGCGTTATAGCCAAGTTGCGTCACGACATCGGCCAATGCGGCAGCTTGCAATACAGCACCGTAGTTATGATCTGAGTAGTGGAAATTTAACAGTCCAACTTTATTATTCAACACTTAAGCCTCACACTATTTTTTGCTTAAAATTATAGCTATAAAAATAAAATTAAAAATTTACAACCCTATTAATTCTTTGTCTTATAGCCCGCAGATAATGATTTAACTTTGTGAGAAGCCTTAAAATAAACAAGTGTTTTTTCATTCTAGCATCAAAAACTGATGCCAATCTCTCTTTTTTCCAGATATCTAGACTCTTTCTGCGAGAGTTCATCCGCAAAGATTGAATTAACATCAACAATGGGGATGCTAGATTTTTATTAAATCTTTTGGGTGGTATGGCACCTTCATCAGTTCTACCATGTTTTATTCTATACGACAAGCCATCATGTCGATGATTATAACTACCTTGCTGTGAAGCTAAAAATGTACTTTCAGCCAACACTTCTATCACTAAAGCACCATCGAACATGCCAGATTTAATGATATCATCCGCTAGTAATGAACGCGTTACGAGTACATTATGTCCACGACCATCTTGTATATAGGGCTCTAACCAAGCATCACCAACAGATAAATCGGCTAGCTCTGTTGTCACATCATCACAGAAATCACAAGCGTTAGCTTTAAATAATCCAGTACCCCACATATCGCCAACATCACGCATTTTAATAGTGTGTTGGTTGTTATTTCCATCTAAACAACCATATGCATAATCTGAAGCGGTACTGTGATGGTCTTTAATTCTAAATTCAGGCTTACTAAAGTCCTTTACTGAAACACCAGCTTTACTGGCTAAATATTCCGCAAAGAAAGCACTTTTAACTCCCCCACAAATAATACCTATGATAAAACCAACTTTATCATTAAAAACAGGATCGTAAAATTGCGCAAGACGAATGGCTTTAATGAAGCAGGCGACCCCAACAATAGCAACCTTACCATTTAATTTCCCTATGTCCTTCAGCGCATCAGCGAGAGTAACTGGATAATATTTTGTCTTGGCAGAATCAAATAACTCAGAAATTGAACTGATAATAGCATATTGGTAATGCTCTGTCGCTTGCCCAGTTTTGACGGAAATTACATGCTGAACTTCACCACGGCGCATTAATTCTGTTAACGTGTAAGTGGCAATACCACCAGAGGACGAGTTTATACGATGCTCGACTGAATAACCTGCATAGGTACTAATATAACGACCTATTTTATTATGCTGATTATTAGCTTGGGTTAAAAACAATTCGGAAATTTCATTTTCCGTTTTAACTTTGTCATCTGGCTTAGGATTGAATGGGCAAACTTTGATAGCATTTTCATCTACCTCTTGCAAATCATTAACATTTGCATTATAAAAACCGAAGTCATTCATCTTCATTCTAATAGCGCCGGTCTTACATTGTGTCGCACACATACCACAACCGATACACATATCATTTTCGACCACAGCTTTTATCATAGCATTGCTATTCATTCATTCACCCACCTAATTAATTTAGAATGTTTTTAATCTTATTAAAAACAAATTTTCGTTCTTGGCCATCAATGCCTATTGTGAGTATACATAAAACAATCACAAGCCAATGTAATATACAGCTAACGGCAAAGTTTATAATGACATTTTCATACATGGCTGGAATCATATTTGCTAAAGACAAGGAGAACCCGAAAACTGTTATGACTTTATAAAATAAACCCTTAAACTTAGCCAACACCCCAGGAAAGACTCTGGACAGTAAAAAAACACGAACAAACAAGGCCACAAGAGATATTATGATGCTGATCCACATTGTCACTTGTGCATTATACCCCAAGCTTAAGAAGAGGTATGACAAAGGTAAGTTACACAGTATTAACCCTCCGACGACCATCTGGTATGATTTTATTCTTCCGGTCGCTTGAAATGCAGTCATTAATGTACCAGATAATGAGATAATTAATGAATCAATTATAACTAAACGACAAAACATAGCTGAATAATCAGGTAACACACCTAGCCAGATGTTTAATATTGTCTCCACCTGTAACAAAAATGGAACAGACAAGAAATATAATAAAAAGAAACAATATCTAGCCCCAGAAAAGACCAGTTGCAACATATAATCATGGTTGTCAGTAGCATATGACTTGATGATCTGAGGATTAATTGACATCTGTAAGCTACTTACAAAACCGGTAACAGCACTGTTAACTTGGAAAGCAATTGCTCTCGCTGCATTGACCGTTGCACCAAAAAATAGATTCAGTAAAATGTTAATTCCTTGGTTAGTTGCTACCGCTGCTACATTACCAAATAAATTCCAACCGGTATAACTAAACAAGGTTTTAAATAAACTGGTATTCCAATACCAACTGAATCTAGTTACCGTGAACTGCCAGCGGGCATAGGCATAATAACAAATCAAGGTCAACAGACTCACCGCGGCCAGCAACAACGCATATAGTTGCAGCTTGTCTCCATCGTATGCAGCTAATAGGGTAACCACGATTAATTTAAGCAATACATCGACAATGCTAATATAAGCAAACGCACTCATCTTCTCATGAGCGATAATCGCTGCGTTATAGGGTACTCCCAACACAGTACAGCTAAATGAGAATAAGGCGCACTGAAAAACCCAATTAGCGGCAGCTAAGCGGTCTGGCGGGATCACCAATTCAGTATTGATAAACCACAACCCCAAAGTTTGCGCCACCAAAATAACAATGAGCATAATCAACCAATGAATGTTCAAGCTCATCTTAAACACCTTGGCTAACTGCTCAAGGTTATTTTTCCCCAATTCAAACGCCAAAAAGCGTTGAGAGGCAGAAGACATTGCACCACTTAAAAACGCCATCATGGTTACAACCCCACCGACTACGTTATAAATGCCAAAATCCTCTATCCCCAAATTGTTGAGGACCACTCGCGAGGTGTATAGCGTCACTCCGAGGGTTAACAGCATTCTAAAATAAAGGAACAGTGTATTCTTAAAAATACGCCGATTGTTATTTGAGTTCGTCATTCATTCCAACTTTTATATTGGCAAGAGTGTTTTTATCAATCGCCACCCCGTATTCACATAATATAAACTCACATGGCTTGCTTTATCTTATTGACATCAAGAGTATTAATTGAACATAAGTGCTGAACTAAAATATACCGCTTCTTGGTCTTTCTTAGATAAACTGACCTCGCCTTCAAAAGGCCACTCAATTGCTACTTGCGGATCATCCCACCGAATTGAGCCTTCACTCTGCGGTGAATAATAACTGGTTGTCTTATACAGAAACTCTGCACTCTCGCTCAGAGTTACAAACCCATGAGCAAATCCTTCCGGGATCCACAACTGCCGCTTGTTTTCCCCTGAAAGGTGAACTCCTACCCATTGCCCGAAAGTCGGTGAGCTTTTGCGGATATCGACCGCCACATCGAACACTTCACCAGCAACACACCGCACCAGCTTTCCCTGAGCATGTGGTTGTAGCTGGTAGTGTAAGCCACGCAGTACCCCTTTCGAGGATTTGGAGTGATTATCCTGCACAAAGGTAACCGGATATCCTACTGCCTCTTCAAACAACTTGTGGTTGAAGCTCTCAAAGAAAAAACCACGCTCATCACCAAATACTTTTGGCTCAAATATCAGTACATCAGGAATTGCTGTCTTGATTATGTTCATCTGTCTATCCATATGAAATTCAATTTTTATGGGGAGGAGCATATTCCCTCCCCCATATCACATCAGGCTTTGGCAACCATTCTGAACAAATATTGCCCATACGCATTCTTTGCCAGCGGTGCAGCAAGTTCACGAACTTGGTCAGCATTGATAAATTTCTGGCGATAGGCAATCTCTTCTGGGCAGGCCACCTTCAACCCCTGGCGCGTCTCGATGGTCTGAATAAAGTTGCTCGCTTCAATCATGCTTTCATGGGTACCGGTATCAAGCCAAGCATAACCACGGCCCATCATCGCAACCGATAAATTTCCTTGTTCCAGGTAGATACGGTTCACATCGGTGATTTCCAGCTCACCACGGGGCGATGGCTTCAGACTCTTGGCAATCTCCACCACACTGTTGTCGTAGAAATAGAGGCCTGTGACCGCATAGTTGCTCTTAGGCTCCAGTGGCTTCTCTTCCAGTGAAATAGCGGTGCCCTCTTTATCAAATTCCACCACCCCATAACGCTCAGGGTCATGCACGTGGTAGGCAAATACAGTAGCGCCGCTCTCTTTGGCTGCGGCGGCTTCCAGCTGTTTCTGCAGGTCGTGGCCGTAGAAAATGTTGTCGCCCAACACCAGCGCACAGGGGTCCGAACCAATAAATTCTTCACCCAGAATAAAGGCTTGTGCCAACCCGTCCGGGCTTGGCTGCACCTTGTATTGAAGATTCAGGCCCCACTGACTGCCATCACCCAGCAGTTGCTCAAAACGGGGGGTATCTTGCGGGGTGCTAATGATCAAAATATCGCGAATACCTGCCAGCATCAGGGTACTGAGCGGATAGTAGATCATCGGCTTGTCATAGATGGGCAGCAGCTGCTTGCTCACCGCCATGGTAACCGGATAGAGGCGAGTACCTGAACCACCGGCCAGAATAATGCCTTTACGTTTGGTCATGATGCTTGTTTCTTATTTTTAAATTGCAAAAGAAAAGGGTGGCTTGCGGCCACACCTTTCTGTTTTATCCCTGCCAGCCAGGGAGGCAGTCACTACATCCTTGGCCAGTAATTTACTTGCCCAAGATCTCGGTCAACATCCGCTCCACACCGACCGTCCACTCCGGCAGCACCAGATCGAAGGTGCGCTGGAATTTGCTGGTATCAAGGCGGGAGTTATGGGGGCGTTTGGCCGGGGTCGGGAAGGCACTGGTCGGCACCGCATTGAGTTGCGTAACCGCCAGTTCAACTCCGGCCTCTCTGGCTTTGGCAAACACCAGTTGGGCATAGTCAAACCAGGTGGTGGTACCAGAGGCAATCAGATGGTACAGCCCGGCAACCTCGGGTTTGCTCTGCGCCACGCGGATCGCATGGGCGGTGCAATCGGCCAGCAACTCGGAACCGGTGGGAGCACCGAACTGGTCATTGATAACCGACATCTCGCTACGCTCTTTGCCAAGACGCAGCATGGTCTTGGCAAAGTTGGCGCCACGGGCGGCGTAGACCCAACTGGTGCGGAAGATCAGGTGACGAGCGCAGAGAGCAGCCCCCTGTTCCCCTGCCAGCTTGGTTTCACCGTAGACGTTGAGCGGGGCGGTCGCATCAGTTTCCACCCAGGGGCGCTCGCCACTGCCATCGAAGACGTAATCGGTAGAGTAGTGGACCAACCAGGCTCCCAACGCCTCGGCTTCTTTGGCTATCGCAGCTACGCTGGTCGCGTTGAGCAGCTCGGCGAATTCCCGCTCGCTTTCCGCCTTGTCGACGGCGGTATGGGCCGCAGCATTCACAATCACATCCGGCTTGACCAGACGTACAGTTTCGGCCACCCCTGCCGGATTGCTGAAATCGCCGCAATAATCGGTGGAGTCGAAGTCGACGGCGGTGACTCGGCCCAACGGGGCGAGTGAGCGCTGCAACTCCCAGCCTACCTGGCCATTCTTGCCGAACAACAGGATATGCATCAGGCACGCTCCCCGTAGTTTTGCTCAATCCAGGATTGATAAGCACCGCTCTTGACGTTGTTGACCCACTGCTGGTTATCCAGGTACCACTGCACGGTTTTGCGAATGCCTGACTCAAAAGTCTCCTCTGGCTGCCAACTCAGTTCTGCGCTCATCTTGCTGGCATCGATGGCATAACGGCGATCATGACCAGGGCGATCCGTCACATAGGTGATTTGATCGCGGTAGCTTCTTCCCTCACCTCGGCCCTCCGAGGCAGACAGAGGCACCATCTCGTCGAGCAGATCGCAGATGGTATGAACGACGTCCAGGTTCTGTTTCTCGTTGTGGCCGCCGATGTTGTAGGTCTCCCCAACCAAGCCCGTGGTCACCACCTTGTAAAGTGCACGCGCATGATCCTCAACATAGAGCCAATCGCGGATCTGGTCGCCCTTGCCATAAACCGGCAGCGGCTTGCCATCCAGCGCATTGAGGATCACCAGCGGGATCAGCTTCTCAGGGAAGTGGTAAGGACCGTAGTTGTTGGAGCAGTTGGTGACAATGGTCGGCAGGCCGTAGGTACGGCGCCAGGCTCGCACCAGATGGTCACTGGAGGCCTTGGAGGCAGAATAGGGGCTGCTGGGGGCATACGGGGTCATTTCGGTAAAAAGTGGCAGCGGCTCATCGCCACTGACTTCATCCGGGTGAGGCAGATCGCCATACACCTCATCAGTGGAGATATGGTGAAAACGAAACGCACTCTTGCGTGTGTCGTCCAGACCATTCCAGTAAGTCCGGGCTGCTTCCAGCAGCATATAGGTACCGACGATATTGGTTTCAATAAAATCGGCAGGACCAGTGATGGAACGATCGACATGGCTCTCGGCGGCAAGATGCATCACCGCATCCGGTTGATGTTCAGAAAAAACCCTGTCCAGTTCACCACGATTGCAAATATCTACTTGCTCAAACGCATACCGCTCACTTTCGGAGACGCTGACCAAGGATTCCAGATTGCCGGCATAGGTGAGTTTATCAAGGTTAACAACTGAATCCTGTGTGTGGCCAATTATATGACGCACAACCGCAGAGCCGATAAAGCCTGCGCCACCGGTGACGAGAATTTTCATAGATGTGGTATCTCTTGCGAGGAATTGGACGAAAAAAGCGGACTGAATCAAACCGAAGCTATCCATGCGGCGTAATAAACACTCAATCTTGGATTGATATATCCACAGCAGGGGATACTCGCCAGCAACTCATTTCATTGCATTTGTTACAAAAAGTTATGGCTACCGCCCCTGAGTTACAGCCCCCAGCTTGCTGCTTTTAACCAGATTGTGTCTGCTGTTGGTCATCGTGTCCTCCAGCATCTCTTGTTGTCCTGACTGTCGGTACGCTCCCCCCCCCCCTCGAGTATGTGCAAGAGGATTCTCATGAGGAATTTGATATCCCCAACAGTCTCAGCCCGATTGGAGTCCGGATTCTATCCCGTTTCAGACCAAACTGAACAGTAAAAACTACTCACTATGAGGGTTTTCAATAAAGATTCGATAGAGAACATTTTCAGTTGAACAAACTTGACGCACATGCCACAAACAACTGCTATTGATAACCAATTGATACCTTAATCAGAGCAAAAAACAGGGCAACCCTGAGGCTGCCCTGTTTAGAGACCAATTAAATCTGACAGAAGTGGCGATTTATTAGCCACCTGTCAGTTCAAACCAACTAGCATCCATCAGTCATGTTTCGTCTCACCCACCGCAGCCAAACGCGCCTCTTTTGAAGAATGTTTGGTGAAGTAGCGCATCACCAGCACGAAGAACAGCGGCACGAAGAAGATGGCCAGGACGGTAGCACTGATCATCCCCCCCATCACGCCGGTACCGATGGCGTTACGGCTGCTGGCGCCGGCACCGGTACTGATCACTAGCGGCAATACGCCGAGGATGAAGGCAAGGGATGTCATCAAGATGGGGCGCAGACGCAGACGTGCAGCCTCCACCACCGCCTCACCAAGCCCCATCCCCTTGTCATAAAGTTCCTTGGCGAACTCGACGATCAGGATCGCGTTCTTGGCCGACAAACCTATGGTGGCAAGCAGCCCTACCTGGAAGTAAACGTCATTCTCCAGCCCGCGCAGGGTCGCTGCCAGAATGGCGCCCAGTACGCCGAGCGGCACCACCAGCATCACCGAGAACGGAATGCTCCAGCTCTCGTACAAGGCCGCGAGACAGAGGAACACCACCAGCAGGGAAATAGCATAGAGCGCGGGAGCCTGTGAGCCGGCCTGGCGCTCCTGGAAGGAGAGCCCGGTCCACTCGATACCCACCCCTTCTGGCAGCTGTTTCACCATCTGCTCGATAGCCGCCATGGCATCACCGGTACTCTTGCCGGGCGCGGCTTCACCGACGATCTCCATGGCTGGCACACCGTTGTAACGCTCGAGGCGCGGCGAACCAAAGCTCCACTCCGTCGTGGCAAAAGCGGAGAAAGGCACCATCTGGCCGGCGTTGTTGCGCACATACCACAGCTTGAGATCTTCCGGATTCATCCTGAAGGGGGCATCCGCCTGCATGTAGACCTTCTTGATCCGACCGCGATCCACGAAGTCGTTCACATAAGATGAGCCCCAGGCCGTCGACAGGGCGCTGTTGATATCTGAAATGGAGAGCCCCTGCGCCAATGCCTTCTCATAGTCGAGCTTGATATCGAGCTGGGGGGTATCTTCCATCCCGTTCGGTCGCACCCGCACCAGATTCGGATCCTGCGCCGCCATGCCGAGTAGTTGGTTACGCGCCGCCATCAGCTTGTCGTGGCCCAGTCCCGCACGATCCTGAAGATAGAAGTCAAAACCGGTGGCCGTTCCGAGTTCCGGGATCGACGGCAGGTTGAAGGCGAAGACCTGCGCCTCCTTGATGCTGAACAGATACCCCATGGCGCGGCCAATGATGGCATTGGCGCTGCGATCCGGGCTCTCCCGCTCGCTCCAGTCCTTGAGCTTGATAAAGGCCATGCCCGCATTCTGACCGCTACCGGCGAAGCTGAAGCCCGCTACCGTCAGCACCGACTCCACATTGTCCTTCTCGTTCTCGAGGAAATAATCGCGCATCTGGGCCAACACCACCTCAGTACGCTGCTTGGTCGCACCGACCGGCAGTTGCACCATGGACATGACGACCCCCTGATCCTCCTCCGGCAGGAAGGAAGTGGGCATCCGCATAAACAGCACACCCAGCACCACCAGCATGGCGCCATAGATGAGGCTGTAGCGTACCCCCTGCTTGATCACCTTGCGTACCCCGTTCTGATAGCGGCTGGCACTGGCATCAAAGGCCCGGTTGAACCAGCCGAAGAAGCCGCGCTGGGCCGCAAACTCGCCATGTTTCAGCGGTTTGAGCAGGGTGGCACACAGAGCTGGCGTCAGGATCAGGGCCACCAGCACCGAGAGCACCATGGCCGAAACGATGGTGAGCGAGAACTGGCGATAGATGGCACCGGTCGACCCGCCGAAGAAGGCCATGGGCACGAACACCGCCGACAGCACCAGAGCAATCCCCACCAGGGCGCCGGTGATCTGATCCATCGACTTGCGGGTCGCCTCAAGCGGGGAGAGATCCTCCTCGCTCATCAGGCGTTCCACGTTCTCCACCACCACGATGGCGTCATCCACCAAGAGGCCGATGGCCAGCACCATGCCGAACATGGTCAGGGTGTTGATGGAGAAACCGAAGGCTGCCATCACGCCGAAGGTACCGAGCAGTACCACGGGCACGGCGATAGTCGGGATCAGGGTGGCGCGGAAGTTCTGCAGGAACAGATACATGACGCAGAATACCAGGATGATCGCTTCGATCAGGGTCTGCACCACCTCCTCGATGGAGATCTTCACAAACGGCGTGGTGTCGTAGGGATAGACGATCTCCATATTGGCCGGGAAGTACTCGGAGAGCTCATCCAGTTTGGCCTGCACCTTCTCAGCGGTATCCAGCGCGTTGGCACCAGTCGCCAGCTTGATGGCGATGGCGGCGGTCGGCTGACCGTTGTAGAGTGCGTCGGCATCATAGCTCTCACCCGCCAACTCGACACGGGCCACGTCCTTGAGTCGAACTTTGGAGCCATCCTGATTCACCCGCAGCAGAATGTTGTTGAACTGCTCTGGGGTAGAGAGACGGGTCTGCCCCATGATGGTAGCGGTGAACTGCTGATCCTTGACCGCAGGGGTGCCCCCCAGCTGGCCAAAGGCCACCTGGGCGTTTTGCGCCTTGATGGCGGCCTGCACGTCCCCCGGGGTCATCTGTACCCGGTTGAGCTTGTGCGGGTCGAGCCAGACTCGCATGGAGTATTGGCTGCCGAACAGGGTGATCTCGCCCACACCGTCCAGACGGCTCAGGGGCTCCTTGATGTTGGAGACCACATAATCCGCCAGATCGTCGTTGTTCATGCTGCCATCGCTGGAGATGAACGCCGCCACCATCAGGAAGCTGCTGGAGGTCTTCTGGACCCGGATCCCCTGCTGCTGCACCTCTTGTGGCAACAGTGACATCGCCTGTTGCAGCTTGTTTTGCACCTGCACCTGGGCAATATCGGGATCGGTACCCGGCTGGAACGTCAGGGTCACCGACACCCGGCCAGCGGAGTCAGACTGGGAGGACATGTAGAGCAGGTGATCCAGCCCCGTCATGTTCTGTTCGATGATCTGGGTCACCGAATCTTCCACCGTTTTGGCGGAAGCGCCGGGGTAGCTGGCGGAAATGCTCACCGCCGGTGGCGCTATGCTCGGGTACTGGGCCACCGGCAACTTGATGATGGCCAGGCTGCCCGCCAACATGATCACCAGCGCAATCACCCAGGCAAAAATGGGTCTGTCTATAAAAAATCGAGCCATGAAGTGACTACTCCATCCTACTTGTTGGCCGGAGTCTGGGCGGCAGACACAGTGGCCGCCTGCTCAGTCGGGTTGACCTCGGCACCCGGACGCACTTTCTGCAGACCGGCGACGATCACCTTCTCACCTGATTTGAGGCCGGACTCCACCACCCAGTTGCTGCCGACGACCCGGCTCAGCTGGACATTGCGCAGCTCGACCTTGTTGTCGGCTGTTACCACCAGCACGGTCGCGCCGCCATTGGGTGTACGGCTGACGGCAGTCTGAGGCACCAGCAGCCCCTGGGCCCGCTCACCCTCCTGCAAGGTGGCGCGCATGAACATGCCTGGCAACAGCAACTGGTGAGGATTGGGCACTATGACCCTCAGAGTCACCATACCGGTGCTCTCGTCCACGGTCACATCGGAGAATTGCAGTGAACCTGCTTCCCCGTAACTGGAGCCATCCTCCAGCTGGAAGTTCACCCTGGCTCCCTTCTGCTCGTCCTGAGTCAACTTGCCCTCGGCCACCAGCCGCTTGAGGCGCAGCAGATCGGCGGTGGACTGGCGCACGTCCACATACATGGGGTCGAGCTGCTGAATGGTGGTGAGTGCACTGGCCTGCTGGGCAGTCACCAGGGCCCCTTCGGTCACTGCGGACTTGCCGATGCGGCCGCTGATGGGCGCCGTGATCCGGGTGTAGCCCAGATTGATCTCGGCGGTGCGCAGGGCTGCCTTGCTCGCCATGATTTCGGCTTGGGCCTGCTTCCAGCTGGCATCGGCGTCATCATAATCCTGACGGCTGATGGACTTGACCTTGAGCAGCTCCTGATAACGTTTGGCCTTGAGGCGGGCGCTGCGCTCATTGGCCTCGGCCTTGGCCAGATTGGCCTTGGCGCTGGCGACTTCCGCCTGGTAGATGGCCGGATCGATCTGATAAAGCAGATCGCCCGCCTTCACGTCGCTTCCTTCGGTAAAGAGACGCTTGAGCAGGATACCGCTCACCTGGGGGCGAACTTCGGCGATGCGCAGTGCTGCGCTGCGGCCGGTCAATTCTGTGGTCAGTTGCAGCGGCCCGCTTTGCAGCGTGACGACATCGACCGCAGCCGGAGGCATGCCCCCCTGCCCTTGCGGCATCCCGTCCTTGTCACCACAACCTGCCAGCAGGCCCGTTGCCAGCAAGGCAAGGCCCACCGAACGAGCAAGAATATGTTTATGCATGAAACACCTTAATCTCAGCCAGTCAATGAACAGGCAGGGCCAGACGGCCCCGTTGGAAAAAAATCGGAAGATGAGGCAATATACATACATTCATAAATGTATGTAAGTGACTTTTTGCTTATATCGAGGTGCATCACCCCATGGCCAGACGAACCAAAGAAGAGGCGCAGCAGACCCGTTGCCATATCATGAAGACCGCACTGGCGCTCTTCTGTGCCCAGGGATTGGCCAGAACCAGCCTGACCGATATCGCCAAGGCCGCCGGGCTGACTCGCGGTGCCATCTACTGGCACTTCAAGAACAAGGAAGAGCTTTTCTTCTCACTGTGGAAGGAGTTGTGCGAGCCGCTCTCCCACCAACTTGATGCCTGCATCTCCGAGCAGGAGCCCGATCCCCTGGGTAAACTGCGAACTTTTCTCAAAGGGGTCCTTGTCCGTATCACCACGGATCCGGCTCACCAGCAGATGTTCACCATACTGTTCAATCTGGAATCGCTCGATGGCGAGACGCTCTCTTTGCGCGAACACATCCGCAGCGAGTCGGGCAACTTCTTCCAGGATCTGGAGACGGCCCTCACCAATGCCATCCGCAAGGGGCAATTGCCGGCGACCCTGGATCTGAAGCGGGCCGCCACCCTGGTGCACTGCACCCTGGATGGCTACATAGTCAACTGGCTGCACTTTCCGGCCAGAATTGACCTTATAAAGGAAGCGGACTTCCTGCTCGACAGTATCTTCGCCATGTTGCAGCTGGTTGACGGCCCGGCCAGCACCCGCCCATAACCTTCCCCTGACGCCACAACCTTTGGCTGGTCACAGCCAAGTTTGCTAGAGTATGCCCCCCTTTGTTGGAGGTCCCTCAGTGTCACACCCCGTCAGCCCCTTGTCGGCGCCACACTCTGCCCAAGTGCAGACGGTGTGCGCCCACTTTCTCGCCGCCCTGCCCAAACAGGCTCACCTGCTCAACGCCAATTGCGGCAGCGGCGAAGATCTGGCGCATTTTCGCCAACTGGGCCATGTGGTGACCGCCTGCGAGCCCAGACTGGTACAAGCCAAGCTCGCCTCGCAACAAACCGGACAAGCGGTACGCGTCTGTCATATCGAGCAGATACATTCAGTGCTGCCCTATGACGGCATCTGGATCAGTGGCCAGTTTGGCCACCATGTTTCCACCCTTACCACCCAATTGCAGCGATTGGCAAGCCTGCTCAAACCGGGGGCTCTGCTGTGCATCCGTTTGCCACAAGATGATATGACCCAAGCAAGAGACAGGATTCAGCTGGTTATCGAGCAAACAAGCCTGCCATTAGTACCGACTCACTGTCAGCCCCCCTCTGCTATAGGGCAACCGCAAACCCTTCTCTACCTGCAGCGGATCCCGCAACCCATTCCCTAACGAATTAATTCATCACATATTTCCGGCAACTGAGTCCAAAGGGTTCCACTCGGTGTTTGTGGTGATTGACAATATTTAACTCGGAGATTTAACGAAATAGGCAGACATAGCACGGATTTAATGTTAAAAAAACACGATTAATATAGAAATTAAATAACAAACCAGACAATACATATTCAGGCGGATTTTATTATGAAACTTGTCCTCAAACTCATTGCTGGCATCCTTGCCGGCCTCTTGCTCGGTCTTTACGCCCCTGAGTGGGTGGCGCGCGTGCTGTTCACGGCCAAGACAGTCATAGGCCAGCTGATCACCTTCACCATCCCGCTCATCATCCTTTTCTTCATCATGAGCGGCATCGCCAGCCTGCCGAAAAACTCCGGCAAGCTGCTGGGCAAGACGGTTGCCCTCTCCTACGGCTCTACCATACTCGCGGGTCTGTTCGCCTTCACCGTGGCCAGCCACCTGATCCCGCAGCTGACCAGCGCCGCCGAGCCTACGGCAGAAACCGCTACCGAGCTCGCCTCCTACCTCAATCTGGAGATCCCGCCATTTTTCGGGGTGATGTCCGCTCTAGTCGCCGCCTTTGTGTTCGGCATCGGTATCAGTGCGACCCAGGCCACCGACCTGCGTAAAGTAGTCGATCAGGGCCGAGACATCATCGACCGCCTGCTGGCCAAAGTGATCATCCCGCTGCTGCCCATCTACATCGCCGGTGTTTTCGCCGAAATGACCGTAGTCGGCACTGTGTTCGCCACCCTGAAGACCTTTGGCGTGGTGCTGGTGATGGCCATCCTGATGCACTGGATCTGGCTCTCCGTACTCTTCATCGGTACCGGTCTGGCCCTTGGCCGCTCACCGCTCACCCTCATCAAGAACATGCTGCCCGCCTACTTCACAGCCCTGGGCACCATGTCCAGCGCGGCCACCATCCCGGTCGCCCTGCGCTCAAGCAAGAACAACGGGGTGAGCGAGGGGATCGCCAACTTCACCGTGCCTCTGTGCGCCACCATTCACCTGAGCGGCTCCACCATCACCCTGGTGACCTGCGCCACCGCCGTGATGTTCCTCTCCGAGCATCTGGCGATCCCGGGCTATGGCACCATGCTGCCTTTCATCATGATGCTGGGGGTGATCATGATCGCCGCACCGGGCGCACCAGGGGGGGCCGTGATGTCGGCTCTGGGCCTGCTCACCTCCATGCTCGGCTTTAGTGAGGCCTCCGTCGCCCTGATGATCGCCCTCTACCTGGCGCAAGACAGCTTCGGTACCGCCTGCAACGTGACCGGCGATGGCGTCATCGCCCTGTGGGCCGACCGTTTCGCCAATGGCAATGAAGCCACCGGGGTGACTCGCCAATCTGAAGCCGCGTAAGCAAGCGGCGAAAATCTCGACATGCCCCCACGGGCCCAAACTTCGGTTTGGGCCCGTGTTGTTTCTCCCTCTTCATGCATCTCTCTTCCCTCTTCGCAGCGACGTCATCCATGACGCAATCCGACAAAATAATTGGCATATGCTAATTACAGGCGTATAAATGGCATATGCCAATTAGGAGCCACCATGCCAAGACCCAAGATTGCCCGCCAGATCTGTGGCCGCCCCGCCAACAGCTGCTTCAAACCCAATGGCCGCCCCATGCACCAGCTGGAGCAAGTCGCCCTGGCGGCCGATGAATTCGAGGCCCTGCGACTGGTCGACCTGCAGGGAATGCAGCAGCAGGAGGCCGCGCAGGTGATGGGCGTCTCCCGCCAGACCCTGGCCAATATCCTGAAAAAAGGTCGTTACAAGGTGGTGGAATGTCTGAGCCTGGGCAAGGCGCTGATGATGCAGCCTGCCGAACCCGGCCACGAAATCAGTGGAGAAGATCGTGATGAACCATGAAACAACCCCCGGCAACAGTGCCATCATGCTGAGCCAGGGCTTGCTGGCCGGCCATTTCAGCCGTGCCGAACAGTTGCAAATCCTGGGCCCTGATGGAGCCGTACTGGCCACTCTGGCCAATCCGGCGGCCACGGCCGGATGCGGCGGCAAACAGGCGCTGCTGGCGACGCTGGCCGAACATGGCGTCGACCAGGTGATGGTGCGCAACATCGGCCAGCAGATGCTGGGCCGCCTGCTGGCTGCCGGCATCCGGGTCATGCAGTGTCGCTCGGGCCGTTTGCCCCTGCCTGCACTGCTGGCCTCCGCCAACTTGATACCGCTGACAGAGGCAAGTCAGGGCCGTCCGTCACGACACCATCAAGGTGCACCATCCATCCACGGGATCCGTCCCGCCGGCCAACAGTCGGGGGCACACGCCTGCCGGCGAAATAGCGGGGCGGCACATGGCCATTGCCGCAATACTCAAAACAAGGGCCGGGGAGTTGATCACCCCTGCTGCCACCACAGGGAGGGGAAATCATGTCAATCTGGCTGTTGAGCCTGCTCGCCTCATTTGTCCTTATCGTCGCCATGGGCACCATCATCTGGTGGCGTCAGTACAAGCTGGCACAAAAGCGGGGGGATAAAGAGGTACGCCCCTGCGGCTGCTCGAGTGCCTGCGCGGATCACCTGCATCAGATAAGCGAACCGCCGCCCAAATCCTGATGTCCCCAAGGGCCATCAAGGCACTGGCACTGGCACTGGCTGTATAGAGAAAGGAGAAGGGGGCACCTGACAGTGCCCCCTTTCATCATGCCGGATTGGCCTGCTCTACCGTTTTTCCGAGCGTGAAGGCCGGATCCTGATACTGCTGATGGATGGCAAGAAAGGCCGCTTTGTTATGTAGCGCCGCCGCAACACAAGCCGGGTCAAACTGACTGCCGGCATACTCTTCCAAATAATGAAAGGCCGTGTCGAAATCCCAGGGCTCCTTGTAGGGGCGTCTGCTGGTGAGGGCATCAAACACGTCGGCCACCGTTACTATTCGTGCGGCCAGCGGGATGGCCTCGCCGCTCAGCCCATAGGGATAGCCCGTGCCATCGAAGCGCTCATGATGATGGGTGATGATGTGCTTCAACATGTCGATGTGATGAATGCCGTCAAGGCCGAACTCCTTGATCATCAGCGCTATCATCTCCTCCCCCTTGAGGGTGTGGGTCTGCATGACAGCAAACTCCTCCGGTGTCAGCTTGCCCGGCTTGAGCAAGATGGCATCGGGCACCGCAATCTTGCCGATGTCGTGAAGCTCCGAAAAGAGATGAATGAACTCCACCTCTTCATCGTTAAGATCATGGCTCGGGGCCAGGGTCCTGGCGATCAGGCGGGCATAGGCCGACATCCGCCGCAAGTGGTTGGCTGTCTCCTCATCCCGATAGCGGCTGAACTCCCGCGCCGTGGTCAGAGCCCCGTTCAGGGTCTGAATTGAGAAAAACTCCACCGCTATGATGGCCGCCAGCATCTGGGCATAGGCTGCCAGCTCGTTGCACAGGGGAACACTGAAATAATCCGGCTCCCTGGCATCGCAGAACAGAAAGCCAAACAGCCTGTCATTGAACAGCAGCGGCTCGGTATAGCTGGAGGCAAACCCCGCCTCCAGCAGCTTGCGGCTGTGCTCCGCGGGGGAGCCTTTTAAGGATGCCAGGGTATCGAGCACGCGCGATTGCTGATGAGTGGCCAGATAATTCAGGGAAGGCACGTCGCTCAACTTGATCTCGTACTGCATCAGGGGAGAGGGGCCGTCGGTGCTGTGGCTGAATGTCTTGAGCTGATCCGTATGCTGATCGTAAATCGCAATGGCCACCCGGCTCAGCTTGTCAAAACGCTGGCGCAGGGTGGCGTGCATACTCTGCATGCGATCACCAAATGAGTTATCCATCCCTTCCCCCATCCCTTTATCTGCTGGAAGTATAGTGAATCTACTCTACTATCCCGGCTCAAATAATATATGACTCAACAAGATATCTGTGCCACCGGGTCGTCACGGGGAACGCGCACCGTGCCGTTATTACCCCGGACGACAGAGATAGTTCCGCTCCAGTGTGTCGGCTGTATAGTTTTTGGTTAGCCATTTAGGTAAAATCCGCGCCCTTGAAGTAAAGCCACCTAAGAGTGATTGAGCGATGTCCAACACAAAACAGGCCCCCAAAGTAGGATTCGTCTCCTTGGGTTGACCTAAGATCGCAAGACCAATCCACATCTAATACAGTCAGGCTTGTGCTAGCGGTATCCCATCACTTAGCGCCGGTTATAATCCAAAACAAGCTGAGGCTGGGTTAGGGAAGGTGCGAACAAGTCTGTGATATGAGATCATAATGTTCATCCGGAGCCGCATTTCCGAGGGCCATCATGAGTCATCAACTCACCTTCGCCGACAGTGAATTCAGCAGTAAGCGCCGTCAGACCAGAAAAGAGATTTTCTTGTCCCGCATGGAGCAGATTCTGCCATGGCAAAACATGGTGGAAGTCATCGAGCCGTTTTACCCCAAGGCTGGTAATGGCCGGCGACCTTATCCGCTGGAAACCATGCTACGCATTCACTGCATGCAGCATTGGTACAACCTGAGCGATGGCGCGATGGAAGATGCTCTGTACGAAATCGCCTCCATGCGTCTGTTTGCCCGGTTATCCCTGGATAGCGCCTTGCCGGACCGCACCACCATCATGAATTTCCGCCACCTGCTGGAGCAGCATCAACTGGCCCGCCAATTGTTCAAGACCATCAATCGCTGGCTGGCCGAAGCAGGCGTCATGATGACTCAAGGCACCTTGGTCGATGCCACCATCATTGAGGCACCCAGCTCGACCAAGAACAAAGAGCAGCAACGCGATCCGGAGATGCATCAGACCAAGAAAGGCAATCAGTGGCACTTTGGCATGAAGGCCCACATTGGTGTCGATGCCAAGAGTGGCCTGACCCACAGCCTAGTCACCACCGCGGCCAACGAGCATGACCTCAATCAGCTGGGTAATCTGCTGCATGGAGAGGAGCAATTTGTCTCAGCCGATGCCGGCTACCAAGGGGCGCCACAGCGCGAGGAGCTGGCCGAGGTGGATGTGGACTGGCTGATCGCCGAGCGCCCCGGCAAGGTAAGAACCTTGAAACAGCATCCACGCAAGAACAAAACGGCCATCAACATCGAATACATGAAAGCCCGCATCCGGGCCAAAGTGGAGCACCCGTTTCGCATCATCAAGCGGCAGTTCGGCTTCGTGAAAGCCAGATACAAGGGGCTACAGAAAAACGATAACCAACTGGCGATGTTATTCACCCTGGCCAACCTGTTTCGGGTGGACCAGATGATACGTCAGTGGGAGAGATCTCACTAAAAACCGGAAATAACGCCAGGAATGGCGAAAAAAACGGCCTAAATAGGCTAATTCGAGGTGTTTACGGGAGAACAATCGGCCCGGATCCGCGAAATTTTAATCAGCGAGCCAGCTTGGGAAGAAATGACCTGCTTATTCGCACTTTCCCTAAAGTAACCCTACATAGCAGCCATAGTGACAAACCAATTGAGGCTGTACTAAGCATCAAAGAAGGCCAGCTCATATGGTTATCAAATATCTCTGAAACCGAACTGCCACCAACAATTCCGAAATCAGCAACTCTTACTAAAAGCATACCAAACGGCCATGAATTTCGCGGTATCAAAAGCTGCAATACAAAAGGCACATAACAATGCACTCAAATCGTTCACTTCACTCACTGGGGCAGGCTAAAGCTGGCCCCTTAGCTTAATCGCTAGCCAATCGTTTTCCACTGGTTCTATCGCAAAGTTGACGAAGTAAACTAAAGTGTTGATGATGCTCAGGCATTAATTACGTTTAATTCAAACGTCATCACCCATTTTTTATCTATCAACATTGATATCCTCCCCCTTAAGTCTATTACCTTTTTGTTCATTTTGTTTTTTTGCTCAACACTCGCCTTTACATCAAAAACCTTATCAATCAACGTTTCATTTTCTCTCTTTATTTTATTTAGCAGTGTTAAATCAAGAAATTGAGTCGTCATCTCACTTATTTTACACACTGACAAAAATAACCCATCTATTGCCAGCACCAGCTCATCAACAATCAAATGAATTTCTTTTTTATATCAAATTCATCCATAGCAAACCCTTTTAGCTTTTGGGGGGTTATCGAAAAATAACCGATATAGCGAATGGTGAAAACATGTACATTAACGCCATCCGCCCCACCAGTCCACAAACGATTAGACAACTACACCTTAAAGCCCTTAGATATGGCATATAGTTTGCCTGCCAAGTCAGCCAACTCTGCACAAGCCTGATTCATTTGTTCCGCACCAGAAGAAACCTCATCAGATGCATTACTAATATTGATAATATTTCTATTCAATTCTTGACTAACTGTAGCCTGTTCCTCTAGTGCCGCCGCTATTTGAGCATTCATCTGTGATGTTACCGAAATAGATTGAACTATATCATTTACCGATACATTAATTGAGTTTGCATCTTTAGATATAGCCTCGATCATACCATTACTCTGCTGCATAGAGCTGCTAGCGTTTGATGTTTCGGATTGAAACTCACTTACTATCTTATTTATCTGAGCTGTTGAATCTTGAGTTCTCTTTGCTAAAGTTCTTACCTCGTCAGCGACGACAGCAAACCCACGCCCCTGCTCACCAGCGCGAGCGGCTTCGATGGCTGCATTCAAAGCCAACAAGTTTGTTTGCTCTGCAATATTTTGAATAACCTCAACTACTATACTAATATTGCGGCTGTTAACACCTAGTTGCTCTATAGCTTTTGATGTGGATGTAATTGTTGACATGGCACCATTAACCGTCTCATGCGCACGCCCAACCGTATTTAAACACTCAACAGACAACGAGTTCATTTCCTCTGATGTATTAGCTGCCTCCTGTGTGTTTCTGGATGTTTCATCTATCGTCGCTTGCATCTCATTCATTGCTGTTGCTAGTGATGCCAAATCAACTTGTTGTTTTTTCATATTGCTTGATGACTGTGATGATATAGCACTAACTTCTTCTGCTGCTGCGCTAAGTTGAGATATAGCTTGAGATAGCTCACTTACCATATGGTATAAATTAGCTCTCATTGTAGAAAAAACATCAGCCAAGGCACCAATCTCATCATTTGAGAATATTTTTTTATTGATATTCTTTGTCAGATCACCAGATGAAATAAACCCGGCCTGCTCAACCAAATAATCCATTGGCTTTTTAATTTTAACATAGAGAAGTTGAGAGATAATCCCTGCTATGAGCAACGCGACAACACAAATTGAATAATTTATGATTTCAGATTTTTCCTCTTCCTCCTTGGCAGTAGAATTTAACTCAGCCGCCACCTGCTGATTGAATTTTATGATATCAGCCATCTTACTTGCAGCTGGTTTTAACAATTCCCACTGTTTTACCATTACAATATCATATAAACCTTCTGGTTCTATATTTTGATTTATATATGAATTTAACAATGATATAACCATGTCATTGCCAGACAAGTATTTACCTATTAAGTGTCGGAATTCTTCAGCGTCAGCATCCTCTCTCTGTGAATATTTTTCAGACGAATATGGCAATTCTTCATATACAGCATCAATTTCAGCGTATTTTTTTCTAAAGAGTTGCATCTGATTTAGTAAATTTGATATTTCAGATTTATTTCCATTCATTTGGTGAATTAGAATGTTTAATTCAATTTGACGAATTGTCCCCAATGTGCTATCAATTGATGAAGATACTTGAATAGATGGAAGCACCGCATCATTTAAAGTAGACACTCTTTCTCCCATCGAATGAAGGGAAGCAAACGAAACCCAAGACATAATGAGTATAGCAACAATTAAGACAAAAAAGGACATCCTAATTCTCACGCCCAAGCTAATAAATTTCTGCATATGTCACCTTATATAATTGTTACTCATAACCGTCGATTGCCAAATGATAGCTATCAAACGGTGTTACGTACGCTGCCAACGCCTTTGCTAGTCCCTTCCCTCAGAATTTCAATCTCTACGCACATAGCTTAGTCAAATTAGCATGTTCCTTAACCTGTAGGACAAGACCATCAACAATACCGTGCACAATCAAAATTCATTTTTTTAACACTACCTTTACCTTTCCTACAGTCACAATATTGGTAAGCCATGAGAAATTGCGGCATTGTGCGTACATTTATTATCATCGGCCACGTACAGCTTTTCTATAGCTTATTTGATAATACTTCCAATCAGTTGAAATGGTGCCTTTCTATAAAGGCACCAATCACTTTCTCGTGGAGCTCAACGGAACGAGAGAAGCAGATGGTCTTGCGAGATGCGCGTTCTGAGCATCAGGTTGTTACGCTCGATACGCTGGGTGAATATCTTCCCGGTCAGATGTATCTCACTCGGCACATCTCTGGCGTAACTCCCCCAGTCATCGCTGGTGATAAAACCAATCTGGAACGGAGAAAGTAGGCTCAGCAAGCGGCGGCATATCTCATCGCTGCGTGGGCCAAAGGTATATGCCACGACTTGTTTTCTCCTTGGTATGAGGTCTCCTGACAAGATCGGACAGTCCCGGATCAAGCAGCCTGAGCCGTTCTCCAATACCTCTTGTTATACTCCGCCGGGCTGACATTGCCAAGCCGTGAATGCCGACGTTGGCGGTTGTAAAAAATCTCTATGTATTCCTGAATCGCTGCCTTGGCCTCCGCTCTCGTCTTGAATCTATGGTGGTGAACCAGTTCATTTTTAAGAGCCCCCCAGAAGCTTTCTATCGGGGCATTGTCGAAGCAGCTCCCCTTGCGTGACATGGAGGTCTGCATGCCAAATTGTACCTGGAGAGCCCGGTAAGCCTTGGCACAGTACTGACTGCCCCGGTCTGTGTGATGAATAAGCCCAACGGGTGGCCTCTTCTGCTGCACAGCCCGAAACAGCGCCTGATTGACCAACCCAGTGGTCATTCGTTCTCCCATCGCATAACCCACTATCTCACAGGTAAACACATCCTTGAGACCAGCCAGATAAAGCCAGCCTTCGTCGGTGGCGATATAGGTGATATCACCGGTCCAGACTTCGTTGGGCTTCGTCGGCGCAAAGACCTGACCAAGGAGATTATCCGCCACAGGCAGGGAATGAGCAGAATGGGTTGTCGCCTTGAATTTGCGCTTTTGTTTGCAAGACAACCCCATTTCACGGCGCAATCGCCCAATCCGGTCCCGCCCAGCGTAAAATCCTTCGGCGGCCAACTCAGCTTGTAAACGCGCTGCGCCATAAGTCTGGCGCGTCTTGCTGTGAGCAGCCCGAATGGCGACCTTGAGTCGTTCATCTTCTTGTTGGCGCTGTGACGGTGGACGCTGGCGCCAGTGGTAGAAGCCCGCACGAGAGACCTCCAGCACACGACAGATAACGGAAATGGGATAGAGGTCCTGCTGCTTGACTATCCACGCGTACTTGGCAGTGACTCCTGAACAAAGTACGCAGCTGCCTTTTTTATGATGTCGCGCTCCATGCTGGCTTGCGCGAGAGCTTTGCGTAGCCGGGCCACTTCAGCCTCCAGCTCGGCGACAGAACGCGCTCCGGGAATGGCCGATGTATCCTTTCCTCCTTTGGCTGCGACCACCCAGTTGCTCAGTGTGCATTTGGCAATACCCAACCTTCTTGTGGCGGCTTCAGCTTGGCTTAGGCCTTGCTCCAATACCAGTCGAACCGCCTCTGCCCGAAACGCTGGTGAATAGTGTTCTCTCGATTTCATGCAATACCCCCGATTGTCTCATCGTAACAATCGGGACTGTCTGTGAAAATCAGGATACCTCAAGCTACACGCGACGCGCCGTATCCCACAGCCATGAAGCGATAACCCAGCTAACCTGAACGCTTATTTTTAGGCGATTAAATACACCTTAAGCTCAAAAAACAACCTAAAAACTGGTGAGGTTCACAAACGTGGAAAATTCAGATGAATCTGACAGAGCGGTCAATATAAGAGACAACTATCAACAAATAAGTTATTAGTGTAATGGAGGCGTATTAGTAATTGATAGACATGAGATTATGGTTACGTAATGTCATTTCGTGACATGCGTTAGGGAAAGTGCGAACAAGTATCCCACGAACAAAAAATGAAAATTTTAGTCATTTAATATCAATGGGTTACCAGTAAATGCTCTCGTGCCATATGACTTATTCGCACCTTCCCTAAGCGAGGGAGGTGAGTTTTAGAGGTTTGATGAAGAGTGTGCATCCTTGCTATCTTTTCTCATGTTTGTTCGAAGCAGTAGTACTATGCCAGTCTTTTGAGTACAAAAAAATAGATTATTGTATGACATATGTCTAATTTAAGTGGATTACTCTGCCCTCTAAATAAAGATGCTGAACGTTACACGAAGTTAGCGCCTGTACGAGTGTGAAAAATTGGTGCTTATCCAAGCCAAAGCTAATGAAAAAAGTGAGAATAGGGGAGATCTCAGTCTCCCCCTGATGACCCCTTACTGAGTTATGTTAAAGCCGTAGCAGCGCTTGAGCTCCTCGAAGTCGTAGTAGTGGCTGCCGCTTTGGTAGGGCTGGCAGCCGGTTTTAAAGGCGATCTCTTTTTCGTTGTAGAGCATCTTGACCAGCACCTGCCGCTGTCTGTTCTGATAGATATCCCACTGAATATTGGCGGTATAGGGGGAGACCCAGCCGCCGCGCCACTCGTTGTTCTGCTGGCTGAACAGCTGATCCGGGCTGGCCCCCTGACGGCTACCTTCCAGTTTCATCAGGGCGGCGAGGGGGATAATGGCTTCGGCGTGGGCAAAGCGCAGGGTGGCCCGTCGGCTCTGCTCGCCTTCCACCACCTGACGTTGCACCTCGCCAAACAGGCCGTCGAGCAGCGGCTGGGCAATGGCGTAGGGGGCGCTCTGGTTGGCAAAGCTCGGCCCCTTTTCGTAGAAATCTTCCGCATCGGAGAGGTAGGAGAACCAGGCCGACTCCTCCGGAGTGAGGAACTGCTCCAGCGCCCAGGGTTCGCTGCCCTGTGCCTGCGCTTCGCGGATCATGCCGGGGCCGATGATAAAGAGGTTGTAGAGCATCAGGGCGGCATCCACTTCGTCGCGCACATAGGTCATGCCGCCATCCTCCGGGTTGACGGCGACAAACTCGACACCGCCCGCCAGATAGTCGACAAAGTCCTTACTGTAGATACGCTCCAGCATGCTGCGGGCCATCTCTTTGGTCTTGCTCAGGTTCTTAAGCTGATCCAGCGCCTTGGCCAGCTCGGGGGCCGGGGCTATCCCGGCATCCTCGTCGCCGATAAAGCGCTGGTAGCTCTCATAGGCGGGCAGGTAGTGGGCGTAATCCCCCTCGGGCGTAGTCTTGTGGAAGTAGAGCTCGAACTTGTTGACCAGCTTTTTGTCGATCTTCGAGGGGTCATCCTGCGTGAGGTAACACTGCGCCGAGTCGCTGACATAGTTCACGTCGCGCTTGAGGCTCTCCATAAAGTAGAAGGCGCTTTCGTTGGCCCTGTCCTTGCCCGAGGTGACCACCTTGATGCAGTGGGGCTCGCTGCTGTTGAGCAGGGTCGGTAGCCGCACCGCCAGTCGGGTAGCGAGATTGGCGTGCTCCTCCTTGCCCAGCGCCGAGAGTAGGCCATAGCCCAGTTTCTGGTTGGCGGCCGTCACCAGATCGACCTTGCCTCCCAACCCCAGCCCGAGGGTGGTGAGCGCCCCCTGACGGTGCGCCTCTTCCCATACCAGCTTGGTCAGCACGTCATATTTCGGGCTGGAAAGTGAACGTGAGCCGTGGCGCGCCACCATCTCGGTAAAGACCGGGCTGAACCCTTGAGGTGCTGGCTCGTAGCTCTCTGCCTGCTGCTGCGGGCTGTAGACCGCTTTGGTGCTGTATTGATAGGCTGTTTTGCCTTGGCTGTCGGCAGACGATTCGTTCTCTGACTGGCAGCCGCCAAGCAAGACCAGCGAGACGGCCAAAGCTACATAAGAAGAGCGCGGGAAAGTCATGATAATCCTTATCTATCGTTATGAAAAAATAAGTGAAATATCATAGGAGCCATTAATGACAGTTAGATGTCGTTTTCAGCAGTAGCTCCAGTCTGCTGCCATCGATAATCTCGCTGATTTTGTGTCGCGGGCAAGCAGCGCAATGCCACAAATGAGCCGAATTGACACCACATTCGGCTCGCAATATGAGCCGATAATAGCCCTCATTCGGCTCATTCCACAACTCACAGGGCTGGTCTACTGGGTGTCGGAGAGGCTCGGGGCGAGAATGGACTCTTGGACAGTGCCACTTACTAGGTTATGATTTGTCTCGGCTGACCAGCCAGACTTTCGCACGAGTCAAAATGGTTACTACTCTCAAGCCACATGATCTCAACCTCAAATCCTCACCTTGGATGGATTAAACGTGCGATGTATACCCCAGGGTAGGACTAGGAGATTGGATCATGACCATCAAAGCTTTCGTCCACACAACCCAGCTTGAGCTCAAAGATGTACTAGGCATCTCCCTCAAACGTAGTCATATCTACGAGATGATTGCTGCGGCCTATGGCTACAGTACTTACGCGTCATTGCAAGCTGATGCGATTCTGCTCAGTAATACGAAATGGCAGGTTGCGTTGGATGTAAGTGCAATTGAGGCTAGAGCTAATATTCTGGGTATTAGTATTCCTGAGCTTGCCGCTCAGAAATTGGCCACATCGTTAGTGCAGGCGGGTATTATAAGCCTACGTGTAAGAGAGATTTTAAGGCGTCGTGTTAACGACGATGACATGACTAAGCATGGTCAACTTCCTCCTAATTCGACTACTGCTAGCCGCTTTAGCTCCTCAGACCATTATGCTGGGGAATTAATGAATATGTTTAAACAGAATGAATTTAATTCGCCATTAGGGAAAGTGCGAATAAGCAGGTCATTTCTTCCCAAGCTGGCTCGCTGATTAAAATTTCGCGGATCCGGGCCGATTGTTCTCCCGTAAACACCTCGAATTAGCCTATTTAGGCCGTTTTTTTCGCCATTCCTGGCGTTATTTCCGGTTTTTAGTGAGATCTCTCCCACTGACGTATCATCTGGTCCACCCGAAACAGGTTGGCCAGGGTGAATAACATCGCCAGTTGGTTATCGTTTTTCTGTAGCCCCTTGTATCTGGCTTTCACGAAGCCGAACTGCCGCTTGATGATGCGAAACGGGTGCTCCACTTTGGCCCGGATGCGGGCTTTCATGTATTCGATGTTGATGGCCGTTTTGTTCTTGCGTGGATGCTGTTTCAAGGTTCTTACCTTGCCGGGGCGCTCGGCGATCAGCCAGTCCACATCCACCTCGGCCAGCTCCTCGCGCTGTGGCGCCCCTTGGTAGCCGGCATCGGCTGAGACAAATTGCTCCTCTCCATGCAGCAGATTACCCAGCTGATTGAGGTCATGCTCGTTGGCCGCGGTGGTGACTAGGCTGTGGGTCAGGCCACTCTTGGCATCGACACCAATGTGGGCCTTCATGCCAAAGTGCCACTGATTGCCTTTCTTGGTCTGATGCATCTCCGGATCGCGTTGCTGCTCTTTGTTCTTGGTCGAGCTGGGTGCCTCAATGATGGTGGCATCGACCAAGGTGCCTTGAGTCATCATGACGCCTGCTTCGGCCAGCCAGCGATTGATGGTCTTGAACAATTGGCGGGCCAGTTGATGCTGCTCCAGCAGGTGGCGGAAATTCATGATGGTGGTGCGGTCCGGCAAGGCGCTATCCAGGGATAACCGGGCAAACAGACGCATGGAGGCGATTTCGTACAGAGCATCTTCCATCGCGCCATCGCTCAGGTTGTACCAATGCTGCATGCAGTGAATGCGTAGCATGGTTTCCAGCGGATAAGGTCGCCGGCCATTACCAGCCTTGGGGTAAAACGGCTCGATGACTTCCACCATGTTTTGCCATGGCAGAATCTGCTCCATGCGGGACAAGAAAATCTCTTTTCTGGTCTGACGGCGCTTACTGCTGAATTCACTGTCGGCGAAGGTGAGTTGATGACTCATGATGGCCCTCGGAAATGCGGCTCCGGATGAACATTATGATCTCATATCACAGACTTGTTCGCACCTTCCCTTAATATTAAACCGTCTCAGGTAAAACAATCAACACTTAAAATAAATAAAGCATTAATTTTCATTGCGAGTGATAGTGCATTAATTAATTACTACATTAAGTAATGCCTGTAGTAATAATTCTATTCACTACTTATCACATATGAATTGCGAAAGTCGATTTAGGGAAAGTGCGAACAAGTATCCCACGAACAAAAAATGAAAATTTTAGTCATTTAATATCAATGGGTTACCAGTAAATGCTCTCGTGCCATATGACTTATTCGCACCTTCCCTAGAGCTGAGCGGCTAGCACCTTTCTAAAACTAACATGTCTGCGTGATGCTTTAATATTCAGTATGAATCTTTATTACTTAGTATGATATGAGACTTCATTACTCTCAGACACCACCTTGCGTTTTCTTACCTACTTACTCATGGCTGCACTCTAGGTCCCAGAGCGCACCAAACCAAGCAGGTGGTTATGGTGTTCTGACCACTCGCGGAGGCCATATGCGTGTTCTGGAAGCATTTAGAATCAACAGCGATGGATAGTAGTTATCTACTCCATCGCCATATCTGAACTAGTAGCGACCCTAGAGGGCTGAACTATTGAGGATGTTCCGAATCGTGGTATCAGGAAACAACGCTAGGATCATCAGCAAGCTGCGATTCATTTTGCCGGTCGCAATCAACGGCAGTACTGGACTGCTTGATGTAGGTCTCCCGCACATGCTGGCGGCCGAAGATGGCTTGAAGACTTAGAGGCAGAACTCGTAACCGAGGCCCCTGTCGTTGATGAGCGCATCATCTTCATCTCTCAGGAAAAGACACAAAATATCGTGCATTGAAACCTAATATGGCAGGTCAAAAAATACACACATCACTTCTTCCTCTTTCCTGCTCATCAGGTATAATCCGCCATCTTTTTTTGCATCAGTGACCAGCGACCCCCTATGACTGTCAACCGTTTTGACCCCAGCTCAGACAGCCTGACGCCTGCAACCACGCAGGCTCAGCCATTGGACAACCAACCTGTCCAACAAGCGACTTCCAGCATTATTAGGTCTCATCCCCCAAGGATTGGTTTTGTGAGCTTGGGATGCCCTAAAGGTTAAAAGATTACAATCCAAAAGCCACCCCCACCCCCGCCTGACGGCTGCAATGACAAACCCCTTTCTAATAGGCTGCAATGCTGGACAAATGGCGTCAGGGTCATATGGAGCCGCTAGTGATTTTGAAATATCGCGGCGCATTTCTTGTTCCGCATGACGATAAATAAACGGATTTTATAGGTATCAAAAAACGAATGTTAAATGATACCAACGGATCACCCGTCCATCTAGTATCAACAAAACAGCTTGAACAATTGATGATACCACTACATAATGATACCAGATTAGTTGATACCAAGGTTTAGGGGGATATTATGGGTGGTCGTGTTTTCGGTTACGGTCGTGTGTCTACTGTAGAGCAAACATCGGAGAACCAGTTGCTGGCGATACGTAATGCTGGTTATGAGGTTCAGGATAGCCGTTGGCTGTCTGAGGTGGTATCGGGCAGCGTAAGCGCTATGGAGCGGCCTGTATTCTCTAATCTCGTTCTGAACAAGCTGGAAGAGGGGGATACGTTGGTTGTGTTGAAGCTGGACAGATTGGGAAGGGACAACATAGACGTTCAGAACACTGTCAGCATGTTGTGCGAGAAGGGCATTAAGTTAGTTTGTTTGGATCTTCCAGTCAGTAACTTGTCCAGTCCAGAAGGCAAGCTGATGCTGCAATTGATGGGCGCTTTTGCTGAATTTGAAAGGAATAGGATTAGAGAAAGAACAACCGAAGGATTAGCAAGAGCCAAGGCGGAAGGGAAGAAGCTGGGGAGGCCCGAGGCAACAGGGACAACAGAGCAGGTGCAGAAGTGTAAAGCGGATGGATTAAGCCAGAGCGAAACAGCCAGGGCGTTGGATGTTGGGATTGCAACCGTTAAACGCCATTGGAACAAAACGATTTAAAACAACAACTTAAAAATTTATGAATATTCAGAGGGCTGCCGTCATGGTGGCCCTTTTTGTTTTCTCAATGTCAAAAAATGCAATGTAACTATCTGATTTTACTGTTATTTATAAGGATTTAATGTGACAACCATAAAGCGCTCAAGCCAGTATCTATACGGGTTGCAGAGCTGCCCAGATATTAAATAAAAATTATTTTTAAATGTTTCCGCCAGAGTGGAAAACGCACTTTGTCTAACAAGAGCAATGCAATTCCACTTGGATCGATGTAAGATACTATTTTTTAATCAACAAAGGAATTGCATGACAATGAGAGTATTAATTCTAATGGCAAGCATACTACTATCGGGTTGCGGTCCGTCTGTGGATGTGCTTGGTGGGAACGTTAGAGGGTCAATGCAAGAAGTTTTTGATACAAATCAACAATATAAATCTTATGGCCTTAAGGTTGAGAAAGTCACTCTAGTTCACGAGCAAGGAAATAAATATAAGGGGAGTGCGATAGTCATATACAAGGGCAATGCTCATAATGTTATGATTAATGTAACTGCCGACGATAATAATGTCGTTTGGGAAGCTCCTCCAGGTGCCCTATTGTTTATCTTTCAATCTGAATTAGATAAACTATTAAATCCCTCGGCAGAAGATAAAGAAGCAGAAAGAGCTGCATTTGCAAAAGAAATGGCGGCGGATTATGAGGCAATCGAGAAGGAAATTTTACGAGAACAACAGAGATTAAAGGAAGTTCTATCACAAAATTAAAAAATAAACTGGGGCTCCTTTATTTAGAGCCCCTTATTTTTACTGGAAAGAACAAATTCTGGCTGAAATTTTACTACGCCCCACAATCATCATATATACATTCATCCATTGTGGCACAGTCTCATTCACTTTGTGAATTCGCCCGCGGTAACTCCCGTTGGGATAAAAAAGGTTTTTGGGAGCCTTGGGAACTTGGGAACCATGACAGCAAATCATTGAATTATAAGGTGATTGTGAATTTTAGGTTGGGAACCACATTGGGAGCCCAGCGGGAACCTGATTGGGAACCGGATAGACACATACAATAAAGGCCGCCCGAAGGCAGCCTGTTAGAATGAGTACTCATCAATTTTTTGGAAACACTTGGTATTTAACCATTTGGCCGCATCTGCGGGGATTGTATCCTTATGAATCCAGTACGAAGAACGAGAGGGCGCATTCTTAATCTTCTTCTGAACAAAACCTCTCTCTGTGAGCTTTGATTTAATGAGGTCTTTAGGTTCATCAAAGGCACTGTAAAGCGTTGCTGGAGCGAAGGCCAACTGTCCCTCTAACCACACATCCAAGGCTTCTTCTAAGACGCTCTGAGAGGCCCCTATCATGCTCTTCAATGTCTCGGTCTGGTGGATCCGCTTGTGATGAAATCCGTCAAGGCTGTATGACCTGAAATAATTGTAAACAACATCAAGGCCACCAGCATCTAACCAATCTTCCAGAGAGTCGATAAGGCTTTGTGTCTCTTCTCGGGATTCTGAGTGCTCAATCCTTCTCGGGACGTACCAGCGGCGTTCATCGGGGTCGAGCCGGAGGGGTCGGTATTCATTGCTGGCAAAAATTATCCGGCTGAAAATTTCAACTGTTCTTTCGGCCTCATACTTCTTCTCTAACACTACATGAGATTCGGAAAGAATGCTCTTGAGCTCAGTCATGGTTGCGTCAGATTTGCTTTTAGCATCGTCCAGCATTACCAGCATGGACTCTTCCAAGATCCCCGAGAATTGACCTGTAAGGCGCTTAAAGGAGTTGATGAGTTTTGTTTGCTTACACAGTAGCGGCGTTAATATCGAGTGGAACAGAAAGCCCTTGCCAGTGCCAGTGTCAGACGTTAACAGTAGGTGCCAACTCGGTCGCTGTTCTGGCCTTTGGAACATGTGGGCGAGCCACTGAGTGACAATGTGGCGCTCTTCGGGTTCAGGGAACATGCGAGACATGAAGGTTTCAAAAGGGGTGCCAACTATATCAGACTGGGTTGTACTGGTGGGCTCGTAAGCCTTGAAAGTGTTGAGTCTTGTCAGCCCTGACGGCTGGGGAATGTGCAGAGGTGCATTTGGTCTGAATGCTGTTCCAGAGACAAAAGAAAGACGCTTCTGTAGTTCGAGAAAGAGGTCTTCAGGGATACTGTTTTTGTCGATATTGTTCTGATTGCACCAGTGACAATAGAGAGGCGTCACGGAATGATAACCGAAGTAGTCGTGATCCTTAGTACTGTAGAGTTCAGGGCCGTTAGTACGGTTGACGAACACGAACCCACGGGAGTGAAGGGATTGAGCAAAGCTGTCGATTAGTTGTTGGTTTTGTTGGTTGTCTTGCATTGATTCTCCTGATAACTGGATAATAGCTTTAGCAGCTCTGCTGCTGGTACGTTTGTCACAAGCTGGCGCAAAAAGGACTGAGCAGACTTATTTGTCGATTGCATAATAACTTTAAGGTTCTCATCAGCTCTTCGGCCAAGCTCAAGCTCAAGACGCATAATTTCATCTCCATTGAATTTAAATTAAAATAATTTGGCAGCCATGAACAATATAATATCTAGCTGCCAAAAACAAGATATTTATCAAGAGAGCAAGAAAGATTTGAGTTTTGCTCTGATTTCTTCTTGTTCTTTTCTGGCTGCTTGCGCTGCTTTCTGTGCAGTCTCTTCGGCGGCTTCCTGCATCAATTGTTCAATACGACCATTAATTTCAGATTCAATTTCTTTGTTATATTGAACTTCAGCCTCTTTTTCTAATGTCTTTAACTCATCTTGCAATACAGAATCTGGCTTAATAAGGCGAACTCGAACAAACCCTGAACCACTACTATGATAACTGTATGCTCCAAGTTCATATCGATAACCATTAAGAATTTTTTCCTGTAACTGTGCCACAAGTAAATGACCATGATCGAGAATCTCAATGTAATTAACATGGCGGTCTTTCATATCTTCAATGCGGCGTTGCAACTCTTGAGGATCGGGTTTGCATTGTTCTTTAATACTGATTAGATACTTTTGGAGTTTAGGATCAAGTTTGGTTTGTTGGGTCATTATTCCTCTTGGTGAATTCAAAGGTGATTATTAGGATAAAAAATAAATTATCGAATGGAACACTACGAACTTGTAGTATCCTCATGAATATATAAGTTGTATATAGAAAAATTTATTCTGGCAGGTAGTGATATTCTGGCGCCCCACAATTCCACGTTTTCTTAATTAGAAGGTGAGATTCAAAGCGGTCGAGAAGTACAGTTAAATTAGGGTGATTAATGTTACCCATTCTTTCATGAATGTCGCGACGGGAGACAATGGGGCCGTCATTAACCAAAATTTGTAGGAGTTTAAGTTGGGGTTGTGTGCAGCGCAAACCGTGTGATTTCAAAATAAGTTTTAGCTTTGTGAGCTCTTGTTTAGCATTGGTCATCGAACCTCTTATAGGTATGGATTAAATAATAAAAAGGGGCACCAAAGGAACCCCCATAAAATTACAAGAATGTTATAAAACCATCTATGTAACTATTATATATATTAACATATTTTCATAAACTTTTCAATAGTTGCAACTGTTATTTTTAATATATTTTTTACTTTCGTGCTTTTAGTTCTTTATTTAAAACTGGTGTGAAACGTGACAATATCGGTTGCATTTTCGACCACAACTTTTCCTCTAACTCATTGATTTTAAATGTTAAACCACCAAGTTTATTTAGGGTTGCCGGATCTATGGTGGCACGTAGCCTTTCTATTTCATTAAGGTCTTGTGCTGATGGTTCAAACAGAGTTGAGGGGAAAGATGGCTCGGCTACAGCCGTTGGTGCGATGTTAGGATCCCCACTATAAACAACAAAACTATTATCCTGTGATTCAAAGGCTATCGTGTAAGTTTTATCGTCTTGCTTATCTAAATAGACATTGGCAAATAAATTTCTGATTGTCTCCCGCAATTCTTGGCGATTCGGGTGCTTAATGTCATTGATGATTTGTTCTGTTAGATTATCAAATAAAAATTCGACAATTTGTTCGACCGTCTGTTCTCTACTTGTTTTCAAGGCTGCAATTTCAGTCACTTTCTTCAATTCAAGTGTAATTGTTTCACGTTGTGATTGAAGATTGCGGAGGTTTGCAATAGTAGAATCAAGATTGATTCCTGCACCAATGACAGCTTCAAAGTTTGAAATTTGAGTATTGATGTTTAATAATATTTCATTTAATTCTGTAATTTTATGTTGGTATTGGTCACTGTTAGACATTCCCTTTAGTTTTAAATCAATGAAATTTTTTAGCAATGGGAACACCAGTAACCTTTCTGCAATCGTGCCGTCCATACTCCACGGCACACAACCCTTCTGGGCCTTCCCTGTCTCACACACATATCTAATTTTATTTCTGTGAGTAAAGAAACTCATAGGGCCACGGCATTTAGCACACCGTAAGATATTCAAGCCAGATAATAAGGATATTGTGTTATACTGCTTATTGCACGTTATTTTATTGTTTTCTTTAATACTTTTTAGGTTTATGAAATCTGACTCAGATATTAAAGGAGGGTAATAATTGTTTAATGTATATTTTTTGCTTTGAATGTTTATGACACGCTGACCAAACAAAGCGGGATTGTCCCGCATCTTTCTGAGTGCGGTAATGCTCCAGCCTTCGGCCCTAATGGTGCCATGTTTATTTTTATATTTTAGTGCTGGTGGACATTGGTAGTTTTCGTTTAGATAATTGCAAACACGATAAGAACCCCAGCCTTGCATGAACAACTCTACAGCCTTCTTTGCTGCTGATGCGTATGTGGCATGTAGCCTGATTGGTTCGTATTGTGAGCCACTGTCATCGATCCAGAACGGATGTTTTCCGGCTGATTTAATGTTGACTGGTAAACCCGAATTGTGACGGTCTATCAGTGCTAACACATTCCGGTTCGTTCTATCTGCCTTCGTCTTTGATTCTTCGTGTGCCCTGCTAAACAATAGAATAGAGAGCATAAGATCCAACGGATTATCATTGTTTATACTCTCAGTTTTATAGATCCGGCCATCGGAACCTGTGACGATGGTTAAGCCAAGGCGCAACAGTTTTAAAAATAATTCTTGAGAGTTTGTGATAGCTTGGCGGGATAATCTATCTAGGTTTTCTACATACAACCACGAATCCGAAGGGATAGCGCCATCCTCAACGGCTGCAATGAATGCACCTAAAGCACCCTGTGACGCATTTGCGCCACGGTATGCACTGACACCACTATCTAAGACTTCAATGAAGTTTAAACCGTGTTCTAATGCGAACTGACGGGCTTGTGATACCTGTCGGGCATGGCTTGTGCCCTGTCCCTGCTTCTCTGAACTCCAACGAATATAACTGTATAAATTTTGGCCTTTGTGGTTTTGTACCATTCCTGTAAAATCCCGCGCCTTATAGACATGATGCAATGTGAGCTCTCCCCTTAATGACTAACACAAAACACGCACCCAAAGTAGGCTTTGTTTCTTTAGGTTGCCCCAAAAACCTGGTCGATTCCGAGCGCATCCTGACCCAGCTGCGTACCGAAGGGTACGACGTGGTGCCCAGCTATGACGATGCCGAGCTGGTCGTCGTCAACACCTGCGGCTTTATCGACAGCGCGGTGCAGGAGTCTCTGGAAGCCATCGGCGAAGCCCTGGCCGAAAACGGCAAGGTGATCGTCACTGGCTGCCTTGGCGCCAAAGAGAACCAGATCCGCGAGATCCACCCCAAGGTGCTCGAGATCACCGGTCCCCACGCCTATGAAGAGGTGCTGGGCCACGTTCACAAATACGTGGAGAAGCCGCAACACAACCCCTTTACCAGCCTGGTGCCGGCCCACGGCGTCAAGCTGACCCCCCGTCACTACGCCTACCTGAAGATTTCCGAAGGCTGCAACCACCGCTGCACCTTCTGCATCATCCCCTCCATGCGCGGGGATCTGGTGAGCCGCCCCATCGGCGAGGTACTGGCCGAGGCCAAGCGCCTGAAAGAGGCCGGCGTGAAGGAGATCCTGGTCATCTCCCAGGACACCTCCGCCTACGGCGTCGACGTCAAGCACCGCACCGGCTTCTACGACGGCATGCCGGTCAAGACCAGCATGGTCGCCCTGTGCGAAGAGCTGGCCAAGCTCGATATCTGGGTGCGTCTGCACTACGTCTACCCGTACCCGCACGTGGATGACGTCATCCCCCTGATGCGCGATGGCAAAGTATTGCCCTACCTCGATATCCCGCTGCAGCACGCCAGCCCGCGTATCCTGAAGCTGATGAAGCGCCCCGGCACCGTCGAGCGCACCCTGGAGCGGATCCAGAAGTGGCGCGAGATCTGCCCCGAGATCACCCTGCGCTCCACCTTTATCGTCGGCTTCCCGGGCGAGACCGAGGAAGACTTCCAGATGCTGCTCGACTTTATCGACAAGGCGGAGCTGGATCGGGTCGGCTGCTTCAAGTACAGCCCGGTGGAAGGGGCCAAGGCCAACGAACTGCCGGATCCCGTACCCGAAGAGGTACAGGAAGAGCGCTTCCAGCGCTTTATGGAGCTGCAACAGCAGGTCTCCATCCGCAAGCTCACCCGCAAGGTCGGCCAGGAGATGACCATCATCATCGACGAAGTGGATGAAGAGGGTGCCACCGGCCGCTCCGCCGCCGATGCCCCCGAGATCGACGGTCTGGTCTACCTCAACGGCGAGACCAGCCTCAAGCCCGGCGACATGGTCAAGGTTCGTATCGACGAAGCCGATGAATATGACCTGTGGGCCAGCCTGATCGGCTAACCCCCTCTCACAATAAAAAAGCGCCCTCGGGCGCTTTTTTATTGCCTGACTATCGGTGGTAATCCAATAGGATTGTGACCTAATGCGACAGTCATCCAAGACGAAGCCAAGAAATTTCTCACATCAAGGCCGGTAACCAGATACCACTTTGCCCATCGAGCTCCACCGATAACCACTCTCGCCAGCCATCAACGAGCAAATAATCACCAGCTGATAACTTATTTATTGATCCCTGGCCGGTTTTTATCGACTCCCTGTTTTGCTCCCCCACCGTCTTGGTTAACATGACCCACTTGGCAACCATTCTTGCAGAGACACATCTGTGCAACCGTTTAGCCATCCACCACATCGCCGGATGACCACAGCAGGCTGGAGGCTGTAATCCACGGGCGGTAGCGTGGGCTTTGCTTCCAGCAAACAATATGAATTCAAACCTAAATACCAAATAATTATTTAAATAATTAGCAGTGATATAACCTTCATTAAAAGGTGGGTAGCTCATAATGAAAATAGATACCAACAACATTAAAGATGTTGATTTAAAAAACCATCTTCATTTTAAAATCGTCATTGTCGGGACTTCAAATAGAAAAGGTAGTGGGAGAAATAATTGCTCTGGCTATAACATCAACAAACATATATTCAATGGGATGTCTGTTGACGAGTATCAAAATATGATTATTGAAAACTTCTCTAAGAGTGATCCTCAATACTCTTTAACCAAACACTTAAAATATGATATTGAAAAAGGTTTTATTGAGCTTCATGGAATATAAACCTTAGTTCGCAATGAACATTTTTACATATTTTAAATAAGTTTAAATTAATTCTTCCTTTTCATTAAAGACAGGGCCGTTTTTGTGAAAAAACAGAACTTTAATATCGCCGTATATATAGACATGGAAAATGTCTCATCTCTCGACTTTATCCTTGAAGATTTAATGAATTCTTTATTAAGTTCAGATGAAGGATTAAATAGTATTTTTGCAATAAAATCAGCATATGGTAACCAGTCTACGTCAAAAAAGACGCTAAAAGAACAAATCATAAACCATAACTTTACGATTTTGGATACACCAAAAATAGGAACAGAGAAAAATAGAGCTGACCTTTTTATCAGCTTAGATGCTTTTGAAACATTATATTTAGGAAACCCACAAATTGATCGCTATTGTTTTCTTACTAGCGATTCTGATTTCACTGTCATTGGTGATAGGCTAAGGAAATTTGGAAAAGAGGTTTGGTTAATTTGCAAGCGTAAGGATAAAGATAGAGCAATTCTTGCTAAATCTTTTGACAACCTAATTTTTCTAGAGGATTTTTCAACTAAAAACACTATTAAGATTGAAAATAAAATTGAGCGATTGTTTGTCGCTGCGATCAAAAACATTAATAGAGATAAATTACCTACAAATGTTTCCATCGCAAATTCTAGTATGAAAACTATAGATCCAAGTTTCGATATTTCTAAAACAGAATATAAAGTATTCATGAATTTAGTCAGAGAAATGAGTAAAAATGGGTACATAAAATATGATTCTCTCCCATCAGGCTTAAATCGTCTCACGGAAATATTAATTTAAGAGAACCAGCTGACCATAACGATAATAGACAAGGATCCCGCCGTTATGTTTGAGTACGTCGAAAAACTACAAGCGCGCATCGCTACCATGGTCAGCCAGAACGAAGCCGGGATCCGGCAGGCGGCCCACTGGTTTAGCGAGGCCATCGTTCACAACAAGATGATCCATATGCTGGGCACCGGGCACTCCCATATGGTCGGGCTGGAGGGGTTTATCCGTGCCGGTGGCCTTTGCAATATCAACGCCGTGCTCGACTCCACCGTCACCACCGCCGATGGTGCCCTGCGCAGCTCGGCGCTGGAGAAGCTGCCGGGGCTTGCCGCCATCCTGTGGGAGGAGCAGCCGATTGCGCCGGGGGACCTGATGGTGGTCATCTCCAATTCGGGTCGCAACGCTCTGCCCATCGAGTGGGCCCAGCTTGCCAGAGCGCGCGGCCACAAGGTGATCGCTATTACCTCAGTGGCGCAATCGGCGCAAAACCCGAGTCGTCACCCTTCTGGCCAGAAACTGATGGAGCTGGCCGATCTGGTACTGGACAACTGCGTGCCGCCGGGCGATGGCCTGTGCGAAGTCAATGATCGGGTCACCGGCGCCTTCTCCTCCATCTCCGGCATGGTGCTGATCAATACGCTGGTTGTCGAAGCGCAGAAACTGGCACTGGCACAAGGAGTCACCCCGCTTATTTTCTCCAGCCAGAATGTGGATGGCTTTAATAACGATGATGTTTACCGCCATTTCCAAGGGCGATTGAAGTCGATGTAAAAATCTATATATAGATTTTTTTAAATTAAACCATCAACAAAAATTGAGATCACATAGTGGCAGATTATATAAACAAAAACATCCTTAGCCAGGCTTATATTCATGTTGAGCCGAGAGGAATGGAAACCGATGAACAGTTAGAGTCATTCAAGGAAAGTTTAAGAATGTTTTCCTTGACTCGTACTGAGTTCTTTTTATCTGAAGGTCTTGAGATCAATGTTGAGTTTGAAGATGGTTCAATAAAAGCTCGTGTGACTGTAATTGGCACACTAATGCTTCTACTTCAAGGTATTAGTTCTTATAAAGACTTCAGAGAGGGCCTTCAACTTCTGTACTATGATGCAAAATGGCTATCGGATGCCATCATATCGGAATCTTTATATCAAACTAAGGCAAAACATCATGATGTAATCAGAGTGGAGGCTAGAACTGGAATCATTGGCTCCATTCATAAAGTTTTTAATAAGTTGGAAAGCATTAAACGTGGAGCAAAAGGAGCTATGCTCGCCACTGATATTGGCGATAAAATTGATGATGCGCAAAATGAAATATTAAAGTTAATGGATAATATCTGTGATTTAGCTGATAAGGATTTAGTCGCAAAAGAATGTATTGCTTTGGTTAAGGAGCTACCAGAAACACCTGTACCACCCAAAGATAAAGAAAATAAAATTTATGCTATAGATGAGTACAGACGCAAAAAAGCAACTCTAATCGGCGCAATAGAAATCCATCTAATGGCTGATGAGTAAAATCAAATTATCTATAACGCAGATGTGCGGTGATACCTAATTTGACCATAAATCTTGATAGCCCGTAGGTTCGAATAGCGAAACGTATTCGGACATTCGCGTCATCACCTCAACTTTCCAGCATCCAGATATCTGTTCCAGAAAAGAGCGCTCATAGATGAAACGTATTCTGATTATTGGCAACTCGGGATCGGGCAAGAGCTGGTTGGCAGCTCGATTGGCTGAGGGGTTAACTATCCGCGAGGTCAATCTCGATACCATCGTCTGGCAGCCGGGCGGCTTTAACCAAAAACGGCCCCAGCATGAGATTGATCATGCCATTCAAACACTTGCTCAAGAGCCATCATGGGTGGTCGAAGGGGTATTTGGTGCCCTGGCCGAGCAACTGCTTGATGCCGCCGATACCCTGCTTTTTCTGGATCTCGACTGGTCTGTATGCCGTGGTTCACTGCTATCGCGAGGGTCACAAAGCGCCAGGCAACGGGATGCAGTGACAGCGGAAAAGAACTTTCAACAACTGCTGGTGTGGGCATCGGAATATGGGCAGCGAGCCGGCAAAAGCTCCCGCCAATTCCATCGCGAGCTGTTTGATCGATTCCCAAACGACAAGCACCGTTTCACGACTCGCACAGAGGTAAATAGCTACCTCACGCAACTGATCACTCATAGCTAACGGGGTAGCCTGTAGGTTCGAATAGCGGAGCGTATGCGGACGTTCGCGTTATCGACTCTATCTTTTCAGCCATCCCCTCTCTTGCTACCACACTCCCTGCCCAAACAGGCGGTGCAATTCACTTTGTTCATTGCAACCTACGGTGCGTCTATGGCTGTGGTTTTTCTTGCCCGTTGTGGTGAGCTCTCTGGCACCGATGGTGCAACTCATTTATCCAGCTTGTTCTGCTCACGCCTCCCCTGCGCCCCCTCTCGCTTCCCGCCAGCGGGGCCATTTCTGTGCGTTGGCTCACATCCCACCGCCGTTTTTTACCTCACAAATTTATAGAAAGAGCGCTCCCATCCACTGCGTAAAAACTCACCGCATGGCCAAGACGCTGAACCTCGAATAATCACAACCAATTGATTTTAATCATAAATAAAAATATGAGCGATTCAATCCGCCCCCGTTTCAGCCGCTATTCAGCTTTGCGATCAGGGTCACACTCAAGGTGATAGCGCATAAAAATCCAGTGATTCGCACATTTGTCCGATAGGGTGACTTCTCTCCCGGCGCGATAATAGTCGGGTTAATTTTGTCTGCATGTCCCGGGCGGTAGCCTAGGAAAAGATGCCAACAGGCTCCGGCCAGGAGCAGGGAGAACGCCATGATCACCACCCTTATCAATGAGCAGCTGATCGCGCTCGATTTAAAGGCCACGCGCAAGGAGGAGGTCTTCCACGAGATGGCCGCCCTGCTGGCGGCGCAAGGCAAGGTCAGCGACCAGCAGGCCTTTATCAAGGACCTGTGGGCCCGGGAAGAGCTGGACAACACCGGCTTTGAAGAGGGCGTTGCCCTGCCCCACGCCAAGAGTGCGGCGGTAAGCACCCCGGCAGTCGCCATCGGCATCAGCCGAGCCGGTATCGAGTACGGCGCCGAGGATGGCAAGCCGTCCAAGCTGTTCTTCATGATTGCCTCCCCGGCTGGCGGCGCCAATCACCATATCGAGGTGCTGGCCGAGCTCTCCGCCAAGCTGATTGAAGAGGGCTTTATCGATGCCCTGCTGGCGGCCAAGACGCCAACCGATGCGCTGGCCCTGCTGCTTGAGAAAAAAGAGGAGCAAGCCGTCACTACGACCACCAGCAAGGGGTTGATCATTGGCGTCACCGGCTGCCCGGCCGG
Source organism: Aeromonas sp. 19NY04SH05-1 (assembly GCF_040581895.1). Classification (NCBI taxonomy): domain Bacteria; kingdom Pseudomonadati; phylum Pseudomonadota; class Gammaproteobacteria; order Aeromonadales; family Aeromonadaceae; genus Aeromonas; species Aeromonas sp. 19NY04SH05-1. Next base: position 1,340,445 of record NZ_CP095328.1, on the reverse strand, counting down.
TATCGCCCACACCTATCTGGCGGCGGAATCCCTGGAGCGCGCCGCCCGTGAACTCGGTTACGAAGTAAAGGTGGAGACCAACGGCTCCATCGGCGTCAAAAACAGCCCGACCGCGGACGAAATCGCCCGCGCCAGCGCCATCGTGGTGGCCTGCGACAAGCAGGTGGACATGGCCCGCTTCAATGGCAAACCGCTCATCAAGACCGGCGTCAAGGCGCCCATCAAGGATGGCAAGGGGCTGATCGAGCAGGCCCTGAAGGCCCCCGCCTTTGTTGCGGACAAGGATGAGCGCAAGAGTGAGGAGAAGAGCACCGGCGGCAGTTCGGATCTCTATCGCTATCTGATGAACGGCGTCTCCCACATGATCCCGTTTGTGGTCACGGGGGGCCTGCTGATTGCCCTATCGCTCGCCATCGGCGGCAACCCGACCCCAAGCGGCATGCAGATCCCGGAAGGGAGCATGTGGAACCAGATCCTCAACGTGGGCGTGGCCGCCTTTACCCTGATGATCCCCATCCTGGCGGGCTATATCGCCTATGCCATCGGTGACCGTCCGGCGCTGGCGCCGGGCTTTATCGGCGGCTGGATCGCCAACAACGGCAGCTTCTACGGCGCCGACGCCGGCACCGGTTTTATCGGCGCCATCATAGCGGGCCTCCTGGTCGGTTATCTGGTGCGCTGGATTGCCACCCGCCAGTACCACAAGATGGTGCAGCCGCTGGTGCCGATCCTGATCGCCCCCATCGTCGGGTCGCTCTTTATCGCCGCCGTCTTTATCTTCATCATCGGCGCCCCCATCGCCGACATGATGACGGGTCTGAACGCCATGCTGCTCTCCATGAGCGGTGGCAGCCTGGTACTGCTGGGGATTGTGCTCGGTGGCATGGCCGGCTTTGACATGGGTGGCCCGGTCAACAAGGTAGCCTTCCTGTTCTCGGTGGGCATGATCGCCTCCGGACAGACCCAGTTCATGGGTGCCATGGCCTGCGCCATCCCGGTCGCCCCCCTTGGCATGTCGCTGGCCACCGTACTCGGTCGCAAGCTCGGCATCTTCGATGCCTCTGAAATCGAAGCGGGCAAGGCCGCCGGTGCCATGGGTCTGGTGGGGATCTCCGAGGGCGCCATCCCGTTTGCCGCCCGCGACCCCCTCGCCGTCATTCCGGCCAACGTACTGGGTAGCATGACCGCCGCCGTGATGGCCTTCCTGTTTGGCATCACCAACAGCGTCGCTCACGGTGGCCCGATCGTGGCCCTGCTGGGTGCAGTCAACAAGCCGCTGCTGGCCCTGCTCTGCATGATCTGTGGCGCCATCGTCACCGGCGTGGTGGCGGTTGCCCTGAAAAAACTGCGCATGAAGAAGAGCGACGAGGCCATGCTCGCCAAAGCGGCCTGAGCGCTCCCCCGTCAGTGACCGTCAGTCATAACAAGAGGCCACCCCACGGGGTGGCCTCTTTTCATTGATCACTTTCTTCATCACGCCATCAGTGCGATTGGCATACTCCTGCACCCTGCCAATGTCCGCCACCATGGCTATGCGCAGGCATCCGTTTCCGCTTTGCCAATCGTCCCCCGATTTTGAGTCAACCCAGCATCACTCCTAGGCTCAGCAGGGCCATCACCATCAGGGTGAGGAATCCCAGCAATGGGCCGATAAAGCGCAGCCAGTCCCCGTAGGCTACCCGGCCGATGGCCAGACCGCCCATCACCACGCCCGAGGTGGGGGTGACCAGGTTGGGCAGGCCCGAGGCGGACTGGAAGGCGGTCACCACCAGATCCCGCCCTACCCCGGCAAAGTCGGCCAGCGGCGCCAGCACCGGCATGGAGAGCACCGCCAGCCCCGATGAGGAGGGCACCACCAGGCAGAGCACCGCCTCGACCCAGTAGATGGCGTTGATAAAGGCCACCTTGGGCAGGTCCGCCAGCAGCCCCTCGGCATAATTGAGAATGGTGTGAGTGATATTGCCGCTATCCATCACCACCACCAGACCGCGGGCGATGGCGATGATGAGGGCCACCCCCAGCAGATCCCGCGCGCCGCCCACGAAGCTCTCGGTGAGCTCCACCTCGCTGAGGCGACCCACCAGGCCGGCCACCACGCTCGAGGCGAGGAACAGGGCCGAGAGCTCGGCCATCCACCAGCCCCCCACCGAGACCCCCCAGATCATCACGGCGAAGGTGACGGCGAAGATAGAGAGCACCGCCTGACGGATGGGGGTTAGCTCGGGCGCCTGCTCCTGACGGGAGTGGAGGAAGTGGGCCAGGTTCTCTTCCCGCTGACGGGCGACGATGGAGCGGGAGGGATCCTGCTTGACCCGCTCGGCATAGCGCATCACATAGATGACGCAGGCGAGCCAGCCCAGCAGCAGGATGGCCAGTCGCAGCCAGACCCCCTCCATAAAGTTGATCTCGGCGGCGTTGGAGGCGATGACGGTGGCGAAGGGGTTGATGGTCGACCCCAGACAGCCGATCCCCGCCCCTATCATGATGATGGCGACCCCCACTATGCTGTCGTAGCCGGCGGCAATCATCACCGGGATGAGCAGGGCGTAGAAGGGGATGGTCTCCTCGGCCATGCCATAGACGGTGCCTCCCAGGGCAAACAGCCCCATCAGAATGGGGATCATCCACTTCTCACGCCCCGCCAGGCGCCCCATGGTGGCGCTGATCCCGGCGTCGATGGCGCCGGTGCGGGTCACCACGGCGAGAAAGCCGCCGATCACCAGCACGAAGAGGGCCACGTCCACCGCCCGGGCGGCGTAGTCGGCGGGATCATAGAAGCCCTGGATGGGGGCCATGATCACCTCGAGGGGCCCCTGGGGATTGGCCTCGACGGGGGCGTAGGAGCCCACCACGGGGACCATGCGCCCCAGGGTTTCGTTCTTCTCCATCCGGTACTGGCCGGCCGGGATCACCCAGGTAAGGGTGGCCATCAGCACGGTGAGCAGCATCAGGATGGTATAGGCAGAGGGAAACTTGAATCGGGTCATCGTCTTGCTCCTTCGCGGGGGGCCGGGCCCCCCGCCATGCTCAGGCCACCTTGGCCATGATCTCGTTCACCGTCATCCCCTCCAGCCCCATCTTCTCGAGAGTGCGGCCGGCGCGGAAGTAGTCGGTATCGTTATAGGCCCCGTCGATGCGTAGGCAAGACTCCACCAGCTGGGTGCTGACCCCGGTCAGCTGGCCCAGCTCGTAGCAGGGCACCAGCAGGTAGGCGGCATCTTCGGTGATGTAGCGGCTCGCCGAGGAGTCGGGGGCGCTGTTGAGCTTGCCGTGGGTCTCGGAGGTGCGGTTCACCTCATAGACGCTCTCGCACTCCATCTCATAGAGGGCGTTCATCGCCTCAAGCTCGGGCATAAGCTTAAGTCCCAGCGCCTGCCCCACCGCCAGACGCTCCTGTTCCATGGCTGCCGCGGCGCGGGCGGTGGCCGGTGAGCAGCAATCCTTGTAGTAGTTGAACTCGCCACCAAAGTTCTCGAGCAGCCCCATGTTGAGGGTGGTCAGCAGGGGGTGGCCGCCGAAGTTGATGTTTTCGAGCCCTGCGCTGATGACGTTGGGCAGCGCGGTGAGGGGCAGGGGCATCAGCGGCTGCAGCCGGGCGATCGCCTCGTCGGTGCGACTTGCCGGCAGGGCGGCGAGGGGCAAGAAGCGCTTCATGCCGAGGATGGCGAGCTCGGCCGGGCCGACGATGCGGGTCGCCCAGGGGATGGAGATGGCATCGACGAAGGTGAGATCGAGATGACCATACCCCTCCTCCTCCTGAATGCGTTTGAGCACCAAAGAGCCATAGTTGCCCGGCATCAGCAGGATCAGCTGACCGTCGCGCAAGTAAGGGAGCATCTGACGAAACAGGGGCTCCTGGGCAAAGGAGGGAACCGGCAGGATCAGGATATCCGCGTAATCCACCGCCTCCTCCACCCGGCGGGTGAGGCGCTCGACGGGCTGAAAACTGGCGTAGGTCAGGGCGACTCCGTTATGCTCCGCCAGGGCCCGGATGCCGCCGGCGGCGGCAATCTCGTCTAGGGGGCCATCAAACCCCTCGGATCCAAACAGGCAGACACTCGCCCCTTGCAGGGTCAGGTGGTAGGCCGCCGTCAGCCCGGCGTTGCCCGAGCCGAAGATCGATACTCGCATGTGTGCACTCCTCCTCATGGGTGATGGCCCAGAGTAGGAGCGCAGGATCGCCCCCCTCCAATGACGAAGGCGGTGGGCACCATGCAAAAAGCGCATGGTGACCGGGAGGCGCGATACAACCAACTGAAAAACAAGAATAAAAACGTTTGCGCACTGAGTCTGGCCAGAGCGGCTAACTGTGATCCGGCGCATCCCCCAGCTCGCGGATGGCCCCGATATGGAGCAAGATCCCCAGCTCGTCGGCCAGCAGCCAGAAGCGCTCAACAAACTGCTCGGCGTGGCGATGGATGGGCCTCATCCCCGGATAGAGGATGTCGAACTCAAACGGCAGGGAGAAGCGCAAGGGGCGCATAACCAGGCTCGACTGCTCGCAGGCCAGGGTGGCGGTGAAGGGGTCGGTCACCGCCATCCCCACCCCCTCGCACACCAGGGCCGCGGCCGTGCTGGCGAGCGACACCTCCAGCTGCTGGCGGGTAGTGAGCCCATAGCGATGCAGCAGGGCATCGAGCCGGCGCTGCTGGGGATCCTTTTCGTGGCGGATGAGGGGCTGATCCGCCAGATCGGCCACATCCAGTGCCGTCAGCGCCGCCTGGGGGGAGCTCGCCGGCAGCAGGCAGACGCTCTCGCAACTCACCCGCTGGGCCTGCACCCCGGGCCAGCTCCCCTCCACGAAGGCGATCCCGATGTCGGTGGTCTGGCTCTGGATGCGGCGCCGCACCTCCTCGGAGCGGTAGGTTTTAAGCCCCACTTTGAGCCCCTCGCTACCGCGCAGGAAGCCCGCCACCACCCGGGGCAAGAAGGCGTTGGAGAGCAGCGGCATGGCGGCGATGTTGAGGGAGCCAAAGTGGCGGGTGCGAATGGCGTCGGCCGCGTGATCCAGCCCGGCCACCGCCTCGAACACCCGGGCCACCTCCAGATAGAAGGCCTGCCCCTCGTCGCTGAGCTCGAGGCGATTCTTCTTGCGCACAAAGAGGGTGAAGCCGAGGCGCCCCTCGAGGGCGCTCAGCAGTCGGCTAACGGCGGGCTGGCTCAGGTTGAGGCGCTCGGCGGCGGCGGTCACCGTCTGACACTCGACGATGGCACGAAAGGCATTGAGTTGTGAAAGCTTCATGGCTGCCTCAGGAATGGCAAAGAGTGAGCACCCTATCAAAAGGGGAAAAATGACACCATGTTGGTCAACCCGTTTTGAGCGCAACCCCACTATCCGGATCCGATCACGACGGTGCCAAGCCTGGCCGGCGCTTTGCTGTGCTGATGCGTCACTGCGGCAACGGTCGCCATGACACACTCAATGTCGTTACTGGCAAGAGTCGGGGCTTCCCTCGATGGTGCCGGCCATCCTTCCCCTTGCAATACGAGTCCCGCCGCAGCCCTTCTCGTCGCCAAAAAGGGAGACCTGCGCCGCAGTCCCTGTGATACGTCTCACGCTTTGCCCAGGAAAACGGGAAAACTAGGAAAATTTCCTACCCCTGCTAGGGATAGCTCTCAAGCCATTTATTTCCCCCCTGACTAGAGTCAGCTCACCTGATGTCGTGACCCGCACAGCGCGTGGCGAAAGCCCCGCCGATCCCGTGCCGGGCCCGGGTTCATATGGACAAAGCTGCGGCCGAGCGCCGCGTTTGCCATCCCCCTTTCATGACGTGACCTCTTCCAACGCTTGAACAACGACCAATAAACAGGCGGGAGGCACGGCGGAAATAGCGTCTATCTCGCAGAGGATGAACGAAGATGTTGAAACTGCTCCAACAGGTCCGGGTGCCCACCCTGGATCTGCCGGTCGAAGCCCGGCGCAAACTCTGGTTCAAGCCGTTTATGCAATCCTATCTGGTTGTATTCATCGGCTATCTGACCATGTATCTGATCCGCAAGAACTTCAACATTGCGCAGAACGACATGATCCAGACCTACGGTCTCTCCATGACCGAGCTTGGCATGATCGGCCTCGGCTTCTCCATCACCTACGGCGTGGGCAAGACCATCCTCTCCTACTATGCCGACGGCAAGAACACCAAGCAGTTCCTGCCGCTGATGCTGATCCTCTCCGCCCTGTGCATGCTGGGCTTCAGTGCCAGCATGGGTGGCACGGGTTTTAGCCTCTACCTGATGATCTTCTTCTACGCCCTGAGCGGCTTCTTCCAGAGCTGTGGCGGCTCCTGCAGCTACTCCACCATCACCAAGTGGACCCCCCGCAACAAGCGCGGCACCTATCTGGGCATGTGGAACCTCTCCCACAACGTGGGCGGCGCCGGTGCGGCCGGTGTGGCGCTGTTCGGTGCCAACTACCTGTTCGATGGCAACGTGCTCGGCATGTTCATCTTCCCCTCCATCATTGCGCTGATCGTCGGCTTTATCGGCCTGCGCTTTGGTAGCGATTCACCGGAAGCCTACGGCCTTGGCAAGGTGGAAGAGCTGTTTGACGAAGCGGCGAGCGAAGAGGACGTCGCCACCGAAGAGCAGAAGCTGACCAAGTGGCAGATCTTCGTCAAGTACGTGCTGATGAACAAGGTGATCTGGCTGCTCTGCTTTGCCAACATCTTCCTCTACGTGGTGCGCATCGGTATCGACCAGTGGTCCACCGTCTATGCCCACCAGGAGCTCGGCTTCTCTAAGGACGTCGCCATCCAGGGCTTTACCTTCTTCGAAGTGGGCGCTCTGGTCGGCACCCTGATGTGGGGTTACCTCTCCGATCTGGCAAACGGTCGTCGTGGTCTGGTGGCCTGCGTGGCGCTGGCACTCATCATCGCCACCCTGGGTCTCTACCAGCACGCCACCACCCAGTTCATGTTCCTGGGCTCCCTGTTCCTGCTGGGCTTCCTGGTGTTTGGTCCGCAACTGCTGATCGGCGTGGCCGCCGTGGGCTTCGTACCCAAGCAGGGGATCAGCGTGGCCGATGGCGTCAAGGGCACCTTCGCCTACCTCATCGGTGACAGCTTCGCCAAACTGGGTCTGGGCATGATTGCTGACGGCACCCCCATCTTCGGCCTGACCGGCTGGAGCGGCACCTTCGCCGCGCTCGACATTGCCGCAGCCGCCTGTCTGGTGCTGATGGCCTGCGTGGCCATCGCGGAAGAGCGCAAGATCCGCCGCCTCAAGCGCGAGCTGAAAGCCGCCGAGCTGGCGACCCAGTCCGCCTAAGGGACAAAGTTCCTACTCCATACACGCTCTTGTGTCCATCCGGCCCGTCCAGTTGACGGGCCGGTTTTTTATCAGTCTTTGCCATCATCAAATGACCCCGCCCCTGCACACTACGTGTACAGACACAAGGTCAGGTCCCACTCCAGATCCCATTTTCAGCCCCCGCCTTTGGCAAGGGTCCGGAGTTGGCGCTATCTTGTGGCACCCTTTTGCCAACAAAACAGAGAGCTGATGAAGATCGTCGCCGTCACCGCCTGTCCCACCGGCATCGCCCACACCTACATGGCCGCCGAGGCCCTGCAAAAAGCCGCTACCGCCCTTGGTCTCAAGATCAAGGTCGAGACTCAGGGAGCCATGGGGATGGAGAATATGTTGACCGCCCGGGACATCGCCGCCGCCGAACTGGTGCTGATCGCCTCGGACATCGAGATCGAGCAAAAAGAGCGCTTTCTCGGCTGTCGCACCCATCAGGTGCGCCTCGAGACCGTGTTGCTCAATGCCCAAGCCGTGCTCAGGGGGCTGCCGCTGCAGGCCTGATGCTGACCCGCGAGATCACCTTCTACTGCCATCATGGCATGAGCATCACCCAGGCCAAGCAACTGAGTCGGCTGGCGGGGATGTTCAAATCCTGCATTCGCGGCGCCAATCTCACCCGCCGCCAAACCGTGACAGTGAGCAACCAGCTCTCCCTGCTCACCCTGGCCATCCAGCCCGGGGATCTCTGCCAGTTGCAGATAGAGGGGAACGACGCCGAGCTGGCCCACATGGCCTTTACCTGCTGGTGCGGCGAGCTGGGCCAGCCACTGGTGCGCCCGGCAACCGCCGCCATGGCCGAGCAGCGCCTGGCCGACGCCCTGCCCGACTATTGCTTTACTCTGGCCCAGCTTGGCCATAGCCAGACAGGGCTGGACAAGCCCCAAGCCCTCTCGCAGCTTATCGATCTGCTACCTGCGCAGCTGGTCACCGACAGCGCCGGGCTGGCCGACGAGCTGACCGCCCGCGAACAGATCGCCGCCACCATCATACGCCCGGGGCTGGCCATGCCCCATGTGCTGAGCGCAAGGGTGACCCGGCCCGCGCTGGCCCTGCTTGCCAGCAAGGCCCCCATCGAGTGGGGCTCTAGAATAGGGCCGGTGCAGACCCTCATCCTGCTGGCGATCCCCGCCGGTAGCCCGCGCGAGACCCTGCGTCCCCTCACCCGGCTGGCCCGCGCCATGCTGGACGACGTCATCGCCAGCGCCCTGCTCAGGGCAAGTTCACCCCCTGCCCGCCAGGCCATCGTCGTCGAGAGCCTGCTCGGCTGAAAAGCGCCCCCGTTCATCTCGCCGACAAGCCCCTGTGATACACTCGCTGCCATTGTTCGTTTGACGTGTGTATCCGATGAAATCTGCCCGCTCCCGCCTCTCCCTCTCTGCGCGCCCACCTCGTGACAAGGGGCCCCGAGTCTCCTCCGCGCCTCGCAAGCCACAGGTGGCCCCGGCCGATCGCAAGCTACTGCTGCTGAACAAGCCCTACATGGTGCTCTGCCAGTTCACCGACGAGGCCGGGCGGGAAACTCTCAAGGATTACATCAAAGAGCCCGGCATCTATGCCGCAGGCCGGCTCGACCGCGACAGCGAGGGCCTCTTGCTGCTCACCAACGACGGCAAGCTGCAGGCACGCCTCACCCAGCCGGGGGAGAAGACCCCCAAGACCTACTGGGTCCAGGTGGAAGGAGTGCCGAGCGAAGCGGCACTGAAGGCCCTGCGCGCCGGTGTGGAGCTTAACGACGGCATGACCCTGCCCGCCGGGGCGCGCATCATGGATGAACCCGACGTGTGGCCACGCAATCCGCCCATTCGCGAGCGCAAGGAGATCCCCACCTGCTGGCTCGAGATCAAGATCATCGAGGGGCGCAACCGCCAGGTGCGACGCATGACCGCCCATATCGGCCACCCCACCTTGCGTCTTATCCGCTACGCCATTGGCGACTGGACCCTCGATGATCTGGCGCCCGGCGAGAGCCGCAGCCTGCCGGCGCCGGAACTGGCTCCCCTTAACCCACCGCCCCGTCGCAGCGGCCAGACCGGCCAACCGCATAGCCCCCGGGCGGCACGCCCCGCAGGCAGCAAACCACGGGGGCAAACTCAAACCACAAACCCGGTCCCTGCCGGCAACAAGCCCCGCAGCGGTGGCCGGGGCAGCGGTGGCCGGGGCAGCGGTGACCGGGGCAGCGCGCGCCGACCGGCCCGCGGCGGCCAATCCTGAATGAATCAACGAGACAAGGAGTCCCTATGAGCGATCATCCACCGCTGCCCACCCGCCTCACCGTCGCCGCCCTGGTGCACTGGCAGGGCCGTTTTCTGGTGGTCGAAGAGGAGATAAGGGGTCAGCGCCGCTTCAACCAGCCTGCCGGCCATGTGGAGCCGGGGGAAAACCTGCTTGAAGCGGCCTGCCGCGAGCTGAAGGAAGAGACCGGGCTCATCGCCAGTCCCACCGCCTGGCTGGGGACCTATCTCTACAAGCCGGCGGACAGCGAGGCCACCTATGTGCGCATCGCCATGGTGTTCGACCTTGAAAAAGCCCCGGGGCAGCACCATCCAGAGGATCCCGACGGCGACGTGCTGGCCTGCCACTGGTTGACACTAGAGGAGCTTGGCGAGTGCAAATCCTCTTTGCGCAGCCCCCTGGTGTGGCAGTGCATCCAGGATTATCTGGCGGGCACCCGCTTGCCCCTCTCTGCGCTCAAGGCCTTTATCTGAGGCCATTTGACGCCGATTTTCGCCCCGTGGGGCAATGAAGAGAAAAACGATTTCCTGCCGTCGGGTTCCTGATGGGAACGGCGGCATGGAGATGTGACCGGGGGCGCAAAACTCTGGTAGAATACGCCCCGTTTAAACGAACTGGTAACTTCGACTAATGACAGACAACAGCCAAATCAAGGTGATCGTCGGCATGTCCGGCGGCGTGGATTCTTCCGTCTCGGCCTACCTGCTCCAGCAGCAGGGCTATCAGGTCGAAGGCTTGTTCATGAAGAACTGGGAAGAAGACGACACGGACGAGTACTGCTCTGCCGCCCAGGATTTGGCTGATGCCAAGGCCGTCTGCGACAAGCTGGGGATCAAACTCCACACCATCAACTTCGCCGCCGAGTACTGGGACAACGTGTTCGAGCACTTCCTGGAAGAGTACAAGGCAGGGCGCACGCCGAACCCCGATATCCTGTGCAACAAGGAGATCAAGTTCAAAGCGTTCCTCGAGTTTGCCGCCGAAGAGCTGGGTGCCACCTACATCGCCACTGGCCACTATGTGCGCCGTGACGACAGCACCGGCCGTCCGCGCCTGCTGCGCGGTCTCGACACCAACAAGGATCAGAGCTACTTCCTCTACACCCTGAGTGAAAAGCAGGTGGGCCAAAGCCTGTTCCCGGTCGGCGATCTGGAGAAGCCAGAGGTGCGCCGCATCGCCGAGCAGCTCGACCTGATTACCGCCAAGAAGAAGGACTCCACCGGCATCTGCTTTATCGGCGAGCGTAAGTTCAAGGACTTCCTGGCCAAGTTCCTGCCTGCCCAGCCCGGTGACATTGAGACCGTGGATGGCAAGGTGATCGGCACCCACCAGGGGCTGATGTACCACACCCTGGGCCAGCGCAAGGGGCTCGGCATCGGTGGCCGCAAGGATGCCACCGAAGAGGCCTGGTACGTGGTGGATAAAGAAGTGGAGCGCAACGTGCTGGTGGTCGCCCAGGGCGAACATCCCCGTCTCTACTCCGACGGCCTCATCGCGAGCCAATTGCACTGGGTGGATCGCACTCCCATTCGCGAGCCGCGCCGCTGCACCGTCAAGACCCGTTACCGCCAGCAGGATATCCCCTGCCTGATCCAGCCCATCGACGACGAGACCATCCGGGTGATCTTCGACGAGAAGCAGGCAGCGGTCACCCCGGGCCAATCCGCCGTCTTCTACGACGGGGAAGTGTGCCTGGGCGGCGGCATTATCGAACAGCGTTTCAGCCATCCGGTCTAAGGGATGAGACTGCCGTTTCGGGGCAAAGCCTGGCGCCAGCGCCCCGAAACCCGTCATCCGGTTGAACAGCACAAATAGAAGGCAGCATACGTGAGCGACAAATTCCAAGACAGAACCATGGCCTTTGCCGGCATCTGCCAGGCCGCCTATCTGGTACAGAAGGTGGCCCGTGACGGTACCTGCGACGAGGCCTCCCTGCGCGAGAGCCTGCAAAGCATCCTGGTTACCGATCCCAAGCAGCCGCTGGACGTGTTCGGCAATCACCTGGCCATTCGCGACGGCTACCGCGCCCTGGTCGACCAGCTGGGCGCCGACGGCAGCCAGAAGAACGCCGAGCTGACCCGCTACGTGGTGAGTCTGATTGCGCTGGAGCGCAAGCTGGCCAAGCGCAAGGACATTCTCAACATGCTGGGCGAGCGGATCAGCCAGATTGGCCGTCAGCAACAGCATTTCGATCTGCTCGACGAGCAGATCCTGGCCAACATGGCGAGCATCTACAGCGATCTTATCAGCCCCATCGGGCCGCGCATCCAGGTAGCGGGCACCCCGCTGTTCCTGCAACAGCCGCTGGTGCAGCACAAGGTGCGCGCCCTGCTGCTGGCCGGTATTCGCGCCGTGGTGCTGTGGCGCCAGCTGGGCGGCAGCCGCACCCAGATCATCTTCGCCCGCAAGAAGATGGTCGAACTGGCCAAACGTTACTAATCATCGCTCGCGCCCGGGCAGAGAGGTCGACATCAAGGTGAACAGCCGCACATCAGCCTTGATAACCACTGCAAGCGCGCGAGTGGATTCGAATCCCCCACACACATCAGGAGTTCACCACATGGAGCTGTCAGCGCTGACTGCTGTTTCCCCGATTGACGGTCGTTATGGCGACAAGGCCGATGCCCTGCGTCCCATCTTCTCCGAATTCGGCCTGCTGCGTTTTCGCGTCGAAGTCGAAGTGCGCTGGTTGCAGAAACTGGCCAGCCACGCCGGGATCCCGGAAGTCCCTGCCCTGAGCGCGGCCGCCAGTGCCCTGCTCGACGGTATTGTCAGCAACTTCAACGAAGCCGACGCCGCACGCATCAAACAGATCGAGCGCACCACCAACCATGATGTGAAAGCGGTGGAGTACTTCCTGAAAGAGAAGGTGGAAGTGAATCCCGAGCTCGCCGCCGTCAGCGAGTTCATCCACTTCGCCTGCACCTCCGAAGACATCAACAACAACTCCCACGGCCTGATGCTGAAGACCGCTCGGGAAGAGGTGATCAAGCCCTACTGCGAGAAGCTGATTGCCGAGATCAAGCGTCTGGCCCATGAGTATCGCGACATGCCGCTGCTATCGCGCACCCACGGTCAGCCGGCCACCCCGAGCACCATGGGCAAGGAGATGGCCAACGTCGCCTACCGTCTGGAGCGCCAGCTCAAGCAGATCATGGCTGTCGAGATCCTCGGCAAGATCAACGGCGCCGTGGGCAACTACAACGCCCACCTCTCCGCCTACCCGGATGTGGACTGGCACCAGTTCTCCGAGGAGTTCGTCACCTCTCTGGGCCTGACCTGGAACCCCTACACCACCCAGATCGAGCCGCACGACTACATCGCCGAGCTGTTCGACGCCATGGCGCGCTTCAACACCATCCTGATCGACTTCGATCGCGATGTGTGGGGCTATATCTCCCTGGGCCACTTCAAGCAGCGTACCATCGCCGGCGAAATCGGTTCCTCCACCATGCCGCACAAGGTCAACCCCATCGACTTCGAAAACTCCGAAGGCAACTTAGGATTGGCCAACGCCGTGTTCCAGCACCTGGCAAGCAAACTGCCCATCTCCCGCTGGCAGCGTGATCTGACCGACTCGACCGTGCTGCGCAATCTGGGAGTGGCGGTGGGCTATTCGCTTATCGCCTATCAGGCGACCCTGAAGGGCATCTCCAAGCTGGAAGCCAACGCGGACGCCATGGCTGCCGATCTGGACGCCAACTGGGAAGTGCTGGCCGAACCGATCCAGACCGTGATGCGCCGCTACGGCATCGAGAAGCCCTATGAGAAGCTCAAAGAGCTGACCCGTGGCCGCCGCGTGGACGCCGAAGGCATGCGTACCTTTATCGACACCCTGGAACTGCCCGAGGACGTGAAGGTCGAGCTGAAAAAGCTCACTCCGGCCAACTATATCGGTGACGCCCAGCGTCTGGTCGATCTGCTGAAATAAGCGGATAACCAACGAACAGGGGCCCTGTGCATACTCTGTCACAGGGCCCCTGTTATTTTCGACCCGGGTCACTATCTTCGACCTGTGTCACTATGTTCAACGACGCAGCCATGCTCAACTACGTAGCTGTGTTCAACTACGTAGTTATGTTCAACCGAGTGGCCTTGCCCAAGCCCGTCTTGGGCAAGCCCTCTCTCACAAGATACGAGAAGCACCATGTACCAACTCAATCTGGATATCGCTCACTTCCTTGAGCACTACTGGCAGAAGCGCCCGCTCCTTATCAAGGGCGGTTTCAAAGACTTTCAGGATCCCATCAGCCCGGACGAGCTGGCGGGTCTGGCCATGGAAGAGGTGATTGAATCGCGCCTCGTCACCCGCTTCAACAACAAGTGGGAGGCAGCCCACGGCCCCTTCGAATCCTACGATCACCTGGGTGAGGAGAACTGGACCATTCTGGTGCAGGCCTGCAACCACTGGGCACCCGAGGTCAACGAGCTGGCACTGCCGTTCCAGTTCATCCCGGGCTGGCGCTTTGACGATGTGATGGTGAGCTTCTCCACCCCCCATGGCGGTGTCGGCCCCCATATCGACAACTACGACGTCTTCATCACCCAGGGTCAGGGCAAGCGCCACTGGCGCGTCGGCGATGCCACACCGCGCAATGAGTTCGCCGCCCATGCCGCCCTGCTGCACTGCGAGCCGTTCGAGGCGATCATCGACGTCATCATGGAGCCGGGCGATATCCTCTACATTCCGCCCGGATTCCCCCACGAGGGCTACGCCATCGAGCCCTCCCTGAACTTCTCGGTGGGCTTCCGTGCACCGGACGCCAAGGCGCTTATCTCCTCCTTCGCCGACCATCTGATCGACAACGACCTGCGTACCGAGCGCTACGGTGATCCTGACCTCAAGCCCCGCGCCCGCCACGGCGAAATTCAGCCCCACGAGCTGCACCGCCTGCGCGAGCTGATGCAACAGGCCCTCGATGACGAGGCCCTGCTCAAGGAGTGGTTCGGTACCATGATCTCCGAGGCCAAGCACGATCTGGACGTCAATCCGGTGGAGCCGGACTACAGCGCCGACGAGGTGGCCGATCTGCTGACCCAGGGCGAGCCCGCCATCAAGGTGCCGGGGCTGCGCTCTGTCTGGTTCAGCGGCGAGAGCCAGACCTGCTATATCGACGGCGAAGCCTGGACCCTGCCAAGCGAGGATGCTGCGGCCATCTCGCTCTTGTGCGACAAGGACATGGTCACCCAAGCCGACATGGTGGAACTTGCCGATCAGGCCGGCTTCCTGCAGCTGCTGACCCGTCTGGTCAACCGCGGTTACTGGTTCTTCAACTGATCCTTCGCTGTGACAAAAGGCGCCTTCGGGCGCCTTTTTTATCTCTGTTGCCACCGACTTCACATCATCTACTGCCAACCAGGTCGACCCAGCGGCACTTTTCACTTCTTGCCTGATCCACAACCGGCTTTCGAAGCTGAACCCACTCTTGACGGCGCACCTGATGATGCTTTTTTGATCAGGCAAAAATCCGTATCATGCGGTCATTGCTCAAGCAGACAGGTTTAGAAGAGAGGTATCCCATGCAGATCAGCACTCGTCCCATGCCGTTGCCCGGTTATGACAACGCCTATCCCAAGCTGACCCCGGAGCAGATCAGCCAGGGCCGCGACAAGGCGCTGGACAAGAAAGATGAGTATGTGGCGAAGCAGGAGGAGAAGGAGACTACCCGCCGCACTCTGGCCGTCTCCTATACCGAGCAGCAGCAGGACAAAGCCGCGGTGGATCATTATATGCAAGCCAGCGGCCAAGAGAGCAACGGGCAGAGCGCCCCGACTGCCGCCGATATCTACCGGATGGAAGCGCGCCACCAGCAGCAACAGCAGCTCGGCGACTACCTGCAGTTCAGGCAGAGCCCCCTCGGCCAGCAGATGGGAGAGATGGTCGGTCAGGGCGACAAGCGGGGCAACCTGCTCGACATCATGGCCTGATCCCCATCAATGCAGATGAAAAAAGCCCTCATCGAGGGCTTTTTGCTATTCACACGCTTCCTGGTGTTCTTCCGCCACTTCATCAGGCAGTTCATCAAACAGGGGGTGATAGAGCACTTCCCCGGCAACGCCCGCAAGGCCCCCCGGTTGCAGCTCCATCGCCATGAAGCAGTCGGCGGGCACCTCGTAGATGCAGTGCAGGCCAAACTCGCTGGCCGGACGAAACCCGAAGCGGCTGTAATAGGCGGGATCGCCGAGCACCACCACCGCCTTCCAGTCCATCTCCAGCGCCGTATCCAGTCCTTCGCGGATCAGATCCGAACCTATGCCCTGCCCCTGCCAGTCGGGATGTACCGCCACCGGAGCCAGCCCGAGCCAGGGACCTTCCTCACCCGCAATGGTGATCGGGCTCAGCATCAGGTGCCCCATGAACTCGTACTCCTCCTCCTCGACCATGGTCACCACGGCGGCGCCGCATTCGCGCAGACGGTTGACCAGCTCGGCCTCATCGCAACGGCCAAAGGCGGCGCTCACCAGCTCATAGACCGGCAACATGTCGCCAGGGCGCTCGGTTCTCAACATACAGCGTTACTCCTCGTACAGCGGAGCGGCCATTATTCCACACAAGTGGCGAGCGGCCTGAGCGCCTTTATCCAGAAATGGGAGTGTGCACTCAGGAAAACGATTGACATACCTCTGACGAGGGAGAGCAAGTGAACGCGGATCGACCCGTGGCCAAGCTCTTCCACACAAAGGGATGAGATGGAAATGACGGGCGCCCCCTGGGTGCGCCCGATGGTTTGGTCGACTCGCCTTACTCTGCCTGACAGGCAGCTGGCAGGCTCAGATGGCGGGGATGTGACTCGATACGGTCGATCCAGGCGCGAATGGCCGGCCACCCCTGCAGAGAGAAAATCCCCTCCTCCGCCACATGGGTGTAGGCGTAGAGAGCGATATCGGCGATGGTCGGCGCCTCGCCGCACAGATAGGGGCTTTGCTTAAGCTGCTGCTCCATCACCGCCAGTGCCTTCTCACCGCCAGCCTTGAGGCCATCGAGTCGCGCCTCCTGGGATTCCGGTCGGCCCAGATAGTGGACGATGAAACGGGCGACCGCGATATAGGGCTCATGACTGTACTGCTCGAAGAACATCCACTTGAGCACTTCCGCCTGCTGGCGAGGATCCGATGGCCAGAGCGCGGAGCCCTGCGCCAGATAAAAGAGAATGGCATTGGACTCGGCCAGCGCATCCCCCTCACCGATGGCCAGCACCGGGATCTTGCCGTTGGGGTTGAGCGCCAGAAACTCGGGAGTTCGGGTATCCCCCGCCTGAATATCCACATTGACCCAGGTCAGGGGCAACTCGAGCCAGCGGGCCAGCAGCCATGCCTTGTAGCAGTTGCCGGATCGCAAATCACCATACAGACGCATACACACTCCTTGTGAAACGGGGGTTGAAACCAGGTTGAATAATCAGGGTGCCAGACGCTCGATATGCCAGCCATCCCCCTCGCGGGTGTAGTAGAAACGATCGTGCAGGCGATGCTCGCCCCCCTGCCAGAATTCGACCGTGTCGATCACCACCCGGTAGCCGCCCCAGAAACTCGGCAGGGGCACTTCACCGCTGGCAAATTTTTGCTTGAGCTCGAGAAACTTGGCTTCCAGCACGCCGCGTGCCGAGATGCGGGTCGACTGCTTGGAGACCCAGGCGGCTATCTGGCTGTCCTTGGGACGGCTGTGGAAATACTTCATCACCTCAAGGGTGCCAAGCTTCTCCACCCGGCCAGTCACGTGCACCTGCCTGTCCAGGGGATGCCAGGGGAAGAGCAGGCTGATGCGGGGGTTGCCTTCCAGCTGATGTGCCTTGCGACTGCCCATGTTGGTGTAGAACACCATCCCCTGGGTATCGTAGTGCTTGAGCAGTACGGTACGCTGCCAGGGCTGGCCATCGGCATCCACGGTAGCCACCACCATGGCGGTCGGATCCGTCAATCTGGCCTCGCAGGCCTGAGCCAGCCACTTCTCGAACAACGCCAGTGGTTCGGCCGGCAGATCGGCCCGGTGCAATCCGCCCCGGGTATATTCGCGGCGCAGATCAGCCACATCCATCATCTTGATTTTCCTTCTTTACTTGCCGCCAGAGCGCGGCGATGCATGCGGCATTGTGCGACGAGCACGCCATGGGTACAAGTCTCGGAGAGGTCAATTAGTCCCAGGGAAAACAAAAGGGAGGCACAAGCCTCCCTTTTACAAACCAACAGCCACCAGTCATTGCTGGTGACCGGCCGGAACTTGCGGACAATGGACCAGCATGCGCCGGTTATACTCGGCCACATAGGCGCTCAGCTCGGCGTGGGCCTCTTTCTGATCTGGCTTGATAACATCACCCAGACCGTCCAGATAACGCACGCCACAGCGCGCCTTGGCCGCCTCCTGCTCACTGGCCGCAATGCCGGGTGCCACCTCACCGCGCCCTGCCCGCACTATCAGCCGATAATCCTGCTTGGCCAGACTGGCACTGATCGCCTGCTCCAGCGTATCGGCATCGGCCTGACATCCGCCAAGCAGGGTTAATAACAGCAAGCCGCTGATCCTCATCTGCGCCTCCGCTGCCAGCCCAGCAGGGTCAGCGCCAATGTCCAGAAACCGAGCGCACCACCGCCACCACCGCTGCTACCACCCGAGCTTTCACCGCCTTGTACCACGGATAAGCGGAACGGACTGATGGCAAAGAAGATGTTGTCACTGCAGGCCACCTTCAAACGGGCTGTGCCACTGGCACCGGCCGGCAATGTGACATTGGCCGAGCCCGTATTGGGCTGAGCGCTGGCCAGACTCACCCAGCTGGCCCCCTCATCACGAGTCAGTTGCAGATCAACCTTGCGGCAGCTGATGGGGGCTTGATCCGTACCGGCCACCTCCCATCTGACCGTTTGCACGCCCCCCGCGGTGACCGGGGTTCCTATCGGACTGATGATGCGAAAAGCCGCGCCCGTGTTGACGACCTGTACCTTCATGTCGTCACTGGCGACCCCGCCCTGCCCGTCACGCACTGTGAGCCGGAAGTTGAGATCCCGGTTGGTGGTTGGCCAGGCTTCGCCCTTGGTCAGAGTTCCCGAAAACAGGGATGCCAGACTGGGCAGGATCCGCTCCGGCGAGCTGATCGGCGAAACAAACCTGAACAGCGGACGGGTACCGTCGTCGATCATTTCGCTCGCACTACTGGACGCGTTCCCCAGATCGATCTGCTCCCAGGTGTAAGTGAGAGGGTTATTGTCCAGATCGGAACCGGCGCCTTTGAGCATGAACGGAGTATTGGCCGGAATGATGTAGTCGGCGCCGGCCACCGCTTGCGGCGCATTGTTGGTGAGATTCAACGTGGCGCCACAACCGGGCACAGTGGCCATGTGCGCGCGCATCTGTTCGATGGACTTGCTGTGGAAGTAGGGATCGCTGTGAGCCTGAATGTTCTCTTCCCCGCAGATCCCGGCATAGGCCATGATGGAGCTGCCGCTACCGGGCTCCCACGCCTGGCTGGCGGCCCGGTTCCCGCCACCACAACTGCCGGTGGTGCCGTTGAAGGTATGATCGGCGCCAAACTGGTGGCCGATCTCGTGTGCCACATAGTCGATAAAGAAGGCATCCCCCACCGGAGTGTCCGAACCCGTCATGCCCGCCGACTTGTTCACTGTACAGAGCGACCCCAGGCTGGCCAGGCCTCCCCCACCAGTGTTGACCACATGGCCAATATCAAAGCTCCCCAATCCTCGACCAAGGGCATCTTGCTGCACCTGAATGTTGATATCCAGATCGGTTCTACCCGAGCCGGCAGGATCTTCACCGTTATAGAATGGATCGCTAGCCGGATCGGTATAGATGATGGTGTCGTTGCCACTGGCGAGCTGAAATTCGGCCCCTACGTCACGCTGATACACCTCGTTAACCCGGTTGAGCAGGGTTGCGATGGCTGACAAACCCGACGCAACCGTACCGCCGTGGTATTGGGTATACTCTCCCGCCGCCGAGATGGCGATGGTGTAATGCTTGCGCACGTTGCCCTCAACTTGCACCTTGCGCACTAGGCTCCTGGCCTCCCCGCCAATCACCTTGTCTGCCTCTTCATCCAGGCGGCTATAGGCATCCTGCTGGTAATAGACGGCGTAGCCTTCTGCATTGCGCAACGGATCGACAAACACCGTCTTGCCCTGATGGCTGAACATGGCATGGAAACCTTGCGGACCGAGGTCAAACCGCCCCGTCTCTTGCGGCGCCGCCGGATTGTGTCCCTTGAAGGTCTGGATATCGGGATATTTGGCCGCCAGATCCGCAGGCAGCAGATCGTAGGCTTGCAGGACAAACGTCACCTCTCCCCCGTCGGGCAACGGCAACTTCAGCTGGCGCTCCCCGGCAACCAACCCACTTATGTAATCAAGAGAAACCTTGACCACCCGGAACTGGTTGGCCCTTACTTCATAGCCATCTGCTGCGGTGGCGCGTGCCGCCACCGTGTCCCACTCTTTGGCCACCAGGTTGGTCGACGTCATCAGGGTGGCGACGATTAGCGCCAGGGAGGAATGTCTTATCAACTGCATCTTTTGTAATCCTTTTAAATGCATCTGCCTGAACTGAAATCTAGTTTATTTTGTCACTGGCCCAATTGAACCAGTTTGGCGACCAGTATATTTCCCAAACGGGGAGAGTTGCACCAACTTGATCTAACCCCTATCATTGCGCGGATTTATCCGTTTTAGAACCGCGCTCGCGAGAAGGCGGTTCATCCTTATCTGGCCAAGGTTAATCTCATGCTCAAATCCCCACTGTTGCCCCGTTTCGGGGATCTGGTCGTTGCCATCGTTGACGATGTACTGGCGCAGGGCCTTACCCTCGATCGCGCCTATGCCCGTCACTTCTCCGGCATCGATCTCAAACCGCAAGAACAGGCAAGGATTGCCCTGGTCACCGGCGACCTGCTGCGTCGTCTCAGTCTCTACTGCGCCCTGACCGGCATTCAGGTCCGTCAGGCCGCCAAGAACGTCTGGCCGCTGCTGCACAGCTGGCACGCCTTCCACAAGATTGCCCAACCCAACCATCCGACCCTGGATCGCTTCAACGAAGAGGCGTTTCGCCGTCGTCTGGCCGAGGCCAAGAAGAATCCGGTGTTGATGGATGGTTGCCCTGGCTGGCTGGAAAAACTCGGCAGCGAGCAACTGGGCGAAGCCTGGCCTGCCGAGCGTGCCGCCCTTACCGCCATGCCCAAGCGCTACCTGCGGGTCAACACCCTCAAGTGCAACAAGGATGAGCTGCAGGCCGCACTGGCGAAAGAACATGTCACCACAGTCCCGGTAGAAGGGGTCGAGAGCGCCCTGCAGGTCACCTCGGATGCCGCCCTGTTCCGCACCAACGCCTTCGCCGATGGCTGGTTCGAGCAACAGGATGCCGGCTCCCAGCTGGTGGCTGCCGCCTTGGAGGTCACTCCGGGCATGCGCGTCATCGACGCCTGCGCCGGTGCCGGTGGCAAGACCCTGCATCTGGCCGCCATGATGAACGGCAAGGGCCGACTGCTGGCGATGGATGTGGAAGAGTGGAAGCTGGAGAACCTCAAGCAGCGCGCCCGCCGCGCCGGGGCTCACAACGTGGAGACCCGGGTCATCACCAGCAGCAAGACAGTCAAGCGCCTGAAAGAGAGCGCGGATCGCGTCCTGCTCGACGTGCCCTGCTCCGGTCTTGGCGTACTCAAGCGCAATCCGGATGCCAAGTGGCGCGACACCGCCGAGCGTCTGCCGGTGCTGGTGGCCCTGCAAGAAGAAATTCTGCAGCGCTACAGCCAGATGGTGAAGGTCGGCGGTCTGCTGGTCTATGCCACCTGCTCCATCCTGCCCCAGGAAAACCGCCAGCAGGTGGACAAGTTCCTCGCTGCCAACGAAAATTTCCGGTTGCGTGACGATCACACCGTGAGCCCCGCCGCCACCGGTTTCGATGGCTTCTATATGGCGCGTATTGAGCGGATCGCCTGATAGCACCGCCACAATAAAAAGGGGAGCCATTGGCTCCCCTTTTTCATGATACTGATGCAGCCTTATTCGGCGGCAGCGTCATCTTTCTTGTACTTGGCAGCAGTTTCCTTGATCAGGGTCTGCAGCTCGCCGGCCTGGAACATCTCGATCATGATGTCGCAGCCGCCGATCAGCTCGCCTTCGACCCACAGCTGGGGGAAGGTCGGCCAGTTGGCGAACTTCGGCAATTCGGCACGGATATCTGGGTTTTGCAGGATATCGACATAAGCAAACGGCTCGCCACAGGACATCAGCGCCTGGGAGGCCTGGGCAGAGAAGCCACAGCTGGGCAGCTTGGGAGACCCTTTCATGTAGATGATGATGGGGTTGTCAGCCAGCTGCTGCTTAATCTTTTCAATAGTTTCCATAGATGCCTCACTAGAGCGATTTCGGCGGCCATTCTACTGCAATCTGGCCTGAGCACAAACTCACAAAGGGAAATGTGCATATGAATTGCACAGAGAATTGCACCTGCATTGATCGCGATCATGGCGCCAATCAGGAGTTGTTAGCCCATCTTTGATGCTGCTACAATCCCTTGGCTTTGGGCTATCCTGCCTCATCATTTTATAAACATCTCTTTTCAAATAAGAAAAGAGCACGCAATGTCTTGCAACCGTCGCTTTCGCACGGTCCAGCCAATGGAGAGTAGAAAATGGCATTCGAACTTCCCGCTCTGCCCTATGCAATCAATGCTCTGGAACCGCACATCTCCCAGGAAACCCTGGAATACCACCACGGCAAGCACCACAACACCTACGTGGTCAACCTGAACAACCTGGTGCCGGGTACCGAGTTTGAAGGCAAGTCTCTGGAAGAGATCATCAAGACCTCCAGCGGCGGTATCTTCAACAACGCAGCCCAGATCTGGAACCACACCTTCTACTGGCACTGCCTCTCCCCGAACGGCGGTGGCGAGCCGACTGGCGCCCTGGCCGACGCCATCACCAAATCCTTTGGCTCTTTCGCCGAGTTCAAAGATGCCTTCACCAAGTCTGCCATCGGCAACTTCGGTTCCAGCTGGACCTGGCTGGTGAAGAAGGCTGACGGCTCCCTGGCCATCGTCAACACCTCCAACGCCGGTTGCCCGCTGACCGAAGCCGGTACTACCCCGCTGCTGACTGTCGACCTGTGGGAGCACGCCTACTACATCGATTTCCGCAACCTGCGTCCGAAGTACATGGAAACCTTCTGGGCCCTGGTCAACTGGGAATTCGTGGCCAAGAATCTGGCTGCCTGATAGCCGCTCTTGCCAAAACGCCCTGCATTGCAGGGCGTTTTTTTATGTCTGACATCCAGCGATGAAAACACAGAGGGCGCTTGAAGGCGCCCTCTTTTGTACATGTGTTCCAGCATGTGCAGTTACTAGTCTATTTCATCCAGATACTCGTCCAGATTGGCATCATCGCCACTGGCTTCATTCTGCTTGGGGATGCCGCCCTGGCTACCCGTGACCTTGTTTTCGTTGTATTGCAGATAGAAGTCCTTGGTCAGGGCGTAAGGGTCGAGTGCGTTGTCGATGATCCGCTCCTGATCGATCAGCTTGGCACGGGAGCCCAGTCCATCCAGCGCCCAGTGGGCCACCTTGAGCGGGAAGGTGAGCAGTGCGTAGGGGAAGTAGAGCACGTCTATGGTATCCCCCACTATCTCGCGGGTGGTGGTGGGGCCATAGACGGGCACCATGACATAGGCCCCTTCACCAATGTTCATGCGCCCGAACACGGTAGAGAGCTCCAGCTTGTCGCGCTCAAGCCCGGCGTGTTTGGCCACATCGAAGATACCCAGCAGACCCACAGTAGTGTTGAGGGTAAAGCGCCCCAGGTTGGTGCCCGCCCCCTTCAGATCGCCCGAGAGCAGGTGGTTGACCATGCTGCTCGGCTCGTTGAAGTTTTCCACGAAGTTTTCGATGCCAACCTTGACCGGCTCGGGTACATAGTTGGCGTAGGCATGCACCACGGGACGGGCGACATAAGGCTCAAGCACGTCGTAGTTGACCGCCCACATCGCCCGGTTGGCCCCCTGGAAGGGATCGCGGGGATCAGCCGCCGTACTGGTTGCTCCCGGCACATTCATACCGGGATCGAGATCCAGGCTCTCGGGGCCGGGCTTGGGCGGCCCGCCGGCACAACCTGTTATCAAGAGGGCTGCCAGCACGGCCCCTGAACGCAGATACATATGGAAGTCCTAGATTTTTATTTTGATTAATCAGAATTATAGGCAACCCGGCTCCCATGATGGGAGCCGGGTAGAGAGGTATATTAGAGGGCGTGATCGATACGGATGTCAATCGGCGCTGATGGGATAGTCGCCGTTTTGACTGTTGCAGAGACCCCTTCGAAGGCCCCCTCCTTGTTCATGACGTTGCCACCACGGGAGAGGCGCGCCTTGAATTGCAGCTCGGGATAGGCTTCCAGCTTGCTCCCCTCCATCATGGCATCCCCGTCTCCGAGGGAGAGGGTGATGGGCAGCGCAGGATCGGCGATACGCTTCACCGCGATGGGCATGGGCGGCCCGTTGGGCACCACGGCAAACACGAACAGATGGGCATCAGGCGGCAACTGAATGCCCTCGGCCAGGGTGATGTGCAGGGGGAACTCCCCCTCCTTCACCTGGCTCTGGGAAGCCTGCGCCTGCCCGGCAGATTCGGCAGCTGGCGCCGCCGCGATACCACGCGCCTTGAGCTGCGCCTTGGCGTACTCCATGGAGCGCTCCACCATCACATAGCGAGGCGTCCCTTTTTCCATCAGCGGCAGCATCTCCTGCCAGCGCGCCAGCGCGGTCTGGAAATCCTCTTTTTGCAGCGCCATGAAGGCATAGACGGAACGCGCCTCGATATTGCCCGGCTCCTCGGCAATAGCCGCCTTCAGCAGACTATCAGCCTGGGCTTCATCCCCGGTCATCATCAGGGCCTGCGCGTAAGGCACCGCCACCATGGCTTTCTGGGGCGCCAAATCATATGCATGGGCCAGCGCCTCGCGGGCCATCTCGGGATCGTTGCCATCCAGTGACAGGCGACCCAGCAGCAGCCAGCCACGGTAATCGTTCGGTTCATCCTTGAGGCGGGTGCGCAGGGCCAGAGTAAAGTCCAGCAGATCCTGTTCGGTCACCTCGGCATTGCGTTCCACCAGAATGCGATTGCTGAGCTCGCCGATGCGGCTGCTGGCATCCTGCCAGCGGGCCACTTCCTGCCAGGCGCCCAGCTTGTAGTAGAGCCCCAGGCTCACGATGAGGAGCACCAGCACGCCAGGGATCCAGATCAGGCTCTTGCCGCCACTGGCGGTCTGCTCCACGTCGGGAATATCATCCAGCAGGCTGCGCTGCAGTTCGACCAGCGAGTCCGGCTCCTCCGCCAATACCCCCTGTTCCCGTTCTTCGCCAATTTCCAGCAGACGCTGACGATAAAGCTGCTTGTTGAGGGCCGAACGGCTGATGCTCTGCCTGCCCTCGCCGCGCCACAGTGGCAGTACCAGCGCCAGACTCGTCAGCACCAGCAGAGCCGCGATCACTATCCAAAAGGCGGTCATTGTTTCTCTTCCTCTTTGAGCAGCTTGGCCAGACGGCGCTGCTCCTCTTCGCTCAGGTGATTATCCACTTGCTTGTCGGCCACGGGGGGACGGCGACTGCGCATCACCACCACGACGAGGCCGATAACGATGACCAGCAGAGGGCCAAGCCAGAGGATCAGGGTGGAGGCCATCAGCGGCGGATTGTAGAGGATGAAGTTGCCATAGCGGGCCACCATGTAGTCCACTATCTCCTCCTTGTCCTTGCCCTCGCGCACCATCTGGTAGGTCTTGTCACGCAGATCCTTGGCCAGCCCGGCGTTGGAATCGGCGATGTCCTGGTTCTGGCACTTGGGGCAGCGCAGCTCCTTGGTCAGCTCGCGAAATACCTGCTCCTGATTGTCGTTGTCGAAGGTGTAGACATCGATGGCAGCCATGGCCGGGGCTTGCACGCCCAGACCCAGCAGCAACAACAGGGATGCAATCAATACTCTCATCCGGGGCGCCCTCACTTCATGGCATCAAAGATGGGTTTGAGGGTCGAGGCCCAGTTCTGGGGATTGATGTCCCCCACGTGGCGGTAGCGGATAATCCCCTGGCTGTCGATGAAGAAGGTTTCCGGCGCGCCATACACCCCCAGATCCAGCCCCAGCATGCCATCGGGATCATACAGGTTGATCTGGTAGGGGTTGCCAAGCTCTTCCAGCCACTTGATCGCCTTGTCCCGCTCATCCTTGTAGTTCATGCCGACGATGGTGATCCCCTGCCCCGCCAGCTGCTTGAGGTAGGTGTGCTCGCCGTAGCAGGTCGGACACCAGGTCGCCCAGACGTTGAGCAGCATGGGGCGCCCCTTGAAGATGTTGCGATCGTACCGTTTGTCGAGATCGTAGATGTCCTGCAGGGTAAATTCGGGCACTTCCTTGCCCACCATCACGGATTCGAGCTTGGTGGGATCGGAGTAGAGCCCCTTGAACAGGAACACGGCCCCCAACAGGAAGACCACGAAGGGGATCAGAAACAGCCAGGTCTTGCGAGTCATGCTTTCACCTCCTCTTCACGACGGCCGAAGCGGTAGCGTTTGTCGAGCATCGCCAGCACGCCACCGATGGCCATGAAGACGCCACCGAACCAGATCCAGCGAACGAATGGCTTGTAGTAAATGCGCACCGCCCAGGCCCCGTTGTCGAGGGGCTCGCCGAGCGCGGCATAGAGATCCCGAGTCACGCCGGCATCAATGGCGGCTTCGGTCATCGGCATGCGGCTCACCGTATAGACCCGTTTCTCGGGCTTGAGGGTACCGACATGCTTGCCGTTCTTGTGCACTTCCAGCACGCCCTTGAAGCCGTCGTAGTTGGGGCCGTTCTTTTCGGCAATGCCGGTAAAGACGAACTCGTAATCGGCAAACTGCACCCTGTCTCCGGCCTGCATCCGCAGGTCCTTCTCGATGCTGTAGTTCTGGGTACAGGCAATGCCGATGATGCTGACCGCAAGGCCCACGTGACCCAGGATCATGGCCCAGTGGCTGTTGCCAAGGCGGCGCACGCCGACTGCAAAGCTGTGCTTGTGGGTGGCACGGGCCCAGGTTTCCTGGGCACTGGTGACGATGATCCAGACACCCAGGCCAATGCCCACCGCAGCCCAGGGCTTGAATGCCTCGGCAAAAGCGAGCGGCAACAGGAAGGCGGCCGCCAGACTCAGCAGCAGGGCCAGGATCACCTTGCTCTTGAGCTCGCCAAGCTCCTGACGACGCCAGCGAAACAGCGGGCCAACCCCCAGCAGCAGGGCAAACGGGATGATCAGCCAGCTGTAGATGTGGTTGAAGAAGGGCGTCCCGATGGAGATGCTGCCAAGTCCCAGCTCCTTGTGTACCAGCGGCAACAGGGTGCCCAGCAGTACGGTGAGCAGACCCGCCACCAGCATGATGTTGTTGGCGAGCAGCAGAGTCTCGCGGCTCCACAGCTCGTGCTTGCCGTGGCTCTTCACATGGGAGCCCTTGAAGGCGAACAACAGCAGGGAGGAACCAATCACCGCCAGCAGGAAGCCGAGAATGAACAGGCCGCGGGTCGGGTCAGAGGCAAACGCATGCACCGACACCAGTACGCCAGAGCGCACCAGGAAGGTGCCGAGCAGACTCAGGGAGAAGGCTGACAGGGCCAGCAGCACGGTCCAGGCCTTGAAGGTGGCGCGCTTCTCGCTCACCGCCAGCGAATGGAGCAGTGCGGTCCCCGCCAGCCAGGGCATGAAGGAGGCGTTTTCTACCGGGTCCCAGAACCACCAGCCCCCCCAGCCGAGCTCGTAGTAGGCCCACCAGGAACCGAGCACGATACCCAGCGTCAGGAAGACCCAAGCCGCCATGGTCCAGGGACGGGACCAGCGGGCCCAGGTAGCATCGAGGCGCCCGGTCATCAGGGAGGCAATCGCAAAGGCGAAGGCGACCGAGAAGCCCACGTATCCCATATAAAGCATGGGCGGATGAAAGATGAGACCAGGATCCTGCAGCAGCGGGTTGAGATCGCGCCCATCCACCGGGAAGTAGGGCAGCGTGCGGGTGAAGGGATCCGAGGTGAACAGCACGAAGGCGGTAAAGCCGACCGAGATGAGGCCGAGCACGCCGAGCACACGCGCCACCGCATCCAGCGGCAGACGGCGGCTGAACAGGGCAACGGCCGCGGTCCAGCCCCCCAGGGTCAGCACCCACAACAGCAGGGAGCCCTCGTGGGCGCCCCACACGGCGGAGATGCGATAAGCCAGTGGCAGGCGGCTGTTGGAGTTGGTGGCCACATACTGCACGGTGAAATCATTGTCGATAAAAGCCCAGGTCAGGCAGAGGAACGACAACAGCAACAGCAAAAATTGGGCATAGGCGAGCGGGCGAGCCGCCGACATCATGCCAAGACGGCCCCATTTTGCGCCAAGCAGCGGGTAGCTCCCCAGCAACAGGGCGGTGGCAAAAGCCATGATCAGAGCAAACTGTCCTAATTCCGGGATCATGGACGGGTTCCTTTCTGGTGAGCCGTGCCCCTGACAGGGGCACGGAGACGAAACGATGAAACGAAAGCGACGGGGATCATTGCTTGGAGCCCTTCAATTGCGCGTCGGTATATTCCGGCTTGTAGTGCATGCCGCTGGTGGCTTCCGCCACTTCCGGCGGCATGTAGTTCTCGTCGTGCTTGGCCAGTACCTCGAAGGCTTCCACCGTGGTGGCATCTTTGAGGGTGCCCTGGGCGACGATGCCCTGCCCCTCGCGGAACAGGTCCGGCAGGATGCCGTCATATTCGACCGTCACCAGATGGCCGCCGTTGTCCACCAGCTGGAAGGCCACCCTGAGGCTCTGGGGATCCCGCTTCACCGAACCGGGCACCACCAGGCCCCCGATACGCAGACGCTGCCCCTCTTCCGGCTTGATCTTGTCCGGTCCTTTCCCTTCAACCAATTCGCTCGGGGTATAGAAGAGATCGATATTCTGGCTGAGGGCATAGAGCACCAGGCCGCTCACGGTCGCCAGTCCCAGGGTGATGGCGAGGATGATGGTGAGGCGTTTTTTTCGTCTCGGGTTCATAGGGTGTTCTCCATCTGCTGGGCCGCCTTGCGACGGGCCTCGCGTGCCTGCTTGCTGCGCAATTCGCCGAGCAGGCTGCGGGTTTTCATACGGGTAGAAATGACGATACCGACCAGGCAAAGCAGGGTCAGGCCGAAGGAGAGCCAGACGTAAAAGGCGTAGCCGCCCATCGCCAGAAAGTCACTGAAAGAGGCAAAGTGCATGCTTACTTCTCCTGCTCGGCAATCTCTTTGACCCAGGGGCGATGCCACTCCCGCATCAAGAGCTCGTTACGAAAACGCATCAGGGTCAGGGCCCCAAGGAAGGTGGCAAATGCCAGGATCATGATGAGCAAGGGCCACAGCATCTCGGCCGAAATGGAGGGCTTGTCGAATTTGGTGATGGTAGCGCCCTGGTGCAGGGTGTTCCACCACTCCACCGAGTAGTGAATGATGGGCAGGTTGATTACCCCCACCAGTGCCAGGATACCGGCGGCGCGGCCAGCCAGCACTTTGTCGCTGAAGGCGTTGTAGAGTGCGATGACACCAAGGTAGAGGAACAGCAGGATGAGCTCTGAGGTGAGGCGGGCATCCCATACCCACCAGGTGCCCCACATGGGCTTGCCCCAGGCGGCGCCGGTAAAGAGCGCGATGAAGGTGAACACGGCCCCGACCGGCGCGATGGCGGCCACCGTCATGTCGGCCATGCGCAGCTGCCATACCAGTCCGATAAAGGCAGCGACGGCCATGGTGGAGTAAGCTCCCATGGAGAGGATCGCGGAAGGCACGTGGATATAGATGATCCGGAAAGAATCCCCCTGCTGATAATCGGCGGGGGCAAATGCCAATCCCCAGATAGTGCCGATGATAAACGAGAGCAGACTAATCACCGCAAACCAGGGCAACAGGGTACCAGCCAGCTGGTAGGCCCGCTCCGGTTTGGCGTAAGGGTGCAACCATTTCCACATAGCTCACAAAACCTTTTGTTATTAATCGTTTGGCGAGGCCTACCATACCTGTCACGGGTTTACATCAAATACCCCGAAAGCGATAAGCGAGCCTCTCCTTGATCCACCGCAACTTAATTTTTTCAAACAGCGTCCCATTCGGGACTTCTGCAATCTGACTAACTGTGAAGTCAGTTGAGGCTGACCCGAAGGGCTGCCGAGACCGCCAGCGGGGTCAGGGTCAGGGCCCCCACCAGCATGGCGGCCAAAATAGCGAGCTGGCCGCCATAGGGCAAGCTCATTCCAGCCGCATCGATGGCCGATGTTGCAAAGATCAGTACCGGAATATAGAGCGGCAGGATCAGCAGGCTGAGCAGGACACCGCCCTTGCGCAGACCGACAGTCAGGGCCACCCCGACTGCGCCGAGCAGGCTCAGTACTGGAGTACCCAGTGCCAGGGTCGCCACCACCGCCAGATAGGTGTTCATGTCCAGCGACAACAAGATGGCGAGCAAGGGGGAGATCAGCAGCAAGGGCAAACCGGTCAACAGCCAGTGAGCAACCACTTTGGCCAGCGCCAGCAGCCCGAGCGGATGAGGCATCAACATCATCTGCTCCAGCGAACCATCGCTGAAATCATCGCGAAACAGCCGCTCCAGCGACAGCATGGCCGCCAGCAGGGCCGCCACCCAGATGATCCCCGGAGCAATACGGGCCAGCAACTTGGGCTCCGGCCCTATGCCAAGGGGAAAGAGGGTGATGACGATCAGGAAAAACCAGATCGGGTTGAGAATATCGGAGCGCTGGCGCAAGGCGATCAGCAGTTCACGGTGAATAAGGTGCATAACGGCGCGCAGCATGAGCTTACTCCTGCAACAGAGGGGTCAGCGACAGGGTTTTCAAACGTCCCTGCATCAGGGTGAGATCCTGGTGGGTGGTCAGGATCACCATGCCTCCCCGCTCCGCATGGGCCAGGAACAGTTGCTCGAGCACCTTGACCCCCTGCTTGTCGATGGCGGTAAACGGCTCATCCAGGATCCAGAGTGATGGCTTGTCACACAGCCACAGGCGGGCCAGGGCGACCCGGCGCTGCTGACCGGCCGAGAGCTGGCCAGTTGGATTCTCCTCAAAACCGGCAAGTCCCACCCGGGCCAGGATCTGCCACAGGTCGCTGTCCTGTTGCTGAGGGTGATGCAACTGCTGATAAAACTTGAGGTTTTCAAACGGTGTCAATGCCGCCTTGACCCCGGCATGATGGCCCAGATAGAGCAGATTGGCATGATATTCATCGCGGCAGTGGCGAATGTTCTCTCCGTTCCAGCACACCTCGCCGGCAAATGGCTGTGACAACCCGGTCAGCAGACGCAACAAGCTGGTCTTGCCGACTCCGTTCGGACCTTCGATTTGCAGCAGATCGCCAGGCGCTACCGTAAAGGAGAGATGTTCAAACAGGGTGCGATCTTCACGCACGCAGCTAAGATTGTTGACTTGAAGCAGCATGAGGATGTTGTCAGGTGGAAAGAAGCGGTCTGCATATTAACACAGTATTGGAGGGGGTCTTTTCAAAGATGCCAATAATCAGCAGGATTTGTGGCGAAGATCGCGCCACAAACGCTTAGAAAAATGGCCAAAACAAATCAGGAAGGCAGTTGCCTTCCTGACTCATCAAGAGCGCCCTTTTCGTAATGAAATCAGGAGCTCAGCTTCTGCCTTCGGCAATTCGCACTCGCTCATGACCTCGTCGATATCGGCGCCCAGCTCGACCATCTTGGCGGCACGGCTGTAAAGCCGGCGTTCCGGATCCTGCAGGGTCAGCTCCTGCTGACGATCGTTGATCTGCTGCATTGATCCTTCCACCGACTGCAGTCGCTGGCCCATGCCGATGGCCCCGGTATGAAGCTCCATCATCTGCTTGCGCAGACTCTCGAGCTGGCCCTGCAGCGCCGCCACGCTGGCCTCGGACTCCTGCTTGCTTCGTTTGCTCCTGAACCAGATGAAACAGGCAAACGCCAGTGCAATCAGGGACAACCCCAAGGCAACAATCTCAATGATCAAAACATCACCTTCTTGTTAGAGAGAACCGATCTCGTCCCACTCTTCATCGGAGAGCAGCTTGTTCAAATCGACCAGGATCAGCAGCTGGCCATCACGGTTGCTCACACCCTGGATGAACTTGGCGCTCTCTTCGGTCCCTACCGCAGGTGCGGCA
Organism: Aeromonas sp. 19NY04SH05-1; assembly: GCF_040581895.1. Lineage (NCBI taxonomy): Bacteria > Pseudomonadati > Pseudomonadota > Gammaproteobacteria > Aeromonadales > Aeromonadaceae > Aeromonas > Aeromonas sp. 19NY04SH05-1. The sequence continues at coordinate 1,308,736 of NZ_CP095328.1, read as the reverse complement.
TCGATCTCGGAAGAACGCAGATAAACCACTTCCGCCACGCTGTCCACCATGATGCCGATCACCTGCTTTTCAGCCTCAATGATGACGATACGGGAGTTTTCACTGACATCCCCGGACGGCAGACCGAAGCGGGAACGGGTATCGATGACAGTCACCACGTTGCCACGCAGGTTGATGATACCGAGCACATAATCCGGAGCTCCAGGCACAGGCGCGATCTCGGTATAGCGCAACACTTCCTGAACCTGCATCACGTTGATGCCGTAGGTCTCGTTTTCCAGTTGGAAGGTTACCCATTGCAGCACTTCATCTTCGGCCAGATTCTGTGCAATATTGCGCTTTTCTGTCATGTTTTATTCCTTTTATATAAACGTCTACTGCTAAAAACTAGCAATAAAACAACTCGACTGCAGAAGTTATCAGCGACCTTCTATGTTTACCCCGCGCTCCAGCAACAGGAGTAATTCGCTGACATGCAGCAGGGCACACATTTTCTCTTTGACCATGCCCGCCAGCCAGGGGCGCTTGCCCGCCTGATGGCGCCATTTTACCTGATCCCGGTGCAGCAGCTCGGTTCCCCTGAGATGATGGCAGGCGAGACCCCAGGGGGATTGCCCAAGCATAATCAAATACTTGTATTCGTCCATCTCAAGATGTTGACCCGGCATGACCCACTGAGCCGTATCGACCACATTCATCTTCTGCTCGCGGGAAGTCATCAACCCCTTGTACCAGGATGGCTGACCAAACAGGGAGGTCACCTCCCCTAGTTGGTGGATCCCGCCAAGATCGGTCAGGGGAACCGCAAAGGTCACCCCGGCGACTTCGAAAAACAGGGCCTGAAACTCATTGCCGCTGTCGATATTCTGCCAGCTGACCGGCTCGGGAACCGGCTCGGGGGCAAGCTCCACCGCCGTTTCGGTGATGACAGTGGTCACAGGTTCTGCGACAGCCACCATCTCTTCAGGCCAGGCAGGTTCGACGGGCAGCAAGGACTCTTCGGCGACGATTTCAAGAGGCTCGCTGACGGGTTCTTCATGGGACAGGGCGTCAATTTCGAACTGCACCTGACCCACTTGCGCCAGCAATTCACTCAACTGGGCCAGGCGTGCATCCGCCTCCAGATAAGGAGCGGCCTCGACCTGTGGTTCAACTACGCTCTGGCGCTGCAGTTGCACCACGGGAGCCAGCTCAGGCTCGTCGGCCTCATCCAGCGAGAGAGCTTCATCCAGCAGCAAGGAGTGGAAATAGTCGTCCATTGCACGGACTTGAATGGTGTCTCTCATGCCATCACCTCCTGCGCCCGTTGCCGTTCAAGAGCATCGAGATAGTTGAGCAGTGTCTCGTAGGCATAGGTTCCCCGACTGCCAGGTGAATAGATGGAAGGCGGAATATGCAGCAAGCTGGCATCCCTGAATTTGGTATCGATGGGGATCACCGCGTTCCACACCGCATCACCGTATTGCTCCTTGATCGATTTCAGGGTCATCAGGGAGGCACGGGTCCGCTTGTCAAACATGGTCGGGATCACGGTATAACGGAACTTGTCCCGCTTGGAGCGCTGCATGATCTCGAATGTCTTCATCATGCGCTCCAGCCCCTTGAGGGCGAGAAATTCGGTCTGGACCGGCACCAGAATGCGATCGCAGGCCGCCAGCGCGTTGACCATCATGACCCCCAACACGGGCGGGCAATCGATCAACACGTAATCGTATTGATCCTGAATGCGCAGCAAAGCCCGCTTTAGCACCAGCCCCATCCCTTCTCGATTGCCCATGACTCTGTCCAGGGTCGCCAGCGTGATGGAGGCCGGCAACAGGTGGATATTCTCGAACTTGGTCCTGAGTGTCAGTTTATTGACCAGTTCGGCTGTCGGCTTCACCGACTGGAATAGTTCATAGAGAGTGCCATCCAGGCGATCGGAATCATAATCCAGATAAGATGTCAGAGAGGCATGCGGATCGGTGTCAATCAGCAGCACTCGTTGGCCACGTTGGGCCAGGATCCCGGCAAGCGAGACCACTGTGGTGGTTTTTCCCACCCCGCCTTTCTGGTTGGCAACCGTCCAAACAATCACTGTATCAATCCTGCCTTGTTGTTATACGTATGCCGCCACCGGGCAAGGCGATCACCCTGACCTCTCCTGCATCCACCGCCTTTTGAACCTCTGGCACGGGTTCAACGGTCACCGGCGAGACCTTGGCCGGAGCGGGCGGTACCCATGCAAACTTGGATACTGCCACCACTACCTTGCGGTTCTGCACTCGCCCCTGTTCGCTACCATTGTCGGCAAACGGAGAGAACTCGCCATATGCCTCGAAAGCAAGCCGCTCGGGCGCGATGCCATTGGCAATCAGCCCATTGAGTACCGCTTCGGCCCTGGCGGCAGAGAGAGCCCAGTTTGAACGAAAAATTTCATTATGAATCTGTTGGTTATCTGTATAACCCCTGACTCTCACATAGTTATCGACCGGTTTGAGAATACTTGAAATGGTATTGATGACGGGCGCCGCATTTGTGCCCAAAAAGGCGCTGCCGCTGCCAAACAGCAGCCCGGCACTCAATTCGATGGTCAACCAGTTCTCGTCCCGGGTCAGCTTGACGATCCCCGCGTCCACCAGAGAGCCCATGTTCTCCTGCAGTTGCAGGTCGAGCTTGGCCAGCGTGGTACCATCCTGCAGTACCGGCACCCCCGAGATAGGCGCAAGCGACGGAGCTGGCGCCGTGGCGCCATCCAGAATGGAGGGGGCCGCAGAAACGGGGTTGGAGAGCAGTGAATCCCCTTGTCCTTCCAGCAAACCATCTTTGGGAGATTGCATGACACTGAATGCCTGGCTCATGCCATCGATGACGGCGCGATACTTGTCCTTGTTGACCAGCGCGACCGAGTAGAGCACCACGAACAGGGCAAAGATCAGCGTCATGTAATCGGCATAGGAGACCAGCCAGCGATCGAGGTGTTCACGCCCCTGCAAGTGCAACCGATAGCGCTTGCGCATGGCTACTCTCCTTTCAGATAGGCCCTGAGGCGCCGTTCAACCTGCAGGCCGTTTTCACCATGGGCAATGGCAATCAACCCCTCCAGGGTCAGCTCCTGGAACAGCGCGTAATGATAATGAAAAGCCCGTAGCCGGTTGGCGAGCGGCAGATAAATCAGGTTGGCAAACCCCACCCCATAGATGGTCGCCACGAACGCAACCGCGATGCCCGCCCCCAGCGCTGACGGCTCTTCCAGATGAAACATGGCCTGGATAAGCCCAAGGACGGCACCTATGATGCCGATAGTCGGGCTGTATCCCCCCATGGCTTCAAACACTCTGGCGGCATGCTCGTTGCGTTCCTGTTCGATATCGATATCCGCCTCCAGCAACATGCGGATATCTTCCGTCGAGACCCCATCGACTATCATGCCGAGCCCCAGACGGGTAAATTCATCCTCTTCCTGCTCCGCTTGGTTCTCAAGCGCCAACAATCCCTGTTGCCGGGCAAATGCAGCCCAGGATTGCAACCGCTCGGCCTGGGTTGCGAGATCCTGATGGGGCGGGGAAAACATCCATAACGTCTGCCGGATGGCAAGCATGATGTATTTTGCGGGAGTCTGCAGTGTCACGGCACCGATTGTGCCGCCCACCACGATGAGAAACGCGGGTCCGTCAACCAGAGTGAGCAGGGAGCCACCATGCCAAACCTGGGCAATGGCAATGGCTCCCAGCGCAAGGAGCAGACCGAGCAGGCCCATGATCAGCGCCCCAACTCGACCAGAATACGCTGAGCCACCTTGTCCAGAGGGAGTGATTCGCTGGCGATGCCTGCCTTGGCAACGGCCTGGGGCATGCCATACACCACGCAGGACGCTTCATCCTGAGCCCAGATGGTGGATCCCTGCTCTTTGAGCAGGCGTGCGCCATCCCGGCCATCGGCACCCATCCCGGTCAGGACGATGGCCAATACCTTGTCGGCATAGGTTTTGGCGGCGGAGGCAAAGGTGATATCGACACAAGGCTTGTAGTTGACCTTGTCATTGCCATCGACAATCCGGATGCGTGCGCCGGCACCTCGGCCTTCCAGCAGCATCTGTCGGCCACCCGGCGCCAGATAGGCATGTCCCGGTTTGAGTACGTCGCCATCTTCGGCTTCCTTGACGCCAATCTGGCACAACCCATTGAGACGAGCAGCAAACGCGGCGGTGAAGGTCGCCGGCATATGCTGGATCAGCAAAATAGGATGAGGGAAATCCTTTGGCAACTTGGTCAGGACATTTTGCAAAGCAACGGGCCCGCCGGTCGAGGTACCTATGGCCACCAGCTGGTAGCTCTTGCCACTGCGTTTGAACGCCACAGCGGGAGCTGCGCGGGTCGGCTCCGCCTGACGTTCAATGCCACGAGCCGGAGCAACCCCGCCCAGCGGGCTGCGAGTCGCAGGCTCGGGGGCCTTCGGGCGTGCTGCCGAACTCATCATGAAACGCTTGCGGGAGATTTCTTTTACCCGCTGTTGCAGCAACCTGACCGCCTCATCTTTATCCCGGGCGATATCTTCAAATTTCTTCGGTAGAAAATCGAGCGCACCGGCATCCAGGGCATCAAGCGTCGCCTTGGCACCCTCATGGGTCAGTGAGGAGAACATCAGAATGGGAGTCGGGCACTTGGCCATGATCTCCCGCACCGCACTGATGCCATCCATCACGGGCATCTCGATGTCCATGGTGATCACGTCAGGACGCAGTGACATCGCCTTCTCGACCGCCTCACGGCCATTCTGGGCCGTGTCGATCACCGTCAGCATGGGATCCTGAGCGATGATTTCGCTCACTCGACGGCGAAAGAAGCTCGAGTCGTCGACAACTAATACCTTGACTGCCATTGTTATTTTTCTAACTCCTCGGAGCTGGGTGATTAATGTCTACGCGCATATGCCTTGAGCAGACTCGGCACGTCCAGGATCAGGGCGATACCGCCATCACTGGTGATGGTGGCCCCTGCCATGCCCGGCGTCCCCTGCAGCAGATTGTCCAGCGGCTTGATGACCACCTCTTCCTGACCAATCAGGCTGTCGACCACAAAGCCGATCTGCTGGGTACCGATCTGGACGATGACTACATGGCCGGTATCCTGACGGGAACGCTTGTTGGGCCCCCGCACCAACCACTTGTGCAGGTAGAACAGCGGAATAGCTTTCTCGCGCACTATGATGGTGAGCTGACCATCGACCATGTTGGCCTTGTTCAAATCCAGATGGAAAATCTCGTTCACACAACCAAGGGGCAGTGCAAAGGTCTGTTCTCCAACCTCAACCATCAAGGTCGGTAGAATAGCCAACGTCAGTGGCACCTTGATCTCAAGACGGGTGCCCTTGCCCCAAGTGGAATCGATATGTACGGAGCCGTTGAGGCTGACGATGCTGGTCTTCACCACGTCCATGCCGACCCCGCGACCGGAAATATCGGAAATCTCCGACTTGGTCGAGAAACCGGGGGCAAAGATCAGGTTATAGGCATCATTATCGCTCATGCGAGCAGCGGTATCCGCATCAAGCACACCACGACTGATGGCGATGGACTTGAGTTTTTCGGGATCCATACCTGCGCCATCATCTTCGATACACAGCAGGATATGATCTCCCTGCTGGGAAGCGCTCAGGGTGATGGTGCCCTGACGCGGCTTGCCCGCTTTCTCGCGCACATCCGGCATCTCGACGCCGTGGTCGCAAGAGTTGCGCACCAGGTGCACCAGCGGATCCGCCAGCGCCTCAACCAGGTTTTTGTCCAGGTCGGTATCTTCGCCGACCATCACCAGTTCGATCTCTTTCTTGAGGGTTCTGGCAAGATCGCGCACAACCCGGGGGAAGCGGCCAAACACCTTCTTGATGGGCTGCATGCGGGTTTTCATGACCGCCCCCTGCAAGTCGGCAGTCACGACATCAAGGTTGGCGACCGCCTTTGACATCTCTTCATCATTGCTGGCAATCCCCAGGCTCACCAGGCGGTTGCGCACCAGCACCAGTTCTCCCACCATGTTCATGATGACGTCCAAGGTCTTGGTGTCGACTCGTACCGTGGTATCGCTTTGTACCGCGCTGTTTTCAGCCGGCGCCGCCGCCTTCGCAGGCGCTGGTGCTGCTTTAGCGGACGTCTCGGCCGGTTTTGCCGGAGCGGCTGGAGTCGGTTTGGCGACTGGAGCAGGTGTCGGTGCAGCAGGTGCAGGCGCCGCCGATGATGTTACAGGTGAAGAGGTCTTGGCTGCAGATGCCATTGTGCTCTGCGGCCCCTGGCCGCGGCCATGCAGCTCATCCAGCAGGCGCTCAAACTCGTCATCATCAATCAGTTCATCGACTTCCTTTTGAACCGATTTCAACGGATTGATATCTGGCGCCCCAATATGCTGGCCCTGGCCATGAAGCTGATCCAGCAGAGCTTCAAACTCATCATCGGTAATATCACCGGAATCGCTGGCAACGGGAGCGGGGGCCGAGGCCGAAACGACCTTGGTCGGTGCGCCGCCGACACCATGCAACTCGTCCAGCAGACGTTCGAATTCGTCCGCAGAAATTTCATCTATTGAACCACCGCCATTGACCGGTGCGGGTTCATTATCGTCAACCATGGGAGCCGCGACGTCAGGCTCTGAAGCCATGACGGGCTCAGGTTCTACTACGGGTTCCGGTTCTGCCGCAGCACCACCACCCGAAGTGATCAACTGCTCTTCCCCTTCAGGTTTGCACAGCTCATGCAGGTCATGGAGCAGATCGTCGGAGGCAGGGCTTGGTGCTTCGCGATTCTGGACCTGGGCAAACATAACGTTGATCGCATCCAGTGCCTGCAGAATGACATCCATCAGCTCTGCGGTGACGGTACGCTTGCCGTTGCGCAAAATATCAAAGACGTTTTCCGCACCGTGGCATACGTCAACCAGTTCTCCCAGCGACAGGAACCCGGCGCCCCCTTTCACGGTATGGAAACCGCGGAAGATAGCATTTAACAGGTTTTTGTCATCTGGCCGTTTTTCCAAGTCGACCAGCTGCTCAGACAACTGTTCCAATATTTCGGAGGCTTCGACCAAAAAATCTTGCAGTATGTCTTCATCAACTTCGAAGGCCATGCGTCACTCCATTAGAATCCCAGGCTAGACAGCAGATCGTCCACATCATCCTGACCATTAACCACATCGGAACGCGCTTCCGGGTTCATGATGGGACCTTCTGCTTCAATCCCGTTGACAGGAAGGCTACGAGTTGAATGCTCGGCAGAGGCTTCACCAAACATGGTCAGCATTTCTATTAATTTTGTTTCAACTTCCTGAACAAGCTTGATGACCTTGCGGATCATCTGCCCGGTCAAATCCTGAAAATCTTGTGCCATCAGAATTTCAGTCAGCAGTTGCCGTAATTTATCGGCATCAGCCTCAGAAGCCTTAATAAAATCATCGAGTTGGTGACATAACGCCTTGAACTGGCCCACGCTCATGTCACGGGACATCAATGCATTCCAGTTTGGCAACACCAGCTGGATATTGTCGTTGAGGCGATCCGCTATCGGCAAACTGGCTTCTACGGCATCCATGGTGCGGTTGGCAGCCTTGTCCGTCATGTCGATGACGTAACTGAGGCGCTCCCGCGCGTCCGGAATTTCGTGAGTAGCCAGATCGGGAATACGGGGATCGAGACGAAATTCTTGCAGGGAATTGTGCAGTTGTCGTGTCAGCTGACCGACCTTGTCGAACAGATCGGAGGCATTGGGGGCACACACTTGCGCAAGCAAATCGTCGGCCAACTCAAATTCGCCTTGCTCCAGATGAGCAACAAGCATCCTTGCCTGGTCGAGCGAAATCATTGCTCTCGTTTTGGCCATCATCCCTGCCACCCCTTAGCCAATGCGTTCAAAAATTTTATCGAGCTTTTCCTTGAGCGTCGCAGCAGTGAAAGGCTTGACGATATAGCCATTGACCCCAGCCTGAGCGGCTTCGATGATCTGCTCACGCTTGGCCTCCGCCGTTACCATCAATACCGGCAGGTGCTTGAGTTTGTCATCGACACGAATGGCCTTGAGCAGGTCGATACCTTGCATGCCGGGCATGTTCCAGTCGGTTACCACAAACTGGAAATCACCATTTTTCAGCATCGGCAATGCGGTATTGCCATCATCCGCCTCATGGGTATTGTTGTATCCCAGATCGCGCAGCAAGTTCTTGATAATCCGGCGCATCGTTGAAAAGTCATCAACAATGAGGATTTTCATGTTCTTGTCCAAAATTCCCTCCTAAATAGCCGCCTCGGCGGCTCACTTACATGATGCTAAAAACGGGTTGTGTCCTGCGGATTATGCCTTAGTGTTTCACCTCAGTGTAGCCAGTACAGACACTTATAGATGCCAATCTCGCAAACGGGCGCGCAGTCGGTGCATTGCCTGACTATGGATCTGGCTCACCCGGGACTCACTGACGCTCAAAACCTCGCCAATCTCGCGTAAATTCAGCTCTTCGTCGTAGTAAAGAGAGAGAACCAAGGCTTCTCTCTCTGGCAGGCGACCAATTTGCTCGGATAATTCAATCTGAAATCGTTCTGCGGCCAATTCATCGAATCCGGATCCGGCAGGAGTATCATCGGGCTGCCCGATCACATCTTCACTGACCCCGAGATCCTCGATACCGATAATTTTTCCACAAGAAACATCCTGCAACATGGCGTGGTACTCATTGATCGAGACCCCCATATGGGCCGCGACATCGGTGTCACGCGCATCCCGCCCCTGCGATTGCTCCACATTCTCGATGGCTTCGGCTATCGCCCGGCTGTTGCGATGCACGGAACGAGGCACCCAGTCACCACGCCTGATCTCGTCGAGCATGGCACCGCGGATGCGGATCCCGGCATAGGTTTCAAAACTGGCGCCCTTGCTGCCATCAAAATTGCGGGAGGCTTCAAGCAGCCCAATCATACCTGCCTGGATCAGGTCATCCAGCAAGACACTGCTTGGCAGGCGAGCCAACAAGTGCTGGGCTATCCGTTTGACCAGGGGAGCGTGACGCTCCACCAGCGCATAGGAATCCTGATGACGCAAGTACGCTTGGGCTTTATTCACGGGAACCTTCCTGTGTGGTGGCCGGTTTTTGCAACAGATTTTCTAGGAAAAACTCCAGGTGACCGCCCGGGTGGTTCGGCACCGGCCAACTGGCGGCCTTGTTGGCAAGGGCCCGGAAGGCCAGGGCGGCCGGCGACTTCGGAAACGCCTCGACAATCAGCTTCTGCTTGCGCACTGCAGCCCGCAGGTTGGTGTCATAAGGCACGCAGGCCACCAGCTCGAGTGAGGTATCCAGGAAGCGATCCGTCACCCGGGTCAGCTTGGCGAACAGTTCCTGTCCTTCCCGCAGGCTGCGCACCATGTTGGCTACCACCTTGAAGCGGAACACCCCGTGTTCCTTGGAGAGGATCTTGATGAGAGCGTAGGCATCCGTGATGGAGGTGGGTTCATCACACACCACTACCATGATGTCCTGGGCCGCACGAGTGAAACTCAGCACCATGTCAGAGATACCGGCTGCGGTATCCACCAGCAACACGTCGACCTGGGTCTTCATCTCGCTGAAGGCACGGATCAGCTCGGCATGCTGCACCGGCGTAAGCTCTACCATGGACTGGGTACCCGAGGTCGCCGGCACTATCATCATGCCGTAGGGCCCCTCAACGATGATGTCGTCTATGGTGCACTCGCCGGCCAATACGTGAGAGAGGTTGCGATGCACCCTCAGCCCCAGCATGACGTCGACGTTGGCAAGACCCAGGTCGGCATCCAGCACCATCACCCGCTTGCCTTGTGCCGCCATGGCACCCGCCACGTTCAGTGTCACGTTGGTTTTACCCACGCCACCCTTGCCGCCGGACACGGCGATCACTTTCACTCGATTGTTTTGACGCATTTTGCGCAGACCACTTGCCTGATCCATATACATGTTACTCATAAAACTCCGAATCTTCGGCTTCGCCAAAGCCCGCGCCCCAGAAATAGGGCTCTTGCGTTTCTCGCTCCAGCGAACCCATGGCCGCGCCGACGAGCTGCGCCGCATCGGCAACCTGAATATCTTCCGGAACCCGCTGGCCATCAGTGATGTAACTGATCGGCAAGGCGTTCTGGATACACACGTTAATCACTTCGCCCAGATTCAGACTTTCATCCAATTTGGTAAGTATGCAGCCGCTGAGCGGGATCCGCCGGAAATGGTCTACTGCTTCCTGCATCACCCGGCGCTGCGAGGTCGCCGACATCACCAGATAGTTGCGGATCCGTACCTTGGCATTCTTGACCAGGGTATCGAGCTGTTCGGTCAACCGCACATCCCGCTGGCCAACCCCGGCGGTATCGATCAATACCAGGCGACGATGACGGAACTGATAGAGCGCATTGGCCAGCTCCTCGGCATCCCGCACCTGGCGAACCGGGCAGCCCATGATGCGGCCATAGGTCTGCAGCTGTTCATGGGCACCGATCCGGTAGTTGTCGGTGGTGATGAGCGCCACCTGCTCAGCGCCATACTTCATGGCAAAACGGGCCGCCAGTTTGGCGATGGTGGTGGTCTTGCCCACCCCGGTCGGGCCAAGCAGGGCCACGGCCCCGCCCTGGCGCAAGATCTCGTCTTCGCTGATCTTGAGCTGGGCGGTGAGCACCTCGGCCAGCTGGGCCATCGCCTGATGAATGGGCATGTCTTCCGGGATGATGCCTGCCAGCTGATCAGCAAAAGCGTCATCAAAGCCCATTTTCTTGAGCTCCTTGATGAGCAAGGCCCGCATCGGCTCGCGGCGCTCCACTTCTTGCCACATCAGTCCGGAGATCTGGTGCTCCAGCAGTTTGCGGATGCTGGCCATCTCCTTGCGCATCCCTTCCATCTCCTGATCCCGCTGGGCAGGCTGAGAAGAACGCCCACCGGCCGCCATCCGGGGCTTGGGCCTGGCAGGCTCGGGAGCCGCTCCCCACTGTCCCTGTTCGGCTAGGGTTTTGGGAGCACTACTGGCCGCCGCCAGACCGGCGGACTGCTGGCCACCAAGCGGTGCCTGGCTGGCCGGTTTGAGCTTTTGCTGGCGGGCCAGCAGGGCAGCCAGGGTATCGGCATAATGTTCGTTCTGCCCCTGAGGCTGGGCAGGTTCGGGGCGATTCATCTGCCGCGCGGCAGACGAAATATTGACGCTCTCATCGTTCAACTGACGGCGAACTGGCGCATCTTTGGGCCCCGGTACCTGGGACTGATAATCGACAGCCGCGACTATCTCCACCCCACCGGTGACCTTTTTGTTGGACATGATGACGGCATCGGGCCCGAGAGTCTCCTTGACCTCGGCCAGAGCCGTTCGCATGTCCTTGGCAAAAAACCGCTTAATCTTCACCCGTCGTCTCCGCTAACTAGTTCTGTCCCACCGCACTGACGATGCGAATCTGCTTGTCGTCAGGCACTTCCTGATAAGACAGAACACGTAATCCAGGAATGGCATTCTTGACAAATTTGGCCAGGGTATTGCGCAAGATCCCCGATGTCAGAAGCACGGCCGGCTGACCTTCCAGCTCTTGCCGTTGTGTGGCTTCCACCAGCGAGCGCTGCATCCGCTCCGCCAGGCCAGGTTCAATCCCTGCTCCATCACCACCACCTGCCTGCAGTGATTGATGCAATATACGTTCCAACTCTGGAGCCAAGGTGATCACCGGCAGCTCGGGATCGGGACCGGCAATCTCCTGGACGATAAGGCGGCGCAGGGCAATCCGGCAGGCGGCCGTGAGCACTTCCGGATCCGGGCTACGCGGCGCGTATTCGACCAGGGTCTGCAGGATAGTGCGCATGTCGCGAATTGGCACGCCCTCATTGAGCAAATTCTGCAATACCTTCACCAGGTTGCCCATGCTGATCACCTCGGGCACCAACCCTTCCACCAGCTTGCTCTGATGCTTGCCGATCATGTCGAGCAGCTGTTGCACCTCGTCATGACCCAGCAGCAGGGCCGCATGGTTGGCAAGGATCTGGCTCAGATGCGTCGCCACCACGGTGGCGGTATCCACCACCGTATAGCCCAGGGTCTGGGCATGGGAGACCTGCTCCTTGGCGACCCACACCGCCTCCAGCCCGAAGGCGGGATCCCGGGTGGCAATCCCCTGCACCTGACCAAAGACCTGACCCGGGTTGATGGCCATCTCCTTGTCATAGTAGACATTGGCCTCGCCGGTGCTGACCCCCATCAGGGTAATGCGATACTGGTTGGGCGCCAGATCCAAGTTGTCGCGAATATGTACCGCCGGCACCAGAAAGCCCAGCTCTTGGGAGAGCTTCTTGCGCACCCCCTTGATCCGGTTGAGCAGCTCCCCGCCCTGATTGCGATCCACCAGCGGGATGAGCTGATAACCCACCTCGAGACCGATGATGTCCACCGGCATTACGTCATCCCAACTCAGCTCTTTCTGTTCGTGGGGCTGCTCTGCGCTAGCCGGCATCAGCTCGCCCTTGGCCGCCTTGGCCGCAGCCAGCTTCTCGCGACGCAGCAGCCACCAGGCCCCCAGTGCCGCCAGGCCGCCCAGGCTCAGGAAGGCAAAGTGCGGCATACCGGGCACCAGGCCCATCATCAGCAGGATGGCGGCAGAGATGATCAGCGCCTTGGGATTATCGAACAGCTGGCCCAGCACGGCCGTGCCCATGTCCTGATCGGTATTTTGGCGGGTCACGATAATGGCGGCGGCGATGGAGAGCAGCAGCGAAGGGATCTGGGCAACCAGGCCATCACCGATGGCGAGCAGGGTATAGATTTCGGCCGATTCGCCGAAGGTCAGATTGTGCTGGGCCATCCCTATGATGAAACCACCCAGGATGTTGATGAAGAGGATCATGATGCCCGCGATGGCATCCCCTTTCACAAACTTGGAGGCACCATCCATGGAGCCGTAGAAGTCCGCTTCCTGGGTGACTTCCTGACGGCGCTTCTTCGCCTCTTCCTGATTGATAAGGCCGGCGTTCAGGTCGGCATCGATGGCCATCTGCTTGCCGGGCATGGCATCCAGGGTGAAGCGGGCACTAACTTCAGAGATCCGTCCCGCACCCTTGGTGACCACCACGAAGTTGATGATCATGAGGATCAGGAAGACGATGATGCCGACCGCATAGTTGCCACCGATCACCACGTTGCCGAAGGCCTCGATCACATGACCGGCCGCCGCGCTGCCGTTATGGCCTTCCAGCAGCACCACCCGGGTGGAGGCGACGTTGAGGGCCAGTCGCAACAGGGTGGCTACCAGCAATACGGTCGGGAAGGCGGCGAACTCCAGCGGACGGCGGGTATAAACGGCCACCAGCAGCACGACGATGGAGAGGGCGATGTTGAAGGAGAAGAGGATATCCAGCATCAGCGGCGGGATGGGCAGCACCACCATGCCAAGGGATGCCAGCACCAGCAAGGGGGTGCCAAACCCTTTGCCAAGCAGCCCTCTGTACTCTTTTAAGCGGCCCAATGATGCCTTGAATTCCATCGCCATTCTCAATTTCAACTCGCAGATGGCAAATTAAAGCAAACATTGAGCCAACAATTCAATGTATTGATTTTGAATGATTTTATTTTGACGACGTCAGAAGTTTGTCATTTGCGATATTCAGGCGGGATGGGGAGATCCTTGGCCAGCGGTTGCGGACGACGCCCCTGGCCACGGCGGAATTTCTTGAGCTGGAAGACATAGGCCAGCACCTGGGCCACTGCGGCAAACAACCCCTCCGGGATCTCGCGCCCGAGCTCGGTAGAGTGGTAGATGGCTCGGGTCAGTTCGGGAGAGGGCATGATGGGGATTTCGTATTCCCGCGCAATTTCCCGAATTTTCATTGCAATCTCGTCAGTCCCCTTGGCGATCACCTTGGGCGCTGCACCGGGCTTGCCCGCCTCATACTGGAGCGCCACCGAATAGTGGGTCGGGTTGGTGATCACCACATCGGCCTTGGGGATCTCCCCCATCATGCGCCGCATCGCCATCTCCATCTGCAGACGACGGATCCGCCCCTTCACCTCGGGCTTGCCTTCGCTGTCCTTGAATTCGTCCTTCACCTCTTGCTTGGTCATCTTGAGCTGGCGCATGTGGTTCCACTGCTGGAACGGCACGTCGATGGCCACGATGGGAATGAGGGCGCAGCAGAGGATGATGAGCATCCACAAAAACAGCTCCAGCGCATCTATGATGCCGCCGGGGAATCCCTCCAGGGAGAGGTTGAGCAGGTGGTTGAACTGGCTCGACAGCATCCACCAGGCAAACAGGCTGATGAAGACCACCTTGGCGATGGACTTGACCAGCTCGATCAGGGACTGAACGCCGAACATCCGCTTGAAGCCGTTGATGGGGCTCAGCTTGCTGAACTTGGGCATCATGGCCTCGGTGGAGAAGTTCATCCCCCCCATCAAGATGTTGCCGACGAAGGCGGCGATGGCCACCAGCGCAAACAGCATCCCCAAGGGAAGTATCAATTCCGACAACAGGGCCGGCACCATGGCGATCATGGCCGCGGGATCGAAGGCTTGATCCCGATCCAAGGTGAAGCCCATGGTCAACACCTTGATCATGGCGGTCGCCAGGGAAGCCTTGATCATCAGCAATCCGAACACGGCCGCCAGCAGCACGCTGGCGGTTCCCAGCTCCTTGGAGCGTGCAATCTGCCCTTTTTCACGGGCTTGTTGCAGTCGTTTGCCCGTGGGTTGTTCGGTACGTTCCTGATCGGTATCAGCCATGGGTGCCTCCGAAACACTGGGTGCCGATCAGCTCGCAGCTGACCTCCTGCACCCTCTCCCACATGGTATCGAAATGACCGAGGAAGCCGCCGATGGTGAGCCAGAGGATCAGCAGACCCGACATCATGCTGACCGCAAAGCCGATGCTGAAAATGTTGAGCTGGGGCGCCGCCCGGGTCATGACACCGAACGCGAAGTTGATGAGGAGCAGCGCAACGATGGCGGAGAGCGCCATCACCAGAGAGGCCTGATACATGACCCCGAGAAAACCGATCAGGGTCCGGATGGAGGGGAGCGACAGCCCGCTATCCGACACCGGCAGCGTCTCGAAACTCAAGATCACCAGGCGCAGCATGATGAGATGACCATCCACCGCGAGAAAGACCAGGGTCGCCAGCATCAGATAAAACTGGCCCACTACGGGGGCCGACTGGCCATTCATGGGATCCACCAGGGTGGCAAAACCCAGGCTGGTCTGCATGGCGATGACCTGGCCGGCCATCACGAAACTCTCCATCAGAAACTGGGTCATCAGACCCAGCGCCACACCGATGAGCAGCTGCTGGGCCAGCACCAGAAAACTGCCGACGGAGAAGAGCTCGACCGGTGGCATCTTGGGTAGTAGCGGCGAGATCAGAAAGGTGATGACCAGCGCCAGTCCCATGCGCACGCGCGCCGGCGTCAGGCGACTGCCGAACACCGCCATCACCATCAGGAGGCTGCTCACCCGCGCCAGTGGCCAAAGGATAGAAGACAACCACTCCATGATAAGAGCGGTTGTGTAGGTCATCCCACCACCTCGGGGATCTGGCTGACCATCAGGATAAAGAAGTCCATCAGGCTCTGCAGGCCCCAGTGAGCCCCCGCCCCCAGGGCAAACAGGGTGACGATGAGACGGGGCAGGAAGCTCAGAGTCTGTTCGTTGATGGAGGTGGCCGCCTGAAAGATGGCGACCATCAAGCCAACGAACAGGCTGGGCAGGATTACGGCGCTCACCATGATGTTCACCAGCCAGAGCGCCTCACGAAAGACGTCGACAAAGGTTTCCGGACTCATATGCAGGGCTCCTTGCGCTTGGCCGGCTTAGCCGGCACCCAGTCCGAAGCTGTTGGCCAGCGATCCCAGAATGAGGTTCCAGCCATCCACCATGACGAACAGCATCAGCTTGAATGGCAGGGAGACGATCATCGGGGAGAGCATCATCATACCCATGGCCATCAGGATACTGGCCACCACCAGGTCGATGACCAGAAACGGCAGGAACAGCATGAAGCCGATCTGGAAAGCGGTCTTGAGCTCGCTGGTGACGAAGGCCGGGATCAGCACCCGCAGCGGCACGTCGGCGGGCTTGGCCACCTGGACGTTGGCGATCTCCATGAAGGTATTGAGATCCTTGACCCGGGTCTGGGCCAGCATGAACTGATGGATGGGCAACTGGGCTCGCTCGAGTGCCTCCTTGGCCTGGATGGTCTCCGCCAGATAGGGCTGCAGCGCCTCGTTGTTGATGCGATCCAGCACCGGCGACATGATGAAGAACGACATGAACAGGGCGATGCCGATCAACACCTGGTTGGAGGGGCTCTGCTGCAGACCGATGGCCTGGCGCAGGATGCCGAGCACGACGACGATGCGGGTAAACGAAGTCATCATGATGACCATGGCCGGCAAGAAGGAGAGCGCCGTCATCAAGGCCAGCACTTGCAGCGTCAGGCTGTACTCCTGACTGCCGTCCGCCATGGTCTTGACGGTCACCGCCGACATGCCGCCATCCTGGGCCATGGCGAGGGGTGACAGCAGGCCGACCAGCAGCCAGATCCAGTTAGCTTTGTTCATGCTTGCCCATCAATTTGCCGAGCTGCTGGGAAAACGCCTGGGGCTGGCTCTCGTCCAGCGGCTCCTCCAGACGATAGAGGAAATTGACCTGCTGCGGGGTGACCCCGATCAGCAGCTGCTGCTCGCCCACCTTGACCACCATCAGCTTCTCCTTGTAGCCGACCGGCAGGCTGGCGATGACCCGCATCTGCCCGCCCCCCATGGCGTTGGCAATCTTGCTCTTCTTGAGCAGAAAGCCCAGCACCAGGATGAGGCCGATCACCATCAGGCTGGAGAGCAGCCAGGAGCTCAGGCTGGGAGGATTGGCCGCCCCCCCGACGTCGGCCAGCGCGGGCAAGGGCAACAGCAGTAACAGGAGCAGGCGCATCATTTGAGTTTCTTGATCCGTTCAATCTGGCTGATGGCATCGGCCAACACAGAAGGGATGCCGCACTTCTTGGTCAGAATCCGGGGAGCCCATATCGGCGACACAATGAATCTTGTCATTTGAGCTTCTTGATCCTTTCTATCTGGCTGATGACATCGGTCAGACGGATACCGAACTTGTCGTTCACCACCACCACCTCACCGTGAGCGATCAGGGTGCCGTTGACCAGCACGTCCAGCGGTTCGCCCGCCACGCGATCCAGCTCCACTACGGAGCCCTGGTTCAGCTGCAGCAGATTGCGAATGCTGATCTGGCTGCGGCCCACCTCCATGGCGATGGTGACCGGAATATCCAGAATGGTGTCGAGCTTGCGCCGCTCCTCGGCACTGATTGGCGCATCGTCCTTCAGCTCCTCGAGGGGGGCCGGTTTGGCTTCCGCCGTTACCTGCTCCTCCAGCGCGGCAGCCCAGGCATCCGCCATCAGATCCTCTTCATCAGTTCCGCTCATCTTGGTTCCTTATGCTACTTCGTGACCCCTGAATCGCTTCAGGGGCCGATTATGGCTGTTGATCTTCGATGCTGCGCTCGAGCTCTTCCAGCTCGGCTTCTCCATCGATGCGTACACCGCCCCGGGTCACCAGATGCATCTCTGTCTTGACCCCTTCCGGGCGTTTGAGCTTGTCGGTGATCTTGAGCGCCACGTTGTCCTTGGTGCGACCCATCTTGGCGTGGAAGGTGGGCAGATCCTCCACAAACACCAGCAGGTTCTCCGGCATCTCCACCGGAATGATGTCACCGGGCTGCAGCTCCATTAGCTCGCGCAGGGTGAGCTCTGTCTCCAGCAGCTTGGCCCTCAGCTCCACCTTGACGTCCATGATCTCGTCGCGCAGGGCCTTGCTCCAGCGCACGTCGGTGTCACCCTTGTCGCTCTGGACACCGGCATCGAGCAGCTCGCGGATGGGCTCCAGCATGGAGTAGGGCATGGCGACGTGGAAGTCGCCACCGCCGCCGTCCAGCTCGATGTGGAACGAGCTCACTACGATCACCTCGGTGGGACTGACGATGTTGGCCATGGCCGGGTTCACCTCGGAGTCGAGGTACTCGAAGCCCACGTCCATCACCGGCGCCCAGGCATCCTTGTAATCTTCAAAGACCAGCTTGAGCAACATCTGGATGATGCGTCGCTCGGTCGGGGTGAACTCGCGCCCCTCGATCTTGGCGTGGTAACGACCGTCACCACCGAAGAAGTTCTCCACCAGGATGAAGACCAGCCGCGCCTCCATGGTGATGAGCGCCGTGCCCTTGAGGGGACGAAAGCGGACCATGTTGAGACTGGTCGGCACGAACAGGGTGTGGACATACTCGCCGAATTTCAGCATCTGCACGCCGTTGATGGAGACCTCGGCGGTGCGGCGCATCATGTTGAACAGGCTGATCCGCATATGGCGGGCGAAACGCTCGTTCACCAGCTCCAGGGTCGGCATCCGGCCACGGACGATGCGGTCCTGGGAGGAGAAGTCAAACTGGGCAACGCCGGGATCCCCCGCCGCCCCTATCTCTTCCTCTTCGACATCATCGACACCGTGCAAGAGGGCATCAATTTCGTCCTGACTTAACAGATCGCTCACGCTTCACCTATTGCATTACAAAGCCGGTAAACAGCACTTGTTCGATAACGGGGGAAGAGACCAGGTCATTGAGCACCCGACGGCACTCTTCCAGTGAATCCTTGCGCAGCTTCTCCTTGCCTTCGAAGGTCATCAACTGCTCGGCGGGTGCGGCACTGAAGACCCGCAGCAGGGTCCCTTCGATCAGTGGAATATGTTGCTTGGCCAGGGCCTCGTCGGCGGTGCCGCGCACCATCAGCTGGATCTTGATCTGCACCAGTCGATCACGCTGCGCCCCCGCCACGTTGAACACGAAGGGGCGGGGCATACCGACATAGAGTGACGGTTGGGGCGCCGCATCCTTCGCCGCTGCGCCATCGGCCTGCTCACTCTGCACACCCTCTGCCGGTTTGTCAGAGCCGGAGAGCATAAACCAGGCCCCTGCACCGCCACCGGCCAGCAAGATGACGGCCAGGGCAATGATAATGATCAGCTTTTTTTTCTTGCCCGCAGCGGGGTCTTTTAGCGTCAGTTCGTTATCGTCAGCCATCCCTTGTCCACCCTAGTCTCAAACTTGTTCGGTATCATAAACTTACTCGGGATTGCATCAAGCATAGAAATCAATTCCGGAACCGTTTGTCGATTCCGCCAGCAAACTTCGGCCGGAACTCGCCACCTCGACACCACCTTGTCCCTCGGAAGCGCCTGACTGGCCACCCTGTTGGCCCTGCTGACCCTGTCCACTGAAGCCTTGCTGCCCCTGTTGACCCTGCTGGGGCGCCTGCTGCTGCACCTGGGTCTGACCGAGCTGGATACCCTGACCGGCCAGCATCTCGCGCAGCCGGGGAATGGTCTGCTCCAGCATCTCGCGGGTCTGACCATGTTGTACCACAAAATGGACGTTGGCCTGGCTATCGGCCCCGATCTGGATCTGGATCTTCATCTTGCCCAGGCCGAGGGGGTCGAGCTGGATCTCCGCCTGTTGCAGCTTGTCCGCCAGCATCACATTGACCTTCTGGTGCAGCTCGGCGGGAGCATCCTTGCTGGCCAGGTTCAGATGGGGCAAGGATTGCGGCTCACGGCGCACGCCGGCCTCCGGCATGGTTGGCCCCTTGCTCTCCGTTACCTGGGGTTGCGGCTGGCTACCCTGCCCCGGCTGCACGCTCTGGGCGTCATTGCCAGTGCTGGCGGAGGCGGCGCCCGGCCGGCTCTTGCTCGCCTCGGCGACCTTCTGCTTCACCTCCTGGGCCATCGCCTTGCGCAGCTCGCTGCTACCTGTCACCTCCATCTGCTGGATACCGGCCGAGATGGTCGACAGCGGTGCCTGGGGCCCCTGGGGTTGAGCCTGAGCCAGTACCTGTTGCGACGCCGTCATCACAGGGGGTGTGGTGCCTGCATCGCTGGCGGCCACCGGGCTGCTCGGCACTGCGGCGCTGGCTGCCTTGGCCGCGCTGGCATCACTGTTGGCTGAATTGGCGGGTGCGGCCTGCTGGCCACTCTGTGCGGGTTCCTCTCCCTTGCTCCGAGCCTCGGAGGCGCTGACTTGTACGCTGGCATCAGGCTGCTTGATACCTTCACCGAACGCCCTGGCCGCCGCGGCCGGCCCCTGCTGGGTCGTAGCCTGAGCAGATGGCACTTTGCTCGCCATGGGGGGAATGTCGGGTTTGCTCTTGCTCTCTTCGCCCTCTTTCCCCTGCACCGCCTCACCCTGCTTCAGGGGAGGCGTCTGCTCCTCGCCGGGCAGGCGACCAGCCAGTTGGGCCAGACGCTCCTGAGCGGAGAGGGGCTTGTCCCCTTTCACGGCACCAGAAAGTCGCGGATCATCCTTGAGAGAGACCTTGTCATCTTCCCCCTCCAATACGGCATCAGCCAATATGGATTTTCCTTCATCTGCCGGGACCATCTTGGACTGCACAGCCTCGGCTTCATCCGCCAAGGACGCGGTAGGCAGGCTTCCCTCCGTCAGGGCTGACGACAAGGAAGGCATGGCGTTTGAAGCCGACTGGGCCGTCTCGCCGCCTTTGGCAGCCAGGGTATGGGCCAGCTTGCCCGCTGATGACGAGAGCCCGTCGTTATCGGCCAGCACGTCACCCTCCCCCTCTTGCGGCAAGAGATTGCCGTTCGCCACAAAAGCGGGGTCGATAGCCGCGTCTTGTTCCGCCACCACTTGTGCAGGCAAGGGCACCGCCGGCGCCGTGACCAGGGTGGTGTCGAGCTTGAGGGAGTCTTGCAGACGGAGCAGAAAATCGCTGGCGGGGAGATCCTCTGCTTTCGTGTCGGATTTATCGGATTTGGCGGGTTTGTCAGAGCCGGCAGCCTCCACCTCGGACGACACCTCATCGGTCGCCAAAGATTTGGCTGTCTGGGAAGAAGAAGCCTCGGGGGCACTCTTTACGCGCTCTGGCGCCGAGCCCGTCCCCTGAACCTTGGCGATCTCGGTGGCGAAATCCCCTCTCTGTCCGGACGGGTTGCCGCCATCGCTGCCGCCGGTTTCCGCCACGCCGTTCAGGGAGGCATTTTCCAAGCCATTCGTCAGAGTCGAAGGCGCCTGTGTCAACACTGTCTGCATCATGATGGGATCCCTGAATTCTGGAGGTGCCCACGTCAGGGCTACCGGCAATGTTCAGTTCAAAGCAAGTTACAGGCCAGATTGATGGAAACGCCTCAGTATGGCGTACTCATCCAGCATCTTCTGCTCCTGACGCTGGGCCTTCTGCTGCTCGCGGCTGGCCTGCTTCTCCAGCAGCAGCTCCACCGCCTTGCGCCGCTGCTGGGCCGCCAGCCAGGCTTCCCGCCGCTGCTCCAGCGCCTGGCGCACCTGCTGCACCCCTTCGCTCTGTTGGGTGGCGGCCTGTTCGAGCTTGTTGATGAAGGCGTGATACTGGGTATTTTGCTGGGCGCTGATCCCCTGCAGGCCGCGATCGGTCCACTGCTGGTGATAGATCTGGCGGTATTGGTTGAGGGCGTTTTGCTGATCCATGAACAGCTTCAGATCCTGCTGCGCCTTGACCAGCGCCAGCGCACACTGCTGTTCGGCCTCGACCAGCCGTTCGGCCAGCAACACCAACCCTTTACTCATCGCCGCTCTCTCCCCTCATCCGTCGTCAGCGCATCAGCGGCATGGCCACCATCTGCAAGGCTTGCAGGCCATCGTCATAGTGGATGACCTCGCGCATGCCCTGCTGCAAGAACTGATCCAGATAGGGTTTCTGGATGATGGCGCGGTCGATGCGGGGATCCGAGCCCTGGCTGTAGGCGCCGATGGTGATGAGATCCCGGTTCTGCTGATAGAGGGAGTAGAACTGCTTGAGGGTACGCGCCAGCTCCATGTGCTCCGGCGAGGTGACCATGGGCATGACCCGACTGATGGATTTCTCGATGTCGATGGCCGGATAGTGGCCCGAGTCGGCGAGTTCGCGCGACAACACTATATGGCCATCGAGGATGGCTCGCGCCGCATCGGCGATGGGATCCTGCAGATCGTCCCCTTCCGTCAGCACGGTAAAAAACGCCGTAATGGAGCCCTGGCCGTCGCTGCCGTTGCCCGCCCGCTCCACCAGCGCCGGCAATTTGGCGAACACAGAGGGCGGATACCCCTTGGTCGCCGGGGGCTCACCCACCGCCAGTGCGATCTCGCGCTGGGCCTGGGCATAACGGGTGAGCGAATCCATCAGCAGCAGCACATTGAGCCCCTGATCGCGAAAATACTCGGCGATGGCGAGCGCCGTCTCGCACCCCTTGAGGCGCATCAGGGGCGAGGCATCGGCAGGGGCCGCCACCACCACGGAGCGGGCACGCCCCTCCTCCCCCAAGATCTCCTCGATAAACTCTTTTACCTCCCGGCCCCGCTCACCGATGAGGCCCACCACCACCACGTCCGCCACCGAGCCACGGGTCATCATGCCGAGCAGCACGGATTTACCGACGCCGGAGCCGGCGAACAGCCCCATCCGCTGGCCTTGACCCACGGTCAGCACGGCGTTGATGGCGCGCACCCCCACATCCATCGGCTGATGAATGGGACGGCGGGAAAGCGGGTTGATGCGATGCTGGGCGAACTGCACCGAGTGGGAGGAGAGGATGGGACCGAGGCCGTCGAGGGGCTGGCCGATGCCATCGATGACCCGGCCGAGCAGGTTCATGCCGACCGGAATGCCGTGCTCCTCGATGATGGGCACCACACGGGCTCCCGGGATCACCCCCTTGAGCTGCTCGCTCGGCATCAGATAGAGGCGATCGCCGGAAAAGCCGACTACTTCCGCTTCCAGAGTGCCATCCAGGGTATCGATGCGACAGAGGGCCCCGATGGCGGCGCGACAACCTATGGCTTCCAGGGTCAGCCCCACCACCCGGGTCAATTTTCCGGCGACGGGCGGTTTGGGCGCGCTATCGCGAACCCGGTACCCTTGCAACCGATTGAGCAACGAGCCGCTCATCTGGCCTCCTCTGATACGAAAAACGCCCGGGTCGGCTTCAGCCAACCCGGACGCTGTCATGAATGGGGATCCCGGGATGCATTGTCCCGCAGAAAGTTGCGCAGCAGCTGATCAATACGCCCAGCCAGGGTCAGATCAATACTGGAGAGTTCGGTCGCCAGCTGCAGATCGCCGGGGGAGAGGGTGGGATCGCTTTGCAGTCGCCAGTGGCGCTTGGCGCACTCTTCGGCCCCGAACGCCTGCTCGACCCGTACCACATCGTCGGGATGGAGCATCAGGGTGACCCCCTGCTCGGCGGCGGGCAGCAGGGCCAGTCCCTCTTTGAGCGCCTCCAGCAGCAGGCGGGGCGAGGTCTCGGCCTCATGGCGGATCAGCGCACGGGCCAGCTGTTGTACCAGGGCGATGAGCTGCTGCTCCACGGCCTGATCCAGCTCATTCAGGGGATTGGCCAATCGGGAGGCCAGTTCCTGCCAGTGAGCTATCTCCTGCTCCACCAGCTCGCGGCCCATGGCCAGCCCCTCCTCACGTCCCTGCTCGAGGCCGGCTGCATGCCCCTGCTGCAAGCCCTCCAGCTTGCCCTCTTCCAGCCCCTTGGCAAATCCCGCCTCACGCCCTTCGGCCATCCCCTCTTCCCAGGCGGCCTGGCGAATGGCCTCCAGCTCCTCGGCGGTGATGCTGGGAGTCGGCTCCTGTTCGGGCTCCGGCTCCACCACCTCCTCTTCCTGCTGGTACCAGTCAGGGGAGAGTCCCAGCGCATTGGTCTCGACTTCGGACTCGACCTCCATCTCGGGCCAACCCCAGGTCTCTACCTGGGTGTTATCGTTGTCCGGGCGCACATAGCCACGCAGTTTGTTGTTCATCTTTCAGCAGCGCTCCTCGTCGCGGCCAGTTGCTGGCCCGCCATCACCATACCACTTGTTGATCATGGCTTAGAGGAACTCGTCGCCGCCACCGGAGCCCAGCATGATCTCGCCGGCATCCGCCAGACGGCGGGCGATGGAGAGGATCTCCTTCTGGGCCGCCTCCACTTCGGAGACCCGGATCGGGCCCATGGCCTCCAGATCGTCCGCCAGCATCTCGGCGGCCCGTTTGGACATGTTCTTGAAGATCTTCTCGCGCATCTGATCGTCGGAGCCCTTGAGGGCCCGTTGCAGCAGATCGCCGGGCACTTCCCGCAGCATGGTCTGGATGCCGCGATCGTCCACATCGATAAGGTTTTCGAACACGAACATCAGATCCTGGATCTGCTGGCTCATCTCCTCGTCCGACTCGCGGATGGAGTCCATCAGCTGGCCTTCGATGTTGGTATCCAGATAGTTCATGATGTTGGCTGCCGCCTTCAGGCCGCCCATCTTGGCTGCCTGGGCGCCCGCCGCACCGGCGAACTGTTTCTCCATGATGTCGTTCAACTCTTGCAGCGCCGCCGGTTGCACCTCTTCCAGGTTGGCGATACGCATCACCAGATCCAGGCGCACCTGCTCCGGGAACTGGCTCAGGATCTCGGCGGACTGCTCGGGCTCGAGATAGGAGAGCACGATAGTCTGGATCTGCGGGTGCTCGTTCTGGATGATGCTCGCCACCTGGCGGGCATCCATCCATTTGAGGGAATCGAGGCCGCGGGCACCTGAGCCCAGAATGATCTGATCCACCAGGTTGCTCGCCTTGTCTTCGCCAAGGGCCGCCACCAGGGCCTTGCGCACGAAGTCTTCGCTGCCGATACCGATATTGGTGTACTTCTGGATGTCGTCGATAAACTGGCGGTGCACCGCCGCCACCCGATCGTGGCTGAAGTCGGACATGGAGGCCATCGACATGCCGAGCCGCTGCACCTGCTTGGGCTCGAGGTGGCGGAAGATCTGGGCGGCATCCTCCTCGTTGAGGCTCAACATCAGCACCGCCGCCATCTCCATGCCGGACATCTGATCCAGGATCAGACGCTGGCTTTCGGTGATATCGTTGCCGGTGACCTGGCTTTTATTCTCTTCAGGCATCTTTGGTTACCCATTCTTTAATGACCTGAGCGGCCAGATCCGGTTCGTTCGCCACCAGCGCACGGACCGCCTTGAGCAAGTCTTCATCCCGGTGCAGATCAGGCAGCTTGAGCTGACCATCGCGCAGTCCAAACACGGGCTCGGCTTCTGCCTGGGCTGCCAACAGGCTCAGTTCGTCGTCGCCACCCAGCACGGTGTGGTTGTCGAAATCCAGCTCCCCTTCTGGCTTGGCATCCGGGTAGAGCAGGCGCTTGAGCATGGGGCGCACCACGGTGACGATAAGGACGATGATGACCAGCACGGAGGCAGCGATGCGCACTGCGCGCCAGAACCAGGGCTGTTCGTAGAGCGGCGGCTCACCCACCACTTCCAGCTCGGGACGGTTGAACGGAATGGCGACCACTTCCAGGGTGTCACCCCGGGTCACGTCAAAGCCAAGGCCACCGCCGAGCAGACGGCGCAGGGTATCGAGCTCGGCCTGGGTGCGCGCCTCGCGGGTGACCTTGCCATCGGCACCGGTCACCGACTTGTAATCCACCGCGACCGAGACGGTCATGCGGCGAATGCCCCCCATCTGGCGACGGGTGTGGCTGACGGTGGTATCGAGTTCGAAGTTGCGGGTCGCCTCCTTGCGGGAGCGACCCGAGGCGGCGGAGCCGGACTCGCCACCGGTCGCCTGTTCGGGAATATTGGAGGCGGCAGGCGGCTGGTTGGAGAGGGCCCCCGGGATGCCGCCGTTGCTGCCGCTGGAGCTGTTCTCCTCCAGAGTCATTTCGGAGCGCACCGCCGGCAAGTCGGGATTGTAGGTCTTGCGGGTCTGCTCCTGCTGGGAGAAGTCGAGGGAGAGATCGACCTCCGCCGTATAATTGTCAGCGCCAAGCACCGGGATCAGGATGGCGTCAATTTTTTGTTTGTATTCGAGTTCCTGCTTCTGCTGCATCGCAAACTCCTTGCGAGTCTGGGCAGAGACAGGATCCTGGGAACCGGAGTTGAGCAAACGACCGTTCTGATCGGTCACAGTGACGCGAGTCGGCACCAGGCCGTGCACGGCGGAGGCGACCATGTCGACGATGGAGTCCACCTCCCCCTGATTGAGGGCGGCGCCCTTGAGCTTGAGTACCACGGTCGCGCTGGGTTTGCGCTCGTTGCGGGCAAACACGTTCTCTTTGGGGATGGCCAGCAGCACCTGGGCACTGGCTACGCTCTGGAACTGCTCGATGGCGCTGGCCAGCTGACGCTCGCGGCTCAATTTCAGGCGCTCGCTCTCCATCCGCTGGCTGACGCCGAAGCTGGAATCCTTGAGCAGAATATCTTCGCCGTCATTGGTCATGTCGCTCGCATTGACCAGACCGGCACGGGTCAGGGCCAGCTTGATGCTGGGGTAGTTTTCGGCGCTGACCAGCACGCTCTTGCCATCTACCTGATAGGGGATCTTCTGCTGATCGAGAAAATCGAGGGTCTTGACCAGCTCCTGGGTGGTGTAGGTGCCAAGGGGACGCATGTCCGGCTCCTTGCCCCACAACAGGATGAAGACGGCGATGGCCAGGCAGATGGCCAGCCCCAGGATCAGGGTGATTTGCCGCAGCACGTCGGTGTTGGACAAGAAGCCCAGCGCCGAACTCTTCTGCTCATTTTCATCGAGGGCGGCGGTGCCCTCATCGTTCATCAGCAGTTCGCCGTTTTGGTCAGTAGCCACGATTCAAATCCTTACACTGGCATGTTCATGATGGTCTTGTAGGCATCGACCATCTTGTTGCGGACCTGTACCGTTGCCTCGAAGGCAATGGAGGACTTCTGGCCTGCGATCATGACTTCCGACAGATCCACCGACTTGTCACCCATATCGAAACGGGTGCGCAGATCGTTGGCAGCCCCTTGCAATTCGTTGACGTTGCCAAGTGCCTGCTGCAGCAACTGGCCAAAATCGGAAGTCACCTGGCGACCGGGTTGTGTCAGCGGTGTGGCGCCTGCCTCAATCTTGAGGGCCTGCATCTCTTGCATCAGGCTGCTTGCACTAATTTCCATTTTTCATCCCCAGACAAATCATTGACGCTGACAGGCTCCAAGCAATAAAAGTGCCAATTAGGAAAAATGCCCTCAAGCCAGGGGAATGGGTGGTCGCAGAGGGCGATGACGAACCGGCGCCAGTCACGGCCGCGGCACGGCCCCCTCGCCCAACAACAGCCTCAGATAGCTCAGATGCAGATCGTAGTGTTCCCCGGCGGGCAGCTTGACCAACACTTCGTTGTGAAGGTAACCCGCGCGGCTCGCCGCCAGCTCGGGAGGGATCAGTCTCTCCACCACCAGCCTGGCAACGATGGCATCCGCCAGGGCCATGGTCGCCTCATCGGCACGCCCCCAGCCGAAATGCCCACGATATTGCGATCCTTCAGGGCTGGGCTCGAGGGGAGAGACCTGCTCCCCCTTGACCCAGAAGGCCATGGGGATCCCATCCTGCAGACGCAGATAGACGCTCTGCTTGTCCCAGCTCGGGGCCGCGTCCATCCCGCCCTGTTCTGCTGCTTGTGCCATGCCACTCTCCTTGTTCTGCTGACAAATCCTGCTTGCGCCCATGAAAAAGAGGGCCGATGGCCCTCTTTTTACTGCAAGTTGCGTCATTTAAACAGACAACAATTCACTGTGAGCGAAGAAAAAGATGCGGTTGCTCAAAGCCTGCGCAATCACTGGGTCAGATCCTTGTCTATCCAGTATTTGGAGCCGGAAATATTGGCGTCCAGCAGCAACCCCTTCTCGCCGATCTGGTAGATGGCCATGCCACCGTTGTACTTGGCGGTGAGCTCGGCGCTCTCCTTGCCGGCCACGGCCCCCACTTCCGAGGTCGCTTCCCATCCCTGGGTGACGAAGGCATCAAACCGCGCCTTGTCTTCAAACAGGATCACCTGCTGGTAAAACTTGCCTCCCAGACCCGCGGCAATACCCGCGCCAAACATCTTCATGTAGGTGTGCTTGCCCGTGGTGCGATCGATTGCCACCCCGGCCCCCTGGTTGGTATGGAGCATCAGGGAGAACTTGCGCGAATCGAACACCGCATAGCCATATGCCTTGTCAAACAGCAACTTGGCCGAAGGTTGCTCGTTGAACAACCTCACCAGCGCGGTATCGGCCATGGTGTTGAGGGCAAGGCGCGCCTCTTCCGGGGTCTCGGGTTCGAGCATCTCGTCGAGCTTCTTGTCGGCGACCGCCAGCCACTCCTTGCCGGTGGCGATGCTCTTGTCAGTCCAGACCCCGGCGGTATTGAAGGCATCCTCGCCCCAGGCGGAGACGGAGGCCCAGCTCTTTTTGGAGAAATCGCTGACATCCTGCCAGACCTCCTTGCTGGTCTCGCTGACCACAGTGCCGAGATCGGACGCCGCCTCTTTCAACTTGGCCCAGTCCGCGTGAGCCGGTGACAACACCAGCCCCAGCGACAGGGCCATCACCCATTTTTTACCCGGATTCATGCCAGATCTCCTCGTATGCTTCGCGGTGTAACAAGCAATCTGTCTTCAGCTGTGACAGCAAACCATACCATGTTTTAGCCGTGGGGTGCCGCTTAGGCCAGAGAGCCACATTATATCCCCGGCCTCTTCGCCAATGGGTCCTCGTAACCGGTACGGCAGACGAATATAAAAAAAGCTGCTCACCTCGCGGTGAACAGCTTTCTGGTTGCCTTGGCGGATGAAAGGCCTTATTCGACCATCATCACCTTGCAGGTGTTGGTACTACCGACGGTTTCCATCTTGTCGCCGTGAGTGAGCAGAACCATGTCGCCGCTTTGCAGCAGCCCCTTGGCCTTGAGCACGTCCAGCGCATCGCGGCACACTTCATAGACCGGCTTGGTCTCGTCGCCGTCAAACAGCACAGGGGTGACACCGCGGTAGAGATTGGTCCAGGCCAGAGTCTTGTTGTGCGGTGACAGGGCGAAGATCGGCAGACCGGAGCTGATGCGGGACATCAGCAGCGGGGTAGTGCCGGATTCGGTCAGCGCCACGATCGCCTTGACCCCTTCCAGGTGGTTGGCCGCATACATGGTGGACATGGCGACGGCTTCCTCCACCGAGGTGAAGGTGTAACTCATGCGGTGGTTGGAAACGTTCAGGCTCGGGTGCTTCTCGGCGCCCACGCAGACGCTTGCCATGGAGGTCACTGTCTCGATGGGGAACTGGCCGGCGGCAGTTTCGGCGGAGAGCATCACCGCATCTGTGCCATCCAGCACGGCGTTGGCGACGTCCATCACCTCGGCACGGGTCGGCAGCGGCGCATTGATCATCGACTCCATCATCTGGGTCGCGGTGATCACCACCCGGTTCAGACGGCGGGAGTAGCGGATCAGCTTCTTCTGCACACCCACCAGCTCGGGGTCGCCGATCTCGACGCCCAGATCGCCACGAGCCACCATGACGGCATCGGAGCCAAGGATGATGTCTTCCATCGCCTCGTCGGTGGCGACAGTTTCGGCGCGCTCGACCTTGGCCACGATCTTGGCGTTGGAACCGGCTTCGCGGGCCAACTCGCGGGCGTAGCGCAGGTCATCGCCGCAGCGGGGGAAGGAGACAGCCAGGTAGTCCACATTCATGCGGGCGGCAGTCTTGATATCTTCCTTGTCTTTCTCGGTCAGAGCCGGCGCGGAGAGGCCGCCCCCTTTCTTGTTGATGCCCTTGTTGTTGGAGAGCGGGCCGGCAACAGTCACTGTGGTGTGAATGCGAGTACCTTCGACACGTTCGACTTTCAGTTGCACACGACCGTCGTCCAGCAGCAGGATGTCACCCGGCACCACGTCATTAGGCAGGCTCTTGTAGTCGATCCCCACCTGCTCCTGGCAGCCTTCACCCTTGCCGAGGGCGGCGTCCAGCACGAACTTGTCACCGATGGCAAGGTAGATCTTGCCATCCTTGAAAGTAGAAACACGGATTTTCGGGCCCTGCAGGTCACCCATGATGGCCACGTGGCGGCCGAGTTTGGCAGCAATGTCACGCACCTGGTTGGCGCGCTGGATATGATCTTCAGGAGTGCCGTGAGAGAAATTCATCCGCACCATGTCGGCGCCGGCGCGGATGATCCCTTCCAGGATCCCTTCGCGATCGGTAGCCGGACCGAGTGTGGTTACAATCTTTGTACGTCTAGGCATGAAAGACTCCAATATGAAGTTGATATGACTTGAAATTCTGCCCCATCAAGCGGATGCCGACAGGCATCCGTTTGCCAGCCATCTGGGTGGCTTTTGTTATTAAATTACAATACTACACCAAAGCAGGGTGGCATAGACAGCCGGGGGTCACCCCCCGACGACTCAGGAAGAGTGCGGTGTATCGAAGCGGGATTCGCGCAGTCCCTCTTTCACTTTTTTCAGGTTTTCGCGAAACTTCATCCCCCGGCGCAGGGTGAAACCGGTCGCCAGCACATCAACCAGCGCCAGCTGGGCGATACGGGAAGCCATCGGCATATAGACATCGGTGTCTTCCGGCACATCCATGGAGAGCACCAGGTTGCACTCGCGGGCCAGCGGCGAATCCTTGGCGGTCATGCCGATGACGGTGGCATCGTTTTCGCGAGCCAGCGCGGCAATCTCGACCAGCGCCTTGGTGCGTCCGGTGTGGGAGATGAGCACCACCACATCCCCCTCTGAGCTGTTGATGCAGCTCATGCGCATCATGACGATGTCATCGAAGCTCACTACCGGGATGTTGAAGCGGAAGAATTTGTTCTGGGCATCGCGGGCGACGGCCGAAGAGGCGCCAAGGCCGAAGAAGCTGATCTTCTTGGACTGGGTCAGGATATCGACGCAGCGATTGATGGCTGAGATATCCAGGCTGTTTTTGGCCGCATCCAGGCAAGCCATGGTGGATTCGAAGATCTTGGCGGTATAGGTATCGGGGCCATCTTCCGCCTCTACGTGACGGTTCACATAGGGTGTACCATTGGCCAGGCTCTGGGCCAGATGCAGTTTGAAATCGGGAAAACCCTTGGTATCGAGACGACGACAAAAACGGTTGACGGTCGGTTCACTGACGTCGGCCATTTTGGCCAGGGCGGCGATGCTGGAGTGAATGGCAGTTTGGGGAGACGCCAGGATCACCTCGGCGACCTTGCGTTCTGATTTACTGAAACTTTCCAAGTTGTTTGTAATTTTATCAAGGGTATTCATCATCACCACCAGGCATTTTTTGTAATTTAGCTTCAGTGTCTTTGCACTCAACTTACGGCTAAGCAGGTTTCCAATCAACCTGATGACTATACAAGACAAGTGGTTATCGCAACTAACACCTGCCATACAAAGTATGACTCATCTCTAATTATTTCGTACTTTTCGTTACAAAACGTCACCTTGCCTTGAAAGCGCTTACAAATGTTGCAAAGCAACAACACTGTGAGCAGGCGCACGTTTGTGCCGTTCCGGTGGGTGAGCGGGGCCGAGCTCGGATAGAATGGTTCGTCACAATCCAACAATAATCTCGGGACGCCAACGGTCGTCCGAAGCCTGTAACGAAGGAGTTGTTATGCAGCATACCCATGCGCTGGTCGGCGATGTCGGCGGTACCAATGCGCGTCTGGCCCTGTGTGAGCTGGCCACCGGCACTATCTCCCAGGCAAAAACCTATTCAGGTCTTGCCCACCCCTCTCTCGAAGCCGTCGTACGCCTCTATCTGGATGAACACGCAGCAAAAGTAAGCGAGGCTTGCATCGCCATCGCCTGCCCCATCAATGGTGACTGGGTCGCCATGACCAACCACAGCTGGGAATTCTCCATCAAAGAGATGCAAGCCAATCTCGGTCTTGAGCGCCTGCTGGTGATCAACGACTTTACCGCCGTCTCCATGGCCGTTCCCGTGCTGCCGGAAGAAGATCGCATCCAGCTGGGCGGAGAGGCCCCCGTGGCAGGCAAGCCCATCGCCATCTATGGGGCTGGTACCGGCCTTGGCGTGGCCCATCTGGTCAAGGCGGGTGAGCAGTGGCTGAGCCTGCCGGGCGAAGGGGGGCATGTGGATTTTGCCGCCAACAGCGAAGAGGAGGACGCCGTTTTGCAGGTGATGCGTGGCGAACTGGGTCATGTCTCGGCCGAGCGTTTCCTTTCTGGCCCGGGGCTGGTCAATCTCTATCGCGGCCTGGTGAAATCCGATGGTCGCGAACCCGAAGCACTGGCGCCGAAAGACATTACCGAGCGCGCCCTGGCCAACTCATGCCTGGACTGTCGCCGCACCTTGAGCCTGTTTTGCGTGCTGATGGGCCGTTTTGCCGGCAACCTGGCACTCAACATGGGCACCTTTGGCGGCGTCTATATTGCGGGCGGCATAGTGCCGCGCTTCCAGGAGTTCTTTACCGGCTCGGGTTTTCGGGTGGCGTTTGAAGACAAGGGGCGTTTCAAATCCTACCTCAAGGATATCCCGGTATTTCTGATCACCCATGAGGGTCCGGGACTGCTCGGCGCGGGAGCCTATTTGCGCCAGTCGATGGGACTCAAGATCTGAGCAAAGCCTGTCACCGCAAGGATCACGCCATGGTTCAGCCTCGATTCAGTGACCATGACATAAAGTGACGTCACGTAATCAAGAGGGCAGGACTTCACATGGAGTGGAAACCTCTCTCATCCACTGGTTACGTTTGTCACCTGACAAGCCTGAACTGTTTCAACCGGCCTTTTGGCCGGTTTTTTTTATGTCCGGCTTACTGGGCCAGGGATTTGAGCTGGGATTTGTCGGGGGGATTGTTCCAGTCGATGGGCCCGTGGGTAAACCGGTACTGCAACCTTGGCAGGCTGAGTTCCAGCCACTCCTCCCTGAAATAGGCATAGCCCTGCTCCCAGTCAGGATCATTGGCCCAGCCGGTTTGCAGGAAATAGAGCCGGGTACCCTGCCCTTCGGGCACGAAACGCAGGCTGACCTGGGTTTTTTGCTGGCGGATATGAGACAGAAAAGGTGGGAAATTCCAGCTGAAGCTGAGCAGGTCATAGGGCATGACCGCCATCACCCTGCACCCTTCGCTGCCTCTTTCTCCCAGTGGGGCATCTGGCCTGAAATAGATCTCGAAAGGACCGTTCGGTTCCGCCACCATCAGGCACTCGGGAGCAAGAAAACTGCGCAGACCGCTCTCGGTTGTCCAGGCATGCCAGACATCGTCGATGTGAGCAGGAACAAAAATGTTGCCTTCTATCTGTTTATTTTCCATAAATCAGCGATCCTCAAGCCATCCATACAGGGGACTCCGGCAGTATAGCCTCAGGGCAAAGACAATGGACAGCGCTTAATCACACCCTTCTTATCTGCCTCGTGCTGCAAAGTATTGCCAGCGCTCAACCACCTCAAACAGGGAGATCATCATGATCCGACTCATGGCACCAGAAGACAGGCATCATCTTGCCAACCTGTTTCTCAAGAGCCGTCGGGACACCTTTCACTGGGTCGATCTAGCCTGCTTCAGAGCAGACGATTTTGCAACCCAGACCCAGGGAGAAACCATCTGGGTGGCAGAGCGAGGGGGATATCTGTGTGGCTTCATTGCCATCTGGCAACCCGATGACTTTGTGCATCACCTCTATGTCAGCGCAGACTGGCACGGTCAGGGGATAGGGAGAGCCCTGCTCGAACAGGGCCTGGCCAGTGCGCGGCGCCAACCCAGTCTCAAGGTGGCGACCCGCAATACTGCAGCCGTGGCGTTTTATCATCGCCTGGGATGGCAGACGACCGAAGAGACCGGACACTGCGAGATAACCGGCCCCTGGTGCAAACTGGTCGCCCCCTGGCCAGAAGACACCCGGCAAGCCTGACTGACCGACGTCTTCTTGCCTCTCATCTTTTATGGCGCTCCTGATTATTCCCCGGAGCACATCAATAAAGAAGGCCACCCAAGGGTGGCCTTCAATGCGAACAATCAAGTTGCCACTCAATCCTTGGCGGACTCCATGGCACCCTCTTCGGAGTGCTGGGGCAGGATGAGGTTGAGCAGGATGGCGGCAACGGACGCCAGACCCACGCCAGCCAGGGCGAAGTCACCGATCTTCATCTCCAGGGCACCGACACCCACGGTCAGGGTCACGGCCACGATGGCGATGTTGCGCGACATACCCAGGTCCACCTTGGACTCCACCAGGGTCTTGAGACCGATGGCGGCGATGGATCCGAACAGCAGCAGCATGATACCGCCCATCACCGGCATGGGGATGGAGGTGAGCAGGGCGTTGAACTTGCCGAAGAAGGCCAGAATGATGGCGAACACGGCGGCCCAGGTCATGGTGACCGGGTTGAAGTTGCGGGTGATCATCACGGCGCCGGTCACTTCCGCGTAGGTGGTGACGGGAGGACCACCGATAAGGCCGGCGAAGCAAACCCCGATACCGTCACCGGCCAGGGTGCGGTGCAGACCGGGATTCTTGGTGT
Organism: Aeromonas sp. 19NY04SH05-1; assembly: GCF_040581895.1. NCBI lineage: Bacteria > Pseudomonadati > Pseudomonadota > Gammaproteobacteria > Aeromonadales > Aeromonadaceae > Aeromonas > Aeromonas sp. 19NY04SH05-1. The sequence goes on along the minus strand of NZ_CP095328.1, from coordinate 1,274,407 downwards.
AGTCCTGCCCGGTCACCCCGCCGATGGCCAGCACGCCACCGATATGCTCGATGCAGGGGGCGATGGCCACCGGCAGCATGAACAGCGCAGCAGCCCAGTTGATCTCGGGAGTTTCGAACTGGGGCAACGCCAGCCAGGGGGCATTGGCCATGCCATCGAAGCTCACCTGGCCCATCAGCACGGCAGAGACATAGCCGGCAATCACACCGCACAGGATGGGGATCAGCTTGATCCAGCCCTTGCAGAACACGGCGGCAATCAGGGTCACTGCCAGCGAGATGCCCGCCAGCGTCAGCGCCGTGGTGGCAGGCACTACCTGTTCACCACCGGCACGGCCCATCGCCATGTTGCAGGCAACCTGGGCGACGGAGAGGCCAATCACCATGATCACCGGGCCAATCACCACCGGCGGCAACAATTTGTGCACAAACCCCATGCCGCGAGCCCGGATGATGGCAGCCAGGATGAAATACATGAAACCGGCGGCAAACAGGCCGAACATGGTGGAGGGCAGACCCCAGGTCTGGGTGGCATAGATGATGGGAGCGATAAAGGCGAAACTGGAACCGAGGAAAATCGGAACCTGACGGCGGGTGCAGAGCTGGAACAGCAGGGTTCCCACACCGGCGCCAAGCAGGGCCATGGCGGGGTTAAGTCCGGTGAGCAGGGGCACCAGAACCATGGCACCGAAGGCGACAAACAGGATTTGCAGCCCGGCGACGCTTTGCTTGACTAAGGAAAACATGGATGTCCTTAATTTTTTGATAACTGACAGGGATATTTGACACTTTTCAGTTATCACAAGACTTTTTCAAGGCACTGAATGAGCTAATTGGTGTCATTTGTTACCTTTTACTGCTTGGGGAGGGCATGAAACTGGCTTTTTAGGCGGGATTCGTTGCTACAAGCATCGAGGAAGCGATTTTACGCACTTTTATGGCCGGCGCCAATCGTTTTTCTATGCTGTTTTGTTTGTCAATGGCTCCCCTGCCCCTCCATCAGCCCGCCCTATACTTGATGACGTGAACCCAGCCGGACAAGGAGTCCCCCATGTCACTGCCCGCTTTCAAACCCAGCCAGCGCAGACTGCTGGTGGGTTCGGCCATCGCCCTGGCCCTGTTTGCCACCCCGTACAGCTATGACTTCAGCCACCATCAGTGGCAGGTGAATCAGGCCTATGCCAAGTCCTGTTTCGTGGCCGGCACCCGCATCCTGATGGCCGATGGGGAGGAGCGTCCCATCGAAACCCTGCAGGCCGGTGAACGGGTGCGGGATCAATATGGCCGCAGTAACCGCATCCTGGCGGTCGAACGGGTACTACTGGGGGAGCGCAGGCTCTACGGGCTCAACCAGCTGGCCCCCTTCTTCACCGCCGAGCACCCCTTCCTGACTACCCGCGGCTGGGCGGCCATCGCACCAGCCATGACCCGCTCCGAAAACCCGACCCTCGCCGTGCTGCCGCTCTTTACCGGCATGCGACTGCTGGGCTGGTCGGAAACCGGCAGTGCAGGCAACCTAGCGCTGGCCCCGCAGCCCGCCCTGCTGTTGGTGGAGTCCCTCTGCTGGATTGACGCCCCGCCCACCACGGCATTGTTCAATCTGATCCTTGATGGCAGCCACAGCTATATCGCCAATGAGTTGATCGTTCACAACAAGGATGGCGATGGCAATAGCGGTGGGGGTGGAAGTGGAAGCGGAGGTGGTGGAAGCAGCAGCAGTGGTAGTGGCGGCAGTGACAGCGATAGCGGCGGAGGCAGCAACAGCGGCGGTGGCAGCAACAGCGGCGGTGACAGCGACGGCGGCGGTGGCAGCAACAGCGGCGGTGGCAGCAACAGCGGCGGCAGTAGCCATGGCGGCGATGACCATGGTCAGGGTGAACACGCCGGTGGAGAACAACATGCAGGAGGAGATCGCCATGCCGGTGGAGAACAACATGCCGGAGGTGATCGTCACGCCGGCGGTGAGCGTCATGGCGGTGGTCGTGGCCTCGGCAACGGCCTGGATGACAGCGGTCTCGACGATAACGGCGTGGATGCCATCGATGCCAACGGCAACGAGATCCGGGGCGACGGCACAGTCGACGACAACGGGGTAGACACCGTCGATGCCAACGGCAACAAGCTGCGGGGGGACGGCACGGTAGACGATCGCGGCCAGACCCTGACCGATGCGCAGGAACAAGCGCTGATCCAGCAAGGGTTCAACAGTAAGGAGCAACCATGAACCGTTATCTGTTGATCTGCCTCTCCTTGTGGCTGTTCGGCTGTGCCGCCCAGCAGTCGGCCCCGCTCTACCATCAGATGGACAAGCAGGACGTGGCGCTGGCCAACCAGGCGCTGGCCGAGGCGTTGCAAACCCGTCCCAAGGGCCAGAGTCTCACCTGGTTCAACCCCACCAACCGCCACTCGGGCAGCGTCACGCCGCTGCGCACCTTTCGCCACCCCAATGGCCTCTGGTGCCGCGACTACCGCGAGCAGCTCTACATAGGCCAAGCCAGCCAGCAGTGGCAGGACACCGCTTGTCGCAGCAAGGCAGGGCACTGGCTGCCACTGCGCAGCTGACCGCGCCGGTGACAGCCTGGGTATCAAAACAAAGGGGGTGGCCATGGCCACCCCCTTTCATTTCAAGCTTGCCCGGATCACACCCGGCGATAGGGCAGGTAGACCGGCTCCCACATGTGGCTCAGGATATGCTGCTGCAGATCCTGACCGATCAGCGGATGGCCGGGATCCTTGCGCACTATGTCTTTCAGCACGGCGGTCGCCACGTGCACCGAGATGCTGCGCAGCTCGCGAATGCGCGGATAAACCGCCCCTTGCGCCAGATCTACCTCGCTCACACATTCGGCCAGCGCAAAGGCGGCTGTGGTGAAGATGTCGGGGCTTATCTCGCGGATCTGGCTGACGATGGCCGCCAACCCCACCCCCGGGAAGATGAAGACGTTGTTGCCCTGCCCCACCCGGTAATCCTGCCCCTCATAGTGCACATCCTTGAACGGGCTGCCGGTGGCGACGATGGCCTTGCCCTTGCTCCAGCGATAGATGTCCTCCGGCAGCGCCTCGCAGTTGGCGGTCGGATTGGAGAGCGGGAACACCATTGGGCGTTCGCAATGGGTCAGCATCAGCTGGATATGCTGCTCCTTGAAGGCACCACCGGCGCCGCTGGTGCCCAGCAACACAGTGATGGGCACATGGCGCAGCACATCGGTCAGGTTCGCCTTGCCGGGGACTTCGGTGTCCCAGCCCGACAGCAACAGGCCCGGCTTGGCATAGCGGCGCTTGTACTCGTCAAGCCCCTCACGGTTGTCACACACCAGCCCCTGGGTATCCAGGATATAGATGCGATCCCGCGCCGCCTGAGGATCCATGCCCTCGCGGATGAGGCCGGCGCAGATCTGATCCGCCACCCCGACCCCGCCGGCACCGGCGCCATAGACCAGATAGTTCTGCTGACCCAGGCTTTCGCCCTTGGCCTTGACCGCCCCTATGATACCGGCCAGCACCACGGCCCCCGTGCCCTGGATATCGTCATTGAAGGAAGGCAGCGACTGCTGGTAACGGGAAAGATTGTTGAAGGCGTTGGACTTGCTGAAGTCTTCCCACTGCAACACGGCATTGGGGAAGTGGCGCTTGACCCCGGCCACGAACTTGTCGATGAAGTCGTCATACTCCTTGCCGCGAATGCGCTTGTGAGGCTGACCCAGATACATGGGGTCATCGAGCAGCGCCTGGTTGTCGGTACCCACATCCAGCGCGATGGGCAAGCAGCAGGCGGGATGGATCCCGGCGCCCAAGGTGTAGAGGGAGAGCTTGCCGATGGGAATGCCCATGCCGCCCACCCCTTGATCGCCGATCCCCAGGATCCCCTGGCTGTCGGTCACGACGATAATGCGCACGGATTTGGCATCGAGATGGCGGGCCAGAGAGCCCATGTCCTCGACGTTTTTCGGGGTGATGTAGAGGCCGCGCGGCTTCTGGAAGCGGTGGCTGAACTCCTGGCACGCCTTGCCCACGGTCGGGGTATAGATGTAGGGGGTCATCTCCTCCACATGGCGCGACAGCAGGGCATAGAAAAGGGTCTCGTTGCGATCCTGTAATGCCCGCAGGTTCTGATACTTCTCGATATCGTTGCAGGCGCTCAGAAAGCCCTGGTAGACCCGCTCCAGCTGGGCTTCAAACGTTTGCACCTGGGGTGGCAGCAGGCCGTCGAGCTCGAAGTCGGCCCGCTCCTGTTCGGTAAAGGCGGTGCCCTTGTTGAGATTGCGATCATTGAGCAGATCGGTGCCTGTCAGTGCAACGGGGCGAAAATCTTGTCCCTGTGCGTCTTTCCACAGCAGATATTGTCCGGTAGCCATAGTCATTCTCGTTGATTTACATGAAGTTGCCGTTCGGCAGGAGAGCGAGACACATAATGAAATCAATCATATGACGTTTATCAATTCGATTTTGTGAGCTTGGGCATACCCCTGCCCTCCTGCCAGGGGCCAGGGCGAGAAAGTTGTGCCGCACTATCCAACCAGCAGACCGACATGGCCTTGTTTCCCCGGATGGAGAGCAAAAGAAGGGGCGCCGCAGCGCCCCTGTTTAAACAACGTCTGTTTAACTGGATTTGCCCTCTTTGGGCTCATCCAGCTTGTGTTTGACTTCTTCATACCAGAGATCGTGGTGCTCCCTGGCCCAGGTCTCGTCCACCTCGCCAGTCACCATCCCCTCCAGCGCCCCTTCCAGCTGGAACAGGCCCATATAGATATGGAAAATGAAGCCGCAGATGAGGATCAGGGCCCCGACGATGTGGATGAAGCTGGCCCACTCCATCTGGCGGCGCAGCTGGCCGAAGATGGGGAAGTCCAGAAACAGCCCGGTCGCCACCACGATGCCGCCAAACCAGATCAGCAGCCAGAAGATCGCCTTCTCGCCGCCGTTGGAGAAGCCCGCCGAGGGATGACTCCCCTTGTGCTTGCCCAGCATGCCGCCAAATTTCAGGAACCACTGCACATCCACCATATTGACGATGTTGTGGCGGAACCACTTGATGAGCACCCCGAGCAGGCAGAGGAAGAAGAGCGGGCCCACGTAGTTGTGGAACACCTTGGCGAACCAGATCCAGTTCTCCCACACTCCCATGCTCACTACCGGCTTGATGAAATACTTGCCGTAGATGATGGCCAGCCCCGACCCCGAGAGGGTCAAGAACATGGCAGCCGTGGTCCAGTGCAGGGCCCTGTCCATCCTACTCCAGCGCTTGAGCTTGCGCCCGGTTCTGGGTTTGGAGAGCTTGGTCGGCCCCACCACCCAGTACATCAGGCCGCACATGGCGAGCGACCCGAAAATGGCGATGGCACCCAGCGGCGATACCCACTTGGTCTTCACCTCGAACCAGAGCTGACCCGGCACCGAGATGAGTACCCCGTGCTCCGGCGAGCGGGAGGTGGTGGTTCCCTCCTGCCCGTCCTTCACCGCGCGCCAGTAGTCGGCACCGGCAAAGCCGATCGTCTCCTTCTGGGCATCGGCGAAGCCAGGCGCGCTGAACAGCAGCAAGGCTGTCAGCAGCGCTGTCAGCCAGTGTCTCATTGGCCGCCCTCCTGCTTGCCAAGCTTGAGCCCCTTGCCTCTGCCATCGCGGGGTTTGCTGGCGTCGTGGAACAGATCCTGCTCATCCCCGCCCCAGGCCGCGTGAGGTGCACCGCGATAGGCCACCCGCTCGCGGAAGATGTCGGAGATGACCTGGGCGTCACCGGCCAGCAGCGCCTTGGTGGAGCAGAGCTCGGCACACATGGGCAGCTTGCCCTCGGCGATACGGTTGGCACCGTACTTCTGGCGCTCCGCCTCGCTGTGATCCTCCTCCGGGCCACCGGCGCAGAAGGTGCACTTGTCCATCTTGCCGCGATCGCCAAAGGCGGCGGTCTTCGGGAACTGGGGCGCCCCGAACGGGCAAGCGAACAGGCAGTAACCACAACCGATACAGAGATCCTTGTTGTGCAGCACTATGCCGTCGTCGGTGTGGTAGAAGCAGTCCGCTGGGCAGACCGCCATGCAGGGGGCGTCGGTGCAGTGCATGCAGGCCACCGAGATGGAGGTTTCTCCCGGCAGGCCATCGTTGAGAGTCACCACCCGGCGACGCTGGATGCCCCACTCCAGGGCATCATCGTTCTCGTTCTTGCACGCCGTCACACAGCCGTTGCACTCGATGCAGCGCTTGGTGTCACACATGAATTTCATTCTGGCCATGGGATCAGGCTCCTACTTTACGAAAACGGCACAGGGTGACCTTGGTCTCCTGCATCTGGGTAACCGGGTCATAACCATAGGTAGTGACTATGTTGACCGACTCGCCCAGTACGTAAGGGTCTGACCCTTCCGGATATTTGGATCTCAGATCCTTGCCCTCGAAATGACCGCCGAAGTGGAACGGCATAAAGGCAAGGCCAGGCTTCACCCGCGGCGTGATCAGGGCTTTCACCTTGACGCGGCCCCCTTCCGGCCCCTCGACCCAGACATCCTGACCGTCGCGCACACCGACATCGTTGGCATCCGCCGGGTTCATCTCGACGAACATCTCCTGCTGCAGCTCGGCCAACCAAGGGTTGGAACGGGTCTCGTCACCGCCCCCCTCGTATTCGACCAGACGGCCGGAGGTGAGGATGATGGGGAACTCCTTGCTGACATCTTTTTCCTGCACCGAGGCGTACTGGGTCGGCAGGCGCCACAGGCTCTTGGCATCGGGCCAGGTGGCGTAGTCGGCCAACAGATCCCGGCGCGGGGTGTAGAGCGGCTCGCGGTGCTTGGGCACCTGATCCGGGAAGGTCCACACCACGCAGCGTGCCTTGGCGTTGCCATACGGTACGAAGCCGTGCTTGATGGCGACGCGCTGGATACCGCCAGAAAGGTCGGTCTTCCAGTTCTTGCCCTCGGCTTCCTTCTTCTCGGCCTCGGTCAGCTCGTCCCACCAGCCCAGTTGCTTCATCAGATCGGCGGTGATCTCGGGATAACCGTCCTCCACCTCGCTACCCTTGGGCCAGGAGTCTTCGGCCAGCAAGGAGACACCCTGATATTCGAGACCGAAACGGGCACGGAAACCGCCGCCCCCTTCTGACACAGGGATGCTGGTATCATAGAGGATGTGGCTGCCGGGGTGCTTCATCTCCGGGGTACCCCAACAGGGCCAGGGCAGACCGTAGATCTCGCCGCTGACCGGGCCACCTTCGGCCTTGAGGCTGGTCTTGTGGAAGGTGTGCCAGTTCTGCTGGTGCTCCTTGAGGCGCTCCGGACTCTGGCCGGTGTAACCGACGGTCCACATGCCGCGGTTGTACTCGCGGGTGATGTCTTCCAAGAGCGGCTGGTTGTTCTCCACCTTGATGTGCTTGAACAGCTCATCGGCAAAGCCCAGCTTCTTGCTCAAGAGATACATGATCTCGTGGTCGACCTTGGACTCGAACAGGGGCTCGATCACCTTGTCGCGCCACTGCATGGAGCGGTTGGTTGCGGTGACGGAACCATAGGTCTCGAACTGGGTGGTGGCCGGCAGCAGGTAGACGCCGTCGGTGCGATCGTTCATCACCGCCGCCACGGTCGGGTACGGGTCGACGATCACCATCATGTCGAGCTTTTGCATCGCCTTCTTCATCTCGGGACCGCGGGTCTGGGAGTTGACCGCATGGCCCCAGTAGAACATGGCGCGAATGTTGGTGCCCTGCTCGATAAGGTCGGCGTTCTCCAGCACCCCATCCACCCAGCGGGAGACCGGAATACCGTTGTTGTTCATCGGCAGTTTGCCGTTGTAGGCCTTGTTATCAAAACGGGATTTGAGCCACTCGAAGTCCACATCCCACACCCGGGCCCAGTGCTTCCAGGCCCCCTCTTCCAGGCCGTAGTAGCCGGGCAGGGAGTCGGAGGTAACGCCAAAGTCGGTGGCACCCTGCACGTTGTCGTGGCCGCGGAAAATGTTGGTACCGGCACCGCTCTTGCCCACGTTGCCAAGAGCCAGCTCGAGGATGCAGTAGGCACGGGTATTGTTGTTGCCGGTGGTGTGCTGGGTACCGCCCATACACCAGACCACGCAGCCCGGACGGTTGTCGGAGAGCAGCTTGGCGGCGCCGTAGACCTCTTTTTCACTGAGGCCTGTCACCCGCTCCACTTCCGCCGGGGTCCAGCGCGCTACCTCTTTTTGCACCTCGTCCATGCCAAAGACGCGGGTGCGGATAAACTCCTTGTCTTCCCAACCGTTCTTGAAGATGTGCCACAACATGCCCCAGATGAAGGCCACGTCGGTGCCCGGGCGCAGGGAGAGGTACATGTCCGCCTTGGCGGCGGTGCGGGTGCGGCGCGGATCCACCACCAGGATCTTGCAGCCGTTGCGCTCTTTCGCCAGCAGGATGTGCTGCATGGCGACCGGGTGGGCCTCCGCCGGGTTGGAACCGATAAACATGATCGACTTGCTGTTGTGCATGTCGTTCAGGCTGTTGGTCATGGCGCCATAGCCCCAGGTGTTGGCCACACCGGCGACCGTGGTGGAGTGGCAGATGCGCGCCTGGTGATCCACGTTGTTGGTGCCCCACAGGGACGCCATCTTGCGAAACAGGTAGGCCTGCTCGTTGGAGTGCTTGGCGGAGCCGAGCCAGAAGATGCTGTCCGGACCGGACTCCTTGCGAAGACGCAGCACCTCGTTGCCCACCTCTTCGATGGCCTGATCCCAGCTGATGCGCTGCCACTTGCCGCCCACCAGCTTCATCGGGTACTTGAGGCGACGCTCGCCGTGGCCATGCTCGCGCAGGGCAGCCCCCTTGGCGCAGTGACCGCCGAGGTTGAAGGGGTGATCGAAGGCCGGCTCCTGACCGGTCCAGACCCCGTTTTGCACCTCGGCATAGACGCCGCAGCCCACCGAGCAGTGGGAGCAGATGGTGCGTTTCACCTCGACCGGCACGTCGGCGGCCACGGTTTTGGCTTCGGCTCGCTGCATCATGGCCGGTGCCAGCCAACCGGCGGCCACGGCACCACCGGCCACCAGACCGGAGTTGACCATAAAGGCGCGGCGGGTCAGCCCCTGACCACGGGAGGTGGCGGCACTGGATTGATCGGCGGAAGTTGCCGGCTCGGCACGTTTCGTCAGTTTCATAAGATCTCCTTCACTGAGCCGGCTCAGTCGGTGCCGCGCAGGGTGCGATAAAAGTCGTGAACATGGGGGGTCTCCCGATAGCCCTTGTCCGGCTCGGTGTCGTGGGTGAGCACCTCTTTACCCACCACCCGGCCGGTGGCACCGGCCAATACCCCTATGGTGGCGACCACGCCGACACCCTTGATCAGGTTGCGTCGTGACGGATCTTGCAGCTTGTCATCGCTCATCTTGTTCTCTCCGACTCTTGTTTTTGTTATGGCCGGCCCGGGGGCCGACATTGCTACGAACGGTATCTGTCATATGGTTATGGGCGAGTAACCACCCGGGCGCCAAACGGCAGGCGCAATTCGTTTTCCAGCTTGAAGAAATCTTCGGCAAGTAACCCCACCGCACGGTAGAAACAGCCTCCCTTGGCCTTTTGCTGATCATGGCAGCACTTAATCACCCAGGGAGCGAGGTGGCGCTCATAGAAGCGGTTGCGCTCCGGGTGCTGTTCGCTGACCAGCACCGCCATCACCTCGCACAGGGCCGCCAGGTGATCTTCGGGCTCGCACACCCCGCTCTGGCGCTCGAAGCCCAGGGATTGCAGATCGGCACGCAGCACCGCGAGCGGCAGCTCCATCAGGGAGCCGGTGAGATACCAGGAGGCAAAGGGGACGATTTCCCCCCGGCCGATACCGATAAAGAGATCCTGATACTCCTCGGCCAGGGTGCCCTCGTCGTGGCTGCTGGCGGCGAGCTGCACCAGCCCGAGGCCCCGGGCAAAGGGGCCGGGAACCGGCTCAAGGTCACGCAGCCACTGCAACTGCTCGCCCTTGGGGGCGGCGCGCCACAGGCTTGCCAGCAGGGCATAGAGCTCGGCGCTGTTGCTCTCGAGAGGGGTCATGGCATCTGTCATGGGCAGGGTGCTCTGGTTGTCATCTTGTTGCTGATACATATTGGCCCTCACAGTTTGAGCTGGGCAGCGGGATCCGCCGCCATGGCTTCAAACACATCCTTGACCCGGCAGTCCTCGCACATCAGCAGCCGCTTGGCGGCCTCGTTCTGGAAGTGGGAGTGACCGGCCAGTTTTTGCTGGATGCGGCGAATGAGGGAGGCAGGAGCAAACGCCTTGCCGCAACGAATGCAGCAGGCCGGCTCTTCCGCCTTGAGGTGTTGCACGGCGCGGCGCGCCTCGGGCACAGGCTGCAGACGCGGCACAAGCGCGATGGCTTGCTCGGGGCACGCCTTCTCGCACATGCCGCACTGGATGCAGTCCTGCTCGATAAAGTTGAGGCCAGGCTCGTGACCCACCGCATGCAGGGCGCGGGTCGGACAGACCGCCACGCAGCCCATGCAGAGGGTGCAATCCGCCTCTTGCAGTGCCACTGCGCCATAAGGGGCGCCGTGGGGCACCGCCAGGGACTCGCGGCCCCCTTCGTTGGCCTGCCAGAGGGCGTCGAAGGCGGCAAACAGGGTCTCCCGCTTCTCCCCCTTGAGCGGCTTGTCCAGCAAGGAGCCGGCCACATTGGCCGCCCCCTGGTCGCTCGCCTGCACCACCGCCTGCAGGGAGTGGATGGCGATGCGCTCCCCGCTCAATCCGGCGCCGGCCAGCAGCACGGCGGCACTGGCCAACTCCCGCTCCACCAGGGCACGCACGCTGGCCGGGGTATCGTCACCGAGCGCAATGCGCACCGCGCTGGCGCCATAGGCCAGGGCCGCCAGCCAGCTCTCGAGCCCGAGGCTCGCGACTTCCTCCACCCAGACCGGCAGCCAGTGGCTGGGCAGGGCGGCAAGGCTTGCCTCAACGTCGCTGCGCTCGCTCTCCCCTGCAATCAAGAGCACGGGATGCTCGCCGCCCGCCTCCCGATAGTGCTTGAGCAGGCGAAACAGATAGTCGCCGCTGGTATTGGCATCGGGCTGGTGATAGGCGATCGCCCCGGTCGGGCAGGCGGAGGCGCAGCTGCCAAAGCCCTGACAAAGATGCGGATCGATCTGGATGCGCCCATTGATGGGTTTGAGGGCATCGGTCGGGCAGACATCGAGGCAGCGACTGCAACCGGGCACGCCACGGGCGGTGAAGGCACACGCCTCCGGATCGAGGCGAAAATAGCGCGGCTTGTCGAACACCCCGGTGAGGGCGCACAGCTCGCCAAGCTGCTCCGCCAGACCCGCATCATCCGCCAGATACTGATAACCCACGGGCGGGCGCTCCAGGGCAAACAGCGGTGTCGCCCCCAGATCGGCCACCAGATCGAAGCTGGCGTGGCCATCGGCGGCCTGGGCCTGAAAGCAGAGCTCGGCCAAAGAGATACGCTCCCCCTGACCGTTAAGACCGGTCAACTGAAACTGGCCGAGATACCCCTTGAGCGCCGGCTCGCGCAGGGTCAGCGCCTCAAGGGAGGCGGTGGCGGCGAAGATGGCCTCCAGATCCGCCGCCCCGGCGTCATGGACCTGTTCGCTCACCAGCAAAGTCGGCACAGCCCCTTGCGGCAAGAGGCTGGCGGCGCGGCGGATGCGATCCTCCGGCCCGACCAGCAGCAGGCGGCCCTGACTCTGATAGGAGACAGTGGCCGGGATCAGGTTGTCGGTCTTGACCGTGTGGCGCAAGGCATAGGCGCGCGCTCGCTCATTGCTCCCCGCAGCGCTGGCGGGGCTCAGGCTTGAGTTGTATTGTTCGATGCTCACATGCACTCCTGTGCGCACCACCTCATGGGATGGTGTGCTTGTTGGTCTCACGGGAGAGCAAGAGACGAGCCAACTCCCCCGGAAAAAAAGTGACTGACAGGGAGTCAGGATCCCAGAGGTTCCATTCCCGCCTTATTGGTAGGGACATTTTGTCCCACCTCGTTAGTCAAAATGTCCCGACCCTTGTCATGGTCTTGTGGCAACGCCGCTACGAGTGAAGCTGTGTCATCCGCCTCCTCACCCGGCGTGGTTGGCGAGGGTTCAGTCTGGTCGGCATCTTGCTCAGAGGCAGGGGCCACTAGCCAGTTGCGCAGCCCCGCAGTCAGGGCGGCAGGCAGCAGCTCGGGCTGGCTGAAATCCTGGGTGTAGTCATCGAGGCCATCGGGCTGATGGCTGCGAAACATGGCGCGCAGCGCCTCCCTGTCCGGCAAGGCGGGTTTGTCCGATACGGCGGTGGAAGGCGCGGCGGCGGGATTGGAACCGGCGCAAGGGGCACTCCCCTTGTCAGTGCTTACTTCAGCTGAAGGTGGCGTATTTTCTAATGCGCTCGGCTCTACAAGGTCGGATTTGGACGCAGATACACCTTCCATATCGAGCGGCTGCGGCTGTTCGTTTGCGGCCTGCTGCGCCTCCCGTTTGCGGGCTGACCAGCGCTTGAAAAACTCACTCATGGGAGCGGCTTCCGACGTCGTCGTCATGCTCGCGGCCATCGGGGCCTGTGGCCTCGACAGCGCCGCAGTTGCCCCGGGGCGCGCCATCAACCCCCAGCTGATCCTGGGCCCGACCCTTGCCCTTCTTGCCCTTGCGACGGGCCTCCAGCAGCTCGCCGTGGCGGCCAATAAAGGCCTCGGTCCAGGCCTGCAGCGCTTCCGGCAGCGGGCAGGAGAGCACCTGGCGCTCGCCATCCATATAGGCGGCGGCCACGGTCTGACTCAGCGTGAGGCCATCGGCGACAAAGTCATTATCGACACGGGTTCCAGTGACAAAGAGGCGCGGCGCGCCGGAGCTCAGGTTGAAGCGATAATCCCCCCGCTCGTCGCGAAACAGGGTGAGGGGCAAGGCACCGGCGGCCTCAGGCTCGGCGGGGTGGAGCGCCGCAATCTCGAAACGGCGGCTCTGCCAGCGGCCAACCTGGCTGTCGATGGCCTGCAATTCGACCCGCAGCCAGCGCTGGTGGGACAAGGTATTGGTTGTGTCTTGCACGGTAACGACTCCCATCAGAAGGTCTCTGCCGGGCCGCCCTCCCCCCTTGTTTCGCCCTTGCTTGGGGGCAATCTCGGCGGGCAGATCAGGGCGGCCACGGCCTTAATGGGAGAAAACATAGCAAGAGTGGGGCCAAGGCGAGTTTGGTGGTTGATTGGGGCTTTGATGCTGGTTAGACGTCGTGCAGGACGTAGGTTGGCGCGGGCGTAGGTTGGTGCTAAGCGCAGCGAAGCCCAACATGCGGCGTAAAACCAATCCGCCAGTGCTTGTTCGAGGGAATGGCAATAATCAAATAAGGCCGAATTATCCGATTATTGCCTTTGGAAATTGCTCGCGGTAAACGTTGGGCTTCACTTCGTTCAGCACCAACCTACAATTTAGCCCAATATATGGGATAAAAACATTATCCATCTTTGCCAAAATAACTAGTCAACTTCTTAAAGCTAAAACCCACACCTGATATATTTGGCTCAAGAATTAGCGCATCAACAATTGCTGACCCTATGCCTTTCTGTACCTCTTTTGCAATTTTGAACTCAGAAAGGTCCTTCCCACCCTCAATGTCAGAGAACAACCTTTCTATTAGTGAAACAACATCGGATGTGTTCGAGCAGAATTTCTTTAACGGAATTAAGATAAGCTTCAGGTCACCATTAACTGATTCTCGGTATAAACCACTGTGACGCTTATATCCTTGATTATTATCCATAAAGTAAGATGGATGAGCATTTGTTATCAGTATGGCTGGAAGAACATCCTCACCTCGTTGATTATTAATCTGATGCCAAGAAAACACTTCATTTTCAAAATGAGCCAGCTCAGTTCCTTTAATAACCACAGCTCTATTTTTTGCCGCTACACCAGCCATCTGAAGAAAGTTTTTATCTAGCGCTTCAGCCAATGGCTCATGCCAACCATACTCCAAAAGATAAACAAGGTAGTCACGATTTTCGCTTTTGGGAATGTTATTTAAAGAATGTACGTGCAATCCCATTAATCATTTCCTCCGTGACAAACCATGCTGCAATTGAAAGTGCGCAAGTTATTCATAATACTTGGCTGCTTTACACTTGTTACTGAATTTATAATCAAAGTCTAACTCTATAATTTACCAAAGAAAAGCTTATATATTTACTTCACTATCAGAATGTGATCATGCATGCACAACTTCACAGTATCTGAATAATTATATTTTGTCCGCCATCCCCTGCTGCTAATCCTCCTGCATTAATCTGGAACAAATCTTGCTAATCCCTCTCCTTAGATCCCAGCTACCGGTCACGAGGGCCCCATGACACCGACCTTTATCAAAAGCAATGCTGCCGCCCAGCTCACCATGGCCGTCGAGGTGATGAATGAGCAGGGGGAGTTGCAGACCCAGCAGATCGCCTGTGAGCGCCCACTCACCGTCTACCTCAACTGGAAGGAGATAGTGACCCTGATGACGCTGGGGGCCCGCCCCGAGGCGCTGGTGCTGGGCTATCTCAAGAACCAGGGCTTTATCGAGGATATTTCGGCCATCGAATCGGTGATCGTCGACTGGGATAGCGAGGCCGCCGCCGTGGTCAGCAGCCAGCAGGCCGAGGATCTGGACAAGTCACTGGAGAAGAAGACGGTCACCTCGGGCTGCGGCCAGGGCACCATGTATGGCAGCGTGATGAAAAAACTCGAAGGGGTGGTGCTGCCTGCGCCCGAACTTAAACAGAGCACCCTCTACGCCCTGCTCAAGGCGCTCTCCGCCCATAACGAAACCTACAAGATGGCTGGCGCCGTGCACGGCTGCGCCCTCTGCCGCGGAGCCGAGATCCTCTCCTTTGTCGAGGACGTGGGCCGCCACAATGCGGTGGATACCCTGGCCGGCGAGCTCTGGATGGCGGGCGATACCGGCGCCGACAAGATCTTCTACACCACAGGGCGGCTCACCTCCGAGATGGTGATCAAGGTGGCGCAGATGGGGATCCCTGTGCTGCTGTCGCGCTCCGGCGTCACCCAGATGGGGCTGGATCTCGCCCGCCAGCTCGGCATCACCATGGTTGCCCGCGCCAAGGGGCGCCACTTCCAGGTCTTTACCGGCCAGCAGCATCTGGTGCTGGATGACAAACCGCCGGTGCTGCCCCAGGGGCCGTCCGGCCGTGGCCAGCGGGATTGAGCCCGGCTGACCATGCGCAACTTCGCTTTCTACCCGCCATACAACAGGCTGATGGACTGAACCATGAATGAGTTTATGAACGTCAAGCAGGTGGCCGAATACCTCGATCTCAACGAGAAGAAGGTCTATCAGCTGGCCAACGAGGCGCGCATCCCCGCCACCAAGGCCACCGGCAAGTGGCTGTTTCCGCGATCCCTGCTGGATCGCTGGCTGCTCGGCAGCTGCCACGAGGGGGTGATGAACGACCGGCTGCTGCTGGCAGGCTCGGACGACGTGCTGCTGCACTATGCCAGCAGCCGGTTGGCCCAGCAGCTTGGCACCCAGGCGCTGGTGGGATACACCCCCTGCGGCACTCGCCAGGGACTGGCGATGCTGGCCCGCGGCCATGTGGATCTGTGCGCCATCCACTGGGGTCAGGCCGAAGAAGCCCACCTGCGCCACCCGGCGTTGGTGCAGCAGTATCAGGGCCATCGCCAATGGGTGATCGTTCATGGATTTCGCCGCGCCCAGGGGCTGGTACTGCGACGCGGAGCCAGACCGAGGGAGGCTCGAGAAACCCTGGAGTGGCGCTGGGCACTGCGCCAAGAGGGGGCCGGCAGCCAGCGGGCCCTGTTTGAGTGGCTGCAAACCCAGGGGGAGTCCCTGACCCGAATTGAGAGCACAGTGCAGGTCAACAGCGAGCGGGAGCTGGCCGCCGCCATCAGTCGCGGCGATGCCGACGTGGGGCCGGGGGCCCAGAGCACGGCGACCGAGTTTGGCCTGGAGTTTATGCCGCTCTCCCAGGAGTGTTTCGATCTGGTGATGCCGCAGGGGGTCTTCTTTCGCAACCTGTTGCAACAACTCATCGGCTGGCTGCAATCCCCCGAGGGACGCGAGCTGGCCTCCCGCCTAGGCGGCTACGATCTGACCCAGACCGGCAAGCTGGTGTGGAGCCCGCAGTAGGTAAAGCGGTTCTCACCCTCCCTTGCCCCTACCATGAAAACGGGCCTGCCAGATTGGCAGGCCCGTCTGTTTGATGGAGTGAAAGACGCTTACCCTTCCTTTGGCCCTTCCCTTGGCCCGCCTTCTGGTGAACCTGCCTGCCCTGCGGCCGGCTCGTCCCCGGCGATATCGGGCTCACGCCCTTCCGCTCCCAGCGCGATGCGCCACCCCTCCAGCTGGTCTGGCTCGCGGCCGGCGGGCAGCAGGGCATGGCTGTGCAAGCGGATAGTAAAGCAGCTCCCCTCTCCCGGGGTGGAGTCCACCAACAGCTCCCCGCCCCAGCGACTGATGATGCGGTGGCTCAGGGCAAGCCCGAGACCTGTGCCGGTGGCGCGGGTGGTGAAGAAGGGGTCGAAGATCTTGTCCATGATGGCGGCCTCAATGCCGCTGCCGTTGTCGATGACTCGCACCTCGGCCCCCAGCAACTGGCCCGTTTCACTGTGCCAGTCACGGCTCTCGACCCGGATCTGGCCCCGCTCGCCCAGGGCGTGGCTGGCGTTGACCAGGAGGTTTATCAGTACCTGCAGCAGCTGCTGGCGATCCGCCTCTATGGGTTGCTGGGCCTGCAGATCGGCCACCAGCTCCACCTGTTGCTGGCGCAGGGCGGAGCGCACCAGGGTCAGGCTCTCCTCGATGATGGGATTGAGGTGCTGCCACACCGGCGCCGTCTCGTAATCGCCGGGGCGGGAGTATTGCAACAGGCTGCGGGTGATGGCGCGAATGCGTTCGATCTGGGTCAGCACCAGCGCCAGCTCCTCGCTGACGGGCTCGGCCGCCTCCCCCAGCTCCAGCTTCATCAGCTCCACGTTGCCGAGGATCACCGCGAGCGGGTTGTTGATCTCGTGGGCCACCCCGGCGCACAGCTCGCCAAGGGCCGCCAGCTTCTCGCTGATAAGCAGCTGCTGGCGCGCCTGGGTCAACATATGGATGTGCTCCTCCAGCTCGGCGGTCTTCTGCTCGAGGCTTCGGGTGCGCTCGGCCACCTTCTGCTCCAGCTCGTCGGCACTGCGGGCCATCTGCTGCTGATGAGCCTCCTGGCGGTCCAGCATGGCGTCAAACTGGCGTCCCAGCTGGGCCAGCTCGTGATCGGGATCGAGCGCCAGCGGCCCCACCCGGGCCGACTTGCCATATTGCACCTGACGTACCACCCGGTGCATCCGCTCGATGGGGGTGAAGAGATCCCGTGCGCCGCGATAGACCAACAGGCCCGAGATCAGCAGCAGCAACACCACGCCGGAACCAAGCTCCAGCAGGTTGGTGAGGTAGGTGCGGATGAAGGGCCACTCGAGAAAGCCGACATAGAGCATGCCGATCCGCTCGCCATTGGCCCCCAGCAGCGGCTCATAGCCAGAGACATACCAGGCGTCGTGCACGAAGGCGCGATCGATCCACACCTCCCCCCGCTCCAGCACCTGTTCGCGCACCGGGGCCGAGACCCGGGTGCCGAGCGCCCGCCCTATCTGGCGACTGCTGCTGGCGGGCACATTGGTGCTGACCCGCAGATCGCCGAGAAACAGGGTGACAGTGCCTATGCTCCCCTCCGGCAGGGTATTTTTGGCAAACACCTGGCTCTTGAGCTCGTCCACCAGCCGGGTACTGCCGTTGATAAGCTCGCCCCCCTCCAGCACGGCCCAGAGTGAGCCATCCCGCGCCATCACGGGCGTCAGGGTCAGGCTGACCAGCCCCCGGGTCTCCTGGCCGTTGGCGGCGCTGTACTCCCTGTCCAGCACGGCGCGGCTGGCCAGGGCCGGCGAGTGGGCCAGCAACTGCTCCCGCGACCAGACCACGAAGTGGCTGATGCTGCGCCCCGTGCTCAGGGTGGCCCGCTGTTTCGGGGCCAGCTGATCCAGCTCGGCCCCCGTGCGCAGGTGCAGAAAATCGAGGTCGTAGTTGGCCGCCAGCGGCATCACCCAGGATTGCAGCTCTGCCGGGTTCTGGCGCAGCTTGGTCTGGAAGGTCCAGGCATCACGCAGGTGCTCCAGGTGCTCGGCCTGGCGCTGTTGCTGCACGCGCACCGCGTGATGGGCCACCCCGAGATCGCCGCGCACATTGGTGAGCAGGTTCTGCCAGCTGTAGGTGAGGGTCCAGTAGAGGGTGAGCCCCATCAGGCCCACCAGAGTGAGCATGATGGGCACCGAGGTGAGCAGCAGCAGGCGCCAGCGCACCTTGGTGCGCAGCCAGCGCGGGAGTCGGGACCACCTCATGGCAGCGCCCTGCCAGTCTGCAACATCATTCGATGGCCCACTCCTTGAACTTGCGCTCCAGGGTCTTGCGCGCTACCCCCAGTACCCGGGAGGCGGCCGACTTGTTGCCATCAAAGCTTGCCACCACCTGCAGGATGTGGGCTTTTTCCACCTCAGCCAGCGGCCACTCCAGCGGATACCCCTCTTCCCCCTTGCCGGCGGCACTGTCAGGCTGGCTGCTGCGCCAATACTCGGCGGGGGGCTTGCCGAGCAGCAGGCAGCGCTCGATGAGGTTGCGCAGCTCGCGCACGTTGCCGGGCCAGGGATAAGCCTGCATGGCCACCACATCCTCGTGGGTCCAGTTCAGCGACCCCATCCCCATCTCGGCGGTGAGCTGGCGAGTAAAGTGGTGTACCAGGGCCGGGATGTCGTCGATCCGCTCGCGCAGGGGCGCCACCTGCAGGGCGACCACGTTGAGGCGGTAGAAGAGATCCTCGCGAAACCGCCCGGCATCCACCTCTGTCTTCAGGTTGCGGTTGGTGGCGGCCACGATGCGCACATCCACCGCGAGTTCCCGCTCGGCGCCGACCGGACGGATGGCCTTCTGCTCCAGCGCCCGCAGCAAGGAGGCCTGCATGGCGAGCGGCATCTCGCCAATTTCATCGAGAAAGAGGGTGCCCTGATGGGCGACCCTAAACAGACCGTCGCGCCCCTTGCGGGCGCCGGTGAAGGCCCCCTGCACATGGCCGAACAGCTCGCTTTCGAGCAGCTCGGGGGCGATGGCCGCACAGTTGAGGGGTACGAAGGCCCCCATGCGGCCGGATAGCTGGTGCAGGGCCCTGGCCACCAGCTCCTTGCCGGTGCCGGACTCCCCCTCCACCAGTACGGCGGCGTTGGAGGGAGCCACCCTGGCAATGAGCGTCTTGAGCTCGCAGGTCTTGGCGCTGTCACCGATCAGGGTGGGGGGAAAGAGCTTGCTCACCTCCCGGCGCAGCAACAGGTTTTCCCGCTCCATCTGGCGGCGCTCGATCACCCGGTCCACCGCCTGGATCATCTGTTCCAGATTGAACGGCTTGAGGATGAAATCGCTGGCACCGAGACGCAGCGCCTTGAGGGCGGTCTCCATGTCGCCAAAGCCGGTCATGAAGATGATGTCGCTGCGGCGGGTACCGGGATCGACCGCCTCGTGCCACTCAATGCCGGAGCGGCCCGGCAATCGGATATCGGCGATGATGAGATCGAAATGGAGGCGGCTGCGCAGGGCTTCGGCCTCTTCCACGCTGGCGGCCGTCTCGATTTGGGCGAAGCGCTTGGCCAGTGCCTTGGCCAGAAAGCTGCGCATGCCGGGTTCATCGTCCACGATGAGCAGGGAGAGGGCGGACCAGCGGTTGAGCGGGGCTGTCATGAAAAAAATTCCTCAAATGCACTCAAGGTCGGAGAATGTCCCGATAGTCGGAACGCGAGTGAGACATTTTGTCCTACCCGGAACGAAGCACCAATACCAATTAGTAAATAACGCCCGTCAAATAATCTGAAAAGATACAATAAACTGCTGTTTTCACTCAGCAAAAGATGAAAAAAGGGGGGCGTGGAACATGTTTGGCACCCTGTTTGCTAGTCAGAGGCCTCCCATTCACCCGAACGAGTTGCATCACCATGACCCTGAATGCCAATTTGAAACGTGCCGCGCTCTCCCTGTGCGCCGCCCTGCTGCTGACCACGGCCGCCCAGGCCGAGAGCCCGAAACCGCCGGTTCGCCTCGCCACCACCACCAGTACCGAACAGTCCGGCCTGCTGGGCTGGCTGCTGCCAAAATTTACCGCCGAGACCGGCTACCCGGTGCAGGTGATGGCCGCCGGTACCGGCCAGAGCCTGAAGATGGGGGAAAACGGCGACGCCGATCTGGTGATGACCCACGCCCCTTCCGCCGAGAAGGCCTTCGTCGATGCCGGCTTTGGCATCAATCCAACCCCTCTGATGTACAACGACTTCGTTATCGTGGGTCCGATCAAGGATCCGGCGGGTCTCGGCCAGATCAAGGATGCCGCCAAGGGACTGCAGGCCATCAAGGAGAAGGGCCAGACCTTCATCTCCCGCGGTGACGAGTCCGGCACCCACATCAAGGAGAAGACCCTGTGGCAGGCCGCTGACGTCAAACCCGAGTTTGCCGGTTACAAATCCATCGGCCAGGGCATGGGCCCGACCCTCACCATGGCCTCCGAGCTTGGCGCCTACACCCTGACCGACCGCGGTACCTGGCTCGCCTACCAGAGCAAGCTGGATCTCGCCGTGCTGCTGGAAGGGGACAAGCGTCTGTTCAACCCCTATCAGGTGATCCTGGTCAACCCGGCCCGTTATCCCGACCTCAACACCGACGGCGCCCGTGCCCTGCAAAACTGGCTGGTCTCCGACCACGGCCAGAAGCTGATCGGTGACTTCAAGGTGGCCGGTCAGGCCCTGTTCGTGGCCGATGCCAACGGGAAGTGATGACCTCCCTGTGTGATATGAGGGGGGCTCTGCCCCCCTGTCGGGGAGCGCGCTGATGCCGACGCTCCTCGACACGACTCTGGCGGCCCTCGCCCTGCTGTTCAGCGGTGATAGCGAACTGTGGCAGGTGGTGGGGGTCTCGTTTTCCGTCTCCGGGCTCGCCCTGTTGCTGGTGCTGCTGCCGGCCCTGCTGCTGGGCTTTGCGCTGGCCTACCTGCCGCTGCCCGGCCGCTGGCTCTGGCTCTCCTGCATCAATACCCTGCAATCGGTACCGACCGTGGTGATTGGCCTCCTGCTCTACATGCTGCTGTCGCGGGCCGGCCCCTTCGGCGACTGGAAGATGCTGTTCACCCAGCAGGCGATGGTAGTGGGCCAGATGCTGATCGCCTTCCCCGTCATCGCCACCATGGCCCACGCCGCCTTTATCCAGAGCGATCGCCGCGCCTGGGAAACCGCCCTCACCCTGGGGGTCTCCTGGCCCAAGGCGCTGCTCGGCCTGATGCACGAATGCCGCTTTGGTCTGCTGGCGGCGGTGATCGGCGCCTTCAGCCGCATCGTCACCGAGGTGGGCTGCTCCATGATGGTGGGAGGCAATATTCTCCACTTTACCCGCAACATCCCCACCGCCATCGCGCTGGAGACCCAGAAGGGCGCCTTTACCCAGGGGGTGGCGCTCGGCATAGTGCTGCTCAGTCTGGCGCTGTTGCTCAACCTGCTGCTGACCGCCTGTCGCGGCCACAGCTATCTGAAGAATTGAGAAAGAGGTTCCCCTTGTTGCTGACCGCTGACGGAGCCCGCCCATGGCCCTGACCGCCCATCACCTTTCCATGTGCTTTGGCGAACGCCAGCTGTTCGAGATCGAGCGGCTTTCCATCGCCCGCGGGGACACCATCTGGCTGCACGGCGCCAACGGCGTGGGCAAGACCACCTTGCTCAAGATCCTGGCCGGCCTGCTGCGCCCCACCCGGGGCCACACCAACCTGCCCGGCCGCTGGCAGCGCCGGCTCAACCAGCTGCTCAAGCGGGACGTGGGCCCCGGCCGGGTCACCTATCTGCACCAGACCCCCTACATGTTCGATCGCAGCGTGCACGACAACATCGCCTGGGCGCTTGGCAAGCAGGCGGAGAACGAGATCCGGGTGTTCGAGGCGCTGCGCCGGGTCGAGCTGGAAGGGCTGGCCCGGGAGCACATCAGCATCCTCTCCGGCGGCGAGCGCCAGCGTCTGGCCATGGCCCGGGCCTGGGCGCTGCAACCCGCCTTTTTGCTGATGGATGAACCCACCGCCAACCTGGACACACATTCGGTTGCCCTGATGGCCGCATTGGCGCAAGATCTGCGGGAACATGGCTGCGGCCTGGTGGTCATCAGCCACCAGAGCAACGCCCTGACCGATCTGTGCGAGCGAGAGTGGACTCTCGCTCGCGGTCAACTGCAAGAGACCACCCCTTTAAAAATCATCGAGCGACATGACTTCAAGAAGCGAACCCCACTCTGACCCCTTCCCCGTTTCGGCCGTGATCCTGGCCGGTGGCCGCGCCACCCGCATGGGGGGCGAAGACAAGGGATGGGTCCAGCTGGCGGGCCGTCCCCTCATCGACCACGTGTTGTGCCGGCTGCGCCCCCAGGTCGACGAGATCCTGATCAACGCCAACCGCAACCAGCCCCGCTACCAGGCGCTGGCCCCCGTCATCAGTGATGACAACAACGACTATCTGGGCCCGCTGGCGGGCATGCAGGTGGGCCTGGCCGCCGCCCGTCACGACTGGGTGCTGTTCGTCCCCTGCGATGGCCCCGCCCTGCCCCTTGATCTGATGAGCCGCTTTCGCGCCGCCCTCACCCCGACCACCGAACTGGTGGTGGCCCATGACGGCGACTGGCTGCAACCTGTGGTGGCCCTGCTGCACAAATCCCTGCTCCCCTCCCTCAGCCAGGCCCTGGCCGAGGGGGAGCGCAAGATAGATATCTGGTTCGCTCGCCACCAGATGGCGGTGGTGAGCTTTGCCGATCAGCCGGATGCCTTCATCAACCTCAACAGTCCGGCCGAACTGGCCGCCTACGAGACGCGCCTGCTGACCCCGGCCACCGAATCCCAACAAGGAGCCGCCCAATGACCCCAGCCCCGACCCTCCCCCTGCTCGGCTTCGCCGCCTGGAGCGGGACCGGCAAGACCACCTTGCTGGAACAGCTGATCCCCCTGCTGGTGGCACGGGGCCTGCGCCTCGGGGTGCTCAAGCACGCCCACCACGACTTCGATATCGATCAGCCGGGCAAGGACAGCCACCGCCTGCGCAAGGCAGGGGCCAACCAGATGATGGTCGCCTCCCGCCGCCGCCATGCCCGCATCATTGAGACCGAGCTGGCAGAGGCCGATTTTCGCGAGCTGCTGGCCAGCTTCGATCAGACCAGCCTCGATCTGCTGCTGGTGGAAGGGTTCAAACACGAGCACTTCCCCAAGATAGAGCTGCACCGGGCGGCGATCGGCAAGCCTCTGCTGTTCCCCGACGACAGAGACATCATCGCCGTGGCGAGCGATCAACCGGCAGACACCACCCTGCCCAGGCTCGACATCAATGATCTCGATGCCATCGCCGACTTCGTATGCGACTACCTGGCAGGCTGCCAGACCCGCGAGCAGGGTGCCGGCAACGGCTTCCTGTCGGTCGAAGCCGCCCGCGACACCATACTGGCGGCCCTGACGCCGAGCAATGGCAGCACCCTCACGCCGCTGACGCAGTGCCACGGTGCCGTGCTGGCCGCCGATCTGGTGAGCCCCATCAATGTGCCGCCCCACGCCAACTCGGCGATGGACGGGGTGGGGCTGCGCAGTGACGATCTCGCCGCCGGCCGCTGGCAACTGGTGGGGGAAGTGCTGGCAGGCCAGCAGCGCCACGAGCCGGTGCTGGCGGGTCAGGCGGTGCAGATCATGACGGGCGCCCCCGTGCCTCCCGGAGTCGACACCGTGGTGATGCGCGAAGAGACGGTGATGGCCGATGGCTGGGTCACCATTCAGGCCCCCATCAAGGCGGGGCAGAACGTACGCCAGGCCGGAGAGGATCTGGCCAAAGGGGCCGTCGCCATCCCGGCCGGTACCCGCCTCGGCGCCCCCCAGCTCGGGCTCGCGGCCTCCCTGGGTCAGGCCGCCCTGCCGGTGCGCACGCCCCTCAAGGTCGCCCTGTTCAGTACCGGGGACGAGGTGCAGGCCCCGGGCGAAACGCTCGCCCCCGGCCACATCTTTGACAGCAACCGCTTCACCCTGATGGCACAGATCCGCGGCGCCGGCTGTGAGGTGATGGATCTTGGCATCATCCCCGATGATCAGGCCGTGCTGCGCCAGCGCCTCGCCGAGGCGGCCGCCAGTGCCGATCTGGTGCTGAGCTCGGGGGGGGTCTCGGTGGGCAACGCCGACTACATCAAGGGGGTGTTGGCAGAGCTGGGCCAAATTGATTTTTGGCGCATCCAGATGCGCCCCGGCCGCCCGCTGGCCTTTGGCAAGCTGGGGGATACCCCCTTCTTCGGCCTGCCGGGCAACCCGGTGGCGGCCATGATCTGCTTCCTGCAGTTTGTCGAGCCCGCCATCGCCCGCCTGCAGGGGCGCAGCTGGCAACCGCTGCGCCTGTCAGCCCTGGCGAGCGAGCGGATGAAAAGCCGACCGGGGCGCACCGAGTTCCTGCGCGGCGTCTTCCATCAGGATGGCAATGGAGAGCTTCGGGTACGCACCACAGGGCCCCAGGGCTCAGGCATCCTGAGCTCTATGGCCGAGGCTAATTGCCTCATCGAAATCGTACCTTCCCAACCCGGGATCGCCATCGGGGAACGGGTCTGGATCCACCCGCTCCAGGGCCGACTGGCCTGAACAATTGCGGGGCCCGCAGCAGGGAGGAGCCGGGCCCCGCCATCAACCTGATACGAGACTGACAGTGCGTCTTGATACTCCCCTCTCCCGCCTCGACATCTTGGTCTATGGCCACTATCGCATCGTCCACGGCCTGCGCATTGCGCTCGCCTTCATGCTCACCTTCCTGCTGACCCGCGAGCTGGAACTGCCCGAAAGCACCTGGCCCCTCATCACCTTGGTGGTAGTGATGGGACCCATCTCCTTTTGGGGCAATGTGCTGGCCCGCGCTCTGCAACGGGTCATCGGCACCATCTTCGGCGCCAGCTGCGGGGTGGTGGCGCTCTATCTGGAGATCTACTCCCTGCCGCTGACCCTGGCCTGGTGCGGCGCCATCATGTTCCTGTGCGGCTATCTGGCGCTGGGCAAACGCCCCTATGTGGGACTGCTCATCGGCATCACCCTGGCGGTCACCATCGGGGCCCAGCCGGGGGAGATCCAGACCGCCCTGTGGCGCAGCGGCGACGTGGTGCTCGGCTCCCTGCTGGCGCTGCTGTTTTGCAGCATCTACCCCCAGCGCGCCTACAGCCACTGGCGACTGCAGATGCACCAGATCCTGCAGCAATCCGGTCGCCTCTATCACACCCACCTCTCCCCCAACGTGCTGGAGCGACCCAGGCTCAAGCAGAGTCACTCCAAGCTGCTGGCCACCATGGTCGGGCTGCGCCCCCTGCTGGCTCCGGCGGCCAAGGAGACCCGCCTCGGTGCCCCGCTGTTCGAGGCGGTGCAGACCAGCATGCGCAACCTGCTCTGCACCCTGGAGATGCTGGCCAACACCTACTGGAACGATCGCCAGAGCCACTTTCTGATGCAGAGCACGGCCCAGCTGCAGACCTGTCACCAGGCCACCGAGGAGGTGCTCCACCAGCTCTCCCTGATGGTGAAAAGCGGCGATGGCCGCGGCGCCGAGGCCGCCATCGCCCGGTTGCACCAGGTGGCTCGCGAGATAGCCCTGCCCGCCAACGACGAAGCAGCCATCAATGGCTACCTCTGGCTCAATGTCCAGCTGACCGAACAGCTCACCCATCTGCGCCGCCTGCTGGGGCTGATCCTCACCCCGCCCCACCGCAAGCAGACCCGCTAGTCACCATGCAAAACGCCCGGCAACAGCGGGGCGTTTTTTGGTGGGCTCGGTGCCCGCTTGTCGGCTCGTGCCGGGATCAGGCGGCGGCTTTCTGGGCAGCGCTCATCTTCTCCAGCTCGGCCTGGCTCAGGGTCGACACCAGACGGCCATCGAAGTAGATATCCAGCTGCTCGCCGCGCTTTTCACCGCGCATCATGCTGCTGCGACCATCCAGATAGCGCACCTCCATCTGGGCGGTGGTCTCGTCCAGATAGCTTATCTCCACCTCGCTCACCCCTTGCGGCAGCATGGCCAGCGGCACCGTCTTGAGGGAGGAGTCCAGATGCTGGTTCACCTTGATCACCGCATCCAGCTTCTGATCCACCAGGGCCGGCGACTTGCCGGTGATGGGGTTCTTGCCGGTCCAGAATTCGATGGTGTTGAACACGAACAGATCGGCGGTGGCCGCCAGACCATAGACAGGGGAGAGCAGGATGAAGACGCCGGCACGGCCGTAGCGGTTATCCACCACACTCAGGTTGCCCTTGGTCACCATGCCGGACAGACCCATCTGCCCCATGCAGCCACTCAGCCCCATGGTTGCAACCACTGCCAACAGGGCCATTGCCCGCCCTTTGCGTTGTAACGCCATCTTGTGCTTCTCCTGCTCCGGATTAATGAGGACGCAAGCCTAATCAAGCCATGGCAGGAGGACAATTCTCAATCAGGAGGCGATACAGGAGGCGTTCAGATTGAGGGGCTGACCGATGTTTTTTTGGCCAGCCCTCAATCCGGAGACGGGATCAGATGGCGAGATCCGAGACGGTGCGGGAGACGTTGTTCGCCTCCCGGCGGATCTCGCTCATCACCTGGTTGACCTCGCCGACTTGCTGCTTTCCAAGTTCAGCGCTATCGGCCACCCCGCTCATCTCGGCGGTGACCCGGCTGGTCAGATCGCGGTTGTTCTGCACCACCTTGGCAATCTCGTCAGTCGAGAGAGAGGTGCGCGCCGCCAACTGGCGAACCTCGTCGGCTACCACGGCAAAGCCTCGCCCCTGATCCCCGGCCCGGGCCGCCTCGATGGCCGCGTTGAGGGCCAGCAGATTGGTCTGATCGGCAATGCTGCTGATGGTGGCGACGATGGCCTCTATGCTGCGCGACTGCTCGTTGAGCCGATTGATGAGCTCTATGCTGTGAGCAAGCTGGCTGGCGATCAGGTTCGAGGTATCGACTACCCCACAGAGCAGGCTCGCTCCCCGCTCGGCACAGCTCAGGGTCTCGTGCGCCGCATCATGGGCCAGCATGGTGGCCTCGCGCACGGCGTGGCTCTTGTTGATCCGCTCCGTGATGTCGCTGGCAAACTTGATCACTTTCACCACCTTGCGCCGCTCGTCCAGGATCGGGTTGTAGGTTGCCTCCAGCCACACCTTGTCACCCTGGCTGTTCAGGCGGCAGAAGAGGCCGGACTTGAACTGGCCACGGCCCAGCTCATCCCAGAAATGGGGCTGCTCGCGCAAGAACGCATCGTCGCAGAAGAGGCTGTGATGCTTGCCCTTGAGCTGCGCCAGGGTATAGCCCATGGTGTGCAGGAAATTGCTGTTGGCAGTCAGCACCTCCCCTTGCGGGGAGAACTCGATGACAGCCAGGGAGCGCTCGAGGGCCGACGCCACCGCCTGTTGGCTCTGCAGCTTCAGTTGCTGCTCGGTCACGTCGCTGGCGATCTTGATCACCCGGGTCACCACACCCCGCAGTTTGACCGGAAAATAGGTCGCCTCCAGCCACACCGGCTCACCCCGCCGGTTGAGGCGCATAAATACCCCGGAACGGGTGCGACCCTGCTTGAGCTCGGCCCAGAACTGCTGGTATTCGGTACTCTGGGCATATTGGTTGTCGCAAAACATCTTGTGATGCTGACCGACCACTTCTGACTCGGCAAAACCCATTACGTCGAGGAAGAGATCGTTGGCCGCCAGCACAGTGCCCTCCGGCGTGAAGGTGATGGTGGCCACGCTGCCATGCACCGCCTCGAAAAATCCCTGCTGCTCCAGCAGCTGCTCCCGGCACTGCTGCAGCTCGGCTTTCAGTTTGCTATTGAACATCGAAAATTATCCTCCAGACTGGCCCCACCCGGCCAAACCACTCAGTGGATATCGCAATGGATAGAGAAGAGGGTGGCAGTTTGTTCCATGAGCATAGTCACCCCCTCACCCCGGTACCTTGCCTGCAAGGTCGTGCCAACCGCCAGCGCCACGGGAAACAAGGGGGAGCTTGATACCTCATATTGCGGGCGATTGCCACTCCATATAGGCCGGATTGGCAACAAAACCGATCCGCTCGTAGAGAGGGCGCCCGGCATCGCTGGCATGCAGCCACACCTTGCCAAGTCCCATTGCCCGGGCATGGGCCGTCATGGCGTCGAGCAGAGCGGTGGCGATCCCCCGTGCTCGCCACGCCGGCAGGGTATACATGTTGAGCAGATAAGCCTCCCTGCCCGCCAGATTGCCGGGATAGGGCGGGCGCACGAACAACACCAGGGTGCCGGCGGCCACTATCTGATGATCGAACTCAGCTACCCAGGAGAGGGCGCACCCCTCCTCACTGGCACGGGTGAAATAATCCAAGGTGGCGTGAAAGAGAGAAGGATCCGCGTCGGGTGAGATGAGCTCCCCCACCTCGCAAAACAGCGCCATGCGCAGCCTCACCAAAGCGGGAATGTCCGCCGCTCTTGCCTGGCGCCTCTTTCGCCCGCGCCATCATGACAAAGAGCGCCTGATGGCGCCCTTTGTCATGGCAGAATTGTGAGAAGGGTCACCCCCTGCGTCTGCTCAGCCAGCTATCCAGGCTCAGGCTGCCGCCTCCCCAGATCACCAGCGTCAGCAACATCCAGCCCCACAACTGGTGATCGTGAAAGCCCCCGGCCCACAAGGCCGGATAGGAGATCACCGCCATGATGTTTAAGCCAGACAGC
Organism: Aeromonas sp. 19NY04SH05-1; assembly: GCF_040581895.1. NCBI lineage: Bacteria > Pseudomonadati > Pseudomonadota > Gammaproteobacteria > Aeromonadales > Aeromonadaceae > Aeromonas > Aeromonas sp. 19NY04SH05-1. Next base: position 1,245,703 of record NZ_CP095328.1, on the reverse strand, counting down.
AGCAGGGCAACCGGACGGGTCAGCAAGCCGGCCAGCAGAAACAGCGGCAGCACCAGCTCCGCCGTCGTGCCCAGCCAGGCCGCCCACAGCCAGGGCAGCAGGGGCACCTGGTACTCGAACTCGAACAGATAGAGGGTGGAGTCCCAGCTCGTCAGTTTGAGCCAGCCGGCGTTGAAAAACACCAGGGCCACCCAGCATCTGGCCAGCAACAGCACGACACCGATCAGCCAGCCGGGTAACTCCCGATCGCCCAGCGCGATCGGCATCCATTTCTTTGCCATCATGGCAACACCTCCACGTCGACCAGCAGGCCAAGGGTGATCAGGCGAGCCAGATGTTCGCTCGCCCCGGGATCGTCTTCGAGCAGCTCAATCAACCGCCGGCCCGTGAGGCACCCCTGCAACAGGGACCACTCACCGGCGGCCAGCGACAGCGGCATGACCCGGCAGTCAGGCTGCTTCTTGAGCGCCAGCCAGGCCGGCGCATCGAGCGCAATCACCTCCGCCCCCTCATGAATGGCCATCTGCCAGAGATCCAGCACCGGATAATCGCTCGCCATCAGCAACAGATCGCTGGCAGGCAGGCACACCAGCCTCTCCCAGTCGCGCTCACTCAGGCTGGCGATACGGTCGGCGGGCCAGCTACGGGAGTCGAGCGGGAGCAGACTCCCCCGCTCCAGCAACCACTCGAAACGGGCCAGTTCTCCGAGCCAGGGCAGGGCCGCTGTAGTCGGCAAGGCGGCCAGCCAGTCGGCAAAACCGGCGCCATAATGCATCACGCTTCCCTCCTCCAGCGGCTCGGCCAGCACGAAACCGCGGGCAGCGGCGGCAAAGAACTCCTCCCCCACCATGGCCTTGACCGCGGGGTAGCTGCTGGCGAGCACCTCGCCAAGGCTCAGGATGAAGTGGTTGCGATAAACCTGCAGTACCGACTCGGCCGAAAAGAGCCGCGACGAGATATGGGGCGAAATCCCCTTCGCCTCCCCCAGCAGGCCCTCGGCAAACAGCTGTTGCACCTGCGCCAGCTCAGCCATGACACACCTCCCGGGCGGCCGTCACGGTTTGCGCCAGTATGTCGCTGGCCCGTTGGGCCTCTGCCAACAATTGCGGCAACGGCGGGATTGCCAAATCCCATTCGATCAGGGTCGGAATGGCCCGCTGGCGGCAAATATCGCGGTAAAGTTCCCAGACTGGGGCAACCACGGGGGCGCTGTGGGTATCTATGTAAAGAGAGCCCTCGGGCAGCTTTTTCTCGGTAAACCCGGCCAGGTGGATCTCGCCCACTGTGTCGAGGTCGATGGCCGCCAGGTAGTCGTCACAGGAAAAGCCGTGGTTGAAGGCACTGACGTAGAGATTGTTGAGATCGAGCAGGATGCCGCAGCCGCTGCGCCGCTGCAGCTCGGCCAGAAACGTCCATTCGCTCATCTCGCCCGCCAGTTGCAGGTAGGAAGAAGGGTTTTCGATGAGCAGCTGGCAGCCCAGGGTCTGCTGCACCTGCTGGATCTTGTCGCTCATCCTGGCCAGCGCCTCTCGGGTATAGGGCACTGGCAGCAAGTCATTGAAATAACGCCCGTCTATGCTGCCCCAGCTCAGATGCTCGGACACCCTGACCGGCTTGATGATCGCAGCCAGCTCCGCAAGCTGCTCAAGGTGGCGCCGGTCGAGCGGGTCGGCCGAGCCCAGGGACATGCCAACCCCGTGCAGACTGACAGGATAGTGCCCGGCTAGCTCGCTTAGTACCTGAAAGCCGTGGCTGTGGCGCTCGAAGTAGTTTTCACTGTGAACCTCCAACCAGCCGACTGCCGGCAGTGTCTGCCGGATCCCGTCGTAATGGGGGGTTCTCAATCCGATTCCAATCAAAGGATTCATGGCAACACTCGCTTTCACCTGCCAGAGAAAACGCAGGGGGCCGAAGCCCCCTGCCGCATGGCGCTTACTTGGGTTGCAGCGAACCGCCGACCAGCTTCTCGCACAGCCCTTTTGGCATCACCACGAAGGCATCACCCATGGCGTCTTCCTTGGCCGTACCGGCGCAAGAACTGGTCTTGGTGGCGCAATCATTCTTGCTGGCCTTGACCACGCCGTAGCATTTCTCCTTTGCCTCGGCCGCCATCGCCGGGGCCGCGATGAACTGGGTTCCGAGTACCAGCAAGCCAGTCATGGCAGAGGCAATGGCAGTGCTTTTTTTAACGTTCATGTTGCTATTCCTTGTTGTTGAGTGTGATGTCTCCAGCCTGTCGTGACCGGTTACCTGCAATAGAACCGGCGTGGCGGGCAAAAGATTTCAAAAAAAATGCAAAACAAAGACATCTACAAAAAACACAATAAGCAACACGCTGTTTTAAAAGGAATATGCTGATTTCTCATTGCTCCGGGCCGTTCACAAGAAAGCGGCCCCCAAGGTGCTGGCATTACCACCGGGATGGTAAATAGGACGGCATCCCCGACCATCCCAAAACGGGTCTGCCAGCACATCCTGGCAAGCGCAGTGCGAATAGAGGTGACAAGGTCACAAGGTAAAACGAACGGGCAAGATGACACATACGGGAAAGCACCGAACGATCAGCGCTTTCAAAGATAACCGGCCAGCCGGTTTACTTGCGGGTTGTAGTGGTTAAGACGCTTGTGCTCCAGGGTGAGCAGTTGCCCGGGCGAGCGACCGGTAAAGAAGTGACAGCTCTTGATGAAATGGGACTGATCGCAATACCCCTGCTCCAGCAGGGTATCGAGCGACGGAGCGCCCGATAGCAGCTGGCGCAGCGCTCTTTGAAAGCGGGCGGTGCGCAGAAAATAGCGGGCATCCACCCCGACATGGTTGCGCAAGCGCCGCTGAAAGGTGCGCAGGCTCATCCCCAGTTGCTGCTGCAACTCGGTCGCCGGCGTGCCGTAATAGAGCCGCTCTATGGCTCGCACCAGCGCAAGATCCCGCTCCAAGCGCCTTGCGACTCGCTGGCGTAGCCAGTGGCCCAATGCCCCATGCCCCTGCTCTACCAAGGGCTCAACCTCAGGGGCAACAATCCCCAGCTCATCGAGCGACAGCACCTGATCGCAAAGATGCTCCATAGGCACGCCAAACAGGTCGAAGCAGGCCGAAGAGCGCAGCCGCAGCCCCAGCAGATGAATTTGACCATGGGCGGCAAAGCGCAGGCGTACATGCCGCGGGCAGAGCAACACGGCCACCCCCGTGGCCACGGCAACTGTGCGGGGCAAACCTGATGGCGAGAGGCTCGTGATGGTAAGGGGATCCCCCAGATTGAACAGGATCTCGGCTCCGGTGCCGGGGAAGATCTCCGGCATCGGCTGGTGTTGGTCAAGGCGCCACTCCCAACCTTGCGCCAACCAGGGAGCCAGATCGGGAGCGGGCTGAAATTTACGGCACTGCATGATGGAAGGCGATGTTTCTCACTGGCTCGGTTCAGACGCGGACAGGAAGAGGGTATCACCGCTGACATGATTGAGACAGGGATGGCGATCGAAGCGCACCACGCCGATCTCCATGCGCCCTGCAGCCGCCTCGACCATACCAGCAACCCCCAGGTGGCCGAACCCGGCGCACAGCTCCACCGCCCGGATCCCCTCCCGATAGAGCTCATCGAGCAGTTCACAGCCTCGTTGGTAATCGGGCACGGCGATCGTCTTCACATGGACCTTATCCGTCTTGACCCAGGAGGTGTGCTCGGCAGGATCTGCCCCCGGGGCGACGAAGATGAATGCGGCCTTGAAAATATCGGACATATAAAAAGCTCCTCGGATGAATGAGTCGCCACTCTACCCAGGATCCCGCAGGCCGGATTGTACCGCTGCGCCACTCGCACGCCTCTACCAGACATAGATCCAAACGCTTCAAGGGCGCCATACAGACCTCATTTCGCCCTTTTGGAGGCTATTTGCGCTTCCAGAGGCCATAAATGCAAAAAAGACAGCCGAAGCTGTCTCTTTTGTCATCAAGGTGGGGCCTTAGTAGAAGATCCGGTTGCCCCGCTCACTCATCTTGAGCCATACCGGCTTGGTGCTGGTTTTGCTCCAGATCCGGTGCAGATAGCTGTAAAAGCGCGCACGATCGCGACGAAACAACATCACGGGAAACGCCAGGATGCCAACCAGCAGCACAAAGGTGCGACGAAGAATAATCTGAGTCAGGGAATAAGGATGAAACATGATATGACGCCTCACTGGTAAGACCACTGGGTAAAGATTACTCCACAATTTGTAGGATTACTACATCAATTTGTTCATTTTTTCTCAATTAATGCACCATAAATGACAAATTGGAATTAAGTTACATTGCTTAACCTAAAAGCAACAAAAGCTGACAAAACAGCCACCCTTGACCAGAGTTAATATGCTGGTCGTCAAAATGGAGTTGGTACGATGAAACCCGCAGAAGTGGTGATGATTGGGATCATGGGCATCTTGCTCTGGTCAGAGTGGCAGGAGTGGCAACTGAACCGGGATGACGCCATCGAGCTCGCCTACAAGGGCGCTCCCGCCGTCAGCGTATGGCAATGCGGCACCCTGAAACAGCGAATGGCGGATATAGATGCGCACAGGGCAGACATACAGTTTCAATATCGGGGACAGGATATGACGGAGGTGACTCACTACCTGCAGCGCGAGTGGAAGCAGATGGGCTGCGAACAGCTGCTGATGCAACAAGGGTATTGAGCTTGGATCGATTATCGCGGCATGGTGCGATAAAGATAAGACAGGAAGAAGATGGAGGCACGTTCCGGAGTCGAACCGGACTAAACGGATTTGCAATCCGCTGCATAACCGCTTTGCTAACGCGCCATGCTGACAAGACTGATTGTCTTGAGAGTGATATCCATCGTTGGTGCGATGGAAGATTGGAGCGGGAAACGAGACTCGAACTCGCGACCCCGACCTTGGCAAGGTCGTGCTCTACCAACTGAGCTATTCCCGCGTCACTGCTTTCGTGCCAGTTGCCTGACAACGAGGCGCATTATACGTACCCCGAGCGTCAGCACAACCCTTTTTTCGCACTTTTAACCCCGCCTGCGACTGTTTGCTCAGGGTTTAAACGGGTTGCTGAAATTTTCCCCGTCAGGCTGTGACCAGACAAGCGAATTTGGGATAAAGCCATTGAAATGATTATGCTTTCATTCGAGACTGGCACAGCTTAGTAACCGGATTCTCAATTGAAAATCACAAGATGAAATGGATCTTCACGCTGCGTGGACTCAGACCGCGGTTAATGCTGGCTTTTTTCATGTTGGGCATGGTGCCCTTCCTGGTCATCACTCTCTTCTTCCTCTACAGCCACGGCAAGGATCTCACCACCCAGACCTCCAACCATCTGGTCTCCGTTCGCAACATCAAGAAGAGTCAGCTCGAGGATTACTTCAAAAACCTCAAAGAGCAGATCATCAACTTCTCCCAGCAGGACTTCGCGGGCAACAGTATCGGCCGCTTCTACGGCTTTACCGGCGCCTTCGAAAAGCTGGGTACCAGCTCCCAGGAGGCGCGTACCCGGGCCCAGTCCCGTTATGTGCCCGGATCCTGGGATCAACTGCAAAAACCGGACCCCAAGGTCAATACCGAGCCCTCCATCAGCGCCCTGATCCTGGCCGACGAGATGTATGGCCGGGTCCACCAGCGCTTTCACCGCGGCTATGCCGACATGGTGCGCAAATCCGACTACAGCGACATCTTTCTGGTGGACCTCAATGGTGATGTGGTCTATTCGGTCACCAAACAGGTCAACTTCGCCACCAATCTGCTCTCCGGTCCCTATCAGGGCAGCGGCCTCGGCCAGACCTTCGCCAAGATCAAGCGTCGCCTCGACGGCGGCCAGAAGCCGCAACAGATCTTCGAGTTCACCGATTTTGGTCGCAACGAGCTGACCGGCCAGGTGGTCGCCTACCTGGCTGCCCCCGTGATGCAGTACGACTATGTGCGCGGCGTGGTGATCTTCGAGCTGCTGCCGGACAAGCTCAACCAGATCATGGCGGAACGGGAAGGACTGGGGGAGACCGGTGAGACCATCCTCATCGGCCCCGACAAACGGATGCGCGCCGATGCCTGGCTGGCCCCCGAGTTCAGCGTCGAGAACAGCTTCAGCCCCCACTTCCGGCCACTGCAGACCCCCCTCGTCACCAAGGCCCTCTCCGGCGAGCAGGGAGTTGGCCAGTTTCTCTCCTACCATGAAGACGAGGTGCTGGCCGCCTACACCCAGGTGAAGGTATTCGATACCGAGTGGGCCTTTATCGCCGAGATTTCGACCCGGGAAGCCTATGCCCCCATCCGCCAGCTCGAAGCACTGGTGGTCCTGTTGGGAGCGGGCTCCCTGCTGCTGCTCATCCTTTTTTCCCGCTGGCTCTCCCACTCCATCACGGCGCAGCTGCGCTCTTTAACTGCGGCGGCGGAGCAAGTGGCCGATGGCGCCCTGGATCACCCCATCACCATCGCCCGCACCGACGACGACATCGACCGGCTGGCCCAGTCGTTTCGCCATATGCAGCGTTCGGTCAAGGAGAAGATCGAGCTCATCGAGCGGCAAACCCAGGAGTTGCAACAGCAGGTCAAGCTGACCCACAGGCAGAACCTCAGCCTGCAGCAGGCCGACAAGCTGAAGGATGAGCTGCTGGCCAACACCTCCCATGAGCTGCGCACCCCCATTCACGGCATCAAGGGGATGGCAGAATCCATGCTCGCCAGCCAGCAGGATTTGACCGAAGGCCAGCAGAAACAGCTTGGCCTCATCATCAAGAGTGCCGACGGTCTGGCCCGACTGGTGGATGATCTGCTCGACTACCACCAGATGCGCTACGGCCAGCTGGAGATCCACCCCCAGCCCGTCTCCTCGAAAGGGGTCATCCGGCTGGTGCTGGATCTCTGCCAGCATCTGGTGCAGGCCAAGCCCCTTACCCTGGTGGACATCAGCCCCGCCGAGCTGCCACCTGTGCTGGCCGACGAGCAGCGCCTCGAACAGGTGCTCTACAACCTGGTGGGCAACGCCATCAAATACACGCCTCAGGGCAAGGTGGTGCTGAGTGCGGTCGTCGAGGAGCAGATGCTGCGCATCAAGGTGACCGATACCGGCATCGGCATCGCACCGGAACATCTGGAACACATCTTCGAGCCGCTGGTGCAGATGAGCCCGGAGGCAGGCAAGCAGGGGGCCGGCCTTGGCCTCTCCATCACCCGCCAGCTGGTGCATTTGATGGGCGGAGAACTGTTGGTAGAAAGCGAGTCAAGCGTCGGCTCCACCTTCTCCTTCACCCTGCCGCTCGCCATCGGCCAGACCGCCGGCCAGCTGCAGGGCAATCGCCAGATTGAGCACCAGCTGGTGCGCCAGCAGCCCCTGATCCTGCCTGAGTGGGATAGCGAGGATCTGCCCCCGCCCCCGCAGGATGCCCCCCTCATCCTGGTGGTGGACGACGAGCCCATCAACCTGCACATCCTGCGCCACCTGCTGCAACCCTGTGGCTACCGCATCCTGCCGAGCGGCGATGGCCACGACGCGCTGGCCAAGCTGGGCCGGGAGCCCGTCGATCTGGTGCTGCTCGACGTGATGATGCCCACCCTCTCCGGCTTCGATGTCTGCCGCCGGCTGCGCGAACAGCACCCCAAGGACAAGCTGCCGGTGCTACTGCTCACCGCCCTCAACCAGCCCAAGGATATCGAAGAGGGGTTTGGCGCCGGGGCCAACGACTATCTGGTCAAACCCTTCTGCAAGGAGGAGCTGTTCGCCCGGGTCAAGGCGCTGCTGGAGGCCAAGGCGGGGCGCGCCTCTCTGGTGGAGAACCGCCTGCTCAAGCAAGAGATAGAGCACCGCCTCACCCTGCAGGAGCGGCTCCATCAGGATCAGCAGCGGCTGCTGACCCTGCTCGGGGAAGGGGCCGACCCCATGGTCTTCATCGACCAGCAGGGCATAGTGCTGTTTGCCTCCCGGGTGCTGGCCGGCTTGCTGGGCCAGGAGCCCGAAGCCATGGAGGGGCATGCCCTCGACGAGTGGCTGGCAAGCCCGCTCAAGCAGCAGTGGCCGGAACCGGCCGGCGAGCGGGATCTGACCTTCCTGGTGGCGGGGGTCGAGGACAGGCTCAACGCCCGCGCCCTGCCCATCAGTCTGGGGGGACAGGCGGCCATCGCCCTCACCCTCAGCACAGGCCAGCGCCAGGATGACAACCGGGTGATGGCGCTGGAAAACGCCCTCAAGAACCTGTCACGCCAGGCCATCATCGAGGACGATCAACTGCTTGGCGAGCTGAGCCGGCTCGGCGGCGAGTTCCGCTCCCTGGCGGACAACCTTATTCGCCAACAGGATGACGAGCCCCTGCGCCGCGCCCTGGTCGAGACCATGCAGCTGACGCTGGACGCCTGGCAGCAGGGCACCGGCAAGGGCAAGATTGTGCTGGCGGAGAAGAGCAAGCTGTGGCGAGTCTATATGGACAGATCCAGCCCGCAGACCCGTACCCTCGACAAGTACCTGAGCCTGGATACCCTGCCAAAATCCCCGCGCTGGAAGACGGTCGTGGCCACCACGGAATTCGTGCTGGGGCACTGCCCGCTAAACGAACAGCAGCGCCAGCAGCTGCAACACAGCGCCCAGACCCTGCGCCAGCTGGCCAATCGCAAGCCGTGATGGAAGACGGGATGTGAGCCGGCTCACACCGGCCCATCCCGTTTCTTTTTTGCACAAATTAAAGGTTCCGCCCACACCGCCACAGCGAGCGGATCCAATTCACAAAATTGTCATAACCGGCCTGGCAACGGGCACTTTTTACGCGAAACCAAATAACATAACCATATGATATTAATCAGATAAAAACGTGTTTTGACGAAATTGACGTAACCCCGTCAATTTTTACGAAAACGACGAAATCAATAGTTGTTGTTTTCCTGTTAACTCTGTTTTGCTAAGAGCGTTGGAAAACAGAACGACAAGGGTGCACAGCCCGACCAACATGGAGGGCCGACTTCCTCAGCATGCGAAGCCGGTGCTCACACAAAACAAGGCGAATCCCTCAGGAATGCCAAAAAATAAGAAAGGAAAACATATGCTTGCCAAAGTATCCAAAATCTCTACCGCTGTAATGCTGGGCACCATGATGCTCGCCGGCGCCGCCGGCAACGCCATGGCCGCAGAAAACAAAACCGTGCTGACCATGGTCGCGCAACAGGAAACCGCCTGGGTCAAGAACTTCAACCCCTTCCTGCAAGCGGGCTTGCTGCACACCACCCGTCACTTCATCTATGAGCCGCTGGTGATCTTCAACGATATGCAGGGTGGCAAACCTGTCTATCGTCTGGCCACCAACTATGCGTTCAGCGATGACCTCAAATCCGTCACCTTCGATCTGCGTGACGGGGTGAAGTGGTCTGACGGCGAAGCCTTTGATGCAGACGACATCCTGTTCTCCTTCAATCTGGTGAAGGCCAACAAGGCCCTGGATGAGCGCTCTATCTGGACCCAGATCAAGAATGTCGAGAAGCTGGCCCCCAACAAGGTCCGTTTCGACCTGACCGAGGTCAACACCAACGTGGTGAACGACATAGTGCTGGTGCCCATCGTGCCCGAGCACCAGTGGAAGTCGGTGAAAGACCCGGTCGCCTTCACCAACGACAAGCCGGTCGGTACCGGCCCGTTCACCGAGGTGGACAACTTCTCCGCCCAGCTCTACACCCAGTGCCGCAACCCGCACTACTGGGATAACGACAATCTCGCCATCGACTGTATCCGCATGCCGCAGATGGCCACCAACGACCAGGTGCTGGCCGCCGTCATGAAGGGCGACATCGACTGGTTCGGCTCCTTCGTACCGGACATCGAGCGTCTCTACGTCGGCAACGATCCGAAGAACAACAAATACTGGTTCCCGGCCTCCGGCACAGTGGCGTTCAACGTCAACTTCCAGACCAAGAATCCGGGCAACCACGAAGCCTTCAACGACATCAACTTCCGCCGCGCCTTCTCCATGGCGATGGATCGCCAGTCCATGGTGGACATCGCGGGCTACGGCTACCCGACCGTCAACGAATACCCGTCAGGCCTTGGCAAGGCATTTGACTCCTGGAACAACCCGGAAGTGGACAAGAAGTACGGCAAGTACAACAAGTTCGATCTGGAAGGGGCCAAGGCATTGCTGAAGGAAGCAGGCTACAAGGATTGTGACGGCGACAAGTTCCTCGACACCCCGAGCTGCAAGAAGATCGAGTTCAAGGTGCTGGTACCGAACGGCTGGACCGACTGGGTCAATACCGTCCAGATCGGCGTGGAAGGGCTGCAGGCACTGGGCCTGAATGCCAAGACCGCCACCCCGGAAGCCACCGTGTGGACCGAGAACCTGATCACCGGCGACTTCGACGTGGCGCTGCAGGGTTACTTTGCCGGTGCCAACCCGCACAAGTATTTCGAGACCGCGTTCCACTCCCGCAACATGGGTGAGCGTGGCAACCGCTTCGCGGCCCCCCGCTACAAGGATCCGGCACTGGACAAGCTGATCGACGACTTCACCCAGACCGCCGATGCGGCCAAGCAGAAGGAGATCATGTTCGCCATCCAGGAGAAGGTCGGTGCCAACCAGACCATCATCCCGGTATTCAACAACCCGACCTGGTACGAGTACAGCACCAAGCGCTTCAATGGCTGGTTCAGTGCCGACAACCCGGTTGCCAAACCCCAGCTCCACCCGGACACACCCGAGCGTCTGCTGCACGTGTTGTCCCTCAAGCCAAACAGCTAATCAATCCCGGCCCCCTGCGGGGGGCCCTCTTCCCCGTTCATCCCCCTTTCTCCCGGTTCTGTCGGGGTTGGGGTAGCTATACCCGATGCGGGGCAGGCTTGCAGTAAAAGGTACTATCATGGGATTCATACTGAGACGTTTCTCCTTCTATCTGGTTGCCTTCCTGGTAGCCGCCACCATCAACTTCCTGCTACCCCGCGCCATGCCAGGCGACCCAGTCTCCGTGATGTTTGCCCGCGCCGGCGCCATGATGGAACCGGCCGCCCTGGAGGCCCTCAAAGCCACCTTCGGCTTCGTGGATGGCCCCATCGGCACCCAATTTCTGACCTATGTGAAGAGCGTCTTCACCTGGGATCTCGGCACCTCGGTGCGCTTCTACCCGCAGCAGGTCTCTGACGTGCTGGGTCGCGCCATCGGCTGGACCCTGTTTCTGGTGGGCACCTCCACCATTCTGAGTTTCTCCATCGGCTCCATCGTCGGCATCTTCGCCGCCTGGTATCGCGGTGGCCGGATGGACAGCATCCTCTCGCCGCTCACCCTGGTGATGCAGGCCATCCCCCCGGTGGTGGTCTCCCTGCTCGCCCTCTTCCTGTTCGGGGTGAGCCTGGAGTGGCTGCCCATCGGCTACGCCTACAGTCCGGAGATCAAGCCTGACTGGGGCTGGGAGCACATCAAGAGCATATTGTTCCACGCCATCATGCCGGTCGGTACCCTGGCCATGGTGCAGGTGGGGGGCTTTCTCATCACCATGCGCAACAACATGATCAACCTGCTGGGCGAAGACTACATCACCATGGCCAAGGCCAAGGGGCTCTCCAGCAACCGGGTGATCTTCAACTACGGCGCCCGCAACGCCATCCTGCCCAGCGTCACCGCCCTCTCCATGGCGCTCGGTTTCGTCATCGGTGGCTCCCTCATCACCGAAGTGATCTTCAACTACCCCGGGCTGGGCCTGACCCTCTATCAGGGAATTCTGGCCCGTGACTACCCGCTCATTCAGGGGCAGCTGCTCATCATGACCATCACCATGCTCAGCTTCAACTTCCTGGCCGACGTGCTCTACGTCTTCCTGGATCCCCGTCTGCGTACAGGAGGCAAATAAGATGCGTATGCCGACCATTCTCAAGATTTTACTGGGCAACAAGAAGGCAGCCTTCGGCCTCGCCATCGTCGTCACCTTCGTACTGATGGCCATCTTTGCCCCCCTGCTGGCCAGCAACGAGCCGACCAAGCGGGTTGCACGCCCCCACCAGCCCCCCAGTGCCGAGTTCGTGATGGGCAGCACCCGCATGGGCCACGACATCTGGGCCCAGTTCACCAACGGGGCGCGCGTCTCCCTGATGGTGGGCTTTAGCGCGGGTCTCTTGGTCTGCGCCCTGGCGGTCGCCATCGGCATCACCGCCGGCTACTTCGGCGGCCTGGTGGACGAGTGCCTCACCTTCCTGATGAACGTGGTGCTGGTGATCCCCAACCTCCCCTTGCTACTGGTACTGGCGAGCTTTATCGGGGAGGCGTCACCGACGGTGATTGCCGTCATCATAGGATTAACCTCCTGGGCCTATGGCGCGCGGGTCATCCGGGCCCAGACCCTGGCCCTGCGGGAGAAAGAGTTCGTCATCGCCGCCGAAGTGCTGGGGGAGCCGGCCTGGCGCATCATCCTGGTGGAGATCCTGCCCAATCTCATCTCCATCATCGGGGTGAGCTTCATCGGCTCCATCATCTACGCCATCGTCACCGAGGCGACCCTGGAGTTCCTGGGTCTGGGCGACCCCACCGTGGTGAGCTGGGGCATCATGCTCTACAACGCCCAGACCTCGAGCGCCATCCTGATCGGCGCCTGGTGGGAGATCCTGGCCCCCTGCTTTGCCATCGCTACCCTGGGCGCGGGTCTGGCCATGCTCAACTTCGCCATCGATGAAATCGCCAACCCGCAGCTGCGCTCCCACAAAGGACTGAGCCGCTGGAAGAAACTCGCGGCCCCGGTCACCACGCCGGTTGCCACAACACAGGAGAAGACAGCATGAACCAGCAACCCCTGCTGTCGGTACGCAATCTCTGCGTCGACTACATCACCGAAAACGGCGACGTGCGCGCCGTCAACTCGGTGAGCTTCGATATCAAGCAGGGCGAGATCTTCGGTCTCGCCGGCGAGTCGGGCTGCGGCAAGTCCACCGTCGCCTTCTCGGTGGCCCGACTGCACAAGCCGCCCGCCTACATCAGTGGCGGCGAGATCCTGTTCAAGGGGGAGAACATCCTCCACTACGGTGACGAGCGGCTGCGCTCCTACCGCTGGCGCCAGGTCTCTGTGGTGTTCCAGTCCGCCATGAATGCGCTCAACCCGGTGCTGCGCATGGAGGAGCAGTTCTGCGACGTCTTGCTGGCCCACAACCGGGGCATGACCCGTTACGAAGCGATAAAACGCGCCCAGGAGCTGCTCACCATAGTCGACATCCACCCGAGCCGGCTCAAGGACTACCCGCACCAGTTCTCCGGCGGCATGCGCCAGCGACTGGTGATCGCCATCGCCATGGCCCTCAATCCCGAGCTGCTCATCATGGACGAGCCGACCACGGCGCTGGACGTGGTGGTGCAGCGGGAGATCCTGCAGAAGGTCTATGCGCTGAAAGAGAAGTTCAACTTCTCCATCCTCTTCATCACCCATGACCTCTCACTCATGGTCGAGTTCTGCGATCGCATCGGCATCATGTACGCCGGCGAGCTGGTAGAAGTGGCCCCGTCCAAGGCAATCCTGACCGCGCCGCTGCACCCCTATACCAAAGGGCTCGGCAACTCCTTCCCGCCCCTGCACGGGCCGAAGAAGGTGCTGGAGGGGATCCCGGGCACCCCGCTTAACCTGCTTGAGGTGCCAGTCGGTTGTCGCTTCCAGGCCCGTTGCAGCAAGGTGCACGACCGCTGCCGCCAGGAGTACACCCGGCTGGCCGAGATCCGTCCCGGTCAACAAACTGCCTGCCACCTCCATGAGGTGCAGGATGAACAACAAGAGCCCGTGTTCTATCTGGACAAGGCCGCTGGCTGTTAAGGATGTCTGTCATGCAAATCGCCAACACCGATGCCCCCATCATCGAAGTCCAGCACCTCTATAAGGACTTCCCCATCAACTCCAATGCCATCAAGAGTGGCAAGATGCGGGCCCTCTCCGACATCACCTTCAACCTGCACCGGGGCCGCGCCCTGGCAGTGGTGGGTGAATCGGGTTCCGGCAAGAGCACCATCGCCAAGATCATCGCCAAGATGTACAAGCTGAGCGCCGGTCGCATCCTCTATCGCGGCCGGGATCTGGAGGAGTTCAACAAGGGCACCGCCCTGCTCGACTATCGCCAGAGCGTCCAGATGGTATGGCAAGACCCGTTCGGTTCACTGAACCCGACCCACACCATCTACCACCACATCGCCCGTCCCCTGCTGCTGCACAGCAAGGTGATCGACAAAAAAGATCTGCCGGAGATGGTCTACACCCTGCTGGAAAAAGTGGGGCTGACCCCGGCCAAGGCGACGGCGGCCAAGTACCCGCACCAGCTCTCCGGCGGCCAGCGCCAGCGGGTCAACATCGCCCGCAACCTGGCGGTGGAGGCGGAAGTGGTGCTGGCGGACGAGCCCACCTCCATGCTCGACGTCTCCATTCGCATCGGCATTCTCAACCTGATGGAGCAGATGAAGAACGAGCTCGGCGTCTCCATGCTCTATATCACCCACGATATCGCCACCGCTCGCTACGTGGCCGAGGATCTGGCGGTGATGTATGTGGGCCACATGGTGGAGTGGGGTGAGGTGGACGAAATTTTGCACCACCCCCAGCACCCCTACACCCAGCTGCTCATCTCGGCGGTGCCGGATCCCGAGAAGAGCATCCACGCCGAGCTGGAGGGGGGTCGCAAGGGGGAGATCCCGCTCTGGACGCCGGAATCCTGCGGCTGCCCGTTCGCCGGGCGCTGCAACCAGGTCATGCCCCGCTGCAAGGAGAGCCTGCCCCCCATCACCCGGCTTGCCAGCAACCATTTTGTCCGCTGCTACCTGTACGAATGATGTGCCACCCTGGCCGGGCAGCCTTGCCCGGCCTGCCTCGATTCGGGGACTCTGGCCCTGGGCCATGCTTCCCCCCGACCGCAGAACCTTTGGAGTAAACCTTGATGGAACTTTTGATCAATCAGGTGGGTTACGACTGCGACGCCCAGAAGATCGCCCTGCTGCAAACCAGCTCTCCTCACGATCTTGGCGGCTATGTCCGGCTGCAGCGCCTCAATGATGGCCAGACTCTGTTTGAAACCCCGTTGCAACCGGCCGGTCGGGTGGATGGGTGGCAGGGGCGGACCTACTGGAAAGCTGATTTCTCCCCCTGCAAGGAGCCCGGTCACTACCGGCTGGAGGCGATCACCGCCCAGGGCATAGTACGCTCCGCCCGCTTTGCCATCGGCCCCGATCTGCTGGCGAGCCGTTGCCTCTCCGATGTCATTCACTATTTCAAGGGACAGCGCGCCAGCGGCACCTTCGATCGGGCCGACCGCAACGCCCGCCTGTTTGGTACTGACAAGCGCCGGGATGTGCACGGCGGCTGGTTCGACGCCAGCGGTGACATGAGCAAGTATCTGAGCCACCTCTCCTACGCCAACTACCTCAATCCCCAGCAGACCCCCATGGTAGTGTGGGCCCTGCTCAAGTGCCGCGAGCTGCTGGCGACACGTCGCGACATCGACGGCATCAACCTGTGCAAGCGACTCAATGACGAGGCGCTGCACGGCGCCGATTTCCTCTGCCGCATGCAGGACGAGAACGGCTTTTTCTACATGACCCTGTTCGACAAGTGGAGCAAGGATCCCGAGCAGCGGGAACTGTGTGCCTACGCCACCCAGCAGGGGATCAAATCCGCCGACTGGCAGGCGGGCTTTCGTCAGGGCGGGGGCATGGCCATCGCCGCCCTAGCCCGGGCCGCGCGCGAGAGCATCAGCGGCGATATCGATGCAAGCGGCTATGCCGAGGCGGCGCGGCGCGGCTACCTGCACCTGCGCGAGCACAACCACGCCTATCTGGACGATGGCTGCGAGAACATCATCGACGACTACTGCGCCCTGCTGGCGGCGGTCGAGCTGACCAAAACGCTGGGGCCCGAGTGGCTCGGCGAGGCGCGGGATCGGGCCGGCAAGCTGTGCGCCCGCCAGCACTGCCACCCGGATCTCGGCCACTACTGGTCCGCCAACCAGGATGGCTCGCGTCCCTACTACCACGCCGCCGAGGCGGGCCTGCCGGTGCTGGCGCTGCTTGAATACCTGGGGGTAGAACCGGATCGGGAGCGCAAGGCCGCTGTGCAGAGCGTGATCGAGCAGGCACTGGCCGCCGAGCTGGCGCTGTGCGCCCAGGCGGGCAACCCCTTCTCCCTCGCTCGCCAGTATGTGAAAGGGGTTGGCGAAGTGCCGCGTATCAGCTTCTTTATGCCCCACCACAACGAATCCGGTTACTGGTGGCAGGGGGAGAACGCCCGACTGGCCTCTCTAGCCACCATGGCCTTTGCCGCCGCCACCCAGTTGCCTCGCCAGCGCAAGCTCCTGCTCAATTTCGGTCAGCACCAGCTCGACTGGATCCTGGGACAAAACCCCTTCAATGCCTGCATGCTGGCGGGCCACGGCATCAACAACCCGAGCTACACCGCAGGCTACCCCAATGCGCAGGGCGGGATCTGCAACGGCATCACCGCCGGCTTCGACGACGAGGCTGACGTCGCCTTTATTCCGCAAGAGTACAAGGAGCGGCTCGATCAAAACTGGCGCTGGGGCGAGCAGTGGATCCCCCACGCCGCCTGGTTCGCCTTGGCCATCACTTGGCAAAGCGTGCAGGGAGGCCACCATGATTGAGCTCGGCTCGAACATCATTGGCACAGGGGAGAGCCGTGGATCCTCCATACAGCCAGCCTGGTTTGCCCTGGCCATCACTTGGCAGAGCGTGCAGGGAGGCCACCATGATTGAGCTCGGCTCAAGCATCATTGGTACTGGGGAGAGCCGTGGATTCTCCATACAGCCAGCCTGGTTCGCCCTAGCCATCACTTGGCAGAGCGTGCTGGGAGGTCACCATGATTGAGTACTGGGTCGGGGTAGATGGCGGTGGCACCCACACCCGCGCTCGTATTCGCAACCGGGCGGGCAAACTCCTGGGCGAGGGACGGGCCGCCGGCTCCAATCTGGAGCTCGGCATCCTGCATGCCCACGCCAACGTACTGGCAGCCATCGCCAGCGCCCGGCAGACGGCCGGACTTGGCCCCGAGTGCGAACAGCAGATGGGAGTGGGCCTCGCGCTCGCCTCCGCCGAGCTGGCGGATTGCTATCACGCCATGCTGGCCATGCCCTTTCCCTTTGCCAGCGTCAAGCTGACTTCCGATGCCTTCGGCGCCTGTCTCGGTGCCTTCGGCGGCCAGGAGGGGGCCATCCTCATCGCCGGCACCGGCTCGGCCGGCCTCATTTATCAGGGCAGGCAGATCCGCACCTGTTCGGGGCGGGGTTTTCCCATCTCGGATCTCGGCAGCGGTGCCTGGCTGGGGCTGCGTGCCCTCCAGCAATCCTTGCTCTGCCACGACGGCATTCTGCCCCCCAGCACCCTGGCGGTGCGACTGATGGATCACTTCAAGCGGGATCAGGCCCAGGTGGTGCGCTGGGCGGCTCGCGCCATCCCGGCCGAATATGGCCACTTCGCCCCCTGGGTATTTGATGCCGCCAGCGATGGCGACGAGCTCGCCTGCCAGCTGCTTGACGAAACCTGTACCCAGCTGGCGCAGCTGCTGGATGGCATGCAGCAGCTTGGCGCGCACCGGATCGCCCTGCTTGGTGGCATCGGCATGCGTCTCGCCCCCCGCCTCGCCCGTTTCAACCTTGCGACCCCCAAGGCCGATGCCCTTGACGGCGCCATCCTGTTTGCCCAATCGGAGGAATATCCATGTCTACACCCCTGATCCACACCCAGGTCGTCCGACGTGATGGCGAAGATGTCTGGTTCCAGTTCAATCTGTCTCACTTGCCAGACGCCCAGTGGAAGCTCCACTTCTGCCTGGCACGTCACATCGACCCCGCGTCGGTACAGGGGGGCCGGCTTGAGCGCCAGAGCGGCAGTTACAAGGTGCTGGCGCCCCAAGGGGGCAACAGCGAGCTGACTTTTTGCTGCCGCAATACCCCCATCAAGCGGCTCTCCGACATGCCGCAGGGATTTTTCCTGAGCCTGCCGGAGGCCGCCACGGGCGCCAGCCTGCAGCCTGTCACCCTGGCCGGGCAGGATATTGCGCTGGATGCCCCCGCCGTCAGTGAACCCGACCTGCCACCGGTGGAGCCCCTGTGCGGCATAGTACCGCAACCGGCCCAGCTCGCCCTGCTGGAGGGGAATTTCAGGCTGGCGGAGCGTGCCCACGTCAGCGGACCGGGCAACCTGAGCGCCCTGCTGGCCCACTTCAACGAGCTCACCGGGCTGGCCCTGGATCAGGATCACGATGCCGGGATCCGCCTCATCGAGGCCCCCCTCCCCCCCGAGGCCTATCATCTGGCCATCACGCCAGAGGAGATAGTGATCAGTGCAGCGGGTGAGGCGGGCTGGCGTCACGGTCTGGTCAGCCTGGCCCAGTGGTACCTGCAACACGGGGAGAGCCTGCCCTGCGTCAAGCTGGAGGATGCCCCCCGTTTTGGCTTTCGCGGCATCTTTCTCGACTGCGCCCGCCACTTTCACAGCACCGCGACCATCAAGCGTCTGCTCAAGCTGATGAGTCTCTACAAGTTCAACCGCTTCCACTGGCATCTCACCGATGACGAGGGGTGGCGCCTCGAGATCAAGGCCTTCCCGGCGCTCACCGAACAGGGTGCCTGGCGGGGCCATGGGCTGGCGGTGGATCCCCAGTTGAGCGGCGGCCCCGAACCTTACGGTGGCTACTACACCCAGAGCGAAGTGCGCGAACTGGTGGCCTACGGCGCCGGGCTCGGCATCACCATCATCCCGGAGATCGACATTCCGGGTCACTGCCATGCGGCCATCAAGGCACTGCCCGAGTTGCTGACTGAGGAAGAGGATCGCTCCCGCTACCTGTCGGTACAGCATTTCGACGACAACGTGCTCAACCCGGCGCTGCCGGGTACCTACCAGTTCCTGGAGACGGTGATCGACGAGGTGTGCGAGCTGTTCCCGGGCCCTCAGGTACACATGGGCGGAGACGAGGTGCCAACCGGCGTCTGGACCGACAGCCCGGCCTGCCAGCGACTGATGGCACAACAGGGATACCAGGAGTGCCGCGAGCTGCAGGGCCATTTGCTGCGCCACTGCCAGCGCTATCTGGCCGGCAAGGGCAAGCAGATGCTGGGTTGGGAGGAGATACTGCATGGCGACAAGGTGAGCCGGGATGCCGCCGTGTTCGCCTGGACCAGCTTCCAGGCAGGGCTCGATGCCGCCACCGCCGGTTATCCGGTGGTCATGGCGCCGGCCCAGTATCTCTATCTCGATCTGGCCTGGAGCCAGGACATTCACGAGCCTGGCCTCTACTGGGCGGGCACCCTTAATCTGGAGCAGGTCTACGCATGCGACCCGGCTCCGGCAGATTTCCATGCCAACGATAACATCCTCGGGGTATTGAGCCCCCTGTGGTCAGAATTGATCACCTCCCGTGATCGTCTCGACTACATGCTGTTTCCGCGCATGCTGGCGACTGCCGAAGTGGCCTGGAGCAATCCGGCCCACAAGGCATGGGATCATTTCGCTGCCCGTCTGCCGGGACAGTTGCAGATCCTCGACCAGCAGCAGGTGCGCTACAGGATGCCACAGAGGTAATGTTGTCTCTTTTTGGGCGGCCTGCTGGCCGCCTTTTTTTATAAACCACCAACAAAAATACAACTTTCCTCTACCTTTTCTCACCATATCCTGACAAAATTCGGCGCCCAACGAAACCACCCTACCCTTCATATGGAAAAGAAGCACTCCGGGTCGGATATGCCACACTTAAAAAACTTCATTATCAATAACAAAAGGGGTGCATGATCATGACTCACCGAGAGATCCACACAGTGGATAGCGAAGTGGACGTTCCTGCCGATGTGCAGCTCGTCTCCACGACTGATCTTCGCGGCGTGATCACCTACGCCAACCCCGCTTTTTGCGAGATCGCCGGCTACAGCAGCGAAGAGTTGCTGGGCCAGAATCACAATATGGTGCGTCATCCCGATATGCCCAAGGTGGCGTTTGCCGATCTGTGGTTGCGTCTCAAGGAGGGCAAACCCTGGCGCGGCATGGTGAAAAATCGCTGCAAGGATGGCCGCTACTACTGGGTCGACGCCTATGTCACTCCCATCTACGAAGGGGATCAGATCTGCGGCTACCAGTCGGTACGCACCCGGCCGGATCCCCGTCACAAGGAGATTGCCACCCTCACCTATCGCAACCTGCTCAGAAGCGAACAGGGTCATGCCAAATTGAACGTCCCGCTGACCAAGGTGCGTCATCTGCTGGTGCCCGCCCTGCTGCTGGCCATCCTGGCGGCGGCCGTCCACTGGCAGGGCTGGCTGGGTGCTTTGTGGATGTTGTTGCCCCTGCTGCTCCTCTCCGTCGCCTACTGGCGCGAGCTGTTCGCCCTGCCCCGCTACCTGCGTCAGCTGGAGCACGAATATGACAGCCTGACCCGGCTCATCTATTCGGGGGACAAACCCGGCGCCATCGCCGACTTCCACCTCAAGATGTGGCAGGCCCGCATCCGGACCGTGCTGGGGCGGGTCAATGATGCCACCCATCCGCTGCAAACCCTGGCAACCAACCTGCAACAGGCCTCCCACCAGGCCTATCACGACATTACGGAGCAGGATGCCCAGACCCAGCAGATGGCCACCGCCATGACCGAGATGGCCAGCACAGCCCAAGAGATCGCCCGCAACATCCAGGATACCAATCAGCAGGTGAGCGAGGCCCGCAACCACTGCATGGATACCGATCGACAGCTCGGCCAGACCGAACAGCAGATAGAACAGCTCACTCGCCAGGCCGAGCAGGCCTTCCACTCCGCCGTGGAGCTGGCCAGCGAGTCTGAGCGGATCGGTACCGTGATGGTGGAGATCCAGGGCATCGCCGATCAGACCAATCTGCTGGCCCTCAACGCCGCCATCGAGGCGGCACGCGCCGGCGAGCAGGGGCGCGGGTTTGCGGTGGTTGCCGACGAGGTACGCACCCTCTCGACCCGCACTCACAAGGCGACCGAGCAGATCCAGGGCAGCATCACCCAGATCCAGCAAACCCTGGGACAGTGGAAAGTCATGATGCAGAGCAATCTGGAACAGACCCGGCGCTGTGCCGAAATGACCCGCCAGGGCTCCAGCAGCCTGCACGACGTACTTGATGAAATTGAGCAGGTATCGGAGTTTTCGGCCCAGATCGCCGCCGCCGCCGAGCAGCAGCAGGCGGTGGCGGAAGATATCAGCCGCAGCATCAACCAGATCTCCCAGTACTCCCGGGCCAATAGCGAGCAGATCCAGTGCGTGGACGCATCGAGCCAGCAACTGCTGGAACGGGCCAAGCAGCTCAAGCGGATCAGCCAGACCTTTGGTTGAGCGGCTTGTCAGGCAAGCAGCAGAAGCGCCACAATGGCGCTTCTGCTTTTTTGGAACCTGACACCATGTCCATGACCGCCACTTTGCCTACCAACAAGGTCGCCCGTATCGAGGCCATCATCGCCCTGATCCCGCCGGGAAAGGTGGCGAGCTACGGTCAGGTCGCCGATCTGGCCGGCCTGCCAGGGCGCGCCAGGTTGGTGGGCAAGGTGCTGCGGGAAACCGACAAGGTGTTGCCCTGGCACAGGGTGATAGGGGCCGGCGGCACCATTTCGCTGCCAAAAGGATCTAACGGATTTGCAGAGCAGACCGGGCGCCTGCAAGAGGAGGGAGTCGTGGTGATAGGCGGGCGAGTCAGGATGCGGGAGTGGCAGTGGCAGCCCGATCTCGCCGAGCTGCTCTTTCTGTTACCGTTTTGACGAGACGACGGGGCGACACTACTCCAGCAGGGCCAGGATGGCATCGCTGCGCACCTGCACCGGAATGGTTTCATCCTCGCGCTGCACCAGCACCAGCAGGCTCTGCCTGTCCACTTCCAGCACATAAGCTGTCCCTTCCCGGGTCAGATAATTCATGCCCGGACGGATCTCGCTAATCTCCATCACAACCTCCTTGTTCCAACGCTGCACTCCTTGCAGCCGGCTCTCAGTATATCGCCTCCAATAAACAAAGAGGCCCCGTATCGGGGCCTCTTGCTCATCAGGCTTTCTTAGCTTTTGGCAAGCTCTGTTGCCAGGTGCCGTTGTCGTAGTGGGCGGTCCAGCCTGTCGCCTTGCCGTTGACCTCGCTCATCACGTACTGCTCCTTGGTCTTGCGACTGAAGCGCACGATAGCGGGGTTGCCGTCCGGGTCGGTCTGCGGTGCTTCAGCCAGGTACTTGTGCTTGGCCGAGATGCGATCCTTGAAGCGCTTGAGCTCTTCCACCAAGGGCGCGCGGGTTTCGCGGGATTTGGGGAAGTTGCTGGCCGCCAGGAACAGACCGGCCGCCCCGTCACGCAGCACGAAGTGGGCGTCGGACTGGGTGCATTTCAGCTCGGGCAGCGGCACCGGATCCTCTTTCGGCGGTGCGATATCGCCATTTTTCAGGATCTTGCGAGTATTCTTGCAGGTCTCGTTGGTGCAGCCCATGTACTTGCCAAAGCGGCCGTTCTTGAGCTGCATCTCGGAACCACAGCGATCACACTCGATGCTCGGCCCTTCATAGCCCTTGAGCTTGAACTGGCCCTTCTCTATTTCGTAGCCGTCGCAATCCGGGTTACGGCCACAGACGTGCAGCTTGCGGCTGTCGTCGATGATGTAGGCATCCATGGCAGTGCCGCAAACGCCGCAGCGGTGCTTGGCGCGCAGGGCATCGGTTTCGGCCTCGTCACCATCGGTAGCGGAGACGAACTCGTCGGCGGAGACCAAGTTGATGGTCTTCTTGCAGCGCTCTTTGGGCGGCAGGGCATAACCGGAGCAGCCGAGGAAGACGCCGGTGGTGGCGGTGCGAATGCCCATCTTGCGACCGCAATCCGGGCAATCGATGTCGGTCAGCACCATCTGGTTGGCACGCATGCCCCCCTCTTCCGGTGCCTTGTCAGCCTGCGCCAGCTCCTGGGTAAATTCGGCGTAGAAGGCATCCAGCACCTTCTTCCACTCCAGGCTCCCTTCGGCGATGCCATCGAGCTTGTCTTCCATCTTGGCAGTGAACTCGTAGTTCATCAGCTCGACGAAGTTCTCAACCAGACGGTCGGTGACGATTTCCCCCATCTTCTCGGCGAAGAAACGGCGGCTCTCGACCCGCACATAACCGCGATCGACGATGGTGGAGATGATGGAAGCGTAAGTGGAAGGACGGCCGATGCCGCGCTTCTCCAGCTCGCGCACCAGCGCCGCTTCGGTAAAGCGCGCGGGCGGCTTGGTGAAGTGCTGGCGCGGATCCAGCTTGACCAGTTTCAGCACCTCGCCCACGGTTACCGCCGGCAGCTGGCTGTCTTCACCCTTGCGGCCCATGGGGGGCAGTGCCTTGGTCCAACCGGCGAAGCGCAGGGTGCGACCACGGGCCTTGAGCTCGAACTCGCCCGCCTTGACGGTCAGGGTCGAGGAGTCGTACTGGGCCGGTGTCATCTGGCAGGCCACAAACTGGCGCCAGATGAGGTCGTAGAGGCGCATGGCGTCCGGCTCCATCCCTTCCAGCATCTCGGCAGTCACCTGCACGCTGGAGGGACGGATCGCCTCGTGGGCTTCCTGGGCATTGGCCTTGGCGCCGTACAGATTCGGCTCGGCCGGCAGATAGGCTGCGCCATACTGCTCGCCGATGTATTCACGCACCGCGTCGACCGCCTCTTTGCTGAGGTTGGTGGAGTCAGTACGCATATAGGTGATGTAACCCGCCTCATAGAGACGCTGGGCCATCATCATGGTCTTCTTCACCCCGAAGCTCAGACGGGTGGAGGCCGCCTGCTGCAGGGTGGAGGTGATGAAGGGAGCGGACGGCTTGGAGCCGGTCGGCTTGTCTTCCCGGTTCACCACCTTGTAGTCGACCCCTTCCAGGGCGGCCACGGCGGCGAAGGTCTCGGCCTGGGTCACCGGCTTGAAGTCGGCGCCATTGCGGCTGACCACTTCCATCCGTAGATCGGCTTTATCACCGGTCAGCAGATCGGCGTTCAGATCCCAGAATTCGACCGGTACGAAGGCCTTGATCTCGCGCTCTTTATCGACAATGAGACGCACCGCGACCGACTGCACCCGGCCGGCGGAGAGGCCGCGGGCAAGCTTCTTCCACAAGAGCGGAGAGACCATGTAACCCACTACCCGGTCGAGGAAACGACGGGCCTGCTGGGCGTTGACGCGATCGATGTTGAGCTCGGACGGCTGGGCAAAGGCCTCCTGGATGGCGCTCTTGGTGATCTCGTTGAACACCACGCGCTTGTAGCGGCTGTCATCGCCACCGATGATCTCGCGCAGGTGCCAGGCGATCGCTTCCCCCTCTCTATCCAAGTCGGTTGCGAGATAGATGGTGTCGGCTTTCTCGGCCAGACTCTGCAACTCGCTGACCACCTTCTCCTTGCCGGGCAAAATCTGGTAGTTGGCCTGCCAGCCCGCGGTCGGATTGATACCCATACGGGCGAACAGGGCCTTGCGCTCCTTGGCCGCCTTCTCGGATTCACTCAACTTGATGCCGCGAATGACAGGTTTCTTGGGCTCGGTGCTGGCACTGCCGCTGGTAGGCAGATCGCGAACATGACCGACGCTGGATTTCACCACGTAGTCCTTGCCCAGATATTTGTTGATCGTCTTGGCCTTGGCCGGAGACTCCACTATGACCAGTGATTTGCCCATGCTGTAACTATTATCCTCATTGCACCCGACGGGGTTGGTGTGCGGTTTTGTGGGGCTGTATAAGAGATTTGACGAGAAAAAGCAATCTTGTGAACAAATTTGCCAGACCAGCCCGAACTACCATGCTTCTTTATTTATTAATGCGAAGGGTGCGGGCCAGACGCAACCGCTTTTTCAATTTTCTGCCATACCGCTCCTCTTTTTATATCTGAAACGACATAAAAACAGAGGATGGTTATCGGGTTGTTACAAAAACATAAAATCTCTTTATAATGGCCCCACCCCGACGCATTGCGCGCGGAAGGAACCGCTACCCATCATAAAAATCGAAAGGATGTACTCAATGAAGCACTTCGAGGTCAATTTCGACGGTCTGGTCGGCCCGACCCACAACTACGCCGGCCTCTCCTACGGCAACGTCGCCTCCCAAAGCAATGCCCAGGAAGCCTCCAATCCCAAGGAGGCGGCCAAGCAAGGGCTGCGCAAGATGAAGGCATTGACCGAACTTGGCATGACCCAGGGGGTGCTGGCCCCGCAGGAGCGGCCGGATCTCGCCACCCTGCGCCGCCTAGGTTTTACCGGCAACGATGCCAGAGTGCTGGAACAGGCTGCCAAACAGGCCCCTGCCGTACTGGCGGCCTGCTATTCGGCCTCCAGCATGTGGACGGCCAACGCCGCCACCGTATCACCGAGTGCCGACACCCAGGATGGCCGCATCCACTTCACCCCTGCCAACCTGACCAACAAATTCCACCGTTCCCTGGAGCCCGAGGTTACCGGCCGGATCCTGCGCGCCGTGTTCAACAACGAGCGCCACTTCAGCCACCACCTCCACCTGCCGGAAAACGATCACTTCGGCGATGAAGGGGCCGCCAACCACACCCGGTTGTGCCGCGCCTATGGCGAGGCGGGGGTCGAGCTGTTCGTCTACGGTCGCAGCGCCTTTGATCTCTCCCACCCCGCGCCCAAGCGCTACCCGGCCCGTCAGACCCTGGAAGCGAGCCAGGCCATCGCCCGCCTCCATGGCCTTGGTGACGAGAGCGTGGTGTTCATCCAGCAAAACCCGGATGTGATCGATCAGGGGGTGTTCCACAACGACGTGATCGCGGTGGGCAACCAGAACGTGCTCTTCTTCCACCAGCAGGCGTTCCTCAATACCGAATCGGCGCTGGCCGAGGTGCGCACCAAGTTTGGCGAGGGAGAGCTGCACTTCATCGAGGTGCCGACTGCGGAAGTTTCGGTTCTGGATGCGGTTAAATCCTATCTGTTCAACACCCAGATCCTGACCCTGCCCTCGGGTGAAATGGCCATCATCGCTCCCACCGAGTGTCGCGACAACCCGGCGGTGTCAGTCTATCTGGACAAGCTGCTGACCCAGGGCACCCCGATCAAGCAGGTGCACTACATGGATGTGAAGCAGAGCATGCGCAACGGCGGCGGACCCGCCTGCCTGCGACTGCGGGTCGCCATGAATGACGAGGAACTGGCCGCCGTCAATCCGGCCTGTCTCATCAACGATACCCAGTTCGCCCGTCTGGACGCCTGGGTGGAGCGTCACTATCGCGATCGCCTGACCCTGGACGATCTGCGGGATCCGGCCCTGGTGCTGGAGTCCCGCAATGCACTGGACGAGCTGACCCAGATCCTCAAACTCGGCTCCGTCTACCCGTTCCAGCGCTGAGCCTGCCTCGCAGCACAAGGCCGCCGATTAAGGGCGGCCTTGTTTTTTTATGCTGTTTTTCATTCCCGCAGAACAGGTAACCGATGCGCATTGTGCAGAAAAACAGCACACAACTTGCTGATAAGCATGAAATTTGAGCGGGATGTATCAAAAAATCGGCGAACAGTCACTTTTTACCGCCAGAAGGGTGCACAAGGGGTTCACAAAGCCCAAGGATCTGTTAGTATGCGCCTCGCACTTGGGGAGGGGTTCCCGAGCGGCCAAAGGGATCAGACTGTAAATCTGACGGCTCTGCCTTCGAAGGTTCGAATCCTTCTCCCTCCACCATTCAAGTGCAACAATCAGGAAAATACCCCGTGGAGGGGTTCCCGAGCGGCCAAAGGGATCAGACTGTAAATCTGACGGCTCTGCCTTCGAAGGTTCGAATCCTTCTCCCTCCACCATCTTCCTGAACAATTTGTGTAGTGCCCCTGTGGAGGGGTTCCCGAGCGGCCAAAGGGATCAGACTGTAAATCTGACGGCTCTGCCTTCGAAGGTTCGAATCCTTCTCCCTCCACCATCATTCAAGAAAACCCGGCCCTGCGCCGGGTTTTCGCCTTTTGGCTCCTCGCCTATCCTCTGCTTGCTGTCAGATCTGACACTTGTCAAAACCCTGGCTATTGCGCATCGTGGATACATCTTCATTGGAGTCTTCATATCATGTTTGAAGTCTGGGACCAGGATGGTCATGCCAACGGACTCACATTGCAGGCACTCAAGCTC
The DNA here is from genome assembly GCF_040581895.1 of Aeromonas sp. 19NY04SH05-1. Classification (NCBI taxonomy): domain Bacteria; kingdom Pseudomonadati; phylum Pseudomonadota; class Gammaproteobacteria; order Aeromonadales; family Aeromonadaceae; genus Aeromonas; species Aeromonas sp. 19NY04SH05-1. Next base: position 1,218,668 of record NZ_CP095328.1, on the reverse strand, counting down.
AGGGTCAGCCGCTATCAGGGGGATCTGATGGTGCGTTACAGCAACAAGCTGGGGTTGCCTACCACCCTGTTCCTGACGGTGCATCAGGGGGTTGCCTACCAGCGCTTCAAGGCGGGCTCCCCGAAGCTGAACTGGGAATGGTTGGCCAAGGCCGGCAATGGCCGCGTCCCCCGCCACTTCATGAACAGCCACTTTCCCCGAGTGCACCTCGCTCACTGATCTGCCCCCAGGATCTATCCCCAGAACGCGGCAAGCATGCCAGCTCGCGCCTTCCCGGCGTCCCCTGCTAAATTGCATGATGACGTAGGGACGAGTACAATCTCGCACCCCGTGTATCCGGTGCCTCCCCTGTGAACGTGCAGCATGGAGACACCGCCGGGTCGTGGTGCATCGAGAAGCTGCTCGAGCCCCGCTCAACCCATACGACGCCATCAGGTGGCGCCGTCCTGATTTGCAATCAGATATAAGAGTCCGACATGTTTAAACCAGAATTGCTCTCCCCCGCAGGTTCCCTCAAGAACATGCGTTATGCCTACGCCTATGGCGCCGATGCCGTCTATGCCGGCCAGCCCCGCTACAGCCTGCGGGTACGCAACAACGAATTCGATCACGAGAACCTGCAGCTCGGCATCAACGAGGCCCATGCCCTCGGCAAGCAGTTCTACGTGGTGGCCAACATCCAGCCCCACAACTCCAAGCTCAAGACCTTCATCCGCGACATGCGCCCCGTGGTGGAGATGAACCCGGATGCGCTGATCATGTCCGACCCCGGTCTCATCATGATGATGCGTGAAGCCTTCCCGGACATGCCCATTCACCTCTCGGTGCAGGCCAACGCGGTCAACTGGGCCACGGTCAAGTTCTGGCATCAGATGGGCCTGACTCGTGCCATCCTCTCTCGCGAGCTGTCGCTGGACGAGATCGAGGAGATCCGCATGCAGGTGCCTGAGATGGAGCTCGAGGTGTTCGTCCACGGCGCCCTCTGCATGGCCTACTCCGGCCGCTGCCTGCTCTCGGGCTATATCAACAAGCGCGACCCCAACCAGGGCACCTGCACCAACTCCTGCCGCTGGGAGTACAAGGTGCACGAGGGCAAGGAAGACGAGGTGGGCCAGATCGTCCACCGCCAGGAGCCGATCGCCGTGCAGAAGGTTGATCCGACTCTGGGGATGGGCAAGCCGAGCGATGCGCTGGTGCTGCTGGAGGAGTCCAACCGCCCGGGCGAGTACATGAGCGCGTTCGAGGACGAGCACGGCACCTACATCATGAACTCCAAGGATCTGCGCGCCGTCGAGCACGTTGAGCGCCTGACCAGGATGGGCGTCCATTCGCTGAAAATCGAAGGCCGTACCAAGTCCTTCTACTACTGCGCGCGCACCGCCCAGGTCTATCGCAAGGCCATCGACGATGCGGTAGCTGGCCGGCCGTTTGACCGCAGCCTGATGGGCACCCTGGAAAACCTGGCCCACCGTGGCTACACCGAGGGCTTCCTGCGCCGTCACAACCACAGCGAATACCAGAACTACGACTACGGCTACTCCGTCTCCGACACCCAGCAGTTCGTCGGCGAGATCACCGGTCGCAACGGCGACATGGTGGAAGTCGAGGTGAAGAACAAGTTCCTGGTGGGCAACAGCCTGGAGCTGATGACCCCGCAGGGCAACCTCAGCTTCAATCTGGAGCAGATGCAGAACCGCAAGGGCGAGCTTATCGACACAGCGCCGGGCAACGGCCACGTGGTCTACGTGCCGGTACCGAAGGAAGTGGACGTGAACTACGGCATCCTGCTGCGCAACCTCGGCGAGCGCGAGGACACCCGTCAGCCCCACTCGGCCGCCTGAGATGTCCCTGCTCATCACCGACAAGTGCATCAACTGTGACATGTGCGATCCCGAGTGTCCGAACCAGGCCATCAGCCTGGGTGAGGAGATCTACGAGATCGACCCCAGTCGCTGCACCGAGTGCGTCGGTCACTACGAGAAGCCGACCTGCATCAGCGTCTGCCCTATCGACTGCATCATCTGGGATCCAGCTCATGTGGAAACCGAAGATCAGTTGATGGAGAAGTTCGTGCGGATGCACCGGCAGTAACGCCTTCATCAGCGTCTGCAATTCACGGACTGCATCATCCGGGACCCCGCCCATGTGGAGACCGAAGATCAGCTGATAGAAAAGTTTGTGCGGATGCACAGGCAATAGAATGCAACAAGGCCGGGGATATCCCGGCCTTGTTCATTGTGTCTTTCGGCTACTGCTCAGGACTTTCCAATCAGCTGCTGCAGCGCCAGCAGCTCGCGTTCAGCCTCCAGCAGGCGAAGCTGGGAGGCATCGAGCTTACCCTGCTTGTCGGCTACCCTGTCAGGTCTGCCGGCAACACGCGCCTGTTGCAATTCACTCAGATACGCATCCACCTCTTGCTGCATCTTTGCCACCCGTTGTTGCTGCTCCCGGTAAAGCCCTTCGTCGCTACAGTAGGCCTGAATATTGCGTTTTGCCCGCTCCAGCCCAGCTACTCTGTCGCCATTTTTTTGAGCTTTAGCCTCAACCAGTTGTTCATCGACCGCCTTCAAACGAGCCTTGCAGCCGACAGCCTGGCTGCCATAGGCCTGGCCCGCCAGCAACAGCAGGCTCGCACCTATCATCTTCCACATCAGGATCCACCCGGTTATATCTGCTTTTCGAGCTGCCCATAAAAACCTCGATCCGGGGCCGGGTCAAGACGACGGGAAACAGGTGCGACAGAAGTTGTACTGAGTCACGCCATCCCTCTCCCGTAGGTTCTACAATGTCGCTCTTTAAGAACTGGAGTCTGTTATGAAGCAAGATATTGTCGTAATCGCCAACGGTGCCCCCTACGGCAGTGAATCCCTGTTCAATGCCCTGCGACTGGTCATCGCCCTCAATGAACAGGGTGGCGCCACATTGAAACTGTTTCTGATGTCGGATGCGGTGAGCGCAGCCCTCGCGGGTCAGGCCCCGGCCGAGGGGTACAATCTGCGCCAGATGCTGGAGATCCTGCTGGCCCAGGGGGTGATTATACGGCTGTGCAAAACCTGTACCGATGCGCGCGGCATTACGGCGCTGCCGCTCATCGAAGGGATCGAGGTGGGCACCCTGCCGATGCTGGCCCAGTGGACGCTCGCCGCCGACAAGGTCCTTACTTTCTAATGCTCTGTTTTTAATTACTTTTTATCCTCCATCGACTCATAGTCCACACCATGGCCCTCATAGTTTGGGGGTCATTAAGGCCCCTTCTCATTCAACTGACTACAATATCAATTGCCATCACAGCTTTATCTGCACCGCATTCCCCGCCGGACGACGGCGTCGCCATGGACAGAGGACAACAATGAATCCAACCGAACAGACCCTGCTCGAACAGATGCGCATCACCGAATTCGAAATTGCCCATCGCAAAGCGCTGTTGCTGTTCACCGAACGGGATGCCAACCTGCTCGGCAGCTATCACGGCAATATAGAACCCCGTATCGATACCCTGGTGGATCAGTTCTACCAGCAACAAACTGCCATCACCGAGATTGCCCTGCTGATCGGCGACGCCGATACCCTGACCCGGCTGCGCACGGCCCAGCGCCGCTACATCCTCGACCTGTTCAGCGGCCTCTACGATCTGGAGTACGTCAACAACCGGCTGCGGATCGGACTGGTACACAAGCGGATAGGGGTGGAACCCAAGCTCTACCTTGCCGCCATCAACACCCTCAAGGCGCTGCTCATTGAAGACATCTTCGACCAGATAAGCGAAGAGGCGGATCGCGTCGCCATGCTGACCGCTCTCGACAAGTTGTTTCTGTTCGACATCACTCTGGTATTCGAGACCTATATCCGCAGCCTGGTATCGGAGATCGAATCCTCCAAGGAGAAATCGGACAACTACGCCAGACTACTGGAGGAGAAGGTGCGCGAGCGTACCCAGCAGCTGGAGGAGCTCAATCGCACCGATGCCTTGACCGGATTGCTCAATGTGCGCCATCTGCAGGAGCGCTTGCTACTGACCCTGCGCACCTGCCAGCGCCGGGCCGAGCCCGTGGCCATCGCCTATCTCGATATAGACAACTTCAAGCAAATCAATGACACGGAGGGGCACCAGCGGGGGGACGAGATCCTGCGGGTCGTGGGCAACTGCATTCGCAAAGTCTCTCGCACCGAAGACAGCTGTTTTCGCTATGGCGGGGACGAATTCTGCCTGATCCTGCCCAACTGCAGCGAATCACAGGCCCGCGACATCTACCTCAAGCGGCTCACCAAGACTCTCAAGGAACAGCTGGAAGACATCACCCTCAGCATCGGCATAGTGCAGACAGGTCCGGAGCGCTACGACGATGGCCTGAGTCTCATCCGCCTTGCCGACGAACGCATGTATGCCGCCAAGAAGGCGCTCAAGGAGGTCACCCCGGGCAACACCCACTGATCTCTTAACCCTGCTCCAGCACGGGGGACGACGGCCTGCGCCCCTGCAACCTGGCTCCCCATTCATAGAGCATGAAGGTCACGACACAGAGCAGGGTCATCAGCAGGTAGAGCCACTGCCCGCTCCACCGCTCGATGATCCAGCCCCCCAGCAAGGCTCCCGCCGCACCGCCCAACCCCGCCAGGGCACTGGCCCCGAAGTAGCTCCCCTTGAGGTGGCCGGGCGCCATCTGATCGATCAGCACGTTGAGCAGCGGAAAGAGGATGGTTTCACCGAGACTGAGTAGCAGCACGGCCGCAAACCAGTGGCTGCGCACCAGGGGATCCCCCATGGCAAACAGCAGCTGGGCGGCCAGAAACAGGGCCATACCGATATGCAACCGAACCCGCACTGGCCAGCGGGAGAGCAGCCGCAACAGCGGAAACTGCAGAAGCACCACAGTCAAGGCATTGGTGGTCACCAGCAGGGCCACCAGTTCCGCCACCTCGGGCATGCCGGCGCGGGTGAGATACTGCACCAGTGGCGAGTGGTATTGGGAATAGATGAGCACCATCAGGAGGTTGACCATCACCAGCAGCAGGAAGGCCCGATCCGCCAACAATACCCTGATGGCATCGCGCAGACCCGGGCCGCCCATGCTGCACTTGCCGGTGGCGGCCACCTGACGAAACCCCCAGACAAAGGCCAGCCCCAGCAGCAGATAACTCAGCGACAGCACCACGAAGGTCTCCTGCTGGGCATTGATGCCGAGGGTCACCCCCAGGAGCGGCCCCAGTGCCGCCCCCAGGTTGAGCAGGAAGTAGCGCAGATGCAGCGCCAGCTCCCGCGCCTTGGCCGACGCCAGACTGTCGGCCATCAGCGCCTTGCCGGGGGCATCGATGAGCCCTGATGCCAGGCCACTGCCCATCACCCCGACGCCGAGCCAGAAGACGGCGTGGGAGAAGCCGAGCAGCCCGAAGCAGAGCATCGCCACCAGACAGCCCGCCAGTAAAATGTTGCGCCGCCCGAAGCGATCCGACAGCCAGCCGCCGTAGAAGCTGACCAGGGTCGAAAGCGCCATCGAGCCCCCCAGCAGCAAACCTATCAGGGTGGCCGACAACCCATAGTCCCGATAGAGCAGGATGGAGAGAAACGGCCACACCATGTAGTAGCTGGTACGCACCATGAAGGTACCCAGGATGACGATCCAGACCAGAGGGGTAAATTGCCTGAAGGTGCTCCATTGCATGGCCTATGCTCCCTGCCCCACGGGGGCAACGATGAAGAGGGGAAAGCGTTCAGTTGTAGCAAGGGGATTCAATGGAGGCAACTTCATTCCCAGCTTTCCCTCAATAAAAAGAGAGGCCAGCCGGATCTCTCCGACTGGCCTGCTGGTTGGCCCGCGTGTCCGTCCCTCAGACGCACACGCAAAGCACCCGAGCTAGCGCCAGGGACTCTGCTGCCAGAGGCGGCCGAGGCCCGCTTCCAGCGCCTGCGCGCCTTGCTGACCCAGTTTCTGGGTCAGGCTCTTGGGCTTGCGATAGCGAATGCCCACCACCTTGTGGTGACCGGCCTGCGCCAGCAGATAGTCATCGCTGGTGCAGAGGGAATCCACCAGTCCCAGCCCCTTGGCCTGGCTCGCTAGCCAGTGCTCGCCCGTGGTGACCTTGTCGATCTCGAGCGCGGGTCTGTGCTCGGCCACGAACGCCTTGAAGCGCTCGTGGATGGCGGCCAGCTCCTCACGAAACTTCTCGCGCCCCAGATCGTCATTCTCACCGAACATGGTGATGGTGCGCTTGTATTGACCCGCAGTGTGCATCTCGAATTCGATATCGTGCTTTTTCAGCAGCTTGTTGAAGTTCGGCATCTGGGCGATCACCCCGATGGAACCAACGATGGCAAAGGGAGCAGCCAGGATCTGATCCGCCACGCAAGCCATCATGTAGCCGCCACTCGCTGCCACCTTGTCGATGGCCACGGTGAGCTTGATGCCCTTGTCGCGCAGACGCTGCAACTGGGAGGCCGCAAGGCCATACCCGTGCACCACGCCACCACCGGACTCGAGTCGCAGCAACACCTCGTCACCGGGCTGGGCCACACCTATCACGGCGCTCACCTCTTCGCGCAGGGAGGCGACCTCCTTGGCATCCATGCTGCCATGGAAATCGAGCACAAACAGACGGCTACGCTCATCGCCAGCCTTGGCGCGCTGCTTCTGCTCCTCTTTCTGCTGCTTCTCCAGCAACTTGCGCTCCGCCTTGCCGGCCAGGGCGCTCTTGAGCTGAAAACGCCCACGCTCCAGCTCGGCGGAGAGATCGGTCACCTCCAGCTCCCCCTTACGCGCCTTGGGCTGACGGCTGGCAACGATCATCAGGATGATGGCACCGATGGCCAGCAAGAAGGTCACTGTCTTGGCCAGAAACAGGCCATATTCGGTCAAAAATGTCACTGTGGACTCCAGAAGGGATCGGTTTTGTCACATTCTAGGGAGTTTGCGGGAGCGGCGCAAAAACTCTGGGCCAGCGCGTCAAAAAACCAACTTGACCAACACAACCTCTCTATTTTCTTCACATTTTTCTTGTCATCGACTGGCCAAACAGGCGCCCGGATCAGTACACTTGCCCCCGATTGCCATGCACTTATGCCCAGAATTTGTTAACAGGAGTTGTCATGCTCGATTATCAGGCACCCCGCGATCTGCTCAAGGACAGGGTCATTCTGGTCACCGGTGCCGGAGACGGGATCGGCCGCGAGGCGGCCCTCACCTACGCCGCTCACGGCGCCACCGTGATCCTGCTCGGCCGCACCAGCGCCAAGCTCGAGGCCGTGTATGACCAGATTGAAGCCGCCGGTTATCCCCTGCCCGCCATCGTTCCGGTGGATCTGAAAGGGGCCACCGCCGCCCACTATCGCGGCATGGCCGAGACCTTTGCCCAGCAGTTTGGTCGCCTCGATGGCGTGCTGTTCAACGCCGGCCTGCTGGGAACCCTGTCACCGTTCGAACACATCCAGGAGAAGGAGTGGGACGAGGTGATGCAGGTCAACGTCAAATCCGAATTCCTGCTGACCCAGGCGCTGCTGCCCCTCATTCGCCAGACCGCCAAGGAGCACGGCGATGCCTCCATCGTCTACACCTCCTCCAGCGTGGGGCGCAAGGGACGAGCCTACTGGGGCACCTACGCTATCTCCAAGTTCGCCGTCGAGGGCATGATGGAAGTGCTGGCGGACGAGCTGGAGAACACCCAGGTGCGGGTCAACAGCCTCAACCCGGGTGGCACCCGCACCCGGATGCGAGCCAGCGCCTTCCCGGCGGAAGATCCGCAGACCCTCAAGACCCCGGCCGACCTGATGCCGCTCTATCTCTATCTGATGGGGCCGGACAGTCGTGGTCAAACCGGCCAGACCTTCGTGGCCCAACCCAAATAAATCAATACAATATCCGGAGCCATACTTGTTGCAGGGGTTAAATTCCATAGGGGGTCACGGCCCCCTGTGTGATTTCCCCGGCAACTCCATCCCAACCAGGTTGAACTATGTTTCGTCCCAAAAGCACCTTTGAGCAATGGCGGATCTTTCAGGCAGTGGTCGATTGTGGTGGTTACGCCCAGGCCGCAGAAGCCCTGAACAAGAGCCAGTCCTCCCTCAACCATGCAGTCGCCAAGCTGCAACAGAGTCTGGGGGTGCCCTTGCTGGAGGTGCGCGGGCGCAAGGCGGTGCTGACCGCGGCGGGGGAGATCTTCCTCAAGCGTGCCCGCCAGCTGAGCCAGCAGGTGGAGGAGCTGGAGAACCTGGCCAACAACCTGGAGCGCCAGTGGGAGCCGCAGATCAACCTCTACGTCTCGGCGCTGCAGCCAAGGGAGCGGCTCTACCGGGCACTGGCCCACTTCTACCCCCGCAGCCGCGGCTGCCGCGTCAACCTGCATGAGCGTATTCACTGTCACTTCAATGCGTTGCAACCCGGCGATCTGATGATTTCAGAGCACCTGCCCGGCGATCGCACCGGTCTGCTGCTCGATGAGATCTGCCTGCTACCTCTGTGCGCCGCCCATCACCCCCTGGCCACGCTGCCACAACCACTGGGCAACGATGCCCTGACCGGTCATAACCGGATCAGCCTGCATCCGCCCATTCACCGCTCGGTGGACTGGAACGATGCAGACGATACCGGCTGGAATGCAACCCACTACCACGAGGTGATCGCCATGCTGCATCAGGGATTGGGCTATGCCTGGCTGCCGCGCCATCTGGTGGAACGCGAACTAAGCGAAGGATCCCTGGTACAGCTGGATCTGGAAAATGGCGGCGAGCGCCATCTTTATACTTATCTGCTGACCCTCTCTCCCGACTCCCTGGGCCCCGCCACCGAGTTGCTGCTGCGCTGCCTGCGCAGTGAATACCAGAGCGACGCCCGGCAAGAGGGCTGAAGCCTCAGACCTCGGGTACCCGCCAGCAGGCGGCGAGCGCCGTCAGCGCCAATCCCAGCGCCACCATGAAGACGGCGTGAAAACCCCACAGCTCCGCCACCGTACCGGCGATGGCCCCCGCCATGATGGAGCCGGTCCGTATGCTGTTGGCAAACAGGGTAGTCGCCACCCCCGCCCGCCCCGGCATCAGATCCTGAAAGTAGGACATACCGATCCCGGCGACGATCCCGATAAAGATGGCGTTGAACAGCTGCAGCGAAATCAGGGCGTACTGACCGGACAGGGTCACCAGTCCACCGTAAAAAGCGACGCCAGCCATTACCGCCAGCAGCATCATGGGGCGCTTGCCCAGCCGCGTCGTGTAGTAACCCGCCAGCAGCATGAAGGGAATTTCGAGCGCCGCCGCCGTGCCCATCAGGATGCCGGCCAGTTTCTCGTCCAGCCCCAGCTCCCGGGTGATGTAGAGCGGCATGTTGATGAGGTACATGCTGTTGCAGGTCCACATCAGGGTGGAGGCGATGAAGAGTGCGCGCACCGCCGGATCCCGCCAGCTGCTCACCCGCTCCTGGTCACTGCTCGCGGCAGGCAGGGGCAGTGAGGGGAGCCAGCGCCACACCACCAGGGCACAGAGCAGATAGGCCAGGGCGGAGGCGAGGTACATCAGTTCAAAGCCATAGCCGATGGCCAGGGCAAAGGCGATGGGCGGCCCTATCACCCAGGCCAGGGAAAACTGGGCCCGCATCACCGAGCTGAACATGTCGGCCCGCTTGTTGCGGCTGTCGGAATACTCCCGCGCCAGGGCAAACAACTGGGGACTGGCGGTGGCGGCCAGACTGGCGAGCAGTACCCCCAGGCTCACCAGCAGCCAGTAGTTGCGGTTCCAGGCAAACAGCAAGGAGAGCGCCACGCCGGCGAAGCAGCAGCGCAGGATCAGCTGCTTGCGATCCCCCCTGTTGTCGGAGCGATGGCCGAGCCACTGGCTGATGAGGATGCCGATCACCGCATTGACGGTGTAGAACGCCCCCACCAAAAACGGGCGCACCTGCACCTCTTCGGCCAGAAACAGGCTCAGGGTCGGCACCTGCAGGGCGACGGCGACCCCGGTCATGAAGGTCACGGCCAGAAACGAGAGGGAAACGGGATCCGGGCGCTTAACCGCCGCTATCGACAAGCTCATAGCATTACCACTGGCTGGAGAATGTAAGGAAGGGATTCACGACTATCGCCGTTCAAAATAGCGCCAGTCATCTTATGCCATTATCAACAACCGACTCAAGGCTGGCCTCCCGCCGCTTGCGCCTTGCGAGCAAGGCCGCGACCCCGTAGAGTGAAAGCCCATCCGGCCAGCACAAGGAGTTCGCATGTTTGATTTTGATCGGGAAATAGACCGCAGTGGCACCATGAGCCTGAAATGGGACAAGTACAAGGGTCAGGACGTGCTGCCCATGTGGGTTGCCGACACCGATTTTTCCGCCCCTCCCGCCGTCATCGAGGCGCTCACCCAGCGCGTCGCCCACGGCATTTTCGGCTATTCACGCCCCTCGCCCCGCCTGATCGAACTCATCATCGAACGTCTGGCAACCCGCTACGGCTGGACCATACAACCAGAGTGGCTGGTGTTCCTGCCCGGCGTGGTGCCGGGACTGAACCTCGCCTGCAAGGCCTGGAGCCAGCATGGCCGTGGCATCATCACCCCCAAGCCGGTCTACTACCCCTTCCTGCAGGCTCCCGGTTTCAATGACCGTCCCCTGCTCACCGTGCCCATGGTGGAAGAGGCGGGCCGCTGGGTGCTGGATCTGGAGGAGCTGGAGCGTCAGGCCCCCTCCGCCGATCTGCTGCTGCTGTGCAACCCCCACAACCCGGGGGGCACCGTCTTCACCCGCGAGGAGCTGTTGGCCATTGACGCCATCGCCGCGCGCCACAATCTGGTGATCTGCTCCGATGAGATCCACTGCGACCTGCTGCTGGATAAAAACGCCCGCCACATCCCCTACGGCGCCATCAGCCCGGACGCCGCCGAACGCTCGGCCGTGATGATGGCCCCGAGCAAGACCTTCAACATCGCGGGTCTGTGCTGTTCGTTTGCCGTGGTGCCCAATGCCCGTCTGCGCCTCAAGCTGCAGCAGGCAATGCGCGGCATCAGCGCCGACGTGAACCTGCTGGGCTTCGTGGCAGCCGAGGCCGCCTACGAGGGCGGTGAGCAGTGGCTCAGCGAGCAGATCGAGTATCTGGCCGCCAACCTGGCATTGATCGAACAGGCCGTCGCCCGCTGGCCCGGTGTCACCCTGGCGAACCATCAGGCCACCTATCTGGCCTGGCTCGACGTCAGTGGCCTTGGGCTCGATGATCCCATCGCCTTCTTCGAGCAGGCCGGGGTCGGACTCTCGCCGGGCGCCCAGTTTGGCGACGGCCAGTTCGTGCGTCTCAACTTCGGCTGTACCCGTGCCACCCTGACCAAGGCGCTGGCCCGAATGGAAAAAGCGATCCTGAGTCGCGGCAAAGCCTGATACCCCAGCAAGCGGGATGGGCATGGCCCATCCCTTTCATCCCACTCCCCAGTTGACGGTCAACTATGCATTTACGGATCTTGCGTCACCTTCTGCTCCCCCTCTGCGCCCTGCTGCCTGTCACCAGCCAGGCGCTGACTATAGGTACAGGGCCGGTCAATGGCGTCTACTACCCCACCGGAGGCGCCATCTGTCGGGTGCTCAATGCAGACCATGCCCTGCGCGGCGATCGCTGCACGGTACAGAGTACCCACGGCTCTCTGGCCAACCTGAAGGCGCTGGAAGAGGGGGACGTGCAGCTGGCGCTGGTGCAGTCCGATATCCTCCACCACGCCTTGCACGGTACCGGACCTTTCAGCGGACAAGGCGCCAACCACAAACTGCGCAGTCTGTTTCGCCTCTATCAGGAGTCGCTGACCCTGCTGGCCAGCCCCACCAGCGGCATCACCACCCTGGCGGATATCGAAGGAAAGCGGGTCTATCCGGGTGAACCCGGCGCCGGCGAGCCCACTACCAGCCAGGCCCTGATGAACGCCATGGGGTGGCACTCCGGCCAGTTTGCCGCCTATCAGCTCACCCCGGGCCGGGATCCGCTGGAGGGGTTGTGCGATGGCAGTCTGGATGCCGCCTTTATCGTCGCCGGGCACCCCAGCCTGGCGATCGGCGATCTGGCCGGCCGCTGCAAGGTGCGCCTCATCCCCATTGAAGGGGAGCAGATCGATCGCCTGCTCAAGGAGCATCCCTACTACCAGCGCAGCCGCATCGCTGCCAACCTCTATCCGGGGCAGATCACCGCCATCAACAACATCGGCATGAGCGCCGAACTGGTGGCGCTGGCCAGCCTGCCGGATCCCATAGTGCGCACCGTGCGCGACACCCTGCTGGCACGGGTCAAGCAGTTCAGCCGGCTGCACCCGGCCCTCAGCAAGATCACAGTGGAGCGTCTGCAGGCGCAGACCGAGCTGCCCCTCCATGCCGGCATGTCGGATCAGGCGCCCGAGCCCCTGCCGTTGGCCCCTGAACTGCTGATGCCGGATGATTCGCTGCAGGATGCCCCGAAAAGGGATACTCCCGAACCGGCCACCACAGAACCCCCTGCCGACGCAGACAATGTCGCCAGCGCCGCCGTTGCCACCGAACCCGCCAGCGACACCTCACCAACCCGGGCGACCCCGGATGCGGCAACCCCGAATACCGAATCACCAGATACGGTGTCGGCAGCGACGCCGCCAGAGGCCGTCACACCGGATAACAGGGAACAAGCAACCACCAGCGCGGCGCAAGGGACGACTCCAGCAGATGAATCTGTGCCGGAAGCGGCCGCCGGCGACACGACGCCGTCGCAGCCCTGAAACGGGCAAACCCAACAAAATCAAAGGGGCAGCCGCAGCTGCCCCTTTGATTTATGACGTTCGCATCACTGCGAGGCTTCCCGCGCCAGATAGGGGTTGGGTTTTTGGATCTCCTCCTCCACCCAGACCAGCAACTGCTTGATGGCCCGCGACAGCACCTGGTTCTGGCGCACCACGTAACCCAGGCTGGTACCGGGAAAATCGGTCAGACTGGTGACGGGAGCGGTCAGGTTGAGCCTGGGGTGCAGCGAGAAGTCGGGCACTATGGCCACGCCAAACCCCGCCTCGGCCCAATCCAGCTGGGCATCCACGCTGCCAACTTCCATGATGCGACAGGGGGGCAACCCCAGCAGCGGCAGGGAGGGGTCGATAAGCGCCCTGGTGCGGGTGTCGTGCCCCAGCAGGATCAGGGTCGGCTCATCGAGGGGATCGCTCTTTCTCTCATCCCCCCCAACCCCGGCCTGCGCCCGCGCCTGCCAACGGGCCAGCCCGTGACCCAGCGCGCACCAGGTCACCTGTTGCAGCTCGGTATAGAAGAGCGGCTCGCTGCGCTTTTGCGCCATCACGAAGCCGAGATCCGCCTTGCCCGCCTTGACCAGCTCCGCCGCCTGATCTGAAGTGGTGTTGAACAGGGTGAGGTCGATGCCGGGAAACTCCCGTTTGAAGCGCTGAAACGGCTGAATCAGCAACAGGCGGGAGATGATGTCGCTGGCAGCGATGGCGAGCGTCCCCTGGCTTAGTTGATTGAGCGCATTGAGGTCGGACTGGCACAGCTGCAACTCGGCGATGGCGCGCTCGGCGCTTTGCAGCAGTCGCTCCCCCGCCTGGGTCAGGCGAAACGGGCTGCGCTCGATGAGTCGTACCCGGGTCGCCTGCTCCAGCCGCTTGATGTGCAGGCTGACGTTGGGCTGGGTCATGTGCAGCTCGGTGGCGGTCTGGCCAAAGTGCTGCAACCGGGCCAGAGTGACAAAGGTTTGCAGCCAGTGAATATCCAGCATGTGACTCCTCAACTCCCGTCTCGCGGGGTTTTGCACGGCAACAGAGTGAGCAGTTGCCGCTAAAACGGCCACAATTATATGGTTTTATTATCGGAATTATAAAGATAATTAATTTTTCTAATCCACATCAGGCTCCTAGGATGGATGCCTAACGTCTTAGGAGAAAGAGTCATGTCGTCTATCGTAGTCGTAGGTGCCAACTGGGGTGATGAAGGCAAGGGCCGCATCGTGGATTATCTGGCAGGCCAAGCCGGTGCCAGCATTCGCTTCCAGGGCGGCAACAACGCCGGCCACACCGTGGTCAACGATCTTGGCACCTTCAAGCTGCACCAGGTCCCGAGTGGCGTGTTCAACCCGGATTGCCTGGTCGTGCTCGGCCCGGGCATGGTGATCAGCCCCGAGAAGCTCACCGTCGAACTCGACGAAGTGAAAGCCTCCGGCATCACTCCCAAGCTGGCCATCTCTGACCGCGCCACCCTGTGCCTGCCGCTGCACGCACTGGAAGATACCCTGGAAGAGCAGCGTCTGGGTGACGGTGCCTATGGCTCCACCCGTCAGGGCATTGCTCCCGCCTACGGCGATCGCGTCATGAAGAAAGCGATCCTGGTTGGCTGGCTGAAACAGCCGGACGTGCTGGTCGAGCGCATCCAGTTCATGCTGGACTGGAAACTGCCGCAGATGAAGGCTCTCTATCCGGACTTCGAATTTGCCCAGACCGCCCAGGAAATGGCCGACTGGCTGCTGGAAGTCTCCGCCTCCTGGATCGACGCCGTTTGCAACGTCAGCATGCCGCTCAAGGCCCTGCAGGCCGAAGGCAAGACCCTGCTGTTCGAAGCACAGCTGGGCGCCGGCCGTGACCTCATCTACGGCGAATACCCCTGGGTCACCTCCTCCCACGTTTCCGGTGCCTACGCCGGCATCGGTGGCGGCCTGCCGGGTCTGCGCCCGGAGCGCGTCATCGCCGTGGCCAAGGCATTCAGCTCCTCCGTCGGTACCGGCACCCTGCTGACCGCCATGGAGAACCAGGACGAGTTCCGCAAGATCACCAACGAGTTCGGCGCGACCACCGGCCGTCCCCGTGACGTCGGCTACTTCGACGCCGTCGCCACCAAAAACGGTGTCGAGCTGCAGGCTGCCACCGAAGTGGCCCTGACCAAGCTGGACTGCCTGACCGGTCTGCCGGATCTGAAGATCTGCGTGGCTTACGAAGGTGCCCACACCGAAAACCCGATTTGGCCACAAACTGCCGCCCTCAAGCCCGTCTACGAGCAGATGGAGAGCTGGAGCGAAGACATCAGCGGCTGCCGCACCTTCGAAGAGCTGCCCAAGGCTGCCCAGCAGTACGTGCTGCGCATCGAAGAGCTGCTCGGCGTACCTGTTCCGATGGTTTCCGTCGGCCCGGGTCGTGACGAGATGATCCTGCGCTAAGTCGCCCGCCCTCTCGGCACATAAAAACCGGCATCCTGGATGCCGGTTTTTTTATCTCTCTCTTCCCCCTCACTAATCTCACAAACAACATATCGACTCATATAATGGCCTGGATAACGCCTCATTGAGCCGTTACGTGACTTCCATTTATCCCTGTTTGGCTAAAGTGAACCCGTTACCACACGAGGAGTCACCTTATGAGATTACCCCTGCGTTCCGCTTTGCTGCCCCTGTTCTGTCTGGCCGCCCTGCCTGCCGGCGCCATGACCCTGAGCAGCACCGACATCCGCGAAGGCCAGCCGATGGACAAGGTGTTCAGCTTCAACGGCTTTGGTTGCAGCGGCGAGAATCGCTCGCCCCAGCTGAGCTGGCAGGATCTGCCCGCCGGCACCAAGAGTATCGCCATCACGGCCTATGATCCGGATGCCCCCACCGGCAGCGGCTGGTGGCACTGGCTGGTGGTCAATCTGCCGGCCAGCCAGAGCGAGCTGCCGACCAACGCCTCCGGCAAGCTCAAGCAGGGGCTGGAGCTGAGAACCGACTTCGGCAGCCAGGGCTACGGCGGCCCCTGCCCGCCCGCAGGCCACGGCATGCACCGCTACCAGTTCACCGCCTGGGCCCTACCCCAGGATCTGGAGGTGAAGGCAGATACCCCGCCCGCCATGGTAGGCTACCAGCTCAACGCCATGGCCCTTGGCAAGGCTACCCTGACCGCCACCTTCGTCACCCACTAGGAGCCCGACGGATGAGCACGCCCCTGCTGCAACAGCAGCACTACCTCGGGATCCGCCAGCAGCCCCTGCACCGGGTGCTCATCTATGCCCCAACCCTCATCTGGGTGAAACAGGGGAACAAACAGCTGTGGTGGAAAGAGCGGCGCCTGACGTTTGACAGGGGGAGCTGGCTGCTGATCCCGGCGGGCCACCAGCTCACCTTCGTCAACCAGCCGGAGCAGGGCACATTTCGCTCCCATGCCCTGACTCTGCTGGCGCCGCCGCCCGATGCCTGGCTATCGGCCACCGCCGCGGCTCCAAAGGGGCAGCGAGAACCCAGGGTAAAGGTGACCCCCGGGCTGGCATTTTGCTTCGAGCTGGTCACCACCATGGCCGAGCGGGGAGTGAGCGAGGCAACCCAGGCCGAGCTGCTACAGGGCTTTTATGCCGAACTGCACGCCGCCCGGGCCCTCGATCTGCTCTATCCGGCCCGCACCATGACGCTGGGGGAGCGGCTGGCCCGCTATCTCGGCGTGGAGCCCGGCGCCGACCATACCCTGGAGGGGGTTGCTCCCCACTTCGCCATGAGCCGTGCCTCCCTGGTGCGCAAGCTGGCCAGTGAAGGTCGCAGTTTTCGCCAACTGCTGGCCCAGGTGCGCATGAGCCATGCCCTCACCTTGCTGCAGCAATCCCTCACCCCGCTGGAGGTTGCCCTCGCCTGCGGCTACGACTCCCCCAGTCGCTTCGCCGCCCGCTTCAAGCAGGAGTTCGGCCTGACCCCGCACCAATATCGACAAACCTGTCCCTCCCCCGCAATCCGGCCCCGAGAAAGACGCCCCCGGCTAGCACATGGGTAGTCGAAATGGCCAAGCTGCAGGGTGTTTGCCAGATATGAAAAGGCCTCCGGATGGAGGCCTTTTGCCGTTTATCTATTTGTTGATGGTGCAATCTGGCCTTATTACACGCTCACCGGAGGCAGCGAGAGACGCTGGGCCAGCGCCTGAAAGTTCTGGCTCACCTCGGCCCCGAACAGGGGATCACCGATGGCACGGTTCTGCCAGTTTTGCTCCAGATGACGCCAGTCATCTTCGGTCAGGGTGTCCCGCAGCAGGGGGAAGATCACCCCCTCCTCGTAGTTCATGTGCGCCTCCTGCAGCGCTACGAAACGTTCCAGCTTGCCGGTGAACTGGTCGAGCGGGATCACCGCATCCATCAGGATCATCTCCACCATCTCCTTGAGTTCGGTGCCCGCCTCCAGCAGCTTGGCGTGCTCCTCCTGCAGACGATTGGCGACCTCCCCCTCCACGACCCGGTATTTGAGGTAGTACTCGTAGATCATGTCTTCCTTGGGGTGATGGTACTTGTCAGACACCTCCCGCAGATAGTCGATGACATCGCGGATCAGAAAGTAGCTGATGGGCTGCTCGGCCTGAATGGCTGCCAGCTTGTGCTTGAGCAGCCCAAGTAGCCGGGCGATGTTGAGATGATCCTTGTGCAGACTGGATAACATAGGCACTCCTTCGCTGAAATAAACTGTCACTTCCCTGAGTATACGGTCATCTGCCGGCCAAACTTTGCACTCAATCAAGTCAGCCGCAGACTGAATTCCATTGGATGGGCTGTTTGCCCTGCTGTTCCAGCAGCCGGTTGGTCTCGGAAAAATGGCCACAACCGATGAAGCCACGGTGGGCAGAAAGCGGGCTGGGATGGGGGGCGGTCAGCACGTGATGGCGCTGCCGGTCGATGAAACGCCCCTTCTTCTGGGCATGGGCGCCCCAGAGCAGGAAGACTACGCCCTGACAGCTGGCATTGATCTGCTCGATCACCCGGTCGGTGAAGGTTTCCCAGCCCAGATGTGCGTGGGAGTGGGCCTGGCCGGCCTGCACCGTCAGCACGGTATTGAGCAGCAGCACCCCCTGTTTGGCCCAGGATTCGAGAAAGCCGTGATCCGGTGTGACAAACCCTGGCAGATCCCGCTGCATCTCTTTATAGATGTTGACCAGTGAGGGCGGGGTGCGCACCCCGGGCAGCACGGAAAAACAGAGACCATGGGCCTGGTTGGGGCCGTGGTACGGATCCTGACCCAGGATCACCACCTTGACCTGATCCAGTTCGGTGAGCTTGAACGCGTTGAAGACATCGGCAGCGGGTGGATAGATCACCTTGCCCGCTTCCCGCTCACTGCGCACCGTCGCCAGCGTACTCTTGAAATAGTCCTGCTCTTTTTCCGAGCCAATCACATCACTCCAGGTCAGCACCCCGAACTCCTCACTTGATACGGCGAAGGGCTCAGGATAGGGGGCCAGCCCGCAAGACGCAACCGCGACAAGGCATAATGGACAGCATCACTTGCCTGCGATCACATGACACCACCACACACAGGCCCACCCGATCAGGATATATCGGGTTTTCTCCCTGGTAACCGCTGCAGATGGAGTCGCGCGCTGCAACCGTTTCCTTCACCGTCAATTTCCTTTCCATCAGTCATCTGCCGGCTACCCGTTTATCTTAAAAACAAGATAAAACATGTAGTTAAATTACTAGATTAAATAGATAAAAGATGTATGATTTGGATATCTTACGAAATCAGAAAAATGACCTATTTTTGATTCAACTCAATAATTTAATCCTACTTGGCGCAAGCTAAGTGGGATTTTATTGATTTGGATCAATTTTCGTAATAATCCCACCGTGGTATATATGACCCCATCAAAGTAAAGGTGTAAGGCAAGGCCCCTTTAAGCCATCGACATTCGCGGTAGCTTAACTACATCAGGGTAATTTCCTTACAGTCGGATCCGCTTCCCATTGAGGAGTCATACCATGATCAAAGGCATTCAAATCACCCAGGCCGCCAACACCGCTCTGCTGAACTCTTTCTGGCTGCTGGACGAAGAGAAGCAACAGGCTCGCTGCATCTGCGCCAAAGGCGATGCCTTCGCTGCCGATCAGGAAGTCCAGATCGCCGAGCTGGGCCAGTTCGAATACCGCGAGCTGCCGGTTCAGGCCGAGCCGGCCGTTGAAGGTGGCCAGCACCTGAACGTCAACGTGCTGCGTCGCGAAACCCTGGAAGACGCCATCGCCAACCCGGAAAAATACCCGCAGCTGACCATCCGTGTGTCCGGCTACGCAGTGCGCTTCAACGCCCTGACCCCGGAACAGCAGCGTGACGTGGTAACCCGTACCTTCACCCAGAGCCTGTGATCCACACTCTGTCGTGACGGCGGGCTGCACAGCCTGCCCTCAAAAACGGTCCCCGGGGGCCGTTTTTCATGGCCACAAGCCAGACTCGCCAAACAAAAAGGCCCCGCATCGCGGGGCCTTTTGCTATCCATTGCCAGTATCAGGCAGAGGTATCGAGGGGCTCGAAACCCTTGATCAGATCGTCGATAGCCTTCATCTGCTTGAGGAAACCTTCCAGCTTCTCCAGCGGCAGGGCGCTCGGGCCATCACAGCGGGCCACCTTCGGATCCGGGTGGGATTCGATGAACAGACCCGCCAGACCGACCGCCATGCCGGCACGAGCCAGCTCGGTCACCTGCTCGCGGCGGCCACCGGATGCGGCGCCCAGAGGGTCGCGGCACTGCAGGGAGTGAGTCACGTCGAAGATGACCGGGTAGCCGCCGGTGCTCTTCTTCATCACGCCCAGGCCCAGCATGTCCACCACCAGGTTGTCGTAACCGAAGTTGGCACCGCGCTCGCACAGGATCAGGCGATCGTTGCCGCACTCCTCGAACTTGTCGGTGATGTTCTTCATCTGGCTTGGGCTGAGGAACTGCGGCTTCTTGATGTTGATGACGTTGCCGGTGCGGGCCATGGCTTCCACCAGATCGGTCTGGCGCGCCAGGAAGGCGGGCAGCTGGATGACATCCACTACCTCGGCCACCGGCTTGGCCTGCCACGGCTCGTGCAGATCGGAGATGACCGGCATGCCGAAGGTCGCTTTCAGCTCCTCAAAGATCTTCATCCCCTCTTCCAGACCCGGACCGCGGTAGGAGTGGATGGAGGAGCGGTTGGCCTTGTCCCAGCTCGCCTTGAACACGAATGGAATGCCCAGCTTGCTGGTCACTTCCACGTACTTCTCGCACACCGCCATCGCCATGTCGCGGGATTCCAGCACGTTCATGCCACCAAACAGCACGAACGGCTTGTCGTTGGCGACGTCGATCTGGTTGATCTTGATATTCTTCTGTTCCATCTCGGGCATCCTTAAGTGAAGAGGCTTGGGCACACCGGCCTTGATATTCTTCTGTTTCAATTCCCAGGCCTCCTTAATGGAGGGGCTTGGGAGTCAGATCCAGCGCGGCCAGCTGCGCCTTCAGCACATCTGCCACCGGATCATCCGGGCATTGTTCAATGAAATATTCAAAATCTTCCGCCGCCTGGCGGGGGCAATCGAGCTGCTCGTAGATGAAGCCGCGATCCCGCGTCTCCAGGGGATCGCCGGGTTTCATCCGCAGCAGCAGTTCACTGCAGCGCAGGGCCTCGGCCATGCGATCTTCCCGCAGCAGGGCTCCCTTGCTGACGTTGAGCAGCCGCTCGATGATCTCCCACTGACCGGAGGGCTGCAAATAGTCCGGGGTCAGGGTTGCCAGATCACCCAGGGCGCCGCGCAGCAGCAGTTCGATACGGGCCAGGGTCAGCTCGTCACCGGTGAAGGGATCGACATAGACCTCCCCCTCACCACCGGCAAAGCTCACCAGGAAGTGACCGGGGAAGCAGATCCCCTCCACATCCAGCCCGAGTTTGCGTCCCAGCTGGATGATGAGGATACCGAGACTGACCGGGATCCCCTTGCGCTGCATCAGCACCTGGTTGATGTCGCAGTTCTGCGCCGAGAAATAACCCTGCCAGTCGCCGTAAAAGCCAAGGCTGTGGTAGAAGCCCTCCAGCAGTTGTTGGCGCACCTCGTCGCAGGTGCCCTCGGCTATCTGTTCATCCAGCCACTCCTCGAGCAAGTCCAGCTCGCGCAGCCCCTGCCCGGCCGAGCCATATACCTCATGACTCACCGCCAGCGCCAGCTCGGTGAGATCATGGGCTTCAAAGTCGGTCCATTCGTCTATACGTAACATCGTCTTCATGCCTTAACCGAACAAACTCGCCTGTTTGAGCAGTGCCAGCTTGGCAATAAAATAGATCCATCCCAGTGCTCCGAGAAAGGAGCACCAGCGCACCAGGTTGCTTTTGGCCAGCCGCAACGCCATGGCGGCCAGAAACACCAGCACCAGGATGCCCATCAGCTTTTCGCTGAGCCAGGGAGTCCCGTTGTTGAAGGGGTTGAGATCCAGCACCATGCACAGCAGCACGCCCGAGAGGACTACCAGGCCATTGAGCAGGCCGCTCACCTTCAGCACGGGGGCACTATAGGCCCGGTCAGAGCCGGCCTGAACCCAGTAAAAGCGAACCATGAACAAGAGCACGGCCCCGGCAATCAGGGTCAGGTGCAGATGCTTGAGCACAAAATACATATTCAATCCTTGGCCGCTGGGTCATCACCCAGCGACTCGTCAAACCGGTTGTAAAGGATTTAGCAGGCCGGACACTGGCCCAGGGTTACCCGCTCGTTGTCCCCGTAATCGCGCACCGTGGTCACGGCGCGATAGCCACGCGCCAGCAGCAGCTGACGCACGGCGGCGCCCTGCTCCCAGCCATGCTCCAGCAGTAGCCAGCCATCCGCCAGCAGATGGCCAGGCGCCTCGGCCACTATGTGGCGAATATCCGCCAGCCCCGCCTCGTCGGCCACCAGGGCCGAACGGGGTTCGAAGCGCACATCCCCCTGCTCGAGATGAGGATCGGCGCCGTCGATATAGGGCGGGTTGGAGACAATCACCGCGAAACGGGGGGCCTTACCCAAGAGCGGATCGCAAAGCGGCGCGAACCAGCTGCCGTCGCGAACCGTGATGGGCAAATCCAGCGCGGCGCTGTTCTCGCGGGCCAGGGCCGCGGCATCCGCCATCCTGTCCACCGCCCATACATCGGCATCGGGCCGCTCGGACTTGAGCGCCAATGCAATGGCGCCGGTGCCGGTGCCCAGATCCAGCAGGGCGCAGGGGCCGTCGGGCAACCGTGCCAGCGCCTGTTCGACCAGCACCTCGGTATCGGGGCGCGGGATCAGGGTCGCCGGACTCACCTTGAGGGGCAGCGACCAGAACTCCCGCTCCCCCACCAGGTGGGCGATGGGTTCGCCATTGAGGCGACGGACGAGCCAGCCCTGCAGGGTCGCCTGCTGGGCGGCATCGAGTTCGCGCTCGGGCCAGGTCATCAGGTAGCTGCGCCGGCACTTCAGCAGATGGCAGAGCAGCACATCGGCATCGGCGCGGGGAGATTCGCCCCCCGCCAGGGTCGCCATGATGTGGGCGCGGGCTTGCTGGATTTGCATCAGTTTCCCCCCACCTTATTCGTCCCACTCTGAATGCGAGCTTGCCGGATCTGCATTTGCATCAATTGCTCTCGGCCAGGGAAGCGAGCTGATCGGCCTGATACTCCTGCACCAGCGGGGTGATGACGCAGTCCAGATCCCCTTCCAGGATCTCGGAGAGGCGATAGAGGGTGAGGTTGATCCGGTGCTCGGAGAGACGCCCCTGGGGATAGTTGTAGGTGCGGATGCGCTCGGAGCGATCCCCCGACCCCACCAGGTTGCGACGGGTACTCTGCTCGGCGGCGCGGTGGCGCTCATCCTCGGCCGCCTGCAGACGGGCGGAGAGCACCGACATCGCCTTGGCGCGGTTCTTGTGCTGGGAGCGCTCGTCCTGGCACTCCACCACCAGGCCGGTCGGCAGGTGGGTAATGCGAATGGCGGAGTCGGTCTTGTTGACGTGCTGACCACCGGCACCGGAGGCGCGGAAGGTGTCGATCTTCAGCTCGGACGGGTTGATCTCGATCTGTTCGGCCTCCGGCACCTCGGGCAGTACGGCGACGGTACAGGCGGAGGTATGTACTCGCCCCTGGGATTCGGTTTCCGGCACCCGCTGCACCCGGTGACCACCGGACTCGAACTTGAGACGACCGTAGACGTGCTCGCCATCGATCTTGGCGATCACCTCCTTGTAGCCACCATATTCCCCGTCATTGCAGCTGACGATGGAGACGCGCCAGCCCTGGCGCTCGGCAAAACGCGAATACATGCGAAACAGGTCGCCCGCGAAGATCGCCGCCTCATCACCACCGGCCCCGGCGCGGATCTCCAGATAGCAGTTGTTGTCATCCTTGGGATCCTTAGGCAGCAGCATCACCTGCAGCTCCTGCTCCAGTGCCTCCAGCGCCGCCTTGGCGACCGGCAGCTCCTCCTGCGCCATCTCGCGCAGGTCGGCATCCTCCTCCTCCAGCATCAGCTGGGTGGTCTCGAGATCCTCCTGGGCCTGACGGAAACGCTGGAAGGCGTGAACGATATCCTCCAGCTGGGCATATTCCCGGGTCAGGGCGCGATAACGCTCCTGATCCGAGACCACGTCCGGCTCGCCGAGCATGGCCTGTACTTCTTCGTGGCGCTCGATGAGGCCTTCCAGCTTTCTGATCAGTGACGGATTCATAACTCTTGCAATCTCAATGGAGGAGAGGACGACCGGCTGGCCGCCCGAACACTATGACTCTTGTGACAACCCCAGCGCTTGGCGCAACCGGGACAGGGCGCTCTCGTCACCCTGGGAGGCCGCCTGGCGCAGGGCCTGGGTCGGCGCGTGGATCAACTTGTTGGTGAGGCGATGGGCCAGCGCCTTGAGCGCCTGCTCGGCACTCTCGCCCTGGGCCAGGGCCTGCAGGGCCCGCTGCAGCTCCTCGTCGGCGACCTGCTGGGAGTGCTGACGATAGTCGCGGATGAGATCCACCGAATTCTGGCCGCGATACCAGCCCATGAATTCGTCGCGCTCTTCCTGCACGATGAGTTCCGCCTCGGCGGCCGCCCGCTTGCGGGTCTCGAGGTTCTGCTCGATGATCCCCTGCAGATCGTCCACGGTGTAAAGATAGGCGTCAGAAAGCTCGTCCACCTCGGCCTCGATATCCCGCGGCACGGCGATATCCACCAGGAACATGGGCTTGAAGCGGCGCGCCTTGAGGGCCCGCTCCACCATGCCCTTGCCGATGATGGGCAAGGGGCTCGCGGTCGAGCTGATGACGATGTCCGCCTCGTGCAGGTAATCCGGGATCTCTTCGAGGGTCATCACCTGGGCGCCGAACTCGGCCGCCAGGGTCTGGGCCCGCTGCAGGGTGCGGTTCGCCACCATCATCTGGGTGACGTCCTGCTCGCGCAGATGGCGGGCCACCAGTTCGATGGTCTCGCCGGCGCCGACCAGCAGCACCTTGGTCTGGGAGAGATCGGAGAAGATCCGCCGCGCCAGGCTGACGGCAGCGAAGGCTACCGACACGGCGCTGGCCCCGATCTCGGTATCGGTACGCACCCGTTTTGCCACCGAGAAGGACTTCTGGAACAGGCGCTCCAGCGCTCCCTTGATCGCTTCCGACTGCTGGGCATGGGCGTAGGATTGCTTGATCTGCCCCAGGATCTGCGGCTCTCCCAGCACCAGGGAGTCGAGACCGCAGGCCACCCGCATCAGGTGGCGCACCGCCTCTTCGTCATGGTGCTGATAGATGGCGCTGACCAGTTCGGCCGCATCCAGCCCGTGAAACTGCTGCAACCAGCGCAATACTGCCTCTTGCTGCTCCCCGTCCAGATTGCAATAAAGTTCGGTCCGGTTGCAGGTGGAGACGATCACCGCCTCGCTGACGCCGGGTTGGCTCACCAGCTCACGCAGGGCGCGATCGATGCAGTCCGGGCCAAAGGCGACCCTTTCTCGCAAGGCGACACTGGCGGTGTTGTGGTTGATTCCGAGGGCAAGCAAACTCATGAGTGGGCGACGGTCATTTCATACGCTGGGTGCAAAGGCTGCCAATTGTACGAGAAAGGGTAAGTCTTTAAAAGCAATACGGCCGCCCCGTATACTGTGGCAAATTCCCCTCTCTGGAGCCTTGCCTTGCTGCTACGTATTTTCACCCTCGCCTGCCTGCTGATCCTCGGCGGCTGTGCCACCACCCAGCCCCAGCGGGACCAGGTGAACTGGAACCAGGAGCGTACCCGGCTCGAGCAGCTGACCCATTGGCAGCTTTCCGGCAAGATGGCCATCATCACCCCCCAGCAGAAGGGCAGCGCCCGCCTCAACTGGCAGCAGGACGGCGATGACTATCGCCTCAACCTCACCAGCCTGATCGGCACCAGCATTCTGGAGCTCTCCCGCAACAAGGGCGAGATCACCCTGCTGGACAGCGATGGCAACCGCCACCAGAGCCAGGATGCCGAGGCGCTGGTCTATCAGCTCACCGGCTGGCACATCCCGGTCGCCGGATTGCCGGAGTGGATCAAGGGGCTGCCGGGCCAGGCCGAATTCGAGCTCAATCCCGACGCCAGCCTGGCCAGCATCCGTGACGGTCAGTGGCAGATAGCCTATGGCGACTATCGGGATCAGGATGGCTACCGTCTGCCACACCAGCTCACCATGACCGGCCAGGGCAGCCGCCTCAAGCTTCAGATCAACCAATGGACTCTCGCTCGCTGATGAACCCGACCCGCTGGCCGGCACCGGCCAAACTCAACCTGTTTCTCCACGTAAATGGCCGTCGTCCGGACGGCTATCACGAACTGCAGACCCTGTTCATCTTCCTCGATCACGGCGACTGGCTGGAATTCGACCCGCTCCCCGGCACCAATCTGCTGACCCTGAGCCCGGCCATTCCCGACGTACCCGATGAACAGAACCTCATCATTCGCGCCGCCCGCCTGCTGCAGGCAAAACTGCCGAGCCCGCAGGGAGCGCATATCCGGCTGGAAAAAGTCTTGCCCATGGGCGGCGGCATCGGCGGCGGCTCATCGGATGCGGCCACTACCCTGGTGGCCCTCAACCATCTCTGGCAGGCCGGTTTGAGCGAAGACGAGCTGGCGGATCTCGGCGTCCAGCTGGGGGCCGACGTGCCGGTATTCGTGCGCGGCAGAGCCGCCTTTGCCGAGGGAGTGGGCGAGCGGCTGCAACCCGTCGAAGTGCCCTCTGCCTGGTATCTGGTGCTCAAGCCAGATTGCCATGTGGCGACCGCGGCCGTGTTCCAGGATCCGGACCTGCCGAGAGATACCCCGAAGATGGCATTGCACAATCTGCTGGAAGGGGAGTGGAAAAACGATTGCGAATTACTGGTGAAAAAGCGCTACCCCGAGGTTGCCAATGCGCTCGGCTGGTTGCTAGAATACGCGCCGTCAAGAATGACGGGCACAGGAGCCTGCGTCTTTGCTCAGTTTGAAGACGAAGTGACTGCTCGGGAAGTGTTGGCCAAAGTGCCGAAGGGGCTGGATGGGTTTGTCGCCAAGGGCGAGAACATATCACCACTCTTTGTCACTTTGCAACAGTTCAAATGATTGGGGTATCGCCAAGCGGTAAGGCAGCGGGTTTTGATCTCGCCATTCCTAGGTTCGAATCCTAGTACCCCAGCCAATTTGAGCGAGGAAGCGTGGGCGATGTCGTGCTCGCCCACCGACCTGAAGTGCTCCGTTTCACTGCGGCAGACATCTTGCTCGTTATCTTGATAAATCGTTTGCCCCCAAACGATCCGGGTCTGATTTCAGACTCCCCCACATACTGGATGCAACCCCGAGGTTTCAAACCGTGCCTGACATGAAGCTGTTTGCTGGTAACGCAACGCCGGAACTAGCCCAGAAGATCGCAGATCGCCTGTTTATCAAACTCGGCAATGCTGCCGTAGGTCGCTTTAGCGACGGCGAGATCAGCGTACAGATCAACGAGAATGTACGTGGTGGCGATATCTTCATCATTCAATCCACCTGTGCCCCGACCAACGACAATTTGATGGAATTGATCGTCATGGTGGATGCACTGCGTCGTGCTTCAGCTGGCCGTATCACTGCCGTTATCCCCTATTTTGGTTATGCCCGTCAGGACCGCCGCGTCCGCTCCGCCCGTGTGCCCATCACCGCCAAGGTTGTCGCCGACTTCCTCTCCAGCGTCGGTGTGGATCGCGTGCTGACCGTTGACCTGCATGCCGAGCAAATCCAGGGCTTCTTCGACGTTCCGGTAGACAACGTGTTCGGTAGCCCGGTGCTGCTGGAAGACATGAAGTCCAAGAACCTCGAGGCCCCTGTTGTCGTTTCTCCGGACATCGGCGGCGTGGTCCGTGCCCGTGCCATCGCCAAGCTGCTGGATGACACCGACATCGCCATCATCGACAAGCGCCGTCCCCGCCCGAACGTCTCCCAGGTCATGCATCTGATCGGTGACGTTGCCGGCCGCGACTGCATCATCGTCGATGACATGATCGACACCGGCGGTACCCTGTGCAAGGCCGCCGAAGCCCTGAAAGAACGTGGTGCCAAGCGCGTATTCGCCTACGCGACTCACCCGGTCTTCTCCGGCTCCGCCGTCGACAACATCAAGAACTCCGTGATCGACGAACTGATCATCACCGACTCCATCCCGCTCACCCCGGAGATGAAGGCGGTTGGCAAGGTCAAGCAACTGACCCTCTCGACCGTACTGGCCGAAGCCATTCGTCGCATCAGCAACGAAGAGTCCATCTCTGCCATGTTCGAGCATTGATGGATGCTGTATCAACGAAAACCGCCTACCGGCGGTTTTCGTCTTTCTAGCACCCTGATATCTGGTACTACCCTGCCCCCGGCAGGATTAAGGATTTGTCCATGAATTGCTTGCGTCCTCTCCTGCTCGCAACCCTCACCTCCGCCCTGTTCGCCTGTCAGCCAGCCAAAGAGAACCAGCCCTTCGTGCTGGCCCTGGCACACATGAACGACACCCACTCCCAGTTCGATCCGGTCAACGCCGAGCTGACGGGACATATCTTCAACAAGGACGAGGAGACGGACACCCTCTACACCCGCTTTGGCGGCTATCCGCGCCTGCTCACCATGGCAAAGGCCTACCAGGCCGAAGCGCTGGCCAAGAACCAGCCCCTGCTGCTGCTGCACGGCGGCGATGCCTGGCAGGGCAGCGGCTACTTCAAGCTCAACGAGGGGATGGCCAACGCCGAGTTGCTAAGCCAGTTCGGCCTTGATGCCATGGCGCTCGGCAACCACGAATTCGATCTCGACAACCAGAAGCTGGCCCGCTTCATCGAGGGGGTCAACTTCCCGGTGCTGGCTGCCAACCTGGATACCCGTGACGATCCGGCCCTGAGCAAGGTCAGCAATCTCAAGCCCTTTGTCGTCTATGCCTTCGACGGCAACCAGAAAAGCCCGGTCACCGATCTCAACAACCTGCCGCAAGGCAAGCAACTGGTCGCCGTGATGGGACTGGTGCTGGAAGACATGGGCAATATCGCCCCCAACGTGGGGAAACTGCGCTTTGACAAGGAAGTGGCCTCGGCCCAGGCCACGGTCGACATGCTGCAGGCCAAAGGCATTCACCAGATCGTCGCCCTGACCCACATCGGCAACGAGCGGGATCTGGCGCTGGCGGCCAAGGTCAACGGTATTGATGCCATCGTCGGCGGCCACTCCCACAGCCTGCTCGGCGATTTTCGCAATATCGGCTGGGGCAAAACCGGCGAGTACGCCAAGCTGGTGACCAATCCGGACGGCATCGGCAAGACCTGCGTGGTGCAGGCGGGCTCCTACGCCCAGGCCATCGGTCTGGCCCAGGTAAGTTTCGACAGCCAGGGGCAGGTGCAGGATTGCCAGGGCAACAACAGCCTGCTGGCCAGCCACGACTTCTTCGCCGATCCGGCCCGCAGCCAACCCCTCGACAAGCAGGGCAGTAAAAAGGCTAGCCAGTTCATCGACAACCAGCCCAACCTGGTGACCGTAGATGAGGATCCGCGCCTGCGCGGCATCATCGACAGCCACTACAAACCGGCACTGGATAAAGCCTATGGCCCGGTGATCGGCACCATCCCCGCCCAGCTGCAAAATGCCCGTCGCCCCGGCGACAACGGCAGCGACAGCCACGGCTCGGATGTCGCCCCCCTGGTCGCCGAAGGGCAGTATTACTGGGCCAACACCCCGGCGGTGCAAGCCCTGACCGGTGGTCCGGTGGACTTCTCCCTGGTGGCGGTGGGTGGCGTGCGCGCCGATCTGCCGGCCGGCGAATGGCGCGAAGGGGACAGTGCCCTCACCCTGCTGCCGTTCAAGAACCAGCTCGCGGTGCTGAGCCTGACCGGTGCCGATGTGCGTGCCCTCTTGAGCGAAACCATCACTGCCACCCTGCCCGCCAGCGCCCACGCCGGCAAGTTCCCCTATGGCGGCCACCTGCGTTACACCTTCCAGGAGACAGAGACAGGCAAGGCGGGCACCCTCACCCAACTGCAATACCAGACGGCCGATGGCCAGTGGCAGGATCTGATGGATGACCAGCGCTACCGGGTGGTAATGAATGCTTACAGCGCCAACGGCAATGATGGCTGGCAGGCCCTGGCCGATGCCCAGCGCCAGCAGAGCGAACGGGTCGACATCGCCAGCGTCAACGGCAAGCTGGCCGCCTTCCCGGTGCTCAAGGTGGAGCAGAGCGGCGAGCGGCTCAATACCATCTATGCCGACGGCAAGGCGCTCGATTGCAAGGCAAAAGGGGTGGATTGCGGCACAGATGCCGCCTCCTTCGTGCAGTACGTGCGCGAGGCTCGCCCCAACCTGACCGCCCTAGACGAGGAGACGGTCACCCTGCTGCGCGCCAAATAAAGGCGCCACGAGATGAATCGGCACGGGCCTCTTGCAAGAGGCCCGTTTGCCAAACGTTGGCCGCCAAATCGCGGGCAGATCCCGCCATTTCATGGGCACCCCGTGCACATCGGTTGAGTGATCGCCACTCGGCGGCTAGAATATTGCGTCCTATTGCCCTGGGTAGGGTACCCAGGACAGCTGCGAGTGAAGACATCAAGCGTGACAAGCCAAATCAAACTGATCGTGGGTCTGGGCAATCCCGGCCCGGAGTATGCCAAGACCCGCCACAATGCGGGTGCCTGGTACGTGGAGCAACTGGCCCGCTGGCACAATGCCAGCCTGCGTGAAGAACCCAAGTTCTTCGGCCACACAGCCCGTATCCAGGTCGAGGGGCAGGATGTGCGACTGCTCATCCCGAACACCTATATGAACCTCTCGGGCAAGGCGGTCGCCGCGCTGGCACGCTTCTATCAGATTGAACCGGAAGCCATTCTGGTTGCCCACGACGAGCTTGACCTGCCCCCCGGCATCGCCAAGTTCAAGCAGGGTGGTGGCCACGGCGGCCACAACGGCCTCAAGGACATCATCGCCAAGATGGGCAACAACAATAACTTCTTCCGGCTGCGCCTCGGGATCGGTCATCCCGGCGCCAAGGAGCAAGTTGCCGGTTTCGTGCTGACCAAGGCACCGAGCAGCGAACAGAACCTGATCGATGCCGCGCTGGATGAATCCCTGCGCGCCACCGACATCCTGTTCAAACAAGATATGACCAAGGCCATGAACCGCTTGCACAGCTTCAAGGCCGAATAAAGCATGACACGGGCCGCCTGCGGGCGTCCCTTACAGCATCCATCAAGTAAGGTAACAATCCATGGGTTTTAAATGCGGTATCGTGGGCCTGCCCAATGTAGGCAAATCCACCCTGTTCAACGCGCTGACCAAGGCCGGTATCGAAGCCGCCAACTTCCCGTTCTGCACCATCGAGCCGAACACTGGCGTGGTGCCGATGCCGGATCCCCGTCTTGATGCCCTGGCCGAGATCGTCAAGCCCCAGCGTGTCCTGCCAACCACCATGGAATTCGTGGACATCGCCGGTCTGGTTGCCGGTGCCTCCAAGGGCGAAGGTCTGGGCAACCAGTTCCTGGCGAACATCCGTGAAACCGAAGCGATCGGCCACGTGGTGCGCTGCTTCGACGACGAAAACATCATTCACGTTGCCGGCAAGGTCTCCCCTGCCGACGACATCGAGGTGATCAACACCGAGCTGGCCCTCTCCGACCTGGATGCCTGCGAGCGCGCCATCCACCGTCAGGCCAAGCGGGCCAAAGGCGGCGACAAGGATGCCAAGCTGGAAGTGGAAGTGCTGGAGAAGATCAAGGTGGCCCTGGAAAACGGTCAGATGATCCGCGGCATGAAGCTGGACAAGGAAGAGCTGGCCGCCGTCAGCCACCTCAACTTCCTGACCTTGAAGCCCACCATGTACATCGCCAACGTGGCGGAAGATGGTTTCGAGAACAACCCCTATCTGGACAAGGTGCGTGAAATCGCCGCCGCCGAGAACGCGGTCGTGGTTGTAGTCTGCTGCGCCATCGAGGCGGACATCGCCGAGCTGGATGATGAAGACCGCGCCGAATTCATGGCGGATCTGGGTATCGAAGAGCCGGGCCTGAACCGGGTGATCCGCTCCGGCTACCAGCTGCTGAACCTGCAGACCTACTTCACCGCCGGTGTGAAAGAGGTTCGCGCCTGGACCATCCCGGTCGGCGCCACTGCCCCGCAGGCGGCAGGCAAGATCCACACCGACTTCGAGAAGGGCTTTATCCGCGCCCAGACCATCGCCTTTGAAGACTTCATCACCTACAAGGGTGAGCAGGGCGCCAAGGAAGCGGGCAAGATGCGCGCCGAAGGGAAAGACTACATCGTCAAGGATGGCGATATCATGAACTTCCTGTTCAACGTCTAATCGCGTTTACCTTTGCCACGGGTCAACAGGCCCGGACCAAGGTGATACGGCAGACAACCAGAAGCCCATCCGGCAACGGATGGGCTTCTTCTTTAGCGATTCCCCCTGTTTCTTCTCCATCCTCCCTATCCCCCAGCCCCTTGAGCAACCCCTGCTACCTTGCGTTTACTGTGAGGACGGCCCTACGGATGAGCGCGACATCCAACAGCAGGCCAGCACGGAGTCCGCTCCCCCTGCCATTGAGCCCTCTATTACCTTGCCCAGAGGAGCAGCGAAAATCCCCTCCCCCTCTGCTCGATTGAAGCAGGCAAAAACGGCCTCACAGCATATTTGCCTCCAGCAACCCGATACAAAGCGCATTTATCTTCCAGCCGGAGGCACCAAACGGCTGATTTTAAACGATGCAACTCATGGAGAATGATCATTGTGACGACAGAATCCATGGCAAATGGCTGCAAGCTCGCTCTCTTCACCCTAACCTCATGACAGTGCAGCAATTCCACGCCCGAGTTTTACTGTATCCTGCTTACCGAAAGAGTGGGAATGATTTAAAAAAATGCAGATTGTTGGGCTTTTGCGCAACAGAGGCCAATAACTGGTCAAACGCACTCAAATTGAGTTTTTCTGGCAAAAAAAGGGTTGACGCCCCAGAGCCAGATACGCATAATTCGGCCCGCACGGTGACGAGGTAACGACTCACCGGAAGCAAGGTTGGCTATGTAGCTCAGTTGGTTAGAGCATCGCACTCATAATGCGGGGGTCACAGGTTCGAATCCCGTCATAGCCACCATCTCTAGTTGGGGTATCGCCAAGCGGTAAGGCAGCGGGTTTTGATCTCGCCATTCCTAGGTTCGAATCCTAGTACCCCAGCCATTATTTCAGTTGTCGGCATATAAGTGTCGGTGACAGGTTGAGGTAAGCCATGATGAGTTTTGAACTCATCAATGTGCCTAGGTCCAAATCCTGGTACCCCAGCCATCTTTAAAAGATGTTTGATAGACTCTGTCAGGCATCACTGTTGGGGTATCGCCAAGCGGTAAGGCAGCGGGTTTTGATCTCGCCATCCCTAGGTTCGAATCCTAGTACCCCAGCCATTTTTTAAAGATGTTTGATAGTCTCTGTCAGGCATCACTGTTGGGGTATCGCCAAGCGGTAAGGCAGCGGGTTTTGATCTCGCCATCCCTAGGTTCGAATCCTAGTACCCCAGCCATCTTTCTGTTTTCTTCCACTCAGGTGGTTGATAACAAACGGCTATGTAGCTCAGTTGGTTAGAGCATCGCACTCATAATGCGGGGGTCACAGGTTCGAATCCCGTCATAGCCACCATTTTAAAATGTTCCTTTCAATCTCATGATTGTGAAGAACGCTGTTGGGGTATCGCCAAGCGGTAAGGCAGCGGGTTTTGATCTCGCCATCCCTAGGTTCGAATCCTAGTACCCCAGCCATTTTTCTGTTCTCTTCCACTTAGGTGGTCGATAACAAACGGCTATGTAGCTCAGTTGGTTAGAGCATCGCACTCATAATGCGGGGGTCACAGGTTCGAATCCCGTCATAGCCACCATCAATTTGCGGAAGTGGCGAAATTGGTAGACGCACCAGATTTAGGTTCTGGCGCCCTAGGCGTGAGAGTTCGAGTCTCTCCTTCCGCACCATTGAAAGCGTCATCAAACAGACCAGCTCAGGCTGGTTTTTTTGTATCTGGCATTTGCCTCTTCCCCCCCCAGTTCTCTCTTTTCTCCTTTTCGATTTTCACTACGCCCATCGTCCGGCTTGCCCATAAAAAAGCGGCCCGCAGGCCGCCATCGTTCAGGTTCCAGTTCAGAACGGGAAAAACCAGGGGATCGCCACCACGCTCACCCCCATCACCAGCAGGGTGAAGGGAACGCCGATGCGGATGAAGTCAGCGAAGCTGTAGTTGCCCGGCCCCAGCACCAGGGTGTTGACCGGTGACGAGACCGGCGTCATGAAGGCTGCCGAGGCGGCAATGGCAATGGTCATGGCAAACGGATAGGGCGAAACCCCCATCTGCTGGGCCGTCCCCAGCGCAATGGGTGCCATCAGCACAGCCGTCGCCGTGTTGGAAATGAACAACCCGATCACGGCGCACAGGGCAAACAGGCTGGCCAGCATAACCCTGGGCCCCATGTTGCCCACCAGCGCCATCAAACCATCGACGATAAGATCCACCCCACCGGTTTTTTGCAGTGCCAGCGCAAAGGGAAGCATGCCGACGATAAGGATCAGGGTTGGCCAGTGGATCGACTTGTAGGCACTCTCCATGTCGATGCAGCGGAACTTGCCCATCAACAGGCAGGCGATAAGGGCTGCAATCACGTTTGGCACGGGATCGGTCACCATCAGCAGTATCATCACCCCGAGCGCGATCAGGGCGTGAATGGCCTGGCTGCGGGCGGGCGCCATCTCGTCCACCTCGGCCGGTAGCCCCATCAGCAGAAAATCGCGGCTATGGGTCTGCAACTGCCGGATATGGCTCCAGTTGCCCAACACCAGCAGGGTATCCCCCATCAACAGCGGCTCGTCCACCAGCTTGCCCGCCAGCGCCTCCCCGTCGCGGCGGATCCCCACCACACTCAGGCCATAGGTGGAGCGAAACGCCACCTCGCGGATGCTCTTGCCCAGCAGATTGGATTCGGGGATGAGGGAGACCTCCGCCATACCCACCTCCCGCGCCTGATCCGAGAAGTATTCGCCGCGCAGTATCATGGGTTCGAGCCGCGCCTCGCTGCAGAAGTGACGGACATCCACCCCGGGATCAGACATGTCGATCAGCAGCACGTCCCGGGCCTGAAACTCGCTGATGCCGGAGACGGGCACCATCACCCGCCGGAATTTGCGCCAGCGCTCCACCCCGATGACGTTGGCGCCAAAGCGGGCGCGCAGCTGCAGCTCGTCCAGGGTATGGCCAATCAGGGGGGAATCGGGTCTCAGCCCCAGCCGGCGAGCCCGACCGGTCAGGCGATAATCGCGGATAAGATCGCGCAGGGTCCGCCGCCCCGGCCCCTTGCTGACGCCGGACTCCCCCTGCCGCACCAGGGAGCCGCGCACCAGCAACATGTAACCCAGGCCGCACACCAGAATCAGGGCCCCGAGGGGGGTAAAGCTGAAGAAGGTGAAACCGTGGATGCCATGGCGCATCATCTCGCTGTTGACCACCATGTTGGGGGGCGTCGCCACCAGCGTCATCATGCCGCTGATAAGGCCGGCAAAGCCAAGCGGCATCATCAGCCGGCCCGCCGGTATCTCCATCCGGTTCGCCACGCTCAGCACCACGGGAATGAAAATGGCCACCACGCCAGTCGAACTCATCACGGCACCGAGAGTCGCCACTGCCACCATCAGCAACACCAGCAAGCGGGTTTCGCTGTTTCCCGCCACTTTCACCAGCCAGTCACCCACCTGATAGGCGATGCCGGTGCGTACCAGCCCCTCCCCCACCACGAACAGGGCGGCGATCAGGATGACGTTGGGGTCGCTGAAGCCCGCCAGCGCCTCCTGCAGAGTCAGGGTGTCGCTCAGCACGAACAGGATGACCACACCGAGGGCGACCACATCCATGCGCACCTTGTTGGTCATGAAGAGATAGATAGCCCCGGCCAGCAGGCAGAGCACCCAGATCAACTCGGAATTCAATGACACCTCCTTTTTACCGCCCGGTTTATCCTCCCGAAGAGTGGACTCTATCAGACCACAGCCTGAGCGCTATCGTCTTGCTGCACATCAATAAACCCCGGCCCCTGATGAGCCATAACTCATCAAAGCTTGAATAGGGACATCACTGGCGATTTCTTTGATATGACGCAAGCCGGGGGCGGACAAAAGTCCTGCCCCGCGATCCGCATCGGCCCTAGAATGGCCACCTCGCGTCATTCCACACTGCCAAGGACAAGCAAATGAGCATATTCGAGTGGTTCAGTATCAATCACACCCTGGTGACCATCCCCCTGGGCGGTGGCTACGCCATGTCATGGATCGAGGCCATCGGCACCCTGTTCGGCCTGGCCTGCATCTGGCTGGCCAGCCAGGAGAAGACCATCAATTACCTGTTTGGTCTCATCAATGTCACCCTGTTCGCCATCATCTTCTTCCAGATCCAGCTCTACGGCCTGTTGCTGCTGCAACTGTTCTTCTTCTGCGCCAACCTCTATGGCTGGTACGCCTGGACCCGCCCGACCAACGATCAGGGTGACCACCTGCAGATCCGCTGGCTCAGCAAACCCAAGCTCATCGCCACTGCGCTGGTAAGCGTTCTGGCCATCGCCCTGCTGACCCGCTATATCGACCCTGTCTTTGCCGCCTTGGCGCGCACCTCTGTCTCCCTGCTCAACGCCTTCGGCGCCGGTCTGACGCTGCCGGAGCCACAGCCCGACGCCTTCCCGTTCTGGGATGCCACCATGACGGTGCTCTCCGTGGTCGCCCAGATCCTGATGACTCGCAAGTACGTGGAAAACTGGATCCTGTGGGTCGTCATCAACATCATCAGCGTCGGCATCTACGCCGCCCAGGGGGTCTACGCCATGTCCCTGGAGTATCTGATCCTGCTGTTCATCGCCGCCAACGGCACCCGCCTCTGGGTGTTGGCCGCCAAACGCCAGCAACAAGGGGCCTGAGCCATGACCCTGTTACCTCATCTGCAATGCCGCCCGGATCAGATTGCCGAACGGGTGGTGCTGTGCGGCGACCCGGCCCGGGTCGACCGCATCGCCAGCCAGCTAGAGCAGTGCGAATCGCTCGGCCAGCATCGGGAATTTCGCCTGATCAACGGTCACTACCGGGGGCAAGCCATTACCGTCTGCAGTACCGGCATCGGCGGGGCTTCTGCCATCATCGCCCTGGAGGAGCTGGTGCAATCCGGCGCTCGCACTCTAGTCCGGGTCGGCTCCGCCGGTGCCCTGCAGCATAAGATAGCGCTGGGGGATCTTATCGTGGTGGAAGGGGCCATTCGTCATGACGGCGCCTCCCTGGCCTATCTGCCCGCCGAGTACCCCGCCTGCGCCGATATTCGGCTGCAAGCCGCCCTGCTCGACCATATCGCCACCAGCGGCCACCCCCACTGGCACGGGCTGGTTCGCTCCCACGACAGCTTCTACCGGGATGACGAGCTGGCAGTGTGCCGCTACTGGCATCAGCGGGGCGTGCTCGGCGCCGACATGGAGACCGCATCGCTCCTGACGGTGGGACGACTTCGCCAGGTGCGGGTCGCCGCCGTGCTCTGCAACGTGGTACCGTTCGAACAGGATGTGCAGCAGGGGGTGGGCGACTACGCCAGCGCCGAGCAGGCCATGATGGCTGCCGAGCGGCTCGCCGCCACCGCCGCCCTTGAGGCACTGGTGCAATAACGCCGCAAACCGTTAACTGCGGCACATCCCGCCTGACGCGGGCTGGTATCCGGCCCGCGCTCTTGCTAGCCTCATGCCCCTTCATCCGGTTCATCAGGTTTGCCATGCAGCGACAGCCCTACCCCATCGGGCGCTTTCACGCCGAACTCAAGGCCCTCGAACCCCGCTTTGCCGCGGCGCTGGCCGAGTGCAGCCTGCATCTGCGCCGCTATCTGCCGGGGGAACCCATCATGTGCCAGGGGGAGCAGAGCGAATGCCTCTATCTGGTGGAGAGTGGGCGAGTCTCCCTCAACAGCACAGTGCACTCGGGGCGCATCTTCCAGCTCGGGGAAATCGCCTGCCATCACCAGATCTTCGGCGAGATGGAGTTCTTCAGCGCCACCCCGGTGCAGTGGAGCGTGGTGGCCGAGACCGAGCTGGATGCCAGCGTGATCTGCGCTCACAAGCTGGCCCAGCGGCTGCTGGACGAACCTGCACTGACCCTCTTCTTCGCTTCGGCCCTGGCCAGTGACTACCTGGATACCCTGGAGATCACCACCAGCCGCTTGCTGCACCCCATCGCCTACAACATCGCCTTCGAGCTATGGCGCGAGCGCCAGCGCACCCCCATGCTGGGGTCGCGCAAACGGGCCCGTGAGGCGGCGCGTTTCGGCACCACGGAGCGGGTCTATCGCCGCGCTCTCAAGGAGCTGATCGAGCAGGGGATCCTGAGCGAGGGGCCCGACGGCCCCGCCATCGCCGATCTCGACAAGCTGCGCGCCTATCTCGACCTCTGACCTTTATTTGTTACTCACCATCGGAGTCCCCATGTCTGTTTCCTGCTACCCCGAGTTCACCTTCTTCAGCCGTTTCGTGACTGATATCCAGGCGGGCCGCAAGACCATCACCATCCGCGACGAGAGCGAAGCGGGCTGGCAACCCGGCCAGCACCTCGCTCTTTTCACCAACCCGGAGCACCAGCCGTTTGGCACCATAGAGGTACTCTCAGTCATGCCGGTGGCCTTCGACGCCCTGAGCGAGGCACACGCCCGCCAGGAGAATATGACCCTGACCGAACTGAAAGAGGTGATCCGCGCCATCTATCCCGAGCTGCCGCCACTCTATGTAATTGAATTCAAACTGGTTGAAGCCTGATTTTGTGAACCGCCGCATGCCGCTTCACTTGTGCTCCCGAATAGGAAGCGCACAATGCCTGTTTTTATATACAGGCATTGTGCATCATGGAGAAACAACTTGAACCGGCCATTGCAGCCATGGTGGCAGACTTCATTGCAGCGGGTTGCCCCAAAGCGAGTGATCTGAGCTGGGAAGAGAGGCGAGCAGGCTACCTCGCCTCTGCCGAACTGGGTGGCGAACGGGAGGAAGTAGGCTGCATCGAAGAGTGGCAGGCAGAGCATTATGCCATCCGCCTCTATCAGCCCGTCGCTCCCTCACGCTCCCCTTCTCCTGCGCTGATCTACTTTCATGGCGGCTGCTTTGTCAGTGGAGAGTTCGAAACCCACGACCGCCAGATGCGGATGTTGTGCAACCGGGCCAATGCGCTGGTGTTTGCCATACACACCCGCCTCGCCCCCGAGCATACCTATCCGGCCGCCCATGATGATGCCTTGGCGGCAACCCTTGCCATCATGGGGGATATCACAAAGTGGCAGGGAGACCCGAACCGCATCGTGCTCGCCGGGGACAGTGCAGGCGGCCATCTTGCCCTCGTGACCACCTTGCGCCTCAAGAAGAGAGGCGCCCCGTTGCCGGCCGCCCAGATCCTAATCTATCCGATGCTCGATGCCCTGGGAGAGAGCGAAAGCTATCGCCAATTCGGTGACCACTACCTCATCACCCGCGACATGCTGTTAAGCGGTTTTCAGGCCTATCTGGGCAAACTGCCCGCCAGCGATCTGCAGGCGAGTCCGCTCCACTACCCTGCCCTTCAAGGCCTGCCACCGACCCATATAGTGACCGCCGAATACGATCCCCTGCGGGACGAAGGAGAGGCCCTCTATCGCAAGCTGCTGCAAGCAGGAGTGAGCGCCACTTGCCAACGGCAACTCGGAGTGATTCATGGTTTCTTCCAGCTGGCAGGAGTCAGTCCGGCGGCTCGCCAACTTATCGCCCGGCTCGCGGCACTGATAAAGGAGTTATAAAACAGCTGCAATTGCATCCATTTTGGTCCGACTTTATAGTCTACAGCTTGTTCCAAACGCGACTAGCTTCCGACCATGCTTAATAATGCCAACCTTGCTCCCCACGAAAGATGGTGGCTGACTTTGACCTCGCCGCAGATCGCCTTCCAGACCGAGTGGCGCGAGTATCTCAAACCCACCTCCCTGCGAGATGGCCTGGAGGAGAGGAATGCACTCGCCGACGACTGGGGCATTGAGAATCGTCTCGACTTGCACCGGCAGGTCCGTCAGCTGGCCTTTGGCGACTGTCACGGGCATCTCATGCTCGAGGAGTACGGCGCCTTTCACTGCCTGCAACCGAGCCAGTGGCAAGCCATGCGAGAGCGCGCAACCTCGCCGCGTCACCGCGCCTCACTCGACTTCGTGGCTCGTACCGCCCCCTATATCGGCCCCCATGGTGTGCAGGCATGGGACTATGGGCGCGCCTCGTACCTCACCCGGGAGGGGCTGCGTTTTGGCTGGGTCAGCGAGGAGGAGTTCGGCTTTATCCACAACCATCTCGCCCACCAGGCTCGTCGGCGTTACCACTCCTGGGAACAGTACACCCAGGCCTGGTATGCCGGCCGCTGCCTATGGAAATTCAGTCATGAAGAGGGGGAGCCGGAGCAAGCCGCCCAGGCTCTGCTGCACGGCTGGATTGCCAGGGAGATGAGGACAATGCTGGCCGATGCGCTCAGGGATAAGGAGAACCCGATCCACGGACAGAGCTGGTACGAGGTCCCCCTACCCGACATAGAGCAGCCCCAAAGCCTCATTGACCTCCTCAACAGCGAGCCGCAGGAATAAATCATGGATATCTGGCAACGACTCGGGCTTCAAGAGACCGACGATCTGGCCGCCATCAAGCGCGCCTACCATATCAAATTGCGTGACTGCCACCCGGAAGACGATCCCGAAGGCTTCCGCCTGCTGCGTGATGCTTATGAAGAGGCCAGCCGGCCGCGTCCATCCATGAGTGACGACTCTGAGCCACAGACCGAGCTGGTTCGTCCGGCCGACGCCGCTGAACTGACCACCCTGTTTGAACTGCTTGGCGATGCCAGCCGGCGCTTTGTCATGACCGAGTGGGATAAGTGGCAGACATCGCTGCAATCGCTTTCGCTGGTCCAGCAGAGCCAGCTGTCGGACGAGGTACTGCAACGCATCTTTCAATGGCAATGGTTGCCGGCACCGGTGATCGAGCGGCTCTGGCAAGCGCTCGACTGGGCGTCACTGCTGCGCCTCGCCGGCGACATGCAAAAGAAGGGGGAGTTTCTCGACTGGTGGCGTCAGGCGCAGCTGGCAGCCCCTCTGGAGTGGCTTGCCACCCTGGATCATGCCCGCCAGCGCGCCGTGCTGGCCTTCTATCAGCCACTGCTGCTATCGCTCGAGGCCGGCGATCGCAACGGCGTGTTGGGGCTCATCTATCACTATGCCCTGCCCATCGTCGGTGATCACCCGGCTCTGCTCCGGCTGCAGCTGCGCGCGCTCCATGCCGCTGGCACTGACGGCGATGCCACCCACCGTCTTGCGCTCACCCTGGCTCTGCTCGAGCAGGATCACCTCAGCGAAGATGACTGGCACCTGCTCTCCGACGCCAGCCTGCGCTGCGGCAAGGAACAGCTGGTGATGCAGGTTGCCGGGGCACTGGAAGAAAAGGGCCACGAGGCGCTGCTCGCCAATCACCTTATCCAGTGGCACCTGGGCAGCGATCAGGCGCTGTCCCGCTGGCTGCAGGCATTTGCCACCGCCCAGAAGTGGCCCACTTCGCGCAGCGCTTATTGGGAGCCCCAGTGGCTGATGCTGCCCTGGCAGCAACCGGACCCCGTGGAAGAGTGGCTGCACGACCAGATGCTGGGGTTTGACAATATGCCGCTCACCGCCCTGGCGCTGGACGCGCTACCCGGCACACGCGGTGCCCTGGCCCGCCTCTGGTGGCACAGCGAATACGGCACCTGGCAGGCACTGGAAGCGGCACTGACACAGCCCGAGCTGGCCGAGGCCGAGGGCGGCTGGCAGTACCTCGCACGCCTGCTGCAACGCCACGCTCACCGCAAACTGGCCGAGCGGCCAGCACTGCCCCTGCTTGACGTACTGCTTGCCCGCTATGGCAGCGATGACTGGCTCGCCACCTCGCCACCCAGTGCCGAACAGATTGCCTGCGCAACGCCGGAGCAGTGGCTCGAGTGCCTGCGCCGCTATCCGCTGCTGCCCGACGCCTGGTTCAAGGCCATCGCCCAGCGCGCCAACAATGAAGGATGGGATGAGCGGATGATGCAGGGGATGCATCTGGGCGCCCGTCTCTCCCATCAACGCTACTACAGCGATACGGTGCTCAGCGATGCCTGGCAGGGCGAGAGCTGGCCCGGCTGTTTTCGCTGGGCGCAGTTCTACTATGCCCGGCCCTGGACGCCGAAACAGCATCTCGACGCCATTCGCCAGTCGATGGGCTCACTGCCAACCAGTCAAGAGGACACGCCGCTCTCCACCCTCCTGCGTCTCTGTGCCCAGCCCACCCTATACCAGGCAGCCATCATGGACGCCTGCGCCCGCTGGTCGCAGCAGTACGTGTTGTCGCTGGAGCTGCGCAACCAGACCGAACTCCTCAAACGCTCCGATGTCGGCGACGAGGCGCTTCTCGAACGCGCCCGCCTGAACGAACTGCCCGCCCTGGCAGCCCTGATCGACCGACGACTGGATAACGAACCGGATCTGGCCTGCACCATAGTGCTGTGGAACCTGCTGCTTAGCCACAAGGCAAGCAACGAGTCCTATGGCTACATTTTGACACCGCTGCGCGAACGGCTCGAAAAACTGCGCCAGGCACAGGGATTGGCATTGGAAGTCTACCCCTACGCCGAAGAGTCGCTGATTTACGCTTACCTGCAACAGGACCCCGACAATATCACCACGCTGGAAGAACTTGAGAAACACCACCCGAACGACGCGGCGGCCAAGTTTGTCTATCCCGTCTGTTATGCCCTGGCCATGCTGGCTCATGATTTTGGCAGAAATGGCTTTCAGGCCCGTCATCTCGACCCGCTTTACAAGCAACGGGACGACTTCACACCAGCCCAGCAGGAGGTGCGCTCTCTGGTGCAGGGCTATCTGGAGGACAAGCTCAACGCCCAGCTTGAACATGACAGGGCACACGCCAGAAAGCGTTTCAGGCTACAAAGCGGTGCACAGCTGATGTTCGTCAGCATACTGTCCGCCATCCTGCCCTACTTCGTGTTTCCACTGGAACCATCCCTGCGCGAAGTCCTCGCCTCCGGCTCACCCTACTGGGTGGAATACTATTCCCTCGGTCTGGATATGGCGGCGATGCTGTTCATGAATCTCTATCTGATGTGGCATATCTGCCGGGCCCAGACACGTCCGCGTACCAGTCGGAACTATCTGATCTGGAGCCTGATCTGGCTAGCCATCGCGTTCTACATCAACAGCGCCTGGCTGGCGGTCCCCCTGTGGCTCGGCCACCTCGTCATGAGCAGCCGGCTAAGACCGGGCGCACTGCGCCGTGGCTGGCCCAGGGAGTTCTACAAGCAGGGCAGGATGTCGCTGAGCGACATCCTCGACTAGTGCCACTGCTTGAGCAGTTTGTTCATCTGCTGGCGGAACGAGTTGATGACTTGCGGGTCCTGGCTGGCCAGGACCCGCTCAAACTGCAGCAGCCACTGTTCGACCTGGCGCCGCTCGTCGCCGATGCTCTCTTCATAGAGTTGCTGTAATCGCTCGCTCAGGGTCAGATTGGGCAACGCATCGCGCGGATGCTGCTTGAGACGGGCCAGACGCTCGCGACTCTCCCGCTTGCCCTCTTCGGTTACGCCTGCCGGACTTCTGTCTATCACCTTCTGGAACTGCTCACCCGAACTCACCAGGGTCACGTCCACCTCCAGCATGCCGTTGATGTCGTAGCTAAAGCGCACGTCCACTTCCTGAATGCCCTTGCCGGTCGGCAGCGGGATCTCGAGATCGTCCACATGCAAGTTGTCGCGCACCCAGAACCGCTCCCCCTGATAGATGCTGATGCACACCGAGCTCTGCTGTTCATGGCAGCTGTGGTAGCGCTCTACCCGTGAGGCCGGCACCACTATATTGCGCTCCAGGATGGGACTGAAGATACCGTGCTGGTCACCCTGGCTGACTGCGATACCCAGCGTGAAGGGACAGACGTCGGTCATGATGAGCTCCTCCACCGCGCTGTCGCGCAGGCGGCAGGCTGCCTGGATAGCGGCCCCCATGGCGACCACCCGATCCGGATCCAGCTCGTGGCGGCCAAAGCGACCAAGCAGGCGCACCGCTGTTTGCTGCACCTCGCTCTGGCGGCTCGCCCCACCGACAAAAATCAGTTCGTCGACCTCGTCGGGCCGCAGGCGCGCATCGGAGAGCGCCTGGCTCAGCGGCTTGCGCAGCCGGTTGAGGGTCTCGCGCCAGATGTCGGCCAGCTCGCTTTCGGAAAACCCGAGCGTCCGGTTCCACTCCGCACCAAGCTCGACCTCAAGGCCGCTACCACTGCGATGACGTTTGGCCCGCTCGCAGGCCAGATAAACTTGCCCGAGTTGGGAGAGCGTCAGTTCGCCGCGATCGATGTCGAGCCTGCCAAGCACCGCATCGACCAGATCCTGGGTAAAGTCCTCACCACCGAGCCGGTTGTCCCCCGCCGAGGCACGTACCTCCATGATGCCATCCTGATACTCCACCACGGTCACGTCGAAGGTGCCGCCCCCCAGGTCAAACACCAGAAAGCGGCGGCTGTACTGCTCGTGCAGGCTGTAAGCCATGGCGGCGGCCGTCGGCTCGTTGATAAGGCGCACGGCATCGAGCCCGGCCAGCTCG
Source organism: Aeromonas sp. 19NY04SH05-1 (assembly GCF_040581895.1). Classification (NCBI taxonomy): domain Bacteria; kingdom Pseudomonadati; phylum Pseudomonadota; class Gammaproteobacteria; order Aeromonadales; family Aeromonadaceae; genus Aeromonas; species Aeromonas sp. 19NY04SH05-1. The sequence continues at coordinate 1,174,857 of NZ_CP095328.1, read as the reverse complement.
GCCGCCAGCCGCACCTGCTTGCGCTGCTGATCGCCAAAATAGGCTGGCACCGAGATGACCACTTCGCGTACCCCGTGGCCAAGCCAGGCCTCGGCATCCGCCTTCAGACTGCCCAGTATCAAGGCGCACAATTCGGTCGGATTGTACTGCTCCTTGCCCAACCGGTAGCGCCGCTCGCTGCCGAGAAATCGCTTGAAGTGGGAGGCGGTATTGGAGGGATGAGTCAACAGGCGGGTGGCTGCTGCCTGGCCCACCAGCAAGGTATCGTCCTCACCGATACAGACGATCGATGGCGTCAGCTCCTCCCCATGGGCATTGGGAATAAGGTGGGCCTTGCCCTCCCGCCACACGGCAATCGCGCTGTTGGTTGTCCCCAGATCGATGCCGATGGCCGGCGTCGGAACCGCTGTCATGACGATACCTCTACGTATGTTGAGTCCATTTCAGAATCTGGATTGTCGCGATGGAGATTGTTCGCAGTCAAGTGGAACTCTATCTTTGAGCCCTTTTGCTCATCCTCATTGTCCATTTCCGAGCCACACGCATTTGGCCTTTATGGATCAATATGTTAATAACATGGGACTCGTTTTTATCAGGAGGATGCCAAGTGACAGACTGGTTGGCGTTAGCCCAGTGGAAGGAGGGCATGCTGCACGGCGTGGAGCTGGTTCAGTTTTCCCTCGAACTTATCTCGGTGGCCTGCGTGGTCATCGGCCTTGGCAAAACCCTCTGGCTGGCGGCCCGGGTGCGGGATCATGAACCCGGCTTTCCCCGCATTCGCCTCTGTTTCGGCAGCTGGCTCATTCTGGCGCTGGAGTTCCAGCTCGCCGCCGATATCCTGGCCACCACCATAGCCCCGAGCCAGGAGGAGCTGATCCGTCTGGCGGTGATCGCGGTGATCCGCACCTTTCTCAACTACTTCCTCGGCAAGGAACTCGAGGAGCAGCGCGAGCAGCAGAAAGCCTGATATGGCGGCGCGCCGGTTGTCGGGATGAAGCCTGGCGCTGGCCACAAACCTTGCCGCCACGAGTATGGCGGCGAAAAAGATCACGGGTTGACGTGCGGGCGCAAGCTGGGTATTTTGCGACCAGAATTTTTGTTGGACCGTTTTTCAATGTTGTACATCCTGTTCAAATGCTCGGTCAGGAGGCTGTGCTCCGTGCACTAACACGATGAAGTGTTGCCCGGAGCCCATCGACTGAATCTTCATCAGCTGCGCGAATGCCCTCTCTTTGGGAGGCTGCCCCGCATCTGATGAAAACAGGAGACACAGGCCGGCGAGATGCTTCATCGCCGGCCTTTTTGTCTCTGCCATTTGGCAGCGTTTCACCTTGCTGAGACGGGGGGCCGGTACGTCGCGTACCTGCCCCCCGTTTTTTATGGATGTTACAACCATGAGTGTGCTCACTATCCACAACCTGACCTATCACATCGGCGACAAGACCCTGTACCAGCAGGCGAGCTTTCGTCTCAACGCCGGCGAGCATGTCTGCCTCACCGGCCACAACGGCGCCGGCAAGAGCACCCTGCTCCAGCTGATCCAGGGGGAGCGCCTGCCAGACGGCGGCGACATCCTCTGGCAGCAAGGCATCAAGGCGGGCTATCTCGACCAGCACGCCGCGCGGGATGGCCACCTCACCCTGCGGGGCTACCTGCAGTCGGTGTTCGCCGATCTCTATGAGGCGGAAGCCGAGATGCTGGCCCTCTACGCCGACCCCGAACTGGGGCCGCGGCAGCTGGCCCGGGCGGCCGATCTGCAGGCGCACCTGGAGAGCCAGGGTTTTTACCGGCTGGATCCGCGTATCGACGAGGTGGCAGCCGGCCTCGGCCTGACCCAGCTCGGCATGCAGACCCTGCTCGCCAATCTAAGCGGCGGCCAGCGCCACAAGGTGATGCTGGCCGGCCTGCTGCTGCGCACGCCCGAGGTGCTGCTGCTCGACGAGCCGACCAACTATCTGGACACAGCCCACGTCGACTGGCTGGCAGGCTATCTGGAGCGCCTCCCCGGCGCCTTCCTGGTGGTCTCCCACGACCGGGCCTTCGTCAACCGCATCGCCACCGCCATCGCCGACATCGACCGCCAGCAGATCCACACCTATCGCGGCAACCTCGACCAGGCGCTGGCCCAGAAGGGCGCCGCCGAGGCGCTGCACGCCCGTCAATACCAGGCACAGCAGCGGCAGATCGACAGGCTCGAGCAGTTCATCGCCAAGAACGGGGCCGGGGTCAACGCCAGCATCGCCAACGGCCGCAAGAAACAGTTGGCGCGCATCGAGCGACTGGCCGCCCCCGAGCAGGCCAAACCGGTCACCCTCAGCTTTCGTGCCGCCCAGGGGGACCACCCGCAGCTGCTGACCGCGAGCGAGCTGGAGATCGGCTACCACCAGCCCCTGCTGGCGCCGCTCAGCCTGCAGTTGCGCCGCGGCGAGAAGGTGGTAATCGCCGGCTTCAACGGCATCGGCAAGTCGACACTGCTCAACACCCTGACCGGCCGCCTCGCCCCGCTCGCCGGTGAACTGGCCCTGGCCCCCGGCCTCAAGTCGGGTTACTTCGAGCAGGCGCTGCACTGGCCCGATCCCGCGGCCACCCCGCTGGCTCTGGTCAAGGCCGTCGCCCCCGGGCTGGATGACAAGGGTGCCCGCCAGCAGCTGGCGCGCCTTGGCATCGGCGGCAAGCTGGCCATCCAGCCCATCAGTGCCCTGAGCGGCGGTGAGCAGACCCGGGTCAAGCTGTGCCGACTGGCGCTGCAGCCCACTCATCTGCTGATATTGGATGAGCCGACCACCCACCTGGATGCCGGCACCAAGGCCGCCCTGCGCCAGGCCCTGTGCGACTACCCGGGCAGCGTGCTCGCCGTCTGCCACGAACCGGCCTTTGTGGCCGACTGGCCGGATCGGGTGGTGGACATCCAGCAGTTCGCCGCCGTGTCGACCCAAGCTTAAGGAATAAATATTATGTTACTGAAAGTACTGCTGTTTTTGATTGCATTTCTGGTCGGAGCCGACGAGCTGATGCTGGGCCCCCTGCTCGCCCCCATCGGCGCCGAGCTGGGGGTCGCTCCGGAGCGGGTGACCCTGTTCATCACCGCCTACAGCGTGGCGCTGGCCCTCATCGCTCCCCTGCTCGGCGGTCTGTCGGATCGCCACGGCCGGCTGCGGGTGATGCTGCCGGCCTCCCTGCTGTTTGGCGCCGCCTCGGTGGCCACCGGCCTGGTGGCGAACTTCGAGGTTGGGCTGGCGACCCGGGTGATCACCGGGCTGGCCAGCGCCGGCATGCTCCCCATCGCCTTCGCCATGGCGGCAGACGGCGTACCGGCCGATGCCATGAAGCGCATCGCCTGGGTGCAGTCGGGGCTCACCCTCGGCATGATCTCGAGCCCGGCGGTGGGCGCCCTGCTGGCCCAGCTCAGCAGCTGGCGTACCCCCTTCATCGTGCTCGGCCTCTGCGCCTGGGCCGTGGCGGCGGCCCTGGCCTGGCTCACGGCGCGCACGCCGCAGGCTCATGCCAGCGGCACGCCCCCCGCGCCGCAAGGCTCGGTGCTGGCCATTCCGGGGGCGCTCGGCGCCCTGCTCGCCATGGGGTTGGGACTGGGGGGCGGCATCGGCCTGTTCAACCTGGTCGGCCAGCACCTGCACGACAGTCAGGGGCTGCCCGTCTGGTCGGTGGGGCTGCTCTACGGCGCCCTTGGCGTGATCAGCGTGGTCGGCAACGTGCTGATGCCGCGCCTGGCCGGCTATGTGGAGAGCGGCCGCCCCCTGATGCGCGGCGCCCTGGTGGTGTGCGCTCTGGTCAGCGCCTTCTTCTACCTCTATCCGGCCGACAGCCTGGCCAGCCTCGCCCTGCCGCTGGGCCTGTGGGCGCTGGCCGGCGGCATCGGCTCGCCGGCACTGCAGGGCTACATCGCCCAGCTCGCCCCGGCCCAGCGCGGCATGTTGATGTCGCTGGCCATGACCCTGATGCACCTCGGGGTGGCGCTCTGGTCCGCCGTCGCCGGCTTTGCCTACAGCGCCGGCCCCATGGCCATGGCCCTGCTGGCCCTGCTGCTGTTTGGCGGGGCCATCTTCGCCCTGCGCCCGGTGCGGCTGGCCGGCTGAGTGCAACAGCCTGGTGCCGACACCATAACAAAAGGGCTCCCGCGGGAGCCCTTTTTATCTATTGCCTTGCCATCAGGCGTGCATGTCGGCCAACTCGTGGCGTTTGAGGGCCAGTAGCGTGATGAGCAGTGCGGCACTGGCGATCAGCGCCATGCCGATATAGGTGGTGCTGAAACCCGGGGCCAGCACGGTCGGGCTCAGGCTGGCCAAATTGTGGCTGGTGCCCGTTGGCAGGGCGGAATGGAACAGCACGGCGCAGATGGCAACCCCGACCGCGCCCCCCAGCTCCCGGCCAAAGTTGAACAACGACATGCCGATGCCGCGATCCTCCCGTGGCAGGGCATTTTGCACCACCACCGAGAGGGCAGGCAGCACCAGTCCCAATCCCAGACCCGCAAAGCCGAGGGCCAGCCTGACCCAGGCGTCGAAGTGGATTTGCCACAGAGCCAGCGCCGCCAGGGCAAACCCGATCACCACGAAGCGCTTGTAGCGGCCGGTGTGACTAATGAGCTTGCCACCGACGAAGGCCCCGACGGTGATGCAAACCATGAAGATCACCAGGCTCACCCCGCTCTCGCTGGCACTCATCCCCTTTTGCCACTGCATCTGGAGGGGCAGATAGACCAGCATGGCGAACATCAGCAGCTGAGAGAGCATCGCCAGCAGCACGCTCACCAGATAACCGGGCAGCCGCGCCAGATGGGCCGGCAGTATGGGGTCGTGGGCACGGCGTTCGATCAGGATCAGCAACAACAGGGCGAACGCCAGGGCGGCCGCCAGCCAGATGGCGGGCAGGGCGGTTTCGGGAGACAGCAGCAACAGAGTCAGGGTGGTGACCGTGATGAGCAGGCCCGCCCCCTTCCAGTCGAAACGGCTGTGGCGACGCACATTGAGCTGTTTGAGATTGCGGTTGATGAGCCAGAGGGCAAGTGCCCCCAGTGGCAGGTTGATCCAGAAGATCCAGCGCCAGCTCAGCTGCTCGGTAAAGTAGCCGCCGAGCAGGGGCCCGGCGATGCTCGAAACTGCATAGACCATCGAGATATAGCCTTGATATTTGCCCACCTCCCGCGGCGGTATGGTGTCGGCGATGACGGTGAAGGCGAGCGCGATAAGCCCCCCTCCTCCCATCCCCTGCAGCACTCGCGCGGCCAGCAAGGTCGGCAGATCCTGGGCCAGAGCACAGGCGACGGAACCTGTCAGAAACAGTCCAATACCGATGTTGAGCATTCGCACCCGGCCGAACTGATCGCTCAGCTTGCCGTAGAGAGGGAGCACTGCGGTGGCTGCCAGCAGGTAGGCGGTGACCACCCAGGTGAGAGCGGCACCGGCGTTCAGCTCGGCGCCTATCATGGGCAGCGGCGTGGTGACTATGCTCTTTTCCAGTGAGCCCAGGGCGATCACCAACGCCACGCTCGAGAAGATGGTTTTTGGGGACATGGAACGACTCACTATTCAGGCTGGCCAACTCGGCCTATCACGGACGGATCATTGTCACACAAATCAGCAAGAGGACAAAAATGGCCCTCCTCCGCACAACCATGAAGCAGATCCCACTCATGCCGTGCCCAATCTGCTAGTCTGCTCAATTTGCTCCGAGGAACCACCATGCATGCCTACGACAGCTTTGCTCATTACGACGCCCTGATCTTCGACATGGATGGCACTCTGGTGGACTCCATGCCCCTGCATCTGGACGCCTGGGCGCTCACCTGCGCCGAATTCGGCATCCCCTTCGAGCGCGAGCAGCTCTACCAGTATGGTGGCATTCCAACCCGCAAGATCATCGCCATGCTGGCCGAGCAGCAGGGGCTGACGGTCGACGTCGAGGCCTTCGCTCGGCGCAAGATTGCCCTCTATCTGGAACAGATCGACCGGGTCAGCGTCTTTCCTGCCATGTGGGAGCTGGTCCGGCAATGCCACGGCAAGATACCTATGGGCATTGGCACAGGGTCGCCGCGCAATCAGGCGGAGTCGATCTTAAAGAGCACCGGGCTTGATGCCTATATCCAGGTGGTGGTGAGCGCCGATGATGTGAGTAACCACAAGCCACATCCGGACACCTTCCTGGAGGTGGCCAGACAACTTGGGGTCAATCCGGCCAACTGCCTGGTCTTTGAGGACACCCGGATCGGGATCGAAGCCGGCAAGGCGGCGGGGATGGAAACCGTGCTGGTGATTGAGGGAGAGCCGGATCCGCGATAGTACAGATTGAGCGAATGCTCCCCACAAGCGAGGAAAAGAGCGGCTGTTGGCCGGGAAGGTGGGATCAGACTCCCGACACGCCGGTTATGGTAGCAGGGTGAGTGTTGGCCACATAAAAGTCGTCATGTGCCCCGAGCGCGTTCTCCATCTCCTCCTGACCTTGCAGTTGCGCCAGGGCGGCTGCCGGGCTGTCGGCAAAGGTAGGGGCCGCAAGGGGAGAAAAACCCTGCTCAATCAGCTGGCCACGCTCGTCACCATAGCTGGGCGCATTGGCATCGAGATAGGTAAGAGCCTGACCTTGCTTGAAAAAATGATAATAAGGCATCGAACGACCCCCCTAAAAAGAAAGCGCCATTCTACCCCTTTTCCCATCCCTGCCCGGGACGCAATTGGTGATCCCCTTCACAATTTGGCCAACAAAATGGACATACTTGCAGGAGCCTTTCCCTCTCTCCCATTCTCGACAACGGTCCCCATTCTATCGCCAGCAATAAAAACGCCTCCTGAAAGGAGGCGTTGCTTATGTCACTCTGGCTATCGCCGCATGGGCGACGAGAGCATCGTTACATGGCGTTGGTGGATTCGAAAATCTTGTCGGCCGACGCCTCGACGAAACCCGGGTAGAGGGTGCCGTCGGCCTGCGGGTAACGCAGGGCAAATTCGTAGAAGCAGCTCGGGATGGTGTGCACACCGTCGCTGAAGGCCACCTCGGCCTTGTCCGCCATGGTGGAGGATTGCTCCAGCATCACCTGCGGGTCCCCTTTCACCTCGCCACCCACGCTGTTGAGCACGAAACCGGCTGCTTTCAGCGCCGCATTCACCTGCTGGATGGTGTCGAATTCCTTGAGCTGATTGATATTGACGGTGAAGTGGTTGGCGCGATAACCCCAGGCAGCCATCCAGGCGGCGTACTCGCTCTCCGCCAGCAGGGTCTGGTAGTCGGCCCAGGAGACCTGCCAGGGGGCACCGGCATAGAGGAAGGCATGGGTGTCTGTCAGATGGTCGGGCACCTGATCCACCAGCTTGTGAATGATGGCCTGGGCCTGCCCGGAGAGTTCCTCCACCTTCAGCTCGCTGATGAACACCTTGGGAGCATCCGGATCCTTGTGCTCAAAGTGCTTGGCGTAGAGCTTCTTGGCCTTGAACTCATACTCCCCCTTCTGCTCGTAACCGAGCGCCAGGAAGTGGGCCGCCAGCTTCTCCAACCCCAGCTTGGGCAAGTTGTAGGTGCGAAACGCCACGTGGTCGTTGATGATGGGCTCGCCGCCACCCAGCAGGGCGTGCACCTTGAGGGCGCTCGGCGTCACCTTGATGTAGTTGTCCCACAGATGACTGAACAGGGTATCGATATCCTTTTGCATCTCTCTTTCCTTTGATTGCGGGTACAGACAAGGGCACCCAAAGAGTGCCCCTTTTTCGTTATTGTCAGAAACTCAGGCCGGGAGACAACTGCTCCGGCATGCTCGCCTTGCTGTCTTCGACGGAGGCTACCGGATACGCACAATAGTCGGCGGCGTAATAGGCGCTTGCCCTGTGGTTGCCGGAGGCTCCGATCCCGCCAAACGGCGCGGCACTGGAGGCGCCTGTGATGGGCTTGTTCCAGTTGACGATGCCGGCGCGGATGCGCTTGAAGAAGTGCTGCCAGTCCGCTTCCTTGTCACCAAGCAGGCCGGCCGAGAGGCCGAAGCTGGTGGCGTTCCCTTGATCGATGGCGGCATCGAAGTCGTCGTAACGAATGAGCTGCAGCAGCGGGCCGAAGTACTCCTCGTCCGGCAGGGAGGCGACGCCGGTGACGTCTATGATGCCCGGGGAGACGAAGCCGGTACCAGCTTCGAGATGTTTGAGGGTGAGCAGGCTCTCCCCCCCCAGCGCTTGCAGGTTGGCTTGTGCCTCGACCATGCCCAAAGCTGCGCGCTCACTGATCATGGCGCCCATAAAGGGTTGAGTCGCATCATCGTAGTGACCGACCCTGATCTGGCCGACGACATCCACCAACCGCTTGACCAGGGCATCGCCCCGCTCACCGCGCTCGACAAACAGGCGGCGCGAGCAGGTGCAGCGCTGGCCGGAGGTGATGAAGGCGGATTGCACGATGGCATGAACGGCACCGTCGATGTCGCTCACGTCTTTCACGATCAGCGGGTTGTTGCCGCCCATCTCGAGGGCCAGGATCTTGCCGGGTTGGCCGGCAAACTGTTGATGGAGCAGGTGGCCGGTGCGGGAAGAGCCGGTAAAGAAGAGACCGTCGATGCCGGGGTTGCCCGCCAGCGCCTTGCCGGTCTCGACCTCACCCTGCACCAGGTTGAGCACGCCCTTGGGCAGACCCGCCTCCTGCCACACCTCGACCATGGCCTCGGCCACCATGGGGGTCAGCTCGGAGGGTTTGAACACGACTGTGTTGCCGGCGATCAGAGCCGGAACGATGTGACCGTTGGGCAGATGGCCTGGGAAGTTGTAGGGGCCGAACACGGCGACTACGCCGTGAGGCTTGTGGCGCACGAAGGCCTTGGCACCCGGCATGGGATTCTCGACCGTGCCGGTGCGCTCGTCATGGGCGCGGATGGAGATGGCGATCTTGCCCTGCATGGCCGCCACTTCGGTGCGGGTCTCCCACAGCGGCTTGCCGGTTTCGCGGGCGATGGTCAGCGCCAGTGCTTCTTTGTGCTCACCGAGCAGGTCGGCATAGCGGCGCACAACGTCCAGACGCGCCTCAAGGCTCAGATCAGACCAATGGTAGAAGGCGGTGCGGGCGGCCTTGACGGCGGCATCCACTTGGGCCGGGCTGGCGGCCTCCCCTTGCCATATCACTTCATTCTTGGCCGGATCCCTTGATTCGAACGGCTTGCCTTCACCGGCCAGCCACTGGCCATCGATAAACTGCACTAAATGACTCATCCATTCACTCCCTGTGGTGTGCAGGCAGCCGAGGCTGCCTGTTTCATATTCGGTATTGCCGCCAGCCGGATCAGTCGAGATCGACGGCTCGCACCATGTCGCCATCCTGCACCTTGAGCGCCGCCGCCATCTTGGGTGGAATGATGGCTTCCTGCTTGTCGTGATCGACCCGGATATTGCCGTAGCAGGCGCGGTATTGCTCGAAGCGGGTGTTGCAAAGGAGGTAAGGGTGACCACCGATGGGCTCGCCGATCAGCACGCGCAGCTTCTGGCTGCGGCGCACACTGCGGATGTTCTTCAGCTCGCACTCCACCGCCGGGCCCGCGTCGAAGATGTCGACGTAGCCACGGTTCACAAACCCCTCGTCCTGCAGCATCTTGATGGCCGGGCGGGTCTTCTCGTGAGTCTGGCCGATGACGGCACGCGCCTCCTTGCTCAGCAAGTTGACGTAGATGGGGTACTTGGGCATCAGCTCGGCGATGAAGCGCTTCTTGCCGATACCGGTCAGATAGTCGACGGTGGGGAAATCCATCGAGAAGAAGTGGGTCTGCAGCCACTCGTAGAAGGGGCTGTGGCCATCGCTGTCCGAAACGCCGCGCATCTCGGCGAAGACGGTTTCGTCAAACAGTTCTGGGTGCTCGGCCATGAACAGGAAACGGTGCTTGGAGAGCAGGCGGCCATTGAGCCCCTCGCGGGCGCATTCACGCAGAAACAGGGTGCAGAGCTCGGAATTGCCGGTGTAGTCGTTGGAGAGGGTGAGGGTCTCCACCACGTTGTAGACACCGAGCTTGGGGGAAGAGTGCACCACCTTGCCGATGTGATAGTTGTAAAACGGCTGGGACAGGCCGACCGCGGCGTCGATGGCACAGGTACCGACCATCTCGCCGGTCTCCAGATCCTCGGCCACGAAGAAGTAGAGGCAATCCCCCTTGCCCGCCGGTTTGTCCGAAAAAGTCTGGGTCGAGGCATCGATCTTGCGCTGCAATAACTCATCGTTGACGGGCAACGAGGTCATGCCGGTGCCGGACTCGACGGCGCAGGTCTTGAGCCCGGCAAAATCTTTTTGCTCGATGGGACGGATAACCAACATAAATGACAACTCCCTTTCATTGACGACAGGTGGGGCCCCGGCTCCAGCCGGGAGGACTCCCCACCTCAATTTGGATCAGGCGTTAACCACCTGGGCAACCGCCTTCTCAAAGCGGGCCAACCCTTCCTTGATGTCCGCTTCCGGGATCACCAGAGACGGAGTGAAACGCACCACGTTGGTCCCTGCGACCAGCGCCATCAACCCCTGATCGATGGAGGCCAGCAGGAAATCGCGGGAGCGCCCCTTGTAGTCTTCGTTCAGCACGGCGCCCAGCAGCAGGCCCTGGCCACGCACTTCGCTAAAGCAACGGTACTTGGCATTGATGGCTTCAAGGCCGTCGCGGAACAGCTGCTCGCGCTGCTTGATGCCGCTAAGCACTTCCGGGGTGTTGACTACGTCGAGCACTGCCTCGGCGACGGCACAGGCCAGCGGGTTGCCGCCGTAGGTAGAGCCGTGAGTGCCCACTTTCAGGTAGGAGGCGATCTCGGTAGTGGTCAGCATGGCGCCGATGGGGAAGCCGCCGCCAAGGGCCTTGGCGCTGGTGAGGATGTCCGGCGTCACGCCCAGGCCCATATAGGCGTAGAGCTCACCGGTACGACCGACACCGGACTGCACCTCATCGTAAACCAGCAGTGCATTGTGCTTGTCGCACAGCTCGCGCACCCCTTTGGCAAACTCGTCGGTGGGACGAATGATGCCACCCTCACCTTGCAGCGGCTCCATCACCACGGCGCAGGTATTGTCGGAAATGACGGCAGCCAGCTCTTCCAGATTGTTGTAGGTCACATGGGTGATGTCGGCAGGCTTGGGACCGAAACCGTCGGAGTAGGCGGCCTGGCCACCCACGCTCACGGTAAAGAAGGTACGACCGTGGAAACCCTGATGGAAGGCGATGATCTGGGTCTTGTGGGGACCAAACTTCTCGATGGCGTAACGACGGGCCAGCTTGAGGGCCGCCTCGTTGGCCTCGGCGCCCGAGTTGCAGAAGTAGACCTTGTCGGCAAACGTGGCGGCGACCAGCTTCTTGGCCAGACGCAGGGCCGGCTCGTTGGTCATCACGTTGGAGAGATGCCACAGCTTCTCGCCCTGGGTTTTCAGGGCGTCGACCAGCTTGGGATGACAATGACCCAGACCATTGACCGCGATACCGCCGGCAAAGTCGATATATTCACGGCCTTCCTGATCCCAGACACGCGACCCCTCACCACGCACCGGGATGATCTTGGCCGGCGCATAGTTGGGAACCATCACTTCATCAAACACTTCACGTGTCACTGCCAACAACTCTGACATATAGCTCTCCTTCGAACTGGCAGCAGAATAATCCACCGCCCAAAAGTTAAATCCGTGTAAACGTGACGGGATTATCACAGAAATAAAGTAAAAAGTCTGTAACAAAACGGACTATGGGGAACAATCTTCGATTAGCCTTGAGATTTTAGGCAACCGCATTGCATAACGTATCAAGGGGGCTTGGCAAGAGATAATTTGGGCAGGAGGGGCAGTGAATAAACTATCAGGGAAATTTTTTTTGCCTTCTCTCGATTCTGAGAGGGTGATCACGAATTTTTACGAACGAGCGAGAAAATTGGCCAGTAACTGGTGGCCTTGCTCACTCAAAATGCTCTCCGGATGGAACTGAACTCCTTCGACATCAAGCGTCTTGTGGCGCAGCCCCATGATCTCGTCAAACGAGCCATCGGCATGCTCGCTCCAGGCGGTGATCTCGAAGCAATCGGGTAGCGTTGCCTGCTCTACCACCAGCGAGTGATAGCGGGTCACCCGCAGCGGATCCTTGAGCCCCTTGAAGACCCCCTCGCCCCGATGGCGAATGAGCGAGGTCTTGCCATGCATCACCTGACGGGCTCGCACCACGCGGGCGCCAAACGCCTGTGCCAGGGACTGGTGACCAAGGCAGACACCGAGAATAGGCAATCGGCCGGAAAAATGGGTAATAGCGGCGAGGGAAATACCCGCCTCGTTGGGCGTGCAGGGGCCGGGAGAAATAACCAGATAGCGGGGAGATAATTGCGTAATGTCGGTCAGAGTCAGCTCATCATTACGCCTGACCACTACTTCTTGTCCCAGGGCGCCAAAATATTGCACCAGGTTCCAGGTAAAGGAATCGTAGTTATCGATCAATAACAGCATGTGATAACCAGTGGCCGAGAATTAACGGTCGAGAAAACGACCCTGTTCCATTTCCCGTTCACGCTGGCATTCGGCCAGATAGATGGCGGCAGCGATGGCGGGAGTTTTGTGATGCTTGTCGATGGCATTGGAAACCATCAGTTGCAGGGTATTGAGGTTTTTAGCCTTGCGGAATTTACGCAGCCAGTGACCCTTGTCACTCAGCTCTTCAACGGAGACATTTGATTGAACGGACATACTTGCTCTTGGGGAAATAACCCGGGTTGAAAAAGGGAAATAATTAAACAATTAACAGCAGGGAAAATAAAGAAAGCCAGGCAAATACCCAGCTCTCTTCTACTACACCTTCCCAGTATGTCAGGCTCGAGGAACGAAGCCGACTACATCATATACGCTGGTCAGGGTTTTTTCAGCTCTTTCGCGCGCCTTTTGTGCGCCTTCCGCCAAAATAGCAATCAGATGAGTCTCATCCTGACGCAGTTCGTGGAAACGGGCCTGGATGGGCTCCAGCAAGGCCACCACGGCCTCGGCGGTTTCGGTCTTGAGGTGACCGTACATCTTGCCTTCGAAGTGCTGCTCCAGCTCCGGGATGGAGCGGCCGGTCACCCCGGACATCAGGGTCAGCAGGTTGGAGACACCAGGCTTGTTCTCCGGATCGAAACGCACCACGGCAGGATCATCGGAGTCGGTGACCGCACGCTTGATCTTCTTGACGATCTGCTTGGGGTCTTCCAGCAGGCCGATGAAGTTGGCCTCGTTGTCGTCTGACTTGGACATCTTCTTGGTCGGATCCTGCAGGCTCATCACCCGCGCCCCTTCGGTCGGAATGAAGGGCTCCGGCATGGTGAACACCTCGCCGTACAGGTTGTTGAAACGGGTGCAGATGTCGCGGGTCAGCTCCAGGTGCTGCTTCTGGTCGTTGCCGACCGGCACCTGATTGGCCTGATAGAGCAGGATGTCGGCCGCCATCAGCACCGGATAACCAAACAGACCGACGTTGACGTTGTTCTCGAAACGGGCGGACTTGTCCTTGAACTGGGTCATGCGCGACAGCTCACCCATCTGGGTGTAGCAGTTGAGGATCCAGCCCAGCTCGGCGTGCTGCGGTACGTGGGACTGGATGAAAACGGTGCTCTTCTTGGGATCGATCCCCACCGCCAGATAGAGGGCGGCGGCATCGAGACAGGCCTTGCGCAGGGCCACCGGATCCTGACGGGTGGTGATGGCGTGCAGGTCGACGATGCAGTAGAGGCAATCGTACTCATCCTGCATGTTGACCCACTGACGCAGGGCTCCCATGTAGTTGCCGATAGTCAGTTGGCCAGAGGGCTGTGCGCCGCTCAATACGATAGGTTTAGTCATGAGAGTAGTAATCCTTGTTATTCAGCCAGCCCAGCTGCGCTATTAGACCAAAAGTGCATCGAGCTGTGCAAACTGCTCGCATACCCAGTCAGGATGGGAATCGGCGATAGGGCGGCCATAGTTGTAGCCGTAGGTGAGCCCCACTACCTTCATGCCGGCCGCCTTGGCAGCCAGCACGTCATTTTCGGAGTCGCCCACCATCAGGGTGCGAGCCGGGCTCACCCCCAGTTCGTGGCAGGCGTGCAGCAGGGGCTCCGGATTGGGTTTCTTCTGGGGCACGCAGTTGCCGCCAAGCCAGAGTGCGAAGCAATCGGCAATGCCGAGGGCATCGAGAATGGGCTGCACGAACTGGCTCGGTTTGTTGGTTACCACCGCCTGGCGGTAACCCAGTTTCTGCAGGCGGCGCAGGCTCTGCTCCACCCCCTCATACATGTCCAGTCCTTGCAGCAGGCAAGCCTGATAGTGACCGTCAAACAGGGCACGGGCCTTGGCAAACAGCGCCGGATCGGCTTCGCAATGGGCAAGCGCCCGCTGGATCAGCTTGTCGGCACCGTTGCCGACCCAGGTGCGCACCAGCGCCTCGTCGGCCTCGGCCAGCTCCAGGTCGGCCAGAGTACGGTTGACCGCCAGTGCCAGCTGGGCGGCACTGTCGATAAGGGTGCCATCCAGGTCGAACAGCACCAGATCAAATTCACGATTAACGACGGACATCAGCAAGCTCCGCACGCATCTGATCGATAACGGCCTTGTAGTCCGGCTTGCCGAAGATGGCGGAACCGGCCACAAACATGTCGGCACCGGCCTCGGCGATCTCGCGGATGTTGTCGACCTTGACACCACCGTCAATCTCGAGGCGGATGTCGCGGCCGCTCTCGTCGATCAGGCGGCGCACCTGGCGTAGCTTGTCGAGGGTACCAGGAATGAAGCTCTGGCCACCGAAGCCCGGGTTGACCGACATCAGCAGGATCACGTCCAGTTTGTCCATCACATACTCGAGGCAGGAGAGAGAGGTGGCCGGATTCAGCACCAGGCCAGCCTGGCAGCCCTGCTCCTTGATGAGACCGAGGGAGCGGTCAACATGATCGGAGGCTTCCGGGTGGAAGGTGATGAGGGAAGCCCCGGCCTTGGCGAAATCGGGAATGATGCGATCCACCGGCTTGACCATCAGGTGGACGTCGATGGGCGCCTCGATGCCGTAGTCGCGCAGGGCCTGACAGACCATGGGGCCGATAGTCAGGTTCGGCACATAGTGGTTGTCCATCACGTCGAAGTGAACCACGTCGGCACCGCCAGCCAGTACCTTGGCAACATCGTCACCCAGACGGGCGAAATCGGCGGAGAGGATCGAGGGGGCAATCAGAAAGTCTTTCATCAGCATCATCCATTGGCAGCCAGGGAGAAAAAACGGCGCAATTTTAGCGTAAATATCCGGTGAAAACGACTCGAAAGGCCGAGAAAGGGGGCAATCATTCCCGCCATCCTCTCCACGATCCCAATGCCACCTTGTTGGATGACAAAACGCCAACAAAAAACGGCGCCCTCGGGCGCCGTTTTATCAGCTCAGCGGCAGCAGCTCGCTGTCGCTCGGGTAATGCCCCTGTTCGGGTTCTATGCCGGGCGGATAAAGCGCCAGCAGTTCGGCCACCTTGTTGCGGGTACCGCCGTTACGGCTGATGGTGCGCTTGACCAGGATCTCGTCGAGACGGGCACCGCGATAGAGCTCGCGGGTCAGTTCGATATCGTGGTTGCTGATGAGCACGGGCACCCCTTTATGGGCTGCGGTGTGGCGCGCCAGACGGGCCAGCACCGCCTGATCATCCAGGGTAAAGCCACCGGCCGCATAGGTGGTAAAGCTCGCCGTGGTGGAGAGCGGCGCGTAAGGGGGATCACAGTAGATCACCCAATCCTCCTCAGCCCGCTTGATGGCATCGGCGTAGCTTTCGCAGATGAAGGTCGCCTTCTGCGCCTTTTCGGCGAAGGCCCACAGCTCCTTCTCCGGGAAATAGGGCTTCTTGTAGGAACCGAAAGGCACGTTGAAACCGCCCTTCTTGTTATAGCGACACAGGCCATTGAAACCGTGACGGTTGAGGAACAGGAACAGCAATGCCCGCTCGAAGGTGTCTTCGGTGTGGTTGAACTGGGTGCGCAGACGGTAATAGGCCGCCTTGTGGTTGTGTTCAGTTACAAAGAGCTTGCGCGCCTCGTCAATAAAGTTATCCGGCGTCAGCTTGAGATGATTGTAGAGACTGATGAGATCCGGATTGATGTCGTTGAGCACATAGGCGTCGTAGTCGGTGTTGAGAAACACGGACCCGGCCCCGACGAAGGGCTCCAGCAACACACGCCCGGCCGGCAAGCGCTCGGCGATCTCTTCAACCAGGGAGTATTTTCCCCCGGCCCATTTTAAAAAAGCGCGTGTTTTCTTCATGGAAATCCGGTGTGTAAGAAGGCAAGACCCAAAAAGGGGGATGATTCTACCCCCTTATCCGGTATCAAGGCTATTGCTTCAGCTCTTTTTGTACCTGAGCAAACGACTTGGGCCAGGGTTGTCCTTTCAGCAGGGCTGGCGACAGCTTGCGGATCGCGCTCTTGGCCTGGGTCAGGGTCGCGTAGTCCCCCTGCAGCACCACAAACCAGGGGCTGCCACGGAACTGGGTCTGATAAACCCAGACCTTGCCGGACAAACCATGTTCGGCAACAAACTGATCCACCGCCTTGGTGTTGCTCGCCCCCATCAGCTGGATGCTGTAGTGGTTGCGTGCCTTCTTGTTCAGGGTCGCCACCGGGGTCAGGGCCACCTTGGGAGCCGGCATAGCCGCCGGTTGAACGGCCGGTTGGCTCGTAGTGGCCGAAGGCTCGGCTGCCTTGACAGGCTTTTGCTGTGCGCCGCTTGCCGCGCTGGCAACGACGCCGCTGGCTACTGTGCTCTTGCCGGTCAGCTCGTCGACCACCTCGGTCGGCAGGGCACCGCTCACGCCGGGATCCGTCATCAACTTCTGGACGACTTCATCGGAGATCACCACCCGGCGCCCTTCATAGTTGGTGGACTCGGTAGTGACAGTGTCACTCTCTACCGACTTGGGCAGTACTTTTGCCTCCGGCTGCCAATCCTTGACCACGGCGTTGGGATTGGTTGCCGCACCCTCATCTTGTCCCTTGGCGGCTCCGTCATCAACGCCCCCCGTAGTGACGGGAGAATCGCCCGGAACCGGAGGCGGCAGGGCCGTCGTTTGAGTCGACTCCTGAGGTGTGGTGGAGGTGTCGCCACCAAACAGGGCCGGCAGCAGATAGCTTAGGGCCAGCAGGCCAGCCGCCAGCGCGGCAATAGAGAGGGCAACCTTTTTGACAGGCAGCTCTGCCTGACGCTTCTTGGGCCTTCTGTCGGTCATGATATCCTCCAGTAACTGCATGATGGTGGACGGGTGTCCACTTGCCGTTGTCAGGATCTCTTCCACTTTCACTTTGGGCAAGAGGGCTGTCGGGATCTTGAGCTCCTTGGCCTTCTCGTACAAGAAGATGCGTTGCTCCGGCGGACTCAGAGGCTGGACCTCCAGCTCGAGGGGCGGCATGGCGCGTCCCTTGAGCAGTGGCCGCTGACTACGACACCAGGTGTCACTGCCCGAGACCAGGATGGCCAGCTGGTGCGGCGCCGCCAGGGTGTCGTTGTGACGACTGATGGCCCACAGCTCTCCCAGCACGTCGGCGGGCAGCTCATCGGCCCGTTCGATGATCAGCAGCAGTGTCGCCGGCTTGGCCCCCTCCAGCATGCGAAAGAAGCTGTCTGCCAGCGCGTCCTGAGGATTGAACAGGGGACGGGCCACCACCTGGGGCAGCAGCAGCTGACGCACATCCGCCATCTTCATGGCCGGCGTGCCAATCAGGCTGACGACACGTACCTTTTCCGGCAACTGGCTGATCAGGGTCTCGCACAGAGTGCCGCGACCACTGCCCGGTTTGCCGGAGAGAAAAATGAAAGGGTGATTGAATTCAATCAGATGCAGCAGCCGGTCAACCAGCTGCCGCTGGGAAGGAAGCTTAAGCAGCTTATTATTAGTCACGTCCAGACTCGATCACCGCCAACAGTTCGGCATCGGAGACATCGGCCACCACCTGTGCATGGCCGATACCCACCGGCAATACCAGGCGCAACTTGCCTTCGAGGACCTTCTTGTCACGGCGCATATGGCGAATGAAGGCGGCAAAATCCATCTCGGCCGGGGCCTTGATGGGAAGATTGGCCGCCAGCAGCAAGGCGCGAACGCGTGCCACCTGTGATTCGGTCATCTCACCCCTGGCCAGCGCAGTGTCGGCCGCCAGCATGGTGCCGGCCGCAACGGCCTCGCCATGGAGCCAGTTGCCATAACCCTGTTCGGCTTCGATGGCATGACCAAAGGTATGACCCAGATTGAGCAGTGCACGTACCCCCTGCTCGGTCTCGTCCTGCCCGACCACATCGGCCTTGATTTCGCAGCAGCGTTTGATGGTATAGGAGAGGGCGGCAGGGTCCAGCCGTTGCAGACGGGTCATGTTCTGCTCCAGCCAGCTGAAGAACTCGGCATCCCAAATGATGCCGTATTTGATCACCTCGGCCATTCCGGCGGCAAATTCACGCGCAGGCAGGGTGCTCAGGCACTCGGTGTCGATGATGACCTGTCTGGGCTGATAGAAAGCCCCGATCATGTTCTTGCCGAGGGGATGATTGACGGCGGTCTTGCCGCCGACGGAGGAGTCAACCTGGGAGAGCAGTGTAGTCGGGATCTGGATAAAAGGAATGCCACGTTGATAGCTTGCTGCCGCAAAGCCTACCACATCCCCTATCACACCGCCCCCCAGGGCGATCAGCGTGGTATCACGCCCATGGTTGGTTTCAAGCAGAGCAGACATGATCTGCTCAAAGGTCGCCAGGTTCTTGTAGGCCTCGCCATCTGGCAGGATCAGGTGTTCTACCTGAAAATCCGACAGCAGGGCTCTGACCCGTTCAAGATAGAGAGGGGCGACGACCGTATTGGTCACTATCATCACCCGCTTTCCCTTAATGGCCGATGCCAGCACCTCGGGGCGCTGCAACAAGCCTGCGGCTATCTCGATGGGATAGCTGCGTTCACCCAGTTCGACCTTCAACCGTTCCATGGACGTCCTCTAGATTACATACCGATCAGTTTTACAATTTGATTGGCAACGATTTTGGCGCTCTGGTCGTCGGTGTGCACCACAAAATCGGCCACCTCTTCATACAGGGCATTGCGCTCTTTTGCCAGACGCTCGAGCACTTCACGTGCCGGCTCTTCGGTCTGCAGCAGGGGACGACGCTTGTCACGCTGGGTGCGCGCCAGCTGCTTTTCGATAGTGGTTTCGAGATAGACCACGATCCCGCGGGCAGACAACTTGTTGCGGGTTTCGCGGCTCTTGATGGCACCGCCACCGGTCGCCAGCACGATACCCTGCTGCTCCGACAGCTCGCCGATCACCTTCTCTTCGCGAATACGGAAACCCTCTTCGCCTTCAACATCGAACACCCAGCTGATATCAGCACCACTGCGGCGCTCAATCTCATGATCTGAGTCGAAAAACTCCATATGCAGTTGTTCTGCCAGATGTCTACCTATGGTGCTCTTGCCCGCACCCATGGGACCTATCAGGAAAATATTGCGTTTCTCAGCCATGTCTTTTCGTTAGTAATTACAAACTGTACGACCCCGATAAATACTGGATCGGGGTACCTATGAACCTTATCTTGCGATGGATCAGGAGGGGGATTATCTCAATAGAAATCAGGACTGGCAACCGCAGCCCTTACGCCCCAGCCTCATTGGGGCGTAAGGTTATATGTGTTTTACCTTCACATGTAAAGCCTTCAGAAAGCGTCGGTCACTATCTTGGGCGTCACGAAAATCAGCAGCTCGCGCTTTTTATTTTCGCTGGTGGTCTTGCGAAACAGTGCCCCCAACCCCGGGATGTCCCCCAGCAGCGGCACCTTGGTCACATCGCTCTTGATGGTCTGCTGATAGATGCCGCCGAGCACCAGCGTCTCGCCATTATTGACCAGCACCTGGGTGGTGATGGACTGGGCGTTGATGGAGACGGCATCGCCGGTGCCGGTCGGTACGGTTTCACCCTTGGTATCCTGGGTCACGGTCAGATCGAGAATGACGCGGTTGTCCGGGGTGATCTGCGGCGTCACTTTCAGACTCAGCACTGCCTTCTTGAAGGTGACAGAGGTCGCCCCGCTGGAGGAGGATTCCACATAGGGGATCTCGGTACCCTGTTCGATCAGCGCCGGTTTCTGGTTGGCCGTGGTGACCCGGGGACTCGCGATGATCTCGGCCTTGCTCTCCTTTTCAAGGGCAGAGAGTTCGAGATCCAGCAGGGTGCCATTGGCCAGACGGGCCACCTGGAAGGCCAGGGTACCGGCCGCATTGGTCACCGGCAGATTGACGTTCAGCCTGTCATCGGCGCTGGGGCGAGTCATGTTGGTAATGATATTTCCGGCATCATTAAGGCTTCCATTTCCTGAACCATCGTTGCCCTCGATTGAGCCCGAGGTGCTGTTGCCGTGCCCGTCGTTCTTGGTTACCCCCCAGCGCACCCCGAGGGCCTCGTCAAAGCCATCATCTATGGTCACCATGCGGGCTTCGATCACCACCTGCTTGACCGGAATGTCGAGAATGTCGAGCATCCGCTTGATGCTGCTGATCACATCCGCCGTATCCTTGACCACCAACACGTTGGTGCGCTCATCCACGCTCACGGCGCCACGGGGGGAGAGCAGCTTGGTACTGTCGGATGACAGCAGGGCAGCCACCTCGGATGCCTTGGCGTAGTTGATCTGCAGATATTCGGTGTAGAGCGGGGCAAGATCCGCCACCTGATTGCGGCTCTCAAGCTGCTGTTTCTCCCGGGTCGCAATCTCGTCGGCAGGAGCCACCAGCAGGATGTTGTTATCCAGCCGCTTGTCCAGCCCCCGCACTTTCAGGATAATGTCGAGGGCCTGCTCCCAGGGCACGCCATCCAGCCGCAGAGTGATGTTGCCCCCGACCGAATCGGTCGTCACCAGGTTGAGATTGTTGAAATCGGCGATCAACTGCAACACGGTACGAACGGGAATATCCTGGAAGTTCAAGGAGATGGGCTTGCCCTGATACTGCTTGGCAGCGGTAGCTGCACGCTTTTTCACCTCGATGATGAAGAGCTTGTCAGCCTGATCGTAGCGATAGTCAAACTGGCCATTCACCGACAGCTCAAACAGGGTATCGTTGCCCTGACGCGACACCTCCACCTGGGAGACCGGCGTCGCGAAATCCTGCACATTGATGAGATTGAGCAAGCCATCCGGCACCCGGGTGCCGTGGAATTTAGCCAGCACCGTCTGGCCCCGGCTGCTCACATCCACGGCGGCCGAGCTGTTGTCCAGCGTCACCAGAAATTCACCCTGGCCATCCTTGCCGCGGCGAAAATCCACACCGGTTACCGAGTTGAAATAGGCTCCGCCGCCGTTGCTCTGATAACTGTTGAGCACGGGTTTGGAGGCTGTCGGGGCAGCCACCGGCGCTGTCGCCGGCATCGACTTGGCGACTACCTGGGTATTGATGAGTGCCGACGGAGAGGAAGCGGGCGTCGAAGCGGTGACTGCGGGTGCCAGCAATGCACTGTCATTGCTGCCAAGAGAGGAGGAAGATGCCCCCTCCCCCAGCGACACCAGCAACTTGCTGCCTTGCTGCCTGACCTGATAGGGCGCCAGCTGATCGAGAGCAATCTTGATGTCGAGCCCGGCGCCCTTGCCTTCCACCTTGATGCTGTCAACCCCCTGGCGCTGGATCGGCAAGGGGTTCACTTTCAATGCACCCACCGCACCGGGCACATGCAGCAACAGCTGGTTGGGTTGGTAGGAGAGGCGATCGGTAAAACCGCTGACAGGCTCGCTAAAACTGAGTTCCAGTTGTAACTGGTCTGCAAGCAAGGGATTCACCTTCACTTCCTGCAGGGTTGCCACCGCCCAGGCCTGGCCGAAGAAGGCACTGGCACAAAACAGCAGAGCCACTTTGGTTACACACTCTCTTGTTGTTTTCATTGCTGTTCGTCCCTGATTATTGTTTTTCTTGCATATTGGCCATGGCCAACTGGGTTTCTCTTGTTACCCAGCACCCCTTCCCATCCGGAATGGTTTCCAGCAAATCCACCGCTGTATCGGAGATCTTGATAATGCGCCCCTGATCCAGACCCATATATTGGTTGAGGCCTACCCGTACCGATTGACCATCCGGCGTACGGATCAGAGCCCACAATTGCCCTGTTTTGCCCAAAGAACCCTGCATCGACAAACTGGCAAGGGAGTAATTTTCCAGCATCTCCTTTTCACGGTCCTTCACCACCAGCGCACAATCCGGTTGCAGTTTGGCACTGTTGTCCCCCCCGCCAGCCGCCTCCGGCTGCGGTGCCATGAAGGGGCTGCGCAGCTCCCTCTGCTGGTATGCCATGGGAGAAAAGGGTTTGAGTTCTGGCAGAGGCTCGATAGGGACGGGAGGGCGTGCCTTGGTCTGAGCCACATAAGCGTCCATGTCCTCCTGGCCACCACAGGCAGCTAGCAGCAAGGCAGGCAACAACCAGCAGATGCGTCTCATTACTTCGCCTCCCCAGTCTTGCCGTTGTACTTGTAGGTCTTGGCCAGCATCGACATCGAGATCAGATCCCCTGCATCCTTGTTTTGCCCCAAAGTAAAGGAGTCGAGAATGACGATACGGGGCAAGGCCGCCATGTCCGCGGTGAACTTGCCGATCTCGTGGTAACTGCCCACCACCTCGATACGCATGGGAAGCTCGGTCGAGAACTCATGCTTGACCTCGGGTTCCCAGTTGATGCGGTTGAGTTTCAAACCATTGTCGGTGGCGATAAAGCTGATATCGTCCAGCAAGCCCGCCACTTCATGGGTATTGGGCAGTTGCTTGAGCTGGGTATCGACCATCTGCTCGAGCGTCACCATTTGTTCCTTGTAAGCACCCAGGTTTGCCGCCAGCATCGCCTTGCTTTCAAACTGGGCTTTCAGCTCGGTCTCCTTGTCGGTCTCCTGGGTCAGCAGGGTCAGCGAATTGGCGATCACATAGTAATAGAGGGCGCCTCCCGTCAACGCACAGCAAAAGAAGATGAAGATCCCTTTGGCCCATTTGGGCCAGCTGGCGATGTCATTGATATCCAGCTCGTTCAATTGCTGAAGATTCATTTGCCCTCCTTGGCCGCATCGTCAGTCGCGGAGGCCTTGGCCACCAGAAACATCATGGAGAATTGACTCAGGGATACGGGAGCGACATCCGCCGCAAAAATAGTGCTGATCTTCGACTGGCTCAGCCAGCCCGAGCCATCGATACGGCGCATCATGCTGGCAACCCGACCATAGGCCTCGGTCTTGCCATTCACATCGATGATGTTGTTCTGCATGGAGAGCGTGTTGAGGTAAACCCCGTTGGGCACCAGGGAGGGCAACTGATTAAAAAGGCGGACGGGCAGGTTGCGGCGCATCTGCAGCTGTTCGATCAACTGCATCCGGTCGATCAACTCCTTGCGGCGCTCCTTGAGCAGGCGGATCTCGCCCAACTGGGCATCCAGGATAGCCATCTCCTGCACCAGTCGCTGATTGCGCTGCTGTTGGGCGCTGACCTGACGATTGACCAACCAGTCGGCGCCAAATCCCAATGCCACCGTCACCAGCACAAATGCCCCCAGCAGGGCGCCAAACTCTTTCTTCTGCCGCTGGGCCCTGGCTTCACGCCATGGCAGCAGGTTTATATTTGACATGGCGTGAAACTCCTCAGAGCCAACCCGAATGCCGTCATATATTTAGCGCCGTGGGTCGCTTCGGCTTCCCCTTTGGGTTTGCCAAACAGGGCAAACAGATCCGGGTGCAACACCTCGCAATTGGCCTCTTCCTGCACCTGTAGTGACAGACCCGGCAGCAGGCTGCCCCCACCGGTCATCACCAGCTTCGAAATCTCGCGATAACCGGAAGAGCTGCAAAACAGCTGGATATTGCGACGAACCTGTTGCAGCAATGCATTGATATGAGGCATCAGTACATCGAGTTCGTGGTCGACCGGCAGGGTTCCCTTGATCTTGGCCTGCTCCGCCTCATCCAGCGCCATCCCATAAAAAGAGGAGAGCGCCTGACTGTATTGATCCCCACCGAAGTTCTGCAGACGGGAGTAGATCACCTCCCCCTTGACCAAAGCGGCGAAGGTCATGGCGCTGGCACCGATATCGATCACCCCGACCGGCCGATCGCTCTCCTTCAACTCAGGCAAGCAGGCCAACACGGCACGCCCCAACGCATGGGCTCCCACATCGACGACTTTGACGACAATACCGGCCTCGGCAAGGGCGCTGACCCGGCCATTGACGCTCTCGGTGCGGGCTGCACTGAGCAGCACATCCTGGCGATCTTCATTGTTGCTGGTAGTGCCCAGCACCTCGAAATCGAGGCTCACTTCATCAAGGGGAAAGGGGATGATCTGTTCGGCCTCCAGCTGAACCTGATTTTCCAGCTCTTTATCACTCAGGCTGGCATCAATCTGGATCACCTTGGTGATTACGTTGGAGCCCGTCACCGCCGTGGCGGCATAGTCGCTGTGGCCCGAGAGCTGGCGTTTGAGGTTTTTGAGGGATTGGCTGACCCGCTCGATATCCTGCAGCTGATAATCGACCAAAGTCCCTTTCGGGGTAACGATATCGGCCACCGCATCTATGTGCAGTTTGCCGGGACGTCCGCTGATGGTGACGGCCTTGATGGTCTGATTGCCAAAATCAACGCCCACCAAGGGGAGGAGGGAGCCTTTGCTAAATAGCCCAAACATATACACATCCATGCGTTATGGGGTTCTGTTCCCGAATTGAGTGTAGGACACTCGTCACAAGAGGACGGGTTGATTAATCCTAAATGCTCTAAGTATCAATGTCATAAAGTTTATACCGAAAAGTGACCCACCTCGCTTTCTGGCCCGGGGGATCCCATTCTTGGTTATTGTTCCCCGTAATGCTAACCTCTCGCCTCCCTTCTTAGGTGGGTCGCTGGCCACAGGAAAACCTCGAATTCCAGATGGCAAAAGGGCTATACTCTGCGCCCGTTGGCTAATTTTAAGACGATTGGTAGTTCTTCCATGCTGAAATGGCTCGTTCGCCTGTTTATTGTCATGATGCTGGGTGCAGTGCTGGGTGTTGCCA
Organism: Aeromonas sp. 19NY04SH05-1; assembly: GCF_040581895.1. Lineage (NCBI taxonomy): Bacteria > Pseudomonadati > Pseudomonadota > Gammaproteobacteria > Aeromonadales > Aeromonadaceae > Aeromonas > Aeromonas sp. 19NY04SH05-1. The sequence goes on along the minus strand of NZ_CP095328.1, from coordinate 1,149,858 downwards.
GCCTCATCGGTATCTATTTCTATATCAAACCCCAATTGCCCGATGTCACCGCCCTGCGTGACGTCAAGCTGGCGACCCCGATGCGGGTCTACAGCCGCGATGGTGAATTGATCTCCCAATATGGCGAAATTCGTCGTATTCCCTTGCGCCTTGACGAAATCCCCCAGCAGATGATCGATGCCGTGCTGGCAACCGAAGATGCCCGTTTCTATGAGCACCCGGGGATTGACCCGATTGGCATAATCCGTGCTGCTTCTGTCTGGGCCATTTCGGGCCAGGCTCGCCAAGGTGCCAGTACCATTACCCAGCAGGTAGCCCGCAACTTTTTCCTGAGCAACGAGAAGACGCTCGTTCGCAAGATCAAGGAAGTGTTCCTGGCCTGGCGGATCGAACAGAACCTCACCAAGGACGAGATCCTCGAGCTCTACCTCAACAAGATCCCCCTCGGTTACCGCTCCTTCGGAGTCGGGGCTGCGGCTCAGGTCTACTTTGGCAAAGAGGTCAAGGATCTGGGGCTGGACGAGATCGCCATCATTGCCGGTCTGCCCAAGGCGCCCTCCATGCTGAACCCCATCCGCTCCCCCGAACGCGCCTTTGCTCGCCGCAACGTGGTGCTGGGCCGGATGCTGGAGACTGGCAAGATCACCCGTGCCCAGTTTGATGAAGCATCCCAGATGCCGATCAAGGCTCGTTATCACGGCGCCGAGGTGACCCTCAACGCTCCCTATCTCGGTGAGATGGTTCGCCAGAAGATGGTGGAACAGTTTGGCGAAGATGCCTACACCATGGGTCTGCATGTCTACACCACGGTCAGCGCGGAGCGTCAGCGGGCAGCCAAAAAGGCATTGATCGACGGCGTCTTTGACTACGACATGCGCCACGGCTATCGCGGCCCGGCTGCACAGTTGTGGAAAGCGGGTGAACCGGCCTGGGATTATGAGCAGATAGTGGCACACCTTGCCAAGCAGCCCACCTACGAGCCGCTGATGGCCGCTGTGGTGACCAAGCTCGGGGATCGCAATGCCACTCTGGTATTGAAAAATGGCAAGGAGGCAGAACTTGGCTGGAATGGCATCAAATGGGCCCGTTCTTTCATCACCGACGATCGCCAGAGCTATCTACCGAAATCGGCTCGTGATGTCCTGAAAGTGGGTGCCCAGATCTGGGTTCGCGAGCAGGGCGAAGAGCTGCTGCTGGCGCAAATCCCGGACGTCAACGGGGCACTGGTCGCCATGAATCCGAAAAATGGCGCCCTTGAGGCCGTGGTCGGTGGCTTCAGCTTCGAGCTGTCCAAGTTCAACCGGGTCGATCAGGCACGCCGCCAGATCGGTTCCAACATCAAGCCGTTCCTGTACGCCACAGCGCTGGAGCACGGCTATACCCTGGCCTCCCTGATCAACGATGCCCCGATCAACCAGTGGGATCCGTCCAAGGGCCCCATGTGGCAACCAAAAAACTCGCCCGCCATCTATGAAGGCCCCACCCCCCTTCGCATAGGGCTGGCCAAGTCAAAGAACGTCATGTCGGTACGCCTGATGCGCGCCATCGGTCTGGATACCTACATCGACGGGCTGACCCGATTCGGCTTCCCGCGTGACTTCATCTCCCCGCATGAGTCGCTGGCACTGGGTGCTGCCGAATTTACTCCGCTCGAGGTGGTGCGCGGTTACTCTGTGCTGGCAAACGGCGGCTTCCTGGTCACCCCCTACTTTATCGACAAGGTGGCCGACAGCCAGGAACACATCCTCTATCAGGCCAACCCCGTGATTGCCTGTGCCGATTGCGAACAACAAGCAGCTCTGCTGCCCGAGTCGCAGCCAACACAACAGCCCGGCTCTGACGCTCATCCGGCGCCCCTTGCCCCCATGCTGGCGCCCCACACCATCAGTGCCGAGAGCGCGTTCCTCATCACCGACACCCTGACGAGCGCCATCTGGGGTGGTAATGGCTGGCGTGGTACCGGCTGGCGTGCTGCCCGTGACCTCAAGCGTCACGATATTTCCGGCAAGACGGGGACCACCAACGAATCCAGGGATGCCTGGTTTTCCGGCTATACCCCTGAGCTGGTGGCCACCTCCTGGATCGGTTTTGACAACCATCAGCGCAGCCTTGGCCGTGGTGAGTTCGGGGGCGGAACTGCCCAACCCATGTGGATCGACTTCATGAAAGTTGCCCTCAAGGGAGTACCCGAGCACAAGATGCCCGTGCCAGAGGGGATTATGACGGTCAGGATCGACAGTGAAACCGGCCTGCTGGCCGCTGGTGGCGGTACGAATGAGTACTTCAAGGAGGGGACAGAACCGACCCGTTATGCCTCTCCCAGCTCGGACGGCAACCAGGTCTATGGTGGTGACAACACAAACAGCGAAGGCCCCGTCTCGACCGACGATATCTTCTGATCCCCGCATAGCAAAAACAGAACCGGCAGCCTTGGCTGCCGGTTTTTTTATTTGGTCAACTGCCCAGCCATCAATTTGATGATGCGGGCGGCCAGCTCGTTGAAACAAGGCCGGCGCACCGAGTAGTGACGATAGAGCATGGCGATGGTTCGCCCGGGCACAGGCTCTATCACCGGGCGGTAACTTACCCCACCCTCATCATGATTGGGCGGTACCGCCAGTTGCGGGATCAGGGTCATGCCACTGCCCGCCGCCACCATGTTGCGCAAGGTCTCGAGACTGGTGCCCTTGAAGCGCTGATCCTCGCCTATGCCACCGGCAAAACAGAAGCCCATCGCCTGATCCCGCAGGCAGTGGCCATCTTCCAGCATCAACAACTTCTTGCCCTTGAGATTGCCGAGCGGTACCTGTCTGGCCTGGGCCTCCGGGTGGTGGCTGGGGACGGCCAACCACATCGGCTCATGGTAGAGCTGGATGGCACCAAATCCCTCCATCCCCTCTATTTCGGCCAGGATGACGCAATCCAGCTCTCCCTCTTCCAGCCGTTTCAGCAGTACGTGAGTCTGCTCTTCATAGAGATAAAACTCGAGCTGGGGAAAGCTTTCACGCAAAGTCTGGATGATGCGAGGGAGCAGATAAGGTCCCACCGTGGGGATGAAACCGATATGGATCTCTCCCGACATGGGGTCGGAGAAGTGCTGACCTATGCTCTTGAGTTCACGCACCTCCTTGAGTACCCGCCTGGCCTGATGCGCCATGGCATCACCGGCCGGAGTGAACAGCACCTTGCGTGAAGTGCGTTCGATGAGGATCACCCCCAGCTCATCCTCCAGCTTGCGCAGCTGGCCGCTGAGGGTCGGCTGGCTGACAAAGCAGCGCTCCGCCGCCTTGCGAAAGTGTTTCTCCTCATCCAGTGCCACCAGATATTCGAGATCGCGAAGATTCATACAACAAGAGTCCTGACTGGCAAAAGAGCCATCAGCATGCACAAGATTGGCCTCTGGAACAAGCATGGCCCCCAGGTCATCAAGGGAAAGTTCCCGATCTCCAGATAACAAAAGCCCGGCTACCTCGCGGTAACCGGGCTTGCCTTCATGTGTCCTCAAACACGGAAGCGGCGAACCATATCCTGCAACTGGGTGGCCAGATGGTTGAGCTCGTTGCACGCCTGCGCCATCTGGGTGGCGCCGGCCGCGACCTCCTCCGAAGCGTGACTGATATTGACCACGTTGCGATTGAGCTCCTCGCTCACCGCCCCCTGCTCCTCGGTTGCCGTGGCGATCTGGATGTTCATGTGGGAGATGCTGCTGACCGAGCCACTGATCTGTGAGATGGACTCACCGGCCTCACGGGCCGTCGCGACCGTCGCATTCATCAGCTCCTGGCTCTGCATCATGGTCGTGCCCGCCTGCTCGGCGCGCTGTTGCAGCTCGGCGATGATGGTGTTGATCTGGGAGGTGGAATCCTGGGTACGCTTGGCCAGGGTACGCACTTCATCGGCTACTACCGCAAACCCGCGCCCCTGTTCACCGGCTCGGGCGGCTTCGATGGCCGCGTTCAGTGCCAGCAGGTTGGTCTGCTCGGCAATGCCGCGGATCACCTCCAGCACCATGCCGATATTGCGGCTGTCATCCCCCAGTTGGCGGATCACCACGGCCGTGCTTTCGATGGCGCCGGCCACCCGCTCGATGCGCTGGATGGAATCATTCACCGTTCTTGCGCCAAGCTCGGCCGTTTCACTGGCCGAGGTGGCGGCACTCGCCGCATCGCTGGTGTTGCGAGAAACCTCCTGTACCGTGGCTTGCATCTCGTTCATCGCAGTCGCCAGCTGGTTCAGTTCATGCTGCTGGGCATTCATGTTGTTGGCGGACTGGCTGGCTACCGAGCTTATCTCCTCGGCGGCGGAGCTCAGCTGCACAACAGAGCCCGACACTTCGCTGACCAGGGTTCGCAAATTGCCCTGCATCTCGCCAAACCCTTTGGCCAGAGTGCCCAGTTCATCGTTGTTGAATTTATGCATGTCGAGGTGCGAGGTGAGATCCCCCGCCGACACCTTGCGGGTTTGCTCAAGCAGTGCCATCACTGGATTTCGGACCTGTCCCGTCAACAACCAGGCTATCGCCACCACAAACCCGAGGGTCACCAGGCTGACGATGATGCTCATGGTCTTGGCACTGCTGTAGAGTGCAGCCACATTCTGGGTCATCTTGTTGGCTATTTCGGTATTGATCTCCCGTAACTGAAATGCCTTGGCTCCGACTTCCTCCAATGCGACCCGGGTCTCGTTACGACGCAAACTCTTGACCTTCTGCAGATCATCGGCGGCAAAAGCCTTCATTAACTCGTCATGCACCGCAAAATACTTGGCTCCGGCCGCCTTCGCCTGCTCATAGACCTGTTTCTCTTCGCTGGTACTGAACGTGAGGGCGCCATATGCCTGAATAGCCTTCTCGAACTCCTGTTTCGCCTGATCAAAGGTACGGGCCCGCTCGTTCACTTCCTCATCATCCTTGTTGAGACTGGCGATCACCTGGGCCAGTTCAGAGCGACGGGCATCCAGAATGGAAACATGCATCTGGGCGGCCAGACGAGTCGATGGCAACAGGTTGCTGGTGATGGTTTCGGTATCATCATAAAGCCGCGCCAGCTGACTGCTGGAAAACCAGGCCAACCCAAGGACAAGCAACGCCAGAATGGCGAATCCGGCACTCAATTTCTGGCCAATAGACATGTTTTTGAACATATGAGGGCTTCCTTGATATGAGTCTTCACTCCCGAAATATCTCCCGGAAATGGTCATATAGAGCATAGCCCGCATGCAGAAAACAGAAGTCCCTCATAGCGCTTCTGCCATCATGTTATTTCACATGAAAAAAACTCTCTTCCGCGTCTCTGAATCGAGCCTGCGGGATCAGCGCATCAGGGCCATCAACTGGCGGCGCAGACTCTCCGGATCCCCGTAAAAATCGGCGACCCGAATGCCGAGGATCCGGCCATTCTGCTCCACTCCGAGAGTGGGGTACCCTTGGCCACCCAGCCGGTCTATCCAGCCCTGGCTATCCGCCAGATGAGCGACCAGATCCGCGCGGTGAAAAGCTCCGATAAATGCCTCTTGCGATATGCCCTGCTCCGCCGCCAAGGCGGCCAGTGTGGCGAGGGCACCAACCCAGATGCCGTCCCGATAGTGGGATTGCTGGATCCGGTGCAACATGGCAAGTCCATCTCCCCCCAGGGCAATCACCGCCAGAATGGCGCGAATGGGAGGCTCTGAGTCCAGCATTCCCCCCTCCCGCAGCAGCAGTTCGTTGAAGTAGCGCTCGCCAAAGGACTGACCGGTCAAGGCCGCAATCCGCTCATCGTGGGGGCGAACATAGTCACGCAGCGCCACCCCCATCTGTTGGCGGCGAGCCCCCAGCCAGAGGCCGCCGGCATGCAGCTCGATGGCAATCCCCGGGATGCCTGCGGCGGCCGCCAGCAGGGGGGCGGCCCCATAGCACCAGCCACAGAGGGGGTCATAGACGTAATGCAGAGTGAGAGTGTGTTCATTCATGGCGTAATTTTCCTTGAATATCGTCTGGATCAAAAAACCGGGCCCCAGGACCCGGTAAAAAACACAGGGAAACGGCTCGGTGTATTACCACTTCATCTCGCCGGTATTGACCTTGGCGCCGATGGCCAGGCCGTCATCGACCGGCAGGGCGGAGTAGGCTTTCTGCAGACGCTCGACCAGCTCGCCTGAGTGCTTGACCTGCGACAGCTCCTGCTCGAAACGCTGCACATAGTCGCGGGTAAAGGTCACTGCATCGCTACCCTTGGGCTCGGCACCGAGGAAGTGGCCCGGCACCACGCGCTCGGGCTTGAGCGCCAACAAGCCGTTCAGGGCCTCGACCCAGCCGGTGCGGGCCGCCTTGGTCTGACTATCCGCCATCCAGACGTGAACTCCACCGTATACCGCCACGCCGCCCAGCGCCGTCTTGATGGAGGGCACCCACAGGTAGGCATTCGGGGTATTCATCTCCCGCACCTCGATCTGCTGCCCTTCGAGGGTCAGATGGTTAGCGGTCATCACCTCGGGCACGGTCAGGCTTTTCGGGGCCCCCTTACCCAAGATCGGGCCCCAGTAGGCCAGCTTGTCATCCTTGGTCTTGTTGATGTGATCCACCACATGCTGATCGGCGAGCACCTTGACGTCGGGGAAGGCCGCCTTGATGGGCTCCAGGCCGAAGTAAAAATCCGGGTCGCCGCCGCTGATGTAGACGGTGGTCAGCTTCTTGCCGCTCTGTTTGATCAGATCCACCAGTGCCTGGCCATTCTCTACGTCAAACTGGGCATCGATCAGGATCGCCTCCTTGTCGCCCGCCACCAGGGAGGAGGAGACGGGGAAGATCCCCTGCTCGCCCGGGTTGTAAACGGTCACGCTCAAAGGGCCGGCTAGGGCTGCGCCGCTCAACAGGGTGGTGGCCAGGGTCAGGTTGCGGATCAGGGTGCTGTTCATCATGTTTTCCTCATTCATCATTCGGGTCATTGGATGGACACAGTCTATTGGAACGATTAAGTTGCAAATACAGCGTGTAACGCGCATCACTGTTGCGTATATCGAGCATATTGAGGGGCATACATGGATCGACTGACCGCATTGCGGGTCTTCGTCACCGTCGTGGAGCAGGGCAGCCTGAGCGGGGCAGGCGAAAAGCTGGAGATGTCGCGGGCCATGGTCTCCCGCTATCTGGCAGAACTGGAACACTGGATGGGGGCACGCCTGCTGCACCGCACTACCCGGCGTCTGAGCCTGACCGGCCCGGGGGAAGAGACCTTGGGCCGCGCCCGCCTCATGCTGGCATTGGGCGAGGAGATGGAGCAGGTCGCCATACGGGGGGATGACGCCCCCAAGGGACAGCTGCGGATCACCAGCAGTTACTCCCTCTCCGAGGCGCTGCTGGTGGGGGCGGCCAATGACTACCTGGCCCGCTATCCGGGCACTGCCGTCGACATCCTGCTGCTCGACAGAACCGTCAACCTGGTGGAGGAGCGGATCGATCTGGCGGTACGCATCACCAACGATCTGGATCCCAATCTGGTAGCACGCCGTCTCGGCACCTGCCACTCTGTGGTGTGCGCCAGCCCGGACTACCTGGCTCGCCACCCGACCCCACACAAGGCCCAGGATCTGGCGCTGCACAACTGCCTGACTTACACCTATTTCGGCAAGAGCCTGTGGGAGTTCAGTGGGCCGGACGGCCCGGAGTCAGTGCCGGTCAGCGGCAACCTCAGCGCCAATATCTCCAACCTGCTGCTGGAAGCGACTCTGAAAGGCGCCGGGATCAGCCTGCAGCCCCGCTACTCGGCGCAGCCCTATCTGGAACGGGGCGAGCTGATTGCCCTGCTGCCCCAGTGGCAGCCCAAGCGGCTCGGCGTCTACGGGGTCTATGCAACCCGCAAGCAGATGTCGCCGCTGCTGCGCAGTTTCCTCGACTTTCTGGTGGCGCGCATGGCGGACGATCCTCTCTGGCAGGAGTAACCACCACAATGAAAAAGGGGCCTTGAGGCCCCTTCTTTATCTTGCATCAGGCTTCGAAGCCGAACGGTGTGACGGGCGGTTGCGCCTCTTCGCTCTCATCGAGGAAGATATCCCGATAGGCCACATAAATGGAGTAGTTGAGCGCCGGGATCACCACCAGCAGACCGACCAGCATCAAGGCGGCGCCGAACAGCAGCAGGATGGCGCACAGAGCCCCCCACCAGAAGAAGGGCCACATATTGCGCCAGCAGCCGGCAAAGCTCAGACGCACGGCCTGCACAATGCCCACATCATGGAAATAGATGAGGGCCGGGGCAAAGGTCACCGCCATCAGCGCCGGAATGAGCAGCGCCGTGCCCACCAGCAGCACCAGCAACAGCTGTTGCAGCTGGCCGGGCGATACCACCATGGTCTCTGGATCCTGGCTCAGCACGGAAAGCAATCCCCAGCTGGAGAGCAGTCCGAGACACACCAGTCCGATCAGGCTGAACAGCCCCAGCACCAGGAGGCCCCCCAGCATCAACGGGGTCAGCTTGTGGCGAAATCCGGCAAACAGATCGGCAAAGTTGAGGGCCTCACCCCTATAGCCCCGGGCGGCCACCACGGCCCAACCTGCCCCCCACACCATATAAAGCAGCTGGGAGATGAGGCTGCCCGCCGGCAACTGATCCAGCACCATGCCGACCACAAACCAGACCAGCACCATGGCCACGCTGACGCCCATCCCCTTGTTGAAGATATCGAACCCGCTGCGGACCCAGACCCAGCCACGGCCGATCGGGTGGCGTGCCGGGTTTGTGCGCAAAGTGGGTAATCCGTTCATGTCATCTCCTCTGTGTATCGTGGGCATCAGTACTGGATGCCGATTCTAGAGGCAGGGCGGATACGACTCAATGGCAACGCCCTGCCCTCATCACACAAACCTGACGCAGCAGCGCCACAAAACCGGCACGGGCAGGCTCACAGGCTGGCCGTCACGGTGGGAACGAGGCACAATCAGCCCCTTGCAGCAGTTCCGTTTCCCCCTGTTTTGATCGCGAGTGGTATCGTCATGAGAGTTGTTTGTTGTCTGTTGTTGTTGCTGGCCAGCCAGTCGGCACTGGCCGAAGGCTTTATCAGCCGTCTGCTCAACCATCCGGTGCCGGGCGGTGTCGCCGTGGTGCCGCTGGGCAGTGAAGCGCAGGCACCGACTGCCCGCTATCAGGGCAAGCCGGTGCTGGTGGTGCGTGAAGAGGGCAAGCGCTGGATCGCCATCGTCGGCATCTCCCTCAAGAGCAAGACAGGTGCCCACCAGCTGCAGGTAAATGATGGTCGAACCCTCAACTTCACCGTCACCCCCAAGCACTACCGCGAGCAGCACATCAAGCTCAAGAACGGTCGCCAGGTCAATCCGCTGGCCGAGGACATGGTGCGCATCAACCGCGAGCTGGCGGAGCAGACCCGCGCCTACCAGACTTTCAGCCCCAACCAGCCCAGCAACCTGCTGTTCGATAAGCCGGTCAACGGCCCCCTCTCCAGCCCGTTTGGCCTGCGCCGCTTCTTCAACGGTGAGGAGCGCAATCCCCACTCCGGCCTCGACTTTGCCGTGGGTGCCGGCACCCCCATCAAGTCACCGGCGGCGGGCACGGTGATCCTCATCGGCAACTACTTCTTCAACGGCAACACCGTCTTCGTCGATCACGGCCAGGGGCTCATCAGCATGTTCTGCCATATGTCCAGGGTCGACGTGAAGCTGGGCCAGAGCCTGCCCCGCGGCGGCATCGTCGGCCGGGTGGGCGCCACCGGTCGTGCCACCGGCCCCCATATGCACTGGAACGTCAGCCTCAACGACACCCGGGTCGATCCCGCCATCTTTATCGGGGCTTTCAAACCTTAAGCCCCACGACGACAAAGGCAGCCAATGGCTGCCTTTTTGTTGTCTACCATCCGATCACTACGGCTAGCTCGCCACCCCGTGAGCACTGGCCTCCCCGCGCATGGCACGCCACATCAGCAGCACCAGCAAGGTGCTGCAACTGGGCAGCGCCAGCCAGACCCCGGGCACACCCCACAAGGAGGAGAATCCCCACAAGAAGAGACCGATCAGCACCAGCTTGCCACCGGTCAGCAGGGAGGCAATACGGGCCCGGTTGATGGCCTGGAAATAGGTGGCCCCCACCAGCAACAATCCCTCCATCGGCAGGCCCCAGAAGTAAAGCCAGATCCCGAGGCTCGCTACCGGAAGCAGAGCCGCGTTGTCGCCGGCGAACAGGTAGACAGCCGCCTCCGGCCACAGGTAGAGCTGCACCATGCCACACAGGGCGATGCCCAGGGTCACCCCGAGCGCCAGATTGCGTATGCGCAACACCCGCTGCCAGTGGCCGGCCCCGGCGTTGAAGCTGGCGATGGGCTGGATGCCCATGGCAATCCCCTCGAACACCAGATAGAAGAAGGCCTCGGTGTAGCTGATCACCCCGTAGGCAGCCACATGGAGGGAGGTGCCGACCGAGAGCAACGCCTTGTTGTGCAGCGCCAACACCACAGACAGATAGAGGTACATCAGAAAGCTGGAGACACCGAGCCTCAAAGTGTCGGCCATCAGTGCCGGGTCGGGGCGCAGGCTGTCCAGACCGATGCGCAGCTGGCTGCGGGGGGTGAAGAAGTGCCACAGGCAGCACAGACCGGTAACCGCCTGGGCCAGCATGGTAGCCGTGGCCACTCCAGCCAGACCAAACGGAAACACCACCATCAACAGATAGTCGAGCAGCACATTGATCAGGCTACCAAGCACCATGATGAGGCTGACGAAGCCGGGTCGCCCGTCATTGCGCAGCAGCGAGTTGAACGTCATCGAGAGCACCGCAAAGCCGCCCAGCCAGGCATAAGCCTGCAGATAGGCGAGGCCTGCGGTAAAGATCTCCCCCTCGGCCCCCATCCAGGCCAGCATGGGGCCGCCATAGCGCAGCCCGATAACGCTGAGCAAAAGCGAAGCCAGCACCACAAGCACCAGCGCGTTGCCCACGATACGGCGCGCTCTGGCCGGGTCGCTCCGCCCCAGATGGAAGGAGACCAGCGAGGAGGCCCCCATGCCAATCAGGGCCCCCACCGCATAGAGCACAGCGCAGATGGGATAGGCCAGCATCAGACCGGCCAGGCCATCCTGCCCGAGCACATGGCCGACGAAGATGCCGTCTATGGTGACATAGATGCCGGTGACCAGCATGGTGGCCACGGTCGGGGTAACGTAACGCCAGAAGAGGCGAGAGAGGGGGGCTGTGCCCAGATCAACGGCTGACATAATCGGCTCAAAGAGGAGAAAGCGGCGGCATCATAGCGGAACGTCCGAATGAGTTCCTGTTATTTATGTGATGAATCATTAAGGGTAACCACCTTTACCCACCGCCCTTCACTGCTTTAGGCTAGGGCCATCCTTCATGACCAGAAACGAGCCTCATGTTGCAACGCCTGCTCACCCTCTTTTTGTTCTGTCTTGTCCCCTTGTCATCCGCCTGGGCCGAGGACGCCGTCACCCAGGCCGAAGCCCTGCTGCAAAGCGTTCCCAAAAGCGATACCCCCGAAAACCAGAAGCTGCGCGAGAGCTATCAGCAGGCACTGCAGTTTGCCCGAGAGGCCGAACGCTACCGGGAGCAGAGCAAGGCCTACCAGCAGATCCTCATCGACTATCCCCAGGAGTCGAGCCGCCTCAAGGAGAGCCTGCACAACTATCAACCCGCCGCCCGGCCTCCCCTCTCCCGCCTCAAGGAGGAGACCCTGCGCCAGGCCATTGGCCTGAGCAACAACCGCCAGCTCAACCTGCGCAAGGAGCGCCAGGGGGTGATGGACAGCCTCAATCAGCTCGAAAGCACGGGCCAGGAGTATCACCTGCGGGTGGACGACCTGCGCAAGCAGCTGCAGCTGACTCGCAGTCAGCTGGATCGCCTGAGTCTGGGGAGCGAGTCGGATCGGCTGCTGGAAGCCCAGCAGCTGGTGACCCGCATGAAGGAACAAAGCCTCTCTGACCGGATCCAGATGCTGGAGCTGGAGCAGCTCTCGGCTCAGCAACGCAACGATCTTGGCAAGCTGAAGCTGCAGGAGCTCAACCTGGCCATCGCCGATGAGGATGAGTGGCAGACCAGCCTGCTGAACCAGCAAAACCAGCTGCGCCGTGAGAAAACGGAACAGGCGCTGGCGGAGAGCGAGCGGCTGCGCAAACAGCTCACCTCCGACATGCCGCTGCTGCTGGAGCAACAAAAGCAGAACCAGGCCCTCTCCCTGCAACTCAGTGGTCTCGAAGACGAGATAGAGCGGGTTCAGGACGAGCAGCGCACCATCGACAAGAACCTGTTTACTCTCAACGAGCTGGTCAACTCGGTGCGCGAACAGCTGGAGTGGCTGCAGATCAGCAATGCCTACGGCGAGAACCTGCGCAGCAAGCTGGCGGATCTGCCCGCCTACTTCCCGCTGGACAAGCTGGAGTCGGCCATCGTCAACGCCCGCAGGGCCAAATACCAGTACGAGACCGAGCAGGATGACCTCGCCGATCCCCGCCAATTGCGCGAACAACTGCTGGCCGGCGAAGAAGTGACTCTGGATCGCTCGCAACTGGCGGTACTCGACAACCTGCTCAAGGCCCGCCGCCAGCTGCTGACCCGTCTCAACGATGCCTCCGATACCCTGATCCAGGAGCAGACCCGGCTCAAGCTGCTCTACAGCCGCCAGAACAGCAAGATCGACGAGATCCGCGAGCTCAGCGCCAGCCACCTGTTCTGGCTACCGGACGTGCGCCCCTTCACCCCCCAGGTCATCCTCGGCATCCCCGCCGCCCTGGCGCTGGCCTTCAACCCGAACAACTGGTTGCAACTGCCCCGCGCCATCGCCGAGAACAATCCCCTGACCCTCACGATGGCCGGCCTCGGCCTGCTGGTGCTGGCCTGGAGCTGGTTCAAGCTGGCCGGTCACCTGGTCCGCTTCTGCGAACACGTGGCGCCGCGCATCGGCAAGGTCACCCAGGACAAGTTCAGCCTCACCAGTCGCCTGCTACTGCGTACCCTGATCGCCTCGCTGCCGTTCCCGGCCATGGTGTTGATGGTGCGCGGCCTGCTCGAGGGGGTCTGGCAATATCCCTTCGCGGTAGCGGTGGGCCGGGGGCTTGGCGAGATCTGGTTCCTGCTGCTGGCCCTGATGATGGCGCGCCACCTCACTCTGGAGAAAGGGATCCTGATCCACCATTTCCGCTGGTCCAAAGAGCGGGTACAGCGAGTCTGGGGGCAATTTCGTACCCTGCTGCTGGTGCTGATCCCGAGCTTCTTCGTGCAGGGGATGGCGAACAGCTACCAGGAGCACGCCTTCTACGACTCCCTCGGCAGATTGGCCTTCATCATCGGCGCCCTCTGGCTGCTGCTGTTTTTCGCCCGCCTCAACCGGGAGCGGCTGCCGCTGACCTGGGGCCAGAGCGACATGAGCAAGCCCCATCTGCTGCACCACTTTATCTGGAACAGCCTGATGCTGGCCCCCCTGCTGGCGGTGATCGGCTCCCTGTTCGGCTACTTCTACACCTCCCGCACCCTGCTCAGGCAGCTGGAGCTGAGTCTGCTGATGGGGCTCGGCGCCCTGCTCGTCTACTACCTGGCCAGACGCTGGATGCTGATCCAGCGCCGCCGCCTCGCCTTCGAACGGGCCAAGAGCAAACGGGCCGAGATCCTCGCCCAGCGGGACGATCCCAACAGCGATCTCAGTTCGGAGATCCCCGATGTGGTGGAAGAGGCGGAGCTGGATCTCGACACCATCAGCGCCCAGTCCCTCGGGCTGGTCCGCACCCTGCTGATGCTGGGCTTCACCATGTTGCTGCTGGTGCAATGGTCGGATCTCAACTCCGCCTTCAGCTTCCTGAGCAACATCGAGGTGTGGCAGGTGAGCAACAAGATAGGCGGCATCGAGCAGCTCTCCGCCATCACCCTGCAGGATCTGATGATGACGGCCTTCATCTTTATCCTGACGGTGGTGACGGCCCGCAACTTGCCTGGTCTGATGGAGCTAACCCTGCTCCAGCACCTGAGCCTCTCACCGGGGACCGGCTTTGCTCTCACCACCGTCAGCAAGTACCTGGTGATCCTGATAGGCGCCCTCACCGGCTTCTCCATGCTCGGCATCGACTGGTCCAAGACCCAGTGGCTGGTGGCGGCCCTCTCGGTGGGCCTGGGTTTCGGTTTGCAGGAGATCTTCGCCAACTTCGTCTCCGGCCTCATCATACTGTTCGAAAAACCGATCCGCCTCGGCGACACCGTCACCATCCGGGATCTGACCGGTACCGTCACCAAGATCAAGACCCGGGCCACCACCATAGTGGATTGGGACAGGAAGGAGATCATCGTCCCCAACAAGGCATTCATCACCGAGCAGTTCATCAACTGGTCGCTGTCGGATGCCATCACCCGGGTCAAGCTGCGCATCCGCATCGGCCTGACCCGGGATCCCAAGCTGGTGCAGCGCATTCTGGAAGAGTCGATACAGGCATCGACCCTGGTGCTGGAGAGCCCGACCCCGGAGGTGTTCTTGGTCGAGTTCACCGATTCGGCGCTGATCTACGAGATCCGTCTCTACGTGAACAACATGGATCACCGGATGCCCATCACTCACGAGGTCCATTCGCTGGTGCTGGATAAACTGCAGCAGCAGGGGCTCACCCTGCCCCACCAGCAGATAGACATTCACCTGACCCGGGGCTGACCCGGCCCGGCACGCAAAAGGAGCAAGCATGCAGATCATTGCCCATCGGGGAGCCAGCGGACTGGCGCCCGAGAACACCCTCAAGGCGATCGCCCTGGCGCTGGCACAGGGAGCTGAGGCCATCGAGATCGACGTGCAGGTCGCTGACGGCGAATTGTGGGTCTTCCATGACCGACGGCTGGAACGCTGTACCAATGGCGAGGGAGTACTGAGCGAGCAATCCTGCGCCTATCTGCAGAGTCTGGATGCCGGTGACGGCGAGCCCATCCCGACCCTGTGGCAGGTGATGAGCCTGATCAGAGGCCGCTGCGAGCTGCATATCGAGCTCAAGGGGGCCAATACCGCCAAGCCCGTCGCGGCATTGACCAAAAAGGCAGAGGCCGAGCTTGGTTTTACCAACGCCCAGTGGGTTGTCTCCTCCTTTCATCACCCCGAGCTGGCCAGCTTTGCCGGCCTGCGGCCCGAGATCCGCCTCGGCGCCCTCACTGCCAACCTGCCCCTCAACCTGGCCCTGTTCGCCGAACGCCTGGGGGCCTGGTCCATCAACTGCGATGTGGATTTTGTCGACGAAATGCTGATTGAGGATGCCCACCAACGGGGGCTCAAGGTGCTGGTCTATACCGTGGATCATCTCGCCGATCAGCAGCGGCTGGCGCAGTGGGGCGTCGACGGTATTTTCACCAATCGTCCGGATCGCTTCATCCCATCCGGCCACCCTGACCCTGTAGATGGCTAAGACGCCCGATCAGCACTAACTTTAGAAAGCTGATCGGGATACAAAAAGTTCAAACTCGGCCGATAAGAGTTGGCTCACAACAATAACAACGCAATACACCTACTTCAGACTGACGCTCACAAGGATGTAATTATGAACTTGTCGATCAAAAACAAACTCGTCCTCGCCATCGGGGTCATCATTCTGGTGATCACCGGTCTGCAGGTCTGGTACAACACCTCGCAACTGCGCAGCGAGACTCAACGACTGATCTGGAACTTCATCGACGAAAGTTCTGCTGCCAACGTCAAGGGGATCTCCCGCTGGCTCGACGCCAGGGTGAACATGGTCAGCTCCACCAAGGAAGCCTTTGCCAAGGAAGACGAGCCCATCAGCCATCTCGCCCAATCCATGAACGCAGGCGGCTTCGATCTGGTTTATGTGGGCACCACAGATGGCCGGATGATCCAGAGCAAACCGACCGACCTGCCAGCCGGTTACGATCCCCGCAAGCGCCCCTGGTATCAGGACGCCACGACTGCGGGCAAGATGACCATCACCTCTCCCTATGCCGACATCACCACGGGCCAGCTCATCATCACCATCGCCGAGCCATTCCAGCGCGGCAACACCCAGGGGGTGATCGCCGGTGACGTCTCCATCAGCGGTCTGGTCTCCGACATTCTGGCGGTCAACACCGAGGGCACCTACGCCGTGCTGATCGACAGCAATGGCACCATCATCGCCCACCCTGACACCTCGCTGACCCTGAAACCGGCCACCGAGCTCTCCCCCGAGCTGACAGCTGCCGGCGTCAACCGGATTGCCAATGACGGCACCATCTCCGAGATGGATATCAGCGGCAAGCTGAGCGTGTTCGACCTGAACCTTATCCCCAACACCAACTGGTACTACGGCATAGTGGTGGATGATGCGGTGGCCTATCAGTCAGTCAGACGCATGGTCACCTCGGCCCTGTTGCAAGGCTTGATCACCATCATCATAGTGGCCGGCTTCTCCTACGTGGCCATCCACGGCTCCCTGGCACCGCTGAAAACCCTGGGTGAGGCCATTGCCGACCTCTCCCGTGGCAATGGCGATCTGACCCGCCGCATCAAGATCGAGCGGGACGACGAGGTGGGAACTGTAGCCAAGCACGTCAACACCTTCATCGATCGGATCCACACCATGGTGCAGGATATCTCCAACTCCTCCACCCAGCTCAACCAGCAGGCCAGGTCCTCCCACAACATGGCCGAGAAATCGAGTCAGGGGCTGGCACGCCAGCAGAACGAGATCTCCCAGATTGCCACCGCCGTGCACGAAATGTCCGCAACCGCAGTGGAAGTGGCCAGCAATGCCGAACAGACCGCCGAGGCGGCGCGCTCCTCCTCCAGCAGCTGCGAGCACGGCAAGCAGGTCATCGCCCGTAACCAGCGCTCCATCACGGATCTGGCAACCCAGGTCGAGCAGGCCTCCAACATCATTCAGGAACTGGAGAAGAACGCCCAGGAGATCAACACCATCCTCTCCACTATTCAGGGCATCGCCGAGCAGACCAACCTGCTGGCTCTGAACGCCGCCATCGAGGCTGCCCGTGCCGGTGAGCAGGGTCGTGGTTTCGCTGTGGTGGCCGACGAGGTGCGGGTGCTGTCACAACGCACCCACAGCTCCACCGTCGAGATCCGCAACATGATCGAAACCCTGCAACGCAACACCCAGGGCGCGGTCAGCACCATGCACGAGGGCCAGCTGCTGGCGCAAAACAGCGTGGATGATGCCAACAACGCCACCCAGGCGCTCGAGCAGATCACCCTCTCGATCAACCAGATCTCCGACATGGCAACCCAGATCTCCAGCGCTGCCGAAGAGCAGCGGGCCGTGACCGACGAGGTCAGTCGCAACATTCAGGCGGTGAAAGATGTCTCTGACGAACTGGCGGTGGACGCCGACAGCTCGCGTCATCTCTCGGAACAACTGAAAAATATTTCGGGTGAACTGAACAATCAGGTGGGTATGTTCCGCATCTGAATGCGCTAAAAAGGGGGCCACACCGGCCCCCTTTCATTTCATAATAGCCCTTATTTTTCAGTGATTAATCCAATACCAGCCAGATTTACCTCTCCCCCTTCCCTTACCGATTCCCGGGACGGCATCACACCCGGTCACCTCGTCACACACCCACAATATAAATTAGATTTACTAATCCAAAATTGTGACTGGTAATAATTCTCAATAAACATTTTTAATAAAAAACTTAAAAACTTTTTTGCGGATACCCAAAAAGAGAGGTAATTCTCATTTTGTTGAAAGAAAACTACGTACAATCCGGTAGTTAAAGTTTTCGCGGCTGTGTGTTCGATTGCTCAGTAACACTGAAAACCGGCGATAATTGCAACATTTTCATCCAGGGAACAGGGTGTTTGATAGAAAAATCACTAGTAAAAATGGAATAAAACCAAGCTGTTTGACTTGTATCAAACTTGAATTTTTTTCATAGAGCAAAATCGTGCCCAGCAAATCTATCCCTAAGGAGGCAGATGTGGATATTATCAAGACCGATGTTGCCATCATCGGCGCCGGTGGTGGTGGCCTGCGTGCCGCAATCGCCATTGCTGAAGCCCACCCGGAACTGGAGATCGCGCTGATCTCCAAGGTTTATCCGATGCGCAGCCATACCGTTGCTGCCGAAGGTGGTGCCGCCGGCGTCGTCCGTGATGATGACTCCCTGGAAAACCACTTCAACGATACCGTCTCTGGCGGTGACTGGCTGTGTGAACAGGACGTGGTGGAATACTTCGTCGAAAACGCCACCAACGAAATGATCCAGCTGGAACACTGGGGCTGCCCCTGGAGCCGCAAGCCGGATGGCAAGGCCAACGTCCGTCGTTTCGGCGGGATGAAGATCCCGCGCACCTGGTTTGCCGCTGACAAATCCGGTTTCCACATTCTGCACACCCTGTTCCAGACCTCCATCAAGTACCCGAGCATCAAGCGTTTCGACGAGCATTTCTGCCTTGATCTGATCGTGGAAGATGGCCGCGTCCAGGGCGTGCTGACCTTCGATATCCAGAACGGCATCACCCGTTTCATCCAGGCCAAGTCCGTGGTACTGGCTACCGGCGGTGCCGGTCGTGTCTACCGCTACAACACCAACGGTGGCATCGTCACCGGTGACGGCATGGCCCTGGCCTATCGTCACGGCGTACCGCTGCGCGACATGGAGTTCGTCCAGTACCACCCGACCGGTCTGCCGGGCACCGGCATCCTGATGACCGAAGGTTGTCGTGGTGAAGGCGGCATCCTGCTGAACAAGGATGGCTACCGCTACCTGCAAGACTACGGCCTGGGCCCGGAAACTCCGGTTGGCCAGCCGAAGAACAAGCACATGGAGCTGGGTCCCCGTGACCGTCTCTCCCAGGCATTCTGGCAAGAGCAGCAAAAAGGCCGCGTGATCCAGGGCCCGATGGGCGATGTGGTGCACCTCGACCTGCGCCACCTCGGCGAGAAGTACCTGAAAGAGCGTCTGCCCTTCATCTGCGAACTGGCCAAGGCCTACGTGGGTGTGGATCCGGTCAAGGAGCCAATCCCGGTACGTCCGACTGCCCACTACACCATGGGTGGTATCGAAACTGACGGCAAGTGCGCCACCCGTCTGGCCGGCCTCTACGCCGCCGGTGAGTGTGCCTCCGTCGGTCTGCACGGTGCCAACCGTCTGGGTTCCAACTCCCTCTCCGAGATCGTGGTATTCGGTAAAGTGGCCGGTGAACAGGCTGCCGAATTTGCCGCCACCCAGCAGCACGGCAACACCCAAGCGCTGGTCGCCAAGGCCGAGGCGCTCATCAAGCAGCACCTCTCCCTGCTCGATATCGACGGCACCGAAAACCCGGCCGATATTCGCAACGAACTGGGCATGTCCATGGAAGCCGGTGTCGGTATCTACCGTACCGAAGAGCTGATGCAGGGCACCATCGACAAGATCAACGAGCTGAAAGCCCGTTACAAGAAAATCAAGATCAACGACAAGTCCTCTGTCTTCAACACCGACCTGCTGTACGCCATCGAACTGGGCTACATGCTGGACGTGGCCGAAGCCATGGCTCACTCCGCCATCAACCGTAAAGAGTCCCGTGGTTCCCACCAGCGTCTGGACGGTTATGAGGAGCGTGATGACGTGAACTTCCTCAAGCACACTCTCTCCTTCTATAACGATGAAGGGGCCCCGACCATCGATTACTCCGATGTGAAGATCACTAAATCCCAACCGGCGAAACGCGTGTACGGTTCCGAGGGTGAGAAACAAGACGAGGCTAAGAAGAATGGCTGAGATGATCGAAATTGAAATCCTGCGCTACCGTCCCGAGCAGGATAACGAGCCCTGGATGCAGACCTTCCAGGTGCCTTACCTCAAAGAGATGTCCCTGCTGGATGCCCTGCAGTACATCAAGGATCACCTGGACTCTACCCTGAGCTTCCGCTGGTCCTGCCGGATGGCGATCTGCGGCTCCTGCGGCATGATGGTCAACGGCGTACCCAAGCTGGGTTGCAAGACCTTCCTGCGCGACTACCTGCCGGGCAAGATGACTATCGAGCCGCTCAACAACTTCCCGATCGAGCGCGATCTGGTGGTCGACATGTCCGACTTCATCGAGAAGCTGGAGAGCATCAAGCCCTACATCATCCCGAGCGAGCCGCGCAGCCTGTGCGATGGCGAGTACACCCAGACTCCGGCTGACATGGCGAAGTATCACCAGTTCTCCATGTGCATCAACTGCGGTCTGTGCTACGCAGCCTGCCCGCAATATGGCATCAACAAGAAGTTCACCGGTCCGGCGGCACTGGCTCTGGCCTATCGCTACAACGCCGACAACCGCGACAGCGCGTCCAAGGAACGGATGAAGATCCTGAGCCAGGACGAAGGTGTTTGGGGTTGTACCTTCGTGGGCTACTGCTCCGAAGTGTGCCCGAAAGGCGTGGACCCGGCCGCAGCCATCCAGCTTGGCAAGGTCGAGAGCGCCAAGGACTACATGATCGCCATGTTCAAGCCAGATTGAGATCAGGAATGAGACCATGAACAACACCCAAAGCAAACGTAAGCCTTACGTCCGCGAAATGAAGAAAGACTGGTGGCTGAAGAATGCCTTCTACACCGGTTACATGATCCGCGAGGGTACCAGTATCTTCGTCTCCATCTATGCCGTCGTGCTGATGTGGGGTCTGATGCGTCTGGTACAGGGTCAGGAAGCGTTCAACGGCTGGCTGGAATCCCTGCAAAGCCCGATCGCCATCCTGTTCCATGTGATTGCCCTGGCGGCCTGCCTGTTCCACGCCAAGACCTGGTTTGCCCTGGCGCCGAAAGCCATGCGCATCTTCCGGGGTGAAGACCTGGTGCCGGAGAAACCGATCGTGCTGGCCCAGTATGTGGCGCTGGCGGTGGTATCCCTGCTTGTCCTGATCATCGTGGCTTGAGGAGAAAACAATGAGACGTTCTGACGAACCAATTTACTGGGGTCTGTTTGGTGCAGGCGGCATGGTCGTCGCCATGCTGCTGCCGGTCATTGTCCTCATTACCGGTCTGCTGGTGCCCATGGGCATCATGGACGTGGAGACCATGAGCTACGATCGCGTGCACGCCTTCGCCAGCTCCTGGTGGGGTGCCTGCATCCTGCTGGTGATCATCGCCCTGCCCATCTGGCACGGCATGCACCGTATCTACCACGGTCTGCATGACCTGGGGATCCACACCACCAAGCTGCACCACTATGTGTTCTATGGCTTCGCCTTCCTGGTGTCCGCCATCACCATCGGTCTGCTGATGGTACTGGTATTCCAGTAATCACCACCGACTTGCATGACCAAACCGGGCCTCGCGCCCGGTTTTTTCTTTTCCGCCATCCGGCGCCCCTGTCATACCACCCACATAACGCCGCCATTCAAAAATCCCTGTAAAAACCGGATTTTTATCCATCAAAGCAACGATCGCCATCACATAAAACCACAACAAACACCAAAGACAGTGCGCCAGTTTGACCGCCATCAATTTACTGATAATTGCATCATTCATACTGCGAGCGATTAAATATTTATTCAGATGGAGCTAAATCATGACTGACAAATCACGCTCGGTAACGATAGGCAGTTACCTGGCACTGGCGTTCGCCATCGTCTTCTTTTCGGGGCTGTTGCAGTCCAACCAGTGGTACGGAGTGTTCGACTTCACCACACTGAACGGTTCGTTCGGCACCATGGTACAGAGCGTCAGCGAGAACGGCGACGGCCTCAAGACTGCCATGACCGACATGCGCGGCAAGGGGGGCAACGGCGCCCGCGACGGCTTCCTGTTTGCCCTGACCCTGATCCCCACCGTGATGTTCGCCCTCGGCATGATCAATGTGCTGGAACACTACGGCGCCCTGGATGCCGCCCGCAAGCTGCTAACCCCGCTGCTGCGCCCGCTGATGGGGATCCCGGGCAACACGGGCCTGGCGCTGATCGCCTCCCTGCAGAGTACCGATGCCGGCGCCGCCATGACCCGCCAGCTCAAGGATGAAGGGCTCATCACCAAGCGCGAGACCGACGTCTTCACCATGTTCCAGTTCTCCGCCGGTGCCACCATAGTCAACTTCTTCTCCTCCGGCGCCGTGCTGTTCACCCTGACCCTGGCCGATGGCAGCCCGGCGGTCAGCTCCTCCATCGGTCTCGCCGTGGTGGTGATGTTTGCCTTCAAATTTGTCGGTGCCAACCTGTTTCGGGTCTACCTCAACCTGACCGAAGGCAAAAACAGCGACAACACCCAGCACGCCACGACCCCCAGCACCCAGGAGCAAGCCAAATGAGCCAGGCCAACGTCAAGAAACCCATCGTCACCGATATCTTCGTCGAAGGGGCCAAGAAGGGATGGGTCATCGCCACCACCTCCACCGTCCCCAACGTGCTGATGGCCTTCGTCATCATCAAGGCGCTGCAGATCACCGGTGCCCTGGACGCCATGGGAGCCATCTTCTCTCCCATCATGGCGGTGTTCGGTCTGCCCGGTGAGGCAGCTGCCGTGCTGATCGGCGCCTGGATGTCCATGGGCGGCGCGGTCGGCGTGGTCATCACCCTGTTCGATCAGGGGATCCTCAACGGTACCCACATCGCCATCCTGGCCCCCGCCATCTACCTGATGGGCTCCCAGGTGCAGTACATGGGCCGCATCCTCGGCTGCATCGGCACCGAAGGGCGCTACATCCCCATCATGGTCGCCATCTCAGTGCTCAACGCCTTCGGCGCCATGCTGGTGATGAACATCCTTCTCTGACCCTTTTCGTACAACCACACACGTGGAGCAACCGATGACTTTTTCTCTGGATGAATACCTGGCCGAGCTGGCCCCTCTCATCAACCTGGATTGCGGCTCATTGCACCAACCTGGCATAACCGCAGTGGCGGATCTGATGGCCGCCAAATACGAGGCCATGGGTGGCTGGCACATCAAGCGGGTCGACTGCGGGGTAGCCGGGGTGGGACTGGAAATTCGCAACCAGCCTGATGCCGAGCAGATCGATGTGATGTTGATTGGCCATATGGACACCGTCTTCCCCCTCGGCACCGCCGCCGCCCGCCCGATGAGCGTCGATGGCGAGCGGGCCTACGGCCCCGGCGTCTCCGACATGAAATCCGGCTTGCTCAACATCGTCTATGCCCTGCGCGCCCTGCCCCGCGAGGTGCGCGACAGCCTGAGCATCTGCGTCTGCATGAACCCGGACGAAGAGATTGGCTCCCTGCACTCCAGCGACTGGCTGACCTCGGTAGCCAAACAGGCCCGTCAGGTGCTGGTGGCCGAAGCGGCCCGTGCCGACGGCTCCCTGGTCAAGGCGCGCAAGGGGATGGCCCGTTATCGCCTCGATTTCACCGGCAAGGCGGCCCACGCGGGCAACGAGCCGCAAAAGGGGCGCAGCGCCATCACCGAGCTGGGTCACTGGATCCTGGCCATCAATGCCCTCACCAACTTCGAGAGCGGCACCACCCTCAACATCGGTATCGTCGAGGGGGGCAATGGCGCCAACATAGTGCCGGCCCACGCCAGCGCCGTGGTAGATGTGCGTTTCTGGGACAATCAGGAGTACAGCCAGGTCAACGACCGGCTGCTGACCCTGGCCGAGCACCCTCATCTGGAAGGGGTCACCATCAAGCTGACTCGCGAGGCTCACAAACCGGCCATGGTGCCGTCAGAAGGAACCAAGGCCCTGATGGCCATCGTGGAGGAGTGTGGTCAGGATCTGGGTCTGCCCATCCGCTGGCAAGAGGTCGGTGGCGGCTCGGATGCCAACCTGACCGCCGCCCTCGGCATTCCGACCCTGGATGGTCTGGGCCCTATCGGCGCCGGTTTCCACAGTGACGAGGAGTATCTGGATCTGGCGAGCATTGCCCCGCGCATCGAGCTGCTGGTGAAGGTGCTGACCCGTCTGACCGCGTAATATCCACATTCATGACCAAGGCCAGCCGGTTTGCACCGGCTGGCCTTTTTTATATCCGGCGACGCCGTCACTCCAGCGGCGGCAGAAACTTCGCCATCACCTCGCGGGTATGCCCCTCCTCCTCAAAGGCCACCAGCGTCTGATCCAGCTGAGTAATGAGCTCCCGGGCCCGTGGCGATCCCTTGCTCACGATCAGATAGAACCCCTTGCGATTGGGTAGGCGCAGATGGGTCAAGCCGGGCTCGCTCTGGTAGATGCCAAGGCTGAGGCCGCTTAGCAGCGGCTCGACCGAATTTGGCAGAAAATCGCAGCGCCCCCGCGCCAGCAGGTCGAGTGCCTGCTGCAACCGCTTGACCCGCCGCAGCTTCTTGTTGATGCCATAGGGGGCATAGTTGTAGCCGAGCAGACCGCACATCCGGCCGCGGCTGGCCACCTCCAGATCCGGTGCCTCGGGGAAGCGGTGCTTGAGGTAGAAGAGGCCGAGGCGGGTGTGATAGAGGGGAACACTGTAGTAAACATGGGCCGCCAGCTCCGGCTTGTAGCTGGCATCCCAGGTCAGCTCGCACAGGCCGTTTTGGCCATAGTCGACCAGTTCCTGCTTGACCCTGGCCCATGGCAGGTAGCGGATCTGGTGAGACAGGCCATTCTGGCGCAAGGCATCGAGCACCAGGGTCGCCGCTGCCCCGGTCAGCCGTTCGGGTTCCGGCACGCCGTTGTGGCGCACCCAATAAGTGTAGGGAGGCCATTCACTGCCATTGCCGAGGCAGATCCGCACCGGCGCGTCACTCTCCTGTGCCGAGGCGACCGGCATCAGCATGGCAAGGATCACGCCCGACAGCAGCCAGAATCCCTTCATCCCTCTTCTCCCATGTGCCAATCCCCTGAGTGCAGAGCGTCTTGCCCTCTGTGCTACCCTCACAGCCCCTGCCCCGGGCGCCATAGCGCCAACAGGGGGGGCGGAATATCGCCATAGGCCAGGATCGGTGTCTGATGCCACTGCGCCAGCTTTTGCAGCGCCTTCCCCAGCTCCCCTGCCAGGGTGCGGGTCACCCTGACCCCCGCCTCCAGATAGAGGTTCTTTATCTCGAAGATCCCCTGCTG
Source organism: Aeromonas sp. 19NY04SH05-1 (assembly GCF_040581895.1). Taxonomy (NCBI): domain Bacteria; kingdom Pseudomonadati; phylum Pseudomonadota; class Gammaproteobacteria; order Aeromonadales; family Aeromonadaceae; genus Aeromonas; species Aeromonas sp. 19NY04SH05-1. The sequence continues at coordinate 1,124,961 of NZ_CP095328.1, read as the reverse complement.
GCGATGGGCCTTGGCATCCATCCTGCCCACCAGTTTGCCGCGATGCAGCAGCGGCAGCACGAAGTAGCCATACTGGCGCTTGTGCGCCGGGGTATAGCACTCGATGCGGTAGTCGAACTCGAACAGCTCGCGGGCCCGCCTGCGATCCCACACCAGAGGATCAAAGGGCGACAAGGCCGTGGTATGGGTCGCCCTGAGGCTGCCCGCCTGCGCCTTGGCCAGCTCGTCAGCCAGCGAGGCGTGAACGAAGGCGCCATGCTGCCATCCCTCCACCCGCACCGGCAACAGCTCCCCTTCATCCGCCAGTTGATGGAGCAAGGCATCGTATTTGCCACGTCGCAGCCGGTAGTAGTCGGCCACCCAGCCGGCCTTGACCAGCCCCAGCGCCCGGCAGCTGGCACGCACCATCTCTCGCTGCGCCGTCTCCGGGCTCGGCAGATCCCGCTCGTCGCACCAGCCGGGCATGACCCGCTCTGCCAAATCATAGACCCGCTGGAAGTTACGCCGCTCGCGCACCATCAGACGCCCCGCGGTGAAGAGCACCTCGAGATGGCGCTTCTCCGGCTTCCAGTCCCACCAGCCGTTGCCCTTCTCCCCCTGGCGCGCAAAGTCGGCCGCTCGCACCGGCCCTTGCTGGCGGATCTGCTCGAGTAGCCGGTCAATGTCCTGTTGATGGGTGGTGAGCCAGTGGGCCGAAAACTTCCAGCCCATGGCGGCAGGATCCAGCATGCGATGACGCAGCAGCCGGTAATCCTCGCGGGGAATGAAGCAGGCCTCATGGGCCCAGTATTCGAAAATGTCGCCGTCGGCCAGCAGTTGCTCGAGCCAGCCGGGTTCGTAGTGTCCGAGCCGGCTGAACAGCACCAGATAGGGGCTGCGCGCCACCACCGAGATGGTGTCTATCTGCAACAGCGCCATGCGGCGGATGGTGGCCAGCAGATCCGCCGGGCGCGCCTTGCTGCGGCGCGGGGCGAGCAGGCCCTGGGCTGCCAGTTGCAGATGACGGGCATCCTGCAACGACAGATGGGGAATGGACATGGATCACCGCTCCTTGGTATCAGATCATCAGCATGCCCAACTCATCGTCAAATGAAAATGGCGGGGTCAGGGTTTGGTGAACAGGGCCACATCGGCGTGGGGAAACTCGACCTCTGCCTGCCAGCTGGCCGCCAGGGTGCGAAACGACGCCTCGGCGAAGAAGACGATGTGGGTCGGATCGTGGCGATAGCGCCAGGTTTTGAAGCGCTCGTCACCGAGCACCCGCTGGGTCTGCAACACCAGAATGCCGCCGGGCTTGAGGCAGCGCCACAGCAGATCCAGTGCAACCCGTGGCTCGGCGATGTGTTCGATCACCTCTGTGCTGGTGATGAAGTCATACTGCTGTGCCAGCAGCGCCGGTTCGTCGGCGTAGAACTTGTCATACCCCGCCATCACATAGCCCGCTTCCCGGCCCATGGCGATCAGGGCCGGCCCCGGGCCACAGCCAAAATCGAGGCCGCTGGCAGGCGTCGGCACCCGGGCCAGCACCTCGCCAAAGGGCCGCATCAAAAAGGCACGATAACGGGGATCATCCACCCGGTTGTCATGGCCGTCATAGACCGCCTTCTCCCCCTCGGCATCCAGATGCTCCGCCGCATCCAGCCAGACCAGCTCGCACCGCTCGCAGCGGTAATAACGCTTGCCCGCCACCGGCAGGGGGTAGGCCTGATGGCTGGCACACAGGGGGCAGCAGGGGGTGGATGACATGACGATACCTCTGGCAAGTGACAGCCGGGCAGATTGCCTGCCCGCCCCGCCGCTGGCAACTGTTTTATCGCCGCCAGGCCACTGCATATCGAGACCAGCAGCCCTTGCCAGCCGTCATGACCGCCATCCGGTCATGGCAACTTTTTGCGCCCCTTAAGGCTTTCTTAAGTTTGCCCTTTTAGGCTCAACTCATCGCAAGAGAAGGAGCATTCCATGACCACAGAGATCCAGGCACCCTACCGCTTGATGCTGGCCGACTCCCCGCAGCAGGTCATGGCGTTGCAGGCCTATATCCAGGCGGCCTACACCCAGGAATTCAACGCCCGCATTCCCCATTTCCTGCCCTGCCTGCTTGGGCTCTACCGTGCCGACGGCGTGCTGGTCGGTGCCTGTGGTCTCAACCTGGCCAGCGCGGGGGCGCTCTATCTGGAGCAATATCTGGAGCACCCCGTAGAGGCGGCCATCGAGACCCGCCTCGGGGTACGCCCGGAGCGCCAGCGCATCATAGAGGTGGGCAATCTGGCCTGCAGCGAGCCGGGCAATGCCCGCCTGATGTTTGCCGCGCTCTGTCGCCTGCTGTGTGACAACGCCCTCGACTACGTGGTGTTCACCGGTACCGCCAAGCTGCGCAACAGCTTTCATCGCCTGCGCCTCGATCCGGTGGAGCTGGCTCCCGCCCAGGCGCATCAGGTGGGAGAAGATGCCGCCGCCTGGGGAGAATACTACCGCTGCCAGCCCAGAGTGATGGTGGGTGACCTCAATCAGGGGCGCGAGGTGCTCGCCCAGAGCAGCCTGCTGCTCAACCTGCTGGCCCCCATGCCCGCCCTGTTCGACGACTCCCGAGAGGCCTGCCGTATGGCTCGTGATAAAAGGTGCGCCCAATGACGCTGTTTGATGCCATCGCCAGCACGGCGAAGCAGAACCCGACACAGCCGGCCCTGATGGATAGCCGGCAGCAACTGGATTACCGCCAGCTGTGGCAGCAGATCCTGCACCTGGCCGACGAGCTGCAACAGGCGCAGATCCGGCGCCTGGCCTTGCAACTGGATAACGGCCTGCCCTGGGCGCTGATCGATCTGGCCTGCACCCGGGCGGGAATCGTGGTGATCCCCGTCCCCCACTTCTTCAGCCAGGCCCAGCAGGCGTGGTTGCTCGAGAGCAGCGGCGCCGATGCCCTGGTAGGCCCGGCCCATCCTGACTGGCACCCGGCCGCCCCCCTGGTGTTGACGGTGACCTCCCTCGCCGACGGTACGCCCGGCGAGCTGACCATCCCCCTGTGGCGGCACGTCCCGCTCAACCCGCCGGCCCTGCCCGCAGGCACCGCCAAGATCACCTACACCTCGGGCACCACGGGGCAACCCAAGGGGGTCTGCCTCTCCCTGGCCCGGATGATGGCGGTCTGCCAGTCACTGGCAGAGCGGGTCGCCCCGGCCCGGGTGGAGCAGCATCTCACCCTGTTGCCACTGGCGACCCTGCTCGAGAACCTGACCGGCCTCTACGTGCCCCTGTTGACCGATGCCTGCAGCCGCATCCCGTCACTCGGGGAAATCGGCTTCTCCGGCTCCAGTGCCCTCAACCCGGCCATGCTGGCCCAGGCGCTGCTGCGCTGGCCCAGCCACAGCCTGGTGCTGGTGCCCGAGCTGCTGCGCCTGCTGCTGGTGCTGGCCGGCAACAACCCGGCGCTGCTGCGCCAGTTGCAGGGGCTGCGTTTTATCGCCGTCGGGGGGGGCAAGGTGGCCCCCGAGCTGATCGCTCGCGCCCGCGCCGCCGGTCTGCCCGTCTATGAAGGGTATGGCCTCTCCGAATGCTGCTCCGTGGTGGCGCTCAACAACCCGCAGGCGGACAGGCCCGGCAGCGTCGGTCGCCCCCTGCCTCACTGCCGGGTCACCATCGCCGGAGATGGCGAGATCCTGGTGAGCGGCAACGCCATGCTGGGCTATCTCGGCCATGGGGATGCCGCCCACGATGAGGCCGCCACCATCGCCACCGGCGATCTCGGCTACCTGGATGAGGATGGATACCTGCACATCACCGGGCGCAAGAAGAATGTCCAGATCACCGCCTTTGGTCGCAACTTCTCCCCCGAGTGGGTAGAGGCCGAGGCCCAGCTCTGCCCCGCCATTGCCCGCATTGTGGTCTTTGGCGACGGCCAGCCGGCCAACGTGGCGCTGATCCAACCCCTGCCCGGCAGCGAAGCGGATCTGCCCCGCCAGATCGCGCAGCTGAACAGCCGGCTGCCCGACTACGCTCGCCTGCACCACTGGTTGCCGGTAGCACTGGATCAGTCCCCCGGGCTGCTGACCGCCAACGGTCGGCCCCGTCGCAACGAGATTTATCAACACTTTTCCCGGCAGATCAGCCAGTGCCTCAGCGAAGGCCTCACAGGAGAATCAGCATGAGCTTCTACCAGACCCTGCAACAAGCCACTTCCCAGGAGCGCGAGCACCTGTTCAATGCGCCCATCATCGAGGCTTGCCGCCGTGGCGACATCCAGCGCGAGACCTACCTCGCCTTCCTGACCGAAGCCTATTACCACGTGCGCCACACGGTTCCCCTGCTGATGGCAACTGGTGGCAAGCTGGGTCAGGAGTACGAGTGGGTACGCGCGGCCATCAAGGAGTACATAGAGGAGGAGTACGGCCATCAGGAGTGGATCTTAAGCGACATCCGCGCCTGCGGCGGGGATGCCGAGGCGGTGCGCCACGGCCAGCCCGGTCTGCCTATCGAGCTGATGGTGGCCTTCCTCTACGACCAGATCCAGCGGGGCAATCCCATGGGTTTCTTCGGCATGGTGCAGGTGCTGGAGGGAACCAGCGTCGCCATCGCCCTGACGGTGGCGGATCAGATCAAGAGCGGGCTCGGACTGCCTCCCCAGGCGATGAGCTACCTGAGCTCCCATGGTGCCCTGGATCAGGAGCATCTCAAGTTCTTCGAATCCCTGATGAACCGGGTGGAGAACCCTGCCGACCAGGCCGCCATCATCCATGCCGCCCGCGTGGTCTACCGCCTCTATGGCGAGATGCTCTACAACCTGACCGCCCGGGCGTGAACCGCCCACAGTGAAGGAAGCACATACTATGCAACTTGAAGGGAAACGCGTACTGCTCACCGGAGCCAGCGGCGGCATAGGGGAAGAGCTGGCGCAGGAGCTGGCGGCCCAGGGGGCCCATCTGCTGTTAAACGGACGACGAGGTCCGGCACTGGAGCGGCTGCGAAAGTCCCTGCCCCATCCGGAGCGCCACCAGGTGCTGATCGCCGATCTGGGATCGTCCCAGGAGCGGGCCAGGTTGCTGCAGCATCCCCTGCTGGAAGAGGGGATCGACGTCTTGATCAACAACGCAGGCTGCAACCAGTTTGCCTGGCTCGAGGATCAGAGCAGCGAACAGGTGGAACGGCAGCTGCGGCTCAACATCGAGGCCCCCATCCAGCTGACCCGGACCCTGCTCCCGCAGATGCGCAAACCCGGCATCATCATGAACGTGGGGTCGAGTTTTGGCAGCATCGGCTACCCCGGCTACAGCGTCTACTGCGCCAGCAAGTTCGCCCTGCGTGGTTTTAGCGAGGCGCTGGGACGGGAGCTGGAGGGAAGCGGTATCAAGGTGCTGCACTTTGCCCCCCGCGCCACCCGCACCCGTCTCAACTCGGAGGCCGCCTTTGATCTGAATGCCGAGCTCGGCACCCACACCGACAGCCCCCAGGAGGTGGCCGAAGAGGCGGTTATCGCCCTGTGCAACGAGACCCGCCGCCGCTGGCTCGGCTGGCCGGAGCAGCTGTTCGTACGTCTCAACGCCTTGCTGCCCGGCATCGTCGACAAGGCGCTGGCCAAGCAGCTGCCCATCATCGAACGCTATGCCCGACATCTGCCGCACGAGGCGCTGCCCCATTCCATCCCGACCAAGAAGGAGTCCTGATATGACCCGGATTGCTTGCAAATACGGCGTCCTAGCCATCCTGCTGGGGGCCGCCGGCGCCCAGGCGGCAGACGATGCCCTGATCCCCATCCAGCAGCAATGGGCCGTCTGCCAGTACCAGCAGGTCGACAAGGCCAAGGAGCGCTGCCTGGAGACCCTGAGCGGCCAGGCCGAACAGGCCAGTGCCAAGGAGCCCTTTCGCACCGATCTGCTGATCTGGTCGGCCATCGTCAAGAGCACCTGGGCCGGCGCCAAGGGCGGCCTGGGGGCGCTCGGGCTGGTGAAGGAGGCCAAGGCCAAGCTGGAGCTGGCCCTCAAGCAGGATCCCAAGGCCCTCGACGGCTCGGCTTACACCAGCCTGGGCTCCCTCTACTATCAGGTGCCCGGCTGGCCGGTCGGCTTTGGCGATGACGAGAAGGCGGAGCAGCTGCTCAAGCAGGCGCTCGCTATCAACCCCGCCGGCATCGACCCCAACTTCTTCTATGGCGACTTCCTGCTCGATCAGGGGCGCAAGGCAGAAGCAAAAACCTATCTGGACAAGGCGCTGACCGCCCCAGCCCGCCCGGGGCGCGAGCTGGCCGACGAGGGTCGCCGCAGCGAAATTCGCGAACGCCTCGCCAAGCTGTAAAAAGCCAGCCTGATCAGACAGCTATTTAAACTCTGCCCACCAGCTTGCATACTGGTGGGCAGAGTCGTTTATGTCGTAAAGCCGGGTAACCGGCTTGTTCCCTGACGTGATGGAGAGAGAGATGCGCATCCTGCTGGTAGAAGATGACGTGATGCTGGGCGATGGCATGCAGGATGCCCTGCGCCACAGCGGATACACGGTGGACTGGTTGCAGCAGGGGTTGCCCGCCCTGGCGGCCCTCAAGAGCGACGAATTTGCCGCCCTCATCCTCGACCTCAACCTGCCGGACATCGACGGCCTCAGCCTGCTGCGCAAGCTGCGCCGGGAGGGACACCAGCTGCCGGTGCTGATCCTCACCGCCCGCGATGCCCTCGACGATCGGGTGATCGGGCTGGATGCAGGCTCTGACGACTACATGGTCAAACCCTTCGCCCTGCAGGAGCTCAACGCCCGCCTGCGTGCCCTGGTGCGCCGCAGCAAGGGGCAGGCCCAGGCGATGGTGGAGTATGGCGACATCCTCATTTATCCCGAATCCCAGCAGGTCACCTATCAGGGGGAAGCGGTCAAGCTCACTCCCCACGAGTACAAGCTGCTGCTGGAGCTGCTCAGCCAAAGCGGCCGGGTGCTGAGCAAGGAGCAGTTGCAGCAGAGCCTCTATGGCTGGGATGAAGGGGCCGAGAGCAATGCGGTGGAGGTTCACATCCACCACCTGCGCAAGAAGTTCTACAGCGACCTTATCCGCAACATCCGCGGGGTCGGCTACATCATTCCCCAGCTCGATCAGGCAGGACGGACCCAGGCACGATGAGACGCTCGAGCTCCATTCGCCGCTTTCTGCTCACCGGCATCCTGACCCTGGTGAGCGTGAGCCTCACCATCAGCACCTTCATCGGCTACATGGAGGCAAGCCACGAGATGGAGGAGCTGTTCGACGCTCGTCTTGCCCAGTCGGCCCGCATCACCAACAAGCTGCTGGCCCGCTACATGGCACAGGAGGGGCCGCTCCCCCTGGATGGCACCATCTATCAAGAGTGGGAGCAGCAAAATCCCGATGGCTGGCAGAAAGACAAGAGCCTCAATATCACCGGTGAGGACAGGGAGATCACCCCCTATGGTCACGAGTTCGAACGCAACCTCTACTTTCAGCTGCTGAACGAGCAGGGAAATCTGCTGCTGAGCTCCCCTAGCGCCCCGCGCCAGCCGCTGGTCACTCTGACCCGCGGCTTCGATACGGTGGAAAAGGATCACCACCATTGGCGCACCTTCACCCTCTACAACGAGGAGGAGCGAACCTGGCTGGTGGTGGCGGAGCGGGATGACGAGCGCAGCGAGCTGGCCAGTAAGATGGCGACCCTCGCCATGCTGCCGCTGCTCATCACCCTGCCCTTCCTGCTGGGGTTGCTGTGGTGGCTGATCACCCATGGCCTGGCCCCCTTGCGTCAGCTGGCCCAGGCCATCAGCGAGCGCCACCCCGCCAACCTGACTCCCCTCAACCTCAAGGCGGACGCTCAGGAGCTGACGCCGCTGGTCAACGAGATAAACCGCCTGATGCAGGCGCTGGCCGAAACCCTGGAGCGGGAGAAACAGTTCACCAACGAAGCGGCCCACGAGCTGCGCACCCCGCTGGCGGTGCTCAGGATCCACAGCGAAAACGCCCTGGCGGCGGACGATGAGGAGAGCCGCCGCCAGTCGCTGCACAAGATGCTGCAGGCCCTGGATCGCAGCGATCGCCTGATCCGCCAACTGCTGACCCAGGCGCGCATCGACAACCAGCAGGAGGTCGTGCTGGTCGAACTGGAGATAGGCCACCTGCTGCAAGGTACCCTGGCGACCCTGGCTCCCATCGCCCTGCAAAAGGATCAGCAATTGTCGCTCGAGAGCGATACGCCACTGCGGGTAATGGGGCAGGCCACCCTGCTCGAGCTGCTGTTTGGCAACCTCATCGACAATGCTCTGCGCTACACCCAGCCAGGTGGCGAGATCCGGGTGCAGGTGCGGCGGGAGGGAAGCCGGGTGAGAGTGGATGTGAGCGACAACGGGCCCGGCATCCCGGACCACGCCCTGTCACGGCTGTGCGAGCGCTTCTATCGGGTCAATCCCCAGCAGGGGGACGGGGTCGGCCTTGGCATGGCCATCGTCTCGCGCATCGCCCAGCTGCATGGTGCCGATCTCGATGTACACAACCTGCCGGACAGGGGTCTAGAAGTGAGTCTCTGGCTGCCGCTGTCGGCCAGCGCCAAATAAATTACTCGGTAGATAAACAGAGGGGCCGCTTGCTGCGGCCCCTCTGTTTGGCTGTACATCTGTTTGGCTGCACATCGGCAGCGCAGATTTAGCGACAATCCGGCTGGCGAGTGAAGGTGCGACCTGCATCCACCGGCCCCATCTCTTCCAGCATACGGCGCCCCAGCAGCACCGGATAGATCATCTTGCTGCGATCCCGCAGGGTAAACCAACCCTCATAGATCCGGCTCCCCACACAGACGGACATGGTCACGACCGGCCGCTTCTGTTTCTCCTTGCCCCCGGCGCCGCGCACCGTCACGTGACGTTCCACCGGCCGTTCAAACTGCCGGGATACCTGTTTGCCGCTGTCGGCATCGGTCACCCGCAGCCAGAAGCGTACCCAGGGTTTGCCATCGCGCGTGAATTGCTCCAGATCCTGAGCATCCATTGAAGAGGTGCGCGCCCCCGTATCCAGCTTCATCTTGACTGCCACGCCGGTGGGGAGGATCAGCCCCTTCTCCACCCAGCCATACCCTTCCTGCGGCGCCGCCAGTGCGCTGCCGCAGAGGGCCAATATCAGTGCCGTGCCTGCTATCCACTTGCTCATACCACAACCTCAGCCGTCTCATCTTCACAAGGTGAGGCCCAGACTTATCACACTGTCTTGCGAGGGGACATCGCTTTGTGCCGGGCGGTAGCCCAGGAGGGCGGAGGGGGATGACGAGGCGACAACCAATGTCTGGCGATGGGAAATGGCGGGGTAAGAGAAACGCCGGGTTAGCCTTGGATGAAACCATCGGCCAACCTCAGGTTGTGACGCCAAAGGCTACCACAACAGTTGGTGAAATATCAGTCTTGTTCCGGGGGGATTTTTGCCTACACTGTTGTAAACCGGAGGCCCTGAAAACCCCCGGTTTTTTTGTGCCTGCCGAAAATTTGCCACTGCAACAGTGACGCATCACTCAAGGCTCAATAAGGAATTTGCAATGCGTATCGAAGAAGACTTGAAGCTCGGTTTCAAGGATGTCCTGTTTCGCCCCAAGCGCTCTACTCTCAAGAGCCGTTCCCAAGTCAGCCTGACCCGTCAGTTCACCTTCAAGCACACCCGGACCCAATGGCAGGGGGTGCCCGTCATCGCCGCCAACATGGATACCGTCGGCAGCTTCGCCATGGCCCGCGCCCTGGCAGGTTTCGAGATGATGACGGCGGTGCACAAGCACTACAGCCTCGCGCAGTGGCAAACCTTCGTGAACGAAACCGACCCGGCCCTGCTGGGTCATGTGATGGTATCGACCGGCACTTCGGACGAAGACTTCGTCAAGACCCGCCAGATCCTCGCCATGTCCGAGGCGCTGCGCTTCATCTGCGTGGACGTGGCCAACGGCTACTCCCAGCACTTCGTCGAGTTCCTGCGCAAAATCCGTGAAGCCTGCCCGAACCACGTCATCCTGGCGGGCAACGTGGTGACCGGCGAGATGGTGGAGGAGCTGATCCTCTCCGGCGCCGACATCGTCAAGGTGGGCATTGGCCCGGGCTCGGTCTGCACTACCCGGGTCAAGACCGGTGTCGGCTATCCCCAGCTCTCCGCCATCATCGAATGTGCCGATGCGGCCCACGGCCTTGGTGGCCAGATCGTCGGCGACGGCGGCTGCACCTGCCCGGGGGATGTAGCAAAAGCCTTCGGCGGCGGCGCCGACTTCGTGATGCTGGGGGGCATGCTGGCGGCCCATGAGGAGTGTGGCGGCGAGATCATCGATGTGGATGGCGAACCCTTCATGAAGTTCTACGGCATGAGCTCGTCGAGTGCCATGGACAAGCACGCCGGCGGCGTCGCCGAATACCGTGCCTCCGAGGGCAAGACAGTGCTGCTGCCCTATCGCGGCCCGGTGGAGAATGCCGTGCGCGATATCTTGGGGGGCGTGCGCTCCACCTGCACTTATGTCGGAGCCAGCCAGCTCAAGGAGCTCACCAAGCGCACCACCTTTATCCGGGTGCGCGAGCAGGAGAACAACGTCTACGGCAAGGAGTGATCTGCCAGACCACCCGCGACCTGCTAACGGTTAGAAGCCTGTCCACCGGTGTGCTACCCTGCGCACCGGTTTTTTTGCATCTGGATCCCCGATATGACAAGCCCCCTACCCCGGTTCGACTGGGATATCTTCTGCTGCGTAGTGGACAACTTCGGTGACATCGGCGTCACCTGGCGACTCGCCCGCCAGCTGGAGCAGGAGGGGCATGGTACGGTGCGGCTCTGGGTGGACGATCTGACCAGCTTCGCCCGCATCTGCCCGGGGCTCAACCCCGAGCTGGACGGCCAGTGGGTCGAGGGTATCCATATCCAGCACTGGCATAAAACCCTGCCCGCCGACATCACCCCGGCCAGGGTCGTCATCGAGGCCTTTGCCTGTGAGCTGCCCGCCCCCTTTGTCGAACGCATGGCCGAGCAGAGCCCGCCCCCCTGCTGGATCAATCTGGAGTACCTCTCGGCCGAGAGCTGGGTCGAGGATTGCCACGGCCTCGCCTCCCCGCAGCGGGTGGGCAACCGGAGCCTCGACAAATACTTCTTCTTCCCGGGCTTTAGCGCCAGAACCGGCGGCCTGCTCTGCGAGCGGGCGCTGCTGGCCGAGCGGGATCGCTGGCAACAGGATGAAGCTGGCCTTGCCGCCTACTGGGCGAGCCTGGGTCTGCCACCCAAGCAAAAGGGAGAGCTGAGAGTCAGCCTCTTTACCTACGAGAGCGAGGCGCTGGTGAGCCTGGTCGAAAGCTGGTGCCAGAGCGCCACGCCGGTCACCTTGCTGCTGCCGCTGGGGCGCTCATTGCACGACGTGCTGCGTGGCGCAGGTTTGGAAGATGCCATCCCTACGGCCAGGGCGGGCGATCTGCTCCATTCGGGCAACCTCGCCATCAAGCTGCTGCCGATGACGGATCAGGCTGGCTACGATCGGCTGCTGTGGAGCTGCGATCTCAATCTGGTGCGCGGGGAAGACTCCTTCGTGCGCGCCCAGTGGGCCACCCGCCCCTTCCTGTGGCACATCTACCAACAGGAGGAAGAGGCCCATCTGATCAAGCTGGCGCACTTCCTCGACCACTATCTGGCAGACTTGCCCGCCGAGTGCGGCCAGTGGCTGCGCGACTTCAATCTCGCCCTCAATCGGGGCGAGGATTGCCGCGTATTCTGGGCCAACTGGCCACGATATAGCGCCATTTGGCAGCAACATGGGCGAAGCTGGTCACAGAAGTTGCAGCACGATGGGGATCTCGTCACACGATTGGTGAAATTTCTGGAAAGCCGTATATAATCTGGCAGTTTTTATCCGTCCGTTTCACGAACAGGAATTTTTTACATGAAAACCGCACAGGAAATCCGCGCTGGTAACGTAGTCATGATCGGCAGCGAGCCGATGGTGGTCCAGAAGGCTGAATTCAACAAATCCGGCCGTAACTCCGCCGTGGTCAAAATGAAGCTGAAGGGTCTGCTGAACGGCAGCGCCACCGAGACCGTCTTCAAGGCCGATGACAAGCTGGACGTGGTTCAGCTGGAACGTAAAGAGTGCACCTACTCCTACTACTCCGACCCCCTGTATGTCTTTATGGACACCGAGTACAACCAGTACGACGTAGAGAAAGACAACCTGGGTGACGTGCTGAACTACCTGGTAGACGGCATGGAAGACATCTGCGAAGTGACTTTCTACAACGAGAAAGCCATCTCCGTAGAACTGCCGACCACCATCGTTCGCGAAGTGGAATACACCGAGCCGGCTGCCCGTGGCGACACCTCCGGTAAAGTGACCAAGCCTGCCCGTCTGAAGGGCTCCACCTACGAGCTGTCTGTGGCAGCCTTCGTAGAGATCGGTGACAAGATCGAAATCGATACCCGCACCGGTGAATTCAAGCGTCGCGTCAACTAAGTTGACCCCTTGAACTGGATGCAAAAAAGCGAGCCACCGGCTCGCTTTTTTATTGCCCCTTGCTCGCACCTTCAGAAAATGACGCCGTGGCCGCTAACCCAGATAACCGGGGGAGCACACTATGGCCAGATTATCCTTATCACTGCTGTTACTGACGATGCTGGCCAGCCATGGCGCGCAAGCCATCGAGGTCACGCCGCCCGCCCCCGTCGATCACTGGCAGGAGAGCGACTGGCAAGGGCTGCCCGACGTCACCCGCATCGACAAGCAGACGGTGCTGTTTGCCAAGCACGACAGCGAAAACTATCTGGGGCTCGCCATCTTGCTGCCGGACTGGCAACGCAGCGGCCAGCTATGGCAACTCACCCGGGATCTTCGTCTGCTGGGCTTCGATACCCTGCTGCTGCTTCCCTCTCCAGAACAGGCCGAGATCGACCCGGCCGCCGAGAAGAAAGCGAAAAACAGCGACGCCTTTCGCAAGCAGTTTGCCGAGCGGATCAGCAAGCTGGCCGAGGCCAAGCTGCAGGATGGCGGCTTCAAGCTGATATTGGCCCAGGGCACAGGGGCTGCCTGGACCACCAACCTCATCGCCAGCGAGCAGTTGCCCGCCCCCGATGCGCTGGTACTGCTCGACGGCTTCTTCCCCAATCAACAGAGCAACCAGACCCTGGCCAAGCAGGTGGCCCAGGCCACCATCCCCACCCTGGATCTCTATCAGGAAGAGGGCGGCAGATGGCCGCAGCTCGCGGCGGCAGAGCGCCGGAGCGAGACCCGTCGCAGCCACAAGCTCAACTATCGCCCCTACGCCCTGATGGAACTGGCGGAGACGCCAACCCGCATTCAGGGTTGGCTCAACCACCTGGGCTGGCTCTAACACAAGCCCCCAGCACGCCAAAGCGCGGGCACGGTCACATCTGCCGCAGAAAGCCCCCCTTCACTACCCGCGGCACTGGCTCTGGCTGCATCCTCTTTGGCATCATGACCGTTCGGCCCCGTTCATGGCAGGAAGGACCATGCAGCAGATTGTGTTTCTCGACAGCGATACCCTGGATGCAGGCATCACCCTGCACCATCCCGACTTCCCCCATCACTGGCAGAGCTATCCGAGTACGACGCCAGAGCAGGTGGTCGAGCGGCTCCAGGAGGCCAGCATCGCCATCATCAACAAGGTGCGTATCGGGGACGGGGAGCTGGCCCGGCTGCCCCAACTCAAGCTCATCGCGCTGGCGGCCACCGGCAGCGACAACGTGGATCTGGAGGCCTGCCGCGCCGCCGGCGTCGGCGTGTGCAACATCCGCAACTACTCGGGTCCCTCAGTGCCGGAACACGCCATGGCACTGATGCTGGCCCTGTCGCGCAACCTGTTTGCCTGGCGCCAGTCGCTGCTGGAGGGACGCTGGCAGCAGAGCGGCCAGTTCTGCTTCTTCGATCACCCCATTGCGGATCTGCACGGCAAGCGACTTGGCATCATCGGCAAGGGCACGCTCGGCCAGGCGCTGGGTGAGCGGGCAAAAGGGATAGGCATGGAGGTGCGTTACGCCCAGAGCCAGATCGGAGGCAACGCGGATGACGACCGGCTGCCGCTGGATGACCTGCTGCAAAGCTCGGATGTGGTGAGCCTGCACTGCCCGCTCACCCCCTATACCCGCAACCTCATCGGCGAGCGGGAACTGGGGCTGATGAAACCGGGCGCTCTGCTGATCAACGTGGGACGCGGCGGTCTGGTGGATGAAGCCGCCCTGTTGCGGGCGCTGGCCAACGGCCGCCTCGGCGGCGCCGGATTCGATGTGGCGAGTGTCGAGCCGCCGCCCCCCGATCACCCCCTGATGCAGGCCCTGCAATATCCCAACTTCATCCTGACCCCCCATGTGGCCTGGGCCAGCGAGGAGTCGATGCAGCGCCTCGCGGATCAGCTGATCGACAACATCAACGCCTTCGCCGCCGGGCGGCGCCAACACCGGCTGGTGTGAGCCAGAAACAGAAACGGGGCCTGCAGGCCCCGTCTTCATTCACACGCACCGGATGGGCATCAATCATCGTCGTCATCGTGCCATCTGTGTTTCTTGTGCTTCTTGTGTTTCTTGTAGTCGTGGCGGTGATGATGGTGATCATCGTCGTAATAACGGTCCCGGCTCTTGTGGCCATCCCCCGTCTTGGCACCGATGGCCGAGCCACTGGCACCGCCCACCCCGGCCCCGATCAGCCGACCGGTATCACCGCCGACGCTCTTGCCGATGGCGGCGCCACCGAGCGCTCCGACGGCGCCGCCGAGGGCGGCTTCATTCTTGTTGCCTCTGTTGGCTGTTGCGGCACCACCGGCCGCACCGCCAATGGCGGCCCCCACCAGTGCCCCGGTGTCGCCACCGAGCTCCTTGCCGATCATGGTGCCCGCCACGCCGCCGGCACCGCCCCCCAGGATGGTGTTGAGCGTCTCGGAGGCGTGTGCCACCGAACTTCCCAACAACAAGCCACCCAACAGAGCCAGGGCACTCAGGCCACGCTTGTTCATCCCCATGGATACTCCTGTCAACGCTGATTAATTTTCCCGAACTATACGATTTACGACAGGATGTGCCAGTGTCGCAGGAGAGCGACAGATACCTCTCTTGCACTGGATAATGAGTTTATAATTTATTGAATTTAAATAAAAAAATAACTTTATCAGAAAGCTGGCAAGAGGTTGGGGGCAAGGTCCTCCGACAGGCAGGGAGCATTTAGCCATCATCGCTCGGACAGAATTTGTCAGCACTATCCGCGTTACTCTGCTCATTTTGGATCTGTGCTGGCAGGGACCAGCGATCACGCCCCAGCCGCTTGCTCTGGTAGAGGTACTCATCGGCCCGCTCGAACAGGTTGTGGCGCTCCTCCGGATAGTGGACTCCCCCTGCGCTCAGAGTGACGGCGATCCGCTTTTCGCGCCACTGCTGATTGCGCACCCGGATGAAGAGTTGCCGCAATCTCCCCTCCAGATCGGCCCGCTCCATGGTCAGCAAGGCGGCAAACTCGTCCCCGCCAAAGCGATAGACATTCCCCTCGCCCAACTGCTCGGCCAGCAGAGCCGCTATCCGGCGCAACACCTGATCGCCGCAGGCATGACCATGGGAGTCGTTGATGTTCTTGAAAAAATCCACATCGAGCAGGAGCAGCCAATGAGGCAGCCCCTCTTTCAGCAGGGTTTGTTGCCTGGCATCGAACGCCCGACGGTTCATGATCCCGGTGAGAGGGTCGTGGTGCAGGGCATCCTGTCCTCGCAGCAGATTGGCCCTGACCAGATCCACCTTGGAGAGGCTGTCATCGACAAACCAGGTCTTGTGACCGGGGAAGCGCCGGCCACTTTTGACATCCCGGGAGATCTCGCTGAGGGAGCCTGCCACCAGACGCTGCTCCAGCCGGAAGATCCTGACCAGCACGAGCAGGCTCAGCAGCCAGATGACGGCAAGCAGCAGCTGGGGCAACACCAGCATCCGCAGATCTTCCCCGAGGATGGCGCGAAAGAGGGGGGCGGAGAGATAGATATGCAGATCCCATCCTATGTCCTGCAAGGGATGAGTGAGATGCACCCCGTTGCCAAGCACGCCGAAGCCCGGCCAGCTCCAGATACCCTCGGGCCTCTCCCCGCGCCGGGCAAGCAAGTCGAGGTTGCTGGCAACGATGACATCATCACCGCCGGCAGGAGTCAGATAGATGGCCACCGCCTGCTCATCGCCCAGGGAGTTTTGCAGCGCCCGCTGCAGGGATGCGAACTGCATGTCGACCATCAGCAGTCCCAGCAGGCGATCCTCCTTGTCCATGACCCGTTTGACCAGAGTGAGGGTCTGGACTCTGGTGTCATATTCCGGATAGGGGCCCAGCCATAATGGCTCTTCCCCGGCCTGGGTGACTGCGGCATACCAGGGTCGCTCGGTGGCCTTGAATTGCGGCGGACGCTCCCAGGCGGGATAGGTATCGATGCGATCATGGCGCAGGTTATAGAAATAGATGAAGTGATCATCGGGCTGGATCCGGTGCGCTATGGTCCAGTAAGGGTTCAGGGCCGACTCGCCACGGGCGATGGCCTCCCTGTCCAGCGAATCGTCGAGCACCGTAATCTGGCGCTCACTGACCTGTATCATCTCATGGATCAGGGTGGCTTCGATGGAGGCGGCGATGCGGCCATAGCTGGCGATCGTCCTGTCGATATCGCGCAGCAACCCCTGCACGCCCAATATCAGTGTCGTGATGAGCACCAGGCCACCCAGCAGCAGGGTCATGGGCACCAGCAAGTAATACCGTTTGCAGGGAGGAGCGAGACTCACACATGTACCTCTGGATGACCATGGAGAGACCCTCATTCTAAAAGCAATAAATACAATCAATCATTGACCGGCATCAGCATTCCACTCTAAATAACAGTGAAATCAACAGTTGCCTAACGCAATGATTATTCTATGCTTTTATGGATTCTTTCGCAGCCATCTCCATACACCGCCATGGCCAAAGTCGCCATCAGGAGTCTCTCATGGAAGAGATAAAACCCTCGTACATAGACCTACTCCGCGCCCCTCCTTGCGCCTTCTTGGGTATGGCCACCCTGATATGCCTCTTTTCACTGGCCGGGATCTTCACCCGTCCTCCCGACATGCTGGCCGCCTTCTGGCCCGCCAACGCCGTGTTCCTCGGCATCATGATCCGCTATCCCATTCTGGCCTCACCCGCCGGCTGGCTGGGCGGAATAGCCGGTTATCTGCTGGCGGCCCTCTTCACCGATGACTCGCTGCTGAAAACCGGCCTGCTGACCCTGGGCAACCTGGTGGGAGTCGGGGTCGGCTATCTGCTCTACCGACGACTGGGCAGGGATAATGTGCGCCTCAGGCACCCCAACGCCATCGTTTACCTGCTGCTGATCAGCATGGCCGCCTCATTTGCCGCCGGACTGGTCGGCGCCCTGATCAACCCCATCCTGTTCAATGGCCGCTCGCTGCACGGACTGGGTTTCTGGTTTGCAAGCGAACTGGTCAACTACATGGCCTTACTGCCGGTGCTCCTGACGCTGCCCCATGCCGGCGCGATACGAACCTGGTTCAAGGCACTGTGGCTGCCGCACGTCTCCTGGGCAAGAGTGCTGCCCTTGCTGATGTTTATCTGCTCCCTGTTGCTGGCGGAGATCGTCTCGGGTCCGGGCTCCCTCGCCTTCCCGGTTCCTGCCCTGCTGTGGTGCGCCGTCAGCTATTCGCTCTTTACCACCACCCTGCTGTCGCTCGGCTTTACAACCCTGACCCTGCTTGCCATCTCCGGCGGTTATCTCGTCATCAACCACGACGCCCAGACCCAGTACTGGATGTTCTCGGTGCGGATCGGGATCATGCTGATCGGCCTCACCCCTCTCACGGCAGCCAGCATCATGGCGACCCGCAACACCCTGCTGCGCCAGATGGAGTACATGGCCCACCACGATCACCTGACCGGCGCCCTCAATCGCGCAGGCTTCTGGCCGAGCGCCCAACAAATGCTGGCGCAGCTGGATCAGCAACATAAACCGATCGCCGTCTGCATGCTGGATCTGGACAACTTCAAGCAACTCAATGACAACCACGGCCATGAGGCGGGGGATCGTGCGCTCAAGGCATTCACCATGGCCATCAGCCAGGGGATGCCCGGCAGCACTCTGCTCGGACGGCTCGGTGGCGAAGAGTTTGCACTGCTACTGCCCGATGTGCCGCCGTCCCAGGCCTGGGAGCTGGTCGATCGGCTGCGAAGCGAGGTGGCGCAGTTGCAAGTCATTGACGAGGCCATGCGCCCCGTTACGATCACGGTCAGCATAGGGCTCGCCTATCGGGAGCCCGGCCATCTCAACCTGGAACAGCTGCTCTCCCACGCCGATGCGGCGCTCTATCGCGCCAAGCACAACGGTCGCAACCGGGTAGAGTGGTATCAGGACACGACCTGCAGTCAGGAGTATGGCCGCTGAGCCGGGCAAAACCCGGCACACCCGCAGGTAATATCGCGTGTTGGGAAGCGCGAAGCTCATGAGCTCTCCGCAAACTTCAGCCAAGGAGGCTTGTTGCGAGCGCGACAAAAGACATCCATCACTGGCCGACATCAGGAACCCCATCCAAACAACAGGGTGACAAAGTCTCCCACACAGCAGACAGCCATCACTCAACAGGCTACCCTTCTGCCTGCCCCGTTCGCCGGGGGTTTTTATGACCGCTCAGGTCAACAACGTCAGCTGCAGGCCGTCATCTGACTCCACCATGCTCACCTGACGCCAATCCTGGATCAGCGCACTGACGCCGGGCTCCAGCCACTGTCTCCCACCCACCTGTACCACGGTGCAACCGGCCCGCAGGGCACTGGTGATGCCAGCCGGTGCATCCTCAAACACCAGGCAATCAGCGGCCGCCACTCCCAGCCGCTCTGCCGCAAGCAGATAGGGCTCGGGATCCGGTTTGCCGTTTACCACATCGTCAGCCCCCACCAGCAGGGTGGGCAACGCCAAGCCGGCGCTCTGCAGCCGATGACGGGCCACCCGCTGGCTGGCCGAGGTCACCAGCGCCCAACGCTCAGTCGGCAGGCTTGCCAGCAGGGTACGGGCGCCGGAAAGGGCCTCAGCCTGGCCGGTGTGATGGATCTCCAACTCGTCGAGCAGGGCCACCTCCTGCGCCAGGTCCAGCTGCGGGGTCAGGGTGCGGATCACCTCCCGCGAGCGCACCCCGTGACAGATGGCCAGTACGGGCTCGGGAGCCAGCCGGTGGCGGCGGCACCAGAGCCGCCACACCGTCTCTACCTCACCGGTGGAGTGCACCAGGGTGCCATCCATGTCCAGCAGCAGGGCAGCGGCCCGCAGGGTTAGCCTGCTCATGACAAAACGCCTGCCACGGCGGGTTCGGCCCCCGCCAGGATATCGCCGAAGGCCCGCTGCTGGGCGGCTCGCTCATAGCAGGCGAGGGCCTGCTCGGCGTTATTTGCCCAGACTTGCAGGGGACCAACCGCAAAACCCTGTTGCAGCAGACTCGTCAAGAGCTCTCCCGTTTCGGGGGCAGCCAGTGGCTGTGCCATCACCAGGGATCCCTTGATTAAGAACAGATAGCGTTCGCTAGACATGGCGTGACTCCTTGTGTGCCGGACGGGCAACAGGCCCGCCGCACATCCATTACAGCAAGGAGGTGTGATAATTTATAATCAATAAATCGCCATATTGGATAACCAACTGGAATGAAATTCGACTTGAGGCAACTGCAGGCTTTCGTGATGCTGGCAAAGACTGCCAACTACCGGGAGGCCGCCAACCGGCTCTTCATCACCCAGCCGGCCCTCACCAAGCAGATCCAGGGGCTGGAACAGGCCCTTGGCTGCACCCTGTTCCACCGGGGCAGGCACGGCGCCGAGCTGACCTCCCTTGGCGCCCAGTTGCTTACCCAGGCCAACGCCCTGGTCGAACACGGCAAGGGATTCGAGCGCCATGCCCTGGCGCTGGCGGGCGGCATCGCCGGGCGACTCAAGATAGGTTTCGGACTGTCCAGCTTCGCGCTGGCCCCCTCCCTGGTAGCCCGCTTCAGGCAGCTGGTTCCCGAGGTGATGGTCCATCTGCAAGACATGCCTTCCGCCATTCAGCACGAACAGCTGCTCTGTGGCCAACTGCAACTGGGCTTCATGCGTCGGCCCCAGGCGCCGCAACTGCAGGAGCACAGGTTGTTGACCGACCGGTTGGTGCTGGCCGTTCCCACCCAGGTCACGGGATCGGATCCGGCCACTTTCGACGTCGAACGGGCTCTGACCAGCCAGCCGTTGTTGCAGATGGTCGGCCATCGCTGCCCCGGCCTTAGCCAGCAGATCGCCGGTTTCCTCGGCGCCAACCGGCTGACCGGCATGATCCAGGAGACGGAAGATGTCCAGACCCTGGTCGCCTTGGTCTCCGCCGGTATCGGCAACGCCATACTGCCGCGCAGCGTCAGCTTCATCGCAGGCCCGGATGTGACCCTCTACCCCCTCTCGGGTCCCTATTCGGAGTGGGAAATCAGTCTGGTGTGGAACCCGGAATTTGCCGATCCCATCCGGGATCGCTTCCTGCAACTGGTCCTGGAGGCTCACCCGACTGTCTGCGCCGCGACCAAACGATAAGCCGGACTCATCTTTTGCCTTGCCACTGAGGGAGGCATAAGATGGGGCAGCAAGTACCCAGTCAACATATGAAGGGAGATCAACATGATAAAAACGGTTATTGCGCTACTACCCGTTCTGCTGCTGGCCGGCTGCGCCAGCGAGAAAGCGCCTGCCCCGGTCGGCATGGCCAATCCGGCCTCGGTCTACTGCGCTGAGCAGGGAGGCAAGGTCATCATCAAGCAGGAAGCCGATGGCGCCGTGGGATACTGCCATCTGCCGGATGGCCAGGTGGTCGAGGAGTGGACCCTCTATCGCGCGGCTCATCCGTAATCTTGCAGCAACGACAGGCCTGATACACAAGGGGGTCGGTTCACCAGAACCGACCCCCTTGTCGTTGTGGCCATGTTGGCGATAACTGCCCCGACCTATCTATTGCCAATCTGTCTCAGACCAGGCCCAGCGCGTAGCGCAGCGCCATCTCCTTGAGCGGCCCCGCCTTGTCCGCCATATTGAGGGCCAGGTTGCGGGCCAGCTTGAGCGGGCCTATCTCATTGCTGAATGCGCCGTAGAAGAGATCCATCCCCGACTGCATCAGCAGGTTGTCCGGGCGTCGGCGCCGTTCATAACGGGTCACCAGCTCGGGCTTGTGCCACCCGGTACCGGCACTGTGCAACAAATCCGCCCAGCAGGCCACATCCTTGAAGCCGAGGTTGACCCCCTGCCCAGCCAGCGGGTTGATGGTGTGCGCGGCATCGCCGAGCAGCACCACCCGCCCGGCGTGATAGTCGTTGGCGTGGCGACGCACCAGCGGGAAACTCCCCTTAGCCATTACGGTGAAACCACCGAGGCGAGCTGGGAAGTGGCGACGCACCTCGGCGGTCAGCGCCTCGTTGCTCATGGCGGCCAGCGCCCGGATGCGGGCCGGGCTGTCATACCACACCAAGGAGCCATGCTGGCCCGGCAGCGGCAGAAAGGCGCGCGGGCCGCTCGGGGTGAACTGCTGCCAGGTGATGTCCTCTTGCGCAAATTCGGTATCGATATTGATCAGCATGCAGTGCTGACGATACTCGAATCGCGATACGCCGATGCCGGCCAGCTTGCGGGTATGGGATTCGGCGCCGTCACAGGCCAGTACCCAGCGCGCCGAGAGGGTGGTCTCATCGTCCAGCTGCAGCATCACATCGTCGGTACTCTGGCGCAGGCTCAGCACCGCCGCCGGGGTATGAGTCTGGATATTGGGAAAATCCTCCATCCGTTTGAGCAGCGCCAGCTGCACCAGCCGGTTTTCGATGATGTAGCCGAGCTGGGGCAGGCCTAGGTCGGCCGCGTTGAAGCGGGTGGCGAAGCCGTCCAGCTCCCAGGTCTCCAGCCGGCGGTAGGGACACAGCCGCATCTGCTGCAGGTATTGCCAGGCGCCGGCTTGCTCCAGCAGCGCCACCGAGGCCTGGCTGATGGCGGAGACTCGCAGATCCAGCGGCTGCGCCGGGTCGTAGGATTCCGGCAGCCGGGTCTCGATAACCCGCACCGAGAGGCCCTGGGCCGCCAGCAGGCAGGCGGTGGCGGCGCCCACCATGCCGGCACCGACGATGGCAATATCACAGTGTTCCATAACGTTGTTCCTGAAGAGGGGTGGCCCGACGATGACGCGGGCCTGAACCTGATGGGGGCATCATAACGCAAGGACGCGCCGGAAACAGTGAGGCAAATGGAGAATTGCCGCGTCAAATCAAGGGGAAAGGGATGAACTACCGGACCGGCATGGGCCACTTCGGCCACCATGGCGACTGGATATTAACTGGTCAGCACCCCGATTGCGGAGTAAAATGCGCGGTCCTTTGACCATGCCGATTTCAAAACCAGTCAAGAGAAGCAATGAGCAAGAAACTTCACATTAAAACCTGGGGTTGCCAGATGAACGAGTATGACTCGTCCAAGATGGCTGACCTGTTGGATGCCAGCAATGGCTACACGCTGACCGAAGAGCCCGAAGAGGCAGACGTCTTGCTGCTGAACACCTGTTCCATTCGCGAAAAGGCGCAGGAAAAAGTGTTCCACCAGCTGGGGCGCTGGAAGAAGCTCAAGGCAAGCAAGCCCGATCTGGTGATCGGTGTGGGTGGCTGCGTTGCCTCTCAGGAGGGCGACGCCATTCGCAGCCGCGCGCCCTACGTGGATATCGTGTTTGGTCCGCAAACCCTGCACCGCCTGCCGGTGATGATCAAACAGGTTCAGGAGGGCCGTGGCGCCCAGGTGGATGTCAGCTTCCCCGAAATCGAGAAGTTCGACCGCCTGCCCGAGCCGCGCGCCGAAGGGGCCACCGCCTTTGTCTCCATCATGGAAGGCTGCTCCAAGTACTGCTCCTTCTGCGTGGTGCCCTACACCCGTGGTGAAGAGGTGAGCCGGCCGATGGATGACGTGCTCTACGAAATCGCCCAGCTCGCCCAGCAGGGTGTGCGCGAAGTGAACCTGCTCGGCCAGAACGTCAACGCCTATCGCGGCGCAACCTTCGATGGCGGCATCTGCACCTTCGCCGAGCTGCTGCGCCTGGTGGCGGCCATCGACGGCATCGACCGCGTGCGCTACACCACCAGCCACCCCATCGAGTTCACCGACGACATCATCGAGGTTTACAAGGACACGCCGGAAGTGGTCAGCTTCCTGCACCTGCCGGTGCAGAGCGGCTCTGATCGCATCCTGACCATGATGAAGCGCCCGCATACAGTGCTGGAGTACAAGTCCAAGATCCGCCGCCTGCGCGCCGCCCGTCCCGACATCACCATCAGTTCCGACTTCATCGTCGGTTTCCCGAACGAGACGGACGAGGATTTCGAGGCCACCATGAAGCTGATCGAGGATGTCGGTTTCGACATGAGCTTCAGCTTCATCTATAGCCCGCGCCCCGGCACTCCGGCCGCCGACATGCCCGACGATGTCGACATGGAGGTGAAAAAAGCCCGTCTGTCCCGCCTGCAGCACGCCATCAACAACCAGGCGATGCAGATTGGCCGCGCCATGCTGGGCACCACCCAGCGCATCCTGGTGGAGGGGCCCTCCAAGCTCAACCCCATGGAGCTGTGTGGTCGCACCGAGAACAACCGGGTGGTCAACTTCGAAGGCCCGCATACCCTGATCGGTGGCTTTGCCGACGTGGAGATCACCGAGGTGCTGCCCAACTCCTTGCGCGGCACCTTCATCCGCGGCGAGAGCGAGATGAACCTGCGCATCGCCACCGCCCCGAGCGAGATCCTGGCCCGTCGTCCTGACAACGTGCCGGACGAGCTGGGCGTGGCCGCCTTCACTCCCCATTAATCCCCTCCTCCCCCTGTGCCCGGACGCAGGGGGAGCGCCTTGAGACGAGGATACCGTGAGCCGACACATCTCGACCCTGAATCTGCATCTGGAGCCCGCCGATAACCAGCGCCTCGCCAGCCTCTGCGGCCCGTTCGATGACAACCTCAAGCAGCTGGAGCGCCGCCTCGGCATCGAGATCAGCTATCGCGACAACCACTTCCAGCTGCTGGGCAAGCAGGCCCAGGTGGATGCAGCTGCCGTCATCATCAAGCATCTCTACGTCGAGACCCAGCCCCTCAAGGGGGGCAAGGTGACCGACATCACCCCCGACATGGTTCATCTGGCCATTTTGGAGTCGCGGGTGCTGGAGCAGGATGACGAGCCGACGCCGAGCATCCCCTATGGCAAGGAAGTGACGGTCAAGACCAAGCGCGGCCTCATCAAGCCACGCAGCCCCAACCAGGCCCAGTACATCGCCAATATCGTGCGCCACGACATCTGCTTCGGCATTGGTCCGGCCGGTACCGGCAAGACCTATCTGGCGGTCGCGGCGGCGGTGGATGCCCTGGAGCGTCAGGAGATCCGTCGCATTCTGCTGACCCGTCCGGCGGTGGAAGCGGGTGAGAAGCTCGGCTTCCTGCCCGGCGATCTCTCCCAGAAGGTGGACCCCTACCTGCGCCCCCTCTACGACGCCCTGTTCGAGATGCTGGGTTTCGAGCGAGTGGAGAAGCTGATGGAGCGCAACATCATAGAGGTAGCGCCGCTCGCCTATATGCGCGGTCGCACCCTGAATGATGCCTTCATCATTCTGGATGAAGCCCAGAACACCACCACGGAACAGATGAAGATGTTCCTGACCCGCATTGGCTTCAACTCCAAGGCGGTGGTCACCGGCGACATCACCCAGATCGACCTGCCGCGCAACGCCAAGTCCGGCCTGCGCCATGCCCTGGAAGTGCTGCAGAATGTCGATGGTCTCTCCTTCAACTTCTTCCAGTCCACCGACGTGGTGCGCCACCCGGTAGTGGCCCGCATCGTGCAAGCCTACGAGGCATTCGATGCCGCTCAGGCAGCCGAGAAGAGCGCGGCAAACACCCGCAAGGAGAACGAACAATGAGCGTGACTCTGGATCTGCAACTTGCCAGTGCCAGCACCGATGGGCTGCCGAGCGAAACCCAGCTGCAGGGCTGGCTCGACGGCACCATCCTCGGCTTTCAGACCGAGGCCGAGGTGACGGTACGCATCGTCGACGAGGCGGAGAGCAACGAGCTCAACCTCACCTATCGCGGCAAGGACAAGCCCACCAATGTGCTCTCCTTCCCGTTCGAGGCGCCCCCTGGCCTCGAGCTGCCGCTGCTCGGCGATCTCGTCATCTGCCGCCAGGTGGTGGAGCGAGAGGCCAGTGAGCAGGGCAAGCCGCTGGAGGCTCACTGGGCGCACATGGTTGTGCACGGCAGTCTGCATCTGCTAGGTTATGACCATATCGAGGATGAGGAAGCCGAAGAGATGGAGCAGCTCGAGCGCGACATCATGCAGGAACTCGGCTACGCCGACCCTTATCTGAACGACGAAGTGTAATAGCGAAAGGGGCGGGCCGGCAGCTTGAAACGGATGTTGGCCATCCTCATATAGCAAAGACAAAACATCAGTATCTTCAATGAGTAACCAAGAGAAAAAATGACCGACGATCACCCTAGTACCGGCTCGCCGAAGAAAACCTGGCTCGACAAACTCAGCCAACTCTTCCAGGGCGAGCCAAAAGACCGCAATGATTTGGTAGACGTGATAGCCGATGCCGAAGAGCGCGACCTCATCGATCAGGACACCAAGGACATGATCGAAGGGGTGCTGGAGATCGCCGATCTGCGCGTACGCGACATCATGATCCCCCGCTCCCAGATGGTGACCATCGAGAAATCCCAGCCGGTGGACGAGATCCTGCCGGTGATCATCGAATCCGGCCACTCCCGCTTCCCGGTGATCAACGAAGACAAGGATCACGTCGAGGGTATACTGCTCGCCAAGGATCTGCTGCCATTCGGTTTCGGCGGCGATCTGGCCAAGGAGCCGCTGCAGCTCGAGAACATTCTGCGCCCCACCGTGATCGTGCCCGAGAGCAAACGGGTCGACCGCCTGCTCAAGGAGTTTCGCGAAGAGCGCTACCACATGGCCATCGTGGTCGACGAGTTTGGTGGCGTCTCCGGTCTGGTGACCATTGAAGACATACTGGAGCTCATCGTCGGCGAGATCGATGACGAGTTTGACGATATCGAGGACGAGCCCGAAGAGATCCGTCGTCTCAGCAAGCGGGTCTTCTCCATCAGCGCCCTCACCGAGATCGAGGATTTCAACGACTTCTTCGGCACCAAGTTCAGCGATGAAGAGGTGGATACGGTGGGCGGTCTGGTGATGCACGCCTTCAGCCACCTGCCCAAGAAAGGCGAGGAGATCGAGCTGGATGGCTACCTGTTCAAGGTGATGCACGCCGACCGGCGCCGTTTGCAGCAATTGCAGGTGAAGATCCCGGAGAACCACGCGGTGGCCCAATCAGAGCCGCAATAACGCCGCTTTGGATGATACCAACAACGCCCCGACCACGGGGCGTTGTGCTATCTGCAGGCTCGCGGTCACCCGCCTTACGGGGTAAGATACCGCCCATTCAACCCAGCAGCCCAAGACGAGCATCCATCACCCGTGAAAACATCACCCGTGACATCCAAAATCCTGTTAAGTATCAGTGCCCTGGCAGCCGGAGCCTGCGCCGTCTTCGCCTTCTCCCCCTTCAACTACTGGCCGCTGGTGATCCCCTCCCTGCTCGGCCTTTACGCCCTGCTGGACAAGGCAACCCCCAGCCAGGCGGCCTGGCGCGGCTTTGGCTACGCCATGGGGCTGTTTCTGCCGGGGCTGTGGTGGATCCACGTCAGCATGACGGAATTTGGCGGCATCATACTGCCGGTCGCCTTCGTGCTGCTGGCCCTGCTCTCCGCCTATCTGGCGCTCTATCCGGCGCTGGCCTGCTGGGTCTTCGCCCGCTTCTTTGGCGGCCGTCACTGGAGCCGCTGGCTGCTCGCCTTTCCGGCACTCTGGCTGGTAGCAGACTGGCTGCGCGGCTGGGTAATGACGGGCTTTCCCTGGCTCTGGTTCGGCTACACCCAGATCGATGGCCCCCTCAAGGGCTTCGCCCCCATTCTGGGGGTCCAGGGCATCACGCTCGCGCTGCTGCTCGCCAGCTCCGCCCTCTGGATGGTGTGGAAGTCCCGCTCTCCCTTCTGGCTGTTGCTGCCCGCCGCCCTGGTGGCAGGTGGTCACAGCCTGATGCAGATTGACTGGGTCACCCGGGGCGAGCCGGTCAAGGTGGCGCTGGTGCAGGGTAATATCGCCCAGTCCCTCAAGTGGGATCCGGAGGCGCTGGCCCCCACGGTACGCACCTATCAGGATCTCAGTCGCGAGAATCAGGATGCCGACATCATCGTCTGGCCGGAGTCGGCGATCCCGGCCCTCGAGCAGCAGATGGGCCCCTATCTGGAGAATCTGGACAAGGCGATGAAGGTGAACGAGACCGGCCTGCTGGCAGGGATCATTCATTACGACCAGGAGCAGCAGCGTTTCTACAATACCGTGCTCGGCATGGGAGTTCAGGATGCGGACAGCAAGGAGTCCTACTTCTACAACCACCCGAATCGCTACAACAAGTATCACCTGCTGCCCATCGGCGAGTTCGTGCCGTTTGAAGATCTGCTGCGCCCCATCGCCCCCTTCTTCAACCTGCCCATGTCCTCCTTCAGTCCGGGCGATGCGATCCAGCCCAACCTGATCGCCAAGGGGCTCAAGTTCGCCGCGGCTATCTGCTACGAGATCATCTTCCCGGAAGAGGTGCGCCGCAATGTCACGCCAGAGACCGACTTCCTGCTGACCGTCTCCAACGACGCCTGGTTTGGCACCAGTATCGGTCCCTGGCAGCACATGCAGATCGCCCGGATGCGTGCCCTCGAGCTGGCCCGACCGCTGCTACGCGCCACCAACACCGGCATCACGGTCGTCACCGAGATCGACGGCAGCATCATCGGCCAGATCCCGCAGTTCGAGGCGGCGGTGCTGCGCAGCGAAGTGCGCCCCGCCCATGGCGAGACTCCCTACCTGCGCTTTGGCAACTGGCCCCTGTACGGCCTGATCGCCCTGCTGCTGGTGCTGGCACTGGCGCTGCGCCCCAAAGCTCACCCCTGGGCCGGCGAGCGCTGATCCCGCGTGAAGGAAGTACCATAGACAAGAGGCGCCATAAGGCGCCTCATTTTTTATCCAGACACGGCGGCAGCTGACCGCAATTCTGTCTTGTTATCCCTGATTGAAAGCCGGGTGGTAGCTCACCTCACCACGGGCACTGGCTGCACCAAACGACCTGGCCAAAAAGTACTCGGGTGGCACACCGGGTAACACCAACGCCGGGTTCTGCTCAAAGCCAAAGCGGCCGTAGAAGCCTGGATCCCCCAGCACTACACAACCGTCCGCACCTTGCTCCTCGAGAGCGGCCAGCCCTTCCGCCATCAGGTGTGACCCTATCCCCTTGCCGTGCAGCTCGGGCAGTACCGAGATGGGACCAAGGCCAAACCAGTTCTGGCTGCCATCCGTGATGGTCACCGGCGAGAAGCAGAGGTGGCCGACCACCCGCCCCGCCTGCTCCGCCACCAGCGACAGACTGAGTGCCCCGGCCTGGCGCAGGTCGCGCACGATCAGCTGCTCGTTGTGATCGGTATGGGGAGCCTTGAGGAATGCGGCCACGGTCACCGCTTCGATGGCATTATAGTCAGCATCCGTTTCGGGTCGAATAATTATGTTCATGTTGTTCTTTCTCTCTCGCTTGATGGGATGATCAGGCCACCTGCAGGCAACAGATCACATAGCCATAGCTGCCCAGGTACTGGCGATGGATGGCCACTTCCCGGCTCAGATCCTGCCAGGCTGGGCTATCCCCCAGCTCAGCGCGATGGCGCGCCAGATTGCGCTCGATGGGATCCAGATAGTTGTGCCAGGCCCTTTGCGGCAACTGGGTGTGCCACAGGCAACGATACCCCGCCTCCTGCACCGTCTTCAGCAGGCCAGCCAGGGTATGCATGGCGGGATAATCCCGCTGCCAGAACGCCAACGCCTCCTCTGGCGGCGTGTCCGTCAGCCACACCAGGTCGCTCAGCACGATGCAGGCATCAGGGCCGGCAAGGTGCGCCCGCCAGGCTTTGAGCGCATTGGCCACCCCTATGGTGTAGGCGCTCCCTTCGGCCCAGATAAGGTCGGCGGGGGCCAGCTCCACCGGCAGCGCCGCCATGTTGGCGCACAGGGTAGTGACCTGCTCAAAGCCAGCCGCGCTGGCCGATCTGGCCACGGCGGCCAGCGCCTCCTCGTCGAGGTCAATGGCCACGATGGCGGCATCCGTCACCTGTGCCAGCGCCATTGTGGCGGCGCCGCGCCCGCAGCCCATGTCGAGGATCCGGCGAGGCGCCATGGGCAGCGCGGCAAACTGCTGCTGGGTGAAGAGGCTATCGCCCGGCCCCCAATAGCTCATGTCGTCTAGCAGCAGCTTGAAATCGCGGATGTAGCGCTCATGTTCATTCATGTCTTTGCTGAGCCACTGCAAGTGGTAGCGTTCCTTTTCACTGAATCCCTGCTTCATCACCCAGTCGAAGTAGGCCTCTGGCGCTTCACGCTGCAGTTGCAACTGCCAGGCCTTGAACTCGTCGCCGGAGTGCGCACGCAAACCGGCGAGATCCGCCAGCAGATCCCGGGCGCGTTGCATCCGCGCCAGCTCTTCATCCAGCTCCCTAACCCGGGCTGCCAGCGTTGTCTGATCAAGCTCGCCCGCCAGACAGGCGAGGCACTGCTTGAGGCTGAGCCCCCCCGCCTGCAGGGCCTGCACCATCCGCAGCCGCTGCAGATCTTCATCGTCGTAGTGGCGATAACCGTTGGCACCTCTCGTGCCCGCAATCACCCCCAACTTCTCGTAATAGAGCAGGGTGGAGCGGGCCAGGCCGCAGCGCCTGGCCAGTTCGGATATTTTCATGACAGCGACTCGCAGTGGGGTCCGTGACCCGATGAAGGGAAGCTTAAACTGTGAAGCAATAGACGGGTCAACGGCAAAATCCGGGTTCATACCATAAAAAAACGGCCACCCTGAGGTGGCCGTCATCGGCAGCAAGAGAGACTCACGGGATCAGAGGCCGGCGGCCTCCAGATGCTCCACCAGCAGTTGCACGCTGCGATTGCCGCGCCACTCGTTGACATCGAGTCGGTAGACCAGCCGCACCCGCTTGACTGAGGCATCGGGCCAGCGCTGCAAATCGACCCCGAAGGCGATGGCATCCACCGCATGGCCAGAGTCGGTCGTCAGCATCATCTTGAGGTGCTTCTCCCCCACCAACCTCTGTTGCACCAGCACGAACTCGCCGTCAAACAGCGGCTCGGGGAAGGCTTGACCCCAGGGGCCGGAGGCGCGAATAAGCTCCGCCAGCTCGAGGTTGAGCTCGTCCGGCAAGAGCTCGCCATCGGTGAGCAGTACCCCGGTCAGCAGCTCAGGTGTCACCAGCTCGCTGATGACCGCTTCGAAAGCACGACCGAACGCCTCGATATTGGCCTTGGGCAGGGTCAGCCCCGCCGCCATGGCGTGGCCACCGAACTTGCCCATCAGCCCCGGGTGGCGGGTATCGAGCAATTCGAGCGCATCGCGCAGGTGCACGCCGGGGATGGAGCGCCCGGAACCCTTGAGCTCGCTCTCGCTGCTCTCGGCAAAGGCGATGACGGGGCGGTAGTACTTCTCCTTCACCTTGGAGGCCACCAGCCCCACCACCCCCTGATGCCACTCGTCCCGATGCAATACGATCCCCGATGGCACTTCACCATCGCGAAAACGGATCTGCTCCAGGGTGGCGAGGGCCTCCTGCTGCATCCCCTGCTCTATCTCCTTGCGCTCCTGGTTGAGGCTATCCATCTCGGACGCCAGCTGGCGCGCCAGGTTGAGGTCGTCACACAACAGGCAGGCGACCCCGAGGGACATGTCATCAAGGCGGCCTACCGCGTTGAGGCGTGGCCCCAGCGCGAAGCCCAGATCGGCGGCGGTGAGGCGGCGGCCATCCCGACCCGACACGTCCACCAGCGCCTGAATGCCGGGGCGGCAGCGGCCGGCCCGGATCCGCTGCAGGCCCTGATGGACCAGGATGCGGTTGTTGCCATCGAGCGCCACCACGTCGGCCACAGTGCCGAGGGCCACCAGATCCAAGTAATCCGCCACGTTGGGTACACGCAGCCCCTGGCGCTCATACCAGCCGCTCTGACGCAGATGGGTGTTGAGGGCCGCCATCAGATAGAAGGCAACCCCGACCCCGGCCAGCGATTTGGAGGGGAAGTCGCAGCCATGCTGGTTGGGGTTCACTATCGCGTCGGCGTCAGGCAGCTCCTGGCCCGGCAAATGGTGATCGGTAACCAGTACCTGCATGCCGGCCGCCTTGGCCGCCGCCACCCCGGCAAGGCTGGAGATGCCGTTGTCCACCGTGATGAGAAACTCGGCGCCGCGGACCACCGCCAGTTCGACGATCTCGGGGGTGAGGCCATAACCGAACTCGAAGCGGTTGGGCACCAGAAAGTCGATGTGGCGGCCCCCCATGGCGCGCAGGGCCAGCACGCACAGGGCCGAGCTGGTGGCGCCGTCGCAGTCGAAGTCGCCGACGATGAGAATACGCTTTTGCGCCGTCAGCGCGTCGGCCAGCAGCGGCACTGCCTGCGCCATGCCGTACAGGCGCTGGGGTGGCAGCAGCTGATTGGCGCTGCGCTCCAGCAGGGCGGGATCTGCTACGCCACGGCTGGCGAAGATTTGCCGCAGCAAGGGATGAAGGGTGGCGGGCAGATGGGAATCATCCACGCGCGGACGACGACGGATTAGCAGGGGCATCGATGTGATCCAGTATCTTGAGCAGTTGTTCAGGGCTCTGATAACCGCGCAGCAGGTCGCCATTTGGCAGGACCCAGCTCGGCAGTGCCTTGATCCCGAGCCACTGGCTCAGGCCGATATAGTGGGAGAGGATCTCACTACAGCGCGCCACTGGCAAATGTTCACTGAATTGGGGGTGACGCCAGGCGCCAGCCTCGCACTGCTCCGGCGAGATCCGATCCTGCTCGCCGGCGGGCGACACGATCGGCAGCAGTTGCACCGTGACACCCAACTCCTGCAGGCGGGGCAACTGATCCAGCGCCCGGCGACAATCGGTACAGGCGTCATCGGTAAAGAGGGTGATCCGGTGCGTCTCTTTCGTTGCCCGAAGCAGCATGGGAGGCTCACCTATCTGCGCCAGCGCCATGCGCCTTTGATGACGCAGGCCGGAGAGGGTCAGGTTTTTCATGTCGCGGGTCATGTCCAGCATGACCCCCTGCACCAGATAGTCTCCGTTGGCATCGCTATAGAGCACGCCCTGAGAGGTGCCCACCATGTAGAGCCCGGGGATCGGGGTGCGATCCACCAGATAGACGGGCACCCCCAACCGGCTGGAGACCGTCTCCTTCAGGGTTTGCGGGTTCACCCCGGCATAGGCAACAAATGTGCATAGAAGCATTGCCATCAATATAAAATGCTTCACTGTTTTACTCTTGCAGCATAAATGATTGAATCCAACACACTAATATGGATGGCACCTGTTATTCAATCCGTTATTTGCTTGATTGTTAATACTCCCTTGGCACCAAAAAATCCGCGTTCCCCGATTGCCAAGGAGATGCAACCTCAGCAAGCTAGAGAAGACGACAGGAACAACGCGGCGTGGCCTCCGTTTTCCTGATGCGGATCGCCCACGCGATCCACACTCTATCTTGTTCGGTTTCGGAGGAAATAATGAGTCTTATCCAGGAGTTCAAAGCCTTTGCATCCAGAGGCAATGTGATCGACATGGCGGTCGGTATCATCATAGGGGCCGCCTTTGGCAAGATCGTCTCCTCGTTCGTCGGCGACGTCATCATGCCCCCCATAGGTCTGATCCTGGGAGGGGTGGATTTCAGCGATCTGGCTATCACTCTCAAGGCGGCGGAAGGATCGGCCCCGGCCGTGGTCATCGCCTATGGCAAGTTTCTCCAGACCATCATCGACTTTCTGATCATCTCCTTCGCCATCTTCATGGGGCTGAAGGCCATCAACACCCTCAAGCGCAAGCAGGAGGAAGAAGCCGCAGCGGCACCGGCCGGCCCGACCAAGGATCAGGAACTGCTCGCCGAAATCCGCGATCTGCTCAAGGCCCGGCAGGAGAAATAAGCACCCGCCCCTGTCGTGTGTACAAAAAACCGCCTTTCGGCGGTTTTTTTGCTGACACTAGGCCACAACACCGTAGACTACGGCACAATTCAGCCTGGGGCTAAACGCTCGCGGCTCTCGCGCCACATCGTGATCGAATACATGCAAAATCTACAGGAGTCATCGCCATGACATCCCCGACAGTGAAGACCAGACCGAAACATGGTTTCATTCTGCGCTATTTGCTGTTGCTCTCCCTGCCCCTGTTGCTGATGACAGCCAGCAGCTTCTACCTGTTTGCCATCAAACAACAGAATGTCGTGCGCGATCGCATGGAGTTTTTCAGCAGCAGCACGACCCAGCAGTGGGACAACGCGCTGAGTTCGGTCGAAGAGCAGCTCAACATTCTGGCGGCCGATCTCGCCGCCTATGACGGTATGCTCCCGCCGGAGATGAAGGCGCGGCACAACTCGGTGTGGCAACAACTCAGCCGCTCGGGCAGCTTATTGAAGGGACTCTACTATGTGCAGCGAGATAACTCCCTGGTCAACTTCAACCATCTGGCGACCCCCTCGACTCAAACCATGGCCAAGCAGCAGTGGTATCAGGCTGCCATTCATACCCCGGGGATCAACACCTGGAGTGCTCCCTATCTCGACAGCGTCCAGCACATTCCGGTGATCACTCTGTCTCGGGCGGTATTGAACCCGAGCGGGAAGGTAGTGGCCGTGGTCGGCATCGATGTCGATCTGGCGAAAGTCTCGGACCGGATCGGCCGCATGCTGCAAGGCGGGAAACAGATGGCTTATCTGCTCTATGATCGCCAACATCAGCTCATCATCGCACACAGCAACCCGCTCCTGAATGTTACCCCGCTCGATGAGCCCTGGCTGTCCCGAATCAAGGGCCAAAATGGCACGCTGGAGACCCGGGAGAGCGAACTGATCGCCTACTACACCCTGACCAACAACCCCAGCTGGCAGGTCATTACCGTGTTTCCGTTCAGCAACTCCTTCGTCATCAAGGAGCTGCTGCCCACCATGATGGTGGGGCTGATCCTCTCCCTGGCCATGTTCATACTGGTGGCCATCATCTTCCACCAGCGCCTGGAAAATACCATCAGCATGCTGGTGCAGGTGGTACGCCTGCTGCGGGTTACCCCGCCCGGTCAACCCATCGTCATCCCCAGCATCCCCGGCATTGAAGAGCTGGGGGACGAGATCACCATGATTTCCGACCAGATGCAGGCCGAGAGCGAGAAGGCCCAGCGCGATGCCCTCACCGGGCTCTACAACCGCCGCTACATGGACAGCCTGCTCGCCAGGCTGCACCAGGAGCACGTTCCCTATGTGCTTGCCATCATCGACATCGACAATTTCAAGCAGATCAACGATGAATATGGCCACCCCATCGGGGATGCCGTGTTGAGACGCACCGCCGCCATCGGCCGCCAACTGCTGGAAGATCAGGCGACCCTGTGCCGCTTTGGCGGCGAGGAGATGGTGGCCATCTTCGAGCAGGGAGAGCTGGCCCAGGCCCACCAGCTGATGGAGGCGTGGCGCCAGGCCATGGTGGATCAGGAGTGGCGCGAGCCACCCCTCGAAGTGCGTTTCAGCGGCGGCCTTGCCGAGGCGCTGGATGCTCCACCGGCCCAGGTGCTGGCGCAAGCGGATGCCGCCCTCTATCGCGCCAAGCAGGAGGGGAAAAACCGCCTCTATCTGGCCTAGGCGCGCGGGTGATGCTCGCCGTGCAGCGCCTTGAGCCGCTCATTGGCCACATGGGTGTAGATCTGGGTGGTGGAGAGATCGGCATGGCCCAGCAGCATCTGCACCACCCGCAAGTCGGCGCCATGATTGAGCAGATGGGTGGCGAAGGCGTGCCGCAGAGTGTGGGGGGATAGCTCCCCGTTGATGCCGGCGCGCAGGGCGTAGAGTTTGATACGGTGCCAGAAGGTCTGGCGGGTCATCATCTGGGCCCGTTTGGAGGGAAACACCACGTCCGAGCTGGTGCCGCCAAGCAGCAGACCGCGCCCTTCCCGGTAATAGCGCTCCAGCCAGTAGACAGCCTCTTCCCCCATGGGCACCAGCCGCTCCTTGTTGCCCTTGCCCACTACCCGCACCAGCCCCTGGCGCAGGCTGACATGCTCGGCGGTGAGCCCCACCAGCTCGGAGACCCGCAGCCCGGTTGCGTAAAGCAGCTCCAGCATCGCCTTGTCTCTGAGTTCCAGCGGATCGTCCACCAGCGGGGCCTGCAGCAGGGCCTCCACCTCGGCTTCACTCAAATCGGCCGGCAGCTTCTTGGGCAGCTTGGGTCCCTCCAGCAGCACGGTGGGATCGTCGCTGCGCAATTTTTCCCGGTTCAGATACTGGTAGAAACGGCGCAGGGCCGATAGAAAGCGAGCCGTGCTGCTCGCCGCAAACTGGTTGTCGACCCGCCAGGCGAGATAGTGCTGAATGTCATCCATGCCCGCCAGCAGCAGGGAGCTGCCCTGCCCGTCGAGCCAGAGGGCGAATTTTTCCAAGTCGGTGCGATAGGAGCTGACCGTGTTGTCAGACAGCCCTCGTTCGAGCCAGAGGGCGTCGAGAAAAGGTTCGATCAGGGGATGGGAGTCAGGCTTGCTCATGATGCGCCGCAGTCAGAAAAAAGATGGCCCATTGTAGCGCGCGGGCTCGCCCCCCGTGCAAGCCCGCTTGCCCGCCAGCCAATATCTGAGGGCAGTGAAGGGGCCCCGGCAATCTGCTAGACTGGCGCCCTCCCCTTACGTTACCCATCGTGTTGCCAACATGGCGCAGCCCACACGAGCATGCGAGAAAGCGCCAAAAGAGAGAAGAGCGATGAAGATTGGTCTGTTTTACGGTTCCACCACCTGCTACACCGAGATGGCCGCCGAGAAGATCCGCGCCCTCATCGGCCCCGAGATGGTCGACATCCACAACATCAAGGATGTGCCCCTGGTGCGCATGCAGGATTACGACATCCTGATCCTCGGCATCTCCACCTGGGATTTTGGCGAGCTGCAGGAGGACTGGGAGTCCCGCTGGGAAGATATCGCCGATCTGGAGCTGGAGGGGCGCATCGTGGCCCTGTTTGGCCTCGGCGATCAGCTCGGTTACGGCGAGTGGTATCAGGATGCCCTCGGCATGCTGCACGATCAGCTGGTGCCCAAGGGGGTCAAACTGGTGGGTTACTGGCCCAACGAGGGGTACGAGTTTGATGCCTCCAAGGCGCTGATCGACGATGGTCGCCACTTCGTCGGCCTGGCCCTCGACGATGCAAACCAGTACGACCAGACCGATTCCCGCATCGAGCAGTGGGTCGACCAGATCCTGGCCGAAATCCACGAACTCCTCTGATTGATGTCCGGCGGTCAGCCAGAGTGCTGACCGCCTGGGCGCATATCTCGCGCCGATTTTCTCAATCGGTATCATCGTATGACGCTATAGCGACTTTTTTGTGCTGGTCTGTAACAATGAGTCTGACGCCCCATAACAAGCAAAGCAGGGCGCCGGAAGCAAACGGACAGATCAGAAAAGGAAATTCTATGACCTCATTCTCCCTGTTGGCCCCCGCCATCGCCCGCAACGTGCTCGATCACGCCCTGGCGCTGGGTGCCGACTTTGCCGAGCTGTTTGTGGAGCGCAAGCGCCGCAGCCAGCTCAGTCTGCTCTCCAGCCAGATAGAGAACATCAGCGGTGGCCTCGATTTCGGCATCGGCGTGCGCCTGTGCTACGGCCACAAGGTGCTTTACGGCTACACCAACCAGACCAGCCGTGACGAGCTGTTGCGCATCGTCACCCTGCTGGCGGCCAAGGACAGGCGTGACCCCGTGGTGACCGCCACCGCCTTCGATTTCACCCGTCTCACCGACCGCCATCCGGTGGCCCTGCCCCTGTCGGCGGACAAGCTGCTGGAGCAGAAGATCGCCTATCTGCACACCATGGATGCCGCGGCCCGCGCCGAGAGCGACAAGGTGAGCCAGTTCTCCGGCAACGTGCTGGGCTGGGAGCAGGAAGTGGAGATCTTCAACAGCGAAGGGTTGCAGGTCAGTGATCGTCGCCACTACAACCGCATCATGGCCCAGACCATCGCCCGGGAAGGGAGCGAGCAGAGCATGGGCTACGAGGCCCCCGGCGCCCTGATGGGTTGGGAACACGCCGAGCGCATCGATCCGTGCGAGCTGGCCCTCACCGCCACTCGTCAGGCCCTGGTGAAGCTGGGCGCCGCCCCCTGTCCGAGCGGTACCCTGCCGGTCATCATGGAGAGCGGCTTTGGCGGCGTCATCTTCCACGAGGCGTGCGGCCACCTGCTGGAGACCACCTCGGTGGCCAAGAAGGCCTCGGTGTTCCACGACAAGATGGGCCAGCTGATTGCCAATCCCGCAGTCAGTGCGGTGGACGAAGGCTTGCAGGGCAACGCCTGGGGATCCATCAACGTCGATGACGAAGGAATGGCGACCCAGCACACCCAGCTCATCAAGGATGGCGTGCTGACCGGTTTCCTGGTGGACAGGATGGGCGCCCTCAAGACAGGTTACGCCCGTACCGGCTCGGGGCGGCGCGAATCCTACAAATTCGCCCCCACCTCGCGCATGCGCAACACCTATATCGAGCCGGGCAACTACAGCCTGGACGAGATGCTGGCCACGGTAGAGCACGGCATCTATGCCAAAAAAATGGGTGGCGGCTCGGTGCAACCGGGTACCGGCGAGTTCAACTTCAACGTGCAGGAGGCCTACCTCATCGAGCACGGCAAGGTGACCAGACCGCTCAAGTCGGCGACCCTGATCGGCACCGGCCCTCAGGTGCTTAAAGAGATCTCCATGGTGGGCCGCAATCTGGCGCTGGCCGCCGGCATGTGCGGCTCCGTCTCCGGCTCTGTGCCCACCTCGGTCGGCCAGCCCGCCCTGAAAGTGGACAATATTCTGGTGGGGGGTAATGCCTGATGAATGACACCATTAAGCTCCTGAAAGTGGACCTTATGCTGATCGGGGGGAACGCCTGATGAATGACACCATTAAGCTCCTGAAAGTGGACCTTATGCTGATCGGGGGGAACGCCTGATGAATGACACCATTAAGCTCCTGAAAGTGGACCTTATGCTGATCGGGGGGAACGCCTGATGAGCGCCATCGACATGAACCAACTGCTTGCCCGCCTGCTGGACAAGGTCGCCGATATCAATGCACAAGCGGATATCATCGCCAATCAGGACAGGGCCTTCTCCCTCAAGGCTGACAAGGGGGAGCTTGGGGAATACAAGGTCACTAGCAGCCAGCAGATCGGTATTCGCCTGATAAAAGAGGGCCGGGTCGGCATCGCCTACTCCGAGTCCCTCGATGAGGCCGCGCTCGATGCCATGCTGCAGGATGCCTGTGACGCCAGCCGCTTTGCCAAGGTGGATGCGGACCAGGCTATCTCGGTCGCCAACAGCCGGATCGCGGCCGACTGCGCCGAGATCAATCAGCCCGACACCACGCCAGTGGAGGAGAAGATCGCCCTGGCCCTGCGCCTCGAATCGGACATGCTGGCCCTGCCGGATGTGACCGGCGCCCCCTACAACAGCTTCTTCGAAGGGGAGAGCCGCCTCTGGCTCGCCAACAGCCTGGGTACCTTCTGCGAGCACGGCGAATTTTCCGTCGGCTGCTACACCTCGGCCCTGGTCGAGCGGGATGGCCGGCAATCCATGCACTCCCAGGGGCAATATGGCCGTCGCTTCGACGAGCTGGATAGCCAGACCCTTGCCCAACAGATCCATACCGTAGCTGCGGGCCTGCTGCCGGGTGAGGCGGTCGCGAGCGGCCGCTACAGTGTCATCTTCAACACCAACTGCCTGGCCAGCCTGTTTGGCTGCTTCCAGGCGGCGCTCTCGGGCAAGTGGGCCCAGCAGGGGATCAACCCCTGGCGGGACAAGGTGGGGCAACCTGTTGCCTCCCGCTGGCTCACTCTGGAGAGCCGGGTCCATATGCCGGGGGGCATGAACATCAAGGCTTTCGACGGCGAGGGTGCCCCCACCTCGGATCTGCTGCTGATTGGCGAGGGGGAACTCAAGACCCTGCTGCACAACAGCGCCACCGCCCGCCACTTCGGCGTGGCGAGCAACGGCTCGGCGGCTCGCGGCGCCCGCAGTGCGCTGGATGTGACCCCTCGTCACCTGGTGTTCGGTACCGGCCCTCATAGCGAGACAGAGGTGCAGAGCGGCGACTATCTGGAGCTGGTCAAGCTGGACGGCCTGCACTCGGGCGCCGATGCGGTCAGCGGCGACTTCTCCTTTGGCGCGTCAGGGTTCCTCTGTCGTGACGGGGTGCGTATCCAGCCGGTGCGCGGCATCACGGTGGCGGGCAACTTCTATCGCCTGTTGGGGGAGCTGGAAGCAGTCGGCGATACCCTGCATCACAACGATGGCAAGGGCTTCTATGCCCCGCTGATCCGCTTTGGCGGCCTTGCGGTGGCGGGCAAGTAACGCCACTGAGGAATCACAAAGAGGCGCCTGATAGCGCCTCTTTTCGTTGGATGCTCAAGAGATTGGCAATCAGGGCGAGAGGGGTTCGCGGTGATATTCGGTGCCGCCGCATTCGGGACAGGTATCCAGCTGCTCGGGACGAAGAACCTTATGGCGCCAGCCACACTGGTTGCACTCCATGACCCCCAGCCCGACCCACTCCCCCGCCTCGTAGACGCCCTTATGCTCCAGCTCGTCCGCCAGTTCGCGCCACTCCACCTGGGCCCGATCGGTCACGTCCGCCAGCCAGGACCAGGCAGTGTCCTTGAGCGCCAGCATAAAGGCTGACTCCTCCACCGCCTCGTCACTGCGCCCCTCATCATAGTTGCCCAGATCCCGCTTCACGTACTCGGCGATCAGTGCCAGCTCGTCCTGGGTCAGATCGCTGGCCGCCTCCAGATAGGCCTGCACCCTGGCAATCATCCGGTTGAGGCGCTCTCCCTGGAACTCTCCGGTCTCCTGCCACTGCTTTTTCAGCTCGGCGATGAAGGTTTCGTATCCTTTTTTATGTTTGTCCATGGCCGTTCCTCCTCTACTAAACCCCGATCAGACCCGGCTTGAGGCCCGAGGGACGCTGGCGGTTGTTGCCGCCGCAGGATATGGGTATTCTATTGCGATTTCCCAGCTGATTTATCTATCCATTTCACAGATCCGGATGTCACCAATGCAAGAGCAATACGTTCCCCAATCAATCGAACCAGCAGTGCAAAAGCACTGGGATGCCAAGAAAACCTTCAAGGCCGTGGAGAAAGTAGACAAGGAGAAGTTCTACTGCCTGTCCATGTTCCCCTATCCGTCTGGTCGTCTACACATGGGTCACGTGCGCAACTACACCATAGGTGATGTTATCTCACGTTATCAACGCCTTAATGGCAAGAACGTGCTGCAACCCATAGGTTGGGACGCATTCGGCCTGCCGGCCGAGAACGCCGCCATCAAGAACAACACGGCGCCGGCGCCCTGGACCTACGAAAACATCGAATACATGAAGAACCAGCTGAAGATGCTGGGTCTGGGTTATGACTGGGATCGCGAGCTGGCCACCTGCAAGCCGGATTACTACCGCTGGGAGCAGTGGTTCTTCACCAAGCTCTACGAGAAGGGCCTGGTCTACAAGAAGACCTCCTCCGTCAACTGGTGCCCGAACGACATGACGGTGCTGGCCAACGAGCAGGTAGTGGACAACTGCTGCTGGCGTTGTGACACCCCGGTGGAACAGAAAGAAATCCCCCAGTGGTTCATCAAGATCACCGACTATGCCGAAGAGCTGCTGAACGACATCGACAACCTCGAAGGCTGGCCCGAGATGGTCAAGACCATGCAGCGCAACTGGATTGGCCGCTCCGAAGGGGTCAACATCAGCTTCGCCATCGATGGGCAGGATGAGCACCTTGAGGTCTACACCACCCGTCCGGACACCTTCATGGGCGTGACTTACGTGGGCATCGCCGCCGGCCACCCGCTGGCCCTGCAGGCTGCCGAACACAATCCGGAGCTGGCCGCCTTTATCGAAGAGTGCAAGAACACCAAGGTGGCCGAAGCCGAGCTCGCCACCATGGAGAAGAAGGGCATGGCCACCGGCCTCTACGCCATTCATCCGCTGGATGGTCGCAAGGTCCCGGTCTGGGTCGCCAACTTCGTGCTGATGAACTACGGCACCGGCGCCGTGATGGCGGTACCGGGTCACGACCAGCGTGACTTCGAATTCGCCACCAAATACGGCCTCGACATCAAGGCGGTGATTAAGCCGGCCGATGGCGAAGTAGACGTGAGCGAGGCGGCCTACACCGAGAAAGGGGTGCTGTTCAACTCCGGCGAGTTCGACGGTCTCGAGTTCCAGGCGGCCTTCGATGCCATCGCCACCAAGCTGGAAGCAATTGGCAAGGGCAAGCGCACCGTCAACTACCGCCTGCGCGACTGGGGGGTCTCCCGTCAGCGCTACTGGGGCGCCCCCATCCCCATGCTGACTCTGGCTGACGGCACAGTAGTGCCGACGCCGGAAGACCAGCTGCCGGTACTGCTGCCGGAAGACGTGGTGATGGACGGCATCCAGAGCCCGATCAAGGCCGATGCCGAGTGGGCCAAGACCACTTACAACGGTCAGGAAGCGTTCCGGGAAACTGACACTTTTGACACCTTTATGGAGTCCTCCTGGTACTACGCCCGCTACTGCTCCCCGGACTACGACAAGGGCATGCTGGATCCCGCGGCCGCCAACCACTGGCTGCCGGTGGATCAGTACATTGGCGGCATCGAGCACGCCTGTATGCACCTGCTCTACGCCCGCTTCTTCCACAAGCTGCTGCGTGACGCGGGCCTGGTGAACAGCGACGAGCCGTTCAAGCGCCTGCTCTGCCAGGGCATGGTGCTGGCCGACGCCTTCTACTACAAGGACGAAAAGGGTGGCAACGTCTGGGTCAGCCCGACCGACGTCAAGGTGGAGCGTGACGAGAAAGGCCGCATCATCAAGGCGGTGGACCTTGAGGGCCGCGAAGTCATCCACTCCGGCATGACCAAGATGTCCAAGTCCAAGAACAACGGCATCGACCCGCAGCTGATGGTGGAGCGTTACGGCGCCGATACCGTCCGCCTGTTCATGATGTTCGCCTCCCCGGCCGAGATGACTCTGGAGTGGTCCGACTCCGGCGTGGAAGGTGCCCAGCGCTTCCTGCGTCGCCTGTGGCGCATCACCTTCGAACACGTTGCCGGTGGCGCCGTGCCGGCGCTGGATGTGGCGGCCCTCTCCAGTGAGCAGAAGGCGATTCGTCGCGAGCTGCACAAGACCATCGCCAAGGTGAGCGATGACGTGGGTCGTCGCCAGACCTTCAATACCGCCATCGCCGCCATCATGGAGCTGATGAACAACCTGGCCAAACTGGGCTCCGAGCCTCAGGATCGCGCCCTGATGCAGGAAGCGATGGAAGCGGTCGTGGTCATGCTCTACCCCATTACTCCGCACATCGGCTTCGAGCTGTGGAAGATGCTGGGCAAGGGCGATGACATCGACCACGCCACCTGGCCGGTCGCCGACGAGGCCGCCATGGTCGAGACCGAGAAGCTGGTGGTGGTGCAGATCAACGGCAAGATGCGCGGCAAACTGACCGTGCCGGCCGAAATCAGCCAGGCCGACGTCGAGAAGCTGGCCATGGCCGACGCCTCGGTACAGAAGTTCACCGACGGCCTGACCGTGCGCAAGGTGATCTATGTGCCGGGCAAACTGCTCAACATCGTTGCCAACTGATTTGGTCGCCAACTGATCGTTGCCAAGCGGTGACGGTAAACGGATGATAACGGCGGGCCTTGCGCCCGCCGCTCTTCACTTAACGCAAAGAGGATTTCATATGGGCTCCATCTTCACTCGCTGGATGGCCATCATGCTGGCAGCCCTGCTGCTGCAGGGTTGCGGTTTTCATATGCGCGGCACCGGCATCCCGGCGGAGTTGATGACCATGAAGGTCGTGGGCGACAACAAGAGCGACTTCTACCGGCTGGTCACCACCCGTCTCAAGGCTGCGGGCGTCACTCTGGCCGACAAGGAGGACATCCCTGTGCTGACTCTGGGCGGCATCGGCAGCTCCAGCCAGGTTGCCTCGGTCAACGCCCTGGGGGCCGATACCGAGTATGTGCTGGGCTTTAGCACCCGCTTCACCGTCGCGGTACCGGGCAAGCCGACTCAAGTCTTCCCCATCAACTTCAACCGCAGCTTCCTGAACAAGCCGGATGCGGCGCTGGCCTCCTCCCGCGAGCAGGAGCAGCTCAACCGCGAGATGCAGGAGCAGGCAGCCAGCCAGGTGATCCGTCAGTTGAGCCAGGTCAGCTTCTGATGCGGATCTACCCCGAGCAGTTTGGTGAACACCTCAAAGCAGGGCTTCGGCCCTGCTATCTCGTTTTTGGCGACGAGCCACTGCTGCGGCTGGAGGCGCTCGACGCCATCCGCCAGATCGCCCGCAAGCAGGGATTCGATGAACACCACAGCTTCGTGGTCGAGCAGGGA
The DNA here is from genome assembly GCF_040581895.1 of Aeromonas sp. 19NY04SH05-1. Lineage (NCBI taxonomy): Bacteria > Pseudomonadati > Pseudomonadota > Gammaproteobacteria > Aeromonadales > Aeromonadaceae > Aeromonas > Aeromonas sp. 19NY04SH05-1. The sequence goes on along the minus strand of NZ_CP095328.1, from coordinate 1,081,421 downwards.
CTGGACTGGAATCAGGTCTACGACGCCTGCCAGGCCATGAGCCTCTTCTCCGCCCGCCAGATCATCGAGCTGGAGCTGCCCGCCAAGGTCGACAAGGATCTCGCCGCCCGCATCAGCGAGATCGGCAAACAGCTCCACCCCGACCTGTTGCTGGTGTTGAGCGGTGGTCGTCTCAACCAGACCCAGATGAAGGCTGCCTGGTTCGACAAGCTCTACCAGATCGGCACCTATGTGCCGGTCAACCATCCCGAGCCCAAGTTTTTCCCGCGCTGGATGAATGCCCGCTTCCAGCGTTTCGGTCTCAAGGCGCTGCCGGATGCCATCAACTTCATGTGTCACAGCTATGAGGGCAACCTGCTGGCCGCGAGCCAGGAGATAGAGAAGCTGACCCTGCTCTCGCCGCCCCAGCCCATCAGCGTCGCCTATCTGCAGGAGACCATCATCCGCCACGCCCACTTTACCCCGTTCCAGCTGGTCGATACCCTGCTGGAGGGCAAGGTGAACCGGGCCCAGCGGATCCTGGCGGCCCTGCGTGCCGAGGGCACCGAACCCGGCATGCTGGCCTGGACCCTGTGCCGCGAGCTGGAGCAGCTCACCGAGCTGTCGCTGGCCATGCGCAGTGGCCAGCCACTGGGGGAGCATTTCAGCCGTCTGCGTATCTGGCAAAGCCGTCAGCAGCTGATCCAGCAGGCGCTGACCCGGCTCCCCTTCGCCAAGCTGCAGCAGCTGTGGCAACTGATGGCACGGCTCGATGACGCCCAGCGCCGCTTCGACACCGAGCAAGCTTGGCTGATGCTGCAGACCCTGGCTCTCGGCTTTCGCGATGGCACCCCGTTGCCGCTGGCGATGGAGGAGAGTCCGTGCTGAAGGCTTCAATCGGCCCGCTGAAGGCTCCTGTCGGCCTGCTGGGGGGGACCTTCGATCCCATTCACATCGGCCACCTGAGACCCGCCATCGAGGCGCGCGATGCCTTGCGGCTCGAAGAGATCCGCCTGATCCCGAACCATATTCCGCCCCACAGGGCCCATCCCCTCTGCTCGAGCGAACAGCGTCTGGCCATGGTCAAGCTGGCGGCGGCGGAGAATCGCAGTTTCGTGGTGGATGAACGGGAGCTCAAGCGCGACACCCCCTCCTGGACCATTGATACACTGGTCGAGCTGAGGAACGAGCTGCCCGACACACCGCTCTGCTTTCTGATGGGGATGGATTCGCTGCTGAGCCTGGCAAGCTGGCATCGCTGGCAGGAGCTGCTCGATTATGCCCATCTGGTGGTGAGTTCACGCCCCGGCTGGCAGCCCGACTATCCCGCAGAGATCGCCGACTTGCTGGCTCGCCACCAGACCACCCGGGTGCAGGCACTGCATCAGCGTCTGGCCGGCCATATCTGGCTGGCGGACAACCAGCCCGTCGAGCTGTCGTCCACCCGGCTGCGGGCACTGCTGGAAGCGGGGCAGGATGTCCGCTACCTCCTGCCCGAGTCGGTTGCACACTATATTGATCAACAGGGGCTCTACCGCGCCACCGGCCAGTAAGACCCTGTCGTAATCCCGTCTCAGCCCAATGGGGAAACGGGATTGACCATGATATAATCCGCCGCCCTCACGCCGTACGAGCGCGCCGGAATACAGGAGAGACTCATTGCAAGGCCAAGAACTGCACGCCTTTATCATCGACAAGATCGATGACATGAAAGGCCGCGATATCATCACCATCGATGTGCGCGGCAAATCCAGCATCACTGATACCATGATCATCTGCTCTGGCAACTCCAACCGTCACGTTTGCGCCATCGCCAGTCATCTGGCCAGCGAAGCCCGCCATGCCGGACTCGATCTGCTGAGCGTGGAAGGCCAGCTGAGCGGCGAATGGGTTCTGGTAGACATGGGGTCGGTGATCGTGCACGTGATGCAGGACGAATATCGCGACTTCTACCAACTGGAAAAACTGTGGGGCGGCGCCCCGATCCAGGCGTAAAGACCATGAAGATCCAGTTGATTGCGGTGGGCACCAAGATGCCTGCCTGGGTAGAACATGGCTTCGAAGAGTACCGTCGCCGTTTCCCGAAAGACATGCCGTTCGAGCTGGTGGAAATTGGCGCCGGCAAGCGCGGCAAGAATGCCGACATTCCCCGCATCCTGCAAAAAGAGGGGGAGGCCATGCTGGCGGCCGCCGGTCGCTCGCGCATCGTCACCCTGGATATTCCGGGCAAGCCCTGGACCACGGAGCAGTTGGCCAGCCAACTCGAGGCATGGAAGCTGGACGGCCGTGACGTGGCCCTGCTGGTCGGCGGGCCCGAGGGATTGTCGCCCGAATGCAAGGCCGCGGCTGAGCAGAGCTGGTCCCTGTCACCGCTGACTCTGCCCCACCCGCTGGTGCGAGTTCTTGTAGCCGAGAGCCTCTACCGGGCCTGGAGCATCACCACCAATCACCCGTATCACAGGGAGTGATCCATGATGTCGTGGCCGATCGTCCCTGCTGCATTTGCGTACCACAGAGAGTGAACCATGCCGTTCTTGCTGTTATTGCCCCCCATGGAGTTGAGGTAGAGGCATGCTGAAACAACGCATCGAGATGCGCGATCACAGTGCCGAGGGCAATCTGTTCTTCCGGCGCACCCTGGTAGCCTACATCGGCATCATAGTGCTGATGCTGGTGCTGCTGGGCAATCTCTATTACCTGCAGGTCGAGTCCTACGACACCTATCAGACCCGCTCCAATGACAACCGGATCCGGGTCGTGCCGGTGGCGCCGCCCCGCGGCCTCATTTATGACGCCAACGGCGTGTTGCTGGCGGAGAACCGTCCCGTCTACAGCCTGGAAATCGTGCCGGAAGAGACCAAGGATCTGGCGAAGACCGCCGACGACCTCATCGCCCTGCTGAAGCTGCCGGAGGGAACCAAGGAGAAGTTCCTGGCCGAGGTGAAACGTCAGCGCCGCTTCAAGCCGGTGGCGCTGTACGAGAAGCTGACCGAGTATCAGGTCGCCCTCTTCTCGGTCAACCAGCACAACTACCCGGGCGCCAGCATCGAGGCCTACCTCAAGCGCTACTACCCGTTTGGCGATACCCTCACCCATGCCCTCGGCTATGTGGCCAAGATCAACACCCGCGACGTGGAACGCCTCGAAAAGGAAGAGAAGCTCGCCAACTATGCCGCCACCAAGGACATCGGCAAGCAGGGGGTGGAGAAGTACTACGAGGACGATCTGCACGGGGTGGCCGGCTATCAGGAAGTCGAGGTCAATAACCGCGGCCGGGTGGTGCGCACCCTCAAGTTCCAGCCGCCGATCCCGGGCAAGGACATCTACCTCAACATCGACATCCGGATGCAACTCAAGGCCCAGCAGCTGCTGGGAGGCCAGCGGGGGGCCATCGTCATGATGGACCCTTCCACCGGTGCCATCATCGCCATGGAGTCGAGCCCGAGCTATGACCCCAACCTGTTCGTGACCGGCATCTCCAGCGCCAACTACTCGGCGCTGCTCAACGATCCGGCCCGTCCCCTGGTAAACCGTACCACCCAGGGCATCTATGCCCCCGCCTCCACCGTCAAGCCCATGATGGCGGTGATGGGGCTCAACGAAGGGGCCATCACCCCCAACTATCGCTACTTCGGCGGCCCCAGCTTCTCCATTCCGGGCACCACCAAGAAGTTTCGCGACTGGCGCCGCTGGGGCCATGGCTGGCTCGACGTCTACCGCGCCATCGAGGTGTCGGCGGATACCTACTTCTACGATCTCGCCTACCGGGTCGGCATCGACAAGATCCACGACTACATGACCAAGTTCGGCTTCGGCCGCTACAGTGGCGTCGATCTCTATGAAGAGACCAAGGGTGTCATGCCGTCCCGCGACTGGAAGATGGCGCGCTGGCGCCAGCCCTGGTATCAGGGTGACACCATCTCCGTCGGCATTGGTCAGGGCTACTGGAGCGCTACGCCAATCCAGCTGGCCAAGGCGATCAGCATCCTGACCCAGAACGGCCACGACGTGACACCTCACCTGTTGAAGCGCCTGACTTCAGCCACAGGTAACGAAGACGCCCCGGTCAACCAGAAGATGGCTCTGCAGGTGAAAAACGACAGCTACTGGAAAGTGGCCCAGGACGGCATGTGGCGCGTCAACCATGGCCGCGAAGGCAGTGGTCGCCTCTCGTTTGCCAAAGCCCCCTACTCCTCTGGTGGCAAGTCGGGTACCGCCCAGGTGGTCGGTCTCAAGGAGAACCAGGTCTATAACATCAAAACCGTCAAGGCCGAGCACCGCGACAACGCGCTGTTCGTCGCCTATGCGCCGTTTGAAGCGCCCAAGGCGGTAGTCGCCCTGGTGCTGGAGAACTCGATTGGTGGCGGCGGTGGTCGAGCCGGTGCGCCTATCGCACGCCAGATGCTGGATGCCTATCTGCTGCCGCCCGACCCCCAGCTGCCGCCGGCGCCTGTCAAGCAGTCCCAATCTGAAGAGGTCGCCCCTCATGAGTAATTCTGCCCGCCAGCAGAGCATCTGGTACAAGCTGCATATCGACCTGCCGCTGTTTCTCGGCCTGCTGGCCGTGATGGCCCTCTCCATGGTGGTGCTCTACTCCGCCTCCGGTCAGGACATGGACTCCATCGTGCGCCAGTTGGTGCGCGGCGGGATCGCCTTCGCCCTGATGATCGCCATGGCCCAGCTGCCCCCTTCCCTCTATGCCCGCTGGTCGGTGCCGCTGTTTGTGGTGGTGGTGCTGTTGCTCATCGCGGTGGACGTGTTCGGCCATATCGGCAAGGGAGCCCAGCGCTGGCTGGATCTCGGCTTTATGAAGTTCCAGCCCTCCGAGGTGATGAAGCTCTCCATGCCCATCATGGTGGCCGCCTGGCTCAGCCGCCACTCGCTGCCCCCCAAGCTCAGCCACGTGGCGATCGCCTTGGTCATGGTGCTGTTGCCGACCCTGCTGATCGCCGCCCAGCCCGATCTCGGTACCTCCATCCTGGTGGCCGCCTCCGGTTTCTTCGTCATCTTCCTGGCGGGACTGAGCTGGTGGCTGATCGGGCTGGCGGTGGTGATGGCGCTGGCCTTCATGCCGGTGCTCTGGTTCTTCCTGATGCACGAATACCAGCGCCAGCGGGTACTGATGCTGCTCGACCCGGAAAAAGATCCCCTCGGGCGTGGCTATCACATCATCCAGTCCAAGATCGCCATCGGCTCCGGCGGCGTCTTCGGCAAGGGGTGGCTGCAGGGCACCCAGTCCCAGCTCGAATTTCTGCCCGAACGCCACACCGACTTTATCTTCGCGGTATTCAGCGAGGAGTTCGGCCTGGTGGGAGTCGCCCTGCTGCTGGTGCTCTACCTCTATGTCATCAGCCGCTGCCTGTTTATCTCGATGCAGGCCCAGAGCAGCTTCGAGCGTCTGCTTGGCGGCGCCCTGACCCTCACCTTCTTCGTCTATGTATTCGTCAACATGGGCATGGTGAGCGGCATACTGCCGGTGGTGGGGGTACCTCTGCCGCTGGTGAGCTATGGTGGCACCTCCATGGTGACCCTGATGGCCGGTTTTGGCATACTGATGTCAATTCAGACTCATAGAAGGCTACTCGCCTGATGAGGTGGGGTTGGGCACTGCTCTCCCTCTGGGCCATTGCGGCCCAGGCCGGTGTGCCGCAGGAGCGTCTGGCGCAGCTCGCCGAGCAGCAACAGGTACCGCTGGCGGCGCTGCAGGCCGCCGCCAAGGAGGCCAGGCTGCGCCAGGAGGTGCTCGACACCATCAACCGTCCCTGGGAGGCCAAGCCTTGGTATCGCTACCGGCCGCTGTTCGTGACTCAGGAGCGGATTGCCGACGGACTGCGCTTCTGGCAACGCCATGCAGCCACCCTGAGCCGGGCCGAGCAGACCTACAAGGTGCCTGCGGCGCTCATCGTGGCCATCATAGGGGTCGAGACCTTCTATGGCCGTCAGATGGGGCGTCATCCGGTGCTGGACAGTCTCTATACCCTGGGTTTTCACTATCCGGCGCGGGCCGACTTCTTCGCCAAGGAGTTTGCCCAGCTGGTGCTGCTGGCCCGGGAAGAGGGTTGGCCGCTGGCGCGCCTCAAGGGCTCCTACGCCGGGGCCATGGGGATGGGGCAGTTCATGCCCTCCAGCTATCGTCACTACGGCGTCGATTTCGACGGTGACGGTAAACGGGATCTGTTTGCCAATCCGGCCGATGCCATCGGCAGCGTGGCCAACTACTTTGCCGAACATCAGTGGCGCTGGGGCGAGTCGGTGGTCGAACCGGCCCAGACCGGTTTGCTGGCGATCGAGCCCCTGCTGAGATCCGAGCCCGAGCTGACACAACAGTGGGCGGAACTGGCGGCGGCAGGCATCGAGCTTGCCACCCCGCCGGCCCCGCAGACGCCGGTCAAGTTGCTGGCGTTCGAACAAGCCGATGGACCGGAATACTGGGTCGCACGGCATAATTTTTATGTGATCACCCGCTACAATCGCAGCCCCCTTTATGCGATGGCGGTGTATCAACTTAGCCAAGCCATTCAGGAAGCGTATGCAACTTCGTCACAAACTCCTCCCGCTCAGCCTGAGCTTGTTGCTGGCCGCCTGTAGCAGCCAGCCGGAACAGAGCGCCTCGGTCGAACCGCAAGCACCGGTCAGCAAACCGCCCGTTATCGAGATACCGCAAGCCACCGGCGCCATTCCGCGCCCCGAGCCCCTGAGTACCAGCGGCAACCGGAACTACTGGATTGGCAAGCAGAAATACGAGGTATGGCGCGACATCAAGCACTACACCGAGGAGGGCACCGCCAGCTGGCTGGCCAAGGATCTGGACGGCAACAAGACCGCCAACGGCGACGTGCTGGACAGCAAGCTGTTCAGCGCCGCCCACCGCAACCTGCCAATCCCGAGCTATGTGCGGGTCACCAATCTGGACAACGGCCTCGAGACCATAGTGCGGGTCAATGACCGCGGTCCATTTGACAGCAGCCGCCTCATCGACCTCTCCTACGCCGCCGCCGAGCAGCTGGACATGGTCCACACTGGCGAGGCCCGGGTGCGGCTTGAACTCATCAGCGACACGCCGGATCAGCGGGTGATCATGGAGCCGATGGCCCCGATGATGCCGGCCGAGACACCGGCAGATAGCCAGGTTGCCCCCTCGCCCAAGCCGGCCACACCGGCCAGCAGCGCCAGCAAGCCGGTTGCGGCCAAACAGGCTCAGCCCCAGGCGACCAGTGGTCAGGGTCAGGGCAAGATGATCCAGGTGCTGGCCAGCGGCTCCCGGGAGCGAGCCGAGGCGATGGGCAAGGTAATGACCCAGCGCTACGGCGTGCCCTACCGGATTGACACCCATGGCGCCATCTTCCGGGTGCTGATAGGCCCGATCCCGGCCGACCAACAGCTCGGCACACTGGAAAAAGTTCGCCAGGGTGGACTGGAACAGGCATTCATCGTGCCCTGATCCCCTCCAGATTGTGGGTCTATCTGCCGTAAAACCCGCTCATCACGTCGCTTTGTGGCGTGGTGAACGGGGCCGATGGATAAAAAACCAGAGTTGATCGCCACGTCGGACTATGACCGGCGGGTGCATCTGGTATAGTTAGGCCCGCATTCATTTCCCATCTGGCTCGCAGGAATTTCAAGATGTCCAAATTTGCCCGTTCCGTTATTCTGGCCTCTCTGATAAGCGCCACCGCTCAGGCCAACACGCCTGTCCCTACGCCGAACGCCAACCCTGTGGTCGTTCCCGCCGCGCCGGAAATCTCCGCCAAGGCCCATATTCTGATCGATTACTACTCCGGTCAGGTGCTGGCCGAGCAGAACGCCGAAGAGCGTCTGCCGCCCGCCAGTCTGACCAAGATGATGACCTCCTACATCATTGGCCAGGAGTTGGCCAAGGGAAACATCAAGCGCACCGACATGGTGACCATCAGCCAGAACGCCTGGTCCAAGAACTACGCCGACTCCTCCAAGATGTTCATCGAGGTGGGCAAACAGGTCTCCGTTGATGATCTCAACAAGGGCATCATCATCCAGTCCGGCAACGACGCCTGCGTCGCCATGGCCGAATTCCTGGCGGGCAGCACCGACTCCTTCGCCAGCCTGATGAACAGCTGGGCAGCCAAGCTCGGCATGAATGACAGCCACTTCGTGAACCCCCACGGTCTGGATGCGGAAGGTCACTACAGTACCGCCCATGACATGGCCCGTCTGGGTCAGGCGCTGATCCGCGATCTGCCGGAGGAGTACAAGATCTACTCCCAGAAGTCCTTCGTCTTCAACGGCATCACCCAGCACAACCGCAACCGCCTGCTGTGGGACCAGTCCCTGCAGGTGGATGGCATCAAGACCGGTCACGTCAGCCAGGTGGGCTACAACCTGGTCTCCTCCGCCACCAACAATGAAGGCATGCGCCTGATCGCCGTGGTGCTGGGTGCCAACAGCGAAGCCACCCGCGCCGCCGAGAGCAAGAAGCTGCTCACCTACGGTTTCCGTTTCTTCCAGAGCCTGACCCCGTACAAGGCTGGCACCGAGCTGGTCACCCAGAAGATCTGGATGGGCGACAAGCCTGAAGTGAAACTGGGTGTCGACCAGGATGTCTCCGTGCTGGTGACCCGCGGTCAGGGCAACAACCTCAAAGCTGACTTCCAGCTCGACAGCGAGCTCAAAGCTCCACTGGCCAAGGGTCAGCGAGTCGGTACCGTGTTCCTCAAGCAGGGCGACAAGGAGATCAAGCAGGTTCCGCTGGTTGCCCTGGAAGAGGTGCAGGAAGGCGGTCTGATGAGCCGTCTGTGGGACTATCTGGTACTGCTGGTTTCCAGCTGGTTCAAGTAACAGAGACGCACAATCCTCACCCAGCAGCGGCGCCAACAGGCGCCGCTGCTGTCTCTGGCCGTCAGGGCAGTGAATAACCCTGCAAACTGCAGGTTCCGCCACACCCCGATTTGTGGTAAAAAGCAGCACTCCCATTCTTGTCTGACCGCTCCGGGCCTTGATCCTGGCCAGGATCGTGCCCATATAGACAGCAATGGCGGCCCCAAGGGGCCACCGGCAACTAGCCATCCAAGATGAAGTCGTCCCCGTGACGATGCAAAAGGTGAGTAAATGAATACCAAGTTTGATGAACTGCTGGAGTTTCCCTGCAAATTCCCGTTCAAGGTGCTCGGCGTCGCCGATCCGGCGCTGCCGGACATGGTGGTGGAAGTGCTGCAGCAGCACGCCCCCGGCACCTACAGCCCGACCGTCCAGCCCAGCTCCAAGGGTAACTATCACTCGGTTCGAGTGACTGTCACCGCCCAGAGCAAGGAGCACATCGAGGCGATGTATACCGCCCTCGGCAAGATCGAGCTGGTGAAATACGTACTGTAACGTCTCTCTCGCCCCGTTCTGCGGGGCGACTGTTTTTGGCAGCAGCCAGCCGTGAGGAAGCCATGTCATCCCGGATCCCCGCCCAGCCCACGCTTATCGTCAGACATCTGGGCCGTCGCCCCTACCAGCCGGTATGGGACGCCATGAAAGCCTTCACCGACAGCCGCACCGGCGAGACCCCGGACGAGTTCTGGGTGGTGGAGCACGATCCCGTCTACACCCAGGGGCAAGCCGGCAAGGCCGAACATCTGCTGAACCCGGGCAATATCCCGGTGGTACAGAGCGATCGCGGCGGCCAGATCACCTATCATGGTCCCGGCCAGCTGGTGCTCTATGTGCTGGTGGATGTGCGCCGCTGCAAGCTGACGGTGCGCGAACTGGTCACCGCGCTGGAGACCGCCATCATCAATACCCTCGCGAAAAGCGACATCACGGCCTATGCCAAGGCGGACGCCCCCGGTGTCTATGTGAAAAACGAACTGGGCATGGAGGCCAAGCTGGCCTCCCTCGGCCTGCGCATTCGCAAGGGGTGCTCGTTTCACGGGCTGGCCCTCAACATCAACATGGACATGACCCCCTTCCTGCACATCAATCCGTGCGGCTACGCGGGCATGGCCATGACCCAGACCAGCGCCCTGGGCGGCCCGCAAAGCGTGGCCGAGGCGCAATCCATTCTGGTGGCCGAACTGGCCAGCCTGATTGGCTATCAGACAATAACAAACACCGAGAGTGAATCATGAGCAAACCCGTTCGTATGGAGCCGGGCGTCAAGCTGCGCGATGGCGACAAGATGGCCCTGATCCCGGTGAAATTCATGCCGGATCCCAACGAAGAACTCCTTCGCAAGCCGGATTGGATGCGGATCAAACTGCCCCCCTCCAGCCAGAAGATCGAGCACATCAAGAGCACCCTGCGCAAGAACAAGCTGCACTCGGTCTGTGAAGAGGCCTCCTGCCCCAACCTGGCGGAGTGCTTCAACCACGGCACGGCGACCTTCATGATCATGGGCGCCATATGCACCCGCCGCTGCCCCTTCTGCGACGTGGCCCACGGCCGTCCGCTCCCGCTGGATCCGGAAGAGCCGAAGAAGCTGGCGCTCACCATCAAGGAGATGAACCTCAAGTACGTGGTGATCACCTCGGTGGACCGCGACGATCTGCGCGACGGCGGTGCCCAGCACTTTGCCGACTGCATCAAGCAGATCCGCGAGCACAGCCCGCAGACCCGCATCGAGATCCTGACCCCGGATTTCCGCGGTCGCATGGAGCAGGCCCTCGAGGTGTTCCGCGAGACCCCGCCGGACGTCTTCAACCACAACCTGGAAACCGCCCCGCGCATGTACCGGGTGGCCCGTCCGGGCGCCGACTACAAGTGGTCGCTGGAGCTGCTGCGCCGCATCAAGGAGATGCACCCGCACGTACCGACCAAGTCCGGTCTGATGATGGGTCTTGGCGAAACCAACGAAGAGATAGTCGAGGTGCTCAAGGATCTGCGCGAGCACGGCGTCAACATGCTGACTCTGGGCCAGTATCTGCAGCCGAGCCGCCACCACCTGCCGGTGAAGCGCTACGTGCCGCCCGCAGAGTTCGACGAGCTGAAAGACGTGGCGATGGAGCTCGGCTTCAGCCACGCCGCCTGCGGTCCCTTCGTGCGTTCCTCCTATCACGCCGATCTGCAGGCCAAGGGCGAAGAGGTCAAGTAACCTCATCCCCTGCCATCAAAAAGAGCGCCACAAGGCGCTCTTTTTATATCCGCTTCTCGACATTACCACTCATCGAACACGCCGCGCTGCCACCAGCGCTGCAGCTGGGCCAGCACCCGGGTCTCGCGCACAGTCCACTGCGGACAGGGGCCCGCCAGCTGGGTCTTGTTGGTCTGCAGCGCCTCTTCGATGGCGATCCAGCCGGGTACGAAACCGAGCCGTATCTCGTAGGGCTGGGGCTGCGGGGCCACCAGCGTCTCCCCGATCCGGCAGAGGTAATAGAGGGAGCGTATGCAATAGGCATCGACCCCCTGCTCCCGGGCCGGCCGGTACTCGCGGGTCTCGCCGAGCAGGGCACCCACCTCCAGCAGCTCGGCGCCACACTCCTCTCGCAGTTCGCGGGCCAGCGCCGCGGCATGGCTCTCACCTGCCTCGACGCCACCGCCCGGAAACATGAAGTCGCCATTGACCCGGGAGTGCACCAGCAGCAGTTCGTCATCTCGCGCCACCACGGCGCGCACCGTCAGGCGCTCCAGGGTGCTGCCATCGGTCGGCACCTGGCCGTGGACAAAGTCGATGGCAAAGGGGTCGGGCCAACAGGAAGTCTGTGTCTGTAACGTCATCATTGTCTCAAGGCCGGTAGTTGCCTTGCCGGATCTGCTCGACCAGCTCGGCGGCCCGCTTGTCGTAGGCTTCGAGATCGGTCTTGCTCAGGGTGTGATAGATGCCAAAGCGCGCGGTGGAGACCTCGGGAGAGCCTTTGAACGATTCACTCACCTTGCCCCAGAGGTAGGCCTGCCCATACTGCTTCTGACCCATGTAGAGGGTGCTGAGGGAGGTCAGCAGGCGGCTGTTGACCGTGTCCCCCTGCCGGTAGAGGGAGAGACCGTGCTGCAGGGTGTCGATCGCCTTGGCCGGATCGCTCTTGGCATAGATGCCCCCCAGCGCCAGCTGCAACTCGGGCTCCTCGAGCACCGACTTGCCCTCGAGCGCCATGAACTGCTGGCGAGCCAGCTCGTTGGTGTTGTTGGTCCAGTGCCAAAGCAGCAGGTAGGGATCCTGGGAGTTGCGGGTCGCCACATCCAGCTGGGCCAGCTGTTCGCCGGCGGCCAGCATGCCTTCCACCCGCGGACTCTTGAGCTCCTTGGCATTCTTGTATTCGATGTTGGTGGAGCGCTCTGCGCACTTGAGGTAACGCTCAAGGTTGCGAATCAGCTCGTATTTGCGGCGATCCGTCTCCTCCTCCTTGAGGTAGAAACGGCTGCGGATGATGTCGGTACGCTCGTAGCGGCACCAGCCATCGTCCACCAAGTCCTGACACAACTCGGGATGGTTGTTGCAAATGTTGTGCAGCCGATCGTCATTGCAGCCTGCGGCGGCAAACATGATCGGGAGCAGGATGAGTGTTGGGCGCATAGGCAGATCTGTCATGACTCACATCTGGTTAATTACAATAGGAGCCTGATGCGGCCACCCTCGGCTAGCAAACCGGTTACATATCCATTACAATGCGCGCGCCACTCAAGGCCGCGACTGCAGAATAATATAACGAAATATACACCCCTACAGTGATCTGCATTCGACGATTTTCTATTTGCACCAACAACGTGAAATAAAGGATCTGGTTAATGACCCACGAGCACTACTTGCAAGCGTGGCAGGAGAGCCAGGAGCTCGCCGAAGCCATGCAACCCCTGATTGGTCGTCTCTATCGCCAGCAAGGGGTCGAGATCACCGTCTACGGACGCCCGCTGCAAAACGCCTCCACCATCGATATCCTCAAGGCCCACAGGGTCGTACGCCGCCACCAGGGCGCCCCCCTCCCCATCCAACAGAGCTTTCCCCTGCTGCAGGCCATCCTGGCCCTGAAACCGACCGTTGCCGAGATCGATCTGGGTAAACTGGCCGTCGGTTACTGGCAGGAACATCAGGATGAGGCGGGCATCGAGGACTATCTGCAAGCCAAACTGGCACCGGCCCTGGGCCGTGGTGAGGTTCCCCAGCCGACTGATGTAGTGCTCTACGGTTTTGGTCGCATCGGCCGCCTGCTGGCCCGCCTGCTGATCGAGCGTACCGGCGCCGCCAACTCCCTGCGCCTGCGCGCAATCGTGGTACGCGGCGGTCGTGACGGAGATCTGGAAAAACGCGCCAGCCTGCTGCGCCGCGACTCCGTCCACGGCCCCTTCAACGGTTCCATCGAAGTGGACGTGGAGCGCAGTGCCATCATCGCCAACGGCACCTACATCCAGGTGATCTACGCCAATAGCCCGGCCGATATCGATTACACCACTTACGGCATCCAGAATGCCCTGATCATCGACAATACCGGCGTCTGGCGCGACGAGGCAGGCCTCAGTGAACATCTCAAGGCGCGCGGCGCCGGCAAGGTGCTGCTGACCGCTCCCGGCAAGGGCGAGATGAAGAACGTGGTATTCGGGGTCAACCATGAGGTGATCACCCCGGAAGATCGCATCATCTCCGCCGCCTCCTGCACCACCAACGCCATCACCCCTGTGCTCAAGGTGATGCAGGAGAAATACGGCATTCGTCACGGCCACGTCGAGACGGTGCACTCCTACACCAACGATCAGAACCTGATCGACAACTATCACAAGGGCGAGCGCCGCGGTCGCAGTGCAGCCCTCAACATGGTGATGACCAGCACGGGTGCCGCCAAGGCCGTGGCCAAGGCGCTGCCCGAACTCAAGGGCAAGCTCACCGGCAACGCCATCCGGGTGCCGACTCCCAACGTGTCGCTCGCCATCATCAACTTGTCCCTGGAGCAGGCCACCGATCGGGAGAGCCTCAACGCCTATCTGCAACAGATGTCGCTGAGCTCGGCCCTGCATCGCCAGATTGACTTCAGTGCCAGCACCGAGCTGGTCTCCTCCGACATGGTGGGTTCCCGCTTCGCCGGCATCGTGGACTCCCAGGCCACCATCGCCGAAGGGGATCACTGCGTGCTCTACGTGTGGTATGACAACGAGTTCGGATACAGTTGTCAGGTAGTGCGGGTGATGGAGCAGATGGCTGGCGTAGTCCGTCAGGATCTACCTGCATAACCCGCCAGGATCTGCCCGCCCAAGCCCGGGTTCATGGCTCAATTTCAAGGAGAGGCCGGATGTCGTATCAACAAGGTGAGTTTCAACAAGCAATCAGGCAGATGCCCAAAGAGGTGTACGAGCGGCTCAAGACCGCGGTCGAGCTTGGCAAGTGGCCAGATGGCAAGCCCCTCACCGACGAGCAGAAGGCCACCTCCCTGCAGGCCGTGATGGCCTGGCAGGCGATGCACCTTGAAAATCCCGAGCACATGAATATTGGCCGTGACGGCGAGATCGTGATGAAGAGCAAGAGCGAGCTCAAGCGCCAGTACCGCGACGAAGAAGAGATAGTGCGGGTCGACCTCAGCCACTGAGACTGACCCGACAAGTCGCTGCTGGCAGCGCACAACAAAGAGGGGAGCCATTATGGCTCCCCTCTTGTTTTATCCGCACCTTACCCGCTCATCAGGGGGTCAGTTCGCCACGCAGGGATTGCTGCATCAGCTCGCGAATGCGGTGGGAGGGCAAGCCCTGGCTCAGCAGGAAGTGCAGCTTGGTCAGCGCCGCCTCGGCGGTCATGTCGAAGCCCGAGATGACCCCGGCGCGGGAGAGGGCGTTGCCGGTGGCATAGCCCCCCATGTTGACCTTGCCGTGCAGACACTGGCTAAGGTTGACGATGATGACGCCGCGGGCCGAGGCCTCGGAGAGCAGCGCCAGCATGGTCGGATTCTGCGGCGCATTGCCGACCCCGAAGGAGAGCAGGATCAGCGCCTTCACCGGCTGCTGCAGGATATTGGCGATCACCTCGCTGGAGATCCCGGGATAGAGGGTCACCACGCCGATGGGCTGGGGGGTGATGTCGTGCAGCACCAGGGGCTGATCGGACGCCCCCCCCAGCTCGCCTGCCTCCAGGGAGATGGCGATGCCGGCATTGAGCAGCGGCGGATAGTTCGGCGAGTCGAAGGCGTGGAAGCCGTCCGCATGCACCTTCTTGCTGCGATTGCCGCGATAGAGCTGGTTGTTGAAAAAGAGCGTCACCTCGTGGATCGGGTAGTTGGCCGCGATATAGAGGGCATTGAGCAGGTTCTGCTGGCCGTCGGAGCGCAGCTCGGCGAGCGGGATCTGGGAGCCGGTGATGATGACCGGCTTGTGCAGATCTTCGAGCATGAAGGAGAGCGCCGAGGCGGTGAACGACATGGTGTCGGTACCGTGCAGAATGACGAAACCGTCGTATTTCTCGTAGTTGTCGCGAATGTCCTCGGCGATGCGCTGCCAGTCCGCCGGGGTCATGTCGGAGGAGTCGATGAGGGGATCATATTCGTGAATATGGTAATCGGGCATCTCGGGCCGATGAAACTCGGGCATCCGCGCCAGACAATCTTCCATAAAGCCCGCCATCGGCACATAGCCATGGTCGGAACGCTGCATCCCAATGGTGCCGCCTGTGTAGGCGATATAGATGGACTTCTTCACACCCTCTCCTCTTGGTTGGCCGGATCAGTGGGCCGGAAACCGGCGGATTATATAGGGATAGCCCCTCTTCTTCACACCCCATCCGTCGCATCTTGTGATACCTGCCCAAGCACGATGGGGCGGCAAGGTGTGCCATATCCATTGTTATCCCTCAGTCAAACACACTGTTTTTCCCACGCCCGGGCTGGGTTTGACGGGCAGCAGGAGCCAACCATTTCGAACCTCAACACGCCCTACCCCATAGGTATTAAATCTCGAAAAAAGAACAAATAATGGTCAATAAGGCATGAAATATGGAATTAATAGGTGTTTTTTGCTACAGTCCGCCGGATTTTACCAAAATCTCATCTGGATGCCTGAGCATGTCAGGCCCGCACTGGCTCCATCTTCATGGAGCGGGGAACCTTTCCCCTTCTTTGCTGGCACGTTCGCCGCACTGTTTTTATCCCGGCTGAATCTGTGAGTCTTCACCACCGAAAGACACAGCCAATCAACATGGGAGTACTGAATGCTACAACTTGATTCCTACGCCACTCTTGTCGCCGCCACCCTGGTGTTGCTGCTTGGTCGTCTGCTGGTTACCCGCGTCGGGCTGCTGCGCACCTTCAACATCCCCAAACCGGTTGCCGGCGGCCTGGTGGTCGCCCTGGTACTGCTGTTGCTGCGCTCCACCCTGCAGATGGAGTTGCAATTCGACACCAGCCTGCAAACCCCGCTGATGCTGGCCTTCTTCGCCTCCATCGGCCTCTCCGCCGATCTGGGCAGCCTCAAGCGCGGCGGCAAGGCGGTGGTCACCTTCCTGATGGTGGTCACCGGCCTGCTGCTGGTACAAAACAGCCTGGGGGTGGGCCTGGCCACTCTGCTCGGTCTGGATCCCCACATGGGGCTGCTGGCCGGCTCCATCACCCTCTCCGGCGGCCACGGCACCGGAGCGGCCTGGAGCGCTACCTTCTCCGACAAGTACGGCGTGCAGTCTGCTGCCGAACTCGCCATCGCCTGCGCCACCTTCGGTCTGGTGCTGGGTGGCCTGATCGGCGGCCCGGTGGCCCGCTATCTGGTTAAGAAGGTGCAGGTGCCGGGCGAAGAGCACAACCAGGATGACGCGCCCCAGGGCTTCGAGATGCCCGACATGGAGCGCCCGCTCACCCCGTTCAGCGTGATTGAGACCCTGGCGCTCATCGCCATTAGCTTGAAAGGGGGCGAGCTGCTCTCCCTCTACCTCAAGGGCAGTGTCCTCGAGCTGCCGATCTTCGTCTGCGTGCTGTTCGTCGGCGTGCTGCTGCGCAACGCCCTGACCCTGCTCAACTGGCATGAGGTGAGTGACCGCGAAGTCTCCCTGCTCGGCAACATCAGCCTGTCGCTGTTCCTGGCGATGGCGCTGATGAGCCTGAAGCTGTGGGATCTGGCCAGCCTGGCGCTGCCCATCTTCATCCTGCTGGCCGCCCAGACAGTGGCGATGGCGCTCTACGCCGTCTTCGTCACCTTCCGGGTCATGGGCAAAAACTACGATGCGGCCGTGCTGGCGGCGGGTCACTGCGGCTTTGGCCTGGGGGCGACCCCGACGGCCATTGCCAACATGCAGGCCATCACCCTGCGCTTCGGCCCCTCTCACCTGGCGTTTCTGGTGGTGCCCATGGTGGGGGCCTTCTTCATCGACATCATCAACGCCATGGTGATCAAGCTGTTTATGGCCCTGCCCTTCCTGTAAGCCCGACCAGACAGAACCATGATGACGAGAGCCCACCGCAAGGTGGGCTCTCTGTTTTGGGCAACAATCTGCTTGGCGGAGTGCTGGCCAGGGGCCAGATATGCTGGCACATGGCACATGGCACATGGGAGTTAAACGCAAGTTTCTTCCCTCTACCTCCCCTTTACCAACCGCGGCTACCACGATAACGGCCAATAAAAAGCCCCGCGATCATCGATCGCGGGGCCCGGTTGCAACGGGTCTGCCTGATTACAGGATAAAGGTCGCGACCTGCTGGTTCAGGTCGGTTGCCCGTCCCTTGAGTCCGGCGGCCTGATCCAGATCCCGCATGGCGGCGGCGGTGATCTCGTCGCTCACATCCTTGATGGCGGTGGTGTTCTGGGTGATCTCGCCGGTCACCTGGGTCTGCTCCTCGGCAGCAGTGGCAATCTGGCCCGCCATGTCGGAGATGAGGGAGACGGCCTGGGTGATCTCTTCGAGCGCGGCGGCGGCGGCATCGGCATCCTGCACGCTGTTGTCGGCCAGCCCCTGACTGGTCTGCATCAGGCTCACGGCACGGGAGGTGGTCTGCTGCAGCGTCTCGATGGTGGACTGGATCTCCTGGGTGGAGTCCTGGGTACGGCGCGACAGCACCCGCACCTCGTCCGCCACCACGGCGAAACCACGGCCCTGCTCACCGGCACGGGCCGCCTCGATGGCCGCGTTCAGGGCCAGCAGGTTGGTCTGCTCGGCGATGCCCTGGATGGTGGAGAGGATGCCGGAGATGGCCTGTGCGTGACGGCTCAGCTCGCCGATCACCTCGGTCGCCTGACCCACTTCATCGGCCAGACCGTTGATGGATTGACGAGTCTTGTTGACCAGCATCTTGCCCTGCTCGCTGCTCTGGGCCGACTGTTGGGCCGCGGCAGCGGTGCTCTCGGCGTTGTTGGCGATCTCCTGGGTGGCGCTCGCCATCTCGGTCACCGCGGTGGCGACCATGGTCACCTCCTGCTGCTGGCGCTGCAGCTCTTCGACCGCCGCCTGGTTGGTCACCAGACTGCGCTCGGCATCGGCGTCCAGCTCGCTGGCCAGCTTGCGGATATTGCCGATCAGCTGGTGCTGGCTGCCGACGAAGCGGTTGAAGCTGTTGGCCAGCTGACCGACCTCGTCATTGGTGTCGATCTTGATGCGCTGGGTCAGATCGCCGTTACCGTCTGCAATGCGGGCCAGTGCCTGGGAAACCTTGGTGAGCGGGCCAAGCAGCAAGCTGACCAGCCAGGAGATGGCGAGGATGCTGCCCACCAGCACCAACAGGGCCAGGCCGAGCTGGGTCATCAGCAGGGAGGAGAGCGGCGCCTCCAGGGTCGCCTTGTCCAGTACCAGTACCAGCTCCCAGTCGGTATCCGGAATGTCCACCGCCCACAGCAGCTTGTCGCGCCCTTCGCCGTCGAAGTAGGCCGGCACCAGCTCGTGGCTGGCCTTGCTCTGTTCAATCAGGGCGTTGGTCAGATCGTTGTCGATCTCGGTGGCCGGCTTCATCGCCTTGGCGGCATCCTTGTAGGCGATGACGGTGCCATCCTTGTGCATCATGACGGCAAAACCGTCGGCCGGCAGAGTCATCTTGGTGACGTCTTCCACCAGGGCGGCGATGGAGAGATCGCCGCCAACCACACCGCCCTGGGCCGGTTGGGCCAGGGTCACCACCAGGATGTTGTAGGCCACGTCCAGATAGGGTTTGGTGACTATCATGCCCCCCTTGGCCATGGCTTCCTGATACCAGCCACGGGAGCGGGGATCATAGCCGTCACGGTTGATGGATGGGTCAGAGTCATTCATCTTGCCGCTGCTCTCGCCAAAATAGGTGAGCTGGAAGCGGCCGGAGACCTGTGCCTGCTGCAGGGCATTAAGGGGCTCGGCGCCAGCCTTGTTGCCAAGGGCCTGCACTACATCGCGACGGGCAGCCAGCCAGTCGCTGATCCGTTCAGCCTGCTGGTTACCCAGACGCTGTACCTGCTCCTGACTGCCTTGCAACAGCAGCGACTTCTGGCTGCTGTAGCCTTGCCAGGAGAGCAAGGTGATCACCAGCGAGAGGGCGATCACCACCGATAACAGTATCTTTTGCTTGAGTGATAGATTTTTCATCATGGTTCTTCTTATGAGATCAGGAACAGGATTTCCCAAAAAGTGCATGGCACCCGTATGTTATAGCGACGTTATTAGCCAGAACTGAACCCTTATTCCGGGTTGCGGGCGGTATTTTCTACTGGAGTGGGGAAAACTGCACCAGAAATTGCCTACAGGGCACGCACAAGGACAGGCGGCCCTGTTTATTCCTTCCACAATTGGCTAGAATGACCCGTTTTCAAATCACATCGATCCTGAGAGTTTTCACGATGTTCGAAGTTAATCCTGTATTGAACAAACTTAAGGAGCTGTCTGAGCGGACCGAGCTTCTTAGGGGGTACCTTTGACTATGACGCCAAGAAAGAGCGTCTGGAAGAGGTAAACGCCGAGCTGGAACAGCCCGACGTCTGGAATGAGCCGGAGCGCGCACAGGCGCTCGGCAAGGAGCGTGTCGCGCTGGAAAACGTGGTTGGCACCATCGATACCCTGACCCAGGGCGTGGAAGATGTCGAGATGCTGGTAAGCCTGGCCGTGGAAGGGGAAGACGAAGAGACCTTCAACGAAGCCATCGCCGAAGCCGAGCAGCTGGAAGCCAAGCTGGTGGAGCTGGAGTTCCGCCGCATGTTCTCCGGCCAGCACGACGGTTCCGACTGCTATATCGACATTCAATCCGGCTCCGGTGGTACCGAAGCACAGGATTGGGCCAACATGGTGCTGCGCATGTACCTGCGCTGGGGCGATGCCCACGGCTACAAGCCGGAGCTCATCGAATGCTCCGAGGGTGACGTGGCCGGCATCAAGTCCGCCACCATCAAGTTCACCGGCGAATACGCCTTCGGCTGGCTGCGCACCGAAACCGGCGTGCACCGTCTGGTTCGCAAATCCCCGTTCGATTCCGGTGGCCGTCGCCACACCTCGTTCTGCTCCGTGTTCGTCTATCCCGAGATCGACGACGATATCGAAATCGATATCAACCCGGCCGATCTGCGTATCGACGTCTACCGCGCCTCCGGTGCCGGCGGTCAGCACGTTAACCGGACTGAATCCGCGGTGCGTATCACCCACGTCCCGACCGGTGTCGTGGTACAGTGCCAGAACGACCGTTCCCAGCACAAAAACAAAGATCAGTGTATGAAGCAGCTGAAAGCCAAGCTCTACGAGCTGGAAATTCAGAAGCAAAACGCTGAGAAACAAGCCCTGGAAGAGACCAAGTCCGATATCGGTTGGGGCAGCCAGATCCGCTCTTACGTGCTGGATGACTCCCGTATCAAGGATCTGCGCACCGGCGTCGAAACCCGTAATACCCAATCGGTGCTCGACGGTGACTTGGACAAGTTTATCGAAGCCAGCCTGAAATCAGGTCTGTAAACAAGCAGGAATCACCATGTCTGAACAAACCACTACTCCGGAAGTCGACCAAACTCTCGAACTCAACAATGAGATGACAGAGCGTCGTTCCAAGCTGGCCGCCCTGCGCGCCCAGGGCAATCCCTTCCCCAACGACTTTCGTCGTGACAGCCTCTCCGGCGATCTGCAGGCAGAGTTTGGCGACAAAAGCGCCGAGGAGCTGACAGCCTTGGGTAAACGGGTGAAGATTGCCGGTCGTATCATGACCCGCCGGATCATGGGCAAGGCATCCTTCGCGACCCTGCAGGACATGGCTGGCAAGATCCAGGTCTATGTGACTCGTGACGACCTGCCGGAAGGCTTCTACAACGAGCAGTTCAAGAAGTGGGATCTGGGTGACATCGTCGGTGTCGAAGGCACCCTGTTCAAGACCCAGACCGGCGAGCTGTCCGTGCACGTCTCCGACATCCGCCTGCTGACCAAGGCACTGCGCCCGCTGCCCGAGAAGCACAAGGGTCTGACCGACCAGGAAGCCCGCTGCCGTCAGCGTTACCTGGATCTGATCGCCAACGAAGAGTCCCGCAAGACCTTCGTGACCCGTACCAAGGTGGTGGCCGGTATCCGCAAGTTCCTGAACGACAAGCGCTTCATGGAAGTGGAAACCCCCATGATGCAGGTCATCCCGGGTGGCGCCTCTGCCCGTCCGTTCATCACCCACCACAACGCGCTGGACATCGACATGTACCTGCGTATCGCTCCGGAACTCTATCTGAAGCGTCTGGTGGTCGGTGGCTTCGAGCGTGTCTACGAGATCAACCGCAACTTCCGTAACGAAGGTATCTCCGTTCGCCATAACCCCGAGTTCACCATGCTCGAGTTCTATATGGCCTACGCCGACTACATCGATCTGATGGACCTCACCGAAGAGATGCTGCGCACCCTGGCGCAGGACATTCTGGGCGACACCAAGATCCGTTACGCCAAAGAGGGCGAAGAGGGCCTGACCATCGATTTCGGTCAGCCGTTCCAGCGTCTCTCCATGGTTGACTCCATCCTGAAGTACAACCCGGATGTGACCCGCGACGATCTGGCGACCCTGGAGAAGGCCACCGCCGTCGCCAAGCGCCTGCACATCGAGCTGATGAAGAGCTGGGAGCTGGGTCATGTGATCACCGCGATCTTCGAAGAGACCGTGGAGCACATGCTGCTGCAACCGACCTTCATCACCGAGTACCCGGCCGCCGTCTCTCCGCTGGCCCGTCGCAACGACCAGAACCCGGACGTCACCGACCGCTTCGAATTCTTCATCGGCGGCCGCGAGCTGGCCAACGGCTTCTCCGAGCTGAACGATGCGGAAGATCAGGCCGAGCGCTTCCAGGCTCAGGTTGACCAGAAAGCCGCAGGCGATGACGAAGCCATGTTCTACGACGCCGACTTCGTGACCGCGCTGGAACACGGTCTGCCGCCGACTGCTGGTCAGGGCATCGGTATCGACCGTCTGGTGATGCTGTTCACCAACAGCCACACCATCCGCGACGTCATCCTGTTCCCGGCTCTGCGTCCACAAAAGTAAGAGCCGAAGAAACAGGGCCGCAGCAGCACAGCTGCCGTCCATGACAATCAAAACGCCCCGCAACTGCGGGGCGTTTTTTTTATGGCGGGCACAGCCGGTGGCGAACACTCAATACGCCGCTAGCTTGCCGCTTATAAGGCCGGCGGTAGCAGCCACTCCCCCTGCCACAAGGTGACGGCCTGACCCGCCATCAGCACCCGATCTCCCTGCAATTCAAGCCGCAGCTCACCGCCCCGGGCCGAGATCTGGCGGGCCCGCAGTTGCTGTTTGCCTAGCCGTTCGGCCCAGAAGGGCACCAGGGCGCAGTGGTTGGAGCCGGTCACCGGATCCTCGTCTACCCCGACCCAGGGGGCGAAGTAGCGGGAGACGAAGTCATGATCCGGATCGCTCGAGGGCGCCGCCACCATCAGGCCACGACCGGGCAGCGCTCGCAGGGCGTGGAAATCGGGCGAAATCGCTCGCACCTCCTCTTCACTGGCTAGCTCAAACAAGAACTTGGCCCCCGCCGCCAGCGCCTGCAATGGCTTGCAACCAAGGGCGACAGCATAGGCAGGGTCCAGCGCCAGAGGAGTGAGTGGGATGCACGGAAAATCGAGCCAGATCCACTCCCCTTCGCGCCGAGCCAGCAGCTCGCCGCTGCGGGTCTCGAAGCGAATGACCTCATCCTCTGCCACCACCCCCGTCTGCCACAACACGTGGGCCGCTGCCAGAGTGCCGTGGCCACAGAGGTCCACTTCCAGCTCGGGGGTGAACCAGCGCAGCTGGTAGCGGACCCGGCCCTGGGGCACCAGAAAGGCGGTCTCTGACAAGTTGAACTCGGCCGCCATGGCCTGCAATCCGGCATCCGGCAAGGCCGGTCCCAGCACTACCACCGCCGGGTTGCCGCCAAAGGGCTGCCTGCTGAAGGCATTGACATGGAACAATCTGATGGTCGACATTCACGCTTCCTGTGTGATCAATTCGGGGCTCATTCATGGCTGTTTATACCATGACAATCGTTACGCCCCGAATGGCTAACACCTCTGCTCTCTCCTTTTAATGCAACAATGGAATAAAGAAGATATTTTTATTCTTTGTTGTTATCCATCACACCCCTTACTCTGACCAAAAATCAGCCCATGGAAGATGTGTGTGATGCAATTGAAGGATCCCTTGACCCACCTCGCCCCCCTCTCTGATGAGCAGCAACGTCAGCTGAGCCAGGCACTTTCAACCCTCAATACCCAGCAACTCGCCTGGGTCAGCGGTTATCTCTACGGTCTCTCCCAGTCCGGTCAACAGCCTGTCGCTACAAGCACTGCAGCCGTTGCCCCCGGCGGCAACCTGACCATTCTCTACGGCTCCCAGACCGGCAATGCCAAGGGCGTGGCCAGTGCCATCAAGGCGCAGGCAGAGGCCCGTGGCCTACCGGTGACTCTCACCTCCATGGCGGACTACAAACCCAAGCAGCTCAAGAAAGAGACCCACCTGCTGGTGGTAGTGAGCACTTACGGGGAGGGGGAACCGCCGGAGAGCGCGGTCGATCTGTACGAGCAGCTCAAGAAGGGCAAGGTCGGCAAGCTGGAAGGACTCAAGTTCGCCGTGCTGGGGCTGGGTGACAGCTCCTATGAGTTCTTCTGCCAGACCGGCAAGGACTTTGACAGCCTGCTGACCAAGGCCGGCGCCGACCGGGTGCATGAACTCGCCAGCCTGGACGTGGATTATCAGGATGCCGCCAAGGCATGGGGCGAACAGGCGCTCAACGCCATCGCCGCCCCCCTCTCTGCCGGCCCTGCCGGCAGCAGCGTAGCCAGCGCGGTACAGCAGGCTGTCGGCCACAGCCAGTACAGCAAGGAGAACCCCTTCCCGGCCAGGCTCTCGGTCAACCAGAAGATCACCGGTCGCGACTCGACCAAGGATATCCGCCACATCGAGATCAGCCTGGAAGAGTCAGACATCCGCTACCAGCCGGGGGATGCGCTGGGCATCTGGTTTGACAACGATGCCGACCTGGTCGGTGAGGTCTTGGCGCTGGCTCATCTTTCCGGCGACGAGGCCACCGCCCGCGGCAGCCTGCGCGAGGTGCTCAGCCGCGAGCTTGAGCTGACCCGCTTGCACGGCGGCTTTATCACCGGCTTGGCAGAGATCTCGGACAACGCGGCGCTCAAGGATCTGGCCGGCGACAAGGCCCAGGTCAACGCGCTGGTGGCCAGCGCCCAGGTGGTGGATGTGCTCAAACGCTTCCCGACCGCGCTCACAGCCGAACAGCTGATCAGCCTGCTGCGCCCGCTCACTCCACGCCTCTACTCCATCGCCTCCAGCCAGAGCGAGGTGGAAGAGGAGGTGCACCTGACCGTCGGCGTGGTGCGCTACCCGCAGGAAGATGGCACAGTGCGCAGTGGCGCCGCCTCCTCCTATCTGGCGGACCGTCTGCCTGAGGATGCCGAGGTGCGGGTATTCGTGGAGCACAACGACAACTTCCGCCTGCCGCAAAACCCCGACACTCCCGTCATCATGGTGGGCCCGGGCACCGGCATCGCCCCCTTCCGGGCCTTCTTGCAGGAGCGGGAAGCGCAAGGGGCGGAGGGCAAGAACTGGCTCTTCTTCGGCAATCCGCACTTTACCCAGGACTTCCTCTATCAGGTGGAGTGGCAGCGTTATGTGAAGTCGGGCCTGCTGTCGAAGATCTCCCTGGCCTTCAGCCGGGATCAGGCCAACAAGATTTATGTGCAGGACCGCCTGCGCGAGGCGGGGCTCGAGCTCTACCAGTGGCTGGAAGCAGGCGCTCACTTCTATGTGTGCGGCGACGCCAACCACATGGCGAAGGATGTGCAGGAAGCCCTGCTGGATGTGATTGCCGAACATGGCCAGAAGAGCCGTGAGGAAGCAGAAGAGTATCTGAGCGAATTGCGTCGTGCCAAACGTTATCAAAGGGATGTCTATTGATGAGCAAACAAGTTATTCCAGGACCGGTGGAAGGACCGCTGGCCGACAACGAACGTCTGAAACGCGAGAGCAACTTTCTGCGCGGCACCATAGAGCAGGATCTCAAGGACCCGCTCACTGGCGGCTTCAACGGCGACAACTTCCAGCTGATCCGCTTCCACGGCATGTATCAGCAGGATGACCGCGACATCCGCCCGGAGCGCGCCGCCCAGAAGCTGGAGCCACTGCACAACGTCATGCTGCGTGCCCGCCTGCCCGGCGGCATCATCACCCCGGCCCAGTGGCTGGTGATCGACAAGTTTGCCGAGGAACACAGCCTGTACGGCAGCATCCGCCTGACCACCCGCCAGACCTTCCAGTTCCACGGGGTGCTCAAGCGCGACATCAAGCTGATGCACCAGACCCTCAACAGCACCGGCATCGACTCCATCGCCACCGCCGGCGACGTGAACCGCAACGTGCTCTGCACCAGCAACCCGGTGGAGTCCGAGCTGCACCAGGAGGCCTACGAGTGGGCCAAGAAGATCTCCGAACACCTGCTGCCCAAGACCCGCGCCTACGTGGAGATCTGGCTGGACGGCGAGAAGCTGGGGGGTGACGAGGAGCCGATCCTGGGTTCCAACTACCTGCCGCGCAAGTTCAAGACGACCGTGGTGATCCCGCCCCACAACGACGTGGACATCCACGCCAACGATCTCAACTTCGTGGCCATCGCCGAAGGTGGCAAGCTGGTGGGTTTCAACGTACTGGTGGGCGGGGGCCTGGCCATGACCCACGGTGACACCACCACTTATCCGCGCAAGGCGAGCGACTTCGGCTTCGTGCCCCTCTCCCACGTGCTGGAGGTGGCGGCCGCCGTGGTCAGTACCCAGCGCGACTGGGGCAACCGGGTCAACCGCAAGAACGCCAAGACCAAGTACACCCTTGAACGGGTGGGGATCGAGGCCTTCAAGGCCGAGGTGGAGAGCCGTGCCGGCATCCAGTTCGGGCCGGTACGTCCCTATGAGTTCACCAGCCGTGGCGATCGCTTCGGCTGGGTCGAGGGGATCGACGGCAAGCATCACCTGACCCTGTTCATCGAGAACGGCCGTCTGCTGGACTTCCCGGGCAAGCCCCTCAAGACCGGCATGCTGGAGATCGCCAAGGTGCATCAGGGGGACTTCCGCCTCACCGCCAACCAGAACCTCATCATCGCGGGCGTCCCGGCCGGCGAGAAGGCCCGCATCGAAGCGCTGGCCCGCCAGTACGGCCTGCTGGATGACGGCGTGAGCGAGCAGCGCAAGCAGTCCATGGCCTGCGTGGCCCTGCCCACCTGCCCGCTGGCGATGGCCGAGGCCGAGCGCATGCTGCCGGCGTTTGTCACCGATATCGAGGGGCTGCTCACCAAACATGGGCTGGCGGATGACGCCATCATCTTCCGGGTCACCGGTTGCCCCAACGGCTGCGGCCGCGCCATGCTGGCGGAAGTGGGTCTGGTGGGCAAGGCGCCCGGCCGCTACAACCTGCACCTGGGTGGCAATCTGGAGGGGACCCGCATCCCGCGCCTGCATCTGGAGAACATCACCGAGCCGCAGATCCTGGCGGAGCTGGACGCCCTGATCGGCCGCTGGGCCAAGGATCGCAACCCGGGCGAGTGCTTCGGCGATTTCGTCATTCGCGCCGGCATCATAGCCCCGGTCATCGACTCCGCGAGGGACTTCTATGCAGCCTGAACAAACTGATACCGAACTGCTGGCGCGCACCGCCGACGGTCGGCTCGACCTCGACGCCCTGCTGGCCTTGAGCCGGGAGGAGCAGGTCGAGGCGCTGGCCCCCCTCAACCGGGCGCTGGACGCCATGAGCGCCCCCGAGCGGGTGCGCTGGGCCCTGACCAACCTGCCGGGAGAGCACGTGCTGTCATCGAGCTTCGGCATCCAGGCGGCGCTCATGCTGCACCTGGTGAGCCGCGAGCGGGCCGACGTGCCGGTGGTGCTGACCGATACCGGTTATCTCTTCCCCGAGACCTACCGCTTTATCGACGAGCTGACCGAGCGTCTCGCGCTCAACCTCAAGATCTACCGGGCCGCGCTCACCCCGGCCTGGCAGGAGGCCCGCTTCGGCCTCCTGTGGGAGCAGGGAGTGGAGGGGATCACCCGCTACAACCAGCTCAACAAGGTGGAGCCCATGGACCGCGCCCTGAACGAGCTCGGCGCCCGCACCTGGTTCTCTGGCCTGCGCCGTGAGCAGTCAGGCAGCCGGGGCAAGCTGCCGGTGCTGGCCATCCAGCGCGGTCGCTTCAAGTTCCTGCCGGTGATCGACTGGAGCAACAAGGACGTCTTCTACTACTTCAAGGAGTTCGACCTCCCCTACCACCCGCTGTGGGAGCAGGGCTACCTGTCGGTGGGCGACGTGCACACCACCGCCAAGTGGGAGCCCGGCATGAGCGAGGAGCAGACCCGCTTCTTCGGCCTCAAGCGCGAATGCGGCCTGCACGAGGAGAGTGGCGAGAGCGACGGTTCAGGCATCTGATCCCGTCCGACAACGCACCATTCCGATCACAAAAATCGCCCGGCAACTGCCGGGCGCTTTTATAAGTGACACTCAAAGAACTTGGATGCCTGAGTGGTATGGCTGCATTTTCTTGTTCCCTGCCCCCGCTTACTTCGCGGCGCGAGCCCGAGTCAGCCAGTCGTTCACCAGCGCCTCGTGCCCCTTGAGCCAGGCATCTGCGTGACGCTCGATATCCGCCGGCTTGTTCTGACCCTGCTTCATCAGCCCATTTTGTACGTTGATGTCATTGATGGGCAGCTTCATCTCGGCAAACAGCTTGGCGGCAGAGGGGTTGGCCTCGGCAAACCCCTTGTTGGCCACTATGTGCATGGTATTCATTTCAAAGCCATAGTTTTTGCCATTCGCCAATTGGGTATCCCCCTCACGTCCCTCTGGCAAGGCGGTATAAGGCACTTCCAGCCATACCACATCCTTGCCGGGCACCAGCTCACCACTCACCCAGTACGGGGTCCAGGTGTAGTAGAGCACGGGTTTTTGTTCCTTGAAGCGGGTAATAGTGTCGGCAATGATGGCCGCATAATTGCCCTGTTGATGCGTCACTGTCTGTGCCAGACCGTACGTCTTGAGCTGATGATTGATCACCATCTCGCAGCCCCAACCCGGATTGCAGCCGGCCAGATCAGCCTTGCCATCGCCATCGCTGTCAAACAGGGCAGCCAGCTTGGGATCCTTCAACTGGGCTATGTTGGTGATGCCGTATTTGTCGGCAGTAGCCTTGTCGATGAGATAACCCTGGGCCGCCCCGGTCACATAGGTACCCTTGCGGTAGAACTTGGTATCGCCCCCGGCCTTTTCATACTTGTCCTTATGGAGCGGATCCCAGTTGAAAGCGAGAAAAGTGGCATCGCCACTGGCGACCGAGGCATATCCTACGTTGTAGTCCGCCTCTTTGGCTGGTTTGACATCATAACCCAGCTCACCCAGCAGCTTGCTCACCAGCAGGGTCTGAAAGGCTTCCTCCGGCAACGTACTCTGGATGGGTTGAACCGTTACACCGGCCATGGCGGCCGTGCTCAGCAGCAGGCAACCCAGCGTCATTCCTTGGGTAATGGCTGTCATACTTGTCCTCCTTTGGTGTGAGTCTTGTGGCGATGTTCGAACGGGGCGAGCAACAGGGCAATGGGACCACGCCGATACCAGCGGCCAGCATGCCCTGATTTGGACTGGCCCATCGCCTGGGTCATGCGATCCAGCACTATGGCCAGCAGCACAATGCCAAGCCCCCCTACCGAGGCCATCCCCATGTCGAGACGTCCGATACCGCGCAATACCATCTGGCCAAGCCCCCCCACGGCTATCATGGAAGCGATCACCACCATGGAGAGGGAAAGCATCAGCGACTGATTGACCCCGGCCATGATGGTGGGCATGGCGAGCGGCAGCTGCACCTTGAACAGCAGCTGGGAGGGGCTGGCACCAAATGAATTCCCAGCCTCGATGAGATCCTCCGGTACCTGACGAATGCCGAGGATGGTCAGTCTGATCATGGGCGGCAATGCAAAGATGATGGTCACCACCACCCCGGGCACATTTCCTATGCCAAACAACATGACGATGGGGATGAGATAGACAAAGGCCGGGGTCGTCTGCATGGCATCCAGCAACGGCCGGGTCCAGGTGGTCGCCTTCTCGCTACGGGCCAGCAGAATACCGGCCGGCAAGCCAATCAGGATGCAGAAGAAGAGTGAAGTCAGCACCAGCGACAGGGTCACCATGGCATCAGCCCAGGCACCGATAAGACCTATGCCGATCAGCGAGACCAACGTCCCCAACGCCATCCGCCCACTGACCAGTTGCCAGGCAACCAGGGTCAATAGCACAACCATGATGGAAGAAGGAATGCTCTGCAGCGCACTGGTCAGCGCATTGAGTGTCACTTCGACGGGAGCACGTATGATCTGGAACAGGGGTCTGAAGTTGCTCACCAGCACGTCAATACCCTGTTCGACCCAGCTATCGAGTGGCACCCAGGCATGCTGGAAAGGATCCAGGGGGTCGAAAGCCGGCTCTTCCGCTTTCGCAGCAAGCTCGGCCTGCCAGTCATTGCTGGCCACCGCCGTCTCGGTTGAACTGCCCCAGGGATCCTCGGCCGCGTCCGTAGTCTCACTGCTGACCGCATCATCTTGATGATTGGCCGTCGCCTCTTCAGCCCATGCGGGGTAGCTTGCCAGCAACAGGAGTGCCAGGCAGAGGGAGAGTAACTGCTTCATGCCGGGGTACTCCTGTCCAGGGTGTTGAGTAGATTCGCCTTCGAAATGAGGCCCAGGTAAGTACCATCCTCCTCAATAACCGGCACCTGGCAGGGAGCCGCCGCTACCTGGCTGATCAGCTCATGCAGCGGGGTATCGGCCAATAGCGGTGTCACCTCATCCAGCAAGGCCTGTTCCAGACTGCCCTTGCTATCCACAGTGCGCGCCAGCGATGCGAGAGAGACAACGCCCACGAAACGACGAGCACGATCAACCACATAACCAAACTCACGATCCTGCTGCTTGAGTTGGCGCAGGGCGTTGGCCGGCCCGTCCGTGGTGTGCTTCTTGATAAGCGGCATCTGCTTGCGGCTGACGATATCGCGAGCACTGAACACGTTGGCCAGATCCACACCGCGAAAGAAGGCACGCACATAGTCGTTGGCAGGCTGACTCAGGATCTCGTCGGGCGTCCCGACCTGGATCACCTGCCCATCCTGCATGATGGCGATGCGATCACCGATGCGCATCGCCTCGTCCAGATCGTGAGAGATGAAGACGATGGTGCGTTGATGGCTGGCCTGCAGCTTGAGCAACTCATCCTGCATCTCGGTGCGGATCAGCGGATCCAGCGCGGAGAAGGCCTCATCCATCAACAGAATGTCGGGGTCATTGGCCAGCGCTCGGGCCAGGCCAACCCGCTGCTTCATGCCACCGGAGAGGGCGTCGGGGAAGGCATTCATCCAGGGCCCCAGCCCCACCTGATCGAGAGCTTGACGGGCACTTTGCTGGCGCTCGAGAAGCGGCACGCCAGCCAGCTCCAGGCCAAAGGCGGTATTTTCCAGCACGGTCAGATGAGGCATAAGAGCAAAAGACTGAAACACCATGCTGATCTTCTTGCGCCGCACTTGACGCAGTTCTCTGTCCGAGATGGCGGCAATGTCCTCACCATCGATCAGTACCTGACCACGGGTCGGCTCGATCAGCCGGTTGAAGAGCCGCACCAGAGTAGATTTACCCGAGCCGGACAAGCCCATCACGACGAAGATCTCCCCCTCGTGGATGGCCAGATCGACCCCCTGCACACCCAGGGTCTGTCCGGTCTTTTTTAGAATGCTGGCGCGATCGTGCCCTTTCGCCAGCAATTTGAACGCCTTTTCCGGCTGTTCTCCGAAGATTTTATAGAGTGATTTGACTTCGATTTTGACTGTCATACTGTCCTTTTTTCATGGTCGACATCTTGACAATTTGCCTGCCGAACGTGAGCCAATTACTTTTAACACTAAGCAATCTGCATCTAGAAAAAAAGGTTTACATGCCACTAGAAAAGAACGGAATCAGCCAATTTATTGATTAAAAAGGGTTTATTTGAACAACAAAAATACATTAAGTTGAACATTATTCAGATGACAGGATGAAAAATGCTTCGCCATTTAAATAATTGATATTTTTATTGAACAGTCAGTGACAGAGGGAACGCTGGCAAGAAAATGGGAGTCGTCAGCAGGTTCAGAATCACCCGTATTAACAAGGTTGGCGACGCCATCGCCGGGATGAAAAACAGGAAAGCTTGAGCGTCAAAAAAGCATGGACCATGCCAGCATGAATTATGTGGTCAGGTAACTCATCATTGTTGCGTTTTGACCAGTCAGGAAGAGCGGGAGAAAGATCAGGCTTTTCGGGGGTGGCGCCGGGACATGCTCCCGAACAGTCATCAAAGCTGTAAAAATTATTACAACCCTAACGATATCAAGCCAAAAAAGGAGCGAATGAAGTAGCGCGCTTTGGTGCAGCCATGGCAGAGATCTTGTCTGCCAGGCAGAAGCTTCATTGCAAGAAAAAGCCCCTTGTGCGGCACCAGGGGCTTTTTGGCTTCAACGATGATGCAATGAGGTTCAGCAGCAGCGCTGCCAGGTCTCGAAACGATAGGGATGCGGGTTTTTCTCGTCGGCGGGATGGGCTTCGCTTTCAACAAGCTGCCACTGGCCGTCATCAAACGCAGGAAAGCGGGTGTCCCCCTCCACCGCCAGCTCGATGCGGGTCAGATAGAGGCAATCGGCCTTGGCCAGCAGCTGGCCATAGAGGTGACCACCGCCGATCACCATCAACTCGTCCACTTCCCCCACCTCTGCCAGCGTTGCCAACACGGCCTCGATGGATGGAAACACCTCGGTTCCTTCAGGGGCTGCATAGGCGGCGTTGCGGCTAATAATCAAATTGCGACGCCCGGGCAAGGGGCGACCAATGGACTCGAAGGTCTTGCGCCCCATCAGTACCGGCTTGCCGAGCGTGACCCGCTTGAAGTGGGCCAGATCGGCCGGCAGATGCCAGGGCATCTGGTTGTCCTTGCCGATCACCCGATCCTGGGCCATGGCGGCGATCATGGAAATCTTCATGGTGTCAGCCTCTCACAAAACCATCTAAATTATGGGCCGGTTACGATATACGACCAGAGAGGGGATCGCCAACCCAAAACTTAGGGCCCCTACGATAAAGATAGACTTTAACCCGTTCTCCACCGCGCTCTGGATAAGCTCCATGCTCACCCCCGAGATATTGAGCTCAACCACCGCAATCATGGTCTTGAACGCATAGCTGCCCGGGATCATTGGAATGATGGAAGCGACGCTGAATACGGGGCGGGGCGCCAGCAGGCGGCGTGACCAGTAGACGCAGACAAACCCGACCGTGGTCGCCGCCGCCAGGGTAGCCCATTCGATGGTCATGCCGTAATGGATGAGCAGGGTACGCAGGCTGTGGGCCAGCGCCCCGCCCATGGCGCAATATTTGAGCATGCGCGGCGGCACGTTGAAGATCATGGCAAAACCCACCGCCGGTATGGCCGACCAGAAGGCATCCTTGGCCAGCAGCCAGAGCAGATCCATCATACTTTCCCCCCCCTGATTCCGGTCACCGAGATGGTCAGAATGATGCCGATATGGCTTCCTGCGCTGATGGCCAGATCCTCATGTGCCAACTCAGAGTCAACAACCATCATACCTTCCACCCCCAGATGCCCGTCACCGTCATCGCCAGGATAATACCGATGGCTGCGCTGATGGTCAGCAGGGTCGCTGTGCCCCAGCGGGCCAGCCCCATATTGAAGTAGCCCTTCACCATATCGGAGACCGCATTGATGAGCGGGAAGCCCGGCACCAGCAGCAACACGCTGGCCGCCATGGCCAGATAGGGTTGCTCACCCCAATGGAAGAAGGTGGCGCTGGAGGAGAGCAGGGTCGCGATAAAGCCGGTCACAGCAAAGTTGATCAAGGGGCTGTGGTGATGGCGAGCCATCAGCTGGCGCACCCGCATCGCCACGGCGGAGGAGAAACAGGTGACCAGGAAGATGGGCCAGTCACCGCCAAACAGCAGGCTGAACGCGCCGCAGGATAGCCCGACCATGGGCACCACCAACCAGGGATGGTAGTGAAACGGCACTATGGCCTCGAGCCGTTGGCGCACTTCTCGGGCACCAATCAATTCTTTTTCCGCCATGATGCAGATACGCTGGATTTCGCACACCACCTGCATATTGATGCCATGCTCCCGTACTCTGCGGGTGGTGGTGACGCATCCTCCCTGATAGAGGCTGGTAAGCACGATAGCGCTGGAGGAGATGGCCATCTCGACGCTCTCCAGCCCCAGCGCCAACCCCAACCGAACCGTGGTCTGCTCTATGATGCGGCTTTCTGCGCCAAACTGGGCCAGCATTTGCCCCACCTTGACGATAATGCGGGTGATCTCGGTCTGCTGCTCCCGCGACAACACCCGCCTTGGCGTGATACTTCTCATAATCCCTTCGAGTCGTAGCAATTAAAACTTTGGTCATACTAGCTTACTTCTTGCCGCTATTCATCTACTGCTATCAGTGACATATCGTCATTATTTATTAAATAACGCCAAGGCAATCACAACTTCATTACAAGTCATCTTATAAATAACAACAGAATCCCCTCTCCGACTATATTCCTGTCAGGCTTGCTGGATTTAATCAGGTAAAAATAAACTACAGAAGATTATTTAAGATGTTGATAATCTGCCAGCCGGACTATTTTGCTGCTGCTATCGTTTTCATCTGGCAGCTCCTCCTCCTTGAATTGCATCATTTCGGTTTGCATCAAATAAAAGGAGTCTTTCATCATATTGGCAATCCGGATGCAACTGTCGAGATTGTTTTTTGCCAGACGGCGCTGGCCATCAATCTGGAACTGCAGGCCCAACAGACGACGCTGCTGCTCAGGCCCCGCCCGGGCCATCAACTCATCTATCTGTTGCTGCAGTATCGTCTCGAGTTGGGCCGGCTCAGTGGCGGCAAGCTCTTTCAGGGTATCGAAATCAGGCAATTCCATAAAGATGCCCTCCATCATGCACCGCAATATGGACTGAGAAAAGACGACGGCTCATCATCGGCCTCTCTCGTTTTTATATACGCCTGAACAATCCCGGGTTCACTCCCAAAAGTGCGCCTTGCCAGAAACAATAAGACTCAAACTGACAGCAAAGCCTGTAATTATCGATACATTTCAATAAATTATTAATTCAATCCTGAACTCGGTTCCACTTATACAATTTTGTATTATCCCGCTCCTCTTTTATTGCGACCAAACGAACCAGACTCATTATTTTTGCTTCATTCGACACTTATATTTCAATCAAGCATCGCTGCCCAAGCTACCATCGTTTAACTTATCTTGCTGATTATGCTATTTTATTTTCCACTTATTCAGCGCAACCAAGAGCAGACCATGAGCAAGGCAAAAATCGGTATCGTTACTGTCAGCGATCGTGCCAGTGCCGGCATCTATGAAGACCTCTCCGGCAAGGCCATCATCGACACCCTAAACGCCTACCTGACTTCGGAGTGGGAGCCTGTTTACCAGGTGATCCCGGATGAGCAGGATCAGATCGAGGCAACCCTGATCCGCCTGGCGGATGAAGAGGAGTGCTGCCTTGTGGTCACCACCGGCGGTACCGGCCCGGCCAAGCGAGATGTCACCCCGGAAGCCACCGAAGCGGTATGCGATCGCATGATGCCCGGCTTTGGCGAGCTGATGCGGGCCGAATCTCTCAAGTTTGTGCCAACCGCCATTCTCTCCCGCCAGACCGCCGGCTTGCGGGATGACACCCTGATCGTCAACTTGCCGGGCAAGCCAAAGTCCATCCGTGAGTGCCTGGACGCCGTCTTCCCCGCCATCCCCTACTGTATCGATCTGATGGAAGGACCTTATCTCGAATGCGATGAAACCGTCATCAAACCCTTCCGTCCGAAAAAATAATAAAAAAATGGCGAGCCACCCGGCTCGCCATATTCACGGAACAAGAAAATTAATATCCAGGCAGTATTCGTTTACTTGCGACCAAATACTTTAACGCCAGCCTTGCTACGCTCTGAATTACCATAGACTTCAATTTTCTTCACGCAGCGACGTGAACCCAGCGAGCGCCACTCCGTTTCTTTCTCGCCACGCATTTCCCGATCAAAATAGATGGTTTTGGTGCGATCACCACCATAGGTCACCACCACACGCTCCAGGGTCAAATCCCGCTCGGCCTTCACCTTGATATATTTGGTCTGACGGCAGATCACCAAAGGGATGGTTGCGCCATGCTCCCCGGCCCCCAGCAGTATGGTCCGTCCCAGGGTAAATTGGTCATCGCCTGCGTAGCTGCTCGATGCAACGGCCAGCAAGGCGCCCCCCAGCAGGGCTCGGACGGAAAGACGTGATTTAAGGACAGACATCAGGGACATAACACCTCCAATAAAACGGAGCGTCATGATAGCGGCGAAACCATAACGGCAGCTGTACCCGATTAATAAATCTTGCTGAAAAATCATCCACTAATAACAAAGTGTGAGCGAATTAATCATTTCGGGAGAGAGGCCCGAAAATGACAGGGGCTGCCCATGGGCAGCCCCTGTGACCACTGATGGCAATCAGCGCTCCATGATCTGGGTGACGTCATCCTTCTTGATCATCACCTCACGCCCTTCTTCATCGTAATAACGATACATGCCGGTGCTCTCGTCCAGCCTGGGCTTGCTGTCGGTGGTGATCATTTTCCCGTCTTTGGTACTCATGATGTATTGGGAACTGCACGCCACCAACCCGAATGCACATACCAGGATAATCATCAGTTGTTTCATCACCAGTCTCATCTCCCTGTGTTCTCCCTCAACACCGAGGGCGGTGTTTGAAGCCTAGTCCAGAATCGCCAAGCCTGAGGGATTTTAGCCAACTATCAGCTACTTGCGTCCCCCTTGCTTGCCACCGCCCGTGCTGCTAGTGCTGCCGTCACACCCGAGCACCAGCCGATCCGCCGCCGCCCTGGCCTGCACCAGGCCGTAGCCATAGCTGTTGTCCCGTCCGGCCGTTCCCAGATCCTGGGCACTGAGGCGCAAGGTCTGGCGCAATTGATCGTTGCTGCACTCCAGCCGCTGCGACCAGACCAGGGCGGCCACCCCGACCACGTGAGGCGTCGCCATCGAAGTGCCACTGTAGTAGGCGTAACCGCCCGGCACGGTCGACATCACTGAGACACCGGGTGCCGCGAGCTCCACCTGATCGTTGCGTTGGGAGAAATAGGCAAGCTGCTTGTTGGCATCGATGGCTGCCACGCTCACCACACTGCTGTAGGAGGCAGGATAGGACTTGCTGGTATTGCCGGCATTGCCTGCCGCCGCCACGCTCAGCACATTCTGGCTGTAGGCCTGGTTGAAGGCTCTCTCTTCGGTCTTGCTGGGGACACTCCCCCCCAGACTCATATTGATGACCATGCGGGTAAAACCACGGCTGGACATTGCCTGCTGGCAGGCGTTGAGTGCCCCCACCAGGTTGGAGGTATAGGCCCAGCCATTGGCGCCAAACACCTTGATGATGTGCAGCGGCACGCTCTGGTTCGGCAGCACCCCGACCACGCCCATGTCGTTGCCACCCACTGCGGCTATGGTGCCCGCCACATGGGTGCCGTGGCCATTTTCGTCGCTGCTCCAGCTGCCGGTACCGGCATTGTCACTGCCCTGTACCTGAGCCCCATGCGGCAAGTCGGGATGATTGCCGCTGTAACCCGAGTCGATGATGCATATCAGTACCTCCCCGGCCGCCGCATCACTCAGCTGCGGCGCCTGGACCATGGGAATGCCGTAAGGCAGCGTTTCGGCACTGGCATAACGTTTGGCATCCGGTTCAACCCAGAGTACGTTGGGATTACGCGCCAAGGCTGTGACTGCCGTCGACGGCAACCAGAGTGCAAGGGCATTTTGCTCCTTCAGCACCAGTGCCAGCTCGCCCCCCATCCCCCGACTCTGGGCCAGCACGGAGTCGCTGGCACCCGGTTTGATCTGCACCAGATAGCGGGCCCGCTCTGCGGCCATGGCCCCCTGCCCCAGCATCCCTGCCACCAGCAGACTTATCCATACCCGTTTCATCAGTCACTCCTCACGTCGATCTGATATCTCTTCGCAAAAAGTGTAGTGTTCCGTGGCCGCTGACACGAACCGGGATAAAAAAAGCCGGACAGATGTCCGGCCTTTTCACGATTATCAATTACTTGGCGGGCTGACGCTCACCGGTCACCGTGGGATTCTTGGGATCCATGCTCCACTCGTACCAGCCACCGTCATAGACGCTGATCCGCTTCCAGTCCATCAGCCAGGCGTAGAAGAAGGCCTCGGAAGCGCGCCAGCCGGTACCGCAATAGAAGGCGGCCTGCTGGGTCGGCTCTATGTTCCACTCATCCCACATGGCGAGGATCTCGCCGGCCGGTTTCATGGTGCCGTCCGGGTTGTGGAAGTCGCTCATGCTGTTGGCATCCACGCCACCACGCCCCCACTTGGCCCCCGGGATGTCCCCTTTCGGCTTGATGTAGCTGTAACCCGAGGTGTTGCCGACAAACTCGTCCCAGGTTCGCACACTGACCAGGGCGCCATCGGGCTGTTTGAGCAGCTCCTTGGCCTGGGCCAGGGTGGTGAGGTACTCGGGATGCACAGGAATGGTGGCCCCGAACTCTTTGACCGGTGCAAAGGTGTTGGGCAGGCCGGTTTCGGTGCGCAGATGCTGGCCAAACCAGGCCTCCAGGCCGCCGTCCAGCAACCGCACGTCTTCCACTCCGGCATACATCATCAGGTGGGCCGCCCGGGCCGCCGCCATGGTGTTGCGACCATAGAGGATGACGGTGGTATCGTGACGGATGCCATTTTCCAGCAGCAGCTTCTTGAGCGCCTCGTCAGAGACCTTGTTCCACAGCGGCTCCTCCTCCAGGCGGTTGGTGTCGATATACCCCGCCCCCGGAATGTGGCTGATGAGGTAGGCCTTGGGTGCCCCCCAATCCACCTCGAACAACTTCCACTCCCCTTTCGGCGCGGCCACCACCGGCTTGCCGGCCTGCAGATCTGCCAGCCACTGCGGATAGACCAGCTGCTGCCAGCGAACCAGATACTCGCGCGGGGCACTCTGCCAATCCTGCAGCTCGAACAGCTGCTTGATGCCCTGCTGGCGCAACAGGCGAGCCACCTCGGCCACCTCGCGCGGCGCACCGTAAAGAACGACCGGTCGATCGGCTTTCAGTCCCTTGGCGGCAAGCGCCTTGGGCCACTCTTCATCACTGTATTTCCAGTCAGCGGAGAGGAGTTCGGCCCCGGCCACATGGCCACCCTGCTGCTCGCCCTCCATTGGCCACCCCTGATAGAAGTAGCTGGCACGGGTATCCAGGATGACCGCCTGCTTGGCCTTGGCATCGGTCAGGGTGAGCGACGGCAATTCGGCAGCAAGGACGGGCCAGGCACACCAGAGCAGCAAGGTCGCCAGTGCGGCCTGCAGAGAGCGAAGATATCGTTTCATGATGATCTCTCGATTCATTGAACAAGGTTAAAAAATGGAGCGGCCCAGGCGCTCGGCCAGCAACTCCAGCGCCGCCGTGCCCGCCAGCGAATTGCCGGCCTTGTTGAGCTCGGGCGACCAGACACAGACGCACAACTCACCCGGGATGAGGGCGATGATGCCGCCGCCGACCCCGGATTTGCCCGGCATCCCCACCCGATAGGCAAAATCACCGGCCTCGTCATAGAGGCCGCAGGTGGCGAGCAGAGCATTGACCTGCTTGGTGGTACGGGCCGGCAGCAGCGGAGTCGTCTCACCGAGCGGCACACCCCGGTTGGCCAGATAGATGAAGGCCCGCGCCAGATCGACGCAACTCATACGGATCGCGCAGGCATTGAAGTAGCTTTGCAGCACCTTGTCCACTTCATTTTCGAAGTTGCCATAAGCCTTCATCAGGTAGGCGATGGCGGCGTTGCGGGCGGAGTGCTGGTATTCGGAGCGGGCCACTATCTGATCCGCCATGATGGCCGGGTTGCCGGAAAGACGGCGGGCCAGCTCCAGGGTGCGCTGGCGCGGGGCGGTCAGGCGGGTCTCCAGCAGATCGCTCACCACCAGAGCCCCGGCATTGATGAAGGGATTGCGGGGAATGCCCTGTTCAAATTCCAGCTGGACCAGGGAGTTGAATGGCTGGCCGGACGGCTCCTTGCCCACCCGGGCCCAGATCTCCTCCTCCTGATAGAGGGTGAGGGCCAGCGTAAGGCTCAGGGCCTTGGAGATACTCTGGATGGAGAAGGGCTCGAAGGCATCACCTGCGGTGAACAGCTCTCCCTCCACGGTACAGACCGCCATGCCAAGCCGATCGGCGGGCACCTGGGCCAGGGCGGGAATGTAGTCGGCCACCTTGCCTTGCCCCAGCAGCGGGCGCACCTCTTCCAGAATGCTGGCCAGTAATTCGGATGACAACACCATAAGCGATTCCATGACTAAAACGGCTGCGAAGAACCCGGGTCCACTGACAAAAATCCCGCCAGCGGCGGGATTTGTCTATCTGCCCACCATGGGCAAGAGATGATTAGGCCGGTTCACCGTACCAGAGGTCAAACAGCTCGCTGACCACCACGGCTTCCATCCCCTTGGCTTCCAGCCAGGCTTTGACGGCGGCGCGATCTTCTTCGGTGCACTTGCCGAGCTGCTGGGTGCAGATCATCCCTTCCCAGGCCAGGTGGCCGGAACCGGCGAAGGCCAGTTTGCGAGGTTCAATCACTTCATCGATCATCGCATCGACTACCGCATCGATGGTCTCTTCGGCAGTGCCGACCGGGAAGTTGAAACCGATGTCGAACCCCATTTCCTGGAATTCATCGACGCGCAGTTTCTTACGCAGGCGGCGGCTACGATTGGCCATGATAGCTCCTTAGTTAGTTGACACGTTTGAAAATCAGATCCCAAACCCCGTGACCAAGACGATGGCCCCGTTGTTCGAATTTGGTCAGCGGACGCCAGTCGGGACGTGGCACCCAGTTGCCGGTAGCGGAGGTGTTTTCGTACCCCTCGGCGGCGCTCATCACCTCCAGCATGTGCTCGGCATAGTTTTCCCAGTCGGTGGCCATGTGGAAGACACCACCGATGGCCAGCTTCTGGCGAATGGCCTGGGCGAACGCCGGCTGCACGATGCGGCGCTTGTGGTGGCGGCTCTTGTGCCAGGGGTCAGGGAAGAAGAGCTGCAGGCAGGCGAGCGAGCCGTTCGGGATCATGTGCTCCAGCACCTCGACCGCGTCGTGGCAAATGACCTTGAGATTGGTGACGCCCGCTTCCTGGGCGGTACCCAGGCAGGCACCTACACCCGGGGTATGCACTTCGATGCCGATGAAGTTTTTCTCGGGGGCGTTCTTGGCCATCTCGACCAGGGAGGCGCCCATGCCGAAACCGATCTCCAGCACTACCGGCGCTTCGCGGCCAAACAGGGCGACCAGATCGAGCGGCTCTGGCGCGAAATCGATACCCATGACCGGCCAGAGTTCTTCCAGGGCCTTCTCCTGCCCTTTGGTCAGGCGGCCTTCGCGACGGACAAAGCTGCGGATCTTGCGCATGAACTTGCCGTCTTCGTTAAATACATCTTGGGTCACAGGCATAATTGTCTCGTTATTTCATCAATCCGG
Source organism: Aeromonas sp. 19NY04SH05-1 (assembly GCF_040581895.1). Lineage (NCBI taxonomy): Bacteria > Pseudomonadati > Pseudomonadota > Gammaproteobacteria > Aeromonadales > Aeromonadaceae > Aeromonas > Aeromonas sp. 19NY04SH05-1. The sequence goes on along the minus strand of NZ_CP095328.1, from coordinate 1,040,508 downwards.
GTAATACGTCTTGGATCCGCTCAGCGCAAGGACGGCTCGACGCTCGTTATTTCATCGCCTGGCGAAAACAGGGGAGCGAATTATCCCAAGATAGCCACTGGGCGCAAGTGTTTCGCACAACAAATCTTCCATCCACGCCCGCGGATCTCGCAGTCATGGGCAGTGGCCGCCGCCACGGCGCCAAACCGGCTCTTTTTTGGCGAATATTGTTACAGCCATTGCCTCATTTTTTAAATCTGATACAACCGGATAACTTGGCGGTCGAATGGAGTGACCGCTCATCATGCCAGAGAGAGTCCTATGCAGCCGTTTTTTGCCCAGCGTTTCGAAAAAGTCGAGCCTTCCTTTATCCGCGAAATCCTTAAAGTTGCCGCCAATCCGGAGATCATCTCCTTCGCTGGCGGTCTGCCCAACCCGCACCTGTTCCCGGTCAAGGCCATCGACCAGGCCTGCCAGGACGTGCTGCGCGAGCAGGGTGCCGCCGCCCTGCAGTATGCCGCCACCGAGGGCTTCGCTCCGCTGCGCCAATACATTGCCAACCGCTATCTGAGCCGCCACGGCATGCAGGTCAACCCGGACAACATCCTCATCACCAGCGGCTCCCAGCAGGCGCTGGATCTGCTGGGCAAGGTACTGATCGACGAGGAGCAGGACCTCATCATCGAGGAGCCTGGCTATCTTGGTGCCATCCAGGCGTTTTCCGTCTATCAGCCTACCTTCAAGCCCATCACCCTCGGTGAAGAAGGGCTGGATCTGGCGGCGCTGGACGAGCTGCTGGCCAGCGGCTCCAATGCCAAGCTGCTCTACGGTGTACCCAATTTCCAGAACCCGAGCGGCGTCTCCTACAGCCGCGCCAACCGCGAGGCGTTGGCCGAGCGGCTGGTGCGCCACGAGCTGCTGATGGTGGAAGACGACCCCTACGGCGAGCTGCGTTTCGAGGGCGAGCACCTGCCCCCTATCGCCAAGCTGGCGCCGAACAATACCGTGCTGCTCGGCTCCTTCTCCAAGACCGTCGTCCCGGCCTTCCGCCTCGGCTGGATGCTGGTGCCGGACTGGCTGCGCAAGAAGGTCACCATCGCCAAGCAGGCCACCGATCTGCACAGCAACGCCTTCAGCCAGCAGGTGCTACACCGCTTCCTGATGGACAACTCGCTGGATGCTCACCTCGAGAAGATCAAGGAGGTCTATGGCCGCCAGCGCGCCGCCATGGAAGCTGCCCTGGCCCGTCACTGCCCGCCCGGCGTCAGCTACACCCGACCGGAAGGGGGCATGTTCCTCTGGCTGACCCTGCCGCCGAGCGTCAGCGCCATGGCGCTATTTGACGAGGCAATCAAGGAAAAAGTGGCCTTCGTGCCCGGGGCCCCCTTCTACGTGCGCCCCGAGATCCAGAACACCCTGCGCCTGAGCTTCTCCTGTGTGGATGAGGCGACCATCGAAGAGGGGGTCAAGCGCCTCTGCCGCGCTCTCACCCGCATGCTCTGATAGCGCCGCCATGATGGCGAGCACGTTCCTGAAACCAGCGAGTGATCCGCTGGTTTTTTTTTCGCCCGCATCCAGCTGCGGTAACAGAGCAGGCAGAGAATGATGAACCTGCGGCCACTTGTTCAATGCCCAAGAGCTGATTAGAGTGAAAACAACGAATTAGGGAGCGCAGCGATGAAGATTCTGATCACGGGGGGCACCGGCTTTATCGGCCGTCGACTGGTGGCCCATCTCAAGGTAAACCACGAGGTGGTGGTATTGAGCCGCCAGGGCAGTCGCGCCTATACCCTGCTGGGTCACGACATCAAGGTGCTCGACAGCCTGGACAGGCTCGACGATCTCAATGACGTGGATGCGGTCATCAACCTGGCGGGGGAGCCCATCGCCGCCGGACGCTGGAGCGAGCAGCGCAAGCAGCTGCTCTGCGATAGCCGCTGGCTGCTGACCGAACAGCTGGTGGATCTCATCAAGCTCTCAACCACGCCCCCCAAGGTGCTGATCAACGCCTCCGCCATCGGCTGGTATGGCAGGCAAGACGATGCGCCGCTGGATGAGCAGTGTCAGACGCCCCACGACGAGTTCACCCACCAGCTCTGCCAGCAGTGGGAAACCCTGGCTCAGGAGGCCCGCAGCCGCCTGACCCGGGTCTGCATCGTGCGGATCGGGCTGGTGCTTGGCACCGATGGCGGCGCCCTGCCCAAAATGCTCCTCCCCTACCGGTTTGGTCTCGGCGGTCCCATGGGCGCCGGCAACCAGGTGATGAGCTGGATCCATGTGCAGGATCTGGTGCGCGCCATCCTGTTTTTGCTGGAGCACGGCGAGTGCGACGGCATCTTCAACGGCACCGCTCCCCATCCGGTCAGCAACAGGGAGTTCAGCCAGGCTCTGGCGCACACCCTTCACCGCCCCCATCTCTTTTTCGTGCCCGCAACCTTGCTGCGCCTGATGATGGGAGAGGCATCGGATCTGCTGCTGACCGGGCAACACGTGCTGCCCGCCCGCCTGCAGCAGGCCGGTTTTCACTTCACTTACCCTGAACTCCCCCAGGCCCTCACCAATCTGCTGAGATCTCCCCGCTAGCACACCCGATCCCAAACAAAAACAACCCGGCCAATTGGCCGGGTTGTTTTTATTGGCTGTAAATAGGTCTACCACCGCTTACAGCAAGCCCTGCCCCAGGCCGCGCAAGCGATCGCTCAGGGTGCCCGCCAGCAGCTGACGGCGCATCCCCTGCCCGGCCAGCGTCACCAGCACAGCCCCCAGGGTAGGCAAGGTCAGCCAGATTGCCCAGTGGAACTGCCACTGCCCCTCGAACCACCACCACTGCAGGCCAAAGGAGCAGAGCTCCACCACCATGGCGGCGCACAGCCCCGCCAGAGCACCGCTCGCTACCAGCTCCCAGCGCAGCATCTTCTTGAGCAGCGTGCTGCCGGCCCCCAGGGTGCGCATCAGCAGCAGCTCGCGGCGCCGGTGGGCCATGCTGGCCTGGGTCTGGGTCAGCAGCACCAGCAACGCCGCCACCGTCACCAGCCCCAGCATCAAGCCCAGCGCCCGGCTCACCTGTTCGGAAACCTGACTCAAGCGGGCGATCAAGTCATCTACGTCGATGAGGCTGACCGTGGGATGGCGGCGGATGATCTCCACCTCGGCGGCGCGCCCGGCGGCGGGCAGCCGGTAGCTGCCTAGCCAGGTACGGGAGAAAGAGGAGAGCAGATCCTCCGAGAAAATCATGTAGAAGTTGGGGCGCATGTTGTCCCACTTGATGCTGCGAAGGCTGGTCACTCGAGCCCCGAAGCTGCGCCCGTCAATAGTGAAACCGAGCATGTCCCCCAGCTTGATGCCGAGCCTGCTGGCCAGCTCGCTGTCCACCGACACTTCCCCGGGCCCATCAAACCAGCGCCCCGCCACCAGCTGGTTGTCGACCGGCAGGGTGCTGGTGGTGGTGAAATTGAGCTCCCGATCGACCCCCTCGCGGCCGCTGGCGGCCCCCTCACCCACCGCCTCGCCGGCGATGTGGGTCAGGCGACCGCGCACCATGGGATAGAAGTCCGAGGTGACCGCACCAGCAGCCGCCAGATCGGCCAGGATCCCCTCGCGCTCATGTTCCGCCACATTGACCAGAAACCGGTTGGGGGCATCGACGGGCAGACGGGCCGAGAACTCGTCCAGCAGATCGACACGCGCCGCCCACAAGAGGCCAAACAGCATGAGAGCCAGGGCAAAGCCCGCCAGCTGGAACAAGCCGCTGCTACGCTCGCGGGAGAGATGGGCCAGCGCCAGACGCAGGGCGTGAGGGCCATTAACCCTGGCACCCAGCCGCAGCAAGCCGGAGGCCAGCAGCGCCAGCAACCCCATCAGCAGGCCCATGCCCCCGACCAGCCCGAACGCCAGACGCACGTCGGCGGTAAAGCCCCACACCAGGGCAAACAGGCCGAGCAACCCTACCGGCAACGCCAGCCAGGGGGGAACGCTCGCCTCCAGCTCGCGGCGCAACACTCGCAGGGGCGGCACCTTGAGCAGGCGCAGGAAGGGCACGAAGGCGAGCAAAAGGGTGATGAAGAAGGCGACCGCCACCCCGAGAGCAAAAGGACGCCAGGAGGGAGGCGGCAGATCCGGGGGCAGCAACTCCCCCAACAGCTGCAGGGTGAACCACTGCATCACAGTGCCCGCCAGCAGGCCAAGCAGGGCGCCAATCAGGGTCAGGGAGAGCAGCAGCACGCTCATTAGTTGCCACAGGCTGGCACGGGAGGCCCCCAGGGTCTTGAGCAGCGCCACCATGTTGGTCTGGCGCTCGGCAAAGTGGCGCACGGCGATCCCCATGGCCAGCGCCCCCAGCAGTACGCCGCTCAAGGAGGCCAGACGGAAGAAACGCTCCGCATTGGCGAGCGAGCGCCCCACCCGGGACTCGCCGTCATCCGGCTTGATCCACTTCTGGCCCGGCTGCAGCTTTGGTTCCAGCCAGCGCTCGTAGCGGGCCAGTGACTCCCGCGAGCCCTGGAACAGATAGCGCCACTGCTGGCGCGAGCCGGGCAACAGGGCGCCGGTCGCCTCGATATCGGCACTGTGAATGAGGGCCCTGGGCGCCAGCAGGAAGGGGCTGAAGCCCTGATCCGGCTCCTCACCCAGCAGCCCGGCCACCTTCAGCACCGTATTGCCGACCTCCAGCTCATCCCCCGGTTTGGCCGCCAGCAGCTGCATCACCCGGGCCGACAGCCAGATCTCCCCGGGCGCGGGAGAACGCTGCGGGGTCAACTCCAGCTTGCCGTAGAAGGGAAAACCGTCCGGCACCGCCCGAATGGAGGCGAGCTGCAGCGCCTCGCCATGAAACAGCATGCTGTTGAAGCTGATCGTGGTCTGCACCGCCAATCCGTCATTTTTTGCCTGCTGCAACCAGCCATCCGGCATGGCCGTGGCGGTGCGCAGCACCCGATCCGCCCCGATAAAGTCGCGGCCCGATGCCTTGAGGCCGGCATCGAGCCGATCTGCCACCAGCGCCACGCTCAGCACGCAAGCCACGCTCAGGGCCAGCGCCAGCACAAACCAGCGCAGCTCGCCGTTGAATCCCTCCCGGCGAAGCAGTCGCCATCCCAGTCGCCACTGCATCATTCCCCGTGACCTCCATTTACTGGCCAAACAGGCAGGCATGTCATCCCGGATCGTCTCATGCCTCCACTCCTTCGGCTGCCCCTTCCAGCCGTCCGGCCGCCATCACTATCTGGCGCTGGCAGCGCCGGGCCAGCTCGTGGTCGTGGGTCACCACCACCAGGGTAGTGCCGTGCTTGCGGTTGAGCTCGAACAACAGCTCTATCACTTTCTCGCCCGTCTTGCTGTCGAGGTTGCCGGTCGGCTCGTCGGCCAGCAGCAGGCTGGGCCGGGTCATAAAGGCTCGTGCGATGGCGACCCTCTGCTGCTCGCCACCGGAGAGGCGGGGCGGCAGATGGTGCAGCCGTTCACTCAAGCCCACCGCCGCCAGCAGCTCGCGGGCCCTCTGCTCGCACTCCCGCTCGCCGCGCAGCTCGGCCGGCAGCATCACGTTTTCAAGGGCTGTCATGGTGGGCAGCAGCAGGAAGGATTGGAATACGAAACCGATCTGCTCGGCCCGCAGCCGCGCCCGCCCCTCCTCATCCAGCTCGCCGAGGGATTTGCCGAGGATCTCTATCTCCCCCTGGCTCGGCAGATCGAGGCCTGCCAGCAGCCCCAGCAGGGTGGATTTGCCCGATCCGGACGCCCCCACCAGGGCCACCGTCTCGCCGCTATTGACTTGCAGATCGATCCCTTCAAGGATGGTGAGGCTTTCCTGGCCGAGGCGAACCGATTTGCCCAGGCTCCTGACGACGATAATGGGTGTTGAACTCATGCTGCGTATCCTGTTTATTCAGGGCCTTGGTGACCGCCACCATAGGGTGTCGGCACCCTGTGCAGGCCCTTGTCCTTTTTTAATGCCAATCACTGAAGGGAGTTGATGTTATGGCGCGTATTCTGTTTGCCCTCTGTTTCCTGATTTCATCCGTTCAGGCCCAGACCCTGCTGGTGCTGGGGGACAGCCTGAGTGCCGGTTATCAGATGCAGGCCCAGCAGAGCTGGCCTGCCCTGCTCAACCAGAAGTGGCAAAATGAAGGGGCTGTGCACTCCCTGATCAACGCCAGCATCAGCGGCGAAACGACCCAGGGGGGACTGGCCCGCCTGCCCGCCCTGCTGAAAGAACACCAGCCGGACTGGCTGCTGATCGAGCTGGGGGGCAATGACGGCCTGCGCGGCTTCGCGCCAGCCATCACCCGCAAGAACCTGGCCGACATGATTGCCCTGGCCAAGGCCAACCAGACGCGCGTGGTCTTGACCCAGATCCAGCTGCCGCGCAACTATGGTGCCCGCTATCTGCGCCAGTTCGAGCAGATCTTCCCGGAACTGGCCGAGGCCAACAAACTGCCGCTGCTCCCCTTCTTCATGGATGATATTGCGCTGCGCCCTGAACTCATGATGAACGATGGCATCCATCCGACGCCAGCCGCCCAGCCGCAAATCCGCGACAAGGTGGCCCGTTTCATCGAGCCTCTGTTAGAGCGCTGAGGCCTAACCCGTCCTTCATACCGACCTCCTCCCCATAAACAAACATCCCGCCAGGGCGGGATGTTTGTTTTATCAAAGACACACGAAATTTACTGCTCCAGCACCTGGCGCAGACGCTCCTGCGCCACTCCGACCAGCAAGTCGGGCTGAAACTTGGAGATGAAGCGGTCACACCCCACCTTCTTGACCATGGCTTCATTGAAGTTGCCGCTCAGGGAGGTGTTGAGGGTGATGAAGAGGTCGGCCATGCGCGCATCGCTGCGCACCTCGTGGGTCAGGCGATAGCCATCCATCTCCGGCATCTCCGCATCCGTGATCATCAGCAGGATCTCGTCGGTCACCTTCTTGCCCGCATCGCACCACCCCTTGAGCAGGGTGAGGGCCTGCAAGCCATCCTGACACTCGATCACCTCAAGGCCAAGCTGCCCCAGGGTTTCACGCACCTGATTGCGGGCCGTACTGGAGTCATCCACGATGAGCACCTTGCGACCGTGCATCTCGGGCAGGATCTCCCGATCCAGCACCTCTTCCGAGATGCGGATGTCATAGGTGATGATCTCCGCCAGCACCTTCTCCACGTCGATAATCTCGACGATCTGATCGACCCCATCCTCCGGGATCCGGGTGATGGCGGTCAGGTAGTTGGCCCGCCCGGCGGAACGCGGCGGCGGCAGAATATCCTTCCAGGTCATATTGACGATATTGGCCACCTGCCCCACCAGAAAGCCCTGAATGGTGCGGTTGTATTCGGTGATGATGAGGTTGGATTCGCTATCGATGGGCATGGGGCGCATGCCGATGGCGCTGCGCAGGTTAATGACCGGAATCGAGGTACCCCGGATATTGGCCACGCCGCTGATGTTGTGGTGGGAACCCGGCATCTTGTTGAGGTGGGGCAGCTTGACGACCTCCCTCACCTTGAAGACGTTGATCGCAAACATCTGGCGGGTGCCGAGGCGGAACATCAACAACTCCAGGCGGTTTTCGCCCACCAGCTGGGTTCGTTGATCAACTGAATCCAATATACTCGCCATATGCTGACATCCATCTGATTATTAATCGACTCTATTATAGAGAGCAGCGGCCAGGAAAGGCAGACGCTTTTTCCAGCAGAGCGACCAATCAGACAAAAAAAGTGAGGCCGAAGCCTCACTTATCACATTGATTTTAAAATCAATAGCTACAGACTGACTTCCAGCTGCCGTCGCCGGCTTTGGGTTCACTGCTGGTCCACCAGTTGGCCTGCCACACCGCTTTGTTGTGGGTGATGCGATCGCCGCCGCTGGCGTGATCGCCGCGCGGCCAGCTCGGGTAGGCCGGGTAGGAGGCCGGATCCACGTTCTGGCTGCTGCAGGTAGAACCATCGGAACCACCGCCACCTGTGCCACCCGTGCCCAGCACCGCTTCGGGCAGGGTCGGGAACTCGGCCTTGAGACCTATGGTCTGGCTGCCGCTGATGATGCGCATCCCGCTCGGTACGCCGGCGGCTGGCAGATAGTAGGTCATGGCCACTTCCACGTCGGTGCCCGGCGCCCAGGCCTTCCAGGCCGGCAGCGTCAGGGCCACCTTGTGGAAGTCCTTCTCGTTGGCGATGCCGTCCGAGTTCTGGTTGCCGCCGCTCTCCACCACCTTGAGCCCCATACCGCTCTGGTCGGTGATGGTGTCTGAGGTGGAGGTGGGCATCAGGAACTCGATGCGGGTCCCGCCCGGAATGGTCTGGGTCGATTTGTTGGTGAGCTTGAGGGTCGGGTTGATCGGGTAGTTGGAGTCCCCTTCCTTGAAGCCGGAGAGGCTCACGCCGATGTCGAGCTGGGCGGCCGGAGCCGGCAGATCATTCTGCTTCAGGGCCGCCTTGTCGGCCTTGCTGAACTTCTCGTAGGCGAGGCTGGTGAGGGTACTGCCCATCACGTACTCGTTCTTCGCGGCGTCGAAGTCATAGTCCCCCGCCATCTCCCAGAACATGACGCCCCCGAGGCCACGCTTGACGATGTAGTCGAGCTTGTGACCCATGGACTCTTCATCTTCGGTGGAGAGGAACACCTTCTTCTGCTCGTTCCAGAGCCAGGGCGCATGGGCCTTGTCGTCGTAATAACGCACATACTGCCCTTGGATCACGTCTGCCGGGTTGTTGGGATCCAGACCCCAGGCCTGGCCGTAGCTCGGCAGGGTGGTGATGCCGAGGCTGGCCGCGTGTTCCAGGTTCTTGGCGTGCCACATGGGCACGGCGCCGCCGCCGATCTCGTTGCCGTTCTTGTCGAGGTCATGCCAGATGTTGTCGATGCCCACCGCCCCGTTGCCGCAGGGGATGGTGCTGCCACCGGTACCCGGCTGGCAATCGCTCTGGCTCGGCAGCGCCGCCTTGCCCCCCAGACCCTGGGTGCCACCGGTGACCCCCTGCCAGCCACGGGTGTAATAGGGCACCCCTATGTTGATCTTGCCCGCCGCCAGGGCACCACGGAAGTAGTGGGCCGCCCAGGCGGAGTTCAGATAGCCGATGCCGCCAAACTGGGCCTGGGTGTAGACACCCCACTGGGCCAGCTCGGGATCCGCCTTGTTGTCGAACAGGGCGGCGTTGTGGCCGACGAAGTGGTTCCAGGCGCCGTGGAAGTCATAGGTCATCAGGTTGACGTAGTCGAGGTACTGGGTGACCTGGAAGTTCTCCATGCCGCGCAGCAGGTAGGCCGACGCCGGCGAGGCGATGGTCAGCATGTACTTGCGACCGTCCTCGGTCCCGGCGCTGTCGAGTCGCTCACGCAGGGTCTTCATCAGCACTTCGTAGTTCGCAAACAGCTTGCCGCGACACTGGTTGGAGAGCGGGAAGTCGTTCGGGTTGCCCGCATCCTTCATGGAGGTGGGGTACTCGTAGTCGATATCCACCCCATCGAAACCGTACTGGCGGATGAAGCCCACCGCCGAATCGGCGAAGGCGTTGATGCCGGCGGTGTTGACCGAGCAGTCCCCCTTGGTGGTGGCGGTGTAGAAGCCGCGGGTATCGGCCCAGCCCCCGACGGAGATGAGGGTCTTCACGTCCGGATACTGCTTCTTGTACTTCGACAGCAGGTTGAAGTGGCCCTGATAGGCGAACTCGGGATCCATTTCGGCGCCCGGCACCCCGCTCCAGGTCATCTTGGTGGCCGAGTCGTCCACCTTGATGACGTGGCTCTGCTCGTCCACCGCCGCGAAGGCGTAGTTGATGTGGGTGATCTTGTCCCAGGGAATGTCGTTCACCAGGTAGGCGGGCAGACCGTTCTTGCCGGTGCGCCAGGAGGTGAAGTAGCCGATGACGCGGCGGCCGTGGTCATCCCCCATGCACTCGCTGCCGTCGGCGCGGTAGATCTGACGCACGTCGCAGGAGAGGTTGCCGCCGGTGGGAGGCAGGGCCGCCTCTTCCACCTGTACGTCGACCTGGGCCGACTCGCCAGAGAGATTGGTCTTGTCGGTCGCTACCAGCTTGAGACCGGCCAGCCCCTTGTTCTGTGGCGTCCAGCTCAGCTGCCAGGGGGCGCTGGTGTCCTCGCCCACCTTCTGGCCATTCACGAAGAGCTCGACCCTGGCGACGTCGTCATTGGCATCGGTGACATTGCCGGTCACGGTGGCGGCGCGGCCCAGGGTCACCCTGGCGCCGGCGGCGGGGCTCGCGATGCTCACCCTGGGTGCCTCGGGCGCCACCACGGCATTGATGCTGAAACTGGCGTCCGCCTCACTCAGCACCTTGCCGTCCTTGTCCAGCGCCCGGGATTTGAGCTGATGGGCCCCCACTCCGCTGGCGACCCAGCTGGCTGACCAGGGAGAGGCGCTCACTTGCGCCACCGGCTGGCCATCGATCAGATACTCGACCTTCGCCAGCGCGCTGCTGTTGCCACTCAGGGTCACCTCCAGCGCAACCTCTGCCCCTTCGTCAAATGCACTGCCAACGGCGGGCGAGCTGACGACGAGCCCCAGATCCGGATTACCGCCCCCCTCGCTGAACAGTTTCCAGGCATCACCCCAGACCGAACCCACGCCGGGTTCGTAGTGATAGGGAGACGCACCGCACCAGCCGGAGTAGGGGAATTCCTTGCATTCGTAGAGGTTGCCGACGTTGCTGACAACATCGCCAGCCTTGTAGGCCGTGCCGGCCTGATAGGCAGGGTACGCCGCCAGCGCCCAGGCGGGCATGGCAGCAAGGGCCACCAGCATGGCGAGCCGGCTGGGCCTTAGGGTTTGTTGCATATTGTTATCTTCCTTGTTTTGTCTTGGCATGGGTCACCAGGACAAAGAACAATCGCAACCTGCGTGATAGGTGCAGACAACTGGCGATGGACGCGCCACAGACACGACTGTCACCCAGGGGAACCCCGCTATCTGTCTTGACTACCCAGACAGACCGGAGGCATTGCGTCCCGGCATCGCTACCGGTTTGCCCTTTACCTGGGTTCCGTTAGGAACGGATCAAGTATAGGAATTAACCACCAGAGTCTCAATCTTCATTTTCAAAGAAAATTATGTGACCGACGCCGGTCACCTGGCTCCAATCGCGCACACAGATAACATTTTTATCATTTATTTCAGTGTGTTAGCCAAGTCAAAAAAAGGGATATCTCAGGCGCCGACATCCCGGTTATGTGCGTTGGCTCACTGGTATGACATGCCGGAAATGTGACAATGCGCGCCCTTGGTCAAGGAGCCAAGGCTATGGAAATACTGGCAAAAATAAAAAAGGAACACCTATGAAAGGTACACGTACCCTGCTATCGCTGGCCGTGGGGCTGGCGCTTGCGTCCCCGTCTCTCTACGCGGCTGGATTCACCTGCCCGGCCGATGCGTCCTTAACTCCTGTCCCCGCCATCCAGGGCAGTGGCGACAAGAGCCCCCTGGTGCCCGACGACAGCTTCGTGAGCCCCCAGAGCGTCACGGTCAAGGCCGTGGTCTCCGCCCTTGGCGAGAGCCTCAACAAGGGGTTCTACCTGCTGGATGTGCAGGGCGATGGCAATCCCCAGACGTCGGACGGCATCTTTGTTTATCTGAACGACAAGAACTTCGCCAGCAAGTCCCCGGACATCAAGCCGGGCGCCGAAGTCTGCCTGGAGGCCAGGGTCGAGGAGTATTTTGGCCACACCCAGCTCAAGCCCGTGTTTGACGGCACAACCCCGCGCCTGCAGGTCCTGACCCAGACGCAAGCTCCGGCCGCCGTGCCATTGCTGGTACTGGAAGGGGAAAACCTCGCACGGTCCCTGGAGCGCCACGAAGGGATGCGGGTGCGCCTCGATGCCGACAGCCTGCTCAAGGTGAGCCGCAACTTCAGCTATGACTATGCCGCCAGACGCAACAACCTGGTGCTCGCCCATCAGGCACCGCTGATGAAGCCAACCCAGCAGCATGTGGCTGGCAGCAGCGAGGCGAAGGCACAGGCCTCCGCCAATGCCGGCAACCGGGTGTTCCTCGAATCGGACTTCAAGGCCGCCAACGGCACGCTGCCTTGGCTGCCCGCCTGGGAGCCGGAGCAGGGTTACCTGCGGATCGGCGATGCACCGGTCAATCTGGAGGCCATGGTGGGCTACAGCTTCGGCGAGTATCGCCTCATCATCCCCCGGGAGCAGACCATCACCGTAGGAGATCTGCTGCGCACCAGTGACAACGATCGCCAGAATGCACCGGATCGCGTTACAGGCTCGGATCTGCGGATCGGCAGCTTCAACGTGCTCAACTACTTCACCAGCCACTCCAGCGTGGGCGGTGCCCTCAACGTACTGTGCCAGGATCAGGCTGATGCGGACAGCGCCAAGGGCTGCAACCGGGGCGCCAAGAGTCTGGAGGATTTCCAGAAACAGAGCACCAAGATTGTCAACGCCATCACCCAGATGGATGCCGACCTGCTCGGTCTGATGGAAATGGAGAACAACGGCTTCGACGATACCTCTGCCCTCCATGATCTGGTCACCCGTCTCAACCAGGCACAAAAAGACGCGAGCAAGCACTATGCCTATGTTCGCCTGCCAGCCACGGCTCTCACCGAGGGCAAGTTCTTCGGCGGTGACGCCATCATGGTTGCCATGATCTACCGCCCCGCCCTGCTCACTCCCGCCGGCGATGCCAGCTTCATCCAGATGCCGGAACAGCGCTACACAGTGGGTGGCATCGCCAAGCGCGCCTCCCAGCGTGACTCTCTGGTGCAGACTTTCACCGTCGAGGGCAACAAGGAGCCACTGACCCTGGTGGTCAACCACCTCAAATCCAAGGGCTCCGGCTGCTACGAGAATGGTGATGGCAAGAGCGAACCCGCCGATCTGCAGGGCAAATGCACCGAGTTCCGGGTTACCGCCGCCAAGGTGTTGGGGGATGCCGTCAACAAGCTGTCCGGTCAGGTGCTGCTGGTGGGGGACTTCAACTCCTACGCCAAGGAAGATCCAATCCGGGTGCTGACCGACTACAACCCGGCCACCAGCGAACGCAAGATTGTCTCGGCCTCCCACACCTATCTCGGCGAACAGCCCTATGAGCAGCTGGGACAGGAGGTGACTCGCAGCTACGGTCTGGTCGATCTGAACGTAAAATTCAACAAGGAGAAAGCCATCTCCTACAGCTATGAGGCCGAGCTCGGCACCCTGGACTACGCCCTCGCCAATCCGGCGCTGGCCGGCAAGGTACTCGGAGTCGCCGACTGGCATATCAACTCGTTCGAGAGCAACTTGTTCGAATATGGTCGCAGCTTCACCGGCGATATGATCAAATCCGACAATCCGTTCAGCGCCTCCGACCATGATCCCGTCATCGTCGATCTCAAACTGGGCAGCGATGCGGCCAAGCCAGGCTCCTCGTCAGGTGGCGGCGCCCTTGGCCTGGGCTTGCTGGCCCTGTTGCCGCTGGCCTGGCGACGCCGCCGCTAAACACGGTGACGCCTATCCTCATGCCCCAAAGCCCGCACCTGCCGCGGGCTTTTTTGCCCCCGGGATCTGTGAGTGGCACGACCTATGGGAAGCAAGGGAGAAAATAACGGGCAAGAAAAAACAAAAAGGCCACCGCAATGCGGTGGCCTTTGGCGTTCTTCCAATAAGAAGATGGTGGAGCTACGCGGGATCGAACCGCGGACCTCTTGCATGCCATGCAAGCGCTCTCCCAGCTGAGCTATAACCCCAAATTTTCTACCCGAAAAACGGTTCTGGACGCCGCTTGTCGTCAGCCTCTCGGCTTCAATAATGGTGGAGCTACGCGGGATCGAACCGCGGACCTCTTGCATGCCATGCAAGCGCTCTCCCAGCTGAGCTATAACCCCAAATTGTCTACCCGACAAACGGTTCTGGATGCCGCTTGTCGTCAGCCTGTCGGCTTCAATAATGGTGGAGCTACGCGGGATCGAACCGCGGACCTCTTGCATGCCATGCAAGCGCTCTCCCAGCTGAGCTATAACCCCACAAAGGTCGGCTTGGGTGTACACACCACACTGCCCTGGGTACTGAAATTTACAATCGAGAATCTGGTGGAGCTACGCGGGATCGAACCGCGGACCTCTTGCATGCCATGCAAGCGCTCTCCCAGCTGAGCTATAACCCCTTTGATTCCAGATTGTCCGAGAAGAATTTGGTGGAGCTACGCGGGATCGAACCGCGGACCTCTTGCATGCCATGCAAGCGCTCTCCCAGCTGAGCTATAACCCCAACTCACCTCGGGCCACCGAAGTTATCTCCGGCAACGGAGGCGCATGATAGGCATCACCCGCTTTGCTGTCAACCCTAAAATAATCCCCACAAGCGCGTTTAGTCAAAATTACAGCAGTTCGTCGATTTAACCAGCAAGAGGTCAGCTATCTCACTGTTTTTGGTTACAAAACAGGCGTAATGCCAGGATGAAATGCCTACCGGTCAGTGCCTCATAATGCCTGGCTGCTTTATCCCGTTTCTCCCGACTTAGCCTGAAGGACTCCGCTTCCCAATCCGGGACACCAGGTCCCTCTTGTAACAGGCGTTGTAACGGGCGACATGAAAGCCTTTCCATAAGGGCTTTTGAATTTGAAAACCCTTTCCATGATTTATGTAAATTTACAACACAAAAAGTTGATTCAGCTCACAGATACTCCTAGGATCAAACTGTGACCGAGGTCACACAAGCAATCATAAATAACAGAGCGATGAGGTTAATCATGTTTGAGAATCTGGCTGTACTGTTCCACCTTAAAGGTGCGACCCGCAAAAATGGCGTCATCGAGAAAGACGCGTATGCCCCGTCAACCCGCCAGTACTACTTCCGTTATGGCGCGTGAACGGCTGACAACATTACACACACCTAGTAGTAAAATTACATAAATACACCCCCTCGCAGCGCCACCAGGGTGCTGTCCTGTCCTGGCCAACCTCTCTACGGCCAAACCTGAACTCCAGCAAATGAAGATGGGGCCCACAGGCCCCATCTTTTTATAGTGTTACGGTTCTACCATGATTGGCTCGGCTCAAGGCAAGGCCTCACAGCTGACGAGTCTCCCCGGTCAGGCTTGGCGGCCGACGCTCCCTGTGGGACAAGATGTAAGCAGCAATGTCACTCACATACCCCGTCGGTCACCATAGCACCGGGTTGCCACCCCTTGCGGCAGAGCCTGCCTTCATGGGCCAGGATCAGTTGCAACTGGCGGCGCCAACGTCCAGCCAGACTTCATGCTTGCCGGGTTCGTTGCCACGGGTCCAGTATTGCGCTTTCCACTGGCGGCCATTATGGCTGGTCAGATCGCCACCGTTGTAGGCAACATTGGCATCCCAACCCAGCTGAACCTTGCTCACCAGCAGCCACTGGTCGCTCGTACGGCTCGGTTCATTGCCCTGAGTCCAGTACTTGGCCTGCCACACCAGCTGGTTGTGGCTTACCTTGTCCCCGCTGTTGTAGGTCTGGCTCGCCTGCCAGGCTGGCCAGTTGGCCGCATCCGGATCGCTGACCTCGCAACCGCCACCCGTGCTGGCGGGCTTGACGGTGAGCCGGCTGCTGGCGCTGGCATCCAGGGCACCATCGGATACCGTCAGAGTCAGGTCATAAGCCGTGTCACTGGTCACGCTCGGACCGGTCACCACCAGAGTGGGGCTATCCTGCCCGGCGACACTGAGGCCAGCCGGTACGCTCCACTGATACGTCAGGGCATCGCCGTTGGGATCGGAGACGCTGGCCTTGATGGTCACCTGCTTGCCCGACTCCACGGTCGCACTGGCCGGTACCGTTACCACGGGTGGCAGGTTGGGCTGGGGCGCCTTGTTGGTCACTACCACCTGATCGCTGGCCGAGAGTCCCTGATCGTCGGTGACGGTCAGCTCGAACACCAGATTGATGTCGGCTGTCACGCCATCGAGCACTACCCGGGCCTTGGCCTGACTGGCGTCGAGCAGGGTGGCCTGCGGGCCTGATACCTGCTTCCAGCTGTAGGTGAGGGCACCGCTTTCCGGATCATGGGAAGAAGCGCCATTGAGGGTCACCTCGGCCGGGCCGGTGACGCCGAGATCACTGCCCGCATTGGCCACCGGCGGCTTGTTGGCCGGCGGCGTGATGCCCTCGCCGTGGCCCAGCCCCTCGTGCATGGCGTTGAGGATGTCACCGTTGTCGGCATCGATCTCCCAGGAGAAGAGGCCGCCGAGCTGGTTGGCCAGCACGTATTGCCCCTTGGCCTTGACCGAGCGGTCGTTGTCATAGGTGATGAGATCGCCGGTCGACGCCTTGAACACGTAGGGCCCTTCGGCCACCTCGTCGTAGCCTTTCTCCCACTCGCTGCCCATGCGGTTGTTGACGATGTCGCGATAGTCCACCACTCCATCTTCCCAGGTCCCCTTCACCTTGCCGGTCGCGGTACCAGTAAAGGGGTTGCCGGCCTGATAGCCGCTCACACCGGTCCAGCCACGGCCATACATGGCCGCGCCCACCACCAGCTTGCCGGGCTCGACCCCTTGCCCCAACAGCGCCTTGACCGCCTTGTCGGTAGTGTACTTGGTATCGGGATCCCAGCTGGCCGGGTAGAGGTTGGTCTGGTGGCCGAGCTCGGTATTGCTCCAGCCGCCGTTGAAGTCGTAGCTCATCAGGAAGATGCGATCCATGTACTGCTGGGCCGCGCGGTAATCCACGTCTTCAATCTTGTCGCCACCGGCACCGATGGCGGAGGTGAGCTCATACTTGCGACCCGTCTGGGCTTCCAGCTCGTCGAGCATGGCGCGCAGATCCTTCATCAGGGCCACATAGGTGGCACCATCGGTCGGGCTGCCGAGTTTCGGGTTGGCACCCTGGCCACCCGGATACTCCCAGTCGATATCCACGCCGTCGAAGAATTTCCAGGTCTGCAGGAACTCCTTCACCGAGGCGACGAAGGTGTCGCGCTTGGTCTTGTCACCGAGGAAGTAGAAGGGATCGGAGAGGGTCCAGCCCCCCACGGACGGCAGTATCTTCAGATCCGGGTAGGCCTGCTTGAGTGCCATCAGGGCACCGAAGTTGCCCTTGTAGGGCTCATCGTGGGCGGTCAGGCCGCTTTGCGGCATCTGGACGGCAGCCCAGGGATCGTGGATCGCCACCTTGAAGTCAGCGCGGCCGGCACAGGCCCGTTGCAGCGCCTGGAAGCTTCCTTCGATCTCCTTGAGGCTGTCGTTGAGGCCATCCCCGCCGCAAATGGGGGTAAAGCCGTAGAGGATGTGCGTCAGGTTCTGGGCCGGGATCTTGTCCACTGTGAACTTGCGGCCATAGACGCCCCACTCCACATAGTAGGTACCGACCACCTTGCCGGACTTGTTGGCGTAAGGCTTGTTGTTCTCCTGCAGTGACGTCTTGAGCGGGGCCAGGTGGCTGCCGTCGGTATCGGCCACCACTATCTCCTTCTTGTCGGAGAGGGTACAGCCATCGGCGTTGCATAGAGCCACCTGCATTTGGTAACGCCCCCCTTTTTTCACCTTGAAGGTGGCGCTGCCGGACGCAGCGGAGGGGCCGGACCACACCTCCTGGCCATCGAGCAGGACCTTGGCGGTCTGGCCCAGATCACCGCTCCAGAGATTCCAGTTCACCTCGACATCGGCGGCATCCTTCACCTTGACCAGGTTGTTGTAGGAGGTCGCGGCCTGATCCACTTCGATGATGGAAAACTTGGTGGGACCCCAGCCGATGGTGGCTTTGCCGGGCGGCGCGGCGTAGGCGGAAGATGCACAGAAGAGACCGACCGCGAGAGCCAGCATGGTTGGTTTTGGACTTGGCATTGTTGTATTTCCCTATCTCGTTATGTTTGCAACGAAAAGGGCGACGCCCCTGACAGGTAATGCAGACAGCAGCTCCTCCTTGGCAAAAGGAGCACAACGACCTGTGGTGGCCCCGCTATCTTAGGTACTGCTGACCCTTAGACCGGAAGCTTTGCGTCCCGATTTTTCAATCGGTTTGCCCTTAACACACTTCATTCGCGACATAAAAAATCGCCCCCCGACTATAGAGGGGGGCAATCCGGACCGCTACCTAGCAGAAATGACAGGAGATGGGACTCAGGTTTGGCAAAAAGCATGATTTGGTGAGGATTGATGCGGCAATCCTCGCCATTCCCGCCCCTTCATATCGCACCGAACAGTTTCATGATTTGATTAATTTTGTGAGCCTGCTCACTGCGGCGGCAATAAAAGGCTGTTCATCAGGGCACGCAACTTGAGCGGTTTGACCGGCTTGCTGATGTAGCCATAACCCTGCTCGCGGATCTGCGCCTGCAATTCGCTCTTGCGATCGGCGCTGATGATGATGCCACCGATATGGTCCCCATGAGCCTGCTGCAGCCCATCCAGTGCCTGCAATCCCGTCTTGTCGTCATCCAGGTGGTAATCGGAGAGCACCAGCCTCGGCACGAAGCCCTCCGCCACTATCCCCTCGGCCTCGCTCTGATTGAGAGCACAACGCACCTCGCAGCCCCAGCGTTCCAGCAGGGAGGCCATCGCCACCAGAATATCCCGCTCGTTGTCGATGCAGAGGACCCGCACCCCCTCCAGTTGGCTGTCGCGCACCACGGGCGCCACCGGCAACTGGGGCGTGACCGGGCGGGTCGCCTGATTGAGGGTGATGGCAAACACCGAGCCAGCTCCCGGCCAGCTGCGCAATGTGAGCTGATGACCCAGTACCAGCGAGATGCCGCGGGCGATGGCTAGCCCCAATCCAAGCCCTTGCTCCCGGGTGGTGCGGGAGTGATCGAGGCGGGAAAACTCGTCGAAGATCGCTTCCTGCTTGTCCTGCGGAATGCCGGGACCGTTGTCCCACACTTCGATGCGCACCTTGTCCCCCACCCGGCGACAACCGAGCAGCACCCGGCCGCCCGGATTGTAGCGAAACGCATTGGTGAGGAAGTTTTGCAGCACCCGGCGCAGCAGACGCACGTCGCTGTAAACGGCGAGCTTGCTCTCTACCACCGAGAAGTGGATCTCCCCCGCCTGGGCCAACACGCCAAACTCAGCCTTGAGGTTGTCGAACACCTCGCGCAGGGCAAAGTCGAGCTTCCTGGCCTTGAACTTGCCCGCCTCGAGGCGCGAGATGTCGAGCAGATCGCTGATGAGATCCTCGGTCGCCCCCAGGGCATCGTCGATATGGCGGGCGATGCGGGCCGGCTCCCCTTCACCGGGCAACATCTCCAGCAGGGAGGAGGTGAACAGCTTGGCCGCATTCAGCGGCTGGGTGAGATCGTGGCTGACCGCGGCGAGGAAACGGCTCTTGGAGTGGTTGGCCCGCTCCACCTGCTGGTTCACCAGCAGCAGCTGGCGGTTGAGCTCGGAGAGCTCGTGGGTACGCTCGGCCACCCGCGCCTCCAGCAACTCGTTGGCTTCGCGCAGCACCCGCTCGGCGTCGCGAAACGGGGTGATGTCGGTAAAGGTCATGACGAAGCCGCCGGCCGGCATGGGGTTGCCCTGCATCTCGATCACCCGGCCGTCGGGGCGCTCCCGGGCCGAGATGTGGGCGCTCCCCTTCTTCATGAAGGCGACCCGACGGGCCACCTGATCCTCGATGTCACCAAGGCCGCACAGCCCCTGCTGGGCGTTGTAGCGAATGATTTCCTCGATGGGGCGCCCCGCCTGAATAAGCCCGGGGGGGTAGCGGAACAACTCTATATAACGCCGGTTCCAGGCCACCAGCTTGAGCTCCCGATCCACCACCGAGATCCCCTGCCCTATGTGTTCGATGGCCCCCTGCAACAGGCCGCGGTTGAAGCGAAACACATCGGAAGCCTCGTCCACTATGGTGGCGATCTCCTCGAGCTGCATGTTGCGCCCCTGCAGGGCCGAGGCAAGCACCAGCCGGGCCGACGAAGTGCCAAACACCCCCGCCAGCAGCCGCTCGGTGTGGGCGATAAGTTCGGCAGAGGCCTGCATCTGGGGCGCCAGGGTGCCGCCATGCTCCCCGGCGAAGCGACCAAAGGCGCGCTTGACCCGGCTCGAGCCGACGAAACGAGCCGCCAGCATCTCCAGCTCCTTGACCGAGACCCGCGCCTGATAGAGGGCCGTGGTATCACGGCTGGCATTGCCGACGAAGTTGGCCGCCTGCAACCGCTCGCTCACCGCCGCCCGCGACAGCAGGGAGCCGGCCACATAGCCGATGACATTGAGCAGCAGGCTCAGGAAGATGCACCAGGCCCCCAGGCTCAGATCGCGAAACGCGGGCCAGTCGGGAGGGGCCAGCAGGGCCTCCAGCGGCGAACCGGCCAGCAGGCCGCTCTCCGCCAGCAGGGTGATGAACCAGAGGCTGACCCCGAGGGCGAGGCCAAGATAGACCCCCTTGCGATTGCCGTGTCGCCAGTAGAGGCCGAGCAGCAGGGCGGGAGCAAACTGGGCCACGGCGCCAAACGACAGATAGCCGATGCGCGACAGGCTGGTAAGATCACCAAGCCAGAGGTAGAGCCCCCAGGCCGCCAGCAGGATCAGCAAAATGGCCCCCCTGCGCACCCGCAGCAGCAGACGCACCAGCCGCTCGTCCCGCCCCTGCTGCCAGAAGCGGCGCAACAGCACCGGCAGCACCAGATCGTTGCTCACCATGATGGCCAGGGCGATGGTGCAGACGATCACCATGCCGGTCGCCGCAGAGGTGCCGCCGAGAAACGCCAGCATCGCCATGCCGTCGAAGCCGAGGGCCATCGGCAGGCTGATCACATAGGTGTCGGAGGCCATGTCCGCCCCCACCCACTGCTTGCCTGCCAGCGCCAGCGGCCAGATGAAGAGCCCCATCGCAAATAGATAAAGGGGGAATATCCAGCGCGCCCAGTGCAGATCCTGGCCCTGGTTGTTCTCCACCACGGTCACATGGAACTGGCGCGGCAGGCAGATGACGGCGCACATGGCCAGCACCGTATAGATGGCCAGCTCCAGCAGATTGCCGGGCGAGACGGACACCACGGCATCCAGGAAATCGCTGGCAACCCGGGTGTGCTCCGGGCTCGGCTGACTCAGGATGAGCCAGAGGGCGAAGCCCCCCACCGCGATAAAGGCCAGCAGTTTCACCACGGATTCGAAGGCGATGGCCACCACCATGCCCCTGTGATGCTCGGTGGCATCCAGATGGCGGGTGCCGAACAGTATGCTGAACAGGGCCAATAAGAGGGTGACGCCCAGGGCCAGCTCGGCGGTATTGCCAGCGGGGCCGGCAGGCACCGAGTTGACCATCAGCAGATCCAGCCCGGTGACGATGGCTTTAAGCTGCAATACCAGATAGGGGAGTATGCCCATGATGGCGATCAGCGCGATCACCATGGCCAGATGCTGGGACTTGCCGTAACGGGCGGCGATAAAGTCGGCGATGGAGGTGATGTGCTCGCGCTTGGCCACCAGGATGAGGCGGGCCAGCAGGCGCCAGCCAAACAGGAACACCAGCATGGGGCCAAGATAGATGGGCACCGGCGACCAGGGGGATTCGCTGGCCTGTCCGACCGTCCCGAAGAAGGTCCAGGAGGTGCAATAGACCGCCAGCGACAAGCTGTAGAGCAGGGGTTGCCCCTTGAGCCGGTGGCGTTTGTGCTTGTCCGCCACGAAGGCGATCAAAAACAGCAAGCCGAGATAGGCGAGCGACAATCCGATCAGCAGCCATCCCTGGTGCATCTATAACCCCTTGTCCATCCTGGAAATTGGTTCAAACCACCGCCAGTCTAGAGAGACGGCGGTCAAAAGTCATGGGGGCAGGATAAGCACATGGCCCTCCTGCCCCGTACGTCCCCATCAGGCAGCCACCGTTTGTGGCCTGAGACGCAAGAAGAACACTGGCAGCACCACCAGCACCATCAGGAAGAAGATGCTGCCGCCGAGGGGCTCGAACAACACGCCGCACAGCGCCATCAACGCGGCCACCGTCATGCCGAGACCAATGGCGGCATAGAGAGACTGTGTGGGGATCATCTGCTCGGCGGGCAACATTCGCGTCATGAAGCGTACCGCCCCCAGATGACTGACACAGAAGGTGACCGAGTGCAGCAACTGCCCAAGCACCAGCACCCAGATCTCGGTCGAGGCGCCCAGCAGGGTCCAGCGCACCACACATCCGATGGCACCGATTGTGAACAACATCTGGGCCCCGTAGCGCTGCAGGAAGCGCTTGTCGGCGGCGAACATGCAGATCTCGGCAACCACCCCCAGCGCCCACAGATAACCTATGGTGGTACCGCTGTAGCCCTGCGCCTTCCAGTAGATGGCGCTGAAGCCATAGTAGGCGGCATGACTGCCCTGCAGGAGGGCGGTGATCAACAAGAAACGTCGCACCTGGGGAGATCTCAGGGTATCCAGCAGGGAGGATCGCTCCCGCTCGCCCTGAATATCCTGTGGCACCGGATGGATCGGCAACCAGCTCAGCAGCAGCATCAGCAACAAGCCGGCCACCATGGTATGCAAGATCCAGTCGCTGCCAAAATTGCCCACCAGGGCCCCCACCAGGGTGGAGGCGACAATAAAGGCGAAGGAGCCGCACAGGCGCACCTTGCCATAGTCGAGATGGGCCTGCACCACCATGCGAGTAGCCAGCGCCTCCCCCACCGGCATCAGAGTCGGGTAGATAAAGTTCGCCACCAGGGTCAGCGCCACCAGCCACCAGAGGTTGTGGCTGAGATAAAACCCGAGAAACGCCAGCAGACTGAGCAGGGAGAGCAGCCGCGTCACTGGCAGCAGGTGACCCGCCCCCTTGATCTGCCCCATCACCATCAGGTTGCCGGCAAAGCGGATCGCCATCCCCGCCCCCAGCAAGAGACCAATCATCTCGGCGCTCACCCCTATCCCCTCCAGCCAGAGCGACCAGAACGGCAGATAGGCACCGTAGACAAAGTAAAACGCGCCAAAGAAGAGCGCTAACCAGGAGAATGCAGGCATAAGTCCTCAACAACCGGATGACGGGACCGGAATGATAACCGATCCGGCGCCCCAGATCCCGATGCAAAGCCGACATCAAAAATGAAAAAACTCAATAAAATTGAACTATTACGCAGGGGTAGGGTCTACTGGATAACACCTCCTCCTGGTTAGTGTTGCAATCCTTCCACCCGCCACCGGCGGGTTTCTTTTTGGTAAATTGCAGCCGCCAAAAAAAGAGCTCATCAATCGCCAATCTTCGGCGTTGTTTCTCAAGTCGATACTGGATACTGCTTGAATGGAACTAACTGAAGAGATTGTTATCTGATCGCCACCATCCTCTTTAAGTCAACATTCCATGGGAAAGGCGCTTCACCCCATCACCAACTGGTCTCCATACAACACCGGTTTGAAGACGATGTCAGGTTATAACTAGAACTGTTCACTAATCAACACGTTCATATCGGATTGATAGAAACTTCGATTTCATTAACTACTTCAGAACCAACAAATTTTATCGTGTAATTATCACTCACATAAATAAAAGCACCATCTTTCTTAGATGCTGGAACACCATACACTTTTACAACGTCAAGCATTTTACTTCCAACATAAATTCCTCTACTACTGAACCCTATACTTTTCTTGAGAATAATTTTAGTTATTCTATAATCATCAAAATCTCTTTTTAATTTTTCATAATTAAGATTTGATGACTCTATATATATGAAATCAAAATCATGTGGATAGAATTTATAATCCACCCCATTAATCGTCTTAAATACGTCTAAAAATCCATTTCCATCATCTGTTGTTTCACTAAAATCATCGAATACCCCAACAATCTCACTATAACTAGCACCGACTTTTATATCATGGCCATTGAAATGTATAGAAAAATCATTTTTTTTAATATTTAAATATTCTGATGATGTTTCTTTTTTACTGACGCGAGATGATTCAATCCATCCTGTATGGACCTCACCATTTCTATCTAAATAATTAATATATTGAAAACCATTATATGAAGCATATGATATAGCTTTATCACCATTAATAATGAATTTTTTTGATTTACATTTATCAATAGGGAAATCGTGAAAAAAAACTCTACCTTTTGATGTTACGATAATATTTGACACATCGTAAAAAACATTATCATAACTCTTCTTGATTTCATCAAAACTGACTTTTTCACATGCTGCTTGCACGCTAAAAGAAAAAAATAGAAAGATGACACTAAATATACTTCTCATTAATTATTCCTCATAAACTGGAATATCTATATGTAGAATAGCATTAGGAAA
This sequence comes from Aeromonas sp. 19NY04SH05-1, assembly GCF_040581895.1. NCBI lineage: Bacteria > Pseudomonadati > Pseudomonadota > Gammaproteobacteria > Aeromonadales > Aeromonadaceae > Aeromonas > Aeromonas sp. 19NY04SH05-1. The sequence goes on along the minus strand of NZ_CP095328.1, from coordinate 1,016,387 downwards.
AATATCAAATCGTTTTTTCATGTTAGGGATTTGATGTTTAGCCCATAGAACATCACTAGCATACTGGTGCTCACCAGGTGATGCAGGATTCCAACGCATTTTATAAAGAGTATTTTGTTTATATCTCGGATGATTAATAAAATTATCAGATATCCACTTAGCACCACCATCTATTGCTTTTTCAATAGAATCCCATCCTTTGCTATAAGCATATTCTGTTCCTAATGACGGTTTGTCATCTCTAACGTTAATGCCATACATATTATAGACTTTAGTCCCGTTATATTCTTTTCCTCGTGCAAAACCTGATGTACCCCGCCCAGTTTCTAGTGATGCATGAGAAACAAGATACACTTCACTAACATTATATTTCTTGGCTGCTGATACAAACACAGCCCCTTTCCCTTCGAGAACTCCCTGCCCTAATAAAAACTTATTAAGTTCATCATCTGAAATCTCTGAACACTTAGAAAGATCAAGAAACTGATAAATAGAATCTTTAGTAATATCATCGTCTGGAGTTAGATTGACTAACACTTCATCTCGACTTGCTATTTTATAATTACCCACTTTAGGTGCGTATTTAGAAGGTATTGCCATTTGTTTTTCTAACGCTTTTTCTAATGCATAGTTATATTTTGTATAGTTTACTACGAACCTATTTTTTTTCTTTCCATACATGGCTATAGGATATATATGCCAAATATCTGGTCTGATGTTAAGACCTGTTGCACTCTGCATCCATTCCAGCTTATCGATACGCTGCTTTTCGTGATCCACCAGTTGGTCAAAATCGGGTAAGCCAATTTTGGCCATCAACTTGTCCAGCCATAGATAACTACTGGCCGAGGATTTTTCGTACCACTCGCTAGGGTGCTTGACGATAAGCTTGTTCAGCTGTTCTCTATTGCCGCTATTTTGCAAGGCAGCCTTGATCTCTTCACTACTAAGCTCGCCACTCTTGTCGGTATCGAAGCTGTTGACCAGGTCGGTGAAAAAAGTCGGTGGCGCCTCGGGATCCAGATAGCCGTCGGAGCCTGAACCATCGACCTTTTTAAAACCAATCTTCAACCAGTCATGTTGACTCAGCAGCTCGACTTGCTCTTTCTTGACATATTTCCCTGATGAGATGCAGACCCACTCCTGCTTTGCCGCATCTTTCTCTATCTTGGGGGATTCAACCAATTCTTCCTGACTCTTGCCATCGGTGGCGACCCACACCCTGTTCTTCATCTCATGGAGGATCAGATCCGCCGGGACCTTGGCATAGGTAGTGCCCCCCTTGGTACCGGCCTTGTTGGCCAGCACATCGTCAAGACGAGGGTCCTGAGTAAATACCTCAAGATGGACCTGATGCTTGCTTTGTTTCCCTCCGATGAGGGAACCCGGCGTTTCCACCAGGCCGAGGTAACCAATGGTGTCACCCGCCGCGATAGCGACTGGCGAAGGCAACACATAGAGCTCGCCAAGATGGGAGGGGACGCGTACATTCACCTTGATAAATTCATCCTCTACGCACACCCAGGCCACACCACAGCGACCTGGCTCCCCCTCCACACTCGGCGTCACATAGTTGCATCTGGCCATCTTGCGCGCCTTGTCACCCATCCAATGGAATTCGAGTTGGTGCGCATCATACTGCACTTTGGTGCCCACAGGCAGTGAGACGCTGCTACTGCCTGCCATCAGACGACCGCTTTTGTCATCCGGGACGGGATCTGCACGCCCGGCCATATTCTTCAGTAATTCGGCCTCTATCTGGTCATCTAGCCAGCTTGGTAGATTGGGTTTAATCGCCTCGACCGCGTCCGGACTATTGGCGATCCAGACTGAGCTCCCTTCACTGACCAATACTCCCGCCTTCTCGGCCTCTTTCATCTGGGCATTGGAAAGTTTGCTCTTGATGGTCACCCTGATGAAGTCATACTCCTTGCCCCCTACACACCCCTTTTGGGATAGCGTGCTGCTGTCCATCTCCAATTCGGTATCCTTGGGCAGCGTGAAACGGGGCAAGGCGGCATCGGCACGCTGCTGATTGGCATCAGGAACGGAATTGCGCGCATTCCATCCCTTTTTCAGCACCAGCTTCTCGGCGGTCTGATATTGATCCCAGGGCAGCAAATGCATATAGAGCGAATAGAAGGTGAATTCATTTTTCGCCTTGGTCTGTGCATTGATTTCACAATATTCATGTTGCACTAGGCAGAAGCAGTTGGAATAGCGCAGGGATTCGCCCTGAAATTCAGAGGTCAAGTAATCCTTCATCATCCGGAATGCCACTACCTTGCCATCGGCAATCGCCCTGACGGGATACTTATCCTTGCACCAGGGAGCACTCTGGTCGCTGATATGAATGCCACCGTGCCACTTGTTGTGATTACCGAGCAGATAGTGACCGGACTTCTCACCGTTGATCAGCGCAGTCAATGCCTTGACGTCTTTGAACTCTTCCCCTGCTGCGGTGAGGATGGGAAATGCAAACTTCATGCTGCGTCCTTATTCAGAAAAGAGGTAGAAGGCCTTGGGTTTCTTCTCTACAGGTTCCTGCTCCTTGAGCAGTGCTTCCATCGCTTTTTCTGTGGGTACGGCCTTGACCAACTCCACCGCATCGGGAGCCTTGACCACTTCTACCCCTTTGGGCGCTACCGGAGCCTGACCTGCCCAGCCGGAGCCTGAGCCCGGACTGCCGCCTGCATTGAGCTTGATGCCGGGGCCGACCAGCTTGACGCCACTGGGGTCGACCTTGACGAAACTGCCGCCCCCCTTGAGGGTGATTTCGGAGCCCGCCTCCAGCACCAGTTTGTCGCCGACCTTGATATGAACCTCTTGTCCGGCAGCCACCAGCAACGACTGCCCCAGCTTCTGGTGCAGGCTGGCATCGACCGTGAGGGAATAGTCTGCCTTGATATGATCCCGCTTCTCACCTTCCACCGTCAGGTGGTCATTGGCCTTGATGCGCGTCACCCGTTCGTTATCGACGTCCCGATGCTCGTCGTGCTTGATATGCCAGGCCGCATCATTCTCAATCAGCACGTTCAGGTCTTTCTGACCGCGCAGGTAAATCTCTTCCTGCCCCGCCTGGTCTTCAAAACGCAGCTCGTTGAAGCCCTCACCCTGGTGGGTCTCGGTACGCAGCACGGTGCGGGTCTTGTTGGCCGGCAACTCATAAGGCGGCCGGTTGGTGGCGTGGTAGGTGCGCCCGGTGACGATGGGCTGGTCCGGGTCTCCTTCCAGAAATGAAACGATGACCTCATGGCCGATACGCGGAATGGCCATCATGCCGTACTGGCCGCCCGCCCAGCCCTGACTCACCCGTACCCAGCAGGAGCTCTGGTCATTGGAACTGCCATATCTGTCCCAGGGGAATTGCAGCTTGACCCGGCCGTGTTCGTCGCAGTAAATCTCCTCTCCCTCCGGGCCCACCACCATGGCAATCTGCGGGCCATCCACCATGGGTTTGTGAGGCGCTTGCGGGCTGCCAATACGGGCCCGCCAGGTGCTGCTCGCCTTCACCACGCCAAATTCGTTGTGGTAGACGGTCGGGCCGCTGCCCCCCTCCTCTTCCAGCGCCTGCGGCTGTTGGCCGGTATGACGGATATGGACGATTTGCCAATCGCTGTTGAGGTTGGCGTTCGGGTGTTCGGTCAGGGAGAAATACTGCCCCGGCAGCAGGGCCGCGCTGTTGGATTTGCCGCTACCGGTCACGGCGTCATTGCGCAGGCCATCCAGCCTATGCTGGGCAAACGCCTTGCCGCTCGGGTCCTGCTTGTAGCGGCCCGGGTAGTCGAAGTGCTGGTAGCTCTGGCGCTGATGCTCGAGTTCGGCCCCCAGCTTCTTGTGGGAGAGCCCATAGGCCGGGGTCTTGAAGCTGTAGTCTTTGAGCTCCACATCCGAGGTGCGTACCGCCTCGCGATAGTGGAACTGGCGCACATAGGCGCCCTGCTCGAGCGAGCGGTTGCCGAGGTTGAAGAAGAGCTCGGGACCGGCAGTCAGGGCCGCCGCGTCGTCGGCAAACACGAGACGGTGTTTGCCTTGCTCAAACTCAAAGAAGTAGAACATCCCCTCTTCGGCGGCGAGGCGATTCAAGAAATCGAGGTCGGTCTCGCGATACTGGACACAATACTCGCGCTGGGCATGTTCATTTTTGAGGGCAAAGGCATAGTCGGTAATGCCGTGTTCCTGCAACAGGATGCTGAGGATTTCGTCGGGCTTTTGCGCCTGGAAGATGCGCGAGTTGTGACGCAGCGACAGCCGCCACAGGGCCGGTTGCACCAGCAGCTGGTAGCGAGTACGGCGAAAACCGCTGTCCCCTTGGGCAACGTCACTGACCACCCCGCATACCCGGCGCTGCAGCTCGCCGTTATACCACACCAGGAGCTCGCACGGCTGGTCCAGCACGGCGGCAAAGTCGATGTCCGGCTGGGGACTTGCCAACTCAAGGCGCAGCTGGAACGGGTCGTTCAGCGCCTCTTCCAGGGCAAACTCGGCCACCACGAAGGTCCCCTCGGGCAGCGCCCCCACCTTGACGGTAAACTGCAATCCGGTTTGATTAGCCATGCTCTCTCACCATTGTCACGGCTCGGCAATGCCAAAGCCTTCGCCACTGTCTGACCCGAATATGCCTGACCCTTCCAAAACACCACGCGCCCGCCCTCTCCGGTTCCTAAAATGCAACCAAAGATAAGGCAGGCAATGAATCACGTGCTGATTGTGTCTGCATCACAGGACACTTTTATTGCTTTGCCATCCCTGCGCAGTCATCGCATCAGGGATGGCAAAACAGAAAAGCTCCAGCCTGCCCACAGGCAGACTGGAGAAAATGCACAGTACAAGAAGCCGGTTGCTCAACCGACCAAAATACACATAACTACTTACAAGGAATACCAAAGTAAGAAATCGAGGATTAAGCCTCGATCGGAGCACGCCAGTCGTCAGCACCAGAGGTACCGGCCACAGTGTGTTCCCAGTCAATCTTGCGGTATGCCATGGAGACCTGGATCAGCTGGGTGAAGTCAGACTTCGTCGGATCCTGGCAGTGCGGCATCTGGCAGTCGATATCCACGATGGTGGCATCGGTCAGCACTGTGCTGAAGAAATGCTCCTGCTTGCCCTCGACGGAGGTGCGATACCATTTCAGGGTCACTTTCGGCAGCATCTCGCCAGACGCCAGGGCGTTGTACATGAGCGGAACCGCTTTGTTCAGGGCCACGGTGAACTTGAACGGCTTGTGGACACGCTGGCCAGCCGGCTGGCCGGATTGCGGGTCGGTCGGTACGGTCACGACGTGCTGGAACTCTTGTACCAGCATCTCGTCTTCGTGGCCTTGCACGAAGATGTTGCCGACGGAGTCAGAGGTGAAGGCACCCGCGGTGATGTTGCCCTGGGTTTTACCTTCGATGCTGATATAACATGGAGTTGGCATGGATATGCTCCTGATAGATTAGTGAAATGAGATAGCACTCGAGCGAATCTATTAGCAGCGTCCATGCCAAACCAAAAACCATATAAATATCATATAGATAAAAACAAGCCCTCGTCCCCATCACCACTTTTTACGCAAGATTTCGCGCAAACCTGCTCCCCGAACTACCAAATACTGCAATGGCAGTGATAAATGTCATCATGAAAGCAAGATGTTGCGCATATCAGCATTTATGACTACAAAGATGGTCTCGCCCCCCCCCCCCATTACCAACATTCCCTCTGTGCGACCAAGGTGCCAGCCACTTTTCCGTGACCTCGCGTCAATCCTTGTCACTGAAGCAGAGATAAAAAAATCCCCGCCTGTTCGGGCGGGGATGTGTGCGGGGATCCCTGCTCCCCTCATGACTGCGTGTGCTGCTTGTTATTTAGAAGACGTACTTGATCCGTGCGCTCAGGTTGCGGCCCGGCTCGGTCATGGCGCTGTTGTCCGACCCTTCGACACGGCCGGCGATGCGTTCATAGCTGGTGTACTCCTTGTCAAACAGGTTGAAGACACCGACGTTGAGCTGCAGATCGGCCATCGGATTGAACTGGGCATACATGTCCACTACGCCCCAGCCTGCGCTCTTGACGTATTCGTTGCCCTTGCTGTCCTTGCGAACCTTGTCCATGTCGTCGGCAAAACGCAGCGCCGTGTTGAAGTTCCACTTAGCCTGTTCGAGACGCACCCGTACGCTACCATTGAGCGGGCTCAGGCTGTTGATGTAGTTGCCATCCCCATCCTTGCCTTCGATATAGGCCAGGTTGCCCCAGACGTTGACGATGTCGTTCAGCCAGTAATCCGCCTTGGCTTCGACCCCCTTGGTGGTGGCCTTGCTCAGGTTCTGATACTGGTAGACGGAGGTTCTGCCTTCCGTGCCCACCTGCACCATCTCGATGAAATCATCGAACTTGTTGTAGAAGCCGGAGACTTCGTAGCTCAGACCGTGGCTGCTGCCGCGCACGCCGAGATCGATGCCGTCGCTGCTCTCCGGATTGAGGTTCGGATTCGGCTCGATGCGATAGCCGTAGGCCTGGTGATTGAGGGTGGAGAAAGCGGTGTCATACATGGGCGCCTTGAAACCATGGCTGTACTGGGCGAACAGGTTGGCCGCCTCATGGGCCTTGAATACCAGGCCCAGCTTGGGCGACAGCTCCCCTTCGGAGAACTTGTGCAGCTTGTCTCCGGTGTACGCAGGGTCATTGTCCGGGGTCATGCGGTAGTAGTCGTAGCGGGCCCCCGGCGTCAGCACCCAGCGCTCGCCAAACTTGATCTCGTCAAAAGCCCACAGTGAGCCACGCTCGCTGGTAGTTGAGGGGAAACTCAGCTCGTTGTAGCCGACAAAATCCCCCGAGGTGGTGGGCCCCTTGTAACGGGATCGCTCGTTGTCCGTGTGTTCGTACTCGGCCCCCCAGGCCAGGCGGTGATTGCCAATCGCCTTGTGGAACTGCAGCTGGGCTCCTGCGCTAGTTTGCTCAAACTCGTTGTTGTCCAGCGAGTTCTTGGTCACATAGGGGTTGCCCGGGCTGACCGGGTACTTGGAAGAGGCGTATTGATCCAGGGTCTGCTTGGTGCGGGAGTAGTAGACCTTGCTGTCCATCCGATCGGCCCAGCCAAGGTTGAGCGCGATGCCGTGATCCAGCACTAGGGAGAGGTTGTCGGTCTGCTTGTCGGTGATGGGCTGCTCGAAGACGCGGGCAGTGCCGGTACCCACCTTGTTGAGTTTGATGGCATCCGGCTCCTCGCCATCGGTCAGGTAATCGACGGTCAGCTTGAGGAACTGCTCATCGGAGAGGTTCCACTTGCTCTTGAGCAGCAGGGCGTGGGTACCGATATCGAAATCGCTCTTGCTGGAGTCATAATTCTGGGTCACGCCACCATCTCGCCAGGTGTAGCGCAGCAGGTTTTCCACCTCGCCGGTGCGCAGGGCGCCGGTAAAGCCCGCCATCGTCTGGTGACTGCCGGAGGCATAGCCGCTGGTCACGTCCAGATAGCTGTCCCTGCCCTTGAGGAAGTCGCCGGCATCCTTGGTGGTGATGGCGATGACGCCCCCCAGCGCATCTGATCCATACGCCGCAGAAGCCGGCCCCTTGGCCACTTCCACCTGCTTGATCATCTCGGTGTCGAAATAGCTCTGACCCACGCCCCCCTTGCTGTAGGCATCGTTCAGGCGCACGCCGTCACGCACCACCTTGACCCGGTTCTCCCCCATGCCACGAATGATGAAGGTCTGGGCATCCCCCTGACCGCCCAGCACGGTCACGCCCGGCTCGTAGCGGAACAGATCAGCGGCATCGGTTACTACCTGTTCTTCAATCTGCTTGGCGGTGATCACCGAGATAGGACCGGAAACATCTTCCAGTTTTTGCTCCATCCGTGAGCCGCTGACGACCACGACTTCATTCGCCTGGTGGCTGGCGGCAAAGAGTGGGGTGGAAAGCCCTGCTGCCACAGCCATGGCAACCAGAGAGAGTGAGTTATGGTGGGTCACAGCGAATCCTTGTTGAGAATAGTTATCAATCAATGCGCATATTACTCACCATCAAACAAAGATCAATAAAAAGAATCATTATCATTTGAAAGCAAACTTCTTGCTCTTACACTGTCGGCGGCTGTTACCCTTTAATCCTGTTTTTCATCCGCGATGCCTGCGCATCCCGAACCATTTGCCGTGAGATCCATGATGAAACGACTCCCTCTGCTCGCCCTGCCCCTGTTGCTGGCAGCCTGTGCCACTCAACCCGTACCACCTGCATCGTTGCAGACCCTCTATGACTACCAACTGAGCAGCGATCGGCAGGATCCCCTCACCCTGGAGCAGGCCATCGCCCGTGTGGCCGATGCCGACATCATACTGGTGGGCGAATTGCACACGCACCCCGCCATCCATCTGCTGCAATCCCGCCTGCTGGCCGGATTGAATGACAGCGCCGCACAGACAAGGCGGCAGCTGACCCTCTCCATGGAGCAGTTCAGCCGGGCCGATCAGGCTACCCTGGATGCCTATCTGGCAGGGCGCATCGGCGAAGCGGTGTTGATCCGCGAAGGCCATGCCTGGCCCAACTACCAAAGCGACTACCGCCCCCTGGTGGAATTTGCCAAAACCCATCGGCTGCCAGTGATCGCCGCCAATGCCCCCAAACCTCTGGTGAGCTGTGTCGGCCAGGAGGGGCCCGAGTGGCTGGACAAGCTTCCCGCCAACCGGCGCAGCCAGCTGGCTCGCGAGCTGACGTTGGGGAGTGATGCCTATCGCCAGAAGTTTATGGCCTCCATGCACCACGGCGATGCCGACAGCAACGCCCGCCGTTTCGCCGCCCAGACCAGCTGGGACGACACCATGGCAGAAAGCATGGTGGATTACCTCGCCAGCCACCCGGGCCGCCAGATCATGCATATCGCCGGCAACTTCCATGTGGAGGGGGGCCTGGGGCTCGCCAGCCGCATCGCCAGCCGCAATCCGGCGCTCAAGGTGGCCCTGATAGTGCCGCAAACCGGCGACACGCCCGCTGCCGGGCGCCCTGCCGATGTGACGGTCACCGTCATGCCGCTGCCGGCACGCTGGCAAAGCAGTGCCGAGATGAAGCAAGATATGGGGGCGCTGCATCAATCCCGCAGCCGTGACTGCAGCCTGTGGCTGCAACCCTAATCATCAAGGAGACGGCGAGCATATATGGACGTGTTACTGATCATCGACGTGCAGCAAGGGGTAATGAAAGATACCCACTACAACCAGCAGCAGGTATTGGCCAATATCAACCGGGCTGCGGCTTACATCAGGCAGCAACATGGCCGGGTCATCTACGTCCAGCACGATGGCCCGCCCGGTAGCGAGCTGGTACCGGGCACGCCGGGGTGGCAACTGCACCCGGCGCTGCAACCGGCCAAGGGGGACAGCCGGGTACGCAAGGAGGGCTGTGACAGCTTCCTCGATACCGAGCTCGCCTTCCTGCTGGCCGAACAACCGGTCGACAGACTCATCCTCTGTGGCAGCAACACCGATTTTTGCGTCGATACCACGGTGCGCAGCGCGGCTTCCCACGGCTTCGAGGTGCTGGTGCTGAGCGATGGCCATACCACGGCCGATCGTCCCCACCTGGGGGCGGCGCAGATCATCGAGCATCACAACTGGATGTGGCGCCACCTCAGCCTGCCGCAGGGGCGCGGTGTCACCCTGCTCAGCACGGATGAGCTGCTGGCAGTAACACCCGCTGTGCAGCCATGTTAATCTGCGAGCCTCGTTTAGTTTTCACCGGAGTCTGTCGTGCGCCTGTTGCCTGTCACCCTGTTGCTGCTGTTTCCCCTGCTCAGTGCCTGCTCCGGCTTGCCCGGGCAGGGTTATGACGGGCCTGAGCCCCTGTTCCTGACCCACATCAGCGAAGAGGGAAGCAAGCGCTTCACCTTCGAAGCCGCGCCCAACGACACCCTGCCGCGCGGGCTGTCGGCCGCCCAGCACCAGCGACTGCTGGAGCAGCGGGAGGAGCTGCAACAGGATCTGCTGACCGAGACCCTGGCCCGCAAGCAATATTGCCGCGACGGTTACATAGTGCTGAGCCAGAACTCCTGGCGACTGCGGGGGGAGTGCAACGAGACAGCGACCGAGGCCGACCGTGGCGCCTTCCCGAACAGGGGCACCTGGCAGGATTGAGGCGCTGCGCGCCGGTGCAAGATATCAATGAAAACGGGCAGCCACTGGCTGCCCGTTTTGTCATGGTATGGCTGGCACTCAGAGAGGTGCATCGGCCGGGCTGGTCAGCTCGGCGCCATTGTCGATGCGCTTGTGCCCTTCCACCAGATGGACGAAATCCACCAGCTCGTCGCCGGAGACGCGAAACGCCTGACCGAAGCCCTTGACGAACAGACCCTGCTCGGGCTTGAGGCGAAACAGCACGAAATCCTTGAGATTGGAGAGACCGTGGACAATCTCGCCAAAGCGCCCTTCCAGCGCGCCGACTGCCTTCTCCCAGCGCACATCGTCGCGGGCCACTACTTCGGCCACCGCATCGAAGGTGAGGCGCTTGCGGGCAAACAGCTCGCGAGCACCGGTTTCATCCTCGATCAGCATCAGCGACACCCTGGGCACCTGCTGCAGGTTGCGGGCGTGACGGGCGATCTCGGAGATCAGCACATAGTAACCATCTTCCTGCAGCACGAAGGGGGCATAGCTGGCATTGGGATTGCCTTCGCTGTCGACCGTGGCCAGCTGCAGGGTGCGGCAGTGGTCGCGAAACTCGCGGATCTCCGGTTGCAGGCGGTTTTGCAGACGTTCCTGACGCTCACTCATGCTTTGACTTCCTCTTGAGACGGGTGGCGCAGGGCCATGAAACGGGTCACCTGATCCGCCAGCAGCTGGCGTTTATCGTCACGACCCAGGTAGATCTTGAAGATGCAGCAGCCACTCTCGGCGAAAAACTGGAACGAGTGCCCCTCCTTGCCCATGAACAGCTTGCTGACCAGCGCAATCCCCACCACCCTGTCGAGCTTGAGGTGGCCGTGCAGCTCGCCATCACGCCCCATCAGGTTGTAATAGCCGCGCGCATCCTTGCCCTTCGGGAAAGGCGCCTTGACCTCGAAGATGGAGCCTTCCGATTCGACTATGGTAGTCACCGGCCCCCAGTCGGCCAGATCCTCCAGCAGCCCCTGGGCACGCTCCGGTGGCAACAGGGTCACCAGCTCGGCTGGCAGATGGCGCACCACCTCCCACTCGCTGACGGCCAACTGGGCCGCCAATGTTGACGGATGAGCGCCGGGATCCTGTTCCAGCAGCGCATGAATGCGTTGTGCAATGCTCATGTTCTCTCCCTCTGCGAGGCCCGTTCGCCCCGCTATTCATCATGGCGGCTACTCTAATAAAGCACCAAAACCAATGCAATTGATAATTGCTATCATTATCAGTGCAATTTTATTGCGGCCTTGATATTCTCGGCGACACACCCGTTTCATTGATCCTTTTCGGAGGTTAGCATGGGCCGTCGTCTTGCCCTCGCACTCACCCTGTTGGGCTGCTCAGCCCTCCTTGCCCCTCTGGCGGTATCGGCTACTCCAACAGAACGTATCGTCAGCATAGGTCCGGCCACCACGGAACTCATCCTCGCGCTAGGCGGTGAACCCAGCCTGATCGCCACCGATGTCAGCAGTCCGCTGCCCAAGGGACTGCCAAGGGTGGGCTACCACCGCGCCCTCGCCGCCGAAGGGATCCTGAGCCTCTCCCCGACCCGGGTGGTCGGCAGTGACGAGATGGGCCCGGCCCCGACGCTGGATCAACTGCGCCGCGCCGGTGTCGAGGTGGACGTGTTGAAAACGGCCCCCACCCTGGCCAACCTCACCGAGCGCATCGACACCCTGGCCGCTCTGCTGGGGGATAAACAGGCCGGCACCAGACTCAAGGCCGAGATCCGGACCCAAACCGACAAGCTGGCGGCCCAGGCCAAACAGAACAAGCCGCTCAAGGTCGCCTTCCTGCTGCTGCACAAGGGACAACCCACCAGCATTGCGGGTGGAGATACCACCGCCAGCGCCCTCATCGAACTGGCGGGCGGCATCAACCCGGTCGCCAGCCTGCGCAACTACAAGCCCGTCTCTGCCGAATCCCTGATCGAAATGCAACCCGACCTGGTGCTGGTGAGCGGCCGCGACTGGCAGCAGTATGCCGATCCGGCCAGCGTGCTGGCAGAGGTGCCCGCCCTGGCGGCCACTCCGGCTGGCAAACGCAAGGCCATTCACGCCATCGACGGTCACGCCCTGCAAGGGGGGCTGAGCCTCAACTCACTGCAGCAGGCGAACCAGATCGCCCAGTGGATCAAGCAGGGATCATGATGCGCCTGCCCCTCCCCTGGTTGCTGGCCATCACTACGGCCTTGCTGGCCCTGCTGCTGCTCGGTTCTCTGGCAACCGGCCCCATGGCCCTCACCATGAGCGAGAGCATCAAGGCGCTGTTTGTCGGTCAGGAGAGCGGGATTGCAGCGCACAAGCTGCTGATTGTGCAGGAGATCCGTCTGCCCCGTACCCTGCTCTGCATCGCGGTGGGAGGCATACTCGGGCTCTGCGGCGCCGTGATGCAAGGGCTGTTTCGCAATCCGCTGGCCGACCCCGGCATCATAGGGGTCTCGGGCGGTGCGGCGCTTGGGGCTGCGCTTGCCATCGTGCTCCTGACTCCCCTCAGCCAGCAGTGGCAGGCCACTCTGGGGATCGGCCTGCTGCCCCTGCTTGCCTTTCTCGGCGGGGCGCTGACCACAACCCTGGTCTATCTGCTCGGCACCCGGGAGGGAGGCACCTCGGTCACCGTCATGCTGCTGGCCGGGGTCGCCATCACGGCGCTCTCCGGCGCCGTGATCGGCCTGCTCACCTATCTGGCCGACGACCAGATGCTGAGGGATTTGAGCCTGTGGCAGATGGGCACTTTGGCAGCGGGCAAACCGGCGGATGTGGCGCTGGCGCTGCTGACCCTGGCGACCCTGATCTGGCTCTTCCTGCGCGATGCCAACCCGCTCAACGCCCTGCTGCTTGGCGAAGGGGAAGCGCGCCACCTGGGGGTGGACGTGCAGGCGCTCAAGCGCCGCCTCATCCTGCTCACTGCCGCCGGCGTCGGCGTGGCGGTGGCTGTCTCCGGCATGATCGGCTTCGTCGGTCTGGTGGTGCCCCATCTGGTGCGGTTGATGGCGGGGCCCAATCACGTCAGGCTTCTGCCACTCTCGGCCCTGCTGGGGGCCGCCCTGCTGCTTGGCGCCGACATGCTGGCCCGCACCCTGCTGGCTCCGGCCGAATTGCCGGTGGGCATCATCACGGCCCTCCTGGGCGCCCCCTTCTTCATCTGGTTGCTGATCAAGGGCCGTCGCGCCCTCTAAGACGGATTGCTATGGATCATCTTGTCCCCTCCCCCCTCCTGACCTGTCAGCAGCTTGGCCTGCGCCGCGGCCAGCGCCGGATCCTCGACAGGCTGGATCTGACCCTCGAGAGCGGTACCCTGACCGCCCTGCTCGGCCCCAACGGGGCGGGCAAGAGCACCCTGCTCAAGTGCCTGACCGGTGAACTGGAGCACGAAGGCAGCATCACTCTGTTTGGCCAGGATCGCAGGCTTTGGGACAGCAACCAACTGGCCCACCGGGTCGGCGTCTTGCCGCAGAGCTCGTCGCTCAACTTTCCGTTTCTGTGTGAAGAGGTGGTGGCCATGGGGCGACTGCCCCACAGCGAACCGGCCAAACGGCGCGACGAGATAGTGCTGGCCGCCATGACCCACGCCGGGGTAGAACACCTGGCCAAACGGCTCTATCCAGGCCTATCCGGCGGCGAGCGGCAGCGGGTGCAGTTTGCCCGGGTGCTGGCCCAGATCTGGCAAGCCCCAGACGAGGTGCAGCAGCCGCGCCTGTTGCTGCTGGATGAGCCTACCTCGGCCCTCGATCTGAAATACCAACACCAGTTGCTGACCATGGCCCGCGCCCTGGCGAGCCGCAACACCGCCGTGCTGGTGGTGCTGCACGATCTCAATCTGGCGGCCCGCTACGCCGATCGGCTGGTGATGCTGGAACAAGGAAAATTGATGGCGGACGGGACACCGGCCGAGGTGCTGACCCCGGCGCTGATTGCCCGCCTCTACGACTATCCGGCCCAGGTGATCCACCACCCCGACAGCGGTCTGCCCATGGTGCTTTGAAGGCTGGCCACCAAGCCAGCTTCCCTCTACTGGGTCCCGGATTGCGTCGGGATTCGTCGCTGTGCTCATCGGCAGCGAGATATCCATCAAGGTTCAACAAACGCTGTGAATGCTTTCACACTTTTGCCAGACAAGGGGTTTTAGTTCTCAAGCGAGCACTATAACGGCGCGGCCTTGAAAAGGCTTAACCCATTGATGCTACGGAACAATTATAATGAAGAACAAACACAGAACCCTGCTGGCCGCGGCTATCGCCCTCGGGCTGCTCGCCGGCTGCAACAGCGACAACGACTCCAAGGCCCCCGATCCCATGGTCCGTTTTGCCACTTTCAATCTCTCGTTCGACCGTACAGCTCCCGGCATGCTGGCCGGCGAACTGGCCCTGACCCGCACGGCCCAGGATGCACTGCTGGCCCGCTACCAGGAGGGTGACACCAGCCTGAGCGAGGCGGAGAAGACCACCGCCAAGAACGTGCAGCAGATCCGCAATATCGCCGAGATAGTCCAGCGCACCCGCCCCGACGTCTTCCTGCTCAACGAGTTCGACAACGACGGCAAGGGCGAGAGCACGGCAGCCCTCAATGCCTTTAATGACAACTACCTGGCTCACGCCCAGCATTCCGACGTCACCGCCATCAGCTATCCGGTACGCCAGAGTTTTGCCACCAATACCGGCCTGATGAGCGGCTTTGACCTCAATCAGGATGGCAAGGTCAACACGGGGCCGGACGATGCCTGGGGCTTTGGCAACTACCACGGCCAGTACGCCTTCGCAGTCATGTCGAAATATCCGGTCGACACCAAACAGATCCGCACCTTCCAGACCTTCAAGTGGAAGGACATGCCCAGTGAAACCAACCCCGTTATCGATGACTGCAGCAACCCCAAGGCCCCGATCCCGGCCAGCCGCCAGTGTGGCGATGCCTGGTATGACGACGCGGCCTGGCAGCAGTTCCCGCTCTCGTCCAAGAACCACGCCGATGTGCCGGTGCGGATCAAGACGCCGCAGGGGGAAGAGGTGGTTCACTTCCTCATCTCCCACCCGACACCGCCTATTTTCGGCAATGCGGCGCGCCACAACGTCAAGCACAACCGGGCCGAAATCGCCTTCTGGAATGACTACGTCAACGGCCTCGACTACATGACGGATGACAAGGGCACCAAGGGTGGGCTGGCCAAAGATGCCAAGTTCGTCATCGCCGGGGATCTCAACGCCGATCCGCTCACCGGTGACGGCGATCTGAGCGCCATCAAGGCGCTGCTGGACAATGCGCGGATGAATCAGGCCGTCACCAATGGCTCGCTGATCCCGGTCAGCGAAGGGGGCCCGGAGTGCCTGGCCAGCGGCACCGACTGCAAGCGCAACAACAATCGCCCCTCGCCGGAGCGCATCACCAGCAGTAGCGGGTTGCAGCTGGATCACGTCATCCCCTCCGCCAACCTGGAGGTCGCAAGTAGCGGTGTGTTCTGGCCGGCAAGCTTCGAGGCCGGTTACCACCTGGTTTACGACGCCAAGCTTGGCATTGCGAAAGGGGTGAGTTCGGATCACCGCCTGGTGTGGGTCGATCTCAAGCTCGACTGATCCTGACGCATCAACCGAGGGGGCTTTGGCCCCCTCATCATTTCTCCGGCCAAAGTCGGGAAGATCACAAAACCACGCCACCAATCGGGCTAGAATAGGCCCCCCTGTCGCCTGCCCCTGCCGTGGCGGGCGATCCTCCCGTGCCTTCATTCATCGAGGACTTGTTTCATGGAACTGCTTCTTCTTAGCAACGGTAAAGCCAACGAATTTCCGGGCCTGCTCGGCTGGGCCCGCGAGCGGGTGCAGAGCCTGCTCGCCCGCAAGCAGGTCAAGCGTATCCTGCTCATTCCCTATGCGGTGATCCGCAGCGACTGGGATGAACGCGCCCGGGATCTCGGTGACAGCCTGGGAGTCGAGGCCATCAGCATCCATCACTTCGACGATCCGGTGGCCGCCATCAACCAGGCCGAGGCCATCTTCATCAGCGGTGGCAACAC
This sequence comes from Aeromonas sp. 19NY04SH05-1, assembly GCF_040581895.1. NCBI lineage: Bacteria > Pseudomonadati > Pseudomonadota > Gammaproteobacteria > Aeromonadales > Aeromonadaceae > Aeromonas > Aeromonas sp. 19NY04SH05-1. The sequence continues at coordinate 1,000,257 of NZ_CP095328.1, read as the reverse complement.
CTGGCGTTTGAACCAGCAACTGCACGAGCAGGGGCTGGTCGTGCCAATCCAGCGCGCCGTGCGCGAGCGTGGCGTCCCCTATGTGGGCTGGAGCGCCGGCTGCAACGTGGCCACCCCGAGCATCCGCACCACCAACGACATGCCGGTGTGCAACGCCGCCGTGCTGCCCGCGCTCGGCCTGTTTCCGCTACAGATCAACCCCCACTACCTGGACGCCAGCATCAGCGGCCACATGGGGGAGACCCGCGACGAACGCCTCGCCGAGTTCTGCGCCATCAACCCGAGCGAATACGTGGTGGCCCTGCGCGAAGCGAGCCTGCTACAGGTGAGCGGCGACACCCTGGAGTACTGGAGTGCCCGCGAGCAGGACTTCAAGATCTTCAAGCACGGTCAGGAACCGCAAGCCTTTATGGATGCAACCCCGCTGGCCGAGCTGACCCCGTTCAGGGTGCGCTAGAAGCCCACACTGCCAGTCACAAAAACAGAGAGGGATGGCCCAAGGCCATCCCTCTTTTTCATTCTGCCCAACACCACCGACAGCAGCCTACTCCCCCTGCAGGGTCACCAGGATCTTGCGGGCGCCACCGTCAACGCGATGCTCGCCGAGCCAGATCCCCTGCCAGGTGCCGAGGGCCAGCCGGCCGTCACGCACCGGCAGCAGCAGGCTCACTCCAAGCAGGGAGGATTTGATGTGGGCCGGCATGTCGTCCGGTCCCTCACAGGTGTGGCGATAGTAGGGGGCATCTTCCGGCGCCAGCCGGTGCAGGTGCGCCTCCATGTCGGCGCGTACGCTCGGATCGCAATTCTCGTTGAGGGTGAGTGACGCCGAGGTGTGCTGCAACAGCAGGTGCGCCATGCCAACTCGGTAATCGGCAAGCTCCGGCAGTTTGGCCACCAGCTCGTCGGTCACCAGATGAAAACCCCGGGAGCGGGGCTTCAGAGCCAGCAGGCGCTGCTGCCACATCAGACGTACTCCATAAAGACGCGGGAGGTGAGCTTGGTGATGAGCTCGTAAGGGATGGTGCCGATCTCTTCGGCCACCCGCTCCACCGGCAGCCCCTCACCCCACAGCACCGCCTCGTCCCCCGCCTTGTCGGTGGCGTCCGGGCCCAGATCCACCGTGCTCATGTCCATGGAGACCCGGCCCACCAGCGGCACGATGCGGCCATTGACCAGCACAGGCGTGCCGTTAGGGGCCATGCGTGGATAACCGTCACCGTAGCCGATGGCAATGACACCGAGGCGGGTATCGCGATCCGCCACCCAATTGGCGCCATAACCCACCGGCTCACCCGCCTTGTGATCGCGCACTGCGATGAGTTGAGTGCGCAGGGTCATCACGGGTTTCAGGTCGTAATCCGCCGCCACCGTATCGGGGAACGGCGAGACGCCGTAGAGGATGACGCCAGGGCGCACCCAGTCGCAGTGGGAGTCAGGCCAGGCCAGGATGCCCGCCGAGTTGGCCATGGCGCGCTCGCCCAAAAGCTGCGCGGTCAGCTTGCTGAACAGATCGATCTGCTCACGGGTGGTGGGTTGTTCCAGCTCATCGGAGCGACTGAAGTGGGTCATGATGTTGAACGGTTGCACCACATTCTTGCACTTGCCGAGGCGCTCGATAAAGGCGGGCATCTCCTCGGCCCGTACCCCGAGCCGGTGCATGCCGGTGTCGAGCTTGAGCCAGGCTACCACGGGGGCGGGCAGCTCGGCTTGCTCCAGCGCCTCGAGCTGTTCCCAGGTGTGCACCGCGGTCTGCAGGTTGTTGGCCGCCAGCACCGGCAGATCGGCGGCGCTGAAGAAGCCCTCCAGCAGCACGATGGGCTTGACCACGGCGCAGGAACGCAGCATCAGGGCCTCTTCAATGCGGGCCACCGCATAGGCATCCGCATCCACCAGAGTGCGGGCGACCGGCAGCAGGCCGTGGCCATAGGCGTTGGCCTTGACCACCGCAATGATCTTGCATTCGGGGGCGTGGCGTTTGACCACGGCGAGGTTGTGGCGCAGGGCCGCTGTATCGATTTGGGCAATTGCCGCTTTCATCTGTTTTCCCTTACGAGGGCATGATAACGCGCCAACGCGTCAGGCACCGGGTGGTGTCAGCCCTCAAATGTCATCGTCTAAGGCCGGACCGGCAGAATTGTCGAACCGGGAAAACTGTTTCTGGAGGCAGGGTTGGCCTTCTTGCGAGCACCTTCCCCGTCAAGATCGCAATGGTGACTCCAGAGTTGGCGTCACCCTGCGGATTGTTCATCAGTAGTCATCATCAAACGCCGGGCCCGCGTAGTTGTCGAACCGCGAGAACTGGCCTTGGAAGGTGAGCCGCACTCTTCCTATCGGGCCGTTACGCTGCTTGCCGATGATGATCTCGGCGATCCCCTTGTCGGGGCTGTCGTCGTGATAGACCTCGTCGCGGTAGATGAACATGATCAAGTCCGCATCCTGCTCGATGGAGCCCGATTCACGAAGATCCGAGTTGACCGGGCGCTTGTCGGCCCGCTGTTCCAGGCTTCGGTTGAGCTGGGAGAGCGCCACTACCGGGCACTGCAGCTCTTTCGCCAACGCCTTGAGAGAGCGGGAGATTTCACCGATCTCCAACGTACGGTTGTCGGAGAGGCTGGGCACCCGCATCAGCTGCAGGTAGTCCACCATGATCATGCTGATGCCGCCGTTGTCCCGCGCCACCCGACGGGCACGGGAGCGCACTTCGGTCGGGGTCAGGCCGGAGGAGTCGTCGATATACATCTTGCCCTTCTCGAGCAGCAGCCCCATGGTCGAGGAGAGACGGGCCCAGTCCTCGTCGTCGAGCTGACCGGTCCGCACCTTGGTCTGGTCGATGCGCCCCACCGAGGCGAGCATACGCATGATGATCTGCTCGGAGGGCATCTCGAGGGAGAAGATCAGTACCGGCTTGTCGGCGGTGAGGGCCGCGTGCTCGCACAGGTTCATGGCAAAGGTGGTCTTGCCCATGGAGGGACGGGCCGCGACGATGACCAGATCCGAGCGCTGCAGGCCGGCGGTCATCTTGTCCAGATCGTTGTAGCCGCTGGATACGCCGGTCACTCCGTTGTGCGGGGTCTTGAACAGCTCTTCAATCTTGTCGACGGTCTGCTCCAGGATGAGCTTGAGGGGCTGGGGCCCTTCGTTGGCGCTGGTGCGCTGCTCGGCAATCTGGAACACCTTGCTCTCGGCCAGATCCAGCAGATCGTTGGAGGTGCGCCCCTGGGGCTCGTAGCCCGCTTCGACTATCTCGTTGGCGACCGAGATCATCTCCCGCACCACGGCGCGCTCACGCACGATTTCGGCGTAGGCGTTGATGTTGGCGGCACTCGGAGTGTTCTTGGCGATCTCCACCAGATAGGCGAAGCCACCGGCCTCTTCGAGCTGTTCGGAGCGTTCCAGCTCCTCCTGCAAGGTGATGAGGTCGATGGGATTGCCCGCATTGGAGAGGCGGGTCATGGCCTGGAAAATCAGGCGGTGCGGACGGCTGTAGAAATCCTTGTCGATCACCCGCTCGGCAACCCGATCCCAGGCGTCGTTGTCCAGCATCAGGCCGCCCAGTACGGACTGTTCGGCCTCAAAGGAGTGGGGAGGTACTTTCAGCTGTTGTGTCTTGGCGTCTTTTTTCGCCGTCACTTGCTCTGCCATACACATAAAAACCGCAGCGGGAAGGGGACGGGAATTTTACAAAAGAAAGCCAGGCACGGCGAGCCCTATTCTGGCTAATTCACACCATCATGAAGGGCCAGACCAGGGTCTGCTCCCCCTTGCTGCTTCTGGTTTTGCTTCGCTGTTTGCGTTCCTTGCGACTCAATCGTCTGCTTTTCATGCTGCATGCTCCCATTCTTGACGCCCGATGCCAGGCAACTCGTTCATGAATAATTCATGCCAATCATGGTACATATCGGCCCAAGCTGCGACACATTTAGGGACAGGCAGCCTGCCATGCGTCTTGCTGAGCTAGCCAATGCGGAGCATGCCCCACCCACAGACGAGAGTGAAAAGAGTCAAAATGAAAAAGATGCTGACCCTGTTTGCCGTGATCCTGGCCATTGGCCTGGGGGCACCTCATGCCGAGGCCAAGAAGTTTGGCGGCAGCAAATCCTTTGGTAAAAGTTACAAAACTGCGCCGGCCCAGCCTGCGGCCAAACCGGTCGACAACAAGAATCCGACACTGAACGCCCAGACTCCACCGAAGAAGAGCGGCATGATGGGGGGTCTGCTGGGTGGCCTGCTGGCCGGCGGTCTGTTTGCCTACCTGCTGGGCAGCGGTGCCTTTGAAGGCATGCAGGGCATGGACTTCCTGCTGATTGCCCTGCTGGCCTTGGGGGCCGTTTTCCTGATCCGCGCCCTGCGCAAAGGCAAGATGGCGGCGCCACAGCAGCAACAAGCGGCCTACGCTGGATATCAGGCTCAGCAGGCGGCCCCGCAGCAGTTCGAGCAGAGCCACAGCGCGCCGCAAGCCACCGGCTTTGCCGACAGCGATGTGCCATTCCGCCTGCCACCCGGCTTTGACATGAACGGCTTCCTTGCCGGTGCCCGCGACCACTACCGCACCCTGCAAGAGGCCTGGAACAAGAACGATCTGGAGAAGATCCGCGAGTACGTGAGCCCGGAGCTGTTCGAGCAGCTCAAGGCCGAGCGTGCCGAGCTGACCGGTGAGCAGCACACCGAGGTGATGTATGTGGATACCCAGCTGGTGCGTGCCGACTACGGCAGCGACTGGGCCCAGGTGAGCGTACGCTTCAGCGGCCGCTACATGGATCGCCAGGAGCAGGTCGAGGAAGACATCAAAGAGGTGTGGCACCTGGAGCGCGATCTGGCCAAGAACAATGCCCCCTGGCATATCGTCGGTATCGAGCAGCTGTAAGCCGTCATTGGCTTCAGCGCAAACCGGCATCAAGAGGCGACCCTGGGGTCGCCTTTTTTATTGCTCTCTGTCCCTCGGGACGCGGCCTGACACGAAAGGCGCAGACCCTACCATAACAAAGGGCAGCCACTGGCTGCCCTTTGTGCGTAACGGCGATGACTCTGCCTCGGGATTGACGTCGATCAGTTGCAACCGTCGGTAGAGGTGGAGTTCAGGTAGCTCACCTCACCGGCAGGCTGATAGTCAGCCACATTGATGGTCTTCTTGATCTCGATATACTCCTTCAGCACGGCCGCATCCACCAGCCCGGCATTGATGGTGTCGATCTTGGGATAGCCATCGCCACCGGCGGCGCTGAAGCTCGGAATGGCGAAGCTGTAAATCGCCGCCGGATCGAACGCCTTGCCACCAATGCTGGTGATGTTCACGCTCTTGGCCTGGCAATCCACCGCCATGTTGATGCCGCCAAACTGGGCATAACCGCCGGTATTGCGAGTCTTGGTGGCAACCTGTCCCAGGTAGCTGGCCAGCTCACTGCCATTCATGACGGCCTTGTTGACCGTGTTGCCGAACGGGTGCACCAGCAGCACGCTGCGATAGGTGATATCGCCGGCCGGGATGCTGTCCCGAACGCCGCCGGAGTTGACGATACCGAAGTCGGTGGCCAGCTTGCCGGAGGTGGCGGTCGTGATCAGGCGCCCCAGATTGGTCTGCATGTTGCGCACGCTGGCGCGATCGCCGACCAGCAGGCCATCGCTGGAGCCGATCACCACGCTCAGCTCCTGCTGACCTTTCTCCTGATAGCCGAGCAGGGTGTTGTAGAGTTCAGGATCCTTGGTGATCTCGTCCTGAACGAACTGCATCTTGGCCGGATCCTTGGTGGCGGCGCCGGTCGCGTCGATGGGATCACCCTTGGCATTGCGCTTGACGAGGTTGACCGGGATCAGCTCATAGCTGGTGAGGGTCAGCTTGCCATTCTGGTAGTCAAACTGGGCACGACCCACATACTTGCCCCACTCGTGGGCCTGCATGATCCAGGTACCGTTCTGCTGATCCGGCAGGCAGTCATCACCCGGTTTGAAGTCGACATACTTGTTCGCCGTCCCCGGCTCCATGCAGACCGGGTTCTGGGAGTGGCCACCGATGATGGCGTCCAGGGTGCCTGCCGGCAGGGCGCGGGCCATCTCCACATCACCCGGGGCATTGCTGCCATGCTGGCCATCGGCATAGTGGCCCATGTGGGTGATGGCGAAGACCAGGTTGGCCTCATTTTTGTCACGGATCTGCTTGCCCAGTTGGGCCGCTTCGGTGGTGGGATCGCGAAACTCCAGGGTCTTCACGTTGTTGGGGTCGACCAGCTGGGCGGTGTCTTCCGTGGTCAGGCCGATCACCGCGACCTTGAGGCCGTTATCCAGCCTGAATACCTTGTAGGGGTCGAAGTAGTGCTTGCCGCTGGCCTTGTCGTAGATGTTGGCCGACAGCATGGGGAACCGGGCCCACTCACGCTGCTTCTCCAGCACATCGAGGGGGTTGTCGAACTCGTGGTTGCCCACCGCCATGGCGTCGTAGCGAATGCTGTTCATCGCGACGAAATCGGGCTCGGCATCCTGCAGATCCGACTCGGGCACCCCTGTGTTGACGTCACCCCCGGAGAGCACCAGCACCTCGCTGCCGGCGGCCCTGGCTTCGGCGCGCAGCCGCTCGACCAGGGTCTTCTGGGCCGCCATGCCATATTCGTTCTCGGTGTTGTGCCAGAAACGGCCATGGGTGTCGTTGGTGTGCAAAACAGTCAGCTTGCAGACATTTTCAGTGCAGGGGGCAACGGTGTCATTGCCAGAGGAATTACAGCCAGTCAGGGCAGCCAGCACGGCCAGCGCCACGGTGCCCCTGATGAAGTTCTTATTCATATCCATATCACCTTGATTATGTTGTTATTTATGACCCGATCCGGCGGGTCGGGCGCCAATATAACAAACAACAGATGACGATTTTTCATCAATGACTCACAAAATGCGTTAATTGTGATCCTTGGCTCAACATCCGGATTTCCACCGTTTTTTCGTCTCTTTTTATGAGTGGTCGCGCAAAATTCGGCACCGGGGGATGGCAAGCCGCTTCTTGCCACACCTTTGTGGCATACTCTCCCACCCCATCGGAGCCCGAGGAGAGAGTAGATGGCCAAATACGACAAGATTTCCCCAGAAACCCAGCAGGAGGCGATGAAGATTGCCCGCGCCAACCAGAAGCCGGGGCAGACCAAGGAGCAGACCCAGCTGATCGCCCAGGGGATCCAGAAGGGCATAGATGAATACAAAAAGCAGATGAAGGCGCGAGCCCGCGAAGCCAATCGCCAGAAGAAGCAGCAGGCCAAAGCCAGACAACAGCAGAGTGAAAACCAGCTCGATGAACAGGACGAGTCGCTTGAACTGGTGGAAGTGACTCGCCAGCATCCCCTGCCCTGGGCGTTGCTGGTACTAAGCTGGCTGGGCTTCGCCGCGGCCTGGCTCTGGCTGCGCTGACCCCGGCGCTGCAAACCTTTGCCTGGGATCTTCTTCACAGCCCTGGCCCATATGGCTGGTCATCGCCGCCCCGGGCTGATTAAATCCCGCCACTCGTTTTCAGGACATCTGCTATGAACCCGGCTCCGCTCTACCTGCTCGCCCCCTTCGTGCTGTTTCTCGTCACCATGCTGCTCTATCGCATCTCGCCACTACGGGCGGTGGCCAGCGGCAATGTGCGCTGGTTTATTCTGCCCGCCTTCACCCTGTTCATCCTGCTCATCGTGATCAATGGCGCGGCCGATCCGACCCTGCGCAATCCAGCCTTCCACTGGTTGATGCCAGGTTTGGGATTTGCGCTCAGCCTGTTCCCGGCCCTGCCCAAGGCGCTGGTGCCCCGGCTCGCCATCAAGGAAGGCGCCTTCGCCGCTCTGGGCCTGATGTTGATGAGCCTGGCCATGGTCTACTGACAGACCGGCTGTGGCGATATGACCCGAGGGGCGCTCTGTGACGGGCGCCCCTTGTACAAACAATGGCCGACAGGCATCTTGGTGACAGGATCGCCAGCAAGGAGGCCGAATGGACAATCCGCCCGATTTCATGGCGCTGTGGGATTATCAGGATCCCGCCGCCAGTGCCCTGCGTTTTCATGCTCTGCTGCCCGAGGCGCGCGCCGCCGCCGACCTGCAGTACGAGCTGGAGCTGCTCACCCAGATAGCCCGCACCCATTCGCTGCAACGCCAGTTTGCCGAGGCGCACCAGCTGCTCGACGAGATAGAACCCCGCCTCACCGATGCCACCCCGCGCGCCCGTCTTCGCGTCCTGCTGGAGCGCGGCCGCACCTTCAACTCCGCCGGCGACAAGGCCAGTGCCAGGACGCTGTTTGAACAGGCCTGGCAACAGGGGCTGAAACACAAGGAGCTCTATCTGGCCATCGATGCGGCCCACATGGTGGCCATCGCCGCCCCGCTGGAGGAGCAGAGCCGCTGGCATCAGCTCGCGATGGAGCTTGCCGAGCGCAGCCAGGATGAGCGGGTGCGCGGCTGGCTCGCCCCCCTCTACAACAATCAGGGCTGGACCCTGTTTGAACTGGGCCGCCTGGAAGAGGCTCGCCAGTGTCAGCAAAAATGCCTGGCCTGGCACGAGCAGCATAACAACCCGGCCAAGGCTTTTATCGCCCGCTGGAGCCTGGCCCGCCTGAGCCGGGCCCAGGGGCTGCACGAGCAGGCGCAGGCCGAGCTCACGCAGTTGCAGGCCGACATGGCTGCCACTGGCGCCCCCGAGGATGGCTATGTATTCGAAGAGCTGGGGGAGAATGCGCTGGCGCTGGACGACCCGGCGGCGGCCGAATATTTCGCCCGCGCCTGGTTTTTACTGTCGCGCGATGAGTGGTTCAAGCGCCAGGAGGGGGAGCGGCTCGCCCGTCTCAAGCGGCTCGCCAAGCTTTGACAACGCAGGGGCGGCCTGGCGCCGCCCCTGCGTCAGGCGAGATTGGCCTCTTCCCACCCCTGCTTCTTGCGATAGATGGTCGAGGGGCTGATCTCGAGCAGGGCGGCGGCCTTGGGAATGTTGCCGTCACAACTGGCGATGGCCTGTTCTATCACCTCTTTTTCCACCAGCCAGAGCGGGCGGATCGGCCCATGGGCAGGTCGCTCCGGCGCGCTGGCCACAGCAGGCTGGGCCACAGGGGCCGCACCATTAAGGGAACGTCCGCCATTGAGCGGGGGCGGCAAAATATCCTGGCTCACCTGATCCTTGTCGTTCAGCACCACTATGTTGCGCACCACGTTCTGCAGCTCGCGCACGTTGCCGGGCCAGGGGTAATCGAGCAGCACCCGCGCCGCCTGGGCATCGAAATCCTTGAAGCGCTTGTTCTCTTCCTTGGCGTAGCTCTGCAGCAGGCTGCGAGCCAGCAGCAGGATATCCTCCCCCCGCTCGCGCAGCGGTGGCAGGTAGAGGGGGATGACGTGCAACCGGTAGTAGAGATCCTCGCGAAAACGCCCCGCCTTCACCTCCACCAGCGGATCCCGGTTGGTGGCGCAGACGAAGCGCACATCCACCGTCTCCAGCTTGCTGCTGCCGACGCGCTGCAGGGTGCCGGTCTGGATGAAACGCAAGAGCTTGCTCTGCAGGTCAAGATCCATCTCGCAGAGCTCGTCCAGAAACAGGGTGCCGCCGTCCGCAAGACTCGCCGCCCCCTTGCGATCTCCCTGGGCGCCGGTGAAGGAGCCCTTCACGTGGCCGAAGATCTCGCTCTCCATCAGATCGTGGGGGATAGCGGCACAGTTGAGTGCAATGAAGGGCTGATCGCGGCGAGGGCTGCACTGGTGAATAGCCTCGGCACACACCTCCTTGCCGGTACCGCTCTCTCCTGTGATGAACACGGTGGCCTTGCTCGGGGCCGCACTCTCTATGATGCGATAGACAGCCTGCATCGGCATGGAGGCACCGATGAAGCCGGCGAAGGAGTGACGCTCGAAGTTTTCCCGGTACTGGGCCACCAGCGAGCTCAGTTGCTGGTGTTTCAGGGCGTTGCGCGCCGTGGCGCACAGCCGCTTGCTGTCAAAAGGTTTAGTCAGGAAGTCAAAGGCGCCGAGGCGCATCGCCTCTACCGCCACGTCCACCGAACCGTGGGCGGTGATCACCACCACGGCGCAGGGCAGCTGCTGTTCGGTGATCTGCTGCAGAATGTCCATGCCGGACATGTCCGGCAGCTCCAGATCGAGCAGCACCACGGGCGGGGGGCTCGCCATCAGCTGGTCCAGCGCCTGCTGGCCACAATCGGCCAACAGTACCTCATAACCATCCTGACGCAGGTACTGCTCATAGACGACCGCCAGACTCCGGGTATCTTCCACCAACAGCACACGCGGTTTGTTTTCAGCCACAGGATTCATCCTTGTCATTGATTGTGCGCTTTTATTTTGCAACCTTTCTCGGGCAAACCCAAGGTGACACCCCTCCAGTTATCCCGCGGATCCCGAAGAGACACAAGAAAAAACGGCTCCCTAAGGAGCCGTTTTTGCACAAGATGAACTTACTTTTTAGCGTCGTCAGCTGCTGCCGGCTTCTCGATATCCAGCAGTTCAACGTCAAACACCAGCACGGCATTGGCCGGGATGGTGCCTGCACCGTGCTCGCCATAGGCCAGCTTGGACGGCAGGAAGAACTTGAACTTGGAGCCAACAGGCATCAGTTGTACCCCTTCGGTCCAGCCCGGGATCACCTGGTTCAGCGGGAAGGTCGCCGGCTCGCCACGATCGACGGAGCTGTCAAACTTGGTGCCATCGGTCAGGGTGCCGGTGTAGTGCACCTTGACGATATCGGTGGCCTTCGGCTTGGCGCCTGTGCCCATCTTCTCGACCTGATACTGCAGGCCGGATTCGGTGGTCTTCACACCCTCTTTCTTGGCGTTGTCAGCCAGGAAGGCTTCGCCCTTCTTCAGGTTCTCAACGGCATCTTTCTCGGTCTTGGCCTTGGTCAGCTCGTTGATCTTGGCGTCGTACTGCTGCAGGACCTTCTGGATCTCTTCATCAGTCATCTTGGCGTCTTTGCCCAGACCGTCAGTCACCCCTTTCAGGATCACGGCGTTGTCCAGCTTGATGCCGAGCTCTTGTTGACGCTCCAGGGTGTTGGCGATGTAACGCCCCATGGAGAGGCCAATCGCATAACCGGATTGCTCTTCAAAGCTCTTGGCTTCAGCCTTGGTCGCCTCTGCAGGCTTGCTGGCCTCTGCCTTCACCTCGGCGGTATTGGCCGCCGGCTTCTCGTCTTGGCAAGCAGTCAGACTCACGGCAACCGCCGCAGCCAACAGGGACACCTTCAGAAATTTATTCATCAGTTTCTCCAAACTTCAAATACCGCTCTCGGTTCCATCGTGAAATGAGAGGTTTATCGTGACAAGCGCCTTATACTAACGCCGTGATTGCAGGTAACAACAGCGTGAGACCGCAAAAATGTTAAAAAGTGCTATTTATCTGGTAAGCCTCTGCTTGATGCTGACTGGCTGCGAGCAAAGCGCCCGGCCAGACCAGCAAATTACCCTCGCCAGCACAGGCCTGCTGACCGCCGATCTCTCCAGCGATGGCAAGCAAGCCATCGTCTCCAGCTTGAGTCAGGGTATCGTGGTATGGGACCTTGAGCAAAACCGCCAACGCTGGCGCTGGACGCAATCAGACGCACCGGACAACCTGGTGTTCATCACCCGTTTTGCCGAAGGCAATAACCACGCCGTCACCGCAACGTCAAATACCTTCGCCATCTGGGCGCTCCAGAATGGGCATTCGCAAGGCTACTACTCCCTTCCTGAATCCAGGCTGAGGGACATCGCCCTGTCGGCAGATGGCCGTCAGGTGCTGATCGGTCGGGAAGATGGCAAGGCGGAGGTGGTCGACACCCAGAGCGGGCGCCGCCTGCAATTCCTGGGGCATACCGAGCAGATCAATACGGTGGATCTCTCCGCCAATGGCCGCTATGCCCTGACCGGTGGCAACGACTACAGCGCCTATCTGTGGGATACCCAGAGTGGCCAGGTAGTGTGGCGTTTCAACCACGGCGGCCGGGTGGTGATGGCCAGACTGGAGCCCAGCGGCCGCTACGCCTTCACCGCCGACAGCCGTCAGGCCAGCATCTGGGATCTGAAAACAGGTAAAGAGGTGAGCCGGCTGCAGTTTGATCACCGCTTCGAGGTTTACAGCAGCGCTCGCTTCGCCAACGACGGCAAATGGCTCATCACTGGAGCCCCGTCCCGTCAGCTCTCCCTGTGGCGGGTGAGCGATGGTACCTTGCTGCAGAGCTGGCGCGTCGCCCCCTACCCCAAGGCAAAACCGCCCAGCGCTGTGGTCTACGGCGTGGCTTTGCGCGACAATAGCCACCTTGTCAGCGCCAGCTCCAGTGGTCTGGCCGAAATCTGGACAATCAAGTAAGGACCCGAAGGCCCATGAGTCAGCAAGTAAACGATCGCATCGAAACCCTGGAAACCCGTCTTGCCTATGCGGAATACACCATAGAGCTGCTCAACGACGAGGTCACCACCCAGGGGCGCGAGCTGGATCGGCTCAAGCATCAGATCCAGCTGCTGGTGGACAAGCTCAAGAGCGTGCAGCCGAGCCAGATTGCCAGCATGTCCGAAGAGACGCCTCCCCCTCACTACTGATCCGGTGACGCCAGCCACCAGTTCATAAAAAAACCCGCGCCAGGCGCGGGTTTTTTTATCTCGGGTCGAGCCCGGATCAGTGGTGATGGCCCTTGCCACCGCAACCGCCGCCACCGCAGCAGCCGCCGTGACCGTGGTCGTCACCGTGATCATGGCCGTGGTCGTGACCGTGGCCGGCACCGCCGCAGCAACCGCCATGGCCATGCTCTTCTTCATGATGGTGATGGCCACCACCACAGCAGCCACCGTGATCGTGGTCATGATCATGACCATGATCGTGGCCGCAACCACCAGCACCGTGAACGTGACCGTGAGCCAGCTCTTCGGCGGTGGCGGCACGCACGTCTTTGATCTCGACCTTGAAGCCCAGAGTCACGCCAGCCAGGGGATGGTTGCCATCCACCTTGACGAAGGACTCGGACACTTCAACCACGGTCACCGGGCGGTGGCCGTCATCGGTCTCGGCCACAAAAGTATCCCCTTCGGAGACTTCCATACCGTCGAACAGCTCGCCCGGCACTTCCTGCACCAGAGACTCGTCATATTCGCCGTAGGCCTGGCTCGGGGTCAGGGTCACTTCGAAGGCGTCACCTACCGCGCGACCTTCCAGCTCGGCTTCGAGGCCGGAAACCAGATAGCGGGTACCGTGCAGATACACCAGCGGCTCTTTGCCGACAGTGCTGTCGATGACTTCACCGTGCTCGTCGGTGACTGTGTATTCCAGCGTAACCACGCTCAGAGGAGCTACTTTCATGTCAGGATCCTGCGGATAGAAAAAAACGGGCTCAGAATACCCTAAAAAGCGGGCCACGCCTATGGCGGACCCTGCCAGCGGGTGTTGAAAAAAGCGACAACGGGATCGAAGTGACGCTCCTCACCCAATCCCGTTACCCCGTCAGGGGCGGAATACCCCGATCACCTCTTCGGCCTCCCGGGTCATCTCATCGACCTCGGCCGGCGTCTGCACCTGGGTATCGCCGCAGGAGACGCAGGTCACCTTCTCGACTCCATGCTCCAGATACAGCATCATGTTGTCCATCTTGCCGCACGCTGGGCAGACTGCACCGGCAATGAAGCGCTTTTTACGTCTGGTTTCCATTTTTGTTACCTCCGGGCAGCATCATATCAGGGTTTTTACATGCATCACGCCATCGAGTACCACCATTTTTCCAGCCAGGGCCTGCAAGCCGGTCATCGCAAACGTACCCCGGTCGGGCAGCTGTTGCGGGTGACCAGAGGAGCCGCGCTGCTAAGACTCGGTCAGCATGAGCTGTTGCTCCCGGCCGGCCGCTGTTTCTGGCTCTGTGCCGATGCTCTGGCCGCCTTCAGCCCGCTGGCGGATTGCGATTACGACCTGCTGAGCGTCTCCCTGCGAGCGCCGCAACCCGGGCAGGCCGGCTGGCTGCAAGCCTCGCCGCTGCTCGATGCCCTGCTCGATTCGCTGGCTCAATGGCAGCGGCCACAGGATTGGCAGGGGGCCTATGGCCACCGGCTGCAGGTCATTCTCGATGAGGTGCAACAGTGCCCCATCAGTCAGCAGGGGAATGAAACCCTGCAAGCGGACTGGCAGGCCATCGCCAGCGGTCATCCCGATGCGCTGCAAAAGTGGGCCGAGCGGGCCGATGCGCCAGTCCCGGGCGATGCCCTGCAACAGCAGTGGCAACTGCTGCAGGCCCTCAGACTGCTCAAGGGGGGCAGCAAGGCAGCCCAGGTTGCCGGAAAACTGGGCTATCCCGATGAAGCGACGCTGCAACAGGCTTGTCAGCGCTGGGGCGTGACACCGGGCGAGGGGCAATAAGCGCCCTCCCCCACCAGCGAAGAAAAACGGCCAGGCGAGTCCAGTTTTTTAGCCGCCGGTCGTTAACAAGAGAGGACCATCTCCCCTCTTATCCTTTATGCTGGAACCATAAGTGACGGCCAACGTTTCGACCAACAGGACATCTGCCATGACGAGCAAAGCCAATCAATCCCAGGGCATGTTGCTGTTTCATCTCTCAGCCAACCAATCCTTCGCCATCGGCACCCTCAAGGTAAAGGAGATAGTGCCTTATACCCAGCTGACCGCGCTGCCCCAGTCCCACCCGACCGTGCTGGGAGCAGCCAATATGCGTGGCACTACCATTCCGGTGATCGACATGGCCATGGCGGTGGGGTATCGCCCCATCCAGCGCGAAGAGATGCAACACTGCTTCATCATCATCACCGACTGTCGCCGCACCCTGGTGGGCTTTCTGGTGCGCGGCATCGACAAGATCACCGAGTGCAACTGGCGCGATATCGCCCCGCCGCCTGCAGCCCTCGGTCACAACGTCTTCGTGACCGGGGTAACCCGGGTCAACGGCCAGCTGATCCAGCTGCTGGACGTGGAGCTGATCCTGTCACGGGTCTACCCTGACGATCCCAGCCACCTCTATCCGGTGCTGACCGACGTGCAGCGGGAGCGGATCAAGCCGATGCGGATCCTGCTGGTGGATGACTCCTCCGTCGCCCGCCGCCAGCTGATGGCGGCACTCGATTACATCAATATCCCCTACGAAGTCTGCACCAACGGCAAGGATGCGCTGACCCTGATGCAGGAGAGAGCTGGCCAGCAGACCCCCATCGATATCCTGGTAAGCGATATCGAGATGCCGGGGCTCGATGGTTATGAGCTGGCCTTCGAGGTGCAGAGCGACAGCAAGCTGGCGGGCGCCTACATCATCCTGCACACCTCCCTCTCCAGCGAGATCAGTGTGGAGCGAGCCCATCAGGTGGGGGCTCACGAAGCGCTGACCAAGTTCGAGGCCAACGAGCTGATCCAGGCCATGCTGCGCGGTGCCGAGCACCACGACCGCCTGCAGCACTGACCCCAGAGGCGGGGAGGACACTTCCCGCCGTTACAACCGGAACCGGCAGACCCATGTTGACCGAGAGTTACTTTCAGGCCCCCTGGTGGGCCTGCAACCCCCATCTGCAAACCATATTGCCAAAGTGGCTGCGCCGGACCCCGGCCCGCTTCGTGGCCGAGCGGTTTGAACTGACGGACGGGGATTTCGTCGACCTCGCATGGAACGGGGAAATTGCCCAGGATGCCCAGCCGCTGGTGGTGGTGTTCCATGGCCTGGAGGGAAGCATTCACTCCCACTACGCCAAGGGATTGTTTGGCCACCTGCAGCAGGAAGGGAGAGAGGCGGTGCTGATGCACTTTCGGGGTTGCAGCGGCGAGCCCAATCGCCACCTGCAGGCCTATCACTCGGGGGCCATCGGCGATGCGCTGGAAGTGATTGCCGAGCTGAGCCGACGCTTTCCGGGCAAACCCTTGATTGCCATCGGCTTTTCGCTGGGTGGCAACATGCTGGTCAATCTGCTGGCTCGCGCCTGTCCGGCGGCACTGACAGCGGCCGTGGTAATTTCGGCCCCCTTGCAGCTGGAAAGCTGTGCCAACCGGGTCAACCAGGGTTTCTCCAAGGTCTATCAGAACTATCTGCTGCGCACCATGCGCCGCAACCTGTTAAACAAGATCCACCAGCAACAGAAAGCGGGCGAGCGCTGGCAACCACAGCAGGTGCGAAGCATTGCCACCCTGCGCGACTTTGACGAGCAGGTCACCGCCCCGCTCCATGGTTTCACCAACGCCGGCCACTACTACCAGAGCTGCTCCGGTCTGCCCCTGCTGCGACAGATCCCGATCCCGACGCTGATCATCCACGCCGCCGACGATCCCTTCATGTCGCAAGCGGTGATCCCGCGCCCCGAACAGCTCAACCCCATGGTGCGCTATGAGCTCAGCCAGCGTGGCGGCCATGTGGGATTCCTGCACGGCACGCCCTGGCGACCCAGATTCTGGCTGGATGAGCGGATCAGCCGCTGGATAACCGAGCAAGCCCAGGCGGCCACACCAAACTGACCCCTTTTGCATTTGCCCGGTTGCACATTCCGAGCCATCGCCAGGTGACGCTTTAGCACCCGCTAGAGTACCCGTAAGGCGTAAAAAGAAGTTGCACTCGGGCAAGCGGGCATAACAATGACCCGACAGCCCTTTTTTTGTTGTGAGACTTACCGATGATCATCCCCTGGCAAGAGCTGGATAGCGAAACCCTGACCAATCTCATCGAACATTTCGTACTGCAGGAAGGCACCGAATATGGCGAGCAGGATGTGCCCCTCGCCCGCAAGGTCGAGACCGTCAAAGCCCAGTTGCAGCAAGGCTCCGCCGTCATCGTCTACAGCGAGTTGCACGAGTCGGTCAACATAGTGCCCAAGGATCGCTTCATCGAGTCGGCTTGACCGGGCACGAAGCCTGCCTTTATAACGGAACTCCCAAGGAAGAGAGCATTCTATGTCGGCCAAGCATCCCATTATTGCGGTTACCGGTTCGTCCGGAGCCGGCACCTCCACCTCCACCATCGCCTTTCGTTCCATGTTTCATCAACTGGGTTACAACGCGGCCGTGGTGGAGGGGGACAGTTTTCATCGCTACACCCGACCGGAGATGGATGTGGCGATCCGCAAGGCGCGCGAACAGGGGCGCCATATCAGCTATTTCGGCCCGGAAGCCAACGACTTCGGCCTGCTGGAGTCGTTTTTCCAGGAGTACGGCCAGCAAGGCAGCGGCCAGTATCGTCGTTATCTGCACAGCTTCGACGAGGCGGTCCCCTTCAACCAGATGCCGGGTACCTTCACCCCCTGGCAGCATCTGCCGAGCGAGACCGATCTGTTGTTTTATGAGGGGTTGCACGGCGGCGTGGTCACCGACGAGCACAACGTGGCCCGCCACGTGGACCTGCTCATCGGCGTGGTGCCCATCGTCAACCTGGAGTGGATCCAGAAGCTCATCCGCGACACTTCGGAGCGCGGGCACTCCCGCGAGGCGGTGACCGACTCCATCGTCCGTTCCATGGATGACTACATCAACTTCATCACCCCCCAGTTCTCACGCACCCACATCAACTTCCAGCGGGTGCCGACGGTGGACACCTCCAACCCCTTCAGTGCCAAGGTGATCCCGAGTCTGGACGAGAGTATGCTGGTGATACGGTTTCGCGGCATCAAGCAGGTGGATTTCCCCTACCTGCTGTCGATGATCGATGGCTCTTTCATGTCACGCATGAATACCATCGTCGTACCGGGCGGCAAGATGGGTTTTGCGATGGAGCTGATCCTGCGTCCCCTCATCCAGCAACTGATCGAAACCGGCAAGATCACCTGAGCCAAGGAGTTTATGATGCGGTTAGCGTTTATCTCTGTGGGATTGGCGGCCCTGCTGGGTGGCTGCAGCACGGGTCCGGCTGCGCCGACCGTCGAGGCGGGCACCATGGTGGTTCGGCCGGCCAGTGACTGGTCATTCGGCGCGACACCGCGCTACGCCCTGGCCGAACAGTTCCAGTTTGCCGGGGCCCATGCCGAAGGGTGGCTAGATCCCCTGCAGCAGGCGGTCAGCCAGCAGCTCAATGGCAAAGGGTGGCAGAGCGTGCCCCTCGATGAGGCGGATCTCTGGGTTGCCATCGGCGTCGCGGGTGAAAAAGATGTCAGCGATGGCCAGATCTTCGCACGCCTTGGCATGACGCCGGGATTGCAGACCAAGGCCGGTGAGCGCAAAGGCACCTTGGCCATCGTACTGCTCGATCGGCGCACCCAGCAGGCGGTCTGGAGCAGCGCCATCTCCCTGGCCAGCGATGTCGCCATTGCCGATAGCCAGCGCCAGCAACTGAGCCAGCAGTTGGCCGCCGAACTGCTCTCCTCGGTGCCCGGCCACTGACCCGGGTTCGGCACAGATGCAAAAGGGCGGCTTGTCTCTGGCAAGCCGCCCTTTTTTGACCCCGATATCACCACGACATCGGCAACAGACTCAGGTCATGGAGCGAGACCTTATGCTTACTGCAGGGTGCAGGTCAGCTGGGTGACATTCTTCTGTACCAACGTGGCCTGTTTGTCCTGCTTCATGAAAGTGGTCACACTGTCCGAGTATTTCTCGCCTGATTGTGACTCCACCCGATCCAGCTTGTAATAGAGCCCACCATAGGGGAATTGCACCATGTCAGCCTGGGGATCATAGGTGACGGCCAGCATCACCTCCCCGCACTGGTACTGGCTGTACTGGTACTGGGTAGGTTGCGGGCTGCTGCACGCCGCCAGACCCAACAGAGGAAGCAGAACGATCATTTTTTTCATTGCACTTTCCTTATGTCGTGGCGTTATCAACGAAACAACGCTCGGGTTATCAGGCTTCAAGAATTTGATAACTGTGAGTAATTTGTACCGCTTTTTCCAACATCAGGGAAACGGAACAGTATTTTTCCATCGACAGATCCACCGCGCGGGCCACCTGTTTTTCGGCCAGCCCCTTGCCGGTGACGACAAAGTGCAGGTGGATCTTTTCAAAAACCCGTGGCACCGAATCTGCCCGCTCGCCGGCCAGTTCCACATGGCAGGCGGTCACAGACTGACGCGCCTTCTCCAGGATGGAGACCACGTCGATGGAGCTGCAACCACCGACCGCCAGCAGGATCATCTCCATCGGGCTTGCCCCTTCACCAGGGTTGGCACCATCCAGCACCACCTTGTGGCCGGACTCGCTCTCCCCTGTAAATTTCATGCCCTCTACCCAGCTGACCTTGGCTTTCATCTCACGCATCCTCGTATTGTCATTATGCTCATGATGTCCATAGCATACCCCACTCCCCCTCCGTTCGGCACCCTTGTGCCCATACCGACGCCGTAACGGATGAGTTGGAATGGAAATAGATCAAAATCAACATATCCCCCACTCATCTTCCCTAGAATGACGCGAACGGCGCAGCAGGCATGACTCCAAGGGATCCTCAAAAGCCCGCAAAGCCTTGTCAGCACAGACAAAGGCTCTTATCCTACTGCGACCACTACAAGGAATGGCAAGGTTGGCAGCTTGCCCGGACGCACAAGTCCATAAAAAGACACTACAGAGGAATTCTCATGGTTATTGGCAAACCGCAAAGCGATCCCACCCTGGAATGGTTCTTGTCGCACTGCCACATTCATAAGTATCCCGCCAAGAGCACCCTGATCCACGCGGGTGAAAAAGCGGAAACCCTCTACTACATCGTCAAGGGCACTGTGGCCGTCTTGATCAAGGACGATGAGGGCAAAGAGATGATCCTCTCCTACCTGAACCAGGGCGACTTCCTGGGCGAGATGGGGATGTTCGAGGAGAACGAGAATCCTGAGCGTTCCGCCTGGGTTCGTGCCAAGGGCTCCTGCGAAGTCGCAGAGATCTCCTACAAGAAGTTCCGCCAGCTGATCCAGGTCAACCCGGATATCCTGATGCGCCTCTCCGGCCAGATGGCCAAGCGTTTGCAACATACCAGCCAGAAAGTCGGCAACCTCGCCTTCCTGGATGTGACCGGCCGGATCGCCCAGACCCTGCTCAACCTGGCCAAACAGCCGGATGCCATGACCCACCCGGATGGCATGCAGATCAAGATCACCCGTCAGGAGATCGGACAGATCGTCGGCTGCTCCCGCGAAACCGTCGGCCGCATCCTCAAGATGCTGGAAGAGCAGGAGCTCATCTCCGCCCACGGCAAGACTATCGTGGTCTTCGGCACCCGCTGATCGACCCGATACCGGCTACCGGATAAAAAAGGCTGCCACGGCAGCCTTTTTCGATCCGCTCCCCTATAATCCCGAACGCCCTTCCCCTTTCATGGCATCAGCCAGGAGAGTTTTTATGCATCTTCAATGTCCCCGTTGCCGCAGCCCCCTGCATCTTCACGAAGTCTCTCGTGGGGTCTACTGCGCCAACAAGCACCACTTCGATCCTGCACCGGAAGGCTATCTGGATCTCATCCCCGGCAAGAAGAATCCCAAGGACAGCGACAGCCGCGCCCTGATGCGTGCCAAGCGCCATTTTCTGGAACAGGGACACCAATTGCCACTCATCGAGGCGATGGCCGCCTTGCTCGCCCCACTCGGCGTCCATGAGCTGATCCACCTAGGCTGCGGCGAAGGCTACTACTGCCGCGCACTGGCCGAGCGGCTGCCCGGCTGGCAATTTGGCGGCGTCGATATCGCCAAGAACACCATCTTCGCCGCCAGCAAGGCCCAGCCGGAGGGCCAGTTCGTCATCGCCGATCCGGTCCGTGCGCCCCTGCAGCCCGGCACTGCCCAGGTATTGCTGGTCAACGATCTCAAGGTCAAGACAGAGCAACTGGTCAGCTGGCTGGCACCGGGCGGTTATCTGCTCTATCTGCAACCCGGACCTCGCCACCAGTGGCAGCTGAGAGTCAGTCTCAATCCGGTGAGCATGGAACACCCCTTGAGCTGGCCATCTCTCACCGGCCTCGATCTGGTGGGGCAGGATCGTTGCCAGTTCGCCATGACCATGGATCAGGCCCTGCGCACCTTTATTCTGGAAACCAGTCGCCTCGGCTGGCGAGCCAATGGCGAACAACGTCACGCCTTCACCCATCAGGGGCCGGATCTGCTGGAGCAGGATCTGTTGCTCACCCTGTGGCAAAAACCCTGCTGATCTTCCCGAGGGGCGCTCCATTCGCCCCTCTGTTTTTCCCTCACCTCCCTGTTTTGCCGCGATCTCCTGTGTGATCGGCCTCACAACCTGCCACTTCCGGTTTACGGGATACTATTGGCTCACATCCACATCCCTGCGCACTCATCCTCACCAATTAACCCATTGAATAAAATTAAGTTAATTTTTTATGCTACTTTTTTAATCGCAAGAAATTAACTGTCGTAGCGGATGCCCCAAGGTTAATTAAGCATTGATGCATTCAGCGCCAGTCAAGGTTTCGACTCCTACCTTGTGGGTATCGGAGCCCCTCCGATCCAATAGAACCGAGAAACAGGTTCGGAAGTCTTATTACAGAGGAATAAGCATTATGAAAAAGTCTGCACTGACTCTTGCCATCTCCAGCCTGTTGCTGGCCGGTGGTGCCAATGCCGCAACCGTATACAACCAGAACGACACCAAACTGGACATCGGTGGTCGTGCTCAGGGCATGTACTACGGCACTGATGACGACAGTTCCGAAGGCGACGCCAGCTACTTCCGTGTAAACATGAGCGGTGAAACCAAGATTGCCCCGGAAATGAAGGCTTTCGGTTTTGTCGAGTACAACCTGCCTACCTCCGGTTCTGACAACGACGAACTGCGTTATGCCTACGCCGGCATCAAGCACGATCGTTTCGGTGCCTTCAGCTACGGCCGTCAGGACGGTCTGTTCCGCATCGTTAACGACTACACCGACGTACTGCCCGAATGGGGTGGTGACGGCCTAGGCAAAGGCACCGAAGTATTCGGTACCGGTCGTACCAACGGTCTGGCCCAGTACCTGTACACCTACAATGGTCTGACCCTGGGTGCCCAGTTCACCGGCAACAATGATCCGCAGAACTCCGGTCGCAGCGCCATTGAGCAGAGCTACAGCGGCAACGCCTACACCGGCAACAGCTGGAACACCAAAGGTTCTGCTGAAGGCTTCGCCGTAGCGGCCTCCTACGATTTCGATATGGGTCTGGGTCTGTCTGCTGCCTACAACCAGGCCGGCAAGACTGACGAGCAGTCCCGTTATGCAGCCTTCGGCGGCAACGACGATGCCAAGTTGATGGGTGTCGGCGTCAAGTACGCAACTGGCGACCTCTACCTGGCTGCTACCTATGCCCACGGTGAAGACTACATGTTCATCGGCAATGGCTACAACGGCTACGCCGAGAAGCATGACGGTTACGAAGCCGTTGCCCAGTACACCATCGGCAAGTTCAAGCCGTCTCTGGCTTACCTGCGCACCGACGTGAAAGATGATGCACGCGGTATCGATGACACCTACACCGAGTACGTTTCCATCGGTGCCTGGTACTACTTCACCGACAACTTCAACGCCTATGTTGATTACAAGCTGAACCTGCTGGACGAAGAAAACGGTTCCAGCACCAGCAAGCTGGGCCAGAACACCGACGACATCGTCGCTGTTGCCCTGCAATACAACTTCTAAGCAATTGGAAGTGTGTTACCCCCTGTGAAAGCAATGCCTATTGTATGAATTTCTTTCCGGCCGCTCTGCGGCCGGTTTTTTTATTGCGCCCTTTCAATACCTTGCATATAACTATCGAGCGGATAACGGACTATCTGCGAAAGCCTGGACGGCCGGGAATAGCGAGGTAATTCACGGATGAGAGAATACGCCCGACACAAACACTGGCTGGCGTGGCTGCTGTTGCCACTGCTGCTGGTCGCCATCAGCCTGGACAACCAGGCTCATGCAAGCTGGGATCAGACGCTCTACCGCCAGCTGGGACTGGCAGGCAAGCTGGACAGGGAGACGTTTCGCAAGGCGCTTTACGGTTACCAGAGCGTACGCCACAAGCAAAAACCCATCCTTACCATCATCGATTACAGCCAACCTTCTACCTTGCGCCGCCTGTTTGTCATCGACATGAAACGGCACAAGCTGCTCTATCACACCTGGGTCAGCCATGGCCGCAACTCCGGCGAGCTGGCCGCCCGTCAATTCTCCAATCAGCCCAATTCCCTGAAGAGCTCCCTCGGGGTCTACCGTACCGCGGAAACCTATCAGGGCAAGCATGGCTACTCGTTACGCCTCGATGGCCTGACCCCGGCCCTCAATGGCAATGCCCGCAAACGGGCCATCGTAGTGCATGGCGCGGCCTACGCCAGCCCTTCCCATCTGCGCAAGCACAACAAATTGGGTCGCAGCTGGGGATGCCCCGCCCTGCCCAAGGAGCAGGCCAGGGCTATCATTGACGCTATCAAGGGGGGCAGCGTCATCTACGCCCATGGTTGAGGCAACAAAAAGGGCCGGCAAACGCCGGCCCTGATCATCCCATCAGCGCAACGCCCTATTTGCGCACCACCAGCACGGGGCAAGGGGCATGACGCACCACGGATTCAGCCACGCTGCCCACCAGCAGATGGGTGATCCCCGAGCGGCCATGGCTGCCCATGACGATCAAGTCCACCTCATCCTCTTTTGCCTGGATGACGATCTCGTCTGCCGCCCGGCCAAAACGGATATCGAAGGTCGCGGGAATGGGCAGCGTCGCTATCAGTTCCTTGAGCTGGGTTCTGGCCTGACGCTCCATCTCATGGGTAATCTCGATGGCCGTCATGTGCAGGATCTTGTAACTGTCGAAGCCGTGCAGTTGATCGACCACGTGGATCAGCTTGAGCTGGGCCTGATGGGTCTGGGCCATGAAGACGGCGTAGTCGAGTACCGCTTGAGACATGTGGGAAAAATCGACGGGGCAGAGCAGCGTCTTGATCGATGACATAAGCAGTCTCCTCTTCTGTTGTTGGGTCACTATTGAATCTTTAACCCCATCATAACAACTACTTGAAAAAGAACCCTCGACCCTGTCGCAAAATGAGCATCCGAGTTTTTCTGCGCATAGCCGCTACCCATACCTTGGTATAAAGTAAAGGCTCAGCATGACTCGCTTGTCACCATGGAGCCTGTTCTGACTCTACTGCGTATCGGTTTTCTGTTGCTCTGTTGCCTGTGCGCCTCTTTTGGCGGCCGCGCAGCGTCCCTTCATGTCTATTGCGATGACTGGCCCGGCTTCTGCCAAGCGGATGGCAAGGGGGTCTATCTCGAGCTGGTGCGCACCATCTACCAACCCCATGGTTACCGGGTGATCCACCATATTGTGCCCTACAAGCGCTCCCTGGCCTTGATCGCCAAAAAAGGGGGGGACATGGCGATGGGGGTCTATCTTGACGAAGTGCGCGGAGTGAGGCAGCCATATTTTCCCGCCTCTGCCGATGATCTGACGGTGATCATGCTCAAGCAGTGGCAACCCCAGTGGCGGGGAGAATCCAGCCTGCTGGGGCAGCATGTGTTATGGCGACGGGGCTGGGCGCTGGACAAATACATCCCGGTCACCATGAAGTGGCACGAGATAGACAGTGACGAGGTGGCCCTGCAGCTGTTGAACAAGGGGCGCTATCGCTACTTCCTGACGGCCGGAGTGCTCTATCCCGACGGTGAACTCCCCACCGGTCTGTACCGGACCTTTCTGCGCTGGATCCCCACCTACCCCATTTTTTCCGATACCGCAGAGGGGGCGAAGCTGCAGCGGATCTGGGATCAAGACATGGCCTCCCTGATCCGTCAGGGCACGCTGGCCGATATCTATCGCCACAACCATCTCTATGACTACTATCAGGGATTCATCAAGGAGCTGGAAAAGCAGGCCGCTCCCCGATGACATCAAGGCGAGACACGGTTATCCCCTAGTCAGCCCTGTGCTGCTTGGCCAGGCGGTCATAGAGGATCACATTGACCGATGCGGCCAGATTCATGCAGCCCCGGGTCGGCACATACACCACATCCCTGACCACACCATAGAGGGCGGGGTCCAGGGTGCCATCCTCGGGTCCGAAGATGTAGAAAGCCCGCTCGGGATGCTGGTATTCCGGAAGCGGTGTGGCCCCTTCGATAAGATCCACCACCACGGGCACACAGTCCTCGGGGATAAAGGCCAGCAGATCATCGACCCCCAGTAACGGGATCTTGTCCACCATTTGCTTGGTATCGGTGGCAAACCGGCGCGCCAACTCAAAGCGATGGCCGGTGTAATAGACCTCATCCACCCCGTAGCAACCCGCCGCCCGCATCACCGAGCCCACATTTTCCGGTGACTTGGGATTGACCAGCCCCACACAGCAGAACGAACGTTTCACCATCATCTCTTCTCCTCTTTGCGGCCGGCATTATAAGCAGCAATGGCGCACCCGACCCGTAAAAAGTGCGCCTTCCGACCGCGTCGGCAACGCCCGCTAACCCAATGACGATTTTTTGTGCGCTCGCCGACACTTTCCACACGCTGCGATGGCGCGAAAAGAGCGAATGGAAATAATAGACAAACGTTTGTAAATGGATGTTTGTCTATGACGGAGCGTGAACAAGAGATCCTCGTCCTGCTGCGCCAGGACCCCATGATCCCCCAGCAGGAGCTGGCTGATCGCCTCGGCATCAGCCGCTCGGCGCTGGCCAGCCATATCTCCAGCCTGATCCGCCAGGGATATGTACAGGGTAGAGGCTATGTGCTGCGGGAAGGCCCCTACGTGGTGGTGGTCGGCGGTGCCAACATGGATATCTGCGGCACCAGCCATGGCCAGCTGCTGATTGGCGACTCCAACCCAGGCAAGGTGCGTACCTCCGCCGGCGGCGTGGGGCGCAACATCGCCGAAAACCTGGCCAGGCTCGGTACCGATACCCGGCTGCTGACCGCGGTGGGCAACGATCAATATGGCCATCACCTACTCGAGGTGAGCCAGAAGGCGGGGGTCGATGTGCGCCAGACCCAGGTATTGGACGGCCATGCCACCTCCTGCTATCTCAGCCTGCACGACGGCAGCGGCGAGATGAGCTGCGCCATCAATGACATGGCGATCATCGATCAGCTCACCCCCGCAAGGCTCACCCCCCTGGCCGGATTTCTCGCCGGCGCCCGGCTCTGGGTACTGGATACCAACCTGGCCATCCACACCCTCGACTGGCTGTTCGAGCGCCAGGGGGAGCACGCCATCTTCGTCGACACCGTCTCGGTGGCCAAGGTGGAAAAAATTCGCCCCTGGCTCGGCCGGATCCATACCCTCAAACCCAATCGTAGCGAGGCGGAGAAGCTGTGCGGCATGACCATCGCCGGACCCGAGACCTGGTCCATGGCCGCCGCCTGGTTCCACCGTGCCGGGGTGCAGCGGCTGTTTCTGAGCCTGGGGGATCAGGGGATCTTCTACAGCGACGGCGAGCTGCAGGGCCATCTGCCGGTACTCGGCAGCCCGGTGCTCAATGTTACCGGCGGTGGAGATGCCTTCATGGCCGGTCTGGCCCACGCCTGGCTGCAGGGGCACGACATCGCCAGCACGGCCCGCTTCGCCCTGGGCTGCGCCGCCCTCACCGTCAATTGTTCCGATACCGTTTATTCCGGTCTCTCCAAGACCGCCGTTGACCGCATACTGGAGGAGTACTCATGCTGAACGCATACCTTGATATCCAGCCGGAAATCGCCGCCGCTCTGGCCGCAGGCAAACCTGTGGTGGCCCTCGAATCCACCATCATCTCCCACGGCATGCCCTATCCGCAGAACGTGGAGACGGCCCGCCGGGTCGAGCAGGTGGTACGCGACAACGGCGCCGTACCGGCCACCATCGCCATCATGGATGGTCGCCTCAAGGTGGGACTGGATGGGGACGCCCTGGAGGCGCTGGGCCGCGCCGGCCACGCCGTCACCAAATGCAGCCGACGCGATATTCCCTTCGTGCTGGCACGCAAGGGGATGGGGGCCACCACGGTCGCCTCGACCATGATCATCGCCGCCATGGCGGGGATCCGAGTGTTTGCCACCGGTGGCATCGGCGGGGTGCATCGCGGCGCGCCCGAGACCTTCGACATCTCGGCAGATCTGCAGGAGCTGGCGCAAACGCCCGTCGCCGTCGTCTGCGCCGGTGCCAAGTCGATTCTCGACATCGGCCTGACCCTGGAGTATCTGGAGACGCAAGGGGTGCCCGTCATCGGCTACCAGAGCGAGGAGCTGCCCGCCTTCTACACCCGCGAGAGCGGCTTCAAGGTGGATTACCGGCTCGATACTCCGGCGGCCATTGCCGAGGCGCTGCGTCTGAAATGGGAGCTGGGGCTGGCTGGCGGCGCCGTGGTGGCCAACCCCATTCCGGCCGAGCATGCCATGCCCAGGGCCGACATCGATGCCGCCATCGCTCAGGCTCTGAGTGAGGCGGAGGAGCAGGGGATCAAGGGCAAGGCCTCGACCCCCTTCCTGCTGGCCCGGGTCTGCGAACTGACCGGCGGTAACTCGCTTTCGGCCAACATCCAGCTGGTGCTGAACAATGCCGCCCTAGGGGCGCGCATCGCCGCCGCCCTGTAAATCAGGCTCCCCAATGACAGAAGGGCCCGCGGGCCCTTCTTGTCTTACTGGTTCTGGATCTCGTTGCCAATCCCTTTGACCGCATCGCGCGTGCCATGACCTATCTCCCGGGTCACATCCCGCGTGGTATGGCCTATCTCGCGGGTCACATCACGGGTCGTATGGCCTATTGTACGCCCCGCCCCCTTCAACTCGGCGCAGCCCGCCAGCAACACGGCGGCAATCAGCAGCAGGTATTTCATCATGGCTCCATGCAGTCAGTTACGCTCTATTGTTTACCCGCTTCACAGCGGCGTCGCAACCAGCAGCGTATGGCCCGGTCCCGATATGTCGTGATCGGCCTCCACATGGAACTCCGCCTCCCGCAGACACTGGTACAGCTCCTTCGAGTGATAGAAGCGACTGTTGCCATTGGCCAGGCAGGTGAAGTAGAGGGAGGTGGCATTGAGACTGAAGCTCGCCGCCTCGAACGGTTGCCGATCCCAAAACAGCTCCAGGATGCACAGGCGCGCCCCCGGCTTCATGCTGCGACGGATGCGCCGCAGCAGCGCGACGATCTCGTCGTGGCCGAAGCAGTCGAGAAACTGGCTCATCCACCAGATATCCGCTTCACCGGGAAGCTGGCGCTCTTCAAGCAGGTTGACCGGATAACCCCGGACCTGACCTGCCAGCCCGGCCTCGCGGATCTGCTCGTCGGCCATGGCGATCTGCTCCGGCAGATCGAGGATGGTCACTTCCAGCTCGGGATTGCGCCGCGCGCACGAGAGGGCCCACTTGCCGGTGTTGCCGCCGAGATCGTAGAGGTGACGAGGCTCGTAACCGAAGACCAGATCCTGCACCTGCTTGAACGCCCAGTCCGAATAGAAGTGGTCGAAGCGAAACCAGCTGCCGCGCGCCGGCTCCGGCAGATCCTTAAGATGGGGATAGAGACTCTGCCAGTCGCCAAACTCCTTGATGCCGGCCGGAGTACCACTCTCGATGGCCTGTTGCAGATGGGCGAGGGGCTTGTAGCAAACGTGCTGGACAAAATCCATGTTGACCCGGGTCATGGGATCGCTCAACAGGTATTGCCCCACCTTGCCCAGATGGTAGCGCTCCTCGCGGACGTAGCAGATGCCGCCCCCCAGTCCCATGTCCAGCAAGACGCCGACCGCATACTCGGTCAGGCCGGTCTCATGGGCGAGAGTGGCTACAGTGGCCCCTTCCCGGGAGGCGGCCAGGGTGGCGAGGATACCGGTCTCGCGCAGGCTCCAGGCGGCCTGGAACAGCATGGGGGCGAAGGCAATCCGCTGGGCCTGGCTGATGGCATCCAGTGCGTTATGGCTATCGGAGTGATAGTGGTTCAAGAGACACCGACCTTACTTGTAGCTGCTGGCGCGATTCAGTTCGATCTGAATGGCCTGATTCAGCCCGTTGATCCAGCGGTTATAATTACGGTGAATTTTTCCGCTACCGTTGTCACTTAAATTGACGCTGCTCACATAATTAATGGAATAATTGAGGGTGTTATAGGGAATACTGATGTTTGCCTGATGTGAGCGAACTTGAATATGGCCGCTAATTAACCCGGGACGTTCTTCACGCATTACCCATTTTTTACTGACACCCGCATTAATAATTGCTTGAGAAATTGTCTGTTCGCTGAGATTGGCCGGTACCGGGCTATTGCTCATATTCATGACCGGTTGGGTCGTGGAGCAGCCTGCGGCCAGCGTTAATGTGAGGGCTGCAAAAATAAGTTTAAATATTTTCATTTTATTAACCTTTTTAAATTGTGACACCTGCCAAAAACCGCCCCAATAAAACAATAAAAACTGCAAGCTTTCAATAAATAAAGGAAGGTGAATTAACTTTCCATCACACCTATTGGCGAGCTCACACTTTCCCTCTGGTCATAAAGAAAAATAATGGTAATATGCAGCCCTATTTCAGAATCCTTAACCGGAGCTGAACCGACTTTCTGTGGGTCCGGTCACATCTCCTCTGGTATCACAGCCGTTAGCGCATCAAGGTCGTTTCGTGCACAGAATGCCCACTTTTTCCATCGTTGCAAGCCACGCCCTGGCTCCGGGCATGTCGACCCGTGAGCAGTGGCTGGCGTGGGCTCAGGATGGCTTCTGGCTGCCTCCGGCACCCGCTGTGACGCCCCATATCCCCATGATGGTGGCCAGGCGCATGAGCCTGGGTGGACGCCTGGCGGTCGAGGTGGCGCTTGAGCTGCTTTCCCGCCATCCGGTGGATGGCGCCGTGTTTGCCAGTCGCCACGGGGAGCTGGATCGCTCCCTGGGCTTGCTCGGCGCCCTGGCCGAGCAGCGCAGCCTCTCTCCCACCGATTTCTCCCAATCGGTGCACAACACGGCCGCCGGATTGACCTCCATTCAGGGCAAGCAGCCCATCCCCATGAGCTCCCTGGCTGCCGGCACCGGCAGTGTTGCCGCCGCGCTGCAGGAGGCGATGGGGATGCTGGCCGACGGCATGGAGCGGGTGCTGCTGGTCAGCTTCGAAGGCGCGATCCCCGCCTTCAGTCAGCCCTGGCTGCCCGATGAAGCGCCACCCCACGCGGTGGGCCTGGTGTTGGCCAGGGGAACGCAGTGGCAAGGAGAGGTGATGACAACGCCCTCAGGCGCAACCGGCACAGGAGATGCCCTCGCCTGCTGGCGGGCGCTGCTGACCGATGAGTCGCGTTTTTCTATTTTCGACGGGCGTCGGGAGTGGCTATGGCAGCGAAATTGAATCAGCTCTGGCGCTTGTTCGGCACCATGCTGGGGTTTACCCTGTTTGGCCTGGGTTGCCTGTTGCTGACTCTGTTCTGGTTTCCTTTGCTATGGCTGTTTGTCCGTGGTGACATGCAGCGTCATCTTGCCCAGACCACCATCCGGGTCACCTTCCGTCTGTTTATCAATATTCTCAAACTATTGGGTGTGCTGGATTACCGTTTCCACCATATTCCGCAGCAACTAAACGGCGTGCTGGTGTTGGCCAATCACCCCAGCCTGCTCGATTACGTATTATTGGCGGCCCATATGCCGGAGTGCGACTGCATCGTCAAAGAGGCGCTCTGGCATAATCCTTTTGTCGCCGGTATTGTCCGCGCCGCCGGGTATATTCCCAACGTGGCGGCCGAAAAATTGTTGCCCCTGTGCAGTGAGCGCCTGCAACGGGGTGGCGTGCTGCTGATATTTCCGGAAGGCACCCGCACCACGCCGGGTCAGCCGCTGCAACTGCAGCGGGGGGCGGCCCACCTCGCCGTGCGCTGCAATGCCAGATTGCAACCGGTACGCATTCACTGCTCGGCCCCTTTTCTGACCAAGCAACATCCCTGGTTTCGGGTGCCCGCACACAAGCCGGTCTTTACGGTAGAATTTCTGCCCCAATGCCAGGTTCAGGAGATGTTGCCACAGGAAGAGACCCCTTCACTGGCGGCACGTCATCTGACCCATTATTTCAAACGGGTATTGAGCCCGACCCAACCCGCACCGCGATGGACTCAAGATGCAACACACCTTAACTGAAGAAATCAAACAACTGATCATCGACAGCCTCAACCTGGAGGGCATGACGCCGGACGACATCGACGCCGATGCCCCGCTTTTCAACGATGGCCTCGGGCTCGACTCCATCGATGCCCTGGAACTGGGCCTGGCGATCAAGGGTCGTTACGGCATAGTGCTCTCCGCCGATGACGAGAACACCCGTCGCCACTTTGCCAGTGTCACTGCCCTGGCGGCCCTCGTCGCCGCACAGCGAGGATAAGGCCATGACCAGAGACGACATCTTCAACGAGATCCGCAATGCCCTGGTCGAGCTGTTCGAGATCGATCCGGAGGCCGTGACCCTGGATGCCCAGCTCTATCAGCAACTCGAGCTCGACAGCATCGACGCCATCGATCTGGTGGTGCATCTGCAGAAGCTGACCGGCAAGAAGATCAAGCCGGAAGAGTTCAAGTCGGTGCGCACGGTCGCCGACGTGGTCGACGCCGTCGAACGCCTGATCGCCGAGTAATGGTGCGGCGGTTCAACCTGCTGGCAGGCGCCCTGCTGCTGCTCTATCCCCTGCTGGTCTACTTTTGCCTGTCATCCGGGGAGGGGCAGCTGCTGACGCTCCTGCTGCTGCCACTGTTTGCCATTCGCCTCATCGCCGGCTCGGCGATGCCGGTGGCGTGGCAGTGGGCGACCCGTTGGCTCGGGGCCACCGGCCTGCTGCTGGTGCTCCTGAACCTCTTGTTTCGCGAGCACGACTGGCTGCTCTACTACCCGCTGGCGGTCAATGCCACCCTGCTGGCCCTGTTTGGCGCGAGCCTGCGCCAACCCATGACCATGGTCGAGCGGCTGGCGCGCCTCACCACGCCGGACTTGCCCGAGCAGGGGGTTCGCTACACCCGCAAGGTGACGCAGGTGTGGTGCCTCTTTTTCATCGCCAACGGAGCCCTCTCCGGCTGGACCATCTGGCAGGGGGACTTGGCGCTCTGGAGCCTCTACAACGGCCTTATCAGCTATCTGCTGATGGGCGCCCTGATGGGCGGCGAGTGGCTGATTAGGCAACGAGTGATGAAGCGGGGTACACCATGACCCTGCTGGATGAACTGCTGCTGGCCGATGGCAAGCGCGTCGTCGCGTTCGATGCCCAAGGTGAGGTCACGCTGGAGACCCTGCGCCGCACGGCCATGACGCTGGCCGACCAGCTGAAGAGCGGCTCTGCGACCCGCTGGGCGCTCTGTCTGAACGACAGCTACTACTTCACCGTTGCCCTGCTGGCCTGCGCCATAGCCGGACACGATGTAGTGCTACCCGGCCACCAGCGGCTTGCCGCTCTAAAGGAATTGTTCGAGCAAGAGGCCTTCGACGGCATGCTCTGCGACGAGGCGTTCTCGCTTCCCTGCCCCGTGCTGCGGGTGGATTGCGTTGCTGGCGACGACGCACAGCCCATGATCAGCCACGCCCCCTCCCTGGCGCCGACCCTCACCCTCTACACCTCGGGCTCCAGCGGCCAGCCCAAGGCCATCGCCAAGCCCTGGTCACTGATCGAGGCAGAGGTGCGGGTGCAGGCGACCCTCTGGGGCCCCGCCCTCACGGGCGCACGGCTCTTTGCCAGCGTCAGCCACCAGCATATCTACGGCCTGCTGTTTCGCATCCTGCTACCGCTGGCCCTCGGCGTGCCGTTTGCCCGCCGCCAGACCGACTACCCGGAGCAGCTGCTCGGCCAGCGCCAGCACTGGGCACTGGTCAGCTCGCCGGCGTTTCTCTCGCGCCTCGGCGCCAATCTCAATGCCCCCGGCTGCCGACTAGTGGTCTCCTCCGGTGGCCCCCTCGCGTATGAGGATGCGCGCCAGTGCGCCGCCCTGCTCGGTCCCTTGCCGGTGGAGATCTACGGCAGCAGCGAGACCGGCGGCATAGGCTGGCGCCAGAGCAGCGCCCCGGATTGCCCCTGGACCCCCTTCCCCGGGGTCGAGGTCGGCTGTGACGAGCAGCAGACCCTGCTGTTGAGATCTCCCTTTATGGACGAGCTCGCCCCCTGGCGCGGGAGTGATCGCATCGCCCTGTGCGGCGAGCCGGGGCAGTTTCGCCTGCTGGGCCGCCTGGATCGCATCATCAAGCTCGAGGAGAAACGCATCTCTCTCGACGAGGTGGAGCAACGCCTCCTGGCCCTCGATGAGGTGCACGATGCCGCCATCCTGCCCCTTGAGCAGGCTGGCCGCCAGATCCTGGGGGTTGCCCTGGTGCTGACCCCGGAGGGGATGGCAAACCTTGCCCGCCTCGGTCACGGCGCCTTCTTGCAGGCCCTGCGCCAACGGCTTCGCCCCTGGCTCGAGCCGGTGGCGCTGCCGCGCAGTCTCAGACTCTTTGAGGCTTTGCCCCTCACCGGCGCCGGCAAGCGCGACGGCGTGGCGCTGCGCCGCGCCTTCGACGAGCCGGCCGCCCCTATTCCCGGAGAACACCCCTGATGGATATTTCACTGCTCCCCACGCAGTTGGCGCGTCAGGTCACCTCCGACGGCGTGCAACTGCTGCTGCGCCTTGACGCCGACCTGCCCTGGTTTAGTGGCCACTTTCCCGGCGCCCCCCTGCTGCCCGGGGTCGCCCAGCTGCACCTGGCCATCCACTTCGCCCGCGAGGAAGGGCTGCTTGATGGTGAATTTCAGGGGATGGATCAGCTCAAGTTCCAGCGCCCCCTGCGCCCGGATGAACAGTGCTGGTTGATGCTACAGAGACAAGACAACGGCCAGCTGCGCTTCGAGTACCGGGTCAGCTGCGCCGAGCCCCTGGCAGAGCTGCCCCTGGCGAGCAACGGAAGGGTCAAGGTATCGTGACGCCCTGCCTGATTATCCCCTGCTACAACCACGCCGCGCCCCTTGCCGGCGTGCTCGATGAACTCGTCTCCCTCGGCCTGCCCTGCCTGCTGGTGGACGATGGCAGCGAACCGGTTGCCGCCGCTCGGCTGGACCAGCTGGCAGCCGAGCACGCCACCTGGATCACCCTGCTGCGCCATGAGCACAACCGGGGCAAGGGCGGAGCGGTCAAAACGGCGCTGCTGGCAGCGAGGGGCCTGGGTTTTAGCCACGCCCTGCAGATCGATGCGGATGGCCAGCACGATCTCGCCCGCCTGCCGGATCTGCTGGCCGAGGCACAGCGTTACCCCGAGGCTCTCATCTCCGGCGCCCCCCAGTACGATGAGTCGGTGCCCAAGGGGCGCCTCTACGGCCGCTACCTGACCCATGTCTGGGTCTGGATAGAGACCCTCTCGTTCGAGATAAAAGACAGCATGTGCGGCCTGCGGGTCTATCCGGTGACAGCAAGCTGCGAGCTGCTCGAGCAGTGCGCCCTCGGGGAGCGGATGGATTTTGATATCGAGGTGATGGTGCGCCTGCACTGGCGCGGGGTACCGGTGCGCTTTATCCCGGTGAAGGTGCACTACCCCGAGGATGGCCTCTCCCACTTCAACCCGCTGCACGACAACCTGCGCATCTCCTGGATGCACACCCGGCTGGTATTGACCTTGCTGCGCGATGGCGCCGCCCACCTGCTGCGCTGGCCCAAGAGGCTGCTGAACAAGGGGAAGGCGCACTGGTCTCGCACTCCGGAGCGTGGCACCCTGCTCGGCATCCGTACTCTGCTGTGGAGCTACCGGCTGCTCGGGCGCCCCGGTTTCAGAGTGATATCGCTGCCGGTTATCGCCTACTTCTGGCTGACCGGTCGCCGCCAGCGCGAGGCCTCCCGCAACTATCTGGCCCGCCTCACCGCCCGCGCCGGGCAGCTTGGCCATCCCCTGCCAGAGCGGGTGGGGAGCCTGCGCCACTTCCTGCGCTTTGGCGAGGCGGCCCTCGACAAGCTGGCCGCCTGGCGCGGCGACATCCGCCTCGACGACATCGAGCTGGTCAACCGTGAGCACTACGAGGCCGCCCGCGGCCAGGGGGCGCTCATCATCGGCTCACACCTGGGCAACCTGGAGCTGTGTCGCGCCCTCGGCAGCCAGGAGCATGGAGTGCGCATCACGGCCCTGGTCTTCACCCGCCACGCCGCCCGCTTCAACGCCCTGATGCAAGAGGTGAACCCCGATTCGGGCCTCAACCTGGTACAGGTGCAAGAGCTCGGGCCCGATACCGCCATCATGCTCAAGTCCCGCATCGAGGCGGGGGAGTGGGTGGTGATCGTGGGGGATCGCACCTCGGTGACCAAAGAAAAAAGGGTGGTCTGGGCCGATTTTCTCGGGGAGAAGGCCCCCTTCCCTCTGGGCCCCTTTGCCCTGTCGGCGGTGCTCGGCTGCCCCACTTATCTGATGTTCGGACTGCGGGAACAGGGGCGTTTTCGGGTCCATTTCGAGCCCTTTGCCGATGGCACTCCCCTGCCCCGCGCCGAGCGCCAGCAGCGCCTCGAGGCCAGGGTGCAACACTACGCCGATCGGCTGGAATACCACTGCCTGCGTGCCCCGCTGGAGTGGTTCAACTTTTTTGACTTTTGGCATCTGACCGATGAGCAGGATTGAGCAAGGTATGCACGAGATCGTATTCGGGGCCCGTCCCCTCACCATTGAAGAGGTGGTCGCCCTGGCCGAGCGCCGCGCCACCCCGACGCTCAACCCCGAGCCCGCCTTCCGTGACCGCATCCAGCGCGGCGCCGACTATCTGGACCGGCTGCTGGCCGACGAAGGGGTCATCTACGGCGTCACCACAGGCTACGGTGACTCGGTCACCCGCGCCGTGCCCCTGGATCTGGTCGATGCCCTGCCCCTGCACCTGACCCGTTTCCACGGCTGTGGCCTGGGCGAGAATCTCAGCCCGGCCGCTACCCGCGCCGTGCTGGCCACTCGCCTTAACTCCCTGGCACAGGGGGTCTCCGGGGTCAGCGTCACCCTGCTCGAGCGCCTCACCTGGCTGCTGCAGCAAGACCTGCTGCCGCGCATTCCCGAGGAAGGCTCGGTCGGTGCCAGCGGCGATCTGACCCCCCTCTCCTATGTGGCCGCAGCCTTGGTGGGAGAGCGCGATCTCTATCGGGACGGCCAGCTGATGGCGGCGGAGGATCTCTACCGCGAGCTCGGCATGACACCGCTCAAGCTGCGCCCGAAAGAGGGGCTGGCGCTGATGAACGGCACCTCGGTAATGACGGCACTCGCCTGCCTCGCCTTCGCCCGCTGTGACTACCTGATGCGTCTGTGTACCCGCATCACGGCGCTGGTGAGCGTGGCCATGGAGGGCAACGCCTTCCACTTCGACGAGCGCCTGTTTGCCGCCAAACCCCACCCGGGCCAGCAGCAGATCGCCGCCTGGCTGCGCGCGGATCTGCAAAGCGGCGAGCTGCCCCACCACAGCAACCGGCTGCAGGACAGATACTCCCTGCGCTGTGCCCCCCACGTCATCGGCGTGGTGGCCGACAGCCTGCCCTGGTGGCGCCAGCTCATCGAAAACGAGCTCAACAGCGCCAACGACAACCCCCTTATCGACGGTGACGGGGAGCATGTGATGCACGGCGGCCACTTCTACGGCGGCCACATCGCCATGGCCATGGACAGCATGAAGGTGGCAGTGGCCAACCTGGCCGATCTGCTCGACCGCCAGCTGGCGCAACTGGTGGACACCAAGTTCAATCAGGGGCTGCCGAGCAACCTCTCGGGCGCCTGCGAATCGCTGCGCTTCATCAACCACGGCTTCAAGGCGGTGCAGATTGGTGCCTCCGCCTGGACCGCCGAGGCCCTCAAGCACACCATGCCCGCCAGCGTCTTCTCCCGCTCCACCGAGTGCCACAATCAGGACAAGGTGAGCATGGGCACCATAGCGGCCCGCGACGCCCTGCGGGTGCTGACTCTGACCGAACAGGTGGCCAGTGCCAGCCTGCTGGCTGCAGTGCAAGGGGTGGAACTGCGCCTCGCTCTGCAGGGCAAGGGGCCCGACGCCCTTAGCCCGGCGCTGGCCCACACGGTGGAGGCGGTGCGCCGGGATCACCCCTTCCTGACTGAAGATCGCCCGCTGGAGGCCGAGCTGCGCGCCCTGATGGGGCGCCTTCAGGCCCGTCACTACCCGCTCTATGACGAGGTGCCCCATGGCTGAGCCCTGGCAACTGAGCGCCGAAGTCGACGTCACAGTCCCGTTTCACGACGTGGACATGATGGCCGTCGCCTGGCACGGCCACTACCTGCGCTACATCGAGCTGGCCCGCTGCGCCCTGCTCGATCGCATCGACTACAACTACCCGCAGATGGAGGCCTCCGGCTACCTCTGGCCAGTCATCGATGTGCGGATGAAGTACGTGGCGCCCCTGCGTTTTGGCCAGACGGTGC
This sequence comes from Aeromonas sp. 19NY04SH05-1, assembly GCF_040581895.1. Lineage (NCBI taxonomy): Bacteria > Pseudomonadati > Pseudomonadota > Gammaproteobacteria > Aeromonadales > Aeromonadaceae > Aeromonas > Aeromonas sp. 19NY04SH05-1. The sequence continues at coordinate 963,098 of NZ_CP095328.1, read as the reverse complement.
GGGTGCGTGCCACCCTGGTGGAATACCAGAACCGCCTCAAGATTGACTACCTGCTCTACGATCCCGCGACCAATCAACGCACCAGCAAGGGCTACACGGTGCAGGTGGCGGTCAGCAAGGAGAGTGGCGAGATGTGCCTCGCCTCGCCCCGGGTGCTGCTCGACAAGCTGGGGGTGAAAGAGTGAGAAAGTGCCTCTGGCTGCTGCTGGCCCTGCTCCCCTGGCCCCTGCTGGCCGGTCAGATCACCCTGGCCGAGGTGCAGCGTCAGCTCACCGCCGCCGATGCCCGCAGCGCCCGCTTCGAGCAGGAGCGCCAGATAAGTGGCTTGAGCCAACCCTTGCGATCCGGCGGCGAGATCCTGCTGGTCAAGGGCCAGGGGCTCTGGTGGCAGCAGCAAAAGCCCTTTCTCCTGACCCTGACGCTCACCCCCACCCGCATGGTGCAGCAGTTGCAGGGCCAGCCGACCCAGACCCTGGACAACCCCCAGTTGCTGGAGTTCAGCAACCTGATGCTGGCCCTGTTTGACCCGAGCGAAGCGGCGCTGGCGAGCTATTTTCGCCACACCCTCACCAGCGAGGGAGAGGAGTGGACCCTGACCCTGGAGCCCATCCGCGCTCCCCTTGACAAGATCTTCGCGACTCTGGTGCTCAAGGGGCGCGATGAGCTCAGGTCGCTGGCCATCCACGACAAGCAGGGGGATGTCACCCTGATCCGCTTTTCCAACTGGCAGCTCAAGCCCCTGCCATTGAGCGCCGAGGAGCAGTCCCGCTTTGATGCTCACTGAACGACACTGGCGCCTGCTGGGGCGGGCCTGGCTGCTGCTCTGCGTGGTGGTCTGCATCGCCCTGGCGCTGGCCCTGCCCCGCGCCCGTTTCAATACCAGCGTGATGGACCTGCTGCCCAAAGAGGAGCATCAGCAGTGGCACCCCGAGCTGCGCGCCGGGCTGCTCGCCAACCTGGACCGGCAGCTGGTGTGGCTGGTGAGCCTGCCCTCTGGCAAGGACGGTGAGGCCGCCGCAACCGGGTGGAGCCGACAGCTGCAAGCCATCGACGCCCTGGTGCAGGTGAAGGGGGCTCAGCCCGAGCTTGCACCCGCCTGGCAAGCCTATCTGCAGCAGATGGCCTGGCAGCACCTCACCCCGGCCGCCCGGGCGCGGCTGGAGGGGGGCGCCAGCGTCTGGAGCCAGTGGGTGCTTGGGCAGATCTACTCCCCCTTCGGCGGCGTCTCCCGGGCCGAGTGGCAAGCGGACCCCATGCTGCTGACCCGCGCCGCCGTGCTCGAACAGAAGAGCCCGATGCAGCTTGGCGAACAGGGCTGGTTGAGTGCCCTGGGGCCCGATGGCCGGCGCTGGTATCTGGTGCGCGCCGAGCTCAACCTCTCGGCCTTCGACATGGCCCGCAACCGGCAGCTGCTGGCCGAGCTGACTCGCGCCGAAGATAAGCTGAAACAGGACTACCCCGGGGCCGAGCTGCTGCGCCGCGGCACCCTGTTTTATAGCCAACACGCCAGCACCCTGGCCGAGCAGGATATCTCCACCATCGGCCTGGGGTCGCTCTTTGGCGTGGTGCTGCTCATCTGGCTGGCGTTTCGCTCGCCGCGGGCCCTGCTGCTCTCCCTGTTGCCGCTGGCCACGGGGATGCTGTGGGGGCTCGGCGCCGTGCTGCTGGTGTTCGGGGAGATCCACGTCTTCACCCTGGTGATCAGCACCAGCCTCATCGGCATCTCCATCGACTATGCGCTCCACTTTCTAAGCGAGCGGCGTCTGCACGGCCACGAGACGCCGGCCCAGACCCGCGCCCACCTGCTGCCGGGCCTGAGCCTGGCCCTGCTCACCACCCTCATCGGTTATGCCCTGCTCTGGCTCGCCCCCTTCCCCGGGCTGCAGCAGCTGGCGGTCTGCGCCCTGGCCGGCCTGCTGGCCGCCTTCCTGACCGTGTTGCTGCTCTTCCCGGCCTGGATCGGGGAATTGTCACAGGGGCCGCTCCCCATCCGCCGCTGGCAGGCGCGCTGGATTGCTGCCTGGCGCGAGCCCGCTGGCCTGCGCCGCTGGCTACCGCTGCTGGTTCTCGTCATCAGCGCCATCGGCGTGAGTCGCCTGGTGGTGGATGACGACATCCAGAAGCTGCAACCCTTGCCCCATGCCTTGCAGGCGCAGGAGCGCCAGATCCAGCAGCTGACCGGCCAGCAGGGGGGCATGACCGGCTATCTGGTGGTCGGACGCGATGGCGAGCAGGCCCTCACCCGGCTCGAAACTCTGGCTGGCCGGCTCGAGCAGGCCCGCCAGCGCGGACAGCTGGAGCAATTCGTCGCCATCAGCCAATGGCTTCCCTCCCAGGCCCGCCAGCAGGGGGACCATAACGCCATCATGAAATTGCAACCGAGCGTCATCGTGGCGCTCCAGGGGGCCGGCCTGCCGGTGGAGACCAAGGGACGCCCCTTCTCGCCGCTTACCCCAGAGACCTGGCTGGCGAGCCCGGTGAGCGAGGGGAGCCGGCTGCTCTGGCATTCTTTGCCTGACGGCCGGGTCGGCATCTGGGTTCCACTCGCCGGCATTCACGATGCCGCAGCCCTGGCGCGGCTGGCCGACGAGAGTGACGGCGTGGTGTGGCAGGATCAGCGCAGCCAGTGGAGCCAGCTCTTCGCCGACTACCGCCTCAAGCTGGCCGAGCTGCTGCTGGTGGCGGTATTGCTGGTGACCGGGCTGCTCTGGCGGCGCGTCGGCTGGCGCGTCGCGGCGCGCATCCTGCTGGTCAACGCCCTGGCCATCGCCATGGGGCTGGCCCTGCTCGGTTTCAGCCAGCAGCCGCTGACCCTTTTCGGGGTGCTGGCGCTTAGCCTCATCTTCGGCATCGGCATCGACTATGGCCTCTTCTTCGCCCACTGCGGCGAGGACCCGGGACGCCAGCAGTCGACCCTGCTGGCTATTTTGCTCGCCCACCTCACCACCCTGCTGGCCTTCGGCCTGCTGGCGCTTAGCCACACCCCGGCCATCGCTGGCTTTGGCATCGTGCTGAGCGGCGGGATCTTTACCGCGTTTTTGTTATCGCCCATGGTGCTGGCCCCGCGGCCGGCTGCGGAGTAATGATGAGATATCTGATGTGTTTGCTGTTGCTGCTGGGCGGCTGCAGCAGCCGGCAGGGGGTGGAGGCCTTTATCGCCCCGAACGTCCCCCTGTCGCTGCCGGCACCCACCCTGGCCGAACCTCTCACCCGCCAGCAACTGCTGCTGGCCAGCACCCAGGGCAAGCAGTACCAGCTGCTCACCGCCCTGGAGGCGGGCCCGCAAGGGATCACCCTGGTCGGCCTGATGCCCACCGGGGCGCGCCTGTTCAAGGTGCGTTACGATCGAAGCGGCATCCACAGCGAACGCCTGCTCCCCCTGCCGGGCAGTGCCCTGCCGCCCCCCGCCCAGGTGCTGGCGGACGTCATGCTCTGCTACTGGCCCGTGGCCGACTGGCTGCCCCGCCTGCCCGCCGGCTGGCAGCTCAAGGACGAGGGAGATGTCCGGCGCCTCACCGATCCCGCCGGAGAGCTGGTCACCGAGATCCGTTACCACACCTGGCAGGGCCATCGCGAGCCGGTCAGCCTGACCCAGCACCGCTTCGGCTATGCCCTGACACTGGAGAGCCTGACCCCATGACCCTCTACGTTCACGCCTACAGCCTTATCAATGCCCTCGGCCGCGGCAAGGCGGCGGTGTGCGACGCCCTGAGTGCGTGGCACAGCCGGGGCGAGAGCCCCCTTGATAAAGAGCGCTGGCCCCTGGTCGATGGCCGCACCTCGCCGGTGGGGCGGGTGACGAGCCAGCTGCCCGAGGTGGCGCAGCCCCGCCACGACTCGCGCAACAACCAGCTGCTGCTCGCCGCCCTGGCCGATATCGAGGCCAAGGTGAGCGCGACCATCAGCCGGGTGGGCGCGGATCGGGTAGCCCTGGTGCTCGGCACCAGCACCTCCGGCATCGGCGAGGCCGAGGTGGCCGTGGCGGCGCAGCTAAGAGGTGACGCGATGTCGCCCCGCTTCGACTATGCCCAGCAGGAGCTGGGATCCCCGTCGACCTTTCTTGCCGAGCATCTGGGCATACTGGGACCGGCGATGACCATCTCGACCGCCTGTTCGTCGAGCGCGCGGGCCTTTATCACGGCGCGCCGCCTGCTCGAGAGCGGCCAGGCCGATGTGGCCCTGGTCGGCGGTGCCGACTCCCTGTGCGGCCTCACCCTGAACGGTTTCGACAGCCTGGAGTCGTTGAGCGAGCGGCGCTGCCGTCCGTTTGCGGCGGGGCGCGACGGCATCAACATCGGTGAAGGGGCGGCCCTGTTTCTGGTGAGCCGCGATCCCGCCCCCCTGGCCCTGCTGGGGGATGGGGAGTCGTCGGATGCCTGGCACATCTCGGCGCCGCACCCGGAGGGAGAAGGGGCCGAGCGGGCCATGCGCATGGCGCTGGCGCGCGCCGGTCTCGAGGCCGAGCGCATCGACTACGTCAACGCCCACGGTACCGCCACCCGTCTCAACGACGAGATGGAGAGCCTGGCCCTGTCGCGTCTCTTCCCCCACGGAGTAGCGGTGAGCTCCACCAAGGTGCTGACCGGCCACACCCTTGGGGCAGCTGGGGCCACCGAGGCGGCCCTTTGCTGCCTGCTCTTGGAGCGCGCCCTGCCGCTGCCCCCGCAAGGGGAAGATCAAGACCCGAGTCTGGCCCCGCTCACGCTGGTCAGGGAGGCCGGGGCGGCCCGCATCATCATGTCCAACTCGTTTGCCTTCGGTGGCAACAACGTCAGCCTTATCTTTGGCAAAGAGGCGCCATGACTTTTCCTCCCATAGAACAACTGCTGCCCCACCAGGCGCCCATGTTGCTGCTCGATCGCGTCACGGCGTTTGCGGCGCAGAGCATCAGCTGCGAGACCCGGGTGGGCGAGCGGCACGCCCTGCTGCTCGATGCACAGGGCAATCTGCCCGGCTGGTGCGGCATCGAGCTGATGGCCCAGGCTATCGCCGCCTGGGCCGGCTTGCAGGCGCATCAACTCCGCGAGCCGGTTCGTATCGGCATGCTGCTCGGCACCCGCAAATACGAGAGCCAGCTGCCCACCTTTGCCGCCGGCAGCCTGCTGCGCATCGAGGCGCATTGCCTGCTGCAGGACGCCGGCATGGCCAGCTTCGAATGCCGCATCCTGCAAGGTGAGACCCTGTGCGCCAAGGCGCGCCTGAGCACCTACCAGCCCACGACGGCCCAACTGTCAGACTTACTGGAGACCCAATCACAATGAACTCGACCGTATTGGTAACCGGCGCCAGCAAGGGGATTGGCCGGGCCATCGCCCTGAAACTGGCCGCCGACGGCTTTGCCGTGGTGGTCCACTATCACGGGGATCAGCAGGGCGCCCAGGCAACCCTCAACGACATCGTCGCCCAAGGCGGGAGCGGGCGCCTGATCCAGTTCGATATCGGCGATCGGGAGCAGTGCCGCGAGCGCCTTGAGGCCGATATCGAGCAGCACGGCGCCTACTACGGCGTGGTCTGCAACGCCGGTATCGTGCGCGACGGCGCCTTCCCGGCCCTGACGGACGGGGAGTGGGACGACGTCATCCACACCAACCTCGACGGCTTCTACAACCTGCTCAAGCCCTGCATCATGCCGATGATCGGGCTGCGCCGCGGCGGGCGCATCGTCACCCTGTCGTCGGTCTCCGGCATCATGGGCAACCGTGGCCAGGTGAACTACAGCGCCTCCAAGGCGGGCCTCATCGGTGCTACCAAGGCGCTGGCACTGGAGCTGGCCAAGCGGCGCATTACGGTCAACTGCGTGGCCCCCGGCCTTATCGACACCGGGATGGTGAGCCCCGAGGTAGAGAGCGAGGCGCTCAAGATGATCCCCCTCAAGCGGATGGGACAGGCGGACGAGGTGGCGGGCCTGGTCTCCTATCTGATGTCCGACATCGCCGGCTACGTGACCCGGCAAGTGATTTCCATCAACGGAGGCCTGATATGAACCGACGTGTCGTCGTCACCGGCATGGCCGGTGTGACCGCCTTTGGCAACGACTGGGCCAGTGTGAAGGCACGCCTGCAGGCAGGGCGCAGTGCCGTAGTGACCATGCCGGAGTGGGCCGTCTATGACGGGCTGAACACCCGGCTGGCGGCCCCCATCACCGATTTCTCCCTGCCGGCCCACTATCCGCGCAAGAAGACCCGCGCCATGGGCCGCGTCTCCGAGATGTCTACCGTCGCCACCGAGCTGGCGCTGGAGCAGGCCAGGCTGCTGGGTGATCCTGTGCTGACCGATGGCCGCACCGGCATCGCCTACGGCTCCTCCACCGGCAGTACGGCCCCCATCAGCGCCTTTGGCGCCATGCTCAACGACAAGACCACCGCCAGCATCACCGCCACCACCTATGTGCAGATGATGCCCCATACGGCGGCGGTCAATACCGGCCTCTTCTTCGGCCTGCGCGGTCGGGTCATCCCCACCTCCAGCGCCTGCACCTCCGGCAGTCAGGGGATTGGGTATGCCTATGAGGCGATCCGTCACAGCTACCAGACAGTGATGGTGGCGGGCGGCGCAGAGGAGCTCTGCCCCTCCGAAGCCGTGGTGTTCGACACCCTGTTCGCCACCAGTCAGCTCAACGACACCCCCGAACTTACCCCGCGCCCCTTTGACCGGGATCGCGACGGCCTGGTCATCGGTGAGGGTGCCGGCACCCTGGTGCTGGAAGAGCTGGAGCATGCCCTCTCGCGCGGCGCCCCCATCATCGCCGAGCTGGTGGGCTTTGCCACCAACTGCGACGCGGCCCACGTCACCCAGCCCCAGAGCCAGACCATGCAGCTGTGCATGCAGATGGCGCTGGATCAGGCGGGGCTGACCCCCGAGCAGATCGGTTACATCAGTGCCCACGGCACCGCCACCGAGCGCGGCGACATCGCCGAGAGCCAGGCGACCGCCGCCATCTTCGGTGACAAAACCCCCATCTCGTCCCTCAAGAGCTACTTCGGCCACACCCTGGGGGCCTGCGGCGGCATCGAGGCCTGGCTGTCGCTGGAGATGATGCACGATGGCTGGTTTGCCCCGACCCTCAACCTCGCCAACCCGGATCCGGCCTGTGCGCCTCTTGATCACATCACGGGGGCGGGCCGCGAGCTGCCGGAGATCGAATACCTGATGTCCAACAACTTCGCGTTTGGCGGCATCAACACCTCCCTTATCTTCCGGCGCTGGGACAACTCGCAGCCATAAGCAAAGATGCCAGTCGGCAAACGCTGACTGGCATCTTTCTATTTCCCCCTCTTCATTCCTTATTGCAGGACGACACGGCCGTTAAGGGGCTGCACCGGCCGGTTGTTTGGGTGGTGCATCACTTCCTTGAAGGCATCGATCTGGGCCTGGCTGGCCTCGACCGGTTGTTTGAGCACCAGCCAACGCACCCCTTCCGAGCAAGGGGGCGTGGTGAGGGAGCCGCTGAAGCGGTAGTAGTCACGCTTGGCGGGCAGCAGTTGCTCGACCGCAACCGGTGCCTTGAGGGCATGGCTCTCACCCGCCTTGATTGGCAGCTGCCGCCACGCCTCGGCCAACACAGGATTGGCCTTGCCCACCTCGAACATCACCGCCACCACGGCAAGCTCCCCCTTGCCATTGGCGTGTACCAGATGCCCCTCCAGCGGATAGGATTTCCCTTTGATATGGTTCTCGCTCGGCGCGTGGAAGTGGAACTGCTTGAGCTCGAAGCTCATGCCATCGAGCTCAAGCGTGCTGCCAGGGGCATAACCGATCTGCACGGTATGACCGTTGTTGCTTGCGGACTCGCCCCCGGCACGGTAGTGAAACACCAGAGGGGGCAGATCGGCCTCGACCAGACCGGTCAGATCCACGGGAGATTGGTTGCTGCCCGCACAGGGGCTGAATTCCGGCGTCAATTTGGCCCAGTGGTCGGGACCAGCCGCCCCGCTGTATTCCCAGTGCGGGGCCGCAGCAAACGCGGGAAGAGCGAGCAACAGGCTGCAAGCCAGCAGAGACGTTTTCATCATGCATCCTTATCTTGATTGAAAAGCGGGTCGCCCCTCTCCTCATCAAGGCAGGTAAAGAGGGCGGCATTTCTGGAATGCAGGGTGCAGTGGTTCAGACCGGAATATTTATTATTAGCAGTCGAGTTATTGATGACATTTAATAATGCATTTTAAATAGATCTAATTAATAAACTCGCTGTCTCTGCATATTGGATAATCGCTTTATTCAATGGTAGCAATCTAATTAATTGGCTATGGGAAACGATGAATTAGGCCATAAATTATTGGTCAGAAATTCGCACGTTTTTTCCTCGCAAGACCCCGCCACCAGTCCGTCCGCAATTATCCAATTCATTGTTTTTAATGTGGTTTTTGTTGTGCTCAATTGATCTTGAGCAAATAACAACCAGGCTTTCCCGGTCAGGCTGGGGCTGCTGTTAGGCACAGCCAAAAGGGAGAGAAAAAGAATGAATAAATATTGTCTGTTAATGGTGTTGGCCCTGCCCGGGATGGGCTGGGCAAGCGAACCCATTCAACCCATAGAAGCAGCCAAGGTGAGCGCACCGGAAAAAGTCGAACTGGGCAAGATGCTGTTTTTCGAGCCGCGACTTTCCAAATCCAATGCCATCTCCTGCAACTCCTGCCATAACCTGGCCACGGGGGGCGTGGACAACCAGGTCAGCTCCCTCGGTCACAAGTGGAAGGAGGGGCCGATCAATTCGCCGACCGTGCTCAACTCCAGCCTCAACTTCGTGCAGTTCTGGGATGGCCGGGCCAAGGATCTGCAGGCCCAGGCGGCCGGCCCCATCGAAAACCCGCTGGAGATGGCCTTCAGCCACAAGCTGGCGGTGGAGACCCTGCGCACCCTGCCCGAATACCGCGCCCGCTTCAACGCCGTCTACGGCAAGGCAGAGTTCGACATCAAGGAGGTGACCGATGCCATCGCCGCCTTCGAAGAGACCCTGGTCACCCCCAATGCGCCGTTCGATCGCTGGCTGAAGGGTGACAGCAAGGCGCTGACGGCGCAGCAGCTCAAGGGCTATCAGCTGTTCAAGGACAAGGGGTGTACCGCCTGCCACAACGGCGCTGCCATCGGTGGCAACTCCTATCAGAAGATGGGGCTGGTCAAGCCGTTCAAGACCGACAACCCGGCCCAGGGGCGCGGAGCCGTCACCGGTGAGAAGCAGTTCATCGGCTGGTTCAAGGTGCCCACCCTGCGCAATATCGAGCTGACCTATCCCTACTTCCACGACGGCTCGATCTGGGATCTGAAAGAGGCGGTGCAGATCATGGCCGATATCCAGCTGGGCCAGCAGTTGACGGATCAGGAGGCCGAAGACATGACCGCCTACCTCAAGAGCCTGACCGGTGAACAACCCCAAATAGTGTTGCCTATCTTGCCCCCCTCCCAGCCCGACACCCCGAAGCCGGTGGTCAAGAGCTGAGCAATAGAAACAGGGGCCATCAGGCCCCTGTTTTCATGCAACACAATCCAAGGCGGATCAGCGATCCCGGTTCAGGGCGATGAGGCGATCGAGCACCCGTTCACCATCGACCCGCAGGCCGTTGTGCTCATACTCGTTGGTGATCCAGGCTCGGCTGTTGCCCAGTGTGCGCAGCGTATCGCGGCTGTAATCAAACTCCACATACATGTCCTCGGCATAGACGGCGCAGGCCACCGGCACCTTGTTGCGGGCCAGCCGGGCGGGATCATAGAGCCGGCCCCAGTCACGCTTCTGCGCCAGCAGATGGGCCGCCTCCTTTAGAGGCACCAGCTCGCGGAACTGATCGAACATCCAGGGGAAGATCATCTCGCCGGTGAAGGCGAAGTCCTTGCCCGGCTCCCAGTCGAAGAGAGGGTATTCGCTTCGGACCCGCTCGGCCGCCCAGCGGGTCGCCTCCCCTTCGGCGTAGATGGCCTCGTGCAGCACGGCAAACAGCGGATTGGTGTTGAACGGCTGCATCCCCTGCACTTGATAGAGGAAGGCCGGGTTGATCTGTTCCCCGATAAAGGCCTCTTCCAGCAGGTAGTAGAGCTCTTCAAAGGCGCCGCTGGCCCCCAAATCCAACCCCTGTTGCTGGAACTGCTCCACCGTCAGCCGCTGGCCGTTGGGCAGGCGCACATCGTGCTGGTGCAGGTGGGTGGCCAACCGGTTGGCAATGCCCTGGGCATAGGGGAAGCGGGCGAAGAAGGCACGGTTCTTGTCGACAACCCGCTGATAAGTGGCGCGATACACCTCGTCGGCACTGCGCCCGATCGGGGCGACGCCCCCCGTGATGTAGACCTCCCGCAGGCTGTCCGGGAACAAAGAGAGATAGGTGAGGCAGCAGAAGCCGCCAAAGCTCTGCCCCAGCAGGCTCCAGCGATGGGAGGGCGAGATCTCCAGCCGGATGAACTCGGCATCACGCACTATGTTGTCGGCACGAAAATGGCTGAGGTACGCCGCCTGCTCCGCCGGCGTCATGGCAGCCAGCAGCTGGCCATGGATCGGGCTCGACATGCCGGTTCCCCGCTGGTCGAGCAACACCACCCTAAACTCCTGCAGCGCCCGCTTGAGCCAACCGCTGTTGGCGGTCGGCCGTGGTGACCCGAAGCCCGGCCCCCCTTGCAGATAGAGCAGCCAGGGCAACTTGTCATCCAGCTTGTCCTTGCGACAGAGGGTGCGGGCAAACAGGGTGATGCTGTCGCCATCCGGATCGTCGTGATCGAGCGGGACGGTATAAAAATGCGGCTCGCAATGGATGCCGTCCAAGACATAGTGCAGGGGGCTGTTCATCTGGGATCTCTCCGTCAGGATGGGAACATGATGGGCCTCATCATAACGTTGCAAAGATGCCGGGTCACTTCGGTTTTTCAAAATATTAACAATGAGTTAAACACTCAGGATGGCGCAAGCCACAGCGACCGGAAACATCTTCGCCAAGGACGATTGACGTCCATTTTGCCTTCGACCAAGATGGCTCGCCGGCACGTACGCCGGCACGTAAAGTGCAGGCCGATGGGCGCTGCGAACAGGGAGAAGAGCGTGATGAAACCCAAGTGGATCAGGGTCAGAAAGAAGGAAAAGATGACAAGCCATGGCGGCGTACTGCAAACCGGCATGCTGCTGTTCAGTGCCACCTGCGGGGCTACCCTGTTTCTGGCCGCCTGCAACAGCAACTGACAAACGAAAAAAGCCCGCTCGATTGAGCGGGCTTTTCGAATTTGGCTCCTCCTACTGGACTTGAACCAGTGACATACGGATTAACAGTCCGCCGTTCTACCGACTGAACTAAGGAGGAATTGTGGTGCCCAGAGACGGAATCGAACCGCCGACACGGGGATTTTCAATCCCCTGCTCTACCGACTGAGCTATCTGGGCAACGGCGCGCATTAAACCCTTTCCGGCGTCGGGTGTCAATCGCCATGCAAGATAAAAAGCGCGTTCGCTCAACAACTGAACGCAATGGGCAGTTATTCACCATTTCAAGGTGATACGGGAACCTGCCCGCAACATTATCCTGCCACCACCGATCTGCCGCATTGAGCCGGATGCACTCTGCGAGTATGCTTTGCCGCAATGATAACGCCTGGAGGCAACATGAGTCTGAATATGCAAGAGTGGCGTGAAGAGACCACCGAAATCGTCAATGAACTGCTGGCCGACGGCAGCAACCCCGAGGCGGATTACGACATTGAGCACCACTTCGCCTGCCAGGACTTCGACCGTCTGGAGAAGGCCGCGGTCGATCTGTTCAAGGCCGGCTTCGAGGTAACCGATGCCGAGGAGATGGAGCTGGATGACGGCGCCACCATCTTCTGCTTCGATGCCACCTGCGAGAGCAAGCTGAATGTCGAGGCGATCGTCGCCGATATCGCCAAGATGATGCCCATCCTCGAGAAATACGGGGTGGATTACGATGGCTGGGGTACCTACTTCCAGGAGTAATGTCCCCTCATCAAACAACAAGGCCACCGTCAGGTGGCCTTGTTGTTTGGGGCGTTACGCCAGATAGGTGGTGGCGAACTCCTCCGGCGGCAGGGGGCGGCTGAAGAGATACCCCTGCAGCCGATCACACCCCGCCTCCATCAGCCACTGCTGCTGCTCCGGGGTTTCCACCCCTTCGGCGGTGATCCCTATCCCCAGCTCATGACCCAGGCCAATCACCGAGCGAATGATGGCCGCGGTGGCCGTGTTGCTCTCCAGCCCCTGGGTGAAGCTGCGATCCAGCTTGAGGGTCGCCACCTTGAGGCGGGGCAGATAGGCGAGCGAGCAGTAGCCGGTACCGAAATCATCGATGGCCAGCTGAAAACCGGCGGCCAGCAGATTGTCGAGGTTGGTCTCTATCTCGTCGGCATTTTCCATCAAGACCCCTTCGGTGATCTCAAGCTCCAGCTGACTGGCCTTGAGCCCGTGCCGGGCAATGCAGCCCTGCACCAGCTCGCACAGCCCCGGATCCCGAAACTGCAGCGGTGACAGGTTGATGGAGAGCACCATGTCCGGCAGCGCAGCTTGCCACTGAGCCAACTGGGCACAGCCCTGCTCCAGCATCAGCTGACCGAGCTGGCCGATGAGGCCCATCTCCTCCGCCAGCGGGATGAACTCCTCGGGGGAGATCATCCCAAGCTCTGGATGGGGCCAGCGGCAGAGCAGCTCGGTACCATGCAGCCGATGGCTGCGGGTGCAGATGATGGGTTGGTAGACCGCAACCAGCTGGGCGGCCTTGATGGCCAGCGGTAACTGGGAGGCGATCAGCTGACGCCGCTTGAGCCTGGCATGAAGTGCGGGATCGAACAGGGTGTAGTTCTGCTGCAACTGCTTGCCCTGCGCCAGAGCGGCTTCGGCATGGCTCAGCAAACGCTCGGCATCGCTCGCCCGCCCCTGGGCCAGCCCCAGAAACACCGGGATCTGGATGCGGTGATCCTCAATCAGGTAGTGCTCCATCAGCTGTTTCTGAAGATGGCGGCACCATGTCGAGAGCGGTTCGCTGAGCTCGGGCAGCAGCAGACAGAAGTCATCAGCCGCCACCCGGCAGAGCAGGGTGCGGGGGGGCGCCAGTTGCTGCAGACGCTTGGCCACCTGGCTTAGCAGGCGGTCGGCGATCCGGATCCCGAAGCGATCGTTGATCTCGCGAAAATGGTGCAGGTCGATCAGCACCAGGGTGGCGTTGCGGGTACCGAGATGACGGCTGGTCTGCAAAAAACGGGAAAGTTTGAGCAACCCGGTCAGGCTGTCGTAATGCTGCTCCTGCTGCAACTGGGCCTGGGTGGTGCGCAGGCCCGTGATGTCGCGCCCCAGGGTCAGCGTTCCCAGGGAGTGGCCATCGCCCCCGGGCACATCCACCCGGGTGATATCCATGTGTCGCCCCTGACCACGGGCATCCAGCAGGCAGCACTCTCCGGGCCCCATACCCTGGGGTGCCGCCAGAATATGTTGGCTCTGCTGACCCAGTACCTCCTCGGCGTTGTGGCCAACGAAGTCGAGAAACGCCTGATTGCACTCCAGCAAGACACCGTTGTGGTCATCGAAACGGATCAGATCCGGGATCGCATCGAGCAGAAAGCGCTGCAACAGCTGCTGCTTTCTGAATGTCTCCTCGAGTGACTTGCGCTCGGCAATTTCGTTGACGACGCCAAACACGGCGCAGGGCTCCCCCGCCTCGTTGTAAAGGGGGATCTTGTGGGTCTCCGACCAGCTGCCCCGCTCCCCGTTCTGGCAATAGAGCTGCTGGTTAAGCAGGGGGCTCCCCTCTGCCAGCAGCTTCTCGTCTTCACTGCGAAACACATCCCCCCAGGGCATCTGTGCATCCGTCTTGCCAACCAGCTCCGCCGGTGAGGCGTACTGTGCCTCGCTGGCAAAGCGGCGATTGACGAACAGATAACGCCCCTGCTTATCCCGGCAAAAGATACTCATGGGCAAGTGGTCGATGATCTGTTGCAGCAGATCCGGAGTGAGGATGTTGTTCACGGAGGCGCTTATGGAGGAATTTCGAGCAAATCTATGATAGACAACTCATTTTGTAAAGCGGCGGACAAATTGACGAGGCGTTGGATGCAGGATGCCTGCTGACAGAAAATGGCGCGCCGGCGATAATGGGCACCGGTTGGCCAATGGCCTGTTTATGGACGAGAGAAAAATGAAAAAAATAATGGGGGGCGCCCTGGCGCTGCTGCTGGTTGGTTGTGCTGGTGACAACAATGGTGGTGAGGCGTATCGCTACAATCCGCCGATTGCCAAGGCCACCAACAACACCCAGGAGATGGCGATCCCGGTGGATCTGGTATGGGCGCGCGCCGAAAAATGGTTCGCTGATCATGGTCTGAGCATCGAGAACAGCCAGCGCGGTTCCGGTCTGATGACCGCCAGCGTGAGCCAGGCCGCCGACGGGCTGGAGTGGCTCGATTGTGGCACCATGGGTGCCAAGGTCGCACTGGGCAACCCCAACCTGCAGATCAACCTGATCATCACCCAGAGCGGCAACAACAGCGTGGCCACCGTCAACGTCAAGGGCAACACCGAGCTGTTCTTCGTCGAGTCGTCCGGCGAGCGCGTGCCCGCCCCCTCCATCCAGCCGGTCTGCGTCTCTCGCGGCACTCTGGAGCAGAGTCTGTTCGCCACCCTCGGCAACTGATTTCACGCTCTTCGATCAATAAAAAAGCGGCAGATTTCTCTGCCGCTTTTTGTTGCCCCGAACCGGGATTACTTGTCGATATCGAGCAAGTGGTTTTGCAACATATAGTTGATTACCTGTTCTGAAGCACTAGATGTTGAAGAATCGTAAACTTGATTCGAATCGCCTGTGATGCTTTCAAACGTCTCATTTAAAAGTACGATCTCCTGACTCACAACTGAACTTCCCTCAGAAGCTCGAACCTGAATATGCACATCATTTCCGGACTCAAAGATAGAAAGCAGCTTGGTTAAATCAGCTTCCTGTTTGGTTCCGTCGTGATCAAGCAAATCAGACAGATCTATCTTGTCGGATTTGGCAATATCGACATCTTTGAACTGATTTTGCTTATACCAACCAAAATATCCATAGCTATCACCATAACCTGTTGTGGTATTGCGATGATCCACATGGAAATCGGTAATATAGTCGATGGCGTGATCAGGGGTCATGGCTGCATTATTTGAGCCCTGCTCCAGGGCATCCGCCAGTTGCCACTGGAAGGTATCGGCTCCATCCCCTCCTGTCAGTACATCCCCATAGTAGAGCTTGCCACCCACGCTGATCGGACCGGAAGAGCCGTGTCCATTGGTTCCTCCAATCAGAATATCCTCCCCCTGGCCCCCGGTCAGATGGTCATACCCCTGGCCACCATAGAGAGTCACACCGGAACGAGTGTCGATATTCTCTTCGATCATGACCTGAGGACCACCGCCATGCACACCACCCAAGGCGATATGCACCTGGCTGTCGTTGAGCACTGTCAGGTGATCATCGCCATCATTACCTGCGAAGGTTCGTCCGTTGTCTGACGGCTCGATGGTGATAGCCAGCGATCCTGTCGCTTTATCACCATCCGCATCCACCAGATCGAAACCGATGATCTTGCTCTGAGCGCCAAGCTGACTGGTTTGGTAAAGATACTCCCCCGTCAACAAACCAATGGTCAGTTTGTCGCCATTACCCAGGGTAATCATCAGTTGCTGATGCTGGGCATCATAGCTTCCCCCCTGAGCTGCGCCGCTCACCAGACGACCATTCTCAATCGCATAGATGTGACCATCGACGCGCACTGTGCTGATGGCGCCACCATCAGCACCGACACCGGTTCCCGCCTGACCAAAGAGATCACCGCTCACTTCTCGCTGAACCGTACCGCTGATGGCTTGATCCAGCTTGCCCATATCGGTCACGACAATGGCATCAGTGTTCTGCTCGGATACCCCGTCATAGGCAGCGAGATTGAGTGCATCTTGATTGATTTGAGAACCCATTCCCAAGGCGAAGCTCTTGATGTCATTTGCCTTGAGGAAGTTCAGCCACTTGTTCTCGGGTACCCCATAGTTTGCCCATGGTTCCCCGTCGGAGAAGAAATAACTGACATTCTGCACACCTTGTCCCGTCAATTTACCCGGGTCGGCAAACGCATCGATACTCTCGTTGATGGCATCCTTGTAGTTGGTGCCCCCATCTGCTCGCAAGGACCAAACATAGGTCTTGGCCTCGGTCACCGTCATCCAGCGCTCACCGATGTCATCGGCCTCACTGCTGAACGTCACGATACGCACCTTGGTGCAACCCAGACTGTCATAGGTATTGAGCAGGGAAATGAGTGACTCCTTGGCAATATCCAGTCTCGTCTTGCCTGGAACGCCAGAGGCATAGTCCATGGAACCCGATACATCGACGATCAACATCAGATTGGTCTGGATCCCCGAGCCATCGATATGCCCTGCCTGAGGCGTGACCACCATGGGGCTGTCATCCTCAATGGTGATTGGCAGCTTGCCGGTGGTTACCGACTGCCCGTCAGACACATTCACGTCCAGCTCGAAGCGAAGTGTATCCTCCTGACCCGCGACAGGGTGATCGACAGGCCCCTTGAGGGTCACCTGATAGCTCCACTCTCCCTTACCCGTGGCATCAGGCGGTGTGAGCTTGACCTCGAGCACCGGCTTGCCATTGGCACTGCCTATCAGAGTCTGCCCCGACATACTCCAGGTGATGGCACTCCCCCCTGACGTCAGCCCGGTGGGGCCGTTGAGGGTGACACTCACCTGACTGCTATCGGCGTCTTGCACGACCAGCTTGCCAGATGCCACAACGTTGTTGGTAGTATCCACACTGCCTTGACTATCTGGCAATGCTCCTGCCAGCCCCTCTTCGGAGAGCTGTACCTGCCCGGAAATCGCCAGTGTCGGACGCGCATCGTTATCGTGGATGACACCCGCTCCGCTCACGCCACCTATGGTCAGTTGGAACCGCTCATCCGACTCAACGAGGCGATCATCGACCGCAGGTACATACACGGTGAAGCTGCTCACCCCCGCAGGAACGACAATCTTGCCAGTCTGGCTGTTGTAGCTCACCCCATTGCTGAAAGTCAGGCTTCCCAGATCACCGGCCGATGTCGGTGAAGCGCCGGTCCCCAGAATAGAGAGACTGTACTCGGTCGCAATATTGGTCGCGGCCGTCAAAGTCACGTTGTGAGCCAGTGAACCACCCTCGGTCGCCGACGCATCAGATACGGTGGCAATGGTAGGAGCGCTCAACGGGTTGACTGCGAAGCTGCCCAAGGCCCCATCACCATCCTTGTCCACGGCCCTGAAGACGAAGTCGATATCACCATCACCGACGGGACGCTGCATCTCCCTGTACTGGAAGAATTCCCATTGACCGTTACCTGGCGTGAACTCCAGCTTGAAGATGAGGTTACCGTTTTCATCCTTACCCAGCAGGGTGTTCGTCCCATCGGCTACCAAGCTGATCAGAGAACCAGCGGCGGTCTTGAGTCCGCTCTCGCCGGAAACCAGCTCGAGCGCCCCCTTGCCGTCCGCCCCCCACTGTGGATTGACCGCCCCGGAACCATAGGCGATAGCCTGAGGCGCATCGGAGCCCAAGAACTCGACAGATTTGATGGTGAAGTCACTGTTGTCCTTGGTGGTGAAGGCGTTACCGTTATCGGTAGCCTTGATCACCATGGTGTCAAAGCCTCCCAGCTGGACCTGGAAGTTGGCCGCATAATCACCACTACTGGTATTGGAACTGAACGTCTGGGTTGCAATCAGCTTGCCATCACGCCAGAACTCCACCACCCCGCTCTCCAGCTCACCACCATAGATCTTGCTGAACTCGAGCTTGGCACCGTAAGCAACCGTACCGGCATCCAGCTTGAAAACCAGCTGTTCGGAGGCACTGGAGCCATCCGCAAACTTGCGGAAATCCACTTCATTCGACAGGTTGTGATAAGGCGCCCCCACGCTCTTGACCCCGATGCCATCCGACGAGCCATTGACAGAGGCATCGATCAACTTGGAGGACGTGGCAGATTCGAACCCTTTGGCCGTAATGGTGAAACGACCGGCATCGATCATCGACTTGTCACCGGAATATCCAGTCAGGCTGAATTTACCGGTCAAAACATCCGGGATCTGGGTACTGGTGACAGAGACAGCCACGCTGTTACCGGCTATTGGAGCATCATCTTCGATAATAATCGGCAGCTTGCTGATGACACTGGACTGTCCATCACTCACGGCTACGTCCAGGTCGAAGCGAAGCGTATCCTCTTGGCCTGCGACAGGGTGATCGACTGGCCCTTTAAGGGTCACGACATAGGTCCACTCCCCTTTGCCGCTCGCATTCGGAGCCGTCAGAGCCACCTCGATCACTGCCTTGCCAGCAGCGCTGCCTACCAGTGTCTGACCAACCATGATCCAGGTAATGGCCTGACCACCCGAAGTCAGATTGGAAGGCCCGCTCAGAGTCACCGTCACACGGCTGCTATCGACATCATTCACGACCAGCGTACCGGAACCCACCACCGAGTTGGTCGTATCCGTGTTACCGCCATTATCTGACAAGCCACCGGCCAATCCCTCTTCCGATACGGTCACACTGCCATTCACCACGACACTCGGCGGCGCATCATTGTCCAAGATGGTAGAAGTAACGCGATCCTTGCCGGCATCAGCGACAATGGCCTCGAATGCCGTATTGCTACCAATGCCACTGATAGTCGCGACCAGCCCCTCTGACGGTTCATAAGTCGCATCATTAACCGTGTTTACGGTAAATGTTGCCTTGCCATCAGAGCCGATGGTCACCGAGTTCAACCGCCCCGTCGTATCGGAGTCATTAGCAGCAGGACCGCCCCATGCAAGGTTGACGACCACTTCTTTACCGGCAGGGACGGTGACAGCATTACCCTTGCCATCAACAAGGCTAACGGTATAGATCAGCTGGCCACCTTCGGCCACGCTCGACTGGTCCACGCTGATTTGGGCATAAACCTGGTCGCCCTGGCCCTGCGGCTCGTCGGTCACCGTGGTGGTCACCGTCTCCTGGCCCTGAGTCAGCTGCTCGAAGTTGTCCGCGCCACTCACGCCGGTCAGTTTGGCGCTCAGGTCCGCCTGGCCACCGCTGTAGACGTCGTCCCCGGCGGTCACTGTCACGCTGCCGCTGGTTTCGCCCGCAGCAATGGTGATGGTCTCGCCGTTGCTCAGGGTAAAGCTCAGACCGTTGTGGCCACTCACCGGCAAACCGTCTTTGCTGGTCAGGGTCACGGTGTAGGTCACCTCACCCCCTTCGGCCACGGTAGTCTTGTCCGCCGTCAGGGTCGCCACCACCTCGCTTTCGGTGTCGCTGATCCGGACGCTGGCGTCGCCACCGAGCGTCAGGTTTTCAAAGCTCTTGCCAACGACGCTGGCACTGTCGATACCCACGGTCAGGGTCTCGCCGTCCTTGAACACGTCGTCGCCCTGCGCGTCCGGGCTGTAAGTGGTCTGGCTCTCGCCCGCCTTGATCACCACCTGCTCGCCGTTGCTCAGGGTGACGGTCAGGTCACTGTCCAGTGCCTGGCTCACCTTGATGGTAAACACCGGCTGGTCGGCTTCGCTCACATCGCCATTGCTCTCGATGGTCACCGATACCTGGTCGCCCTGGCCCTGCGGCTCGTCGGTCACCGTGGTGGTCACCGTCTCCTGGCCCAGAGTCAGCTGCTCGAAGTTGTCCGCGCCACTCACGCCGGTCAGTTTGGCGCTCAGGTCCGCCTGGCCACCGCTGTAGACGTCGTCCCCGGCGGTCACTGTCACGCTGCCGCTGGTTTCGCCCGCAGCAATGGTGATGGTCTCGCCGTTGCTCAGGGTAAAGCTCAGACCGTTGTGGCCACTCACCGGCAAACCGTCTTTGCTGGTCAGGGTCACGGTGTAGGTCACCTCACCCCCTTCGGCCACGGTAGTCTTGTCCGCCGTCAGGGTCGCCACCACCTCGCTTTCGGTGTCGCTGATCCGGACGCTGGCGTCGCCACCGAGCGTCAGGTTTTCAAAGCTCTTGCCGTCAACCACCGCCTCTTTCAGGCCCACGGTCAGGGTCTCGCCGTCCTTGAACACGTCGTCACCCTGCGCGTCCGGGCTGTAAGTGGTCTGGCTCTCGCCCGCCTTGATCACCACCTGCTCGCCGTTGCTCAGGGTGACGGTCAGGTCACTGTCCAGTGCCTGGCTCACCTTGATGGTAAACACCGGCTGGTCGGCTTCGCTCACATCGCCATTGCTCTCGATGGTCACCGATACCTGGTCGCCCTGGCCCTGCGGCTCGTCGGTCACCGTGGTGGTCACCGTCTCCTGGCCCAGGGTCAGCTGCTCGAAGTTGTCACCGCCACTCACGCCGGTCAGTTTGGCGCTCAGGTCCGCCTGGCCACCGCTGTAGACGTCGTCCCCGGCGGTCACTGTCACGCTGCCGCTGGTCTGGCCGGCAGCAATGGTGATGCTCTCGCCGTTGCTCAGAGTGAAGCTCAGGCCGTTGTGGCCATTCACCGGCAAACCGTCTTTGCTGGTCAGGGTCACGGTGTAGGTCACGGCACCCCCTTCGGCCACGGTAGTCTTGTCCGCCGTCAGGGTCGCCACCACCTCGCTTTCGGTGTCGCTGATCTGGACGCTGGCGTCGCCACCGAGCGTCAGGTTTTCAAAGCTCTTGCCGTCAACCACCGCCTCTTTCAGGCCCACGGTCAGGGTCTCGCCGTCCTTGAATACGTCGTCACCCTGCGCCGCTGGGCTGTAAGTGGTCTGGCTCTCGCCCGCCTTGATCACCACCTGCTCGCCGTTGCTCAGGGTGACGGTCAGGTCACTGTCCAGTGCCTGGCTCACCTTGATGGTAAACACCGGCTGGTCGGCTTCGCTCACATCGCCATTGCTCTCGATGGTCACCGATACCTGGTCGCCCTGGCCCTGCGGCTCGTCGGTCACCGTGGTGGTCACCGTCTCCTGGCCCAGGGTCAGCTGCTCGAAGTTGTCACCGCCACTCACGCCGGTCAGTTTGGCGCTCAGGTCCGCCTGGCCACCGCTGTAGACGTCGTCCCCGGCGGTCACTGTCACGCTGCCGCTGGTCTGGCCGGCAGCAATGGTGATGGTCTCGCCGTTGCTCAGAGTGAAGCTCAGGCCGTTGTGGCCATTCACCGGCAAACCGTCTTTGCTGGTCAGGGTCACGGTGTAGGTCACCTCACCCCCTTCGGCCACGGTAGTCTTGTCCGCCGTCAGGGTCGCCACCACCTCGCTTTCGGTGTCGCTGATCTGGACGCTGGCGTCGCCACCGAGCGTCAGGTTTTCAAAGCTCTTGCCGTCAACCACCGCCTCTTTCAGGCCCACGGTCAGGGTCTCGCCGTCCTTGAACACGTCGTCACCCTGCGCCGCTGGGCTGTAAGTGGTCTGGCTCTCGCCCGCCTTGATCACCACCTGCTCGCCGTTGCTCAGGGTGACGGTCAGGTCACTGTCCAGTGCCTGGCTCACCTTGATGGTAAACACCGGCTGGTCGGCTTCGCTCACATCGCCATTGCTCTCGATGGTCACCGATACCTGGTCGCCCTGGCCCTGCGGCTCATCGGTCACCGTGGTGGTCACCGTCTCCTGGCCCAGGGTCAGCTGCTCGAAGTTGTCACCGCCACTCACGCCGGTCAGTTTGGCGCTCAGGTCCGCCTGGCCACCGCTGTAGACGTCGTCCCCGGCGGTCACTGTCACGCTGCCGCTGGTTTCGCCCGCAGCAATGGTGATGGTCTCGCCGTTGCTCAGGGTGAAGCTCAGACCGTTGTGGCCACTCACCGGCAAACCGTCTTTGCTGGTCAGGGTCACGGTGTAGGTCACCTCACCCCCTTCGGCCACGGTAGTCTTGTCCGCCGTCAGGGTCGCCACCACCTCGCTTTCGGTGTCGCTGATCCGGACGCTGGCGTCGCCACCGAGCGTCAGGTTTTCAAAGCTCTTGCCGTCAACCACCGCCTCTTTCAGGCCCACGGTCAGGGTCTCGCCGTCCTTGAACACGTCGTCACCCTGCGCCGCTGGGCTGTAAGTGGTCTGGCTCTCGCCCGCCTTGATCACCACCTGCTCGCCGTTGCTCAGGGTGACGGTCAGGTCACTGTCCAGTGCCTGGCTCACCTTGATGGTAAACACCGGCTGGTCGGCTTCGCTCACATCGCCATTGCTCTCGATGGTCACCGATACCTGGTCGCCCTGGCCCTGCGGCTCATCGGTCACCGTGGTGGTCACCGTCTCCTGGCCCAGGGTCAGCTGCTCGAAGTTGTCACCGCCACTCACGCCGGTCAGTTTGGCGCTCAGGTCCGCCTGGCCACCGCTGTAGACGTCGTCCCCGGCGGTCACTGTCACGCTGCCGCTGGTTTCGCCCGCAGCAATGGTGATGGTCTCGCCGTTGCTCAGGGTGAAGCTCAGACCGTTGTGGCCACTCACCGGCAAACCGTCTTTGCTGGTCAGGGTCACGGTGTAGGTCACCTCACCCCCTTCGGCCACGGTAGTCTTGTCCGCCGTCAGGGTCGCCACCACCTCGCTTTCGGTGTCGCTGATCCGGACGCTGGCGTCGCCACCGAGCGTCAGGTTTTCAAAGCTCTTGCCGTCAACCACCGCCTCTTTCAGGCCCACGGTCAGGGTCTCGCCGTCCTTGAACACGTCGTCACCCTGCGCCGCTGGGCTGTAAGTGGTCTGGCTCTCGCCCGCCTTGATCACCACCTGCTCGCCGTTGCTCAGGGTGACGGTCAGGTCACTGTCCAGTGCCTGGCTCACCTTGATGGTAAACACCGGCTGGTCGGCTTCGCTCACATCGCCATTGCTCTCGATGGTCACCGATACCTGGTCGCCCTGGCCCTGCGGCTCGTCGGTCACCGTGGTGGTCACCGTCTCCTGGCCCAGGGTCAGCTGCTCGAAGTTGTCCGCGCCACTCACGCCGGTCAGTTTGGCGCTCAGGTCCGCCTGGCCACCGCTGTAGACGTCGTCCCCGGCGGTCACTGTCACGCTGCCGCTGGTTTCGCCCGCAGCAATGGTGATGGTCTCGCCGTTGCTCAGGGTGAAGCTCAGACCGTTGTGGCCACTCACCGGCAAACCGTCTTTGCTGGTCAGGGTCACGGTGTAGGTCACCTCACCCCCTTCGGCCACGGTAGTCTTGTCCGCCGTCAGGGTCGCCACCACCTCGCTTTCGGTGTCGCTGATCCGGACGCTGGCGTCGCCACCGAGCGTCAGGTTTTCAAAGCTCTTGCCGTCAACCACCGCCTCTTTCAGGCCCACGGTCAGGGTCTCGCCGTCCTTGAATACGTCGTCACCCTGCGCCGCTGGGCTGTAAGTGGTCTGGCTCTCGCCCGCCTTGATCACCACCTGCTCGCCGTTGCTCAGGGTGACGGTCAGGTCACTGTCCAGTGCCTGGCTCACCTTGATGGTAAACACCGGCTGGTCGGCTTCGCTCACATCGCCATTGCTCTCGATGGTCACCGATACCTGGTCGCCCTGGCCCTGCGGCTCGTCGGTCACCGTGGTGGTCACCGTCTCCTGGTCCAGGGTCAGCTGCTCGAAGTTGTCCGCGCCACTCACGCCGGTCAGTTTGGCGCTCAGGTCCGCCTGGCCACCGCTGTAGACGTCATCCCCGGCGGTCACTGTCACGCTGCCGCTGGTTTCGCCCGCAGCAATGGTGATGGTCTCGCCGTTGCTCAGGGTGAAGCTCAGACCGTTGTGGCCACTCACCGGCAAACCGTCTTTGCTGGTCAGGGTCACGGTGTAGGTCACCTCACCCCCTTCGGCCACGGTAGTCTTGTCCGCCGTCAGGGTCGCCACCACCTCGCTTTCGGTGTCGCTGATCCGGACGCTGGCGTCGCCACCGAGCGTCAGGTTTTCAAAGCTCTTGCCGTCAACCACCGCCTCTTTCAGGCCCACGGTCAGGGTCTCGCCGTCCTTGAATACGTCGTCACCCTGCGCCGCTGGGCTGTAAGTGGTCTGGCTCTCGCCCGCCTTGATCACCACCTGCTCGCCGTTGCTCAGGGTGACGGTCAGGTCACTGTCCAGTGCCTGGCTCACCTTGATGGTAAACACCGGCTGGTCGGCTTCGCTCACATCGCCATTGCTCTCGATGGTCACCGATACCTGGTCGCCCTGGCCCTGCGGCTCGTCGGTCACCGTGGTGGTCACCGTCTCCTGGCCCAGGGTCAGCTGCTCGAAGTTGTCCGCGCCACTCACGCCGGTCAGTTTGGCGCTCAGGTCCGCCTGGCCACCGCTGTAGACGTCGTCCCCGGCGGTCACTGTCACGCTGCCGCTGGTTTCGCCCGCAGCAATGGTGATGGTCTCGCCGTTGCTCAGGGTGAAGCTCAGACCGTTGTGGCCACTCACCGGCAAACCGTCTTTGCTGGTCAGGGTCACGGTGTAGGTCACCTCACCCCCTTCGGCCACGGTAGTCTTGTCCGCCGTCAGGGTCGCCACCACCTCGCTTTCGGTGTCGCTGATCCGGACGCTGGCGTCGCCACCGAGCGTCAGGTTTTCAAAGCTCTTGCCGTCAACCACCGCCTCTTTCAGGCCCACGGTCAGGGTCTCGCCGTCCTTGAACACGTCGTCACCCTGCGCCGCTGGGCTGTAAGTGGTCTGGCTCTCGCCCGCCTTGATCACCACCTGCTCGCCGTTGCTCAGGGTGACGGTCAGGTCACTGTCCAGTGCCTGGCTCACCTTGATGGTAAACACCGGCTGGTCGGCTTCGCTCACATCGCCATTGCTCTCGATGGTCACCGATACCTGGTCGCCCTGGCCCTGCGGCTCGTCGGTCACCGTGGTGGTCACCGTCTCCTGGTCCAGGGTCAGCTGCTCGAAGTTGTCCGCGCCACTCACGCCGGTCAGTTTGGCGCTCAGGTCCGCCTGGCCACCGCTGTAGACGTCATCCCCGGCGGTCACTTTCACGCTGCCGCTGGTCTGGCCAGCATCAATGGTGATGGTCTCGCCGTTGCTCAGGGTAAAGCTCAGACCGTTGTGGCCACTCACCGGCAAACCGTCTTTGCTGGTCAGGGTCACGGTGTAGGTCACCTCACCCCCTTCGGCCACGGTAGTCTTGTCCGCCGTCAGGGTCGCCACCACCTCGCTTTCGGTGTCGCTGATCCGGACGCTGGCGTCGCCACCGAGCGTCAGGTTTTCAAAGCTCTTGCCAACGACGCTGGCACTGTCGATACCCACGGTCAGGGTCTCGCCGTCCTTGAACACGTCGTCGCCCTGCGCGTCCGGGCTGTAAGTGGTCTGGCTCTCGCCCGCCTTGATCACCACCTGCTCGCCGTTGCTCAGGGTGACGGTCAGGTCACTGTCCAGTGCCTGGCTCACCTTGATGGTAAACACCGGCTGGTCGGCTTCGCTCACATCGCCATTGCTCTCGATGGTCACCGATACCTGGTCGCCCTGGCCCTGCGGCTCGTCGGTCACCGTGGTGGTCACCGTCTCCTGGCCCAGAGTCAGCTGCTCGAAGTTGTCCGCGCCACTCACGCCGGTCAGTTTGGCGCTCAGGTCCGCCTGGCCACCGCTGTAGACGTCGTCCCCGGCGGTCACTGTCACGCTGCCGCTGGTTTCGCCCGCAGCAATGGTGATGGTCTCGCCGTTGCTCAGGGTAAAGCTCAGACCGTTGTGGCCACTCACCGGCAAACCGTCTTTGCTGGTCAGGGTCACGGTGTAGGTCACCTCACCCCCTTCGGCCACGGTAGTCTTGTCCGCCGTCAGGGTCGCCACCACCTCGCTTTCGGTGTCGCTGATCCGGACGCTGGCGTCGCCACCGAGCGTCAGGTTTTCAAAGCTCTTGCCGTCAACCACCGCCTCTTTCAGGCCCACGGTCAGGGTCTCGCCGTCCTTGAACACGTCGTCACCCTGCGCCGCTGGGCTGTAAGTGGTCTGGCTCTCGCCCGCCTTGATCACCACCTGCTCGCCGTTGCTCAGGGTGACGGTCAGGTCACTGTCCAGTGCCTGGCTCACCTTGATGGTAAACACCGGCTGGTCGGCTTCGCTCACATCGCCATTGCTCTCGATGGTCACCGATACCTGGTCGCCCTGGCCCTGCGGCTCGTCGGTCACCGTGGTGGTCACCGTCTCCTGGCCCAGGGTCAGCTGCTCGAAGTTGTCCGCGCCACTCACGCCGGTCAGTTTGGCGCTCAGGTCCGCCTGGCCACCGCTGTAGACGTCGTCCCCGGCGGTCACTGTCACGCTGCCGCTGGTTTCGCCCGCAGCAATGGTGATGGTCTCGCCGTTGCTCAGGGTGAAGCTCAGACCGTTGTGGCCACTCACCGGCAAACCGTCTTTGCTGGTCAGGGTCACGGTGTAGGTCACCTCACCCCCTTCGGCCACGGTAGTCTTGTCCGCCGTCAGGGTCGCCACCACCTCGCTTTCGGTGTCGCTGATCCGGACGCTGGCGTCGCCACCGAGCGTCAGGTTTTCAAAGCTCTTGCCGTCAACCACCGCCTCTTTCAGGCCCACGGTCAGGGTCTCGCCGTCCTTGAATACGTCGTCACCCTGCGCCGCTGGGCTGTAAGTGGTCTGGCTCTCGCCCGCCTTGATCACCACCTGCTCGCCGTTGCTCAGGGTGACGGTCAGGTCACTGTCCAGTGCCTGGCTCACCTTGATGGTAAACACCGGCTGGTCGGCTTCGCTCACATCGCCATTGCTCTCGATGGTCACCGATACCTGGTCGCCCTGGCCCTGCGGCTCGTCGGTCACCGTGGTGGTCACCGTCTCCTGGTCCAGGGTCAGCTGCTCGAAGTTGTCCGCGCCACTCACGCCGGTCAGTTTGGCGCTCAGGTCCGCCTGGCCACCGCTGTAGACGTCATCCCCGGCGGTCACTGTCACGCTGCCGCTGGTTTCGCCCGCAGCAATGGTGATGGTCTCGCCGTTGCTCAGGGTGAAGCTCAGACCGTTGTGGCCACTCACCGGCAAACCGTCTTTGCTGGTCAGGGTCACGGTGTAGGTCACCTCACCCCCTTCGGCCACGGTAGTCTTGTCCGCCGTCAGGGTCGCCACCACCTCGCTTTCGGTGTCGCTGATCCGGACGCTGGCGTCGCCACCGAGCGTCAGGTTTTCAAAGCTCTTGCCGTCAACCACCGCCTCTTTCAGGCCCACGGTCAGGGTCTCGCCGTCCTTGAATACGTCGTCACCCTGCGCCGCTGGGCTGTAAGTGGTCTGGCTCTCGCCCGCCTTGATCACCACCTGCTCGCCGTTGCTCAGGGTGACGGTCAGGTCACTGTCCAGTGCCTGGCTCACCTTGATGGTAAACACCGGCTGGTCGGCTTCGCTCACATCGCCATTGCTCTCGATGGTCACCGATACCTGGTCGCCCTGGCCCTGCGGCTCGTCGGTCACCGTGGTGGTCACCGTCTCCTGGCCCAGGGTCAGCTGCTCGAAGTTGTCCGCGCCACTCACGCCGGTCAGTTTGGCGCTCAGGTCCGCCTGGCCACCGCTGTAGACGTCGTCCCCGGCGGTCACTGTCACGCTGCCGCTGGTTTCGCCCGCAGCAATGGTGATGGTCTCGCCGTTGCTCAGGGTGAAGCTCAGACCGTTGTGGCCACTCACCGGCAAACCGTCTTTGCTGGTCAGGGTCACGGTGTAGGTCACCTCACCCCCTTCGGCCACGGTAGTCTTGTCCGCCGTCAGGGTCGCCACCACCTCGCTTTCGGTGTCGCTGATCCGGACGCTGGCGTCGCCACCGAGCGTCAGGTTTTCAAAGCTCTTGCCGTCAACCACCGCCTCTTTCAGGCCCACGGTCAGGGTCTCGCCGTCCTTGAACACGTCGTCACCCTGCGCCGCTGGGCTGTAAGTGGTCTGGCTCTCGCCCGCCTTGATCACCACCTGCTCGCCGTTGCTCAGGGTGACGGTCAGGTCACTGTCCAGTGCCTGGCTCACCTTGATGGTAAACACCGGCTGGTCGGCTTCGCTCACATCGCCATTGCTCTCGATGGTCACCGATACCTGGTCGCCCTGGCCCTGCGGCTCGTCGGTCACCGTGGTGGTCACCGTCTCCTGGTCCAGGGTCAGCTGCTCGAAGTTGTCCGCGCCACTCACGCCGGTCAGTTTGGCGCTCAGGTCCGCCTGGCCACCGCTGTAGACGTCATCCCCGGCGGTCACTTTCACGCTGCCGCTGGTCTGGCCAGCATCAATGGTGATGGTCTCGCCGTTGCTCAGGGTAAAGCTCAGACCGTTGTGGCCACTCACCGGCAAACCGTCTTTGCTGGTCAGGGTCACGGTGTAGGTCACCTCACCCCCTTCGGCCACGGTAGTCTTGTCCGCCGTCAGGGTCGCCACCACCTCGCTTTCGGTGTCGCTGATCCGGACGCTGGCGTCGCCACCGAGCGTCAGGTTTTCAAAGCTCTTGCCAACGACGCTGGCACTGTCGATACCCACGGTCAGGGTCTCGCCGTCCTTGAACACGTCGTCGCCCTGCGCGTCCGGGCTGTAAGTGGTCTGGCTCTCGCCCGCCTTGATCACCACCTGCTCGCCGTTGCTCAGGGTGACGGTCAGGTCACTGTCCAGTGCCTGGCTCACCTTGATGGTAAACACCGGCTGGTCGGCTTCGCTCACATCGCCATTGCTCTCGATGGTCACCGATACCTGGTCGCCCTGGCCCTGCGGCTCGTCGGTCACCGTGGTGGTCACCGTCTCCTGGCCCAGAGTCAGCTGCTCGAAGTTGTCCGCGCCACTCACGCCGGTCAGTTTGGCGCTCAGGTCCGCCTGGCCACCGCTGTAGACGTCGTCCCCGGCGGTCACTGTCACGCTGCCGCTGGTTTCGCCAGCATCAATGGTGATGGTCTCGCCGTTGCTCAGGGTAAAGCTCAGACCGTTGTGGCCACTCACCGGCAAACCGTCTTTGCTGGTCAGGGTCACGGTGTAGGTCACCTCACCCCCTTCGGCCACGGTAGTCTTGTCCGCCGTCAGGGTCGCCACCACCTCGCTTTCGGTGTCGCTGATCCGGACGCTGGCGTCGCCACCGAGCGTCAGGTTTTCAAAGCTCTTGCCGTCAACCACCGCCTCTTTCAGGCCCACGGTCAGGGTCTCGCCGTCCTTGAACACGTCGTCACCCTGCGCGTCCGGGCTGTAAGTGGTCTGGCTCTCGCCCGCCTTGATCACCACCTGCTCGCCGTTGCTCAGGGTGACGGTCAGGTCACTGTCCAGTGCCTGGCTCACCTTGATGGTAAACACCGGCTGGTCGGCTTCGCTCACATCGCCATTGCTCTCGATGGTCACCGATACCTGGTCGCCCTGGCCCTGCGGCTCGTCGGTCACCGTGGTGGTCACCGTCTCCTGGCCCAGGGTCAGCTGCTCGAAGTTGTCACCGCCACTCACGCCGGTCAGTTTGGCGCTCAGGTCCGCCTGGCCACCGCTGTAGACGTCGTCCCCGGCGGTCACTGTCACGCTGCCGCTGGTCTGGCCGGCAGCAATGGTGATGCTCTCGCCGTTGCTCAGGGTAAAGCTCAGACCGTTGTGGCCATTCACCGGCAAACCGTCTTTGCTGGTCAGGGTCACGGTGTAGGTCACGGCCCCCCCTTCGGCCACGGTAGTCTTGTCCGCCGTCAGGGTCGCCACCACCTCGCTTTCGGTGTCGCTGATCTGGACGCTGGCGTCGCCACCGAGCGTCAGGTTTTCAAAGCTCTTGCCGTCAACCACCGCCTCTTTCAGGCCCACGGTCAGGGTCTCGCCGTCCTTGAATACGTCGTCACCCTGCGCCGCTGGGCTGTAAGTGGTCTGGCTCTCGCCCGCCTTGATCACCACCTGCTCGCCGTTGCTCAGGGTGACGGTCAGGTCACTGTCCAGTGCCTGGCTCACCTTGATGGTAAACACCGGCTGGTCGGCTTCGCTCACATCGCCATTGCTCTCGATGGTCACCGATACCTGGTCGCCCTGGCCCTGCGGCTCGTCGGTCACCGTGGTGGTCACCGCCCCCGGCAGCACCGGGGCCTGCTCGTAGCCACCGCCGCTGGTCTCGCTCACGCTCACCTGGAAGCGCTCGGCCGGCTCGGCATAGACGTCGTCCAGGGTCGCCACATCAAACTTGGCGCTGGTCTCGCCCGCCTTGATGACCACGTCGCGGGTCACCGCCTGCACATCCCCCTCGTCGGTGGTGATGTGGCCCACCACCACCTTGACGGTCAGATCGGTTTTCGGCGCATCGCTGATGGTCAGGGTGTAGTTGGCCTTGCCCCCCTCGACCACATTGGCATCGCCGGTCAGGGTCAGGGTCGGCGCATCCTGATCATCAACCACGGTATTGGTGATGGTGCCAGTAGTAACCACATTCTCGTAATTGCCGCCACTGGTCTTATCGATAGTGACGCTCAGTGACTCTTCACCTTGCTGATAAATGTCATCACTACGTACCGGCACCGGATCGCTGCTGGCGCTGCTGGCTCCCACCGGAATGGTGATGACCACGCCGTTGGAGAGGGTCACGGTCAGCGGGCTGCCGGTCACCGGGTTGTTGACGCTGGCGGTGTAGACGATGCTGCCGCCCTCGACCACCTCCTGGCCGGCGGTGGCCGAGCTCAGGGTCACTGTGGTGGTGTCCACCGTATCGGCCACCTCGGTGGTCACCGTGCTGCTGGTATCCAGTTTTTCGTAGTTGCCGCCGCTGCTGCCAGTGATGCTCACCGTCAGGTTGCTGCCATCTTTGTAGACATCGTCGCCAGGCGCGGCGACCGTCACGCTGCCACTCAGCTCGCCTGCCTTGATGGTGATGCTCGCCCCGTTCGACAGGCTCAGCACCAGATCGCCTTGCGGCGCGTTGTTGACGCTGGCGCTGTAGGTGATCTGACTCCCTTCATTGACCTGCGCCGGAGCGCTCAAGGCCACTGTGGTGGTGTCGACGGTGTCGTTAATCTCGGTGGTCGTCGAAGAACCGATAATGATCTGATTGAAGCCACCACCCTGGGTGCCGGTGATCGCGACTGTGATGGTTGACGGATCGACATAAGGACTATCGCTGGGGGCTGCAACGGTCACTGAACCCGAGCTCTGGCCGACAGGGATAGTGATAACGGCACCGTTGGAGAGAGTAACTATCAGATCGGTACCAAAAACCGGTGTATCCACGGACGCAGTGAAAGTGATAGTGCCACCTTCATTCACTTGGGGGGCTGCGGAGAGTGTCAGGTTGGTGGAGATAAATGTCTGATCTTCCCCTCCCAGCGCATCGCGCGGGGGTTCAGCATTGGTGTTGTAGGTCGTGTCGAAACCGGCCTGGGAGATGGTGGTATCACCGGTACGGTCGATAGTGACGAAGCCACCGTTGCCGCTGGCACCGGCCACTCCGCCCACGCCACCACCGGCGGCAGGAGCCCCGCCGGCAGCCGAGGCTTCAAAGGTCTGGGTCGGGTCGGCGCCCCCCAGGATCGCCTGTTGCAGGGCATTGATATCATCCGGCGCACCGGCTGTTTCATTTTGCGCCAGCAGGGTTTCTGCCTCTTGGGCTTGTTCACGGGGTTCTTCTGCGGGGCTCAGGGTGAACTGTTGCTCCCCCCCGAGAAAACTCCCCCCCTCCGGAGAGATGATCACAGCACCTTTTGGCACTACATCACCTTCAGCCAACAGCTTGCGGCTGCCATCTGCGGCCAGCAGATAGACCTCTCCTTTCAGCTGGGTAACGGTTACGCCCTGTGCCAAGGTAATGCTATTGGTGATCATCTTCGCTCCTGAGTCCTGTTTTTGGCATACAAAAAACCACAGCGTACTTTGCTCCTTGATGGTGCAAATAACCAGTTCGAAAATTCGAACAGATGGACCGATTTAAACCTCGAATTTTCAGCCAGACAGAAGGGTGTTGCAAAGCGGAGGTGTGGTAATAAAAGTGTTTTTTATCAATAGATTGCAAATGATGATGGTAGGAGCCTGATCAGGCAGGCTCCCACCCGGACGGAATACTAGGCACCTGCCCAGAGGATGATGGCAAGCAGCTGCGGCGAGATGATCCGCAGGAACATGACCAGAGGGTAAACGGTGGCATAGGAGAGGGCGCTGGCCCCGCTGGTCGGATGCATGGCGTTGGCAAAAGCCAGGGCGGGGGGATCCGTCATGGAGCCCGCCAGCAAACCGCACAGGGTGAGGTAGTTCATCTTGCCATAGAGGCGAGCAAGCACGCCGACCACCAGCAGCGGGATCAGGGTAATGGCGGCGCCATAGAGCATCCAGGCCGGGCCATCACCATTGATCAGGGTATCGACAAAGCCAGCACCCGATTTGAAGCCGACCACCGCCAGAAACAGCACTATACCAATCTCTCGCAGTGCCAGGTTGGCGCTGGGGGGCATGAACCAGTAGAGCTTGCCGATGCTGCCGATCCGCGACAGGATCAACGCCACCACCAGCGGCCCGCCCGCCAGCCCCAGCTTGAGGGCAGCGGGGAATCCCGGCAGATAGAAGGGGATGGATCCCAGCAGCACGCCGAGGCCAATACCGATGAACACCGGCAGCATCTGCACCTGCTGCAGTTTTTGTTGCACGTTGCCCACCACATTGGTGACCGCCTCGATGGCGTCGAGCCGCCCCACCAGGTTGAGGATGTCACCGAACTGCAGGCTGGTCTGACTGGTCGGCACCAGTTCGATACCAGCCCGGTTGAGGCGGGAGATCACCACATCGTACTTCTGCTTGATGTCGAGATCGCGGATCTTCTTGCCGAGCACCTGCTCGTTGGTAACCACTACCCGCTCCACCCGCAGATCGGTGCCACGGGTCGAGAGAGAGGTCTCCACCTCCTCTCCCAGCACCAGCAGCACCTTGTGCAGGGCGTGGCGTTCGCCAACCAGATGCAGCAGATCCCCAAGCTCGATTCGGGACTCGGGCCTCGGCACCATCAGTTCCTCGCCGCGCTTGAGGCGGGAGCAGATGACGTCGGACTCGTCGAGGCTGGGGATCTCGCTTAGCATCAGACCATGCATGTTGGGGTTGCGCACCGCGATATTGATGGTCTGCAGGCTCTCCTTGGTCTTGCCGGTCTGCTGTTCGAACAGGGCGGCTTCGTCGTCGATCTTGATGCGAAAGAAGACTCTCACCAGCCACATGGTGATCAGGATGCCGCAGATGCCGAACGGATAGGCCACCGCATAACCCATCCCCATCAGGCCGGTCGAACCGGGCGCGGCGCCGAGTTCGCCCAGGATCTGCTGACCGGCACCGAGTGACGGAGTATTGGTGACTGCGCCAGAGAAAACCCCGAGGATCACCGGCAGCGGCACATCAAACAGCTGATGCAGAACCACCGCCACCACGCAGCCAAGCAGCACCAACAGGGCGGCAAAGCCGTTAAGCTTGAGCCCGGAGCTGCGCAAGGAGGAGAAAAAGCCCGGACCGACCTGGATGCCGATGGTATAGACAAACAGGATCAGGCCAAATTCCTGAATAAAATGAAGGGTCTGCGAATCCAGCGCCAAGCCGGAGACCCCTGCGAAGTGGCCCACTATGATGCCACCGAATAGCACCCCCCCTATTCCCAATCCAACGCCATAGACCCGCCAGTTGCCCAGCCACAGCCCCAGCACCGCCACCAGCGACAATATGCTGATGGAAAGCGCGATATCACTCATCTTGTGCATCCTTTGCGAATTGAAACTGTGACTAGCTTGTCAGTAAAAGCCGGGGCCAACTGTGTGATACCGCACGAATTTATCCTTTAAAACGGCGATAAATACCAATTAAGGGCTAGTCAGCGACATAACCATAGATGGCCGCAAAGTGACAAATGCTGCCCCCCAGCACGAACAGATGCCAGATGGCGTGGTTATAGGGAATGCGCTTGGCCACATAGAAGATGACCCCCAGGCTGTAGACCAGTCCGCCCAGGGCGAGCAGCAGCAGGCCGGCACCGGCCAGGTGGATATAGAGCTGATAGATGACCAGCAGCGACAACCAGCCCAGCATCAGGTAGGTAAAAAGCGACAACCGCTTGAATCGGTTGATGAAGACCAGCTTGAACACCACTCCCGCCAGCGCCAGCCCCCAAATAACCGCCATCAAGCCACGCGCCAGCGGCGTATCCAGAGTCACCAGCAGAAAGGGAGTATAGGTGCCCGCGATCAGCAGATAGATGGCGCAGTGGTCGAAGACCTTGCACCAGCGCCTGGCTTTTCCCTCCGCCACGCTGTGATAGAGGGTCGAGGCGAGGTAGAGCAGCACCAGGCTGCCCCCGTAGAGGCCATAGCTGACCAGCGCCCGAGTACCCTGTTCCCATCCCTTGACGAGCAACAGCACCAGACCGACGATCCCCAGCAGCAGCCCAGCCCCATGACTCAGCCGGTTGGCCAGCTCCTCCCGGGGGGAGTAATCCATCTCACCACTCATATACGCACTCCACGATAACTGGCTCCACTCTACCCAGCCCATTTTCAGTGTACAAGTGTTAGCTTAAAAAAGGGGATGGCTGTCACCCTCCCCCCCTATGGTGTATGCTCTGCCGCCGACGCCCGCGACAAGGGACATGCACACCGACCCCGGTGATCTGGTCTGGAGAACCTGATGAAGCTGACTGAGCTGTTTACACAACCGACCCCGGCCTTTGGCGAGGCGATGACCGCCCTGCTGGAGCATTTTCACCACTCGGATGACAGCCAGGCTCCCTACCAGCGCAAGCAGTTCACCCACCAGCTCGATCAGTCCCGCATGCCGACCCAGGGCATCAGCATCGACGACTATCTGGCCCGGCTGGCCATCCTGGTGCCCGGCGCCTCCCACCTCACCTCGCCACGCTACATGGGGCACATGACGGCACCATTACCGACCTTCACCGCCGAGCTATCGCGCCTGCTGGTGATGCTCAACCAGAATCCGATGAAGATGGAGTCCTCCCGTCTGCTCAGCTTTCTGGAGCGGGAGGTACTGGCCAAGCTGCACCGCCTCATCTACCGCGCCGATGACGACTTCTATGGCGAACAGATGCATGCCAAGGATGCCGCCCTTGGCGTCATGACCAGCGGCGGCACCATCGCCAACGTCACCGCCCTCTGGCTGGCGCGCAACCGCGCCTGTGGCGACAACCTGTTCGCCCTCTATGAGCAGGGTTATCGCGGCGCCGTGATCCTGGGCTCGCGGCTGATGCACTACTCCTTCGACAAGGGGATGGATCTGCTGGGGCTGGGGGCCAGAAGCGTATGGCGCCTCGACACCGACGAGCACAACCGGCTCGACCTGGCGGCGCTGGAGCAGGCCCTTGCCCGGTGCAAGGCACAGAAGCTGAAGGTGCTGGCACTGGTCGGCGTCGCCGGCAGTACCGACTTTGGCTCCATCGATCCCCTGCCGGAGCTGGCATCCATCGCCGAGCGCGAGCAGATCCACTTTCATGTGGATGCCGCCTGGGGCGGCCCGACCCTGTTCTCTCCCCGATATCAGGGGCTGCTGGAGGGGATCGAGCGGGCCGATACCGTCACCCTGGATGGCCACAAGCAACTGCTGGTGCCGCTCGGTACCGGCATGCTGCTCTGCCGCCAGCCGGATCTGATGATGACGGTGAAGCGCGAGGCCCCCTACGCCATTCGTGCCAGCTCCTTTGATCAGGGACGCTTCACCCTGGAAGGAACCCGCCCCGCCAACGCCCTCTATCTGGACGCCGCCTTCCAGCTGTTTGGCCAGCAGGGCTACGCCAGCCTTATTGAGGCCAACTACGATCGGGCACGCCTGATGGCGGCGCTCATCGATGCGGATCCCGCCTTCGAGCTGATGTCGGCCCCCGTGATGAACCTGCTCTCCTATCGCTGCATTCCGCCCCATCTGCAGGGCAAGCCCTTGAACGAGACAGCCAACGAGCAGATCAACGCCTTCAATGTCGCCCTGCAAAAGGCCCAGCGGGCCGAGGGGCACAGCTTTGTCTCACGCACCCAGCGGGCGGTGGTGCGCTACGGTGCCCAACCCCTCACCCTGTTGCGGGCCGTGCTGCTCAATCCGCTTATCGAAGAGCACCATATTCGCGAGCTGCTGGCGGATCAGAAACGCCTCGGCGGCGAGATTGCCGGCCAGATCTTCGACCAGAGTAGCGACAGGGAACCGGATGCAAAATGAGCGGTCTTATTCATTTGCCGTTATCCACCTTGCAGGTAAACTGAACCAAATTTTGAGGGCAATGGGCCAGACATGAAGCAATTTATTGAATTTATTCCGCTTATTGTATTTTTTGCCGTATACAAGTTCTACGACATCTATATGGCCACCGGCGCCCTGGTGGTGGTGACCGGCCTGCAGCTCATCTATGGCTGGGTGCGCTATCGCAAGGTCGAGAAGATGCAGCTGTTCACCTTCCTGCTGGTCGGCTTCTTCGGCGGTCTCACCGTCTTCTTCCACGATGACGCCTTCATCAAATGGAAGGTGACCGTGGTCAACGCCCTGTTTGCCCTGGGACTGCTCATCAGCCGCTACGGTTTTGGCAAGAACCTGATCAAGCAGATGCTGGCCAAGGAGCTGCAAGCCCCAGATGCTATCTGGGACAAGGTCAACCTCGGCTGGGTCGGCTTCTTCACCGTCTGTGGCCTGCTCAACCTCTATGTGGCGTTCAATCTGCCGCAGGAGATCTGGGTCAACTTCAAGGTATTCGGCCTGCTCGGCATGACCCTGGTCTTTACCCTGCTAAGCGGTGCCTACCTCTATCGCCACCTGCCCGCCGAGCAGAAAGGCGAGCTGAAAAAATAATCGCATCAAGAAAAGGACGCTCTCATGTGGTATCTCATCTATTCGGAAGATGTTCCCAACAGCCTGCCGCTGCGCAAACAGGCTCGCCCCGCTCACCTGGCCCGTCTGCAGGCACTGCAGGATGAGGGTCGTCTGCTGACCGCTGGCCCCAACCCGGCCATTGATGCCGAGGATCCGGCCGATGCCGGCTTCACCGGCAGTACCGTCATCGCCGAGTTTGCCAGCCTGGCGGATGCCCGGGCCTGGGCCGATGCCGATCCCTATGTGGCGGCCGGCATCTATGCCAGCGTCACGGTCAAACCGTTCAAGAAGGTCTTTTAAGAGACCGCTGCCGCAAACGATGGATGCAAAGAGGCCGGACACTGTCCGGCCTCTTTTTTCTACCCCGGCTGCCAGCAACACCCGATCAGGCCTTCGCGACAAACCAGGGATTGAGGATATCCGGCTTGTTGTAGGCAAGGGGCTCGCCATCGAGCCGGGTCACGCTGCCGCCGGCCCCCTCCAGTACCGCCTGGGCGGCCCCCGTGTCCCACTCGCAGGTAGGCGCAAGACGGGGATAGAGCTCGGCGCCCCCCTCGGCGATGATGCAGAACTTGAGGGAGCTGCCCATGGAGACCAGCTCAATCTCGCCCCGTTCCATATCACCAAAGCGTGCCAGATAATCGAGGGTCTCCCGCGAGAGGTGATTGCGGCTGCCCACCACCCGCCAGGGGCTTCCTTCCCGGTGCGGGCGTGTCTGGATGGCCTCACACCTGCCATCGGCGATGCACCAGGCACCGAGTCCCTTGCCGCCATACCAGAGCTTGTCCAGCACGGGGGCGTAAACCAGCCCCCAGCACGGTACCCCCTCTTCAATCAGCGCGATATTGACGGTGAACTCGCCGTTGCGGGAGACAAACTCCTTGGTGCCATCCAAAGGATCCACCAGCCAGTAGCGCCGCCACCCCAGCCGCTCGGCCATCACTTGCGGGCCTGACTCCTCCGACAGCACGGGGATATCCGGCGTGAGCCTGGCAAGCGCTCGTACTATCACCTCGTGGGCCCCCTTGTCGGCGGCAGTGAGCGGGCTCTCGTCACTCTTGTACTCTACCGCAAAGGGCTGGCTGTAGATGGCCATGATGGCCTCCCCCGCGGCGCGGGCAACGGGTTCAATCTCGGCAATCTCGGGTCGGTACATAAGGGGCTCTTCCAGTGTGCAGGCCAGTCAGTGTAACCCTTTTGACATCAATCGCTTATAGCTTATTGCTCTGAGCTATGTCCTTCGGTTGCGACCTTGAGCTGGTATGCATCAGCGTGCAATCAAGAGTCAGGAACCACCTACATGGCGCACGCCCGGGGCCGCTTCTCCCGGGATGGCATCATAGGTATCCAGAGTAATGAAGCGACGCTTTTCAGCTATTTGCACAGACTCTTCTGCCGAAGCGATGCGTTGAAACAAAGATTTCATTTCGTTTCCATCCATCATGATTCGATGATAAAGCCGCAACAAAGCCTTTCTCCTGTACAAGAGAACATAGTGACTCGCTACACATCAATCTCAAAAAGCTTCGATACCTTTCTTTTTGTGATCTTACTCATAGAGCAGGCTGCACTCTGTTTTGTTGTGCAGGCCACAAGCATATGGTTTTGAAACAGATCGAAACTTTTTCTGATGACCAGACGGGCAAGGAGGGTGGAATGAAAGGGATGCAGGGTCTTGTCCTGCGAGATAAACAGGAGAGCCACCTGTATCAACTGGTGGCTGACTGCCACTCTCCGATACGCCACCTTGGGTTTGTTCGAATCTCCCCATCCACAAGCCACAGGAGGCAACCCGCCGGCACACCATTCTGACCTTTCCACAACCGCACGGAGACAACCATGCACTCACGTACCGCGAGCATGACGCTGCTGGTCATGCTGACCCTACCCACCTTCGCCCGGGCCGAGGTGATGTCGCTGGAGGGAAACCAGTACCGCATCACCGTCGAGACAGCGGCCGACCAGTTCCGAGAGATCACCTTCACCAACACTGCCAATGGCGATCTCATCCGCTCGAACAACCTGTTTGATATCAAAGGGCTGGATGATCGGCTGACCTCATCGGCCGACTTCAGAGTCACGGCGTTTGCCAAGGCGCAGGACCATATCAACATAGAGTTGAAAAACGCCGACTTCGTGGTCAAAAGCGCTATCCGGCTGCCCTCGAACAAACGCTACGCCAGCATTGACTTCTCACTAGGTACTCTGCAAAACGACAAGCGGATCAACGGTTTTTCCATGCTGCCATTTCGCACCCAGGCCCCGTTCGTCTATGGCGCCATCAACAGTTCCCCCATCATCAGCGACAGCTTCTTCATCACGCCGCAGAATCCACTGGTCAATACCCGTGCCTACGAGGGGGGCGTCAGCCAACTTGTCTCCCTCAAACTCCCCCTCTCGCAGGACAAACCGCTCAGCTATCGCACCTATATCGGCACTTTCGGTGAGGGCCAGCTCAGACGCGACTTCAACCGCTTTATCAATGACGCCCGCGACAGACCTTACGCCCCCTATCTGCACTACAACTCCTGGCTCGACATAGGCTTCTTCAATCCCTACACGGAGGCCGAGGCCCTCAAGCGCATCAACCAGATTGGCGAGGCGTTGGTCAAACAGCGTGGAGTACCCGTAAACGGCTTTCTGTTTGATGATGGCTGGGACAATCGCAAGGGCAACTGGGCATTTAGCAAGGACTTCCCCGACGGTTTTCGCAAACTGAAAAAGGCTGCCGAAAAATACCATGCCCAGCTCGGGATCTGGCTTTCCCCTTGGGGCGGCTACAACAAACCAAGGGATGAGCGGATCTCCCATGCCGCCGAGTTCGGGTATGAGCTGAGCGATGGCAAGTTCGCCCTCTCGGGCCCGATCTACTATCAAAACTTCCACCAGAAGGTGATGTCGCTCATCAAGGAACAGGGGGTTACTCACTTCAAGTTTGACGGTACCGGCAATGCGGACAAGCTGATCAAGGGGAGCCGCTTCACCAGCGACTTCGATGCCGCTATCAATCTCATCGCGGATGCGCGGGCCACCAACAAGGATGTGTTTATCAACCTGACCACGGGTACTACGGCCTCCCCCGCCTGGCTGTTCTTCGCCGACTCCATCTGGCGCGGCGGCGATGACATCAACTTCTACGGTCCGGGCTCCAAGGTTCAGCAATGGATCACCTATCGGGATGCCGAAACCTATCGTTCTATCGTCAAAAACGGTCCCCTGTTTCCGCTCAACTCCCTGATGCTGCACGGATTGGTCTATGCCAAGCAGGCCAAACATCTGGACAAGCAGTCACCGCAGGACTTTGCCGATCAGGCCTGGAGCTACTTCGCCACCGGTACCCAACTGCAGGAGCTCTACCTCACTCCCGAGCTGCTGACCGGTGAGAACTGGGATCTGCTGGCCAGGGCCGCGCTCTGGTCACGCCAGAACCAGGACGCTCTGTTTGACAGCCACTGGATCGGCGGCGATCCCACCCTGCTGGAAGTCTACGGCTGGGCCGCGTGGAGCCCCGACAGAGCATTTATCTCCTTGCGCAATCCGTCGAGCCAGCCTCAACAATTCCTGCTGGAACCACAGCGTCAACTTGAGATCCCGTCGGGGGAGGCAAGCTACTTCGAGGTTCGGTCACGCTATGGCAACAACCCGACCGTCCCCTCTTCGCTTGGCAATGGCGCCGTCATCAAGCTGGCACCGCTGGAGCTCATTACCCTTGAACTGACGCCCTCCATTGAGCTGACCCCCGCCAGCTAGCAAACCACAGGTCAGGCACAATTCAGCATGCCGGGCTGCACTGATAAAAAGGGACGCCGCAGCGTCCCTTTTTATCTCTTGTCAGTCTCGGCCGATCAGATCCCCTGACGGGCTTCCTGCATCAGTGCACGCATATCGCTGACCGCCTTGGCCAGGCCGTCGAAGGCGGCACGACCGATAATGGCGTGGCCAATGTTGAGTTCATAGAGCTCGGGAATGGCGGCGATGGCCTTGACGTTGTGGTAGTGCAGGCCGTGGCCGGCATTGACCTTCAAGCCCTTGCCGGC
Organism: Aeromonas sp. 19NY04SH05-1; assembly: GCF_040581895.1. NCBI lineage: Bacteria > Pseudomonadati > Pseudomonadota > Gammaproteobacteria > Aeromonadales > Aeromonadaceae > Aeromonas > Aeromonas sp. 19NY04SH05-1. Next base: position 922,469 of record NZ_CP095328.1, on the reverse strand, counting down.
GGCATAGGAGGCACCGGCGGCGATGCGCTTGAACTCGGCATTGCGCTCGGCATCCGTGGTGGCATCGGCGTAGCGACCGGTATGGATCTCGATGAAGGGAGCACCACTCGCGGCGGCCGCATCGATCTGGATGGGGTCGGCATCGATAAACAGCGACACCTGGGCGCCGACGGCGGCCAGACGGGTCACCGCATCGGTCACCTTGTCCAGCTGGCCGGCTACGTCCAGGCCACCCTCGGTAGTCACCTCGGTGCGCTTCTCCGGCACCAGGCAGACGAAATGGGGCTTGATGCGGCAAGCGATGCCGATCATCTCTTCGGTCACCGCCATCTCCAGGTTCATCCTGGTCTGGATCGTCTGGCGCAGGATCTCCACGTCCCGGTCGGTGATGTGACGGCGATCTTCCCGCAGGTGCACCGTGATGCCATCGGCGCCAGCCTGCTCGGCCACGAAGGCGGCCTGTACCGGATCCGGGTACTGGGTGCCGCGGGCATTGCGCAGGGTGGCGATATGGTCGATGTTCACACCCAGGTAGATTTCACTCATGACGACTCCTTGAAACACTTCATTTGTTGACTGTGCGGCTGCCGCCTTGGCGCCAGCTCCGATATCCGTATGTCAGCCTTGCATGCTGGCTTTGCGTTTCAAAAACAGCTCCCGGCTCTTGAGTTGGCGTTTGCCGAGATAGGGTTGCAAGGCCAGCCGGCTGAAACGCTTGGCCGCCTGCAGCAGGGGGGGAGTATCGAAACGTCCCTCGGCGAAGGCCAGCAGGTGGGCACCGAGGAACAGGGTACGGGGATCCGGCGCCCGCTCGCAAGCGACAAAGCCCAATTCACGCTCGAAACCGTAGAGCAGTTCGGGCTGGATCGGCGCATCGTCGTCGGCGGCATATTCGAAGTCCACCGCATAGCCGAGGGCCTGCAGCAGCAGAAATTCGAAGCGTCGCAAGGGCAGCTCCGGGGTCTCGCCATCCGCCAGCGCCATGATGGCACGGGCATAGGCATCGAACACCTCGGGGAAGGGGGTATGGGCTTCCAGCAGGTAGTAGACCAGCTCGTTGAGATAGAGGCCGTAGAAGAGGCGATCGCCGCCTAAGCGCAGGGAGTGATCCGGGCACTCCACCTGGGTGAGGTTCTTGAGATCCCCCTTGCCACGCCAGGCGATGGTGAGCAGGGTAAAGGGCTGCAGCAGCCCCTTCAGAGGGGAGCGTGGCCCGCGGGAACCGCGAGCCACCAGGGTAAAGCGACCACTATCCTGGGTGAATACCTCGACCAGCTGGCTGGTCTCCCGATAGGGCCGGCTGTGGATGACGAAAGCCGGGGTCAGCAATCAGTCGTCACCATACCCGAGACTACGCAGGGCGCGCTCGTCATCGGCCCAGCCCGCCTTGACCTTGACCCACAGCTCCAGGTGCACCTTGTTCTGGAACAGCCGTTCCATGTCGAGGCGCGCTTCTGTACCTATGGTCTTGATCTTCTCACCCTTGTTGCCGATGACCATCTTCTTCTGGCCATCGCGCTCCACCAAGATCAGGGCGTTGATGTGGAAGATGCCGCTCTCTTCAACCTTGAAGCGCTCGATCTCCACCGTCACCGAGTAGGGCAGCTCCTCGCCGGTGAAACGCATCAGCTTCTCACGGATGATCTCGGAGGCCATGAAGCGGGAGGAACGGTCGGTCACGTAATCTTCCGGGAAGAAGTGCACATTCTCCGGTAGCAGATCCTTGGCCCACTCGCGGATCTTGGCCACGTTGGTGCCCTTCTGGGCGCTGATGGGCAGGATGTGGGAGAAGGCCATCTGCTGACCCAGCCACTCGAGGTGGGGGAGCAGTTCTTCCTTCTCCTTGACGTTGTCGACCTTGTTGACCGCCAGCACCACAGGGCACTTGAGGTGGCGCAATTTGCCCAGCACCATCTCGTCATCCTTGGTCCAGTGGGTACCGTCGACCACGAACACCACCATGGCCACGTCCCCCAGCGAACTGGTGGCGGCGCGGTTCATCAGGCGGTTGATGGCCCGCTTCTCTTCGATGTGCAGACCCGGGGTGTCCACATAGATGGTCTGGTAGTTATCCTCGGTGTCGATCCCCAGGATCCGGTGACGGGTGGTCTGGGGCTTCTTCGAGGTGATGCTGACCTTCTGGCCAAGCAGCTTGTTGAGCAGGGTGGACTTGCCCACGTTGGGGCGGCCCACGATGGCGACAAAGCCGCAGTAGGTAGTATCTGTCATGACAGTTTTTCCAATGCTTGCTGCGCTGCGGCCTGTTCGGCCTTGCGGCGACTGGTACCGACCCCGACCAGCGGACCATCCAGACCTTCCACCTCGCACTGCACGGTGAACTCCTGGTTGTGGGCCTCGCCCTTGACGTTGGTCACTGTATAGGTCGGCAGGGATTTGCGGCTTCCCTGCAGAATTTCTTGCAGACGGGTCTTGGGATCCTTCTGCTCTATGCCCGGCTTGATCTCCTCCAGGCGGCTGGCATACCAGCCCAGCAGCAGGGTCCGGATCGTCTCGAGATTGGAGTCCAGATAGATGGCGCCAATCACCGCCTCGACCGTGTCGGCCAGGATGGACTCACGGCGAAAACCGCCGCTTTTCAGCTCGCCCGGCCCCAGGATCAGGTGATCCCCAAGGTCGAACTCCCGGCCCAGCTCGGCCAGGGTCTTCTCGCGCACCAGGGTGGCACGCATCCGGCTGAGATCCCCTTCCGCCGCTTGCGGGAAGCGGTGGAACAGATCATCGGCAATCACCAGACTCAAAATGGAGTCGCCCAGAAATTCCAGTCGCTCGTTGTGACGGGAACCGGCGCTGCGGTGAGTCAGCGCCCGGGTCAGCAATTCTTGATCCTGAAAGACATGCCCGAGACGGGACTGCAGTCTGTTCATCTTGATATTCATTTACTTGATTCCGCCAATGCGGTTGAAGCGCACCCCTGTCGGTACCCAGCTTGGCAGCAGGGAGCCTTCTTCGCGCTCAAATTCAAAACTTATCCAGATAGCGACCGCCTTGCCCACCAGATTCTGTTCGGGCACGAAGCCCCAGAAACGGCTGTCGGTGCTGTTGTCGCGGTTGTCGCCCATCACGAAGTATTGCCCCTCCGGCACCACCCACTCATCCGGGTATGTGCCCGGCTGGCGATAGTAACGGCCGACCATATCGGGCATCAGCGGATTGCGCAGGGTCTCGTGGGAGACGTCGCCCAACTGCTCGGTATAGCGGTCAAGGGGGATCCCCATCTGGGTAAATTCACCTCTTTGTTCAAACTTGATGTCGAGCTTCTGGAAGCCCGGGCACGTTTTTCCTTCCTGCTCCTCGCACTTGGGCCGGATCATCAGCTCCTTGTTGCGATAGATGATCCTATCCCCCGGCATGCCGACTACCCGCTTGATGTAGTCCACCCGAGGTTCGAGCGGGTACTTGAACACCACCACATCACCGCGTTTGGGCTCACCGGTCTCGAGGAACTTGGTGTTGGTCACCGGATCCCGCAGACCGTAGGCAAACTTCTCCACCAGGATGAAGTCGCCCACCAGCAGGGTGGGCATCATGGAGCCTGACGGGATCTGGAACGGTTCGAAGATGAACGAACGCAATACCAGCACGAAGGTGATGACCGGGAAGATCCCGGCGGTCTGTTCGATCCAGACCGGCACGGGAGCGACCTTGGCCAGGGTCTTCTCGTCCAGATTGGCGCCACCGTGGGCACGGGCCACGGCGATCTTGGCCGCGCGCTGCTTGGACCAGATCATCTTGTCCAGGCACCAGATAACACCGGTGATCGCGCAGACCACCACCAGGATCAGGGAAAACGTGCTAGCCATCTATCAATCCTTTCCGACGTGGAGAATCGCGAGGAAAGCCTCCTGCGGCACGTCGACACGGCCCAGGGACTTCATCCGCTTCTTACCTTCTTTCTGCTTGTTCAGCAGCTTTTTCTTCCGGCTCACGTCACCACCGTAACACTTGGCGGTCACGTCCTTGCGCAGGGCCTTGACGGTGCTGCGGGCGATGATCTGGTTGCCGATGGCAGCCTGGATGGCGATGTCGAACATCTGGCGCGGGATCAGCTCGCGCATCTTCTCCACCACCTGACGGCCGCGATACTGGGCGTTGTCCTTGTGGGTGATGATGGCCAGGGCGTCGACCCGCTCACCGTTAATCATGATGTCCAGACGGACCATGTCGGAGGTTTCGAAGCGCTTGAAGCCGTAATCCAGGGAGGCGTAACCGCGACTGGTGGACTTGAGGCGGTCGAAGAAGTCGAGCACCACTTCCGCCATCGGGATCTCATAGGTCAGCGCCACCTGCTTGCCGTGGTAGACCATGTTGGTCTGCACGCCACGCTTCTCGATACAGAGGGTGATCACGTTGCCCATGTACTCCTGCGGCAGCAGGATGTGACACTCGGCGATCGGCTCGCGCATCTCCTTGATGCTGGTGATGGCAGGCATCTGGGCCGGGCTGTCGATGTGGATGGTGGTGCCATCGGTCTGCTCGATCTGGTAGACCACGGTCGGCGCCGTGGTGATCAGATCCAGATCGTATTCACGCTCCAGACGCTCCTGAATGATCTCCATATGCAGCATGCCGAGGAAGCCGCAACGGAAGCCGAAGCCCAGCGCAGTGGAGCTCTCCGGTTCGTAGAACAGGGAGGCGTCGTTGAGCGACAGCTTCTCCAGCGCATCGCGGAAGGACTCGTAGTCATCGCTGGAGATGGGGAACAGGCCCGCATAGACCTGCGGCTTCACCTTCTTGAAGCCCGCCAGCGCCTTCTCGGCACCGTGCTTGGCCAGAGTCAGGGTATCGCCCACCGGCGCGCCGTGGATGTCCTTGATGCCGCAGACAACCCAACCTACCTCGCCACAACCCAGGCCGTCGGTATCCACCTGCTTGGGGGTGAAGATACCGATGCGATCGACGCCCCAGGTCTGGCCGGTGCTCATGACCTTGATCTTGTCGTTCTTCTTGAGCGAACCGTTCTTGATCCGCACCAGGGAGACGACGCCCAGATAGGAGTCGAACCAGGAGTCGATGATCAGCGCCTGCAGCGGAGCGTTCGGATCACCTTCCGGTGCCGGGATTCTGGCCACGATCTCTTCCAGTACCAGATCGACGCCAAGGCCGGTCTTGGCGGAGCAGCGCACCGCATCCACCGCATCGATGCCGACGATATCTTCGATCTCTTCGGCAACACGCTCGGGTTCTGCGGCCGGGAGGTCAATCTTGTTCAGCACCGGCACCACTTCCAGATCCATTTCCATGGCGGTGTAGCAGTTGGCCAGAGTCTGTGCCTCAACCCCCTGGCCGGCATCCACTACCAGCAGTGCCCCTTCACAGGCCGCCAAAGAGCGGGAAACCTCGTAGGAGAAATCCACGTGGCCCGGGGTATCGATAAAGTTCAGCTGGTAGGTGTTACCGTCTTGTGCCTGGTAGTTCAGGGTCACACTCTGCGCCTTGATGGTAATGCCGCGCTCGCGCTCCAGCTCCATGGAGTCAAGCACCTGAGCCTGCATCTCGCGGTCGGAGAGGCCGCCGCAAGTCTGGATCAGACGGTCCGACAGGGTCGATTTACCGTGGTCGATGTGCGCAATAATCGAGAAGTTACGAATGTGTTTCATCGAGCAAGAGTCACTCAAAATTGGTTTAAGGTCGGTTATGGAGGCGCGATTTTACTGGATAACCCGGCTGACGGCCATTCTTTAGTCGCCAGCGCCCGTCAAATAGCGCCCACCGGGTCAAGAGAGATTGCGGACAGGAACCACCACTCCGATCATCCGGGGGCCATAGCGCCCCTGATCCAGGCGGTTGGAAAAGTAACGAACCAGTAAAAAGCCGAGCACGCCCCCCAATACGCTGGAGAGAATGGTGATCCCCTCCCCCCCGGCGAGCAGCGGCGCCAGCCAGAGCTGGCCCAGCAGAGCCCCCGCCAACAGGCAGAAGAGCGGCAGCACATAGACCAGTGCGGCCCCGCGCAGCAGGCTCTCTTGAGGAATTCCGAGCCGGATTTGCTGGCCGACCCGCACCTTGGCAGTCAGGCGCACCCGCAGACGCGGCGCCTTGAGGGGAAACGCCTTGGCAACCGTACCGGTGCCACAGTTGGATTGTTGCTGGCAACCGCTGCAGGCGGAGCGCCGTTCGCACTCCACCCAGGCATGGTCACCCTCAATGGCCACAACCGTCGCCAGCTCTTCACTCATCTCGTTCACGGCAACACCTCGGGCTTGCAAAGCACGGGATCTGAACACGCTTTGCCAGGTTCGGCAAGCGCCCTTCCCCCCTGTGCCAGCGTTATTGTACCGCTTCGTTTCGGGCCAGGGGCTGGACCGACTCGGCGATCCGCTTGGCCGTCTCGGCAGGCACTTCCCCCACGACTGTGATCTCGACCCCCACCTCGTTGACATAGCTCACCAGCGAAGTGGCTCCCTGGCGAATCAGCTGCTGGCGCACCGCCTGCTTGGGATCGACCCGGGCCACATAGACGGAGAGGTCCACCAGGCCGTCGGAGAGCATCATGTAGTCCACCGGCAGACTGGTGGTCACCAGCTGGTGCTTGTCGCGAGAGAGCACCTTGAAGCCATCCGGCAGCCAGGTGATCTGCCAGCTCAGCACTTGCTGCGGGGCAGGATAGGCATCTTCCAGCGCCAGCGCCTCCGGCAGCTTGCGCTTGGCCAGGGCAACCAGCCAGGGCGCCGGCTTGCTCTGCAGCTCCAGATCGACACCCAGCACCTGCTCGACCAGATTGCCTTCCCGCTCCACCATGTCGACCCGCAACAGCAGGTTGCTCTGCTCATCGATCCAGAGCACGAAGCCATACTTGTCTGCTTCTTTTGGCACCAGTCTGACGACCTGGGCCACCACACCCGCGACCCGGCTGCGACCGGCCAGCACGGCGTCATAGCTTTCCATCACCCGGGAAAGCGGCATCTTCACCAGGGTCGACCAGACGCCCGGGAAGCGCGCGCCCTTCAGGGTGTAGGGCTCATGACTGTTTTCGAAAAAGGTGAATTCATCCTGGCGCTGCAGATACTCGATGGCCTTGCCGTCGAGATAGCTGAGATGAGCGACCTCCTTGCCATCGATCACGGCATGACTGATGCGGATCGGCTCAAGGCGCCCCTGACGGGCTTTGACCATGGATAACTCGAAGTTTTGCTGCTGCACGGCACTCTGCATCTGCTGCAACAAGGCCTCGGCCGACTTATCGTCGGCCGAGGCCTTGGCACTGATCAGCAGGAGAGAGGCCAGCAAAATACGGCTGGACTGGCGCACGTTGTTGGTATCCCTGACGACTCGTTATTGTTGAATTTGCCTGTCTTGCAGAAGACGTTGCTGCAACTGGTGGTCACGCAGGAAGGCGTTGATCCGTTCCCGCTGCTCCTGCATCTGCTGCTCGGTCAACCCTTGCTGGCGATTGCGGTTACCCTCTTGCGGATAGTGCACGCTGACCGGGGCCGCGCTGCCACCGATGGGGATGGTATTGAGCACAGGGTTGGCCGGCACGCCATCCTGTCCCTGATACTGTTGTACCCCGAAGATGACCGCTGCGGCGACCGACGCCGCGATGGCGTATTGGCCAAGTTGCTGGCCGATACGGCGGAACAGCGGCACCACATTGGAATCTGTCTTGGTTGGTTCCATTTCCGGCTGTGCCTGAGGCGCAACCGGTTTGGCCTCGACCGGCTTGGGTGCCAGTACGGTGGGCTCATCTTCCAGTGCGGCCATGATGCTGTCGCTGAGATCCAGCTGCAGATTGACCGGCAGGTCCCCCCGCATGGCATCGCCGATCAGGTGGTAACGACCCCAAGTATCTTGCAAGTCGGAGTCCAGCTCCAGCTCGTTCAGTACTTGTGCGTCACTCAGGTCACCATCCATCAGGGCAGAGATTTGCTCTTTATTTGCCATAAGTTAAACCCGTCTTTCCCCAGTTAGTTCTCGATCAGAGGTTGCAGCTTTTTGTCGATTGCTTCCCTCGCCCGGAAGATACGGGATCTGACCGTACCCACTGGGCAATCCATGATTTCGGCAATCTCTTCGTAGCTCAGCCCTTCCAGTTCACGAAGGGTGATCGCTGTCCTCAGGTCTTCCGGCAAGGCCTCTATGGCGGCAAACACGGTGCGCTTGATCTCGTCGGTCAGCGCCAGGTTTTCAGGGGTTGAGACCTCTTGCAAGGCTTCACCACCACCATAGGACTCTGCTTCGTCAGCCTCCACATCACTGCTGGGCGGTCTGCGCCCCTGGGAGGTCAGATAATTCTTCGCCGTGTTGACGGCAATTCGGTACAACCAAGTATAGAAAGCACTCTCACCACGGAATGTCGGCAAAGCTCGGTAGGCTTTGATAAAGGCCTCTTGCGCCACATCGGGCACATCTCCGGGATTGTTGACATACCTGGCCACCAGGTTGACCACCTTGTGCTGGTATTTTTTTACCAGCAGGTTGAACGCTGCTTTGTCGCCACGCTGGACACGTTCAACCAGCTGTTCGTCCAGTAGATTCTGGTCGCTCATTGGAGCCGTAAAACCCCCATCAGGTTATCGTTTTTCTTTTCCGGCCCTTCCTAAGCGCACAAGTTCAGACAGGGAGAATCAGAGAAAGTTCGCTTGCATTGAAAAAAATGTGATGCAGGCTGCATATACGCCCCCGCTTGGGCTACCATGGTGCCAGTTCTTAATCCAGGCCAATGATACTTATGAAAGCAAGTGTTGAATACCTTTGCGACGTACTGATCATTGGCAGCGGTGCCGCCGGTCTGTCTCTCGCGTTGCGATTGGCAGACCAGGCCAAAGTCCTGGTTCTGAGCAAGGGGCCCATCAGTGAGGGGGCTACTTTCTATGCGCAAGGAGGCATCGCTGCCGTGTTCGACGAGACCGACAGCATCGAATCCCACGTGAGCGACACGCTCAATGCCGGGGCAGGATTGTGCGACCCGGCCGCGGTCGAGTTCACCGCCCGCAACGCCCGCGACTCCATTCAGTGGCTGATCCAGCAGGGAGTCCCCTTCGATCAGGAAGAAGACTCCGAGGGTGAATCCCACTATCACCTGACCCGCGAAGGGGGCCACAGCCATCGCCGCATTTTCCACGCGGCCGACGCCACCGGCAAGGCGGTGCAACTGACCCTGATCGATCAGGTACGCGCCCACCCCAACATCCAGTTGATGGAGCGCTTCAACGCGGTCGATCTCATCACCACCCGCAAGCTGGGTCTGCCGGGCAACCGGATCCTCGGCGCCTATGTCTGGAATCGCAACGCCGAGCAGGTCGAAGTTGTTCGCGCCCGCTTCGTGGCGCTGGCGACCGGTGGCGCCTCCAAGGTGTACCAGTACACCTCCAACCCGGACGTCAGCTCCGGGGACGGCATCGCCATGGCATGGCGCGCCGGCTGCCGGGTGGCCAACCTGGAATTCAACCAGTTCCACCCCACCAGCCTGTTTCACCCTGACGATCCCAACTTCCTGCTGACCGAGGCCCTGCGCGGCGAAGGCGCCTATCTGCGCCGCCCCGACGGCAGCCGCTTCATGCCGGAATTTGACGAGCGCGCCGAGCTGGCACCGCGGGATATCGTCGCCCGTGCCATCGACCACGAGATGAAGCGCCTCGGCGCCGACTGCATGTATCTGGACATCAGCCACAAGCCGGCGGAGTTCATCATCAAGCACTTCCCGACCATCCATGAGCGCTGCCTCGCGGTCGGCATCGACATCACCAAAGAGCCCATGCCCATCGTGCCCGCGGCTCACTACACCTGTGGTGGCGTGATGATCGACAACAATGGCCAGACCGACATTCCCGGCCTCTATGCCATCGGCGAGGTGACCTACACCGGGCTGCACGGCGCCAACCGGATGGCCTCCAACTCCCTGCTGGAATGTGTGGTCTATGCCCACCAGGCGGGTGCCGACATCCTGGCCAAGCTGCCGACAAGCGTGGAGCCGCCTCACCTGCCCGCCTGGGACGAGAGCCAGGTGGAAGACTCCGACGAACTGGTGGTGATCCAGCACAACTGGCACGAGCTGCGGTTGATGATGTGGGACTATGTGGGGATAGTGCGTACCAACAAGCGTCTGGCCCGCGCCAAACGCCGCATCGACCTGCTCAAACAGGAGGTGCAGGAGTACTATGCCCACTTCCGGGTCTCCAACAACCTGCTGGAACTGCGCAACCTGCTGCAGGTGGCCGAGCTTATCGTCAACTGCGCCCTGCAGCGCAAGGAGTCCCGCGGCCTGCACTACAACCTGGACTATCCGGACATGCTGCCGGATCCCAAGCCCACCGTACTGACCCCGGAGCGGGATTGATCCCGGCCAGGCAAATGCCCATCCGTGACCCCGCTTAAGGCGGGGTCACTCTTTTTTGGCAAAGCGACAAGCAGAAAGCAACATCATCACTGCCCCCCAGCCTGACAATGAGGCTGCGAAAGCGCGGCATTCAACGTCCGCTATCAGACGACAGGAAATGGATAGCCCGGGCCAACAGGCGATAGTGTGCGGGGGGAAGCGAATCGGAGCAGATCCACAGGATGCAGGGCGCCCCTTGTTCAGGCAAAAGAGAGAGTTTCAGCACCCCGGGCAGAGTGCGACTCCCGGGGCCCAGCTGATAGCGGGCGCCTTGCCACGACAGCCAGCGGCCATCCCACTCCAGCATAAAGGCATCGCGTGGCAGTGCACGCCAGCCCAGCACCAGAGCGGCCAGCCAGCAGGGAATAAACAGGGCCCAACGCCAACCATCGATCAACATTGCCACAGGCCATAGCAACAACAGAAAGAGCGCCAGCAGCCAGATCCGCTGATAGCGGGAGGGGTGAACCGTCATGCTCACCCGCTCCACCGGATCAGCCCTGGCGGTCGTGACGAGCCTGGTTGCGCTCCAGGATCATCGGGATCATGGCGGCAAAGGCGGGGTCTTCGGGGATACCATGACCCATGCACCACTTGAACAGGTCCGGGTCATCGCACTCCAGCAGGCGGATAAAGGTCTGCTGATCGGCCTCGCTCAGGGTGTCGAATTCGTGTTCAAAAAAGGGCATAAAGATCACATCCAGCTCGAGCATGCCACGACGGCAGGCCCACTTCAGGCGGGATTTTTCAACTGGGCTCAACATGGAACTCTCCTTACAAAGACCGTGGGATGGTACCAGCTGGATTTTCCGGCTGACAAACATTAGTTACGTCTTTACCATGCAGCTCACATACTTTCTCTCTGGAATACCATCGTGAGCCTGCAACCACCTGTTTTTCCTGCCGAGCCGACCCGCTTTGCCCTGACCAAGATAGCCATCACCCGCATCGCCGGCCAGGATCGCGTCAAATACCTGCAAGGTCAGGTCACCTGTGACGTCAATGCCCTGCAACCGGGACAAAATACCCTGGGTGGCCACTGCGATCCCAAGGGCAAGCTGTGGAGCAATTTCCGCCTGCTCTGTCTCGAAGAGAGCCTGCTGATGCTGACGACCCCCTCCGTGCTGGAGCGCCAGCTGCCGGAGCTGAAGAAATTCGCCGTTTTCTCCAAGGTGGAGATCGCCACCGACGAGCGCCACGCCACCGGGATTGCCGGAACCGGCAGCGACGCCTGGATCGCCAATCACTTTGGCCTGACCCAAAGCGGGCTGGTCGACGGCGGCATGGCGGTGAAGATTGAACAGGATCGCTGGCTGCTGGTGAGCGACCAGCAAGCCGATACCCTGCCGGTGGGCGACGAATCCCTCTGGTGGGGGCTCGAGATCAAGGCGGGTCTGCCGCACATGGAAGCGGTGCATCAGGGGGAGTTCATTCCGCAGATGCTCAACCTGCAGGCCCTCGATGGCATCTGCTTTACCAAGGGTTGCTACATGGGTCAGGAGACGGTGGCGCGCGCCAAGTATCGCGGCGCCAACAATCGTGCCCTGTTCCTGCTGGCGGGTGTTGCCAGCGAGCCAGTGGCCAGTGGTGATACGCTGGAAATCCGGCTCGGTGACAACTGGCGTCGCAGCGGTATGGTGCTCAACGCCTGGCAACAGGATGGTCAGGTGTGGCTCACCGCTGTGCTGCCCAAAGACACCGAGGCCGACGCCCTGTTCCGTCTCAAGCAGGATGAGAGCGCCAGCCTCACCCTGCAGCCACTGCCCTACTCCCTCGCCGACTGACCCGCAATCCGGACTAACGAGGCACGCGCGCCAGCAGTGCCTCCTTCAGCCAGCGCCCCGCCTGCCCAAGTGGGCGGGCGCGGTGCCACTGCAGCTCCAGCACCAGTTCATGCCTGGCGATAAAGTCGGGGTTGAGCACCACCACCTCCTTGCGCGCCAGGGGCCTGTCCAGCAAGAACTCGGGCACCACGCCCCATCCCAGCCCGCGCTTGACCAGCTCCAGCACGCCGAGATCTCCCTCGACCCACCACACTTGGGAGGCAATGCGAAAGCGCTGACGCTCGGGGCCATCCCGCCGCCCGGTGGCAATCAGCTGGCGCGCCCCCTGCAGATCGACCTCTTGCACCAGCACCCTGTGCGCCAGCGGATGATCCGGCGAGACCACCAGCGGCATGGCCACTTCCCCCAGAGTACGGGTGACTATCTCCCGCTGGGGAACAGCCTGCTGGTAACTGATGCCAAGCTGGGCACGGCCGCTGACCAGCATGTCGGTCACATCCTCCATCAAGGGAAAGAGCAGCTCCAGCTCGACAGCCGGGTAACGGCGGGCAAACTCTTCCAGCAAGGCGCCCAGCCAGGGGAGATGGGAGTCATCGTCAATGGCCAGGGTCAGCCGTGACTCCACCCCCGCCGCCAGCTCGCCGGCGATCGCCTGCAGACGCTCACCCTGCGCCAACAGTATGCTCGCCTCCTGCACCATACGAACCCCGGCCACCGTCAGCCGGGGATAACGGCCGGTGCGGTCAAACAGGATCAACCCCAGATCGATCTCCAGATTGGCGATGGCAGTGCTCACCACCGACTGCGCCTTGCCCAGCTTGCGCGCCGCAGCCGAAAACGAGCCGGTCTCGGCGGCGGCCAGCAGTACATTGAGTTGTTCCAGTGACGGCCCCATCCCGGAATTCCTGTTTGCTTGTGATACTTGTCGACCAACCTATCTGATTTGCAGATAGATAGTAACGTGAATACATCAATTTTTATCGATAGATTGGCCCGATATTCGTGAATGAACCTGATTGAGAGAGTGATTTATGCGAACCCGTAACGATCGCCTGCGCCATGCCATCGGCTTTGAATTGATTGGCCTGCTGATTGCCGCCCCGTTGGCGAGCTGGGTCACCGGAGTCGGGCTCAACCACATGGGGCCATTGGCACTGTTCTTTTCGGTGCTCGCCACCGTCTGGAACTATGTCTACAACATCGGCGTCGACAAGCTGCTGATGAAGTATCAGGGCCATACCCACAAGAGCCTGTGGCAACGGATTGTGCATACCTTCGGTTTCGAGGGGGGGCTACTGACCGTCGCCCTGCCGGTGATGTCCTGGTGGCTGGACATCAGCCTGCTGGAGGCGCTGGTGCTGGATCTGGGCTTCGTAGCCTTCTATCTGGTCTACGCCTTCGCCTACAACTGGGGCTATGACAAGGTATTCCCCATCCCCCAACCGATGCCGCAGAAGGCGCTGGGCTAAGCGGCAAGGCCTCCAAAAAAACAGGGCACCATCATGATCGCAATGATGGTGCCTGAGAGAACAAAAGCGGCTAGCGGGGAGAGAGAAACGTCAGGCCTGAGCCTTGAGCTCGGCACCCTCTTCATCGGTGGCATCAGCCTCTTCGGGTTGAGCCTGGGCTAATTGCAGGGCTTCCAGCTCGCTTTGGTATTCACCAAGCATCTGCTGGGCCACCGCCATATCCCCTTTGTGCTTGCGCTCGAACAGATGGTGCTGCACCACGCCATTGAGATAATCCACCGTGATGGGCTGCTCCAGGAAACTCTGCAGCCCCTCTTTTTCCAGCTCGGCATTGATGTCATCGGCAGTGGTACGCAGCAGACCGGCGAGTTGAACCAACATGCGGCGCTCACCTTCGCGCAGCAGGCTCAACATGCGGTTTCTCTGCTGCTCATTCTGTTGGGTCATACATTTCCTTACGTCTAGTGGGAACAAGCTCGCTCATTCTGCCCTGTCCCCATGGCAGCGTCTATCTCATGACCCCCACAAATTTTTGGCGCAGGTTCACAAATGGCGACAGATGATATTGAGGGCGGCTCTGGGGTATAGTACCCGCTGATTTTCGGGGCATTTCATTAACAAAAATGACCCTGCCGGTTTACCCCACCGAGGTGAAGATCCCCCTTTATGACTGACGCCATTGTGGTGCTCTGCACCTGCCCAGACCAACCCAGTGCCGACCTTGTCTGCGAACAGCTGCTGACCCGGCGACTGGCCACCTGCATCAATCAGCTGCCGGGCGTGACCTCCGTCTATCGCTGGCAAGGCAAGGTGGAACGGACCACCGAGATCCAGCTCATCATCAAATCCCGGATGCCACTCTTTGCCGAGCTGCAACAGTGTATCCTCACCCACCACCCCTACGAGGTACCCGAGTTGCTGGCGCTGCCGGTCAGTGCGGGTCTACCCGCCTATCTCGACTGGCTGAAAGAGGAGACCCCATGAACCGCACTCGCCTGCGCTATCTGCTGCCCGCCCTGTTTACCCTGCTGCTGGGCCTGTTGTGCACCCCCGTCCAGGCAAGCAGTGATCTGCTGGGGAGCCTGGGCATTCAGGCTAGTGCCAAGCCCGCCTTCCTGAAAGTCGACGAGGCATTCACCCTGGAGAGCGAACAGCAGGGCAACCGGCTGTTGCTTCGACTTCGCATCGCCGATGATTACTATATTTATCGCCACAGCCTGCGCTTTCAGGGCAACGACCTCACCTTCAGCGAGCCCGTCCTGCCCGAGGGGACCGAACACGAAGACGATTTCTTCGGCAAGACCCGGGTCTATTACCAGGAGGTGGAGATCCCCGTCACCCTGACCGAGGCAGGGCCACAAGCGAGCCTCAAAATCAGCTACCAGGGCTGCACCGTGGGGCTCTGCTACCCGCCGACCACCAAGGTGGTCGAGGTGCAGTCGCTGATGGCCACGTCGGGTGATAACGAGGCGGCGCCGGCTGCACCGTCCAGCCAACAGGATAAACTGGCCGCCGCCCTCGGCAGCCAGGGCTTCTGGCTCAGCATCGCCGCCTTCTTTGCACTGGGGCTGGGGCTCGCCTTCACCCCCTGCGTCTTCCCCATGTATCCCATTCTGACCGGCATCATCGCCGGTGCCGGCCATCGCCTCTCCACCCGCCGCGCCTTCCTGCTCTCCTTCGTCTATGTCCAGGGGATGGCGCTCACCTACACCCTGCTCGGGCTGGTGGTGGCCTCGGCCGGGCTGCAATTCCAGGCGGCGCTACAGCACCCCTATGTGCTGACCGGCCTCTCGGTGATGTTCGTGCTGCTGGCTCTCTCCATGTTCGGGCTCTACACCCTGCAGCTGCCGAGTAGCGTGCAGACGCGCCTCTCCGGCCTCTCCAACCGCCAGCAGGGCGGTTCGGTGGCCGGGGTGGCCATCATGGGGATGATCTCCGGCCTGGTCTGCTCCCCCTGTACCACGGCACCGCTCTCCGGCGCCCTGATTTACGTGGCCCAGAGCGGCGATCTCTGGCTCGGCGGTGCGGCGCTCTACGCCCTGTCGCTGGGGATGGGACTGCCGCTGCTGCTGCTCGGCACCTCGGGCGGCAAGCTGCTGCCCAAGGCCGGCGCCTGGATGGATGTGATCAAGCAACTCTTTGGTTTTGCTCTGCTGGCGGTGCCCATCCTGCTGCTGTCACGGCTCTGGAGCGATCAGACCACCACCCTGGCCTGGCTCGGCTGGGGGCTGACGCTGTGCGCCTACCTCTATCACCACAACCAGCATCAGCCCCACTCCATCGGCAAGAGCCTGCGCGGTTTTGTCCTGCTGCTGGCGATGATCAGTGCCGTGGTGGTGGGAAAGGATCTGCTGCTGCCCCCCTCCGGCGCCCAGACCAGTGCCGAAACCCGAGCGCCGCAGTTTATTCGCATCAAGACCCAGGATGATCTCAAGACCCAGCTCACCGCCGCCCGCGGCAAACCGGTGCTGCTCGACCTTTATGCCGACTGGTGCGTCGCCTGCAAGGAGTTCGAGCACAAGACCTTCAGCGATCCTGCGGTGCGCGAGCGCTTTGCCAACATGGTGCTGTTGCAGGCGGATGTCACTGCCAATGACGACGCCGATGTCGAGCTGCTCAACGGTCTCAATGTGCTGGGCTTGCCCACCCTGATCTTCTTCGATCGCGCCGGCAACGAACTCACGGGGCAAAGAGTCACCGGCTTTATGGGCCCGGCCGAGTTTCTGGCTCAGCTCGACAAGCTGCCATAGATGGGAATTGGCCTGGCGCACCGCTGGGCCATCCCCACTGTTACTCGCTGATTTTTCTGGCAATCCCTTGTATATGAGCGACAGCGTGGCAAAATTTGCCCTCCATTGTTTCGCCCGTCCGGAGTTTTGATGAAAAAGTGGTTCATCCCCCTGCTGGCCCTCTGGCTCTATGGCTGCAGCGCGGGCCCCGGTGAAGAGGTGATCCGCCAGCAGGTCAGTGACAAGCTGATGGCGGAAACGGACGCCAGCCTGTTCGAGATCAGCGACTTCGCCATCCTGGACAAGGAGGAGCGCATGGAAGGCGTCTATCTGGTCAAGGTCAGCTACCAGCTCCACTTCAAGCAGGGGCTGGCTCAACTGCAGGTGTTGCACGACGAGGATCTGGTCTACGACAAGGTCGGCCCCTTCCAGCAGGAGATGGGACTGATGGAGCTGGAGCGCAAATATGGCGACTTCGAGGCTGGCCAGGTGCTGCCCCAGCAAGCCGAGGTGTGGATGATGAAGACGGAGCAGGGGTGGCGGCTGGCAGAACCCACCCACTAACCCCGCTCAGGATCATGTCCTTATAGCAAATCCTTCATCCGGTGCCACAGCATGCCGAGCGCCAGCAGCGGGGAGCGCAGTGCTGGGCCGCCCGGAAAGGTGATGTGGGGCACGCTGGCAAACAGATCGAAGCCCCGGCTCTCGCCGCGAATAGCCTCCGCCACCAGCTTGCCCGCCATGTGGGTGGCATTGACCCCATGCCCCGAATAAGCCTGGGCGTAGAAGACATTGGGGTGCTGCTTGAGGCGGCCGATTTGCGGCAAGCGGTTGGCGCCTATGCCTATCATCCCCCCCCACTGGAATTCAATGGCGGTGCCGGCCAGTTCGGGGAATACCCGCAGCAGCTTGGGCAGCATAAAGGCTTTGATATCGCGAGGATCACGGCCGGAATAGTTGCAGGCACCGCCAAACAACAGGCGGCCGTCGGCGGAGAGGCGGTAGTAGTCGAGTGCCACGTTCTGATCGCACACCGCCATGTTCTGCGGTAGCAAGCGCTGGCGCAGCCGTTTCTCCAGCACCTCGGTGGCGAGGATGTAGGAACCTGCAGGCAGCACCTTGCCCCCGAGTTCAGGATTGAGTTCGTTGAGATAGGCGTTGCACCCTATCACCAGATAGTCGCTGCTCACCCGGCCGTGAGCGGTGGTGATCTCCACCCGTTGGCCATAGTCGATGTGGGTGACTCTGGATTGCTCGAACAGGGCGACGCCCAGGCTTTGGGCGGCGCGCGCCTCGCCAAGGGCCAGGTTGAGGGGGTGAAGGTGTCCTGACCCCATGTCGATGAGGCCGCCGATGTAGCGATCCGAACCCACGACCGTGTGGATCTCCTCGCGCGGCACCAGCCTCACCTCATGCTCGTAGCCCAGGCTCGCCAGATGTTCGAGCTCTTCCTCGAAACCGGCCAGATGACGCTGACGGGTAGCGAGATCGCAATAGCCCCAGGTGAGATCGCAGTCGATGGCAAAACGCGCAACTCGCTCGCGCACCAGTTGCACCGCCTCCAATCCCATCAGATCCAGCTCACGCACGCCTTCTTCACCAATCCAGCGGGCAAACTGGCTGGTGTCGTGACCAATGCCGCGAATGAGTTGGCCGCCGTTGCGCCCGGACGCACCCCAGCCGATGCGGTTGGCCTCCAGCAGTATCACCTTGTAGCCGGCATCGGCCAGGTTGATGGCGGTATTGAGGCCGGTAAAGCCACCACCAATGACACAGACATCCGCCTGATGTTCACCGGCCAGTTCGGGCCACTCCTGCGAATCGTTGCGAGTCGCGGCGTAATAGGAGGCCGCGTGTTCCTGATGTGCGTTGTGCTTTCCTGCCTGCATGCTCAGCATCCTGCCTTGGTTGCAAATTGTTTAATAAAATAAGCAGATTTGTTTCGATAATACCCAGCTCACTCACTGCAAACCAGTCTCACCGGATCACAGAAATGCAAAAGGCGCCCCGAAGGGCGCCTTTTCATGCAATCAAGGTACGGTAACGAATTACAGTACGTCGATGGCGTTCAGGTCGGAGAAAGCCTGTTCCAGACGCTTGATCATGGAAGTCTGACCGGCACGCAGCCATACGCGCGGATCGTAGAACTTCTTGTTCGGCTTGTCGGCACCTTCCGGGTTGCCCAGCTGACCTTGCAGGTAGGCTTCGTTGGTCTTGTAGAAGTCCAGAATGCCTTCCCAGGTCGCCCACTGGGTGTCGGTGTCGATGTTCATCTTCACGACGCCGTAGGAGATGGATTCGCGGATCTCTTCCAGAGTGGAACCTGAGCCACCGTGGAATACGAAGTCCAGGGACTTGGCCGGAATACCGAACTTCTCGGAAACGTACTTCTGGGACGCATCCAGGATGGACGGGGTCAGCTTGACGTTACCCGGCTTGTAGACACCGTGTACGTTGCCGAAGGAGGCAGCGATGGTGAAACGCGGGCTGATCTTGGACAGACGCTCGTAGGCGTAAGCCACGTCTTCCGGCTGGGTGTACAGAGCGGACTGATCCATGTGGCTGTTGTCGACGCCGTCTTCTTCGCCACCGGTGCAACCCAGTTCCAGCTCCAGAGTCATGTTCATCTTGGCCATGCGGGTCAGGTACTCGCAGCAGATGTCGATGTTCTCTTCCAGAGACTCTTCGGACAGATCCAGCATGTGGGAGGAGAACAGCGGCTTGCCGGTTTCAGCGAAGTGCTTCTCGCCCGCTTCCAACAGACCGTCGATCCACGGCAGCAGCTTCTTGGCAGCGTGGTCGGTGTGCAGGATCACAGGTACACCGTAAGCTTCGGCAACGGCGTGCACGTGCTTGGCACCGGAGATGGCACCGATGATGGCAGCCTGCTGACCTTCCAGCTTCAGACCCTTACCAGCGGTGAATGCTGCACCACCGTTGGAGAACTGAACGATAACCGGCGCTTTCACCTTGGCGGCAGCTTCCAGCACGGCGTTCACGGAGTCGGTACCGACGCAGTTGACGGCCGGCAGAGCGAAGCCGTTCTCTTTCGCGATGGCGAACACTTTCTGAACGTCATCACCAGTGATCACGCCGGGTTTTACGAAGTCGAAAATTTTCTTAGACATGTTTAATCGTCCTGTCTCGTATGCCGTTAATAAAAAATGGGGGGTTCATCATGAACCGGCACAGCGGCCACATGATAAACGAAACGGGAGGCTTTTGCCCCCCGTCTCGGGTCAATTAGGCTTTGGCGCGCTGTTCCAGAATCGCAACAGCCGGCAGTACCTTGCCTTCCACGAACTCCAGGAAGGCGCCGCCGCCGGTGGAGATGTAGGAGACCTTGTCGGCGATGCCGAACTTGTCGATGGCGGCCAGGGTGTCACCACCGCCAGCGATGGAGAAGGCCGGGGATTCAGCGATGGCGCGAGCGATCACTTCGGTACCCTTGGCGAACTGGTCGAACTCGAACACGCCGACCGGGCCGTTCCACAGGATGGTCTTGGCGTTCATGATGATGTCGGCCAGGGCCTTGGCAGAGTCAGGGCCGATGTCGAAGATCATGTCGCCGTCGGTCACGTCAGAGACGGACTTGATGGTGGCCGGGGTGGACTCGGAGAACTCGGCACCCACAACCACGTCGGTGGTCACCGGGATATTGGTTTCGGCAGCCAGTTTCTTGGCGGTGTCGATCAGGTCGTGCTCGCACAGGGACTTGCCGACGTTGTGACCGGCAGCGGCGATGAAGGTGTTGGCGATGCCACCACCGACCACCAGCTGGTCAGCGATCTTGGAGAGGGATTCCAGTACGGTCAGCTTGGTGGAGACCTTGGAGCCGCCAACGATGGCAACCATCGGGCGCTCGGGCTTCAGCATGGCTTTGCCCAGGGCTTCCAGTTCACCGGCCAGCAGGGGGCCTGCACAGGCGATCGGGGCAAACTGGGCCACACCGTAGGTGGAACCTTCGGCGCGGTGAGCAGTACCGAATGCATCCATTACGAAGACGTCACACAGAGCGGCATACTTCTTGGCCAGCTCTTCGGCGTTCTTCTTCTCGCCCTTGTTGAAGCGGCAGTTTTCCAGCACAACCAGCTCACCGGCAGCGACTTCCACGCCATCCAGGTAATCCTTGGCCAGGCGAACCGGGCAGGACAGAGCGTCTTTCAGATAGTTGACAACCGGCAGCAGAGAGAATTCTTCGTTGTACTCGCCTTCGGTCGGACGACCCAGGTGGGAGGTGATCATCAGCTTGGCGCCCTTTTCCAGAGCCAGCTTGATGGTCGGCAGGGTAGCGACGATACGTGCATCGGAGGTGACCTTGCCGTCTTTTACCGGCACGTTCAGGTCAGCACGGATCAGAACGCGTTTGCCCGCCAGATCCAGGTCAGTCATCTTGATAACAGACATATTCAGTCCTCTATATTTTCCAGGTAATGTTAAAAACAGTAACCTTTCGCCCGGGGCAGGCTCAGCCTGCAACCATCATGGCCCGGGTAGTATCCAGCATCCGATTCGCGAAGCCCCATTCGTTATCGCACCACATCAACATCTTGACGAGGTTGGCATCGCTCACCCGGGTCTGGGTACCATCAATGATGCAGGAGTGTGCATCATGATTAAAGTCTACGGAGACCAGCGGTTCTTCCGTGTAATCCAGAATACCTTGTAATGTACCTCTGGATGCCCGTTGCAGGGCTTGATTTACGTCACTAACTGTCACTTTTTTACGAACAGTAATACTCAGATCCATCGCTGTTACATTGATGGTCGGTACCCGTACCGCGATCGCCTCGAACTTGCCGGCGAAGTGGGGCAGGATACGCTCCAACCCCTTGGCCAGCTTGGTATCCACCGGGATGATGGACTGGCTGGCGGCGCGAGTTCGGCGCAAGTCGCCATGGTAGGCATCGATGACTTGCTGGTCATGCATGGCCGAATGAATTGTCGTAATAGTACCACAATTTATTTCGAATTCTCGATGCAATGTTTCTATGACGGGGACCACGCAGTTGGTGGTGCAGGAGGCGTTCGAGACGATCCGTTCACGCCCGGTCAGCACCTGGTGATTGACCCCGTAGACGATAGTGGCATCCACATCCGCATCGGCCGGATGGGAGAAGAGGACCTTGCCCGCCCCCGCCGCCAGATGCAGCTCGGCATCGGCGCGCGATCCGAACACCCCGGTGCAGTCCAGCACCACGTCCACCCCCAGCGCTCGCCACGGCAATCTGGACGGGTCTTTCTCGGCAAACAGGGAGATGAGGTCTTCGCCTACCTGCATGCTGTTGCCCGCCAGCTGCACCGGATGGTGGAAGCGACCGTGGCTGGTGTCAAAGCGGGTCAGGTGCACCATGGCCTCCGGCGCCGCCAGTTCGTTGATGGCGACGATCTTGATGGTCTTGTCGCGCCCGCTTTCATAGAGGGCCCGCAACACGTTGCGACCGATCCGTCCGTAACCATTGATGGCAATCTTGATCATCTGGGATGCATTCCTTACCAGCAAAAAGGGGTGACCCTTGGGCCACCCGACACCCGGCTCACGACAGCAGGGCATCCTGAAATTCACCGCGGGCCAGCAAGGCCGCGCCAAATACCCCGGCGCTGTCGCCAAGGGCTGGTGCAATAATGGGGGCCCGGAAGCGGGGATTAAAGAGGAAGGGCAAAATTGTCTCCCGCCCGGCGCGATAAAGGCTCTGCACGTTGCCCACCCCGCCACCGATGACGATGACGTCCGGGTCCAGGATGTTGACCACGTTGGCCAAGGCCTGGCCAAACAGCAGGTGCAGCCGGTCGATGGTGAGCTTGGCCACATGATCGTGGGTGCTAGCTGCCGCAATCTGGGCGAGCGAGAGGCGGCGCTTGGCCTTGGCTTCGTACCAGGCCTCCAGCGCCGGGCCGCTGATCATCGTCTCGACGCAGCCGCGCTTGCCGCAGTAGCACTCGGGGCCATCGGGTGAGAGCACGTTGTGGCCCCACTCACCGGCGATGCCGTGGTGGCCGTTGAGGATCTGGCCGTTGATGACGATGCCCGACCCCACCCCGGTGCCCATGATGATACCGAACACCACTTTCGCATCCGGATGATGCTGGCGCACCGCCCCGAGATGGGTTTCCGCCAGGGCGAAGCAGTTGGCGTCGTTGGCGATGAGCACGGGCACACCGAGCCTGCGCTCCAGATCTTCCTTGAATGGCTTGTCATTGAGCTCGGTCGTATTGCAGTTCTTCATCAGGCCGGTTTGCGGATCCCGCGCTCCCGGGGTGCCCATGCCGATGACGGCGGGACGCTGGCCGAGTTTGGCGGCGCACTCCTCTACCAGTTTGGCGATCTGGCCGATCATATGCTCATAACCGCCCTGGCGTTCGGTGGGGATGCGATGACGCAGCAGCACTTCGTCCCCCTCCAGCACCACGCACTCGCACTTGGTACCGCCCAGATCGATACCCCAATCCAATACTCGTTTGCTCATCCAGCCTCCAGCCATGACCGCAGGGCGCCAGCTCCGGAGTGCACGCTGCCGTGCCCGCCTGAAGTCGACCGCCCTCTACCGGGTTGCAGTGTAACCCGAGCGGCGGTCAGGATGCAGCCCCGCCACCAACGAAACGGGGCCCCAAGGCCCCGTCGTCACGATAAAACGCGCCGCTATCAGCGCTTGTGGTATTGAGCCGAGAGCTCATGTACCGCGTTGACGAACACGCCCGCATGCTCCGGGTTCACATCCTGATGGATGCCGTGGCCCAGGTTGAAGACGTGGCCATTGCCATGACCGAAACCGGCCAGGATGGAGGCGACCTCTTCGCGGATGCGCTCGGGAGAGGCGTAGAGCATGGAAGGGTCCATGTTGCCCTGCAGCGCTACCTTGTCGCCGACCCGGCGCTTGGCGTCCGCGATGTCGGTGGTCCAGTCCAGACCCAGCGCATCGCAGCCGGTGGCGGCGATCTGCTCCAGCCACTGGCCGCCGTTCTTGGTGAACAGGGTGACCGGCACGCGGCGACCGTCGTGCTCGCGGATGAGGCCATCGACGATCTTGTGCATGTACTGCAGGGAGAAGTCGCGGTAATCGCGCGGGGTGAGCACGCCGCCCCAGGTGTCGAACACCATGACCGCCTGGGCACCCGCCTTGATCTGGGCGTTCAGATAGGCGATTACACTGTCGGCCAGCTTGTCGAGCAGCAGGTGCAGGGTCTGCGGCTCTGCGTACATCATCTGCTTGATCTTGGTGAATGCCTTGGAGCTGCCCCCCTCCACCATATAGGTAGCCAGGGTCCAGGGGCTGCCGGAGAAGCCGATCAGCGGCACTTCGCCCTTGAGCTCGCGGCGGATGGTGCGCACCGCGTTCATCACGTAGCCGAGCTCGTCTTCCGGATCCGGCACCGGCAGCGCCTGCACCTCGGCCATGGAGGTGATCGGGCGCTCGAAGCGCGGGCCTTCCCCCTGCTCGAAGTAGAGACCCAGCCCCATGGCGTCGGGCACGGTGAGGATGTCGGAGAAGAGGATGGCGGCATCGAGCGGGTAGCGGCGCAACGGCTGCAGGGTGACTTCACAGGCCAGCTCGGCGTTGCGGCACAGGGACATAAAATCCCCCGCCTGGGCACGGGTCGCCTTGTATTCCGGCAGATAACGGCCAGCCTGGCGCATCATCCATACCGGGGTCATGTCCACTTCCTGGCGCAGCAGGGCACGCAGGTAACGATCGTTCTTCAGCTCTTTCATCCCAGTTCCTGAATTCATATCACGCATAAAATGGCGGCCATGATACCACTTTGCCCGCCGGAACGGACTGCCCAATGGGTGGCAAATCCAGGGCCGGTTGCAAAGATGTGAAGGGACGCAAACAAGCGTCCCTTTTTACAACGGGGGGATAACGATTCGCCTCAGGCCTCGCCCGCCAGGCAAAGCTCGATGAGTCGCCGCGCTATGGTGCCACGGGGAGGCAGCCTTGGCAGACGGTCAGCTTCGAAGAAGTCGGCGGCCACCAGCTCCTCGTCCTGTATCCGGATCTCGCCGCTCTCGTAGTCGGCGGTAAAGCCCATCATCAGACTGTGGGGGAAAGGCCAGGGCTGGCTGGCCACATAGCGCACGTTGCGCACCCGGATGCCGCTCTCCTCGAACACCTCGCGCGCTACGCACTGCTCAAGGTTCTCCCCCGCCTCCACAAAGCCCGCCAGCACCGTATACATGGGATCCTCGACCTGATGGTGACGGCGATGGGCGGCCAGCAGGATGGCCGGCCCCTTGCGCACCGCCACTATGATGCAGGGGGAGATACGCGGATAGACGATGTGGCCATGGCGGCACCCTTGCGCCCACTCCCCCGCCTTGGGCGCCATGGGGGCGCCGCACTCGCCGCAGAAGCGGTGGGTTCGGCGAAAAGTCGCCAGCTGCCAGGCGCGCCCCGCCAGATGAAAACCCGCCTCATCCCCCGCCACCATCAGCTGGCGCAAGGGGGTCATAAGAGACGTCTCGGCCTCTTCCCCCAGATCCAGCAGATAGCAGGGCAGGCCCTCCCACTCGTCAAAGCGCTCAAAGGCGGCATGCTGCAGGTGGCTGGGCAGACAGGCGCGGGGGCCTTGTGGAATGCGCCCCTGGTCATCCAGCAGGACGAGGTGATCGCCCCCCAGCACGAACCAGCGGGCCTGTTCGGTTAATGGCATAGATGCAGCACTCTTTGTTGTGACGTCGGTCGAGATGCTCGCCCAGACAGGGCGGCGGTGACGGATGAAAGCGACAACCGGCCACCATATTAAGGCGCGGCAAGCCGGGTGGCGACCCCAAGATGGCGGCTTTTCAACACCCATGAAAAACGCCCATGAAAAAGGCCGCCCGCAGGCGGCCTGATGTCGGTAACTGTCGATCAGGCATCCCCCATTGCCAGCAGGGAGGCGTTGCCCCCCACCGCCGTGGTGTTGATGGTACGGGTCTTCTCGGTGACGAAGCGGCTCAGATAGTGGGGGCCGCCCGCCTTGGGGCCGGTGCCGGAGAGGCCCTGGCCACCGAACGGCTGCACTCCGACCATGGCGCCGATCTGGTTGCGGTTGATATAGACGTTGCCCACGTTGATGCGGCTCGCCAGCTCTTCTGCGTGGGATTCGTTGCGGCTGTGAATGCCCAGCGTCAGGCCGTAGCCGGTGCCGTTGATGTCGCTGATCACCTGCTCCAGATCCCGGGCGACATAGCGCACCACGTGCAGGATGGGGCCGAACTGCTCGCGCTCCAGCTCCTTGATGGAGCGGATCTCGAGTGCGGTCGGCTGGACGAAGTGTCCCTCCTGGGTTGCCTTCGGCATGGGGGCCTGGGCGATCAGGCGGCTTTTCGGGATCATCCTGGCCAGGTGCAGATCCAGCCCCGCCTTGGCCTTGGCGTCAATGACCGGGCCCACGTCGGTGTTGTGCTCGGCCGGGTTACCGACCTTGAGCTCCTGCATGGCGCCGGTGAGGATCTCCAGCACCCGATCGGCGATCTCCTCTTGCAGGAACAGCACCCGCAGGGCGGAACAACGCTGGCCGGCGCTCTGGAAGGCGGCGCTCACCACGTCGCGCACCACCTGCTCCGGCAATGCGGTGGAGTCGACAATCATGGCGTTCTGGCCGCCGGTCTCGGCGATGAGCGGCAGGATGGCGCCGTCACGATTGGCCAGGGTCTGGTTGATGAGCTTGGCGGTCTCGGTGGAACCGGTGAAGCAGACGCCGCCGATGCGGGGATCCGCTGTCAGCTTGGCGCCCACTGTGGCACCGTCGCCCGGCAGCAGCTGCAGCACGTCACCCGGGATGCCAGCCTGATGGGCCAGAGTCACCGCCAGATGGGCGATGAGGCCGGTCTGCTCAGCCGGTTTGGCGATGACGGTGTTGCCGGTGGCCAGCGCCGCCGCGACTTGCCCCAGGAAGATGGCCAGCGGGAAGTTCCACGGGCTGATGCAGACAAACACGCCGCGCCCTTGCAGGAACAGCTCGTTCTGCTCGCCGGTGTAGCCGGGCAGCAGGGTCGCCTGACCCATCATGCTGCGAGCCTGCACCGCGTAGTAGCGACAGAAATCCACCGCCTCGCGCACCTCGTCGATGCCGTCCTGCAGCAGCTTGCCCGCCTCACGGGTACAGAGCGAAATAAACTGGTTGCGGTTCGCTTCCAAAAGATCGGCCAGCTTTTCCAGCGCGGCGGCACGCTCGGAGACCGGCGTCTCGCGCCAGCGCGGGAAGGCGGCATGGGCAGAGGCCAGCGCCTGCTCAACCGCCTGCTCGTCGGCCCAGTGGATCTTGCCGACGGTCAGGCTCACGTCCTGCGGGCTCAGCACCACGCGGGCTTCATTACGCTTGAGGGTCTCGCCATCGACGATGGGGCCCGCCAGCCACTGCTTGCTCTCCAACTCCTTGAGCCCGGCGAAGAAGGGGCGCTGGATGGAGACGATGTTCATGTTCACGCCACTGGAGTTCTTGCGATCGCTAAACAGGTTCACCGGCTGCGGGATGCGGTCGTTGGCAAAGCTCGAGTAGCGCTTGAGGGTACGCAGCGGGTGCTCGGCCAGACTGTCCACCGGGGTGTTGGGATCCACCAGCTTGTGCACAAACGAAGTGTTGGCGCCGTTTTCCAGCAGACGGCGCACCAGGTAGGGCAGCAGATCCTTGTGGGCGCCGACCGGTGCATAAATGCGGCAGTGCAGGCCCGGGTTGTCATTGAGCACGGCGTTGTGCAGCTCCTCCCCCATGCCGTGCAGGCGCTGGAATTCGAACTGGCGATCGCCGGCCATCTCCAGAATGCTGACCACGGTATTGGCGTTGTGGGTGGCAAACTGGGGCGCGATGAAACCGCGGGTCGGCTCGCTCAGCAGGTAGCGGGCACAGGCGAGGTAGGAGATGTCGGTACCGGCCTTGCGGGTAAACAGCGGGTAGCCGGGCAGACCGGCCTGCTGGGCATATTTCAGCTCGCTGTCCCAGTAGGCCCCCTTCACCAGACGTACCGGAATGATATCCCCCTGCTCGCGGGCCAGGGCGGTGAGCCAGCACAAGACCGGCAGGGCACGCTTGGAGTAGGCCTGCACCACCATGCCGAGCTTGCCCCAGCCACGGTTCGCCTCGGAGCGGTAGAGCTGCTCGAACAGATCCAGCGACAACTCGAGGCGGTCCATCTCCTCGGCGTCGATGCTGATGGCCACGTCCTTGTCGCGGGCCAGACGCACCAGCCCCACCAGCCGCTCGCACATCTCGCCGAGCACCCGCTCGCGGTTGGCCACGTCATAGCGCGGATGCAGCGCCGAGAGCTTGATGGAGATGGAAGGTGCCGGGCCGCCGTCGCTGATCCGCTCGCCGCCCACCGCCTCGATGGCGTTGTGGTAGTCGGCCAGGTACTTGTCGGCGTCCTGCATGGTCAGCGCCGATTCACCCAGCATGTCGTAGGTGTGGGTGTAACCCAGCTCGCGGGACTTGCGGCTCGCCTTGAGGGCCTCCTTCATATCGCGCCCCAGCACGAACTGCTTGCCCATGATCTTCATGGCGGCGTACATGGCAGAGCGCACCACGGGTTCGCCCAGCTTGTTGACCATGCGCCCCAGCAGGTTGGCCGGATTGCCGTCCAGCTTCTTGTCGAGCTTGATGATCTTGCCGGTCAGCATCAGGCCCCAGGTCGAGGCGTTGACCAGGGTGGAGTCGCTCTTGCGAAAATGAGAAGACCAGTTGGCGCCGGAAAGCTTGTCCTTGATCAGGGCATCGGCGGTCTGGGCATCGGGGATGCGCAGCAGCGCCTCTGCCAGACACATCAGGATGATCCCCTCCTGGGTATCCAGGCTGTACTCCTGCAGGAAGGCGTCGATACCGTCGCCGGAACCGCTCTCCTTGCGCACCTTGGTCACCAGGGTGCGGGCCCGCTGGGTCACCTGTTCCAGCGAGGCGCCATCTCCCGGCAGCATGGCGGCAAGCTCTGCCAGATAGGCATTTTCATCCACCACATAGTTCTGGGTGATGGCTTCGCGCAGGGCGGCCAGATCGGAGGGAATATAGTCAGCTGCAAGCACTTGAGTCGCTTTGAACATATGGGGTCTTCCTGTACGCCCTAGGGCTGATATCGACGAAGGCGGCCGTGCCGCCGAAACGCCGATAATGTATACAATATTGCACCCTATATGAAATAAATTTGTTGCCTTGTTTTAACAAAAATCGCTGACATGGGAGTTTTATGGCTATCTCAGGGTGAAAATGCCCTTTTCAGGCCAGCTTCACATCTTGTTTTGTATACAATTTTGCTCTCCCTTTATGCCCCCTCCGGCCCTGCGTCAAACGACAAAAACAGAGAAGGGCCGCCATGGCGACCCTTCTGCTCAGTCAGACAATTTTTGTCAATTCATCCAGCGATCGCTGCGGCTGCGGCGACGAGGCAGCATGGGCAACAGGATGCCGAGCAGGATGCCGGCCCCTACCATGGCACCGCCACGGATGAACCAGTCCATCTGCATGTCGTGTTCCCGGTTGTCATAACTCTGGGTCAGGGCATCGTTCTGCTCCTTGAGATTGCTCATCTCCTCGCCCTGGCTGGCAAGCTGGGCCTTGAGCGACGCTATCTCATTGCTCTGCAGTTCAATCTGGCCATCCTTCTCGGCAAAGCGTTTCTCGTTGTCGCCGTTGAGGTTCTGCAGGCGACTCTTGAGCTCATCCCGCTCCTTCTCGACCTGGGGCAGGCGCTCGCGCAGGCTGGGCTGGCTCTGCAGCTCGCTGCTCTTGATCCACCCTTCACGGCCACGGCCGTCCACCACCTGAGTGAAACCGGCTTCGCCGTTCACCGACTTTATCTCCAGCGGCTCACCCGCCTTGACGCTGCCCAGGATCCGGTACTGGGTCCCCGGGCCATTGTGGATATAGGTAAATATGTTGTCTGAAACATAACGGGTCTCGGCCAGTGCCTGGCCGGCACACAAGCAGATCAAAATCCCGAGAAGGGCGCGCATGGTCGATCGGTTCTCTTTTCAGTTTTGGGTAAGAGGCTGAATGTTAAGCCGCCGGCAGGTTAAAGGACAAGCAAAGAAAACGCTTCCCCCGGGGGCACTCCCTGCCCTGCCATGCATGACTTGGCCACTTTTTGACCTCATCATCACTTGTTTCTCAGCTCCCGTACCTCGGCCCGCAGCGCTCGCAACTCCTGCAACAACTGCTCCTGCTGGGCATTGTAGTGATGACGCCACTTCTCGGTGTCGTTATCACCGCGATTGGGCTGCAGAAACAGGCTGGCCATGAAACCGCTGAGCGCGCCAAACAGGCCGACCCCGAACAGGATCAGCAGACTGGCCACAAAGCGCCCCTCCTCCGTCTTGGGCACCAGATCCCCGTAACCCACGGTGGAGAGGGTCACCAGGGTCCACCAGAACGCATCATAGGGGGTCTCGATTTCACTGCCCGGCTGACCGGATTCAATCCAGTACATGATCCCGGAGCCGAGCCCCAGCAAGAGGACGAACAGGAACAGGATGCCGGAGATGGTGGTTTCGTTTCGCTCGCGACGAAACATGGCCAGCAGGTCCGGCTGGCTACGCAGCAACTGATAGACCCGCCACAACTGGATCAACCGGGCCCAGCGCAGGGACTCCACCATGGGCAGACTGCCCGGCAGATAAAACCAGTTGGCCTTGAAGTAGGCCTTCCTGTCAGGAGCGCGGGCCAGGCCATAAGCGAAGTGGGCGAGAAAGAAGTAACAGATCAGGCTGTCGAGGTCATAGAAGAGTTGCAGTGTCTGGGAAGTCAGGGTTTCGTGCCCCCACCAACGGGCCGTAACCAGCAATACCGAGATAACGGAGAGGAAGGCCATCAGCAGATCGGTGGCCCGCAGATGAGTTAAGTGATGTCGCATACATTTTCCAACTTTAAACACAGTGCAAATTAATAAAAGGGAAGATAATGCCGATAGCCCTGAGGACAAAGGAAAAAGCAGTTTTTTAAAGGAGAAAAAATATGCAGCTAAACCTGCTAGAGAAGCGGATGAGTGATATACGGCTGGTACCCAAGGTAGTACTGCTGATGGTATTCAGTACCTTGTTGTTGCTCACCAAGCTCTGGTTCGATGCCAACAATCTGGAAGCCACCCTGCTCAGCGAAGGGCTGGATCCGGACAAGGCAAATGCCATTGCCGACCGCCTGCTCTGGACCGGTCTGATGGAGACGGCCATCATGGGGCTGCTGTTCGTGATCCTGCTGCTGACCGGCTCCCGCCTGATGGTGAAGCAGGTACATTATCTGGTCGGCCTGCTGGAGCGCTTCGCCAAGCGGGATCTCAGCCACAAGGTGCTGCTCCACTCCCGCGATGAGTTCGGTGACATTGCCAAGGCGGTCTCCCACTCCCAGGAAAACCTCAAGGCGGTGTTTGGCAACCAGCGTGCCGCCTGCAAGGAGCTCAACGAAATCGCCTCCCAGGTAACCCTTTGCATGGAAGAGGCCAACGAGGCGATCAACGAAGAGTTCGGCCAGATAGAGCAGCTGGCCAGCGCCATGAGCCAGATGGTCGGCGCCATTCGTGAAGTGGCGGCCCATGCGGAACAGGCCTCCCATGCCACCACAGAAACCAGCCAGCTGGCCGAAGAGGGCAGCCGCTGCGTAGCGGAAACCGTCAACACAATCGACACCCTCTCCGGCAACATCCAGCGCTCCGCCACTGTGGTCAATCAGGTGGAACAGGGGGTGGATCGCATCGGCTCTGTGGTCGACACCATTCGCGGCATCTCGGAGCAGACCAACCTGCTGGCGCTGAATGCCGCCATCGAGGCAGCCCGCGCCGGTGAGGCCGGTCGTGGCTTTGCGGTAGTCGCCTCCGAGGTACGCGAGCTGGCCAACCGGGCCCAGGCGGCCACCGTCGAGATCCAGAAGATGATCGAACAGCTGCAGGGCAATGCTGCCCAAGCGGCCGAGCTGATGTCCCAGAGCGTGCAACAGGCGGACAAGGGAGTAGAGCAGGTCACTCGCGCGGGGGATCAACTCGCCACCATAGTGCAGCGGGTGCAAGGGGTGGCCGACATGAACCGCCACATCGCCGCCGCCTCCGAGCAACAGAGCTCGGTGGCCGAAGAGATGCGCGGCAACCTGGAGCAGGTCAAGCAGATCGCCGAAGGCTCCGTGGTGGTACTGCGGGAGCTGCAGGAGGCCTCCGAGCTGGTGGAGCAACACAGCAAGGATCTGGACAGCCAGATCAACTCCTTCAAGCTGACCTGATCCCGCTCCGGAGCCTGCTCAGCCAGGCTCCGCCACACAAAACTGCAACCATAAAAAAATCCGAAACATGGCGTTTCGGATTTTTTGTATCTGGTGTCCAGCCGGGCAGGTATCCCGCCCGGCCTGACGATGGCCAGCTTACTCGGCAGCCATGCGCGCTTCGATATACGCCAAAGCGCGATCGATGCGGGCGAGCACGCGCTCCTTGCCCACCAGCGCCATCACGGCGTCGATGGCCGGGGACTGACCCAGACCGGTCACCGCCACGCGCAGCGGCATGCCGACCTTGCCCATACCCTGACCCAGCTCGGCGGCAGTGGCTTCAATCAGCTCGTGCAGCGCTTCGGTAGTCCAGGTATCCAGGGCAGCCAGCTTGGCCTTGGCCAAGGCTAGGGGCTCGGCGGCGACGCCACGCAGATGCTTCTTGGCAGCCGCTTCGTCGATAGCTTCATACTCTTCGAACAGATAGCGGCTCTGGGCGGCCATCTCCACCAGGGTATTGCAGCGCTCGGCCAGCAGGGTCACCACGTCGGCCAGGGCCGGGCCATTGCTGGTGTCGATCTTCTGGTCGGCCATGTGCCAAGCCAGGTGCTTGGCCACATAGGCCGGATCCAGGCTGCGCATGTAGTGGTTGTTCAGCCACAGCAGCTTGTCGGTGTTGAACGCGGAGGCGGACTTGGAGATGGCATCCAGACTGAACAGCTTGATCATCTCTTCCAGACTGAAGATCTCCTGATCGCCGTGGGACCAACCCAGACGCACCAGATAGTTCAACAGAGCCTCCGGCAGATAGCCGTCGTCACGGTACTGCATCACGGAGACAGCGCCGTGGCGCTTGGAGAGCTTGGCACCGTCGTCACCCAGGATCATGGAAACGTGGGCAAACTCCGGCACCGGCGCGTTCAGCGCCTTGTAGATGTTGATCTGGCGCGGGGTGTTGTTGATGTGGTCTTCACCACGCACCACGTGGGTGATCTCCATATCCCAATCGTCCACCACCACGCAGAAGTTGTAGGTGGGGGCACCGTCGGTGCGGCGGATGATGAGATCGTCGAGCTCGGTGTTGGCGAACTCGATGCGGCCACGTACGTGGTCGTCGAACACCACGGAACCTTCGGTCGGGTTGCGGAAACGGATGACGTGAGGCGCATCGGCCGGGTGATCGTGATCACCATGGCGGCACTTGCCGTCGTAACGGGGCTTCTCGCCGTTGGCCATCTGGCCTTCACGCAGCGCTTCCAGACGCTCCTTGGAGCAGTAGCACTTGTAGGCGCGACCGTCGGCCAGCATCTCGTCGATCAAGGCGTTGTAGCGATCGAAACGCTTGGTCTGATAGTAGGGGCCCTCATCCCAGTTCAGCTCCAGCCATTCCATGCCCTCGATGATGGCGTCGATCGCCTCCTGGGTGGAACGTTCCAGATCGGTATCCTCGATACGCAGCACGAACTCACCGCCCTGATTCTTTGCAAACAACCAGGAATAGAGTGCGGTACGGGCACCGCCGACATGCAAAAAGCCGGTCGGGCTGGGAGCAAAACGGGTTTTGACTTTCATCTTTAAGCCTTGTGTAGAGGGCCTTGGGCCAATGCGTAAAAAAAAACCGTCGCATTTTAGCACCGACAGTGACGGATGGGAAAACCATGAGGGTGCCGGACAAGAAATAAGCGGTCGATAGGGCATGCCCATCAATTTTTGAAGAGGATCGCAAAACCGTTCAGTTTTTTCCGCTTTGCTAGGCAGCATTGCTGGAGAAGCCTCCCGCCCTGCCGATAATTCAAACAACTTTCCACGTCACAAGGAACGCACGATGCAGTTTCGTTCTATCCAGAATCGTATTCTGGTAATGGCCGGGATCGCCATGACCACCGCCCTGGTGATCCTGATCCTGCTCAACCACTACTCGGGCCAACAAACCCAACAGCTGACCATCAGCTCCAGCCGCGCAGCCCTGCAACAGGAGGCCTGGCAGAAAGTCAGCGCCAACGCCCGTGCCGAAGCGGCCGCCATCACCCAGTTGCTGCAAAAGGGACTCTCCTACACCCAGCAGATGGCCAGCGCCCTCGCCCTGCAGCAGGAGGGCAAGCTGCCCCTGACTCGCCAGCAGGCCACCGATCTGCTCAAGGCCCAGCTCGCACTCGAGCCGCAACTGTACGGCGCTTTTGCCGGTTTCGAACCGAGCGGCTTCGATGGCCAGGACGCCAGCTTCGCCGGCCAGAGCGCGCTCGGCAGCGATGACAAGGGTCGCTTCGTGCCCTATTTCTATCGTGACAAGGATCAGATCGGCACGGATCTGCTGCTCTCCATCGAGAAAACCGACCCCGACGAGTTCGGCAATCCGGCCAACGACTACTACTCCTGTCCGAAACGGGAGGGACGCTCCTGCCTCATCGATCCCTTCAAGGTGGACATCAACGGCCAGCAGGTGTTGGTCAGCACCATCACCACCCCCATCATGGTGGGTGGCCAGTTCAAGGGGATCGCCGCACTGGATCTGGCGGTAGACTCCATCAGCCGCCAGGCCAAGACCCTCAACAGCAACATCTATGAGGGCAAGGGCGAAACCCTGATCGTCAGCGCCGCCGGTGTCATCACCGGCACCAGCGGGGATGCCAGCCTGCTGGGTGGGCGGGCCGACAAGGTGCTCGGCCAGCAGTGGCAACAATATCTGAAGCCGGAGGTTCAGCGTCAGGAGCTGAACGATTCATTCCGGATCTCGGTGCCCATCATGGTGCCGGGCATGGCCCGCAACTGGGCCATCATAGTCACCCTGCCCTACAAGGTAGTGCTGGCGGGCGCCGATCAGCTGGAAGCTCAACTGAGCGACATGAACCGGGCCGCCATGACCCAACAGCTGGTGGGTGCGCTCATCGTGCTGGTGCTGGCGCTGGCCACCATGCTGGTGATCGCTCGCAGCATCACGGGCCCCATCCGTCAGATGGTCAGCCTGGTGGATGACATCGCCGACGGCGAAGGGGATCTCACCAAGCGCCTCACCACCCGCTCGGTGGACGAGCTGGGGGATCTGGCCAAGGGCATCAACCGCTTCATTGACAAGCTGCAGGGGCTATTGGGCGATGTGCTGAAAACTGCCAGCGAGGTGAACCGTCACGCCGGTGACACCGACCGCATCGCCGGCCAGACCGACAACAACCTGCAGCATCATCAGGCAGAGATGGAACAGATGCTGACCGCAGTGCAGGAGATGTCCTACGTCAGCCAGGAGGTGGCCACCCACGCCAACAACACCGCCGACTCGGCCAAGCAGGCCCAGAGCGCGGCGGATCAGGGCAAGGTACGCTTCCAGCAGGTGATCCAGTCGATGCACAAGGTCGCCGCAGAGGCAGGGAAAGGGGCCGAGGTAGTGGAAGGGCTGGCCCACGACAGCGAGCAGATCACCAGCATCCTCACCGTCATTCAGGGCATTGCCGACCAGACCAACCTGCTGGCGCTCAACGCCGCCATCGAGGCGGCGCGCGCCGGCGAGCAGGGCCGCGGCTTTGCAGTGGTGGCCGACGAGGTACGCAAGCTGGCAGGCAACACCCAGCAGGCGGTGCAGAACACCCAGGAGCTGATCGAGAAGATCCGCCACAGCTCGGCCAACGCGGTCAACGCCATCAACCAGAGCCAGCAGCTGACCCACCAGGCGGTAGGCGAGGCGGATCTGGCGGAAGAGGCACTTGGCAGCATCTATCAGGCCATCTCCACCATCAACGACATGACCTACCAGATCGCCTCTGCCGCCGAGGAGCAGAGCTCGGTTTCCGAGACCGTCTCCGGCAATCTGTCAAAAACCAACGCACTGGCCAACGACATCGCCCTGGATGCGACCGAAACGGCCAAAGCCAGTCAGGCTCTGCGTCAGGCCGCAGAGCGATTGCAGCAATTGTTGGGACAATTTCGTCTCAGCTGATAATTTTCCTCTCACGGACTCTCCCCCTCGGGGGCGAGTCCGTTTACCATAGGCAGCGTATTTGCCTGATGGCAGGCAATGTAGTGAGAGGTAAATGCCGTGCCCACCCCGGACCGTCGCCCACGTGGCCATAACAGACGAGCCCAGCAGCGTCGCCAAGACGAATCACAAGGATCCCTGCTCCATCGTATCAATGCCGCAACCCTGCCCCTGCGCCAGCGCATCGGCCAGGGTATGAGCCGCTTTGGCCAACGTAGCCAGGAACCCAAGGCCGCCAGGTTCAAGCTGAGCAGCCCGCTGCCCCGCAAAAACACCATAGGGCTGCTGATCCTGACCCCGCTCTGGTTGCTGGTGCTGGCCTGGGAGCCGGCCCCCAGTGCACCAACGGTGGCCCCGTCAGGTTCACTCGATATTCCCCTTGCCGTACCCAGCCAGGCACTGACTGTCGGCAGCACCTCTTCGGCAGTTGCCGCCAAACTGGCGGTGGAAGAAAAGGTCAACGGTACCTGGTTGCAGCACGAAGTGCAGGCTGGCGAGACCCTCTACTCCATTTTCCGCAAATTCGAGCTGCCGGGGGTGGAACTGAGTCGCCTCATCGCCATCGAAGGGCCGGATCGTCCGCTGACCCGGCTGCAATCCGGCAAATCGGTCTTCATCCTGGTGGACGAAAATCGTCGCATCCAGCGGGTGGAAATTCGCTCCTACGGCCAGGCCATCTATCGCTACGATCGGCAGGGCGAGGGGTTCGCCCTCAAGGAGTAAGAGAAGCGGGAGGCCAGGCCTCCCGTTTTTTTATGCCGTTTTCCCTCAAATAAGCTGCTGACTTCACAATATTTTTAGCTTGTTCAAAAAACGAAAGGGGCAAAATTGACAAGGGTAGGTGCTAACGTACAATCGTTTTTGCTTTAGACAGGGATTGTTCTGCGTGCTACTGGGACAATGAGACGTGGTCAGTCATGAGCCAACCCCTGCAACAAGGCAAATGCAGCCCCACCGGGCTTAGTTTCATATTGTTATAGATAGGATTTAGCACATGTCTGACATTCGCACCGGCCAGGTCAAATGGTTCAACGAAACCAAGGGTTTTGGCTTTATCGAGCAATCCCAGGGTCCGGACGTATTCGTTCACTTCTCCTCCATCCAGAGCGCGGGTTTCAAGACCCTGGCTGAAGGTCAAAAAGTCCAGTTCACTGTGACCCAGGGCAAGAAAGGCCCGCAGGCCGAGAACGTCACCGTTATCTAAGCCCGTGCCAGCGAACCCGTAGGAGGAGCCGCCGCCCCTCCTATTTTTTTGTCCGTCGTTTTCAGCTCCCCCGCCACGGGTCATGATCCCGTCCCCTACGACCAGCCACGTACAAACCCGGTTTGCAAAAAATGGAAAAGCCGATCTGGGCAAACGCCAGATACGAAAAATCATCGCAGCGCGATGTCATTGATAAATCAGGAGGAGTGATAGGACTTCGAGGAGAGATTGGAGCGGGAAACGAGACTCGAACTCGCGACCCCGACCTTGGCAAGGTCGTGCTCTACCAACTGAGCTATTCCCGCAACATGATGTCATTTGCAAGTGATTGGAGCGGGAAACGAGACTCGAACTCGCGACCCCGACCTTGGCAAGGTCGTGCTCTACCAACTGAGCTATTCCCGCAACGGAATGTCACTTACAAATTTTTGGAGCGGGAAACGAGACTCGAACTCGCGACCCCGACCTTGGCAAGGTCGTGCTCTACCAACTGAGCTATTCCCGCAACAGAATGTCATCTGCAAATGTTTGGAGCGGGAAACGAGACTCGAACTCGCGACCCCGACCTTGGCAAGGTCGTGCTCTACCAACTGAGCTATTCCCGCAACGGAATGTCATCTGCAAATGTTTGGAGCGGGAAACGAGACTCGAACTCGCGACCCCGACCTTGGCAAGGTCGTGCTCTACCAACTGAGCTATTCCCGCAACAAAGGGTTGTCTTTAAGCGAAATGATGATTGGAGCGGGAAACGAGACTCGAACTCGCGACCCCGACCTTGGCAAGGTCGTGCTCTACCAACTGAGCTATTCCCGCATCGGGCTGGTTTGCACCAGTGTCATCATCAAATTTTGGAGCGGGAAACGAGACTCGAACTCGCGACCCCGACCTTGGCAAGGTCGTGCTCTACCAACTGAGCTATTCCCGCAACTGCCTTAAAACAGGCCGTACAGCATTTGGTTGCTTGCGCTACTGTACGGGAGCCGAATTATAAGAGCAGTCATTCCAATTGCAAGGGCTTTTTTGTCTGGTTGCGCGCGTTCGCTCAAAAGCTGGCCGAACTGTCGATTTTAGCAACCGGGAGACCACAAGCCCTTGCCGCAGACTCAGATCTTGAAGACGTGGCTGCGGTAAAACTGCAGCTCGGCAATGGATTCGCGAATGTCGTCCAGCGCCTGGTGGGTACCGCTCTTCTTGAACTGATCCAGCAGCTCCGGCTGCCAGCGGCGTACCAGCTCCTTGATGGTGCTGACATCGACGTTGCGATAGTGGAAGAAGGCTTCCAGATCGCTCATGTGCTTGACCATGAAGCGGCGATCCTGGCCGATGCTGTTGCCGCACAGCGGGCTGGTGCGCTCCGGTACCCACTGGCGAATGAAGTCGAGGGTCTCGGCGACGGCTTTCGCCTCGTCGTGCTGGCTCGCCTTGACCCGGTCCACCAGACCGCTCTTGGTGTGGGTATTGACGTTCCAGTCGTCCATCTTGGCCAGCTCTTCGTCGCTCTGGTGGATGGCGATGACAGGCCCTTCGGCCAGCACGTTCAGGTCCTTGTCGGTGACGATGGTGGCGATCTCCAGTACCACGTTCTCTTCAGGGTCGAGACCCGTCATCTCCATGTCGATCCATACCAGGTTCTGCGCGCTGACTGTCATGATTGCTCTCTCTATTGGGAGGAATGGCGGAATTTTGCCAAATTGCATGTATCATACTGGCTTTGGATCTGTTCATAAACTGGCGAATCGAGTGGCAAAGAAAGCAAAACTCAATCTGGGTCAACAAAGGCGCGTCCAGGCCAACCGCGAGCGGCGACTGCAAAAAGAGCACACCACTGTCGTGGATGACACCCTGTTTGGCCCGGCCATCGAGGGGGTGGTGATCAGCCGTTTCGGTCAGCATGCAGACGTAGAAGCGAGCGACGGCACCATCCACCGCAGCAATCTAAGACGCAGCAGCATCAGCAGCCTGGTGTGCGGCGACAAGGTGGTCTGGCGGCCCGGCCTCAATGCCACCACTGCGGGCGTCATTGAGGCGGTGCATCCGCGCCACTCGGTGCTGACCCGGCCGGACTTCTACGACGGGGTCAAACCCATCGCCGCCAACATCGACCAGATCATCATCGTCTCGGCGGTGATGCCCGAGTTCTCCACCAACATCGTCGACCGTTACTTGGTAGCCGCCGAGGATGTGGAGATCCAGCCTCTCATCGTGCTTAACAAGGTCGACATGCTCGATGATGCGGCCAGAGCGCGCATCGAGCGCCAACTCGAAACCTACCGCAAACTCGGTTACGAAGTGCTGCTGGTGAGTTGCGAGAGCGGCGAAGGACTCGATGAGCTGAAAGCCGCCCTGACCGACAAGATCAGCATCTTCGTCGGCCAGTCCGGGGTCGGCAAGTCGTCCCTCACCAATGCCCTGATGCCGGGGCTGGATGTGCTCACCGGCGAGATCTCCGAGAACTCGGGGCTCGGCCAGCACACCACCACCACGGCGCGGCTCTACCACTTCCCGAGCGGCGGCGATCTCATCGACTCCCCCGGGATCCGCGAGTTCGCCCTCTGGCATCTGGAAGCCGACCGCATCACCTGGTGCTTCGTCGAGTTCCGCGATTATCTGGGCGGTTGCAAGTTCCGCGACTGTACCCACAAGGACGATCCCGGCTGCGCCCTGCGCGCCGCGGTCGAAGCGGGCGCCATCAGCGCCGATCGCTTCCACAACTATCACCGCATCCTGGAAACCATGCAGGAAGCCCGTCACGGTCGCCAACAGGCACGCCTGTGACCCTGTTTAACCTACGTTGATGATGAACATGAGCATTACTGACAACCTGAAAATTGCCGGTCAA
The DNA here is from genome assembly GCF_040581895.1 of Aeromonas sp. 19NY04SH05-1. Lineage (NCBI taxonomy): Bacteria > Pseudomonadati > Pseudomonadota > Gammaproteobacteria > Aeromonadales > Aeromonadaceae > Aeromonas > Aeromonas sp. 19NY04SH05-1. The sequence continues at coordinate 882,985 of NZ_CP095328.1, read as the reverse complement.
TACTGTCTGCCCAAACACGCCCTCTCCCGCCTGGTGGGCAAGCTTGCCGCCGCCGAAGCGGGCAACCTCACCACCAAGGTGATCGAGGCCTTTATCAAGCAGTACCAGGTCGACATGAGCGAGGCGCTGCACGAGAGCCCTGCCCACTACAAGAGCTTCAACGAGTTCTTCACCCGTGAGCTCAAGCCCGGTATTCGCCCCCTGGTGGAAGACGCCATGACCCTGGCCCTGCCGGTCGATGGCACCGTCAGCCAGCTCGGCCCCATCAGCCAAGGCCGTATCATCCAGGCCAAGGGCCACGACTACAGCGCCCGCGAGCTGCTGGGCGGTTATGAGGATCTGGTGGCGCCGTTCAAGGATGGCGACTTCGCCACCATCTATCTGGCGCCCAAGGATTACCACCGCATCCATATGCCGCTCGATGGCGTGCTGGAGAGCATGGTGTTCGTGCCGGGGGATCTCTTCTCGGTCAACCCGCTCACCGCCGAAAACGTGCCCAACCTGTTTGCCCGCAACGAACGGGTGGTGGCCACCTTCCGCACCCCGCATGGCCCCATGGCGCTGGTGCTGGTCGGTGCCACTATCGTGGCCAGCATCGAGACCATCTGGGCCGGCAACATAGCGCCGACCAAAGAGAAGAAGGTGGTGCGCTGGGACTACACAGGCGACGAGGCCATCACCTTGCAAAAAGGTGCCGAGATGGGTCTGTTCAAGCTCGGCAGCACCGTGGTCTGCCTGTTTGGCCCGGGCATGCTGGCCGGTTTCGAGCCCCATCTGGCCAACGGGGTCACCACCCGCATGGGTCAACCCTTTGCCAAGCTGGCGGAGCAGGCATGAGCGAACGGCCCGCCTCTTCACAGAAGAACAACCCGCTGCACGGGCTGACACTGGAAGCCATCGTCACCGCCCTGGTCGAACACTACGGCTGGGAAAAACTGGGGCAGGAGATCAATATCCGCTGCTTTACCCAGGATCCCAGCATCAAGTCCAGCCTGAAGTTTTTGCGCAAGACCCCCTGGGCACGGGAAAAGGTAGAGAGCCTCTACCTCTACGTTCAGCGCAAGCAAGCCAAATCAAAGGAATAACGCCATGGCGTTCAAGATTACTTACACCTACAAGAAGCAGGCCAGGGAGATCGGCTACGCCAACGACAAGTTCAATAGCATCTATGATGCCGTTGCCGCCGCCGAAGGGATCGACCTCGCCAGCTTCCATGCCATGGAGGCGCAACTGGCCCAGGTATGCCGGCGCGACAAGAAGAGCGTGAAGGATTACCGCGAGAACTACTTCAAGGAGCTGGGCTTCTCCAACATCGTCATTGAGCGGGATCCCCAGGAATAAGTACCCAGGCGCGATGCCGGGAACCTTCAAAAAACAAAATGCCGACCCCGGGGTCGGCATTTTCATCTCTGGCACCAAGATACATCAGGCGCGGCTCAGATAGTCCGCCTGGCCCACCCACTTGTAGCTGGTGAGCTCGGTGAGCCCCATGGGACCACGGGCGTGCAGCATCTGGGTCGATACCGCCACCTCGGCCCCCAGACCAAACTGGCCACCGTCGGTGAAACGGGTGGAAGCGTTGACATAGACCGCCGCCGAACCGGCGCCATTGACGAAACGCTCGGCATTGGCCAGATCGTTGGTGAGGATGGCGTCCGAGTGGCTGGCATTGTGCTCGCGCATATGGGCCAGCGCCTCGTTGACGTCCGCCACCAGTTTGATCCCCAGGGTCAGCGACAGCCATTCGGTATCAAAGTCCTCGACACCCGCTGCGCGCAGTTGCTCGGCACCAGCCAGCAGGGGCATGGCCTCCGGGGTGGCCACCAGCGCCACTTTGCGCTCGTTCATCAGGCTCACCAGCTGAGGCAACAGACGCTCGGCAATCTTCTCGTGCACCAGCAGGGTATCGAGGGCGTTGCAGGCGGAGGGGCGCTGCACCTTGGCGTTGTCGATGAGGGGCAAGGCACGCACCAGATCGGCACTCTCGTCCACGAAAATATGGCTGATGCCGAATCCGCCGATGATGACGGGGATGGAGCTGTTCTCCTTGCACATCTTGTGCAGCCCGGCGCCGCCGCGGGGAATGATCATGTCCACGTAGCGGTCGAGGCGCAGCAGCTCACCGACCAGAGCCCTGTCCGGGTTGTCGATGTACTGTACCGCTGCCTCGGGCAAACCTGAGGCGGCCAGCGCACTCTGGATCACCCGCACCAGCTCCAGGTTGGAGTGGAAGGTCTCGCGGCCGCCGCGCAGTATGCTGGCGTTGCCGGTCTTGAGGCAGAGGCTGGCGATATCGATGGTAACGTTGGGGCGCGCCTCGTAAATCACGCCGATGACGCCGATGGGCACCCGGCGGCGGGAGAGACGCAGGCCGTTCTCCAATACCCGGCTGTCGATCTCGGCCCCCACGGGGTCATCCAGGGTGATCACCTTGCGCACGTCAGCTACGATGCCGGCCAAACGGGCCGGATTGAGCAACAGCCGATCCAGCATGGCCTCCGACAGCCCCGCCTCGCGCCCTGCAGCGATGTCCTTCTCGTTGGCAGCCAGGATCTGGGCGCTTCGCGCCTCCAGTTCGTCGGCGATGGCAGCCAGCGCCCGATTCTTCTGTGCCGTGCTGACGGTGGCCAGCTGATAGGCGGCCTCACGGGCCGCCTGCCCCATTTTTTCCAGACTCATGACTGTTCCCTTCTGTTCATGCGGATGCTGCGATCACAGCAGCACCATATCATCCCGATGAATGGCCACGGCGCCATAGCCGTAACCCAATACCTGTTCAATCTGGTCCGAATGGACGCCCTGCAGCTTGTCGAGCTCCTGATGGTTGTAACGGCAGATGCCGCGCGCCAGCTCGGCGCCCTTGGGTCCCAGGATACGCACCACGTCGCCGCGCACGAAATCCCCCTTGACCGCGACGATCCCCTTGGGCAGCAGGCTGGAGCCTTTCTCCTGCATGGCGGCCACGGCCCCCTGATCCACATGCACTTCGCCGTGGGGAGGGGGACCTGCCAGGATCCAGCTCTTGCGCCCTTCCAGCGGCGTGGCCAGGGCCGGGAAACGGGTGCCGATACGCTCGCCCTTGGCCAGGCGCCCCACTACCTCCGGCACCTGGCCGGTGGCGATCACCACGTCGATACCGGCACGGCGGGCCACGTCGGCCGCCTGCAGCTTGGTGGCCATGCCGCCGGTGCCAAGGCCGCTGACACTGCCACCCGCCAGCTTGCGCAGCGTGTCGTCTATGGTCTGCACCTCCTCGATCAGTTGGGCATCCGGGTTGGTGCGCGGATCGGCGGTAAACAGCCCCTTCTGGTCGGTAAGCAGGATCAGCAGATCCGCATCGGCCAGGATGGCAGCACGAGCCGAGAGGTTGTCGTTGTCCCCCACCTTGATCTCGGCGGTGGCCACGGCGTCGTTCTCGTTGATGACCGGAATGATGCGGTGATCGAGCAGGGTACGCAGGGTGTCGCGAGCATTGAGGTAGCGTTCGCGATCCTCGAGATCGGCACGGGTCAGCAGCATCTGGCCGATATGCAGACCATAGAGGTTGAACAGATCCTGCCATACCCGGATCAGCTGGGTCTGGCCTATCGCCGCCAGCATCTGCTTGTTGGGCAGGGTTGGCGCAAGTGGCGGGTGCCCCAGGTGCTCACGCCCGGCGGCAATGGCCCCCGAGGTGACGACGACGACGCGATGGCCGTGACGGTGCAAGGCCGCACACTGTCTGACCAGCTCGACCATATGGGCACGATTGAGCTGGGAAGACCCCCCTGTGAGCACGCTGGTGCCCAACTTGACGACTATGGTTCTGTTTTCCATGGGAGCATAAAGGCTAAAAAGTAAGGAATCCCTTTATACCCACGGCCATCAGGCCCTGCAAGGCAATTAACGTCGGAAGAAGGGGCGAAAATCCGCGAAGGGGAGAACAAGAATAACCCTGCGAGGGTGTGAGTCCCTCGCAGGGTATCGGGGATCAGGCGGCGGTGACCGCCAGTTCGTTGGTTACCTGCTCGGCTGGCGCCAGGTGGCACTCAAGCACAGTCAATCTGTCCACCAGAAGCTTGTAGAAGTGATTGAGGGTCCGTTCCACTTCTGCCTGGTGTTTCTTGGGGACGGGTTTGTCGAGCCACACCCCGTCTGCATCGTAGAAACCGAGCTGATAGTGATAACGGAAGTGATGGTCATCCTGCTCCAGTACCAGCCACCAGCCCCAGAACTCCCGCTTGTCCGGTGCCGGCTTTGCGCTGACACAGACGGACAGACAGTCGAAACGATAACGCCCCTCTTCACACAAATCCTCGCGCAGATAGGGGCCTATGGCAGCGAATTGCCTCAGCAGTCGCTTGTAGGTCACTCTTTCAGACATGTTAACCTCCCTGTTAAACAAGCCGCGCCACCTTGTGATGGCATCAGATTTTTAGCGCGACATCAGACACACAGATGTCGTTTCAACCACTCGACAATCTCCTCCATTGCCTGGTCATACACCTCCAGCAAGGGTTGCTTGTCGAACACGACCGCCTTGCCATTGCGGCTGGCCGCCGCCAGTGCCCGGACATCGCTCTCGGGACAGATGAAATCTTTCTTGTGCCCGATACTTAATATCGGCACCGAGGTGCGAGTCCCCAGCAATCCTTGCGTTTTGAGTGAAAATACCTGGCACTTGGTGCGCATGGTATCCCACTGGGCTGCATCCTCTCCCAGCCGGTTGGCCAGGCTGTCTCGCATCATGCGAGGGCATTTTGCAAAAAGCTCAGGACTGGTGAATACCTGATTGACCCCCGCCCCCACGCACACCACGGTACGCAGCTTGAAAGGCTCGATGAAGGCCAAACGCGCAGCAATATTCCCTGCAAGGCGCATGCCTACCATGGCGATGCGCTGGTGATCGACCCAGGCCACCTCGGAGAGATACTGCAGCACCGCCTGATGGAGGCGACTGGTGTCCTGCACCAGCGGCCAATGTTCGGCATAGCCGATCCCCGGCATGTCCAGCGAGAGCATGCCGATGCCGTTGGGTTCCAGCCGCTTGAGATAGAAGGCGAGGAAATCGAGCTGCAGGGAGTCGATCCCACCGCTGATGATCACCAGAGGCACCGGCTTGTCGGTGGTCGGCAGGTGCAGATAGCCCTGAATATGCTTGCCGCGAAACGGCACCTGGATCTCTTTGAGCGGCACCTTGAACAGCCGGCCCGCCTCGCGATAGGCCATGTTGCCTAAAAGCTGGGCTTGATCCGCCAGCTCGTCATTCTTGAGGTGTGGGTAGCTGGCGATGGAGTAGTAGCGCACCGCCTTGAGCAGTTGCTTCAGCGCAGCCGCCGAATCTCCCTGCTCGCGCAGTTCGCGTCCCCGTTTGAAATAGGTGCCGGCCACCTGGCTCCACTCATAGATCCAGTTGCCCGGCACATAACCCTTGATGGTATCGAAGTAGCAATCATGGGTTCGCTCCCCGGTCGCCATGGCGATGCGCGCCAGGGTCTGCTCCACTTCGACCGGATCGGCGCCCTGCCAGGCCCAGGAAGGGCGCCGCAGCAGACGATACCAGCGATTTGACAGGGAGCCATCGATAAACATCTCCTCTGACTCGCCCTCTTCCGCCGCCGGACTGGTATTGGATATCTCGGAAGTCTCCAATACCTTCTTGACGCGGGTAAACAGTCGGTCGGTCAGGTTGAGGTCGTCGTTCAAGTCCAAGGTAAAATCTCATTCATGATCAGGCAATGGTTCATCTTAACCAGATTTGTCGTCACACAGCCACCCCAGGCCCAATTGACAGACAAAAAAACAGGGCTCCGAAGTGGAGCCCTGTGAAACTGTTATTTTTCGTCGCAGATTGGCGTGGTGAACTCCAGCGCCATATCCCAAGGTTGTTCAATCCAGGTATCCTGCGGAATGGCAACCTCGAAGTCATCTACCAGCGGCTCGCCCATCGGCTTGGCGAAGATGGTGATGAACTTGGCGCGGGGATAGAGTTCGCGGATCGCCTTGGCTGTGCCACCGGTATCCACCAGATCGTCCACCACCAGCCAACCTTCACCATCCCCTGCGGTGGTCGCGGCCTTGACCACCACCAGCTCGCGCTGGTTGTCATGGTCATAGCTGGAGATGCACAGGGTCTCCACGTTGCGAATGCCGAGTTCACGGGCCATCAGGGCAGCGGGCACCAGGCCGCCACGGCTGACCGCGATGATCCCTTTCCACTGGCTGACTGGCAGTTGACGACGGGCCAGACGGCGCGCTTCACGTTGCAGGTTGTCCCACGATACATAAAACTTCTTCGGCATGTTATCGATCTCGAATAGTTATTTAAAACAATCACTTAAAATGATGGTAACCGGGACGCTTCCCCGATAACCAAGCAATGACGGCCCTTGCTCGACTGAATTCAGATTGCACTTTGGCTGCCTCAGGGCTAAGCCTCGGCAGCGGATCTATGGCAGTGGAAGCAAGATGGGCATATCCGGCGATCGGTTGCATGGAGTGCCAACACCGCGGACAGGCTGTTGGGCCGGTATGATAGCACCGTTTGCAGATAAAATGACTGGCAAACGTATGCCAAATGAAGGAAAGATCGTCCAGATTATCCCCAGATGACTCATATAAAGAGCCAAATGACCAAGCGACTACCCGTCCGGTTGACGCAAAATCCATCACAACGCCAAACAGCAGATAAAAAAATAGCAGGGAGGAGGATTTACCTCACACACCTGCTGCTTTCTCGTCATGCCTGTTTGTCACAGGCGGGTTGTCCGTTTGTTCGGACAGACCGTCTTAGCGACGGGTGACGAAGGGGTTAGGGTAGCTGAAACCCTGGGTATAGAGAGACGGGGCGAACCAATAGGTTGAGTTGCTGCCTGGCATCTTTAAACTCCTGATTGCTTAACAAGTTACGTACCTTTAATGCGGGCTCAAATCCTTGAACGAACACTCGGTTCCATGGAGGCGCACTTGTCTTTGCTTCGGTTCCCTGGAGGCTTTCATCGTCATCCTGACGGGTGGCGAACCACGGGAGCTAATTTACCAGTCGGCGCCATAAATTCAACTTTTTTTGTGAGATGCGTCACATAATTTCTTTTCCACCAGCCAGCCCCCCTCGAACCTGATCATTGCCTGCCACAACCTTTCCCAGCAGCATAACCGACCCGAGATTTACGCTGTCTGCTCACATTTTTCTGCGATTGGCTGTATTATCGTTATCCACTTCCCGGGCCCGTTGACGGGGCCTCTCACTATTCCGTGCTGGTAAGGAGTCCTGACGTGGCACAACTGAGTTCCCTCTCTCCCACCCTGGTGTGGCATTTCTTCGAGAAAATCTGCTCCATCCCCCACCCCTCCAAGCACGAGCAGGCGCTCGCCAGCTGGATCACCGAGTGGGCCAGCGCCGAAGGGCTGGCGGTGAAGCAGGACAAGGTCGGCAACCTCTTCATCAAGAAGCCCGCTACCCCGGGCATGGAAAACCGCAAGCCGGTAGTGCTGCAGGCGCACCTCGACATGGTGCCCCAGGCCAACGCCGATACCCCGCACGATTTCACCAAGGACCCCATCGATGCCTACGTGGACGGTGAGTGGGTCACCGCCCGCGGTACCACCCTGGGCGCCGACAACGGCGTCGGCATGGCCGCCTGCCTGGCGGTGCTGGCCGACAAGAGCCTCAAGCACGGCCCGCTGGAGGTGCTGCTCACCTCCGACGAAGAGACCGGCATGACCGGCGCCTTCGGCCTCGAGGCCGGCTGGCTGGAGGGCGAGATCCTCATCAACACCGATTCCGAAGAGGACGGTGAAGTCTACATGGGCTGCGCCGGTGGCGTCGACGCCAACATCCGCTTCCCCCTCGAGCTGACCGCTGCCCCGGCGGGTGAGGCATTCGAGCTGCAGGTGAAGGGGCTGGTCGGTGGCCACTCCGGCGGCGATATCCACCGCGGCCGCGGCAACGCCAACAAGCTGCTGGTGCGCCTGCTCAAGGCCGCCCAGGCCCTGAATGTGGAGCTCGCCGGGATCCATGGCGGCACCCTGCGCAACGCCATCCCCCGTGAGGCCCGTGCCACCTTGGTGGTGCCGGGTGCCAACGTAGCCGAGTTCAAGGCCCTGGTCGATCGCTTCACCGGCATCTACCAGACCGAGCTGGCCGCCACCGAGCCGCACCTGACCCTCCTGCTGACCCAGACTGCCGCCCCCGCCAAGGTGATGAGCGCCTCCCTGCGCGATCGCCTGCTGGATGCCCTGATGGCCTGCCCGAACGGCGTAATGCGCATGAGTGACAGCATGACCGGCGTGGTCGAGACCTCCACTAACCTGGGCGTCATCAAGACCCTGGACGGGGAAGTGTACGTCCAGTGCCTGATCCGCTCCCTCATCGACTCGGGCCGCGACCAGATTGAGCAGATGACCCGCTCCCTGTTCACCCTGGCCGGCGCCAGCTGCGAGTTCACCGGCGCCTACCCGGGCTGGGCCCCGAACGTCAACTCCCCGGTGATGGAGCTGGTGCGCGGCACCTATGAGGAGCTGTTCGGCAGCCGCCCCAACATCATGGTGATCCACGCCGGCCTCGAGTGCGGTCTGTTCAAGAGCGCCTACCCAGAGTGGGACATGGTCTCCTTCGGCCCGACCATCCGCGGCGCCCACTCCCCGGACGAGAAGGTGCACATCGTCGCGGTCGAGCGCTTCTGGCAGCTGCTGACCCGCGTGCTGGAGCAGATCCCGGCCAAATAAACGGCACCAGCCATAAACAAGAAAGCCCCGCATCATGCGGGGCTTTTTTGTCATCGACGAGAACAGGTCATCGAATGCCGCGGGCTTCGCGGATCCACTCCCAGGCCTGCTGGATCTCCTGGGCCTTCTCCTTGGCCATCTCCATCATCTCGGGTGGCAGCCCCTTGGCGGCCAACTTGTCGGGGTGGTGCTTGCTCATCTCCTTGCGATAGGCACGCTTGATATCCTGATCGCTGTCACTCTCGTTCACCCCGAGCAGCTGATAAGCATCCTTGAGACGATCGGCTGACGGTGCTTCCTGACGATACTGTTGGCCACCCGCACCACCGCCCTGGTACTGGCCATGGGCGCGATTGAAGAAGTTCATCTGCGCTTCGGCCATGGCCAGGATCCGGGCCAGCTCGATACGGCTGAAGCCCAGCTCGTCGGCGATGGTGTGCAGAATGGCACGTTCCCCATCCTCGACCCGGCCATCGGCAAACGCGGCCTGCAACTGCACTTCCAGAAAGAAGCGCAGAATGTCCCGCTGCCCCTGGCTGGCACGACGAAACTCGGCCAGGGTCTCACGCAGCGGGAAACCGGCCTCCTTGCCCTGACGGAACGACTCCTGGGCGCGGGCTCGCAGCTCTCCTGCCAGTCGCATCCGGTCCATCAGATTGGAGGCCACCCGGATCTCCTGCTCGGTCACCTGACCACTGGACTTGGCAATGTGCCCCATGACGGCGAAGGTGGCATGAAAGAAGACCGCCTGCTGCTCCTGGGTCGGCCCGCGACGAAATGCACTTTGTAATCCCATGCCCCGATCGAAGCGGTGGCCAATCCAGAGGCCGATGAAGGCACCGATCAGGTGGCCGAGCAGAAAACCGAAGAAGGCGCCGAGCACCTTACCCCAAATACGCATGGTTCAAGACCTCTTGATGTTAATGAGCGCGAGCCAGAAGCAGATCATCCAGCTCGCGCAGTCGCGGGACTGTGCCTATGTCGTGCCACTCGCCGGCCAGCAGGCTGCCGCCCACTCGTCCTTGTGCCATCCACTCCCGCAGCAGGGGGGCCAGCTTGCGCGCACCGCTCGTCAGGCCGGAGAATGCTGCCGGATGATAGAGTCCGACGCCACTGAAGGTAAACCCGGGAATATCCAGCACCCGCCCCTCTTGCAGGGAAAAATCCCCCTGGGGATGCTGGGGGGGATTGGGTACCAGCCAGAGATGGGCCAGATCCTCACCCAGAGGCTGGGTCACCAGGGTACGGTAGTCCAGATCGAGCCAGGTATCCCCGTTGATCACCAGAAAGGAGTCGCTGCCCAGCAGCGGCAGTGCCTGCACTATGCCCCCTGCGGTCTCCAGCGCACTCTCCTCTGCCGACCAGTTGATGGTCACCCCGAACTGGCTGCCATCCCCCAGCACCTCCACCAGCCTGTGGCCGAGCCAGGCTGTGTTGATGACCAATTCGGTCACCCCCGCAGCTTTAAGCTTTTCGATATGATGCACGATGAGGGGCTTGCCCCCCACTACCAGCAGCGGCTTGGGCAGGGTATCGGTAAGCGGGCGCATCCGCTCGCCACGTCCTGCCGCCAGGATCATCGCCCTCATGCCTGCTCCTCTGCCACCCGGGCGAGTCCCGGCAGCACCACCTGCCGCAACCAGTCGCCAAAACGGGCGAGCACGGGCTCGCTGGCCCCGTGCAGCTGGCAGACATCCACCACATATCCCAGGGTACGGGGAATATCCTGGAGGTAACCTGACTTGCCATCCCGATGATAGAGTCGGGTGAAGATGCCGGCGGCTTTCAGGTGACGCTGCATGCCAGTGAGATCCGCATGGCGGCGGAAGCTGGCGTAATCGAGATCGCCGAGCAGCCCCGCCTGCTGCAGGGTCGCAAAACCATGGCGCATCCCCTGTTCGATCACTTCGTCCGGCCAGCGCACGTAGCAATCCTTGAGCAGGGAGACCAGATCATAGCTAAGGGGGCCGATGACCATGTCCTGAAAATCGATGATGGCAAGCTCGCTGGTATCGGGGGTATTGCCACCACATACCATCAGGTTGCGGCTGTGAAAATCCCGGTGCATCACTCCCTGCGGCTGGGCCAGGTTGCTGGCGGTCAGGCAGGCAAAGGTATCGTCGAGCAGCTGTTGTTCTGCCGCGCTCAGGGTCAGTTGAAGGTGGTGGCCCAGCAGCCACTCGGGGAAGATGCTGTTCTCCCTGGCCATAAAGGCGGCATCAAAGGGCTCCAAGTCCAGCTCAACAGCCCCAAGGCGGGGCAACAGCCCGATGGCCTTGTCATACCAGGCCAGTACGTTGTCGGTATTCAGACAGCCAATAAGCTGGGTATCCCCCAGATCGGTCACCGCCAGCAGACCGAGTTCATAGTCCACTGCCTTGACCTCGGGCGCCAGCAGCTGACGCGCACGCAAGGCCGCCGCATTGCGAACAAACTCATGATTTTTTTCGGTTTTTGGATTGGCATCCACCCAGATAAGACCACCGCCACGAAAGTAGCGGCGGAAACTGGCATCACCGGAAATAAGGGTAAGATGGAGGCTGGCATCACCGGAGAGTCGGCGTGCCCACTGCAGAAGCAGGGAATCGCGATCGTGCATAAGTCGAGGACCAAGGTGGAAAGCAGCACTTGGCTGTTAGCCCTGGCCGCAATAATGCTTTATCATTGCCGGCTAACATAAAGCAATGACATGCAATGTCAACTCGATGAAACCTGTCGTAAAATGCATGCCCTGGATCAACCGTACCTATCACGGATTGCACGAGTCTTTCACATGACAAAATGGACACTGGGATACCGCTATCCCATCGCCCTGACTATCAGCCTGGCACCGGCCCTGACCTCCATGATGGTGCAGGCGGCCCCGTTCAATCCGCCGCCTGCGACCGGTATTCTCGACAGCCTCTGCTATGACTATGTCCCCAAGGTCGAAAAGCCCTCTTCGGCGGAAGATGCCAATGCCCTGCCGGTCGAGGTCGACGCCGATCGCCTTGAGGCCAAGCAGGGCGGCACCGCCGTCTATGAAGGGGACGTCAAGGTGCGTCAGGGGGTTCGCAAGTTTGACTCCGACTATGCCCAACTCGATCAGAAGAGCCGGGATGTCATCGCCATCGGCAACATCTATTACAACGACGGTCAGGTGACCGTCACCAGCGACAAGACCCTCAAGTCCAACCTGGATACCAAAAATTCCGAACTGGAAGAGGGCAAGTATCAGGTTCATGGTTCACCGGTGCGCGGCTTTGCCAAACGGGTCACCATGACCAACAACAACCAGAACATCACCATGGAGGGGGCCCAGTACACTACCTGTCCCCCCGGTCAGGAGGTGTGGACCCTCAAGGCAGGCAGCATCGACATCGATCAGAAGGAGGTGTTCGGTGAAGCCTGGAACGCCAGCCTCTGGCTCTATGACTATCCGGTGTTCTATTTCCCGTACATCAACTTCCCCATCAAGGATGAACGCAAGACGGGTCTGCTCTATCCGGGCTACAAGCAGAGCTCCGGCAACGGCATGGAGATCACCCAGCCTTTCTACTGGAACATTGCCCCCAATTACGACGCCACCATCACCTCCCGCTTCATGGACAAGCGCGGCCTGATGGAACAGGTGGAATTCCGCTACATGCCGGACCCCGCCCACGTCGGCACTCTCTATTTCGAAAACCTGGCGGATGACAAGCAATACAGCCCGAGCAACCCCAGCCTGGCCGGTTTGTCTGACGGCCACCGCTATCTGCTGAACGTTCGCCACGGTTCCAGCCTGATGGACGGTTCCCTGCGCTTCGGGCTCGACTACACCAAGGTGCGGGACAGGGACTACAACTACTTCAACGACTTCGACCCGCTGGTAGGCACCCAGATTGATGATCAGTTGCAGCAATCCTTTACCGCCGGTTACTACCAGGAGAGCTGGAATCTCACTTCGGAAGTGCGCCGCTACCAGATCCTGAGCCCCTATGCGCTGCTGCCGCACGAGATGATGCCGCGCATCGACTACAACTACTACCAGCAGGGAAAGTGGTTCGATCTGGCCTGGAACAGCGAGCTGACCAAGTTTGGTTATGACCGCGGCAACGCCAGCGACTTCCAGAAAGGGGAGCGCTATACCGCGACCCGACTGCACCTGGCCCCAACCCTGACGGTTCCCTTGGTGGACGCGCCCGGTTACTACCTCACCAGCCAATACAAGCTGATGTTTACCTCCTACGACCAAGACGTTCCTGATACTTATAAACACCCTAACCCAAGGGGTAACACGGCATTGGATCGCGATGCCCGGTTGTATATGCAAGGGAACGAATCAGCACTGAAAGAGGGCACCATTACCCGCACCCTGCCGTCCTTCCGCCTCAAGGGGGGCCTCAATTTCGATCGCTCGGTCGACTGGTTTGACGGCAAGGGAACCCAAACTCTGGAACCCGAGTTCCAGTATCTCTACATCCCCTACGAGAACCAGGACGATATCGGGGTCTACGACTCCACTACTACCCGACAGGACTACTACAGCCTGTTCAGCGATCGCCGTTACGCCGGTCTCGACAGGATCAGCGATGCCAACCGGATCAGCGCTGGTCTCACCAGCCGGATCTATGACAACGTCGGGGATGAGCGGCTGCGTCTCTCCGTCGCCCAGGCGTTCGAGCTGACCTCTCCCAAGGTTCGTCTCTATTCCTCGGATCCCGAGAGCACCAACGCCCGTTCTCTGCTCTCCTTTGAGGGGGATGCCCGGATCACGGATCAGTGGTTCGCCCACGCTGGCGCCCAGTACGATACCGAGGAGGGAGCGTTCAGTTCAGGCAATGGTGCCGTGGAATACCGTCATGACAAGCTGGTAACCCAGCTCAACTACCGCTTTATTCAGGATGGCAACCGGGATTACCGCTACCCGACCAACGCCGCCCTGGCAGAGGACCTTAGCCAGGCAGGTCTGGTCATGATGGCGCCGATTGCCGATCAGTGGCAGGTTTACGGCGGCTACTATCGCGATATCAAGCAGGATGTGAACATTGACCGCAAGATCGGTGTCAAATACGACTCCTGCTGCTGGAGCATCAACCTGAGCCTGGAGTGGCACAACCAGCCTGACAACGTCACCCTGAGACCCACTTCGGAGAAATCGATCGGTCTGCAGTTCGAGATGAAGGGACTCGGCAGTGTCGGTACCGGTGGCCGCAGCGTCACGATGGATACCGAACTGTTGCCCTATGTTCGCCCGTTTAATCTGAAAGACCAGCAATGATGCTGGTCCAGCCTTGAGAGATGGATATGAAAAAGACCCTGATAGCCCTGCTGACCGCGGGAATGTTCGGCGCCATGAGCCAGGCCGCCATGGCTGCCCCCGAGCTGATGGACAAGGTTCTGGCCGTGGTCAACAAGGACGTGGTACTTGCCAGCCAACAGGATGCCCTGGTCAACAAGGTCAAAATCTCCGCCCAGGAGAGCGGCCAGTCTCTGCCTGACGACGCCACACTGCGCAAACAGGCGCTGGATCGCCTGATCCAGGAGAGCCTGCAACTGCAGTTGGCCGAACGCCAGGGCCTGAAGATCAGCGATACCCAGCTGGAACAAGCCATCCAGGGGATCGCCGCCGACAACAAGATGACCCTGGATCAGCTGCGTGCCCAGCTCGCGCGCGAAGGCATGAGCTATGCCCAGTACCGGGAAGAGGTACGCCGCGAGATCCTGATGAACGAGGTACGCCGCAACCAGGTGCGCCGTCGCATCAACATCTCCGAGCAGGAGGTGAAACAGGTAGTCGACATCCTGAAAAAACAGGGTCAGCAGCAGAACGAGTATCACCTCGGTCATATCCAGATTGCCCTGCCTGACAACCCTTCCGCAGCCCAGCTGGATGCCGCCAAGAGCAAGATCGAGGGCATTCTGGCCGCGCTCAAACAGGGGGCCGATTTCCGCAAGCTGGCCATTGCCGAGAGCAACGGCCCCAAGGCGCTGGAAGGAGGTGACTGGGGCTGGATGAGCCCGCAGGAGATGCCGACCCTGATGGCCGAAGCGGTTCAGGGCACGACCAAGGGAGACATAGTAGGCCCGCTGCGCTCCGGTGCCGGCCTGCACATTATCAAGGTATTCGACACCAAGGGTCAGCAGCAGGTGATGCAGACCGAGGTGAAAGCCCGTCACATCCTGATCAAGCCCTCCATCATTCTGAGCGAAGAGAAAGCCAAGGGCATGCTGGACGGCATTTTGCACGACATCAAGAGCGGCAAGGCGAGCTTCGCCAGCATGGCGGAGAAATACTCCGAAGACCCGGGCTCCGCAGTGCAGGGTGGTGAACTGGGCTGGTCTGATCCCAACGTCTATGTGCCGGAGTTCCGCGACATGGTGGGCCGCCTGCAACCGGGCCAGATCAGTGCCCCGTTCCGCAGCTCTCACGGCTGGCACATTGTCCAGCTGGAAGATCGTCGCAGCCAGGATGCCACCGACAAGGCCCAGGAACAGCGCGCCTATCAGCTGATCTACAACCGCCGCTTCGTGGAAGAGTCCCAGGCGTGGCTGGATGAGCTGCGTGATGAGGCTTACATCCAGATCGAAGGCGCCAGCAGCTGATGCGTTGTCGTCGCCTTGCCGTGACCCCGGGTGAACCGGCCGGGGTTGGTCCGGATCTTGTGTTGCAGATAGCCCAGCAGGATTGGCCCCACCAGCTGGTGGTGATCGCCGATCCGGCGCTGCTGCGTCAACGCGCCGCCCTGCTGGGTCTGTCCATCGAGCTTGAGCCCTACGATCCCGCCGCGCCCGCGCATCCACAGCGGGCCGGCACCCTGACCGTCAGCCCCGTCTCTCTCGGCGCCACCGTGGTGCCCGGAGAGCTCGACGAAGGCAACGGCGCCTATGTGCTGGCCACCCTGCAGCGCGCCTGCGACGGCAACATGAGCGGTGAGTTTGCCGCCGTGGTGACCGGACCCGTGCACAAGGGGATCATCAACCAGGCGGGCGTATCGTTTAGCGGCCACACCGAGTTTTTCGCCCAGCAATCCAACACCGCCGACGTGGTGATGCTGCTGGCAACCGAGGGGCTGCGGGTGGCGCTTGCAACCACTCACATCCCCCTGGCCTATGTGGCGAAGGCCATCACCGAGGATCGCCTCGGCAAGGTGATCCGTATCCTGGATGCGGATCTCAAGGCCAAGTTTGGCATCGCCAAACCGCGCATTTACGTCTGCGGCCTCAATCCCCACGCCGGGGAAGGGGGCCATCTCGGTCGTGAAGAAATTGACGTGATCGAACCCGCCCTGGCCACCTTGCGCCAGGAGGGAATCGATCTGGTCGGCCCATTGCCGGCCGACACCCTGTTCCAGGAGAAATACCTCAAGGATGCGGATGCGGTACTCGCCATGTACCACGACCAGGGACTGCCCGTGCTCAAATACAAGGGCTTCGGCAGTTCGGTCAATATCACCCTTGGACTCCCTTTCATCCGCACTTCGGTGGATCACGGCACCGCACTGGATCTGGCAGGCAAAGGCCTGGCCGATCCCGGTAGCCTTACCACCGCGATTAACCACGCCATCAAGATGGTAGAGAAAAAAAGATATGAGCAGTAAGGTGCACATGGGCCACACGGCCCGTAAGCGTTTCGGTCAGAACTTCTTGCACGATCGCTACGTGATCGACCAGATCGTGGCCGCCATCAATCCGCAGCCGGGCCAGAACCTGGTGGAGATCGGCCCGGGTCTGGCCGCGCTGACCGAGCCGGTTGCCGCCCAGATGGACAAGATGACCGTGGTCGAGCTGGACCGGGATCTGGCGGCCCGCCTGCGCGAGCACCCGACACTGAAGGACAAGCTCACCGTCATCGAAGCCGACGCCATGCGTTTTGACTTCAGCACCCTGATGGGAGAAGGCAAGGGGCCGCTGCGCATCTTTGGCAACCTGCCCTACAACATCTCCACCCCGCTCATCTTCCACCTGTGCGAGTTCGCCGATCGGGTGGAGGACATGCACTTCATGCTGCAAAAGGAAGTGGTACTGCGTCTGGCCGCCGGTCCCGGCAGCAAGGCCTATGGCCGTTTGAGCGTGATGACCCAGTACTACTGCCAGGTCATCCCGGTGCTGGAAGTGGGCCCGGGCGCCTTCAAGCCGGCCCCCAAGGTGGACTCCGCCGTGGTGCGTCTGGTGCCGCACAAGAACCCGACCATCGTCGCCAAGGATATCCGTTGCCTGAATCGCGTCTGCACCGAGGGCTTCGGCCAGCGTCGCAAGACCATTCGCAACAGCTTCTCCAACTTCATCACCGACGCCCAGCTGACCGAGCTTGGCATCGATGGCAACCTGCGCCCCGAGAACCTCACCCTGGAGCAATTTGTCATGATCGCCAACTGGCTGGCGGATCAGCCAAAGGCCTGATCCCGTGACCACCCCGCGCATTGTGATCCGCCCCTACCCCAGTTATGTGGCGGACTCCAAAGACCCATATCAGTTTCACTATCTCATTGAAATCGAGAATCTGGGTCCCGGCCCGGTGCAATTGCTGCACCGGCGTTGGCTCATTACGGATGCCAATGGCAAGATGCTGGAAGTCGAAGGTCCGGGCGTGGTGGGGGAACAACCCGTGATCGCCGAAGGGGAGACCTACCGCTACCAGAGCGGCGTCCCGCTGGCGACCCCGCTCGGGGTGATGGAAGGACGTTATACCCTGCAAGATGGCTCTGGTCAGCAATTTGAGGCGCCCATCGCCCCCTTCACGCTGGCCATCCCCAATATTATCAACTGAGGTTTCATGGCGAACTGTTTTGTCGGCGATATCCAGGGCTGCTACGACGACTTGCGCCGTCTGCTGGATCTGGCCGAGTTCGATCCCGCGCATGACGTACTCTGGCTCTGTGGCGACCTGGTCGCCCGCGGCCCCGACTCCCTCAACACCCTGCGCTTCGTCAAGGGACTGGGCAACCGCGCCGTCACCGTGCTCGGCAACCACGATCTGCACCTGCTGGCTGTCGCCAACGGCGTCGCACCGCTCAAGAAAAGAGACCGGTTGCAGAGCCTGATGGAGGCGCCGGATCGGGACGAACTGCTGGAGTGGCTGCGCCACCGGCCGCTCCTGGCGGAACACCCAGATCTGCCGATCATGATGGTGCATGCCGGCATCTCGCCGGCCTGGGATGCCCGCACCGCCCGCAACTGTGCCCGCGAGGTGGAGAGCCTGCTGCGCGGTGACCAGTACAGCTGGCTGCTGCACAACATGTATGGCGACCAGCCAGACTGCTGGCGGGACGATCTGGTCGGGATCGACCGCTACCGCTACATCATCAACACCTTCACCCGGATGCGCTTTTGCTACTTCGACGGCCGGCTCGACTTCAAATGCAAGAAGGGTCCCAGCGAATCGACCCCGGGCCTGCGCCCCTGGTTCGAGCAGCGCGAGCACCATGTGGATGATCCCATCCTGGTGTTCGGCCACTGGGCAGCCCTGATGGGCAAGACCGACAAGCAGGATATCAAGGCGCTGGATACTGGCTGCGTCTGGGGCAACAGCCTCACCCTGTGGCGCTACGAGGATGATGCCCTGATCGCTACCCCCTGCCCGGTGCATGCGAGCTGATCGCAGCCCATACTGGCTGCATGAAAAAGCCCGACTGATAGTCGGGCTTTTTATTGTCAGGCGGGTTACAACTTGCGCCCCAGCCGTTTCTCTATCTGGCGCCGCTCCCACTCCGGGCCGAACAACTTGAAGGGCTGGAACAGGTTGATGGCGTGAGAGATCAGTCCCAGCCCCCAGCCCAGCGCCGCCCACCAGGCCCAGATATAACCCGGGTTGCTCAGGTAGTTGATGACAAACAGCCCGCCGATCACCACCAGATAGCTGGCGATGTGGTAGTAGAAGCCTCTGAGATCCTCCACATAGCTCATCGCCGCCCGCTCCTCGGCCGATACCTGCCCCCAATCCCGTTTCCTCGTCTCGCTGCCTTTCATCTCGTGCTCCTGTTGCTGTACTCCATCCAGTTGAGCCACATCGAGTTCAAAGACGGCGGCCAGGGCCTTGAGGGATTCCAGTCCGGGCTGCTGCCCCTGCTCAATCCGCTGGATGGTGCGGACACTCAAGCCGGAGAAGGTCGCCAACTGCTCCTGTGACCAGCCCCGCTGCAATCTCAACTTCCTGACGATCATCTTGCACTCCTTGTGGTGATTGACGGGGCCAGCATAGGGTCAACATCGGGCAAGGTGAGACGACAGCAAGCCGACATAAACCTGACAACCTTTTAAAATCATAATGTTAACTACAGGCCATGGAAACAGGTGTCGCCTGCGGCTGACAAGCACCAGCCGCAAACTGCCTGGCTTACAGACTCTTCATCAACTCGGCGGCGATCTCGAAGGAGCGCAGCCGCGCCTGATGATCGACGATAGGGCCGTTGAACATCAGCTCGTCGGCCCGGGTTTCCACCAGCAGCGACTTGAGGCCATGACGCACCTGTTCCTGATCCCCTACCAGGGAGCGGGCCAGGGTCTGTTCCATGGCCATCAGCTCGCGGGGTGACCAGGTATCACCCAGTGACTGGACAGGGGCAGGCAACTTGCCGGCATCACCGCGATAGAGGCGCAGGAATTGCTGCTGCACCGTAGTGAACTGGAAGCGGGCCTCCCGCTCGCTGTCGGCGGCGATCATGTTGACGCACACCACCGCATAGGGCTTGGGCCAGCGGGCCGAGGGGCGATACTGGGTGCGGTAAATCTCCAGCGCCTGCAGCAGTAACGCGGGGGCGAAGTGAGAGGCAAAACCAAACGGCAACCCCATGGCCGCCGCCAGCTGGGCACTGTAGAGACTCGAACCCAGCAACCAGACCGGCAGATGTAATCCCTGGCCGGGTACCGCCTGCACCGCTCCCACCTCGTCGCCAAAATAGTCCATCAGCTCGCGCACATCTGCCGGAAAATCATCCACTTCCCCGCTGCGCTGGCGGCGCAGTGCCTGCATGGTGCGCTGATCGGTGCCCGGTGCGCGCCCAAGGCCCAGATCGATTCGATCCGGATAGAGGGAGGCGAGCGTGCCAAACTGCTCGGCGATCACCAGCGGCGAGTGATTCGGCAGCATGATGCCACCCGCCCCTATCCTCAGGGTGCGGGTCGCTCCCGCCAGATGGCCGATCAGCACCGCAGTGGCGGCACTGGCGATGCCCGGCATGTTGTGATGCTCGGCCAGCCAGTAGCGGTGGTAACCCCAGCGCTCGGCATGTTGCGCCAGATCGCGCGAGCGGTGGAACGACTCGGCTGGCTGGGAGCCTTCAGGAACCGGCACCAGATCGAGCACGGAAAAGGGGATGGCAGACATGGGTCACTCCATTGATTCACAGACCAATAACAAGTGGGGCAATGTAGCATGAGATACCTGAATGAATCACCCTACAAACCGGTTTCTGTCAGATGCAGAACAAGAGCCAGGACATCCACCTAAAGCGGATGCTGCGACTAATGATGAATAGGTTGAAATCATTACTGTTTTTTTAGTCATTTTATTGCCAGAGCCTGTAAATAATTCTGTGTAACTGCCCACTCCATTACAGGTGACCGTTCAGACGATCACCGAACTCGATAATAAAGCGATTCAGGGCAAGCTTCCAATTCTGGATTGGCATGGTCCATTTCTTTGAAGCCTGCTGTATCGCGAGGTACGCCACTTTTAGCGCCGAGTCGTCGGTCGGGAAGAGCTTCCTTTGCTTGGTCGCCTTGCGCAGCACGCTGTTCAGCGACTCGATAGCATTGGTGGTGTAGATCACCTTCCGGATGGCGGGGGGATACTCGAACAGTGTGATCAGATTATCCCAGTTGCCCTGCCAGGAGCGCGTTATCTGCGGGTACTGGCTATCCCAGCGCTCGCCGAAGGCCGCCAGCGCCTGCTGAGCCTCACGTTCCGTCGCAGACTGGTAGATCTGCTTCAGATCCGCCGTCACCGCCTTGTAGTCCTTCCAGGAGACATAGCGCAGCGAGTTGCGCACCATGTGGACGATACACAGTTGCACCTTGGTCTGGGGATACTCCACAGCAATCGCATCAGGGAAGCCCTTGAGACCGTCCACACACGCAATCAGGATGTCTTCCAAGCCGCGATTCTTCAGCTCGGTCAGGACCGACAGCCAGAACTTTGCCCCTTCGGTCTCGGCCAGCCACAGGCCCAGCAGCTCCTTGTGCCCCTCCATATTGATGCCCAGTGCCAGATAGAGCGACTTGTTGATCACCCTCTGGTTCGCGCGGATCTTCAGCACAATGCAGTCCAGATAAACGATGGGATAGAGCGGATCCAGCGGCCGGTTTTGCCATTCGTGGACCTGCTCGATGACACGTTCGGTCACCTTCGATACCAGCCCCGCCGAGATGTCGGCGTCATACATCTCTTTGAATGCGTCAACGATATCCCGCGTGCTCAAGCCCTTGGCGTAGAGGGCGAGGATCTGGTCGTCCATCTGGGTCAGGCGGGACTGGCCCTTGCGGACGAACTGAGGTTCGAAGGACGAGTTACGGTCACGAGGCGCCTGGATAGTGACCTCTCCGTGCTGCCCTTTTAGGCGTTTGGCGGAATAGCCATTGCGATTGTTGCCGGTCCCGCGGCCTTGTGGGGCGTGTTTCTCGTAGCCCAGATGTTCGTCCATCTCGGCATTGAGCGCGGTCTCGACGGTGAGCTTGATCAGCTGTTGGGTGAGGGTGCCGAGATCTTTTTCAGACTTGATGTCTTTGGCCAGCTCAGCGGCCAGTGCTTTGAGTTTGTCTTGGTCCATTTGCTTACCCACGAAGGTATCCTTTTGAAAAAGTTACTTATTCGTGGGCGGTTACACAATTGGATTTACAGGCTCTATTGCCACACTGCTGACTGATCTTTTCTGCAACCGCACGTGTGACAAGGATGTGTCCATGACAACTGCCAGGCCTGGTCGTAAACCCTTCTATGTTCATATCGCCACCCTCTTTATCTTGCTGTTTACCTTTCTGGGAGGGGCGCTTATCACGCTTCAGTTCCAGCAGGATACCCAGCAAGGGCTCGAGCATGAGCGACAGAATTTTTTGCAATACCGGGAGCAGCTTGCCCTGGCCTTGCAGTTGAACGAACGTCCCGCCCGCATGTCCCTCAGCCTGCTGCGCACAGGCCGGCTGGCGGGCATGGAGAGCCTGGATGAACGGCTCGGTTACCTGCCGCAGTTGATCGAGGTGCTGGCAAACAGCGCCAGCTATGGTGCCGTCTACGCAGGCTATGAAAACGGCGATTTTTTTCTGGTACGCAAGCTGACCAGTCGGGCCAGAACGCAGCTGGAAAATGTTCCCCTCGCCAGCACCCTGATGGTGCAGAGCCTGCATCAGGGCAAGGGGGAATTCCTCTACTTTGACCAGCATCTGACGCTGCTCGAGCGCCGGGCCATGCCGCAATACCAGTACGATCCCCGTAGTCGTGACTGGTACAAGCAAGCGCGTCGCCATCCAGGCATTGCCGTCACCCACCCCTATCTTTTCTTCACCACCAAGGAACCCGGAATGACCCTGGCGGTGGAGAGCAAGGACAAACGCGCCGTGCTTGGGCTCGATACCAGCGTCGAGGGACTGTCGGCCCTCATCGGTGAGCTGCGCCTGCCACAACATAGCCAGGTGGTTCTGTTTGATGATCATGCCACCCTGCTGGCCGCCGATCCCAAGGATCTGCCCAGCTTCGAGCAGTTAAAACAGCTGCCCATGCTGTCGGCCCTCGCTCACCCCGCCCTGGCACGGTTGCAGCAGCAGATCACCGGTGAGCCCGGGCTGCTGGACACCCCGGTGGAGCTGGATATCAGCCTGCCTGACGGCAACAGCTGGCTGGCCAACCTGGCCCCCCTCGGCGAGGGCTCGCCTTTCTATATTGCCCTACTGGTCTCGACCGATGTGCTCTACCAGCAGGCGCGCGACGCGGCACTGGTCAATCTGGCCCGCACCCTGATCGGTTTGCTGTTGCTGCTGCCGGTGATCTGGTGGGTATCCCGCCGCACCGCCACCCCGCTGCAAGCCCTGACCCGGGAGGCGGAGCGGATCCAGCATTTCGATTTTACGGCCAGCAAGGAGCCCGAATCGGCGATCCGCGAGATCGATGATCTGGCCCGTACCATGTCCGGCATGCGCCTGACCCTGGGCAACTTCATGAACATGGGTCGGGCACTGGCTGCCGAGCATCGCTTCGACTCCCTGATCAGCCGCATCCTGCACGAGACCACGTCAGCGGTACAGGCTACAGGAGGCTGCCTCTATCTGGCGCAAGATCAGCAGATGGTGGCGGTCAATGCGCGCTGGTTGCAGGGCGACTTGCCAATCGAACAGGTACCCTGGCAACCGGCACTGTTCGGGACTCAGGTCGCCGCCAACCGGCTCTCCGTCGGCATCGACCAAACGGGCTGGCAGCAATACATGAGCAGCTGGGGCTCCTTCCCCGGCCCCAGTGAACTGGTCGCCGAGCCCCTGCGCAATCACCGCCAGGAGTTGATCGGTTACCTGTTTCTGATCCTGCCCGAGTGCTCGCCACGGGAACTGGTCTCGCGGATCAGCCTGATCGAAGCGCTGGCAGGGACTTCCGCCTCCGCCATCGAGAACCAGCGCCTGCTGGAAGAGCAGAAGCAACTTCTGGAGTCCTTCATCGAGCTGATGGCGGGCGCCATCGACGCCAAGAGCCCCTATACCGGTGGTCACTGCCAACGCGTGCCCGAGCTGACCAAGATGCTGACCGAGGCGGCCTGCGCCCAGCGACAGGGCCCGTTTGCCGATTTCAGTCTCAATGAGGAGGAGTGGGAAGCCATCCATATCGCAAGCTGGCTGCACGATTGCGGCAAGGTCACCACCCCGGAGTTCGTGGTCGACAAGGCCACCAAGCTGGAGACCATCTACGACCGGATCCACGAGATACGCACCCGTTTCGAGGTAGTCAAGCGCGATGCCTATATTGAGGCCCTCTCCACCAGGCTGCCGGAATCCGAGCGGATCGCCTGCCGCGAAGCGGTGGCTCCGCGTTGGTCGGAACTGGACGAGGAGTTTGCGTTCGTGGCCGAATGCAATCTGGGTGGCGAGTGGATGGCCCCCGAGAAGATTGAGCGGCTCGACGCCATCGCCAGCCGCACCTGGCTGCGCACCCTGGACGATCGGCTCGGCATCAGCCGCGAGGAGCTCAAGTTGCATCAAAGCGAGCCGGCGTCGACCCTGCCTTGTGTTGAGCAGCTGTTGGCCGACAAACCCTCCCATCTTATTCCGCGGCCCCAGCAGGACAGGTTTGACGATGGCAATCCCTGGGGGTTCAAGGTCAAGGTGCCCAAACATCTCTACAACCGCGGGGAGCGCTACAACCTGGCCATCGGCCGCGGCACCCTCACCGAGGAGGAACGCTACAAGATCAACGAGCACATCATCCAGACCATCCGCATGCTGGAGCACCTCCCCTTCCCGCGCCATCTGCGCAGCGTGCCGGAAATTGCCGGCGGCCATCATGAGCGGATGGATGGCAAGGGATACCCGCGCCAGTTGCTGGGGGAACAGATGAGCATCCCGGCCCGCATCATGGCCATCGCCGACATCTTCGAGGCGCTGACCGCAAGCGATCGCCCCTACAAATCGGGCAAGACGGTCTCCCAGTCCCTGGCCATCATGCAGAACATGGTGCGAGAACAGCATATCGATCCGGCCCTGTTTACCCTGTTCGTCAGCAGCGGTATCTGGCGCGACTATGCCAAGCGCTTCCTGACCCCGGAACAGCTGGACGAAGTGGATCAGGAGATACTGCTGGCCAGCTAGTTGCCACCACGACATTGAAAAGGGGCCCACGGGCCCCTGCTTCTCTTGGCAGATCGTATCAGCCGCCAGCCTCGACATACTGGCGAGTCAGCTCGGCCGTCATCATCTCCCGCATCCTGAATTTCTGCAGCTTGCCGGTCACCGTCATGGGGTACTCCTCCACGAAGCGGATATAGCGCGGCACCTTGAAATAGGCGATGCGGGCCGAGAGGAAGTGCTTGATCTCCTCCTCGCTCGCCACCTGATCCGGCCTGAGCTTGACCCAGGCACACACCTCCTCGCCGTAGCGTTCGCTGTCAACGCCAAACACGGCCGCATCCTGCACCGCCGGGTGCTCGTAGAGGCGCTCCTCGACCTCCCGTGGATAGATGTTCTCGCCACCACGGATGATCAGATCCTTGATGCGCCCAACGATCTGGACATACCCCTCTTCATCCATGATGCCGATGTCCCCGGAGTGGAGCCAGCCGTCATCATCTATGGTCTGCGCCGTCTTGGCCGGATCCTGCCAATAGCCCTGCATCACCCCATGGCCGCGACAGCAGATCTCCCCCTTATCACCGATGGGGACCGTCTCGCCGCTCGCATCGACCAGCTTGATCTCGGTGTGGGCGAGGGCACGGCCCACCGTGGTCACCCGCTTGTCCAGCGGCGCATCGATGGCGGTCATGTGATTGATCGGGCTGCACTCGGTCTGACCGTAGGCAATGGTTACCTCGGTCATGTGCATCAGACTCTGGACCTTGCGCATCAGGGGTTCGGGGCAGATGGCCCCGGCCATGATGCCGGTGCGCAGGGAGGAGAGATCGAAGCTGGCGAACTGTGGCAGCTCCTCGCTCACCATCTGCAGGGTTGCCACCGGGTCGAAGGCCTCCGACGGAAACAGGGCGCAGGCCCCCACGCTGATGCAGACCAGATTGCCAAGCACCATGCCAAAGCAGTGGTAGAGCGACACCGGGATACAGAGCTTGTCCTGCTCGCTGAACGCCATGCCGCTCGCCACCAGTCGCGCATTGTTGAGGATGTTGCGATGGCTCAAGGTGGCCCCCTTGGGGTTGCCCGTGGTGCCCGAGGTGAACTGGATATTGATGGCATCCTCCGGCTTGAGGCTGGCGCTAATTCGGTCCAGGACAACGGGATCCACTCCCTCCCCCAAGGCCTGCACGGCATCAAAATTCAGCATGCCGGGGGTCATCTCTTCCCCGAGCCGGATCACCATCTCCAGGGTTGGCAGACGGGCGGCGGCGAGCCGTCCCGGCGTACTGCCGGCCAGTTCGGGGGCCAGCTCGTTCAACATGGCGAGGTAATCGCTTCCCTTGAAGGCGCTGGTACAGATGAGGGCACGGCAACCCACGTTGTTGATGGCAAACTCCAGCTCGTAACTGCGATAGGCGGGATTGATGCAGACCATGATGGCGCCGATGCGAGCGGTGGCAAACTGCACCAGGCACCACTCTATGTTGTTCGGTGACCAGATGCCGACCCTGTCACCCGGCTTGATCCCGAGTGCGAGCAACCCCTTTGCCAGTCTGTCGATCCGGGCCAGATATTCGCGGTAGCTCCAGCGGATCTGCTGGTGGCGCACCACCACGGCGGGGCGGTCTGGAAAGCGTTCGGCTATCTCTTGCAGATAAGTGCCAATGGTCTGGGATAGCAGAGGTTGGTCACAGGGACCGGTCCGGTAGCTGAGCAGTGAGGTCATGGGTGACTCCTGGCCACATGGGTTGGAATTGCCTACTGCTCGGCTGGCACGGGTTCAATTTGTTACATTAATGTAACCACCAATTCTTGAGAAGATTCACTTTGGTCTAATGTTGACCATAAAAAAACGGCCAACCGAAGTTGACCGTTTTTAGTCCGCAATGGCTGTTTTAGAACAGCAGGTGCGCCACACCGGCGATGACCGGCAGGGTCACCAGGGTGCGCAGCAGGAAGATGACGAACAACTCCCACAACTTGACCGGGATCTTGCTGCCCAGCAGCAGGGCGCCCACTTCCGACATATAGATGAGCTGGGTCACCGACATGGCGGCGATGACGAAGCGGGTCATCTCGCTTTCGATGGTGGAAGCCAGCACCGCCGGGATGAACATGTCGGCAAAGCCAACCATGATGGTCTTGGAGGCAGCCTCGGCCTCCGGCAGTTGCAGCAACTCCAGCAAGGGAACAAAGGGAGCCCCCAGCCAATTGAAGATGGGAGTGTGCTCGGCCAGCATCAGGGCACAGGTACCGATGGCCATCACCACGGGCAACACGCCAAACACCATATCCAGTGCATTCTTCACCCCTTCCCGCGCTACGGCACCGAGGTCGCTCACGCTCTCGGCCTTGGTCAGCGCCCGCTCGTAACCGTAGCTCAGCACGCTGTGACGATGCGGTACCGCCTCCTGCTTGCGGCACAGGGGAGAGCCATCGGCGTAGACATCCTTCTTCCAGGAGAGCGGCGGCAGACGCGGCACCACGATGGCAGCCACCACGCCGGCCAGGCAGACGGTCAGGTAGAAGGGCACGAACATGTGCTCCAGCTTCACCTGGGAGATCACCACCAGACAGAAAGTGATGGAAACCGCAGAGAAGGTGGTGCCGATCACGGCCGCTTCACGCTGGGTATAGAACTTGCCTTCATACTGCTTGCTGGTCAGCAGAATGCCGACGCTGCCATCCCCCAGCCAGGAGGCGAAACAGTCCACGGCGGAGCGACCCGGCAGACGGAACACGGGACGCATGATGCGGGTCATCATGGTACCGACGAACTCCAGCAGACCGAAATCGAGCAGCAGGGGAAGCAGCAGGCCGGCAAAGATGAACACGGAGAACAGTACCGGCAGCAGATCGTGCAACACCAGCCCGCCGGTGGCGCCCGAATAAAGCACCTCAGGCCCCACCTGGAAGAAGGTTAGCAAGACGAAGATGCCGCCCAGCACCCGCACGCTGGCCCAGAAGGGGGAGACATTGAACAGGCTGTTGAGGAAAGGACGGCGAACCAGGATGGCCGGTTTGAACAACCAGGCGATGATCGTCATCAGCATGGTGGTGGTGATCACGGCGCTGACCATGGCAACCAGATAGTCGGCAAAGACCAGCTGAACCAGCTTCGCCAACACGGCGACCGGGATGGTGACATTGCCTTCATAGACGACCGGCGTCATGAACAGCAGGATCCCGATGAGGGACGGGATCAAAAACATCAACAAGTTGCGGCGGGTGTTGACCGCCGGTGCTTCCAGACTCTTTTCCAACATGATGTGACAACCTTAACGTTACTTTCCTTAGCCTGGTCAACCTGCATACTCACGCATAACCCGGCAAAACGGGCGCAAGAATACTCCAAAAAAATGCACAAAAAACCTTTTTATCGGTAAATCTGCGCATAGATATTTTTACAGGAAAACCATCCATCAAAACAATCCGTTACAGAAGCGCATATCGATTCATTCGACATCGCTAGCAGATTGTTTCATTACTGTTAATTCAGGTGGGCAGTATAATCGGTTGGCCATCACAGGCAATAAGCAGCATCACAAATATATCTATTGAATCCGACTGACAGGCATAAAAAAACCGGAGCCTTCGCAGGCTCCGGTTTTTTTATGCCTGTGACGGGATTCAGTCACGGACATAAATGACTTCGACGCCATCGTCGTCATCTTCATCCCAGTCATCATCGTCGAGCCCTTCGTCGAAGGCCATGGACGCGGCCAGCGCCTCGGCTTCGGCCTTGGCCAGCTGGTTCTTGTGGTAGTCATCCCACTTGAACTCAACCTTCTCGATGGCTTCTTTCGCATCGGCTTCCAGCTGACGGGGCATGGTGTCCAGCAGATCCAGGATGTCGTAGCAGACCTTCTTGGTCCCTTCCTTGCTGATGGCGGTGATGGCGTAGACGGGCCCTTCATGGTTCAGGGCAGCTTTGACCCGATCCATCACCTCCTGAGCCTCTTCTTCCAGGATCAGGTCCATCTTGTTGAACACCAGCCAACGCGGCTTGCTCGCCAGCTCGGGGCTGTATTTCTCAAGCTCGCGGACGATGGTCACGGCATTTTCAGCCGGATCGGAACCATCGATGGGGCAGATATCCACCAGGTGGATCAGCACACGGCAACGCTCGAGGTGCTTGAGGAAGCGGATACCGAGGCCAGCACCTTCGGCAGCCCCTTCGATGAGGCCCGGAATGTCGGCAATCACAAAGGAACGGGAGTTCTCGCCACGCACCACGCCCAGGTTTGGCACCAGGGTGGTAAAGGGGTAGTCGGCCACTTTCGGACGAGCGGCGGAAACGGCGCGGATAAAGGTGGATTTGCCAGCATTGGGCAGACCCAGCATGCCGACGTCGGCCAGCAGCAGCAGCTCCAGCTTCAGGGTACGCACTTCACCCGAGGTGCCGTTGCTCTTCTGGCGCGGCGCCCGGTTGACCGAGCTTTTGAAACGGGTGTTGCCAAGACCGTGGAAACCGCCCTTGGCGACCAGCAGCTTCTGTTCGTGGTGAGTCAGATCACCCAGCAGCTCGCCGGTGTCTTCATCGGTAGCGCGGGTACCGACCGGCACGCGCAGGATCTTGTCCTTGCCGCGGCGACCAGTACAGTTGGCGCTCTGGCCATTCTCGCCACGCTCGGCTGCATGGAAACGCTCGAAGCGATAGTCGATCAGGGTGTTGAGGTTCTCGTCGGCGATCAGATAAACGTCGCCACCATCACCACCGTCACCACCATCCGGGCCACCGTTCGGGATGTATTTTTCACGGCGAAAGCTTACACAACCGTTACCACCGTCACCGGCATCGACTCGAATCTGGACTTCATCAACAAACTTCATAGGTAACCGTCACCTTAATTCGAAAAACCGATACGCAATTATAGTGGTACAGACCCCTGCGGGCGATACGCATCTTGCCAATCATGCCCTGCAGAACCGGGGTCGGCTGCGTTCCGTTTTTTCGTCAATAACATCAAAAAGACGTCAGAAAAACAAAAGCCCCGCCTGTTGGCGGGGCTTCGGATCCTTGCGGTCCGTAATTACTCAGCAACGATGCTAACGTACTTACGGTTCAGCGGACCTTTGACTTCGAACTGCACCTTGCCGTTCGCGGTAGCGAACAGGGTGTGGTCCTTGCCCAGACCAACGTTCTCACCAGCGTGGAACTTGGTACCGCGCTGACGAACGATGATGCTGCCAGCCAGAACTGTTTCGCCGCCGAAACGCTTCACGCCCAGGCGTTTAGCTTCAGAATCGCGACCGTTGCGGGATGAACCGCCAGCTTTTTTGTGTGCCATCTATCGGACTCCTCTAATTAAGCGCTGATGCCAGTGATTTTGACTTCAGTGAACCACTGACGGTGGCCCGCTTGCTTACGGTGGTGCTTACGACGACGGAACTTGACGATAGTCACTTTCTCGCCACGGCCGTGAGCCACGACTTCAGCTACAACCTTGCCACCTTCAACGAAAGGAGCACCTACTTTAAAAGTGTCGCCTGCAGCAACCATCAGCACTTCGTTGAAGTCGATGGTAGCGCCAGTCTCAACGTTCAGCTTTTCCAGACGAACGATTTGACCTTCGGCCACACGGTGTTGTTTTCCGCCGCTTTGGAATACCGCGTACATTTGATTAACTCCGTAAAGGCATGTCTTTTGCTCAAGGCCAGACATGCGCAAAAACCTATAACAATGGGCGGGCATTCTACGCAAATCGATCTGCTCAGGCAAGGCCAATTTAGCAAAAAGTTTATTTTGTGCGCATATCTGCCGCCGTGGATAAACGCTTAACTGTAACCCATTGTGAAATCGTGTAGAATCCCCGCCATTACTAAAAATCGCAGTTATTGCTGCCGTCACGTTACGAGACTTATGGACCAACAGACTATCCGTGCGCTCTGTGCCGCCGACATGACGGCGGTCAATGAACTGATCCTGGCTCGACTTCAGTCCGACGTTAGTCTGATCAATCAGCTGGGTTTCTATATTGTCAGCGCCGGCGGCAAACGGATGCGCCCCATGCTGACCGTCATGGCAGCCCGTGCGCTGGGCTACGAGGGTGAAGATCACCTGAAGCTGGCCGCCATCATCGAATTCATTCACACCTCTACCCTGCTGCACGACGACGTGGTCGACGAATCCGATCTGCGCCGCGGCCGGGAAACCGCCAACGCCCTGTTTGGCAATGCTGCAAGCGTCCTGGTGGGCGACTACCTCTACAGTCGCTCCTTCCAGATGATGAGCGAGCTCTCCAACCTGAGGGTGATGGAAATCCTGTCGGATGCCACCAACACCATCGCCGAAGGGGAAGTGTTGCAGCTGATGAACTGCAACGATCCCGACACCACCGAAGAGAGCTACATGACGGTCATCTATTGCAAGACCGCCAAGCTGTTTGAGGCCGCCACTCGCCTCGCCGCCGTGCTGACCCATCAGCCTGAGCCGGTCGAGCAAGCCATGACCGACTACGGTATGTATCTGGGTACCGCCTTCCAGATCATCGACGATGTGATGGACTACTGCTCCCAGAGCGACGACATGGGCAAAAACGTGGGGGACGATCTGGCCGAAGGCAAACCTACCCTGCCGCTGTTGCGGGCCATGGAAGTAGGTACGCCGCAAGAGCGCCAGCTGGTACGCGATGCCATTGAGCACCGCAACGGCATGGAGCATCTCGATCAGATCCTGGCCATCCTTGAGCGCACCGGCGCTCTGGAATACTCCCGCATGCGAGCTCGCGAGGAGGCCGACAAAGCCATCGCCGCCCTCGCCATTCTGCCGGACTCCCAGCACAAGCAGGCGCTGGAGACTCTGGCACATATGGCAGTGCAGCGCAGCGCCTGAGTCAAGGCTCAACCACACACGAAAAGAGGCCGAACGGCCTCTTTTTTTATCTTCGGATTCACACCGGTTGGCTTAACGTGCAAGCATCCAGAGGATCACGCCTCCGGCCACCACCAGAGAGCCGCCGATGCGGCGCAACTGCTCGGGTGGCTGCTCGCTCAGCAGGCGCAGCATCTGCTGCCAGGCTCTTGGCATCAAAAGCGGACCCAGTCCTTCAAACAGCAGCAACAAGCCCAATCCCATCAGTACAGATGTCAGCATCTTGTTCCCTTCTGCTCCCCTCTTCTGCCGCCACCACTGTGGCCGGCACCCAAGAAAAAGAAAAGGGTCTGACAATGCAGACCCTTTGCAACTACTTTTCCCAACGGCTTACTTGCTGCCGTTCGGCGACTTGAGGTAACGGAAGAACTCGCTGTCCGGCTTGAGCACCATCAGCTCATTGCCACCGGAGAAGCTCTTGCGATAGGCCTCCATACTGCGCACGAAGCTGAAAAACTCGGGGTCTTTCTTGTAGCTGTCGGCATAGATCTTGGCGGCCTCGGCATCCCCTTCACCACGCAGCTGACGGGCATTACTCTCGGCATCGGCGATCATCACGGTCACCTTGCGGTCGATGTCGGCACGCAGGATCTCTGCCTTCTCGCGACCCTGGGAGCGATGCTCACGGGCCACCGCGGTACGCTCGGCGCGCATCCGCTGATAGATGGAGTTGGAGACTTCCACCGGCAGGTTGATCTGCTTGATCCGCACATCCACTACCTTGATGCCGAGCTCGGAGGAGCGCGCCATCTTCTTCAGGGCATCTTCCATCACGGTACTACGCTCGCCGGAGACGATATCCTTGATGGTGCGGTTACCGATCTCGGAACGCAGACCGTTGTTGATCTTGCGCTTGAGCAGGTCTTCGGCCTGCAGTTTGTTGCCACCACCGGTCGCCAAGTAGTACTTGGAGAAGTCCTCGATCTTCCACTTCACGTAGGAGTCGATGATGAGGTCTTTCTTCTCGGAGGTGACGAAGCGGTCGGCCTGGCTGTCGATGGTCTGGATACGGGCATCCATCTTGCGAACCTGGTCGATGAGCGGCACCTTGAAATGCAGGCCCGGCTCATAGAGGCGCGGCTCGCCGGAATCAACCCGCTTCACCTTGCCAAACTGCACCACGATCCCCTTCTGACCTTCATCAACGATAAAGACAGAGGAGAAGCAGACCATGGCCGCGACAGCGATTGCACCAATAGCTAGCTTTTTCATCTATCAGTTTCTCCCTGAGCTGAAGCGGTCACCGCTACGCAGCGGCATTGGAGTGGAGTTGCTCCCCTCGTTGGAAACCGGCGCCGGCTCTACGGTCGGTGCCACGGTCGAGCGCTGTGGCTGGGCTACGTTCGGCTTGCCAGACAGCTTGTCGAGCGGCAGATAGATCATGCTGTTGTTGCCAGCAGGCATGTCGACCAGCACCTTGTTGGCTTGCTGGTACAGCTCTTCCATGGTTTCCAGATAGATACGGTTACGGGTCAGTTCGGGCGCAGCCTGATACTGGGGCAGCAGCTCGTTGAAGCGAGCAACCTCACCCTGGGCCTTCAGCACAATCTGGGACTTGTAGGCTTCGGCCTCCTGCTCCAGACGCTTCACCTGGCCACGGGCCTTGGGTTCCACTTCACGGGCATAGGCTTCCGCTTCACGGATGAAGCGCTGTTCATCTTCCTGGGCGGCGATAGCGTCATCAAACGCATCCTTCACCTCTTCCGGCGGACGAGCCGGCAGGAAGTTGACGTCCACGATCTGCAGACCCATCTGGTAGGGCTCGATGATGCCATCGATCACTTCCCAGGTTTCCTGACGGACCTTTTCCCGACCAGTGGTCAGTACGTCATCCATCTTGGTGTGGCCCACCACGTAGCGCAGGGCGCTGTCGGTCGCCTGGCTCAGGCTCTCGTCGGCATTGGTCACACTGAACAGGTACTGCTCGGGATTGACGACACGGTATTGCACGTCCATCTCGACCCGCACCACGTTCTCATCCTGGGTCAGCATGAAACCGGAAGCCGGCAGGGAGCGAACGGACTCGACGTCCACCGGGATCACCTGATCGATAAAGGTCGGCTTCCAGCGCAGGCCCGGCTCGACAATGTGGGAAAACTTGCCAAAGCGCAGCACGGCACCGCGCTCGGCTTCACGAATGGTGTAGAAGCCGCTGACGACCCACACCACCACGGCGACCACCAGCGCGATGGAAATACCAAAGCGGCCCACATCGCCGCCAGACTTGCCGCCACCCAGCAGGCCACCGAAACGGCGACTCACCTTGCGCAGCATTTCATCCAGATCAGGGGGCCCCTGATTCTTGCCGTTGTTCCCCCAAGGGTCACGGTCTTTGCCGTTGTTACCAGGCTCATTCCAAGCCATCAGCGTCTCCATTAATACTTGCGGATGGATATCATCTCTATCGAACCCTCATCGTTGATGAAGCCTGTCAGCATTCACCGACGAATCAATGTCTGATAAAGCGTTGTAAACTCTCACCTTCCTGTTTCACGAGGCGGTTCCAGTCGGCCACTTGCAAGCGGACTTCCAGCACAAAATCCCCCTCCTCGCTAAAACCTTCCTGCTCAATCCCTTTCAACTGATAGAGCGCACTGCGCAATCTCGCGGCAGAAGGCGGCAACTGCAGGGTGTGATGCACCATGGAGCCAGCCAGCAGCTCGGTCAGGGCCTGAAACAGATATTCACACCCTTCACCGGTTTGGGCAGACAGCCAGACGCGCAACGGGCGTCCTTCTTCATCCCGCTCCAGGCCAGCCGGACGGTCCGCCAGCTTGTCGATCTTGTTGCAGATCATCAGTTGGGGACGGTCGTCTGCTTCGATCTCGGCCAGCACCAGCTGCACGGAGCCGATATTCTCCTGCATCTGCTCATCGGCACAGTCCACCACATGCAGCAACAGATCCGCTTCGCGGGTCTCCTGCAAGGTTGCCTTGAAGGCAGCGACCAGATCATGGGGCAAGTGCCGAATAAATCCAACAGTATCTGCCAAAATCACATCACCCACATCCCGGATCACCAGTTTACGCAGGGTGGGATCCAGGGTTGCGAACAGTTGGTCGGCAGCATACACGCTGGCAGCTGTAAGTTGGTTGAACAAAGTAGACTTTCCGGCGTTGGTATAACCAACCAGGGATACTGTCGGTACTTCATTGCGATTGCGGGCGCGGCGCCCCTGTTCCCGCTGCTTGGCTACCTTTTCAAGCCGACGCAAAATCGCCTTGATGCGTTCACGCAGCAGGCGTCGGTCGGTTTCAAGCTGGGTTTCCCCCGGACCGCGCAGACCGATCCCCCCTTTTTGACGCTCAAGGTGGGTCCAGCCTCGCACCAGGCGAGTAGAAAGATGGCGCAACTGGGCCAGTTCGACCTGCAGTTTACCTTCGTGGGTTCGGGCCCGCTGGGCAAAGATATCGAGGATCAGGCCGGTTCTATCCACCACCCGGCACTGGAACAGACGCTCCAGGTTGCGCTCCTGGGCAGGAGTCAGGGCATGGTTGAAGATCACCACGTCGGCGTCCAGCATCTGGACCTGGGACGCGATCTCTTCAGCCTTGCCACTGCCGACAAAAAATTTGGCGCTTGGGGCACTGCGGCTGGTGGTTATCACCGCCAGTGCATTGACTCCGGCAGAGCTCACCAGCATCTTGAGCTCTTCCAGATCCTCCCGTTCGCCCTCATCACTGAAGTTGACATGCACCAGAACGGCCTGTTCGCCAGCTTCATAACGGTCAAACAAGCGCTTGCTCCTTAACAGGAATCATGATGAATCTGAGTTGACGAGTGGACTCGTCCCGGGATATCACGCCTCGGCGTCACCCTGTTCATCAGCACCGCCGTTGGGAGCAGGCTGGTGATGGTTGACGGCACGGGCCGGCACCACGGTGGAGATGGCGTGCTTGTAAACCATCTGGCTCACGGTGTTCTTCAGCAGGATGACAAACTGATCGAAAGACTCGATCTGACCTTGCAGTTTGATGCCGTTCACCAAATAGATAGAAACAGGAATACGCTCACGGCGCAGCGCATTCAAAAACGGGTCTTGGAGAGATTGCCCCTTAGCCATTTTTCTTTTCCTTATAGTTTGTTGTTTTTAAACATCGAATCTCAATATAACAACCTGATTATACAGGGAGTGTCAAGCCGCACCAGCGCGAGCAAGCACGCGTTCCAGATTGCCAGACTCACCAGATTCCAACCAGGTCACATCGGGCCAACCGCGCAACCAGGTCATCTGTCGTTTTGCCAATTGGCGGGTGGCAACGATGCCACGATAACGCATCTCATCATACTCTATCTCACCGTTCAGATAGTCCCACATTTGGCGATATCCGACGCAGCGAATAGAGGGCAGATCCGGTGTCAGATCGCCGCGGGCCATCAGGGCCCTCACCTCCTGTTCGAAGCCCCCTTGCAGCATTTTGTCGAAACGCTGTTCGATACGCTGATGCAGCACGGCACGATCCTTCGGCGCAATGGCAAACTGTTGCACCCGATAGGGCAACCCCTCTCCCTGTACCTGGGTCAATTCGGTGAGCGTCTTGCCGCTGATGCGGTAGACCTCGAGCGCCCGGCTGAGCCGCTGCGGATCGTTGGGATGAATGCGGGCACCGGCTACCGGGTCGATGCGCACCAGCTCGTCGTGCAACGCCTGCCAGCCGAGGCGGGCCGCCTCTTCTTCAATGCCGGCACGAATGGCCGGATCGGCGGAAGGCAGGGGTGACAGCCCCTCCAGCAACGCCTTGAAATAGAGCATGGTGCCACCCACCAGCAGCGGAATGCGGCCGCGATCGGCGATATCCTTCATCTCCCGCAGGGCATCCTTGCAAAAATCCGCCGCCGAGTAGCTCAGGGCCGGATCCAAGATGTCGATCAGCCGGTGAGGCGCCAGCGCCAGCTCGGCCGGGGTCGGCTTGGCAGTGCCGATATCCATACCGCGATAGATCAGGGCCGAATCGACGCTGATGATGTCGCAGGGCAGCGCCTGACACAGTTCGATGGCGAGATCCGTCTTGCCGGAGGCCGTCGGCCCCATCAAAAAAATTGCAGTCGGCAAGTCACTCGCCATGCTTGAACTCCTCCAGCACGGCCGCCAGCGAGAGCGGGCGCACCATGCGAACGTCTGCCAGTTGGTCAGCGTGATCGGCAACAAGTTCCGTCAGCAACCGACTGGCAGTTGAAAAATCGTATACTTTCTCGCGGCTTATCCCCTGCTCCACCAGCCATTGGCATAATACTTCAGCCTGCTGGCCGGCATCACTGTCAGATCCACCCTCGATGATTTGCAGCAATTCGGGTAACAGCCGTACCAGGTCGGTCTGACGCAGCAAGGCGGGTACCCGAGTCAGGATCATGGTGTCGCGCCCACCGCTTTTCAACTCCAGCCCCATCCGTTTGAGCAAACGCTCCTGCGCCTCCACCAGGGTCATCAGGTTTTTGGGCAACTTGAAGGAGACCGGCAACAACAGTGGCTGGGCCGCCAGCCCCTGGCCCCAGGTCTCCAGCAGCCAGTGACGCAGCAGCAGGCGTTCGGCCCGCACCAGCGACAACAGTGCCAGCTGGCCATCCCGCTCTATCAGCAGATAGGCCTGCTCCACCAGAGTAAGCGCCCGGCAACCCTGTTGTGCGGGTGGCCTGGGAGCGTCAGCAGGGGCGTTTGTCGCAACTTGTGCCGATTCGGCGATGGGCAAGGTGGTGAGCAGCGCTCCCATGCCCCGCATCGCCTCGCGGCTCGGGGGCTCGGGTGGCTGGTAGCTGCCGGCGCTTCCCGCACCTCCTTCTCGCACCTGAGACGGCGCACGGTAGTTGTGCTCGGCGCCATACCATTCGGGACGAGGCGCCTGCCCGGGATATTCGATCTGCGGAGTGACCGGCAGTTCCACCAGGGTTTCGGCCAGCGGCTCATCGGTGGCGCTACCAGCCCCTTCACGGCGCAGTGCGGTAAAGAGCCCCTGGAAGATGAAATCATGAATGAGACGGGCCTGATGAAAGCGCACCTCGTGCTTGGCCGGATGGACGTTGACGTCCACCTGGCGGGGATCCAGCTCGATATAGAGCACATAGGCGGCGAAGCGATCGGCGGGCAACAGCTCGTCGTAGGCCTGGCGGATGGCGTGGTTGATGAGCTTGTCGCGCATCATGCGGCCATTGACGTAGGTGTATTGCAGATCATTTTGCGGCCTGGCCCCCTGCGGAGTGGCCAGCCAGCCCCACAGTCGCACGTCGCTGTGTTCGCTCTCCACCGCCAGCGCATGATGCATGAAGGGCGTGCCACAGACGGCGGCAAGGCGGCGCTCCTGCTCCGGCACCGTATTGGCAGCCTTGTACTGGCGTACCACCTTGCCGTTGTGGCGCAGGATCAGGGTGACGTCGAAGCGGGAGAGCGCGATGCGGCGCACCAGCTCGTCGATATGAGCGAACTCGGTCTTTTCGCTGCGCATGAACTTGCGCCGCGCCGGGGTGTTGAAGAAGAGATCCACCACCTCCACTGTCGTACCCACCGGATGGGCCGCCGGTTTGACGGTGACGCTCATCTCGCGCCCCTCGGCCTGGGCTTGCCAGGCTTCGGCCTGCTCCGCTGTGCGGGAGGTGAAGGTCAACCGGGAAACCGAGCTGATGGAAGCGAGCGCCTCGCCGCGAAATCCCAGGCTGTTGATCCCTTCCAGATCGTCCAGGGTCGCGACCTTGGAGGTGGCGTGGCGCGACAGCGCCAGCACCAGTTCATCCCGGGCAACTCCGCAGCCGTTGTCACGAATGCGGATCAGCTTGGCACCCCCCTTGTCGATATCGATTTCGACCCGGTCAGCGCCCGCATCCAGGCTGTTTTCCACCAGTTCCTTGACGACGGAAGAGGGCCGCTCCACCACCTCCCCTGCGGCAATCTGGTTAGCCAGAATCGGAGGCAATATACGGATTGGCATCGCTGGCTCCTGCTTTATTTTTTGGGAATGTAGAGCACCTGCCCTATCTGGATTTCCCGCGATTTCAATTTGTTGATCTCCACCAGACGGGCCTGGCTCACCCCGTACCGTTCGGCAAGGCGAGAGAGGCTCTGGCCGCGGGTGACCACGTGGCGGATCATCTTCGACTTGTCGTTGACCCCGGCACTGGTGGTCGCCGAGTAGGGTTTGATCACCCCGGCGCCGGAGGCGCTGCCCACGCTGCTGACCGGTGCACCACTGTCACGCACAGTCGCCGGCATCCGGTTGGTCACTTGGGGTTGGGGAGCCGGTTTGCTCGCGGCCACCTGTCTGGGCGCCGCAGCTGGCTGGCTCGCCACGCTCTTGCCGGTCAGCATGGCCCCCTTGGTCGGGTGGGCGCGGTAATAATTGCGGATCCCCTCGAAGATGGCGCGAGCCAGCTGATCCTGATAGCTGGAGGTGGCCAGCAACTTCTCTTCGGCGTGGTTGGAGATGAACCCCGTCTCCACCAGCACGGAGGGAATGTCCGGCGCCTTGAGCACCGCCAGGCTGGCGTGTTCCGGCGCCTTCTTGTGCAGCCTCGCGACCTTACCCATCGAGCGCAGGATCTGGCGGCTGACGTCATAGCCCTCGGCACGGGACTTGTCCATCGAGAGGTCGAGGAAGGTCTGTGCCAGATAGGGGTTGGGATCGGATTCGGCCAATACCTTGCCGACCCCGCCAAGCAGTTCGCCCTGCTTCTCCTGCTTCTCCAGCCAGCTGCCCATCTCGCGGTTGGCGCGGTTGGTCGACAATACCCAGACGGAAGCACCACGTGGCGTGGAGTTATGGAAGCTGTCGGCATGAACGGACACCAGCAGATCAGCCTTCGCCTTGCGGGCGATTTCGGAGCGCTTGTTCAGATCGACGAAGTAGTCACCACGGCGGGTCAGGATGGCACGCATCCCGGGCTCACGGTCGATGAGAACCGCCAGCTTCTGGGAAACCGCCAGGGTCACCCGCTTCTCGTAGGTGCGACGCGGGCCGATGGAGCCAGGGTCTTCCCCGCCATGACCCGGGTCGATGGCAATCACCACCCCCTTGCCCTTGCCGCCCACCGGCGCCGATCGCACGGCGGCGGCCGAGCGCTTCTCTTCATAGGGCAAGTCGATCACCAGCCGATGCCCATAGGGGCCGGCCGGGGCCAGCGGGAACACCACCGGCTTGATGGCTGAACTCAGGTCCAGCACCAGCCGCAGGTCGCCCTTCTCCTGGGGCGTGCTCTGGCGCACCTTGCGCACCAGTTCACTGTTGTTCTCGACGCGAGCCAGGTTGGTGGCCACGTTCGCCCCTTTCAGGTCGATCACCAGGCGATCCGGACCGGTCAGGGTGAAGTAGTTGTAATTGGGGGCGCTGCTCATGTCGAGCACCACCCGGGTGTTGTCCGGTGATGGCCAGATCCGCACGCTCTTGAGCTGATTCGCCCAGGAGGGTAAGGCCATCAAGGAGAAAGCAATAAGAAGGATCAAGCGCACGTAGATGACAACCGTTCCAGAATGGCTTCGCCAATAGCAGTGCGTGCCTCAATCAGGGCCTCGCGCTGCTCGCCTACATAGGTGAGGGTGATTTCGAGGTCGGGTGCCGGCAGCCAGCCCTCCCCCTTCTCGGACCACTCCACCAAACAGAGGGTGTTGGCAGAGAAGTAGTCGCGGATCCCCATGAACTCCAGCTCTTCGGGATCGGCCAGACGGTAGAGATCGAAGTGGTAGACCTGCCAGCCATCCAGCTCATAGGGTTCGACCAGGGTATAAGTCGGACTCTTTACCTTGCCCTGATGGCCCAGCCCCTGTACCCAGCCCCGGGTCAGGGTCGTTTTACCGGCCCCCAGGGCGCCATGCAAAAACACCGTGGTCGCCTGCTGACAGGCCTGTGCCAGACGGCCACCCAGAGCCACTGTTGCTGCCTCGTCCGGCAGTGTCATCATCAACT
Source organism: Aeromonas sp. 19NY04SH05-1 (assembly GCF_040581895.1). Classification (NCBI taxonomy): domain Bacteria; kingdom Pseudomonadati; phylum Pseudomonadota; class Gammaproteobacteria; order Aeromonadales; family Aeromonadaceae; genus Aeromonas; species Aeromonas sp. 19NY04SH05-1. The sequence continues at coordinate 842,800 of NZ_CP095328.1, read as the reverse complement.
GTTTTGCCATGTTCTTCTTTAACTTGTAATGGTGTCGGGATTAACCAGTTTGCGGATCCAGGGCAACAGATCGGACGCCAGCATGCCCCGCTCTCCGTCAGCGGCGGCCAGATCGGCAGCCTCTCCGTGGAGCACGGCCCCCAGCCGGGCAGCCATGGTGGCGGACCAGCCCTGAGCCAAAAGGGCGGCGATTATACCAGATAACAGATCGCCCATGCCGCCACTTGCCATGCCGGGATTGCCCTCGCAACAGAGCGCGATCCCCTCGTCATCGGCAATCAGGGTACCGGCCCCCTTGAGCAGCACAACGCCGCCGTAACGCTGCTGCAAGGCGCGCACTGCGGCAAACCGGTCGGATTCAATCTCGGCGATGGAACACCCCAGCAGCCGAGCGGCCTCGCCAGGGTGGGGAGTAAGTACCCAATTATCCTGATGACGAGGAGCTTGCGCCAGCCAATTCAATCCATCAGCGTCTAAAACCAGAGGAATTTTGCTGGTCAATGCCTGCTCGAACCGGGTGCGAGCCCACTCATCCAGCCCGAGGCCAGGCCCTATGACACGCACCGATGCCCAGCCCCCGTCATCCGCCTCATCGCCTCCCATCAATTCTGGCTGGGATAGACTGACTGGCGGATGAACCGGATGCTGACACACTCGCACCAATCCGGCGCCGGTCCGCAGGCAGGCCCTGGCCGCCAGCAGGATGGCCCCCTGCATGGCGCGATTGCCGCCCACCAGTAGCACCTTGCCATTCATCCCCTTGTGAGCCGAACGCAAGCGCGGCACCAGTTGCGATTTGAGCGCCGGATAATCGAGCCGCCAGGCTGAAGGCGGCACACGCTCATCGGGCATAACGCCAAGCTCATCGCATTCAAGCCGACCGACACAGTCGACCCCATCCCCGGTGAGCATGCCCTGCTTGATGCCGATAAAGGTGAGGGTGCAGGTGGCGCGCACCACGGCCCCCATGGCGCGCCCCGTATCGCCATTGAGTCCGGAAGGCAGATCCACGGCCAGCACGGGCACACCCAAGCCATTGATTGTTGCGACGATCTTTGTCAGTAACGGAGCGAGATGTGTACTGACACCCGTGCCCAGCAGGGCGTCAATGACCAGATCGGGGGGAGGAAGGCTGGCAAGCACCGGGTCTTCGGCCAGCCAGACCTTTCCCCCGCAGGCCAGCCAGGCCTCGGCGGCCACTCTGGCATCCCCCTTCAACTGAACGGGCTCCCTTGCGGCAATCACCACGGGCTCCAACCCATGCTGGCGGGCGAGGCGAGCCAGTACATAGCCATCCCCGCCGTTGTTGCCGGGGCCGGTGAAGATCCACCAGTTGCGACGCTCGGGCCAGTGTCGGATTGCATGGGCAAAGAGGGCCGCACCAGCCCGCTCCATCAGGGCATAGAGCGGTTGCCCTTCACGCCTGGCCCACTCCTGTTCACGGGCGCGGATCTGTTCGGTCCGCCACAGCCCCTGTGATAGACTGTCCGCCTCTTTCTTGCATTCAGCATCCCCGATGACCTGTACCATGACGGCTCCCGACGCTTATCCATTGTCCCGAACCGGCCCAGCCCGGCCCATGATGATGCCTGAGCATCCACTCCTGTTTGCCTTGCAGATCAATTCATTAAGGCATGCAGCGGGATGACGGCCCCCGACTTTGAGCAGTTGGCTCAAGATATCAAGCTCTGGGCCCGCGAGCTAGGATTTGACCAGGCAGGCATCACGGATACGGATCTCGCCATCGAAGAGCCCAGGCTGCAGGCTTGGCTGGATGCAGGCCACCACGGCAGCATGGAGTATATGGCGCGTCACGGCATGATGCGGGCCCGCCCCCACGAGCTGCTGCCGGGCACCCGGCGTGTGCTGTCGGTGCGGATGAACTACCTCCCCTTCGAGGCGGGCTTCGCCGCCACCCTGCGCGATCCGGCTCTCGGCTACATCAGCCGCTACGCCCTCGGGCGCGACTACCACAAGGTGCTGCGCAACCGGCTCAAGCAGCTGGGGGAACGCATCGAGCGGCGCTGCGCTGAGCTGTTTCAAACCACAACCGACCCCATCGGCGAGTGGCGCCCCTTCGTCGATTCGGCCCCCGTACTGGAGCGGCCGCTGGCAGCCAAGGCCGGCCTCGGCTGGGTGGGCAAGCACTCGCTGCTGCTCAATGAGTCGGCCGGTTCCTTCTTCTTTCTGGGAGAGCTCTTGCTCAACCTGCCGCTGCCGCTGGACGAACCGGTCGAAAAGGAACGGTGCGGCAAGTGCATGGCCTGCATCAACATCTGCCCTACCGGCGCCATTGTCGCCCCTTACGTGGTGGATGGCCGCCGCTGCATCTCCTACCTCACCATCGAAAATGACGGTCCCATCCCGCCAGAGTTCAGGCCGCTGATGGGCAACCGCATCTATGGCTGTGACGACTGCCAACTCATCTGCCCCTGGAACCGCTACGCGGACGCCAGCCCGGAGCCTGACTTCAGTGCGCGACCCAATCTGCACCGCCCGCCCCTGCTTGAGCTGTGGCGCTGGAGCGAGAGCGAGTTTCTCAAGCACACTGAAGGGAGCCCCATTCGCCGCATCGGCTACCAGCGCTGGCGCCGCAATCTGGCGGTGGCACTCGGCAACGGGCCGGCCACAGCGGAAGTGATTGACGCCCTGCAACAGGCCCTTGCCGAGGCCAAGCCCCTGGTGGCTGAGCATATCGAATGGGCGCTGGCAACCCTGGCCGGCCGTCGGGAAGAGGAGAGCAAAAAGACTCGCTTGCTGATCCGCTGCATCGAAAAAGGTTTGCCGGATCACGCCTGAGCGATCTGCCCCTTGCCGGCACGCCGCAGTTTTTTCATGCTCTGCCGATCCGTCACGGTCAGCACATTAAAAGGACACCACAGATGCATATGTTGGGAGTGGATATTGGCGGCTCGGGGATCAAGGGCTGTCTGGTCGATACCAAAACCGGCGAGCTGATCGGCGAGCGCCATCGCATTGCCACGCCACAACCGGCCACACCGGCCGCCATTGCCCATACCCTCAAGGCACTGGTGGAGCATTTCAACTGGCAAGGGCCGGTGGGGTGCGGTTTTCCCGCCACCATCCACCACGGGATCGCCAAGAATGCCTCCAACATCGACAAGAGCTGGATAGAAACCGACGCCGTTCACCTGTTCAGCGATGTCACCGGCCAGCCCTGCTACGTGCTGAACGATGCCGATGCCGCCGGTCTGGCCGAGATGAAATTTGGCGCAGGCAAGGAGCGCCAGGGGGTGATCATCCTTATCACGGTAGGCACCGGCATCGGTACGGCGGTGTTTGTCAACGGCCACCTGCTGCCCAATACCGAGCTGGGTCATCTCGTTCTGGAAGGCATGGTCGCCGAGCACTACTGCTCGGATGCGGTGCGCAAGCGCGAAGATCTCTCCTGGAACCGCTGGGGAAAGCGCTTCAACAAGTATCTGGCCCGCCTCGAGTTTCTGTTCTCCCCCGACCTCTTCATCCTGGGGGGCGGCAGCGCTGCCAAACTGGAGAAGTTTGTCGACCGCATCCAGACCCGGGCGCCGCTCATCCCGGCGGCCAGCCTCAACCAAGCAGGCATCATAGGGGCAGCCCTCTATGCCGCCGAGCAGCATCAGGGCTGAACACTTCGGCATTGTGACTACCTCCCATAATCAAGGGGCCCGACAGCCATGCCGGGCCCTTCTTTCATATGGCCTTACAAATCGTCCAGGCGATGCACCCCGTGTACCAACCGGGTCAGGCGGGTCTGCTCCAGCCGGGCCAGATTCTCGAGCAGCGCCGCCGTATCCGAGGTCGGGCACTCGCGGGCCAGATGATTGAGCTCGCCCACCAGCTGCTCTTCCCAACTACACACCCGGGTGACGATATCCTGGGTCTGGGCCGTGGCTGGCAGCTCGAACTGGCGAATGCCGGGCAACATGTCTTCGCTAAACCCCTGCTCCAGCCAGGTCTCCCTTACCGCCTCGGTCAGCTGGCTGCCATACTCGTGCAGGTGAGCGCAGGCGGCGTCTTCCCGCCCCTGCAAATACACCAGCAACATCCGGCTGCGTTCACTGTCCACCTGAGCGGCCAAGCGCCCGTAGCAGAGCCCAAGCTGGTGATGTACCTGCTCCAGATAGTGCAGCAACTGTTTGATCTGTTGGAATCTCATCGCACTGCCCTCCTTGTCTGATGTCCATCCCAGTATAAAAAACCATCTTTCGTGCCCCAATCAGGATCGCGCTGCCCCTTGCGCTATATCAAATGAACGGGCAAGAAGTGCCATAGACGAGGAAACGGGAACGATTTGTGCAACAAAAAGTAAAAAGATAGGGCGGGGCGTGCATAGGTGCTTCAAACGAAGCAGAACAAAAAGGTCGTGCAAAATCCAATATAAATGACATTCAAGCCAGGATTTCCATGTTAAATTCGGATTGATAGCCACATTCATGAATTCAATATTTAGCCCCTCTTCGCCACAAAACATCATCTCGGGAAGGGCATCCTTTTTCTCACTTTTTTAGACGTCTAGATGTATAAATGGTCGTTGACACGGCCATCCAGACATCTTAGCATCATCCTCCATGATGGCAGTGTCACCCAGTGAAACCTCTGCCCAATTCACCCGCCTGTAGCGCCCTGTGCTTTAAGGCTGTTAGCACGGAAGAATCCCATGATTAAGTTGATCGGTCTCAACAAAGTCTACGGTAAAGGCAGTGATGCCGTGCACGCCCTGCGTGATGTCAGCCTGCATGTGCCCCAAGGCAAAATTTTCGGGGTGATCGGTGCCTCCGGCGCCGGCAAGAGCACCCTCATTCGTTGTGTCAACCTGCTGGAGCGTCCGACAGAGGGCCAGGTCATCGTCGATGGCCAGGATCTGGTGACCCTGAGCGAACGGGACCTGACCCAGGCCCGCCGCCAGATCGGGATGATCTTCCAGCACTTCAACCTGCTGGCCTCCCGTACCGTCTCCGCCAACATCGCCTTCCCGCTGGAACTGGCGGGCTGGAGCAAGGACAAGATCCAGAATCGGGTCACCGAGCTGCTGGCGCTGGTCGGGCTGGAAGCCCGCGCCCACGCCTATCCGTCAGAGCTATCCGGCGGCCAGAAGCAGCGGGTCGCCATCGCCCGGGCGCTGGCCCCGGCCCCCAAGGTGCTGCTGTGCGATGAGGCCACCTCGGCCCTCGACCCGCAGACCACCCGCTCGATCCTGACCCTGCTCAAGGAAATCAACGTCAAGCTGGGGCTCACCATTTTGCTCATCACCCACGAGATGGACGTGGTGAAGGGGATCTGCGACGAAGTGGCCATCATCAGTGACGGCCGGCTGATCGAGCAGGGCGAAGTGGCCTGGTTCTTCAGCAATGCCAAGACCCAGCTGGCCCGGGATTTCATCCACTCCACCATCCACCTGGAAGTACCCCAGGAGTATCAGGATCGGATGAGTACGGAGCGGGTACCCGCCAGCTATCCGCTGGTAAAGCTCGGCTTTACCGGCAGCACGGTCGACACGCCGCTCATCTCGGAGGCGAGCCGCCGCTTCAACATCGACATCAGCATCCTGAGCGCCGACATCGAATACGCCGGCGGCGTCAAGTTCGGCTTCCTGCTGGCGGAACTGTTCGGGGATGAGGCCCAGTGCGAGGCCACCCAGCAGTTCTTCATCGACAACCATATTCAGCTGGAGGTAATGGGTTATGTCCGAAGCAATGATTAATCTGCTGTTCACGGCCCTGGGCGACACCCTCATCATGGTGTTTGCCTCCGCCCTGTTCGGCTGCCTGCTCGGTCTGCCGCTCGGCGTGGCGCTGCACGTGACCAAGGCCGGCCAGATCCTGGCCAACCCGCTGCTCAACCGCACCCTCGGCATGGTGGTCAACATCGGCCGTTCGGTGCCCTTCATCATCCTGCTGGTGGCCATCATCCCGCTGACCCGGCTGATCGTCGGCACCAGCATCGGCACCATCGCCGCCATAGTGCCGCTGACCGTCGGTTGCATCCCCTTCATCGCCCGCCTGGTGGAAGGGGCCCTGATGGAGGTGCCGGACGGCCTGCTGGAAGCAGCCAAGGCCATGGGCGCCAAGCCCCTGCAAATCATCACCAAGGTGCTGCTGCCCGAGGCCCTGCCCGGCATCCTCAACAGCGTCACCATTACCCTGGTGACCCTGGTCAACTACTCCGCCATGGCCGGTGCCATCGGTGGGGGCGGTCTGGGTGATGTGGGTATCCGTTACGGCTACCAGCGATTCGACCCGACCGTCATGCTGGTCACCGTGGTTATCCTGGTTGTGCTGGTTCAACTCATCCAGAGCGCAGGTGAGCGCCTGGTCAACAAATACGATCATCGTTAATCGTCGATTTCTGACAGGAGGTTTTATGAAATTTGGCATCAAATCCGTTGCGGCTGCCCTGCTGGCTGGCCTGGTACTGGCCGGCTGCGGCCAGAAAGAAGAGAACAAGAGCCTGAAGGTAGGCGCCATAGCCGGCCCTGAGACCGAGCTGGTCGAAGTGGCCGCCAAGATCGCCAAGGAGAAATATGGCCTGAACGTCGAAGTGGTGACCTTCTCCGACTACGTCACCCCGAACGTGGCTCTGAACGATGGCAGCATCGACGTCAACGCCTTCCAGCACAAACCCTATCTGGATGCCCAGATCCGTGATCGCGGCTTCAAGCTGGTGCCGGTCGGCAACACCTTCGTCTATCCGATCGCCGGTTACTCCAAGAAGATCAAGGCGCTGAACGAGCTGCAGGATGGTGCCCAGATCGCGGTACCGAACGACCCGACCAACCTGGGCCGCTCCCTGATCCTGCTGGAGAAGCAGGGCCTGCTGACCCTGAAAGAGGGTGCCGGCCTGGAAGCCACCGTACTGGATATCACCAACAATCCGCGTAACTTCAAGATCGTCGAGCTGGAAGCAGCCCAGCTGCCCCGCTCCCTGGAAGACGTGGATCTGGCCATCATCAACAACACCTTCGCTGGCCAGATCGGTCTGACCCCGAGCGAAAACGGCCTGTTTGTTGAAGACAAGGAGTCCCCCTACGTCAACCTGATCGTGGCCCGCGAGAACAACAAGGATGACGAGAAGGTCAAACAGTTCGTCCAGTCCTTCCAGACTGACGATGTCTACAAGAAAGGTCAGGAGCTGTTCAAGGGCGGCCTGGTCAAAGGCTGGTAATCATCCATTCGGTAAAAAAGGCCACGCTTTGCGTGGCCTTTTTATTAAGCGCCGCTATCATATCCGCGAGCACGGCAACACGAACATACTGATCACATGAAAAAATGGTATCTGGCCTACTGCAAGCCAAAAGAAGAGGCCCGCGCCCGCGCCCATCTCGATGCCCAGGGTATCGAATCCTATTACCCCATGGTGGAGATCGAGAAGCTGCGCCGGGGCAAGCGGGTTCCCGTTCGGGAACCCATGTTTCCCAACTACCTGTTTATCTTCGTCGATCTGAACGAAGTCACCCCCATCACCCTGAAGTCGACCCGCGGCATCAGCCGGATCATCCACTTCGGCAGCGAATGGACGCCCATCAACAGTGCGCTTGTCTATCAGCTGATGAGCAAGGATGACAGTGACGAGGCGAGAGCCAGTTACGCCAGGCTGCCCAGCCAGGGGGACAAGGTGAAGATAGAGACCGGTCCCTTCGCCGGTTTTGAAGCCATCTATATGGAACCCGATGGCGAGAAGCGGGCCATCCTGCTGGTCAACCTGCTCAACCAGGAGACCCCCTGCAGCCTCGAGAATGCCACCTTCCGCCGTCTCGATTAGCCGCGATAACGCCAGGTGGCGGCTTGCTCCGCCACCGCTTTCGAACCTGCCGACCCTCTTTCCTGCCAACCTTTCTCATTCGGCACCAACCGCACTATCCAGCCCATAGGCCAGGCACAGCCCCCATCAGCCAGACAGCAGTGCTGGCAAGCGTTCCAACCAGGCTACATGCCAGTTTTTCAGCTCGTGACGGGGCATCGGCCGGGCGGAGAAAAATCCCTGGCAGACATCGCAGCCAAGTACCGCCAGCTGGCGCCAGGTCTGCTCGTCTTCCACTCCTTCCGCAACTGACTTGAGCCCCAGTTTACGGGCCAATTCGATGCTGGATTCGATAATGGCCAGACGAGAAGGATCGGCATAGCAGCGATCCACAAAGGATCGATCCAGCTTCAATTCGGTAAACGGCAGCAGCGCCAGCTGCTGCATGGAGGAGTAGCCAGTACCGAAATCATCGATGGAGAGGCCAAAACCGTGCATGCGCAGACGCGTCAGCACCTCCAGGGACTTGCCCAAATCCTGGACGAAAGAGCTCTCGGTCACCTCCAGGGTGATCAACTCGGGATTGATGCTCCAGCGTTGACACTGGTTGATGAGGGAGTGGCAGAGATCCCCCTCGATCAGGGATGTCGTGGAGAGGTTCATCGACAGATTCAATGACAGACCCGTCTCTTCCCAGAGATGACCATCACGGAGCGACTTGCTGATGATGACCTCGGTCAGCTGATCGATGAGCCCATTGTTCTCCGCCAGGGGAATAAAACGGGCGGGAGAGATCATGCCATATTCCGGGTGCTGCCAGCGGGCCAGCGCCTCCATGCCCACCCACTGACCGGTCACAAAGCTCACCTTGGGCTGGTACCAGGGCAGGATCTGGTCCCGCTCGAGGGCCAGTTGCAACTCGACGACGTCGATGCCGTACCCCTCTTCGCTATGTTGTGGCTCTTGTCCGGGGGACCAGGTGTCGATCAGTTGCCGGATCTGCTGCGGACTTGAGGGCTTTTCGAGCCGCCCCAGCACCTGCAGGCCATAGGCGGCACTCATTCGCAGCACTGCCGCCACCACGTCATCCTCCAGGGCACTGGAGAGGATAATGCCCCCCTTGAAGCCCCCCAGAGAGAGGCGGCGCAACAACGCCATGCCATCCATGCCGGGCATGCGCAGATCACAGATAAGAATGTCGACCTGATGATGCTGGCAAAGCGCCAACGCCGAGAGGCCATCCTGCGCCTCCAGCAGTTGCTGATATCCGAGGCTGCGGATCTGGTGCAACAGGGTCTTGCGCTGGAAGGCGTGATCTTCCACCACCATGATAACCAGCTCATCTTCTCTCTTATTCATGGATCCACAGTCCCATTTCGCGTGTTACTTCATGCATGGCGGCATTCACACCGGCTGCCAACGCCTCGAGTTCATCCAGCTGTTTCAACCGGGCGGCCGACTCCAGCCTGGCCGCCTGCTCCGCCAGTGCGGCTTCACCGACCATGCGGGCTGCCCCCTTGATGCGATGGGCTATCTCCATCAATTCCCGGGTATCACGAGCCGCCGTCGCTGCCATCATCTCTTGGCAATCAGCCTGATTTGATGCCAGATATTCTCGCGCCATGGTGCAGGCCAGGGCCTCATCACCAAACAGATCCCGCCAGCGGCTGGCTTGCTCGAGGGCAGAAGTCGAGTCGGCTGGCTCAGCTGCATTGGTGCCGCTTGCAGGCAACCACTTGGTCAGCAACTTGCGCAGCGATTCCAGTGCATAGGGTTTGATCAGCATGCCATTCATGCCGGCCGCCGTCATGCTCTGGGTCGCCTCCTCGGACGCATCGGCGGTCACCCCTATGATGGGGGCCTGCTCTCCCTGGCTGCGCAGGGTTCTCGCCAGGGTATAGCCATCCATGACCGGCATATGGCAATCGGTCAGCAGCAGGGCAAAACGCTGCCCTTGCCAGGCACGCAGTGCCTGCTCGCCATTATCCACCACCTCGCAGTCGACCCCAAGAATCGCCAGCTGGCGGACCAGCAAGGCCCGGTTCACCGGGTGATCATCGGCCACCAGCACACGGCCATCCAGAGTTGCCGTTGCTTCGTCCTGGCTTGGCATGGCATGGTCGGCCAGCAGATCGCGGCACGTTTCCAGCAGCAGGTCCGGGTAGAGGGGGGATTGACCGAGTCGCCACCAGTGGCTGGTGCCAAGCCGCCCCCGCAGCGCCTCCCGGGGGGAGATAACTATCCCCTTGAGACTGGCGTGCTGTAACCAGCGTTGCCATTCGCTGCCAAGCGCTCGCTCGAGGCTTTGTTCATCCGCCAGCAGCAAGCCTTCCAGCTCCCCATCTAGCTGGCTGCCATCAATGGGATGCAGGGTAGCACCGAAACGGATCATGGTTGCCTGCAGCAGCGGCTCATCACTGAGCAGCCACCAGTGGCTGCCGGCCAGTGCCGGGGTATCCCACCGGCAGTCGGAAAGCGGGATGGTGAAGCTGAAGCTGGCCCCCTCACCGGCCCGGCTGGTGAGGGAGAGTGTTCCGCCCATTTTGCGCACCAGCTGATCGCAGATGGCCAGCCCCAGTCCGGTGCCGCCAAAACGGCGATTGATGTCGGACTCCACTTGCTCGAACGGAGTAAACAGCAACCCTTGCTTCTCTTCGGCGATCCCGATGCCGGTATCACTCACCGTGATGACGAGGGCGCCATCGCGATAGCCAACCCGGATGCCGATGCTCCCCTGCTCGGTAAACTTGACCGCATTGCTGAGCAGATTGGAGATCACCTGCCCCACGCGAATGGCATCGAGCACCGCCTGGTCGGGGATCTGCGACTCCCAGTGCAGCGTCACCTTCAACCCCTTGCCGTAGGCCTGGGCCGCATGGCCACGGATCACATCGCAGATGACGGACTGCAGGCGGCCGGGATGGTAATCGAGCTGGAACTGCCCCGCCTCCATCTTGGAAAAATCGAGAATATCGTTGACCAGATAGAGCAGATTGTTGGTGGAGCTCTCTACATTGCGCAGCAGGTAGCGCTGATCCTCGTCGAGGGAACTCATGCGCAGCAGCTCCAGCATGCCGTGCATGCCGGAGATGGGAGTTCGCAGTTCGTGGCTCATGGTCGCCAGGAAGCGGCTGCGTGCCTGCATGGCCTGCTCGGCAGACGCGCGCGCCTCGCGCAGCTCGAGCTCTTGCTGCTTGAGGGTGGTGATATCCTGCACCACACCGTTGAGGATCAGATCGCCACTCTCCTGCGGGACGAAGTTGCCCCGCACCTGCAGATATCGCGTCCCCGCAGGCGAAGGTACCATGACTTCCAGATCCAGTGGCGTCAGGGCCATGGCATGGGCCGCCACCTCGCTGACGAACGCCTGCTGCATCTCCTCACCGAGATCGAATACCGCCCCGCCAGGCTGGGCCTGCAACAAGCTCTCCGCCGGTTTGCCAAGGATCTCTTCGGCGCCACGCGAAACATAGAGAAAACGCCCTTTCCCCGCACCCTGCCACAGATATTGATAAACGACCCCGGGCATGCTGTCGGTCATGTCCTTCAACCGGGTTTCGGCTTCACGCACCTTGCTTTCGGCCGCCTTGATGGCGCTCACATCGGTCAGCACCGTCAGTACGCCCTGAATGCTCCCATCCGCAGCGCGGTAGGGCAGTTTCACATAGATGACGTGGAACAAGGTGCCATCTCGATTGCTGCTCTGCCCCGCCCCGGCGATGATCTCACCGGTCGCCCAAATCTGGCGCTCCTCGCGCAGCATCTGCTCCCGCTCGTCCGGACGCATGTTGCTCCAGCCATCCCCCAGTTCGGCCCCGATGAAGGTCTCCCGATAGGCCTTGTTGCACAGGGTCAGGGTCTGCTGGCGATCCCGCAGCGCCACCATGTTGGGCAAGGAATCGAGCAGGGTCTGGACAAATACCAGTTGTTCGTTGAGCTTTTGCTCCGCCCGCTGGCGCTGGGCTATCTGGCGTCGCAGACTCCTGACCCAGATAAACGCCAGCGCGCCTATGACCACCACCCCGCCCAGAGAGAAGGCCAGCCAGCGGTAAAGCAGCGTATTGTCCTGCTCCATGTTGATGGAGATATTGAGCCATTTGCGCTCCAGCAGGGCCCACTCATCGTCGCTGATGGTCAGCAGCAACTTGTCCATGATGCGGGTCAATTCTGGCTGGCTGTGCGCCACCGCCATGCTGATCGGCGTGCCAAACTGGCTGCTGGCATAGACGACCTGGTACTTGTCGTTGAAGCCCTGCATCGCCTGACGACCGATGTTGGTCATGGTCAGCAGCACATAATCCGCTCGCCCGTCATCCAGCATCGACAGCAGCTCGTTATCCGTACTGGTCTGGACCAGGATGCCACCATTGGCATTGACCACCGAAGATTCGTAAGAACCCACCACACCACCAACCCGATGACCACGCAAATCAGCGAGAGAGGCCAGGTTCTTGCTCCCCCGCTTGGCGACCACGTACGAATTGAGCATCAGGAAAGGAGACGTAAAAGAGGCGTAGCCTCGCCGCTCATCCATCACTGTAATGAGGGGGATAAGATCCACCTGCTGGCGGCGCAGCAGTTCGAGGGATTGGGTCCATGAATCCGTTGGCGTCAACTCGAAGCGAATACCGGTGCGCAGGCTCAGCAGCTTCATCAGATCCGCCGCGTAGCCGTGCAGCACACCTTCCTTGTCGATTTCACTGATCCCGGCGAAGGCCGGTGCCACCGCAAATCGAACCACTTCTCGCTTTTTCAACCAGGCCCGCTCCTCTTCATCCAGCAGATGAGCGAGGCTGACGGGAGATTCATCTCTCCCCAGACGCAGCCTGGAATCGGTGATCGGCACCCGCTGGTAAGCCTCGAGCAGTCGATCTCTCAAGGCGATATTGCCCTTCCTGATCGCAATCGTCAGTACTGTGCCTTGCAACCACTCCGGATTGACGATCCCCAGCGGGCCGGACATGTGCTCCATGGCGTTCTTCAGCGCGGGCTCCAGACCCACATAGGCATCGGCCAGACCCAGTTTCACCCTGTAGCTGGCCTCGTCACGACTGTTGAGCTGGGTGACGTTCTCTATCCCCATCCTGTCCAGGATCTGGCAGGAACCAAACCCGCGCACACACACCCAGCGCAGTTGCTTGGCCTGCTCAAGGGTGAGCATCTGGGCAGGTTCTCGCAGCAGCACCACCCTATCATAGCTCCCCAGATAGCCGACCTGGCTGACTTCGCGATGATCCAGGCTATCGCGCGGGATGCCAAACAGCGCATCCACTTTCCCGTCGATCAGCGCCTGTTGCGCTTCGACATAGGAAGCGTAGGGAACATAACGCACCTCTCTTCCCATCTCGGCGGCAATACGCAGGGTCAGCTCCCGCTGGGGCCCAGCATAATGACCGGCGGACATGGCATAGAGAAATGGTGGGTAGCCTTCCCGTGGTACCCCCACCACCAGTTCGGGTACGGATTGCTGCTCGACGGTACCGCTATCTTCATATGCAGACTGCGCCGCAGCGCTTAACGGACTGCTCAGTAGCAGCCACGCGAGCCAGGCGAAGAAAAAGTGGCGAAAAAGAGGCATGAACGTCTTGTCCTGATGAGTGAAATCGATAATGCAGCTATCGCCCATCTTGCTGGCAATTGCACCACAAGGCGAGAAAACATACGCATCCGTCACAAACGGGGCCAAGAGGATAGAGGTATATCTAATAAAAGTGAATAAAAGACCTACTTTTTATGGCAGAAAAAGTGACAGGCTCTGGCCTGTCACGCCACAGGGGTTGGGGGGATGACTCCCCCCTTGATCAGGTTATTCGATTCCCGAGCCGAAAGCCGGTTTGATACTCCCGCTCACGGACGTGGGTGACATGGGAAACCTGCCCCTCATACCCCTCCAGACCGATATCCTTGAGCAAGGCCGGCGAAAGGTTGACCTGCGTCAGGCGACGCTCGACATGGGCGATCCGCTTCTGGACCAAGGACTCTACACTGCGCAGTAAAACCAGTTCGATTGACATGACATTCTCCAGTTGAACATGCGGTTCCCCCGGAGAAAGTGGACATCACCCTGCGGGACAACCGCGGGTGATAAAAATAAGCAGGGGTTACCTGTTTACGCCACGCGGTAAAAGAGCACGAGATTTCACGCTGCCATGTGGGCAACGAGCAAATGCAACGTTGAGCATCAGATCTTGCATTTTCGTCTCCTTACCGGGTAAAAGTTGAACAGGTTGCAGCAGTCTAAAAAATCTTCACATCTAATACAAGTCTCTCATGGCACCTTTTTAAAAACGTTTTCATTGGCAAGCCATGGCCATCACAAAAACCGGGATCGCCGTCAGATGCCGGACAGCAGCCGGTACTCCTCCAGCACATAGGTGTCCGTCATGCCGCTGACGTAATCGAGCAGCAGGCGCACCCGGTAATACCACTCCTGCTCCCCCTCGTCGGTAAAGCGTGCATCACGGGTCGCTACCGCCAGCCGATAGGCCTTGAGATGGCGGGCCGAGAGCCTGTGGTAGAGGCGCCGGGCGAAGAACAGTTCATTGCCCCCTTCCCCCGCCAGCAAGCGAGCAAACTGCCCGGCCGGCATTGCCAACAGGCAGGCGTAAGTAGAGAGCACCCCGCGCAGGGCGGCATAGCCTTCCAGCTCCAGCGCCTCCACCTCGGGGCGCCGGAACACCAGCTCGCGGGCCACCTGCTTGAGCATGTCGAGCACCCGCGCTGCCGGCGCCTGACCGTGTAACAACGCCTGGGGATAACTGCCCCGCAGGATGGCATCGTGTTCATCCACGTAACTCTTTGCCGCGAGCGCCACCAGATCCCGGGTCAACTGCTGGCGAAAGTGGGGGAAAAAGCCCCTGCCGGAAGCCAGCGCATCATCGAGCAATCCGGACAGATAATCGCTCCCGTCTGCGCTGCGCAGCGCCGTCAGCAGCTCGCCGAGGGTGAGGATGCGCCGATCCACCGCATCTTCCAGATCGGCGATGCAGTAGGAGATGTCATCGGCCGCCTCCATGATGTAGACCAGTGGATGACGGCAGCCCTGGGCCAGCCCCAGGCTTTGGCCCAGAGCGCGATAGAGGGGCTGCTCGCTAAAGAAGATGCCCCGCTTGCTGCTCCAGCCATGATGCTGGCCATAGCTCACCCCGGCCTGCGGCTGCTGCGGGTATTTGCACAGCGCCGCCAGCTGCCCCAAAGTGAGATTGAGTTCGTGCAGGCTGTGCACCAGGCGCAGGCTCTGGGCATTGCCATCGAACAGCAGCAGATCCTGGCGCAGTTCCGCCCATTGGGATGAAGGCGTCAGGCCCAAAGCTTGCTGATAGAGGGGATCGAGCATCTCGCCGAGCCACTGGCTCATCACCTGCTCGCCGAAGTGACCAAACGGCGGGTTGCCCACGTCGTGCAGCAGGCAGGACATCTCCACCAGATTGATAAAGGCCCCTTCACAAACCATTCCGGTCGGCAAGGCCGCCAGAATATGGCGGCTGATCTGGCGGCCGGTCTCCTGCACCTCCAGCGAGTGGGTGAGACGGCTGCGCACCGACGCCTTCACGTCGAGGGGAAAGACCTGGGTCTTCTGCTGCAGACGGCGCACCGGGGCGGCCTGCACAATTCGGGCACGATCCTGCTCGGTCGCCTCCAGCAGCTCCTCATCTCCCCAGGGGTGGATGCGCTCGGGGGTAATCAAACGGCGATACATAGGCGACTCCTTGCCAGCGGCTTTCATCGGACTCAAGACAACAACCAGCGCCGCAAGCGGGCGATGTCACCTGGGTACTCGCGGCGCAGCGTCTCGATCCAGTCCTCGACATTCTCCCACCAGGCGGGGTGATCCGGGCTCTGGATCAGCTGGGCTGTCTGCTGCAGGCGGCGCAGGCCGATGGAGCCGGCCGCCCCTTTTATCTTGTGCGCCTCTTCCACCACCCCGGCCTGATCCCGGGCAACCATGTTGGAATCGAGCACCGCCATGTAGTCCGGCATCATCTTCTCGAACAGCTCGACGCTGGAGAGCAGCACCGGCTTGCCGACGGTATCGGCGTAATCGGTGAGAAAGGGGATATCCAGCAGTGCATCCTGATTGCCGGCATCGGCCTGCTCGTCGGCCTCATCTTCCGCCAAATCGGCAAACAGGTGGCCAATCACCTCCCGCACCGCTTTCGAGCCCAGCGGCTTGTTGATCACATCCCGCATGCCGCGATCCAGATAATACTGGCGATCACCGGTCACGTTGGCAGTCAGCGCCACCATGGGCGGCAGGCTGTCACCGTAACGATCAAGCAGTTGGGCCGCCACATCAAAGCCGGTCATGTCCGGCAACTGGATATCGAGCAAAATCAGATCAAAATCATCGGGATTGGCCATCGCCAGCGCCTGACCACCATCCCGCGCCACCTGGACATGATGGCCCAGCTTGGTCAACAGGGCGCAGGCCACCGTCACATTGAGTTCCACGTCCTCCACCAGCAGGATGTCGAGGGAGGGCATCTCCTCCTCCAGCTCCGGCAATACGGGTTCGGCGCAGGCTACTTCCAGCTCGGCGGTGAAGCAGGAGCCCTCCCCCGGTTCGCTGTCCACATAGAGCTGGCCACCCATGGCCTGTACCAGTTGACGGGATACCGCGAGGCCGATGCCGGTACCGGTGGCGTGTTTCTGACCCTGCACCTGATAGTACATGGCGAAGATCTTCTCCTGCTGGGCTCGGGGGATGCCGACTCCGGTGTCTTCCACCTCGAAGTGCAGCGCCAGCTTGCCCGGTTCGTCCGCCGGATGGGAGAGGCAGCGCACTGTCACCCCACCCTCATCGGTAAACTTGACCGCATTGCCCACCAGGTTCCACAGCACCTGACGTAGCCTGGTACCGTCTGCCATCACGAATTGCGGCATGTCTCCATCCCGATCGAAGTGGAGATAGAGCCCCTTCTGCTCCGCCTGGATACGCGATAGAGTCTCCAGCTCATCAAGGAAGGCGGGCAGGTCCAGACGGGCCGGGGCAATCTCCAGCCGACGTCGGTCCAGTTTGTCGAGATCTATGATGTCGTTGAAGATGTTGCCAAGGGTCACGGCGCTCAGGTGGATGGTCTTGAGCTGCTGATGCTGCTTGGGATCGAGCGGCGTATCCATCAGCATGCGGCTCAGGCCCACGATGCCGTTGAGCGGGGTGCGCAGCTCGTGGCTGATGGTGGAGATGAAAGTGGTCTTGTCGCGGCTCGCCTTCTCCAGCTTGTCCTGATACTGCTTGCGCTCGGTGATGTCACGGCCAAAGCCAAGCAGACCGAGCCGCTTGCCGAACCGGTCGAAGAAGGGCACCTTGCGCAGCTCGAAGTAGGCCTTGCGGCCATCGGGATACTCCAGCCACTGTTCGTAGGTGAGAGGCTCGTTGCTGGCGAAGACCAGCTTGTCGGTCTCCACCACCTTGTTGGCGATCTCCTGCTTGTAGACGTCGAACGGGGTCAGACCGATGAGCTCGGCCTCCGCCTTGCCGGTCAGCTCCTCCATGGCGCGGTTGCAGCCGGAGAACTGTTCGTCTTCGTTTCGGTAGTAGACCAGATCGGGGGAGCAGTCGATGAAGGAGCGCAGCAGGGCGGTGCGCTCCCCGAGATGAAGCTGGGCTTTTTCGCGCTGGAACACTTCGTTTTCCAGATCCTCAATGGCTTGCAGACGCAGGCTCTCGGCCCGGTTAGTCTCGGCAATCTGGGCGTTGAGGCGACTGATGTTCTCCTGCAGCTGGCTGTTTAGCTCAAGATCCCGCTCGCGCATATCCTGCAGCTTGCGCACCATGCGGCTCAGCCGCTGACGGGAGTCCTCCAGCTGATCCACCACGATGGAGAGAAAATAGACGGCCCAGGGGGTGACCAGCAGGCCAAAGAAGACCGAGCGGACAAAGTCGATGACATCGATATTGCCGCGCAGGAAGAGGGTGACCCCCATCTGGATGGCGACGGCCAGCACGATAATGCCGGCGGCCAGGAACATGCTGAAGCGCACCAGTCCCAGCTTGGTCATCAGGTCGACGTAATATTGTGCCCAGGATTTGATCTGTTTCATCTTATTGTTATCCCCCGATATGCGCGGTACAGAATACCAGCACAACCCGGTGAACTCTTCTTATCTCGCTCAATTAATTAATGATTCCCTGAATAAAGAAGTAGGCTAGGATATTTGACCCGATTCAGTCAGTTGCCATTAAGGCTGGGTTTCTATAATCCCCGCCACTTAATTAAAAATCGTTTAATTTGGGAGCTATTTGATGCGTAACACTAGCCTGCTCGGCCTGGGTCTACTGGTAGCCAACAGTGCGTATGCAGATCTCGGGACCATCCCCAAGGAGTCCGGCTGGTCCGGTTTCCTGCTCGGCGGGGTCAATGTCATCAACTACGAATCCAACTTCGCCAGCAGTGATGATGACCATCGTCGCATTCATGGTCTGGGCAGCGCCGACAGCACTCAGAGCGTCAACCCCTTGCTCAATGCCGATATTCGCTACACCTTTGCCGATACCCGCACCCAGGTGTTCCTCGGCAACCTGATCCAGGATGCCATCCGCTTCGACTTCACCCAGCAACTCGGCATTCGTCAGGAGATGGGGGACAAGGGCATAGTAGCCGGCTCCGTGGTGTTCAACGTCCTGCCCATCGAGCAGTGGAGCGATCCGTTTGCCATCGGGGTGGATCGTCAATCCACCGACATCAAGTCCAAAGGCGTACGTTTTGCCTGGGACAACATCTGGGGCAGCAACTTCTACGGCAGCCTGACCACCCGCGAGATCGAGGTGGATGAAGAGCGCAGCGGCAGCCAGTATGGTGCCGATACCGCCGCCAAGCTGGATCGCAACGGCAAGATCCACGCCATGGAACTCTCCTACAAGTGGCACCTGGCGCCGGGCCAGATCCTCGAACCCGCCTTCATCTATCGTCAGGCCGATCTCGACGGCAGCGCCCAGAGTTACGAGAGCAACGGTCTGCAGCTGACCTATGGCAAGCGCGCAGCCCAATGGTCATTCGTCAGCAACCTCTATCTGGGTCAGACCAAGTATGACGAAGCCAACCCGATCTTTGGCCGTAGCGCCGATTCCGACGAGTTTGCCGTGAGCGGTACCTTCTTCTGGCATCGCCTGTTCGGTATCGAGCCACTCTCGGCGACCTTCACCGCCGGTTACTCCAAATCCGACTCCGATATCGACTTCTACGACAGCAATGCCGTGCTGTTCAACACCGGCCTGCTCTACAACTTCTGATAGCAAAGCCCGACAATGCAGAAGGCCACCCGAGGGTGGCCTTCTTGTTTTCTGGCTGATACCAATTCAGATGCCGAGGGAGTCCAGCAGGTCATCATGATCGTTGCCGGCGGCTGGCGCCGGAGCAGATGCCGGTTTGGCAGCCCCCTGTTTGGCCTGGGCGATCAGGGCATCCGGATCCAGCTCCTCCTCATCCATGCCGTCGCTGTGGATACGGATGAACTCGGTTTTGTCCATCGCCAGCTCCAGATAGAAGATGTTATTGCGGGCGGTGAAGAAGGTTACCCGGCGCGATTCCGGGTTGTCGAGGTTGGTATCGACACTCAGCATCACCTGCTTGTTCAGGGCCAGCATCTTGGGCTGGTTCTGGGTGATGTGGGTCTGCATGTCGCGCCCTACCTTGACGGTGAAGCTGCCGACGATCTGGTTCATCAGCTCGCCCATCACGTTGCTCACCTCATCCGAGGTGTGGGAGATGGCGAGATCTTCCTTGGAAAGCCCCATGCTGAGCATGTAGCTCTCGTACAGCTCCATGGCGGCCGCGGCGGAGAAGTTGATCACCACCAGGCCGGAAAAACCGCCATCAAACAGCACGAAACAGCCGATATCCGGCTTGAGGCAGGTCTTGCTGATCCGTTGCACCATACCGGAAAACCGCACCTGGCTCATGGTCGCGGCACTCAAGACATCCGTTACCGAGTTGCACAGGCTGAGCAGCACATCCTCTGTGGTCAATACGGCATCGTCATCGGCTCTTGTTACTATCATGGGACCTTCCTGAACATCGAAAATGGGCTTATCTATACCATAACTCTAACAGATAGCGCTGGCCGGGGACTGAAATAGCGACGTGCCTCTCAGTTGACTCCGTTATCAGCAGTCAAAGGGGTAAAACCGGTCAGCCTGGCGAGTCGGGCACGCCATATATCGGCCTGTTGCTGCAAAACTTGTGGTTCATAAGGCACTGATGGGTGAGCTCCCCAAATAGGACCCGGCCAGGCCTTGTCGGTAGTGAAACGGGCGACATGGTGCACATGGAGTTGCGGTACCAGATTACCGAGTGCCCCTATGTTGATCTTGTCCGGATTGAGTGCCTGTTCCATCAGGCTCGCTACCGCGCAGGACTCCTGCATCAGCTGCTGTTGCTGCTCTGGCGCCAGGTGGTGGATCTCCCGCAGATTGGCCACACGGGGGACCAGAATAAGCCAGGGATACTGGCTGTCCTTGGCCAGCAGGACACGGCAGAGGGGCAGATCCCCGAGCTGCCGGGTATCCGCCAAAAGGCGGGAGTGCAGTTCAAACATGAAGACCTCGTTGTATAAGGAGGGGCGCAAGGCACGCCGCAAGCCCCTCACGTTACTGCAACGGGGGGCAAACTTAAAGCTGAGGCACGGCCCAGCCGATGAAGCGCTTGCGAAGGACCGGGTCGGCCTGCAGGAACAGCTGTTGCAATTGCCCTTCAAGCTCGCTCTGCGGGAGCACTGGCGCGCTCGCGGCTGTCGCTCCACCGGGGGCAACAACAGCACCACCGGGCGCAGCAACACGCAGCGCCGCCTTGCCACCACTACGGTTGTACTCTGCGAGTCTGGCGTTCCAGTCCATGCCGATCAGCATGCCACGGGTCACCAGCGCATCCAGCGCTATCTGCAGCGGCTGCCCACCGGCCTGCAGCGCGATGACGGGCTCCCTGGCATAGGCCTCCATCCCCTGCTCTTTGTCCGGCACCTTGGCGCTCAGTTGCAAGGACTGGTTGTCGGCCCGATAGCGCAGGACCTGCGGCTCGGAGCGGATCTGGCGATCGTTCTCGCTGCTGTTTCGACTGGGGATCACCCCTTCGAAACGCACCAGCAGTTGCTGTTCTCCATCGGCCAGGGTGGCGTGCTGCTCGTCGTGCAGCCGACCCTCGCTCACCGCCAGGATCCGGAAATCCTCGGGTACCGTCACCTCAACCGCGGCCTGTACTGTCCCCGTCCCCATTGCCGCACACAGCAGCGCCAAATTACGCCAACTTTGATAACCACTCATCTTCTTTCATCTTCCTTATCCCTACGATGGGCGAAGGGTAACAAGGGAAGATGACAAAAAAATAACCGGGCTGGCAGGTAGTAGCTTGTCATCACGGCAATAAAAACGGGCCCCGCTCTGGGGCCCGCCGGCTTGTCATATCGATGCTTCATTTCGCCACCAGCAAACGTTTGTTTGCTGGCGACAAAAAAAGAGCAAGAACCTCAGTCGATCAGACCGTACTGATCGCGCAGGACATCAATGATCTCCTGTTTCGGATTGGCGGCGCGCACCAGCGGGCGGCCGATGACCTTCTCGGCAATCCCCACGTAGGTGTGGGAAATATCCATCATCACCTCGGTCGGCAGCTTGTTGTCACGAGCCAGGGCGAAGCGTTCCGGCATGCGGTTCTTGTTGAGCAGGATGTCCGGATCCGGGAAGTGGTTGAGCAGCCACTGGCGGAAACCCTCTTTTGACTTCTCGACGATCTGGCCGTCGCGCAGGGCGGGGCCATCCCAGATACGGGAGCTGTCGGGGGTCCCTACTTCGTCCATGTAGATCAGTTTCTCGTTGCCAGCGGCATCCTGGACATAGCCAAACTCGAACTTGGTGTCGACGAAGACCTGATCCAGCTCGGCCAGGGCGTCGCTGATCACGTTGAAGCCCTCTTTGAGCAGCACTTCGTAGCGATCAATGTCAGCCGGAGAGCGGAAGCCGAAAGCCTGGTAGTGGCGCTCGATGTCGGCACGGGAGACGTTGACGTCGTCCGCTTCCGGCACGCCATCCAGGCCTTTCAGTATGCCTTTGGTGGAAGGGGTGATGAGAATTTCCGGCAGCTTCTGATCCTTCTCGAGCCCTTCCGGCAGGGTGATGCCGCAGAATTCGCGCTCACCATCCTGGTAGGCACGCCACATGGAGCCTGTGATGTACTGACGGGCGATCGCCTCGATCAGCACGGGGCGGGCTTTTTGCACGATCCAGACGAACGGATGGGGAATATCTAGGATGTGGCTGTCAGCCAGTCCCTTCTCCTTGAACAACTTGAACCAGTGGCTGGAGATGGCATTGAGCGCAGCCCCCTTGCCCGGCACGCCGTTCAGCCCGTCCACACCTTGCCAGATGCAGTCGAAAGCCGAGATGCGATCGCTGATCACCATGAGGGCGAGGGGCGCATCGGCGGGCACATCGTAGCCTTTTTCCTGGATGAGTCGGGCACTGTCTGCCGGGGTCAACCAGTAGACGCTGCGCACTTTGCCGGAATGGACAGGTTTATTGGTGCGGATCGGCAAATCGTCGTTCACCGCCAATACTTGATCTGCAAGACTCATGGCTAATAACACTTCCTGTTTGTGGGTGTAATGAAACAAGAGCGCCGGGCTCCTGCTTCCGGGGATTAACATATCAAGCGCTTCAACCCCTGTATTGACAGGGGGATCAACCTAACAAAACAGGGGCACGAGGCCCCTGTTGTTATTCTGCTTTTGCAGCCTGGTCGGCCAAGCCCTTGGCAAAGGCCTCGGACAGGCTGATATACATCTGGGAGATGACACCGGACGACACCGGCTTCTTGTCCTTGTCGAACAGGGTGATGGAGGTCTTGCCCCCGGCCATCTCGCCCAGCTGGAAGCGGTACTTTTCCTCGTCCAGCTTGAACGGTTCGCTACCCTTGGCCTGCCAGAACTCGGCACCCGGCTCTTCATACTCGACATCGATCCAGCCCAGCGACTGCTGGGTATCCTTGATGATGAAACCGTACTTCGGCAGTACCTGATTGAGACGGCGCCATACCTGTTCAAAGGAACCGTTGGCGACCCAGGCAGCCAGTTCGTTGTTGTCCAGACCCAGCTCAAGCCCCATGCCATCGCTGGCCTTGTGCTGTTCGCGAGCCTTGAGCTGGCTGTCGTAGTAGAGGGAGAACTGGTTCAGCACCCGTGCGGCATAGCGCTGGGCCTCGGCCTCGCTCATCCGGTTGCTGGTCTCACCGTCGATGGTTTCTTCGTGATCCAGCACCCGTACCGACATGTTGACGGCATGGCGCTGCTCATCGTTGCGAACCGTGAACTGGTAGCGCTGACGGATTTTGAAGTCTTCGTCATCTTCAGCCCAGCCATCGAGGGCGACTGTGTTGTCAAACCAGCCGGTCTGCAACACGCCGGCCTGCTGATCCAGCTTCTCGGTGGAGACTTTG
Organism: Aeromonas sp. 19NY04SH05-1; assembly: GCF_040581895.1. Taxonomy (NCBI): domain Bacteria; kingdom Pseudomonadati; phylum Pseudomonadota; class Gammaproteobacteria; order Aeromonadales; family Aeromonadaceae; genus Aeromonas; species Aeromonas sp. 19NY04SH05-1. The sequence goes on along the minus strand of NZ_CP095328.1, from coordinate 819,638 downwards.
TACTTGGCCAGGAAGTTCATCAGGAACGACCAGGTATCGCGCTCCACGCTCTGGCCAGAGCTCAGGGCATAGTAGGCGATGGTGGGTTCGCTGGCATTGGGCACTACCTGGCTGCCCGGTACCACGGTCAGCAGCTGGGCAGGGGGACGTACGTCAACTTTGGCACCGAGGGCACCTTCACGGCTGCTTTCGGGAAGCGGCGGGATATCGAACTGGCTGTTGAAGGTGGGGGCGCTCAATCCGGCGGGGATCAAGAAAGCACGGCCCTCAAGACGGGCATCTTCATATTCGAAACCACGGTTGGCCATCTTGCGATCCTGGGGGGTACTGCACCCCGCCAGCACGGCAACGGTCGCGACACTCAGCACCAGACGGGCTCTATTTCCCTTTCCATTTGATTTAAACACTCGCCATCAACTCCGCAGTGGTCAGTGCTTGCGCCATCGCCTGTTCGCCCTCGGCAGTGAGGTCAACCAGCGGCAGACGCAAGGTGGCCGTTGCAATCAGTCCCAGTCGGGCGCAGGCCCATTTCACCGGGGTCGGACTCGGTTCGCAGAACAGAGTCTTGTGCAACGGCATCAAGAGATTGTCGATGTCATGAGCCAGACCGGCATCACCGGCCAGCGCAGCACGACACATGTCGGCCATCCGGGCCGCTGCAATGTTGGTGGTGACTGAAATGACGCCATCGCCACCTTGCAGCATAAAATCACAACCAGTGGCATCGTCGCCACTGTAAAGCGCAAAATCCGGGCCACACAGTTCACGCAACAGCGGGGTGCGGCTCAAATCGCCAGTCGCCTCTTTCAAACCTATGATGCCGGGCACCTTGGCCAGACGGGCAACAGTCTCCGGCTTGAGATCACAACAGGTGCGACCGGGCACATTATAAAGAATTTGGGGCAGACCACTAGCCTCGGCGATCGCACAATAGTGGCGATAGAGACCCTCTTGAGTGGGCTTGTTGTAGTAAGGTGTCACCGAGAGGCCCGCCACCACGCCGGTTTTGGCCAGCCGTTTGGCCAACTCGATGGCATGGGCGGTATTGTTGGAGCCACAACCGGCAATAACCGGGATGCGACCTGCGGCGTATTCAACGGTTTTTTCAACAACGGCGATGTGTTCCTGTTCGCTCAGGGTCACCGACTCCCCTGTCGTGCCAACTGCCACGATTGCGCTGGTGCCTGCGCTGACATGATAGTCGACCAATCTGGCCAGGCTGGCCCAGTCAACTTCACCCGAAGTCAGCATGGGGGTAACGAGCGCAACAATACTACCGCGTAACATGGATAATTCTCCCGATTTTCAGGGGCGTAATGGTAAAGCTGCCCCCTTTGAAAAACAAGGGAGAGAGGGGGCGAGCCGTGTTACCATCCGGTTCCAAACGCCATGAACGAAAGCCGGCACCGCCTGTCAGGGAAGCGTCATTTGACCAGCGCATCGGTGGCCCTGCGGCGCTTTCGCAACATATAACGGATGAGAGAAGATTTATGACTCACTACCTGGTCGTAACGGCCATCGGCACGGACAGGCCCGGCATCGTCAATGAGGTCACCCGCCACGTCAGTGGCTGTGGTTGCAACATAGTGGATAGCCGCCTTGGCATCTTCGGCAATGAATTCACCTTTATCATGCTGCTGTCCGGTGACTGGAACAGCCTGATGCAGCTCGAGATAAGCCTGCCCCTGCGCAGTCAGGAGTGGGACCTCATTACCATGATGAAACGCACCGAACGTCATCAGTCACTGCAGTACGATGTCGGGGCCAACGCCGAGATCCTGATCCGTGACGAGCATGGTATCGTCAGCCAGTGCACCCAGTTTTTCAGCGACCACGGCTGGGATATCCAGGCGATGCAGACCATGACCCTGGAACAGCAGCCATTCAACTTGCTCAAAGCGAGTTTCCAACTCAATCTGGCCAAGCAGGGAGAACCGGAAGGCTCCCAGGCGGCCTTCGCCGAATTCTGTCGCGAACTGGGTGCCGAGTCGTTCGAGTTTATCGTCAATCGCAAACACGCCTGAGGGCGTTTATTCGAGGAGATCCCATGCAACCCTTACAAGCAGGTAGCACCGCCCCCGATTTCACCCTGCCGGACCAGAATGGCAACCCGGTTCGCCTGGCCGATCTGCGCGGCAAGAAGGTGCTGATCTATTTCTATCCCAAGGCGATGACCCCGGGCTGTACCACCCAGGCTTGCAGCCTGCGCGACGTCAACGCCGAGCTGGCGGCTCTCAATGTGGTCGTGCTCGGCATCAGCCCGGACAGCGCCAAACGGTTGAAGAAATTTGAAGAGCGCGATCAGCTCAACTTCACCCTGCTGGCGGACGAAGAGCATGCCGTGGCTGACGCCTTCGGCGTCTGGGGTCCGAAGAAGTTCATGGGCAAGGAGTATGACGGCATCCATCGCCAGAGCTTCCTCATCGATGAAGAGGGCAAGGTTGCCCATCACTTCACCAAGTTCAAGACCAGCGCTCACCATCAGGTGGTACTGGCATTCCTCAAGGGGTAATTCCCCCACTTCGGGGCCTGCAACCGCAGGCCTCAGTGCTCTCGGCCGCCCCGGCATTTAGCACCGCTTTTCTCACCAACTGCCTCGCCAGATCAAAAAATTCATTCTAGATATGGGTTAACGTGACCCCAGTGTCATCTTCCAGTGAGATATCCCATGAACATCAGTAATGCAGAGCGTTTGATCCTGAGCAACCAGTACGAAATCCTGGCCAAGCTCAATCCGGAAAAGGCGGCCTTCTATCAGCGGGCCAGCACCATCATTGAGCGCGGCTACTGCCTGCAACTCCTCGAGCTGGAAAAGCACTTCGGCCACCTGGATCAGGCCACCTGCCAGGAGGTGATCGACACCCTGGAACTGCATCACGCGCTGGCCATCTCCTGGGGCAACCTGGAGGCTGCCGAACAGGCCGAGATCGCGGCCAGCCGGCTGGAATTCAACGGCTACAGCCGCAGCCAGGAGCGTGAGCTGGCGGACTATGTCTGCTTCCTGCTGGAGGTGGACAAGCGCTTCCCCGAGCTCAAGTGCCCGTGCGACGAGCTCTCCAGCGACATCGCCATGCGCGGCAAATACCAGCGCATGCTGGTGGAGTGGCGCCAGTGCCCGCGCCAGTACAAGCTCTCCATCCAGGAGATCCGCAAGGTGCTGGCGGCCTGATGGTCGATATGCCCAACAAAAACAAAGGCGCCCATGGCGCCTTTGTTTTGCTTGCGGTGCATTATTCGTAGAGGAAGGATTTATCCAACTGCTGGAAGGCGGCCTTGAGGGTATCGGCCAGCTCTTCATAACGGGGTTGTGCAACCAGCTGGCGACGCCCGCCCTGCTCATTCATTTTGCCGTTGATCTCGCGATACCAGCTGGCCAGCGAGGGGGGCAGACGAGTATCGGCGCGTTTGCCGAGCCAGTAGAAACCCTGCAATGGCAGGCTGAACAGAAACAGGACGGAAGTGATAACGGAAGGCCAGTAGTGCTGCTCGCCAAACTGGAACTGCAGCATGACGCTGAGTACTGCCAGTGCGGGGATGATCTTGAGGGCAAACTCGGTGGCCTTGATCACCCGATTTTCCGGAAACATCGAATTGAGCTCGGGACGACGGGGCCAAAGCGTCATATAATGGTGGCCTTGCTGTAACTTAGTTCCAAAAATGTTCATGCTCATACAACCTCCGAGCGCTTTTTGAACGCACTGACGGCAAAACCTCGACATTTTTTGATGCAAAGTAACAAAGGTTGAGGATGACTTTGTTATTTTTCAACAATCGGGTTATCCTTTGTACGCCCATTTTTGCGTCAACCGCATCTTGCTGTTGGCCTGTCAGGGACGTCTGGACTCCGGGTCTTGTATCACTATACAAGGGGCAAGCAACAGATTGCCAACCCTCATAAGGATAAGTTGAAAGTTTTTGGACGCCCTGCGCCCAACACCATCCGCCTACACAACCCAATCTGCGATAGGATTTATTCATGAGTAAGCTGGTTCTTGTTCTTAACTGTGGCAGCTCTTCCCTGAAGTTCGCCGTCATTGACGCAACCACCGGTGATGACCTGCTGTCCGGCCTGGCCGAATGCTTCAACCTCGACGATGCACGCATCAAGTGGAAACTGAACGGCGAGAAAGGCAATGCCGATCTGGGCGCCGGGGCTGCTCACCAGGAAGCGCTGGACTTCATCGTCAACAAGATCCTGCCGCTCAATCCGGAACTGGCCAAGAACCTGATCGCCATCGGTCACCGTGTAGTTCACGGTGGCGAGCGCTTCACCTCCTCCGTCGTGATCTGCGACGACGTGATCGCCGGCATCGAAGCCGCCGTACCGTACGCACCGCTGCACAACCCGGCTCACCTGATCGGTATTCGTGAAGCCCGTCGCGTGTTCCCGGCCCTGGCCGACAAGAACGTCGCCGTGTTCGACACAGCCTTCCACCAGACCATGCCGGAAGAGGCCTTCCTGTACGCCCTGCCGTACAAGCTCTACAAAGAGAACGGCATTCGTCGCTACGGTGCCCACGGCACCAGCCACTACTACATCAGCCTGGAAGCTGCCAAGCAGCTGAACAAGCCGGTGGAAGAGCTGAACATCATCAACTGCCACCTGGGCAACGGCGGCTCCGTCTGCGCCATCAAGAACGGCAAGTCTGTCGACACCTCCATGGGTCTGACCCCGCTGGAAGGCCTGGTGATGGGTACCCGCTCCGGCGATCTGGACCCGGCCATCATCTTCTTCCTGCACGACAAGCTGGGCATGAGCGTTGAGCAGATCAACACCATGCTAACTAAGGAATCCGGCCTGCTGGGCTTGACCGAAGTGACCTCCGACTGCCGTTTCGTTGAAGACAACTACGACAGCAAGGAAGAAGCCAAGCGCGCCATGGACGTCTACTGCTACCGTCTTGCCAAGTACATCGGTGCCTACGCCGCCGCCATGGACGGTCGTCTGGACGCAGTGGTCTTCACCGGTGGTATCGGTGAGAACTCCGCCCCGATCCGTGAAATCACTCTGGGCAAACTGGGCCTGCTGGGCTTTGACGTCGACCACGACGCCAACCTGGCCGCCCGTTTCGGCAAGGGTGGCGAGATCACCAAGGCTGGCTCCACCAAGGCTCTGGTTATCCCGACCAACGAAGAGTGGGTCATCGCCCACGATGCGCTGGAACTGGTCGGCGCCTAATTTCGCTGTAAAGCAAGGCCGCCCTCGGGCGGCCTTTTCCTGATCCCAAAAAATGAACAAGGGGTATAAAGTGGCACGCACTATTATGCTTATCCCGGTCGGCACTGGTGTCGGCGTAACGTCCGTGAGTCTTGGCGTGGTTCGCGCCATGGAACGTCACGGTGTCAATGTCAGCTTCTTCAAACCGGTTGCCCAGCCGCGTCCGGGTGAAACCGGTCCTGAGCGTTCTACCGCCGTTATCCGCGCCGCTGCCAACATCAATCCGCCCGAGCCGTTCGCCCTCTCCTACGCCGAGAACATGATCACCACCAGCAACACCGACATCCTGCTGGAAGAGATCGTGGCCCGCTTCGAAGAGCACGTGAAAGCGAGCGGGGCCGAAGTGCTGGTGGTCGAAGGCATGGTGCCGACCGACAAGCAGCCGTTTGCCAACAAGCTGAACTACGACGTGGCCAAAGCGCTGGACGCCGACATGGTGTTCGTCACCCACCCGGGCCACGATTCCAGCCAGAAGCTCAAAGAGCGCATCGAGTTGGCCTGCTCTAACTTCGGTGGTGTCAATAACCCGCGCATCGTGGGCTGCGTCATCAACAAAGTCGGCGCCCCGGTTGACGAGCACGGTGTAACCCGTCCCGACCTGACCGAGATGTTCGAAGCCCACCACCATGGCGCCGACACCGGCCACAACCTGGAAGTGCTGCAGGTCTTTGGCAAGAGCCCGCTGCGCATCCTGGGCTGCATCCCCTGGAATACCCAGCTGATCGCCCCGCGCGCCAAGGATCTCGCCAAGCACCTGGCCGCCAAGATCCTGCACCAGGGCGAGCTGGACAGCCGTCGTCTGCAGACCGTGACCTTCTGCGCCCGCTCCATCCACAACATGATCGAGCACTTCCGCCCGGGCAGCCTGCTGGTGACCTCCGGCGACCGCTCCGACGTCATCGTCTCCGCCTGCCTCTCCGCCATGAACGGCGTCAAGCTGGGTGCCCTGCTGCTGACCGGTAACTACCATCCGGAACCCCAGGTGATGGCCCTGTGCCAACAGGCCATGGCCACCGGCCTGCCGATCATGATCACCGGTACCAACACCTGGCAGACCGCCGTCAGCCTGCAGAACTTCAACGTCGATATTCCGGAAGATGACCGCGAGCGTATCGAGCTGGTACAAGACTACGTGGCCGGCCACATCGACAAGCACTGGATCGAGTCTCTGACCGTCAGCTCCACCCGTTCCCGTCGCCTGAGCCCGCCGGCTTTCCGTTATCAGCTGACCGAGCTGGCCCGTCAGGCCAACAAGCGCGTCGTGCTGCCGGAAGGGGAAGAGCCGCGTACCATCAAGGCTGCCGCCATCTGTGCCGAGCGTGGCATCGCCCGCCCGGTACTGCTGGGTAACCCGGAAGAGATCCGTCGTGTCGCCGAACAGCAGGGCGTAGTGCTGACCGACCGCGTCGAAATCATCGATGCCGCCGCGGTGCGCGAGCGTTATGTGGCCCGCCTGGTCGAGCTGCGCAAGAACAAGGGCATGACCGAAGTGGTTGCCCGCGAACAGCTGGAAGACAACGTGGTACTGGGTACCATGATGCTGGAGCGCAACGAGGTCGACGGTCTGGTATCCGGCGCGGTGCACACCACTGCCAACACCATCCGTCCGCCGATGCAGATCATCAAGACCGCCCCGGGCTCTTCCCTGATCTCCTCCATCTTCTTCATGCTGCTGCCGGATCAGGTGCTGGTCTACGGTGACTGCGCGATCAACCCGGATCCCACTGCCGAGCAGCTGGCCGAGATCGCCATCCAGTCCGCCGACTCCGCTGCCGCTTTCGGCATCGAGCCGCGCGTGGCCATGATCTCCTACTCCACCGGCACCTCCGGCGCCGGCGCGGACGTAGAGAAGGTGCGCGAGGCGACCGAGCTGGCCAAGGCCAAGCGCCCCGACCTCATCATCGACGGCCCGCTGCAGTACGACGCGGCCATCATGGAGAACGTGGCCAAGTCCAAGGCGCCGAACTCCCCGGTTGCCGGCAAGGCCACCGTGTTCGTGTTCCCGGATCTGAACACCGGCAACACCACCTACAAGGCGGTACAGCGCTCCGCTGACCTGGTCTCCATCGGCCCCATGCTGCAAGGCATGCGCAAGCCGGTCAACGACCTGTCCCGCGGCGCCCTGGTTGACGACATCGTCTACACCATCGCCCTGACCGGTATTCAGGCAGCCCAGGCCGAGTAATCGTCCGCCCTCTGAAAAAACAGATCATTAAGGCTGCTCACCCAAGGTGAGCAGCCTTTTTTATTGGTTCTCTTTTGACAACCAGTGAAAGATACCAACAACGCTTATTTCCACCAGTGAAACCCCGTATCAGCTGTCTCATGAATACGCACTTGAGATCAATATGAATCCCAACAACTCAGATTCAAAAACCTCAGTAAAAACAGATTGGAATTAGTCAGTTAAATCAATATCAGGTAACTTCCAGAACGCTTATAGCAAATCTTCAAAAAGAGTGCCGGATAACTCCGCTGTCATTTATCACAGTGACGCATTCTGCTGCTGCGCTATCTATCAATATGCTGATGCAAACAGTCATTGAAGGAAGAAGCAAAATGCAGATACACAAGTTCGCCGCCGTGATGTTGCTCTCAACCCTGCCCCTGTTCAGCCAACCCTCGCTGGCAGCCGAACAGACGCAGACCAAGCAAACCACTACCACAACCGCCGCCAAGGAGAGTGGCAAACTCAACCTCAATACGGCCACCCTGGCCGAGCTCACTACCCTCAAGGGTATTGGCGAGAAGAAGGCTCAGGCCATCCTCGAATATCGTGAGAAACAGGGGAAATTTACCTCTGTAGATCAATTGGCAGATGTCACGGGGATCGGCCCGGCCACGCTGGAAGCCAACAGGGATATGATGATGGTCAAATAACGTCCGATGAAAAAGCTACAGATGGGGCGGCTTATGGCTGCCCCATTTTTCTTCGGGTATCATGGCCCCACTTTATTCCTCCTGGACACCTCTCCATGAAAAAGACACCTCTTGTTGTTCGCAAGGCCGTGCTGCCGGTAGCCGGTCTGGGCACCCGCATGCTGCCTGCTACCAAGGCCATCCCGAAAGAGATGCTGCCGGTGGTCGACAAGCCCTTGATCCAGTACGTGGTACGCGAGGCGATCGCGGCCGGTATCAAGGAGATTGTGCTGGTCACCCACTCCAGCAAGAATTCCATCGAAAACCACTTCGACAAGAGCTTCGAACTGGAGGCAACTCTCGAGAAGCGGGTCAAGCGTCAACTGCTGGAAGAGGTGCAACAGATCTGTCCCAAGGACGTCACCATCATGCACGTGCGCCAGGGCGAGGCCAAAGGCCTGGGCCATGCGGTGCTCTGCGCCCACCCGCTCATCGGAGACAACCCCTTCGCCGTGCTGCTACCGGACGTGCTGATCGACGAGGCCGCCAGCGACCCGAAACAGGACAACCTGGCCGAGATGGTACACATGTTCGAAGAAAACCAGATCAGCCAGATCATGGTGGAAGCGGTTCCAGAGAGCGAGGTGGACAAATACGGCATCGCCGATATCAAGGGTGAAGAGCTGAGTGCTGGCATGTCACTGCCGATGCAGGCCATCGTCGAGAAACCGCCCCGTGACGAGGCCCCTTCCAACCTGGCCGTGGTCGGCCGTTATGTACTCTCTGCCAACATCTGGCCGCTGCTGGAAAAAACCCCGGCCGGTGCCGGCGACGAGATCCAGCTGACCGACGCCATCGCCATGCTGATGGAGCGCGAGCAGGTCAACGCCTACTTCATGAAGGGCAAGAGCCACGATTGCGGCAGCAAATTGGGCTATATGAAGGCGAATGTGGAATATGCCGTACGCCATCACGAACTTAACGGCGAGTTCATCGGCTGGCTGAAGCAGTTCGTCAAGCAGTTGTAATCGCTGATAAATCTCTTATCTACAGACAAATTAAAGGAGCATCAAACGATGCTCCTTTTTCATTTCAGCAACACTTTCTCAATCTTTGATAAATAAAACCCTATCAAATCATAATGTTGTAATTTATCTACGCATGTTCTATAAGGATTAAGGCGTGTTTCTCGCCCTTGCATAAAAAACTTAAAAAAATATAAGACACAGGTGGAAGTTCCAATGAATAACCCGTCAAAAGGGACCTTTTTAGGTCACCCTAAAGGGCTTTTTTTGCTCTTTAGTACCGAACTGTGGGAGAGATTCTCCTACTACGGCATGCGTGCCGTACTGGTACTCTATCTGACCGACCTGACTGCCAACGGTGGTCTGGGCTGGAATCAGGCAGATGCCCTCAAGCTCTACGGTATCTATACCGGTCTGGTTTATATCACTCCGCTCATCGGTGGCTGGCTGGCTGACACCTTCCTGGGGCAACGCCGCGCCATTCTGATCGGCGCCGTCCTGATGGCGCTCGGCCAATTCACGCTGGCACTGCCGCACAGCATGTTCCCGGATCAGGTGGTAACCGTCTTCTACGCCGGTCTGGCTCTGCTGATCATCGGTAACGGCCTGTTCAAGCCGAACATCTCCACCATGGTGGGCGACCTCTATGAAGAGGGCGATCACCGCCGTGATGGTGCCTTCACCATCTTCTACATGGGGATCAATCTGGGCTCCCTGCTGACCGGCGTGATCTGCGGTGCCGCTGCCACAGCCTATGGCTGGCAAGCTGCCTTCGTCGGCGCCGGTATCGGCATGCTGATCTCCCTGGTGTTGCAGGCAACCCTGGCCCAACGCTTCCTCGGTGATATCGGCCGCATCCCTGCCGCCAAGCGCGCAGCCGCCCTGCGCGACAAGGGACAGAAGGCCCCGCTGACCAAGCAGGAAGTGGATCGCATCAAGGTTATCCTGGTGCTGGGCCTGTTCACCATCATCTTCTGGGCTGGCTTCGAGCAGGCCGGTGGTCTGATGAACCTCTACACCCAGGAGTACACTGACCGGATGATCGGTGGCTTCGAAGTGCCGACCGCCTGGTTCCAGTCCCTGAACCCCTTCTTCATCATCACCCTGGCACCGATCGTTGCTGCCATCTGGGTCAAGCTCGGCAAAAAAGAGCCGAACTCGCCGGTCAAGTTCGCCATGGGTCTGTTGTTCCTGGCCATCGGCTTCCTGTTCATGGTGGGTGCCGTGTTGGAGCAGGGCGGTGATCAGAGCGTCAAGACCTCCATGTTCTGGCTGGTGGGAGCCTACCTGTTCCACACCCTGGGCGAACTCTGCCTCTCTCCGATCGGCCTCTCCATGGTGACCAAGCTGGCTCCGCTGCGCCTGGCCTCCCTGATGATGGGTGCCTGGCTTGGCTTCATCGCGGTTGCCAACTACGCAGCCGGCCTTATCGGTTCCTTTATTGGCGAGTCCGGCCCCTTGGCCATCTTCGGTGGTATCGCGCTTGCTGCCATCATCAGTGCCCTGATCCTGCTGGCCATGGCCAACCGCCTGGTCTACTGGATGCATGGCGCCGAAGGTCCGGCCAAAGAGCCGCACACAAGCGACGAGAAACTGCAATCTGCCACTGCCTGACAGGCTGGCATCACGCAAGTAAAGAGGGCGTCCCACGGGACGCCCTCTTTTATTGGAGCAAGCTCGCTTTCACTCAGTGATGATGAACCTGCACCTGGAGTGAGCAGCCACTCTCGTTGCGAAATTGCAGCTCGAACGGTTCATGCCAGCTGCGCCTGTGCAAGGCATAGCGACTGCTGCGCATCAGCCCCAGGGGCAAACCGCCGGCTCGCATCAACCAGTGAGGGGAGGTCAACCCGGCATTGGCAAAGACCAGACCATCTTCCTGATCAAAGAGCAGGGCCGCCATGGCCAGCGAGTGGCGCAGGCCGGACTCCATCAGCTGGTGATTGAGGTAGTCGAGCAGCCTGTGTGGCTGCTCCAGCAACTGGCTCTCCTCGCGCTGAAACTGGCGGTAAGGTACGTTCATCAAAGAACGCACCAGGGCGCCGCAAAACGCCGCATCCGCTCCCGCCACCGGCAATTCAATGATCAGCATCAGCAGCTTGTCAGCCACCTTGAAGGTATCGGAGAGAAACAGCGCTCCCCTCCCCTTGAATGTTACCTGCCAAGGGCCCCACTCCTGCACACCCGGCGACTTGAGACCCGCCAGCAGGCGGGTCGCCGCCCTGTCGTGAGCCCGAAAGTAGTCGACATGATCCATCAGTTCCAGCTGTGGACTGCGTGCGACACCGCCGTGCAGACACTCGGAAATACTGCGCTCGAGCTGGACATAATTGTCGAGCGGCTTGATCAGGTAATCCCGGGCACCGGCACGCAGGGCTGCAGCTACCGCCTCCATGGTGCTCTGGGCCGAGATCACGATCACCGGAATATCCGGGCTGCGAGCCGAGAGGCAGGCGATCACCTCATGGCCATCCATATTCGGCATGTTCAGATCACAGAGCACCACATCGGGATGATAAAGCGCTGCAGCCGACAGCCCTTCGATACCATCCTCGGCCTGGAAAACGGTCGCCCCATCCCCCATCAGATAGCTCACAAGCGAGTGGCGAAAAACGGCTTCGTCCTCCACCACCAGGATCCTTAGCCCGGCTGTTGACATTGTTATAAAATCCTTATTAGTCAATCTGTTATTTACTCAATAAGACTAGACCAAATCGGCAAAAACGCCGAAGCGAGTTCGTCAGAAACGGTCGCAAATCCCGAGCTTGCTCACAAAAACCCTGTATTTGAAATGGTTTTGCCATTCAAGATAACGGCAGCTCATCTGGAAGCCTTCTAAGTGGCACGACCGTCGGGAGGAAGAGCCCGGATTCTCGGGCCTTCTATCAAGGATATCCTCTTCCCGCACCGGCCGGGCGAATTGTGCAAGCCCCCACCATAGGGGATAATACCCCTTACTCCAGAGCATGAAGAAGACCATGACCCCAGCCGAATACAGCGCCCTCGCCCATCCCAGACTCTCCCACCCGGCCCGCAGCCTCTATACCCTGCAGCTGCGCAGACTGGTGCTGGAAAATCAGCTGGCCCGGCTCAACTACCCCGAGCTTGGCCGGGCGCTGGCTGTGGTCGACCCGAGTGATCCTTGCGGCTTCTCCTATCAGGTCAATGCCCGCCAACTGACCGAGCTGTTCGACGAGCTGATGGAGGCGGGCCTCCTGCAAGTCGAGGCACAAAGCGAGAGTGAGCACTATCATCAGTGCCCGTTCCAGTTGCCGCTGCTGGCCCAGAAGGTACGCAGTCCGCTGCCTGATCGCCCGTTCCAGATGCATCTGCAATGGCGCCCTGACGAGGAGCTGCCCGCCCTCGCCCGCCTGTGCGGAGTGATCGATGCCAGTTACAGCGAAGAGGACTTGGGGGAGTTCATCGCCTACTGGCTGGGGCGCCCCGAGGTGTTCGATTCCCAGCACCAGTGGATGCTCAAGTTCATCCGCGCCCTCAAGACCCGCCGCTACGCCCGTCGCCAGCCGACGGAGGTGAGGGGTTACCAACAGGTGACGCCAGCGCCGGCGGAGGCTGGCCCGAGCCGGCGGGCCCAGGAGATGATCGAGGAGGCCAAACGGCTGGCCCAGGGGCAACAAGCAGCAGAGGCACCGGATAATGATTGATACAGGCCCCCGCCAACAGGCAAAATCAGCCCCCTGTCCCCCCATCCCTGATCAAGCAGAAGGAGCACTCCATGACTGACCCGTACGATCCCCTGCGCCAGGAGCTGGAAGAGATCGAGGCCAAGCGCCAAAAAATTGCCAAGGCCAAGCAGGATCAACGCGCCCACGACCCCGAGCTGAAACGCCACGTCGGCAGCCTGCTGGAGCGAATTCGCCGTCTACAACAGGAGACCGGCGGCAGCCAGTACGACTACGAGACCCTGCGCAAGGAGTACGATGCCAAGGCCAATGCCGAGGTGCGCGAGCTGCAGAAGGTGGCGCGCCAAGAGCGGATCCAGAAGCTGATCGCCCAGGCCGACCTCAACCCGGACTGGGTGTTCGACAAGATGGATGCCGGTGATCCGGCGTTGCAATATCCCATCGAAACCGCCCGCTACTTTATCAGCGGCTTCGAACACTGGGAGAAGAGCGGCGGCGGCTGCATGCTGATCTACGGTGACTATGGCACCGGCAAATCGACCCTGGCAGGTGCCGTGGCCCATGAGTTGATCGAGCGCCACCAAAAGTCGGTGATCTTCCAGCAGTGGGCCTCCATCGTCGATCGGCTGTTCTTCAACGTGATCCCCGATCAGGACGAGCGCAACCAGTATCGCCGTGCCCTGGAAGAGGTGGACTTACTGATCATCGATGAAGTGTCGGCCAACCGGGCCAAGATGGCGGAGAGCCAGTCCAGCTTCCTCGGCCACCTGCTGCGCCGGCGCCGCAACCTGTCAAAGAGCGTCATCATCATCACCAACCACACGCCCCAGACCTTGCATCAGGCGATCGGTGACTTCAGCTACGAGGCGATCAAGGCCTTCAACCCGGTGGATATCCACCTGAGCGGCCCCAGCCGTCGCCCCAGCATCGGCAACTATCGCGGCTGAGCCCGTGCAAAAATGCGAGCCCAAGCGGCTCGCATTTTTTATCTTTTGCCCCACAAATAAAAACAGCTCTCATTTACATCGAAAGAGTCAGCCACTAGGCTAGCCCTTTCTTTGAAGGAAACCTCATCTATGCCGACCACACTCATCTTCGGAGCCAGCCGCGGGCTGGGCCGCGCCTTTACCGATCACGCCCTGCAAGCAGGCCACCGGGTGGTGGCGCTGGTACGCAGCCCCGAGATGGCCGCCGAGCTGCGCACACAGGGGGTCGACGTCGTTGAAGGGGATGCGCTGGATATGGGGGCCGTGGCACGAGCCTGCACGCTCGCTGGCAAGGATGCCCATGTTGTCTCCACCCTCGGCAGCTTTCGCCAGCACGACCCCGTCGACTATCTCGGCAACAGCCATGTGATCGATACCATGGAACAACAGGGCCTCAGGCGCCTGCTGCTGGTCACCTCCCTCGGCTGTGGCGACAGCTGGCAATATCTGCCAGAGCGGGCTCGCGCCGCCTTCGGTCACGAGGTGCGGCTCAAAAGCCTGGCGGAGAGCTGGCTGCAAACCAGCGCGCTGGCCTGGACCATAGTGCGCCCGGCGGGCCTGCAGGATGGCGAGGCCACCGGTCTTGCCGAATTGAGTCAGGGACGGGAAGTGCATGGCCTGGTACGCCGTGCCGATGTCGCCGCACAGGGGCTGCGACTGCTCTTCGATGAGGACGCCTTGGGCCAGATCTACGCCATCGCCGATCCCGCGCTCACGCGCGCCTGAACCCAAAAAAACGGTCAGCCCAGGGGCTGACCGTTTCGTTATCCATCCGGCATCGTTTAGCCGCCGGTTGCGCCGCTCTCCGTGGTCGCCCCATGGGCAGCTCCGTGAGTGGCCAGCGGCAACTGGCGCTGGCGCCAGCGCAGCAGCAGGCAGGCCAGAGTACCGTAGAGCAGCGCCAGTCCCCACAGCTGCCACCAGTAAGAGGCCACCTGCTCAAACCCCGCCCCCATCTGGTTGAGGCGCAGAAATCCTTCGATGGCCGCCGTACTCGGCACCCACTGGGCCAGCCAGTTGAGCGGCGCCGGTATCAGCTCCAGCGGCCAGATAAAACCCGCCAGAAAGACCAGCGGCAGGGAGGAGATGAGCACCACCTGGGTAGGCATGTCGCGTCGGGTAAAGAGGGCGCCAAGCACGATACCCAGCCAACAGGTTGCCAGCAAGAATGGCAGGGTGAAGAGCCACAACTGCGCCGGCTCGGCGTTGCGGGCGATGTTGTAGTAATCGAAGCAGAAGCCGAAGAAGTAGCTCACAGGCAGCAGGAACAGCCCCACCGTCACCAGGGTGCGCGCCAGCAGCAGGGGGAGCACGGGCGCACTCTGCCAGTAGCCGGTCTCGCCGCGAAGGCCCCGCTGGTTCTGGGTCGCTCCCAGGAGCCCCGCCCCCATCAGCAGGATCTGGTGAAGGATCAGCACGAACACCGCAGGCACCACATAGTTCACATAGCCCATAGTGGGGTTGAACACCGGCACCACGTTGAGGGCCACCGCGTTCCAGCCCATCCTTGCCTGGGGCAGCGCCTCGCCGTGGGTGAGCAGCCGCGCCACCTTCACCTGGGCCGCCAGGGTACCGCCCGCCTGGGCCAGCCCCTCGGCGATGGTGCCATAGACCAGGAAATAGGAGGCATCACCGGCATAACTCAGGGTGACGCTCCGGCCCAGCATCAGATCCCGATAGAAGTGCCTGGGAATGTGCAGTATGCCGCTCCCATTGCCCTCCAGCAGCAGCTGGCGCGCCCTCTCAAGGGAGCTGGCCTGCGCCACCAGCCTGACCTGGGAGGTGGCATCGGCCATGAACGCCAGCTGGCGCGAAAGCTGGCTGCCATCTTCGTCCACCAGCACCACCGCCTCTTCCCGCGGCAGCTGGTGCAGATAGGGCTGGGGATAGAGGAAGGAGTAGAAGAAGATCCCGCCAAACAGGGTGAGCATGATGGCACGATCCGCCAGCAGGGTGCGCAGCTCGAGGCGCAGCAAATCCCGAAAACCCAGCATTACGGCGACTCCTTCTCGGCAGGTTGACGGGCAAGCTCGGCCTGCTGCCTGTATCGACGCACCACCAGAATGAGGGGCAAGAGAAACAGCAGCAGGGCCCCGAGCTGGGGCAGCGCGGCCTGCAGTGGCAGGCCGTAGTTGCTCTGGCCTATCTGCAGCTCCACATAGTGGGAAACCGGCAGCAGGTTGCGCCAGAAGCGGGCGAAATCCCCCATGGCGCTCACCGGGAAGGTAACACCCATGAAGGCGAAGCCGGGCGCTGTGTAGGCTCCCGCCAGCGACAGAGCGCGGGCCGGATCCCGGATGATGGCGTAGAAGAAGGCCCCCATGGTGACGCAGGCGGCCGAAGCGAGCCCGAGGCCCGCCACCAGCACGGCCCAGTTGCCGTGCATGGGATAGGCAAAGCCCTTGAACAGCAGCCAGCTCCAGGCCAGCCCCCAGGCCCAGCCAATCAGCACATGGGGCAACAGGGTGCGCCAGAGCCCGAACCAGACGCCGCGGGTGGTCCAGTCCAGTCCCAGCCGGTCGGTACGGGCCAGGGCATTAAGGCCGAACAGCACCACCAGGATCTGCCAGACCGCGGGCAGGATGGCGCTCAGCAGAAACTGGGCATAGCTGGAGTTGAGGTTGTAAAGCGCCGTCACCTGACTGCTGATGGGCACCGCCTGCCCGAGCGCCCCGGGGGGTGCCTTGCCGTCAGCCATGGCGGAGAGCACACCCACCTGACCGTTGAGGGTGCCCACCACCTGGGCCAGCGCCGAATTGACCAGCTTGGCGATCAGGATGAACTGGCCGTTGTTGAACACGGTGACCTGCGGCTGGGTGCCCTGGCGGGCATCCCGCTCCAGATGGTTCGGGATCACCACCAGCGCATAGATGTCGCCACCACGCAGGGCGCGGGCGCCAGCATCGATGGAGTCAAACTGGCGTGCGATCTTGAGCCCCGCCGAGCCATCCAGCGAAAAGGCGAGCTGGCGCGAGAGGCTGCTCTGGTCCAGATCCACCAGCCCCACCTTGAGATCCCGGGCCAGCCCCGCCGAGAAGATCCAGCAGAGGATCCCCATCAGCAGCAAGGGCACCCAGCTCATCAGGGCCCGGCTGAACGGATCCTGCCACAACAGCCGAAGTTCGCGTCCCATCAGAGATCAACCAGCACGCTCATGCCGACCCGCAGCCCGTCGACCGGTTGCAGCGGACGCGCCTCCACCTGGAAGCTCTTCATGTCGAACCCCTGGCGGGTATCGGTGGCGCGCCAGGTGGCAAAATCCCCCATCACGGCCACATGAGTCACCTTGAAGCGCACCGTCTGATCCCCCAGACCCGGGATGCGGGCGTCGAACTCGGTGCCGACCGGGAAGCGGGGCAGCAGATCCTCGCGGATATGGAACTGGGCCCAGGCGTCGTTCATGTCGAGCAGGGTCACCACGGGGAAGCCCTGAGGCGCCAGCTCGCCGCTGCGCAGCAGCACCTGGCTCACTTCGCCGGCATGGGGGCTGACAATGCGGGTGTCGGCCAGATAGGCCTCCACCTCGGCCACCGAGCCCGCCGCCATCTTGGCCTTCTCGCGGGCAGCGATCTTGGTCTCTTCCCGCGCCCCTTCCAGCGCCATCTGGTATTGCTGCCAGGCCATCCCCTCGGTGTAGCGGGCGGCTTGCCAGGCGGTCCAGGCCTCATCACGCTTTTGCAGCGGCATCACGCCATCGCGGTGCAGGTTGGCGATCCGCTCATAGGTCTTGCCCCGCAGCAGGGCGGCGGCCTTGGCCTTCTGCCACTGATCCTTGGCGGCGGCGATCTGCTGGGCACGAGCCCCCTTCTCCGCCTCCAACGCCAGGGCGCCAGCGGCGGCCTCGCCGGCCTTGGCCTGGCTCAGCTTGGCTTCAATCTCGGGACTCGCCAGGGTAAACACCAGCTGATCCTTGGCAAGCTGATCCCCCTTCTTCACCAGCACCTCGTCGATGCGGCCCGGTACCTTGGAGGAGACCGAATACTGCTGCGCCTCGATCTGGCCCTGCAGATGGACCGGCTCAGGCTGATAGGCGAGCCAGAAGCGCCAACCGAGCCAGCCGACCAGGATCACCAGCGCTAGCGGCAACAACAGCGGTTTACCCTGGCTCATCTTCTTCTTGATGGGGGGATGGCTCATCACTTCACCTCGACAATCTGGCGACCCTTGGCGGTCGAAACACGAACAAAAAGATCCACGGTCAGCATCAGGCTCATGAGTTCACCTCGATCACCTGGCCGTGCTGATATTGGTTGAAACTGTTGATCTGGCCGGAGAGCGCCAGCAGGCGGGCCAGCGACACCACGTACTGATAGGCGGCTGCGGCGCGCTGGGTCTTGACCCCGGCCAGCTGGTTGCGAGCATCCACCACATCCAGCGAGGTGGAGAGCCCCTGTCCGAATGCCTTGTCCCGCAGCAGCACGTTCTCTTCCGCCAGAGCCTGGGTGGAGGAGAGAGACTGATACTCCTCCAGTCCCTGAGCCGCCTCGCGCCAGGTCTTCTCCACCAGCAATTCCAGATCCTGGCGGGTCTTGGCCTGCAGCAGATTGACCTGCAGTTCGGCGCTCTTGGCGGCCTGCACCGTCTCGGAGCGGCCATCGCGGCTCACCAGCGGCATGCTGACACCGACCCCCACCAGCCAGTCCGGGGTGGTCTTGGACGCCAGTGAGTCATCTTCATAGAGGTTGTAGTTGCCAAACAGGAACACTTCGGGGGCGTACTTGCCCTTCTCCAGCCGGATCATCCCCTTGGCCTGCTCCTTCTTGGCGCTGAGCAGCTTGAGGCCGGGGTGTACTTCCAGAGTCTGGCTCACCAGCCCTTCCAGACGCGGCAGTTCCGTGTTGACGAACAGGGCGCTGTCCGGGTTCGCCTGCTTGAGCTTGAGCATGTGGCCGAGGGCCAGCTGGGCGATCTCTAGGCTGCGTCGCGCCTTCTGGGTATCGATGCGTGCCCTATCATAAGCTGACTGGGCGGAGAGGCGTTCGACCCGGGCGATCTGGCCCTGGGCCTCCAGCTTGTTGGCGTGATCGAGATGATGAGCCAGCCCGTCTTCGATCTCCTGCTTGGTCTGCACCACCTGGGCGGCCAGTACCACCCCGAAATAGGTCTGGGAGAGGCTTTCGAAGGTGGACTGCTGCTTGAGTACCAGCAGCTGCTGTGCCTCGCTCACCTGGGCCTCGCGAATGTCCTGCGCCGCATCGATGCGACCACCGGTGAACAGTGGCCACAGCATCTTGACCGAGCTGGTGACCACATTCTGTTTGGTGAGAGGAGTGACGAAGTCATCCGGAGTGAGCCTGAAGGCCTGCATCAGAGGGGCCAGCACCTTGCCAAGCTCGGGATGGTTGGCGATGGGATTGAGATCCATCATGTCGAGCTCCATCGGCTGATCGAGGTGGGTATAGCTGGCCCCCACATCCACCTTGGGCAGATACATGTCCCTGGCCGCCTCTCGCAGCTGTTTGGCGCGCTCCACCCCTGCCTGTTCGGCCGCCAGCCCCTCATCCTGCTGGATGACCCGGGTCCAGGCTTCGCTGAAGCTGATGGTCTGCGCCTGCGCCGACCCCAGCATGGCCCCCATCAGGCATGACCAGAGTGATTTGATGAACCTTGACGTCATAGATCCCCAACCCGCATTGTTATGAAAATGTTTGGAGTATTTACTCTTTGGAAGCTCGCCATCATAACGCAAACAGGCCTCGCAAGTGGACTGACAATTATGCAAGGGAGCTCTCCCTATGGTACAGAGATCCTTGCCGCCCAATCTGGCCGTTTTTCAACAACTCCAGAATTTGCAAGCCTTGGCGCGACGTTTTTTTCAGAAAAAAATGGCTGACGCTCAAATACTAACCTTTTCTCCTGCCTAAAAAATGCGTAATATACGCCGCCCTAAGCCGATGGTAACCGTGGAATGCAGATAGGTCCCCACACGCTTGAAACCCCCTTGATCGTGGCTCCCATGGCCGGTGTAACTGACCGACCATTTCGTGAACTTTGTTTGCGACTGGGGGCCGGCATGGCCGTTTCCGAGATGCTGCTGGCCAACCCGGATGTCTGGGATACCCAGAAAACCAGGATGAGAATGGATCACTCTGCTGAAGGGGGTTTGCGATCGGTCCAGATTGCCGGAGCCGATCCCGAGATGATGGCGTTTGCTGCCCGCTACAACGTGGAGCAGGGCGCACAGATCGTCGACATCAACATGGGGTGTCCGGCAAAAAAAGTGAATAAGAAGCTGGCAGGCTCAGCCCTGTTGCGTTACCCAGACCAAGTCAAAGCAATTTGCCGGGCCGTGGTGGACGCAGTGGAGGTTCCTGTCACCTTGAAGATCCGCACAGGATGGGATCCGGATAACCGCAATGGCGTGGAGATCGCCCGAATCGCCGAAGATTGCGGTATCGCGGCCCTTGCCGTGCATGGTCGCACCCGCGCCTGCCTCTACAAAGGCGAAGCGGAGTACGACACGATCAGGGCGATTAAGCAGGCCGTATCGATTCCTGTTGTCGCCAATGGCGACATCAACAGCCCGGAGAAAGCCCGGTATGTCCTCGACTATACCGGTGTCGATGCCGTGATGATCGGCCGCGCTGCGCAAGGACGACCCTGGATTTTCCGGGAAATCCGTCATTTTCTTGAGACGGGCACCAAGCTGCCGCCTCCCGAGAGGGAAGAGGTTCGCACCCTGATGAACGAGCATGTCACCAACCTGCACCGGTTTTATGGTGCATATCTGGGAGCACGCATCGCCCGTAAACACGTGGGCTGGTACCTGGATGAAGAAGAGACGGGCCGAGAATTCCGTAAGCACTTCAATGCCCTGGATTGTGCAGACGCACAGCTCGAGGCACTCGAAGCGTATTTCGATGGATTAGGTTAACAAGATAACTAAAGAGCCGACCGAATATGTTCGAACAAACCCTGACTTCTGATGCATTGGTAACAACTACTCACAATCACGCTGCCGAGCCGACCCAGCGCCCCCTGCGTGACTCTGTGCAACAGGCCCTGCGTAACTACCTGGCCCAGTTGAACGGTCAGGAAGTGATTGATCTGTACGATATGGTTCTCTCCGAAGTCGAAGCTCCCATGCTGGACGTGATCATGCAGTACACCCGTGGTAACCAGACTCGCGCCGCCGTGATGATGGGTATCAACCGTGGCACCCTGCGCAAGAAGCTCAAGCGTTACGGCATGAACTAAGCCAAAACACATAAGCTATTGAAAATAAAAGCACCTCCATTTTAATGGAGGTGCTTTTTTAGTTTTGAACCCACACTTGAACCCACACCTATTCAACTAGACATCATTAACAATGATCCAATTGAAGCTTAATGTAAGGCGCTGCCCCAATTACGTGTTGAAAGGCTAATCTTGAAGTGGGCCATCACCTTGATGGTCTACCATCATGGATCCCCTAGCCTTTCAACACCTGTTGTCTCTCTTTCCACTGCTTACCCTGCTTGCCCAGCAGGAGCTCATGGCGCCACAAGCCATGGTAATCCCCCCGAAAAACTGAGGTGCTCATAAGTAGAATTTTCCCGTACTGTGAATGCAGGAGGTTCTACATGAAAACATCACGTTTTAACGATACCCAGATCATCGCCATCCTCAAACAAGCCGAGGCCGGCTCACCCGTCCCGGAGCTCTGCCGCGAACACGGCATCAGCACCACTACCTTCTACAAGTGGCGCTCCAAATTCGACGGGATGGATGCCTCCCTCATGGCTCGTCTCAAGGAGCTGGAGGACGAGAACCGCCGCCTCAAGAAGATGTATGCCGAGGAGCGCCTCAAGGCCGAGATCATCTCCGAGGCTATGGCAAAAAAGTGGTGACGCCATCTGCCCGCCGGGAGATGGCGACCAAGGCCGTGGCTCACTACGCCATCTCTATTCGCCTGGCTTGCCAGGTGTTCAAGGTGAGCGAAGGCTGCTATCGCTATCAGCCCGTGCTGGCCGATGAAAATCAGGAGATTGCCGACTGGCTGCTGCGCCTCACCGCCAACCAGCGCAACTGGGGCTTCAGGCTCTGCTTCCTGTACCTGCGCAATGTCAAAGGCTTTGGCTGGAACCACAAGCGGGTATACCGGATCTATCGGGCGCTGGAGCTCAATCTGCGGATAAAACCCACGAAACGGTTGGTACGTGCCAAACCGGAGCCGTTGGCAGTCCCTGACCAGCCTAATCTGTGTTGGTCGATGGACTTCATGCATGACCAACTCAGCGATGGCCGCTCGGTGCGGTTGCTTAATATGATCGACGATTTCAACCACGAAGCACTGTGCATCGAGGTGGATTTTTCCTTGCCCGCCTCGCGGGTCAAACGGGTGCAGGAGCAAGTGATCGGGTGGAGGGGCAAACCGGCTGCAATCCGCTGTGACAATGGTCCGGAATACATCAGCGAAGAGCTCAAGCGCTGGGCGAAGCAGGAGGGAATAGTGCTGAGGTATATCCAGCCAGGAAACCCACAGCAGAATGCCTACATCGAGCGCTTTAACCGCACGGTGCGTTACGACTGGCTGGGCCAATACCTGTTTGAGTCACAGAATGAACTACAGGAGTTTGCTACGAACTGGTTGTGGGTTTATAACCATGAGCGGCCCAATATGGCACTGGGTGGCTACACGCCGAAACAGCGCCTAGCGCAGGCCGCATGACCTCTACTTTTGAGTGCTCCTAAAAATGGGGGAATACCCCATTACCTCGCTCAATACTCAGTTACCGGCATGCAGTGGCTGCCCACATTGTCAGGCCGATGTCGCTCAGCTGGTAACTTAGGGATGGAGTCGGGGACTGCTCCGCTACCGTTGAAAACTGTGCCTGCGCACCAGCACCATTCTGACCAAAACGCCGATGGCTCGGTTGCGCAAAGCCCAGTGCTGGTAAGACTATGCGCAAGCCCTTATCGAATGAGTGACCGTTCGCAAGATCTCTACGTTGCGGAGTCAGCAAAAACACAGCTTTCCTCTGGCGTCACCGTTTCTAGTGTGCGATGGCAACCCATCAGGCCGCCCGGGAAGAGGGGAGGACATCGTTGAGGTAGACGAGACCTTCTTCCTCGAATCGTTCAAGGGGCAACGGGGACTGCCACGTCCGCCAAAGCATCGTGGTTGCAAGGGGCGAACGACTGGTCGGTGCTTATCACATCCAACACGTGAACAGGCATCACCATCGATGGAAAGAGTGGATGGAGCGGTTCCATGGCGTGGCTACGCACTACCTGAAGAACTACCTAGGTTGGCGCATGATGCTGGAGCGTTACGAAAGGGGCGTAAATATCAAAGCGTGTTTGCATGAGGCACTGGGGCACTGGGGCAACACGTAATCGGAACATAGCCAACGGCAAATCTTGAACCTAAAAAGCCCGCCGCGCAAGCGGGCTCAGATACTCCCCCCTGACTACACTTTGGCGTACTTCTCTGCGAACTTCTCATCAGACATACAGATGTATATCACGAACTCAATGAAGGCGATGACTGCCGGAATAAACGTCCAGCAAAAGATTAGATATAGAAACCCTTGCAGGGTCTTGCCAAGGTAAAACTTGTGAATACCAATCCCACCAAGGAAAAAAGCAAGTAGAGCGGCAGTAATCCGGCTCTTGCTTGCACCATATACTGCTCCACAATGGGGACATGATGTTGCTGTTTTGTGAATTTCCTTACCACACCCACGACAAAAAACCATCTCTGACATATAAGCTCCATTTTTATATGAACATTATTTATGAAAGTTAAATCTCATACGATGATGTATGCTTATAAATATCGAAACACCATCTATTTATCCCACTCATCAGGAGTGTACCTTTCCAATCCATTCAATTTTAACACCGAATTTTTCATGCCCCAACATAATTGCTCTATGAACTATTCATGAAGCTTTTTCAATGGCAGTTGTCAGTCCTTACGTAGCATAAGGCTGTTGATATCCCATACCCAACGCTCACTAGGATTGCCGGGCAGTTCGAGAGTAAAACTGTTGCTATAGGAACTGAGCTTGCCTTGATCACTACAAGTGCCAAATACCTCAGACATCATCGTCAGGGAGTCTTTCCTGGTAATGACTAATTGATAGAGAACAGGACACGCCACCCCACCACTAAAAAGCTCAAGAAGTGCGGCTTTACCATCGGGTATTGCAAACTGGTGGGCCACATCAACCCCGGCATAACTGTCGTGATGAGTCAGTAGCTCACCATTGAGCAGCACATCAAAGTTCAATTCATCATTTTTGCGTACAGTAAATCCAGCCAATGCGTTTGCCAGCTTGGGCTGAAAATAGACACTCCCATTGGTGTAAGTCACCATAGAGCCATCAAATGCTACTTGAGTTCCCACAAGTTCCATTAGAGCAGTGTAATCCTCATCGTTGAACCATAGCTCCACAGCATCTTTCCCTGATACTTCGACCCAGAATTTCATGCTGGCATAGCTCAGTTTTCCGCTCAGAGTTGCAGGCACCTTGGTCTCAATCTCAAAAGTACCATCAGCAGCGAAGGTGGCCACCGCTCCGGTTACCAAAACACTAAATAAAACTACGCGTAATACTTGGTTAAAAAAGTGGATCATGATTTTCTCCATTGGTATTGGGTAATCCCCGTTCACCTTTAGGGGCGTGATGACCCCTTCGCATAGGGACTCATAGATATTGGAATTCAGAACATGACCTCACTATTGGTCAAAAAGGCTGAGCATTTTTAAATTCAATTAAGTCATTGCAACTTCTTACAGTTTTCCAACCACATGACAGCATCAATTTTTCCATTTTGTAGATAACGCTGCTGGTTTGCCCAATGAGTTGCAAGAAATGGTCTAAGTCCATTCAGCTTTTTGTTAATTGTCAGCATTTGATTAAAAACTGATACTTGCTCTTTAATTGGCCCCTCACCATATATGGATGCAGACTCAACCAAACCACTGGCGTAATAGCCAGTAAGCTGGCTCAGTCGTTCTTTTTGCTCATCCAGCTTGGTCTTGCGAGCTGCGCAGTTTTGATCTGCTTTATCACTGCAGAGCAGCTCATAGTTGGAGCTAAGAAAATCCAAGAACTTGCCATCATCTTGTAACTTGGTGCAAAGAAAGGCACCGAGGTTAAGGCTGGCGCGAATCGACTGTGCACGCTCTTCCTGCTGCTTTTGGTTGCTAGCCCTGAGCTGGCCTTCCAGGTTTTTCAGTTTCTGCTTGAGCCCCTCATCGTCAACCCCGGAGGCCAGTGTATTCAGCTCGCTGACCGCATCCTTCTTATCACTGGCCTCCCCTGCCGGTTTGTTTGCTCCCAGTTGCCGCCAGCTGCTCTCGATGCTCTTGACCCGCTTGGTCGAGGTCATGGTGGGAGAAACTAGCACCAGTCGTAGTCCGGTACTCTTGCTGGTAAAGTGACGATCGTCATCGTAGTAACTCACCTCTTTGCGGGCCGCACTGCGCAAGGCGGCCTGCTCGGTAAGGTAATTTCCACCTCTTACCACATAACCACCTGCCTGACCATGCTGACGATCGAGCTTGTTGAGGTAGAAAGGTTCAAACATCATCTCGTCCACGTTGCCCAACATGTCGTGCAAGCCCAACGGGTTAGGAGCAAGCAGCCCCACCAGTTGCAAACGACCATTGGCTGACTGAGCCCCAGCAAACCATTCATGCTCTTTAAGGTCATTCATTGGATAACGAATATCACGAAACTCAGCGCTGTTGACCTTGAGCCCGCCACGAGCAGCAAATTCCCACTCGATTTCGGTCGGCAAGCGTACAAACCCCGCTTTACCATCTTCTTTGGGGATCTGGTCAGCGGCATGCTGTCGCAACCAAAGATTGTATTTATCGGTTGCCGCGACCCCATCAAACCAGCTTATGCCGCTCGCCGGCAGGCTAAGCTTCTTCGATGGTGTAGGGCAGGTATCTGCGGTAAGTGCCTGATATTGCAGCTGGCTCAGCTCATATTTAGCCATCAGGTAATAGCGGCCCTGCTCCTTAGCTGACTGAGTGAAACTACCGGCAATGAAAGCAGGATGAGTGTGCTCGACAAAGCCCCAGTCGCTACCGTCTTGACCTACCTGAATGGGTAAGTCTTCCAGCGGGCCGCTGACTGGCACCTGCACTCGCCGAAAGGCCATGGATCCCTCGCATGGCATCGGCAGGATCACATCTTCTGCATCGGGTTTGGGATTGTAATTTTTCTCTGGCCATGGCTCAGCAAATGCACTACCGCTGGACAGGGCACATCCCATGATGATGAGCCGGGATAAGGTCTTCTTAGAGTTCACGCAGACTCTCCGCAGGTTGAATGGCAATGGCTCGTCGCGCGCCAATAATGGCC
Source organism: Aeromonas sp. 19NY04SH05-1 (assembly GCF_040581895.1). NCBI lineage: Bacteria > Pseudomonadati > Pseudomonadota > Gammaproteobacteria > Aeromonadales > Aeromonadaceae > Aeromonas > Aeromonas sp. 19NY04SH05-1. The sequence goes on along the minus strand of NZ_CP095328.1, from coordinate 793,601 downwards.
ACCAGAATGGCCACCGTCAGGGCCAGAATTAGGGCCAATAAGCTATGAAATGGGGTGATCCGGCAGATCATCTGTTCGGTACTCTGGCTGCTAGCCAGCGTCCTATTAAACAGTGCACTGCCGCTCAGATAGAGCAAAATGCCGCCCCCATAGGCAAGCAGCGTCAGGATCACCCCCTGAAAGATGATGTAGAGGCCCACCGCCGGGCTGGTGAAACCGAGTAAGCGCAATACTGCAATGTGCTTGCGCTTGCGATCCACGTTCGCGAGGAAAGCGCCGATCAAGGAGGCAATACAGCCGATCAGCGCGGTGCCAGCGATGACGTTGAAGATGAGGCTAAGTACCCTGTTGATACTCTTTATGTTCTCGATATCTGCCAGTCGGCTCACTGTCTCGATACGCTGCTGCTTGAGCCACAGATCAAGCGCCGCCACCTGGTCAATACTGTTGGCATAAATGCGGGCGCGAGCGAACATCGGCGGTTTGTCCGTTAACGGCAGACCTGTGCTGATCCCCAGCATAGGGATACGATAGCCATCACGAAAAGACTCCAGCGCCAGCAGCAAAGACTGCTGCACGAACAGGGCTGGACGGTTGAAATAAGTGGGCACTAATATCGCGCCCACTGTCAGGGTGCGCTCTCCCCATTCGCGTCGAGTGTCTAGCTGGCGCATGACGCGCAAGCGGATAGTGTCACCCTCACGGACAGCCAAGCGGCGCGCGGCCTCGGAGCTGAGGATCACCTCATCCTCCCCTCCCGGCTGCAATGCACCGAGCAGCGGGTCCCCAAGATCGGTCGGGATCACCTCCGCATTTTCAATGAAATGGCTCATATCTTTAAGCAAATCGGCTTGGGTATTGAGGGATCGGGTTTGGCCGATGGCAAAACCTACCTCCGATTTTTGCTGCAGGGCAGCGATCCATTCTGCTGAATAGTGGCCACTGCTCACCATGCGGATCTCCAGATTACGTGGATCTCTCGCAAGCTCCTGCTGCAACTGGCTTACCACCCCATAACGCAACCCAAACATCAGGAGTAAAGGGGCGATGACGGCCACCAGCGAGGAGATAATACAAAACGATACCGAGCGATCATGCCAAAGATCCTGCATGGCCAAGCGCAGCAGTAGTCCGCGTTTAGGAGAGCGCAAAATGAGTTTCTCCCCGCGTCAAATTAGCTTTGAGACAGGGCAAGCCAAACGTCTTGACCAGCCCCCAATCATGGGAGGCCACCAGCGCCGCGATGCCCCACTCTTGAACTAACTCGATAAAGAGCGCAAAGAGCAATCTAGCAGTGTGGGGATCAAGCGACGCGGTAGGCTCATCGGCCAGTAACAGCTTAGGTCGATGCGCTACCGCCCGCACAAAAGCAACTCGCTGGCGCTCCCCGATAGAAAGCTGGGCCGGTTTCTTGTTCAGCAATCCCGCCAACTTGAGGGTCTGGACGGCCCGCGTGAGTAACCGCTCATCTTCTGCGATACCCAGCAGTTGGCAGGGCAAGCGGATATTGTCTCTCACCGTCAAAAAGGGCAGCAAACCACCGCTTTGCAACATAAAGCCTATTCTAGCTGCGCGGATAGCGGCTAACGCCGCTTGATCGTTGGCCGCCAGCAAACGTGCAATATTGACCACTACTGGAGTTGCATCAGTAAAGTCCATCTCAAACCGCCCCACGCGGCTGGGAGTCAGTAACAGCCCAATCACCTCAAGCAGGGTGCTCTTGCCGCAGCCACTTTCCCCTGTCACGGCGACCACCTGCCCCAGAGGCAAGTTCAGTGAGGGCAAACAGACCCTGTGGGCCTGTTCACCGCTGCCCCGCACTATGCTCATAGCTTCGATACAAAGCATCAGGGCATCATTTCCAGAGGAACCGGATAGACATGATCACGGGGATCGCTATCCTTGGCCAGCGCCACCCAGCGACTGACATCAGCATTGTAACGCTGGTAATGGCGCAACTTGGTCGCTAGGGTGCGGATAAACTTCTCCTGTGCCAACCCATCCCAACTCTTCCAGGTCTCCTCATCCAGATTGAGTACATCACTGCGATAAGGCAGATCGGCAAGGTATTCCCCCATCACCCCCAGACTCGTGATGCTGGTATTATCCAACTGCTTGAGCTGATTGGGATCAGCCCCCATGGTCGCAGCCACCGAGCGCAAGCGCTCGAACATCTTGGCCGGTGAGATCATGCCTTCATTAGCCGCATCCAAAATCTGTTTCACCACATCGCTAAGATCACTAAGCTGGCCCTTGGTGAGCAGCACCCTGACCTCGGTGGTCGGGATATTCTGCTTGATCAGATCCCGGTCACTGATCCAGGCCTCGAACACCAGAGGAGCCTGTGTTCCACTCTTCTTGCCGAGGTAGGAAAGCTGCATGGCATGACCGATTAGCGCAGTATCTTGCAGCAATTTTTGCTCCGGGGTGAGCGAATCATCCTCCGTGGCGTTACTGGCGCTGCCGATGGCAGGTTCGCCAAAGTAGGATGCTTTTACCTGCTCGGTGATGGCGGTAGCCAACGCATCAACCTTGTCACCAAACTCGTTTACATCGCCAGCATTGACCGGATAGTAAAGCGAGGTATTGGTACCACTGTAAGTCGATAGCTCCTGATATTGGCTCGCAGCCTTGGCGTGATCTTTCTTACCCGCCGCCGTTTTCAGGTGCAGGGTATATATCGCCACACCTGGGTTGGCAGCTTCCAAGCGGATTTGCTTGGCATCCAATCCTGTCGTAGAGAGCTTGTTATCCCCCTCTATCGCACCTGCATCGGTGATCAGCACCACATAACGGGCTCCAAAGTGGCTCCAGTCGACCTGGTCTATTGCCTGCATCACACCTGCATACGCATCCTCATTGAACAGCTTGCTCGAAACGGTCGCCTGCTTGAGATCGGCCACTTTTTTCAAAAAATCGGCACCATCTTTGATTTCATTAGGATCGGCATACATGCGGGTGGTGTATTCCAGACCAGGCACCGCCTGGGCGTTGGAGCGAAAGGAGATCATGCCAAATTTCACCTGCTGACCCAGATTTTCCTTGTTGATCCGCTCATAGACCTTGCGCACGGCCTCCCGAGTTCGCTCGATATAAGGCCCCATCGAGATGGTGGAATCCACCACGAACACCACAGCAGCATTGAACTCCTTGAGCTGGCTCACCTTGGCACTGGGTTCAACAGTGGCCGCCTCGGCCTTGCTGACCGAGGCCACATTGAGCAAACGGGTGTAGAAACCATCCTCGGTCATGACCTCCTCACCACTGAGGATGGGTAACAGATAGAACTGTTGCTGCAGATCGACAAAGTACTCGGGTTCTTGCGCCAGCACCCCGCCAGCATTGCCCTGCTTCTTCAACGCAGCGCGCAGCGGTGCAACCTTGGCGACCGGATCCGCCGCCTCCAGAATCTGATCGAGCTGATCTCGCTCCTTGAAAAAAAGCAGGCGATCTCGGTTAGCCGGATTGGTGAAAGCCAGAGTCAGCTGCATCTTCCAATCCACAGTACAAGACTGGGGTAACCAACCGATGCTCTGGCCATAGCTGTCGGGGCCGACCTTTACCCAGCCGGCCCCCTTGGCATTGACCTGCTCATAGACATAGAAGCTACTGAAGGCTGGTTGCAGCACCCCAGACGTCTGACCCGCCTCGGCCACCAACTCGCAACCGGGGGTGGTCAATACTCGTTGATATAGGCTCTTTTTCCCCTCCTGTAACAATGGACGATGCTCCGATGTTGTCTCGGCCGCCGCCGCACCTGCGCCCCCCAACAGCAGCATGAGTACTGCCGCGCCGCGCAATGACCTAGTTGCTGCAATCACTTGCTTAACTCCTCATAGCGCTGTTTGGCCTCGCCATTGTCGGGCTCAACCTGAAGTACTGTGTCATACCAATAGGCTGCAGTGGCGTTATCAGCCTCTTTAAAGCAGTCGTTCGGCTGGTGGAACTTGGGATCATATTCACGGGCATAGGCCAGGGCCACCTTGCTATCTCCCCCCTGCGCACGGTTGGCATAAAGGCGCTGCGCCACACCACATTTCTGGGCTGATTTGGCGCTTTGGATCACCGCCAATAAGGTATCGGTTGGCGACTGCTGTGCAATACAGGCTTGCACAAACTCCAATTCGCTCTTCGTCGCCAAATTAGCGGCACTGCAACCATCCTCAGTTGCCTCGCCGCTGGCTTCATTAACCACTGGTTCTGCCGCCACCGGTTCGACAGCCGTTGCAGCAATAGGCTCGATCACTGGTGCAGTTGCTGAGCGGCTAAACCAGAAGATCAGGGCGCCAATCAGCAGCAACAGCACCACCCCACCTAGGATCAGCGGAGTCTTCGATTTAGGAGCAGCAGTAGTGGCCGCCAGTAAGGGCGTCTCCACCGGCACGGGCGCTGGTTCGATCTCGGGTTCCACACGGAAGGCTGGCAGTTCAATCTCAACCGGCACCTCAACTGGAGCTAAATCTGGCACTGGAGGAGCATCAACCTCGGGTGAGTTAATGACACTGCTGCCACCATATTCACCCACCTCGCCTCGAGCACTGGAGGGGAATACCGCCTGGCGTGCCACTTGCAAGGTGGTATGACGGATTTCACTAGAAGCCAGCTTGACGTTGATCTGAATTGGGCTTGAGTTGACCAACAAGGGGTCCACGATCGCAGCACCCACCCGAAAGCCGCTGCCGCTTTGTAGCGGATAACCGCCACTGATGCCAAACCAGTGGGGGGCGGGGCTCCACAGCCCCCCCTCTTGCAAATAGTTCTGCTGATTATTGAGAAGAGAAAATTCGAGCCCCTCCACCAGCTCGGAGATGCCCCGCAACCGGATTAGTAGTTGGGCTTCACCCGGCACAGCGGGGTCGGTAGCAATTATTTTGGCTAGCATGGTGCTTACTCTTGTTTTAATTGATGGATGATCTGGCCCAGACGCTGATTCTGATCGTGAGAAATATCCCGTGTGGCGCTATGGCCCGCGTTATCTTGGGTGATCAGCACCAGGGAAGAGAGCCAATCCCCCAAATACGCCATGGCAGGATTGAGCGGAGTGGCAGGCAGGCAAGGTAACTCGTTTTGGCCTATTGCTGAACCACGGGCAAATAGCTTGCCCTTAGTGCCCGCAAAGCTGTGTGGTACCTTCTCTGGTGGCATGGCCAAAAAACCAAACCAAGCCACGAAATCGCGCAATGTAAGCTGAGCCTTCATCACTTGCCGTGCAAGCTGTTGTTCTCGCCGCACCCCCGCCTGCTCCTGACCAGCCAGGGTTCGTTTCAACGTTCCCTCCAGATCCAGACGGTTAGCCGCAGTGACTAACTCTTCAGTAAGTAAGTCTATCAATTCGGTCTCGATACCGAGCTGAGCCAGCAGGGTTTTCCGGGTGGGCAGATCCCGCAAATGAGCGACCCATGCCTTGAATGCCTCACGGGCGAAGCTATCATCCTGGCCTACCCGCTCTTCAGCCTTGGCGGCTGTGTTCACCACGGCGACATCAGCCTGATCGAAAGGATTGCTCGTAAATGGGCTGCTATCAAAAGGGCTAGCGCCAAAAGGTGTCTGCCCAAACGGGTTCGCCGGGCTACTGCCATAAGGAGAGATTGCGGTGGCTTCTCCCCCATCATCCTTGGGGATATCCTCACGAATACTGAGGTAGATATTGCTCAGTTCCGCTGAGGGCAGATCCAGCTGGCTAATGAGCTCACCAAGGGAGTTAACACGTGCGCCAAGCCCAGTCCAAAGCTGCTTGCCTATCTCCCGCTTTTTCGCCAGCTGGCCGTCACCATCTTGCTCATACCAGCGCCCTAGCAGTTGTTCCGCCAGCTCTTTGCGCTTGGCGTCGAGCTGCTGCTGGAGTCGATCAAGCTTGAATTCAAGATGCGCCACCCCCCTCAGCTCTTGTCCAAGCAGGGCCATACCACCATCATTGAGCGACAGCATCGCCGTCCACGCAGCTTCGGGATCAGCCAAATGTTGCGCAACACCTTTTCCTGCAACAAAAGAGGTCGCCATCTGTTGCAAGACATCAGCATATTGCGGTGCGACAGCCACTTCTCGCCCACCGTCTATGCTCAAGAAAGGGACCGGCATGCCAGGCTTGCGCACCAAGAAACAGTTGTTAAATGGGCGCCCCGGAGCCCACTCCTGGATCCACTCATATTGGCCAAAACGTTCCAGCAGGGTTTGCTGCATCAGGCCATCCCAACCTTCCTTGAGCTGAGCAGATGTCAGGTTAAGCCCGCTATTGATCCGTATATCAAACATGGTCAACGCCCAAAACAAGCCTGGTTTGCGGCTCTGCCGCTCACTGGCACACTTGCCCTGGGTCTTTTCTACCCAGCGCGTCAACACGGGCCCCACACTGGTCACATCACTCTGCTTGGCGGCGCTGGCACAAACCACCAAGGCATTCATCTCCTGATTATCGGTATAACGCTCGAACAAATACGCGACCTTGCCACGTAGCAGCAGCTGAGAAATAGGACTACCACCTGCGCTGGCAGCCTCTTCCAGTTTACTAATTGCGAGGCGACCTCGGTAGCCGGGGAAATCGAGTAGATCCACCTGCTCCACCAAGCTACCCGCAGCCCCCTCGACCATAGGAAAGATCAACTCGGTGGTCAGGGCTGCCAGCTGGGCCTGGGCAATCGAGGCTGGCATATGCCGGCCGTCCGCCCCCAAGAAACAGATCTCGACGGTCCTGTCCTCGGCTGAACCCAACAAGCCGAGACTGTCCACGTTCATGATGCTGACGCTGCCGTTACCTTGATTCAACAGGCAATCAAGAGGCGCGTAAACGGTCTTGGCATGGCCCAGTCTGGCAAGGCTGGTTGCCAGGTTACGATAAATCTCAGTCAGCTCGGTTTGCTCACCCCATAGCAGGGAGAACAACTCTGCCCGCTCAGCGGGCATCAGTGTGGGTGCCAGTTGTAATACTCGTGGCCAATAGCCATGCTCGAGCTTTTCCACCGACTTCCTAAAACTGCCGTTCAAATAGTCCCACAGGGCCACCACATCATCACGGCTGACACCATTGTTGGCGACCGGGTTGATGGGGCGATGCTCAAACGGCTGCAACCGCGCCTCGATACGCGCCTCATCGAGCTGATAGCTCAGCAGCTCGTGGTTGAAATCGTTGAACCAGGTGTTGGCCAGGATCTTGGCTAAGTCAATCTCGCTAAACAGCTGTAAGGGCACGGGGTACTTCACCGGAGCAGCGGTTTTGGCACGAGTAAACCTCGTGACCAGACCTGTAGCCTCTTTGCCGCCGCCCACAGGGTTCACCTCTTTGATGAAGTCAACCTTACGCTCCCCATAGCACCCCTCCAGCGCACCATTACCGCCGGCTGCCAAGGCTGATATCAGATAGGATTTACCCGCTTGGGAAATGCCGAAAAAACCCACCGTCATGGGGGTCCCCGCCACTCGCTTGAGGCTGTGAGCCACATTGCGAGCCCGATGCAAACTGAGGTTAAGCTTATCCGCCTCATTATCGAGCCGGTGGGAGTCATGGCGCACTACATCGACCCAGCCAAGTGCATCCTGGGCGCTGCGCTCGATTGTCGCCCACCCCTGACTTAAGGTCTCCTGTTGAGGCTTCATTGTTGTTTTACACTCCCGCTATCTAACCAGTGTCTGCTATCTATGAGTCCGGCATCTGGCATAGTGTTGAGCTCCAGCTCCAGATCCCGCTTATTAAATGTTTTGTCAGTATTGCTACCTACCTCACTGACTATCAGCTTGTCACTGATAAGCCCCAATGCCCTGGCCCGGTTATCCTTGCCGATGGCCAGCTTGACCTCCAGATAGGGTGAGCTGCCATCCAAAGACTTAGCCTGGGTATATTTGGCTCGACCCTCATCACTGAAACGCAAGGTATAGAAGGGGGCGGCGGTCCAGCGTTCAGCATCAAGCTGGCGATATCCTAGACGCAAGTCACCGCGCATGATCCAGACTGGGGTATCCGTATCTTCACTGCCAACCTTCGGCAACCGGATCTGGCCCTCGAACGACTGAATATCACGGTAGGTCACATCGTGATCGCGAATGATATTTTGCAGATCGATGATCCCCATATGGCGAATGGTGGAGTAAGGCTTGAGCGCTGCTGTACGGAAATGGAAGTTAGGAATACTGTGATTGGCACACAGCAAGGTGATCATGGCCCCCACCGAGGCAGTACTCTTTGGATCATCAATTTGACCATTCTTGTGGAACGGATACCAAGTGCCAGTATGGTAACCATGTAGCGGCAAAATGCGTCCCGGCGGTAATGGCAGACACATCCGAATGAAGGCCTGAATGCCCGGTAGCAAGGAGGGGCGCCCGGTTAACAGCAGCATGTCGCAATGGTAGTTAGCCATCACCTCACACAACGCGGTCAACACCTTGCAGATGTTGAAACGACCAGACAGCAGTGCCTGATGCACTTGTGCCACATTGAAGGTGATGGGCACCTCGCGCAGCTTGAAGTCACAGCCGCCGCCCGCTTTTTGTACCTCCCGCTGTACAAACGCCTCGACTGCCGCACTGATGTTATTGGCTGGCACCAAGTCGCCATAACGCAGGCTCTCGCTCACGTTCGCACCCAAGCCCTGCGGATCGTACTGTTCATAGCGACCGAGTAAATCAAGGGCTATCGGGACAAATACCTGTAAGTTGAGTTGCTGGCGCAGCACAGCTTCCGCCGCGCTCACGTTATTGGCACCACAAAGCTGCGACATGAGGGTATCAACCGAGCCAACACCACTCTGTTTGAACGAGGTTTCCAGCGCAGGCAGCACCAACAGCTGGATAACATCGAGCAGCACATCGTCCCCCGCTATCTTGAAACTGTCGCGAAAGCGCTGCTGTGGCACGATATGGGCATTGACACCAGCCCCCTGTTGCCCGCTGCGATCGAGAGCATAATCGGTGATGACCAGATCCGTGGTGCCGCCCCCAATATCGATGGAGGCTAGGGTAATACTCTCACGGTTCTTTCTATCGGGGCGGCCCAGCGCGGCAAAAAACTCCTCCGGATGACCGGCAAAGTTCTGGTTTATCTCGGTATAGAGATAGACCAGCTGAGCACAGGAGGCCTCATCCCACTCCACTCGGACGCGGGGCAATGGCACTTGGATATTATCCTGTATATCCCCATCTTCCTGACGACGATAAGGGTCTTGTTCCCCCTGATGCCAGCGCAGCGCCTTCCACACCAACCCGACGGCCTGGTGCATCCGTTCATCAAGAATACAGCGTTCGGCCATCGGCATGCCGGGCGGCACAGTGAGAATGATATTGCGCAACTGACGCGGAATACCGGCATGCCCCTGGCGAGTTCGCTGCGCCGGGCTGTTGATCTGGGTCAACGCCTGGGTCAATACCTCTGCCAGCATAAAGGTCATCAAGGCACTGCGCGAGTAGCGGGGCGTAAACACCGGGATGCGATCCATCTCATCCTCTATGGTGTGCAGCGCTTCCCCTTTTTCATTGATAAGGTTCGCAAAAGGGGCCGCCGTTGCCAGCGAATGGGTATCGTGCTGCTGATAAGCCGAGTTGAAGCGCCAGCCCTGACCATAGAATTTTTCATCCCAGAGGTAGCGCTTCGGGCTAGATAGACCTGTCGACCCTTCACTGCCGCGACGGCGGCTGGCCAAACGGCCAGCCTCATTGCCGATCCGGGCTATGGTCGGCCATTGAAATGCATCATGGCGACCACTGCGAACCGAGCAGTGATCCTTGCCAAAGAAGGCCTGAGAAAATTCGATGCGACTCTCGAAGGGCTGGCTATATACCTGTTCAGGGGCGTTTAGATCCCGCAGTTGCAACACATAGTTGTGCATCAGGCCAGAACCGGACTGACCATGATCCTCAATCAAAATGCCACAGGTACGAGAGTTACCCACATCGAGAACCAGATCCACCGGGATCGGCTTGATGGCATTGGTCTCGCCGTTAGCGATGATCCGAAATTGCGGTATCTCGACCCTTGGCGGCTCTTTGCTTTGCTGATCAGCGACCGGCTTCGCCAACAAGGAGAGCAGATTAAGGTAATGTGCAACTGGGTATTGTTGCTGTATCTCGCTATCCCGTTCCTCTCTATCACGCCCTTGGCTTGCATCATTAAAGACCTCAAGCAGCCACTCTTTTAGCCAAGGCTGGGTCAAATACCAACCAAGGGCATAGGTCGAGGTGGCAAGTTGGAAGGTGGCCCCTGCACTGACATCTTCTTGATTGGGCCCCAGATCGGCTGAGCCGTGCAACTTGGCCATGATCCGGGTATCAAAAGCCAGAGTCAGGCGATGGGTATGGCCATCCAAGTCCGGCTCTTGCAGTTTGACCAACCGAAAACGTGCCCAGTTGATCGGTCCCTCGTTGTAGAAATGGGGAGAATTAAACCGGAACAGCGGCAGCGGTAGCCAGGTCCCGTCTAGCAACTCGAGGCTGCTCTTAAGTGCGATATCATACTTCGCGCGCGCCTTTTCGATGGCGTCGGGCCCTGGCTGGAAGAAATGGAAATCCTTCTCTTCGTTGTACAGTAGACGAGTGAGCACGCCGCTGGCCAGCTCAACAAACTCACCTGCCTGCTCGCGCCCCAGCGTCAGACCGAAATCCATAAACTGGATTCCAGAATCACCCACCAGGGTGACCTGACGATCAAATGGTTTTATTTCTGGCAACATGATTATCTCTTCCTGCCCTTAGGGATTTTGCTGGCGCATCTTGATGGGGAACTGCTGCTCACCCTCATTGCGGCCCACGCAATCGGTACCATTGTCCGTTCCTGGCTTACATTCGATTTGAGGGATCATATAGCTGGATCCATCTGCACACCGCGCTTGCCTCAGATTATTAATACTCAATTGGCCGTCTTTCATTACACCGCTAGCCGCGCCCCGGCACACAACCCCATTGGACTGGCGCAAGCTAACTTGGCCTTTACCCTCTTTGAAGCTGTATTGCAGTTGCAAAGGCTTGCCGGTCTGGGTGTCCTGAATACCCCCGTTAACTTTCCAGTCACCGTCTAAAAACTGGGCGGGTCCATTGGCAATGGTCGGCGGTATCGTCAGCTCCTTACCTTGAGGTACCGGATGTGCGACATCAGTGCTAGGGGGACTTGCTGGCGGTAATGTGGGCGGCTCTAGGTCTGCAGTTGCGCTCGGCATCGAAGCTTGCGGGGGGCTTGCTGACACAGGCTCCTCACCGCTAGCCAAGGGGGCTGGTGGAGGCGTAAGCGGATCGCCTGACGCTAAAGCGGCGCTCTCCACCGTGGTATGCGGCTCTGATGCTCGACTAGGTATTGTCGCTGCCACATCAGCAGGACCATGCGCAGCGGGCAGCGCTTGCCCTGATGAGGGAACAGCTACTGCACTATCCCTGAGTATTGGCAAGCCCATCGATGATACGCCTGGCAGCGAAAAGCTGGGGGCACAGGATCGCAAACCAAACAGCAATAATGCCAACAGGGCCAGCAACAACAGCGGCCAGAACAACCAACGCCAACGCCAGCGACTCCACCAACTCGCGCTCTGGATTGTCGGTGTTACCGGCTGGGCATACATGGGGATTGCCGGCACCGCGCCTGTTGTTGGCACTATCTCACACGCAGGGGCAAGCTCTGCGACAGGGGCACTCGCGGCTACTCCCGGCGTAGTCAAGCTCGGGCTCACAGGCTTTAGCCAGTGCATCGGGTCACGTTGTTCGTCGTTATCGTGCACAAATCCCCAAAACGTGATTACCAATACCCCATCAACCAGATAGACAAAATCCTGATCCGGAAAATTGACTACCTGTTTGAGCAAACTTGCAAAGACCCGTTTATCACCCCCCCTATCCTTGTTATCAGTGGTCAGCAGTTGCTCGCTCAGTGCCAGCACAGCTAACTTGAAGGATTCAAGCTGCGAATAAGCAGCCGCTCGCTCAGACTCCGTGGCACTGTTCCATGGGATCACATCTCCCGCAAAACTACTGTACCAATCGGTTTTATCCCCCCCTTGATGGTTTTGCGGAATGGCCAAATGGCGTGCAAGCTCCTGCCCCGTATCCAGACGACGGATGGTCTCCCGTAATTGAGTGGCCATACGGTAGACAGGGAAACCGGTCTCACCGAGCGCCTTAAACGCAGAATTATGACCACTGCGCAGTAATGGACCCTGGATGGAATCCTGCATCTATAAACCCTCAAAAAATCTAATTATGTTATTGCGAGACTCAGCCCTTGTGACAGCAGGACGGCTCAACCTTTACCCTTGGTTGAATGCCACTCCAACCCCCATCCAAACGCCTTATCGATGCTCTTTCGATCGTCAAAATACTGGTTTATCCGTTCAACTTTGATGGCGCCATCAACATTAATTAACCGAGCGATGACACTCACAGGCATGTCTTCATCCCCTTCGGTCAAGCGCGTCGTAATGGGTGACTGACCGGGAATATGTATGGTGATGGTGGCCTGAGTATTTTGCCAATTGGAAGCACCGCTATAAATGAAGGCATAAATCAGCACCTCATCGATCTGCTGCCAATGAGAGCCGTTAATTAGCAACCACTCCCCATGACTGTTGTCCCCACTACGATCATCTCCCTCCAACGCCACATAAGGCACGTTGTCATAATCACCAAACAGACGACTGAGCGCTTCAACCCCGGTTTTTTTCTGATTTTTCAGCCGAACAAACGCAGCGACATCCAGATCGATCGCATTGTCTGGGTTAGGGTTAGTCCAATTGAGATTGACCCGAATACGACCATAATCGTGTTGCTTGACTAGGCTGACGTTGGGCTGTTCTTTGGTCAACTCGGTTAGCTGCTTACCGTCAGAGGGGAGATCAACTGGGAATAACGTAGGCCAGCAACGCAGCAGCAGGATCCCTAGTAGCAGCGCCAATAATATCGCAGCCAGACAGCCATGATGCCTAGCGGTAATCCAGTGTCCCTTGTGAAGCCTCGGGGTGGGTTCTTCTAGCAGAATTGGGTCTGCAGGCTGTTGCGGGATCCCCCAGTGAACCAACACCGGCTCACCATTGATGCCGTAGCACACTAGTTGTGGTGTCTGCTTGAGCAAGTTATGCAGTCGCTCGGCATGAACTGGCTCACCACGGCGAGCCAGCTCTCCTGCCAGTTGACGGATCGCCTCTTGGCGAAGCAAACATTTCTCCTGCAGCACGGCTTGTTCTGTAGCAGGGAGCGCATTCAGCAGTATGGGTTGCCCTTCACGCTCGCTCCACCACTCCAGATTACCATCGCGGCTACGACGCGCCGTCGCAAACAAGCTGGTAATGAGGGGAGGAAAATAACGACAGAGTACGGCAAGGCTCTGCTCATAATTTTCGAGCGTTTTTTCGTCAATCGGAAAATCCGATATTATTCGCTGCATAAAGAGACTTCATATCCAAAAGCACGCTAAAGAGTGCGTGCTAACAAACACTCTGCTGCCAAGATGACCTTAAGCTAGGTCTAAAAAATCAGCTCTAATAACCCAGACTTTGATTCAGCTCTTTAACCTTGGCTTCGAGTTGTGCTGCCTCCTCTCGCTTAGCTGCAACTTGAGCCGCATTGTCATTTGAGGAGGGAGTGAACTGCTGTTCTGCTTTCGCCAATGCGTTGATCTGCCGCTGTAGACCTGCTTGCTTACCACCTTTAACTTTCAGTTGGGCAACTAGTTGGCTCAATGAGGCTTTCAGTGCCTGTTGATCAGCCTGCTCTTGTGCCAAAGTCGTATTTGAATGCTGCTTGCGACTTTCCATGTCGATCAAAATTTGATGCGACAGTGCATTGAGCTCCTGATTTCGTTGTAGCTGTTGCTCTTGGTCATTAACCTTTTGGCGGTATGCTCCAGAGGAATCACAACTCATTTTTGTGAGGAGGCTAGCGCTACGGTTGGCAGGATCGCAATCAGCTGGGGTGGTAGCACAACCCGTTAATACCAGCAAGCTACTCAGATAGACGGCTCTAAATTTCATAACATTTTCCTGTCAATACCCAGATAGACCCAGGATATTGACACCCCCTTAACGATAATGATGCGATGGTCGATATTCAACCAACAGTGATGGCGCTGCGCTGGTCATAGAGGCCATTAACCTCTTTTTCCAATACGGCAATCTGCTTGTTCAGCTCAAGTACTTTGGCATTGACCATTGCCAACTCGGCCTCGGTTGCCTCACTCTGCTCACTTTTAGCAACTTGTTGGTACTCGGTCGCCTTCTTACGCATATTGGTCAACTCTTTGTTAAGTTGAGCCAGATCTGCATCGACTTTGCCGAGTTGACGCTGTGCTACCACCTTGTCAAAACCCGCTTGGTCTTTATTTTTAGCAATTTGGGTCAAGGTTTTACTGTTGTCAGCAATGACCTGCTTGGCAATATTGGTGCGAGCAACCACGACCTCGGTGTCTTTTTGAATATCGTTGTTCATTGCCTGCAAACGATCGGTGGTATTGGCATACTCGGCGCGACGAGAATCAAGATAGTAGTTTGCCCCCATTGCCACACCACATGCAGCTATACCCGCTTTTATTGCACACTGAGTTTTTTCTTCTGACTTCAAAAGCATGCAAGCTGCAACCCCCATACCTGCGGCAACGGCACATGCCTGGAATCCAGACGCACTAAAAAATTCAGCCTCTTGGCCATTAGTAAGTCTTGAATCTGTTGCCGGTTGATTCCCTGTCACCGAGCTCCCAGTGCTAGCACAGCCAGAGAGAATAAGGCTGGCGGAAACCATTAAACAAACAGCTGTGCGTTTAGCCGTAATTTTCATCTTCAAAAACTCCGAACGTTGTAAAAAATGAATCTATGCCTCTAATCAGCAGTGCTAACTCCGTTTGGCACCAGACCCTATAGGCTCCCCATACTACAGCGGCAAACTTTTCCACACACCTCGATTCAGCTTTGACAAACAAAAAACTTGAGCATAGTCAAATTCCTATATGGATATGACTAGACTTGTTTGTTAATTAAACAGTGATACACCGCCTGAATGAACGACTCAGCACTATAAGTAGTGAGTCACGATGCCTACCTCCCGATTGATACAGATAAACGCCGGGGCTTGCGGGTGGTACTGGTAGAGCCGCGCCAATTCGGCACGAAACGCCTCAACGTTTGGCGCCATCACATGGTTGGTATCCCCCTCGGCGTAGGTAAAGCTCTCCAGCTTCTCTGTGTTAATCCAGATGCCAAAGTACCAGGCATCCTCCTCGGTGTCGTACTTGCTGCCAGCCTTGGGCCAGCAGTGTTCGGTCGTAGTAGTAACGGTCAGCCTGATGGCTACCCCGGTCGATGCGGCAGCCCGTCACGGTGAGCTCAAACGTGGCGTTGTTTCCCAAATCAGCCAGCAAGTCATGACTTCGCCAGCCCCAGGTGACCGCTACACTCGGGGCTGTCTGACAGGTAGTTCCAGGGTATTCATAGATGGTCGCCTCGGTTTGCCAAGCCTTCAATCGATGACGGTGAGTTAGGTTGAGATTGCAGCCATAGATCCGGACTGTGATCGAGGCTACTGCCTCTGTCCCTGATGGAATTCGCTGACTGGCTCCTCTATCAGTTTGTCGCTCTCGAAAGTGCTTTGAATACCTCGGGTTTTGCCAGTCACGGTCTGACCTGTCTCGCCATCACGTCATGATTGCCTGTGCAATCGGTGGTTTTCTGCCTCTGCTATTGTCTTGTCATTACGCCGCTAGGATTGTGCCTGTGCCGTATTGCGCATCAAATTCTCGATCATTGGCTAGTAGAGCCCAGACGATGCGGGCCGTCTTGTTGGCCTGTGCTACCGCCGCCACATTATGATTGCGTCGCGCCATGACCCCCTCCAGCCAACTACCTGCGTGTTGTGCCTTGCTCTTCACCACCCGCAGCACGGCTGCGGGCACCATGGATGAGTAGGGTGCGCAGATAAGTATCGCCGCGCTTGCTGATCCCCAGCAGTGTTGGCTTGCCGCTGCTGGAGTGTTGCCTGGGCACCAACCCCAGCCAGGCTGCCAACTGCCGGCCGTTCTGAAACTGTTTGGCATCGCCGATGGTAGCAACCAGCGCGCTGGCGGTGAGTGGACCGATACCCGGTATCTTCGCCAGTTTCTGGCTGGCCGGACTGTCCTGATGCCAACTTTGGAGCTGAACGTCCAATTCCCTCACCTGCTTATCGAGCTCCTTGAAGTGAGCGCTCAAGCGGTCGAGTAACTGACGAAACCGCCCTGGCAACCCATTATCCCCCGCCTCCAGAATGTCAAGCAGGTGCTGATTGATGTGGCGAATGCCCTTGGGGATGATAATACCGTGCTCCGCTAGCAGCCCCCGGAGTTGGTTTGCCTGCGCGGTCCTCGCCTTGACGAATCCCTGGCGGGCCCGATGCATTGCCAGGACGGCCAGTTGTTCGCTGTTTTTAATCGGCGCAAAGCACATGTTCGGGCGGCTCATCGCCTCGCAAATGGCTTCGGCATCGGCCGCATCGTTCTTGTCGGTTTTGACGTAAGGTTTGACGAACTGCGGTGCTATCAGCTTGACGGTATGCCCCAGCGCCTGAAGTTTGTTAGCCCAGAAGTGGGCGCTGCCGCAGGCCTCCATGCCAATCAGACAGGCGGGTCGGTCGCTGAAGAACGGCACCACCTGCTCGCGTTTGAGTTTCTTGTTGAGGATCCGCTTGCCGTGCACATCGACGCAATGAACTTGGATGCAGGATTTTGCCAGATTGAATAGACCCACTTCGCAAATTGCTGGCGATGCTTCTCACTGTTAGACCTTTTCTTATCAGCGTGATGGCAGAGCCAATACTCGAGTGCATCTTTAACCGTGACAGGCTTCAGCCTTTCATCTTTCCCGATCCGCGTCATCAAGGCGGGATCGTTGCCCTCTTCCAACCAAGCTCGACATTGCGCCGCCTTTTTCCTTGCTTCGGAAAGCGACAGTCCCCCCTCCTGACCGGTATAGGATCCCAGAGTCAGGTTTTTTGCCTTGCCTACAATTCGATAGCGGTACACGAAGCTGACTTTTCCGCTATTCCTCCACAGAACAGATAGCCCATCCCTGTCCGCAACCTTTCTGGGCGTATCATCATCGTGACCACGCAGCATTGCTTTGAGTTTTGAATCTGAGATTGCCATTTTGAACCCACATTTGTCTTATATCCCCTAAGATAACTTTAGACAACCATGGAAAGTTAGACGATATAAATCAATAAGATAGGTGCGATTTATAGACATCACCAAACAGCATTAGACAAGCGGTGTGATAATACGGCATGAACTGATTGCTGGCCGGGCATCGTGCAAGCGATGCCCGGCAGAGATGAAAGGCGCCGGGTAGCAATACCCGGCGCCTTTCCTTTATGCTCTCCCCTCCTGTTTCATCATGATGCCCTCTATGAACCGCGCTCCCCTGCTGCTGATGGTGCTGGTCACCCTGCTGGCCGCCGCCGGCTGGCTCTTCTCGAAAGAGGCGATCCGCGAACTCCCTCCCGCCGCCTTTATCGGCAGCCGTTTCCTGCTGGCCGCCCTCTTGCTGTTGCCGCTCGCCTGGCTGCGCGAACCGCCCCCCAACCGTGGCCAGCTGATCCGCGCCGCGGGCTGCGGCACCCTGCTCGGCACCAGCCTGCTGCTCTGGGTCACCGCCATCAGCCAGAGCGATGCGCTGGGCAGCGGCGCCTTCATCATGAGCGTGGCCACCCTGATGGCGCCGCTCGCCGCCTGGGCTGCCTTCAAGGCCAGACCGGGTCGCCACTACTGGCTCACCCTGCCGCTCGCCATCGCCGGCCTGCTGCTGCTCTCCAGCAGCACCCAATGGGGCGTCTCTTTGTCGCTGTTCTGGTTTCTGGCGGCGGCCGCCACCCTCGGCATCCAGCTCGCGGTCCATCGCCACTTCGCCCAGTCCATTCCCCCCACCTGGCTCACCTGCATCCAGCTGGCGGTGACCGGCCTGCTTGGCACCCTGCTCTCCCTGCTGACCGAGCAGTGGCCCGCCAACATCAGTCACGGCATCTGGGGCTGGTTTGCCGCGAGCGTCCTGATCGCCACCACCCTGCGCTACTGGCTGCTCACCCACGCCCTGAGCAGGATGACCACGGCCCACGCCGCCCTGATGATGCTGCTCGAACCGGTCTGGACCCTGATCCTCAGCACCCTCTTCTATGGCGAGCCGCTCGGTGGCAACAAACTGGCTGGCGCCGGGCTGGTGCTGGGTGCCCTGGTGCTCTACCAGCTCCCCCTGCTGCTGCGCAGCACCCGGCTCAAGCCGCTCGAACGATAAGCCTCTCCCGTGGGCCATCCATCCGATGGCCCCCCTCTTGTACCCACGCCTGTCACGCTGATGTGTCACTGGATTTAACCCTTGGTATCCAAAGGGTTAAAGGGCATACCCCATGAAAAAATGCCATATGGCCAGCTTGATGGCGGTCACATTACTCACCTCCCCTGCTCCCTATCATGCCTCCATCATCCATCCGTCGGGCCCGCCCTGAGGATGGCCACACATGGGATAACAAGAGAAGAAGACTATGCAGCAAACCAGCCCCCTCAAGACGGTCACGGTCAGCATATTGGCAACCGCCATACTGATCTTTGTGGCCCAGTACCTGATAGGCAAACAGGAGATAAAGATTGGCATCGCCATCATCCCCATCCTGCCCATGCTCTTTGCCGTCATCATCGGCATGATTGTTTCCGCCAAGCCGGTCAAGGAGCGCATCCCCGGCTGGCGCAAGCTCTTCTCCGAAAAAGAGGAAGGGTTCTGCGGCAAGATGGTGGGCTTCAGCCTGCTGATCCTTGGCACCCAGTATGCGGGGATGATCATCCCCAACCTGAAACTGATCCTGAGCGTCGGCGTACCGCTCTTTTTGCAGGAGATTGGCAACCTGCTGCCCATCCTCATCGCCATTCCGCTGGCGGTGAAGTTCGGTTTCGGCCGCCGCGCCATCGGGGCCTGCTCCTCCATCAGCCGTGAGCCCTCGGTCGCAGTCATTCAGGGCAAGTTCGGCACCGGTTCCCAGGAGTACATAGGCGTGCTCGCCATCTACCTGTGCGGCTCCGTCATCGGCACCCTCTGGTTCAGCGTGCTCGGCAGCATAGCGCCGCTCACCGGCCTGCATCCGCTGGCGCTGGCCGCCGGCTCCGGCGTGGGCTCAGGCTCCATGCTGAGCGCCGCCTCCGGGGCGCTGATCAACGGCCTCGACGAGGCGCTGGCCCAGCAGGTGCTGAGCATCGCTGCCGCCTCGAACCTGCTCTCGTCAGCGCTGGGCGCCCTCTCCCTCACTTACCTGGGACTGCCCCTTGCCGAGAAGATCTTTGCTCTGACTGCGAAAGGAGAGAAAGCATGAGAAGCATCGTAATGGATATGCGGTTCGTCTTTCTGGCGATCCTGCTGGCCATGTTTACCCAGACTCTGACCACTGGCCTGCCGATCTGGCAGATGGGTGACAGCTTCGTGGCCATGTCGCTGGTGGTGTTTGCCTCTCTGGTGGCCAAGCACTATCTGCCCTCC
This sequence comes from Aeromonas sp. 19NY04SH05-1, assembly GCF_040581895.1. Lineage (NCBI taxonomy): Bacteria > Pseudomonadati > Pseudomonadota > Gammaproteobacteria > Aeromonadales > Aeromonadaceae > Aeromonas > Aeromonas sp. 19NY04SH05-1. The sequence goes on along the minus strand of NZ_CP095328.1, from coordinate 774,159 downwards.
TCCCTGCCGGCGTTTGCCTATGCCACCATCATCGGCATTCTCATCTGCCTGCCGGACACTCCGGTGCGCGGCCTCTTTATCGATGCCGTGGCCAAGATCTCCTTCCTCTCCTGCTGCGTGCCGCTGCTGGCCTTCGCCGGTCTCTCGGTGGGCGGTCAGCTGGAGGAGCTGAAGAAGATGTCGTGGAAGGTGATCCTGATCTTCATGATCGTCTCCACCAGTTGCTTCTTCGGCGCGTCGCTGGTTGCCCAGCTTGGCTTCTCCATTCAAGGGATCATCTGATGAACCACTATCACATTGAACCGGCCCTGCTGGCCTTGCGTGACTTCAGCCAGGAAGTGCGCCACCACCTGCACACCATCCCCGAGGCTTCCGGCGTCGAGTTCAAGACCTCGGCCTACTGCCGCGAGCTGATGCAAGGCTTTGGCTACCGCCTCACCGACTACCCGGGCTTCACCGGCTTTCACGGGGATCTGGTGATAGACCCGAGCCTGCCCACCATCGCCTTTCGGGCCGACATGGACGGCTTAGAGATGCACGACATGAGCGAGGTGGCGTTCAAGTCCACCCACGAGGGGATGGCCCACAACTGCGGTCACGACTCCCATATGGCGATCGCCCTGACCACGGCGAAATTTCTGGCGGAGCATAAAGAGCGGCTGACCCACAATGTGCGCGTCATCTTCCAGATGGCGGAGGAAGACATGCGGGTGCCGGGCGCCGAGAAGATGGTGGAGCTGGGCTGCATGGCGGGGGTGGACGAGGTCTATGCCCTGCACAACGACGGCGCCATGGAGACCGGCACCATCAAGTTCAACAGCGGCGTCATGTCCTCCTGGGGTTCGGCCTGGACCCTGGAAGTGCACGGGGTCTCGGCCCACGGCTCCACTCCCCACAAGGGGCTGGACGCCATCCGCGAGGCGGTGCGCATCATTGAGGACATGGACTATATCGTCGCCAAGCGCACCAGTCCGTTCAGTCCGGCAGTGTTCGGCTGCGGCATGATCAACGGCGGCACCATCCCCAACGCCATCGCCGACCATGTGCAGGCGCGCGGCACCATCCGCGCCATGGACGCCGAAACCGACCAGATCCTGAAAAACAGCTTCAGGGAGATAGTGGCCCAGAGCGAACTGCGCGGCTTCAAGACCAGCATGATCTATGCCGGTTATCCGGCGGTAGAGAACCACCAGGAGGCGTGCGAGCGCCTGCTGCTGGCCGCCGCCGACGTACTGCCTGCGGAAGGGATCAACGCTCAGGGTCAGCCGATGACCGGCAGCGAAGATTTCAGCTACATGGTCAACGCCTGCCGTGGCCGCAAGGGCGCTATGTTCTTCCTCGGCAGCGGCTGCCAGGCCAAGGGGATCTGCAACTATCTGCACGCGAATCCCTACTACCTGGATGACGATTGCCTGCTGATCGGAGCCCAGATCTTTATCAATCTGGCGACCCGTCGCCCTTAAAGTCCCATCCCCTGAAACAAAAGAGAGGCAAATGCCTCTCTTTTTTTATCTCTGCGATTCAAATCCATATGGCGGACACGGCGTTACAGCCAGGGCAGCTCCGCCATATTGATGGCCGACGGCTGGTTCATCAGGTGGCGCTGTACCGTCTCCCGGCTGATATGGGGGGCATAGAGGTGAATGAAGTCATACATGTAATCGCGCAGGTGCACATGCTTGCGCAGGCAAACGTGGGTGGCACTCGAGGCGATCAGATGATCGATATTGAGGCAGACCAGATCCTCCCTGTCCCCCTCGTCAAAAGCGACGCTGGCGATCACCCCGACCCCCATGCCGAGCCGCACATAATGCTTGATGACATCGGTGTCGGTGGCGGTCAGCACGATTTTCGGGGAGAGGCCGTGGCGACCGAAAGCCTTGTCCATCTTGGAACGGCCGGTGAAACCGAACACATAGGTGATCAGAGGGTAACGGGCCAGATCGGCCATGGACAAGGGCTGGCACTCAAGGAGCGGGTGGCCATGGGGCACCACCACGCTGCGCCCCCAGCGATGACAGGGCACGGCGGCCAGCTCGTCGAACAGGTACATGGACTCGGTGGCAATGGCCATCTCCACGTCACCGCTTTGCACCATCTGGGCCAGCTGGGCGGGCGCCCCCTGATGAAGATGGATCGCCACCTCGGGATAGCGGCGGTGAAACTCGGTAATCACTTCGGGCAGCTTGTAGCGGGCCTGGGTGTGGGTGGTGGCGATGCGCAGCACCCCGCTGGTGGCGAGCTGCTCGCCCAGGGACAGCTGGTTGATCTGCTCCACCTGGGCCACCACTCCCTTGGCCAGCTCCATCACCTGCTCACCGGCAGGGGTCAGACCAATGAGGTTCTTGCCCTTGCGGGTGAAGAGAGCCAGCCCCAGCTCGTCTTCCAGCATCTTCATCTGCTTGCTGAGGGTGGGTTGGGAGGTGTAGAGCTTCTCCGCCGTCGCCGAGATGTTGAAGTTGTTCTTCACTATCTCGGTAAAGTTCTTGAGCCGGGCGATGTTCATCTGTGCTAGTGGGTCTCGATTGTCGGCGGCCGGCAGGCCGTGGCCGCGAATGGAAATACCCAGCGACCATATCACAGGGTCGCCGGGGATAACCTGCCCCAGGTCAGGGAGTGGCTGACTATTCGCTCGCCAGCTTGACCCCGAGCCCGACAAAGAGGGTGCCGATACCCCGGTTGAGCCAGCGGCCAATCCTGGTCGGCAGCTTCACCTTGTTGCTGGCATAGGCGGTGCTGAAGACCAGAAAGTGGCACCAGATCATACCGTTCAGGTTGAAGATGCAGCCGAGCAGGATAAAGGCGAGGGCCTTGTCGGGGGAATCCGGCGCGATGAACTGGGGCACGAAGGCGAGAAAGAAGAGCGCCACCTTGGGGTTGAGCACATTGGTCAACACCCCCTGCCAGTAGATGCGGCCATAGGAGAGCGCCGGCAGGCTCACTCCCGTGCTGTCGACCCTGGCCGATTTCTGGCGAAACAGCGAGATCCCCAGATAGATGAGATAGAGGGCCCCCACCAGCTTGATCACGGCGAACAGCTCGGCCGAGGCGCTGAGCAGGGCCGAGAGACCAAGGGCGGCCCCCAGCACATGGATCATGGTGCCGGTTCCTATCCCCAGGGCCGCCGCCGAACCGGCCCGCCACCCCTGCGAACCGCTGCGCAGCATGATGAGCAGGGAGTCCGGCCCCGGCATCATGTTGAGCAGCAGACCCGATACCACAAACAGCGCCAAATCGTGGATCCCGAACATCTCTCCTCCTCTACTTTCCGATTGCCAAAAGCAGAGGGCTCCGCAGAGCCCCCTGTATCATGGGTGTCTTTATCTTGCTCCGCGGACTTGCACCTGCATCAGGGACGCAGCGCCTTGTCGGCGCGGGAGATGCCGCAGACACCGGAGCGCACCACTTCGATGATCTCGTTGGTCTGGGCGGCGGTCTTGATGAAGGCATCCAGCTTCTCGCTGGTGCCCACCAGCTGCACCGTGTACTGCTCCGGGGTTACATCGACGATCTGACCACGGAAGATATCCGCCAGGCGCTTGAGTTCGTCGCGACCACCACCGGCGGCGCGCGCCTTCACCAGCGCGATCTCCCGCTCGATGTGCTCCCCTTCGCTGAGATCGCACACCTTGAGCACGTCCACCAGCTTGTGCAATTGCTTCTGGATCTGCTCAAGCACCCGCTCATCCCCCATGGTGACTATGGTCATGCGCGACAGGGTGGGATCCTCGGTGGGAGCCACGGTCAGGGTTTCGATGTTGTAGCCGCGCTGGGAGAAGAGGCCCACCACCCGGCTCAGGGCGCCGGATTCGTTCTCCAGCAGAACGGAAATTATATGTCTCATCAGGTTCTCTCCGTCTTGCTCAGCCACATCTCGTCCATGGCACCAAACTTGATCTGCATCGGATAGACGTGCTCATCCGGGTCGACCGAGATGTCCATGAACACCAGCCGATCCTTCATGGCAAACGCCTTCTCCATGGCGCTCTCCAGCTCGGCCGGATCGCTCACCGCGATACCGACATGGCCGTAGGCTTCCGCCAGTTTGACGAAGTCCGGCAGGGATTCCATGTAGGAGTGGCTGTGACGGCCGCCATAGAACATCTTCTGCCACTGCTTGACCATGCCCAGCGCTCGGTTGTTGATGGAGATGATCTTGATAGGCACCCCGTACTGCATGCAGGTAGAGAGCTCCTGGATGTTCATCTGCACCGAGCCGTCGCCGGTGACGCAGCAGACCACCGCATCCGGGTTGGCAAACTGGGCCCCCATGGCGGCCGGAATGCCAAAGCCCATGGTGCCGAGGCCGCCGGAGTTAATCCACTGGCGCGGCTTGGCGAACGGGTAGTAGAGGGCGGCAAACATCTGGTGCTGGCCCACGTCGGAGGCGACGAACGCCTGGCCCTGAGTCACCTTGTAGAGGGTCTCTATCACCTGCTGCGGCTTGATCTGGGTGGGCGAGGTCTCGTAGGCGAGGCAGTGACGGGAGCGCCACTGGTTGATCTGCTCCCACCAGTCCGCCATCACCTGCTTGTCGTTGTCAAAGTCGTTCTCGCGGATCACTTCCAGCATCTGCTCCAGCACGGTTTCCACCGAGCCGACGATGGGTACATGGGCCTGCACCGTCTTGGAGATGGAGGTGGGATCGATGTCGATATGCACCACGGTGGCGTTGGGGCAGAACTTGGCCACATTGTTGGTGACGCGGTCATCGAAGCGGGCACCCACGGCGAAGATGAGATCCGCGTTGTGCATGGTCTTGTTCGCTTCGAAGGTGCCGTGCATCCCCAGCATGCCGATGAACTGCGGATGGGTACCCGGGAAGGCCCCCAGCCCCATCAGGGTGGTGGTCACCGGCAGGTTCAACAGCTCGGCCAGCTTGGTTACCAGATGATCCGCATTGGCGTTGATGGCACCGCCCCCCACGTACATCACGGGGCGCTGGGCCTCCACCAGCAGTTTGGCGGCGCGCTTGATCTGGCCTTTGTGACCTGACTTGGTCGGGTTGTAGGAGCGCAGGGAGACCGTCTCCGGATACTGGTAGGGGAATTTCTCTTTCGGGTTCTGCACGTCTTTGGGCAGATCCACCACCACGGGCCCCGGGCGGCCACTGGCGGCAATGTAGTAGGCCTTCTTGATGGCCTCGGGAATGTCGCTCGCCTTCTTGCACAGGAAGCTGTGCTTCACCACCGGGCGGGAGATGCCGATCATGTCGGTCTCCTGGAACGCATCCTCGCCGATCATGCTGGTCGGCACCTGGCCGGAGAGGATCACCAGCGGAATGGAATCCATGTAGGCGGTGGCAATACCGGTAATGCAGTTGGTCGCGCCAGGGCCAGAGGTCACCAGTACGGTTCCCACCTTGCCGGTGGAACGGGCGTAACCATCAGCCATGTGCACAGCGGCTTGCTCGTGCCGCACCAGAACATGCTCCATCTTGCCGTTTTCGAAGAGAGCGTCGTAGATGTCGAGCACCGAACCACCCGGGTAGCCAAATACGTGTTCGACTCCCTGATCCTCCAGCGCTCTAACCACCATCTGGGCGCCTGATAACATCTCCATGATAAAGCCCTCCAGGCTTTGCTCCGTTTAGCGAATCCCGTCGACAGCACCGTGCTTCCCGGCACAGCCCAATCCGTTTCTTGTTGTTATCTGAATGCAGATCGGGCCAATTCAGCCCCGCCGACAGCAGAAAAAAAGGATTTTTCCATCATTGACCCGAGAATCGGGTGAAAAACCAACTTAACCTGCCCGTGAACGCTTGTCCACGGCTTTGTCTGACCGAAACAGTCATAGATTTCAACCGGCTATTAACATTCAATGGTTTGCTACCATGGCGGTAACACAAACGGGAAGTAAGTCGATGAAAAGCCAGCGGATCGTCCCGATGAGGGCAGTGACGGCCATAAAAAAGCCCACCGATTGATCGGTGGGCTTTATCGTTGCGGGTGACTCAGTGATCCTGTTCCGGCTCGGCCAGCCAGATCTGCTGATCCGGATCCGTCTCCTCGCTGACAGAGATACTGACGCCCATGTCCAGCAGTTCATGCAATGTCAGGTTGTCTGCCAGATCCATGGTTTCGCCATTTTCATTGGTAAAGCGCATTACTTCCCTCCTCTTCGCATCTTGCCGGCTCGCCTTTCAGTCTAGTTGACAACACTGACTTGCGATAACCAGCAACCGGACAAACTCTCGCCCCCTTCCAGCTCGCTCAGGCGATCGCAGACCTCTTCCGGAAACAGGGTACGGGCCCAGAGCCGCCGTGACAGGGCGGGCACGCTCTCTTCGGCCCCTGCCGCCAGCCAGCGTGCCACCTCGCCCGCCACATCCGGGTAACTGATCACTCCCGGGGCGGCGCTGTCGAGCCAGTGGCGAACCTGGTTGGCGTCGAGGCAATCCATCAGGGTCGCCAGCCCCATCATCTCCAGCGTCTTGCCGTTGGTCAACTGCTCGAACTGGCCGTGCAGCGGCTTGACCAGCAGCTTCTTGCCAAGAGACAAGGCCTCGCTCGCCAGCTCGAATCCGGCGTTGGAGATGACTCCGCGGCAGCCACGCAGCACCTCAAGGAAACCCTCACGGGAGGGGGGCTCGAAGCGCAGGTTGCGCCATTGACTGACGTTGCGGATCGCCGGATGAAAGCAGACGAAGCGTTGCTGGCTGAAACGCAACAACAGGGCCGCGATGGCTTCGGTCTGCTCGAAGGGGAGATAGACCAGGATGTTGCCGTTGTCAGGCGCCGCAACCAGAGGGTCGATCACCGGTGGCAACAGGGGTTGCCCGAAATGGAACCAGTGCAATCCGAGCGGCCGGGAAACGGGGGCGAAGTGGCGCATCAGCTGGCGACTCAGGCCATCTTCTCCCCAGCGGGGGATGGGCCAGTTGAAACTGGCCTGATGACTGATGGTGAGACTCGGCTTGTGATAACGGCGGGCGGCGTGGGCGGTGAGAGGCTCAAAATCGCTCACCACCAGGTCATATTCGTGGCAATCAAGGGAGTGCAGATCCCGCCAGAAGGTGAGCGGCGATGCCGCCAGCAGGGTACGCCAGGGAGACACCTTGCCTTCATGAGTGACAAAGGTGAGCCCGGAGAAAGCGCGATAGGCGCCAAACTCCGCCATGTCGAAGTAGCCGTCGGCGGGACGGCCGCTGAACAGATAATCCACCTCGACCCCGGCGCCGCGCAGAGCCCGGGCCAGGGTTCTGCTGCGACTGATATGGCCATTGCCGGTGCCCTGCACCCCGAACAGTATTCTCATCCCTGACTCCAGAGCAGTACCAGCATGGCGCAGCCACCGCCGAGCAGGGCGCCGGCCACCAGATCGCTGAGATAATGCACCCCGAGCAACAATCGGGATGCCCCCACCAGGGCGGCCCAGCCAAATAGCAGGGGGGCCCAGAGCGGAAACGCCGTGGCCAGCAGGGTGGCCATCAGAAAGGCGGCGGCGGTGTGACCGGAGGGCAGGCTGTAACGATCAGAGGGGGTGATGAAGACCGGCAGCCCCACCGGACGCTGCCGCTTGAGGCTGTTTTTCAGCAATAGATAGAGTGGCAGCTCGAGGGCAAAGGCGAGCAATACCTGCCCTACCAGTTCCCGCTCCCCCTGCCACCAGAGCAAGGCCCCCAGCACGCCATAAAGCGGGCCATCACCGGTGCGGGAAATCAGCCGACTGACTCTTGCCTGTGGCCGGTTGTAGGCATGCAGCAGGCAGACCCGGCATACCTGCAGATCCCATTGCTGGAGTTTGTTCATGACTCTCTCCTTCCTTGAGCTTTCATGGCAGGGTAGGAAAGAGGGATGACAGGGTGTTGAACGGGGGATAACAGATTTATGAAAAAAGGGCCGAAGGGCCCTTTTGATGACTGCCAGGCGGTATGCCTCGGCGTATTTAGTTCAGGCTGCCACGCAGACCGTTTTCCATCAGACGGCAGTTGTGATCCGCCAGACGGGCCATGAAGTGCTCATCCACCTTCAGGCCGAACACCTGCTCGTAGAGATCCTTCATCACGAACGGCTGCCACATCATGCTGAGGAAGGAGACCTTCAGCATCTCGGGATCCAGGTTGTCACCCAGTTCACCGTTGGACTTCATGGATTCCAGCAGCGCATCAAACTGGGGCAGCTGGCGCTCCAGCAGACGACTCAGCACAAAATCCCGTCCCGGGCTTTTCTCGGTCGACAATGCACTGGAGATGGCGGAGGTCAGCTCGCTGTTCGGCGCCATGACCTGGTAGTAGGTGTTGAGCAACTCGTTGAGACTGTGGTTGCTGTGCTCATCCTGCCAGGCGTGTTCCAGCGGCTCGGCCACATCTCCCAGCACCGCCTTGTAGAGGCCCTCTTTGCTGCCGAAGTAGTAGTGGATCATCGCCAGATTGGAGCCGGCCAACTCGGCGATTTCGCGGGTAGTGACCTTGCTGTAGGGAGTGGAGAGAAAGCGCTCGCGAGCGGCAGCCAGCAGTTTGTCACGAATGTCAGAACGCCCGACCGGACGACCAGGTCTACGTTTTTCCATTTAACACCTCAGATAATTCAGCCAATGCTGATAAGTCGATCTGGTTGTGCAAAGAATCGAGTACAGCAGGAATGACCGAATAATCAGTCATGGGCCGAATATGGGACAAGGAAATTTGCAATCCTTTACAATCCGATTAAATACGTCAGCAGATTGCCCCTGGCCGCCCGTGTTGACACAGCATAAAAATCTCGATATTGGTAAAGGCGTTACCGACAGGAAGGAATAACACCGTCATGCATATTGCCACCCCGCTACTACTAATCTCCCTAATCGCGTTGACTCGCGCGGGATCCTTGTAGCCGGGCTCAGGTATAGCCGGAATTTACAAAAACCCGTGCACCCTGCACGGGTTTTTTTATGCCGCCGCAGGATGCACGTCACCGAACTTAGGAAGAGGGAAGTCACATGTCAGATCGGGTCATCATATTCGACACCACCTTGCGTGATGGTGAGCAGGCTCTGGCCGCCAGTTTGACGGTCAAGGAGAAGCTGCAGATAGCCCAGGCCCTGGAGCGGCTCGGTGTCGATGTCATGGAAGTGGGATTCCCGGTCTCCTCCCCCGGCGATTTCCAGTCGGTGCAGACCATCGCCCGCCACATCAAGAATAGCCGGGTCTGTGCCCTCGCCCGGGCTCTGCAAAAAGACATCGATGCCGCCGGTGAGGCGCTCAAAGTCGCCGAGGCGTTTCGCATCCACACCTTTATCTCCACCTCCTCCATCCATGTCGAAAGCAAGCTGAAGAAGAGCTTCGAGGACGTGCTGGAGATGGGGATCGGCGCCATCAAGCACGCCCGCCGCTACACCGATGACGTGGAGTTCTCCTGCGAGGATGCGGGCCGCACCCCGATCGATAACCTCTGCCGCATGGTGGAAGCCGCCATCAAGGCCGGAGCCCGCACCATCAACATTCCGGACACCGTGGGCTATACGGTCCCGACCGAGTTCTCCGGCATCATCCAGACCCTGTTCAACCGGGTACCCAACATCGACCAGGCCATCATCTCGGTGCACTGCCACGACGATCTGGGCCTCTCGGTGGCCAACTCCATCGGTGCCGTGCAGATGGGCGCTCGCCAGATCGAGTGCACCATCAACGGCATCGGCGAGCGGGCCGGCAACTGTTCGCTGGAAGAGGTGGCGATGATCCTCAAAACCCGCGCCGACCTGCTCGGGGTGCACACCAACATCCGCCACAGCGAAATTCATCGCACCAGCACCCTGGTCAGCCAACTCTGCAACATGCCGGTGCAGCCGAACAAGGCCATCGTCGGTGCCAACGCCTTCTCCCACAGCTCCGGCATCCACCAGGATGGCGTGCTCAAGGCGAAAAACACCTATGAAATCATCACCCCCGAGAGCATCGGCCTGACCCAGAACAACCTCAACATGACCTCCCGCTCCGGCCGACACGTCATCAAGCACCGGATGGAGTCCATGGGCTACGCCGAGAGCAGCTACAGCCTCGACGATCTCTACGCCAAGTTCCTGACTCTGGCCGACAAGAAGGGGCAGGTGTTCGACTATGACCTGGAAGCTCTCGCCTTCTTCAGCCAGATCCACGAAGAGCCGGAGCACTTCAAGCTGGAGTACCTCGGGGTGCAGAGCGGCAGCTCGGTGCTCGCCACTGCCTCGGTCAAGCTCAAGGTGGGGCAGGATCTGGTCTGCGAGGCGGCCACCGGCAATGGTCCGGTGGATGCGGTTTACCAGTGCATCAACCGCATCACGGGTTACGAGATCCGCATCGACAAATACGCCCTCAAGAGCAAGGGGGAAGGGGAAGATGCCCTCGGCCAGGTCGATATCGTCGCCGAGTACAAGGGACGCAAATTCCATGGCATGGGACTGGCCACCGACATCATCGAATCATCAGCCCATGCCCTGCTGCATGTGATCAACAGCATCTGGCGCGCCGACCAGGTCGCCGAACAGATGGAACGCAATAACAATATCAAGACGGAGACAGTATGAGCAGTTATCGGATCGCAGTATTGCCGGGTGACGGCATTGGCCCGGAAGTGATGGCCGAGGCCGTCAAGGTGCTGGAAAAAGTGCAGGCCAAGTTCGGCTTCAATCTCGAGTACGATCGCCATGACGTCGGCGGCATCGCCATCGACAACCACGGCACTCCGCTGCCCCAGAGCACGATCAAAGGCTGCGAAGCCGCCGACGCCGTGCTGTTCGGCTCGGTCGGTGGTCCCAAGTGGGAGCACCTGCCCCCCAACGATCAGCCGGAGCGTGGCGCCCTCTTGCCCCTGCGCGCCCACTTCAAGCTGTTCTGCAACCTGCGCCCGGCCCGCATTTATACCGGTCTCGAGCAGTTTTCGCCGCTGCGCGCCGACATCTCCGATCGCGGTTTCGACATCGCCTGCGTGCGCGAGCTGACCGGTGGCATCTACTTCGGTCAGCCCAAGGGGCGCGAGGGTGAAGGCCCCACCGAGAAGGCATTCGACACCGAGGTGTACCATCGCTTCGAGATCGAGCGCATCGCCAAGATTGCCTTCGAGTCCGCCCAGGTACGCAAGGGCAAGGTCACCTCCATCGACAAGGCCAACGTCCTCGCCTCCTCCATCCTGTGGCGCGAGGTGGTGACACAAGTCGCCAAGTCCTATCCGGACGTGGCGCTGAATCACATGTACATCGACAACGCCACCATGCAGCTCATCAAGGATCCGTCCCAGTTCGACGTGCTGCTCTGCTCCAACCTGTTTGGTGACATCCTCTCCGACGAATGCGCCATGATCACCGGCTCCATGGGGCTGCTCCCCTCCGCCAGCCTGAACGAATCCGGTTTCGGCCTGTTCGAACCGGCCGGTGGCTCGGCGCCGGACATCGCTGGCAAGGGCATCGCCAACCCCATAGCCCAGATCCTCTCCGCCGCCCTGATGCTGCGCTATAGCCTGGGCCAGGAAGCTGCCGCCCAGGCCATTGAGCAGGCCGTGGCCCAGACCCTGGCCGAAGGCTACTTCACCGCCGACCTGCACCAGGCAAGCGCCCGCCACCCGGTACAGAGCACCGCCGCCATGGGTGACCAGATCGCCGCCCGCATCTGACGCCACGGAATCGATAACAAGGAAACTGAGCAATGGCCAAGACCCTCTATCAGAAAGTATTCGACGCCCACGTGGTGCGGGAAGTGGAAGGCGAAACGCCCCTCATCTACATCGACCGCCACCTGGTGCATGAAGTGACCAGCCCGCAGGCCTTCGACGGCCTGCGCGCCATGAACCGCCAGCTGCGCCGCCCGGATCTGACCTGGGCCACCATGGATCACAACGTCTCCACCACCACCAAGGACATCGCCGCCTCCGGCGAGATGGCCCGCATCCAGATGGAGACCCTGGCCGCCAACTGCAAGGAGTTCGGGGTTCGCCTCTATGACCTGAACCACAAGTACCAGGGTATCGTCCACGTGATGGGCCCCGAGCTCGGCATCACCCTGCCCGGCACCACCATCGTCTGCGGCGACTCCCACACCGCCACCCACGGCGCCTTCGGATCGCTGGCATTTGGCATCGGCACCTCCGAGGTCGAGCACGTGATGGCCACCCAGACCCTGCAACAGGGGCGCGCCAAGACCATGCGCATCAGCGTACGCGGCAAGCTGGCCGAGGGGATCAGCGCCAAGGACGTGGTGCTCGCCATCATTGGCAAGGTCGGCCACGCCGGCGGTACCGGCTATGTGGTGGAGTTCGCCGGTGAGGCCATCGAAGGACTCACCATGGAAGGGCGGATGACGGTGTGCAACATGGCCATCGAGCTCGGCGCCAAGGCGGGCATGATTGCCCCCGATCAAACCACCATCGACTATATCCGTGGCAAGGAGTTCGCTCCCAAAGGTGAGGCACTGGAACAGGCCATCGCCTACTGGCAGAGCCTCAAGAGCGACGAAGGCGCCAAGTTCGACGCCGAAGTGGTGCTGGAAGCCGCCGATATCGCACCGCAGGTGACCTGGGGCACCAACCCGGGCCAGGTGATCGACGTCAATGCCCCCATCCCCTCCCCCGAGAGCTTTGCCGATCTCATCGAGCAGCAATCCGCCCGCAAGGCGCTGGAATACATGGGGCTCAATGCCGGCCAGAAGCTCACCGAGGTCGCCATCGACAAGGTGTTTATCGGTTCCTGCACCAATAGCCGCATCGAGGATCTGCGCGCCGCCGCCGCCATTGCCCGTGGCCGCAAGGTCGCCGCCGGGGTACAGGCGCTGGTGGTGCCGGGCTCCGAGCAGGTGAAAGCACAAGCCGAGGCCGAGGGGCTGGACAAGATCTTCATCGAGGCCGGCTTTGAGTGGCGCCTGCCGGGCTGCTCCATGTGCCTGGCGATGAACAACGATCGCCTGCAGCCAGGCGAGCGCTGCGCATCCACCAGCAACCGCAACTTTGAGGGGCGCCAGGGCCGTGCCGGCCGTACCCACCTGGTGAGCCCGGCCATGGCCGCCGCCGCCGCCGTTACCGGCCGTTTCGCCGACATTCGCGCGCTGTAATTACGAGGAGAACAAGATGACAGGGTTCAAACAGCATAAAGGGATCGTCGTCCCCCTCGACAGCGCCAACGTCGACACCGACGCCATCATTCCGAAGCAGTTTCTGCAGAAGGTAAACCGCACTGGTTTTGGCAAGCACGTGTTCCACGATTGGCGCTTTCTGGACGATGCGGGCCAGCAGCCCAACCCCGAGTTCGTGCTGAACCAGCCACAATTCGCCGGCGCCAGCATCCTCTTGGCTCGCGAGAACTTCGGCTGCGGCTCGAGCCGCGAGCACGCCCCCTGGGCGCTGGCGGATTACGGCTTCAAGACCATGATCGCCTCAAGCTTTGCCGACATCTTCTACGGCAACGCCATCAACAACGGCATGGTGCCGGTACGGCTGAAGGAGGAGGAGGTCGACGCCCTGTTCCAGCTGGTCGCCGCCCAGCCGGGCATCGAGATCGAAGTGGACTTGGAGGCCAATCAGGTGCGGGCCGGTGCGCTCAGTTTCAGCTTCGAGATCGACGAATTCCGCCGTTACTGCCTGCTCAACGGGCTGGACGCCATCGGCCTGACTCTGCAGCACGAGGCCGCCATCAGCGCCTTCGAAGCAAAACAGCCGAGCTGGATTTGACGAGCTGATTGCAATAAAACGAGTAGAATCAACGGGGAGCCTTGGCTCCCCGTTTTATTGTCCGGTCATGGGTGCCAGGGAGTGCGCACCTGCAAAGGAGTCTCGATGAAAGCCATGCCAGTTCCGCTGCTCGCCGCCCTGCTGTTTGCGCTGCCGGCCAGCGCCGAACAAACCTATTTCAATGTCAGTGGTGGCCAGAACAATGTCGGCTGGCAAGACAGCAAGGGAGAACGTCAGCAGCTCACCTACCGGCTGGAAGCGGGCAAGCTGCCTCCCCTCATCGCTTACCGCCCGGCACGAATGCAAGAAGAGGTGCTGCAGGGACTGCTGCGCCAGGTACGCCAGCAATACCCGGAGGTACAATTTACCCTGGCCCGCCCCTCACTCGAGCTGCACATGAAGAGCCGCAATCCGGACAAGGCCGGCGAGGCGATGGCCTGGCTGGAAGCCGAGCGCAACAAGGCCGAAGAGGCCTGGCTGCACAAGCACTACTTTCAATACTTCACCCCGCCCGATGGACAGCTGGCCGTCAAACAGGATCATGTGCGCATCGCGCTGGAGAGCCGCGGCGAGCTGGCCCCGCTGGCTGCCCAGCTCAAGCAGGAGGGTGGCACCGAAGTGGAGGCGCGCCAGAAAACGGCGGCCCATATGCTCACCTTCATCCAGAGCATTCCCTATCTGCAGCTGGACAATCTGGGGGGACGGCTGGGCAAGGGCTTTCTCACGCCGCGCCAAGTGCTGATGCAAAATCGCGGCGACTGCGACAGCAAGGTTACCCTGATGGCAGCCCTGCTTGCCCAGCTCTTTCCCGAGCTTAAACAGGCCATGGTCTTCGTGCCGGGTCATGCGCTGCTGGCCGTCGACTTGCCCGCCCAGCCCGGGGATGAGACCATCAGCTGGCAGGGGCAGACTTATCTGCTGCTGGAACCCACGGGGCCGGCGGAGCTCCCTCCCGGCCAGATAGCGCCGACCAGCAAGACGCTGATCGACAGCGGGCAACTGAGCATCCAGCCGGTGCAGGCAACCCCCTGACGGAGGCCAAAATGAAATCGACCGGCGGGTTGCCGGTCGATTCATGGGTCATATCAACAAGGGCTCAGCCGAGGGGTTGAAACTCGACGGCCAGCAGCAGCCCCTCTTCCTCTTCCAGTACCCGTATGATGCGGGCCTGGGCTTCGAAGGGGGGCAACAGGTTGTTGTTGGTGGCAAGGCTCACCCGGATGGGCTGATTTACATCCAGCCGGTATTCGGCAATGGCGATCCCCATGCCGTTGGCACTGAGGTCCCGGCAGATCCCCTCCAGCACCTGTTGTTGCTGAAAGATGGTAACGGGAGCATTGATGATCATGCGCTGGAAGGCGCGTCTTTCCTTGGTATTGGTTATCACGCGAGCATCCTCTGTTGTACTGGCGCCATCTCGACGGCCTGCAGAAACATAGTGCTGGCCTCCCCCCAAGAACGTTAATACAATGCGGTTCGTTTCTCAAACGGGGTGCGGCTTGCCGCTGAGATTATACCCGTATACCTGATCCAGATAATGCTGGCGGAGGAATTTGAGGCATGGCTCCCGTTGCGGGCGCCCTCATCCGCTGGCACTTCACAACCCCAGAGGTGCCATCGCCAAACACCATACCGATGGCACCTCGTGACTCACAGGGAGTGCCCTCGATGAAAACCCTGCTGCTGGTTGCCACCAGCCTGCTCTCGGCCAGCGCCTTCGCGGCCGATACCCTCACCGTTTACACCTACAGCTCCTTCGCCGCCGAATGGGGGCCTGGTCCCAAGATCAAGCAGGCCTTCGAGAAGGAGTGCGGCTGCAACCTCAATCTGGTGGCGCTGGAAGATGGCGTCGCCATCCTCAACCGGCTGCGACTGGAAGGCAAACACAGCAAGGCCGATCTGGTGTTGGGGCTGGATGATGCCCTGCTGAGTGAAGCCAAGCAGAGCGGCCTGTTCGCCCCTCACACCATCAAGCTGGATGGTCTGAAAGTGCCGGGCGGCTGGCAGGATGACACCTTCGTGCCCTATGACTACGGCTACTTCGCCTTCGTCTACGACAAGGAGAAGCTCAAGCAACCGCCCAAGAGCCTGAAAGAGCTGGTGGAACGCCCCGATATCAAGGTGATCTACCAGGATCCCCGCACTTCCACCCCGGGTCAGGGGTTGATGCTGTGGATGAAGAGCGTCTATGGCGACCAGGCTCCTGCCGCCTGGGCCCAACTTGCCAAGAAGACGGTCACCGTCACCAAGGGTTGGTCAGAGGCCTATGGCATGTTCCTCGATGGCGAGGCTGACATGGTGCTCTCCTACACCACCTCCCCGGCCTACCATCTCATCGCCGAGAGCAAGCCCCAGTATCAGGCAGCCGCGTTCGAAGAGGGGCACTATCGCCAAGTTGAAGTGGCGGCCAAACTCAAGAGCACGGCGCAGGACAAGCTGGCCAACCAGTTCCTGCAATTCATGGTGAGCCCCGCCTTCCAGCAGGAGATCCCCACCGGCAACTGGATGTATCCGGTGACAGACATGCCGTTGCCCAAAGGATTCGAGCAGATGATCACCGTCAGCAAGCCGCTGGCCTTCACTGCCGATGAGGTCGCCACCCATCGCAAGGAGTGGATCCGCGAGTGGTTGCAAGCCGTCACCCAGTGAATCGTCTCTTCGTGAAATCAGGAACTCGCCCTCTCTGGTGGCTGCCTGGCAGCGCAGCCACCGGCCTGATCCTGCTGTTGTCCCTGGGGCCGCTCGCGGCCCTGTTGTGGCAGGCCGGGGGGCTCTCCCCTCGCACCCTGCTGGCCGATCCCTACCTGCGCCACGTACTGGGTTTCAGCCTCGGGCAGGCGCTGCTCTCCACTTTGCTGAGCCTCGGGCTCGCCATCCCGGTCGCCCGCGCCCTGGCCCGGCGCCGTTTTACCGGTCGCCGCCTGCTGCTCAAGCTGTTTGGCCTCTCCCTGGTGCTGCCGGTGATCATCGCCATCTTCGGCATCGTCGCGGTACACGGCAAGCAGGGCTGGCTGCCGCAGTTGCTGCGCTCCCTCGGGCTGGATCCCGGCAACTACCTCTACGGTCTGTTCGGCATCCTGTTGGCCCACGTTTTCTTCAACATGCCGCTGGCGGCGCGCCTCCTTCTGCAGAGCATAGAGAGCATCCCAGAATCCTCCTGGCGCCTCGCCAGCCAGCTCGGCATGCGCTCCTCCCACATCTTCAGGCTGCTGGAGTGGCCGCTGATCCGGGCCCAGTTGCCGGGTCTGGCGAGCCTAATCTTCATGCTCTGCTTCACCAGCTTCACGACCGTACTGGCCCTCGGCGGCGGCCCCAAGTCCACCACCCTGGAGGTAGCCGTCTATCAGGCGCTGCGCTTTGATTTCGATCTCGCCACCGCCGGCGGACTGGCGCTGGTGCAGTTGCTGCTGACCGCCGCCCTGCTCCTGCTGCAGCACAAGCTGCAAACCACACCGGCCAACCGTCTGAGCTCACGCCGCCCCTGCTTGCGCCCAGACCGCCACCAGCCTGGCACGCTCGCGGTCGATACTCTGGCACTGCTCAGCGGGCTGGCCATCTTCCTGCCGCCACTGCTGGCCATCGTCGTGGCCGGTTTTCACCCCGGCCTGCTGACGGCGCTGAGCTCGAACCGGCTATGGCAGGCCAGTGGCCAGTCGATCCTGATCGCGCTCGCGGCGGGTACCCTGGCCACCCTGCTCGGGGCCGCCCTGCTGCTCACCAGTCGTCACCTCAAGGTACGTGAACACAAGCGCCGGGCCGCCGCCCTGTGGGAAGCCAGCGGTTCCATGATCCTGATGATCCCGGCCGTGGTGCTCTCCACCGGCCTGTTCATCATGTTCATGCCCTTCACCGACGTGTTTGCTCTCGGTCCCTGGCTGGTGGTGCTGGTCAACGCCCTGATGGCACTGCCCTATGTGCTACGCACTCTCTCCGCTCCCATGCAGCTGGTGGTACGCCAGTATGACCGGCTGGCCGACAGCCTGGGGGTACACGGCCTGCATCGCCTGCGTCTGGTGGAGTGGCCCCTGCTGCGCCGCCCGCTGGCCCAGGCGGCGGCGCTCTCCATGATCCTCTCGCTGGGGGATCTTGGCGCCATCGCCATGTTTGGTAGCCAGGAGCTCACTACCCTGCCCTGGCTGCTCTACCAGCAACTCGGTAGCTATCGCCTGACCGAGGCGGCTGCCACTGCCCTGCTGCTGCTGATGCTCTGTTTTTCCCTGTTCTGGCTGGTCGAGCGGGGACTTGGAGGAAAACATGTCGAGCATTGAGCGACAAAGGAACTTGCTCTCCTGCGTTACCGTTTCTGGGGCTGTTCTGGCTGGTCGAACTGACCCCTTGAGGAAGAAAGAATGCTGAACATTGATACCCTCGTCACCAGCTACCCTGATTGGCACGTGAGCTTCACGGCAACGCTGCCGAAGGGGGAGATCACCGCGCTGATTGGCCCGAGCGGCGCGGGCAAGTCGACCCTGCTCGGGATGATCGCCGGTTTCGTGCCGGTGGAGTCTGGCGCCCTCAGCTTCGACGGTCAGGATCTGCTGCCGCTGGGGCCGGCCGAACGACCGGTCACCACCCTATTTCAGGATCACAACCTGTTCCTGCACCTCTCGGTGTTCGACAACATCGCCATCGGCCTGCACCCGGGCCTGAGACTGACTCCAGCCCAGCGGGAACAGGTGAGAGATGCCGCTGCACGAGTGGGCCTTGGCGAGATGCTGACACGTCTGCCGGAGCAGCTATCCGGTGGTCAGCAACAACGTGTGGGGCTTGCCCGCGCCCTGGTGCGGGGCAAGCCTCTGCTGCTGCTGGATGAGCCCTTCTCGGCGCTCGATCCCGCCCTGCGCCGGGAGATGCTGGCCGAAGTCGCCCGCCTTGCCTGCGAACAGGGCATCACAGTGTTGATGGTTTCCCACAATCCGGAAGATGCCCAGCTTATCGCCGATCAGGTGCTCTTTATCGATGAGGGACGCATCGCCCTGCAAGGCACACCGGCCATCCTGCAACAGAGCGATCATCCCGGGCTGCTGCGCTACCTTGGCTGTACTCCCGCACCATAAAGGAACAATTAACAGCGATGGTTTCCCCCTCATTGCCCTGAAGAGGCTCAGCTTATCGCCGATCAGGTGCTCTTCATCGACGAGGGACGCATCGCCCTGCAAGGCACGCCGACCATCCTGCAACAGAGCGATCATCCCGGGCTGCTGCGCTATCTGGGGCAATAAACCAGCGATGAGATCAAAAAGGGGAAGCCGGCTGGCTTCCCCTTTTGCATGGACAGAGATCGCCTGCAATCAGAGGTTTTCCTCGGCAAAGGAGGCGAGCTTGCTGCGCATTACCCCGTTCAGGAAGATGTTGGCACTGCCATCGAAGTCCTTGAATCGCTCGACTATGTAAGTCAGACCCGAGGTCACCGGGCTCAGGTAGTTGGAATCGATCTGCGCCAGGTTGCCGGAGCAGACGATCTTGGTCCCCTCGCCGCAGCGGGTGATGATGGTCTTGATCTGGGAGGCCGTCAGGTTCTGGCACTCATCCAGCAGTACGAAGGTGTTCTGGATGCTACGCCCGCGCATGAAGTTGACCGATTTGAACTGGATGTTGGCCTTCTCCATGATGTAGCTCAGCGACCCGTTCATGTTCTCGTCCTGCTTGTGCAGCACCTCCAGGGTATCCGTGATGGCTGCCAGCCAGGGCATCATCTTCTCTTCTTCAGTGCCGGGCAGGAAGCCGATGCTCTCGGCGATTTCCGGGGTGTTACGGGTGACGATCACCTTGTCGTAGATCCCCTTCTCGATCACCAGCTCCAGGGCCGCCGCCATGGCCAGCAGGGTCTTGCCGCAGCCGGCCGGGCCGGTCAGGATCACCAGATCGATGTGTGGATCGAGCAGGGCGTCCAGCGCCATGCCTTGATAGACGTTTTTGGGATGTACGCCCCAGGCTTTGCGCGACAGCAGGCGCTCACGCCCCAGATCCTTGAGGCGGATCTTGTGGCCATCGTGGCTCAGCACCCGGGCCGCGAAGAAGTTCTCTTCATCGATTAGGTACTGGTTGACGTGGACGCCGTCCAGCAGCTTGTCATCAATGACGTGAATGGTGTCGCGGCCGTGGGTCTCGCTCTCGCACTCCCCCACCCGCTCCCAAAAACTGCCTGGCACCACCTGAAAGCCCTTGGCCAGCAGCCGGATATCATCGATCAGCTGATCGCTTCGATAATCCTCCACGTGCGCCAGTCCGGCCCCCTTGGCCTTGAGGCGCATGTTGATATCCTTGGTCACCAGCACCACCTGGCGCTTCATCTCATGCTTTTGCAGATAGAGGGCGGCGTTGATGATGCGGTTGTCGGCTTCCTTGTCGGTGAACACCTCGGCATCCTGGGGCAGATGGTGATCGCTGAAGATGCAGATGTGGCCACTGGCCTCACCGGCCAGAGGAACGCCCTGGGTGATTTCGTCGGTCGAGGCATCGCGAAACACATCCTCCAGTGCCCGAATAGCCACCCGGGCGTCACGGCTGACATCCTTGTGGCGATCCTTGATGTTGTCGAGCTCCTCCAGCACCGTCATGGGGATCAGTACGTCGTGCTCTTTGAAGGAGTAGATGGCGAGGGGTTCGTGAAGCAGAACGTTGGTATCCAGGATAAACAGCTTTCGGTCAGCATTGTCCATAAGCATCCTCCTTGGCACTGAAGGTGCCACGTGTGTGAATCTCAGATGTCATTGAAACCACACGGCCGTGACAGTTTTATTACTTTCAACGCTACGCCCGATTTTACCATCGCGCAACAAATCGCTTGTTCACCCCGATCGTTTGCGCATAAAAGCAGCAAAAAAAAAGACCGGCACTGTGGCCGGTCGCTTTGCTGGTTCATCTACTTAACCGCACTTGGAATCGCCGCAGTTGAGGCAAGTCATGCAGCCATCCTTCAGTACCAGCGCCTTGGTGTGGCACTTGTAGCAGAGCGCGGCATTGGCCGGGAAGCCATTGCCGGCCGACTGCGCTTCCTCGTTCTGCTCAGCCTGGAGTTCCGCCTGCTTCTCGGCCAGAAACGCCTGCTGGTGTTCATCCAGCCCGGGGGCCTTGAGCATGCCAATCTCGGTGAGGTGGGTCTCGATCACGTTGCCAATTTCGGCGATGAGGGAGGGAACATACTTGCCCTTGTTCCAGTAACCGCCCTTGGGGTCGAACACGGAGCGCAGCTCCTCCACCAGGAAGGTGACATCCCCGCCCTTGCGAAACACTGCCGAGATGATGCGGGTCAGCGCCACGATCCACTGGTAGTGTTCCAGGCTCTTGGAGTTGATGAAGATCTCGAACGGACGGCGAGTCTCATGAACAGTGCCTTCGTTAAGGATGATGTCGTTAATGGTGATAAACAGCGAGTGCTCGGAGACATGTTCCGGCGTCTTCAGCTTGTAGGTGGTGCCCATCAGCCGCTCCGGGCGCAGCACGGTTTCGTGCATGTGTACCACGTCGTCCTGCGATGCCAGATCTTCTTGTGGCTCATCCCGGGTGTGCACCTTGTAGGCGACGATTTTCTTGTCGATCTTCTTGACCATGATGTCGTTCTCAGAATTTACCGTAATAGCCTTCTTTCAAGGCGTCATAGAGGTTGGCAGCGGTGTGCAGCTCGCCGTCGTATTCGATCTCTTCATTGCCCCTGGCGGTGATGACGGAGCCATCTTCCAGAGTGAACTCGTATTGAGTGTTCTCCAGATCCTTCTCCTTCACCAGCACGCCCTGGAAGGCCTCCGGGTTGAAGCGGAAGGTGGTGCAGCCCTTGAGGCCGGAGTCCGAGGCATACATGTAGATGTCCTTGAACTGCTCGAACGGAAAATCGGTCGGCACATTGGCGGTTTTGGAGATAGATGAGTCGATCCAGCGCTGGGCCGCGGCCTGAATATCCACATGCTGGGCCGGGCTGATGTCATCGGCGGTGATGAAGTAGTCCGGCAGCCGGCTCGCCTCATCCTCGGCATAGGGCATGGCGGCCGGATTCACCAGCTCACGGTAGGCCAGCAGCTCGAAGGAGTAGACATCCACGCTCTCCTTGCTCTTCTTGCCCGGCTTGATAACGTTGCGGCAATAGTGATGGGCAAAGCTCGGCTCGATGCCATTGCTGGCGTTGTTGGCCAGCGACAGCGAGATGGTACCGGTCGGCGCAATACTGCTGTGGTGAGTAAAGCGGCCACCTACTTCGGCCAGTTCGGTAACGAGCTCGGGATCCACCTCGGCCACCTGTTGCATGTAGCGGCTGTAGCGTGCATGCAGCACCTTGCCCTTGACCTTGTCGCCCAGCTTGATGCCATCGGCAGCCATCTCGGGACGCAGTCGCAGCATCTTGCCGGTCACCTCGAACTCCTGCTCCATGATGGGAGCCGGGCCCTTCTCCTTTGCCAGCCGCAGAGACTCCTGCCAGCCAGTCATGGCCAATTCCTGGGAAACCTGCTCGGTGAAGGCGACGGAGGCGGCAGAGCCATACTTGATCTGCAGCATGGTGAGGGTCGAGCCCAAGCCAAGGAAGCCCATGCCGTGACGACGCTTGTTTACGATCTCCTCGCGCTGCTTGGCCAGCGGCAGCTGGTTGATCTCTACCACGTTGTCGAGCATGCGGGTGAAGATGGCCACCACCTTGCGAAACGCGGGCCAGTCGAAGGCGGCCTGCTCGGTGAAGGGATCGCGCACGAAGCGGGTCAGGTTAACCGATCCCAGCAGACAGGCGCCATAAGGCGGTAGAGGCTGTTCGCCACAAGGGTTGGTGGCGCGGATCTCTTCGCAGAACCAGTTGTTGTTCATCTGGTTGACCTTGTCGATCAGGATGAAACCGGGTTCCGCATAGTCGTAGGTGGAGGTCATGATGACATTCCACAGCTTGCGGGCAGGCAGGGTCTTGTAGACCTTGCAGGCGACCTGCCCCAGCTCGTTGAAAACCACCCCTTCCTTGTTGGGCCAGTCGGCCCAGACCACCTGCTCCGGGTCGTCGAGCGCTATGCCATCCAGCTCTACCTCTTTGGCGGTGTAGGGGAAGATAAGCGACCAGGGAGCATCCTCCTTCACCGCCTTGACGAAGTCTTCGGTGATGAGCAGGGAGAGGTTGAACTGGCGCAGGCGGCCATCTTCCCGCTTGGCCTGGATGAACTCGATCACATCAGGATGACGGATATCCATGGTGCCCATCTGGGCACCACGACGACCACCGGCAGACGACACGGTGAAACACATCTTGTCATAGATATCCATGAAAGAGAGCGGACCCGAGGTGTAGGCACCGGCGCCGGAGACAAAAGCACCGCGCGGACGCAGGGTCGAGAAGTCATAGCCAATGCCGCAGCCGGCCTTCAGGGTCAGGCCTGCCTCATGGACCTTGCCGAGGATATCGTCCATCGAATCTTCGATGGTGCCGGAGACGGTGCAGTTGATGGTCGAGGTTGCCGGCTTGTGCTCGAAGGCCCCCGCGTTGGAGGTGATGCGGCCAGCCGGAATGGCACCATTGCGCAGCGCCCACAAGAAGGGCTCATACCAGGCCGCCGGATCCTGCTCCTGCTCGGCCAGGGCTCGGGCCACCCGCTGGTAGGTGTCATCGATGCTACCATCGACGGGCACGCCATCCTTGTTCTTGAGGCGATACTTGCTATCCCAGATTTCGAGAGAGGTCTCTTGCAAGGGGATAAGGCGAGAGCCGGTTTCACTCGCCAGTACCGGTTCGGATTTAGCCATATTCAATCAACCTTATATGAATGCATCTAGGTCACCGTGCGGCAGAAAACACAACCAATAGTGACTTTAAATAAAAATGACACAATATATAGTACACCTGCCGCCATGAGGGCGCTGATTCTATCCTAAAAAAACGCCCCGGCCAGCAGATTTCTGGACCGGGGCATTTAACTGGTTCATTTCCTGAAAGATTTAACGTTCAGACTGAGCTCAGGGCTGTTTGACATATACGGTCGGCGTCTCGCCGGCCATATTCAGATAGAACTCGTAGACCCCGTCCACCTCTGGTGAAAATTTCATGTCTTCGTACTTGGAGCAGGGATTGACCGGCACAGCCTCACCACCCAGCACCGCAACGCCGTCACTCGGGCTCTTGTAGCCGAAGTTGGTGCCGCAGCTCCAGCCGGAGTCAGCAAATTTGAACTTGTAGGGGGCCCACTCTTTCTTGAGCGTGCCCTTGGCCATGTAGAGCTTGTCGGCCACCTTGACCACCTTGCTCTCATCGGTTGCCATCCAGTCATTCATCTCCCCTCGCAGGTAGATGGACTTGCCACCAAAATCGCCATTGCCGGCCGACGACTCAGCACCACCATTGGATGCACAACCGCCCAATACCAGGGTTCCCGCCGCCAGTATCATCGTTACTGTTCTTTTGAACATATGTCCATTCCTCAAATTATTGTGATTCCTTGGTCCATCGTGGTGGACTGATGAATTAAACCAGAGCGGGGATCACAAGAAAGGTAGAGGCATCACATTCTGTTCTTTTCATATCCAGCAAATACCTGTCGTGAATAGATACTGAACGAATGAAGCGGGGCATCGAAAACACTGAATTTCAGGCAATAAAAAACCCCGCTCAGTGAGCGGGGTTTTTCGTGTTTGGTGCCTGGCAGTGTCCTACTCTCGCATGGCGAATGCCACACTACCATCGGCGCTACCGCGTTTCACTTCTGAGTTCGGCATGGGATCAGGTGGTTCCACGACGCTATGGCCGCCAGGCAAATTCTTCAATCCAGAAAGCTGACGTGAATAACGACTTAGCTAGTTTGCTTTGTCATTATCACTGAATTCGTAGTTCGTTCATTCGCTACAAGGCCCAGAACACTTCTTGGGTGTTGTATGGTTAAGCCTCACGGGTAATTAGTACGGGTTAGCTCAATGCATCGCTGCACTTACACACCCCGCCTATCAACGTTGTGGTCTCCAACGGCCCTTCAGGACCCTCAAGGGGTCAGGGATGACTCATCTCAGGGCTCGCTTCCCGCTTAGATGCTTTCAGCGGTTATCGATTCCGAACTTAGCTACCGGGCAGTGCCACTGGCGTGACAACCCGAACACCAGAGGTTCGTTCACTCCGGTCCTCTCGTACTAGGAGCAACTCCCTTCAATCATCCAACGCCCACGGCAGATAGGGACCGAACTGTCTCACGACGTTCTGAACCCAGCTCGCGTACCACTTTAAATGGCGAACAGCCATACCCTTGGGACCGACTTCAGCCCCAGGATGTGATGAGCCGACATCGAGGTGCCAAACACCGCCGTCGATATGAACTCTTGGGCGGTATCAGCCTGTTATCCCCGGAGTACCTTTTATCCGTTGAGCGATGGCCATTCCATTCAGAACCACCGGATCACTATGACCTACTTTCGTACCTGCTCGACCTGTCCGTCTCGCAGTTAAGCTGGCTTATGCCATTGCACTAACCTCCTGATGTCCGACCAGGATTAGCCAACCTTCGTGCTCCTCCGTTACTCTTTGGGAGGAGACCGCCCCAGTCAAACTACCCACCAGGCACTGTCCGCGACCCCGATTCAGGGGCCTGCGTTAGAACATCAAACATACAAGGGTGGTATTTCAAGGACGGCTCCAGCGCAACTGGCGTCACGCCTTCAAAGCCTCCCACCTATCCTACACATGTAGGTTCAATGTTCAGTGCCAAGCTGTAGTAAAGGTTCACGGGGTCTTTCCGTCTAGCCGCGGGTACACCGCATCTTCACGGCGAATTCGATTTCACTGAGTCTCGGGTGGAGACAGCATGGCCATGGTTACACCATTCGTGCAGGTCGGAACTTACCCGACAAGGAATTTCGCTACCTTAGGACCGTTATAGTTACGGCCGCCGTTTACCGGGGCTTCGATCAAGAGCTTCGCTTGCGCTAACCCCATCAATTAACCTTCCGGCACCGGGCAGGTGTCACACCCTATACGTCCACTTTCGTGTTTGCAGAGTGCTGTGTTTTTGATAAACAGTCCCAGCCATCTGGTCACTGCGACTCCCGTCAGCTCCATCCGCAAGGGACTTCACCAACAAGAGCGTACCTTCTCCCGAAGTTACGGTACTATTTTGCCTAGTTCCTTCACCCGAGTTCTCTCAAGCGCCTTGGTATTCTCTACCCGACCACCTGTGTCGGTTTGGGGTACGATGACTTGTAATCTGAAGCTTAGAGGCTTTTCCTGGAAGCAGGGCATCAATGGCTTCCGCACCGTAGTGCGTTCGTCTCGTGTCTCAGCGTTGCACCTCCGGATTTACCTAAAGGTACCGCCTACGCACTTTCACCAGGACAACCGTCGCCTGGCCCACCTAGCCTTCTCCGTCCCCCCATCGCAATTACAAGTCGTGCAGGAATATTAACCTGCTTCCCATCGACTACGCCTTTCGGCCTCGCCTTAGGGGTCGACTCACCCTGCCCCGATTAACGTTGGACAGGAACCCTTGGTCTTCCGGCGAGGAGGCTTTTCACCCCCTTTATCGTTACTTACGTCAGCATTCGCACTTCTGATATCTCCAGCATGCCTCTCGACACACCTTCGCAGACTTACAGAACGCTCCCCTACCACTCACGCTTAGCGTGAATCCGCGG
Organism: Aeromonas sp. 19NY04SH05-1; assembly: GCF_040581895.1. NCBI lineage: Bacteria > Pseudomonadati > Pseudomonadota > Gammaproteobacteria > Aeromonadales > Aeromonadaceae > Aeromonas > Aeromonas sp. 19NY04SH05-1. Next base: position 747,973 of record NZ_CP095328.1, on the reverse strand, counting down.
CTTCGGTGCCTGGTTTGAGCCCCGTTACATCTTCCGCGCAGGCCGACTCGACTAGTGAGCTATTACGCTTTCTTTAAATGATGGCTGCTTCTAAGCCAACATCCTAGCTGTCTGAGCCTTCCCACATCGTTTCCCACTTAACCAGAACTTTGGGACCTTAGCCGGCGGTCTGGGTTGTTTCCCTCTTCACGACGGACGTTAGCACCCGCCGTGTGTCTCCCGGATATTACTTACTGGTATTCGGAGTTTGCATGGGGTTGGTAAGTCGGGATGACCCCCTAGCCCAAACAGTGCTCTACCCCCAGTAGTATTCGTCCGAGGCGCTACCTAAATAGCTTTCGGGGAGAACCAGCTATCTCCGAGTTTGATTGGCCTTTCACCCCCAGCCACAGGTCATCCCCTAACTTTGCAACGTTAGTGGGTTCGGTCCTCCAGTTGATGTTACTCAACCTTCAACCTGCCCATGGCTAGAT
>NZ_CP095328.1:497500-742500 GCF_040581895.1 Aeromonas sp. 19NY04SH05-1 | reverse complement strand
GGGCCCAGGAGACATCGTAGGTATACTTTTCCATCGCCCTCGTCGCATTCTGGATCTGCATCAGGCTGTAGAGGGTACTCCCGGTAAACGACAGGATGGAAATGTACAGAATAACGAGCAATGGCCAGGCCCTGGTCTTTCCTTTCACCCCTTCTCCTGTCGCGTCAGCTGTCAGTGTTGTATGTCGATGGAACCAAGCTGCCAGATCATCATATCGGTATATTCGGAGCGTTTCAGCTCGGGATACTGATCCAGAGGCAGCATGAACCAGAGGGGCCCCTTGTCACGCACCCGCATCACGACCCCATCATCTTCCCATGCAAGTATGGGATCATACTTGGCCACTTTGCTCCATTCGATACCTATTTGATAGCTATTCAACGCCGTCAGGGTAATGTTGTCGCCATCCGCACCAACCGCAGCCAACACATCAGAAAGCTTGGGACCACGATAGGTGTGCGGTTTATCAACCCATGGATTCCCCGTCACTATCTCGTGCTGCGGCAATGCCTGGAGCCTGGTCAAATCAAACTGCACCTTGCCCCCCACATCTTCGGCCGACTTGATATTACCACTCACGCTCAGGATCACGGGACCGGAGAGGGGCTCGGCCACGGCGACGGGGAGTGCAAGCAGCGCATACAGCACAGGGATCCATCCCAATAATTTCATATCAACCTCGCTCTTGTTGTTATCCAGACAGACTCAGTTTAGCCGTAGATAAAAAAACGGCCCGCCTTGGGCGAGCCGTTCTCAAACAGACAGGGAGCAATGATTACATCATGCCCATGCCACCCATGCCGCCCATGTCAGGCATGGCAGGAGCATCTTTCTTCGGCAGTTCGGTGACCATGCACTCGGTGGTGATCATCAGACCGGCGATGGAGGAGGCAAACTGCAGGGCAGAACGGGTTACCTTGGTCGGATCCAGGATACCCATGGCCAGCATGTCGCCATACTGCTCGGAGTAAGCGTTGTAACCGAAGTTGCCTTCGCCATTCTTGACGGCATTGGCAATGACGGATGCTTCTTCGCCGGCGTTGATGACGATCTGACGCAGCGGGGCTTCCATGGCGCGCAAGGCAACCTTGATACCCACGTTCTGGTCTTCGTTGTCACCGCGCAGATCGGCCAGCTTGGTCGCAACGCGAACCAGCGCCACACCACCACCGGCAACCACGCCTTCTTCCACAGCAGCGCGAGTCGCGTGCAGGGCATCTTCAACGCGGGCCTTCTTCTCTTTCATCTCGACTTCGGTGGCTGCGCCAACCTTGATCACGGCAACACCGCCAGCCAGCTTGGCTACGCGCTCTTGCAGCTTCTCACGATCGTAGTCGGAAGAGGTCTCTTCGATCTGCTGGCGGATCTGGGCAACGCGGCCCTCGATCACGCTCGCATCACCCACACCATCGATGATGGTGGTGTTCTCTTTGGTGATGACGATGCGCTTGGCACGGCCCAGATCTTCCAGGGACGCTTTTTCCAGCTCCATGCCCACTTCCTCGGAGATCACGGTACCACCGGTCAGTACGGCGATATCCTGCAGCATGGCCTTGCGACGGTCACCGAAGCCCGGCGCCTTGACGGCAGCCACTTTCACGATGCCACGCATGGTGTTGACCACCAGGGTCGCCAGCGCTTCGCCTTCGACGTCTTCGGCGATGATCAGAAGGGGTTTGCCTGCCTTGGCCACGCCTTCCAGCACCGGCAGCATTTCACGGATGTTGGAGACTTTCTTGTCAACCAGCAGGATGAAGGGATCGTCCAGCTCGACGGAACCAGTCTCTTGCTTGTTGATGAAGTAAGGGGACAGGTAGCCGCGGTCAAACTGCATACCTTCAACCACTGCCAGCTCGTCTTCCAGGCCCTGACCGTCTTCAACGGTGATGACACCGTCACGGCCCACTTTGTCCATGGCTTCGGCAATCAGCTTGCCTACTTTCTCGTCGGAGTTGGCAGAGATGGTACCTACCTGAGCGATGGCATTGCCATCAGCGCACGGCTGGGACAGTGCCTGCAGCTCGGCAACGGCGGCAACGACGGCTTTGTCGATACCACGCTTCAGATCCATCGGGTTCATGCCGGCGGCAACGGCCTTCAGACCTTCGTTGACAATGGCCTGGGCCAGTACGGTCGCAGTAGTGGTACCGTCACCGGCAGCATCGTTGGCCTTGGAGGCAACTTCCTTGACCATCTGGGCGCCCATGTTCATGAACTTGTCTTCCAGCTCGATCTCACGAGCCACGGAGACGCCGTCCTTGGTGATGGTCGGAGCGCCGAAGGACTTGTCCAGCACCACGTTGCGACCTTTCGGGCCCAGGGTGACCTTGACGGCATCGGCCAGGATGTTTACGCCTTCCAGCATCTTGATGCGGGCTTCGTTACCAAACTTAACGTCTTTAGCTGCCATTTTTCTTCAATCCTTAAATCAATTCGGGGAAAAGTGAGGATGGATTACTCTTCGACAATCGCCAGGATGTCGGTTTCGGACAGGATCAGTACCTCCTGGCCATCCAGCTTCTCGGTCTTCACGCCGTAACCTTCGTTGAAGATCACCTTGTCACCGACCTTGACGGCCAGCGCTTTGACATCGCCATTATCCAGGATCCGGCCAGTCCCTACGGCAAGCACTTCACCACGGGTGGACTTCTGAGCCGCAGTACCAGTCAACACGATACCGCCGGCGGATTTGGCTTCAGCTTCGATGCGCTTGATAATGACGCGGTCGTGCAGTGGACGAATTTTCATCGATAACTCTCCCAAAATGAGTCTCATTGTTGCTTTGAGGAATGGCCGTTCCGGGCCAAATCAGGTATGTCCCTGATGTGGGGCAGAGTTGTTAACCCTTCAAGGGCAAATACAAAAAAAATTTTTTCACGTACTATGAGCACCTTCGATTGTTCATCGGTGCCCTCACCATGGAACGGACCGGCCAACCCGTCTCTTTCATGTCAGAACCGTCAACGCCAGATGTAGAGACGAGCCCTTGACCCACACCAACCCCATGCTGACAGCGCCCGCCCCAGTCGTACTGCGCCGGATGACGGGGCCCATGATCCTCGGCATCGTCGCCATTCTGGCCTTCAACCTGATCGATACCTTCTTTATTGGCATGCTGGGCACCCAGGCGCTGGCGGCGATCAGCTTTACCTTTCCGGTAACTTTCGTGGTTACCTCGCTGGCCATGGGGCTCGGGGCCGGATTGTCCGCCGTGATCGGCCATACCCTGGGACAAGGCAAGCATGAAGAGGCGGCACGCATCACCACCGACAGCCTGTTTCTGGCGGTAACCATGGTGAGTCTGCTCTCCATCGGCGGCGCCCTGACCATAGACCCCCTCTTCACTCTGCTGGGCGCCAGTCGCGAACTGATTTCGCTGATCCACGATTACATGCTGATCTGGTACCTGACGGTTCCCATGCTGGTACTGCCCATGGTGGGCAACGCCGCCATCCGGGCTACCGGGGATACCAAGACCCCCAGCCTGGTGATGACGGTCGCAGGACTGGTCAACGGGGTGCTGGATCCCCTGCTCATCTTCGGCATTGGTCCCTTCCCCGAGTGGGGGATCCGGGGCGCGGCCATCGCCACCTCCCTCTCCTGGATGATGGCCATGCTGGTTAGCTTCTATATATTGCGTCACCGGGAAGGGTTACTGTTGTGGCGTCTCTCTGCTCGCCCCAGATTGCTCGCCCACTGGCGGGCCCTGCTTCATGTGGCCGTGCCGGCCTCCTTTACCAATATGCTCAATCCCTTGGCCAATGCCGTGTTGATGACCATCTTTGCGGGTCTGGGCACCGAAGTGGTGGCCGCCTACGGTGCTGCGTCACGGGTCGAGGCCTTGCTACTAATCGTGATGATGGCGCTCTCCTCGGTGCTCGCCCCCTTCATTTCACAAAACTGCGGGGCAGGCAATCCGGCCAGAGCCAGGATGGCGCTACAAAGTTGCATGCGATTTGCCCTGCTGTTCCAGTTCGCCGTTTACGGCCTGACCTGGCTGCTGGCGCCCCTGATTGCCAAGCTGTTCAGCGATCATCCGCAAGTGGTGCGCCTCATCATCCTTTATCTGCATCTGGTCCCCATCGGTTACGGCTTTCAGGGAATGGTGATGTTGCTGGCGTCCGCCTTGAATGGCGTAAGGGCATCCAGTATTTCGTTCCTATTCAACGGTCTGCGGCTGTTTGTCTTCTTGTTGCCAGGGGCCTGGCTGGGGGCAAAGCTGGGGGGGGAACAGGGGATCTATCTTGGAATACTGCTGGCCAACCTGCTGGCGGGTTCACTGGCCTGGTGGTATGCCCGCCACCGCTTTGAGGCGTTGTGCCATCTGGGCAATCCCTGACGCACAACGTCTCCTGCTGCGAGACTTACTCCTTGCGCTCGAATTCACCTTCGATGGTGGTGCCACCGCGATGATTCTGTCCCGGCTGTTCATCAGAAGAGGGGGCCTGACCGAATGGCGGTTGCGAACCCTGGAACCCACCCATCTGCATCCGGAACTGGTTGCTGCCAATCAGTTTGTCGGCCAACTTGTTGCGCAGCCAGGGTTGCAGCAGCAGGATACCGAAAAAGTCGGTGACAAACCCAGGGATGATCAGCAACAGACCGGCCAGCGCCAGCATCATGCCGCCCATCACTTCGCGCCCCGGCATTTCGCCCTGCTGCATCTTTTGCTGGGCGCTGAACAGGGTCTTGAGCCCTTCGCTACGCACCAGGGAGGAGCCCAATACTGCCGTCAGTATGAGCAAGCCGACGGTTGGCAACGCACCAATGACGGCGCCAACCTCGATCATCACGGTGAGTTCCAGTACCACCAGCCCCACCAACAACAGAAACAACTTGCCCATATCAACTCCACGCTCGGTAAATTGGGAGAAAGCCGCTCCGCACGGCGGAGCAATGCCCGATTGCTGTCGGCATTGTCGCAACTTTCTACCTGGATTAAATGGGGCCAGTTCAGGCTTTTTCAAGTCTCGCCATTGAGCCCCAAATCACCTACGCCATAAAAAATCAGCAATCCAGTCTTTAAATTGATAAAAATCAGCGCGATAGATGTGCCACAACAGATGTGTACTTTCATCAACGCAATTTGAAAATGTCTAAAGATTAGTGATCCATCTCTAATAATTGATACCTCAATTGGAGTAGTATGTTCTTCAGTAATTCGGGAGGTTATCCTCCCCACCGCCCCACTCGATGTGTGGTGCTTCAGGATGAGCTGTGCGCAAGGAACTCGCGACCACTCGGTGAGGTTTTTTCCATTTATCTGATTTCTGAGGCATTACAATGAGCGACATCAAGAACGTCCGCATTGAAGAAGACCTGCTGGGCACCAAAGAAGTTTCCAACGACATGTACTACGGCGTACATACCCTGCGCGCCGTCGAGAACTTCAAGATCAGCTCTCAGAAGATTTCTGACGTTCCGGAATTCGTACGCGGCATGGTGCTGACCAAGAAAGCGGCCGCCATGGCAAACGGCGAGCTGGGTACCATCCGTCCTGAAATTGCAGACAAGATCGTGGAAGCCTGTGACCTGATGCTGAACACCGGCAAATGCTTCGACCAGTTCCCGGTCGATGTTTATCAGGGTGGTGCGGGTACCTCCGTCAACATGAACACCAACGAAGTCCTGGCCAACATCGCCCTCGAACTGATGGGTCTGGAGAAAGGCCGCTACGACGTCATCAACCCCAACGATCACGTCAACAAGTGCCAGTCCACCAACGATGCCTACCCGACCGGTTTCCGCGTCGCCGTGGTCAACAGCACCGACGTAACCCTGCATGCCCTGGAGCACCTGATCGCCGCCTTTGATGCCAAGGCTGAAGAGTTCAAGAAAGTCCTGAAGATGGGTCGTACCCAACTGCAAGACGCCGTGCCCATGACCCTGGGTCAGGAGTTCCACGCCTTCGCCGTTACCCTGCGCGAAGAGATTAAATCCATCAAACGCTGCCAGGAGTTGCTGCTGGAAGTGAACCTGGGCGCCACCGCCATCGGTACCGGTCTGAACACTCCGCCCGAGTACTCCAAGCTGGCCATTCAGCGTCTGGCAGAGATCACCGGTCGTGCCTACGTCCCGGCAGAAGATCTGATCGAAGCTACTTCCGACTGCGGCGCCTACGTCATGCTGCACGGCGCCATCAAGCGTCTGGCCATGAAGCTGTCCAAGATCTGTAATGACCTGCGTCTGCTCTCCTCCGGCCCGCGTACTGCACTGAAAGAGATCAACTTGCCGGAAATGCAGGCTGGTTCCTCCATCATGCCGGCCAAGGTCAACCCGGTTATCCCGGAAGTAGTCAACCAATCCTGCTTCAAGGTATTCGGTAACGACATCACCATCACCTTCGCCGCCGAAGCTGGCCAGCTGCAGCTGAACGTCATGGAGCCGGTGATCGGTCAGGCAATGTTCGAATCCCTGAGCCTGATGGAAAAAGCTTGTATCTCCCTGCGCGAGAAGTGTGTGGAAGGTATCACTGCCAACCCGGAAATCTGCATGAACCACGTGCTGAACTCCATCGGTATCGTGACTTACCTGAACCCCTTCATCGGCCACCACGAAGGCGACATCGTCGGCAAGATCTGCGCCCAGACCGGCAAGAATGTACGCGAAGTCGTACTGGAGCGTGGTCTGCTGAGCGCCGAGCAGCTGGATGAAATCCTCTCCATCGAGAACCTGATGAACCCGCAATACAAGGCCAAGCGTTTCACCCGCGAAACCACCGTATAAGCGAGCATGGGCCGGGATCTTCCCGGCCCATTTAAAGTCAGTTCCCGATCGGCCTCACCCAGTCCCATCGGGAATTGGCTTTTGCCAAAGAAAAACCAAAAAACTAAAAATGGAGTTATCGCTATGATTGGAATCGAGTTACTTGTCGTACTCGCCGCTATCTATCTGGGGGCCCGGATAGGCAGCATCGGCATCGGCTTCGCCGGTGGTCTGGGTGTACTGGTCCTGACCTGGGGTCTGGGTGTACAGATCCCGAGCGATCAGCTGGTATCCTACATCCCCTGGGACGTGATCATGATCATCGCGTCCGTCATCTGTGCCATTGCCTGCATGCAGTTGGCCGGCGGGATGGACTACCTGGTACACCTGGCTGAAAAAGCACTGCGCAAAAACCCCAAATACATCACCTTCGCCGCTCCGGTCGTCACCTACCTGATGACCATGCTGGCCGGTACCGGTCACACCGCGTTTTCCACCCTGCCGGTGATCGCCGAAGTGGCCAAGGAGCAGGGCATCCGCCCCTCCCGTCCGCTCTCCATCGCGGTCGTTGCATCCCAGATCGCCATCACAGCCTCGCCAATCTCCGCGGCCGTGGTTGCCTTCTCCGGCATGCTGGAACCGCTTGGCGTTGACTATCTGACTCTGCTGGCCATCTGCATCCCGTCCACCTTCATCGCCTGTATCCTGGGTGCCTTCGTCGCCAATATGCTGGGCAAGCCGCTGGATCAGGACGAAGTCTATCTGGAGCGCAAGGCCAAGGGCCTCATCAAGCTGCGTGGCGCTACCCAGCTTGAAATCAAGCCTTATGCCAAACTGTCCGTCTGGATCTTCATCGCCGCCATCGTCGCCGTCATGGCTTACGCCACTGCCATCTCCGGCAAAGTGGGCCTGATCACCAACCCGCCGATCCCCCGCGACGGCGCCATCATGGGCATCATGCTGGCCGCAGCCACCATCATGACTCTGGTGTGCAAACTGGACGTGACCCAGGTGACCAACATGCCGACCTTCAAGTCCGGTATGTCCGCCTGTATCTGCGTACTGGGTGTGGCCTGGCTGGGTAACGTCTTCGTGAAAGGCAATATGGACACCATCCAGCTCATCGCTGGTGACCTGCTGAACCAATACTCCTGGTTGCTGGCCGTGGTGCTGTTCTTCGCCGCCATGCTGCTTTATTCACAGGGTGCCACCACCAAGGCCCTGATGCCGGCCGCCCTGGCCCTGGGCGTCAGCCCGCTGACTGCTATCGCCTCTTTCGCGGCCGTAAGCGCCCTGTTCGTACTGCCGACCTACCCGACCCTGCTGGCCGCGGTCGAGATGGACGATACCGGCTCCACCCGTATCGGCAAGGCCGTATTCAACCACCCCTTCTTCATCCCGGGTGTGGCCACCATCGCCATGGCCGTGGCGCTGGGCTTCTTCTTCGGCGGCATCATGATCTAATCCGGTTGCTTGCCACCAACAAAAATCCCCGCCAATTGGCGGGGATTTTTTATTTATATCACGCTCAAACCAAGCCTGCGCCGGATGATTCGGCAAGACTATCGCGCACACGGCCTCATCATCTGCCTATCCGGGCCTCTGACAGGGGGTCTGCGGCATCGAAAGGGCAAAGCGCTTGTACACCATTACCCACCCCTTCGATATGCCGGATCCTGCGGATCAGACCGGATCCAGAGTATCCAGCGGCCAGCGCGGCACAGCCTTGACCACCAGAGGCTCGAACACACCGGCCTTCAGACGCTGCATACCGGCGTAAGCAATCATGGCGCCGTTGTCAGTACAGTATTCGGTACGCGGATAGAAGACTTCGCCCTTAAGGCTCTCCATCAGCTCGGCAAGCTGGGCCCGCAGGTGACGGTTGGCACTGACACCACCGGCCACCACGAGGCGATTGAGACCGGTCTCCTGCAAGGCGCGACGACACTTGATGGCCAGGGTATCGACAACGGCATCTTCAAAGGCTCTGGCGATATCAGCACGAGTCTGCTCGTCATCCCCATTGGCAGCAATGGTGTTGGCGGCAAAGGTCTTGAGACCGGAGAAACTCATGTCGAGTCCGGGGCGATCGGTCATGGGACGCGGGAAATGGAAGCGCCCCTTGGTCCCCTTCTCAGCAAGACGGGAGAGCAACGGGCCGCCCGGATAATCCAGCCCCATCAGCTTGGCGGTCTTGTCAAACGCCTCGCCTGCCGCATCGTCTATGGATTCACCGAGCAGCTGGTAGCTGCCGATGCCATCGACCCGCACCAGCATGGAGTGGCCGCCGGAGACCAGCAGCGCAACGAAGGGAAACTCGGGCGCACGCTCTTCCAGCATGGGGGCCAGCAGATGTCCTTCCATATGATGCACGGCGATGGCCGGCTTGTTCCACGCCATGGCCAACGAACGGCCAATGGTGGCCCCGACCAGAATGGCGCCGACCAGACCCGGGCCCGCTGTGTAGGCGATGCCGTCGATGTCATCTTGACCCAGTCCCGCCTCTTGCAATGCGGCCTGGATCAAAGGGATCGTCTTGCGAACATGATCCCGGCTGGCCAACTCGGGGACGACGCCACCGTAGTCCGCATGCAGCTTGACCTGGCTGTATAACTGGTGGGAAAGGATCCCTTTTTGATCGTCGAAGATCGCGATCCCGGTTTCGTCACAGGATGTCTCTATGCCCAATACACGCATTGCTAAAAAATTTCACTGCTAAAATGAGACGGCTATGGTAACCTTCGCGGGTTTTTTAAACCAGAGCGATCTCTGCGGGTTTACTTTCATTCCCTGTCCAGAGTATAATTTCGCACCATTTTAAGAGATGCTGATCGATTGAAGGTCAGCTAACAATTTATCACTGAGGTGAAAGGCACATGCCAGTAATCAAAGTCCGTGAAAATGAGCCGTTTGACGTTGCTCTGCGTCGCTTCAAGCGTTCTTGCGAAAAAGCCGGTATCCTGTCCGAAGTTCGTAGCCGTGAGTTCTACGAGAAGCCGACTACCATTCGTAAGCGCGCCAAAGCGTCTGCCGTTAAGCGTCACGCCAAGAAGCTGTCTCGCGAAAACGCACGTCGTATCCGCCTGTACTAATCAGGGGACTGTGCCGTGTCTCTGAAGGATCAACTCAAGGATCAGCAAAAACTCGCCATGCTTGCCAAAGACAAGCAACGGCTGGGTGCTATCCGTTTGTTGATGGCAGAAATCAAGCAGCGTGAAGTTGACACCCGTGTCGAACTCACTGATGAAGATATCCTCGCCGTCGTGACCAAAATGGTCAAACAGCGCCGTGATGCCATCAGCCAGTTTGAAGCTGCCGGTCGCCAGGATCTCGCCGACAAAGAGTCCGCAGAGATCGTTGTGCTGCAGGAGTTCCTGCCACAACAGCTGACCGCAGATGAAATCGCAGTCCTGATCGAGCAAGCCATCGCGCAAAGCGGTGCTGCCGTCATGGCCGACATGGGCAAGGTCATGGCTGTTTTGAAGCCTAACATTCAGGGGCGTGCCGATATCGGCGCCGTCAGTGCTCAGGTGAAAACCCGCTTGGCGTAACAGGCAACTCTCTTGTTTAGTCGAAGAAGCCGTGCTTCCTTGGGAATGCGCGGCTTTTTTATTTTTTCCGCAATGAAACAGGACGGTTATGGCAGGCAGGATCCCTCAATCCTTTATCGATGATCTGCTCGTACGCACAGATATTGTCGAGCTGATCGACTCCCGTGTGCGGCTGAAAAAAGCCGGTAAGAATTACCAGGCTTGCTGCCCCTTTCATAACGAAAAAAGTCCCTCGTTTACCGTCAGCCAAGAGAAACAGTTCTATCACTGCTTCGGCTGTGGCGCCCACGGCAATGCCATCGGCTTTGTCATGGAGTATGACGGCCTTGAATTCCCCGATGCCATCGAAGAGTTGGCCAGCCTGCATGGCATGCAGGTCCCGCGTGAGCAGAACGCCGGAGGCGCTAGCAGCAACCAGCCAGCAGTCAGCAAGGATCTCTTCGAGCTGATGAACCAGATCGCCCGCTTCTACGAGAGCAATCTCAAGAGCGCGCCACAGGCGGTGGAGTATCTGAAAGGCCGGGGTCTGACTGGCGAAGTAGTCAAGCGCTTCAACATAGGCTATGCCCCGGGTGACTGGGATCAGGTCAGGCGCCGTTTTGGAGCCAGCCGGGATCACGAGCAATTGCTCATCTCCGGTGGCATGCTGATCCCGCGCGATAGCGGCCCCGGCAGCTATGATCGCTTCCGCGATCGCATCATGTTCCCGATCCGTGACAAGCGGGGTCGTGTCATCGGCTTCGGTGGCCGGGTACTGGGTGATGGTACGCCCAAATACCTCAACTCGCCGGAAACCCCCATCTTCCACAAAGGACGGGAGTTGTTCGGTCTCTATGAGGTAAAACAGGCGCACAAGGATCCTCGCCGGATCTTGGTGGTGGAAGGCTATATGGATGTGGTGGCCTTGGGCCAGTACGACATCGACTATGCGGTGGCCGCCCTGGGCACGGCAACGACCAGCGACCATATCCACACCCTGTTTCGCACTACTGCCGAAGTGGTCTGCTGCTACGACGGTGACAATGCAGGACGAGAAGCCGCCTGGCGAGCACTGGATAACGCCCTCCCCCATCTGCAGGATGGCCGCGAGCTCAAGTTCGTGTTTCTGCCGGACGGCGAGGATCCCGATTCCCTGGTGCGTCAGATCGGCAAAGAAGGGTTCGAGGCTCTGCTCGACCAAGCACAACCCTTTGCCGACTTCATGTTCGAGCGTCTCGGGCGCGATGCCGCACTCTCGGGTGAAGCAGGCAAGTTCGAAGTGGCCAACAAGGCCGCCGAGCTGATCCGCCGAGTGCCGGAAGGATTTACCCGCGAGGGATTGATCACTCGCCTCTCCAGCATGATGCGCTGGGGGGAAAACAAACAGCGCATCGCCGAACTGTTTGCCCGTAACAGCCAGCCCAAGGCCGAGGTTAACAAGCCCAAGGCTGCCAAGCTGACACCGCTGCGCCGGGCGCTGGCCCTGATGGTGCAGTATCCCGCGATCACTGCCGAGCTGCCAGCTATGCCGGAGCTGGCAGGATTGCGCTTACAGGGCATCAAGTTCCTGCTGCAACTGCACCAGCAGATCCTGACCCAACCGGGGATCACCACGGGCATTCTGCTGGAACACTGGCGCGGCACCAAGGAAGGGGAAATCCTGGCGCAACTGGCCATGCACGATCTGTTTGAAGAGATCAAACTCGATCAGGAGCCGGATATTCTCGGAGAATTGCAGGACACCTTTGTCGGCTTCATCAATCTGTTCTTGAAACAGCGGATCGAGGAATTGCAAGCCAAGGTGGCACAGGAAGGCCTAAGCGCAGAAGAGACTCAAGAGCTGATGATGTTGATCAGAGAAGTACAAATTGAGAAAAGAAATGAGAGCGGGGCTTGATATTTGAGTGATTAGTCCCAATATGGATAACGTTGCCCGAATCGACGGGATAAAAAGCAAAAATTTTATAACCGCCTGGCCCCGACAATACTGCGGGCAGGGGTTTCTCATGACCGACGCCGCAACCAGACATAGCATGTCTGGCGGTTTTCTATTAGAATTGGCTATTTGCGCAGCAGCGCACTGTAAGCGCAACCTAGCAACACCAACCGGATGAGTTCTATGGAGCAAACCCCGCAGTCTCAGCTTAAACTCCTCGTTGCCAAAGGTAAAGAACAGGGCTACCTGACTTATGCCGAGGTGAACGATCACCTCCCGCAAGACATCGTCGATTCAGACCAGATCGAAGACATCATCCAGATGATCAACGATATGGGCATTCAAGTCGTTGAAAACGCTCCGGATGCCGATGACCTTATCATGGCTGAAGGTGGTACCGCCGATGAGGACGCTGCCGAAGCAGCGGCCCAGGCTCTGGCATCTGTTGAATCCGAGATCGGCCGTACGACCGATCCTGTCCGCATGTACATGCGGGAAATGGGTACCGTCGAACTGTTGACCCGTGAAGGCGAAATCGACATCGCCAAGCGGATCGAAGATGGTATCAACCAGGTACAAAGCTCCGTGGCCGAGTACCCGGAAGCAATAACCTATCTGCTCGAACAGTACGATAAGTATGAAGCCGAGCAGCTGCGCCTCTCCGACATCATCTCCGGCTTTATCGATCCCAACGAAGCGGAAGATATGGCACCGACCGCTACTCATATCGGCTCCGAACTCGGCGAAGACGATCTCGCCGACGAAGATGAAGAAGATGAGGACGAAGACGAAGACGGCGACAGCTCGGACGATGACGGTGACGGTGGCCCGGATCCGGAAGTCGCTCGCGAGAAATTTGCCGAACTGCGTGCTCAATATGAAGTGACTCGTCTCTCCATTCAAAAGAATGGCCGCGCGCACGACGATACCCAGGCAGCCATCGCCCTGCTGGCCGATGTATTCCGCCAATTCCGCCTGATGCCCAAGCAGTTCGATCGCCTGGTCAACAACATGCGCGAGATGATGGAGCGCGTACGCGTGCAGGAACGCATCATCATGAAACTCTGCGTTGAACAGGCCAAGATGCCGAAGAAAACCTTCGTCGCGGCCTTCACCAACAACGAGTGCGAAACTGCCTGGTTTGAATACCAGAAGCAAGCTGGCAAGGCCTGGTCCCCCCGTCTGGTCGAAATGGACGAAGATGTCCAGCGTGCCATCGGCAAGCTGCAGCAGATTGAGGAAGAAACCGGTCTGTCAATAGCTCAGATCAAGGACATCAACCGTCGCATGAGCATCGGTGAGGCCAAGGCCCGCCGCGCCAAGAAAGAGATGGTCGAAGCCAACTTGCGTCTGGTTATCTCCATCGCCAAGAAATACACCAACCGTGGCCTGCAGTTCCTGGATCTGATCCAGGAGGGCAACATCGGTTTGATGAAGGCGGTAGACAAGTTTGAATACCGTCGTGGCTACAAGTTCTCAACCTATGCCACCTGGTGGATCCGTCAGGCCATTACCCGCTCCATCGCGGATCAGGCTCGTACCATCCGTATCCCGGTGCACATGATCGAGACCATCAACAAGCTCAACCGAATCTCCCGCCAGATGCTGCAGGAGATGGGTCGTGAACCGAATCCGGAAGAGCTGGCCATGCGTATGGGCATGCCGGAAGACAAGATCCGCAAGGTACTGAAAATCGCCAAAGAGCCCATCTCCATGGAGACGCCCATCGGTGATGATGAAGATTCCCACTTGGGCGACTTCATCGAAGATACCACCCTTGCGCTGCCGGCCGATGCCGCGACCAGCGAAAGCCTGCGCAACGCAACCCGCGAAGTGCTGGCCGGTCTGACCGCCCGCGAGGCCAAGGTACTGCGCATGCGCTTCGGTATCGACATGAACACTGACCACACGCTCGAGGAAGTGGGCAAGCAGTTCGACGTTACCCGTGAGCGTATCCGTCAGATCGAAGCCAAAGCTTTGCGCAAACTGCGTCACCCTAGCCGCTCCGAAGTGCTGCGCAGCTTCCTGGACGAATAGTCCAAAGGCATGCGCCCTTTATTGCTGTCTCAAAAGCCCCGCCATGCGGGGCTTTGTTTTAGCTGGCTCCAGCCCGGCCCAAACATAACCCCTTTCATCATCACAGCAGGATAATTAGTCGCCAAGTGGTTGATCTGCCTATGGACTGCCCTTTGTACTTCCCCTATAATCCACGCCGCTAAACGCACAATTTGGCCCCTTAGCTCAGTTGGTCAGAGCAGTCGACTCATAATCGATTGGTCGTGGGTTCAAGTCCCCCAGGGGCCACCAAATTGAAAAAGGCCGCTCATCAGGAGCGGCCTTTTTGCATTCAGCCCAGACCATGAAACGCTGCGCACCAGATACAAAAAGACCCGCCATGGGCGGGTCTTGGGCTGGCAACACGATGCAAGGCTTCACACTGAAATAGAATTCTGGTTTATGCGTTTTCGCTCTGTCCGGATGGTAGGCGATCCCGCCCAGGCAACATCCGTCTGACCAGATTGCTGCGTTGACGCCATGAGGTGAACAGGATGGCTAGCAGATGCAGGGCTATCAGCCCTTGCAGCGCCCAGGTACACCACTCGTGCCAATCATCGGCTCCCAGCTCGAAACCCGTCTCGGTATTCTGAAACCAGCCCGTTCCTGCTGTCGCCAACACCAGCAGCCAGAAAGCCCACACCGCCAGCTTGCCGGTACCGTGATGACCCGGCGCTGGAGGCTGACGCTCACACATCTCTTCCGCTTGCTGGCGAAAGTCCGCACGGCTGGGGAGCAAGGCATCGAGACGGGCATATCCCCTGGCCCATGTCACTCCCCATAACAACCGCAAGGCGACGAGGGCAATCGAGCCATAACCAAGCCACTCGTGCCACTCCTCTCCCGCCTCATTAAACCAGAGGTTGCCGATGCAGATCGCCGCCAACCCCCAATGAGTCAGGCGGACCACCCCATCCCAGCGAAAAGGCTCACCCTTTTTGCTTGGCATATTTGTGGTACTCCTTCTTCAGGTCGTTGACCTTGGCCAGATGCTCACGCGCCTTGCTCTCATCACCGGCCTTGAGCGCAACCAGGCTGGCATCCAGCTCGGCTTGCACCTCGTTCATGCCTTCGAGGAACTTCTCTTTCTTGGCTGCAGGCATGTTCTTCTGCTTGGCCACATCCAGCTGGGCCTTCATCTCGTTGATGTACTTCTCCATGGTGGCGGGATCTTCCGCCTTGACGGCCTGCTTGTAATTGAAGCCGATCTTCTTCATGGGCTGTTCCAGATCACCGGCCATGGCAGGCAGGGTCATCAAGCCAAACATCAGGGGCAACAGCAGGGGGCGTACAGTTTTCAACATGGTATTTCCTTATCAGATGACATTGCGGCTTCTTGTTCGCACTCGATAAGTGCAGTCAATTGAATATGATGCCACGAACAAGGGGGAATTGTATGGGGAAAGTTCGACCAATTGTGGCCAGATGTGTCAGATATGCTGACTGCATGTAGCCAATCGATACATTTCATCATCTTGGAAGGACATGGGAAAGAGGAAGGGAAAATGCACCATGCGGGTTATCAACAGCCACAAGACGATCCGCATGAGGCAGAGATGGCCGAGTAAAGGAGTCACCTCTTCCACCCGGCGCAGAGTGAGGAACTTAGCCCAAATGGTTAAGCGGCAGCGCCGTCTTGTGCTTGATGCGGCGCAGCACGAAGCTGGAACGCACTCCGGTCACCCCCGGAATATGGGTCAGCTTGTCCAGCAGGAAGTGCTGGTAGTGCTCCATGTCACGCACTACCACCTTGAGCTGATAGTCGGCATCGTTGCCTGTGATGAGGTCACACTCGAGCACCTCTGGCAGCTCACTGATGGCCCGGTCAAAATTCTCGAACCGCTCCGGCGTATGCCTGTCCATGGAGATGTGAATGTAGGCGGTGAGGGTCAGACCCAGTTGGCGGGCGTTGAGCAGAGTAACGTGGGTGTCGATGAGGCCGGCATCTTCCAGTGCCTTGACCCGGCGGGAACAGGGGGAAGGTGAGAGGCCAACCAGCTCGGCCAGTTCCAGATTGCTGATGCGGCCGTTCTCCTGCATCAGCTCAAGAATATGTCTGTCTATGCGATCAAGTTTCAGCATTCCCCCATCCTCGTTGCAATGACTAATCCACTTTTTCTAGATTAAGGGTGAACTATTGCAAAAACAACCGAAATAACTGCTCACTTTGCAACCACTCACCGGCCCGGGAGGGATACCATGGTTACATCTTCCGGTGGTAAAGCAGATGCCCAACCAGGTCTCTGCGGTGAAGGACCTTACCGGGTCAAGAGCCCCATCAGCCGTCCGACCTTATCGGGAACAGACGGGCTGGAACGAGAGCATCCCCTCCCCGAAGGCAACAAAGCAGGCATCCCGGCGCCTGCTTTGTTGTTTCTGGCTTCCTGCATCAGGGCTTTGCCGGCCGGATCCGGTAGAGGCAACGATGATCCCCGTCCAGCAAGTATTGCTCCCGTTCGACCTCGGCCGGCGCCAGCAGCTGGCGAAACATCTCCAATTCACTGCGACAAAATCCCCGACAGGCCCGGGCGGCGGCGCAGATGGGGCAGTGGCTCTCCCACAACAGCCAGCTGCCATCCTCCTCCTGACGCATATCCGCCATATAGCCTTCACGTGTGCGAAGAGCCTTTAATGCACTCAACCTGTCGGCCAGCCCGGCCTGGGTCAGATGCGCCTGATAACGAGCCAGCTGTTGCTGCTCCCGCTGCAGGATAAGCCGCTCCATGCCAACCTCGCCAAACAGCTGCTGGATATTGTCAATAAGCTGCAGGGTCAGGTCGCTGTGGGTATCGGGGAAGCGTTGCCAGGCCTGCTCGGTCAGGTGCCACAGCCGCACCGGACGGCCGCGACCGCGAGCCTCGTCGCTAAACCCCACCCAGCCTTCAGCCTCCAGCGCCATCAGATGCTGACGGGCGCCCATGGAGGTCATCTGCAACTGCTCTCCCAGTGCGGCGGCACTCTGGGGACCATGGGATTTGAGCAGGAACAGGATCTTGTCGGTACTGGCATTCATTGAGTGACTCTCGCTATCGACTCTGGGTTATCGACAAGTAGGCTGCGGGGGAGCTATGGCTCCTTGAGCAGGAGCTTGCCGGTGCAGGTGTCCATGGGCTCATTATGGGAAGTGTGATTTTTTAAATCAACTATTCACTTTACTTAATGTCACTTCTCACCCAACATAAATAAACCAATAACTTTATTTAATGAGGCTGACATGGAAGCACGCAAAGGACAGGCAACTCTCTGGGTATTGGTGATGACGGTGACACTGGCGGTGGCGGGTTTCAGCCTGCCGTCACCCGTGCTGGCGCCGCTGCTGCTGGATCCGGCGCAGGGCATGCTGACGCCGGATACGTCGGACTGGAGCCGCAAGGTGTGGCTCGGCGTCATCATGGGGCTCTATCCGCTGTTTCAGTTGGTAGGCTCCCCCTGGCTGGGCAAACAGTCGGATCGCCACGGCCGCAAGCCGGTGTTGACACTCTGCCTGATCGGCGTGCTGGCGGGGTATGCCCTGATGGCGCTGGGGATCGCCTGGCGTTCCCTGCCACTGTTGCTGCTGAGCCGGATTGTGGAAGGCTTCTTCAACGGCAATATCGCCATCGTCCAGGCAATGGCGGCGGACATGAGCACCACCAAGACCAAGGCGCGCAGCTTCGCCTGGATCAACATCGGCATGAATCTGGGCTGGGTACTGGGCCCCATGATAGGCGGTTACGCCGCCGTGATTTCAGGGGATTACAGCCTGGCCGCCTGGCTGGCGGTAGCCATGACCGCCATCAACCTGCTGCTGGCGTACTGGCTGCTCCCCCACCAGACACCGGCAGCCACTCGCCAGCAGGCCCCCTCCCTCTCTTCCCGTGAGTTGCTGTTGCAACCCACCCTGCTGCCCTACTTCGTGCTGACCCTGCTCAGCTATGGCGCCGTGCAGCTCTATTTCACCTACTTCAACGTCTGGTTGGTGGAGCGGCTGGCCTGGGATCCGGTACAGCTGGCGCAAGCTGCCGTACTGGTGAGCGTGCCCATGATGCTGGGCTCCTGGCTGGGTTCCCGCCTCGCCCGCCATTGGCGTGGCAGCAGTCTGGGGATTGTCGGCCACCTGGTGATGGCGACAGGCATGCTGATGTTCGTGCTGCCGACCCACTGGTGGGGACTGGCGCTGACCTTTATCCCCGCCGGCATCGGCATGAGCCTCGGAGAGCTGGCGACCTCGGTAGCCATCTCCAACCGCAGCCATGCCGAACAACAGGGGCAGGCGATGGGCATTTACCGCGGCCTGGCGGTAGGCAGCGAGATACTGGCGGTCGTGGTTGGCAGTCTGGTGCTGCTGGCAGGCACTGAATGGCCCTTCTATCTGGCCGCCCTCTGCGGTGTGCTATGTGCTGCCGGTTTCTATGGCCTGCGCAGACGGGCCGATCGGCGACAACCAGTGGCAGCGGCCCCGAACCAGCTCGAAGTGCAGGCGGAGTGAGGAAGTAAAGATAAAGAGTCTGCACTGCCGTCAGATCACAGATTTCCGTCCGGCTCCCTGTCAGGGCTTGCATCCGCACGTCGGGTTTGGGAGGGTAGAAGCCTTGTCCCGTGTCTGATGCCGGATCCGGAATGAACCAATAACCGACACGGACAACCCCATTCGCCGCGAGATGGTATGGCACCTCGCCCGGACCGACATTGCTGGAGATGATATGAGTAATTTTCAGGCCATTGCTCTTGATATGGATGGCACCCTGCTGACCCGGGATCACAGGATCTCGTCTGCTACCCGGGCGGCTCTTGATCAGGCTCGTACCCGGGGCATCAAGGTGCTGCTGGTGACGGGACGCCACTTCATGACGGCACGCCCCTTCCATCACGAACTCGCTCTCGATACCCCCATCATCTGCAGCAACGGCGCCTACCTATACGATCCGGAGCAGGATCGGATCCTGGATGGCGATCCCCTGGCGATCGCCCCCCTTGACCAGCTACTGGGACAGATTGAGGCCCAGGCGATGGGGGCCCTGTTTCACTTAAGCGAAGGCATTGGCTTTCTTGGCTGCGAGGAGCACGTTACCCGGATCCGCCACTGGTCGACCCGGCAACCGGAACATCTCAAGGTCTCTCTGTTGCCGGCAGACGATCCGGCAAGCTGGCTGGCGCAGCCAATTTGGAAGCTGGAGCTGTTCAACCAGGATCCGGCTCGCCTGCACGCCTTCATGAGCGATGTGGTGGATGCCATGCCCTTTACCCGTGACTGGGCCGCCCCCTACGCGGTAGAGCTGGTGCAACCGGGTTGCAGCAAGGGCAACCGGCTGGCCCAGTGGGCCGAGAGTGAGGGGATCGCGATGGAAAACGTGGTGGCCTTCGGCGACAACAACAACGATCTCAGCATGTTCGAGCAAGTTGGGCTGGCGGTTGCCATGGGCAATGCGGCGTCACAGATCCAGACGGCAGCGGATCGGGTCACCGCAGATCACAACGAGGACGGTATCGCCCTGGCGCTGCAGCGCTGGGTACTCTCCTGACCAGGTGCTGGGCCGGTCTTGCCGGACCGGTTCAGCCTCCGAAGGAGAACTGGATCACCCGATCCGGAAAGCGCAGTCGATCATATTCACGGCGCAGGGATTCGTAATGACGAATGGCGCGATAGCGCTTGTCACGGTAGTACTGCCGCTGCTGGGTATCCTTTTCGCTGCGGATGCTGCGCTCAAGCTGATCGATCTCCCGCTCGCTGCGGGCCAGCTCGTTGCGAATTTCACTCAGGCGGGTTTCCAGCTGATATTCCTGATAACCGCGCTGATACTGCTGCAGGAAGCTGGCATCGTTGGGACATACCCCCTGATAGGCGATGCCAGACTTGCCCTTGCTGTAGGCGAGCTCCGGAATGCAGTAAAGCTCCAGCCCCTTGTTGTAACCCCGCAGCCACTCGCCCTCATCCACCCTGAGGCCATATTCGCCACAGGTGGCAACATAGTCCCGCGCCTGCTGACGGCTCTTGCCCTGCTCTCCATCCTGATGCCCCAGGTTGTACCAGCTCATGGAACGGCACTCCTCTTCCGACAGCGAGCTGCAACCGGCGAGCAGCAAGGGCAGGGTCAACAACAGGATCTTGGGGGACATGAGAGGGCTCCGGAAAAGACAGTGGCTGGCATTCTAGTGAGGATGCCGGGTTGGGACAAGGGATGGAGGCGGGTTCTGACGGATACCTTTTTTTGACTTTTTTATCACTATTTACGGCTTACCTGAACCGGGCTCGCGGCCCGCTTTCCTTGGCGCATCGTGCGGGGTACACTGCGCCATCTTTTAACTGGCGCGTAACAAAAATAATGAAAGTCCTGACCGTCGATTACCGCTCGCCCGATGCGGCGCAGCGCTTTACCGAATCCCTGCGAACCACCGGCTTCGGGGTACTGACCAACCACCCCATCCCGAAAGAACTGGTGCAGTCCATCTATGACAACTGGTATCGCTTCTTCATGAGCGAGCAGAAACAGGATTTTCTGTTCAATCGCGAGACCCAGGACGGCTATTTCCCGCCGTCAGTCTCAGAGGTGGCCAAGGGCCACAGCCAGAAAGACATCAAGGAGTACTTCCACATCTACCCCTGGGGCCAGATGCCGGCAGAGCTGAAAGAGCAGGCGATGGAGTATTATGCCCTCGCCAACAACCTGGCCGCCGAGCTGTTGGGCTGGGTCGAGCAATACACACCGGCCGACATCGCTACCCACTACAGCTGCCCGCTCTCCTCGATGACCGAAGAGAGCCAGAAGACCCTGCTGCGGGTGCTGCACTATCCGCCGTTTGACGGCACCGAGGAGCCGGGCGCCATCCGCGCCGCCGCCCACGAGGACATCAACCTGCTGACCATACTGCCCGCTGCCAACGAGCCTGGCCTGCAGGTGAAGGGTTCCGACGGCGAGTGGATGGACGTGCCGTGCGATTTTGGCACCCTCATCATCAACATTGGTGACATGCTGCAGGAGGCCTCCCGTGGCTATTACCCCTCCACTACCCACCGCGTCATCAACCCGACCGGCGGCAGTGCCAGCAAGTCGCGCATCTCCCTGCCGCTGTTCCTCCATCCGCGGCCGGACGTGGTACTCTCCGAGCGTCACACCGCCCACAGCTACCTGATGGAGCGGCTGCGGGAGCTGGGGGTCATCTAGTCCCGCAGGCACGATCTGCACGATCTGACAGAAAAACCGGAGCAAACCCGCTCCGGTTTTTATTTTTTGGCATGATTGCATGCAAAGATATGATTTATTGGTTAATCATGCCAAAAATCCTGTCTTCATCCCCATAAGCGTCGTTGTGATTGCCCGCCTCCCTCCGTAATCTGAGTGCCGTTCCAGCCCCATTTTCAGACCCTACTTTCTAGCCCCACCAAGGGGCGCTCGATTGGAGTTCTTATGAAGCAGTCCCAATGGTCATCCCGCCTCGGGTATATCCTGGCCGCCGCCGGCTCCGCTGTGGGGATCGGCGCTATCTGGAAGTTCCCCTATGTGACGGCCACCAATGGCGGTGGCGCCTTCCTGCTGGTATTCCTGCTGTTCAGCTTCACCCTGGGGGTCATAGTGCTGATGGGGGAGACGCTGCTCGGCAGCATGAGCCGCCGCGGGGTGGTGGGTGCCTTCTCCGAACTGCTCGGCAAGCGCTGGCGCTGGGTCGGCGTCATGGGCATTCTCTGTACCCTGCTCATCTTCAGTTTCTATAGCGTGGTAGGAGGCTGGACCCTGGGCTACACCGGCATGGCCATCTCGGGTCAGCTCAACCAGGGGGACGCAGCCGCCCTCACCGCCCGCTTCAATGACTACGTTAGCGATGGCACCTGGCCCATCCTCACCCACCTGCTGTTTGCCGCCCTCACCTGGATCGTGGTGCAAGGGGGGATCCAGCGCGGGGTGGAGCGCACCCTGCGCTGGATGATGCCGGCCCTGTTCCTGATGATCCTGATGCTGGTGGCATTTGGCCTGACCCTGCCCAATGCCATGGCGGGTGTGCGCCACTTTCTGATGCCCGATTTCAGCAAGCTGGGGATGTCCGGCGTGCTCGACGCCATGGGGTTGGCCTTCTTCTCCCTCTCCATCGGCCTTGGCATTCACACCACCTATGGCGCCTATCTGCCCTCCAGCGAAGGGGTCGGGCGCTCCAGCCTCTGGGTCGTGCTGCTGGCCAGCATGATCGCCGTACTGGCCGGCTTGATGATCTTCCCCGTGCTGGCCGCGACCGGCATCGATCCGGCGGCAGGGCCCGGCCTCACCTTCATGACCATGCCGGCTGTGTTCCAACTGCTGCCGTTCGGCCAGGGGCTGGCGGTCATCTTCTTCGGCCTGCTGGTGTTTGCCGCCCTCTCCTCTGCCATCTCCCTGCTGGAGCACCTGCAGTGCTTCCTGTGCGAGAGCTGGGGCTGGTCCCGTCGCAAGGCCTGCAGCGCCATCACGGCGGTCATCATGCTCAACGGCATTCCGGTCAGCCTGTCGTTCGGCCCCCTGCAACATGCCACCCTGTTTGGCAAAACCATCTTCGAACTGCTGGATTTCATCACCTCCAACCTGATGATGCCGCTGTTCGGCCTGATGGTGACCCTGTTGCTGGGCTGGAAGCTGGGACGCAAGGCACTGCCGCAGGGGTTGGCGGCCCACTGGCATCACCTGTTGATGAATGGCTGGCGCTGGCTGGCACCGCTGCTGATCGGCGGGATCCTGGTGCGGGGACTGGTCTGATCCTCAGCGCTTGTGGTCAGGGAACCTGCCTTCACGATGGGCGGCCCTGACCTTGTCGAGGGCAGCCTGCCAACGGGCAATCACGGCATCATCCTGTGACTTGCCAAAGGCGAGATACAACCAGGAGTCGTGCAATATGACCCCGCTGTTGGTAACACTCTTGGCAGACAGGCCCAGCCGCTCCAGCGCGGCATCGAGCACCATCTCCCCTACCGGCAGGGCGTCTATCTTGCCAAGCAGCAGGCGCTGCAAGGCTTCATCTACGGTCTGATAACGTACCAGATTGGTATAGCCCTCCCGGGTTAGCCGCTCGTCATCGGCATTGCCCAGCACCACCCCGACTCTGGGCAGATGACGCAATTGGTCCAGCCGGGTCAGTGTTTGCCGGATGCCGGGAGGCTGGTAAATCACGACCCGATTGAGAAAAAGCGGCCCGACCCATTTGTAATGGGGAGCCCGCTCCGGCGTCCATTGGGTCACAAACAGTGCATAGCCCGGCTCCAGCCTGGTCAGTGCCAACCCCCGTTTAAAGGGATAGACCCGGATAGGCTGATGCTCGCCCAGTTCTTGCTGAACCTCTTCCACCAGTCGCACGGCCAACCCATCCAGCTTGCCCTCATGGAGATACGTAAAGGGAGGGAGCTCATGGCTGAGCAGCGTCAGGGCTGGCTGGGCCGAGAGACTCAGACTGAGGAACAACCAGGGGATGAAGATCCATTTCATATGCAATCCTGCCTTTGCTGCTGTGATACCGGCTTCCGGCCACGCACGCCATAGGAAACGAGGGTGATTATCCCCCAGCCATCAAGGACAAGGTAGCGAAGCGGCTGCCCGATGATCGCCCTGTGGGAAAATGGCGAGATAGCCACATATAAAAATTTTTTATTTTATGTGTCAATTTATCTTTCCATAGTTTAGGCTGTCGACTCGGTTTATTGCTCGGGTCATCTCTTCATGTCTGCCATCCTCGTGCTGTTTGGTCGATTTTTTAGCTCGCAAGAGAGGTGACCTTGCACGCACAGCTTGTCTGAAAGTTCATTGCAAAGGTCGCCTCGGGCGGCCTTTTTTGTTGTTGCCCATATTGTTGTTTGCCCAAGGAGTATCGATTCGATGTTGCATTACCCGGAGGTTGCATGAGTCAGGTTCAGTGGTCTTCCCGTCTTGGTCATGTGCTGGCAGCCGCCGGCACGGCGATCGGCCTTGGCGCGATCTGGAAGTTTCCCTATGTGACGGCCACCAATGGCGGGGGCGCCTTCCTGCTGGTGTTTCTGCTGTTCAGCTTCACCCTGGGGGTGGCGGTGCAGGTCGGCGAAACCCTGCTCGGCAGCCATAGTCAG
This sequence comes from Aeromonas sp. 19NY04SH05-1, assembly GCF_040581895.1. Taxonomy (NCBI): domain Bacteria; kingdom Pseudomonadati; phylum Pseudomonadota; class Gammaproteobacteria; order Aeromonadales; family Aeromonadaceae; genus Aeromonas; species Aeromonas sp. 19NY04SH05-1. Next base: position 718,238 of record NZ_CP095328.1, on the reverse strand, counting down.
CGAGGGGTGCTCGGCGCCTTCCGCAAACTGGTGGGTCCGAACTGGCGCTGGATGGGGTACATGGGGATCCTGTGTGGCTTCTTCATCTACAGCTTCTACAGCGTGGTCGGCGGCTGGACCGTCGGCTATGCGGCACTGGCCGTGAGTGGCCAGCTCAACCTGAGCGAGGGAAGCGCCCTCACCGCCCTGTTCAACGGCTATGTAAGCAATCCCTGGTGGCCTGTGCTGACCCATCTGGTATTTGCCGGGCTGACCTGGTGGTTCGTACAGGGCGGGATCCAGAAAGGGGTGGAGCGAGCCCTGCGCTGGATGATGCCGGCCCTGTTCGTCATGATGCTGCTACTGGTCTGTGTGGGTCTATCCATGCCTGGCTCCGTGGCTGGGGTACGCCAGCTGCTGCTGCCGGATTTCACCATGCTGACCGGCCAGAGCGTGCTGGATGCGCTGGGGCTGGCCTTCTTCTCCCTCTCCATTGGTCTGGGGGTACACACCACTTATGGCGCCTACCTGCCCAATAGCGAGGGTGTGGTGCGCTCAGGCGTCTGGGTGGTCACTCTGGCGAGCTTCATCTCGGTGCTGGCGGGCCTGATGATCTTCCCGGCGTTGGCATCGACCGGCATCGATCCGGCAGCAGGCCCGGGGCTGACCTTCATGACCATGCCTGCGGTATTCAACCATCTGCCGTTCGGTCAGGGACTGGGGATAGTCTTCTTCCTGCTGCTGCTGGTCGCTGCCCTCTCCTCCTCCATCTCCATGCTGGAGCACCTGGTGCGCTTCACCACCGAAGAGTGGGGCTGGTCACGCCGTGGGGCTTGCCGGGTGCTGACCCTGCTCATCATGGCCTCGGGCATCCCGGTCAGCCTGTCGTTCGGCCCCTGGAGCGATCTGACCCTGTTTGGCAAGACCATCTTCGAACTGCTCGACTACCTCACCTCCAATCTGATGATGCCGCTGTTTGGTCTGGTGCTGACCCTGCTGCTGGGCTGGCGGCTGGGGGAACGCATCCTGCCGGCAGGATTGTCGCCCGCATTGCGGCTCGCTCTGCTCTGGTGCTGGCGCATCGTGGCCCCCCTGTTGATCGCCGGGATCCTGATCCGCGGCATCCTGTAAGCCCATGCCAGAGGGCTGGCCCTGGCCTGCCCTTTTTTCTTGTCCGGAATCCTGGATGAACCTTGGTAAAGCAAGCGAATATAGCCGCAGGCCATCATGATGACGACGGGTAGTGGCAGTAAGGCGAAGAAGAGAGAGGCTGCAATGCGGCAGAAGAACAGCCGGCACGCCGAACGACAGGCAAAAAAAATCCCCACCTGAGTGGGGATTTTTTCTGAAACATTGCTACAGATTTCAGTGTTCTTGCAAAGATGGTGGTCGTTACTGGGCTCGAACCAGTGACCCCCTCCTTGTAAGGGAGGTGCTCTCCCAGCTGAGCTAAACGACCTGGGATATTGCTAAATGATGGTGGGTCGTGCTGGATTCGAACCAGCGACCAATTGATTAAAAGTCAACTGCTCTACCGACTGAGCTAACGACCCATCTGTATCATTTTTTAAAACTGGTGGTCGTTACTGGGTTCGAACCAGTGACCCCCTCCTTGTAAGGGAGGTGCTCTCCCAGCTGAGCTAAACGACCTGGGATATTGCTAAATGATGGTGGGTCGTGCTGGATTCGAACCAGCGACCAATTGATTAAAAGTCAACTGCTCTACCGACTGAGCTAACGACCCATCTGTATCATTTTTTTAAAACTGGTGGTCGTTACTGGGCTCGAACCAGTGACCCCCTCCTTGTAAGGGAGGTGCTCTCCCAGCTGAGCTAAACGACCTGGGATACTGCTAAATGATGGTGGGTCGTGCTGGATTCGAACCAGCGACCAATTGATTAAAAGTCAACTGCTCTACCGACTGAGCTAACAACCCATCTGTATCATTTTTTAAAACTGGTGGTCGTTACTGGGCTCGAACCAGTGACCCCCTCCTTGTAAGGGAGGTGCTCTCCCAGCTGAGCTAAACGACCTGGGATACTGCTAAATGATGGTGGGTCGTGCTGGATTCGAACCAGCGACCAATTGATTAAAAGTCAACTGCTCTACCGACTGAGCTAACGACCCATCTGTATCATTTTTTCAAAACTGGTGGTCGTTACTGGGCTCGAACCAGTGACCCCCTCCTTGTAAGGGAGGTGCTCTCCCAGCTGAGCTAAACGACCTGGGATACTGCTAAATGGTGGTGGGTCGTGCTGGATTCGAACCAGCGACCAATTGATTAAAAGTCAACTGCTCTACCGACTGAGCTAACGACCCATCTGTATCATTTTTTAAAACTGGTGGTCGTTACTGGGCTCGAACCAGTGACCCCCTCCTTGTAAGGGAGGTGCTCTCCCAGCTGAGCTAAACGACCTGGGAATTCTGTCTCCACCTGGTGGAGAAAATGGTGGGTCGTGCTGGATTCGAACCAGCGACCAATTGATTAAAAGTCAACTGCTCTACCGACTGAGCTAACGACCCTCACCACGACCAGCTCCGACCGCGTTACCGCTTCGGCTCTGACGGCGGCCTATATTACGGATTTAAATTTCCGGTGCAACCTAAAATTCGTAATTTAAATCCGTTTGCTCACTGCGCATACAAATGCGCGCCGTTTTTACAGTACCGTTACGAAAACAGTAACATACGGCAATGTTACAGCTTGCTCAGGCTCTGCTTGGCCAACTGGGCTGGCGAGGTGTTGGGATATCCCTTGATCACCTGCTCATAGAAGCTCTTGGCTTCCGCCTTCTTGCCATCCAGCTGTGCCAGCATCCCCAGCTTCAGCAGGGCATCGGCGCGCTTGGGCGACTTGCTGTATTTGTTGGCCAGAGTGGCAAACTGGGTGGTGGCACCGGCTCTGTCACCCTTGTTGAACAGCAGCTGACCCAGCCAGTAGTGGGCATTGGGGACATAGCTGGAGTTCGGGAACTGCTTGATGAACCCTTCGAAGGCAGGAATCGCCTTGTCGTAGTTCTTCTCCTTGAGCACCATGTTCACCGCGGCGTCATAGGCCTGATTCTCGTCCTGGTTGGTCGAGTAGTTGGCAGCTGCTGCGGGAGTGGTTGCGGGCGCGGCAGGAGCGGCCTGTTGGCTGCTGGCGACCTTGTCCAGCTCCTGATAGAGCTGGCGCTGACGCTCCTGCGACTGTTCCATCTGGTAGGTCTGTTGCTCCAGCTGACCACGCAGCTCGGAGACTTCACCTTGCAGGGAGTCAACCTGCTGCTGCAACTCGGCCTGCATCCGCAGACGGGCGTTGAGAGTGCGCTCCAGCAAGGCGACCCTGTCTTCCAGGCTGCCAGACGGGACTATGGCACCGTTATTGCCGCTAAGGATAACGCCACCGCTCGAATCACCGCCCAGGTCGCTGACTGGAGCCGCGGCATGAGCAGTGACTGCAAATAAAACGGCCATCGAAATGGCCGCTTGCTTATACACAAAATTCATCCGAATCAAACCTTAGTAAACCAGGACCGCACGACGGTTCTTGGCAAAGGCATCCTCGGTGTGAGACAGATCCAGCGGCTTCTCTTCGCCATAGCTGACGATGGAGAGCTGCTCAGCCTGCACACCCAGGGTTTGCAGATACTTGGCAACAGCCTTGGCACGACGCTCGCCCAGCGCGATGTTGTACTCCGGAGTACCACGCTCGTCGGCGTGACCTTCGATCAGCACTTTGACGGACGGGCGCTCACGCAGGTAGCTGGCGTGGGCATCCAGCAGATCAGCGTACTGACCCTGGATGTCATAACCGTCGAACGGGAAGTAGATGACGTTGTCACGCTGCAGTGCTTCGAACTTCTGACGCATCTGCTCTTCCGGGGACAACATACCGTTGGCGCCGCCGGTTTGTACACCGCCCATGCCGTCGGTCATGCCTGATTCGGCACCAGCGGCGTCGGAATCAGAAGAAGAGCTACAAGCGGCCAGGGTGAACAGTGGCAGTGCGATGGCCAAACCCTTGAGCAGTTTATTGAGTTGCATGCTATTTCCTTAAACCTTTATAACAAAACAAAAAACAATCGGATTTTTATCAATTCAAGAAGGGCGACCAAGCTGGTGCACGTATTTCACCGCTACTGGTCGGAAGCACAGCCTTGAAGCGACCATCAGTCGACACCAATGCCAGACTCTTACGACCCTGATAGATGGTGGCATAAATGATCATGCTGCCATTGGGAGCCACACTGGGCGACTCGTCCAGAGCACTTTGGGTCAACACCAACAGAGCACCGGTTTCCATGTCCTGACGTGCGATGCGATATTGTCCCTGAACCCGGGTCACCATCACCATGGTCTTGCCGTCCGGAGTAATGGATGCCCCCTGGTTGGATTCACCTTCCCAGGTCATCCGGCGAGTCACGCCAGTCGACAAATTTACGCTATAAATCTGGGGTTTGCCACCACGTTCGGAGGTGAACAGCAAAGTTTGCCCATCCGGCATCCAGGACGGTTCGGTGTCGATGGTGCGGTTATTGGTGACTCGAGTGAGTTGCTTGCTAGCCACATCAACGACATAGAGATCAGGCTGACCATCTTTGGACAAAACGATAGCCAGACGACGACCATCCGGAGACCACTCCGGCGCCCCGTTGATGCCACGGAAACTGGTGATCAGGCTGCGCTGCTGGGTGTAGATATCCTGCACGTAGATCTCGGACTTCTGGTTCTCGAAGCTCACATAGGCCAGCTTGCTGCCATCCGGCGACCAGGATGGCGACATCAGCGGCTCGCGGGAGCGCAGCAGAGTCTTCTCGTTGTAACCGTCGTAATCGGAGATACGCAGCTGATACGGGAACTGGGCACCCTGCTGGACGGCCACATAGGCCAGACGAGTCAGGAAGGCGCCACGCTCGCCAGTCAGACGCTCATAGACGATGTCGGAGATACGGTGGGCAAACTGGCGCATCTGGGCACCCGGGATGGTCGCCATCCGGCTGTCCAGGATGTAGCCGCTGCTTTCACCGCCCTGTGCCTTGGCCAGCTGGCCCTTGAGCACATCGACCAGCTCGAAGTTGACCTTGTAGGTGCCATCCCCGACCGGCGCAATGGTACCGACCACGACCGCTTCTACCCCCTGGGCAGCCCAGGGCGCGAAGTTGATCTCACCGCTGGTGCTCGGGGTCTGCGGCATCTGGCTGCGGGCCAGCGGCTTGAACTTGCCGCTGCGCATCAGGTCGTTGGAAACCACTTCGGCGATGTCCTGCGGCAGCTGGCCATTGCCTTCCCACTTGAAGGGAGCGATGGCGATGGGACGTGCGCTATCGATACCGCCTGTGATGACGATGTCCAGGGCCGCCTGGGCACTCTGGCCCAGCAACAAACAGCCAACCAAAGCAAAAAACACTTTTCTGATCATGGCTTAAATACTCGGTTCCAATAAAAATGAGAGGTTCGATTCCTTTGTCAGCAAGATGCTGCCCACCACAGTCAATGACCCCGTTATCCCGTATTTAGATGTTCGGTTCCAACTTGAGGTTGAACTCCTTCAACATCTCGAATGCCGCAGGATCCTTGGGTACCGGCAAGGAGCCAGCCTTCAGGACCGCCGCCTTGCCGGAGCGACAAACAGCCGGATCACCCTGGCCATTATCCACCGAGATGACAAAGCCGGAGCTCGCAAGACGTACACCGATAGTACAGGTTTTGCCCCGCATTGTGGGATCCAAAATCATATACCGCTCAACAGTGGCCTTGATGAGGGCCGCGTATTTGTCGACCTCCCCCTGCGCCGCCGCCGATGCCGCCTGACTGCGGGCATTGGCCTCGGCCGCCAGCTGCTGTTGCATCATGGCTTCCATCTCTTTTTGCAATCTGGCCTCTTCCGCCGCTTTGCGCTTGCGTTCAGCCTCGGCCTTGGCCTTCTTCTCGGCCTCCTCCTTGGCTTTCTTCTCTGCGTCAGCTTTTGCCTTCTTGGCCGCCTCTTCCTTGGCCTTCTTCTCGGCCTCGGCTTTGGCTTTTTTCTCTGCTTCCGCCTTGGCTTTCTTCTCGGCTTCGGCCTTGGCTTTTTTCTCCGCTTCCGCTTTCTTGGCCTTGGCCTCTTCTGCCTTGGCCTTCTCCTCAGCTTCTTTCTTCTCTTGTTCCTTTTTCTTTTTCAGCGCCAGCGCCTTGGCATCTTCTGCTGCCTTGCGCTCGGCTTCCGCCTTCTTGGCCTTCTGCTCTTCCAGCTTGCGGGCTTCCTCGGCCTTCTGGGCCTTCTCTTCCGCCAGCTTCTGCTCGGCTACTTTTTTCTGTTTTTCGGCCTCGGCCTTGCGGGTCGCCTCTTCAGCTTCCTTGCGCTTGGTCTCGGCGATGCGCAGACGCTCCTGCTGCTGGGCCAGCTCACGCTTGGCCTGCTCCGCCTCTTCCTTTTTCTTCTGCTCGGCAGCCTTGGGCTGGGCCTTCTGCTGCTGGATCTGCTTCGCCTGCTGATCCAGGAATTCGCTGTCCAGCATCACCGCATTGACGATCTGCCCCGTTGACTCGGGTCGCTTGGGCTTGCTGAAGTCGAGACCGACAAACAGGATGATGCCGATGATCAGATGCAGCAGGAACGATGCAACGAGATAACCGGAAATACCACGCTTCACATCCATCTCCGTCAGTTCACCGGATCCGTCATCAGACCAACCTGAGGCACACCGGCATTCTTGAGGGCCACCATCAACAGGATCACCTCCTCGTAGCGCACAGCCTTGTCACCGGCGACGACCACGGGGGCGTTCTGGTTGATGGCCAGATAGCCCATGGCCTTCTCGGTGATGTATTGCTGCATCGCCTCGGGCGTGCCACTGGGGACCGGCTCGTCATCCGCCTCGCCCGCCTTGATCACGTATTCACCGTCGGTGTTGACGCTGACGATGAAGGGCGGCTTGGCATCTTCCGGCAGTTGCTCGGATTCAGCCTGCGGCAGATCAACCTTGACCCCTTGCGTGATCACGGGCGTCACCGCCATGAAGATGATGAGCAGCACCAGCATGACGTCGATATAGGGAACCACGTTGATCTCGGCCACCTTCTTGCGCCGGATCCGCTGATAGGTTTGCATTACTGATCACCCTGCTGCTGAGCAATTTGACGGTTCAGAATGGTGGAGAACTCGTCCATGAAGTTGGCGTAGGCGTTCTCCAGCCGCTCGACCTTGTTGGAGAAGCGGTTGTAGAAGATAACCGCCGGGATCGCCGCAAACAGACCCATGGCGGTGGCGATCAACGCCTCCGCGATACCCGGAGCCACCATCTGCAGGGTCGCCTGCTGCACCTGACCCAGGGCGATAAAGGCGTTCATGATCCCCCATACGGTACCAAACAGACCGATATAGGGGCTGATGGAGCCGATAGTCGCCAGCACCGGCAGGTTCGATTCCAGATCGTCCACCGCGCGGGAAAGGGAGACACGCATGGCACGGTAGGTACCATCCATCACCGCATCCTGACCACGGGCGCCGGCCTTGAGCAGACGGGCATACTCCTTGAAGCCGGAGTAGAAGATGTCTTCCATGCCTTCGATGTCATCGCGGCGGGAGGAGGACTCCTGGTAGAGGCGATTGAGATCGACCCCGGACCAGAATCTGTCTTCAAACTGCTCGGAGGCAAGATTGGCCGCCTTGATCACCTTGGAGCGCTGGATAATCAGCGCCCAGGAGACCACGGACATCCCCATCAGGGTGATCATGACCAGTTTGACCAACAGGCTGGCTTGCCAAAACAGGCCAATAAACGAAATTTCAGCGTGCACTTAACAGCACTCCCTTGATATTTTCAGGTATTGCGACAGGTTTCATTTGCGGATGACTGACACAGGCTATCTGTACCATGGCCCGGGCGACAAGTCGTCCGTCGGCCGCCAGGATCTGCTGGGAAAAGCGCAGGGATGCGCGTTTCATTTCAGTCACTTGCGTTAACACATTCAGTAATTCATTAAAACGGGCCGCCGAGCGGAAATCGATCTCAGTGCGAGTCACAACGAAGGCGAATCCCTCCTGCAGCAGGACGTCCTGTTCGACGCCCATGGCACGAAGAAACTCGGTGCGAGCACGTTCCATAAACTTGAGATAATTGGCGTTGTAGACGATGCCTCCGGCGTCGGTATCTTCGTAGTAGACACGCACCGGAAACTCAAAGACTTCCCCCATAGCAATCTGTGATCCATTCGACAGTCAGATGGGGGGCTATCATAGCGCAGGGCTGAATAGGAAAGAAGCAGGGGGAGACAGGGAAATCCTGCCTCCCCCCGTTTTTTATGAAAGGAAATATGACTGCATCAACCAGAGCCCGTACAACAAACTGGGCAAGGCGAGCCAGGGGTTGAAGAACAGGCGTCCGAACAGGCTACGGGGGTGGAATCCCAGCCCGTGCAGCACACCGCAGCAGACTGCCCACATCAGCCAGGGCGCCAGCCAGTGACCGTGTTCACTGGTGTTGGCCGCGATCAGGTTCGGGGCCTGCAAGATGGCGACGCCCAACAGGGCCGCCGCCAGCAACATCAACCCCTGCCATGGCTGGCGCTCCAGGGGAGCGGCCAGCCTGGCGAGTCGATCACTTGTCTTCATCGATCTGGCGATCCATGTTCTCGGTGTGTTCCAACCACAGCGCATTGATGATGCCAAATGCGCAGGCCAGCAGCAGACCCAGGATCCAGGTGAAATACCACATTGTCAGGGCTCCTTCTTAGTAGGCCGAATGTTGGTTATCTTCGATGTGCTTGTTGGTCACCCGGCCATACATCTTGATGTAGGTCCAGAGGGTGTAACCCAGCACAATCGGCACGAAGATAGCAGCGGCCACCGTCATCACCTGCAGGGTGTTGAAGGAGGCAGTGGTATCCCACATGGTCAGGCTCTGTGACGGCTCAAGGCTTGAGGGCATCACGAACGGGAACATGGAGAAACCGGCTGTCAGGATGATGCCTGTCATCGCCAGGGAGGAGCAGGTAAACGCCAGCCAGCCCTTGTTCAGCTTGGCAAACACGGCAACCAGCAGGCTCATGGAGAGGCCCAGCACGGGGGCTGCCACCATCCACGGGTAGAGGCTGTAGTTGTTCATCCAGGCGCCGGCCTGTTGCACCACTTCCTTGCCGAGCGGGTTGGAGACGGCATCGGTCGCGGCGGCCTTGACGATGACATAGCCATCCATGCCACTGACCCACCAACCGGCCAGGGCAAACAGCACCATGGTCAGCAGGGAGCTGCCGATGGCGGCGGTGCGGGAGCGGGCCAGCACTTCACCTTCGGTCTTCATCATCAGCCAGGTTGCGCCCTGCGCCAGGAACATGCACAGGCTCACCACGCCGGCCAGCAGGCCGAACGGATTGAGCAGGCCGAAGAAGTTGCCGTGATAGGTGGACATCAGGAACTGGTTGAACTCGAACGGCACGCCCTGCAGCAGGTTGCCAAACGCCACGCCAAACACGATGGGCGGTACGGCACCACCGATGAACAGGCACCAGTCCCAGTTGTTGCGCCATCTCGGGCTTTCCAGCTTGGAGCGGTAGTCAAAACCGACCGGACGGAAGAACAGCGCCATCAGGGTCAGGATCATCGCCACATAGAAGCCGGAGAATGCGGTGGCATAAACCAGCGGCCAGGCGGCGAACAGGGCGCCACCTGCGGTGATCAACCACACCTGGTTGCCATCCCAGTGGGGGGCAATGGAGTTGATCATGACACGACGTTCAATGTCTTTCTTGCCGACGAAGGGGAGCAGTGCGCCCACCCCCATGTCGAAGCCGTCAGTGATGGCGAAACCGATCAGCAGCACACCGACCAGCACCCACCAGATGACACGCAGAGTTTCGTAATCAAACATGGTTACTCTCCTTATGCCTTGAGCTGTTCGAAGTGATACTTGCCGGTCTTCAGGCTGCTAGGGCCGAGGCGGGCAAACTTGAACATCAGGTACATCTCGATAATCAGCAGCACTGTGTAGAACAGGCAGATACCGATCAGAGAGAACCAAATCTCGGACGCAGGCACGTTGGAAGCGGAGACGAAGGTCGGCAGCACTTCCGCAATGGTCCAGGGCTGACGGCCGTACTCGGCTACAAACCAACCGGCTTCGATGGCGATCCACGGCAGCGGGATACCCCACAGCAGGGCCTTGAGCAGCCACTTGCGCTCGCCGATGCGGTGACGGGCACTGTCATAGAAGGCCAGGCCGATCAGCACCAGCATCACCATGCCGGTCGCTACCATGATGCGGAAGGCGAAGAACAGCGGCAGTACGTGCGGGATGGAGTCATCCACCGCAGCCATGATCTGCTCCTCGGTCGCATCGGTCACATTGTTGGTGTAACGCTTGAGCAGCAGACCGTAACCCAGATCCTGCTTCACTTCGTCGAAGCGAGCGCGGGTCTCGTCAGACTTGTCGCCGGATTGCAGCTTGGTCAGCAGGTCGTAGGCGGTCATGCCGTTGCGCACGCGCAGCTCGTGCTCGCTCTTCAGATCCTTGAGACCGGTCACCTGACCGTCCAGGGAACGGGTCGCGATGATGCCAAGGGCATAAGGGATCTTGATGGCGTAGTCGGTGCGCATCTCTTCCTGATTCGGAATACCGAACAGGGTAAAGGCGGCTGGCGCGGGTTCAGTCTCCCACTCGGCTTCGATGGCAGCCAGTTTCACCTTCTGCACTTCACCTGTCTCGTAACCGGACTCGTCACCCAGCACCAGCACGGAGAGGATGGAGGCCATACCGAAGGCGGCAGCAATGGCGAAGGAGCGACGGGCGAAGGCCACATCACGATTCTTCAGCAGGTAGTAGGAGGAGATGCCCAGTACAAACATGGCGCCGCAGGTGTAGCCCGCTGCAACAGTGTGCACGAACTTGACCTGAGCTACCGGGTTGAACACCAGATCGGCGAAGCTCACCATTTCCATGCGCATGGATTCAAAGTTGAACTCGGCACCGACCGGGTTCTGCATCCAGCCGTTGGCAACCAGGATCCAGAGGGCGGAGAGGTTGGTCCCCAGCGCCATCAACCAGGTGGCAGCCAGGTGTTGATGCTTGGAGAGACGATCCCAACCGAAGAAGAACATACCGACGAAGGTGGACTCCAGGAAGAAGGCCATCAGCCCTTCGATGGCCAGCGGGGCCCCGAAGATGTCGCCGACATAGTGGGAGTAGTAAGCCCAGTTGGTCCCGAACTGGAACTCCATGGTCAAACCCGTGGTCACCCCGAGGGCGAAGTTAATGGCGAACAACTTGCCCCAGAACTTGGTCATGTCCTTGTAGATGGGGTTGTTGGTCATAACATAGACAGATTCCATGATCGCGAGAATGAAGGTCATTCCCAGCGTCAGGGGGACAAACAAGAAGTGATAAAGGGCCGTCGCAGCGAACTGGAACCGCGATAGGTCGACCACATGCTCAGCAATCATGATGTTTCCTCACCGATTATTGGCACGGCTATTTTAAGATTTAGGGACAAAGCTTCCGTTGGGGGTTAGCAAATGGAGCTCGCTGTAAATCCTCACAACAAAACCCCTTCACCAACGACCAATATTAACAACAAGGCAATATCTGAGAACAAAGAAAGCTAATGTTTAACAATTCTAAAACAACCAGCTGGAATTTATTCTCGCCCATGATGACCGTGGTTTTATATCACCTTTATTTGATTGAAATCAATGTAAAAGCGACCCAATTACATGGCTTCAAAAGGCATCTTTAAACTATTTACAATGCGATGAAGAGAGCTGGATCACAAAATTAGACTTGATGTAAAACATTGATTTAAATCAATTTAAATTTTTAACATCTCGCTCTGTAGTTTAATTTAAAAATAACAGCCAAGGTCATGTTTATCATGTTATCCGGATTGTTCTGGCCGCCTCGAAAAAGCAATTTAAAACTGCAAACAATGCATACTCATGCGAATCAATCAGACCAAATTCATCATTAGTTAAACTAATTTGAATGGTGCAATTTTTCTTGTTTGCCCGGGCTGATTCGAACTCCTACAATGCGCCTCGCAGTGAGGACATCCCCTTGGATACAGGCCGGTTAATCAGGGTTCACGGTACGTATCCGACCATCCGTTTGAACCTGTTTATTGGAATCGAAGATGAAAAAGTTTGTTGCTAAAACCATCAGCTACTACAAGCTTTCTTTTGTTCAACTCTATCAATTGAACCGACTCTGAGAGCTCGCGACGGCTCACTCGTTTTTTTCCGGTCTGTATCCGGACGTACTCACTGGTTGTGAACATCCATCCTGAATTGTCTTTGCCCACCGCATCCGCCGTGGGCTTTTTTTTTATCCCGCCAATAAAAAAACCGCCGTTGGCGGCGGTTTTCTAATCAAGTGTCTGTTTTCACTTCTCATCTGGCCGCTGAAGGCCGAAATGGGCATAGGCTCGCGTGGTCGCTATCCGCCCTCTGGGAGTGCGTTGCAGATATCCCTGCTGGATCAGGTAAGGCTCCAGCACATCCTCGATGGTATCTTTCTCTTCCCCGATGGCGGCCGCCAGATTATCGAGCCCCACAGGGCCTCCCATAAACTTGTCGATGACAGCCAACAATAGCTTGCGGTCCATGAAGTCGAACCCCTCGTTGTCCACGTCCAGCATGTCCATGGCGCGGGCTGCAATGGGGCCGTCAATCTTGCCGTCAGACTTGACCTGGGCAAAATCCCGCACCCGCCTTAACAAACGATTAGCAATTCGCGGGGTGCCGCGAGAACGCCGCGCCACCTCGATGGCTCCATCCTCCGACATGTCGAGCCCCAGGCAACGGGCGCTGCGGGAGACGATGTCGGTCAGATCCTTGACGTTGTAGAACTCCAGCCGCTGGACGATGCCGAAGCGATCCCGCAGCGGGCTGGTGAGAGAGCCGGCCCGGGTGGTGGCCCCAATCAGGGTGAAGGGGGGCAGATCGAGCTTGATGGAACGGGCCGCCGGCCCCTCCCCTATCATGATGTCGAGCTGGTAATCCTCCATCGCCGGGTAGAGCACCTCTTCCACCACAGGGCTCAGGCGGTGGATCTCGTCGATGAACAGCACATCGTTGGGCTCGAGGTTGGTGAGCAGCGCCGCCAGATCGCCGGCCTTTTCCAGCACCGGACCCGAGGTGGTCTTGATGTTCACCCCCATCTCGTTGGCGACAATGTTGGCCAGCGTCGTCTTGCCCAGACCCGGCGGGCCGAAGATCAGCAGGTGATCGAGGGCCTCTCCCCGTTGCCGCGCCGCCTCGATGAAGATCTCCATCTGTTCGCAGACGGTATCCTGGCCTGTGTAGTCGGCCAGTTTCTTGGGACGAATGGCCCGATCGATAATGTCATCCTCACGGGCGGCACTTGCCGAGATGAGACGATCCGCTTCAATCATCGACTACCTCACACCAGACTACGCAGGGATTCACGGATGATCTCTTCCACCGACATGCCATCGGCGGCGATCTTGCTGACGATCTGGCTGGCCTGCTGTGGCTTGTAACCAAGGGCCACCAGCGCGCTGGCCGCCTCTTCTGCCGCATCCGGCGCCCGCAGGGCCGGTTCGCTGGCAGGCAGGGGCACGGCCGCCGGCGAGAAGAGATCGTGGCTGACCCAGCCCTTGAGCCTGTCCTTCATCTCGACCACCAGCCGCTCCGCCGTCTTCTTGCCCACCCCGGGCAATTTGACCAGAGAGCTTATCTCCTCGCGCTCGACACACAGGACAAACTGGCTGGCAGTCATGCCGGAGAGAATGGCCAGCGCCAATTTGGGGCCCACACCGTTGGTCTTGATCAGCTCGCGAAACAGTGCCCGCTCCTGCTTGTGGTTGAAGCCATAGAGCAGCTGGGCATCTTCACGCACCACGAAATGGGTCTGGATGGTCGCCTCCTGGCCGATATCCGGCAGGTCGTAGAAGCAGCTCATGGGCATCTGCACCTCGTAGCCGACCCCGCCAACCTCCAGCAAAACCTCGGGGGGCTGCTTTTCAATGACAATGCCTCTCAAGCGACCGATCACGGCTCTCTCCTTACCAATACGACGATTCGAAAATTGGTTCATAGCATAAAGAATAACTGGATAAGTATCCAGCATAGGCCTTACACCACCGGGTGGTCAGAGCGGCTTTTTATGCCTTTCACCACCATGCTTTCCTTATTGGTTACAAGGCACGGGCGATCCCTGCCACGCCGCAGGCGTTGTGCCGGAACATAAACGACTACACTGAATCCGTTCGGAACTCTGTTCGATCCAGTGTCGATACCAAGGAAGGCATCAGATGAAAATTGTCACCACATTCACCCTGGCGCTCACCATACTGCTCGCTTGCACCCTGGGTATGGGCGCTGCGGGCTGGTATGGCAGTCAGCGGCTGGAGGCACTGCTCTCCTACGTGCTGGGCGCAGCCTGGCAAACCGCGGACGGCGCCATGGAGGGCTCCATCGAACTGGGCAACCAGCAACTCCATATCCAGAAGATGCAAAACGGCACACCCCTTGATCGTCCGGCCCTCGATGCCGCCAGGGCCACCGCCGACGATGCACTGTCCCGGGTCGCCCAGGGCAAGCTGATCGACGACAGCACCATCGCCGCCATGACGCAGCGCAAGCAGGAGTATCAGCAGCAACAGGAAAAACTGCTGGGCCTCCATGACAGCTATATCGAGGTGGATAAGGCGCTGCGGGATAACGCCGAGCGCATGGAGCGTATTTCGACCCAGCTGGAAGTGATCGGCGATGGCGCCGTCGAGGCGCTCACCCAGTCCCCCGACCAGCTCATCAGCTGGAATGGCGGTCTTGCCACCCGCTGGGAAGCCGCCGATGGCGGTATGGAGGCCAACATCGGTTTCTTGCGCCAACTCTATGCGCTGGAGAAGATGCGCAGCCAGGGCGTCACCCCCGCCATCAGGGAAGAGCTCAAGGAGGCGACCGATTTCTACCAGAGCGCCGTTGATCGCATGCTGGCCACCGGGTTGTTCGACAGCGAAGGGAGCGGCGAATTTGCCGGCCAGTCGCTGGCCAGCCAGTACCGCACCCTGATGTCACGGCACCATCAGCTGCTGGAGACCTGGACTTCGGCCCTGAGCGCCTATCAAATCCAGCAAGC
Source organism: Aeromonas sp. 19NY04SH05-1 (assembly GCF_040581895.1). Classification (NCBI taxonomy): domain Bacteria; kingdom Pseudomonadati; phylum Pseudomonadota; class Gammaproteobacteria; order Aeromonadales; family Aeromonadaceae; genus Aeromonas; species Aeromonas sp. 19NY04SH05-1. The sequence goes on along the minus strand of NZ_CP095328.1, from coordinate 703,209 downwards.
TAGCTACGAAGCCAGTGCCGATGAGCTGCAAAAACAGCTGGTTGATATCGAAGCACAGGGGGACGCCACAGTGGAAGACCAGGTCGCCCGGCTGCACGACATCATCGGCCATACCCACGGCCTGTTGCTGACCGGTCTGGTGTTGAGCCTGATTGCGGTCATCCTCTGCGGGTTCTGGCTGACCCGCACACTGGTGGCCCCGCTGCTGCAGGTCGACAGGCGGATGCAGGATATAGCGGCAGGGGACGGAGACCTCAACGTGCGCATCAACCTGCAGCGGGATGACGAGATTGGCTCGCTGGCCAACAGCGTGGATCGCTTCATCGAGAAGCTGCAGCAGATGATAAGTTCGACCATGGACAACAACCAGCACATCAGCGAGCACGTGCACACCTCGGTCAACCGGGTCGAAGCCATCAGCCAGAGCAGCCGCCAGACGGCGGAACACGCCCAGGCGCTGCATCAGGACAGCGAACAGATGGTGCAAGTGGCCACTCACATCTCGGACAACTGCAGCATGGCCGCCCAGAATGCCAACGACGTGCGCCAGCTGACCGTCGAGAGCAGCCAGTATATGGCGTCCGCCACCACGGGCATGCAACGCATGGTGACGGAGGTGGGCGAGTGTGCCATTGCCATCAACTCCCTCAAGGAGCAAGCGGGCCAGATCGGCCAGATCATCTCCACCATCAGCGGTATTTCCGAGCAGACCAACCTGCTGGCCCTCAACGCCGCCATCGAGGCCGCCAGGGCCGGAGAAATGGGTCGCGGTTTTGCGGTGGTGGCCGACGAGGTACGTACCCTGGCCAGCCGTACCGCCGCCTCCAGTGCCGAAATCAGCCAGGTGATCAGCAGCATCCAGCAGCAGACGGAGACGGCCTACCTGATGATGCAGCGCAACATGAAGACGGTGGAGTCAGGGATGCAGGATTCCGAGAATACCAGGCAGATCCTGTTTCGGGTGGAAGAGGCCATCGACCGGCTGGCCACCATGGTGCAGCAGGTGGCCGATGCCACCGGCCAGCTCTCGCTCACCCTGAGCAGATCTTCCGACAAGGTATCGGGGATCAGCCAACAAGCCAGAACCGGCGAGCAGGAGGCCCAGGAGTGCCTGCATATCGCCTCCTCCCTCCATCAGGTCAGCTTGCAGCAACAGAGCCTGCTCTCCCAGTTCCGGGTCTGACCCGGCCACAAAAACGAAACATGCCAGCCCGGACAAACGGGCTGGCATGTTGTTTTCTACTGGCCGAAGTCTGTCTCCGGCCATGCCCTGTTACTGGCGAACCAGACGGTAGATGGCGTAACCGGGATGCTTCTCATCATCCATCGGCAAGGTGGACTGATAGGCCAGATCCGCCCCAGCCACCGCTTTGGCCTCCTCGCGGGGAGAGGAGTAGAGGCGTACATCGACGCCCGCAGGTAGCGCCTTCATGTGCCAGTTGTTGTCGGCCAACGGACTGAAGCCCTGGGGCTGGCTGGTCGAACGTGACTTCAGGTACTGGGCCACAATTTCACGCGTCTCGAAGGGATCTTCGTGGACGATATTGCCACCATCCACTCCCGGGAAGTGGCCGCCACCGCTGGCGCGGTAGTTGTTGGTCACCACGTAGAATTTCTGGGCCGGATCGACGGGCTTGCCGTTGAAGGTCAGCTTGCCTATCCGCTCGCCCTCGCTCACCTTGACCCCTTCCTTGTTGTAACGGGCGGGCTGGGTGATATCCACCTCGTAGCTGACCCCGTCGATCACGTCGAAGTTGTAGGTGGGGAAACTCTCGTTCACCAGCCACTGCACCTCGCGGCTGGCGGGATCCACCCGGTTGAACTGGCCGGCACTCATCTCCAGCCACTCCTTGACGGTGGCCCCGTTCACCTCGACCACCTGCAAGGTGTTCGGATAGATGTAGAGATCAGAGACGTTGCGCAGGGAGATATCCCCCGCCGGCACATAGGTGAAGTCAGTGATGCCGTTGCGACCGCCACGAAACGGCGCCGCCGCCGAGAGGATCGGATAAGGCTCCTTGAGCAGGCCATCCTTTTGCAACTGTTCGGCATGCCGGCGCTGGGCATCGCTCACCAGTTGCACCGAGGGATCGTCCTGCACCAGGGCGAAGAAGCTGTGGATGGGGTTGGTGATCTTGCCAAGAGGACGATCCAGCCACTGGTTGGTGCCCTCATGGTCTGCCTTGACCAGCTCGGTGACTCGCGCATCCACCTTGCTCCCTTCGCTGGCATCGATCTGGCGCAGGCTGGCCTGGCTCTGCTTCACCCGCCACTTGCCATCCACCTGTTCCAGCTTGAGGTCGATGATGCCGAGGTGATTGCCCCAAAAGCCCGGCATCACGGTTGGTACACCACTCAGGGTGCCGGCCTGGTTGTCCACCTCCGGCAGATTGGGGAAGTCCCCCGGGAAGTTCTTGTGGGCATGACCCAGCATCAGGGCATCTATACCTTCCACCTTGGCCAGGTGCCAGGCGGCATTCTCCATCATGGCCTCGTAACTGCCGGCATTGATGCCGGTGTGCGCCACCACGACCACCAGATCGGCTCCCTTGGCGCGCAGCTCGGGAATATAGTGGTTCGCGGTCTCGACCATGTCGGCCACCACTACCTTGCCCTGCAGGTGACGCTTGTCCCACTGCAGTACCTGCGGCGGGGTCAGGCCCAGAATGCCGACCTTGACGGTCTGTGGCTGCCCCTTGTCATCGGTCACCTGACGCTCCAGCAGCAGGTAGGGGGTGAACTTGTTGCCGCTCCAGTCGATCTTGCCCTCTCCATCTCGCTTGAAGGCATCGGCTGCGAACACGTTGGCATTCACGTAGGGAAACTTGGCCCCTTGCAGCACCTTGCCGAGGTAATCCAGCCCGTAGTTGAACTCGTGGTTGCCCAGGTTGCCGGCGTCATAACCCAGCTCGTTCATCGCCTTGAACACGGGATGCGCCTGCTTGTCGAGGTAGCCCTCGCCCGCTTGCTCAAAGATGTAGTCGGCCAGCGGCGAGCCCTGGATCAGGTCGCCGTTGTCGAGCAGCAGGTTGTTGGGGTTTTCGGCGCGGGCCTCCCGGATCAGCACGGCAGTACGGGAGAGGCCGAATTTGCGATCTTCCTTGTTCTGGTAGTAGTCATACCCCAGCACATTGGAATGAATGTCGGAGGTCTGGATAAGCCGCAGCGAGACCACGCCAGGCTGCGCCTTCTCCTGTTGTTCTGCTCCGCAGGCTGATAGCAGCACGACGGAGGCGATAACCCCTAACTTCATGGTTTTATTCACTGGGTACTCCTGATCTAACCAGATCTCATAATGGAGTACTGAAATTTATCAGAAGAAAGTGACTCAGACAGGTATCGAGGCCCATTTTTATGACCTAGGACCATAAAAACAGCCGCCAGCCTAGCGTCCCATAGCAAGTTGCAGCGCCAGGGCCAGCATGATGAGGCCCACCAGCAGATCGATCCCTTGCTGCACCTTCCCCCTGGCCAGCCAGGGCGCCAGTGCCGCCGCTCCCAGCGCCAGGGAGTAGAACCACACCAGAGACGCCAGCATGGCACCGGCGGCAAAGGCCGGACGCAGCGGTTCAATCACCTGGCTGCCGAGGGAACCGAGCAGCATCAGGGTATCCAGATAGACATGAGGATTGAGCAGAGTAACCCCCAGGGTCATGGCGAGCACGCTTCTGGCGCCCATCAACTGCGGCGAATCCGCCAGTCCCTCTCCCTGGCCGCGCCAGGCACTGCGCAGGGAGCGCACGCCAAACCAGCCAAGAAACAGCACGCCCCCCCAGGTCAGCACCGTCAGGCCGACCGGGTTGGCGGCGATCAGATTGGCGCCGCCAAAGACCCCGATGGCAATCAGAACCAGATCACAAAAACTGCAGAGCGTTGCCGTCAGCAGATGGTGATTGCGATGAATGCCCCGACTAAGCACAAACGCATTCTGGGCACCGATGGGGATGATCATGGCAAGGCCGAGGGTAAAGCCTTGCAGAGTGGTCGCGAGCATAAGAGTACCGAGGGTAGTGATGAGTGAGTGGCACTATAGCGGGGGCAAATCATCCAGAGAAATTCATTGATTTACTGGTTGATTCATTTTGCTAATAACCCATCACACCCTTTTGCAACCGCTTGTCAATTACCGGATCTGACAATTGTGGCCTCCCCGATGACGGCAGGAGAATCCAGCAAACTGGTCAGGATACGCACTATTGCAACACCATGGGGAAGTTGGTCACCACCACCTGCTCCAGGTTCGGCAACAGCAGACCACTGCTGACCCCCTTGGCCACGGCCTGATAACGGTTCATGGAGCCGGTTTTGCGAGTGACCTGATTGAGATGGTAATTCACTGTGCGCTCGGTAATCCCCAGGATGCAGGCGATCTCGTTCGAGGTTTTCCCTTCGCTGGCCCAGAACAGGCACTCGGTCTCCCGATCGGTCAGAGGCTCCTTGTCCAGGTTCTCCACCATGCTGAGGCGCACGATGCGAATAGCCGCCTCGAAGATGTAATTGGACATCCAGGAGAGGATCGGCGAGGACTCCAGCAGCAGATCGCTCGACGCTCGCTCGGAGGTGATGAAGGAGAGGATGCCGTTTTCACCGGCAGCCCCGTGCAGCGGGAAGGAGATGCCATTGCGCAACCCGAACTCGGCGGCCAGCCCCATCACGTCCATGCTCCCTTCCTGCAGGAAACGGGCGCGCTCATCCAGCCGGTTCCAGTAGATGGGCAGGGTCTGTTTGCGTGCCAGCTGGATCACGGGATCGCTGGCCAGCATGTTGTGTTCGGTATAGGCCTGAACCCAGGAATCCGGACACTGGTTGAACAGCACCACTTTGGGCCTTTGCATCGACATCGGCATGATCAACGCGAAGCGGAAATAGTCGTACCCCATCCCGAGCGAGAAGCTGCCGATCAGCTCGGACAACCGGTTGCCATCCGTCACCGTACTGAAATGTTCCAGATACTCAAGCAGTTGGTCTCTTGTCATATAAAAGCCCCCTTGGCCAGACATGTGATTATAACCGCGAATAACAAGAGAGAGAGTCCATGATGTTGGTTTTCAGAGGGAAATTGAGAGAACACCCGCGAAAAGAGGTCGAAAGTGAACTTTATCGCTTTCGAAACGACGTTTTTTCCGACCGACTCGGCTGGGATGTGGAGTCCCGTCAAGGACTTGAGCGAGACAGCTTCGACACCCCCGACACTCACTGGGTGCTGATCGAGGATGAGCAGGGAGTGTGTGGCTGCATCCGCCTGCTCAACTGCGCCGATGCCTACATGCTCCCGACCATTTTTCCCGCCGCCCTGGCCGGTGAACGCCCGCCATGCAGCCCGCAGATCTGGGAACTGACCCGGCTGGCCATCGACGCCTCCCGCGCCCCGCGCATGAGCAACGGCGTCAGCGAACTGACTTGCGTCATCTTCCGCGAGGTCTACGCCTTCGCCCTGGCGCACGGGATCCGCGAGCTGGTCGCCGTGGTCAGTCTGCCAGTGGAGCGCATCTTCCGCCGTCTCGGCCTGCCCATCGAACGCCTCGGCCATCGCCAGGCCGTCGATCTGGGAGCGGTTCGGGGCGTCGGTATCCGCTTCCATCTGGATGAACGCTTTGCCCGTGCCGTTTCCCAACCCCTGCTCGGTCATTACCAGCCCCATAGTCGTCCTGCTCAATCCCAACCACATCCGCTGGCCGCATCATCATAAAAAATCCCGGGAAACAAGCCCGGGATAAACGCATCGCTATGAGCCACATCAGGCAGCCACTGCCCGTGCGGCGATGTGCAGTATCCTCTCTGAACCGGTTAACCACTACTGTAAAAAATCACACTAGCGGCCTTGCCCCACTCTCATCGCAACCGGTCATTGTTGTCCGGATCCGGCTCGCGTAGAGTCTGCCACGGGATCAAGACAGGGAGATGGCATGAAAGAGCTGGACTACAAATTGCTGCGGGCACTGGATGCGGTACTGCAGGAGCAGAATTTCGAACGGGCGGCCAGATCGCTGCACCTCACCCAGTCCGCCATCTCGCAGCGGATCAAGCAACTTGAACAGCAATTTGCCGAACCCCTGCTCATCCGTAGCCAGCCGCTGCAGGCCACCCCCCTCGGCCAGAAACTGCTGGCTCACTATCGCCAGGTGCACCAGCTCGAGATTGAACTGGCGGGCGAGTTGACCCCGGCTACGCCGCAAGGCCCCATCCGCATCAGCATTGCCGTCAACGCCGACAGCCTGGCTACCTGGTTCCTGCCCGCCATCGCCCCTTTGCTGGAGCAACACCCCATCGAACTCAATCTGCTGGTGGATGACGAGAGCCGCACCCTCGACAAGGTACGCGAGGGGCAGGCGTTTGGCGCCATCAGCCTGCAATCCCAGCCGCTGGCGGGCTGCTGCATCGACGAGCTGGGCGAGATGCACTACCTGCTCACCGCCAGCCCCGCTTTCGTCGCGCGCCACTTCCCCAATGGCCTGACCCGGGAAGCGCTGGCCAAGGCCCCTGCGGTGGCGTTCGATCAGCGCGACGACATGCACGTCAGCTTCATGCGCCGCCACTTCGGGCTGGAGCCCGGCGGCTATCCCTGCCATACGGTGCACTCGTCGGAGGCCTTCGTCACCATGGCCGAGCAGGGGCTGGCCTGTTGCCTCATCCCGGAATTGCAGATCCGCCAGCATCTGGCCACGGGCAGCCTGGTCAATCTCAGCCCGGACCAGCGCCTGACAGAGCGACTCTACTGGCACCGATGGGTACTGGAAAAAGGCATCCACAAACAGCTCTCCCTGAGGCTGATTGACTACGCCCGTTGCCAGCTGCAACCAAGCTGAAAAGGCCATTCACCTTGGCTTTGGAGGGCTAAAAACGTATAGTGCTGGGCGTTTCTTCATCAGGTCTCCACTCAGGTTCCTCACTTATGTTCCAAGACAATCCGCTGCTGGCCCAGCTCAAGCAACAAATCCGCGAAAACATCCCCAAGAAAGAGGGTGTTATCCGCGCCTCCGATAGGGGCTTCGGCTTTCTGGAGGTCGATGAGAAGACCAGCTATTTCGTGCCGCCGCCCTACATGAAGAAGGTGATGCACGGCGACCGGGTGACCGCCCTGATCCGTACCGAAAAAGAGAAAGAAGTGGCCGAGCCGGACGAGCTGCTGGAGCAATCCATCACCCGCTTCGTGGCCCGGGTCAAGATGTTCCGCGACCGCCTCAACGTGGTAGCCGACCATCCGCTCATCAAGGATGCCATCAAGGCCCGCGTCAAGAAGGGGCTGGACGAAAAAGAGTTCAAGGAAGGGGACTGGGTAGTCGCCACTCTCAAGCGCCACGCCCTGGTTGACGGCAACTTCTCCGCCGAGATCACCCAGAAGATCGCCTCCCAGGAAGATCACAACGTACCCTGGTGGGTGGTGCTGGCGCGCCACAACCTGGCCCAGGTCGAGCCGGCGGATCTGCCGGAGTGGAAGGTGATCGAAGAGGAAGAACTGCCCCGCCGCGATCTGACCCAGGTGCCCTTCTTCACCATCGACGGCGCCAAGACCAAGGACATGGACGACGCCCTGGCCATCACCAAGCTGGACAACGGCTGGGAGCTGCTGGTCGCCATCGCCGACCCGACCGCCTACGTGGCCGAAGGGAGCGAGCTGGACAAGGAAGCCGCCCAGCGCGCCTTCACCGTCTACATGCCGGGCCGCAACGTGCCGATGATCCCGCGCACCCTCTCCGACGAGCTCTGCTCCCTGAAAGAGGGCGAGGAGCGCAACACCCTGTGCGCCCGCTTGCTCATCACCGAGGATGGCCTGCTGCAGGAGGAGACCGAGTTCTTCGCCGCCCGCATCTGCTCCCACGCCCGCCTCAACTATGACGACGTCTCCGACTGGGCCGAGCACGGCAAAGAACTGGATATCGACGCAGGCGTCTTGGCCCAGCTGCCGCTGATGAAGGCGATGACGGAGGCGCGCATCGCCTGGCGCACCGAGCATGCACTGGTATTCCCGGATCGTCCCGACTACGACTTCGAACTGGGCGAAGATGGCGAAGTGCTGGCCATTCACGTCGAACCACGCCGCATCGCCAACCGCATGGTGGAAGAGTCGATGATCGCCGCCAACATCTGCGCCGGCCGCGTGCTGGGCAAGACCGTCGGCTACGGCATCTTCAACGTCCACACCGGCTTTGACGAGGAGTCCCTCGACGGCGCCATCGACCTGCTGAAAAGCGCAGAGGCTCCGTTCGAGAAGGAAGAGATCGCCAGCCTGTCCGGCTTCTGCGCCCTGCGCCGCTGGATCGACGGCCTCGATACCCGCTGGCTGGACGGCAAGATCCGCCGTTTCCAGAGCTATGCCCTGATGTCCTCCGAGCCGGGTGCCCACTACGGCCTGGGTCTGGATGCCTACGCCACCTGGACATCACCTATTCGCAAATACGGCGACATGGTCAACCATCGCCTGCTCAAAGCCGTCATCGCCGGCAAGACCCCGGGCGAGCGCCCGAGCCAGGAGCTCACCGAACATCTGACCGCCTGCCGCCGCCTGCACCGCATGGTGGAGCGCGACATCGGCGACTGGCTCTATGTGCGCTACCTCAAGGCTGCCGCCGGTACCGATCAGGTGTTCAACGCCGAGATCATCGACGTGATGCGTGCCGGCCTCAAGCTGCGCCTGCAGGAGAACGGTGCCGTGGTGTTCATGCCCGCCCGCCACATCCTGGACAACAAGGAGCGCCTTGAGTGCAACTGGGACAACGGCCGCGTCTATCTGGACAAGACCGAGGTAGTCTACGAGCTCGGCCAGATCATCGAGGTGAAGCTGACCGAGGCGGTGGAAGAGACCCGCTCCCTCATCGCCAAGCCGGCGGTGGAACTGGTGCCGGGTCCGGCGCCGGTCGCACCGGCAGCCGAAGCCGATGCAACCCCGGCCGAAGAAACGCCCAAGGCAGAGTAAACACCTGTCAACTTATAGAAAAAGCCCGCCATTGTGCGGGCTTTTTTATGTCCCTGATGCCTGCTCTCCTCGTTCAGATCATGCTTTCTCACCTGCTAACGACCCAGTCGCCCCCTTCAGGCAAATTGCGACCGTCTCCCAACCTTAAAGCAGCAGAATTTATGCGCACTGGCTCTCTTTTTTAATATTTCAATCAATATATTAGAGGGAGTGTATATATACTCGCTTGGGTACACCCAAAGGGATATTGGCATGCAAGAATGGGCACCTGAGCAGTTCACCAGCTTCGCGCAGCTCTGCGAGGCGAGTCTCGCGACCATCAGGGAGAAAACCGAGGCGGAGCGCCTCTATCTCTGGTTGCAGGCGCCGGAGTCCCTGCTTTACAGCTTTCATCCGGATCAGGGGTTGCTAACCCTGGATCCGGCCCATCTGGTGACGCTGCAGTTGCCGGATGAATTGATCTCCCGGGCCGTCGAACACGGGCAGATGGTGGTGGAGCAGATCCAGCCGCAGAGCGATACCTGGGAATATGTGGAAACCGTACAGCCCAAGCTGCGCGTCTGCTTCCCCCTCAAACGTCATCAGGAGCTGGATGGCGTCATCTATCTGGAAACCCGGCGCCGGCTTGATCGCCTCTCCCGTCATCAGCGCCAGGGGATCCAGCTGCTGACCCACTACCTGACAGCCGAGCTGAGCAACCATCTGCTGGCCTGGCAGATCGATCATGAACGGGATCAGCGCCGCCACACCCAGACCGATCTGGTGCAGAGCCAGGCGATGCAGCGTTCCTTCCTCCAGATGTTGCAGGCCCTGCACACGGTCAGCGTCACCCTCTCTCGCAGCCAGAGCGAACACCAGCTGCTGCGGGAAGCCGTGGTGCTGGCCCGCGAGGAGCTGCAATTCGATCGGGTCGCCATCTTCCTCATCGAGCCCGATGGCAAGACCATGCGCGGCACCTGGGGCACAGATGAAGAAGGCAAACTGGTGGACGAGAGCGGCTTCATCAGCCCCATCCCTGATCATCCCACGGTACAGCAGGCGCTGCGTAGCAAGGACTATGTGCTGGTGCTGGAAGATACCCCCCTCTACTATGAACGCCAGCAGGTGGGCCGCGGCTGGAACGCCATGGTCTCGCTGTGGGACGGCGCCACCCCCATCGGCTGGATCGCCGCCGACAACCTGCTGTGGCAACGGCCACTCAAGGCCTACCAGAGCGAGATCTTCAAGCAATACGCCGCCATGCTGTCGCAGTTGTTGATCCGCCAGCGCACCCAGGAGGAGCTGGAGAAACTCAACCGCCAGCTGGAGGTTCGGGTGGCCGAGCGCACCATGCAGCTGGCCGAGACCAACCGGGCGCTGGAGGAGGCCAACCAGCGTCTCTCCATGCTCTCCCTCGAAGATCCGCTCACCGGTATCGCCAACCGCCGCCAGTGGGATCTCACCATGCAACGGGAATGGGAGTGGGCTCGCCGTACCCAGAGCCTGCTGGCGGTGCTGATGATCGACGTGGATGACTTCAAGGCCTACAACGACCACTTCGGCCATGCCAAGGGAGATGAGTGCCTGCGCCTGATCGCCAGCGTGCTCAGGGAAGCGGAGCGACGGCGTACCAACCTGGTAGCCCGTTATGGTGGCGAGGAGTTCGTGATCCTGCTGTGCGCCCCCCAACCGGGAGAGGCGGAGCAGCTGGCTGAACGGATCCATGATGGACTGGCCCAGCTAAAAGTGCCCCATCCAGGTTCACGAGTTGCTGATTTCATTACAGTTAGCATAGGCTTTAGCTATCTGGTTCCCTCCCAGGACGGGGCATGGCAAACCCTGACCGAACAGGCAGACCAGGCGCTTTACCACGCCAAGTCGCAAGGGAGGGCTCGCACTCTGACCTATCGGTGATCCCATGCTGCTGCGCCGCTATCCCATCTTCAATCGCCGCCTGGCCCTGGTGGCCTACGGTATCGATTATCAGCTCGTCGACCCGGCCCAGTGGCCTGCACTGGCCCAGCATTGCCGCATGCTGGCCCAAGGGCGTCAATACCTGGTGCCTTTCAGCCACGAACAATTGGATGATCAACGCCCCCTGCTGTTCGATCAGGACACCATTCCCCTGGTGGAGGCCTCCAGCGAGCGCCTTCCGACCTCCTTTCCGGTGCTCGAACAGTGGCGTGACAGTCGTCGTCGGCTCGCCGTCCACGGTGCCCACCGGGATCCCCGCTGGCTCGGCGCCAGCCGGTTGCTGGTGTTCTGGATGGGAGAAGAGGGGATCTGCCAACCCACTGAACACAAGCGGATGGCCCTCAATATCGATACCTGGCAGGATTTCCTTCCCCTCAGGGAGGCTGGAGTGGATTTCTTCGCCGGCGGTTTCCTCGCCCGCCCCGAGCTGGTTAACCAGCGGGCCACCCAGCCGGATATGGCGCTGGTGCAGCAAATTCTCCAGCTCATCTGCCACGAGGAGTTCTCCTTCAATCAGGTCGCCAAACTGCTGGAGCAGGATGCCTACCTGCCCGGTCAGCTGCTCACCTATGTCAATGCGCCTGGTTTTGATCACGCCAGCCCCATCACTTCCGTCTCCCGCGCGCTCTCCTATCTGGGGGAGCAGGAGATCCGCAAATTCGTGCTGATCAACGGCCTGGCCCGGATCAGTCCGCATATGCCGGAGGCCTGCACCCGCATGGCCATCGCCCGTGGCCGCTTCTGCGAGCTGATCGCCCTGACCGCCCTTGGCAAATCGGAGGCCAGCTGGGCCTTTCTGGTGGGACTGGTGCTGGATGGTTCACTACTGTCGGATGCCCTCAAGGCTCATCTGCCCAAGAACGTGAAGCGCGCCATCGAGCTGCGGGAAGGGCCGCTGTTTCACCTGTTCCAGCTGGTCACCACCTATGAACAGGGCAACTGGCCGCTGCTGGCCCAGCTGGCGCCGCGTTATCAGCTGGACCCGACCAGGCTGACACCCATCTATTTTCAGGCGCAAATGTGGGGGCAAGCGTTTCTCACCAGCTAGCCAATGGCGAGGAGGGGCACCTGTGGCTAAAATGGGCTCCCTTTTTCCAGAGACAGACTCAGCACCATGACCCTTTCCGGATTCCAAGGCCTGGTCTTCGACCTCGATGGCACCCTGGTCGACTCCATGCCGCTCCACCTGGCCGCCTGGGAACACACTGCCCGTGAATTTGGCTTCCATTTCGATGCCGACTGGTTCTATGAACTGGGGGGCATGCCGAGCCGCAAGATTGCCCTGCTGGTGGCCGAAGAGCAGCAGATCCCACTCGATCCCGTTCAGGTTACTCGCTGCAAGACAGACCATTATGTGGCCAATCTGCACAAGGCGACCGTCTTCCCGGCCATGCAGGCCCTGATCGAACGCCACCACGGCCTCATCCCAATGGGGATAGGCACGGGCTCCCCCCGCGTCAACGCCCAGGCGGTGCTGCGCAATACCGGTCTGGATCGCTATTTTGAGGTGGTGGTGACCGCCGACGACGTGGAACTGCACAAACCCAATCCGGATACCTTCCTGCTGGTGGCCGACAAGCTGGGGGTCGAGCCGTCAGGCTGTCTGGTGTTTGAAGATACCGGCATCGGCGTGCAGGCGGGTCAGGCCGCAGGCATGCAAACCTGTCTGGTCAGGGAAGGAAAACCGGTCGAGATGGTGGCGTGATCGGGCAAATATCTCGCCCGAAAGCAGACAGATGACGTTCGCTCTCATACGGGACATGAATGTAAATGAGAGCGAACGACCGCTGCCGTCAGACCCGGGAGGGATGGCGGCAGAGGCGGGGCAAGGGATTATTCGTGGTTGCCGCCGCCCTGGTTGTCGTCATAACGACCCGGAGCACCGTGCGGACGCGGCGCCATGGAGACCCGCGGCTTGCGTGCACGCTGGATATTCACCTGCGGACGACCGGTGTGCATGGCGATGGTGGAGATCTTGGCCTTGTAGACCAGCTGCTGATTGCCATGGGCATCGGTCAGCAGCACGCTGTATTGATCGAAACCGCTGATGGTTCCTTCCAGCTTGATGCCACTCACCAGAAAAATCGCGACCTGGCTGCGGTTCTTGCGCAACCAGTTAAGGGCGGAATCTTGCCCGTTCCCAAGGGAGAAGGCTTGCTCAATCGTGGAGTAACTTGGGGATTCGGTTGTCATAAATTATTGTCCCGCGGAAAAAAGTGGCGTTTGATTGTGCTAAATGGCCAGTGGCTTGTCAAAGTCATTCGCATGCTCATCAACAATCGTGCTACACGGGGACTGGCCGCTGGCCGGCACAACTGCGATAATCGGCGGTTCTGGCTTCCTGACGAGCCTTATTCGAGGTTTTATTTTGCATCCGGCTTCACACCCACCTCGGACCTATGTCCACGATGCCACCGCCTGCGAAGAGTGTGACCTGCTGATCCCGGCCACCCCCCTCGCCGTGGGCCAGGCCAGTTGCTGCCCACGCTGCGGCCACACCCTGAGCCGCTACTTGCCGGATCAGGAGCTGCGCCCCATCGCCTACGGGTTTGCGGCGCTCATCATGTTCGTGCTCGCCAATGCTTTCACCTTCATGTCCTTCTCCAGCAAGGGAATTGGGCAGGAGATGACGTTCATCCAGTGCATCTCCACCCTGGTGGACGAGGGTTACCTGTTCCTCGGCGCCGTGCTGAGTCTGACCCTGATCGGCCTGCCGCTCATCTACATCGGTTCCATCATGCTGGTGCTGTGGCGGGTCGACAAGGATCTCCACAGCAAAGCACTGCGCTCCCTCGGTCGCCTGCTCTGCCAGATAAAGCCCTGGCTGATGGTGGATGTGTTTCTGGTAGGGGTGCTCATCTCCCTGGTCAAGCTGATGGGGATGGCCGACATCAAGATGGGGCTCTCCTTCTGGGCCTTCGTCGGTTACACGGTGCTGCTCGTCAAGATGATCTCGTCGCTGGACACCATGTGGCTATGGCAGCGGCTGCTCGGCCCGACCGATGCCTGCGGCGTCGATGAGACAACCGATGCCAGCGCCATGGAAAGCGGCCTGACGGGGTGCCATATCTGCGGCGCCCTGAGCAAGGCGGGCAGCCATCGCTGCGGCCGCTGCGGCGGGCACCTGCACGATCGCAAGCCGGGCGGGTTGAACCGCACCTGGGCCCTGCTCATTACCTCCAGCATTCTCTACATTCCCGCCAACATCTATCCCATCATGGATACGGTGTTTCTCGGGGATGACACCCCTTCCACCATTCTCGGGGGCGTGGTGCTACTGTGGGCAATGGGCTCCTACCCCATTGCCGCCGTCATCTTCTTTGCCAGCGTGGTGGTACCGCTGGTGAAGATACTGGCGCTGTTCTGGCTCTGCTACGCAGTGCAAAACGGCCACGCGGCCTCGCCGCTACGCAAGCTCAAGCTCTATCGCATGACGGAATTTGTCGGACGCTGGTCGATGATCGACGTCTTCGTGGTGGCCATTCTGGCGGGCCTGATCCGCCTCGATAATCTGATGACCATCTACCCCGGCCCCGCGGCCGTTGCCTTTGCAGGGGTGGTGCTGATCACCATGGTCGCGGCCATGAGCTTCGACTCCCGCCTGATCTGGGATTTACAACAAGGAGAACGCGAACGTGAGTGAGCGTAAAACAAGGTGGAAACAGGGCTCTGACTTTCTGAGCTCTGCCGCCGCAATCTGGATGGTGCCGCTGCTGGCGCTGTTCATCGGTCTCTGGATGCTGTTCCAGCACTGGTACTCCCAGGGCCCCAGCTTCACCCTGACGGTCGCCACTGCCGAAGGCATAGTGGCGGGCAAGACGGTGATCCGCTCCCGGGAGGTCGACGTCGGCCGCATCGAGACGGTCGAGCTGAGCGATGACTACAGCCATGCCGTGCTGCGCGGCCGCCTCACCAACGCCGCCTCCGGCATGCTCAAGGGCGACAGCCAGTTCTGGGTGGTCAAGCCCAGGGTCGGCCGGGAAGGGGTATCGGGTCTCGGGACCCTGCTCTCCGGCGCCTATATCGAACTCCTGCCGGGCAAGAAGGGCAAGGCGCGGGACGAGTACGCCATGCTCGACAAGCCGCCGCTCGCTTCGCAGAGTGCCAAGGGGCTGCGCCTGATCCTCTCCAGCCGCGATGCCCGCGCGCTGGGAGAAGGTTCCCCCATCAACTACCAGGGGTTCACCATAGGCCAGGTGGAAGAAGCCACCTTCCTGCCTGAAAAGAGCGAGATGCAGTACCAGATCTTCATCAACGCCCCCTATGACATCCTGGTCAGCAGCAACTCCCGCTTCTGGTTGACCCCGGGTTTCGAGCTGTCCGTCAACAGCGAAGGGATGAAGGTGAAGATGGACTCGCTGGAGAGCCTGATCGACGGCGGCATCACCATGGGTCTGCCGCCCGGCTGGTCTCCTGGCGAGCCGGCCAAGCAGCGCGACGAGTTCACCCTGTTCCAGGATGAGGCGAGCGTGCTGGCCGGTAGCCTGGATCAGTTCATCGACTACGTCTTCCTGTTCGACGACAACGTGGCCGGTCTGCACCCGGGCGCAGCCGTGCAGTATCGCGGCATCCGGGTCGGTACCGTTATCTCTGCCCCCTATCTCATCGAGGAGAAGGGCGTACGCCTGTTCCAGGATCGCCAGATCCCGGTGCTGGCCCGCATCGAGGTGCAGCGCCTCTCCCACCGCTACGCCAAGGCGGAGAAAGAGCAGTGGCGCGCCCTGTTCAGCAAGCAGTTCAAGGAAGGTCTCAGGGCCAGCCTCAAGACCTCCAGCCTGCTGACCGGCGGCAAACTCATCGATCTCAACTTCTACCCGGATGCGCCCCGTTTCGAGCAGGCCAAGATCTCCGGCTATCAGGTCTTCCCGACCGTGCAGGCAGGGCTGGATCAGATCGAGCGCAAGGTGAACCTGATCCTCGACAAGTTTGTCGACATGGACATGGCGACCACCCTCAGCAAGGTCAACAGTTCCCTCTCCACCCTGGATGGGACCCTGAAGAACATCAGTGCGGTCAGTGCCAACCTGGACAAGCTGACCAGCAAGGAGGCGACCCAGCAACTGCCGGCATCCCTGAACCAGAGCCTGAAACAGTTGCAGGAGACGCTGCAGGCCTATGACGGCCATTCACAGACCAACCAGGATCTGCGCCAGTCGGTACAGGCCCTCAATCAGTTGATGCGTGAGCTGCAGCCGCTGGTGCACTCCTTGAACGAGCAACCCAGCTCGCTGATCTTCGATCGCGCCCAACCATCGGACCCTGAGCCCAAGCGAGGAACACAATGAAAAAACAGATCCTGACGCTGGCCCTGCTCGGCCTGCTGGCCGGTTGCAGCGCCAGCCAGCCCAGCCTGCATTACTACTCGCTTGACGCCAGCCAGCCGTCATCCGGCGCGGCCCCGGCCACTCCGCAGCACCAGCTGGTGCTGCGACCCATCACCCTGGCCAGCCAGCTCGACCGGATCAGCATGGTCTATCAGCTGGAGGGGCAGGAGTTGCACTTCACCGAGTACCACCGCTGGGCGGGCTCGCTGGATGATCAGCTCAATCAGGTGACCATGAACGGCCTCTCGGCCCGGTTGCCCGGTTGGGTGATACGGCAGGATGGCGCCCGCAAGGGGCCCGTGCTGAGCATAGTGGTGGAGCGCTTTCAGGGGCGCTACGACGGGCGCGCCGTGCTGAGCGGACGCTGGCGTCTGCTGGCGGAAGACGGCACAGTGCTGCGCGACGCCCCCTTCCGTCAGGAACGGGTACTGCCCGCCGACGGCTACAATACGCTGGTCGGCGAACTGGGTCAGGGCTGGCAGCTGTTGCTCGACCAGATCGCCACCGAGGTGCGCCTGAGCGCGGGTTAATCCCCTCACTCCGTGCGGCAGATATAAAAAAACGACTCCAAATGTTATCTATAGTGCCGTAAAGTATGTATTTTGTGTGTTAAGGCAAAGAAATTTGCCTTTTTGTTGCACATTTTCATAGTGGTTACTATAGTGTATTTCATGTACTTTGTGCATGTGAGACAAAATCATGGCTGTCGTTAGTGTTCGTGCAACCGTTGTCGAAGACAACACCGGCATCAAAAGCGAAATGCCTATCCTGCTGACTGAACAAGGTGAGTTAGGTGTCGTTACTGACTACTTGCTAAAGATGGAGGCAGACGGCAATAGCATTTCAATGATGAAGGGCTTTATCAGGGCAGTTACTCTCCTTTTAAACTACATGGAAGCAAATCACAGTCTATTCAACGATCCTAAACTTCTGTTCCAAACATTCGCCAAGCGCCTCTATACGGGCACTATCGGTGATGATGGGCTTGATCCTTCTGGCCTGTATTGGATACCCACATCGAGGGAGAATGCCAATAGACATGTTTCCAGATTAACGGCATTCACTAGCTGGCTCGCAAACAAGCAAGGCACGGTGAATATGAATCCGCTGCGAGAGGCAACCCAGCACGAACAGCGCCTGAACTATGCGGCGTGGTTTCGCAAAAATCAAAATGACTTTCTGGGTCATATCGAAGATAAAAGTATCAACAAGACCGTTCGAATGGCCCGCACTATCAAAGGGCGTACCCCCCTCGCCCAAACCGACGATGCTGCAATTTCTTTTCCAGAAACTCATTGGGAAAAGTTTTTTTTGGAAGGTGTTGGCCGCGCAAAAGATCCTCGTGTAGCACTGAGAGATAAGCTTGTACTGCTATTGATGCACGGTGGCGGTTTACGAGAAAGCGAGGCGCTGACGCTTTGGGTAACAGATGTATTCGAAGATACTTACAACCATGACTCAGCAACTGTTCGTATCTACAACGAAGTTGAAGGTAAAGCGCCTTATGACTGGAAAAGTCGCAGTGGCTCACAAACCAGGGAAGCTTATTTAAAAGAACAGTATGCTCGTATTCCTCGGATCAAGATGAGCCGCACAAATCACATCGGCTGGAAATGTCGAGTTATTGACCATAAAGATAAATACATTCAAGTACAGTGGTTTCCTGCTGATTATGGCAAGATTTTTATGAAACTGTGGAAGGTTTACTTGAATTACCGCGCCAGCATTGAGTGCCACCATCCCTATGCGTTTATCTCATTTCACCCAAAATCAATGGGTAATCCCTATACCATTAATGCTTTTCACCAAAACTATGCATCTGCCCTGAAACGGATTGGATTAGCACCTAACAAAGCCGAAGGACTTGACCCACATGGTCACAGGCACAATTACGGCAGGCGATTAGAACGCTCCGGCTTAAGCCCGATGATTATTCGTAAATGTATGCACCACGGTTCACTTGAATCTCAAATCGTTTATACAGGTAAGGGGCAGCAGGAAACGTCTGATGAACTCAATAAAGCCACGCTTCAATTAGCCAATCCTGAATCCAAAGTAAAACCACTGGACTGGCAAGCACTGACAGAACATGGGTTTAATGATATCGACCCCCAAGGTTATTTCACAGGCAAACATCCAAAGCTAGGGAGAAAATAATGGGAAGTCATAAAGTCAAAAAAAGGGATGGACGCAAATCCGATCTAACCTTTAGCTGGATGCTAACCACGCTTGGCCCCGAGTGGAATCAATGGCAAGTTTTCGCAGCAGAATGGATGAGTAAACAAAATGCAGCTATTAGCCTTAAACAAGTAGCACTTACTCGTTTCTTTGAATCTTATTTATTTGTTTGCGCACCTTATACCACTGAAACAACCTTGTTTTTTAAGGGGTATAATGGTCATCGTTGCTCGACAGAAGAGTTTCAAACAATAGTAAGCCGGACTGTTAAATCAACTACTCACTCATCAAGAACGATTAATTACTCATGTGAGTTTGTCGATTTTATCATTGAGCATCATTTTTCCGAACCGGATGATCACGGTGTTCCACGACCACTGGTAAAAAATCCACTAAGCAAGGCAGGAGGAGGGGCAAGCCAAACAGAAACTGTGCGCAATCCGTTACCGTATCGATACATTCAGGAGTTGCGTCAAATTCTCTGTCCACTCCCCAATAAAGTGGAACTCGCGACAATCAAGCAACAATGTGATGCAGGTGACAGCTTGCTACCTGCCTATCATTACCGCCATTTTAAAGATTGGGTTTGGGCGCAACAGCAATCAGGAGAGAATGAGCGAGGAAGGAGCGGTGATTGGTTCGATGTCGGGCCGGATTTGATTGACAGGCATGACCCTGATTGTGTTTGGAAGCACAAGACGATAACGCGCAATGGCAAACAAATGACCATTTTTCAACTCTGGTCGCCCGTCAGAGCGATGGCAATCTATGTTAAGTTACAACTACCGCTGCGCACCTATCAGGTGCGGATGCTCGATAGCGGTGAGGCCGATACATGGCGCTATCAGCGGAGCAAATGGCAACGAAACGATAAGCACAACTTTGCAATGGGCAATGATAAGCGTCCATTTGGTAAGGGCGTATTCAAGCGAATTTACGATAGTATGACGGGTATATATTCCACCGGATTGTACATTAACACCAATAAAACCGCTGACCAAAACAAAGAAGAACTGCAATGTGGCTATACAATCCCTTGGCAGCACGAAGAGGTGTTCTATTGGTTGGAAAAACTGCGTAACTGGCAAGAGAAATATAATCCAATTGAAAAGCCAGTAAGTTGTACCACTCTGCTAGCTAAACATATAGATTTTGTTAAATCTAACGTTCAACTAGAACAAATGGGCGATATATGCTTTTTATTTCGTGACGCTACTGCCAAAAACAATGAGAATAAAGTAAAGCCGATATCAGGTCAATCACTAGGGCCATTCTGGTATCAGCTCCTACTCACGCTTGAAAACAAACTGAATGAGCAAGGCAACACGCTGGATAACGGTGAGCGATTGAAGTTGGTTGACGAATATTCAGAGGGTACGCCAAGCAATGCAATGGTCTCTACTTTATTTCCTCTGCACAGTTTGCGCGTGTCGCTAATTACCGCTTATGTAATGGATACACAGTTACCTTTACCTGTGATCTCTAAATTGTTAGCTGGTCACACCCGTTTGTTGATGACTATCTACTACACCAAAATAACGCCATCTGTGATGGCAACAAAAATGGATGAGGCTCATGCGCAACTAGACTCTAGCTCTGAGCAATCGGTGCGCAACTTTCTCAAAGATGCTTCCATGAGCCAAATCCAGTGCAAAATGGTGTACAACGATACGGCCAGTATTGAAGCTGCATTGGACAAGCGCGTGCCCATTGGATGGGAAAATCGGGCAACAGGGCTTTGTCTGGTCGGTGGCAACACGACTAATACTGATCATGTTGGTACATTAGGTGGCTGCTGGAACGGTGGCAATATCATTAGAGACTCAGCGAATGCATCATTTCGGATTCACGGCCCTGTGCCACACGGTGCTGAAAATTGCATCCGTTGTCGCTGGTTTATCACAGAGGCACGTTACCTGCCTGCACTCAATGCCCAATTTAACCAATTAAGCTACCATGCACACCAAGCGGCGAACCTATCGGTTGAAATTGAAGGTGAACTGGAAGCACTTAAAGACCAACAGTTTGGCTGCGAAGCGGATGGCCTACCGTTTACGAAACACAATGAATTGCAAGTGCTTCAACGCCGTTACGAAAAACAGCAGGTAGAAGCAGATGAATACGCTAAAGACTGGATCGCCTGTTTTGAGTTGATCCACAAGATCATCCGTATTGAAGAGACTCGCGGTGATGATAAGAATGATAAAATAATCGCTGTAGGGTCAGAGCAAGATGTCAGCTACGCACTGAAATTCATCGAAACAGATTCTGAGTTATTGCACCTGTCGTTGCTTTGCGATGATGCTGAATTCTACCCTGATTTACAGGATACATTGCGCAAAACACCAGCGATTGAAAAACGCTCACGCCAGTTGAATCGGATCTTGATGAGAAAAGGTTTAGATCCCATCTTCATGGAAATGGACGAAAAGCAGCAACTCATTGCTGCGAATGCAATGCTACGTCACATGGCAAAAATCGCCGACCCTGACAATAAGATGGAAGGTTATCGCAAGGTTTCCAACTACCTTGAGATGGCTGAATATCTGCAAGACAACAAACTATTAGATGCAGGGATTACCGCGCTCACCGATAACGCATCGAAAATTATCACTATCATGCAACCTGCTTTGTTGGGGAAATAATGGAGATCAACGTAGATAGTATTCTGCAAGCTTTAAAAGATGGGAAATCAACCCGTACTCAGCAATCCCTTGATACCCTTAATGGTATTTTACAGCACTATGTAGAGAGCGGTCAGCGCGATTTCTCGGTCGTGCAAATTGGACGTATCTCTGCGGCTAAAGATGGCCCTGGCTATGAGGCAATACGGGCGACTCGCAACCAGCACTATCGTGATCTCATTAATGCGTGGGCACAAAAGTGCAACACCAGCATGAAAAAGCCGTTAGCACCCTATTCACGTTCCCGTGAAGTGCCGACTGACATGAAATTACTAGAGCGAATTTCAGATCCGGCGGTACGGGCCTTGTTTGGGCAAATTATTGCTGAACGCAACCGCTATCTTAAAGAAGTCAATCTGCTTAAACAGCATGCCAATATTACCATAGATAAGCGTCCTGTCAGGCAATTTGACAGCAGCACTGAGCCTGGGGTGGTACTCATTCCCTCGGTATCGAGCTTGCTCATCGAGTCTGAGAGAAAGGCGCTGGCCTACGCTATTTCTGATGAATGTATGACCCAGCACAATTGGCAATACACAAAGATGGGCCAAGTTAAAGATGTAGAACTCGGCACTGAAATCTTCCCTCGCGGATTTGTGACTGGTATTCGTAAGTTGCTGGGTGAGGTTGATAGCAATGGCTAACGGTCAACAAAAAGCACAGCAAAATACGGCGGCATTTCAAGCGTGGTCGGCCACCCAATCGGAAGATGATTTCAAGCAAATCATTTTTCAAGGGCAGCTAAATCGAGGCGAAATTGCCAAGGCAGTTGGCTGTGGCAAGTCGGCGTTAAGCCAAAATCCTGAGCTGCGTAAACACCTAAAATCGCTGGAAGACAGTCTGAGGGAAAAAGGAGTCCTCCCACCATTAACAGCCCAGGCCAAAGCCAGTACCGATAGCCCTAAGGTGTATGATCCTACCGCTCATCGACGCCAACTAGATTCCAAACGGGTATCGACATTGGAGCAGGAAAACATTGAGCTGAAAGCCAAGGTGAACGAACTCCAGCGAAGGTTGGAGCGTTATGGCGAGTTGTCAGAGACCCTTGCCGAAATGGGGTTCATGCCTCGATGACACAGACCGATTTCTCCGAACAGATCCGTGTGACCAGTGTTCCCTATCACTCAGCCAGCGTGGTGATATTCACGGGTATTCCGCTAAACCCAAACTCCTACAAGAGAAATAGCGGCAAATACTACGTCACCATCAAGACCTCCGTAGACGCACTGCCTGTCCAGCCGATGGTAGGTCAACACTGGGTTGTTACAGGGGCGAGGTTTGTCGAGACTAAGTGCGTTGGTGATCATGTTATGCAGCAGCATACCTACGAGTCGCCAACCCATATCGCATGCAGCTTGCCTGAAACGGGTGAGCAACTGATCACCTTTATTGCGAAAGAAAAAGACTTCAAAGGTATTGGTGAGAGTAAAGCCCGAGCGTTGTGGCAACTGCTGGGCGAGCACTTTCACTCAACCCTGATGTCAGACACAGAAGCATCACGAAAACGCCTCAGGGAGGTTCTGAGCGACGAATCCATTGATGCCCTGTTTCAGGGTTACGCCAAATACAAGAACTTGAGTCATTGCAACTGGATGTCGGAGCACAGAATACCCTCGTCCATTCAGCAGCGATTGCTGCGATTTCATGACGAAAAATCGATTGAAGCTATCAGGGTTAACCCCTACCTGCTGATCGGCTTTGGGATGGATTTTAAAGCACTGGATATCCTTGCTCAAACGCAGTTTGAGGTAGATCGAAAAGACGCCAGACGGTTGAGTGCAGCCCTCGAATCTGCCATTCATCAAGAGGTGGCAAAGGGCCATACCTACACGACTCACGCCAAGCTTCGCCCACTCTTGAACAAGCTACTTGGCGATAATGAACTGGCTGCACAGGCATTTAAAGCGGGTTACAACCAAGCGCAATACGTCCTAAATCCGGCGACAGGCACCTATCATCCAACTGCGCAATTGCTGATGGAATCTGTTGTTGCCAAGAGATTGCTGAGGCTGGCAAAGCAGCAAAATCTGTACGACGAACGCACCAATGCTGCGTTTCTCACGGCGGTTAATGAGCTGCCCTATGAGTTGACCGAGAAACAGAGTGAAGCGGTACTAACCAGTCTTGATAACGCGGTTTGCTGTATCACGGGTGGGGCGGGTACAGGCAAGACAACAGTGCTCAAGACGGCGCTACGAGCCTATCGTAGATTGGGCTTTGAGGTTCATGCTGTCGCACTGTCTGGCCGCGCTGCAATGCGCCTGTACGAGTCGATAGGCTTTAAGACCATGACCATTGCTGCACTATTGCGGCAAGAGCCCATAGAACCTTCTGGCAAGTATCCACACCATCTGCTGGTGATTGATGAAGCCTCGATGATCGACCTGCCCACCATGTACCGACTGGTCAACCATCTGCACCCCGCCGTGCGGATCATATTCACGGGTGACCCAAACCAATTGCCTCCTATAGGGTGTGGCAAGGTGCTGGCTGATATAGTGGCATCAAAAGCTATTGCAAACGTGACTCTGGACATAGTTAAACGCCAGAAGGGAGCCACAGGTATTCCCGAATACTCGATGCTGATCAATCAGGGTCTTGTTCCCGAGCACTTGAATATGGGTAACGTCCATTTTCACGAAACCTCCAAGGACAGGATCGCCCAGGTCTGTGCCGAGTTGTATCAGCAATCACCTGAGAACAGCCGCGTGGTAGGGGCGACCACCGCCATGGTGGCTGACATCAATAATCTTATTCAGGAGGCCGTCAACTCTGATGGCGTTCGAATGACATTTGAGATGTATGGCGAAACCTACTGCCGCAACGATTTGCGGCAAGGTGATGTAATCCTCTTCACTCAAAATAATTACGAAAAGGGCATCCAAAATGGTTCGCTCGGAAAGCTAGCCAGCGCTGTTGGAACCGGAGATGACTACGGGGTGGTTGAGCTGGACACAGGCGAGAGCGTGTATGTTACCCAATCCCTCCTGGACTGCATGCGGTTGGGGTACTGCATCACACTCCATAAGGCGCAGGGCTCGCAGTTCCCGCGCATCATCGTTGCGCTGCAAAGGGGGCGAATTGTAGATAGGGCATGGCTCTATACCGCAATAACCAGGGCTGAGCACGAAGTTCACATAGTGGGCAGTGCAGTTGAGTTTGCCAGCATCACCAACGCCCCCAGTAATGCCAATAACCGGAACAGCTATCTGCGTGAGTTGTTGAAGAAGTGAGAGGAGATCGGCTCCCTTGGGGAGCGACTACGGGTACAAGCGGAAATAAATTGTGCGTCAACGCGCAGCGTTGTCCACATTTTATTCCGCGCTCTTGCGCAGCAAGATGTGCCTGTAGTTGAGCGACTATCCTGATGCTTAATGCTGGGCAATGATATCTCTCATTAGAACAAGATAAATTATATTGATTTTGCAACTAATCTATGCATATATTCCATGAAAGCCAATATTAATGATTTGCTGATGATACTCAAAGTAAAATGTCGATATTGCTAGGGTTTATGCTTTGATTTGTAATTAAGGAGAGCGCAATGGGATTATTTGATTTTTTAAAATCATCAAAAAATAAAGAAGAATCTGTCGTCAAAACTAACACTCGAACTCGAATCGATCCAAGTAATTCAATGCCAACAGTAAAACCAGACAAAGAAATCTTCTCAATGCCAACAATAGAACCGGATAAAGAGCTGTTCGAGTGTTATGATGAAGTTTTTAATATTATGATTACAGATATATCAGGAATAACAAAAAAAGAAGCCAAGGAAATTCATGATATTATAAAAAAATGTGATGGCGGCTTCTTGAATATGTCAGGCTACTATTCTGTTGTTTGGGATAAGTATTTCAAAGGTAGATATTGGCAGTGGGATGAATATGATGAATGGAATGCCATATTCACGAAACTTGGAAGATTTCCAGGGCGATTTCCAAAGAAAGAGGTTTCTGTTCCCGCAACTAGCACAGATGTACTTAGCACGTTACTGGTCAGTGACCTAAAAACATTATGCATAGATAATCAATTATCTATTCCGCCAAAATCAAAGAAAAGCGATTTGATTGAACTACTGAAATCAGCGCCAAATATAAGCAGCATGCCACTTGTTTCTTCTAAGATAGACGAACTAAACAGTCGCTTTGAACATTCATTATACGAATTATTCATGAGAACCATATCTTTCAGGGGGCATGACTTGCATAAAGTCCGAAGGGCAAAAAGACTCGGCGTAAAAAAGTACGAAATTATGCATGCATTTGAAGAAGATAAAGAATTTGTTGAAATGGCATTGAAAATTAAGCCTAATGCACTTCATCCAGTATTTCCATCTGATATGAGCATGAGAAAAATGGTGTTACCATTTTAACACTTGGTGGAGTTAGTATGGAGAACATAAACATTTTTGGCATCATAGCGGTCATAGTCAGCGTTAGCTCATTTTTTGTTGCATTTTCTCAGATGAGGATAGCGAGTGCGAAAACAAAATTAGATTTATACAATAAGCGTTTTTCTATTTACATGGCTGCACTTGAATACTACCAAGCGACCTATTATGAGTCACATGAAGTAATAAAAGAAAAATCAATTGTTTTTACCAAGGCATTTAGGGAATCACAGTTTCTTTTTGATAAAAAAAGTCAAATTTTTGAAACGCTTGGGAAAATACAGCAAAATGGAAGCGCTATATTATCTTATGAAAAAGCCAAGTATGAGAGCGACAATGACCTGACAGGAAATAGAAATGAACTATCGAATTTACATGAGCATAGTGTAAAGGCAAGGAATGAGTTTAGAGAAAACTTATTGCTACTTGAAAATCAGGTTGAAAAATACCTTAAATTCACAAATATAGATGGCTGGTATTTTTATAGAAAATAACATCACCAACTAGGGAAGGTGAGAATAAGTCACCAAACACGTAACCGGAACAGTAACATATTGTAATGTAAGGGAAAGTGCGAACAAGTATCCCACGAACAAAAAATGAAAATTTTAGTCATTTAATATCAATGGGTTACCAGTAAATGCTCTCGTGCCATATGACTTATTCGCACCTTCCCTAACTGAGTCAGAAGCGCAGTATGAAAGAAAAAATCATCGACATAGATAACACTGTGTTCTTTAGCCATGAAAACATGCTCACCCGATTCAAACGCGCTAAATGCGAGGATACCCTCGACACTATGTACCGAGGTGCCGTCAAAAAAGCTACTGACCATCTACAGGGTAGAGAGCTGTTCCAGGCGCAGATCGCAATCGAGAAAGCACTGAACCAATGCCAGCAGGATTTCGACACTTCACTGCACGGGGTGACCAGAAAAGTAAACCACGCATTGAAGCAAGCCGAGCCCTGCAAGCAGTACAACCCAGAAGACGAAATGAGGCGATTGCTCTCCGACCTAGGCTGATGTTGACCAGAATGACTAATCTCCCCACTGAATGAAACACCTAAAGGCGCTGATGCGTCAGCCCTGAATAGCTAGCCTGGCGATGGCATAAAAAAATCGTACACACCATAATACATAGTGTGTACGATTCGGTGTTTGCAGCAAAGCCAGAGGTAGCGTAGGGTTCACTCACTCACTAGACAAGATACATAGTTTTCACTATATACTCCATTTGGAGTCGTTTTTTTATGGCCGGCGGGTCGGGAAACCTCACCACCGGCGTCTGTGTGGTCCTGATCAGCCCTTGGCGGGCAGGCTCAGGCGGGCGACAGCTTCCACATGCATGGAGTGAGGGAACATGTCCACCGGCTGCACCTCGTCCAGCACGAAGCCCTGCTTGACCAGCCAGGCGAGATCGCGAGCCAGGGTCTGAGGGTTGCAGGAGACATAGACCAGTCGGCGCGGTGCCATCGCCACCAGGGTCTGCAATACGGCCTTGTCACAGCCCTTGCGCGGCGGGTCCATCACCACCACGTCGGCGCTCACCCCTTCGGCGTGCAGGGCAGGCATCAGTTGCTCGGCCTTGCCGACATGGAACTCGGTCTGCTCGATGCCGTTAAGGGCCGCGTTGCGGCGGGCATCCTCGATGGCGCTCTCCACCGACTCGATCCCCACCACCTTGGCGGCCTTGTCGGCCAGGAACAGGGAGATGGTACCGATACCGCAATAGATGTCGAACACCGTTTCGTTGCCGGTCAGCTCGCAATACTCCAGCGCCTTGGAGTAGAGCACATCGGTCTGGCTCGGGTTGTTCTGGAAGAAGGATAGCGGCGAGATCTCGAATTCGAGCGCGTGGATCTTGTCGCGGATCACCCCGCTGCCCAGCAGCACCCGGTTGTTGTCACCCAGAATGCGGTTGGTGCGCGCCTCGTTGATGTTCTGCACCAGAGTCGTGACCGGCAGACCTTGCAGTGCGGCCAGCAGCTCGGCTTCGAACGGCAGCTCCTCACCCAGAGTCACCAGCACCACCATCAGCTCACCGCTCTTGAACCCCTTGCGGGTCATCAGGTTGCGCACGCAGCCGGTATGGGCCACTTCGTCATAGGCTTTGATGTCGTGCTCGCGCATCCAGCTGCGCACCCGGGCGTTGAGCTCGACGTGCAGCGAGTCCTGCACCGCGCAGTCATCGGCGGTGATGAGATCGTGGGAGTGCTTGCGATAAAACCCGATCTCGGCGCCTGCCTCGCAGCCGCGCACCGCGTACTGCGCCTTGTTGCGATAGGCGAACGGGCTCTCCATGCCGAGGATGGGATTGACTTTGGTCTCACCCAGCCCGACCTGTTCCAGTGCACTCTGCACCAGACTCTGCTTGAGCTTGAGCTGGGCCGGATAGGCCAGCGGGCGCACCTGGCAGCCACCGCATTCTGTGTTGGGGCAGAAGTCGGCGACCCGATCGGCGGAGGGCTGGAGCAGCTCGGCCACCTTGCCGTGCAGGTAGTTGGGCTTGACCTCGGTCAGTTCGACCAACGCCTGCTCACCTGGCAGCAGACCCTCGACGAAGAGGGGGCGGTCGAACAGGCGTCCCTTGCCGTCTCCTTTGTCGGTCAGTTCCAGGATCTCGATCTGGTGTTGATGTCCCACTAGCGGCATGAGCGGCTCCAAAAGTACAAAAAATAAGGGGGGACGGGAGTGGCATAGCCCTGCCCGTCGAGAAAAGGTGGCAGAGTTTAGCGAAGATCCGGCCAAATTGCAGGCATAAAAAACCTGCTTGTCGTGATGTTATCCCCCCTGAGTCCGCGCAGGCTCGCCGTCCCTTTGGCCATTGCGGCAAATTTAGCCCTTGGGCCGCAACGCTGCGCCTGTTAAAATTCCGCCCTTGAATTTATCCAGGGCCCCGCGCCCGTTTAGCTAAGGTCTACCGCGATGCGTACCAGCCAATATCTGCTTTCCACTCTCAAGGAAACCCCGTCCGATGCGGAAATCGTCAGCCACCAGCTGATGCTGCGCGCCGGCATGATCCGTAAACTCGCCTCCGGCATGTACGCCTGGCTGCCGACCGGTCTGCGGGTCCTGAAGAAGATCGAGAACATTGTCCGCGAAGAGATGAACAATGCGGGTGCCGTCGAGGTCTCCATGCCGGTGGTGCAACCGGCGGAGCTGTGGCAGGAATCCGGCCGCTGGGACGACTACGGCCCCGAGCTGTGCCGCCTGACCGACCGCCACAATCGTCCTTTCGTGCTGGGCCCGACCCACGAAGAGGTGATCACCGCCCTGGTTCGTTACGAGGTGAACAGCTACAAGCAGCTGCCGCTGAACCTCTACCAGATCCAGACCAAGTTCCGTGACGAAGTTCGCCCCCGTTTCGGCGTGATGCGCGGCCGCGAGTTCCTGATGAAGGACGCCTACTCCTTCCACATCGACAAGGCCTCCCTGGTCGAGACCTACGAAAAGATGCACGCAGCCTACTGCAAGGCCTTCACCCGCATGGGTCTGAACTTCCGTCCGGTGCAGGCCGATACCGGCTCCATCGGTGGTACCGGTTCTCACGAATTCCAGGTGCTGGCCGAGAGCGGTGAAGATCTGATCGCCTTCTCCGATACATCAGATTACGCCGCCAATATCGAGATGGCCGAGGCGCTGGCCCCGGCGGGCGAGCGCCCGGCTGCGACCAAAGAGCTGACCAAGGTCGCCACCCCGAACGTTCACACCATCGACGAAGTCGCCTCCTTCCTGAGCGTGGCCCCGAGCGCCGTCGCCAAGACCCTGCTGGTGCTGGGCGAGGCGGACGAGCACGGCAACCAGACGGTCATCGCCCTGGTGCTGCGTGGCGACCACGAACTGAACGAAATCAAGGCCGAGAAGCTGCCGGGTGTCGCCAATCCGCTGGCCTTCGCCAATGACGAGCAGATCAAGGCCGCCGCCGGCTGTGACGCGGGCTCCATCGGCCCGGTTAGCTTTGCCGGTCGCATCATCGTCGATCGCAGCGCCGCCCACCTAGCGGACTTCGTCTGTGGCGCCAACGAGACCGGCTTCCACCTGACCGGGGCCAACTGGGATCGCGACATCGCCACCTACGAGGTTGCCGACCTGCGCAACGTGGTGGAAGGCGACCCGAGCCCGTGCGGCCAGGGCAAGCTGCTGCTCAAGCGCGGCATCGAAGTGGGCCACATCTTCCAGCTCGGCACCAAGTACTCCGAAGCGATGAAGGCGAGCGTGCTGAACGAGGGCGGCAAGTCCGTCACCATGGAGATGGGTTGCTACGGCATCGGAGTCTCCCGTCTGGTGGCCGCCGCCATCGAGCAGAACAACGACCAGTACGGCATCATCTGGCCGGACGCCATCGCCCCGTTCGAAGTGGCCATCGTGCCGATGAACATGCACAAGTCAGTGCGCGTGGCCGAGCTGGCCGAGCAGTTCTACGCCGAACTGAAAGCCGCCGGCGTGGACGTGCTGTTTGACGACCGTAAAGAGCGCCCGGGCGTGATGTTCGCCGACATGGAGCTGCTGGGCGTGCCCCACGCCATCGTCATCGGTGAGCGCGGCATGGACAACGGCGTGGTGGAGTACAAGTGCCGCCGCACCGGCGAGAAGCAGGAAGTGGCCATCAGCGACATCATCGCCATGATCAAGGCCAAGCTGGGCCGTTAATCGTCCCGCTGCCCGAGATAAAAAAAGCGCGCCAGATGGCGCGCTTTTTGTTTGTCTGACTATCTGTTGGCAAAACAGCAGGAAAAGCCGGCCCTACTCGTTACGACCGATAAAGAGATCGGTGACATGGCAACTGCTTCTGGCTTCCAGCGCATCCAGCATGTAGGCCGCCGCGTCTTCCGGGGTCATGAAACGGCTCGGATCCACGTGATCCGAGTTGTCCCAGAATTCACTGCGGATCCCGCTCGGATAGAGGTTTACCAACCGCAGGGGCGAGCCCTTGAGCTCGGCCCGCAGAGACTCCAGAAAGCCCCGCATGCCCCATTTGGAAGCACAATAGAGGCTCTCGTTGGCCTTGCCCACCTGAGCGGCGGAGGAGAGCACATTGGCCAGCACCCCGCCCTTCTCGCCGATGAGCCGCACCGTCTGCTGGGCCACCAGTATGGTGGAGACCAGGTTGCTCTCCACCACCCTGCGTACCTGCTCGGCGGTGTAGACGCCGACCGGACCGAACTCGCCCACCCCGGCGCAGTGGATCACCAGGTCGGGCAGACCTCCCCACTCCACCGCGGCGGTAAAGGCCATCTCCACCTCTTCGTGGTGAGAGAGGTCGGCGGCGATGCCGATCACCGCCTTGCCGAGCAACTGTTCCTGCTCCTGCAGTTTCTGATAACGGCGCCCCATCATGGCGACCTGATGGCCCCGGCCAACCAGCCCGATGGTCAATGCCCGGCCGAGCCCGGAGCCCGCCCCTGTCACTATGATGTGCCCCATTATCTCTCCTCTCCCTGCCTTGCTAGATACCTGCCAGCACCATGACGTGAGACATCATCATGCCGACTTCCGTCAGATTAGAAAGTGAATTCGCCGCCCATGAACCAGCCATCGATGCGCTGATCGACGCCGTCGAAGTCAACCTTGGCCTCGCGCCAGCCGGCACGCAGCTTGACCGGTACGGAGGAGAACTTGTAGGCACCGCCCAGACGGTAGTCCAGGTTGTCCGAATCCTTGGAACGCACGTCGCCGAAGAAGGAGACGCCGGTACCCGGGATCCGTACTTCGGTGCCGGCATAGGCCATCAGCATGTCTTCGTCATAGCCTTTGCGGCTGAAGTACATCTGCTCACCGTCGTAGTGACGACCGGTCAGGCCCAGATCGATCTGGAACAGATCGTTGTTGAACAGACGGTAGTAGAGGCTGAGATCGTAAGCGGTCAGATCGTTCTTGAAGTTGCCGCCCGAGCTGCTCAAATCGGAGATCTCGAACTTGGCGTTCGGCAGCAGGATGATGCCGTGTTCAAGTTGCAGGTAGCCGCTCCAGTTGTAGTTGTCGTCATAACCGCCATCGGCACTTCTGCCGTATGCCTGGCCGCTGCCCTGGGCAGACCATACGTCGGTACCGGCGGCAAAACGCCAGTCATCGGCAGCCATGGCAGCCTGGCTGCACAGCGCCAGAACAACACCGGCAATCAGTGTCTTTTTCATCACGTCACTTCCTCTTGCATGGATGGAAAGGGCACTATTTTACTCCGCGCAGCCAAAATACCCAGCGAGAATCCTGAACAAACGACGACAAATGTCAGTGCTTCATGTGCTGCATCTCGCCCATCGGCTCGATCGGCTTCACCGGCAGCGACAACGCCAGCTGCTGGCCATCATCCAGGGTGAGGGTGAGCGGCATGGGGGTCTGCTCGGAGAGGGTGCCGATCTCGAACAGCATGATGTGCAGGCTGCCCGGCTTCAGTACCACTTCCCCCTTGGCCGGGATCTCGATGCTCTCGACCTGGCGCATCTTCATGACCCCGTTCTCGTGCAGATGGGTATGCAGCTCGGCGCGGCCCGCGGCTGGAGAGGACGCTGCCACCAGCTTGACCGCCTGATCGGCATCGTTCTTGAGTACCATGAAGGCCGCCGTATTGGGCGTACCGGGGGGCAACAGGCGCACATAACCGTCGACCGCCTCCACCTTGGCCAGGGCGGGAGCCGTCATCCCGAGCAGCAGCAGAGAATAAAACGCACGTTTAAACATGGTTGAAATCCTTTTATGATGTTGTTAAACGAGGCAAAGGTTACCCCAACAGAAACCTTT
The DNA here is from genome assembly GCF_040581895.1 of Aeromonas sp. 19NY04SH05-1. Lineage (NCBI taxonomy): Bacteria > Pseudomonadati > Pseudomonadota > Gammaproteobacteria > Aeromonadales > Aeromonadaceae > Aeromonas > Aeromonas sp. 19NY04SH05-1. Next base: position 671,024 of record NZ_CP095328.1, on the reverse strand, counting down.
TATGCACCCTTCAATAACAAGGATTTAGACATGGCGCCCATTCTCATTGCCGAACGGCAGGACGGCTTGCTCACGCTGACCCTCAACCGCCCTGACAAGCGCAATGCCCTCAACACCGAACTTTACCGCCAACTGGTGAGCGAGTTGCAACAGGCCGCGGCCGATGAGGGAGTACATGTGTTGTTGTTGCAGGGTCAGGCGGCGTGCTTCACCGCCGGCAACGATCTGGCCGATTTTGTCGGCAAGAGCAGTCTGGAGTCGGACGATCCAATCTTGCAGTTCCTCCACACCCTGGCCGATTTTCCCAAACCGGTGATCGCCGCCGTGGGGGGACCGGCCGTCGGCATCGGCACCACCATACTGCTGCACTGCGATCTGGTCTATCTGGGGGAGAATGCCCGCCTGCAGCTGCCTTTTGTCGAGCTGGGGCTGGTGCCGGAGTTTGCCTCCAGCCTGCTGCTGCCCCGCGCCGTCGGCCACCTGAAGGCCGCCGAGCTGTTGCTGCTGGCCGAATCCATGGATGCTCATGAAGCACTGCGCCTCGGCCTTGCCAACCGGGTAGTGGCCAGCGCGGATCTGCTGGCATTTGCCCGCGAACAGGGGCTGAAGCTGGCCGCCAAACCGCCCAGGGCAGTGCAAAAGAGCAAGGCGCTGCTCAAGCAGGAGCTCAGGCAGGCGGTCCACTTCGTCATCGATCTGGAGGCGCGCGCCTTCGCCCAGGCCCTGCAGGGGGAAGAGGCGCAGCAACGCATCACCGCCAGGCTCGGTCGCAAGGGCTAGCCCGTTGCCACCATAGCGCGCCGGTCAGTTGAGGCGAAAGCGTCCGATCAACTCGCAGCCCTGCACCTTGTCCTGCAACTGGATAAGCCTGGCAATCTCGGGGTTGGGGTGGCGCTTGAGAAACCCGAGCAGGGCCGCGCGGCAGCAACCCAGTTCGCTTATCAGCGACTCGCACTTCCGGTTAGGACATTGTGGCACCAGCGCCGTCACCAGCTCGGAGGCGAGCTTGAGGTAACGCAGCTCGTAGGCGGGTTCATCCATGGCGCGCCAGAAATCCGCCAGACGATGGCAGGTCGCCACCCGCATGGAGGCCAGCATCTCGAGATCCGGCTCTTCCTGGGTCATCTCTATCGGCGCCGAGATGGTGCCAAGGGCCTGCTGATAGAGGCAGACCGCGGAGCCCAGCGCCCCCTGGCTCAGGGAGTGCTCAGCTTCCATCATGTAACGCTGCCAGTGTGTCTGGGCCTGATCCGGCCCGTCTTGTGCCTTTGTCATGGGAGGGCTCCTTCCTCTGGGTGGAGTCTTTCATGATGCCTAATTGAGAATGAATATCAAGCCGACAGACAGTGCAGGATCTCGGCGCCTGTTGCGCCGGTCACACTCTTTCACCGGCGCCATCCTCTCTCCTCCGGCTACAGGTTAAGATGTGGCCAACCAAGGAAGGGAATGATGAACAATGGAAGTCGGGGCCTGCTGATTGGCCTCTGGATCACGCTGATGGTGGTGCTCGCCTTCATGGCCCGCCAATGGGGACTGGAGAGCCTGCGCCAGCAGGCCCAGCTCGACAATGAGCGGCTGGCGGGCCAGCTGTTGGTGGAGCTCGACAAGTATCGTCGCCTGCCCGCCCTCATCGCCACCCGCAGCGAGCTGCAGCAGGCGCTTTTGCGAACGCTCTCCCCCGCCAGGCTCAACCCCCTGCTGGAGCAGCAAAACGAAATCCTGGGCACGGACGCCATCTACCTCATGACTGCTCAAGGGGACGTCATCGCCGCCAGCAACTGGCGCCAGCAGGACAGCTTCGTCGGTGACAACTACCGCTTTCGCCCCTATTTCCAGCAGGCGATGCAGGGGCGGGCCGGCAGCTATTTCGCCCTCGGCCAGCGTTCCGGACGGCGGGGCTACTACTTCTCCTATCCGGTGCAGGAGGGGGATCACCGCCTCGGCGTGGTCGTGGTCAAGGTGGCCCTCTCCCTCATCGAGGAGCGCTGGGACAGCCGCGATGACTTCGACTACCTGCTGACCGACGAGTACGGGGTAGTCTTTTTCTCCTCCAGGGCTGAGTGGCTCTACCGTCCCCTTGTCAGGTTGAACGACACGACCCGCGCCACCCTGAGCGATGAGCGCAAATATGGCGACAAGCTGGGGGCTCCCCTGAGCGATCAGCCCACCCTGGGTCTGCTGCGCAGCCAGGATGAGTGGCGCTGGGGGCAGGGTTATCTCTTCACCGGCACCGCCATGCCCAGCGCCGGCTGGCATCTCTATACCCTCAAGCCCCTGCACGGCCTGCTGCCCATCATGGCCAAGGCACTGGCCAGCTTCGCCCTCATCTCCCTGCTGGTGCTGATGATCTGGCTCTACTGGCGCCAGGAGCTGCTCGGCCGGGCCCGTCTCGCCCGCCTCAACAACCAGCTGGAGCACAAGGTCAGCGAGCGGACTTTGGCCCTCTCCACCAGCAACCAGGAGCTGGTGGCCACCATCGACAAGTATCGCCAGACCCAGCGCGAACTGGTGGATACCCAGGAGCAGCTGGTGCAAGCCGCCAAGCTGGCCCTGCTGGGGGAGATGTCGGCCGGCATCAACCATGAGCTCAACCAGCCGCTGGCCGCCATGCGCGCCTATGGCGAGAATGCGCTGCAGCTGCTCGACAAGGGACGCCTCGACAGCTGCCGCGACAATCTGCTGCAGATCAACAGCCTCAATCATCACATGAGCGAGCTGGTCGCCCGTTTCAAGGTGTTCGCCCGCAAGGGGGAGCAGACCCTGCAGGCGGTGACGCTGCAGCCAGTGATCCACGCCAGCCTGGCGCTGCTGCACAGCCAGATGATCAAGCAGGGCCTGCTGATCGAAACCCGGTTGCCGGCAGAGCCCCTCTATGTTCGGGCCGATGCGGTGCAGCTCGAGCAGGTGCTGGTCAACCTGCTGCACAACGCGCTGCAGGCCTGCGCCACCAGCTCCCCTCCCCGGGTCTGGCTCACCCTCGAACGGGTTGATCATCGGGTGGTGATCGAAGTCAGTGACAACGGCCCGGGCCTCCCGGTCGAGGCGAGCCGGCTGTTTGCCCCCTTCTACACCACCAAATCCCAGGGGCTCGGGCTTGGGCTCACCATTTCGCTGCGCATCGTCACCGCCTTTGGCGGCCAGCTGGAGGCGGCCAACAGCCCGGTCCACGGCGGCGCCTGCTTCACCATCACCCTGCCCGCCGTCGACCCCAGCCTGCGCAGCGAGCCAGGATCCCCAGCCTTTACCTCTTCAGGAGAGAGCCATGACCCAGATAATGCTGATCGATGATGAACATCACTTGCGCCTCTCTCTCGGCCAGACCCTGGAGCTGGCCGACTGGCAGGTCACCACCTTTGCCAGCGCCGAGCAGGCCCTGCCCCATATCGGCGCCCAGTGGCCCGGTATCATCATCAGCGACATCAACATGCCCGGCATGAACGGCATCGACCTGCTGCGGGAGATCATGGGGCGCGACTCCGAGCTGCCGGTGATCCTGCTCACCGGCCACGGCGACATCTCTACCGCGGTGCAGGCCATGCGCCTGGGGGCCTACGACTTTATCGAGAAGCCGTTTAGCACCGAGCAGCTGCTGGAGGTGGTGCGCCGGGCCTGCGACAAACGGCGCCTGGTGCTGGAGAACCGGGAGCTGCGCAGCGAGCTGGAGGCCCAAAGCGGCCCCGGCCCCAGGCTGCTCGGCACCCATCCGGCCATCAAGCGGCTGCGCCAGATCCTCACCCATATCAAGGATGCCCCCGCCGATGTGCTGATCATGGGCGAGACCGGCAGTGGCAAGGAGCTGGTCGCCCGCTTCCTGCACGATCACTCGGTGCGCGCGGCCGAACCCTTCGTCGCCATCAACTGCGGGGCCGTGCCGGAAACCATGATGGAGAGCGAGCTGTTCGGCCACGAGGCGGGAGCCTTTACCGGCGCCCAGAAACGCCGGGTGGGCAAGATAGCCTGGGCCAACAAGGGCACCCTCTTCCTCGACGAGATAGAGAGCATGCCGATGGCGCTGCAGATCAAGCTGCTGCGGGTGCTGGAGGACAGGGAGGTCGAGCCGCTCGGCACCAACCAGAAGATAGCGCTCGACATCCGGGTGCTGACCGCCAGCAAGGTCGAGCTCAAGACCCTGGTCGAGCAGGGCAGCTTTCGCGCCGACCTCTACTACCGGCTCAACGTGGTGCGGGTGGATATCCCCCCATTGCGGGATCGCAAGGAGGATGTGCCCCTGCTGTTCGAGAATTTCCTGCGGGTGGCCGCCACCCGCTACCAGCTGGCGCCGCCGCGGCTCGGTGCCGAGCAGCGCGCCTGGCTGCTGGCCCACGACTGGCCCGGCAATGTACGCGAGCTGCGCAACCTGGCGGAGCGCTGCGTGCTGATGGGCGAAGAGGGCGCCTTTGCCGATCTCACCCTGGGGCGGGAGGCACTGACCTTGGCCGAGCAGGTCGATCGGTTCGAGCGCATCCTGCTGACCGACACCCTGAGCCAGCACAGGGGGCGACTGAAAGAGGTGCAGGAGGCCCTCGGCCTTCCGCGCAAGACCCTCTACGACAAGATGCGCAAGTACGGCCTCGACAAGCAGGACTACAAGCTCGACGACGGGGGCGAGTGAGCCGGGGCAGGCTCGGCTCCTCCTCCCCCGGCTACTCCGGTTAACCTTGCCGTCATGGGCGGCATTCCCCCCGCCTGTCCGACTACATGGGGGGATTTCCCCCCATTTTTGACCCGCACCGTCTTCCCCTGCCTGGCGCCAGCGCCCATTGTTAATGGCTTGTTTCAAAAATAAGGGAGATGGCACACAAGTTGCCTTGCTATGGGTGATTTACCTGAACCCACTCAAGGATGACAACAATGACACTCAAGCTCCGCGCCCTGACCGCCGCCTTTACCCTGGCCCTCGGCCTCTCCTCCGCCTTTGCTGCCCCCGTCGAACTCAAGTTCTCCCACGTGGTGGCAGAGAACACCCCCAAGGGGCAGATGGCCATCCACTTCAAGCAGCTGGTGGATGAGCGCCTGAAAGGCCAGGTCGAGGTCAAGGTCTACCCCAACTCCCAGCTGTTTGGTGACGGCAAGGAGCTGGAGGCCATGATGCTCGGGGATGTGCAGATGATCGCCCCCTCTCTCTCCAAGTTCCAGAAGTTCACCGATCAGCTGCAGATCTTCGATCTCCCCTTCCTGTTCGATGACATGGCGGCGGTGGATCGCTTCCAGCAGGGCAAGGAGGGGCAGGCCATGCTGGGCTCCCTCGAGAAATACGGCCTGATTGGCCTCGGCTACCTGCACAACGGCATGAAACAGCTCTCCGCCAGCCAGCCCCTCAAGACCCTGGCCGATGCCAAGGGCAAGAAATTCCGCATCCAGACCTCGGATGTGCTGGCCGCCCAGTTCGAAGCAATCAATGCCGTGCCGGTGAAGAAGCCCTTCGCCGAGGTATTCACCCTGCTGCAAACCAAGGCCATCGACGGGCAGGAGAACACCTGGTCCAACATCTACTCCCAGAAGTTCTTCGAAGTGCAGCCCTACATCACAGAGACCAACCACGGGGTGCTGGATTACCTCATCGTCACCAATGCGGATTTCTGGAACGGCCTGCCGGAGCAGGTTCGCAACGAGCTCAAGCGCGCGCTGGATGAGTCGGTCGCCTTCGGCAACGAGATCGCGGCCGCCAAGGACAGCGAAGACAAGGCCGCCATCTTTGCCTCCGGCAAGAGCCAGCTGGTGACCCTGACCGATGCCGAGCGCAACCAGTGGGTCGAGTCGATGAAGCCGGTCTGGAAGCAGTTCGAAGGCACCATAGGCAAGGAGCTGATCGACGCAGCCGTCGCCGCCAATCAACCCTAAGCCGTCAGGATGAGCCCGCCGCGAGGCGGGCCTACTCACAGGGATAGTCCAATGAAAAAACTCATGCATCAGCTGGAAGAGGCCATCATAGGCCTGCTCCTGGTCAGCACGGCCCTGCTGGTCTTCCTCGAAGTGGTGATGCGCTTCTTCTTCGATACCGGTCTGCTCTGGGCCCAGGAGCTGACCCTGAACCTCTGTGCCTGGATGGTGCTGTTCGGCGCCTCATGGGGGGTGCGAGTCGGGGCCCACATCGGCGTGGACGCCTTCATCAAGATCCTGCCGGGGGTCTGGCAGCAACGCCTCACCCTGCTGGCGGTGGCGCTCTGCCTTATCTACTGCGCCCTCTACTTCTATGGCGCCTGGATCTATCTGAGCAAGCTCAAGATGATCGGCATCGAGATGGAGGATCTGCCCATCCCCCGCTGGCAAGCCATGAGCATACTGCCGATCGGGCTGGCCCTGCTGTTCCTGCGCTTCCTCAACGTGGGCATCATGGTCTGGCGTGGCCAGATGAGCGGCTTTGCCCTGGCCGATGAGGCCAAAGAGAGCATGCACCTTATCGACAACGATCCGAATCAGAAGGCATAACCATCATGGCGACCCTGACCCTGTTTACCCTGCTGATCGGCGCCATGCTGCTCGGCATGCCCATTGCGGTGGCGCTCGGCCTCTCCAGCGTCACCACCATACTGCTCTTTTCCAACGACTCCCTGGCCTCCCTGGCGCTCAAGCTGTTCGAGGCCACCTCGGAGCACTATACCCTGCTTGCCATCCCCTTCTTCGTGCTGTCATCGGCCTTCCTGTCGACCGGTGGGGTGGCGAAGCGGATCATCCACTTCGCTATGGATTCGGTCGGCCATATTCGCGGCGGTCTCGCCATGGCCTCGGTCATGGCGTGCATGCTGTTTGCCGCCGTGTGCGGCTCCAGCCCGGCCACGGTGGCGGCCATCGGCAGCATCGTCATCGCCGGCATGGTGCGTTCCGGCTATCCCCGCGCCTTTGCCGCCGGCGTTATCGCCAATGCGGGTACCTTGGGGATCCTGATCCCCCCCTCCATCGTCATGCTGGTCTACGCTGCCGCCACCGAGGTCTCCGCCTCGCGCATGTTCATGGCCGGTTTCCTGCCGGGACTGCTGATGGGGGTCTGCATCATGGTGGTCATCTATGTGGTGGCCCGCATCAAGGGACTGCCGAGCCAGCCCTTCCCCGGCGTGCTGACCCTGCTGGCCAGCGGTGGCAAGGCGCTCGGCGGCCTGTTCCTGATCATCCTGGTGCTGGGCTCCATCTATGGCGGCATCGCCAGCCCGACCGAGGCGGCCGCCGTCGCCGCCGTCTACGCCTTCTTCATCGCCGTGTATGGCTATCGCGACATCGGGCCCCTCAAGGGGATCCCCTGGCGCCACGAGGGGGAGTCCATCTCCGCCGCCGCACTGCGCAACCTCTGGCTGCTGCCCCTCTCCATGATCAAATCGCCCTTCAACGGCGAGGTGGGTCATGTGGTACGGGATGCCGCCAAGGTGAGCATCATGCTGCTGTTCATCATCAGCAACGCCATGCTGTTCGCCCACGTACTCACTTCTGAGCGTATCCCCCACGCCATCGCCGAGACGATCGTGACCTGGGGCCTCCCGGCCTGGGGCTTCCTGATCGTGGTCAACATACTGCTGCTGCTGGCGGGCAACTTCATGGAGCCCTCCGCCATCGTGCTGATCATGGCCCCCATCCTGTTCCCCATCGCCATGCAGCTCGGCATAGACCCGATCCACCTGGGGATCATCATGGTGGTCAACATGGAGATCGGCATGCTGACCCCGCCGGTCGGTCTCAATCTGTTCGTGACCGCCGGGATCACCGGCCAGAGCATGGGTTGGGTGATCCGGGCCTGCCTGCCCTGGGTCGGCTTCCTGCTGCTGTTCCTGATGCTGATCACCTATGTGCCGCAGGTGTCGATGTTCCTGCCCGAATACCTCGACGGCAAGAGCCTGCCCGCCAGCCCCTGAGACGGGTGAGGCAAAAGATGTGCATACAAAGAAGGCGACCCAAGGGTCGCCTTCTTTGCTTCCTTTCCCTGTTGTCAGGGCGTCACTCAAACCTTACTTTGTCCGGTTCAGGCTGCATTGCCGGCCCGGGTAGCCGGGCAGAGCGCTGGCCTCCTGGCGACAGGCCAGCCGCTTGGCCTGCTGCAACCTCACCCTCAGGTTGGCGCTATCGATTGGCCGCCACTCCATCTGCTGGCCAAGCCAGCTGGCCCAGGCAAATTCGACGAAATAGACCTGCCCATCCTTGCTGAAATAGCCGGCATCCTGCAGCAGACCCGCCAGGGTGCGGTACGGGTAGTCAGGCAGCTGATCGATACGGGGCGGCAGCTGTTCCGGGGTCAGTGGCTGCCCTTTTTCATCCTTGAGCCAGGCCCAGTGGTTGTTCTGCATCTGGCTCCAGAAGTTGGCCCGATCCTGCAGGCGGGCGATCACCTTGACCCGGACCTGCTTCACCCCCTGCTGCCACAGCGCCTTGGTCAGGTGATGCCTGTCCACCAGCCAGTAACCGCCATCCGGGGCGATCACCACGGGGATCTCTTTCTTTTTCATCAAGTTGTCGAGCTGCTTTGCACTCTTGCCCGCCAGCTTGCGCTGGATTGCGTCGACCTGGAGCTGGCCCACACCGCCCTGGGTCGGGTGCAGCGCGGCTATCCCAGCCTCGCACCAGGATCCTACGGCGGTGCCACCCTGGCACGGCGCCAGCGCCCAGGCGCTCGAACTCAGGGCGCAGACCAGCAATAACCATGATTTCATCGTCCCACACTCCTCAATCACGCGCTCATGCCGGCCACCAGATGAAGGAGGGATGCAACCCCGAGCATGAGAGTCACACGCTGGCGGTCAGAGCTGCAAACGAGATATCATGACTTCCCATCTGCCGGCGATAGTTTCTCGTCGAGTTTTCTCCCCGCTTCACACTATTTGAAGGATCCGACCCATGAAAGGATGGAGCCCACTGCTGGCCCTGCTGGGCTGCGCCGCTGTCCAGGCGGCCGACATTCCCGCCGGCACCGAACTTGCGACCGAACAGGTGGTGGTTCGTCACCTGAAAGATGAACCTGCCAGCCTGAGCCCGCTCAAACTGGTCGGCCTGCCCGAGCTGCAGGTTTTGCGGGATCTGTTCGAGGGGCTCTTGACCCAGGGGCCGGACGGGAAGCCGGTGCCGGGCGTCGCCGCACGCTGGGAGAACCGGGACAACCAGACCTTTACCTTCCACCTGCGGCCCGATGCCCGCTGGTCCAACGGCGATCCGGTCAAGGCCGGTGACTTCGTCTACGGCTGGCGCAAGCTGGTCGACCCGAAAGAGGCGGCCACCTTCGCCTGGTTCGCCCAGCTGGCCCGCTTTGACAAGGTGGACGAGATCCTGGCCGGCACGCTGCCCCCAGACGAGCTGGGAGTGAAGGCCCTCGATGACAGCACTCTGCAGGTAACCCTCTCCCAGCCCGTGCCCTATTTCCTGAGCCTGCTGACCCATCCCAGCCTGTCACCGCTCCACCAGGCCAGCATGGCGCAATATGGCGAGCAGTGGACCCAGCCCGGCAAGCTGGTGGGCAACGGCGCCTTCGTGCTCGGCAAGCGGGTGGTCAACGAGAAGCTGGAACTGACCCCCAACCCCTATTACTGGGACCGAGCCCATACGGTGCTGACCAAGGTCATCTTCATGCCCATCAATCAGGAGAGCACGGCAACCAACCGTTATCTGGCTGGCGATCTGCACATCACCGAATCCTTCCCCAAGGAGCAGTACGCCAAGCTGATGGCGCAGATCCCGAGTGAGGTCTACACCCCGGAGCAGCTGGGGACCTACTACTACGCCTTCAACACCCGCAAGCCCCCCCTCGACGATGTGCGAGTGCGCAAGGCGCTCTCCTACGCCATCGATCGCGGCCTGATTGCCGACAAGGTCCTCGGCACCGGAGAGAAACCGGCCTACCACTTCACCCCGGACGTGACGGCGGGCTTCACTCCCAAGGACAATCTGCTCTCGCAAAGCAGTCAGCAGGCGCTGGATGACAAGGCAAAGGCCCTGATCAAGGAGGCCGGTTACGGCCCGGACAAGCCGCTCAAGCTGACCCTGCTCTACAACACGGCGGAGATCCACAAGAAGATGGCACTGGCCATCGCCAGCATGTGGAAGCAGAAGCTGGGGGTACAGGTCGAACTCACCAACCAGGAGTGGAAGACCTATCTCGACAGTCGCCAGAGTGGCCAGTTCGAGGTGATCCGCTCCTCCTGGGTCGCCGACTACAACGACCCTTCCGCCTTCCTCGGCCTGTGGGGCTCGGGCCACAGCGGCAACATGGCCGGGTTCGCCAATGCGGACTATGACAAACTGCTGGCCAAGGCGGCCAAGACCCGGGTCACGGCAGCGCGCAGCCAGCTGTTCGACAAGGCGGAGGCTATCTTGCAGGAGCAGGCCCCCATCGCCCCCATCTACCAGTACACCAACGCCAGGCTGATCAAGCCCTGGCTCAAGGGATATCCCATCAACAACCCGGAAGATGTGGCCTACAGCCGCCAGCTCTATCTGATCAAGCACTGATCCAGCCATGCACAGCGAGGGCCGCACCGGGCGGCCCTCGCTTATTGATACTGTTCACTCCCGATTTTTAGGCATAGAATGCCGCCTTTCCTGTTAATCCCCTTCCTGTCACTCCGGTTTGCCATGCGTTATCTGTTACTGCTGCCCCTGCTGTGGACCCTGTCAGCCCAGGCCCAGAGCGATACCGAATCCCAATGCCAGCAGGAGTTTGTCGAGTGGATGCTGCACCAGCAGCAGCTGTTCAGCAATCGCAAGTCAGACAAGATAGAGCGGCGCCGGGCCGAGCGCGCCATCGATCTCGCCCGCCAGGATTACGAGAAACTGGCCAGCTTCTGCAAAACCATGCAACTCGTCCGCGGTTATCAGGATGAAGACCCTCGCCTCAAACCGAGAGCCGGAGAGGTCCACGATTTCACCCCCGCCAGCTAATACCCGTTTCTTTTGCCTGCAAGCGGGTCTGTTCATTGACCCAGGCCAAAGTTGGCCCCTATGATGCCCCTAGAATAGTTAGCTAAACAGCGCAGATAAAACACTATTTTATCAATAAGTTAACTACACTCGGAGCGACCCATGAGCCAACCCGTTCAGGAAGGGGAGATCCACTTCCCCGACAACATTGCGCTGATCTCGACCACGGATCCCGCCAGCTATATCACCTACGCCAACCAGCACTTTTGTGACGTGGCCGGGTACACGGTGGAGGAGATGGAGGGAGTCCCCCACAACCTGGTGCGCCACCCCGACATGCCCAAGGCTGCCTTTGCCGACATGTGGCAACGGTTGCGCCAGGGCAAAAGCTGGATGGGACTGGTCAAAAACCGCACCAAGCAGGGCCGGTTTTACTGGGTGAATGCCTATGTCACCCCGATCCTCAACGCCAGTGGGGAGACCATTGAGTACCAGTCGGTCCGCACCAAACCGGCGCAGGCCGAGGTTGCCTGGGCAGAGCGGCTGTATCGCCAGCTGCGCACCGGCAAGACGCTTCCCTGGCTGAGCCGGATACAGATCGAACCCGGCCAGATCATGCTCGGTCTCACCACCACTGCCCTGCTCGCCACCCTGGCTACCGCCGTCACAGGCAATCCGTTCTGGCTATGCCCGCTTTTGGCGTCGTTACTGGCGCTGGCCGGCTATGGCTGGCATCTGCAGCGCCGCCTCGGCCATCTGCAAACACTGGCCGGTGATGCCCAGGGCACCCGGCTCTGCCAGGTACTTTACACCCGGCGTCGGGACTCTCTGGCTATCATAGAGCTGGCCCTTAAGATGAAACAGGCGGAGCTGAAAGCCGTGGTCGGGCGCTCTGCCGATACCAACCAGCAGATCCTGCAGGCGGCGGAGGATGACAGGGGCAATATCCAGACCATTGACACCCACCTGCAGCAACAGCGTGCCCAGAGTGAACAGATGGCCAGCGCCATCACGGAACTGAGCCACTCGATCCGGGACGTCGCCCACAGTGCCCAGGAGGCAAGCGAGCTGGTAGCCGAGGTGCAGCAAGTCTCCACCGAAGGGCGGCAGGCGCTGGCCACCACCCGGGATGCCGTCAATCAGTTGCATCGGGAGCTGGACGCCAACCACGCCGTGCTGGCGCAACTGACCCATGACAGCCAGAAGATCAGCGGCATCCTGGAGGTGATAGGCCAGATCGCCGATCAGACCAACCTGCTCGCCCTCAACGCAGCCATCGAGGCGGCCCGCGCCGGGGAACAGGGGCGCGGCTTTGCCGTGGTGGCCGACGAGGTACGGGCCCTGGCCCAGAAAACCCGCGCCTCCACCGGCGAGATCCACGAGATGATCCAAGCGCTGCAACAGACCACCAGCCAGCTCTCGGACGGCATGACCCAGGGGGCACAAACCTCGGAGCGCTGCCAGCAGCATGCCGGCACCACGGCCGATGTGCTGGATCGGATCAACCGTATGCTGGGTCAGGTGACGCGCACCAGCGACGAAATAGCCCAGGCCGTGAGCCAGCAGGCGGATGTGACATCGACCCTGGATCAGGGGGTGCACCAGATCCACCAGCTGGCCAGCCATACCGCCGACAACAGCAAACAGGCCCTCGACGGCATCACCCTGCTGGTGGAGCGGTTGCAGGATCTCTCCCGTCTGATCAACCAGTTCAGGCATTGAGGCTATTCGTCAGGCATAAAAAAAGCGCGTCCATGGACGCGCTTTCTCTTTGAGCCACTCGCAGACCGAGGGTTACTCGGCGGCATCTGCGTCGGCAAACTCCGGCACCTTGGCCATGGCATCCAGCACCACCTGGGTATCGGCTCCCGGCCGGCAGGCATTCTCGCTGAGATGGCGACGCCAGGCGCGAGCCCCCGGCATGTTCTGGAACAGACCCAGCATGTGACGGGTCATGTGGGAGAGGTAGTTACCCTTGGCCAGCTCCTGCTCCATGTAGGGCAGCATCATGCGCACCACCTCGTGGCGGCTTGGCACCTCGCCCGCCAGGCCAAACACCCGGTTGTCCACCTGCGCCAGAATATAAGGGTTCTGGTAAGCCTCGCGTCCCATCATGACACCATCCACATGCTGCAGATGCTCAAGGGTCTGCTCCATGGAGGTCACACCACCATTGATGGCGATGGTCAACTCGGGATACTCCTGCTTGAGTCGATAGACACGGGGGTAGTCGAGGGGCGGGATCTCGCGGTTCTCCCGCGGACTCAGGCCACTCAGCCATGCCTTGCGGGCGTGCACGATGAAGGTGTCACAGCCGGCGTCGCGCACCTGCTCGATGAAGGCCTGCAAAAATTCGTAGGAGTCCTGATCGTCGATGCCGATGCGGGTTTTCACCGTCACCGGAATATCCACCACGTCACGCATCGCCTTGACGCAGTCGGCCACCAGTGCGGGCTCCCCCATCAGGCAGGCGCCGAAGCGGCCGTTCTGTACCCGATCGGAGGGGCAGCCAACGTTGATGTTCACCTCGTCATAGCCGCGCTCTTGGGCCAGCTTGGCACAGTGGGCGAGATCGGCCGGATTGCTGCCTCCCAGTTGCAGGGAGATGGGGTGCTCCTGCTCGCTGTAGCCCAGATAATCTCCCTTGCCGTGGATGATGGCGCCCGTGGTCACCATTTCGGTATAGAGCAAGGTCTGACGGCTCATCAGTCGATGAAAATAACGGCAATGCCGATCGGTCCAGTCCAGCATGGGGGCGATGGAAAAACGCTGCGCCTGCATAAGAATTATCCGGGTTGGCTTAACAAAGGGGCGGATATTATCACAACGTGAAGCAGCCCCAGAAAATGAATTTTGTCGCCGCGCCATGCGGGGCCCTGTGATAGTATCCGCCTAATAGAAAGGGTATTTGCGCGATCATGAATCAAGACCAACTTTTACAACGGGCCGAACGACTCTGTATACAAAGAGGGATCCGCTTCACCCCGACCCGTCGCCAGGTGTTTCGCCTGCTGGCGGCCCACGGCAATGCCATCAGCGCCTACGACCTGCTGGCCCAGCTGCAACAGACGGAAGCCAATGCCAAGCCCCCCACCGTCTACCGGGCACTCGATTTTCTGCTCGAACAGGGGTTTGCCCACAAGGTGGAGTCGCTCAACGCCTTTATCTTCTGCTGTCACTTCGATCACGCCCATCCGATGCAGTTGCTCATCTGCGACCAGTGCGGGGATGTGGTGGAGCTGCATGATGCGGCCATCGACAGCGCGTTTTCAGAGCAGGCCCACCAGCATGGCTTTACTATTACCAATAAGACAATTGAGGCACATGGCCAATGTGCCCGCTGTACGCCCACTGTAGGAAGTCATCATGAAGGCTGATTTTGTAAACCCGTTCCTGCTCTCTCTGCTCAATGTGCTCTCGACCATGGCACAGCTGGAACTCAAACCGGGCAAACCGAAACGCAAGATGGATGAACTGGCCCGTGGCGACGTTTCCGGCCTCATCGGCATGGTGGGTCCGCAGACCCGCGGCTCCCTCTCCATCAGCTTCGAGAAGGGGCTGGCGCTGGAGATCATGCGCCGCATGCTGGGTGAAGCCCCTGCCAACATCAACGAGGAAGTGACCGACATGGTGGGCGAGATCACCAACATGGTCACCGGTGGCGCCAAGCGCATGCTGGGTGAGAAGGGTTACGAGTTCGACATGGCCACCCCCATCATCGTCTCGGGTCCCAACCACACCATCTCCCACCGCGCCGACGGCACCAAGATCATGATGCCCTTCGAATCCGAATATGGCCGTGCCACCATCGAAATCTGCTTCGAGTAACCTCTATGTGGAAAGTACTGAAATGGATTTTCATCTGCTGGGCCCTGCTGCTGATCCTCTCCGATATCCAGATCAGCACCTCGCTCTACAAGTACGAGGATAACCGGGTGGTGATCAACTTCCCCCGCTGGCAGGCCCAAAAACCCTGGGGCACTTTCGAGTGGCACGCCGGACGGGTGGCGGCCCACTGGTATGGCATGGATGGCAAGCCCGAAACGGGCCCAAGGATCTGACCCTCCCAACCGGTCAGATTCAAAAACCAGACAACAAAAAGGCCAGCTGATGCTGGCCTTTTTGTTTATTTCAGTGACGAGGTTCAGGCGGCTTCGGCAGCCAGCTTCTCGCTCGGACGTACCACCATGCCCACCACGCAGGCCAGCAGGGTCGGCATCAACCAGGCCAGGCCCTTGTCGAACAGCGGCAGGAAGGCAAAAGCATCCATCTTCATGCCGGCAGCACCCAAGCCATCCAGGCAGCCGAACAGGAAGGCGACGATCAGCACACCGCGGAACACCAGGCGGGGACGACCGAAGTAACCTTTCAGGAAGGTGACCAGCACCAGGGCCACAGCCACCGGATAGATGGCAACCAGTACGGGGATGGAGAGGCTGATGAGCTGGCTCAGACCCACGTTGGCTACCACGGCACAGATGGCACCCAGCAACACCACCAGTTTCTTGTAAGCCATACCGGTCAGGTTATGGAAGAAATCGGAGCAGGCGGAGATGAGGCCGACCGCAGTGGTGAAACACGCCAGAGTGATGATGGCTGCCAGAATGAACTGACCCGGCTGGCCGAACAGGCTCAGCACGTAGGCGTTGACGATGGCGCCGCCGTTGCTGACGTCAGTCGCCACGCCCGCAGCGGTATTACCCAGCTGGAACAGGGAGACATACACCACGGACAGACCCACGGCCGAGATCAGGCCGGCGATGGCCAGATACTTGAACTGACCCTGATAGTCATTGATGCCCTTCTGGCGCAGCAGATCCACGATCAGCGCACCGAACATCAGGGAAGCCAGGGTATCCATGGTGTTGTAGCCTTCTAGGATCCCCTTCACGAAGGGGCTGTTCTGGTAGTCACCGGTCGCATCCGGCATGGCGCCTTGCGGGGCGGCAAAGACACCGATGGCCAGCGCCAGCAGCAGCACCATCAGCACCGGAGTCAGGAACTTGCCGATGGCATCCATCAGCTTGCCCTGGTTGAGGGAAACCACGATGGCCAGCCCGAAGAAGATCACGGTATAGGCGGCAAGACCGGCCTGACCCATGTCACCGATGAAGGGCTTGAGACCCATCTCGTAGGCTACCAGGCCAGTACGGGGTGCAGCAAAGGCCGGACCGATGATGATGTAGATGGCGACGGCCAGCGCGGTCGCCACGCCGGCAGGCAGCAGCTTGGTCATGCCGGCCCAGCCGTTGCCGGCCTTGGCCACGGCAATGATGGTGATGAGCGGCAGACCGACCGCGGTCACCAGGAAGCCCAGCATCGCCAGAGAGAGATGCTCACCGGCCATGTAACCGGCCAACGGCGGGAAGATGATATTACCGGCGCCCAGATAGAAGGCGAAGGTCATAAACCCCAATCCGAGTACATCGGACAATGTGAGTGATTTCGTCAAGTTCAACCTCGTCTGTCTTGTAACTTATTGCTTGTTATAGTTTTTATCGGTCGCTGACCGGGTGTGTTCAGGTGGGTAAAAAAAAGAGCGCCGCGTGTTTTTTCATCACAACCAGTGATTTTCGCTGGTCTGGAGCGGGCGCTCGATCTGCAACCAGCATAATGGCGTGAAAAAATAGTTCAAGACGAAATTTACATCTTCAAATAGAAGGGGCTGGTCAGTTGGATGTATCTGTCGGAATAGGTTCCATCAGCAGAATGGATCACAATTTCACCCCTGTCACACCTGTTTAATCCTCTACCAAGCCGCAATAAAACACGATTTGCCTCTTTTCCAGCCCTGGTGATAACAGCTGTATAACAAACGGCATGCAGATCATAATCTCCCGAAATGCATAAAATTTCATCCGCCATGGCGGTCGGCACAATCAGCGCCAATTCACCGGAAGGCGCCAGCAGACGGTTGCTTGCTGCCAGCAATCCATGGCTGTCGAGGGCGCCGGTATGACGGGCCAGCGCCCGCGCCGGATCGCTGAATGCCTGGCCTGCCACGAAGTAGGGGGGGTTCGAGACGATGAGATCATAAGGCGCGGCCTGATACTCCTGAATGGCGCTCTCAATGACCTTGATGCGCACCGCCCAGGGGGAGGCAGTCACATTGTCCCTGGCCTGGTTCACCGCATTATTATCCAGCTCTACCGCATCGATGACGCAGTCAGATCTGCTGCGCTGGGCCAGCATCAGTGCGATCAGACCGCTGCCGGTCCCGATATCCAGCACCCGGTGGACGTTGGCAACCGGGGCCCAGGCTCCCAGCAAGATGCCGTCCGTACCGACTTTCATGGCACAGCGGTCATGATCGACATGGAATTGCTTGAAGGTAAATCCGCGGCTACGCCCCATCTGGCCCCCGTCATCCGAAAAAATGGTGGGGGATTATAGCGGCTAACCCACTCTCGCCATAGGAGCCGACGAGATAATCGCCTATAATCTGCCGTTTCCTTAAATGACCGAGTATTGCCATGAGCCAGTCCTTTGATGATTTCGACCTGCATCCCGCCCTCAACCGGGCCTTGGCCGAGATGGGATTCACCCGCCCCACCACCATCCAGCAGATGGTGCTGGAGCCAGCCCTGGACGGCCGCGATATTCTGGCATCCGCACCAACCGGCACCGGCAAGACGGCTTCATTCCTGCTGCCGGCACTCCAGCACCTGCTGGACTTCCCGCGCCGCAAGCCGGGTCCCTGCCGCATGCTGGTGCTGACCCCGACCCGCGAACTGGCCCTGCAGGTGACCGCCCACGCCAAGGCGCTGGCGGCCCACACCAGCCTCAGCATCGAAACCATCATCGGTGGCGTCAGCCATGAAGAGCAGCTGCCGGCCCTGACCAAGACCACCGACATCGTCGTGGCCACTCCAGGCCGCCTGCTCGAGTACATCGAGAAAGAGGAGTTCGAGAGCCACGACATTGAGGTACTGGTGCTGGACGAAGCGGATCGCATGCTGGACATGGGCTTTATCAAGGATGTGAACCGCATCGTGGAAGAGGCGCGCTATCGCAAGCACACCATGCTGTTCTCCGCCACCCTGGAAGGGGCTGGCCTTGAGAAGTTCGCCAGCGAGATCCTCAAGGATCCGGTAGAGCTGCATGCCGAACCGCCGCGCAGCGAGCGTCGCCCCATCACCCAGTGGATCCATCTGGCCGATGACGCCGCCCACAAGCTGGCCCTGCTGGTGCACATCCTGAAAAACCCGGAAACCCAGAAGGCCATCATCTTCGTCAAGACTCGTGAGCGGCTGGCGGAGCTCTCCGGCCAGCTGCAGGCAGCCGGTGTCTCCTGTGCCTGGATCCGCGGCGAGATGGAGCAGAGCAAGCGCATCGAGTCGATCCGCAAGTTCCATGAAGGGGAAGTGCCCTTCCTCATCGCTACTGACGTGGCCGCCCGCGGCATCGACCTGCCAAACGTCAGCCATGTCATCAACTACGACATGCCCTATGGCGCCGATGTCTACGTGCACCGCATCGGCCGTACCGGTCGCGCCGGCAACCGTGGCTGCGCCATCAGCCTGGTGGAAGCCCACGACATGGCCATGGTCGCCAAGATCGAGCGCTACACCGAGGAGCGCCTCAAGCGCCGGGTGATCGATGAGCTACGCCCCAAGCACAAAGAGGCGCGGGTACCGGTGAAGAAGAAAAAGCCGGCCGATGCCAAGAAAAAAGCAGCCAAGAAGAAAAAGAAGAAGTGATCTCTGCCAGATAAAAGAGAAGGGCCATCCCGCAGGATGGCCCTTCTGCATTCTATGTTCTCTGACAAGGGCGCTGTTACGCGACTGACTTGCGCATCCCCATATGGGGAATATCGTCCTCCAGATACCCCTCTCCCTCGGCCAAGAAACCGTGTTGGCCATAGAAGCCCTGCAGATGGGCCTGTGCCCCCAGCCAGATGCTGTGGGCCGGCCAGCGCGTCTCACATGCCTTCACCGCCTCGCCGATCAGCTGATGGCCGAGGCCATCGCCCCTTGCCCTCGGCGACGTAACGACCCGGCCGATGGCGGCGCCGCTGTCATCCCCGATCCCGGGCGCCATGATCCGGGCATAGGCGGCCAGCAGATCCCCGCGATAACCGAGCAGGTGCCACACTCCCTCGCGGCGATCCAATCCATCCAAATCCTGGAAGGGGCAGGTCTGCTCCACCACGAACACCTCGGCGCGCAGGGCCAGCAACTCGTACAACTCGTCAGTGGTCAGTTCAGACCAGGGCTTCAGGATCCAGTTCATCGGCGACTCCATCTCGATTCGAACGGCCAGCATAATCCGGGCACGGCCAGCCGGCATTAACCTTTGTTAATTGCTTTCAGCCGTTTGCGAATGCGGCTCAGGCTGATGGGGGTGATGCCGAGGTAGGCGGCGATCAGGTGATCCGGCACCCTGGCATCCAATCCGGGGAAGCTTGCGAGGAAATGCTGGTAGCGGGCCTGGGGGCCCTCGGTCAGGAGCAGCAGCTCTTTCTCCTCCTTGATGCGCAATTGCACTTCCAGCAGATGCCGGTACCAGGAAGGCCAACAGGAGAGCTGGCGCAGATCGGCCAGCTGGAACAGCTGCAACCGACAGGGCTCCAGCGCTTCCACGCTGTAGCGGGCCGGCTCACCGCTCAGCAGGTGGTGAAAGTCGAGAAACTCGTCCCCCTCCCAGTAGAACTCCTTGATGTACTCGCGGCCATCCGCCAGCACCACTCGGGCACGCAGCAGCCCCTGTTCCACCCTGACCAGCAGATCCGGGTTGTCCCCTGCATGCCAGAGGTAGTTTTTGGTGGCAAGCGTCAGCGAGCGAGCAAAAGAGAGGAGGCGCGCGGCCTCCTGCTCATTCATGACCTGCTCCCAGCGAAAGGGAGGTCTGTCCATCATGTCAGGCGCGGCGCTGACGCACGGCTTCAAACAGGCAGACGCCGGTCGCCACCGAGACGTTGAGGCTGGAAACCGCCCCCGCCATCGGGATACTCACCAGCTCATCGCAATGCTCGCGGGTGAGACGGCGCATACCCTTGCCCTCTGCGCCCATCACCAGCGCCATGGGACCAGTGAGTTTCGCCTGATAGAGGTCGTGATCCGCCTCGCCGGCGGTACCGACGATCCAGACGCCACGCTCTTGCAGCTCGCGCAGGCTGCGGGCCAGGTTGGTGACCTGAATGAGCGGCACCACTTCGGCGGCGCCACAGGCGACCTTGCGCACGATCGGGGTCAGCCCGGTGGCCTTGTCGCGCGGCACGATCACCGCATGCACTCCGGCCGCATCGGCGCTGCGCAGGCAGGCACCCAGGTTGTGCGGATCGGTCACCCCGTCCAGCACCAGCAGGAAGGGGGCGGTTTTTTGCTCGGCCAGCTTGTCCAGCAGGCTGGCCAGATCGTGCTCGGCCAGCTTGGGTGCCTCTTTCACCCGGGCCATGATGCCCTGGTGATTGTTGCCCTCTGCCTTGTCGTCAAGCGTCTTGCGGTTCACGCTCTGCACCTTGAGGCCGAGCGCATCCAGCTCGGCCAGCAGGGGCTGCAGCCGCTCATCGTCGCGACCCTTGAGGGCCCACACCTCGATGAAGCGCTCGGGGGTGCGCTCCAGCAGCGCGGATACAGCGTGAATGCCGTAGATCAGTTCAGTACTCATTTAGTGCTCTTGGCCTTGTCGCGAGCCTTCTTGCCCGGTCGTCTGTTGCTGGGTTTGGCACGGCCGCCCTTGGCGGGTTTGCCGCTATCCTTGCCCTCTTTCTCTTTGCGCTTTTCGTGGCGCTCGGCGCTCTTGGCCTTCTCCTTCTTGATCTCGGCCATCTTGCGCACCGCCTGCTTGGCGTTCTTGCCGGTGATCTTGAGGGGCTCTTCCACCATCACGAAGTCGATCTTGCGATCGTCCAGGTTCACGCCCATCACCTTGACCCGCACCTTGTCACCCAGACGGTAGCGGCGGCGGAAGTTCTCGCCGATCAGCTGCTGGTGCAGCGGGTCGAACTGGTAGTAGTCGTTGGTGAGGGTGCTGACGTGCACCAGACCGTCGATGTGGATCTCGGCCAGACGCACGAAGAAGCCAAAGCCGGTGACGCTGGCGATGACGCCGTCGAACTCGTCACCCACGTGATCCAGCATGTACTCGCACTTGAGCCAGTCGGCCACGTCGCGAGTGGCGTCATCGGCGCGGCGCTCGGTCATGGAGCAGTGCTCGCCCATCGGATCCACTTCTTCCAGCTGGTAGTGGTAGCCACCGCTCGGGGTCCACTTGTGGCGCAGGTTGGCCTGCTGCTCCTTGGCGGTCTGATACTTGATCGCCCGGTGCAGGATGAGGTCGGGATAGCGACGGATCGGCGAGGTGAAGTGAGCGTAGGACTTCAGCGCCAGACCGAAGTGGCCGATGTTGTCGGCCTGATAGATGGCCTGACGCATGGAGCGCAGCAACATGGTGGAGAGCAGCTCCGCATCCGGGCGCCCTTCAAACTTGGCGGCCAGCTCGGCAAAGTCTTTCGGCTCGGGCTCCAGGCCCCCCTTGAGCTCCAGGCCCAGCTCGGCCAGGAAGTCACGGAAGCCGGTAAGGCGCTCTTCACCCGGACGGTCGTGCACCCGGAACAGGGCAGCAGCCTCGTTCTTCTCGATATAACGGGCGGCAGCCACGTTCGCCTGGATCATGCACTCTTCGATGATCTTGTGGGCGTCGTTGCGCACCAGCGGCACGATGCGGTCGATCTTGCGCTGGGCGTTGAAGATGAAGCGGGTCTCTTCGCTCTCGAACTCCACCGCACCGCGCTGATGGCGGGCATGCTTGAGCGCCTTGTAGAGGTTGTTGAGCTCCTCGATGTGGCCCACCAGCGGCTCGTACTGCTGGCGCAGCTTGGGATCGCCATCCAGGATCGCCGCCACCTTGGTGTAGGTCATGCGGGCATGGGAGTTCATCACCGCTTCGTAGAACTTGTAGCCGGACATGCGGCCGGCGGCGGAGATGGTCATCTCGCACACCATGCAGAGGCGGTCGACCTGCGGGTTCAGGGAACACAGGCCGTTGGAGAGCACCTCCGGCAGCATGGGCACCACGAACTCGGGGAAGTAGACGGAGTTGCCGCGCTGGTAGGCCTCGGTATCGAGGGCGGTGCCCGGCTTCACGTAGGCGGACACGTCGGCAATGGCGACCCACAGGCGCCAGCCGCCGCCGCGCTTGGCTTCACAGAAGACGGCGTCATCGAAGTCGCGGGCATCTTCCCCGTCGATGGTGACCAGCGGCAGGGCGCGCAGGTCGATGCGTCCCTCTTTGGCCTTCTCCGGCACCTCTTCACCCAGACCGGCGACCTCTTTGGTCACCTCTTCCGGCCAGGTGTGGGGAATGCCGTGGGTACGCAGGGCAATCTCGATCTCCATGCCGGGGGCCATGTTCTCACCCAGCACTTCCAATACGGTACCGACCGCGTTGAAACGGGCGGTGGCGCGCTGGTTGATGCGCACGACCACGACCTGGCTCTGACGCGCGCCCTTGTTCTCCCCTTCCGGGATGATGATGTCCTGGCCGATGCGGCTGTCGTCGGGTACCACGAAACCGACGCCGTTCTCGACGAAGTAACGCCCGACGATGTCCGCCTCGCGGGCCTTGAGCAGGCGCACCAGACGCGCCTCCTGGCGGCCCTTGCGGTCGATCTCGGTCGGCTGCACCAGGGCGTAGTCGCCATGCATCAGACGCTGCATCTCGCGGTTATTCAGGAACAGATCCGGACCACCACCTTCCGGACGCAGAAAACCGAAGCCATCCTTGTGGCCGAGCACATATCCTTTGACCAGATTCAGGCGATCCGGCAGGGCGTAACATTGGTTGCGGGTGAATACCAGTTGCCCGTCGCGCTCCATGGCGCGCAGGCGACGACGCAAGGCTTCCAACGGCTCTTCATCGGTCAGCTTGAGGACCTTGGCCAACTCTTCACGGGACATGGGCTTTTCATGGCCCTTGATGAGGTCAAGAATTAGCTCTCGGCTGGCGATGGGATTCTCGTATTTTTCGGCCTCGCGTTCGAGGAAAGGATCTTTTTGAGACATAAGCAGGCCTTAGGATTGGTGGTAACGGTGCCATTATATCGGAGGGGGGGGCGAATGGCATCCATCGGCTGCCTTTTGGCCACTCTCTCTGTCATACTCTCCTCAGTTTGCCGGTATGTGAGACACAGAACTCATGAGTAAGGACACTTTTGCCCAGTCAGCCGCCTATCTCAAACAGGCGGTTCCCCTGATGATCAAGTACCAAATCCCCACCACACCTGACAATTATCATCTCTGGTACAACTATGTATCGGCCAGCATGCCCGAGCTCAACCAGGCCATCGATCAGGCCATCAAGCTTCAGGGCACCTGCTCGCTGACCACCTGCGAGCGCCTCTATCACCAGCACCTCGCCGCCCAGGATGAGCAGCAGATGGAGGCGATGAAACTCAGCCTCGCCGCCATGGCCAACGAGCTGGGTCACTCGATGCAGGATGCCATTTCTGATACCGGCCTGTTTCAGGAGATGCTCGACAAGAGCTTCGACAAGCTGAGCAAGATCGACGACGAGGGGTTGAGTCTGGAGGACACCATGGGGATCCTGCGGGATCTGGTGCGCGAATCCCGCGATGTGCGCATGTCCACCATGCACTTTCGCAACCAGCTCAGCAATGCCGAGAAAGAGATCAAGGAGCTGCGTGAGGCGCTCAACGAGACTCGAAAACTGGCCAACGAGGACGCCCTCACCAACCTGCTCAACCGGCGCGCCTTCGATTTCGAACTGGAAGGATTGATTCGCAGCAAGCACCCCTTCTCGCTGATCCTGGCCGATATCGACAGGTTCAAGAACTTCAATGACGAGTATGGTCACTTGCTGGGGGATCAGGTGCTGCGGGCTTTCAGCAAGCGGCTGCGCGATGCCTGCAAGGAGGGGGTGACGGCCTATCGCCTCGGCGGCGAGGAGTTTGCCCTGCTGGTGCCCCATCGCAATCTGGCACTCAGCAGGCAGATGGCGGAAAGTATCCGCCGAGCCATCGAGCGTATGTCGGTACTGGACCGCAAATCTGGCCGTCGCATCGACCACATCACCGCCTCATTCGGAGTGGCGGAGCACAACGGCCAGGAAGGTGTCGACAGCCTGGTCGAGCGCACCGACAAGATGCTCTACAAGGCCAAGGATCTGGGCCGCAACCGGGTGATGCCACTCCCGTCCTGATGTCTTGCCATCTGCTCGTCACCATCAACAAAAAAGCCAGTCAATTGAATTGACTGGCTTTTGGCTATTCAATATGAGGCTGCTCGCACAGCCCCCTAGTTCGGGTCAGGATCAGGAAATTACTCCTGAACTTCGGCCACCCCTTCCACCTTCACTTCAACACGACGATCCGGTGCCAGACAGACGATCAACTCACGCTTGGACTTGCTGACGCAGCTGTCCCCGGTGACCGGTGAGGACTCGCCACGACCTTCCACATTGACCTTGGAGGCGGGAATACCCTTGCCGACCAGGTAGTTGGCTACGCTCTGGGCACGCTGCTCGGAGAGCTTCTGGTTATAGGCATCGGAGCCGATACGGTCGGTGTAACCGATCACGGTTGCCACCCCATCCTTGGGTCGGGCCTCTTCAATCTGGCTATAGAGGGAGTCCAGCGCCTGGCCCGCTTCCGGCTTCAGAGTAGCTTTATTGAAGTCAAACAGCACATCGGAGCTCAGGGTGAACTGCTTCTCGACCATCACGGGCTCGGGAGCCGGCTCGGGAGCGGGTGCAGCAACCACGGGAGCGACCTGACCGAAGCGGTAAACGGCACCCAGCGAGAGCAGGCCGTTGTCCATGCGCACACCCGTGTCTTCACGGCTGCCATAAGGTGTTGAGTATTGATATTCGAGGCGTGCGGCCCAGTCACGGTTGAAAGCGTACTCGGCACCCAAGGCACCGACGACGACGAAGCGGCTGTCACTGTCGAAACGTTCACTGTCAGCCCAACCATAACCACCACCGATACGACCGTAGAGATCCAGGCTCTCGGTGACCGGGAAACCCAGCTTCAGGGTCAGCTGAGCCAACTGGGACTTCACGCTATCGCCGAAGGCAGTACCGGCGGCAGTGGTAGCGTCATACTTGTATTTGCCCAGGTAGTCATAACCCAGCTCGATACCCAGATTCTGGTTCACCTGATAACCGGCAAAAGCACCGGCACCCAGTGCATCGTTGGTTTCATCGCCAAGGGTAAAATTGTTGCTTTCATCAATGCCGTAGAAGTTGGACCAACCCAGCTTGGCACCGCCATACCAGGTGTTGTCTTGGCCTGCTGCCTGGGCATTGGCCGCGAGCAAGCCGGTAACCAACAAGGTAATCAATGACTTTTTCATGTTTTAGCCTCTGCAACTTTATGTAGGAGGGGTTGCTTGATACCACCCCATCTTATGGGCACGACCACATCGACTGCGATCGCAGCATATTAACGTTAGTCCATTTTCAAGTGCTTGATACCAATTAACAAAAAACACCATAACCCAGAAACGTTCACAAACACAGCACAAGCGTCTGATTTTTAGACAAAGTTGTGACATGTAAACGGCACAGGAAAGGGAGCCATAAAAATGCGGGGCCAACATGATGTTGGCCCCGCACCGGTGTTTACAGATCGCGGATCAGCGACGAATAAACTCGTAATGCTGTTCGATGAAGGCGGCGACCCGCTCCCCCATCGCCTTGTGCACTGTCGCGGTCGGGTGCACCTGATCCCAGAACATGTGTTCATCGCAGTTCCGGGCTGCCGCACTGCGGGCCGCTTGCGGGCTCACAACAGCCTGGGCCAGGATCGGGTTGCCGGCCACCGCCAGACGCTCTGGGACGCTCAAGGCTGGCGCCTCGCTCGCATCGGAGAAGGGCTTCCATAGATACCCGCCGCCATAGCAGGCGTGCTCGATGTCGCTCAGCCCGAATTTCTGGGGATCACCGACCATCTCGTCAAACTGCTTGTCCACTTCGAACATCTTGACGATGCCAAGGGGGGCCAGCTCGCGCGAGAGATTGAGCAGCCGCTGGTTGTGATAGCTGGCTACGTGGCGTACCTGATCCACTACCTTCATGCTGTTGGCGGATGGAGTTCTGCCCAGATCCGGGATGTTGAACAGCAGGATCTGCTGCGCCCCGTTGAGCACCAGTCGGTTGGATGCCAAGCGGATGGTCTCGATCACCCGATCGGCATCCTTCTCCTGATTCCAGCCATAGGCCAGATAGTCGTTGGCCCCCACCCAGATCACCACCAGATCGTCGGGACGCAAGCTGTCCTTCGCCAGGAACTGATCGATCTCGTAGTCGAGGTTGTTGATCACCTGATACTTGGGATCCCAGGCCCAGAAGTTGAGCCAGCCCAGCTTGTTGTAGGCCACCGCCGTCGCCCCACCTTCAGCCTCGTTAGCCAGCTGAAGCCCGGGGAAGTGTTCGTCTCGCAACCGTTCCAACCAGACCGGGCCATTGCTGAAACGCCCCTCATAATAGGGAGGGCTGGAGGGGAGATACCCCTTCATCTTCTTGTACATCTTGCCGGTGTCCGAGAGGCTGTCACCAAACATCACGATCCGGGAAAAGCTCGGGCGCTCCACCGCCTGAGCGGTCAGCGCCAGTAACCCCAATAAACAAACAAGCCATTTTTTCATATTGTTATTCTCATTGATTGAGCAGGCAGAGCCCGCAACTCGTCCTCAAGCCGCAACGACGTCGGGAATGCGTCGAACCAGCCCCTTACTAACCAGACGACAGATTACAGATTCAAATGAAATTGAACACGCCGAGCTGTGCGATTAAATCGATTGCGCTCTCATTCGTCGGCAAAAAGTGCCGTTCTTTCACGCTTGTTTCACACCTGCCTCGCCAAAATGGCCCCATACCAACGACAGGAGCATAAAAATGAACAAAGCAAGCGTAATCGGACTGGTGGCCCTGATGTCTGTCTCTTCTTTCGCCATGGCGGCCTACACCGGCCCCCAGGAGCAGAACAAGGTTTCCGTCGCGCAACTGAAAGACTTGGCTGATGACAGCTGGGCCACCCTCGAAGGCAAGCTGGTCAAACACCTGGGCGACGAAAACTACCTGTTCCGCGATGCCAGCGGCGAGGTAGAAGTCGAAGTGGATCAGGACGTATGGCGTGGCGTCGAAGTGGGTCCGGACGATCTGATCCGCATCCGCGGTGAAGTGGACCACAGCTGGAACAAGACCGAGGTAGAAGTGGAATCACTGGAGAAAGTGGGCGCGGCTCCCCAGGCCAAAGGTGGCTTCATCGGTAAATAATGGCAACACCATGCCAGTCAGAACCAACAAGGGCGCTTGATATCAAGCGCCCTTTGTCGTTATTGCCGGTTATCCCGCCTGCCTGGCAAAGGAGCGTTTGAACCCCTTCTCGGCCTGATTGACCTTGTAGAGGTAACGGCGCGCCTCCGCCTTGGGATGCTGCTCGGTCAGTACCTGATAGACAGCCTCGGGGGAAAGCTGGTTGATCCGGCCCGGCGCCGCCTTGCGATCGCTGGAGAAGGTGTTGAGCACACCGCCGGCGCCACCGTTGTAGGCGGAGATCACCGCATAGCGACGGGACTGGGGATCCTGAATATCCGCCAGATAGACGGTCTGCAGCAGGTGCAGATAGGCCGTCCCCACGTCTATGTTGTAGGCGGGGTTGAACAGGTCTTCCCGGGTCGGCTGACCGCTCTTGCCCTTGACCCGCACATAGACATCGCGTCCGGCGGTGGCCGGGATCACCTGCATCAGGCCATAAGCATTGGCATGGCTCACCGCATAGGGGTTGAAGCTGCTCTCCGTCTTGATCACCGCGTAGATCAGGCTCTCGGCAACACCGTACTTGCGGGATGCCTCCCGGATGATGCTGGCGTACTTGTAGCCCCGTTTATCCTCATGGTTGGCCACCATGGGGATATCGATGAAGAAGATGTTGCGGATCCCCAGGGTGCGTTTCTTCATCGCCGTGTTGAGCAGATAGTCGGCATAGCGCTCTGCCCGCCAAGTGGAGCGGATCGGTTGCCCCTGGTTGTCCAGCACCTGCCCATAGAGAAAAGGCTCGCCACCAGGCATGATCTCCCGATCCGAGTAGAGATCAACTTCCGCCGGATCGTCCGGCGTCAGCAGGGTTTCGATGATGGCGCGGCGCAGGTGGGCACGGGGCTCAATCCCGGAGACCGTCTCCACCATGATGTGACCGGTGGAAAAGTCGATGTGGGCCCGGCTCTTGTACTGATCCGTGTATTTGACGTAGTCAAACTTGCCCGCAAACAGCGCCTCCCGCCCCCATATCTCGTTCACGTTATGGGAAAGCGCGCTGATCATGTGTTCAAAACCGCGAATGTCCTTGCCGTTGACCAGATCATCATCGTCGCTCCCGCTGGGCTTGGGAGAAGATGAGCAGGCAGAGAGAAACAGCAAGGCACACAGCAGCCAAAGAATTCGGCCCATAGGATCCTCAAACCGGGCGGCCGGGCCGCCCGTCACTTATTGGCTTGTACCAGGAGGGGATAACCGTTTTACGCTCTCTCAGCTCACTGGCTGGGAGGGGTATAACCGTCGATCTGGACTTCACCCGCGTCAAACAGGTAGCTGACCATCTCTGTCTCCAGCAACTGGCGATGCTCGAGATTCATCATGTTGAGCTTCTTCTCGTTGATCAGCATCACCTGCTTCTTCTGCCATTCGGCCCAGGCTTCCTTGCTGATGTTGTCGAAAATCCGCTTGCCGAGCTCGCCCGGGTAGAGTTGGAAATCGAGACCCGGCGCCTCTTTCTTCAGACGTTGGCAAAATACGGTACGGCTCATGTTGACCTCTGTGGTTGTAAGTCCGGATAGGCGAGCAGGCGGGCCGTGGCGGCTGCCAGCCCCACCTGTGCAGGATGGCGTAAGTTATACCAGAGTCGGTTATCCGCTTCCATGAGACGCAGGGCCGGCGCCTTGTCCGTCTCTATCAGCAGCGGCTGTATATCGAGATGGAAGTGGCTGAACGTGTGACGAAAACCCGCCAGTTCCCGATAACTGCTGCCATTGAGGCCCAGCCCCTGCAACACCCCGTTGACCTCGGCCAGCGATGCTACCTGAGGGAAGCAATAGAGCCCGCCCCAGATCCCCTGTGGCGGACGCTTTTCCAGCAGCAGTTCGTCACCGTGGCGGATCAGCAGCATGATGCCGGTGCGCGCCGGAATGCTCTTCTTGGGCTTGCTGTTGGGGTAGTCGGTGGGCTTGCCCTGCGACAGCCCCTGGCAATCATCCCGTACCGGACAGCGCTCGCAAGCGGGCTTGCTGCGGGTACAGATGGTGGCCCCCATGTCCATCATGGCCTGGTTGTATTGGGCCACCCCCAACCTGGGGGTGAGGCGGGTCGCTATCTCCCACAGCTCGTTTTCCACCTGTTTCTGGCCAGGCCAGCCCGGCAGGGCAAGCCAGCGGGTGAGCACCCGCTTCACGTTGCCATCGAGAATGGCGTGGGGTTGTCCGAGGGAGAGGGAGAGCACGGCGCCAGCGGTGGAGCGACCAATGCCCGGTAGGGCCACTACCTCGTCAAACTGCTCCGGGAAGACTCCCTGATGCTGATCGCGGATCTGCCGGGCCGCCTTGTGCAGATTGCGGGCCCGGGCGTAATAGCCAAGACCGGTCCAGTGGTGCAGCACTTCGTCTACGGGGGCATCTGCCAGCGCGACCACATCGGGAAAGCGCGCCATGAAACGCTGGTAATAGGGGATAACAGTGGCGACCTGGGTCTGCTGCAGCATGATTTCGGAGACCCAGACCCGATAGGGGGTCTTCTCCTGCTGCCAGGGCAAGGTCTTGCGGCCGTGGAGCTGGTACCAGTCCAGCACCCGGCTAGCGAAGGTTGATTGGTTCACATTGTTCTCATGTATCTGATATGAAAAGGAACTCTCCGGCTCCTTCGGTTCACCATATACCGACATGCCCTGCAACAGGCGACGGAGGGTATGGCGAGCGCTCATGTGTGCGGCAGGGTAAGGCCTCCCCCAGATGAAGTCAAAGCACCGCAGAGGGATTTTTTCCCTCCCTCGCCCCTGGCAGCAAAGCCGCCGCAAAGACGATATACTCGGCCCCATCATTGCTGAAGAGGTACAGGGTTTGCAGACTTATCTGGTTGGGGGCGCAGTACGGGATCGGCTGCTGGGACTGGCGCAGGGCGACAGGGATCATCTGGTGGTGGGCGCCACCGTGGAACAGATGCTGGCGCTGGGGTTTACCCAGGTTGGTCGCGACTTCCCCGTGTTTCTCCACCCCAAGACCCAGCAGGAGTACGCTCTGGCCCGGACCGAGCGCAAGCAGGGCCAGGGCTACACCGGCTTCGTCTGCCATGCGGCCCCCGATGTGACCCTGGAGCAGGATCTGCTGCGTCGGGATCTCACTATCAATGCCATCGCCGAGGATGAAGAGGGCCAGCTCCACGATCCCTACGGCGGTATCCGGGATCTGGAAAATCGGCTGCTGCGCCACGTCTCCCCCGCCTTTGCCGAAGATCCCCTGCGCATCCTGCGGGTGGCCCGATTTGCCGCCCGCTTCCACGCCCAGGAATTCGTGATTGCCCCCGAGACCCTGGCCCTGATGAGCGAGATGACGGCCGCCGGCGAGCTGGCCCACCTCACCCCGGAGCGGGTCTGGAAGGAGCTGGAGAAGGTGTTGCTGGGCCCGACACCGCAGGTGTTCTTCGAGGTATTGCGCGAGTGCGGCGCCCTCAAGGCGCTGTTTCCCGAACTTGACGCCCTGTTCGGAGTGCCCGCCCCCGCCAAGTGGCACCCGGAGATCGACACCGGCATCCACACCATGATGGTGCTGGCACAGGCCTGTCGTCTCTCCCCCGAACTGACAGTGCGCTTCGCCGCCCTCTGCCACGACTTTGGCAAGGGGCTGACGCCCAAGGAGTTCTGGCCGAGCCATCACGGCCATGGCCAGAAGGGGCTACCCCTCATCCGCGACTTCTGCCAGCGCTTTCGGGTCCCCAATGAGTGCCGGGATCTGGCGCTGCTGGTGAGCGATCTGCACACCCACATCCATATCGCGTTTGAACTCAAGCCCGCCACCTTGCTCAAGGTGTTCGACAAGGCCGACGCCTGGCGCAGACCGGAGCGTTTCGCCCAGTTGCTCGATGCCTGCCGCGCCGATTTTCATGGTCGCACCGGCTTCGAGGAACGGGTCTATGCCGAGCCGGATTATGTGGCCGAGGCGCTGGCCGCCGCGCAAGCCGTGCCGGTGAAAGAGATTGTCGCGGCAGGCTTCAAGGGAGAGGAGATCAGGGCCCAGCTGGCCAAGCGGCGTACCGACGCCATCAGCCGGGTCAAGGATGAGTGGACCTTTATCGAGGAGTAAGGCTCCCGGCCACAACCACCCAATAAAAAGCGGCCGCACCGACGGTAAATTCCCACAGGGAAAACATCGTCGGTACGGCCGCTGCCGATGCAAAGGGGGCCTGAGCCCCCTTTGTCATATCTGCCCGTTAGGCTGGACCAATCCGGTCCAGCAGGCTCATATGGGTTGAGCCATCGTGGCGCTTGAGGTTTTGACGATACTCGAACTGGCGCTGACTCTCCTGCTTGAGCCCCAGCATCAGCGAATAGCACATAGCCAGCATGATCACCGAGAACGGCAGCGCGGCTATGATGCTGGCCGCCTGCAGGGCAGCCAGTCCGCCCGATACCAGCAGGATGGCGGCTACCAAGCCCTCACCCAGCCCCCAGATGGCGCGGTGCATCACGGGAGGATCCTGATCCCCGATGGAGAGCAGAGTCGTGATGACCAGGGTGCCCGAGTCACTGGAGGTGATGAAGTAGGTGCAGATCAGCAGGGTCAGCACCCCCTTGGCAATCCAGCCGAAGGTCTCCCAGTGCAGCAGCTCCACCGTCTTGTAAAGCGCCAGGGTCACGTCCTGATTGACGGCCGCCACCACGCCACCATCGCCAAACAGCTCCAGATTCATGGCGGTGCCACCAAACACGGTGAGCCACAGCATGCCGAGCAGGGAGGGCACCAGCAGGACGCCGAGTACGAACTCGCGAATGGTTCGGCCCTTGGAGATGCGGGCGATGAACATGCCGACAAACGGTGCCCAGGCGATCCACCACCCCCAGTAAAAGGCGGTCCAGCTCGACTGCCAGGCCGAGGTGCCATTGGCTTCGGTGTTGGTCCAGAAGCTCAGCTGAATGATGTTCTGCAGGTAGTCACCGATATTCTGCACATAGGCGTTGAGAATATAGGTGGTCGGGCCCAGCACCAGGAAGAGGCCGAGAATGAAAACACTCAGCCAGATGTTGAGCTCGGAGAGCAACTTGACCCCGCGCCCCACACCGGAGACGGCCGACAAGGTGGCCACCAGGCTTATGCCGCCAATGAGCCACAGCTGATTGGCCTGCGAGACTTCCATCCCGAACATCTGGTTGAGGCCGGTATTCATCTGGGAGACGCCAAGACCGAGGGAAGTCGCCACCCCGAACACGGTGCCGAACACCGCCAGCACGTCGGCGGCATGGCCCCAGAAACCGTAGATGCGATCACCGAGAATGGGATAGAGCACGGAACGGATCGCCAGCGGCAACTTGCGGCGGTAACTGAAGAAGGCCAGCGACAGGCCGACGATCACATAGATGGCCCAGGGGTGCAGGCCCCAGTGGAAGAAGGTGAGGCGCATGGCGACCTGAGCCGCCTCGGGAGTCATGCCTTCGGTGATGAAGGGGTTGCCCTGCAGGTGATACATGGGCTCGGCGATGCTCCAGAACACCAGACCGATCCCCATGCCTGCACTGAACAGCATGGAAAACCAGGCGAAATAACCGAACTCCGGTACCTGGTCGTCGTCACCCAGCCGGATGTTGCCAAAACGGCTGAACATCAGATAGACAGCGAAGAACAGGAACAGGGCGACCACCAGAATGTAGTACCACTTGAACCCGGCAATGATCTGATCCTTGGCACCGGTAAACCAGGCTGCGGCCGTATCGGGAACAAAGACCCCGAACAACAGAAACAGGGTGATGACGGTGAGTGCCGTCATGGCCATGGTGGGATTGAGGCCTTTCAACAGCCCTTTGCTTGCTCGCATCCAGCCTCCTTAGTCGTGGTTGAAAAAGTCTTCGCCAACGTGCTCGCCGGCGCCGCCGATGGCGCGATAGACCAGCTTGCCGGCCGCCTGCTCGCGATGATCCACCAGGGAAACCGACGGTTGGCCATTCACTGCATGACGCTTGCCAAGGAAGATGGCCATGGGCACGCCGAGGTTGGAGATACCACTGGTGATCCAGAGACGGTTGAAGTCATAGGAGCCGCCGATGAACTCCAGCTGCGCCAGACCGGTATCCAGGCCAGTCAGGTAGAAGTTCATGGCACTCTCGTCGGGGAAGAGGTGAACCAGCACATAGGCATAGCGCAACTCGTTGACCAACTCCTTTAGGTTGAAAGTACCTGTCTCACTACAAGAGAGGGGAAGCTCACCATCATAGTGATGTACCTTCAGGTTGTTGGGGTCTTCGTCGTAGGCGGGCTGGTAGCGTACAAAAGCCGATGTATCCGGCAGTTCATAGCGTACACGCACCACTCTCAACCCACTTACCAGGGTCTTGATATCCAGTTCATTGGTCATCTTCACTCCTCAAATGTCAGCGCTAATTCTGCAAAGAGGGGGCTAAACTAACACAAAAATACTTTGAACATAAACCATTAGAGTCGTAACCATATTGACGTTTTCCTCTGGCAAGAGCAGAATTTGCCCCCTTAAATCCTCCTGACGACCCGGTTCCCCATGGAAAAACATGATGAAGTGCTGATAGCGCTGCGCCAGATCATTCGTGCCATCGACATGCACTCCAAGCGCTTGATCAAGGAGGCGGGTCTCACGTCGCCACAACTGCTGTTGCTCAAAGGGATTGACGAGCTTGGCCAGATCTCCATGCGCCAACTGGCCAATCACACCAACATGAGCCAGGCGACGGCCACCACCATCATGGATCGACTGGAGAGCCGCCAGCTGGTGCAGCGCATTCGCAGCGAAACCGACAAGCGCAAGGTACATGCAACTCTGACCGACGCCGGTCGGGCCCTGCTGAACCAGGCCCCCAGACCGCTTCAGGAGTGCTTCATCCAGCGTTTTCAGGCACTGGAGCCCTGGGAGCAGACTCTGCTGCTCTCCTCCCTGCAGCGCATCTCGTCGATGATGAATGCCGATGAAATAGATGCGGCCCCCGTGCTGAGCGTGAGACCTCTCACCGAATAGGGGGCATGACAATAAGGCCGGATGGCATGCCATCCGGCCTTATTGTTGATAGCGAGACAGGCGGTCGGCGCGGCCTCATGACGAAGCCATACGTCATCCGCTGATGGTCAAGGACCAGCCTTCACTACCCAGCGGATGTATCACAGCGCCTCTTCATCCCCTTCACCGGTCCGGATACGCACCGCCTGCAGCAGGTCGTAGACAAAAATTTTGCCGTCACCGATCTTGCCGGTATAAGCCGCCTTGCAGATGGCTTCGATCACCCCTTCCACGTTGTCGTCGGCGGTCGCGATCTCCAGCTTGACCTTGGGCAGGAAGTCGACCTGATATTCGGCCCCCCGGTATAATTCTGTGTGTCCCTTCTGGCGGCCAAATCCCTTGACCTCGGACACGGTCAACCCTTCCACCCCCAGGTTGGCAATCGCCTCACGGACATCGTCCAACTTGAATGGTTTGATAATCGCAGTAATCAGCTTCATCTGGTTGCTCCCAATCCATGGTGTGTCATGAACCAGCAATCAATTCTTGTGCCAAAAATTTTTACTGTGTTATCTCATGTAGATAGCGTCTAATTGCAGTCCCCTTGACCTGAGCCGCCCCCGTAACCGATCTGCGCGCCCCATAATGAGGCACCAAGGTGCAGCGACCTGCACGCCTGCACCAAACAAGAGCACCACAGCATGTTAGTGATTTCCAATAGCGTCACCCTCCCCTGGCATGAGCTGCAATTCCAGACCATGCGGGCCCAGGGAGCCGGCGGACAACACGTTAACAAGACCGACTCCGCCGTCTGGCTGCGCTTCGATTACCGCCACTCACCGAGCCTGCCGCCGCTCTACATAGAGGGGCTCGACAAGCTGAGCGACAGCCGGATCCACGATGGCTTCATCCTGATCCGGGTCGAGACCCATCGCAGCCAGGACATGAACCGCAAGGAGGCGATGCACCGCCTGGTGGAACTGCTGAAAAAAGCAGCCTGGCGCCCCAAGACTCGCCATGCCACCAAGCCGACCCGCAGCTCCCAGCGCAAGCGGGTCGATGCCAAGAAACGCAAGGGGGAGATCAAGTCAGCCCGTGGCAAGCCGGTACTGGAGTGATGCCCCCCTTCACAGCGAGAGCGAAAGAAGATGAGATACAGTTTTTGCGAAAGCGCCCGCGGCCCCCTGCTCATCGCCATCGACGGTGATGGCCTGCGCCATGTGGAGTTCATCCAGGGCGAACGCCCCGTCATGCCACAGCCAGAGTGGCAACGGGACGATGCCGCACTCGCCCCCTACAAAGAGCAGTTTGCCGCCTACTTTGCAGGTCGCCTGCGGCAGTTCGATCTGCCACTCGCAGCCAGGGGGACACAGTTTCAGCAAACGGTGTGGCAGGCACTGTGCGACATACCCTATGGCGACACCGTCAGTTACCTCGATATCGCCACCGCCATCGGCAATCCAAAGGCGGTACGAGCGGTCGGCGCCGCCAATGGCCGTAATCCCCTCAGCATCATAGTCCCCTGCCACCGGGTGATCGGACGCAGCGGCGATCTGACCGGCTATGCCGGCGGCATCCCGATCAAACGCTGGTTACTGGCTTTGGAACAGACGACGGGAACATTCGAGTTGCTCCCCTGACAAAACCGCGCTGATGGAGACTCGGGCTGAAGATGGAAACAGGCTGGCAGGATACCCGAAAGCATTGGCTGGCAACTGGCACGGCGGCCGGAAATAGTTGCCGAGAATATGAACAGAGGATGAAGAATCATCTCAGCACTACTTCAGATAGCCCCTGGCAATATGAACCCATACTTGATTGGCATGGCTCATCGCCGATTCAAGTAGCACCCATGTGACGCTTCCAATCTGTCTTTTTCCCCCGCGCCTCCTTTGAGGCGCTTTTTTTGTGCCAAGCCCCCCCACTACTGGGGGTCAGTCGACACAAAAAAAATGAGGCGAAGGAGCTCCTTCGCCTCTAGTAGCACACTTCCATCATTCACTCTGGGCAAGAAAAGAGAGTTCGGGCGCGGAGGAGGTCAACACATCGGCGCAGTAGTCCCAGGTCGAGATGCGGTAGTGCTGCAAGTCCTCGTCCAGATGCAGGCCATCGGATTCCTGATGAAACCAGCTGGCAAAACGGGACGGCGTAATGATCTGGATCTGCTCCTCAATGGCATGACTATCCTTCCCCTCCGCCAGATCGCAATCCTCCATCACCCGCAGGGCGTAGATATGACGAAAGTGAACCCGGCACAGCAACTGGGGCGGCAAATCTATGCTGCGAGCCCGTCCCAGCATGATGGTCAGGGAGTCGCTCCAGAGATCCTGATGCAGCTCGGCGACAACCAGGCCGGGCGGTAGCTGGCGGGAAGGCGCCCAAGGGACGGCCACCTGCCGAATGGCATTTTTCTGTTCCATCATCCACCTCCAGCTTGTGACGACAACACCCTTTCTTGAGTCTATCTGAACCACATGGGTTCACCGAAAGCAATTGATAGACAATAAAAAAGCCGACGTATCAAACGTCGGCGAATAAAAAAGTGCTTACAACAGAGGATTCATATAATCAGACCCATCACTAGGAAGATTGGTTCCCTCTTTTTGTAATTAATTTTCTGCACGTTTAAACATCAGGGTGGCGGCATCTGACTCTTCCGGCACGAAGTAGTAGCCATCGGCGTTGAAACCGGTCAGCTGTTCCACACTGGTCAGTTTGTTTTTGATGATATGACGAGCCATCATGCCCCGCGCCTTTTTGGCGTAGAAACTAATGATCTTGAACTGACCGTTTTTCTCGTCCTTGAATACCGGAGTAACAATCCGCCCCTTCAGAGCCTTGGGACGCACGGATTTGAAATACTCGTCGGAAGCCAGGTTCACCAGTACCTCATCCCCTTGGGCTGCCAGCGCCTTGTTCAGGTGCTCGGTGATGATGTCCCCCCAGAACTGGTAGAGATCCTTGCCACGCGGATTGTCGAGGCGAATCCCCATCTCCAGCCGGTAGGCCATCATCAGATCGAGCGGGCGCAGCACACCGTAAAGCCCGGACAGCATGCGCAGATGTTGCTGGGCAAACTCAAAATCCTCGTCGCTGAAATCTTCCACCGCGAGCCCGGTGTAGACATCCCCCTTGAAGGCCAGCAGGGCCTGACGGGCATTGTCCGGGGTAAATGCCGGCTGCCACTCGGCGAAACGGGCGGCATTCAGACCAGCCAGCTTGTCGCTGATCTTCATCAGGCTGGCGATCTGATCCGGGCTCAACTGGCGGGCCCGGGCAATCAGCTCGGCAGAGTGATCTAGCAGTTCGGGTTGGGTGAAACGGGACGTCACCAAGGGTGACTCGTAATCCAGCGTCTTGGCCGGAGATACCACAATCAGCATAAGGATCCTCTATGGCGAGGAACCGCCCGCCCGGGCGGTCCCGTTATTCGTCTAGCGTCACATTGTCCAGCATGCCGGATCCCAGCTGTTCATGACCCGAAAGCTTGATCAGCAGTCGCAGGTCATTGGCCGAGTCGGCATGGGCGAGGGCCTCACTGTAGCCAATCTGGCCGGCACAGAACAGGGCAAACAGCGCCTGATCGAAGGTCTGCATGCCAAGCTCTGAGGATTTGGTCATCACTTCCTTGAGCCGGTGCATCTCTCCCTTGCGGATGATGTCGGTGATGAGCGGGGTGTTGAGCAGGATCTCGAAGGCGGCAAAACGTCGCCGTCCGTCGATACTGGGCACCAGTTGCTGGGCAACGATGCCACGCAGGTTGAACGAGAGATCGAACAGAAACTGGCGGTGTTTCTCCTGGGGGACCAGATGCAGGATGCGATCCAGCGCCTGGTTGGCGTTGTTGGCATGCAGAGTTGCCAGACAGAGGTGACCAGTCTCGGCAAACTGCAGGGCAAACTCCATGGTCTCCTGGCTGCGGATTTCGCCGATCAGGATCACATCCGGCGCCTGGCGCAGAGAGCTCTTCAGCGCCACGTCGAACGATTCGGTGTCTATCCCCACCTCGCGCTGGGTCACCAGGCTGCGGCCGTGTTGGTGCACGAACTCCACCGGATCTTCCACCGTCAGTATGTGCCCATCCGCATGCTGGTTGCGATAGCCGATCATGGCCGCCTGGGTGGTGGACTTGCCCGCCCCCGTGGCCCCGACGAACAACACCAGTCCCCGCTTGGCCATCGCCACGTCCTGCAATATGGGAGGCAGGCTCAGATCATCGAAGGTGGGAATGCGAGTCTCGATGCGGCGCAGCACCATGCCAGGCAGCTCTTGCTGCCAGAAGGCACTGACCCGAAAACGGCCCAGCTCCTCACGATGGATGGCGTAGTTGGCCTCCTTGGTTCGGATGTAGCGTTCAAAATGGTCCGAGCTGAGGGTCTCCCTGACCAGGGTCAGCGCCTCCTTCTTGTCGAGGGGCTCGTTGCCCAGCGCCACCAGGTGACCATTGACCTTGAGGGTGGGAGGCGAGCCCACCGTCACAAACAGATCCGAGCCCTTGCGGCTGACCAGCTCGGCCAGCATCTGATCCAGATTCATGATGTCTCCTTCCCTGGATTCGTTGTTGTTATACGCTGTTGGGATCGACGGCCTTGGCCTTGGCATCGAGGGACGCCACCACACCCCGGCTGACCAGCTGTTTGAGGCTCTGATCCATGGTCTGCATGCCGTGGGTCATCCCGGTCTGGATCACCGAGTAAAGCTGGGCGATCTTGTCTTCCCGAATGAGGTTTCGCACCGCCGGAATGCCCATCATGATCTCGTGGGCCGCCACCCGGCCGCCGCCGATCCGCTTGAGCAGAGTCTGGGAGATGACAGCCCGCAGGGATTCGGACAGCATGGAGCGCACCATGTCCTTCTCCGCGCCGGGGAAGACGTCGATGATACGGTCTATGGTCTTAGCCGCCGACGAGGTGTGCAAGGTGCCGAACACCAGGTGACCGGTCTCGGCCGCGGTCATGGCGAGTCGGATGGTCTCGAGGTCCCGCATCTCGCCCACCAGAATGATGTCCGGGTCTTCACGCAGGGCCGAACGCAGGGCGGCGCTGAAACTCTTGGTATCGCGGTGCACTTCCCGCTGGTTGACCAGACAGCGCTTGTTCTCGTGCACGAATTCGATGGGATCCTCGATGGTGAGGATGTGGTGATGAAAGTTCTCGTTGATGTAGTTGACCATGGCCGCCAGAGTGGTGGATTTGCCCGAGCCGGTCGGGCCCGTCACCAGCACCAGACCCCGTGGGAATTCGGCAATCTTGCGAAATATCTCGGGGGCATCAAGATCCTCAAGGCTCAGTACCGTACTGGGGATGGTACGAAACACGGCGCCGGATCCACGCGCCTGCTGAAAGGCGTTGACCCGGAAACGCGCCAGATTGGGCACCTCGAACGAGAAGTCGACCTCGAAATTTTCCTCCAGCTCCTTGCGCTGGTGGTCGTTCATGATGTCATAGATGAGGGCGTGAACTTCCCTGTGCTCCAGGGCGGGCAAATTGATCTTGCGAACCTCCCCGTCAACCCTGATCATCGGGGGAACCCCGGCCGACAGGTGTAGATCCGAGGCTTTATGCTTTACACTGAAAGCCAATAACTCTGTGATATCCATAGATTTGTCATTCTCCCATCACAAGATCACTTACGAAATATGAACCAGATTGCCCAGCACCTGCTTCAGGTAAAGGAGCGCATTGCCCAAGCCGCCGGGCGGGCAGGCCGCAATGCAGAAAGCATTCCCCTGCTTGCCGTCAGCAAGACCAAACCC
Organism: Aeromonas sp. 19NY04SH05-1; assembly: GCF_040581895.1. Lineage (NCBI taxonomy): Bacteria > Pseudomonadati > Pseudomonadota > Gammaproteobacteria > Aeromonadales > Aeromonadaceae > Aeromonas > Aeromonas sp. 19NY04SH05-1. Next base: position 631,258 of record NZ_CP095328.1, on the reverse strand, counting down.
ATTGAGGCGATCATGGCGGCTCATGCCGCGGGTCAACGCCGTTTTGGTGAGTCCTACGCCCAGGAAGCGGCGACCAAGATCGATACCCTGCGCCAGCAAGAGGGCTATGCCGACATAGAGTGGCACTTTATCGGCCCTTTGCAATCAAACAAATCCAAGCTGGTGGCAGAACGGTTCGACTGGGTACAAAGTGTCGACAGGGACAAGCTGATCGAGCGTCTTAACAATCAGCGCCCGGCCACGATGGCACCGCTAAATGTTTGTCTGCAAATCAATATTAGCGGAGAGAGCAGCAAATCCGGAACGTCTGAACAAGAGATTTTCCAGCTGGCCGAACGGGTTGCCCAATGCGAACGACTGGTGCTCAGAGGCCTGATGGCCATCCCGGAGCACACCAGTGACGAGGCCGTGCTGGCCGCCCAGATGACTCGTATGCAGGCTCTGTTCACCGAACTTGCACGACAATACCCGAGCGTCGACACCCTCTCGATGGGGATGACGGAAGATCTCGAGCTGGCGATCGCCCACGGCAGCACCATGGTGCGAGTCGGCACCGCCATCTTCGGCGCACGTGACTACTCATAGGCAGGAAGGGGCCGCAGCCTCCCCTCTTGCAACCATCCCATCAACAGGAGCGTTTGATGCAGCATAAAACCATCGCCTTCATCGGCGCAGGCAACATGAGCCGCAGTATCATTGCCGGTCTGGTCAAGGCGGGTTATCCGGCAGAGAAGATCACCGCCGCCAACCCCAGCCTACCCAAGCTGGAGACCCTGGCCAGCGACTACGGCATCCATGTCACCCAGGACAACGCCGAAGCCGCCCGCCATGCCGAGGTCATCGTGCTGGCGGTCAAACCACAGCTGATGGCCGATATGCTGGGGACGCTGGTCGGTGAGCTGGGCTCCCTGGCCGGCAAGCTGCTCATCTCCATCGCTGCCGGCATCAAGGTGGCGCGCCTGGGTGAGATGGCCGGTGGCCATGCACGCATCATCCGCACCATGCCCAACACCCCTGCCCTGCTGGGGCTCGGCATGACGGGCCTCTACGCCCCCGATACGGTTGGCCAGGAGGATCGCGACTTTGCCGAGCAGATGATGCAGGCCGTCGGCAAGACCCTCTGGGTCGAGCAAGAGTCCGGCATCAACGGCGTCATTGCCGCCGCGGGCAGTGCCCCCGCCTACTTCTTCCTGTTCATGCAGGCCATCGCCGAAGAGGCCGAAGCCATGGGCTTTCGCCCTGAGCAGGCCCGTCTGCTGGTGCAGCAGACCGCCCTTGGCGCGGCCGCCATGGTGGAACAAAATCCAACACTCGCGCTCGCCACCCTGCGTGAACAGGTGACCAGCAAGGGCGGCACCACGGCCGAGGCCATCAAGACATTCCAGCAACAGGGGCTGATGCCGCTGACTGCTCAAGCCATGCAGGCGGCCGTTGCTCGCGCCGCCGAAATGGAAACCCTTTTCTAACAGGAGCCCAGATGAACACCGCTTACTTTCTGATTAATACCGTTTTCGATCTCTACCTGATGGTGGTGCTGCTGCGGGTCTGGCTGCAGTGGGCCCGCGCCGACTTCTACAACCCCATGAGCCAGATGGTGGTCAAGCTGACCAACCCGCTGGTGGTGCCGCTGCGTCGCATCATTCCGGGCTTTGGCGGCATCGATATGGCCTCCGTGCTGCTGGCGCTGGCGGTGGCCTTCCTCAAGCTGGCCCTGCTCAAGAGCATGAACGTGCTGCTGGCCGACTGGCTCAGCATCAGCCTGTTTGCCGCCCTGACCGTGCTGAAGAAGGCGGGTTCGATGATCTTCTGGATCCTGCTGATCCGCGCCATCCTGAGCTGGGTCAGCCAGGGTCGCAACCCCATCGAATACGTGATGCACCAGCTGACCGAACCCTTCCTGGCCCCCATCCGCCGCGTGCTGCCGGCCCTGGGCGGGCTGGATCTCTCCGTGCTGGTCGCCTTCATCGGGCTGCAGGCCATCAACTACCTGCTGGGTGACCTGTTCGGTCAGCTGTGGTGGATGATTTGATGCCAGCCGTCCAGCAACAAGGGGATGAACTGGTACTGCATCTGGTGATCCAGCCCAAGGCGAGTCGGGATCAGATCGTCGGGCTGCACGGAGAAGAGTTGAAAGTGGCCATCACGGCGCCGCCGGTGGATGGCCAGGCCAACAGCCATTTGATCAAGTTTCTGGCCAAACAGTTCAGGGTGGCCAAGGGGCAGGTGAACATAGTGCGGGGGGAACTGGGTCGCCACAAGACGGTGGCCATCGATTCTCCCAAACAATTGCCACCGGAAGTGAGCGCCTTGCTGGATACTTGAACTTGAGCCAACAGTGAACACGAGAGGGACGACACCATGAAAACAGCCTGGATAAGCTGCCTGCTGGCACTGCTGATGACACTGCCGCTCAAGGCAGAACAGATGAAGGAGCTGGGCCCCTGGCAGGTGCACTACAGCGCCTTCAACTCCAGCTTCCTCACTCCCGAGGTGGCGAAAACCTACGGACTGGAGCGCAGCCGCTACAACGGCATCATCAACATTTCGGTACTGGACAAGCAGGGGAAAGCCCAGGCGGTGGGCATCACGGGCGAGGCGAAAAACCTCACCGGCACCATCCGCACCCTGAGCTTTCAGGAAGTGAAGGAGGGTAACGCCATCTACTATCTGGCCACCCTCCCCTACCGCAACGAAGATACCTACCAGTTCACCCTGAAGATCATGGGTGCAGGGCAGCAACAGACCCTCAGTTTCCAGCAGACCTTCTACGTCGACTGATACGAGCGCACAAAAAGCCCCGGCCATGGCCGAGGCTTTTTTTCGCCGGATATCAGCAGGGGCGCCTGGTGGCGCCCCTGCTGATATCCGTATTGAAGCCTGCTCTTACAGGGAGAGGAACAGGCCGGCCAGGGAGGCACTCATCAGGTTGGCCAGCACGCCGGACATGATGGCTCGCATGCCGTAACGGGCGATGAAGGCCTTGCGCTCCGGCACCATGGAGCCCAGACCACCGATCAGGATCGCCATGGAGGAGATGTTGGCGAAACCGCACAGGGCGAAGGTAACGATGGCCTTGCTCGACTCGCTCAGGCTTTGATCCTGGACCAGGGCGATGAAGGCGACGAACTCGTTGACCACTATCTTGGTACCGATCAGGGCGCCAGCGGCCTGGGCCTGATCCCAGGGCACACCGATCAACCAGGAGACAGGGGCAAACAACCAGCCCAGGATGATCTGGAAGCTCAGATCCAGCCCCACCAGATCACCGGCCCAGCCCAGCAAACCGTTGAGCATGGCGATGACACCGACGAAGGCCAGCAGGGTGGCACCGACCGCGACCGCGATATTAAGACCGCCCATGGCACCGTCGGCCGCCGCCTCGATGACGTTGGTGGCGCGGGGCAGTTCGACATCCTGATGGTGATCCTGCTCATCGGCCGCAGGCGGCACCAGGATCTTGGCCATGGCCAGACCGGCAGGCGCGGACATGAAGGCGGCCGCGATCAGGTATTTCAGCTCGACTCCGATGCTGGCGTAGCCCACCAGGGTGCCGCCAGCCACGGAGGCGAGGCCGCAGCTCATCACGGCGAAGAACTGGGAGTCGGACATCTTGGAGAGGTAGGGTTTGACCACCAACGGCGCTTCCACCATGCCGACGAAGATGTTGGCGGTGGCGGAGAGGCTCTCGGCACGACCGGTACCCAGCAGCTTTTGCAGCACGCCGCCCAGCAGGCCGATGACACGCGGCATCACGCCGATATGGTAGAGGATGGCGATCACCGCGGAGAAGAAGATGATGATCGGCAGCACGTTGAAGGCGAAGATAAAGCCCAGCTTGAATCTGGCCAGATCGCCAAACACGAAGGCGATCCCTTCCTGACCATAGTTGATCACACTGCTGACACTCTCGCTGACCCCGTTCAGCACATGCTGGCCGGCAGGCAACCAGAGCACCAGGGCGGCAAACATGACTTGCAGGGCGAGGGCGAGGCCCACTGTTCGCAATGGGATACGGCGGCGATTATCAGAGCAGAGCACGGCCAGGGCCAGAATACTCAGTATGCCGAGCAGGGCAATCATAGGGACTCCATCAGGTGGTCAAAAAGATGGCCGCGGATTCTGCGCCCACAACCCCGCCACTGCAAGTCCGCTTGGTTACAGCTCTGTTAGAAAAAACGTTTGCACGATACCGGTTGCGGCAACTGGCTGATTTGGCTCGATTTTAGTATCACGAGAAAGCCAGTATTTTTATATGGAAACGATTATTCCTCGGTGCCGGACAATTTGCCCCCGAGCCAGGGGGCCAGCCGCTGCTCCCAATAGGGTTGCTGGCCGAAGCACTCCTTGAGGAAATCGATGAAGAGGCGGATCTTGGGATCCAGGTGCTCGCGTCTGGCATAAACCGCGTGGACCGCCATCTGCTGGTTCGGCCGCCATTCGGGCAACAGGGGGATCAGCTGGCCGGACTGCAACTCCTTGTCCAGCAAGTAGTTGGCGATATAGGCGATGCCGAGTCCTGCCAGCGCCGCGTCCCGCACCGCCTCTGCCATATCGACCCGATAGTTGCCTGCCACCTGCACCGTCTGGCGCTCCTTGCCCTGACGGAACGACCACTGGTGATAGCGCCGCTCACGGCTCTGATAGGTGATGCAGTTGTGCTGGGCCAGATCCCTGGGATGCAGCGGCGTGCTGTGGCTCAACAGGTAATCCGGCGAGGCCGCCAGCACGAAGCCGATGTCGGTCAGGCGCTGGCCCACCAACCCCTCCGGCTTGTCCTCATAGGTGGTGATCCAGAGATCCAGCCCCTCATCCACCAGATTGGTTCTGTGGTCGAACAGGGAAACCTCCAGCTCCAGCTCAGGGTAGCGATCCTGAAACGCCTTCAGATGAGGGATGACATGCAGCCGCCCGAACGACTGACCGACGCCGAGGTGGAGCACACCGCTCACCTTGCCGCGCCGCTCGGCGATCATCGACTCCGCCTCCTGTCCGACCGCCACCAGGGCATGGCAATGGCGGGCATACTCCTGACCCAGCTCGGTCAGGGCGAAACGACGGGTGGTGCGCTGCACCAGCTGGGCACCGAGGGCGGTTTCCAGCAGCGCCAGCTGCTTGCTGATATGGGATTTGGAGACGCCAAGGCGCCGGGCGGCAGCAGAGATGCCCTGCTCGCGCACCAGCGCATCGAAGATCACCATTTGCGGAAGACGTTGCAGCACGGGATAACCAGTTGGAGGAGGCAGGGGCCCATTATTCCAGAGCCGCCCGCCAAGGGGTAGGTTCAGTTCCCCAGCGCCTGCACCAGCTGACGCCTGAGGGGATCTCTGGCCGGATTCTGGTTGGCGCCATAACTGCCAATGAGCTTGCCGTCGCGCCCCAGCAGATACTTGTGAAAATTCCAGTTCGGCGCATCCCCGTCGGCCGCCTCGGTCAGCCCCCGATACAGGGGCACCGCATCGGAGCCCCGCACCGCGACCCGGTTGAACATGGGAAAGGTGACACCATAGTCGCGGCGGCACACCTCGGCGGTCTTGCCCTCGCTGGCATCCTCCTGCCTGAAATCGTTGGAGGGGAACCCCAGAATAATCAGCCCCTTGTCCTTGTAGTTCTGGTAGAGCTTCTCCAGATCGCGAAACTGGCCGCTATAGCCGCAGTAAGAGGCCGTGTTGACCACCAGCACCACCTTGCCTTCGGTCAACTGGCAGAGGTTGTGACGTTGGGTGCTATTAAGCTCCCGCATCTCCACGTTGAAATAATCGGGGCAGGTGGCGGAAGCCATCCCGCTCCCCAGCAGCAACCACAGAACACTCCATTTCATCATCGCACCTCCTTGGGGATTGTCTGACATTCATCCCGGTTCACCCTCAGCGGAGCGCAATACCGGTCAGCCAGCCGTGTCCCCAGAAGATTAGCAGGGCCGTCGCCCCCAGCCCGGCACCCGTGCTGATCCCGGTCGCCTTCCAGTTGGCGGCGGGACGGGGCGCTTGTTGCCAGTCACGCCACGAAATCCAGACGATGCTGACCAGGGCCCACAGGCCGATGCCGCCAAACAGCACCAGGGAGCGGGCCTCGCTGTTGACCAGCAAGTGGGCCAGCGCCCAGATCAGGGTGCCCAGCAGTTGGGGATGCACCAGCCAACGCCGGAAATGGTTTTGTCCCTGGCCGGAGAAAAACAGGATCAGGGCGATGGGCATCATCCCCATCATGGCCAACGGCCCCCAGGCGGGCAGAAAATAGAGGGGCAAGGGGCTGGCCATGCGCCATCCGGCGATGATGAAGGCGATGGCGATAAACACCAGCAGGGAGAAGAGCCCCTTGTAGCGGTTCTCCCCCAGCCGTTCGCGCAGATGGTGCCGGTGCTCCGCGCCGTAACAGGGATAGAGATGGATGAGAGTGAACAGCGCCACCCCCAGGGTCAGCAGGATCATGGCTCTCTCCTTGTCGTTGTTGTGAACAACTATGCCGCAAAGGGGCGGGAGCGCCTATCAAAACCGCGCAACCCCGCCACTAACCGCCATAAAAAATGCCGATCGCAGGGGATCGGCCAAGAGGTGCCAAGGGCGCCTGATGATCTCGATAGCCGAGAGCGGCGTCCTGACGGGGCGAGGTAGGGCCGATGCATGCGCATCGGCCCGGGAGTATCAGCGCGGCAACCGGTAGAGAGCGGCCACGTTGCGAGCGGTCAGCTCGAGATTGATGCTGGCGGTCGCCAGGGCTTCCGGCAGGGACATGGCGCGGTTAACCACGGCAAACACCGCGTCCAGCCCGTGCTCATGTACCACACCGCAATCGTCGGTGAGGCAGCCGGAGATCCCGATCACCGGCTTGCCAAACTGCTTGGCGCAGCGGGCCACCCCGATGGGAGTTTTGCCGTGGATGGTCTGGCTGTCGATCCGTCCCTCGCCGGTGATGACGAGATCCGCATCGGCCACCGCGTCGGCCAGTTTCAGCGCCTCAATGACGATCTGGATGCCGGGCTTGAGCTCGGCGCCGAGCAGGCCCACCAGCGCGGCCCCCATGCCACCGGCAGCGCCCGCCCCCGGGATCTCCTTCACCTGCTTGCCGAGGGCCTGCTCGATGCAGTCGGCATAGTGGGAGAGGTTGGCATCCAGCTGCGCCACCATCGCCGGCGTGGCCCCCTTCTGCGGACCAAACACGGCGGAAGCCCCCTTGGGCCCACACAGCGGGTTGTTCACGTCGCAGGCCACTTCTATGGTCAGCCCGGCCAGACGCGAGTCCAGCGTGCTCAGGTCGATGCTGGCCAGATCCTTCAGACCGGCGCCCCCCAGGGCGATGGGGGTGCCATCCGCTTTCAAGAGCTTGCCGCCGAGCGCCTGGATCATGCCGGCACCGCCGTCATTGGTAGCGCTGCCACCGATGCCGAGGATGAGGTGGTTCACCCCCATCTCCAGCGCGGCCAGGATCAGCTCGCCGGTACCGAAGCTGGAGGTCAGCAGCGGATTGCGCCGCTCCGGCTCCACCAGATGCAGGCCGGAGGCGGCCGCCATCTCGATGACGGCGCGCTTGCCGTCCCCCAGCAGGCCGAGGAAACCCTGCACCCGGTTGCCGAGCGGTGCAGTCACCTCGACCGGCAGGATGCGGCCCCCGGTGGCATCCACCAGGGATTGCACCGTGCCCTCGCCGCCATCGGCCATGGGCAATTTGACGTAGGTGGCCTCCGGCAGCACCTGCTTGAAACCCGCCTCGATGGCATCGGCCACCGCCATGGCGCTCAGGCTCTCCTTGAATGAATCGGGGGCGATCACAATTTTCATATCAATTCCTTAGGCGAGGCCAAACACGCCAAACATCAGGGTGGAGACGGTAGCAATGGTCAGACCGACGGCAGTTTCGTAAGGGATCAGCTTGAGACGCTCGCTCACCCCCATGTGGACGCTGCCACCGGTCGCATGGAAGAAGGAGCCGTGCGGCATGTGGTCAAACACGGTGGCACCGGCGTGGATCATGGCGGCGCCTGCCAGACCGCTGACACCCAGTTCAAGCAGGGTGGAGCTGAAGACGTTGGAGGCCACCACGGTACCGGCGGTGGTCGAGGCGGTCGCCAGCGACATCAGGGCACCGGAGATGGGGGCCAGCAGGTAGGAGGGCAGACCGGAGGCGGTCAGGCCGCTGATCAGCACATCCTTCAGGCCGGAGTTGGCGATGATGCCGGCCAGGGTACCTGTACCCAGCAGCATGATGGCAACCGGTGCCATGCGGGCCAGACCCGAGACCGCAAACTGGTTCACCTTGGTGAACTTGCCCATCATCAGGGCGCCGACCAGGCCACCGAGGGGCAGGGCAATCAGCGGATCCACCACGATACCGGCCACCGGGCGCAGGGCCAGCAGCAGGATGGCAACCAGAGGGGCGCTGATGGCGGCGGCAAAACCGGGCAACTTGACCCCGTCAAAGCTCACCACTTCGTCGGCGGCAACCTTGCTGCCCTTGTTGTTCAAACGCTTGGCGAGCCAGTAGGCCATCACCAGACCGAACAGGCCCGGGATGATGCCGGCAGCCATGACGGAGGTGAGGGGCAGATGAAAGGCATCGGCCGCCGCGATGGCGTTGGGGTTGGGGGACATGACGTTGCCCGCCTTGCCACCACCGATCATCGCCAGCAGGATGGCCGCCTTGGAGAGGTCGGCACGACGGGCGATGGCCAGGGCAATCGGGGCGACCGTGATGACCGCCACGTCCACGAAGACGCCGACCGCGGTCAGGATCATGGTGGCCAGCGCCAGCGCCAGCAGGGCACGGGTTTCACCGAGCTTCTTGACGATGGTTTCGGCAATGGTGGTGGCCGCACCCGATTCGATCAGCACACCTGCCAGCACACCGGCCGCCAGGATCCGCATCACGGCGGTGGTGATCCCCTGGGCGCCGCCGATCATCAGGGCGACAGTCTGGCTCAGATCGGCGCCGCCGATCAGGCCACCGGCCAGGGCGCCGACGATCATGCCGTAAGCGGGAGGAACCTTCTTCAGGATGAGGAAGATGGCGATGGAGAGCGCCGCGATGGCGCCAAGGGCTGTAACCGGGATCATGACGGACACCTTGCATGTGAGTGAATGGTGGCCATTATGGTGATCCGAAACCGGAAAGCTTTGTTCAAAAAGACAAATATCAGCTATTTAAAAAGGATTTATTTGTCACATAAAACAAATCAGTTGTCGAGATTGAGCCCGAGATAGAGCAGAAACTTGTCGTCTAACTTGTTGAAATTCAAGCCAGTTATCTGCTCTATCCGGCCAATGCGATAGCGCAGCGTATTGGGGTGAATGAACAGGATTTCGGCACAGCGATGAAGATCACAATCCTGCAAGAAATATTGGCGCAAGGTTTTCAGTAGCGTTCCCTTTGCATCCTCTCGCGCCAGCTTCTGCAGGGGGGCGCGCAGCTGATCCGCCTGCCAAGAGTCCGCCAGACTGCCGAGCAGCACCGGCAAGCGATAATCCTCAAAGAAGTAGACCTGCTTGCGGGGGGCCTGGCGCATGCCGCGGCGCAAGGTGTCCCGCGCCGTTTGGTAGGAGCGCGCCAGCCCGTCAATCCCGGCGAAGTAATCGCCCACCGCGATGCGCACCTTGAAGTGGGGAATACGCGCCAGCAGCTGCTTGATGCGGCCCCGCTCCTGCTCCGACTGCCACACCTCGTCCACGATCTGGGCCGGTTTGAGCACTACTATCTCGTCCAGCCCATGGATGGCCACCAGATTGTCCCGCTCCGGATGTTCCAGCTGATGGACCAGCTCCCGCAAGCGGGCCGGATCCGCCTCCTCCAGCGCCAGTACCGCTACCACTCTGGGCTGGGCCAGATCCAGTCCGAGGAAGCGGGCCGCCTGTAACAGCTGGTCGACCTTGCCCTCCCCCCGGATCAGCTGCAGCACCAGCTCCTCCTTGTGGCGCTTGTCCCACTGCAGCTGCTCGGTGAGCGCCGCCTGCTCCAGAATGAGTTCGGCGGTCATCCGCACTAGCTCGGCGTAAGCGCGAACGATGTCCGGATCGCCAGAGATACCGATGACCCCCAACTGCTCCCCCTGATAGGCGATGGGCAGGTTGATGCCGGGGCGCACCCCTTTCAACTCGCGAGCGGTGGCTTCGCTGATCTCCACCACCCGGTTCTCGGCCAGCGCCAGCACGGCCCCCTCGTGACGCTGATGGAGTCGCTCCGGATTACCTGAGGCAATGATGAGTCCGTGTTCATCCATCACGTTGACCGAGAACGAAAGGATCTTCATCGCCCGACTGACAATCTGCTGCGCGAGTGTGTCATTTAGCTGCATAACATCTCCGGACAAGGGACGACTGGTGGCCCGCCAACCCGCAGCGGGAAGGCAAAGATGCCACATCATCAAGACAAGCGAGAGGGGGATCGCTAGAATAGGCCACTTTACCCGATGTGTGCCCCGCCATGGAGCAGGAATTTGGTGCTTTCACCTCTGCCCAGGCCGGCCCATCCCTCCGAGATATGGACTCTGCTATGGATTATGAATTTCGCCGCGATCCGTTCGGTGGCTATCGCGCCCGGTTCTCCATGGGCCACGAGGCCATCGGTCAGTGGCTGATCGACGAAGTAGGCAAGGATGAAGAGAAGATCGACGAACTGTTTGCCATTATCGATCAGCTCTCCAACCGCACCCGCACCGAGTACCGGCTGCTTGGCGGCGACTACTCCCTGCTGCTGACCCACGAAGAGGCCGAGGTGAAAGCCAACGCCCTCAATATCGAGCTGGACGAGGATCTCGACGATCTCGCCTACTACGATGATGAACAGCTGGCCATGTGCGGGCTGGAAGATTTTGCCCAGGTGCTGGTCTCCTGGCGCGCCTTTATCCGCAACGAGGATATGGGCTGATCACCCCATTTCGGGCAAGCATGCCCTCTGCCTAACCAACAGGATTGACTATGTCTATTTACGATTTTGATGACGAACTGCCGGAAGACGAGCTGGATCAACCGAAGAAACCCGCCCAGCCCAAGAAGAAGGGCAAACAGGTGCTCAACACCCAGGTCAACCTGAGCCCGCGCGATGCCAGCCGCCTGAACGGTCTGCACGTCGAAGCCATCACCACCCTGGATGACGTGAGCCTGCCGAAGAACGTGATCTTCAAGGCCGGCCTCATCGCCCTGGGCGAGCTGGACGCCAACGCTCGTGCCGACATCATCGCCCGCGTGATCGCCGAATCCGGCCGTTGATACGTCCCTGAATGCCAAAAGCCGGAGCCCATGCTCCGGCTTTTTTTATGTTGGCGCGGCCGTGACGGGTGGGGATCCGACCAGCTTATTGAGCCTTGTGTCACGGGAGACCCCGTTGTTAAGGTGCGACCTTCCGCTGCCAAGGAGATTCAATTTTGCCCCTACCCGATTCCCTCATCTGGGCTGCGCTGGCGCTGGCCGTGCTGCTCTGTCTTGCCCGCCAACGCTTGCCCGGCCTGAGCTTGCTCGGCATCTCCCTGCTGCTGGCGCTCTGGCTGGAACGCATCACCCCCGTCGCCCTGCTGGCAAGCCTGGCTGGATTGCTGCTGGCTTGGCGCACCCCGGCTCTGCCCGCTCCCTGGCGAAGTGGTGCGCAAGGGCTGGTGCTGTTGTGGGCCATCGCCCTGATGCTGCACCTCATCCCAGGCTTTCACAATCTCAAGGTGCTGGATCAGGTACTTGCCGGGCCGGACAGTGTGCCGTTCAACATGTATCTCAATCTGGACAAGCCGCTGGTCTTCTTTGGCCTGCTGCTGGCCTGGCCCGGTTTGCTGGGCCCGGGCGGCGCCATCCGCTGGCGCGCGATCGCCCTGCTGGTGTTGCCGCTGGCGGCGCTGCTGATCTGCGCCTGGCAGCTGGGAGCGCTGAGGCCCGAGGTGGGACTGCCTCACTGGTGGTGGCTGTTTGCCTTCAACAACTTGCTGTTCACCTGCGTAGCGGAAGAGGCGCTGTTTCGCGGCGTGATCCAGCAGGAGATCGCCCGGCGCGGCCGGCTCTGGCTGGGCATTCTGGTGGCCAGCCTGCTGTTCGGGGCGGCGCACCTGGCCGGTGGCCCACTGCTGGTACTGTTTGCCGCCCTAGCGGGGGCCTGTTACGGGCTGGCGTTCCATTTCAGCGGGCGTCTGAGCGTCGCCATCGTCGTCCACTTTCTACTGAACTTCGCCCACCTGGCCTTGTTTACCTACCCGCTGGCCCGCTGAACCTCAGCCGCGCGGGGGCTTGCCCCTGAACTGCTTGATGCTGCGCTTGGCCTGGGTACGGCGATTGGCCTGCTTGTCCCGCGGTGCCCGCTTGCCCTCGCCGCTCGCGGGCTTGTCGGTCACCGGGAAATCGCCGAGCTCGGCCAGTGGCAGCTCGCGCCCGGTGAGGGTTCGGATTGCGGCCAGGGTTTCGGCCTCACCGTGGCAGGTGAGCGAGATGGCCAGACCGCTGCGCCCGGCCCGGGCGGTGCGGCCGATGCGATGCACATAGACGGGGGCGCTGGCGGGCAGATCCAGGTTGATCACCACGGGCAGCGCCTCCACATGGATGCCGCGCGCCATCAGATCGGTGGCCACCAGCACCCGAACCTTGCCTGCCTTGAAATCTGCCAGCGCCTGTTCTCGCTGCGCCTGCTCCTTCTCGCCATGGAGGGCTGCCACCGCGATGCCCGCCTTGGCAAGCTTGCGGGCAACCCCGTCCGCATCGTCCCGCGCGCTGATAAACACCAGCACCTGAGGCCACGCCTCCTCCCCGAGCAGCTTGATGAGCGCCGGTACCTTGCTGCTCTTGTTGACCAGATAGAGCCGCTCCTCGATATCGCTCGCCACGCTGTTGAGCGGATCCGCCTCGACTCGCAGCGGATCCGTCAGCAGGCCGCTGGCCAGCCCGTCCAGCTCGGCAGGCAGGGTGGCGGAGAAGAGCAGGGTCTGGCGGGTGGCAGGAGTCAACCCCAGGATCATCCGGATATCGGGCCAAAAACCCATCTCCAGCAGGCGATCCGCCTCGTCCAGCACCAGGCTGCGTAGCTCGTCGAGCGCCAGCAGCTGCTGGTTAAGCAGATCCCGCAGCCGCCCCGGCGTCGCCACCAGCAGTTGCGGCCCCTGCGCCAGTTCGTTCTGTTGCAGCTCCTGCGCCACTCCGCCGCACAATGTCACCATGCGCACGCCAAGTGCCCCGGCAAGGCCTGCCAGCGCAACGCTCACCTGGGTGGCCAGCTCGCGAGTCGGCACCAGCACCAACCCCTGCACTTGGCGGGCGGCGGGGTCCAGCCGCTGCAACAGCGGCAGACCGAACGCCAGGGTCTTGCCGCTGCCGGTACGAGCCAGCGCCAGCAGATCCCGCCCCGCCAGCGCCGCCGGAATGGTCAGTTGCTGAATGCGGGTCGGGGTACGCAACTGTTCGGGCAGAGCGGCCAGCAGTGCAGGATGAAGGGCAAGTTCGCGAAAGGTCATGGCGCTACGTCGTTGAAGAAGTGGGAGGCGAAGTCTAGCCAGCGCAAGGGGAGAAGTAAAAGAAAGGTCGCCGTGCAGGCGCCCTGGCGCCGCAGCTGGCCATAAAAATAACGGCCTGCCATGTCAGCAGACAGGGCAGGCCGTCGGCCATCAGAACGAACGTCGAATTACAGGGCGGCCAGGGCAGCGGCGTAGTTCGGCTCGTCGGCGACTTCGGCCACCAGCTCGCTGTGCAGCACCTTGTTGTCCGCATCCAGCACCACGATGGCGCGGGCAGTCAGCCCCACCAGCGGGCCGGAGGAGAAGGCCACGCCGTAATCTTCCATAAAGGCGGCACCACGCAGGGTGGAGAGGGTTACCACCTTGTCCAGCCCTTCGGCGCCGCAGAAGCGGGACTGGGCGAACGGCAGATCGGCGGAGATGCAGAGCACCACTGTATTGTCCAGGGCGCTGGCTTGCTCGTTGAACTTGCGTACCGAGGTGGCGCAGGTCGGAGTGTCAACGCTCGGAAAGATGTTCAGGATCTTGCGCTGACCGGCGAAGTTCGCCAGGGTCACATCGGAGAGATCCTTGGCCACTAGGGAGAAGGGCTTGGCCTGCTCACCGGCAACCGGGAAGTGACCGGCGACGGCGACGGGGTTGCCTTGCAGAGTGACTGAACGGCTCATGTGTTATGTCCTTTATGGGTGTTGTAACTATCCGGATCGCCAGTATAGGCGGGCGAGGGCCCGACAAACACCCGCCAACATCAGGGATATCGGGAACTCTTGCCTAGGTACCGGGCCGACAAACTGCCGCCAGAAACTGACTGAAGAATAAAGGGGGATTGACCTTGGATATAACACCAAGGTTTACACTGAATCCAGTCATCAAGGAGCCCGCTGGGGCGAGCTCCCGCCAAGAGGAACCCTGTATGAGCAAATCCTGCTGCAGCTATCAGCATGCTACCTCTCCCATCAAGGCCGTCAGCAAGACGGCCAGTGGCCAATCTGAACATAGGCACGACAGCCACTGCTGCGACAACGTGGCGCCGGCCAGCAGTTGCTCCGGCAAGGCCGCCCACGAGCATCAGGCGCACCCGACCGGCGAGTCACCGGACGAGGCCGAACCTCCTCAAGGGAGCTGTCACGGCCAGGGTTGCTGTAGCCAGCCCTCATCCCATGATCATGACCATGAGCATCATGAACACGGCGAGGCTACCGACTCGGGCGAGCCGCTGACGGCCCCCGTCGGCGACAGCCAGCGCCACAGCTGGCAGGTACTGGGGATGGACTGCCCCAGCTGTGCCCGCAAGATAGAGACAGCCGTCGGTCGGGTCGAGGGGGTGCAGCAGGCCCGCGTACTCTTTGCCACCGAAAAACTGGTGGTGGATCTGGCCCCCGGCCTCTCCCCCGATCCCGTCACCGCCGCCGTGTTGGCCGCCGGTTTCCAGCTCAGGGATGCCACCCAGGCCAGGCAGCAAGATGAGCAGAGCCGCGGCCCCCTGATGACCCTGCTCAGTAAATATTGGCAACCCCTGTCGCTGGCAAGCCTGATGCTGGTAGCAGCCCTGCTGCCGGACGAATTCGGTCAGCCTCTCTTTACCCTGGCCACCCTGTGGGGCCTGTGGCCCATCTCCCACAAGGCCTGGTCACTGACTAGGAGCGGCTCCCCCTTCGCCATCGAGACCCTGATGACGGTCGCCGCCGTTGGCGCCCTGTTTCTCGGCGAAACCGCCGAAGCCGCCATGGTGCTGCTGCTGTTTATGCTGGGCGAGCACCTGGAGTCCTACGCCGCAGCCCGCGCCCGTGCTGGGGTCACAGCCCTGATGGCGCTAGTGCCTGACAAGGCGGTGCGCATCCGCACCGGTTTACAGGGTCAGCCACAAGGTGAAATCCGGGAAGAGGTGGCGGCCGAAGATCTTCGCCCCGGCGACATCATCGAAATTTCTCCCGGAGCCCGTTTGCCCGCGGATGCCAGATTGCTCGACGACCTTGGTACCTTCGACGAAAGCGCCCTGACCGGGGAATCCATTCCGGTAGAGCGCAGCAAGGGGGAAAAAGTGCCCGCCGGTAGTCTGGCGGCGGATCGGGTGGTGCGTCTCGAGGTGGTTTCGGAACCGGGCAACAACGCCATCGACCGCATTCTGCACCTCATCGAGGAGGCAGAGAGCCAGCGCGCCCCCATCGAGCGCTTCATCGACCGCTTCAGCCGCTGGTACACCCCGGCCATCATGCTGGTCGCCCTGCTGGTGGTGATCATCCCTCCCCTCGCCTATGGCCAGCCCTGGGACGAGTGGGTCTATCGCGGGCTGGCGCTGCTGCTCATCGGTTGCCCCTGCGCCCTGGTGATCTCTACCCCGGCGGCAGTCACCTCTGCCCTGGCGGCCGCGACCCGGCAAGGGGCCCTGATCAAGGGTGGGGCGGCGCTGGAACGGCTGGCCCATATCGATACCGTCTCCTTCGACAAGACCGGCACCCTGACCCTGGGCAAGCCGCAACTGACCGAGCTGGTGAGCCTCAATGGCCAGGCCGAGAGCGAGCTGCTGGCGCTGGCGGCGGCTATCGAACAGGGGTCCCATCACCCGCTGGCCAAGGCCGTGGTGACGGCGGCCAGTGAACAGGTGCTGACCCTGGCTGCAGCCCGGGACCTGCGCGCCCTGCCAGGCATGGGGGTTGAAGGGCGCATCGACGGCACCCTCTGGCAACTGCTGGCACCGAGCCGGGTGGCCACCCTGAGCCGCGAGCAGAACGAAAGGATCGCCACGCTGGAGCAGCAAGGCAAGACGGTGGTGGTGCTCTGCCAGACCCGTGACGATGCGGCCACACCGGTTGCCCTGCTGGCCCTGCGGGATCAGATCAGGCCGGATGCGGCGGCGGCGCTGCAGGAGCTCAGGGTACTGGGGCTGCAGGGCATCATGTTGACCGGGGACAACCCGCGCGCCGCCGAGGCCATTGCCGGCGAGCTCGGCATGGACTGGCGCGCCGGTCTGCTGCCGGAAGACAAGGTGCAGGAAATAGCCAAGCAGGCCACCCGACAGAAGGTCGCCATGATAGGAGATGGCATCAACGATGCTCCCGCCATGAAGCGCGCCAGCATCGGCATCGCCATGGGGGGCGGTACCGACGTGGCGCTGGAGACCGCCGACGCCGCGCTGACTCACAACCAGCTCGGTGGCATCGCCGCCATGATCCGCCTCTCCCGTGCGGCGCTGGCCATCATCCACCAGAATATCGCCCTGTCGCTCGGGCTCAAGGCCATCTTCCTGGTCACCAGCCTGCTCGGCATCACCGGGCTCTGGATCGCGGTGCTGGCCGACACTGGCGCCACCGCGCTGGTCACCGCCAACGCCCTGCGTCTGCTGCGCAAGCGCTGATCCCGTCAAGGCATTAATCGCCACATCCACAAGCCGCCCCCGACAGGGCGGCTTTTCTTTGCCCATTTATCGGACGACGACATAGAAAAAGCGCGCCTGCCGGTCGGCAGTCGCGCTTTGCTTACTCTCTCGGGATTATCCCACCCTTGGCGAGGTGGAATTCAACCTGGGGACGCCGAGCCATCCCCCGGGCTCTATGGGTCTGCTTACCCCGCGGACTCGGTCACGCTGACGCTCAGGGTCGGATGCTCCTTGTCCATGGCATTCAGGACAAACCGGTAGCTGCCCGCCTTGTCCAGCGTCATGCCGATATCATCCCCTCCCTTGCACAGGGTAAGCGGTGCCGCCGTCGCCAGCACATCGGTGGCCTCACACTTGCCGTAATTGAGCGCTCCCCAGCTGGCATCCGCAATCTTCAGGGTCGTCTCACCCAGTTGCGCCTCGGCAACCGGCATGGTCAACTCATACACATAGTTGCCACTGAAGGTCAGCTGGTTGACGGGATCCCACTGGCCGAGGAAGCCACGCACGAAGACATTGGTCATGCCAAAGGGTGGCAGCGTACTGAGGTCCGTCTTCTTGCCGACTGGCAGCCCCGTGCCCTGGGCCCCACTCTGGGGCTTGACGAACACGGCGGCAGACCAGGCACCCAGCGTCAACTGGCCACCGGACACCGCGGCTCCGCGGGCTATGCTGTCACTGCTGTCGTGAGCCGGGCTCAGCACCAGAGCGGCGAGATCGATGGGCTGATCCGCCCCGTCGCGGAAATCACCGATGCTCCGGCTCTGGTTGGTGGCGTTGATCATCACCACCAGACCGTCGATGGCCGGATCCAGATCCGCACCGGCGGCCATGCCGTCATCCACCGTCATCACGATGAGGCCGGGCACCTGATCCGGTCCGGTATTGCGAAAATCAACCCGCTTGATCACTTCGGCCCCACTGCCCAGACGCAGCAGACGAGAAGATTGACGCAGCCTGGCCAGCTCCTGGTAGAAGCCCACCATGGTCGCCATATCGGCACCGCTCGGCTTGGCATGCTGACCGAGCACCTGATCGATCAGCGGATAGTTGTCGCCATCCTTATCCTTGCGCGGCAATCCCTTGTCAAAGTTGTTGTCAGCCAGGGTGTAATCGACCCGGTTGTACCAGTCCCCCGAGTCGTAGCTGTCCCGCTCCATGGACTTGGAGCGCAGCAACTCGACGCCGGCGTGGGTGAAGGGAATGCCCTGCCCCAGCATGGCGGTAGCCAACGATACCCCCTGCATCCGTACCAGATCGGCTCCTGCCGGCGCCTTGTAGATCAGGTTGTCGAACAGGGTCTGGTTGTCATGCTTGGAGACATAGTTCTGGATCTCGGTCGGATCCTGGGCATAGCCGGCAGGCTGACCGTTGTAGTCAATCTCGGCCCCCTTCAGCGGGATGCCATCCTTGTCGGTCAGCACGAACTCCTTGAGGTTGCCGACCATGCCGAGACGCACCAGATCGGCCTGATGCAAAGCGGTGGCCAGCTCGACGCCATCCAGCTCGTTGGGATCCACAAAGGCGCCATTGCCAAAGCCCTGGGTCTTGCGAATGGTGTCGCCACCGTCGAACGGACTGCCGCCGCGCACCGCATCCCGCAACCGATCCGAGAAGGATCCGATGCCGGTCCCGGCCAGGTGCTTCTGGGTCGCCTGCACGAAGCGCTTGTCATCCTGCACTTCGCCGAAGTTCCACCCCTCGCCGTAGAAGTAGATCTCGGGGTTGACCTTCTTCACCGCCGCCAGCGCCTGCACTATCTGATCTTTCGGGTGATGGCCCATCAGGTCGAAGCGGAAGGCATCGATCTTGTAGTCGCGGGCCCAGGTCACCAGGGAGTCATCCACCAGCTTGGCGAACATGGCGTGTTCCGGCGCCGTGTTGGAGCAGCAGGTGGAGTTCTCGACCGAGCCGGTCTCCGGATTGAGGCGCTGATAGTACCAGGGCACTATCTTGTCGAGCACCGACTTGGGACCCAGGCCAGCCTCGTTGGTGTGGTTGTAGACCACGTCCATCACCACGTTCATGCCGATGTTCTGCTTGATGGCCTTGACCATTTCGCGAAACTCCAGGATACGCTGGCTCCCCTCGGCATTGGTGGCGTATGAGCCTTCCGGCGCCGTGTAGTGATAGGGATCATAACCCCAGTTGAAGGAGTCGACGCCACGCAGATAGCCGTAGAGCGACTGTGCCTGTTCGCCACGCGGATCCAGACTCTCCAGCACGGAGGCGATAGTCTGGCCGCCGCCACAGTAAGCGCCAAAGGCTGAACTCTGCACCTCGGGGTTGACCTGACACAGCTTGCTGAAGTCATCGCCGATATTGGCCACCTTGGCCGGGTCCTCGTTGATGGTAGCGATGTCGAACACCGGCAGCAGGTGCAGGTGGCTGACGCCGCTCTGCGCCAGGGATTGCAGGTGTCTGACCGGTACCGTATCGCTCTCGGCCAGGCCGAGGAACTTGCCGCGGTGCTCCGCCGGGGTCGAGTCGTCGTTGCCGGTCAGATCGCGGACATGGGCCTCGTAGATGGTGATGTCAGCCGGGTTCTGCTGGCTGTGGGGGGCCTTGAGCTCGTCCCAGTCGGCCGGCTTGAGGGCCGGATCGTCGAGATCCACCACCTGGCTGAACTCGGAGTTCATCGCCAGGCTCAGGGAATAGGGGTCGGTCACCTGATAGGATTCCAGCTTGCGGCTGACCGGGTGATAGACTTGGATGTCGTAACGGTAGAACTTGCCCACCAGCTCGCTGCCGCCCTGCACGCTCCAGCTGCCGCTGGCCTCGTCCAGGGTCATGGCGCGCTCACCGAGGGAGTTGTGCTGCTCGTCAAACAGCGCCAGCTTGACCATTCTGGCGGTCGGCGCCCACAGCCGGAAGGTGACATTGCCCCCCTCAACGATGGCGCCATAGTCGAGCTTGCTCGCCGCATCGCTATAGAGAGCATCAAGAGCGCCGGCGCTCTGCACCAGGGTTGCCCCCTGCAGGATGCCCTCGGCATCGGTGCCGATGGCCACCAGCTCCCCCTTGAGCAGGGGTTTGAGATCTTTCCCGGCCGGCAGGGCAAAGGCGGCGGCATCCTTGAGGTGCGGATACCTGGCCTGCTGCTCCGCCGTCAGGCTGGTCGGGGTCAGGCTGATATAGGGGAAGTCGAATACCCCGTCGGTATTGGCCTCGATGGTACCCGACTCTGTGTAGTAGAGGCGGACGTGAGGTTTGTCCTTGCCCCCCTGCCAGATCAATGTGTTGCCGTCGATCAGGTGGGCGCTGGCCCCGGCAACGCCGAAGGCGGCGGTGAAGGCCTTGGCCCGGCTGTCGAAGATCTCGTTCTTGCCGGCAACGATGGCCACGGTGCGATCCGAATGATCGCTGAAGACTACCTTCATGTCGGCGCCGGTCAGGTTGCCGAGGGAACCATCCCGGGCGATAAAGTTGATACACCCTTCCACCTTGGCCAGCGGGATCACCCAGGCAGGGCCAAAGCTGTCGGCTGCCGTCGGCGTATTGCTCTTGTCATCCCAACCGCCATTCAGACCGCTATCGGCAGTGGCGGAACAAGCTTCGTTGTTCCAGAGATGAAGACTATGACTGGCGAAGGGGCCATCCCCCCCGCGGACGGCACTGGTCTGGGTATCCACCAGGGCGATGACCGCCTGATTGTCACCCGCCATCAGCAATTCGGCGGGGGCCTGCACCTTGGGCAGACGGGCGACAGGCCCGTCTTCGGTGCCGGGAGGGACGGCTACATCCGGGTTGGTAGGGATCTCGGGGTTGGTAGGCACATCAGGGGTGGTAGAGCCGTTGTCATTACAGCCAGACAAAAGCACGAGCAGTGAGGCTGTTACCAGCGCCACCTTGGTCTTTTTCATATCCATGATTTTTATAATTCCCGCTGTAGTTAGTCTCGATAGTCGAGCACCCGGTCGTTGCCAGGTGGTGCCATATTAATCAGCGACAATCGTTTCAAATGTGAGCGGGTGGGCAAAAAAACCGACCAGTTTCAACAAGATAACGTTTTCAGGCTGAAACTTGGATCCGGCTCACAGACCTTTCCGGCATTTGGCTCCATATCTAGAAAATGCCTGTCACAGGGTCAGAAAAACCATTTCCGATCAAGTGGATATACAAGGAGCAAGGGATGAAAAGGATTGAGGAACAAGCCAGACAGCTTGATCAGGAGTACCAGGCCATTGCCCAGCTGTTCGACCAGTTTTGCCAGCAGGCGGGCACGCTCGCCGAGCAGTACCAGTTCTTCAGCTGGCCGGACTATGAAGATTCCCCTCCCCTGAGTCGCGCCTTCACCCTGCTGGGAGAGCCCCGCGAGCTGCGCCTGCATTGTCAGCCGGGGGAGCGGGGCGCCCTGCATGGGCTGATCCAGGTGGTCACGGAGGATGAGGCCATAGATGCCAGCCTCGGCTTTCGCGCCGATGGCCAGCTGTTGCTGGAGTCGGGCAAGCTGCTGGACAACCCGCCCGGGCTGCTGCTCAAGCTGCTGCTGGGGGCCATCTGGCAACACAAGCCCGAGCCGGAGAACAACGGCCACACCCATTGAGGCCGGGGCCTCCTTCCACCATGCGCAGGAATAGCGCGACCAAACGGTGCAAAGAGGGCCGTCCGACCAAAGAAAAATGCCAGTCAGCATTCACTGACTGGCATCGACAAGGTTCGGGCCGGGATCAGATGGCGACGGGCGCCTTGATACCTGGATGGGGATCGTAACCCTGGATCTCGAAGTCCTCGAACTGGTAGTCGAAGATGGAGTCCGGCTTGCGCTTGATCACCAGGGTCGGCAGCGGGCGCGGCTCGCGGGTGAGCTGCAGCGCGGTCTGCTCCATGTGGTTGGAGTAGAGGTGCACGTCGCCGCCGGTCCAGACGAAGTCGCCCACTTCCAGACCACACTGCTGGGCCATCATGTGGGTCAGCAGGGCGTAGCTGGCGATGTTGAACGGCAGGCCGAGGAAGACATCGCAGCTGCGCTGGTAGAGCTGGCAGGAGAGCTTGCCGTCCGCCACATAGAACTGGAAGAAGGCGTGGCAGGGAGCCAGCGCCATCTTGTCCAGCTCGCCCACGTTCCAGGCGGAGACGATGATGCGACGGGAATCCGGATTGTGCTTGATGTCATCCACCGCCTTCTGGATCTGATCCACCACGCCGCCGTCGGCGGTCGGCCAGGAGCGCCACTGGGCGCCATAAACTGGGCCCAGATCGCCGTTCTCGTCGGCCCACTCGTCCCAGATACTGACGCCATTCTCTTTCAGATAGGCGGTGTTGGTGTCGCCGTTGAGGAACCAGAGCAGCTCGTGAATGATGGAGCGCAGGTGGCACTTCTTGGTGGTCACCAGCGGGAAGCCTTCGGCCAGGTTGAAGCGCATCTGATGGCCGAACAGGGAGACGGTGCCGGTGCCGGTACGGTCGGACTTGACGGTGCCCTCATCCAGGATCTTCTGCATCAGGTCGAGATACGCTCTCATTATTTTGCCTCCTTC
Source organism: Aeromonas sp. 19NY04SH05-1 (assembly GCF_040581895.1). Taxonomy (NCBI): domain Bacteria; kingdom Pseudomonadati; phylum Pseudomonadota; class Gammaproteobacteria; order Aeromonadales; family Aeromonadaceae; genus Aeromonas; species Aeromonas sp. 19NY04SH05-1. Next base: position 608,994 of record NZ_CP095328.1, on the reverse strand, counting down.
ACGGCATTACCAAACAACTGCGGGCGCTTGTAGGCGGCCCAAATCATCAGGGCTCCGATGAGGATCATCGGGGTGGACAGGATCTGGCCCATGCTGATCTCGTTGAAGTAGAGACCCAGCTGGCTGTCCGGCTGGCGCACAAACTCCACCAGGAAGCGGAACAGGCCGTAGAACAGCAGGAACATGCCGGAGATGGCACCGCGCGGCGGATGCTTGCGCCAGAACAGGTTGAGGATGATGAACAGTACCACCCCTTCCAGGGCGAACTGGTAGAGCTGGGACGGGTGGCGCGGCTCCGGACCCGCCTCCGGGAAGATGATGGCCCAGGGCACATCGGTGATCCGGCCCCACAGCTCGCCGTTGAGGAAGTTGCCGATGCGGCCGACCCCGAGACCAAACGGAATGAGCGGCGCCACGAAATCGGCCACGGTGAAGAAGTGGCGCTTGGTCTTGTGGGCAAACCAGATCATGGCGGTGATGACGCCGATGAGGCCACCGTGGAACGACATGCCACCGGTCCAGATCTTGAACAGGTAGGTCGGATCCGCGAGGAAGAGATCGAAGTTGTAGAACAGGACATAGCCGACTCGGCCACCCAGGATCACCCCGAGGAAACCGTAAAACAGCAGATCGGAGACCTCGTCACGGGTCCAGCCGCTGCCCGGCTGGGCGGCACGGCGCCCCGCCAGCCACATGGCAAACGCGAAGCCAAACAGGTACATGAGACCATACCAGCGTACCGATAGTGGTCCCAAACTGAATGCTACGGGATCAATCTGCGAGAAAACCCAATATCCGTCGTGCTGCATAAGCGGCCCCAGTCATAAGAAAAGCCGCATTCTCCGATCAATTGCCAGCGGGAACAAGACTGAATATCAATCGGGCAACTTGACCTTGTGGCCGGCCCGCAACAAGCCGCCCAGCCCATGCTCTTCCAGATAGCGGGCAAACAGGCCGCGCAGCATGTGGGGATTGTCGTGCTTGAGGCCGTCCGCCAGCAGCGTAGTCAGCTCATCCAGCCGGGACTGGCGCAGCACGTACTTGATGCGGGCGATGTTGTGGGTGTTCATGCTGAAGCGGCGATAACCCATGGCCAGCAGCAGGAGCACGCCGACCGGATCCCCGGCCAGTTCGCCACAGACCGAGACCGGCTTGTGGTAGCGGCGAGAGGCATCGGACAGCAGTTGCAGGGCGCGGATCACCGCCGGATGGAAGGCGTCATAGATGCTGGCGACCCGGGCGTTGTTGCGATCCACCGCCAGCAGGTACTGGGTCAGGTCGTTGCTGCCCACCGACCAGAAGTCGATGAGGGGGGCCATCTCCGGCAGGATATAGAGGGCGGAGGGCACCTCTATCATCACCCCGAGACTGGGGTAGCGGATCTCGGCTCCCCGGCCGGCCGCCTCTTCCGACACTTCCCGCCAGGCCTGATCCAGCAGGCGGCGGGAGGCCTTGATCTCGTTCACGCTGCTGATCATCGGCAGCATGATGGCCAGATTGTCGAGCCCTTCGCTGGCCCGCAGCATCGCCTTGAGCTGCACCAGGAACAGTTCGGGGTGATCCAGGGTGAGCCGGATCCCCCGCCAGCCAAGGAAGGGGTTCTCCTCGACGATGGGGAAATAGGGCAGCTGCTTGTCGCCCCCTACGTCCAGGGTCCGCATGCAGACGGGACGATTACGGTAAGTCTCCAGGATGCCGCGATAGCGGGCGGTTTGCTCCCATTCGGAGGGGAAGCTGTCCTGCAGCATGAAGGGGATCTCGGTGCGATAGAGACCGACCCCGTCCGCCAGATGATTGAGGGCTATCTCGGTATCGGCGCTGAGGCCGGCGTTGAGCAGCAGGGAGACGGGGGTGCCATCGGCGGTTTCCGACGGCTGGTTGTCGACGCTGCGCACCAGGGTGTCGAGGGCCCGCTCCTCATTGAGCAGCTGGCGATACTCGGTGAGGATCACCTGGTTGGGCTCGATGAAGAGATCGCCGCTGTAGCCGTCGACCACCAGCATGCGGCCGCCGATATCGCCGAGCGGCAGATCCACCCCCATGATGGCCGCCACCCCCATGGCACGAGCCAGGATGGCGGCGTGGGAGTTGGTGCCCCCCTTGAGGGAGACCACGCCGCTCAGAAACTCGCGCGGGACTTCGGCCAGTATGGTGGCTGTCACCTCGTCGGCAACCAGCACCACGGGTTCACCGATGGAGATATGTTCCGGTTCGTTTTGCACCAGTCGGCTGATGAGGCGCAGGGCGATATCCTTCACATCGGCGGCGCGCTCCTGCAGATAGGGATCCTTCATCCCCTTGAACTGCTCGATCAGACGATCGCTGATGATCTTGACCGCCGAGACCGCCGTCCAGTGCTCCTTGCTCACTTTGTTGCGGATCGGCTTGATGTAGCCGGGATCGTTCAGCAGGTGCAGGTAGATATCGAAGATCGCCACCGAGTCCTGGCTGTAACTCTCGCGAAAGCGCAGTGCCAGGCTCTCCAGATCGTGGCGCACCTCCTCCACGGCTTCTTCCAGCCGAGCCAGCTGCTTGCCGTGCTCCTCATCCTTGCGCGGGGTGATGGAGTTGAGCGCCTTGCGGGGCCGCCACACCCAGGCCTTGGCCATGGCGATGCCGCTGGCCCCGGCGATGCCGCGCAGGGGCTTGCTCCAGTCGGTCTTCTGCAACCACCCCTTGGCCTGGGCCTGGGCAATGCGCGCCGCCAGCTGGGCCGCCAGAGTGACCATGAAGGACTCTTCCCCCTCATCGAAACGGCGACTCTCTTTTTGCTGGGCCACCAGGATACCGACCACCTGGCGCTGATGCATGATGGGGGCGCCGAGGAAGGAGCGAAACGCCTCCTCGGCCACATCGGGCAGAAACTTGAAGCTGGGGTGTGCGGGGGCATCGGCCAAGTTGATCAGCTCTTCACGCTGACCCACCAGACCGACGATGCCCTGCTCGAAGGGCAGAGTGACCTTGCCAACGGCAGAGGGGGCCAGACCATCGGTGGCCGCCAGCCGGTAGCGGCGCATGTCGGGTTCCGAGACATAGACGGAGCAGCAGTCCACCTTCATGGCATGCCGGGTCTGGCTGACCAGGGCCTGCAGGGCTTGCTCGAGGGTATTGGCCTCGGCCATGCTCTCGACGATACGTCTCAGTTCCGTTAACAACTAATCTGTGCTCCTTAGCGTGCGCGATGGCGCCGCCCATCCTTCTTGTTGACCTGGGTTGCCGCGACCGGCATCGCCAGCGGGGCAAATTCCTTCATGACCCGACGATAAACCTCCCGTTTGAACGAGACAACCTGGCGCACCGGGTACCAGAAGCTGACCCAGCGCCAATCATCGAATTCGGGATGGCCATGACAGCCAAACTGGATCCGGGACTCCCTGCCCGAATTCAGCTGCAACAGGAACCATTTTTGTTTTTGGCCAATACAGACCGGTGAACTGTCCCAACGGACGAGACGCTTGGGTAAACGATACTTTAGCCAGTTACGACTGGTGGCCAATATGGTCACATCTTCGGGCTTGAGGCCAATCTCCTCATATAGCTCTCGATACATGGCCTGTTCCGGCGATTCACCATCATCAACCCCCCCCTGCGGGAACTGCCAGGAGTGCTGCCCATAGCGCTTAGCCCACAATACTTGTCCGTCACGGTTACAGATCACGATACCGACATTGGGACGAAATCCGTCGCCATCAATCACGTGATCACCTTATAAAGGCTGAATCTATAAAGAGATTGTTCCACATTCACCCCGTGGCAGCAAACAAGGAGTGAATCCCCCGTTTCATGAATAACTTTCAATTTCAAACATACTTATAAACAAATCGCAGGATCTGCGATGGCAAGTTGCCCACCCAGACTGTGCATAAAGCTGTTAGTAAACGGGTATATACAGTACTTTTTGATGATGAGTAAAAATGCCAACGGTATATCCCCATCCCGTAGCAAACAAGTAAAAACTTTATTATACATATAGTTAAATGTAAAATAGCGGTTCTGGATCCTCGATAGCAACCCCGCAGGATCCACGCCATGGATTGTGAACAAGTCCAACTGTTCAAAGATCCACCACGGCCAAATTATCCACAGGAGTGGCACACTATCTGCCCGCTTTCCCCTGTAAAAATGGGGCGGCATTCACATTTTTTTGTAACATCTCGGCGACTCTTCCCAGTTACATTCACTTATCCAAGATTTCTGTGGATAACTGTGTGCAACATCAGGCACAAACCCTTGGACAACTGTTTTAAGCTAAAAAGCCACTCTTTACTGGCCTCGATAAAATAACCAAAACCCTTTAAAATCATTGAGATGTGCTGATAACAGCCAAATTATCCCCATTTGCCCGTCTCCATGCAGGATCGGCTATAAAAACAGCGATCCTTCTCTGGATCCAGGCTGGCGAGGAGAGAGCGAACAAGATGGAACCAAGTATGCCGACCAATCCCCAATCCGAGCAGGAGTTGCTGGCCCGTGCCTATGCCATGGCAGGTCTCACGCTGGCCCAGCTGGCTGCACAGGCGGGCATAGCCGTTCCCGGGGATCTGCGCCGGGACAAGGGTTGGGTCGGCCAGCTGATAGAATGGCAGCTGGGTGCCAGTGCCGGCAGCAAGCCGGAGCAGGACTTCCCGGATCTCGGGATCGAGCTCAAGACGATCCCCATCGATCCTCAGGGCAAACCGCTGGAAACCACCTTCGTCTGCGTTGCCCCGTTGATCGGTGTCACCGGCCAGCGCTGGGAGGAATCGAACGTGCGCAACAAATTGTCACGGGTACTCTGGATCCCGGTGGAAGGTAGCAGGGAGATCCCCATCGGGGAGCGCAGAGTCGGTATGCCGCTGATGTGGAGCCCGAACGAAGAGGAGGATCGACTGCTGCGTCAGGATTGGGAAGAGCTGATGGACATGATAGTGCTGGGAGAAGTGGAGCAGATCAGTGCTCGCCACGGCCAGGTGATGCAACTGCGACCCAAGGCGGCCAACAACAAGGCGCTGACCCGGGCCATCGGCCGTGATGGTCAGCCCATCATGACGCTGCCACGGGGCTTCTATCTCAAGATCAACTTTACCCACGGCCTGCTGCAACGCCATTTCGCCCTGCCGGTTTGACCTGCTGTATCAACATCCTTGCCATAAGCTGGTATAAAAATAGGCAGCATCTATTTTTTGTACTCACTGACAAGGAGGCGTCATGCCACTCATCAAGCAATTTCTCAAATCAAAACCCGAAGTCAAAGTCACCTTTGCCGTGGAGAAAGAGGCGGCCGCCGGCGCCGAGCAGGTTCGCCTGCTGGGCGAATTCACCCAATGGCAGCCGGTCGATCTGAAAAAAATGAAGAGCGGCGAGTTCAAGACCACCCTCAACCTGCCCACCGACGGGCCCGGTTATTTCGAATATTGCTACCAGCTCATCACCCCTGAGGGGGAAACGCTCTATGACAACGACTGGGAGGCCGATGGCTATGTGCCAGGCCCCTTTGGGCGGGATAACTCTGTGGTGCGAGTGAACCAGTAAGGCTCCCTCGCCAGTTCAGACGCAGAAACAAAAAAGGCTCGCCATTGGCGAGCCTTTTCACTACCTGTCGAGCTTTTCGCCGACATATCGACACCAATTCGAATCGAATTAGTTGAGCTTCTCTTTGATACGAGCAGCTTTACCGGACAGGTTGCGCAGGTAGTACAGTTTGGCGCGGCGAACATCACCACGACGCTTCAGTTCTACACTGTGGATCAGCGGAGAGTGAGTCTGGAATACACGCTCAACACCTTCGCCGTTGGAGATCTTGCGAACGGTGAAAGCAGAGTGCAGACCGCGGTTACGCTTGGCAATCACGATGCCTTCGAAAGCCTGCAGACGCTCTTTACCACCTTCTTTAACACGAACTTGAACACGTACGGTGTCGCCCTGGGCAAAAGCCGGGATGTCGGTACGCATTTGCTCTTGTTCAAGCTGCTGAATAATCTTGCTCATTGTCTTTCCTTACCTAGGATAAACTGAAAACTCTACTTAACGCTGTCACGCACTTCGCGGACATACTCGGCAAGAAGTGATTCTTGCTCGTCAGTCAGAGCTAGGTTGTTAATAAGTTCCGGCCTTCTTTGCCAGGTTCGTCCGAGCGATTGCTTGAGACGCCAGCGTCGAATCACTTCGTGATTGCCGCTTGTCAGCGCCTCGGGCACCGCCAGCCCATCCAACACCTCCGGCCGAGTATAGTGGGGATGATCCAGCAAGCCATCCGTAAAGGAGTCCTGCTCGGCACTGGCCTGATCACCCAAAACCCCAGGGACCAGACGCGAAACCGCATCGATCAGGGTCATGGCAGGCAACTCGCCACCACTTAACACGTAATCCCCGATAGACCACTCTTCGTCGACTTCGGTTTGTATCACGCGTTCATCGATACCTTCGTATCGACCGGCAACCAGAATCAGTTTCTGATTCGTCGCCAACTCGGTTACGCCCGCTTGAGTCAGCTTGCGTCCCTGAGGAGAGAGATAGATGACTTTCGCCCCGTCTCCTGCCGCTTGCTTGGCTGCATGAATCGCGTCACGCAGCGGCTGAACCATCATTAACATGCCGGGCCCACCACCATAAGGACGATCATCGACCGTACGGTGCTTGTCGTGGGTAAAGTCCCGGGGGTTCCAGCACTCAATCTGCAGCAGGCCACTCTTGACGGCCCGACCCGTTACCCCGTGCTCGGTAATGGCTCGGAACATTTCAGGGAAGAGGCTAATCACCCCAATCCACATAAGAAACCTCCGGCACTCGTGTTACCGCGGGAAACTAGAAACCAGGATCCCAATCAACTTCGATTGTTCGAGCAGTCAGATCAATATTCTTGATCACCTGCTCTTCCAGGAACGGAATCAACCGCTCCTTTGCACCAAAGGCATCTTTTACATTGGCCTCAACCACCAACACATCGTTGGAGCCGGTTTCCATCAATTCGGTCACCTTGCCCATGTCGTATCCCTTGGTGGTCACTACGGAACAACCAATCAGGTCACGCCAGTAGAACTCGCCCTCGGGCAACGCAGGCAACAGATCGGCGGGTACACCAATCTCGACGTTGGTCAATGCCAGGGCTTCCTCGCGCACGTCGATACCATCGAGCTTGCAGATCAGACCCTTGTTGTGACGCTTCCAGGATGAAACCCGAATTTCACGCCACGCCCCGTTCTGATTGATCAGCCAGGGGTTGTAATCGAAAATCGCTTCGGCAACATCGGTGAAGGAGTTCACTTTAAGCCAGCCCTTGATGCCGTAAACGGTACCCAGGGTGCCCAGAACTACAGGTTTTTCCACCTTAACTCCTTACCGTCTGGCTGATTAAGCAGCTTTGGCAGCGTCTTTGATCAGCTTGGCAACGCGCTCAGAAACAGCGGCACCAGTAGCAACCCAATGCTCGATACGAGCCAGGTCCAGGTTCAGCTTTTCAGCGTTACCAGAAGCAACCGGGTTGAAGAAACCAACGCGCTCGATGAAACGACCGTCGCGGGCGTTACGGCTGTCAGCAACTACTACCTGGTAGAACGGACGCTTTTTCGCGCCACCACGTTGTAAACGAATGGTTACCATATCGTCCTCATTAACATCTAATGAACAAGGCCCGCAAACACGCGGACCCTAGCTTAAAATAAGCCGCATAATTCTACTTGGATTCGTAATAATTGCAACCAAGCCAGCCATTTTTTGCGCAGGGCAGTAATGAAAAAGGCCTGCCGCTGGCAGACCCTCTCTCAATACGGCATGGATGATCAGAACGGACCGCGGCCGCCACCGAAGCCGGGAGGCAGCATGTTCTTCATCTGGCTCATCATCTTGCGCATACCGCCCTTGCCGGACATCTTCTTCATCATGCGCTGCATCTCGGTGAACTGCTTGAGCAGCTTGTTCACGTCCTGCACCTGCATGCCGGAACCCGCGGCGATACGGCGTTTGCGGGAGCCCTTGATGAGATCGGGATGGGCACGCTCCTTGGGCGTCATGGAGCTGATGATGGCCTCCATCCGCACGGTCAGCTTGTCATCCATCTGATCCTTGACGTTATCGGGCAGGCCGGACATGCCGGGCAGCTTGTCGAGCATCCCCATCATGCCACCCATGTTGCGCATCTGGGCCAGTTGCTCGCGGAAGTCTTCCAGATCGAAGCCTTTGCCGCTCTTGACCTTGCTGGCCAGCTTGGCGGCCTTCTCCTTGTCGACGTTGCGCTCCACCTCTTCGATGAGTGACAGCACGTCACCCATGCCGAGGATGCGGGAGGCGAGGCGATCCGGGTGGAACGGCTCAAGCGCGTCGGTCTTCTCGCCCATACCGATGAACTTGACCGGCTTGCCGGTGATGTGGCGCACCGACAGGGCGGCACCACCGCGGGCGTCACCGTCCGCCTTGGTAAGGATCACGCCGGTCAACGGCAGCGCCTCGTTGAACGCCTTGGCGGTGTTGGCGGCATCCTGACCTGTCATGGCGTCGACCACGAACAGGGTCTCTACCGGCTTGATGGTGGCGTGGAGGTGCTTGATCTCCTCCATCATCTCGCCATCGACGTGCAGACGACCGGCAGTATCGACGATCACTACGTCATAGAACTTCTTGCGTGCCTGATCGATGGCCGCGTTGGCGATGTCCACCGGCTTCTGGCTGGCATCGCTCGGGAAGAAGTCGACACCGATGTCGCCGGCCAGGGTTTCCAGCTGCTTGATGGCTGCGGGACGGTAGACGTCCGCACTGACTACCAGCACCTTCTTCTTGTTGCGCTCCTTGAGCAGCTTGGCCAGTTTGCCAACCGTGGTGGTCTTACCGGCCCCCTGCAGACCCGCCATCAGGATGATGGCCGGCGGCTGGGCCGCCAGATTGAGTTGCTCGTTGGCCTCCCCCATCACGGAGACCAGTTCGCCGTGGACAATCTTGATGAAGGCCTGGCCCGGGCTCAGGGACTTGGCCACTTCCTGGCCTACCGCCCGCTCCTTGACGCGCGCGACGAAGTCACGCACCACCGGCAGGGCGACGTCCGCCTCGAGCAGCGCCATGCGGACTTCGCGCAGGGTATCCTTGATGTTCTCTTCGGTCAGGCGACCACGGCCACTGACATTGCGCAAGGTGCGCGAGAGTCGTTCTGTCAAATTCTCAAACATGACGCATTCCGGTTCTTGGCGTAACAAATGGGGGGCATTATAACCCAGAGCTGGCGCGAGAACGATTATTCACCGCACTGTCGCAGCAAGCGTCTTCCTCCCTATATATGGGCAGATCGGCGGCAGCACAACTGGCGAGCATATCTTGTGCAAGGTATACTGCCCCTCTTGTATCCCTAAATGCTTGTGCAACAACGACCTGGTTATGATCGTGATCTCTGTTCTGGCCCTGGCGTTCTATCTGCTGGCCATCGTCGCCTCCCTGCATCTGTTACTGAGCGCCAAGCCGGTGGGACAGCGCCCCCTGTTCGCCTGCATCGGACTGGCCCTGATGACTCACGCTGGCGCTCTCGGCTCGGAAGTGCTGCTGAGTTCCGGCCAGAACCTGAGCATGCTCAACGTGGCCTCGCTGGTCAGCCTCATCATCAGCTGCTTCATGACCTGCGTCACCCGCCGCTTCAACGGCTGGATCCTGCTGCCGGTGGTCTACAGCTTCTCGGCCCTGCTGCTGGCCGCCAGCGCCCTCATTCCCGGTCGCTACATCACCCATCTGGAGGCCCATCCCCAGCTGTTGCTGCACATCGGCCTCGCCCTGATGGCCTATTCGGTATTGATGATCGCCTGCCTGTTTGCGCTGCAGCTCGCCTGTCTGGACAAGCAGCTGAAATCGAGAAAAATCAGCCAGCTGCCGGCCATGCCGCCCCTGATGACGGTCGAGAAGCGTCTGTTCCAGCTCATCTCTGCGGGTGTGTTGCTGCTCACTCTTTCCATCGCCTCCGGCCTCTTCTTCCTTGAGGACATGTTCGCCCAGGGCAAGTCCCACAAGGCAGTGCTCTCCATCTTGGCCTGGTGTGTCTATGTACTGCTGCTGTGGGGTCATCACACCTATGGCTGGCGCGGTCGCAAGGTGATCACCCTGAGCCTGATTGGCAGCGTCATCCTGACCCTGGCCTACTTTGGCAGCCGCTTCGTCAAAGAAGTGCTGCTGAGCTGACCCGTTTTACCCTTTAGCGACCCCATCCACAGGAGCCCTTCTTGGACAGCATCTCAACGAGCACATTGCTGATTGTTCTCGTTTTCTTGATCCTTCTATCCGCCTTCTTCTCCAGTTCCGAAACCGGTCTGATGTCCATCAACCGCTACAAGCTGCGGCATCTGGCACAGACCAAACACAAGGCAGCACGCCGCGTCGAGCAACTGTTGTCCCGACCCGATCGCCTGCTGGGACTGATCCTGATCGGCAACAACCTGGTCAATATTCTCGCCTCCGCCATCGCCACCATCGTCTGTATCCGCCTGTTTGGCGATCTCGGGGTAGCTGTCGCCACTTTCGGCCTGACCCTGGTGGTGCTGGTCTTCGGCGAGGTCACCCCCAAGACCCTGGCGGCCATGTTCCCTGAGAAGATCGCCTATCCTGCCTCCTGGGTGCTCAAGGGATTGATGGTGCCCCTCTCGCCCTTCGTCTGGATGATCAACGGTATCACCAGCGGCCTGCTCAAGATGCTGAAGATCAATCCGAACAAGGATGACTCCCTCAATACCGAGGAGCTGCGCACTATCGTCAACGAGGCGGGCAACCTGATCCCCCAGCGCCACCAGGAGATGCTGCTCAGCATCCTGGACCTCGACAAGATGCTGGTCGAGGACATCATGGTGCCCAGAAATGATATCTACGCCATCGACATCAACGACGACTGGAAGACCATATTGCGCCAGCTGGCCCACTGCGCCCATACCAAGATCCTGCTCTATCGCGACAACATCGACGACGTGGTGGGCTTCCTGCACGCTCGCGACGCCCTGCGCCTGATGGCCAAGGATCAGTTCAACAAGTCGAGCCTGCTGCGGGAAGTGGACGAGATCTATTTCATTCCGGAAGGGACGCCCCTCAACGTGCAACTGGCCAAATTCCAGCGCAACAAGGAGCGGATCGGCCTCATCGTCGATGAATATGGCGATATCCAGGGTCTGATCACCCTGGACGACATTCTGGAAGAGATTGTGGGTGACTTCACCACCTCCATGACCCCAGCCCCCAGCGACGAGATCCACCCCCAGCCGGATGGCACCTTCCTGGTGGAGGGCTCGGCCAACGTGCGCGAGCTGAACAAGGAGATGAACTGGCAGCTGCCCATCGACGGCCCGCGGACCCTCAACGGCCTGATCCTCGAATACCTGGAGGAGATCCCCCAGCCCAACATCGGCATCCGGCTGGCGGGCTATCCCATCGAGATCCTGGAAGTGGAGAACAACATGGTGAAGATGGCGCGGATCATGCCGGCATCCTATCGTCCGGATACCCACGATGAAGATTGAAAAAGGGCTGCCTCTGGCAGCCCTTTTTAGTGCTTATTCGCCCTCTTCCTCGGGCTCCAGCACCAAGGTCGGGATCAGCTCCCCGAACACCTTCTGCAACTCGTCACGGTTGGCCAGCAGATCCTGCAGCGTGTAGCTGTCCATCACCGCCAGGAAGGCATCCATCGCCTCCTTCAGGGCACTCTTCAACAGGCAGACCGATACGATGTGGCAGGCTGGCGAGTTGCAGTCGATACCGTCGAGATTTCCCTCCAGCGCCCGGATCACCTGGCCAATGTTGACGGTCGCAGGATCGCATGCCATGCGAATGCCGCCGTTCTTGCCGCGCTGGGATTGCAGATACCCCAGCTTCACCAGCTGGTTGACCACCTTCACCATGTGGTTACGTGACACGCCGTACAAGGCCGATACCTTGGCAACACTTGAAAGCTCTCCCTCCGGCAGGGTGGCCAGATAAAGCAGGGCTCTCAATCCAAAATCTGTATAACTGGTTAGTCTCATAAAGCCTGATTAGCGCAATGCGAAAAGTGAAGTGTTGATCCAAATCAAATAAACATCTAGGATGTCATTTATTAAATGACATTTTATATGTTCAATTAGAAAGAGGTTCCCTATGCTAGACCAAACGACCGTTGCCGTCATCAAAAGCACCATCCCTTTGCTCGAATCGGCAGGTCCGGCGCTGACTCAACACTTCTATCAGCGCATGTTCAGTCATAACCCGGAATTGAAAGACATCTTCAATCTGGCCCATCAGCGCAGTGGCGGCCAACCGCTGGCATTGTTCAATGCCGTGGCCGCCTATGCGAAGAATATCGACAATCTGGGTGCCCTGGCCGGTGCGGTCGAGCGCATCGCTCATAAGCACACGGGGTTCCTGATCCAGCCCGAACAATATCACATTGTGGGTAGTCATCTCTTGGCCACGCTCAAAGAATTGGGCGGAAGTGCGATCACTGACGAGGTTCTGGATGCCTGGGGCAAGGCCTACGGGGTACTGGCCGACATCTTCATCGGCCGGGAGCGGGAGATCTATCAGGAGAAGGCGGCCCAGGCCGGTGGCTGGCAGGGAACCCGCCCCTTCATCATCAAGGAGAAGCGGGTCGAGAGCGCGCTCATCACCTCCTTCGTGCTGGCTCCGGCGGATGGTCAACCCGTGCTGGACTTCAAGCCGGGGCAATATCTCAGCATCAAGCTGGCTCACCCCCAGCTCGAGTATCAGGAGATCCGCCAATACTCCCTCTCCGATGCCTCCAACGGCCGGGAATACCGCATCAGCGTCAAGCGCGAGCCCGATGGGCAAGTCTCCAACCTGCTGCACGATCATCTGCATGTCGGTGACAGTATCGACGTCATGCCACCGGCTGGCGACTTCTTCCTGCAGGCTGACAAGACGACCCCGGTGGTACTGATCTCCGGCGGAGTGGGCCTCACTCCCATGCTGAGCATGCTCAACCAGCTGCTGGCCAGAGACCATGGCGCCAGCATCAGCTGGCTACACGCCTGCGAACGAGGGGATCTGCACGCTTTCAGGGAGGATATCCGGCACAAGTGCGCGCAGCATGACAGGCTGCAGAGCCGGGTCTGGTACCGGGAGCCGATGGCTCAGGATCAGCAGGGGAAAGATTATGACTTCCGGGGAACCATGGATCTGGCTCAGGTGGCAGAGCTGCTCGCGCCCGATGCCCACTACTACTTCTGCGGGCCGCTTGGCTTCATGCAATCCATCAAGGATCAGCTGCTCGCGGCGGGCATTCCTGCCGGACAGCTGCACTACGAAGTGTTTGGTCCCCATCAGGATCTGTAAGGCAGGTTAAACACTTTCTCCTGACGAGGAGCCAGCCGGTCACGGCACGGTAACCTCCCACTCCCAACCCACGGATGCAGATCCGTGGGTCATTTTTTCAGTGCATGGCCTTGGCCCGAGCCACCACGTTGGCGGGCATGCGGTTGCCAAGCTGCTTCAGCAGGCTCGCCGCCTTCTGGTGCAATGCCTTGTCGCCTATCACGGAGCCGTGCAACCAACGGTAGGCATCCTCGTAGTCAAGGGGACTGCCCATTCCCTGTAGCAGCATCTCGACCCACTCGATCCTGGCCCGCAGAAAACCCTGGCTGGCCGCCTCGCGCATCAGGGTTTCGGCACGCACCAGATCCTTTTGCACCAGCGTCCCCTTCCAGTAGTAGCGACCCAACTGTTCCAGCGCAGGCGCCAGTCCCTGATTGGCTGCCTCCCACATATATTGCACCCCGAGCTCGGCATTGGACTTGGTGCAAACTCCCCAGGCCAGCATATCGCCCCACAGGAACTGATAGGCCGGTATCTTCATCACCGAGGCCCGCGCCTCGATATCCTGGGTCAACTGACAGCGGTCCTGTTTGACCTGTTTGAGATGGCGCCCCTGTTCAATCCAGTTGAGCAGCTCGTCCTGGCGATAGAGGGGCACCGCTTGCAACTCGCCGACCGACAGCGGCGTCACGACAGGAGCCGGTGTTGCCTGTGGCAAGGGAGCGGCCGCTGAAGTAGGTGCAGCACTGCTTGTTGCCGCAGGCGACAGGGGTTCTGCCGGCAACAACACGGGAGCACTCGGGGTCGCGGCAGAGGGGACAGGCGCAGCTGCACTCGCAGCAGGGGCCACGACAGCAACAGCGGGCGTCTCGCTTGGCGCAGCAGCCGACACCGCCTCGGCGCCGTACAAGGGCGAGGTAAACAGAATGCTCAGAACAAGAAGCGTAAGGGGTTTCATCATAGGGATCTCCTGCTGCTCTCTGTTATCGGCCAAAATCCCGCTCCCCTTAGCCTGTCACCTTGCCCAATAAAACAAAAGGGAGCCGAAGCTCCCTTTGCGCGAGGATGAACCCCTTATTTGACGAAGTCGACACCCAGCTGGATATCGGCTTTCAGAGTAGCCAGCATGCCTTCCATCGCTTCCTGCTCGAAGGCACTCAGCTTGCCGTAGTCCAGCACGGTCTCGACACCGTTCTTGCCGAGCAGCACCGGCTGGGCGAAGAAGGTAGCGTGCTCGCCATTGCCTTCCACATAGGCGCACTCGATGACGTTGGCTTCGCCCTTCAGACCCTTGATGAGCGACAGACCGAAACGGCAGGCAGCCTGACCCATGGAGAGGGTTGCGGAGCCGCCACCCGCCTTGGCTTCTACCACTTCGGTGCCGGCATTCTGGATACGCTTGGTCATGGCAGCCACTTCCTCGGCAGTGAAGGAGGCCCCTTCAACCTGGGAGAGCAGCGGCAGAATGGTCACACCACTGTGGCCACCGATCACGTTGACACGCACGTTGTCGACATTCAGGCCCTTGGCGGCGGCCACGAAGGTCTCGGCACGGATCACGTCCAGAGTGGTGACACCGAACAGGCGACGCTTGTCATAGACACCGGCTTTTTTCAGCACTTCGGCGGCGATGGCGACGGTAGTGTTGACCGGGTTGGTGATGATGCCGATCAGGGCTTTCGGGCAGGTCGCCGCACACTTCTCTACCAGGTTCTTGACGATACCGGCGTTGATGTTGAACAGATCGGAGCGATCCATCCCCGGCTTGCGCGCCACACCGGCAGAGATCAGCACCACGTCGGCACCGGCCAGGGCGGGAGTCGGGTCTTCACCGCAGAAGCCCTTGATGGCCACGTCGGTGGGGATGTGGCTCAGATCAACGGCAACACCCGGGGTCACGGGAGCGATGTCATACAGGCTCAGTTCGGAACCGGCAGGCAGACGATTTTTCAACAGCAGAGCGAGGGCTTGACCGATGCCACCAGCGGCACCCAGAACGGCAACTTTCATGATCAACTCCATGTTTAAGCGTAGGTTTAAGGTTGTTTGTTGTTGTGCGCCCAACCTTAATGGATCCCCCCATAAAAAACAATCTGATAACAGTTGCAATAACGGGTTATGTGAACCAGAAGACAGGCGGCGAATAAAAATGGGGAAAAATGCGAAAAATTGGAGGGGAAGCACAGATTCCCTGCATCACCCCTCACCACAAAGAGGTAGATTGACTGGTTTCAGCTCTGGAAGGCGAGGGCTCGCCGTTCACACCAGCGAAAACCAATTGTTAACAATCCGTTCATAGCCAGGTAGAGGGCACCCGCGACGCCGAACACCGCCAGGGTGTCATAGGTCTGGGCGTTGAGACGCTGGGCCAGCCCCATGATGTCCATGATGGTGATGGTACTGGCCAGCGAACTGCCCTTGAGCACTAGGATCACCTCGTTGGAGTAGGCGGGCACCAGTCGCCGCGCCGCATGACGCACCTTCATCCACAGGGTCTGCCCCGCCGAAAACCCCAGCGCGCGGCACGCCTCCACCTCACCAGCCGGAATGGCGTCGAGTGCCCCCTTGAACAAGCGGGTCGAATAGGCAGCCGTGTTCAGGCCGAGTGCCAGCACGGCACAAAACCAGGGCTGCTTGAGCAGCGGCCAGAGCGGGCTCTGTTTAAGCCACTCGAACTGGCCGGGCCCGTAGTAGATGAGGAAGATCTGGATGAGCAGCGGCGTGCCGGTGAAGATCAGCACCCACAGCTGCACCAACTGGGTCGCCAGCGGGATGCGCCGCTCCAGCACCCAGGTCATCAGCAGCGCCAGCGTGATACCGAGCAACAGACTGAACAGGGTCAGCTCCAAGGTGGTCAGCAGACCCCCCAGCAGGGTGATTAGATACTCTTGCATCGATTAGCCTCCGTAGCGGCGGGTATAACGGGCCGCGAGGCCAAGGCCGTATTCGCTCACCAGGCTGATGGCCAGGTAGATGAGTGCGGCGGCAGCATACCAAGTGAAGGGTTGATAGGTGCTGGCCGACGCCATCTGGGCTTGGCGCATCATCTCGTTGACCCCGATGAGGGAGACCAGGGCCGTGTCTTTCAGCAGCACCAGCCACTGGTTGCCCAGCCCCGGCAGGGCGTGGCGCCAGGCCTGGGGCAGCACGATGCGAAAGAAGATGTGGCCCTTGCCAAGGCCCAGCGCCAGCGCCGCCAGCCGCTGCCCTGCGGGCACCGCATTGAGTGCCGCCCGCAGGGTCTGGGTCGCGTAGCTGGCGAACAGCAGAGAGAGCGCCAGCACGCCACAGGCGAACGGGCTGAACTCCACATACTCACCTGTGATGAGAAACAGCACCTGGGTCGAGCCGAAGTAGATGAAGAGCACCACCAGCAGCTCGGGCAGACCGCGTATCAGGGTGGTGAGCGTGGCCACCGGCCACACCAGCCAACGGCGCTTGCTGAGCTCGGCGGCGCTAAACGCCAGCGCCAGCACCATACCCCCGACCAGTGATGCCAAGGCCAGCCCGAGGGTCATCCAGGCTGCGTCCAACAACAGGCTCAACATGGCTTACTGGGCGAAGTACTTGTCGAAGATCTTCTGATAGGTGCCGTTGGCCTTGATGTCGGCCAGCCCCTTGTTCAGCTTGGTCAGCAGCTCCTGGTTGCCCTTGGCCACCGCGATGCCAAAGCCGGTACCGAAGTACTTGTCATCGGTCACAGGCTCTCCGACCACGGCGTAGTCCTTGTGCTGCTTGAGCCAGTCGGCAGCGACTGCGGTATCGGCAAAGACCCCGTCGGTGCGGCCATTCATCATGTCGAGGAAGGCACTCTGATAGCTGGCGTAAGGGACTGTGAGCAACCCCTTGCCGACCCAGTTGTCCACCAGATAAGACTGGTGGGAGGTGCCGTTCTGCACGCCGATCGTCTTGTCCACCATCTCTTCCGGCTGCTTGAAGGCATCCTTCTTGGCCACGAATACCGCCGAGTTCTCGTAATAGATGTCGGAGAAGTCGACCTGGGCGGCCCGCTCCGGGGTCACGTCCATGGCGGCGATGGCGGCATCATAGCGGCGGAACTTGAGGCTGGGGATCAGGCTGTCGAAGGCCTGGTTGTGGAAGCTGCACTCGAGCTTGGCCTGGGCACAGATGGCGCGGGCCAGATCGATGTCAAACCCCTGGAACTCGTTCTTCTCATCCAGATATTCGAACGGCGCATAGGTCGCCTCGGTGGCGAACTTGATCTCTTTCGCCAGCACCTGGGTGCTCAGCAGCCCCATGGCGGCAACCAGCAACAGACTCTTTTTCATGACAGCTTCCTTATCGACTCAATATCAATGCATCAAGAATTCGGCAAACCGGCTGGTCTGCGGAGATTGGAAAATGGCGGCACTACCTGATTCTATGATCCGCCCCTTCTCCAGATAGATCACCTGGCTGGCCACCTTGCGGGCGAATTCCACCTCGTGGGTCACCACCACCTGGGTGATGCCGGTCTGGCTCAGGTTGCGAATGATCTCGGCCACCTCCTTGGTGATCTCGGGATCGAGCGCCGCCGTCGGTTCGTCAAACAGCAGGACCTCCGGATCCATCATCAGGGTGCGGGCAATGGCCACCCGCTGCTGCTGACCACCGGAGAGACGGGCCGGCCAGGCATCGCGCTTGTCGGCCAGTTGCAGCTGGGCCAGCAGATAGGCCCCCTTCTCGATGGCCGCCACCTTGCTCATGCCGAGCACCTTGATCGGCGCCTCAATGAGATTCTCCATGACCGTGAGGTGGGGCCACAGATTGTACTGCTGGAACACCATGCCCACCTTGCGCCGCAACAGTTGTGACTGGCGATTGAAATCGGCGGCAGACAGAGCGCTCGGGAAAGAAAATTCACTCTCGCCAATGCGCAGCACACCGGCATCCGGCGTATCCAGCAGATTCATCATTCGCAACAGGGAGCTCTTGCCCGCGCCGCTCGGCCCCAGTAATACCAGGGTCTCGCCGGGTGCGGTCCGGAAACTGACCTGTTGCAACACCGGCACCTTGTGCCAGGATTTTTCGATACCGACTAATTCAATACCCATACAACCAAATTGAATAAGTTTGCAAAATTTCGTCCTGATTCTACCCCTTATCAAGGCTCGCGCAAGCCATTTTTGAATCAATATGCAGAACAAGCGCCGCTTCCTTGCAAAAATCGGCATATGAATGCAAAATGGCCGCGCTGTTCGTATCTGCCGCCTGCCCTCTCGCAGGCCGCTACACCTCCTCATTCGTGAGACCAAGATGAAACACAACGACAAGCAAGAAAAACTGGCCAAGGCCTTTAAAGCCTTGCTGAAAGAAGAGCGATTCGGCTCCCAGGCAGAAATCGTTACCGCCCTGCAAGAGCTGGGCTTCGAGAACATCAACCAGTCCAAGGTATCGCGCATGCTGAGCCGCTTCGGCGCCGTTCGCACCCGCAATGCCAAGATGGAGATGGTCTACTGCCTGCCGGTGGAACTGGGCGTGCCCACCACCTCCAGCCCGCTCAAGAACCTGGTGCTGGACGTCGACCACAACGGCGCCCTGGTGGTGATCCACACAAGTCCGGGTGCGGCCCAGCTGATCGCTCGTCTGCTCGACTCCCTCGGCAAGGCGGAAGGGATCCTCGGCACCATCGCCGGTGATGACACCATCTTCATCACCCCCACCAGCGATACCGACATCGAAGAGCTCTATCTCTCCGCCCTCGAGCTGTTCGAACAGACCCCTTAATCAGGCCTGACGACCCGACCTGAACGAAAAATCCCGGCCTTGGCCGGGATTTTTGTTATCTGCACTCTCTGCTGATTCGGGCTTGTTGCCAGTTCGGACTTAACGGCCCCGGGCCAGCAAAAAGTCGACCGATGGCGCGAAGAAGGCCGCCCCTGTCACCGCCCTGGTGAAGCGCAGCAGATGGTCGAAATGGCTGCCCTCCCCCTTGTACATGCTGGCCAGCATGGCGTTGAAGTGCAGCGGTGTGCGGCAGCAGGAGATGAAGTAGAGCCCCTGCTCGGTCATGGTGCCCCAGGGCATGCTCTGGCGCAGGATCTCCATGGACTCCCCCTTCGGAGTCTTGAGGTTGACCCGCTTGATGTGGGAGGTCAGCGGCTTGTCGGCCGACTCGTATTCGATGTTGTCGGCCTTGGTGCGACCGATGATGTCTTCCTGATCCTTCAGGGCCAGCTTCTCCCAGTCGCTCATGGCGTGTACCCAGCGCTGGACGTGGACGTAGGAGCCACCGGCAAATTCGCCACCGTCGATCAACGCCACTTCGGCGCGGTGGTCATCCTGCGGGTTCTCGGTGCCGTCGACGAAACCGGTCAGATCGCGACAATCCAGATTGCGGAAACCGCGCACCTCTTCGGCAAGCTCCACCAGCCCGGCCAGCAGCGCCATCACGCGCTGACCGGCGTGATGCAGCACATCGACCCGATCGGCACGCAGCTGGACGAAGAGATCGAATGGGGTATTGGGCGCCTCCTGACCATTGGCGGACTGGGCCATGAAGCCGCGGAACTGGGGAGGACGGGCAGCGGGATAGAGGTCATCCCAGGCATCGGCGCCGACGGCGACCAGACCGCTGAAACCGGCATCGGGAAAATCGGCGGCGACGGCCTCCCACAGGGCAGGCATCTTGGCCAGACGGGCAACCAGCTCGGCTGCATCACCGGTACGATTGAACATCAGATAGAGGGCATGCAGATTCGGCTCTGCACAGATCCCGGCTTGGGCTTTCATGTATCTCTCCCCTGTATGGGCAATGGGCATGGCGCGATTATAAACCGCTATCGGGTCAGTTCCTTGATTTCACAACGATATCAGGTCTGTCACGGCAATGGATCAAACAGCACCAGCGCATGGGGGGCAATGTTGACCCGCGCCCGCTCACCGGCGAGGGGTTCGCCTATGCTCGCCTCCAGCCGCTGCCCCTGGATGTCGAATATCACCCGGCAGTGGTGGCCGAGGAATTGCTGTTCCAGCACTTTCAGCTCGCCACCGACCGCAGCCTCCAGCGACAGTTGCTGGGGCCTGAGCATCAGCTGCACCCGCTCGCCCACCGCCCGACCGTGGGGCTCGGTGCCGCACACCACGCCAAGCGCAGTCTGCACGCAGTGGCTGTCCACCACTTCGGCGGCCAGATAGTTGACCCCACCGAGAAACTCCGCCACGAAGCGGTTCTGCGGGCGGCGGTAGAGCTGCTCCGGCTGGCCCACCTGCTCGATATGACCGGCCCGGAACAGCGCCAGTCGATCGGCGAAGGCGAACGCCTCCTCCTTGCTGTGACTGACGAAGATGGCGCCGATCCCCTGCTGCTTGAGCAGGGCGCGGATCTCGAGGATCAGCTTCATTCTCACCTGGGTGTCGATGTTGGAGAAGGGTTCATCCAGCAGCATCAGCCTGGGTTTGCACACCAGGGCGCGGGCGATGGCGACCCGCTGCTGCTGGCCACCGGAGAGCTGGTGCGGATAGCGATCCCCCAGCCCCTGCAGGTTGACCAGCGCCAGCGCCTCTTCCACCTGCTGCTGGCGAGCCGAACGATCGAGCCGGGTCAGCCCGAAGCCAACGTTGTCCGCTACCGTCAGATGGGGGAAGAGGGCGTAATCCTGGAAGATCATGCCGATGTTGCGCGCCTCGGGCGGCACACTCGCCCCCGGCCCGTCCAGCAGGGTGTCGCCCAGGCGGATCGCCCCCTCGGCCAGTGGCATCAGACCGGCGATGGCCTTGAGCAAGGTGGTCTTGCCACAACCGCTAGCCCCCAGCAGACAGACGATCTCGTTGTCGGCCACCGTCAGGGACAGCTGTTCCAGCACATTGCGACCGTTGTAACGGCAGCTGACATTCTCAACCTGCAGGCAAGACACGACTTACATCCTCATATGCTTTTGATTCAAACCGGCCGTGGCCGGTCGACCATCCGCGCCAGTGCGGGGTGGCGCTGTTTATAACATGTTTTCGGGGTCAGTGGCCCGGGCCATCCAGGCTGCGGTTGACCCAGATGAGCGGCAACAGGCCCACCAGCACGATGACGATGGCGCCGAGCGCCCCCCGTTCCAGCATCTCGTCCGACACGAACTGGTAGACATGGGTCGCCAGGGTATCGAAGTTGAACGGCCGCAGCAGCAGGGCGGCGGGCAGCTCCTTCATGGCTTCGATGAACACCAGCATGGCACCGGCAAACAGGCCGCGGCGCACCAGCGGCAGATGCACCCGCCGCAGCATGCCGCCATCTCCCTGTCCCAGGGAGCGGGCAGCCATGTCGAGGCTGGGGGAGATCTTGCCCATGCTGCTCTCCACCGAGCCGATGGCGATGGCCACGAAGCGCACCAGATAACCGAACACGATGGCGGTGAGGGTACCGGTCAGCAGCAGGCCCGGGCCCTGACGGCCGAGCCACTCGGCCAGATCGTTGATACCAAAATCGAGGGCCGTCAGCGGCACCAGCACCCCGATGGCGAGCACTGTACCCGGCATGGCGTAGCCCATGGCCGCGATGCGAAGGGGCAGCAGGCTTTTGACTCCACCGTCGAGGCGACGGAAGAAACCGAGCAGCAGGGCGATCCCCATGGCCAGCAGGGCGGTCAGCGCCGAGATGAGCAGGCTGTTGCCAGCGAAGCGGACAAACTCCGGCGTCCAGGAGAGTTCGAAGTAGCGCACCCCATAATCCAGCAGGATGACGAACGGCAGGCCGAAACCAGCTAGCACCAGCCCCCAGCACCAGATCGCAGCCAGCCAGCGGCGCGCCCCCTTGAGCGGGTAGCGCAGCGGCTGCTCGTGACCCATCGACTTCTGGAACACCTGCTGGCGCTGGCGAGAGCGACGCTCCATCGCGATCAGCAGCACTACCGCCAGCAGCATCAGGCAGGAGAGCTTGGCGGCGGTGGCCAAACTGCCATAGCCGAGCCAGGTGTCGTAGACCGCCGTGGTCAGGGTGTTGATGGCAAAGAAGTGGACGGTGGCAAAATCGGCCAGGGTCTCCATCGCCACCAGCGATACCGCCACCATGATGGCCGGGCGCGCCAGCGGCAGGCTGAGGCGGCGAAAACTCTGCCAGGGGGTACAACCCAGCAGACGGCTGGAGTGAATGAGGCTGACCGACTGCTCCAGAAAGGAGGCGCGGGTCAGCAGATAGACGTAGGGAAACAGCACCAGCGCCAGCACCCAGGCGGCGCCACCGAGGGAGCGGATGGCCGGAAACCAGTAATCGGCGGGGGATTGCCAGTCAAACAGGGTGCGCAGCCCCGCCTGCAGCGGACCCGAGTAGTCGAGCAGATCCGTGTAGACATAAGCCACTATGTAGGAGGGCATAGCCATGGGCAGCATCAAGGCCCACTGCAGGGCACGGCGCCCCGGCACCTGACACATGGCGACCAGCCAGGCGGTGGGCACGCCGAACAGCAGGCTGAGCAGCACCACCCCGATAACCAGCCCCAGGGTATTGCCAAGATAAGCGGGAAGCACCGTATCGGCGAGATGGCGAAACAGATCTCCGTCAGCCGAGAAGGCGGAGAAGACGAGGGCAAGCACCGGCAAAGCCAGCAGCAGGGCGGTGGCCCAGCTGCCGGTAATCCATCCAAAATTTTTCATGTGTCCACAGATGTTGATGGGGCCGTTGGCCCCATCTGATTACAAGTCGAATTTCACTTCATCCAGCAGTTGCAAGGCGTCCTTGCGGTGCTTGGCGTAATCGCTGACCGGAATGGGGTCAGACTTGAAACTGCCCCAGGACTTGACCATGGCGGAAGGCTCGACCCCGGCCTTGACCGGATACTCGGCATTCACGTCAGCATACATGTGCTGGGCGGTGTCGCTGGCCAGGAACTCCATCAGCTTCTGGGCAGCCTCTTTGTTCTTGGCATACTTGGTCATGGCCACGCCGCTCACGTTGACGTGGGCGCCGCGATCCCCCTGGTTAGGGAAGTTGATATAGACGGCATCGGCCCAGGACTTCTGCGCCGGATCCTTCAGCATGGCGCCCAGGTAGTAGCTGTTGCCCAGGGAGACATCACAGATGCCATCCTTGATCGCCTTGACCTGATCCCGGTCGTTGCCCTGCGGCTTGCGAGCCAGGTTGGCCTTGACCCCTTCCAGCCAGGTTTTTGCATCCGCCATGCCGTGATGAGCGATCATGGAGGAGACCAGGGCCACATTGTACTCATGCTTGCCGCTGCGAGTACAAATTTTCCCTTTGAATTCAGGTTTTGCCAGATCTTCGTAGCTGATGGTGTCCAGCTTGCCGAGGCGCTCCTTGCTGGAATAGATGGCGCGCACGCGAGTGGTGAGGGCGAACCAGCGGTTCTCCGGATCACGATAGATGGAGGGGATGTTCTCCTGCAGGATCTTGCTGTCTACCGGCTGCACCAGGCCCTTGTCCACCAGATCGGTCAGCCGGCTGATGTCGACGGTCAGCATCAGATCCGCCGGGGAGAGCTTGCCTTCCCGCTCCAGACGCTCGTTCAGACCCTCTTTGGCGA
Organism: Aeromonas sp. 19NY04SH05-1; assembly: GCF_040581895.1. Classification (NCBI taxonomy): domain Bacteria; kingdom Pseudomonadati; phylum Pseudomonadota; class Gammaproteobacteria; order Aeromonadales; family Aeromonadaceae; genus Aeromonas; species Aeromonas sp. 19NY04SH05-1. Next base: position 585,292 of record NZ_CP095328.1, on the reverse strand, counting down.
ACACCACATTGACCTTGATGCCCGACTCTTTCTCGAATTGCTGGATGATGGGCTTGATCAGCTCATCCTGGCGGTTGGAGTAGACATTCACTTCCCCTGCTGCAAAAGCCGATTGAGCCGCCAACGCAGAAAAAGCCAGTGCCAACATCTTCATTTTCATCATCCATTCCTTGAGGTAGTTAGAGTGAGAACTATTGCCGTTTGCATTCTGCATATTACCCACCCTGGAATCAAGGCCGACCAGATGTGTGGAGTCACATATTTAAATCAGGATGAATAATGCGGGCGAAGCACTCTGCGGCGAACAAGCCTCCGTCCACAGGAGGCTTTCCAGCAACAAATCAGGAGAGAGAAAGAGGTAGCACACTCACGCCCCCAGTGCCGCAACCTGGTGGTCGCGGTTGGGATGCGGGGGTCGATGACCCCCTTGAGGCTCAATGGCCGTTGACCTCTATGGTCACATGCACCAGCTCTTCGTGGATGGCGAGCCGCTCGCGAATCTCTTCAGCCGACAGAGGCGCCGCCATCAGCAGGGACAGCACACAGGCATACTGCGCCTGCCCCACCCGCCACACGTGGAGATCGCGGATCTCGGTATCGGGCAGCTCTGCGATCACTTCGCGGATCTCCGCCACCACGGGGTCGTCCATCTCGGCGTCCAGCAGCACCCGCCCGGTCTGGCGCAGCAGCCCGACAGCCCAAACCCCCACCAGACCGGCCCCCACTATGCCCATCACGGGATCCAGCCAGTCGGCTCCCCACAACATGCCCCCCACCAGGGCCAGAATGGCCAGCACCGAGGTGGCGGCGTCCGCCAGCACGTGGATATAGGCGGCGCGCAGGTTCAAGTCCCCATGACCATGATGATCGTGATGATCATGGCCATGATGGGCGTGACCGTGGTGATCATGGCCGTGATGGTGATGGCCGTGGTCGTCCTTGAGCAGCCAGGCGCAGGCCAGGTTGACCAGCAGGCCCAGCAGGGCGATGGCGATCGCCTGCTGGTAGTGGATCTCGCTCGGGTGGAGCAGCCGCTCCCCCGACTCCACCAACATCAGCAGGGCCACCCCCACCAGCATCAGGGCGCTGGTGAAGCCCCCCAGCACCTCAATTTTCCAGGTGCCGAAGCAGAAGCGGTGATCCCGCGCGAAGTGACGCGCCGCCCGATAGGCCAACACCGACAGGCCCAGTGCCAGGGCATGGGAGCTCATGTGCCAGCCGTCGGCCAGCAGGGCCATGGAGTTGAACCACCAGCCGCCCCCGATTTCGGCCACCATCATGATGACGGTGAGCAGCACGGCCCAGCGGGTCTTGCGTTCGGCGAGCGGATTCCCCTCGTGAATGACGGGTTGATGGCAGTGGGACGAGGCGAGGGATGACATGGATTTCTCCTGATGCGGGACATGCCATATACTATACCCCAGTATAGTTTTATCGATCGAGAGGATCCTGATGTCACACACCATTCACGGCAAGAAGAAGCTGCTGACGCGGGTTCGCCGCATCAAGGGCCAGGCCAGCGCACTGGAGCATGCCCTGGAGCAGGAGAGCGACTGCGCCGCCATCCTGCAGCAGATCGCGGCCATTCGCGGCGCCGTCAACGGCCTGATGCTGGAGGTGCTGGAGGGCCATATGCGCGAGCATCTCGGCGCCGCAGAAGCCACTCCGGCCGAGCGCATGGAAGATCTCGACCAGGTGGTCAGCGTCCTGCGATCCTACCTGAAATAATCGGGGAGCCCCCGGCCCGCAAATGATCGCCTGAAGCCGCCATCCCCACGTGCGCCGGGCTTGAGCCCTCGCCCGCTTTACGCCATGATGACCGCCGATCATTGATCGCCATCATCTGGATTTTATTTCGCAAGGACCCCCCATGTTTGAACACGTCGACGCCTACGCTGGCGACCCCATCCTGACCCTGGTCGAGACCTTTCACAAAGACACCCGTGAGCAGAAGGTGAACCTGGGGATCGGTCTCTATTACGACGAGCAGGGTCGTATCCCGCTGCTGCCGTCGGTGCAGCAGGCCGAGGCCCAGCGCGCCGCCGCCCCGGCCCCGCGTCCCTACCAGCCGATGGAGGGTGCCGCCAACTACCGCACTGCGGTGCAGCACCTGCTGTTTGGCGCCGACCACGAGGCGGTCAAGGCGGGGCGGATCGCCACCATCCAGACCATTGGTGGCTCGGGCGCCCTCAAGATCGGCGCCGATCTGCTCAAGCGCTACTTCCCAACCTCCGAGGTGTGGGTGAGCAACCCCACCTGGGACAACCACAAGGCGATGTTCGAGGGGGCCGGCATCAAGGTGCACGACTACCCCTACTATGATGCGGCCACCGGCGGCGTCCGTTTCGACGCCATGATCGACTGTCTGAACCAGCTGCCGCCGCAAAGCATCGTGCTGCTGCACCCCTGCTGCCACAACCCGACCGGGGTGGATCTCTCCCGCGCCCAGTGGGATCGGGTCATCACGCTCGTAGTTGAACGCCAGCTGATCCCCTTTATGGATATCGCCTATCAGGGCTTCGGCGACGGCCTGGAGGAGGACGCCTACGCCATTCGTGCCATGGTCGCCGCCGGCGTCAGCTTCTTCGTCAGCAACTCGTTTTCCAAGAACCTCTCCTTCTACGGCGAGCGCTGCGGCGGCCTGTCTGTCATCTGCCAGAGCGCCGAAGAGGCAAGCCGGGTGCTGGGCCAGATGAAGGCCACCGTGCGCCGCAACTACTCCAGCCCCCCCACCCACGGCGGCCAGATCACCGCGGCCGTGATGAGCCAGCCCGAGCTGCACGCCATGTGGGTGGATGAGGTGACCGAGATGCGCACCCGCATCAAGGGGATGCGCCAGAAGCTCTACGAAGTGCTGAGCGCCAAGGTGCCAGGCCGCGACTTCAGCTATTTCATCAACCAGCGCGGCATGTTCAGCTACACCGGCTTCACGCCGGAGCAGGTCGACCACCTGCGCGAGGAGTTCGCCGTCTACCTGGTGCGCTCCGGTCGCATGTGCGTGGCCGGCCTCAACAGCCGCAACGTCGACTACGTGGCCGATGCCATGGCCGCCGTGCTCCAGGGCTAATCCCGTCAGCCCCGCTTTGGCGGGGCTTTTTCTTGTCCCCTGCCCGCTTTATGCAGCTTCAGAAGTCATCAGATACCTGATTGCCCTCTCCCGCCCAAACATGAGTACGCCATCCAGTCACCCCGAATTGACTTCCCAACCTTGGCGCTCGCCAGTACCGTAGGCAGCTTGTCGATTCTTTTCGCTTTCATCCTCTTTCAGGAGCCTTTATGGATCTGATTGCCCTGTCCCGATTGGGAGGACGCCATCTGGTCACCCTGCACCTGCTGCTCGACTGCCAGAGCGTCACCCGCTGCGCTGAGCGACTCTGCACCACCCCTTCCACCGTCAGCAAGACCCTCAACCAGTTGCGGGAACTGCTCGGTGACCAGCTGCTCTACCGCCAGGGCAACCAGTTGCTGCTCACCCCCTTCGCCGAACGGCTGGCGCCTACCCTGCACCGGCTGCTGAGCGAGCTGAGCGGCCTGACCCAGCAAAACGCCTTCGACCCTCTGCAGTGGCAGGGCACCCTGCGCCTGGGGATGCGGGAGAGCATGATGACCTGGCCGGTCGGCCCCATTCTGGGTCAGCTGATGCAGGAGGTGCCCGGGCTGGTTCCCGAGATCTGGAACAAGGATGAACAGGGGCTGGAGGCGCTGGTCGCGGGCAAGCTCGATTTCGTGATCCTGCCCCATGATCAGAGCCAGCCCCCGCCCCGCCAATCCGGGCTGGTATGGGAAACCCTGCGGGAAGAGAAGCTCGTCTGCCTGCTGCGCCGAAATCACCCGGCCCTGGCGCGACACTGGGATCTCGACGCCTACCTGAGCTGGCGCCATATCGCCATTCGCGACAGTGAACTGGCCAATCCCTTCTTCGAGCAGAGCCTGGCCCAGCAGCAGGTAAGGCGCCAAATTGGCGCAACCATGCCGGATTTTTCCAGCGCGGCAGCCCTGCTGCCCGGGACGGATCTGATCCTCACCGCCGTCGGCGGCTGGGCCGCCCACATGGCAAAGCAGGCGGATCTGGCGCTGCGTCCCGCCCCGTTCGATTACGGCAAGGTGAGCCACAGCCTGGTGTGGTATGGCCCGACCGGAGAGAGTTCGGCACGCAACTGGTTCCGGCAACGGATCCTGGCGCTGGGGCGGGCTCTCTCGCCGCCCTGAGCGGGCGGCAAGTCATATTCAGGCTGGGCGAAACATGACCCCGGCTATCAGGGACGCTTGGTATAGATGGGACCGGGGAAGGGAGAGACGTTGTTGCCAAGCTCGGTGATGCGGGCAGCCCCCTGTTTTTGCACCTCATCGATACGCAGCACCTGGTGCATGGGGATCAGGGTGTGGCGCACATCGGCAAATTCGCTCTTGAGCTTCTCGTGGCTGGGGTCGACGATGAGAGCCGAGTGGGTGTCCCAGACAAAATCTGCAATGTCGATAAAGCCGAACAGCTGCCCCTGATTGACCTCGCGCACATACACCTCATAGCGCTCGCTGTGGCAAATGAACTGAACCCGATATAACGCCTTGCTTTCACTCATGATTATCTGTCATTGAGGGAGAATGGCCGATATTCTAGCCGCCGTCCGGCTCCCCGACCAATAGACAGAAATCACAGTTGCAGCCTTTATCCTGCCCGGCAGATCCGGATAACTACTCACTCATCAAGGCTGGCAACGAGACTGGCCCCAAACCGATCCCGGTTAGCCGATTGGCCAGCAAGACCAGTTCGCTGCGGGATGCCTGCGGCCAGTTTCGTGCCTCGCCGCGCACCCCGTGGTGACGAAAACCGTTGAGGCGGATGGGCACAGATCCCAATCGCCGCAAGAAGGCGACCAGGTCAGGCGCCAGCTCCCCCTGCTCATCGAGAAAATCGCTGCGCCCCGGCACATGGAGCAGGCGCAGTTCGGCCAGCTTGCCCTCCTCCGCCAGCAGTTGCAGCGAGGCCAGCACCCGCTCGCGGCCATAGCCGGTCAAGGAGAGATGTACCGACTCTCGCCACCCCTTCAGATCGATCATGGCGCCATCGAGCACGGGCAACAGTCGCCGCCAGCCGGTTTCCGCCGGAGATCCATTGCTGTCGAGCAGGCAGGTCAGGTGCGCCAGATCCTGCGCCTGCTTGATGGCGGTGAACAGGGCGATCACGAAGGGGAGCTGGGTCGTCGCCTCGCCGCCGGAGACGGTAATGCCGGTAAGCAATGGGCCGTAGCGGCGCAGCAGGGCCAGCACCTCGGCCACCGTCATGATGCAGGTCTTGGGGCTGGCCCTGCGGGGGCAGATATCCAGACAGGCATCGCAATCGGTACAAAGCGCCTCCTGCCAGCTCACCCCGCCTTCATCCAGGGTCAGGGCCCCGCTTGGGCAACCTGACACGCAGTCACCGCAGTGATCGCACAAGCCTATGGTGTGGGGGTTGTGGCAACTTGGGCAGTTGAAATTGCACCCCTGCAGAAACAGCACCAGACGGTTGCCCGGCCCGTCGACGCAGGAGAAGGGCAACACCCGGCTGACCCGGGCGCTGCACTGCCTGGCGCTATCTTTCATGTCGCCGCCATTCACAGTTCGCTGACGAGCGCCTCATGGGCGATGACCCGCGCCGCCCGCTGGCGAATGGCGGTCACCTTGCTCGCCTCGGCACCGAGACAGGTGGTCTGCAGCCGCGAACCCTCTTCGGCAAAACGGGCCACATCGCTTTTGCGGATCATGTAGCCGGTCACCCGCACCAGATCGCTGTCCGCCACGTTGGCGGTGAACTCCCGCATACCTATAGCGAGTGCTCCCTTGCACAGTTGCAGCAACGCCTGCGGATTCTGGCGAATGGTGGGATCCAGGGTGAGGATCTCGCTGATCCCCGAGTGGTAGAAGCCGTGATGGGGCGCCAGGGCCAGCACATGGCTGGCGGGATCCGGCTCCTGACCATAGGGAATGCGCACTCCCGGGGTCACGTCCACATCCACGCTGAGACCGCCCTGAGAGTGAAGCAGCGCATGGCCCCGCCAGGCGTGGGGCTGAGGCGTCTCCTGCACGTAACGGGCGAGCTGGGCAGAGATGCGATAGCCGAGCTGGTTCGCCTCCTCCTCACGGCCGTAGCGATCCGGCAGATTCTCCTTGTCCATCAGGATATTGACCGCCTCCGCCATGCCATAGATGCCAAACATGGGGACGAAGCGCGCCTCTTCCAGCAGTCCTTCCTTGATCAGGAAGCTCTCGAAGAAGCCGGACTCACTGTGCAGAAACGCGGCGCGCGCCGTGATCAACTGGGAGGCGAGGCGACAGTAGTGGGGCAGCAGGCAACCGAGAAAATCGTCTATCCCCTGCGCCTGTTCGGCCACCCGCTTGAGGGAAATGCGCACCAGGGTGTTGGCGCCACCGGCCAGCGGCAGGGCGTTGTAGCAACTGACGATGCCAAAGCCGCGCTCGTCGAAGGTCGCGCTGTGGATCGGGTAGTTGGCGATGTGGGGCTTGCTGCAACTGGCGATATTCTTCACCCCCTGCAACAGCAGCGCCTCCGGCGTCACGGCAGGATCGTGGAACAGGGTCAGATTCGGCGCCACCTGCTTGAGCTCGCCGTCGATGCGCAGGATCAGGCGGCACAGACGGTTGTCATCAGGGCCAATGTTGACGTGCATGAAGGCATCCGGCAGCACCCGATCCAGATAGATCCAGAATGCTTTCAGCTTGCGATAGAGCGCATCGTCATCCAGCCCGCCGACGAAAGGCAGCAGCAGATGATCGAGCCGCCCCAGCCAGACCGGCATGCCGGTGACGGAGGGAACATGGTGATAAAGGATGCGCAGGGCATCGAGCGCCTCGTCAAAGTCCTGTGGCGGGGCCAGCTCCAGCCAGGCGGAACCCTGACGGAGGAAACGTTCATAATCGGGCAACACATAGCGAGGTTTGTAGGGAGCATGCCCTTCGAACATGTCGCAGATAAACCCCTGCGCCATCGCCTCGCTTACCGCCTCGGGCAGGTCGGGATAGGGCAGGGCATTTTCGGCGGCCAGCGCCAGGGCGTGGCTCTTCTGGGCCGGTGACAGCAGGGGATCGCGAACGATACGCTGGCAGGCTTGGGTGAAAGACATGGGGCGCTCCTATACAGATGACACCATATCCTTACCCTTTGAAGGCCTTTTTTTGAAGTGACATTGGCAACATGGCGGATGTCAATAAATGACATCCGCCATGCGGGATCACGCCCCGTTCGCCATCAGGACAACAGCACTGCCACGCCCCCCAACCAGCGCAGCAGGAAGAAGCCCCCCATGCCGACCACGACCACCACCAGGGTCGGCAGCCGCAGCAGGGTCAGAACCGTCACCAGCAGGGTGGCGGCCAGATAGTCGGGATCCCAGGAGATCCCCTGCCCCGGCTCGTAACTGAAGACGATGGGCAGCCAGATGGCGGTCAGCACCGACTGGGCCGAGAAGCTGAGGAAGGCCCCCATCTCGGCACCGGGCTGATAGCGGGTCAGGCGCGAGAAGAAGGCGAAGCGGTTGCAGAAGGTGATCAGGGCCAGCAGGCCTATCATCAGCCAGGTCATGCTTATCTCCTCATCCGGTGCAGCACGTATCCCACCACCATGCCGGAGAGAGCCGAGACGATGATGTAGACCTCCGCCAACAACGGCTTGGTGAGCAGCGCCATGGATCCGCTCACCAGGGTCGCCGCCACCATGGGCAGGTTCTTCATGGCGGGAATGGTCATGGCGATAAAGGTGGCCGCGATGGCGAAATCCAGTCCCATCTGATCCAGACCGTCGATGTACTGGCCGGCGGCGATGCCGAGCAGGGTCGCCAGATTCCAGAACAGATAGAAGACGAAGCCCGCGATCAGGGCATAGGCGGGGTCGAAGCGCCCGTTGTGCTCCCTGTCCTTGAGCGCCACCGCAAACATCTCGTCGGTCAGAAAGAAGGCGAGACTCGCCCGCCAGCGCAGGGAGAGCGGCAGCACGTCACGGCGAAAGGTAAAGCCGTACAGCAGATGCTGGGAGGTGATGACAACCGTCGACCCCATGATGGGCAGCAGCGGCGTGCCCGCCCCGAACAAAGTGGTGGCCGAAAGCTGGGCCGCGCCGGCATAGACCAGCAGCGACATGCATTGAGCCTGCAGCGGGCTCAACCCCACCTGCAGCGCCAGGGCGCCGCACAATATCCCCCAGGGGATGACCGAGATGGAGAGGGGCAAAATATCGAGTGTCGCCTGCCACCAGCGCACTCGGGACAGGCGAGAAGCACCGCCAGACAGCGCTGCAGGATTGACGTCCATATCTGTTTTCCACAACCGAACAAAACCAGCAAGCTACCATAGCCGTGCAGAAACGCTAACTTCTGTCGCAAGTGATGACTCTGTCAGTGCCAGCACGTCGTGCTTGCCCGGCGCCCCCTGCCCATAACCGGTATGATTTCTGTCATGGAGGATGCAAAAAATATTTTCCACGCCCTTCAAGACGCGCCGCAGAAATAGATACTGATAACTCAGCTAACAACCATAAATGAGCAAAGCTTTATTCTGAAAAATATAAATAACACCATTTATTAAACTTTCTAATTAATCATCAGGCTCTATATTCAAATAATGACTAGGGAAGGTGCGAACAAGTCTGTGATATGAGATCATAATGTTCATCCGGAGCCGCATTTCCGAGGGCCATCATGAGTCATCAACTCACCTTCGCCGACAGTGAATTCAGCAGTAAGCGCCGTCAGACCAGAAAAGAGATTTTCTTGTCCCGCATGGAGCAGATTCTGCCATGGCAAAACATGGTGGAAGTCATCGAGCCGTTTTACCCCAAGGCTGGTAATGGCCGGCGACCTTATCCGCTGGAAACCATGCTACGCATTCACTGCATGCAGCATTGGTACAACCTGAGCGATGGCGCGATGGAAGATGCTCTGTACGAAATCGCCTCCATGCGTCTGTTTGCCCGGTTATCCCTGGATAGCGCCTTGCCGGACCGCACCACCATCATGAATTTCCGCCACCTGCTGGAGCAGCATCAACTGGCCCGCCAATTGTTCAAGACCATCAATCGCTGGCTGGCCGAAGCAGGCGTCATGATGACTCAAGGCACCTTGGTCGATGCCACCATCATTGAGGCACCCAGCTCGACCAAGAACAAAGAGCAGCAACGCGATCCGGAGATGCATCAGACCAAGAAAGGCAATCAGTGGCACTTTGGCATGAAGGCCCACATTGGTGTCGATGCCAAGAGTGGCCTGACCCACAGCCTAGTCACCACCGCGGCCAACGAGCATGACCTCAATCAGCTGGGTAATCTGCTGCATGGAGAGGAGCAATTTGTCTCAGCCGATGCCGGCTACCAAGGGGCGCCACAGCGCGAGGAGCTGGCCGAGGTGGATGTGGACTGGCTGATCGCCGAGCGCCCCGGCAAGGTAAGAACCTTGAAACAGCATCCACGCAAGAACAAAACGGCCATCAACATCGAATACATGAAAGCCCGCATCCGGGCCAAAGTGGAGCACCCGTTTCGCATCATCAAGCGGCAGTTCGGCTTCGTGAAAGCCAGATACAAGGGGCTACAGAAAAACGATAACCAACTGGCGATGTTATTCACCCTGGCCAACCTGTTTCGGGTGGACCAGATGATACGTCAGTGGGAGAGATCTCACTAAAAACCGGAAATAACGCCAGGAATGGCGAAAAAACGGCCTAAATAGGCTAATTCGAGGTGTTTACGGGAGAACAATCGGCCCGGATCCGCGAAATTTTAATCAGCGAGCCAGCTTGGGAAGAAATGACCTGCTTATTCGCACTTTCCCTAGCGAATATAAAAGAGGGATATTTGATATTCATCAGAATGTGAGTCCCCTCAAAACCACCATCTAATAGGTTGATACACAATGGCATTTAGCCATCTTAATTTTATAAATGGTTATCTGGTTAAGCTTGGGGACAGCTAGGGAATTTAAAAATGCCCCGCTGAAATTAACGCCATGAGATGAATTCAACGTCACTTCCACCGTGAGAGCCAGCTATGCAATACGATACCAACCCGGAACTGGAACGCCGCTTGTTTAACAAGTTGCTGGATGTACTTATCAAGGCGGGACTGATCCTGGCCCTGGTTATCATCTGCTACGGGATATTCTCTCCCTTCCTGACCCTGATGCTGTGGGCTCTGATCCTGGCCGTGACCCTCTATCCCGCTCACCAGCGTCTGGCGGCACGACTGGGCAACCATCAGGGCCGGGCGGCGACCCTGCTGGTGCTGGGAGGCATAGCCCTGATCGTGGTGCCCACGGCGATATTGACCAGCTCGCTGGCCGACACCATCACAGGCCTCATCCACGACATGAGGAACAACACCCTGCAACTTCCCCTGCCCAAGGAGTCGGTGGCGGGCTGGCCTGTCATAGGTGACAAGCTCTATGCCGCCTGGCACATGGCGGCGACCGATCTGCCCGCCTTTATCCAGAGCATGCAGCCCAAGATTGGCAACATCGCCAAGACGGCGCTCGGCATGGTGGCCAGCATGGGGACCGGCATACTGCAGTTCATCCTCTCCTTCGCCATCGCCGGCATCATCATGGCTTACGGCATGCCGGGCCATCAGAGCGCCAAGGCCATCTCCACCCGCGTCATGGGCGATGCCCGGGGTGACGAATTCGCCACCCTCTGCACCGCGACCATCCGCGCCGTGGCCATGGGGGTGATCGGGGTCGCCTTTATCCAGGCCATCCTGCTGGGTCTCTCGGTCGCCATCGCCGGCATCCCGGCACCCGGCCTCATCGCCCTGGTTGCCCTGATCCTCGGTATCGCCCAGATCCCGGCCGCAGTGATCTTCATCCCCGCCGTCATCTACATCTGGAGCAGCGGCGACTACGCCACCGTGCCGGCCATCATCTACACCGTGATGCTGGTTGCCTCCGGCCTGGCTGACAACGTGCTCAAGCCCATCCTGCTGGGACGCGGTGTCGACGCCCCCATGCCGATCATTTTGCTGGGCGCCCTGGGCGGCATGGTATCGAGCGGCATCCTCGGCATGTTTGTCGGTGCCACCCTGCTCGCCATCGGCTATCAGGTCTTCATGTCCTGGGTGGCCGGACACCATCTCGCCCCCCAGGGCGGCGACAACCAAGCCGCAGAGCCGCAAGATGCCCCCTAAGCCAAGTCGTCACCTTCATCACAGGGCGCCCCTCGGGGTCGCCCTGTTCGGCAGCCTGCTGCTGAGCGCCTGTACCACCCTGGGGCCGGACTATGTCAAACCCGGGGGCGGCGCCGCCGACACTTGGCAGGGGGGCTCCCTCGGCCAGGTCAAGGGAGGCTCGTTTGCCGACACCAACGACCAGTGGTGGACCCAGTTCCAGGATCCCGTGCTCGACGCCCTGGTACAGGAAGCGCTCAGCAAGAACCACAACGTGCGCGCCACCGGCCTGCGCATCCTGGAGGCCAGGGCCCAGCTCGGCATCGCAGATGCCAGCCGCTATCCCCAGTTGCAGCAGGTCAGCGGCAGCGCCATGCCGGTCGGCCAGGTGCGGGATGGCCCCAACACCGATTTCGTGAGCTACAACCTTGGGGCCAACCTCGGCTGGGAGATCGATTTCTGGGGCAAATTCCAGCGCAGCATTGAAGCGGCCGATGCCAGCTACTTTGCGACCCTGGCCCAGTACGACGACATCCAGGTCCTGATGACCGCCCAGGTCGCCACTCTCTACGTCAACATCCGCACCCTGGAGGCGCGGCTGCAGATCTCCCGGGAGAACGCCCGCCTGCAACAGCGCAGTCTGGAGATCACCCAGAAGCAGTTTCGCAGCGGTAACAGCGACGAGCTGGACGTGCAGCAGGCCAAGACCCAGTACCTGAGCACCCTCTCCGGGATCCCGGCGCTGGAGGCCAGCCTGCGGCAGAGCCAGAATGCCCTGAGCACCCTGCTGGCTCGCGCCCCCGGCCCCTTGCCCGAGATGAGCGACAACACAGGCAAAATCCCGCACGCCAGCCTGCAGCTGGCCAGTGAGCTGCCGGCAGATCTGATCCGCCGTCGCCCCGATGTGCGCAGTGCCGAGCGGCTGATGGCGGCCCAGTCGGCCCTGATCGGCGTCAGCGAGGCCGAGCTCTACCCCTCCCTGACCTTGCTGGGATCCCTCGGCCTCTCGGCCACCTCACTCTCCGGCAGTAGCACCACCCTGGATTGGGGAATAGGGCCAAGCTTCAAATGGAATGTGTTTGACCATGGCCTGCTCAGCAATGCCGTGCTGGTGCAGGATGCGCGCTTCCAGCAGCTCAAGGAGAGCTACCAGAACACCCTGCTGACTGCGGCCCGCGAGATCGACGACGCCGCCATCGGCCTTGCCAAAAACGAAGAGCAGATAGTGCTGCTGGAGCAGACGGAGCAGGCCGCCCGCCGCTCCCTCGAGATAGCCAATATCCGCTATCGTGAGGGCATGGCCGACTTCCAGCGGGTGCTCGATTCCCAGCGCGCCCTGTTCAGTCAGCAGGAGCGACTGGTCAGCAGCCGCGGCAACGTGATGCTCAGCCTGATCTCCCTCTACAAGGCGATGGGAGGCGGTTGGCAACAAGGACGCACTCGTCCCCTGCTCGACGAGCAGAGCCGCCAGGAGATGCAATCGCGCAGCGACTGGGGCCCCATGCTGACCGATCCCCTGCCCGCCGCCCGTGCCCCCTAATGTGATGACGAGAAGACCATGAGCCAAGATCCCCAGCCTTCCCAACCCACTCCGTCTGCTCCCCCAGCCCCTGCGGGCAAGGGGAGCCGCGTCGCGACCCAGCTGCTGCTCGCCCTCATCGGCCTGAGCCTGCTCTGGTATTTTGCCGCCGATCGCCTGACTCCCTACAGCTCACAGGCCAGGGTGCAGGCCTTCGTGGTCCCCATCGCCGCCCAGGTCTCCGGCCAGGTACAGCAGGTGCTGGTGAAGAACAATGACGACGTGGCCCAGGGCCAGCCCCTGTTCGAGATTGATCCGAGCCAGTACCAGATAGCGCTGCAACGGGCCAGATCCGATTACGACTCGGTGCTGCGTTCGGTCAACGCCGCCTCGGCCGGTGTCACCGCCGCCGAGGCCTCGCTCCAGGCCGCCAAGGCCAACCGCCTCAAGGCCGAGCAGGATGCCAATCGCCAGGAGCGGCTCTATGCCGAGGATCCGGGCGCCATCTCGGTGCGCCGCCTCGAAGTGGCCCGCGCCACAAGGGTACAGGCCCAGAGCCAGGTCAAGGCGGCCGAGGCCAGCCTGATCCAGGCCAAGGAGGCCGCCGGCAACAGCGGTGACAAGAACTCCCAGCTGATGAGTGCCCGCTCCGCCATCGAGAAGGCCGAGCTGGATCTCGCCCACACCAGGGTGCTCGCCCCCTCCCGCGGGCTGGTGACGGATCTGCGTACCGACGTCGGCCAGTTTGTCTCGGCAGGGGCTCCCGCCATGACGCTGATCGCCATCCACGACGTCTGGATCAGCGCCGACATGACGGAGAACAACCTGGGCAATCTGGCCCCGGGCGACGAGGTCGCCATCGTGCTGGATGTGATGCCGGGTCAGGTGTTCAAGGGGCGGATCCGCAGCCTGGGCAACGGGGTCAGTGCCGGCAACCAGACGGCGGCGGGCAGCCTGCCCACAGTGCAGAACAACCGCGACTGGCTGCGCCAGGCCCAGCGCTTCCCGGTGGCCATCGAGTTCGACAAGGAAGAGCTGGCCCGGCTGCAGGGGATCCGGGTCGGCGGCCAGGCCGAAGTACTGGTCTACAGTGGCGACAACTGGCTGATGAACGGCCTGGGAGCACTCTTCATCAGGCTGATGAGCCTGCTCTCCTATCTCTATTGAGCGTGCCCGTCATGAACCAGCGAGGAAAAGGCTGATGCACAGGGCCGACAAGGCAATCCTCAGGCTGACCCTGGGCATGGGGCTGTGCATCCTCATCACTTATGGCCTGGCGCTGCCCCTGCCCCACCTCAGCAACCTGGTGGTGATCATGCTGCTGTGCAAGCCGGGCCCGCCACTCTCCACCGTGAAGGGGCTGATGATAGGGGGCGCACTCATGGTGCTGATGGGCACCGGCGTGCTGATGGTGCCCCTGCTCCAGCACTATGGCACCAGCGCCATACTGCTGATCGCCCTGCTGCTGTTCGGCCTCTTCTATCTGGGGCTGAAAAACGGCAACCCGCTGCTGTTGCTGCTCGTGGCCACCCTCACCCTGATCCCGGTGGCAGGCACGGCAAGCCAGGCCCTCGCCTTCGTGGTGATCCAGGCGCTGGCGATCGGCATCATACTGGGCGCCTTCATCAGCTCGGTCTCCCACAACCTGTTTCCGGATGAGGGGGCCCCCCTCCCCAAACCCGAACACCTCAGTCCGGACAATGCTGGCTGGGTGGCGCTACGCGCCGTCATCATAGTGCTGCCCGTGCTGGTGATGGCACTGCAGGATCCGGCCCACTATCTGGCCGCCATCATGAAGACGGTGGCGCTGAGCCAGCAGGCCTGCACCACCCAGGCGCGCAACGCCGGCAAGGAGCTGGTGGGCTCGACCCTGATGGGCGCCCTGATCGCGGCTCTCGCCTGGTTCGGCCTGGCCCTGCTGCCCAGCCTCTGGATGCTGATGCTATGGGTCATGCTGATCTGCCTCTGGCTCGGCCGTCGATTGTTCAGGATAGTGCCGAGCCGTCTGCCCGCCTCCTTCTGGAGCAACGCCCTGATGACGGTGATCATCCTGCTGGGGCCGGCGATCCAGGACAGCGCCAACGGCAAGGATGTGATGCAGGCCTCCCTGTTCCGGCTCGCCCTGTTCATCCTGGTCTCCTGTTACGCCTGGGGCGCCATCTGGGTGCTGGAGCGCTGGCGGGCGGGGCGCAGAAACAGGATCTCTATGATCCCCGGGGAGCGTCACCCATGACGATGATGTCACTACTGGCGGGCCCGATCCCCGGGACCGCCATCCCGTTTGATCCAACCAACCATGAGGGCCACCCATGATGCTGATGAACCTGCTGGTGGGATTGCCTACCATGCTGATCTGCCTTGTCCTGCAAGCCAGCCTGACCTTTCGGGCGGTGCGTTTTTATATCAACCAGGTCCACAACAACCCCACCCCGGGCTGGCTGGGCCGTGGCGTCGGCCCCCTGCTGGTGGTGATGGTCCTGCTGATGCTGGGGAATTTCATCCAGATCATGATCTGGGGCCTGCTGTTTCTCGGCCTTGGCCAGTTCGACCAGATCTATGAGGCCGTCTACCACTCCGGGGTCAACTTCACCTCACTCGGCTATGGCGACATAGTGATGCAGCAGCAGTGGAAGATGCTGGGGCCGCTGGAGGCGGCCAATGGCGTGCTGATGTTCGGCATGACGGGGGCGGCCCTGATGGCCGTGCTGCAAGCGCTGATCAAGACCCAGCTCAACAACGCCAACCGGTTGAAGTAAGGCTATTTTTCAATAAAAAATGGCAATAAAAAACGGCAGACCCAGGGTCTGCCGTTTTTGTATTTCTACCTGTCTCAACCCAGATCAGGGCTCGATGACGATGGGCGTACCAGGTTCGATGGCATCCCAGATCTCATCCAGATCGTGGTTCAGCATGGCGATGCAGCCGTTGGTCCAGTTGGAGGGCTGTACTCTAACGTTGCCCACGTTGTTGCGCTGACCGTGGATCATGATCATGCCACCAGGATTGACCCCCAGCTCATTGGCACGCTGGATGTCCTGCAGGTTCGGGTAGTTGATATGAATGGCCTTGTAGAAGCCGGAGTTGGTCTTCTTGTAGTCCAGGGTGTAGCGCCCTTCCGGTGTGCGCTGATCCCCTTCCCGCTGCTTGTGTCCCATGGGAGCCGGCCCCAGGGCAATCCAGTAGCGTTTCACCTCCTTGCCATCCTTCATCAGGGTCAGGCTATAGGTGGATTTCTTCACCACCACCATGTCGGCAGACAGGGTGGCAAAACTCAATGCGGGCCAAAGCCCCAACAGACACAGCAATACGGCTCTCATTCCATCCCTCGGCAAGCCTCTGGTGCGGGCTTTTGCGTTTGATCTCATCATCTGAATCTCGCCAGCCAACTGGCAAGCGAGCGCCATGATATTGGATCGCCATCAATACTCAATATGTCAGATAAACATATCTTGCGTCCCCGCTGTGCCTTTCCTTGAGTCGCCTGTTTGTTTTTTATTAATTAATAATTAAAACAACAAGATACGAGTGCAATTCCAGCTAGCCCCCACACCGATGATCGGCGAAGATAAGGATTCGACTCTTCGACAGGACCCCGCCATGCGCTCTTCGTGCCGTTTCATCCCCCTGCTGCTCTCTCCCCTGCTGCTCTGGCTGCCCGCCAGCTTCGCCGCCGAGGCACTCTGGCTACGCGAGCCCGCCCTCTCCCCCGATGGAAAGCAACTCGCCTTCACCTGGCAGGGGCGCATCTTCGTCGGCAGCGCCGACGGGGGGCCCGCCACTGCGCTGACCGGCAGCGACTACCTGAGCCAGCGACCGATCTGGTCGCCGGATGGCAAGCTGCTCGCCTTTGCCGCCAACCTCTACGGCAACGAAGACGTCTTTGTGGTACCTGCCAGCGGCGGGGAGATGGTGCGCCTCACCCGCGACTCGCGCGCCGATCTGCCCCAGGCCTTCAGCCCGGATGGCAAGCGCCTGCTGTTGAGCAGCCAGCGCCCCTGGGATCCCAAGGCCGACCACTTCGTCGCCGAAGGGATGCAGGGCAGCGCCCTCTACTGGACGCCGGTGACTGGCGGCAAGCTGCAGGCCGATCTGCCGCTGCCAGCCACCCTGGCCCGCCCCAACGGGGAGCGACTGGCCTACCAGATGCCGACCATGGATCAACCCTTTCGCAAACACCAGCAATCCTTCGCCGTCTCCCGCCTCTGGCTGTTTGACGGCAAGCAGCACCGACAGCTGACCGAAGACAGGATCGCCGCCAGCGATCCGGTCTGGCGCGACGACGGGAACGCCCTTTTCTATCTCAGCGAGCGCAGCGGGGACTTCAACGTCTGGCAACGGGATCTCGTCAGCGGCAAGGAGCAGCAGCTCACCCACTACCAGGGCCATCCAGTGCGGGGGCTCAGCGCCTCCCGCAGTGGCGATCTGGTCTGGTCCTGGCTGGGAGAGCTCTACCGGCTCGACGCCGGCAGCGCCCAGCCACGCAAGCTGGCCATCGCGCCGCAGGTGGCGACGGCGCCGGATGAACAGAGCCAGTCCCTGACCCATGCCGACGAGGCGCTGGTCAACGAGGAGGGCAAGGAGCTGATCCTGGTGAGCGAAGGCAACCTGTTTGCCGTCGATCCGGAGCGGGAGCGGGTACGCCGGCTGACCCGGGATCCCGGCGAGCAGTCGAGCCCCCTCTACGCCGAGAAGGAGCGCTCGCTTATCTATCTCTCCGAACAGCAGGGGCCAGCCGCCCTCTATCGCCTGCGCAAGGCGGATCCGGAACGCCTCTTCAGCGATCCGGGCAGCCTGCAAGAGAGCCTGCTGCTGGCCATTCCCGGCAAGGGGATCAGCCGGCCCGTACTCTCCCCTGATGGCAAGCAGCTCGCCTTCGTGGTGGACGGCCAGGCCATCCACCTGCTGGATCTGGCGAGCAACAAGCAGCGCGAACTGGTGCCCGCCAGCTTCAACCCCGCCCGCCACGAGGTGGATCTCGCCTTCGCCCCCGACTCCCGCTATCTGGCGCTCACCCTGCGCCCCGACTCGGCCCAGCAGGAGATCGCCGTCATTGACACCGGCGATGCCAAGGCCAAGCCGGTCAACGTGAGCCTGAGCGGCTATCAGGAGAGTGCCCCCGCCTGGAGCGAGGATGGCGGCATCCTCTACTGGCAATCGACCAAGTACGGCGTCCTGGGGGCCGATGGTGAGCCTCTTGGCAACAACCTGCTCGGCATCTACAGCAGCCGCGCCGCCAAGGCCGACTTCCTGGCCGAACAGGATCCGCCCAAGGAGGGCTATGGCTTCGAGACCGATCGCCTGGCCCATCGGGAGGCACTGCAACTGCTGCCCGCCGGCACCCTGCTCGCCAGCCGTCTGGTCAATGATCAGCTGACCTATCTGGTGGAAGAGCCTGGCACCGGCGAACAGAGCGAGATCAAGGGCTACACCCTGGATCTGCGCAAGGGAGAGACTCGCCAACTGTTTGCCGAACAACCCGGTCCTGCCCTGGCCAGCCTCAACAAGGAGGCCACCCTCGCCACCCTGGTACGGGAGGGAGAGGTCACCCAGGTAGCGCTCGAATCTGGCGAAGCCATCAGCGCCCCCTTTGCCCTGCCATCGGACAGCGGCTGGCAGGCCCGCATGAATGCAGCCTTCGACCAGATCACCCGGCTCACCCGGGAGGAGTTCTATCGCGACGACATGAACGGGGTGGACTGGGACGGCTATGTCGCCAGCTACCGTGCCCTGCTGCCCGGCATCAGCAATGGCCGCGACTTCGGCAATCTGCTGGCCGAACTGGCCGGCGAGCTGAACGTCTCCCACACCTGGGGCTATGGCCCGGCTCCCTTCCAGCGTCTGGCGGATGACACTGCCAGCCTGGGGGGCTACTGGCAGGAGAGTAAACAGGGGGTGATGCTGACCAGCCTGCTGGCCGGCGGCCCGCTGGATCAGGAGAGCGATATCCGGGTCGGCGCGCGCCTGCTCGCCATCAACGACACCCCCATCCCGGATCTGGCCGCCCTCGATCAGGCGCTCAACCACCAGGCCGGGACCCGGCTTGCCCTCACCTTCCTGCAGGCGGGCCAGAAGGAGCCTGACGAGGTGGAGGTGACCGCCATCGATCTGCAGCAAGAGTATGCCCTGCAACTCGATGCCTGGGTCGCCAAGCGGCGCGATCGGGTGGCGACCCTGAGCAAGGGGCGCGTCGGCTACGTCTATCTGCCGGAGATGAGCAACGCCGTCTACGAGGAGCTGGTGGCACAGGCGCTCGGGCGGCTGCGCGGCAGCGAGGCCCTGATCGTCGACGTGCGTTTCAACAAGGGGGGTTATCTTGCCAATACCCTGGTGGAGTTTCTCACCGGCAACGGCCGCGCCAAGGGGATGGCGGTCAACTGGCCACGCCTTGGCAAGGGGGCGACGGATGCCGCCACCCGCCAGTGGACCAAACCCTCGGTGGTGCTGGCCAATGCAGGCAGCTACTCGGAAGGTTCCGCCTTTCCCGAGTATTACCGCGCCCTCAAGATTGGCCCCATCATAGGTGAGCCGGTTCCCGGCACCGGCACCACCGTCTATGCCCATGAGTCCCGCCTGATCCCGGGGCTCGGTTACGGCATCCCGAGCCTGGGGCTGCGCAAACCCGACGGCAGTTTCTACGAAAATCAGGAGCTGATCCCGGATCGCCAGGTTCCCCTCACCCCGACCGACATGCTGGCGGGGCGCGACCCCCAGCTGGAGGCCGCGGTACAGGCTGCCCTCGAGCAGTTGTCAGCGAAAGCGAAATAACTCGCGGTGCAGACGCCCGTCCGGCAGCAGCCGGGTCAGGGCGTCTGCCATCCCCTCTGGGCCGCAGAACCAGACCTGGCCGGGCGCACCTTCGGCGACCCGCGCCAGATCCAGCCGTCCCGCCTCCTTGTCCAGATGCAACTGATAACGCACCCCGGTGCGCTGGCACAGCTCTGCGATCCGCGCCCGATAGACGGCGCCGGCCTTGTCGGGGGCACACTGGATCAGGGTGATCCCCTCGCCGCGCTCACCACGGGCCGCCATTGCCTCCAGCCAGGCGACGAAGGGGGTGATGCCGATCCCGGCTCCCAGCCAGAGTGACCGCCCGCGGCCAAGGGGGGCGACGAAGGCGCCGTAAGGGCCGGTCACCCGTACCGGATCCCCGACCCGGGCCGCCGCTACCAGCTCGCGGGTATGATCCCCGAGCGCCCGCACCGCGATCACCAGTTCGCGCCGATCCGGCGAGACCCGCACCAGGGTGAAGGGATGCGGCCCCTCTTTGGCATCAAATTCGAAGAAGGCGAACTGACCGGGGCGATAGTGGGCGAGTGGTGTCTCAAGGGCCATGGTCAGCTCGCAGGTCTGATCCGCCAGCTCCCGCACGGCAACCAAGCGGCCGGCATGTCGATCGCTGGCCCCCACCCGTCCCAGCAGGGAGTAAAACGCACCGAGGGCCGCCACCCCGCCGGGCAGCCAGATGGCGATGCCGAGCGGGCTCAACCAGCCAATGTTGGGCAGCAGACAGAGCCCGTGGATCCAGCCCGCCAGATAGATGAGGGGCGCCAGCCGATGGATCAGGCGAAAACGCCCGTAGCTCACCAGCGCCAGCAGGCTCACTACCACCAGGGCGATCAGCAGATAAAAACCCCACTCTCCCAGTTCATTGCCCAGCGCATGGAGGGAAACGCCCCCACCGTTGCCACCACCCGCGCCACGGCGGGCGGGGCGCGTCAACCAGCCGGCCGAGACCGCCCACTTGGGAGCCTCCACCAGAAACCAGTGGCCGGTCAGGGTCAGGGCCGCCGCAATGGCGCTGTGACGATGCAGTCGCAGCATCCGATCCAGCCCGCCACACCAGGCTTCCAGCTGCGGCAGACGCAGCGCCAGCACCAGCGAGATCGCCATGTATCCCATCCCCAGCAGGCCGGTCAGCAGCAACATCTCATGGCGCCAGGGCCAGAAATTGCCGGCATCCCCCCCATAGCCAAGCCACCAGATGGCCACCGCCAGCAGTGGCCATCCCCACAGCATCTGTTTGCCCGTCATCACATGCTCCTTGGTTTGCATACCACAGGGCCTCGTCTCCCTGTCCATGGTTTCATTACAGACCCATCAGGTCACAAGACTTTGCCAGCAGGGGGAAAGTTTGTGGCAATGTGTGACAAGCGCAGACAACGAAGGGGCCCGCAGGCCCCTTCCCCCAGAGATCGAACTGCCCACGAGGCGGTTCGGTCTCCCGGTGTCAATCACCACGCCCGGGCCGGCAAGCCCGGGTAGGCCTTGTCAGGCTGGCAGCACCTCGGCCGGCTGGCGCAGCAGTGCCAACTGGTATCTGTGCTCGGCCAGCTCCACCTCGCGGCGGGCTCCCTCCACCTTGCCATCGGCACTCTTCACAGCCGCAATCAGCTGGTTGTAACGATCCCAACTGCCGTTGTACTCCTTCACCTCGTCGTTATAGCGCTGGCTGATCCCGTTGTACTGGCGGATCAGCTCGTTGCTCTCGCTGCGCAGCTGGTTGATTTGCGCCAGCAGGTCGTTCTGGATCACGCGGATCTTCTGGTACTCGGCGAGGCTGTAACGGCCGTTGTAGCTGTTGTACTGCTGTACCAGCCGGTTGCTCTCCTTGATCGCCTTGTTGCTGCGCTGGTTGAGATCCGCCTGCTCGCGCTGGTAACGCTCGAAGTTGGCCAGCAGCGTCTCCTGCCGCTCCTTCAGGGCAGTCTGGGCCGCCAGCTGCTCACTATAGTGAGTTCGTGCCGTCTCCAGCTCCTGACGACGCTGCTCGAGGGTGCGCTCCAGCTCGCCCAGATCCGGCACCTCCTCCGTCACCATGGTGGGATAGAAGGCGGCGATCTGCGGCGTAGTGACCTTCAGGGCTCGCACCGCGTCGGCGCCATTGGCCGCATCGAGGTGATCCACGCCACAGGGCTGGCCCTTGCAGACCAGGTCGGGGCTGGAGAACTTGTACTCGTTGCTGAAGACCCCGAAGCTGGAGGGATAGGCCATCACGGTGGCGAACGATCCCTTCACTCCGTGGCCCAGCGCATAGTGATAGGTGCCGCCCGTGCCATCCTGCAGACGGGAGTGGTTGAGCCCCATGTTGTGGCCCAGCTCGTGAGCCAGCACCACATCCCCGCAACCGGTGGCGGTGACATGGCTGAACATCTTGTCCGCTTCCTTGGAGAGATCCCCGTCGGCGTAGACCTTGCGACCGTCGGCATAGGTCGTCGAACCGCCGACCCAGGCCAGACCGCAACTACCGTGATTACCGGTATCGGGACGCAACAGCGCCACCATGTCGGCGCCATAGCGGGTGCGCAGGGTCGGCACCTCCTTGAACGCCTTGTGGGTCTGTTTGGTCACGGCATTGAGCGCCGAGTTGTCGGTGCCACCATCCGGATAGTCCACCTCGACGCTGTGCACGGCGCGCACCGTCAGATCCAGGCCGCTGGCGGCGTAGATCTGGTTGGTGACGTTCACCATGTGCTGGATCCGGGTCTGGGCATCCCCCTGATAGCGGGCGGCCAGCCCGGGGGTGTGCAGCACCATCAGATCGATGGTATTGGCCACTGCCGGTGTAGCACCCAACAAGCCTGCGACCACGATTCCCAATGTGGTTCTTTGCATGTGATTTTCCTTTTTCTGTTGTTATTGATGTGTCGGGATCAGGCCGTCATTGTCACCATGACCCCGATCCAGTGGCGGGTTCTTGTAAACCCACCCTTTGCCCCCCAGGGTCTCGACGGAATAACTGCCTTGCGGCGTGCCGATAAACCCGAAGGTGGCCTGCTTGCCGACGGTGAAATTGACCGGATAGCTGCCACCGTCGATCTGCACTTCGCCCTGCCAGTTGCGCTCACCGCCCCGTTGCAACTGCACCTTGGTTACCCTGGCTTTCAGGGTGCTGCCATCGGGCAGCGGCAGAGTCACGCTGTCACCGATCTGGGCCCGTCCCAGCTCGTCACCCTGCAGGGCGATGGGTTGAAGCAGCTCAACCCCCTCGCCCGGCTCCGCCAACGGGAAGTCGGCATCTACCTCGGCGGCCTGCCAGGGCTCATCCAGTTCATAACCCCCCTGTGCGCCGAGCCGACCGGGCTTCTCTGCCACCGGCATGGGTTTGAGCTTCGGTACCGGCAAGGCAGCCGAAGCCACGGGTTCGGCCAATACCAGAGGCTCCATGGCGGTTTCTGCCTCCACACCGATGGCAACAGTGTCGTTTGTCTCTTTGGATTGCGGTCCCCTGACCCACCAGGCCAACCCCGCCAACAGAGCACACACAACCAGCACGCCAACCCATCTCTTTCGGTTCATACTGATATCCATGTCAAAAACAACCTTATAAAACAATGACTTAAAAAATTTAGAGCTGGAATACTAAACATGAACCACAAGGGATGGCAATAGTCTTTTGAAACCCTTCCTAGATGGAGTGTCGCCACAACACTGAGCGAGATGACAAAGAAACAGGGGCCAAGAGGAGCTTTTTAAAGGAAGGAGATCCCCTCGCGGCACTGACCAGGACAGGAGAGTAAGCGGGTTGCAATCGGGTGCCGGGAACATCCATCAGCGCCTCGCTCGCGACAATCTGCGTCGGCAGATCAGGCAAAGACGCTATCAGCCTCTGATGGCCCTCAGGTTTATCAAAGTGAATGCGTCGGGCGACAGACTGGCATTTTCTCTGGTCACACCCACGGGAGATCCCGGCACCGGCAGCTTTTATGGATGGCCCTGTGCGGCCACCAGAAACGGCGGAGGGGCCCATGGCCCCTCTGTCACTTCTTCTTGCGCGCCTTGCGCTTTCTTACCAGCCTATACAAATACTTGTTGTACCTGGCCCAGGAGTGGATCAGCAGGAAGATACCTATCAACAGAGCCAGAAACAGCTGCCCTGCTTCCACCATATCGAGCGAACCGATGAAGTCTCCCCTTCCCCCCGTCTCCAGGTAGTTGAACCAGGGCTGCAACACCAAAAACAGCCATCCTCCCCAGGTCACCAGCAGGATCAGCAGGTCACGCAGCCGATACTGCCAGCTGCGCCGCGAACCATTTTCGATGATCATCTTCTTGGCAAGCTTAGGTTCTGTCACGGAATGACTCTCCTCTGTCGGGGCTTTCCCAGACCGCCAGTCGACCACGGCGGCGCAAGATGGCCTTGGGGACGGCGACGACCACTGTCACCAGATTGAGCAGCCAGTAGATCAGGGGATACCAGACACACCATAGAAAGCTGCGGATCATGGTCTTGTCGTAGTGGCTGTCGATAAAGATACTGACGGAGAATTGCAGCAGGCACATGACCGTCATCACCACGCCGGTCCACTCGAACAGGTGCCCGTTGGTCAGGCCGCTCAGATCCGGTTCAATAACCCAGATGAGCGACAGGAACAGCATGCTGTAGCACCAGAAGACACTGAACAGATAGTCCAGCAGCAGCACCCAGAAGCGATGATTGCGCCAGTGCAGTGCCTGCAGACCATAGCGCAGGAAGACCTCGGCCCCGCCCTGGGCCCAGCGCAGCCGCTGTTTGTAGAGTCCGCCCAGGGTTTCGGGCATCAGCACCCAGCACAGCGCCTGGGGCTGGTAGTGGATGCGCCAGCCCGCCAGCTGCAACCGCCAGCTGATGTCGATATCTTCGGTCACCATGTCGGTGCTCCAGCCGCCCACCTCCTCCACCGCTGATTTGCGAAACGCTGACACCACGCCGGAAACGGTAAAGACCCGACCGTAGATGCGCTGGGCCCGCTTGATGAGGCCTATGATGGCGCTGAATTCCCCGGTCTGGATCTTGCCAATGATGGTGGAGCGGGTGCGTACCCTGGGATTGCCCGTGACGGCGCCCACCCGGGGACTCTCGATAAAGTTTTTCACCATCCAGGCCACGGCGTCATAGTCGAGCACCGCATCCCCATCGATCCCCACCAGGATCTCCCCCCTGGCCAGCGCCAATCCGTTGTTGAGGGCCATGGCCTTGCCCTGGTTGGGCTGGTGCAGCACTGTGATCCTGCGGTCCTGCGCCGCCAGCCGATCCAGCCGTTCGCCGGTGTCATCCTTGCTGCCGTCATTGATGGCCAGCACCTCGAAATCGGGATAACGCTGACGAAGCAGGTGACTGATGGTCTCCTCCACGTTGTCCCCCTCGTTGTAACAGGGCACCATCAGGGTCACCTTGGGATAACGGGGCAGCACCAGACCGGCTTTGGCCTGCGCTATGTCCCGCCGCTCCCACTGGACGTAGTAGTAGAGGCCGCCACAGATCCACACCATGGCCATCACGCTCGGATAGGCCAGGGTGAACATGGCAATACCGTGAAGTAGTTCATTCATCCTTCACCTCCCGTCGATTGCCTGATACCGCAGGCTGGCCGGCGCTCTCTATGGACGCATCAGCGCCCCCCTTCGCAGAGGCAGATACCTGCGGCAAGAGCATTGGCCGGGGTCGGGTCTGCACCGAAAAGACCGGTCTGAGCACCGCCGGATCCGGCTGGTTGTTGTGAAAATCATCCGGGTAGTAGCCGAAGTTGTTCACCCCCTTGCTTTGGATGATCTGCATCCAGCGCGCCAGTTCGGCGTCGGGTATGGGCTGTTCGGTGCGCCAGTTGCGACTCTGCAGCTCGAACACCAGGCGCTCGGCTGGCACCTGAGCCAATGAATCCTCCGCCAGTCTGGCCAGCCACTCGTCCGGATTTTTCGCCTGCTCCATGTAGGGCATGGCCATCACGGCAGTGTAGTCGTAGGCCTTGGCAAACGCGGCCATGCTCTGGGCAAACCACTGCTGGGACTCAGGCTCGGTCACCAGGGTCGCGTAGATGTTGCGGGCTGTCTTGAGGCCATCCGCGCCCCCCTGACGGTAACGGGCGGCGGCATCACGAAGCTCCATGGTGAAGTCGATCAGCAGGTCGGTCTTGCGCTCTCCCTGTGCCTGCAGTGCCTCTGGGGTGCGCTCCAGGGGGAAGGGGCCTTCGTAGTCGCTGAGAAAGGCGTCATCGTGGAACAGCAGGCCGTCGAACTTGGTGTAGAAACCGAGATCCTCGTAGATATCCAGCAGGATCCGGCGGCTGGCCGGATCCCAGGGTGAGAGGCGCAGATACTGCCCCCTGGCGGGTTTACCGGTGCGGCTGTCGGTCACATAGGCATGGTTCGGCCCCATGTCGTAGGCCATCACCGGCATCCAGGCATACACCTTGACCCCGGCCCGGGTCTTGAGCTGCCAGGCCACCCGGTTGAACAGATCCGCCTTGACCGGCATATGGCGATTGGGGAAGTAGAGCGCCTCCGCCACCCCATCCCCGTTGTCATCGGCATAGGCCTGTAAATAGACGGTAGTGATGCCGTAGCCCTTGATCCTGTCCAGCAGCATGTCGATGTTCTTGTTCATCTGGCGGGGATCCGGGTCATAGACATAATCCAGATCCACGTGCACCAGCCGCTCAACCGGTGACTCCCAGGTATTGCCTCCCAGGATCTCGTCCAGGGTCTCGAGGCTGGTGTCCTCATCCAGCAGATAGCGGCGCACTGTATTGCCCGACTCATCCAGCCGGTTGATCCCCTCCGTCAGGGTAAAAGCAAAGGGCATACCCGCCTCCCGGGCCAGCGCCAGCGTTGTCTCGTTGAAGGCGCCATAGGGCCAGACCATGATGCGCGGTGCCTGCCCCGTCTGCCGCTTCAACTGGCGAGCCGATGCGTCGAAGTCGGCCTTCACCCGCGCCTGGTAAGCGGCCATGGACTCGTAACCGGCCTGGCTCCAGCCCGCCGTGGTCACCGCCGGTTGTACGTTGCCCTGGGGGTTGGCCGGCAAGCCGTAGTGCGAGGCAAAAGAGTGGGAGGCGATCTCCACCAGCCCGGAGGCCTGCATCTCGCGGATCTGCGGCCAGTTGACGAAATAGCTGCGGGGCAGTTTGTCGTTGCCATAAGAAACCATCTGGTCATCCGCCACCTCCAGCCAGCTGCCCACCAGCGCCAGCACGGCCGGATAGCGGTAGAGCTTGAGCAGGGGGTAAACCAGCCGGTAGAAACTCTCGTAGCCATCGTCGAAGCTGAGCAGGATCGCCTTGTCCGGCAGCGGCACCTTGCCCGCCCTGGCGTCCAGCACCTGCTGGAAGCTGACCGGCTGATAGCCGTGCAGCCGGATCCAGTTGAAGTGGCGGATCAGGGTGTCGCGCCGGATCGTCTGGGGGTAAAGCTTGAGGTTGGGGGTCAGTTTTAGGTCGACGATATCGTGATAGCAGAGCACCACGTAGTCGTCGGGTTGGCGAGCGGCACCTGCAAACGGCGACACCAGCCAGCAGAAGATAAGGATAAGGTGAGCAAGCTTGCGTCTCATCACATGAAGCTCCATTGCAGATGGGCGAAGACGAAATTGCCCGACTCGGGATGCCCGTCGTATATGGCCATGCGCCGCCCCAGACCATAGCCAAGGCTCAGCGCAGGACTGAGCACCCAGTCATGGCGATAGCTGAGCTGCCAGCCCTGATCGCTGCCATAGCCCTCCTGCCAGTAGTGATTGCCGCTCATGGTGAGGCTCTGCAGCAGGGAGCGACGACCATCCAGCGGCAAGCGGTAGCGCGCCGCCAGTTCCAGCTCCAGATTGCGATCGCTCAAGGGGTTGAAGTAGTCCGCGTCCACCTCCTCGTTGCGGGAGGTGGCGGCCCGCAGGGTGCCGTCAAACCACCAGCGATCCCGGCGCCAGAGATCCTGACGCAGCCAGCCGGAGGCAGTGAGCCGCCGGTTGCCATCGTCTATGTCCATGCGCTCGAGACGCAGGCCACCCTCACGGGTTTCGTCCCGGCGCCAGCCAAGATCCAGCAGGTATTGATCGGCGTAGTGGCCCCGCGCCAGGGCTCGCAGCGGGGTGTCGGCACTGTTGAGATTGACGGCGGCCCCCAGTTGCCACTGATCGTCCAGCCGCCAGTCGAGACGGCTCCACAGGTAGCCCTTGTGGTTGAGCTCGCTGCCCGCCCCCCCTTCCAGGGTCAGCAGCAGCGGATAGAAGGAGATCTCGGCCCCGATCCCGCTGTAGGCGGCTCTCTCCCCTTGCTCCTCATAGTCGCCAAAACTGCCCTGATGGTGTGCAAACAAGCGATGACCTGCATCGCTGCGCCCGCTGTATACCCTGGCCTCGTAATACCACTCCCGGCTCGCCTGTACCGAGCCTCCTTCGTTGCGACCGTGGGTCAGTTCGGTCGTGAGCATGGGGGCCTGCTCCAGAGCCAGCCGTTGTTGCAGCTCCCGGCGATCCCGGGTCAGGTTGCCAAGGGCTCGCACCGCTTGTGGCGTCTGCTGCCACTCCCCCCGGTCGAGCCGGGCATGGAGGCGTCCCGGCGCGGCCTGAACCTGCTGCATCGGCGGCAACCAGCGTATCGCCTCTCTGTAGGCCTGCTCGGCTCCGTCAGGATGACCGCGCCAGCGCCGGATATCCCCCATCTGCAACCAGAGCCAGGGGTTGGCCGGCGCCGTAGCCAACAAGCGTGCCAGCCGCGCCTCCGCCTCTTCGGCCTGACCCCGCCAGGCCTGCAGCAGGGTTTGCAGTTGCAGCAGCTTCTCGTAGTCATCGTTGGCCATGCGCTGGTTACCGGTGAAATCCCAGCGGGTCGGAGGCTCCTGCCAGCCGTCCAGCAACGCCTGGGCGACATCGTAGTGCTCTGCATCCGTGTAGGTGTAGAAACGCTTCTCCAGCAAATCTCTGTCTTTCCCCCACGCGGGAGTGGCAAGACGTTCATAGAGAGCCGAGGCCTCAGCCGTTCTCCCCAGCCCGGCCAGGGCATCGGCGCGCGCCTCTTGCACATAGTCGGGGAGCGGCCCTTCACCTTGCAGGATGGCGGACTCCCGCTCTGCCCGTTCAAACTCGCCGAGGGCAACCAGGGTCACCACCCGATCCCGCCGGGCGCTGATGTGGAGCACATGATCAGGGGGGGCGCGGACAACCAGCCCCTCCTGTAGTCGCAGGGCTTGCGTGAGAGATCGGCGGATCTGGGCGGGATCCCCTCCCTGGGTCGAATGACGCAGCAAATTGGTGGCCTGGTAATAGTCGAGCCAGAGCCTGTCCACCGGTTTGAACAGGGCGGGATAACGCACCATCAGATCGGCCGCCGCCGGACCGGCGCCCAGACTGACCGCCACCCGATAGAGCGCCAGCACCTGATCGGGATTGCCGGGCTCCAGTTCGAGCCACTGCTGACGGGCCAGCAACTCTCCCATGGCGTCGTCCTGCTGGCGGGCCGCATAGATACGGGCGTCGAGAATGGCGCGATCGCGACCAAAACGGGCTTCATATTGGTCGGCCACCTGGCGAGCCAACTCGTGATTGCCCTGATCGCTGGCGGTCAGAAGCAGCCCGAGCCAGCCGTCGGGGTTGGCGGGATCGCGCCTTTGCAGGATGCGGTAATAGCTGATGGCTTCAAAATAGCGCCCCTCGTCCCGGGCGGCGCGGGCCACCCCTTCCAGGGTGCTGTTGGCGATGGGCTTGAAATCACAGGGGGCACAGGCCGCCAGCGCCCCCTTGCGATCCCCGCGCCAGAGCTGCACCGCAATCAGATCGTCGAGTACCTTGTGATCACCGGATTGGCGGTAGAGGGCATCGAGTCCCTTTGCTGCAGACTCGAGATCCCCAGCCCGGGCCTGGAGTACCCAGGCCTCCCGCTGGCGATCCACTTCATTGGCACAGGCCAGCAGAGGGCACAGAGCCAACAACCAGAAATAACTATTCATTCGACACACTCCCCCATGACAAACGAGGGCAGCATCGCTCTTGAGCGTTCAAGCAGATAGACAGATGTGACCGATACTGCCTGGTGAGCAGAGTGACTGACTCACCTCTGTAGTAACTTCGAGGGTAATCAGGGTGGCCATGACGCCGACACCTTTCCTTGTGCGGCCCAGCTATCTCGCAAACGGAGATCTGTGGCTTTCCGAACCCGACTCACATCGGGAGTGGCTATGAAATTCATTGTGCCAAAGCACAATTATTAATCAACAATAATAATAAATGTATCAACAAGCTATCTTTTGCCCTTACAGCCATAAGAAAAGACCACCAATTCTCGGCTATGCCGCACTTTATCTTGAGTGATTAATTCCGGTGATAATGAGCGGCGAAATGGGGTATGAAGAGGAAACAGCGTCGTCCCATTGCAAGGCGATATCTCGCCAATACCCCAAGGACGTCTTTAACCGGCAGTGGTTGCGGCCAGGCAACACAGGTCAGCAGCAAGGCGACAACAATAATTCAGTGAAAAGGCCTTGAACCCGCCATAGATGAATATCAAAAATGGCGGAGGGGCCCATGGCCCCTCTCGCTTACTTG
Source organism: Aeromonas sp. 19NY04SH05-1 (assembly GCF_040581895.1). NCBI lineage: Bacteria > Pseudomonadati > Pseudomonadota > Gammaproteobacteria > Aeromonadales > Aeromonadaceae > Aeromonas > Aeromonas sp. 19NY04SH05-1. Next base: position 555,346 of record NZ_CP095328.1, on the reverse strand, counting down.
TCCTGCTGTGCCGCCCGCTTTCGCATCAGGCGGTACAACAACTTGTTGTATTTGGCCCAGGAGTGGATCAGCAGGAAGATGCCGAACAGCAGCGCCAGAAACAGCTGCCCCACCTCCACCATATCGAGCGAGCCGATGAAGTTTCCCTCCGCCCCCGTTTCCAGGTAGCTGAACCAAGGCTGCAGCACCAGAAACAGCCAGCCACTCCAGGTCACCAGCAGGATCAACATATCCCGCATACGGTAACGCCAGCTACGCCGGGTGCCATTGCGGATGATCATCTCCTGCGCCAGCTTATGCTTTGTCACGGAACGACTCTCCTCTGTCGGGGCTTTCCCAGACCGCCAACTGACCACGGCGGCGCAAAATGGCCTTGGGCACGGCGACGATCACAGTCACCAGATTGAGCAGCCAGTAGATCAGGGGATACCAGACACACCAGATGAAGCTGCGGGCCATGCTCTTGTCGTAGTGGCTGTCGATGAAGATGCTGACGGAGAACTGCAGCAGGCAGATGCCGGTCATCATCACCCCGGTCCACTGGAACAGGTGCCCCCTTGCCAACCCCTCCAGCTCGGGGTTGAGCAGCCAGCTCACCGCCAGCATCAGCATGCTGTAACACCAGGCGACGCTGGAGAGATACTCCAGCAACAGCAGCCAGAAACGGCGATTGCGCCAACGCAGCGCCTGCAGGCCATAACGCAGAAACACCTCGGCTCCGCCCTGGGCCCAGCGCAACCGCTGCTTGTACAGACCCCGCACCGTTTCGGGCATCAGCACCCAGCACAGCGCCTGGGGCTGGTAGTGGATGAGCCAGCCCGCGAGCTGCAGCTTCCAGCTGATGTCGATATCCTCGGTCACCATGTCGGTGCTCCAGCCGCCGACTGCCTCCACCGCCGACTTGCGAAACGCCACCACCACGCCGGAGACGGTGAAGACGGTGCCATAGATGCGCTGGGCTCGCTTGATGAGGCCTATGATGGAGCTGAACTCCCCGGTCTGGATCTTGCCGATGATGGTGGAGCGGGTTCGCACCCTGGGATTGCCGGTGACGGCGCCGACCTTGGGACTGTCGAGAAAATGCTTCACCATCCAGCGAGCGGCTTCATGGTCGAGCACCGCATCGCCATCGATGCCGATCAGTATTTCCCCTTTGGCCAGCGCCAATCCGTTGTTGAGGGCCATGGCCTTGCCCTGGTTGGGCTGATGCAGCACTGTGAGGCGCTCATCTTGCCTGGCCAGCCGATCCAGCCGTTCGCCGGTGTCATCCTTGCTGCCGTCATTGATGGCCAGCACCTCGAAGTCGGGATAACGCTGGCGCAGCAGGTGACCTATGGTCTCCTCCACATTGGCCCCCTCGTTGTAGCAGGGCACCATCAGGGTCACCTTGGGATAACGGGGCAACTCGAGCCCCTCCCTGGCCAGGGCGATATCCCGCCGCTCCCACTGGAAGTAGTAGTAGAGACCGCCACAGATCCACACCAGCGCCATCACGCTCGGATAGGCCAGGGTGAACATGGCGATGCCCGTCAGCAGATCACTCACCGTGTCACCTCCGTGGTCGCTGCCCCCTGGCGGATTGAGCCGCCTTGTGCGCCCCCCTGCAATTCAGGTTGTGGCTGTGTCTGTACCGAAAAGACGGGCCTTAGCACGGCGGGATCCGGCTGGTTGTTGTGAAAATCATCCGGGTAGTAACCGAAGTTGTTCACTCCCTTGCTTTGGATGATCTGCATCCAGCGCGCCAGTTCGGCGTCGGGTATGGGCTGTTCGGTGCGCCAGTTGCGACTCTGCAGCTCGAATACCAGGCGCTCGGCCGGCACCTGGGCCAGTGAATCCTCCGCCAGTCTGGCCAGCCACTCGTCCGGATTTTTCGCCTGCTCCATGTAGGGCATGGCCATCACGGCGGTATAGTCGTAGGCCTTGGCAAACGCGGCCATGCTCTGGGCAAACCACTGCTGGGACTCGGGCTCGGTCACCAGGGTCGCGTAGATGTTGCGGGCAGTCTTGAGGCCATCCGCGCCCCCCTGACGGTAACGGGCGGCGGCATCACGCAGCTCCATGGTGAAATCGATCAGCAGGTCGGTCTTGCGCTCTCCCTGTGCCTGCAGTGCCTCTGGGGTGCGCTCCAGGGGGAAGGGGCCTTCGTAATCGCTGAGGAAGGCGTCATCGTGGAACAGCAGGCCATCGAACTTGGTGTAGAAACCGAGATCCTCGTAGATATCCAGCAGGATCCGACGGCTGGCCGGATCCCAGGGAGAGAGGCGCAGATACTGCCCCTGGGCGGGTTTACCGGTGCGGCTGTCGGCCACATAGGCATGGTTCGGCCCCATGTCGTAGGCCATCACCGGCATCCAGGCATACACCTTGACCCCGGCCCGGGTCTTGAGCTGCCAGGCCACCCGGTTGAACAGATCCGCCTTGACCGGCATATGGCGATTGGGGAAGTAGAGCGCCTCCGCCACCCCATCACCGTTGTCATCGGCATAGGCCTGCAGATAGACGGTGGTGATGCCGTAGCCCTTGATCCTGTCCAGCAGCATGTCGATGTTCTTGTTCATCTGGCGGGGATCCGGGTCATAGACATAATCCAGATCCACATGTACCAGCCGCTCCACCTGCCGCTCCCAGGTGTTGCCTCCCATGATCTCGTCCAGGGTCTCGAGACTGGTGTCCTCATCCAGCAGATAGCGACGCACGGTGCTGCCCGTGTCGTTCACCTTGTTGAGTCCTTCGGCCAGGGTGAAGGTGTAGGGCATGCCCGCCTCCCGGGCCAGATCCAGCGCCGTCTCGTTGAAGGCGCCATAGGGCCAGACCATGATGCGCGGTGCCTGCCCCGTCTGCTGCTTCAACTGGCGAGCCGATGCGTCGAAGTCGGCCTTCACCCGCGCCCGGTAATCGGCCATGGACTCGTAACCGGCCTGGCTCCAGCCCGCCGTGGTCACTGCCGGTTGCACGTTGCCTTGCGGGTTGGCCAGCAGCCCGTAATGGGAAGCGAAGGTATGGGAGGCGATCTCCACCAGCCCGGAGGCCTGCATCTCGCGGATCTGCGGCCAGTTGACGAAATAACTGCGGGGCAGTTTGTCGTTGCCATAAGAGACCATCTGGTCATCCGCCACCTCCAGCCAGCTGCCCACCAGCGCAAAAACGGCCGGATAGTTGTAAAGCTTGAGCAGGGGGTAAACCAGCCGGTAGAAGCTCTCGTAGCCATCGTCGAAGCTGAGCAGGATCGCCTTGTCCGGCAGCGGCGCCTTGCCCGCCCTGGCGTCCAGCACCTGCTGGAAGCTGACCGGATGGTAGCCCTGCTGCTTGATCCAGTTGAAGTGGCGGATCAGGGTGTCGCGCCGGATCGTCTGGGGATAGAGCTTGAGGTTGGGGGTCAGCTTGAGATCGACGATGTCGTGATAGCAGAGCACCACGTAATCATCCGGTTTGCGGGCCGCCTGGGTGAGACCGGGCAGCAGGGTCAACAACAGAAAAAAAGGAGCAAGCCAGCGTCTCATCACATGAAACTCCATTGCAAATTGGCGAAGACAAAATTTCCATACTCGCGGTTGCCGTCGTAGACGGCCTGACGACGGCCCAGACCATAGCCAAGGCTCAGCGCAGGACTGAGCACCCAGTCATGGCGATAGCTGAGCTGCCAGCCCTGATCGCTGCCATAGCTCTCCTGCCAGTAGTGATTGCCGCTCATGGTGAGGCTTTGCAGCAGGGAGCGACGACCGTCCAGCGGCAAGCGGTAGCGCGCCGCCAGTTCCAGCTCCAGATTGCGATCACTCAAGGGGTTGAAGTAGTCAGCGTCCACCTCCTCGTTGCGGGAGGTGGCGGCCCGCAGGGTGCCGTCAAACCACCAGCGATCCCGGCGCCAGAGATCCTGGCGCAGCCAGCCGGAAGCAGTGAGCCGCCGGTTGCCATCATCGATGTCCATGCGCTCGAGACGCAGGCCGCCCTCACGGGTTTCGTCCTGGCGCCAGCCAAGATCCAGCAGGTATTGATCGGCGTAGTGGCCCCGCGCCAGGGCCCGCAGCGGGGTGTCGGCGCTGTTGAGATTGACGGCGGCCCCCAGTTGCCACTGATCGTCCAGCCGCCAGTCGAGACGGCTCCACAGGTAGCCCTTGCGGTTAAGCTCACTGCCCGTGCCCCCTTCCAGGGTCAGCAGCAGCGGATAGAAGGAGAGTTCGGCCCCGACCCCGGTGTAGGCAGCTCTCTCCCCTTGCCCCTCATAGTCGCCAAAACTGCCCTGACGACGAACAAACAGACGATCACCACCATCACTGCGGCCACTATAGAGACGGCTGTCATAACGCCAGTCGCGGCTGGCCTGCACCGAGCCTCCCTCGTTGCGGCCATGGGTCAGCTCGGTCGTGAGCATGGGGGCCTGCTCCAGAGCCAGCCGTTGTTGCAGCTCCTGACGATCCCGGGTCAGGTTGCCAAGGGCTCGCACCGCTTGTGGCGTCTGCTGCCACTCCCCCCGATCGAGCCGGGCATTGAGGCGACCCGGTTCGGCCTGCACCGTGCGTCCAGTGGGCAACCAGCGCATCGCCTCCCTGTAGGCCTGTTCGGCCCCGTCAGGATGACCGCGCCAGCGCCGGATATCTCCCAGTTGCAACCAGAGCCAGGGATTGGCCGGTGCGGTTTTCAACCAGGATTCCAGCTCTGCCTCCGCCTCCCCGGCCTGACCACGCCAGGCCTGCAGCAGGGTTCGCAGTTGCAGCAGCTTCTCGTAGTCATCGTTGGCCATGCGCTGGTTGCCGGTAAAATCCCAGCGGGTCGCCGGTTCCTGCCAGCCCGCCAGCAGCGCCTGGGCGGCCTCGTAACGTTCCGCATCCGAATAGGCGTAGAAACGCTTCTCCAGCAATGTCTTGTCTCTGGCCCGTTCGGGAGTGGCCAGCCGGTCATAAAGCGCAGATGCCTCCGTCGCCCGCCCCAGCCCGGCCAAGGCATCGGCGCGCGCTTCGAGCAGATAATCCGGCAATGGCCCTTCTGCCTGCAAAGTGGCGGACTCCTTTTCTGCCCGGGCAAACTCGCCGAGGGCAACCAGGGTCACCACCCGATCCCGCCGGGTGCTGAGGTAGAGCACATGCTCGCGGGGAGCGCGTGCCAGGATCTTGTCTTGCAGCGCCAGGACCTGGGTCAGAGAGGTACGAACCTGGGCGGGATCCTCGATCTTGGATGACATCCGCAGCAGATTGACGGCCTGATAGTAATCGAGCCAGAGCCTGTCGACCGGCTTGAACAGCGAGGGATAACGGGCCATCAATTCGCCGGCCGCAGGCCCGGCCCCCAGCCCGACCGCCACCCGATAGAGCGCCAGCACCTGCTCGGCATTATCCGGCTCGAGTTCAAGCCACTGCTGATGCACCAGCAGTTCGCCCATGGCATCTTCCGCCTGACGGGCGGCGTAGAGACGGGCATCGAGGATGGCGCGATCACGGCCGAAACGCTGTTCGTACTCGCTGGCCGCCTGACGGGCCAACCTCTGGTTGCCCTGATCGCTGGCGGTGAGAAACAGCCCGAGCCAACCGTTGGGGTTGGCGGGGGCGCGCCCCTGCAGGACACGGTAGTAGCTGATGGCTTCCGGATAACGCTTCTCGTCCCGGGCGGCGCGAGCCACCTCTTCCAGCGTCTTGTTCGAAATGGGACTGAACTCGCAAGGTGTGCAGGCAGCCAGCGCCCCCTTGCGATCGCCATGCCAAAGCTGCACCGCGATCAGATCGTCGAGCACCTTGCCATCATTTGTCTGTCGATAAAGGGCATCCAGCCCCGCTATGGCAGCCTCAAGCTCCCCCGCCCTGGCCTTGATGACCCAGGCTTCGCGGGCGTTGTCCACCCCACCGGCCCATGCCAACGACGGCAGCAGCACCAGTAACCAAAAGATGCGATTCATTCGCAACATACCACCCATGACAAACGCGGGTCGTATCGTCCTTGAACTCCCACACGGATATACACACGCGTCCGCTCCTGCCAGATGGGCAAGATGGCTTCCTGACTTGTGTGCTGATTTGAGGGTGAAAGGTGGGCAGCAAGACCGGCACCTTTCCTATGTGCGGCCCAGCCATCTCCGGGAGGAGACCTGTAACTTTCCGAACCCGATTCACATCGGGAGTGGCGAGGACGACAATTTTGATTCTGTAGAGAATTTAGTCAATCCGGGGGTGTAACGAATTTATGCTCATCGACGAGTCGTGGAGACATGCAAAACCACAAAATTCAGGAGGGAAAATAGAATTGGAGGAGGCTATTGATGTGCCAATTATAAGGGTTTTGCGGCTAATTCCCCTTTTATCATCACACTCACCAAATCGATCGTTTTCTCCGATGGCAGAAAGCGGGTCAAAATCAACACTGCGACACACTCTGTCGCAACTGACAATGCACGTAATAATTATCCCTTGCCTCGCTGGCCAACCTTCCATTTTCACCAGCAATATTGGGTGCCAAACAGGGCAGTAAACGCAGACACAAGCATCGTATGGTCGCCATACCCCCCCAGGTTCAAGAGATGAAACAGCCTCTCCCGACCATCGCTCATCTTTCCATGTGCCAGTTCCGCCGGGCGGCGCCCGCTCCTCTCAGGCCGTCAGAGCCCAACTTGACAGACAGAGGCAGCGTCAACCACACGGCTTCTGTCTGTCAAAACGGCTCTCGCCTCAACGCATATCGGACAGACCGGGCAGATAGCGTAGCGAGAAAAACCAGCGCAGGCTGCCACACCGGACAGGTGCCGCCCAGAGGGCTCTTTGTTGGGCCTCGTCAAGGGGCTCGGCACGGAAGGTGGTGCCGCCGGCTTGCTGCACGAACAGTTCATGGATCAGGCCAGACACCCGACCTGCACAAGGGGCCAGGGCGCTCAGATACAGTTCCCGTTCGGGCTGGCTCAAGACACCTGTGCCACTCCCATCCTGTACCACGAGGCTCACTCCCGCCCCTGCCAGACGGCTCAGGAACGCCTGATAGGCTTGCGGACTCATCTTGCCGGTGAAGAAGGTACTGGCATAGACGGGGACGGGGGCCAGTTCGCGCAAGGAGTTGACCGAACTGGCCAGATGGCTGGCCAGCAGCGCTTGCCGCTGCGGTTCACGCCAGTTGAGATCGTCCAGCTCGGCCGGCAGATACCAGCCTGCAATACTCTCCTCACCCAGGCGCTTGCGCCACTCTTTCGCCAGACGGAGGTTATGACGCTCCTGCTGGTCGAGATAGCGAGCGAGAGACCCGGCGCTTTGATCCTGACGTTGAAAAAACGCAGGATCGGCGTAGAGCCCCATAACCAGCCTCAGGCCTGCCGACCGGGCTCGCTGGAGCCGGGCCGCCAGCCAATCGCTCTCCTCCGGTTTTGCAAAGGCATCACCGTAGCGGCTCCACTGCACGACGAGCGTATCGAATCCCTCCCGTTTCACCTGTGCCACTATCTCGTCCCAGCGCGCTTCGCCGAGGGCGGCATCCCGCAACTGGGGCTGATAGAAGATCCCCTGACTCACCTGCCCCACCTGACCCCCATGGGCAGGCAGCACAATCCCCAACAGAATGAGGACCAACCCCTTGATCCAATGTCTCATTACCATCTCACTCCAATGGTCATCATCAGGGTGCCCTTGTCGCCTTCCCGGTCGGGATCGATCTTCAACAGGCGCTGATATTCGACACCCAGACTCAGTTTGTAGGGCCAGGCGTCGTAGCGGGTCTCGCCAAACCAGTGGTTCCAGCGTATCCCTACCCCTCCCATCAACAGGCTGTAATCGTCGGAGCCGGCGTTGAAACCCACCACATTGCCTTCATCGTTGTAGTAATCACGGTCCGAACTCTTGTCGTTCCAGTACTGACGCCCCTGCACATGGGCATAGGGCTCCAGCGTGTCGCCCCGCCGGATCTTGTGGTGGTAGCTGAGCCGGTAATCCGCGACCAGGCTAGTCTGCTGCGAACGCAGGTAACGGGCCGCATCCAGATAGAGGTTCTGGGCCCACCAGCCACTCTCGCCGACCTGCCACTCATCGCTGTACTTGCCATCGTTCAGGAAGGAGGCGCTGGCCCGGATCAGGGTGTCGTGCTCACCGCCCTGACTGCTGTTGAGCGGGAGCAGCTCTTCGGCCGCGAAGAAGATCGTCTGGCTTCTGAATGGTTTCCAGCGCAACCCTACCCCCAGGGTGGGATCCCGGAAATCCAGAGGATTGCCATTGCTGTCGACTTCATAGGTGCCGTCTTCGGACAATCCTTCATTGGGGTGATAAATCCGCTTGCCCTGGCTGCTGCCATAGAGACGGCCATAGAAGGAGAGCGTCTTGCCATCGCGGATGGGCTCTTCTCCCAAACGGTACTCCACCTCGGCCTGGGCATAGCTCTGGGCAACCGAGTTGCCCCCGATGCCACTCACCGTGCCCTGGCCCGTCCCGGTCCAGGCATCGAAACTGTAGGTCCAGCGCCGCCCCAGATCTTCATGCAACCGTCGCAGGTCGTAACGCAACTGCGCCGGTTGCTCACCATCGATAGCCTTGGTGGCGTACTCACGCGCCTTCTGGTTGTGTGCCAGAGACTGATTGATATAAACCAGCTGCTCGGCCAGCTCGGTATCCCCTGTCCGATAGATGGATTCCAGCCAGTCGCTGGCCGCCTGCTTCTCGCCATTGTTCAGCAAGGCATAACCGTAGGCGAGCTGGTATTCCCGATTATCCGGCTCAAGGCGGTTTGCTCTGTACAGGGCCTTGCTCGCCTGTGCCGTCTGTCCGAGCGCCTGATGATGCTGCGCCAACTGTGCATAGTCGGCTGCCTGCGGCACCAGGGCAATGGCCCGCTCCAGGCTGGCAATGGCGGGTCCATCCTGCTGGGTTCTGGCCAGAGCGCGCCAATATTCAGCATCCTGAGGCAACCCGGATTGCAGGTATTGCTCCAGCCACCGCCGAGCCTGAACCAGGTCTCCTGCATCCAGGGCAGAGCGTATCGCCGCCATCTGCTCTTGCTGCTCAGGGGCCAGCGTGACCTGCTGCCAGGCCTTGAGCGCCGCATCATAATGGCGGTTCTCATACGCCTGATAGGCAAACTGGCGCACATCGCCGGGCAGCCCGAAACTGGCGGCGCGGGAGAAGGCATATTCGGCCAGACCCGGCTTGTGCTGGCGATAGCAGCCGCCAAGCGCCCGCCAGCTGTCGGCATCATAACGAGCCGAGAGATCCCCCAACACACGTATCACTCCCTTACACTGCCCCGACTGAGCCAGCAGATTGGCCTGCAGACTGCGCAGCCCAGATTCGGAAAGCGGCTCGGACAGGCGCTCGGGCAAGGCGCCAGCTCCGGTTTCCCCTTGCAGCAGGGTCAGACGCCGGATCAGAGTCTCGCGACCCGCCAGGCTTGCCCCCTGATAGGGCCAGTAATCGATGAGCAGATCACGACTCGCCGCCAGCAAGCCGGCCTGTTGCAGCCGGTAACTGACCAGTTCCAGCTGCACCATGGGCTGCCGGGAGCCTTGGATCAACCGGCGACCATCTCTGGCCAGCTTGTCCCATTGACGCTGATGCAGGGCAGATTCGAATGCCAGCTCGGCGCTGTTGTACCCGGGAGTGCTGGCCAACAGACGATCCAGCTGCGCCCAGCGCCCCTCCCGGCGCAGCACGGGCACCATCAAGCCGGCATAGAAGCCCTGGTTTTCGGCAAATTGCAGTGCCTCGTCGCCCTTCAGGGTGCCGTTACTGGCTGCCAGTTGCAGCCACTCTCGCTCCTGGGCGGCCTTGGCAAAATGCGGGGCATGCGCCTGCTGATAACGCTTCAACGCCGCTCCCCCTTGCTCCTTGCCCAGCGCCAGTGCGATGGCCAGATCCAGCTCGCCATCCTGGCTCGGCAGACGGCGGCGCAGCGCAACCGCTTGTGCCACATCGCCTTGTGCCAGCGACATGTTCAGCCACTGCTTCAACTCCCCCCGGCTCAATTTTCCAGCCTTATCGAACCAGGCAAACTGCCCGGCCGCCAGCGTCCAGTTACGTTCACCCAGCGATCGTTGCAGCAAGTCATGACGCAGGCTCAATCCCTGGGGAGTAGCCGCCAGCTCGGGATCGTCCAGCGCGGTGGCCAGCCCCTGCAGATCCGTATCCAGCAGATCACGCTCAGCCCGGGCAACCTTGCATTCAAGCAGGTTGCAGGCTGGATCCAGCGGATCCTTGCGCTGCAGCCCCTCGGAGAAAGCAAGCAGCCCGACATCAGCGGGCGTGATGGCCAACTGCTGGTTGACCAGCGCCGCAGCCTGCTTGTCCTGACCAAAATGTTCATAGGCACGCGCCAGATAGAGCGCGATGACGGGGTTTTCAGGTTGCAGCTTGCGGGCCTGCTCGAACTCGGCGATGGCACGATCACGATGCCCCCGTTCCATGGCCGAAAATCCCTTCTGCAGATGGGGATAGAGCACGAAGCGTTGGTAGCTGCTCACTCCGGGCCCCAATTCATAGTCGTGCTGGGCCGCCATGATTCCCTGACCGAATAGCAAACCGGACAGGAGCAATAATTCGGGACGCATCAGATCGCCTCCTCCTGCTGCCGTGCCAACCAGGTTTCATTCGCCCCGGCCTCCCGCAGCAAGTCATGCAGATTCAATTGATAAGTGCCTTGCAGCACCAGAGCCTGGGCCAGTACCTGTTCACTGATCACTTCCTGCTCAACCAGAAAGCTGGCGAGCGTCTTTTCACTTCGCTCGTGCCGCAACAGCAGGGAACGCAGGGCGGCTTCGTCTATGTGACCAAGGGTGACCAGGAGTTCGGGCAGCATCACCTGGCTGGCCAGATATTTGTTCCAGATAGAAGTAGATTGCGCTTCAGCAATCTGGCCATCGGTCAGTGCGCGTTGCAGCAATGCCCGGGGATCGCCCTCCTGGCCACGGGCGTACCAGTGGCGAAGCCCCACTGAGACCTCTCCCTTGCAGGCAATCACATAGGTGACGGGCGAACGGAGTTTGCGAGAAAGGGCGCCAAGAGAAACGGGGTCAAGGTAAGTTTCACATGCCAGCACCAACACTCCGTCTTCGATGCGCAGCGGCAGCACGCCATAATGCATGGCGACGTTGGGCGGCACTCTGTGCAGCGTCTCCCGCTCCAGGCCATAGGCATCGATATGCTCCCAGCTCACCCCGCTCTGCTCGGCCACGCCGGCAGCCAGCTGCTCCCTGGTGATCAGCCCCTGCTGTACCAGGTTGCTGCCCAGGCGCAGACCGGGCTGTCTGTCCAGCAACACCTGATCCAGCTGCTCTCTGGTCAACACCCCCTGATCTATCAATATCTGGCCAAGCGGTCGCCGGGCCCGGTTTTCTTCTCCCAGACTGGGAAAATCATGGGTCGTCTTGTCCCAGGCAACCCGGCGCGGATCCCCCTGGGCAATGATCTGCGAGAGCGCCCGCCAGTTGGCCATGAAGTTGATGATGTTGCCCCAGAACAGGCGCGGAATGGACATCAGCCCCTGCACCATGCCGTAGTAGCGGGTCACGAAGATCAGCCGTTGCAACATGCGGTTAATCATCAGGAACAAATTGATCCAGAGCAGGGTGACCAGCCAGGCATCCCCCTCGAAGATGGAGAGAAAGTAATAGGGATCCGGAGCCAGCCACTGATAGAGCACGAGTGCCAGCAGTTGCAGCAGGATTAGGCTGGCGGTGAAGCTGAGGAAGTTGGTCAGGGCCCCCTTGCGATCCCGCCACAGGAAGTAGTTCAGCTTCCAGTTGCTGCTCCATTTGTGTGTCTTGAAGCCTTGATAGACGATGCCGATGATCCAGCGCGACTTTTGGCGAACCGCCGTCTGGAAGGTATCGGGAAAATACTCCCGCACGCAGATGACATTGGTATCCCGCTCATACATGCCAAACCGCCAACGTTGATTCGGAGTACTTCTGGCTTCACGGATGACGGGGAAGCGGACGAAGATCTCTTCCATTCCCTTCTCCTTGAGCCGGAAACCTATGTCGTAGTCTTCCGTCAGACTCTGCACATCGAAAGCGATACCGTCCCCGTCTTCCAGGAGCGCGATGACGGCGCGACGGCTGAAACAGGTGCCGACTCCGGCGCTCGGCACCTGGCCGGACACCGCCTCGCGCACCGGAACATCCTTGCTGTGCAGTTCGGCAAATTCGTCCAGGTAGTGCAGGCTGGTGAAGTTGTACCAGCTGCGCTCGAAGGGATAGACGGGGATCTGGATCAGATCCTTGCGACCCACCAGATAGTTGAACAGCCTCAGCTCCATGTCCGAGATGACATCTTCGGCATCATGCAGGATGAAACCGACAAAGGAGAGATTGGCCTTGCGCTCGAACTGGAAGATGGCATCCAGCACATTGTTGAGGCAATCCGCCTTGCTGGTCGGCCCGGGACGGGCACACACCACCTTGTGCACATTGGGGAAGCGGGCACAGACCTCGTCCACATCCTTCTGGGTATCGGGATCATTGGGATAGGTGCCGACGAAGATCTGATAGTTCTCATAATCGAAACGGGTCGCCGCCAGCTCGGCCATCTGGCCGATGACGCCCGTTTCGTGCCAGGCTGGCACCATGATGGCAAGAGGCTGCTCTTCCCGCTCGTACAATGCCTGATAATTCAGGCGATCATGCTGGCGATAAACGGTCAGGCGCCGCCAGGCATTTCGCAGCCAGTAGACGATATCGATGAAGAGATCATCGATCCCGCTCACCAGCATGGCGATCGCCACCACGATGGCGATCAGCTTCAGACCATAGAGATAGGTGGCAAAGCCATCCACCAACCAATATTCCGGCATCGTGATTACCTCAGCAAGGCATCAGCCATGATGGCGACGATGCGGGCACAGGCCTGACCATCCCCGAACGGATTGGCCATTACCCGCGGGGCGAAATCACCCGCTTGCCACAACTCGCTGACCCGTTGGACGATGCGTTCCTCATCCGTCCCCATCAATTGGGCGTAACCGGACTCCACCGCCTCGGGCCGTTCTGTCTCCTCGCGCAGCACCAGCAGGGGAACACCATAGGTGGGTGCCTCTTCCTGCAGACCTCCCGAATCCGTCATCACCAGCCAGGCATCGGCGATGGCCTGCTGCATGGCCAGATAGTCGAGGGGCTCGGTCAGGGTGACATTGGGCAGGTGCCCAAGCAGCGGGTAGACAGCCTGCTTGATGACGGGGTTGAGATGCACCGGGAAAAGCACTCGCATATCGGGATTGGCCGTGGCAAGACGCGCGATGGCACGACAGATCCCCGCGACTTCATCACCCCAGTTTTCCCGCCTGTGCACCGTCACCAGCAGATGCCCCGGCTGCGCATCGCTGCGCTTGATGCCATGGTGCTCTCCAACCCACAGTTGGGCGTCGATAACGGTATTGCCAGTGACATGTACTTGCTCTGCCGGTACCTGCTCGGCCAGCAGACAGTCACGCGCACGCGCCGTCGGCGCCAGGTGCAATTGGGCGATGCGTCCAATCATCTGGCGCAGCCCCTCTTCCGGGAAAGGGCGATCGAGACGATAGGTTCGCAGTCCCGCCTCCACATGGGCAACAGGCACCTGATGATAGAAGCCGGTCAGCGCACCGAGGAAGGCACTCTCGGTATCACCCTGCACGACCACCATGTCCCAAGACTCCTGATCCATCAGCCCTTCCAGCTGGGCCCGGCAGCCCTGGCTGAATTCAAAGAGGCTCGCTCCCTGACGTACCAAAGACCAGTCTGGCCGGATACTGAAACAGTCGAGCAACTGGGTCGCCATGCTGTCATGCTGCCCGGTATGCACCCACTTCACATCCGCCCAGGCTGAATGCCGCAGGGCATGATAGAGAGGGGCCAGTTTGATTATTTCCGGCCGGGTACCCGATACCATCATGATCTTCTTCATCACAACATGCTCCATTCAGGGAATCGATCTCCTGGCAAACGTTTTACGAGCCAACATAAAGAGGCGTACGCATGCTGCAGGAAAAATGCAATAGATAATAAATCACTGGAGAGAATAAGAAAGCAGAAGAAAGAACATCTCCTGCAGATCATCGCCGGCGAATATCCAGAGGCAACGACACATCCTGATGCGTATGCTGATTGCATCATCCGTGTTTGCGCGGCCCGGGATTAGATGCGCACCATCATGAACAGATGGTGAACATTCTCAGATATGGGAGGCGATATGTCTGACCCTCGTCGCAGGCAATCCAGCCATCTCGCCAGGGAGATCTGTGATTTTCCGAGCCCGGCTCACACCGAGGGTGGCTCGTTCATAATCTGCCTGTTAGCCCAACTCGTCCACAATTAAAATGTAACGATTCAATAAAAAGTGTAAATTTCATTCGAATCCCAACCAGCTCCCCAATGACGGCATGATGAGGCGCTTCCCAATCTGCCTGGCTGTCCCCCTTTGAGGCTTCCTGAATATGCTGACAGCAGACACCTAACCACACCTTCCGATGACGGATTGCATACCCAGGCCCATAAAAAGAGCCCCTTGCGGGGCTCGTGACACTCGTTATGTCAGGTGACAACACCGGCTACACCAGCGATGGCTGACTCCCGGTTGCCAGACGGTGGATCCAGGTCTCGAAATCGGCCAGCATGCGTGCCTCTGATTCGCTGTTGTCGGCGATGAGCTCGGCGCCGTGTACCACCCGGATGTGAGCGTCGAGCGGCATTCCTTCCCCCGCCGGCGGACGTTGCTGTGCCGCATCCATACACTCCTGCGCCTGCTGCCACGCCTCGGCCACGCTCCGGTTGCACGCCTCGGCCAGCGGCGCGGCGCTAAAGCCCTCGCCGGTGAGGCTGCGCAGCGTCTCGTCATGGGTCATGCCGTTACCCGGCCCCCAGTAGTGGGCGGCCAGATCCGGCCCGATGCGCGGGTTGTCGGTGAGGTAGCCGTCGCGCTTCAGGAAATAGGCGCGGGTCTGCTCCACCGCCATCAGCGCCAACAGGTAGCCGTGATAGGCGCAGGCTGATTCCTGATTCAGGAGGTGCGGAATGGCCAAGAGCGGGCGCGGGCTCTCCACTCCTAGGATCTTTCGTTCCCACTGGCGGGCCAGCGCCAGCACGGCGGCCGGGGTGCGATCGCCATCGGCCATGGCGTAGAGATCCCGTTCGAAGTAGGCCACCAGCGCTATCTGGCGCTCGTTGAAGGCACGAAACGGCTGGCGCGCGGCGATCATGGCCTCGATGAGCGCATCGGGGATCGCCTCCCCCGCCGCATTTCTGGCGTAACGCTTGAGCCAGTCCGCGTCATCCAGCAGGCTGTCGCAGAACATGGACTGGGTCTCGGCATAGGCCATGGAGGTGGGCGGAAACTCCTGGGAGAAGCAGGGGGCGTTGCCGATGACGTTGGCAAAGTGCGCCGCGTGGCCGCCCTCGTGGAACAGGGTGTTGAGGCCGCTCCAACCGCTGCCCACCTGAGCCGGGTTGGCCAGGCTGGTGAAGTTGACCACCGCCGGCACCCACTCCTCCTCCTGCCAGAAGCTCGGCACCGGGCCGTGGCAGAAGCCATTCTCGTATTTCCCCTCCCGGGTCAGCAGATCCAGAGTGAGCGTCGCGCCGCGATACTGGATGCCGAGGCGGCGGAAGCTCTCAACCCAATCCTTCAGCGCCCGAGAGAAGGGTACATAGGGGTCGAGCTGGCGGGTCACGTCGCCGCTCACGCTGTAGCGCAGGTTGTGGGGCAGCAAGGCCTCCTCTCCCTTGGCCGCCTTCAACTCGGCCAGACTCTGGTGCAGCCGCTGTTCGGTACGGGCGATAAAGTCATCCAGGATGGCGAAGAGCTGTTCCGGGCTCATCTGCTCATTCTTGTGCACCTTGTAGTCGAAGTAGTCGCGATAACCCATGGCGCGGGCGAAGCGGTCGCGCAGCGCGACTATCTCCAGATAGCCATTGTCGACCACCCACTGCTCCAGGGTGTGAAACATGGCGAGCGCGCTCTGGCGTACCGCTTCATCGGCGCTGGCGGCCAGCGCCGTGCTGGCGGCGGGCAGACTGCCTGCCACCTGGCGGCCCTGCTCGTCCAGCAAGGTCAGCTTCAACCCCTTGCGGCGGGCAAACAGCGCTGCCTCGGCAGCCACCAGCTCGTCCATCAGGGCCGCGGCCTGAGGATCCTCGATAACGTTGCACTCGAAGAAGGCGAGCCAGCCCTTGAGCCCCCGCTTGAGATCTTCTTCTTGTGCCAGTGCGAGCATCTCGCGCAGCTCAGGCAACCGTGCCGGATTGGCACAAAAGCCCTTGTAAGCCTGCTCGGCGGCGGTGAAGCCGGCCTGATCGTCGCTGGTGCCCATGTAGGTGGACCAGAAGAGATCCTCCTTGCGCCTGTGTACCTGCAGGTAGTCGGCATTGAGCTGGTTGAAGTAATTCCTGGCAATGGAACTCATAAATTCCCTCTTTTTAATGGGGTCACCCGCACGGGGCCCACTCCTTATTGGTGAAATGCCATCTCATTCATATGTGTTGGCAAATAATGCGCCGGGATGCGCATAAACAAGCTACCAAAAAGTGGGGAGAGCTGTCTGCTGACTATACTGTTGTTGAAATACTCAATTAGCTCTCGCTAGCGGCAAGCTTTTGAAAGTTAATTAAATGTTAACTGCAAAATAATCTGGAGCACGGGAGTGGCTGGACACAGCCAGACCCATAAGGAAATCAGGGAGATACTATGTTCAAGCTCGGTGATATCGCCGTGAGCCGCAAATTGATGCTGCTGCTCACCCTGGCGCTGGCCGGTTTTATCGCACTGCTGCTGATCTCGGCCAGTGCCCTGCATCGCAACCTGATGAGTGAACGGGAGGCGCGGTTGCAGGCGGTGCTGGATCTCGCCATGAGCCGGATCCAGGCCCTCGCCACCAGCCTGCCTGCCGACCAGGCACAGGCCGAGGCCAGGGCCATGCTCAACAGCATGCGTTTCGATGGCGACAACTACCTGTTCGTGATCGATGAGACCCGCCACATCATCGTCCACCCTGCCAAGCCGGAACTGGTCGGCCAGCAGATGGGGGAACAGCGCGCAGCACATACGGAGGACCACTGGCAGCGCATGGTGGATCTCGGCAAGGGGGGGCATCAGGGTCGGCTGGAATATCTCTGGGCATCCCCTTCCGGCGAGTCCGCCCGCAAGATGTCGCTGGTCGCCGGCTACCAGCCCTGGGGCTGGATCCTGGGCTCCGGCATCCTGCTGCAAGACATAGAAGCGACCATCTGGTCCCAGTATGAGTTGATGGGGGGTGCGACCCTGCTGGCTATCCTGCTGATGGGCCTGCTGGGATTTGCCATCAGCCGCTCCATCGTCAATCCCCTCAGCCGGATCAATCACGCTATGCAGCGGGTCGCCAAGGGGGATCTGGTGGTCAGCATCCCGGTTGAGGGCAAGGATGAGCTGGGGATGGTGGCGCACTTTACCAACCAGGGCCTGGATGCCATCCGCCACGCCCTGCTCGAGGCAAGCCTGGGGGCCCGCAACGTGGCGGATGCCGCCCTGCGCATCGCGGCCTCCGCCGAGCAGACCAACCAAGCGGTGACCAGCCAGCGGGATCAGCTGGCCCAGCTTGCCACCGCCATGAACGAGATGAGCGCCACCATCTCGGATGTGGCGGGTCACGCCGAGAATACCGCCCGCGATACCCAAGATGCCACCAGCGAAGCCGGCCTCGGCAATCAGGACGTACACGCCAGCGTGCACGGCATCCAGGCGCTGGCGACCGAGGTGGAGCAGGCCACCCTGCAGGTCAATCAGCTCAAGGAGGGGGTGATGCAGATAGGCGAGGTGACCGCCGTCATCAGCGCCATCTCGGAGCAGACCAATCTGCTGGCCCTCAATGCCGCCATCGAGGCTGCCCGGGCCGGCGAACAGGGGCGCGGGTTTGCCGTGGTCGCCGACGAGGTGCGCCAGCTGGCGAGCCGTACCCGCCAGTCCACCGAAGAGATCCAGGGCACTATCGCCCAGTTGCAACAGCGGGCGGTGAGTGCGGCCGACGCCATGGACACCAGCCGCAAGCTGGCGGAGAGCAGCGTCAACCAGTCCGAGAAGGCAGGCCAGGATCTCTCCCTCATCGTCAACCACATCCAGCACGTGAGCGACATGGCGACCCAGATCGCCACCGCCGCCGAACAGCAGAGCATGGTAGCCGAAGACATGAACCGCAACGTCAGCGGCATCAACGACTCGGCGCTGGAGATGTCGCAGTCTGCCTCCCAGCTGGCCCAGGAGAGCGAGCTGCTGGCCGGTCTCTCCCGCAGCCTGGACGAACGACTCGCCGTGTTCAAACTCGGCCACGCCAGCGAACAGAGCCCGTTGCCCATGCAGATGCAATCACCGCGCCAGAGCGAATCCCCCCGGGTTCGCCACTGATCCGTCTTGCACTGTCGCATCCCATCCCCTGACCACGAAGGTGGCAGGGGATTTTTTTATTGATGAAAAAATGCCAAATTTTTGCATCTTATCGACAGGATTGGCGAGATTAAGAAGAACACGCTGTTTATTTATACATTTAAAAACATATGGTTGAGTGAAAAACCAACGCCAGAGAGGTCAAGCTGTAAAGATTTACACTTAATAATTTAATCAAAATTAGTCATGATGATTTTGTCGCCAAACGCGACACCATGACCCTTTCTGTAGTCATTTGGCAAACTGGCTGAAAAGTCAGGACGCAAAACCTCCGGTCTAAAGACGTTCGTCCAGGATAGCGGGGTTGCCACACTCAGGTGTGCCCGGGGATTCCCCTGCCAACGTGACTGCCCACATCGACCGATCAGAGGAATGTATGGCAGCAACCATCCGATTCAACCACATCGCCGCCGCCCTGACGCTGCTCGCCAGCGGCAGTGTGCTGGCCCACGGCTACATCAGCCAGCCGGAATCGCGCAACGCCCTGTGCAAGACCGGCGGCAACAGCCAGTGCGGTGCCGTGCAGTGGGAACCCCAGAGCCTGGAGGCCTCCTCCGGCTTCCCGGACGGCGGCCCGGTAGATGGGCAGATTGCCGCCGCCGGCCATCCCCAGTTCGGCGAGCTCAACGCCCAGACCAGCGATCGCTGGACCCGCCGCGACGTGCAGGCCGGCCCCTTCGCCATCAGCTGGACCTTCACCGCCAACCATGTGACCCGCAACTGGCGTTATTACCTGACCAAACAGGATTGGAACCCGAACCAGTCGCTGACCCGCGACGCCTTCGAGCTCACCCCCTTCTGCGTCATCGACGGCAACATGGTACAACCGCCCAAGCAGGTCACCCACCAGTGCATCCTGCCGGAGCGCACCGGTTACCAGATCATTCTCGGGGTGTGGGAAGTGGGTGATACCGCCAACAGCTTCTACAACCTGATCGATGCCAACTTCAAGGGCGGCACCCAGCCACCGCTAGCGTGGACCCAGGGCGGCACCATCTACCCCTCCATCGACCTGGCGGCCGGCGACAAGGCCAGAACCCGGGTGTTCGATGCCAACGGCGAGCGCACCGATCTGCAGACCGAGCTGACCATCGCCAGCGCGGAGCAGGGCCAGAAGAACAATTGGGCCCACGCCCTGGCCAGCAAGATCAACGCAGAACAGAGCCTGATCCGTGCCGGCCAGCAGGGGACAGATGGCCAGTTCAACCCCGTCTACGGCCAGAACCCCGTCTACCTCAAGGCGGGCAGCGCTCTGGAGCGGGTCGAGATCCAGCTCGAGCAGTTGCAGCCGCCGGTTGGCAACGACATCAGCATCAGCGGTCTGGCGAGCGAATACCAGCTCGACAACGGCAAGGCGACCCTCGACTTCACCGTCACCACCCAGGGCGATCTGACCGTCACCAATACCCTGTATGACCATGGTGGCATCGCCAAAGGCCAGTCCAGCGCCGACATCAGGGACAGCAGCCAGGGCTTCACCATGACTCTGGAAGGGCTGAGCGCCGGTCACCACCAGCTGGTGATCAAGGGCACCCCGAAAAATGGCGGTACCCCGCTCCAGCAGACTCTGGACCTGATGTTCAAGGATCCCGCTGCCGGCGGCGCTCATGACTTCACCTTTCCGGAGGGGCTCAAGTCCTACACCGACGGCACCAGGGTGCTGCAACCCAAGAACGGCAAGGTCTACCAGTGCAAACCTTTCCCCTACAGTGGCTGGTGCAGCCAGTGGGCTGCCAACGCGACCCAGTATGAGCCGGGCACCGGCTCCCACTGGCAGGATGCCTGGATTGAGTTGAACTAATCGTTTCACCGCGACATGAAAACGGGGAGCCAGTGGCTCCCCGTTTGGTCTGGTGACAGGCTCAGATCTGGTAATCAATCTGGGGCTCGCCACCCATGGCACGGGCCTGGATGTCGGCCAGCGCCAACTCGGGGTTGCAGAGCTGGATGAACTGCCAGGCGAAGTTGTGCTGGAACTGCCCCTGCTTGAGGCCAATCCAGGCGGTGTGCGGCGCAAACAGATGGCTGCCGTCGAGCTGTACCAAGGTGTGATCGCGCCGGGCATCGAACGCCATGTCCGCCAGTATGCCGACCCCCATCTCCAGCTCGACATAGGTCTTGATGACATCCGAATCCTGGGCGGTCAGCAGGATCTGCGGCGTGATCCCCGCCTCGGCGAACGCTTCGTCCACTCGCACCCGCCCAGTCAGCCCCGCCTGATAGGTGATGATGGGCCAATCGGCCAGCGCCGCCAGGGTCAGTTCGGACTCTTGCGAGAGGGGATGGCGCTCCGGCACCACTATGTTGTGATGCCAACGATAGTAGGGAAAGGCCACCACCCCTTCGCTCCTGTCGAGCTGCTCGCTGCTGATGCCGATGTCCACCTCGCCGGTCTGCACCAGCCGCACTATCTCCTCCGGCCCTCCCTGACGCAACTCCAGCTGCACCAGCGGAAACTGTTCGCGAAACGCCTTCACCACCCGGGGCAGGGCGTAACGGGCCTGGGTATGGGTGGTCGCCACCAGCAGGCGTCCGGAATCGCGGTTGGCAAAGGTGCTGGCCAGTTTGCGGATGTTCTCGGCATCTCCGAGGATGCGCTCGGCGATCACCAGCAGCTCCTTGCCCGGCTCCGTCATGCCGAGCAGCCGCTTGCCGTAGCGGATAAAGAGTTCCACCCCCAGCTCCTCCTCCAGCTCGCGGATATGGCGGCTGACTCCGGACTGGGAGGTAAACAGGGCATTGGCCACCTCGGTCAGGTTGTAATCCCGCCGGGCCGCCTCACGGATAATACGTAACTGCTGAAAGTTCACTCATCGCCTCCTGCGTCGAGTCGCAGCGGTGTCCACCGCCATGCGTTGTGGGTGATGCGGGCAGGCCGATGACTCGCCCCCAGCCTGGATAGCCCATCAAATCTGGTAATCGGGGTAGAAGTGCGCCTGTCTGGCTACCAGCCGTACCTCCTGGCCCGGCGTGAAATGGCTGGCCGCCTCCTTGCCAAGTTCTACCTCGTAGTGGACGCCCCCCTCGCCACGTAGCTCTACCCGGATGCGCGGCCCCATGGGCAGCAGGCGGGTGATGGTGGCGCTGATACCGCCGCTGGCCTCTACCGGCAGAATCTCCAGCTCGTGGGGACGCACATAGGCGATGGCGGCACTGCCCGGGGCCAGATGGGCGGTCGAGGGGCCGCCGAGCAACTGCTCACCGATGCCGAACCCCTGTTCGGCCACCCGGCCGCGAAACTGGTTCACGCTGCCGAGGAAACTGTGTACGAAGGCGCTGGCGGGATGGTCATAGACCTCGGCCGGGGTGCCGATCTGCTCGACCCGGCCGGCGTTCATCAGCACCACCCGATCCGCCACCTCCAGCGCCTCCTCCTGATCGTGGGTGACGAACAGGCTGGTGACGTGCAACTCGTCGTGCAACTCCCGCAACCAGCGGCGCAGCTCCTTGCGCACCTGGGCGTCGAGGGCGCCGAAGGGCTCATCCAGCAACAGCACCCTGGGCTGCACCGCCAGAGCGCGGGCCAGGGCGACCCGCTGACGCTGGCCGCCGGAGAGCTGGGTCGGATAGCGCTCGGCCACGTGGCCAAGCTGCACCAGATCCAGCAGCTCCCTGACCCGGGCACGGATGGCCACCTCGCCCGGGCGTTCGTTGCGCGGCCTGACCCGCAGGCCGAATGCCACGTTCTCGAACACCGTCATGTGGCGAAACAGGGCGTAGTGCTGGAACACAAAGCCGACGTTGCGCTCGCGCACGTGCAGCGCCGAGGCATCCTCGCCGCGGATAATGATCCGGCCAGCGTCGGCCTGCTCCAGCCCGGCGATGATCCTCAGCAAGGTGGTTTTGCCGCAGCCGGAGGGGCCCAGCAGGGCCACCAGCTCACCATCGTGAAAATCGAGGTTGATGTCGGTCAGTGCCGCATACTGGTTGAAATGCTTGTTGAGTCCTTGCACCTGAATGCTCATGGCTGCCTCCTTGAAACTGTGATCAGTGAGAGTGGGTGGGTTGGCCACGCAGCCTGGCCAGCAGGGTTTCCCCCAGCAGGGTGAAGATCCCGAACAGCGCCAGCAGGCTTGCCACCGCGAAGGCGGCGCCGGTCTGGTACTCGTTGTAGAGGATCTCGATATGCAGCGGCAGAGTGTTGGTCTGGCCGCGAATATGGCCGGAGACCACGGAGACGGCGCCAAACTCCCCCACTGCCCGGGCAGTACAGAGCAGCACACCGTACATCAGGCTCCAGCGAATCCCGGGCAGGGTAACCCGCCAGAACATCTGCAAGCCGCTCGCCCCCAGCATGATGGCGGCCTCCTCCTCTTCCGGGCCGCGCGCCTCCATCTGGGGCAGCAGCTCGCGCACCACGAAGGGCACAGTGATGAAGGTGGTGGCCAGAATGATGCCCGGGGTGGCGAAGATGATCTTGATGTCGTGCACACTGAGCCAGTCGCCAAACCAGCCGTGGCTGCCAAACAGCAGCACCAGCATCAGGCCCGCAATCACCGGCGAGACCGAAAACGGCAGATCGATGAGGGTGACGAGCAACTGCCGGCCCGGGAAACGGAAACGGGCGATGGCCCAGGCGGCCGCGAGGCCGAACAACAGGTTGAGAGGCACGGCGAACAGGGTCACCAGGGCGGTCAGCCCAAGGGCACTCAGGGCATCCGGCTCGCTAATGGCCTGCCAGAAAAATGCCAGGCCAGGGCTCAGCGCCTGGATAAAGACGGTCACCAGCGGCAGCAGCAACAGGGCGGCAAACCAGCCCAACCCCAGGGTGATGAGCAGCCACTTGACCCATTGCGGCTCGCGGATCAGCGGTGGCGCCTTGCGCTGGGTCTCTGTCACCACGGGGGCGACATCCATGGCGATAGTCGATGCATTCATATCCGGCTCCCTCCGATACGGGCCCAGCTCCAGGCCTGCAACTTGTTGATAAGCAGTAACAAAATGAAAGAGATCAGCAGCATGACCACGGCGATGGCGGAGGCGCCGGCGTAGTCGTACTCCTCCAGGTGGCTCATGATCATCAGGGGCGCGATTTCAGAGACCATGGGCAGGTTGCCGGCGATAAAGATGACGGAGCCGTACTCCCCCACGCCACGGGCAAACGCCAGGGCAAAGCCGGTGAGCAGGGCCGGCACCAGGGTCGGCCACAGCACACGCAGGAAGGTCTGCCAGCGATCGGCCCCCAGGCTGGCGGCCGCCTCCTCCTGCTCGGTCTCGGCTTCCCGCAGCACAGGCTGCAGGGTGCGCACCACGAACGGCAGACCGATAAAGGTGAGGGCGATGACCACCCCGATGGGGTTGTAGGCAAGCTCGATACCGAGCGGGGCAACCCACTGACCGATCCAGCCATTGGGGGCGAAGATGGCGCACAGGGCGATGCCCGAGACGGCGGTGGGCATGGCGAATGGCAGGTCGATCAGCGCATCCACCAGACGGCGGCCGGGGAAGGTGTAACGCACCAGCACCCAGGCCAGGATCAGGCCAAACAGGCTGTTGAGCAGCGCCGCGACAAACGCCGCCCCGAAACTCAGGCGAAAGGAGGCCAGCACCCGGGGCGACCCTATCACCTGCCAGAACTCGGCAGTGGTCAGGTTATTCAGCGCAAACAGCACCAGTGCCGAGAGGGGCAGCAGTACCAGCAACCCCAGATAGAGCAGACTGAAGCCGAGGGTCTGGCCAAAGCCAGGCAGGACAGAATAAGAACCAAATCGCATAACAAAACCATGTGTTATAAATTAATTTCGATATAGTGATTCTGCTGGCTCTCATTCCCCGTCACAAACACCAATAACACCTTTGCTAATCACTTTTTTGTCTAACAGCGTGAAAACAGGGCGTTGCGGGCAACCCAGATAAAAAAGGTCTTTCATATCAACAAAAGACCTGAAAAACGGAGCCTTGTGCAATTTAGCCAGTGAACAAAATCAGACAGTTATCATCTCGATCGGCATCCCTCCCCCGCAGTCATCCAACCATCAGCGAAACCCCAGAGCCGGGCACCCTTTCCACGCCACCGGAGCCGGTTCGATCACCATCTCGGCCCGACGGTGAAGGTTGCCGAGCAGATGCAGTCCCTGATGCCACTCCCCGTGGCCGGACTGGGCGTTGATATGACCCGCCTCACCGGCATCAAACAGCGGCACCTGCCACTGCCGGCTCCAGTGTTCGGCCCGCTCGAAACTCATCCAGGGATCGTTGCGGCTGGCCACCATCTGGGCCGACACCAGCAGGGGGCCGGTCAGTCGCTCGTCTGCAATGCCGAAACGGGTCGGATCGGCCGGCGCCACCAGCAGGATGGAGGCGATCTTGTGGGGTTGCAGCCGGGCGGCGGCAATGGCGGTCAGGGCGCCGAAGGAGTGGGCCACCAGGTGCACCCGGCCGCGACGGCTTTTGAGCTTGCTCGCCAGCTTGGCGCTCCAGACCGTCAGGTTCGGCTTGTCCCACGGCAACCCCCTCATGCGCTGCCAGTGGGGAAAGTGCAGGTGCCAGCGGCTCTGCCAGTGATCCGGCCCGCTATCGTGCAAACCGGGAACCAGGAGGATCTTGTCCATCTTGTTACTCCTATCCGTTGGCGCGCTGGCCAGTGAGTGATGGGGGACGCGCAGCTCAGCGGCCCGGCTGGTAGATCTGGTCGAACAGGCCACCCTGGGCGAAGTGCTTCTGCTGGGCCTTGTTCCAATCCCCTTCCAGCTCCTTGACGGTAAACAGGGTCAGTTTCGGGAACTGGGCAGCCGTCTCCTTGAGGATCGCCGGATTGCTGGGGCGATAGTGATACTTGGCGATGATCCGCTGCCCCTCGTCGGAGTAGAGGTACCTCAGGTAGCCCTTGGCCACCGCCTCTGTGCCGTGCTTCTTGGCCACCTTGTCCACCACCGCCACCGGTGGCTCGGCCAGGATGGAGACCGACGGCACCACCAGCTCGAACTTGTCGCGGTTGCCGGCCTGGCCGAGCACCAGCAGGGCTTCGTTCTCCCACGCCAGCAGCACGTCGCCAAGACCCCGTTCGATAAAGCTGGTGGTAGCGCCACGGGCGCCGGAGTCCAGCACTTTCACATTTTTGAAGAGATCGCCGACGAACTGCCTGGCCCCCTCTTCACTGCCGCTCTGCTTCAGGGCATAGCCCCAAGCGGCCAGATAGTTCCAGCGCGCCCCGCCGGAAGTCTTGGGATTGGGGGTTACGATGGCCACATCCTTGCGCACCAGATCCCCCCAATCCTTGATCTGCTTGGGATTGCCCTTTCGCACCAGGAAGACGATGGTGGAGGTGTAGGGGGCGGCGTTGTTGGCCAGGCGGCTCTGCCAGTCGGTGGCGATCAGCCCCGTCTTGGCAATGGCATCGACGTCATAGGCCAGTGCCAGCGAGACGACGTCCGCTTCCAGTCCGTCCACCACGGCGCGGGCCTGCTTGCCGGAACCACCGTGGGACTGACTCACCACCACGTCGTCACCGGTTTTCGCCTTCCACTCTTTGGCGAAGGCGGCGTTGTACTCCTGAAACAGCTCGCGGGTCGGATCGTAGGAAACGTTGAGCAGGCGGATCTCGGCGGCCCCCGCCTGGAAGGCCAGCAGAGAGAAGATTGTCAGGGCGGTCGTTCGCAGTGTCATGGTGATGCTCCTTATCGTTGGGTTAAGGACAGCATGCCGCGAAGCAGTTATGCCAAGAAGAAAGAAATAACGCTTTGCTTATCTCTTTTACTCATATAAATCCCCCAAAGGGCGTCATTCGTACACTCTGTGAGCCAGACCCCTCTGCCCGTCAGCCGGCTGTGCCATCATGGGAGCAAGGCAGACACAGGCGAAAAGGAGGTCGTTATGTGGATCAATGCAGAACCGGTCAATGGCGCCCTGGTGTCGCTGGCCATCGGTCTTATCATCGGGCTGGAGCGCGGCTGGCAGGTGCGCCAGCTGGGGGACAACCAGCGCATCGCCGGGATGCGCACCTATGGTCTCATCGGCCTGCTCGGCGGGGTCTGCGCCCTGCTGCTGCCGACCCTTGGTCCCTGGCTGCCGCTGCTCGGCCTGCTGGCGGTGGTGATCGGCTGCGGCCTATCGGTCTGGCTGGCCCAGCGCTGGCAGGGGGAGTTCGGCCTCACCAGCTCGGCAGCCATGCTGCTCACCTATCTGCTGGGCCTGATGTCGGTGCTGCTGAGCCCGAGCGAGGCGGTGGCCTGCGCCGTACTGGCGGCCCTGCTGATGGGGCTCAAGGGCAAGATCCAGCAGGGCATGCTGTTTTTGAGCGAAACCGAATTTCACGCCACCCTGCGCTTTTTGCTCATCTCCCTGGTACTGCTGCCGGTGCTGCCCAACGAGGAGATAGGGCCGCTCGAGGCATTCAACCCCTTCAAGATCTGGCTGATGGTGGTGATCATCGCG
Source organism: Aeromonas sp. 19NY04SH05-1 (assembly GCF_040581895.1). Lineage (NCBI taxonomy): Bacteria > Pseudomonadati > Pseudomonadota > Gammaproteobacteria > Aeromonadales > Aeromonadaceae > Aeromonas > Aeromonas sp. 19NY04SH05-1. The sequence goes on along the minus strand of NZ_CP095328.1, from coordinate 528,644 downwards.
GGCATCTCGTTTTGCGGCCACTTCGCGGTGCGCCTGCTCGGCACCCGCGCCGGGCTGGTGCTCACCAGCATGCTGGCAGGGCTCGCCTCCTCCACCGCCCTCACCCTGCAGTTTGCCCGCCTCAACAAGGAGCAGGGCGGGCTGGAGCGGCTGTTGGCCACCGGCATTTTGCTGGCGGGGGCCACCATGTGGCTGCGGTTGCTGGTGCTGGTGCTGCTGATCCACAACGAGCTGGCGATGCGCCTCGCCGCCCCCCTGCTGCTGCTGGCGGTCACCGTCTACGGCTTCGCGTTCTGGTTCTGGCGCCAGCGCGAGGAGCTGACCGACGGCCCGGTGCAGCCCCAGACCAGCAACCCGCTGGATCTCGCCACCGCCATCAAGTTCGGCCTGCTGCTGGCGCTCATCGGCTTCATGGCTACTTTCCTGCAGAGCAAGGTGGGCAACTCCGGGGTCTATCTGCTGGCACTGGTCTCGGGGATCACCGACGTGGACGCCATCACCCTCTCCCTCTCCCAGCTCTCCCACAAGGAGCTGGCGCTGGAGGTGGCAGCCCGCGGCATCCTGCTCGCCGGGCTGGTCAACTCACTGGTGAAGGGGCTGCTGGCACTTGGCATCGGCGGTCGCAGGCTGGGGCTGCGGGTGCTGCTCCCCTACTTCATCTCGGCCCTGCTGATCCTGCCGCTCATCTGGCCCGGCACCTGATCTTGCAGCAAGTGACAGCCTGACGCCCCAGCGCCGGTCACGTATACTGGCCTCTCTTGCATATTGTGGAGGTAAACATGGCAAGCGACTGGGACAAGGTTCTGGCGGGGGGCGCCCTCGATAGCCAGAGCCAGGAGATAGCGAACGACCGGATCCGTGGTCAGGTGCTGCTGGCCGAGCTCAACGCCTCTTCGGCCGGCGACGAGGCCCTGCGACAGCGATTGTGCCGCGAGCTGTTCGGTCACTGCCCCGACTCCTGCTGGATCAGCACTCCCTTCACCTGTGAATTCGGCCGCAATATCCACATCGGCGAGAAGACCTTCTTCAACTTCAACGTCACCATACTCGACGTGGGTGAAGTGCATATCGGCAGCCATGTGCTGCTGGCCCCCAACGTGCAGATCTACACCGCCACCCACACCATGAACTACCTGGAGCGGCGCAACTGGACCGCCTACAACAAACCGGTACACATTGGCGATGACTGCTGGATCGGTGGCGGTGCCATCATCTGCCCCGGCGTCACCATAGGACCCCGCTCCATCATAGGGGCCGGCGCCGTGGTGACCCGCGACATTCCGGCCGACTCGGTGGCCGTGGGCAATCCGGCCCGGGTGATCCGCACCCTCGAGCAGGACGAAGAGTGCTGCTGGGAGCTCGCCCAATGATGGCGCTGGCCCTGCTGCCGCTCGGCTCGGCCCTGTGGCTCGGTCTCGACGGCCAACAGTGGTGGCCGCTGGCGGTGCTGCTGGTAATGAGTATGCTGACCGTGGCCGCCTACGCCTGGGACAAGCGCCAGGCGGTGCGCGGCGAGTGGCGCATTCCCGAATCCCGCCTCCATCTGCTGGAGCTGTGCGGTGGCTGGCCCGGTGCCCTGGTGGCCCGCCAGTGGCTGCGTCACAAGACCCAAAAGCGCAGCTACCGGCTGGTGTTCTGGTTTATCGTGCTGCTGCACATCACCCTGTGGGGGCTATGGATCGGCAGGCTACTCTGGCAATAAGGCATCTATTGCTACCGCCATCACAAAGGGAGTCTGCGCCCCGTTGCGACGGACCGGTGACTGTGAGAAAACGGGGTGATCCCATTCAGTGATCGCCGTTAATGACGACAAGGAGTCGTGACATGACCATGTGGACAGGCATAGTCCTGATCGTGTTTATCAGCGTGCTGTTTGGCTATCTCGGCAAGCGGGCCCGCTACCAGATGGGGGATGCCCGCATCACGGATCGCCTCGGCAAGCAGGATCAGGTCATCAGGGAGCTGCAGGAGCGGGTGGCCAACCTGGAGGCCATCGTCATCGAAGAGGAGAAGCGCCGCCCGTTCAAGGAGCTGTGAAACACTCTCCCCATCCGTCTCCCAAACACAGAGGGCTGCACCATGCAGCCCTCTGTCGTTTTAAGCCAGCGGTTTAGTCCGCTCAGACTGCCAGCGGCAACAGCTCGGCGTAATCCCGGATCGCCGGGAAAGCGGTGATCTGCTGTTCGGGCTGGCGGCTGTCCGGATTCTGGATGGCGAGCTGAAAACCGATACCGTAGTCGGCGGCGGCGCGCAGGATCCGCTCGCTGTCATCGACAAACAGAGTGCGGGCCGGATCGAACGCCAGCCGCTGCGCCAGCGCCTGCCAGCAGTGCTGACTCTCCTTCGACCAGCCCAGCTCATGGGTGCTCACCAGCTGATCCAGATGTTCCCCCAATCCGAGCCGCGTATCCTTGACCGACAGGCTGGCCGGATGGGCGTTGGTAAACAGCACCAGCTTTTTGCCCGCCGCCCGCAGCTCGGCCAGAAAGGGGATGGCATGGGGCCGCCACTGGATCTTCTCCAGGATCTCCTGCTTGAGGGCGCGAATATCCAGCCCCAGGGTCTGGCTCCAGTAATCGACACAGTACCAATTGAGAGTGCCGTTGACGGCGTGGTAGTGCGCGTCTATCCGCGCCCTGGCCTCGGCCAGCGGCAAGCCGTGCTGCTCGGCGTAGCGCTCGGGGACCAGCTGCTGCCACAGGTGGTTGTCGAAATGCAGATCGATCAGGGTGCCATCCATATCGAGCAGAACGGTATCTATCTGGTGCCAGGGCAGTCGGGTCGGCATGGGGTCTCCTGAAGCAAGCGTCATGAAAAAAACCGGGGGGCAGTATAACGATTTTTCCATCCCCTTTCGCGCCCTTGTCCCGTGGTGTTCGGGGTGGGAGTCGTTTACTCTTGAAGCACGATTTTTTAACGAGCAGCCCGCGGTCGATGAGCAACCACCACAAGAACAAACCCGAACACATCCGTGTCGAGATCCTGGACCACGACAAACCCAAGCCGGAGATCCTCAAGGCCGAGCTGGTGGCCGAGAGTCGCCTGTTCAAGGTGGAGTCCCTGCACCTGAAATTCACCAATGGCGAAGAACGGATCTACGAGCGGATGCGCGGCGGCAACCGGGGTGCCGTCATGGTGGTGCCCTTGTTCGATGCCCACACCCTGCTGCTGGTGCGCGAATACGCGGCAGGCACTCACTCTTACGAGCTCGGCTTTCCCAAGGGGTTGATCGACCCGGGCGAAGACGCCCTGGAGGCGGGCAACCGCGAATTGATGGAGGAGGCTGGCTTTGGTGCCCGCACCCTGATCCCCCTCAAACAGGTGTCGCTGGCACCGGGCTACTTCTCCAGCCGGATGGAGATACTGCTGGCCCGGGATCTCTTCCCCGAGCAGAGGATCGGTGATGAGCCCGAGCCTCTCGAGGTGATCCCCTGGCCGCTGAACCGGATCGACGATTTGCTGGCGCGCCCCGACTTTACCGAGTCGCGCAGCATCTGCGCCCTGCTGCTGGCCCGCAAGTGGCTGGCAGAGCAGGAAAACTAGCCCGCTCGCGGGCATCGGCAATAAAGACAGAGGATAACGAAATGCAGGAGTTGTTGGCCTGGGTGCCAGGGGTCAAGGAGATTGCCCGCGAAGCGGGGCGGATCCTTCACGAAATCTATCACGGCGGTCAGTTCGAGCGTCAGCTGAAGGAGGATGCGACCCCGGTCACCAGTGCCGACCTTGCTGCCGATGCCTACCTCAAACAGGCGCTGTCGGCGCTCACTCCCCACGTGCCTGTGCTGACCGAGGAGGCCGCCGACATCCCCTTCAGCCTGAGATCCAACTGGCGGCAATACTGGCTGGTGGATCCCCTCGACGGCACCGGCGAGTTCATCGCCGGCAGTGGCGACTTCGCCACCCTGATCGCCCTGGTACGGGATAATGTGCCCGTGCTCGGCGTCATCTATGCCCCCGAGTCCGACGTGCTCTACTGGGCGGTGCGTGGCCATGGCGCCTTCAAGGAGGTTAATTGCGAAGTACATCCCATCAGCGCCATGCACCACGAACACGATCAGCCCGATTCGCTGGTGGTGGCCATCAGCCGTCGCCAGAAACTGGAAAACCTGACCCGTCGCCTCAACCCGGCCATCAACTACGAGTTGATCCCGCTCGGCTCCAGCTCCCTCAAATCCTGCCTGGTGGCGGAGGGGGCGGCCGATTGCTACGTGCGGCTCGGTCCCACCGGCGAGTGGGATACTGCTGCTGCCCAGTGTATCGTCGAGGCGGCCGGTGGCCGTATCCTCAGCCTGACGCTGCAACCGCTCAGTTACAACGAGACGGAGTCGCTGGAGAACCCTGACTTCATCGTGATGGGGGATCCGGATCTCGCCTGGAACAAGATCCTGGTTCAGCAGCCTGGTTGATATGTCATCGGACAGCGCAAAGAGGCGGCCACCAGGCCGCCTCTTTGCTTGGTATGATCCGCTGGCTATATCGACAATGGATAGGGATATCCTCTGGAAAACGGCGAGAATGATAGTGAATCATCACAACCGAATCCGGCGTAGTGGCATGATTTTCATGTAATTCTGAAAATGGTCAGTTAGCCGAGACAAAAAATTAATTATGAATGAAAATTCGGGCTTATATACTGATATTTTTTACATTTACAGTTTTACTCAATTTCGCGAACCCGATTCTATTCCCAATTTCACTGGCTTTCGCCCATTATGGTAGTGATATGTTTCACCCCTGCTTTTTGAGAATTAAATCCCGATAAACCACAATAAGCTCAGATTAAAGCACTAACAAAAAGTGAATTATCAATGAGTTTATCTGCAGAGGCATCCCGAGAGCTATCCGGTTCCCAATCCACCCTTGCCACCGCCAACAGCTGGCGCCGCCACGATACCCACTGGGTCATCAGCCTGTTTGGTACCGCCGTCGGTGCCGGCATCCTGTTTCTGCCCATCAACCTGGGTCTGGGCGGGATCTGGCCCCTCATCATAGTCGCCGTGCTGGCCGGTCCCATGACCTTCCTGGCCCACCGCGGGCTGGCGCGCTTCGTGCTGTCCTCTTCCCGCCCCCACGCAGATTTCACCGATGTGGCCGAGGAGCACTTTGGCAAGATGGCCGGCCGCCTCATCTCGACCCTCTATTTCCTCTCCATCTTCCCGATCCTGCTCATCTACGGCGTGGGACTGACCAACACGGTAGAGAGCTTTATGGTCAACCAGCTCGGCATGGCCTCCCCGGATCGGGTGATGCTCTCCGGCATGCTGGTGTTTGCCATGATCGCCGTGATGCTGGCGGGGGAGAAGGCGATGCTGCGAGCCTTCGCCTTCATGGTCTACCCGCTGGCGGCCATACTGGCAGCCCTCTCCTGCTACCTGATCCCCCAGTGGCAGTGGCCACAGATGAGCGCGTTTGAGGGCGGTAACTTCCTCAATACCGTCTGGCTGGCGCTGCCGGTGACCGTGTTCGCCTTCAGCCATGCCGCCGCCATCTCGGGCTTTGCCAACGTGCAGCGCCGGGAATATGGCGAGCAGGCCGAGGCCAAGAGCGGCCAGATCCTGCGCAACACCACCGTCATGCTGGTGAGCTTCGTACTCTTCTTCGTCTTCTCCTGCGTGCTGAGCCTCACCCCGGCCCAGCTGGCGCAGGCCAAGGCCCAGAATGTTTCCGTGCTCTCCTATCTCGCCAACATCACCGACAACCCGGTGATCGTGACCCTGGGGCCGCTCATCGCCTTCATCGCCATCAGCTCCTCCTTCCTCGGCCACTTCCTGGGAGCGCGAGAGAGCCTCAAAACCCTGATCGCCAAGCCCACCGGCCTGTCGCTGGCCAAGGCCGACAAGCTGGGCATCGCCCTGATGTTCTTCTCCATCTGGGGGGCGGCCGTGGTCAACCCCGGCATCCTCGGCCTGATGGAGACCCTCTCCGGCCCCGTCATCGCCATGATCCTGTTCATCATGCCGGTAGTGGCCATCTACAAGGTGAAGTCGCTGGCGCGCTTCCGTCACCCTTGGACCAACGGCTTCATCCTGCTGACCGGTTCCCTGGCGGTTTCTGCACTGCTCTTCAGCCTGCTGAAGTAACAGGATGCAAAGAGAAAGAGGCGACCCCGGGGTCGCCTCTTTTGTCTCTGTGTCGCACCGGTTTACCCCAGCCTGGCACCGTTCTCCACCGCCTGCTCCGGGATGGCCATCACCACGGCGCCATCCGCCCGGTAGAAACCGGTCAGCAAAAATTCGGACTGGAAGGGGCCAATCTGTTTGATCGGGAAGTTCACCACGGCGATGATCTGACGGCCAACCAGCTCCTCTGGCTGGTAGAGATCCGTTATCTGGGCACTGCTCTTGCGCACGCCGAGCTCGGGACCAAAATCCGCCCACACCTTGTAGGCGGGCTTGCGCGCCTCGGGAAAGGGTTCGACCCGCACCAGGGTGCCCACCCGCAACGCCACCATCTCGAAATCCTGCCAGCTTATGGTCTGCATTCCGGCTCCTCGTCCCGCCAATGTCTCATGAGACTCAGCATGCCCCGAAACACCAGCCCTTGTCTTCGACAAACAGCCGCTTCGTGACGACTGTCGGTCACCGGGCAACACAAGAGGTCAGGCGACAACAGAGTGACGGAGAGAACCAATGTGCGCGGGTAACGGCGAAGGCGGCAATGGGGGATGGCAGATAGCAATGACGCGGCCATCAGCCGCGTCATTGAAAGGAGTTATTCCTTGTCGAAATCTTCGATTTCCTTGCCCAGCGCCTCCATGATGGCACGCGCTTCGGCAGGCACGCTGTCCGGATGATCCTTGCGAAGATCGTCGTCGCAGGGCAGCGGCTGACCGGTGAAGGCATGCAGGAAAGCTTCACAGAGCAGCTCGCTGTTGGTCGCATGACGCAGGTTGTTCACCTGACGGCGGGTGCGTTCATCGGTCAGTACTTTCAGCACCTTGAGCGGGATCGAGACGGTAATCTTCTTGACCTGTTCGCTCTTCTTACCGTGTTCCGCGTAGGGGCTGACGTAGTCGCCGTTCCACTCTGTTCCCATGACTCACCTGTTCTCATTTGGCCGTGAGGGCGGATTTTAACCCTTAAGGAAATCAATGGCAATCCAACGGCAAAGCCATTTAGACGTCTAGAGCTATTGACGGCTTTTTCTTGCTCGCGTAGTGTGAATCACCATAGGCCAGCAATGGCGGGATAACGCGTAACAGCAAGATGCCTGCGTTCGAAGAGACATCAAGGAGAGTGATATGACCCACAAGGCCACCCTGGCGGTACGCACCGGGATTGAGACAGACCAGCAGCACGGTGCCGTGGTGCCACCCATCTACCTCTCCAGCAACTACACCTTTGCCGACTTCGGCGAGCCTCGTCAATACGATTATGCCCGCTCCGGCAACCCGACCCGCACCAATCTGGCGGATGCGCTGGCGGCGCTGGAAGGGGGCGCCGGCGCCGTGGTCACCGGCACCGGCATGGGTGCCGTCCACCTGGTCACCACAGCCCTGCTCAAGGCAGGAGATCTGCTGATCGCCCCCCACGACTGTTACGGCGGTACCTGGCGCCTGTTCGAGTACCTGGCGGCCAAGGGTCACTACAAGGTGCTGTTCGTCGACCAGGGGGACGAGACGGCGCTGACCGAGGCGCTTTCGCAAAAACCGGCCCTGGTATGGGTAGAGACCCCCTCCAACCCGCTGTTGCGGGTAGTGGACATCGCCGCCATCGCCAGGGCTTCCCACGAAGCGGGCGCCAAGGTAGTGGTGGACAACACCTTCCTCTCCCCCCTGCTGCAACAGCCGCTGGCGCTGGGGGCAGACCTGGTAGTCCACTCCACCACCAAATACATCAACGGCCACTCGGACGTGGTGGGCGGCGTGGCAATTGCCAAGGAACAGGCCATTGCCGAGTCGCTGGTGTGGTGGGCCAACTGTCTGGGTCTCACCTCAGGGGCGTTCGATTCCTACCTCACCCTGCGCGGCTTGCGCACCCTGGCTCCTCGCCTGCGCACCCACCAGGAGAACACGGACCGCATCCTCGCCTTCCTGCAGCAGCAACCCCTGGTCAAACGCATCTACCACCCCAGCCTGCCGAGCCATCCGGGTCATGAGATTGCGCGCCGTCAACAGTCGGGCTTTGGCGCCATGCTAAGTTTTGAACTCGATTGCAACGAGGCGGGCATTCGCGCCTTCCTCGCGGCCCTCACCCTCTTCTCGGTGGCGGAATCACTCGGCGGGGTGGAGAGTCTGGTGGCCCATCCGGCCAGCATGACCCACAGGGCCATGACCCCGGCGGCGCAGCAAGCGGCAGGCATCAGCGCCCAACTGCTGCGCCTGTCGGTCGGTATTGAACACGGTGAAGACCTGGTGGCCGATCTGGCCCAGGCATTTGCACAGGCAGAACAGGCGGCGAAGTAATGGAACAGCAACAACAGCAAGGAGAGATCGCGGTGGCAACAGAAGCAGGATTGAAGCGGCGCCATGTGCACAAGTTTGGTGGCAGCAGCCTGGCAGATCCGGTCTGTTATCGCCGGGTCGCCAGCATTCTCGAACAACAAGCCGAACAACAAGGGGGCGGGAGAGAGCTCGTCGTAGTCTCCGCCGCCGGCAAGACCACCAACCGGCTGATCCAGCTGGTGGAGCTGGCCGAGGCAGGCGACGAAGCCGCCGGTGAAGCCATCTCCGCCCTGCAAGCCTACCAGCAGAGCCTGATAGATGGCCTGCTGGAGGGGGAACTGCAGCTCGAGCTGAGCAAACAGTTGGCCGACGATATGCAGCTGATCGCCAAGACCCTGGAAGGGCAGTTTGACCGCTTCGAGCGCAACGGCCTGCTCGCCTTTGGCGAGGTGTGGTCGGCGCGCCTGCTGGCGGCCCTGCTCACCAGCCGCGGCGACAAGGCCATCTGGCTTGATGCCCGCAGCTTCCTGCGTGCCGAGGATGGCGCCCTGGTCAAAGTGGATGCCTTGCTCTCCAGCGAACTGCTCAAGGCGCGGCTGGCCGAGCACGCCGGCCGCATCGTGGTGACCGGCTTTATCGCCGCCGACCTGGAGGGGCGTTCCCTGCTGCTGGGGCGCAACGGCTCCGACTACAGCGCAAGCCTGCTGGCCCAGCTGGCGGATGGTGAATCCACCACCATCTGGAGCGACGTGGCCGGGGTCTACAGCGCCGATCCGCGCCGGGTGAAGGAGGCGCGCCTGCTGGAGCGCCTCAGCCTGGCCGAGGCCAACGAATTGGCCCGCCTCGGTTCCTCGGTGCTCCATTCGCGCACCCTGCAACCGGTGGCCGACAGCCGCCAGCGCCTCACCCTGCGCTGCAGCTACAACCCGGACGAGGGCTGTACCCATATCCTGCGCCGCGCCCCGCGCTCCGGTGGCGCCCGCATCGTCTCCTCGGTGGATCAGATCGCCCTCATCGAGCTCAAGGTGTTGCCGCAGACCGACTTTGATCAGACAGTGGCAACCATCGAAACCTACCTGGCCCGTCATCGCCTCAATCCGCTCACCCTGCAGCGCCAGCCGGATCGCAGGATCCTGCGTCTCGCCTACACCCTGGAGGTGGCGCAAGGGGCCTTCGAGCTGCTGCGCGACTTCCAGCTGCAAGGCAGCTTCACCGGCCTTATCCAGAAAGAGGGGTACAGCCTGGTGGCCCTGGTAGGTGCCGGTGTCACCGACAACGCCGAACAGTGTCACCGCTTCTACCAGCTGCTGGCGGATCAACCGCTGGAGTTTGTGCAGGTGGCCAGGGACGGTCTGAGCCTGGTGGCCGTACTGCGCCAGGTGGTGTTGGAGCCGCTGCTCATCGCCCTGCATAGCGCCCTGTTCAGCCGCCCGACCCGGGTCGGACTGGTGGTGTTCGGCAAGGGCAATATCGGCGGTCACTGGCTCGGCCTCTACGCCCGCGAGAAGGCGCGCCTCGAACACGAGCTCAACCTGGCGCTGACCCTCTACGGGGTATTCGATTCCAAGGGAGGCCTGCTGGATGAGGAGGGACTGGATCCGCTCAAGGTACAGGACAAGTTCGACCCCAAACCGCTGATCTGGCCCGAGCTGCTCGGCCAGCTGGAGCAGCACGGCTTCGATGCGCTGATTGCGCTGGATATGACCGCCAGCGAGACGGTGAGCCGCTACTACCCCGAGTTCGCCCAGCTCGGCATCCACATCATCGCCGCCAACAAGTTCGCTGGCGCGGCCGAGAGCGAGTTCTACCAGCGCATCAAGCAGACCTGTCGCGACCATCAGGTGCAGTGGCGCTACAACGCCACCGTGGGGGCCGGCCTGCCAATCCAGTCCAGCATCCAGATGCTGCGCCAGAGCGGTGATCGCATCCAGGGGGTTTCCGGCATCTTCTCCGGCACCCTCTCCTGGCTGTTCCAGCAGTATGACGGCACTCGCCCCTTCTCCGAGCTGGTGGACGAGGCATGGCAGCACGGTCTGACCGAGCCGGATCCCCGCGAGGATCTCTCCGGTCAGGATGTGCGCCGCAAGCTTTTAATCCTGGCGCGGGAGGCGGGTTTCGAGCTCGACTCCGCCGACATCGAGCTGGAGAACCTGGTGCCCGTCGCCCTGCGCAAGGTCGATACGGATCAGTTCATGGACCGGCTCACGGAGCTGGACGGCCCGATCCAGACCGCCTTCGAGGGGGCCAAGCGCCTTGGCAAAGTGCTGCGCTACGTCGCCCGCTTCGAGCATGACGGCAAGGCGCGAGTTGGCCTCGAGAGCCTCGAACCCCACCATCCGTTTGCCAACCTGTTGCCCTGCGACAACGTGTTCGCCATCGAGAGCGACAGTTACCGCACCAACCCGCTGGTGATCCAGGGGCCGGGGGCGGGGCGCGAGGTGACGGCCGCCGCCATCCAGTACGATCTGTGGCAGATCTGCGCGGCGCTCTGAACCGATAGATACAAGCCAGCCATGGCGCAATAAAAAAGCCCGAGTCGATGACTCGGGCTTTTTGCTGGCAGTCTCCTCTCTTAAGAGAAGAAGGCCTGCAGCACGTAGAAAATAGCGATGGCCAGGATGGCACCTGCCGGCAGGGTGATGACCCAGGAGACCACGATGTTGCGCAGTACGCCCAGGTTCAGCGCCGCGATACCGCGCGCCAGACCCACACCCATGACGGCCCCCACCAGGGTCTGGGTGGTGGAGATGGGCAGACCGGTACCGGAAGCGATCACCACGGTCGCGGCGGTCGCCAGCTGGGCGGCGAAACCACGGCTCGGGGTCAGGTGAGTGATGCCGGTACCGACAGTCGCCATCACCTTCTCGCCCATGGTCGCCAGACCGATCACGATGCCAATGCCGCCGAGCGGCAGGATCCACCAGGCGATGGAGGCCTGGCTGGCGATCTCGCCACCGGAAGACACGATGGAAGCCACCGCAGACAAGGGACCGATGGCATTGGCCACGTCGTTGGAGCCGTGGGCAAAGGCCATGGCACAGGCGGTGATCACCATCAGGATGCCGAATACCTTCTCCACGTTGGCGAAGTGCATCTTGCTGTCATCCTGCGGGTTGTATTTCTGGCCGCGAATGTAGACCCAGCCCGCGATCGCTACCGCAATGGAGATGGCCACTGAGAGCAGGACACCTTCCCCATTGGTCAGGTGTAGACCAACGTGGGTCAAGCCCTTCTTGATGGTCACCAGGCAGATCACCAGGGAGGTCAGGAACATGTAAAACGGCACATAGCGCTTGGCGTTGTTCAGGGGATCATCGGTGTTGAAGATAAGCTTCTGCACGCTGATGAACATGAAGTAGGCGATGACGCCGGAAAGGGCTGGGGTCACGACCCAGGAGCCGACGATGCCACCAAACTTGCTCCACTGCACCGCTTCCGGGCCAATGCTCACCACGGCAAAGCCAACGATGGCGCCGATGATGGAGTGGGTGGTGGAGACGGGCCAGCCGAAGTAGGAGGCCAGGATCAGCCAGGCGCCTGCCGCCAGCAGGGAGGCGATCATGCCGAGCACCAGCAGATCCGGGCTATCGGCAAAGGCATTGCTGTCGATGATGCCGTTACGGATGGTGGCGGTCACTTCACCACCGGCCAGATAGGCACCGGCAAATTCGAAGATCATGGCGATGATGATCGCCTGACGAATGGTCAGGGATTTGGTACCAACCGATGTCCCCATGGCATTGGCCACGTCGTTCGCACCAATACCCCAGGCCATCAAGAAGCCGAACAAGGCCGCCACGAGCACCAGAGTGGTGCCGTAATTCGCGATAATGTCCATTAGTTGTGTTTACTCAGTCAGTGGATTACGAACGAGCCAGCATCAATTCCAGACGGGCGCCTACACGCTCGGCCTGATCTGCCAGGTCACCTACCCATTCGAGGATTTTGTAAAGGAACATCACATCGATCGGATTGTAGTTCTGCTCAACCGCTTGCAGCTGTTGGCGCAGACCGATCTGCATGGTGTCGGTATCGTCCTCGATCAGATCCAGCTGATGGATCATCTCGGCAACCATTTCAACTTCCCGTCCCTTGAAGCCGGTCTCAAGCAGCTCGTCGAGCTCCCCGATCGCTTTCTCGGCCTGAGCGGTCGCATCAATACAACGTTTGAGATAGGCCATGAAATCCGTCCGCATTTCGGCCGGGAATTCCATGCGACGACCAAGCATGCGCCCGGAGATGTCCTTGGCACGGTTGGCAATCTTGTCTTGCTGAGTCAACAGTTCCAGCAGGTCGGTACGAGCAACCGGCAGGAACAGGCCGCGCGGCAGTTTCAGACGGATTTCACGCTTGAGGATATCCGCCTCTTTTTCCAGCTGGGAGATCTGCTGCCGGATCTTCTCGGCATCTTCCCAACGGTCTTCGGCAACGGCGTCAAAGAAGGGAATGAGCTGCTCGCAGCACACGTGAACCTTGACGATATGCTTCTGCAGCGGCTTGATGGGGGACTTGGCAAAAAGCCCCAAAATAGTATTTACTGGCATGGCCAAACCTGTGTCGGTGAAAAAACACTCGATACGATTTTATGAGGCGCGCATGTTAACCGAACTGCGCCCTCAATAAAACCGCGAATTAATCTAGTTGTCTCGCGGGCATTATATCCTCGCGACCCGATTCCTGCCCCCCAAAGTTGCCTCCCAGCCTGGAATGACTATGCAAACTGAGATCGAGATAAAGTTTTTCGTCGCCAATGACGTCGCGACAACCTTATCCAACCTTATGAATTTATTGGATATTAAAGAGGAATCGCAGCAGCGCCTTGGCAACGTCTATTTCGATACCCCAGATCTGGCCCTGCGCCGCCTCGAGATGGGATTGAGGATCCGCCGCTGCGATGAATTTGCCGAACAAACCATCAAGTGCCGCGGTCAGGTCGTGGGCGGACTGCACGCCAGACCCGAATACAACGCTCCCATCGACGGCGATCTGCCCACCCTCACCGCCTTTCCCGACGACATCTGGCCCACCCTGGCCGAGCGTGACCGTATCCAGCAGCAGCTGATTGCCCAATTCCGTACCGATTTCCTGCGCCGCCACTGGCTGATCGCCTTCGACGGGGCCGAGATCGAGCTGGCCTGGGATCAGGGGGAAATCGACGGCAGCCTGGGTAGCAGCCGGATCGACGAGCTGGAACTGGAATTGAAATCCGGCGACACGGCAGCGCTGTTTGCCCTGGCCGGGCGTCTCGCCAGGCTCGGCGGCGTGCGCCTCGGCGCCCAGTCCAAGGCCCAGCGTGGCTATCAGCTGGCGGGGCTTGGCAAGCCGCTGGCACGGCAAACTCTGACAGACGACAAAGCCATGAGTGACTCTGCCGCCATCGGCGAAGGGCTGCGCCACTGGCAACATCATGAGCAGCTCTGGCTGGAAAGCCGGGGAAATGACGAGGTGCAGCAGCAAGCCTTCACCGCCTTGTGTGAAGGCGTGGCCCTCATTGAGCGCTGCGCCACCGGCGTGACGGCACCATGGCAACCCCAACTCATAAGCCTTCAGGCACACCTTGCTAGAAATGAGCGGCAGAACGACCACTGGCCCGCCGACTTGTCAGCCCTCTTCCTTCATCCGGATTATGTGGCGTTGCAACTGGCCATTGCGGCCTGGTTGCATCAAACAGCCCGCTGACTCTCTCTTGAGGCCCTGTAAACAAAACGGGTGAGCCAAGGCTCACCCGTTTTGTTCTGACTGTTTGCGATAACTTACAGCAGGTTCAGCTGCTGCATGGCACTGCGAATGCGCTCACGAGTGGCCTCAGAGAGCGGCATCACCGGCAGGCGGCACTCTTCGCTGCAAAAACCGAGCAAGGAGGCGGCGTACTTGGCACCGGCGGGGCTAGGCTCGGCGAACATGGCCTGATGAAGCGGGATCAGCCTGTCCTGCAGCTCGCGCGCTTCCTGCCACTTGCCGGCCAGCGCCAGATTCTGTACCTCGGCCACCAGCTTGGGCGCCACGTTGGCAGTTACCGAGATACAGCCCTGACCGCCACCTATGTTGTAGGCCACCGCGGTAGCATCTTCACCGGAGAGCCAGGCAAAGGGCTTTTTGATCAGCTGACGCTCGACCCAGGGACGGGCCAGATCGCCAGTCGCATCCTTCACCCCGGCGATGCGCGGCAGTTCGGCCAGGCGAGCCAGAGTCGCCGGTTGCACATCGACGATGGCGCGGGGCGGGATGTTATAGACGATGATGGGCTTGGCGGTGGCATCATGCACTGCCTTGAAGTGATGGTAGAGTCCCTCCTGATTGGGGCGATTGTAATAGCCAGCCACATGCAGGGTCGCATCGGCCCCGACCCGCTCGGCATGGAGGGTGTATTCGATCGCTTCGACCGGGTTGTTGGAGCCGGCCCCGGCTATCACCGGAATGCGCCCCGCCACCTGCTTGACCACCAGCTCAACTACCCGGCAGTGCTCGTCGTGAGTCAGGGTCGGACTCTCGCCTGTGGTACCGACCGGCACTATGCCATGGGTACCCTGCTCGACATGCCACTCCACCAGACGCAGCAGCGCCTCTTCATCCAGCTTGCCCTGTCGAAACGGGGTAATCAGGGCAACGATTGAACCTTGAAACATGGGATCTCCTTCTCCTAAATGGCACGCATATGGCAATAAAAAACCCCGGTACGATGTGCGCAACCGGGGTTTGAATGTTCTCAGGGATGAGAGGTTACGCGCGAACGTCGGCAGGCCCGGATTTCAGGCTTTTTTTATGCTTTCGTTTCAACTCGTTGAACCGCATTTCATCATCTCTGGTCAAAAAATGGTGTCTGGGCATATTTCGGGAACACGGCAAAAATGTCAAGGCGAAACCGGCTATGTATAATGGCCGCCCAAAATTGCGTGGAGAGAACCGATGAGCAGCCCTGCTGGAGCCATCAGCCATAAAAATAGTGCCGTCAGCCAGATGCTGGAACGAAACCAAGCCCTCTTTGTCGGCAAGCGGCTACTGGTGTGCGGCGCCCTGGAGGATGACTATCCCCGCCAGCTGGCCACTCTGGCCGACTCCCTGACCGTCTTCACCACGGATTACTGCTATTACCGCAGCCAGCAAAGCGCACTCAAGGATGCCATCCTGTTCGACCACCAGCTGGGCGGTGCTCCCCGCTTCGATGCCCTGCTGCTGCTGATGCCCAAGGCCAAGGCCGAGGCCCAGTATCTGCTGGCCATGATGATACCGCTATTGGAAGCCGGTGCCGACCTGTTTCTCGCCGGCGAGAACCGCGGCGGCATCAATGGGGCCGACAAACTGCTGGCCCCCTATGGCGAGAAGCCGATCAAGCGCGATTCGGCCCGTCGCTGTTCCCTCTATCACGGAGAGCTCAGCAAGCCGGTTGCCCCGTTCGAGCTGGATGCCTGGTTCAGCCGCTATGAGTGCAAGATGGGTGACACCGAATTGACTGTGATGGCCCTGCCGGGTGTGTTCAGTGCGGACGGACTGGATCTGGGCAGCCAGATGCTGCTGGCGACCCTGCCCCCCATGGGCGGCGAGCTGCTCGATTTTGGCTGCGGTGCCGGGGTGATAGGCTCGGTGCTGGCCAAGCGCAATCCCGGCCTTGAGGTCACCATGGTTGACATCAATGCCTTGGCACTGGAATCGAGCCGCCGTACCCTGGCCATCAACGGCCTGCAGGGCAAGGTGCATGCTTCCGATGTCTACTCCGACATCAGCGGCAAGTTTGACCGGATCGTCTCAAACCCCCCGTTTCATGCCGGGCTCAAGACCTTCTACGCCGCTACCGAGACGTTTCTCGCCAAGGCGCCAGAATATCTGCGCCCTCATGGCAGCCTGACCATAGTGGCCAACGCCTTCCTGCGATACCAGCCTATACTGGATACGCACTTCAAGCAGACCGAAACAGTGCGTAGTGATGCCAAATTCAAGGTCTATCTGAGCAAAGTGTAAATAAGTGTAAGTCTTGTCCCGAAAGCGCTAGAGAGCGTCGCACGGGATCTGATAAGGTACTTGAATGGAAACAAAAAACACCCCTTAAGGGGTGTTTTTTTGAAACGAATTGAAAACCTTTTCATCTTGTTTATTCAGGGAGAGACATACGATGGCCGGCATTTTGACCATGATCCTGGCTGGAGGCGAAGGAACCCGCCTGCAGCCCCTCACCACCACCCGCAGCAAGCCCGCAGTCCCGTTTGGCGGGAGTTACCGGCTAATCGACTTTGTCCTCAACAACTTCGTCAATGCCGATTTCCTGCGCATCTACGTCCTGACCCAGTTCAAGTCCCAATCCCTCTACTTGCACATGAAGAAAGGCTGGAACATCGTCGGTATCACCGACCGTTTCATCGACCCCATTCCAGCCCAGATGCGCATGGGCAAACGCTGGTACGACGGTACCGCCGATGCCATCTACCAGAACCTGGGGTTTATCGAGCGCGCCGAACCGGACCACGTCTGCATCTTCGGATCCGATCACATCTACAAGATGGATGTGAGCCAGATGGTCGCTTTCCACAAGCAAAAAGCCGCCGCCATGACGGTCGCCGCCCTGCGTATGCCCATTGAGGAGGCCAGCGCCTTCGGGGTGATCGAGGTGGATACCGAGGGGCGCATGATAGGTTTTCAGGAAAAACCCAAGCATCCCAAACCCATTCCCGGCGATCCCACCCAAGCGCTGGTCTCCATGGGCAACTATATCTTCGAGACCGAGACCCTCTGCCGCGAGCTCAAACGGGATGCCACTGAAGAGAACTCCAGCCATGATTTTGGCAAGGATGTGATCCCCAGCCTTTACCCGCGCGCGCCCGTCTATGTCTACGATTACAGCACCAATCTCATCCCGGGCGAGAAGCCGGATGTCTACTGGCGTGACGTAGGAACCCTCGACTCCTACTGGCAGGCGCACATGGATCTGGTGGCTGACAATCCCCCCTTCTCCCTCTATAACCGCAAGTGGCCGCTGCATACCCACTATCCAGCCCTGCCGCCCGCCACCTTCATCGACAGCGAAGAGTGCAAGGTCAAGATCGCCAACTCACTGATCTCCGCTGGTTGCTTCATTCAGGGCAGCCAGATCCAGCGCTCCATCCTGGGATTTCGTTGCAACATAGGCCCATGCAGCCATATCAGTGAATCCGTCCTGCTGGGGGATGTGAAGATAGGAGAAGGTTGCTCCATCCGGCGCGCCATCATCGACAAAAACGTTGAAATTGCACCCGGCACCGTTATCGGTGAAAATCTCGACCACGACAGAGAGCGATTCACCGTATCCGAAGGCGGTATCGTCGTGGTACCTAAGGGAGCAAGAGTTGGCTATTAACCCACTGAAAATCCTGTTTGTTGCCTCGGAAGTTGAGGGGCTGGTCAAGACCGGGGGCCTGGCCGATGTCGCCAGAGCCCTGCCCATGTACCTGGCCCAGAAGGGGCATGATGTCCGGATCATGCTGCCCTTCTACAAGACTATAAAACGGCGGGATGAGGCCAGACTGCTGGCATCCCGCTGGTTGCCAACCCATCCAGGCCTGCCGGATATCGGCTATCGCATCTACCAGATGGATTTGGACGGTGTCTGTGTCTATCTGCTCGACTGCCCGCAGTACTTCGATCGCCCCCAGCTCTACGCCGAAAACAATCAGGCCTATGGTGACAATGGCGAACGTTTTGCATTCTTGTCTGCGGCCGCCCTGCATGCCTGTGAACAAATAGGTTTTGCCCCCGATATCGCCCACTGTAACGACTGGCACACAGGTCTGCTGCCGCTGCTGCTGAAGACCCGACATGCCCACAACCCCTTCTTCCAGCACACCCGCAGCGTGATCAGCATTCACAACGCGGCGTTTCAGGGAGGTTTTGGTCGCGAGCAGTTCTGGGCTATCCCCGAGATTGCCGATTACGAACGCCGCATCAATTACGACTATGGCCACGTCAACCTGCTCAAATGCGGGGTGCTCTACGCCGACAAGATCAATGCGGTCAGCCCCAACTATGCCCAGGAGCTGCTCACCCATCTTGGGGCCCACGGCATGGCCCACATCTTCCAGCAACGAGCAGCCGATCTGTGCGGCATCCTCAACGGCTGTGATTACAAGGATTGGGATCCCGAATTCGACGAGCTGTTGCCTGCTACATACAGCATCGACAATCTCGCCGGCAAAGGGATCTGCAAGCAGCGCCTGCAACAGGAGGTGGGCCTGCCCGTCTCGGACTTGCCCATCTATGGCATGGTGTGTCGCCTGACCGAACAAAAGGGCGTGCCACTGCTGATCCCGGCGCTGGAGAAGTTCCTCCACCATCAGGTACAGGTGGTGATCGTGGGTTCCGGCGATCCCGTGCTCGCAGCCCAGTTGCAGACCATGGCCCAACAGCATGCGGACAAGCTGGCCTTCATCAACGCCTATGACGACAGGCTGGCCCATCTGGTGGAAGCGGGTGCCGACTTCTTCCTGATGCCCTCCCTGTTCGAACCCTGCGGCCTCAACCAGATGTACAGCCTGGCCTATGGCACCCTGCCGCTGGTACGTGCCGTGGGTGGCCTGAAAGATACTGTGGTGGACTGGGATGCCAATCCCGAGCATGCCACCGGCTTTTGCTTCAACGATCCTACGGCGGCCATCCTGCTCGATACCATGCGTCGCAGCCTGCTCTACTTCCTGCAGGACAAGGAGCGTTTCGCCAAAGTGCAGCGCAATGCCATGAGCACTCGCTTCAACTGGGCCGACTCGGTGACCCAGTATGAACAGATGTACCAGAGTGCCCTTGGACGCCACTGAGCCATCGGCGTCGGCGAATTGCTGAAGTTTTGTCCCTTTGGCATGGCTTTGAGCGCCAACAGTGAAAAAAGTCCCCTCTGGCTGTTGACGCTCCCCCAAAACTCTATAGAATCCCCCTCCGCAGTGATGCGAAGGTGGCGGAATTGGTAGACGCGCTAGCTTCAGGTGTTAGTGTCCCACGGATGTGAGGGTTCGAGTCCCTCTCTTCGCACCATACTGCAACATGCTCTTATCAGGCGGCATGTAAATTCAGACTGATAACCCGATGTGCGAAGGTGGCGGAATTGGTAGACGCGCTAGCTTCAGGTGTTAGTGCCCCCCGGGTGTGAGGGTTCGAGTCCCTCTCTTCGCACCATGCTTTTTATCAGACAGCATGTAAATCCAGACTGATAACCCGATGTGCGAAGGTGGCGGAATTGGTAGACGCGCTAGCTTCAGGTGTTAGTGCCCCCCGGGTGTGAGGGTTCGAGTCCCTCTCTTCGCACCATGCTTTTTATCAGACAGCATGTAAATCCAGACTGATAACCCGATGTGCGAAGGTGGCGGAATTGGTAGACGCGCTAGCTTCAGGTGTTAGTGCCCCCCGGGTGTGAGGGTTCGAGTCCCTCTCTTCGCACCATGACTCTGACATGTAAAAACAGAACGATGCGCTCCATCCGCATGTAAAAACCAGATGGAAAAAATCAGTGTGCGAAGGTGGCGGAATTGGTAGACGCGCTAGCTTCAGGTGTTAGTGTCCCACGGATGTGAGGGTTCGAGTCCCTCTCTTCGCACCATTCATTACGCAAAAGGCCCATCACGAAAGTGACGGGCCTTTTGTTTTTACTCCTTGTTATGACTATCCTTTTGACGATTCCCCGCCTATCGCCATGCCAAGGAACCGTTATGATACTGGATACCGATATTCACAATTTCTACGAACACCTGATGCTCAAGGAGATTGAGAAGCAGGGACTGCAACAGACCCTGAGCAGCGATCAGATGGCCGATCTCTGCTGCCTCACCCTCAACCAGCTGCCTGCCCACTACATTCGCCACGATGTCGATATGATCTACTTCCTGACTGACGCCAAACGAGCCGAGATGGAGAAACAGGTCATCGAGTCTCTCAAGCTGGCCCAGCAGACCATCAAGCAGGCCCCCACCAAGCAATCATAGCCATGGCTGCTGCCAGAGCAGGGTGACGGCCCCCGCCGCCCCGGCCACTGGCAGCAAGATCAGCGCAGGTTTCAACCTGGGCTCGAGCATCACCCAGGCCGCCAGCACAAAACCGAGACTCCAGAAGCCATACTCCTTCCCGTGCCCCCAATAAAGCACGGCCAACGCGGCCAGTAACAGGACCCCTCTCAACCCCCAGCGCATCTCTTCTCTCCTCGCCCCACAATTGAGAACAATTATCATCTTCATCTATTGGTGGTGCAAGCCATTTCAAACGAGCTTCGAATGTCGCTTACCTTGCCAACATGGCGCTCAAAAATGGGTTATGAGATCAACTAAATTGTGATTTTTTCAATCAATCTTGTGTTTTTGCCAATTCAGTTGGGATTTTCTCCCCCCGGATTGTGATAGATTGCGGCCTCTTTTTGGGTTGGCCCCTCGGGATACAGATATCCACAGGACGAGAGGGACCGACCTTGGCGAGCAAGAGTTTAGGAAGTATCTATGCAAAACCAACACAACCAAATCCGACTGCCGAGCATGCTGCAGGTATTTGCCTGCCTGGCCATTTTCCTGGCCCTGGCCTTCTCCTTTACCAGCGTGCTCGACCTGCCGATCCAGCTGGCCCTGTTCATCGCCTGGTTCGTCATCATGGGGCTGGGCATCAAGCTCGGCCATGATTACAAATCCCTGGAACAGGCTGCCGTCGACGGCGTCTCCAAGGGGATGGGGGCCATCCTGATCCTGGTTTCCGTCGGTGCCCTGGTCGGCACCTGGATTGCCGGCGGCATAGTGCCCAGCATCATCTACTTCGGCCTCAAGGTGATACACCCCTCCATCTTCCTGCTGGCGACCCTGATCATCTGCTCCCTCACCTCGCTGGCCACCGGCACCTCCTGGGGCTCCGCAGCCACCGCCGGCATCGCCATGATGGGCATAGGCCACAGCCTGGGGGTACCCGCACCTCTGGTGGCCGGTGCCGTGCTCTCCGGCGTCTACTTCGGTGACAAGCTATCTCCGCTCTCCGACTCCGTGGTACTGGCCTCCACCATGTCCAACGTCGAC
This sequence comes from Aeromonas sp. 19NY04SH05-1, assembly GCF_040581895.1. Lineage (NCBI taxonomy): Bacteria > Pseudomonadati > Pseudomonadota > Gammaproteobacteria > Aeromonadales > Aeromonadaceae > Aeromonas > Aeromonas sp. 19NY04SH05-1. The sequence goes on along the minus strand of NZ_CP095328.1, from coordinate 507,263 downwards.
GTGATGGAACACATCAAGGGGATGCTGCCTATCAGCCTCTTCTCCTACATCATCACCGCCGCCTTGTTTACCGTGGTCGGCATGCAGTACTCGGGCAATGTGAGCCTGGAGCAGGTCAACCTGGTGATGGAAGCGCTCGACAAGCAGTTCAACATCACCCCGCTGGCCATCATTCCGGTGGTGCTGGTGCTGGGCCTCCTGGCCAACCGCAAGCCCGCCTTCCCGGTGATCAGCTTCGGCGCCCTGTTGGGCCTGGTGTGGGCCATCGTTTTCCAGGACATGGATCCGGTCAAGGCGATGCACTCCGCCTACAGCCCGTTTGCCATCACATCCGGTGTCGATTTCATCGACAACATCCTGGGCCGTGGCGGTATGGAATCCATGCTGGGCTCGGTGGCCGTCATCATCTTCGGTCTGGGTTTCGGTGGCCTGCTGGAGAAGGTCGGCATTCTGGAAGTGATCGCCAGCGCCTTTGAAAAGCGCATCAACGGAGCGGGCAGCCTGACTACCCACACCATAGGCACCGCCTTCCTGGCCAACGTGTTCGGCTCCGCCATGTATGTGTCGCTGATCCTGACCCCCAAGATCATGGCCAAGAACTACGACCGGCTGGGACTGGCGCGCAAGAACCTCTCCCGCAACGCCGAGTTTGGCGGCACCCTCACCTGCGGCATGGTGCCCTGGAGCGACAACGGCATCTTCATGGCCGGGGTACTGGGGGTGGCTACCCTCGATTACCTACCCTACATGTGGCTCAGCTTCACCTGCATCATAGTGACTATCACCCTCGCCTATCTGGGCAAGGCTGTGAATCGGGTACCGCTGGTCGAGGCGGCCAGCTCCCGCTAACCCAGCACTTTGAACAGGATAAAGGCGCCCTTGCGGCGCCTTTATCGTTATTACCACTCAACCAACAAAAACGGCCCTCGTTGCCGAGAGCCGTTGCATCGAACCGGATTCGTGGTCAGATGGAGAAGCTGGAACCACAGCCACAGGTCGTCGTGGCGTTGGGGTTGGTCACGGTGAAACGCGAACCTTCCAGACCCTCGGTGTAATCCACACTGCCGCCCACCAGATATTGCAGGCTCATGGGATCGATCACCATGGTAACGCCGTTCTTCTCGACCACGGTGTCGCCATCGTTGATCTTCTCATCAAAGGTAAAACCATACTGGAAACCAGAGCAGCCCCCACCCGTGATGTATACCCGCAGCTTGAGCTCCGGATTTTCTTCTTCGGTGATCAGGGTCTTCACCTTGTTGGCTGCCGCATCCGTCATCTGGATTGGCAACGGGGCTTCTGCTACTGCACTCATCACTGACCTCACAACCATTAGATCCACAAACATGGAAACCGCGAAATTATCCAATACCCGACCATTCAGTTCAAGTATTCACCACTACTCTTGTCCGGTGGCGGGCACGGGAGCCGGTGGCGCCGCGACCAGCGGCTTGATCACCTCGCCCCACTCCACCAGCAACTCCTGTGCCGGCTGCCGGCCATCCTTGTTGATGGTGACCCGGATCCGGTCCGGCACGAACCCTTCGGGCAACTGCCAATTCCCCTCAAGCAGCTGGAAATAACGCAGGGCATAGCGCCATTCGCTCACCTTCATCCCCAGATCCCGTCCGGTCAGCACTCTGGGCTTGTCACCCTGGCTGCCTTCGACCCGGATCTGCACCTGACCGCGAAACAGCTCGCGCTTCTTGGCAGGTTGCGTCAGGGCCAGACGATAGTGATAACGACCGGGAATGCTGGTCTCCTGCAGGGTGAGGTTATCGATCACCACCCCGACCTGTTCACCGGTGGGGCGCATGATCCGCTCGAAGAACGCCAACTGGCGCTTGAGCTCCTGTACTTGAGCCTCCTGGCTCTTCAGGGTGGTCTGCAACTGCTCGAAGGCTGCCTTCTGGGTCGCCAGCTGGGTATCCTTCACGCCCAGCTCGGTCTTGAGCTGACCGATGGCCTTGCCCTGGCGATCCAGCGTCTCCTGCTGCACCACTAGCAGACTGCTCTGTGCCAACTCTTGTCGGTTACCGACAAAGTATCCGATGAGCGCCCCCACGATCAGCACCGCCAACAACTTCAATATCTGGGACATAGGGCCTCTTCTGTTACCACGCCATACGGCAGCCACCTTCCCTTCACTATACGCGACCCAAGCTGAACCGCGGTGATATACAAGGAGTTAACTGGTGGTGGCGCCGCTCTCTCCCCGCTTTTGACGCGCGGCGAGCCGTAAAGTTCGCTCCAGGATCTGGGAATAGATGGGGCGACCACCCAATCCCTGCGCCACCAGGGTCGCGCCGACGGTCGTGATCATCATGGGCAGGATCAGCTGATAGTTGTCAGTCATCTCTGTCACCAGCACTATGCCGGTGATGGGCGCACGCACTGTGGCGGCAAACAACGCCCCCATGCCCGCGATGGCGAAAGCGCCGGGCTCAATGCCAAGATCCGGAAACGCGGAGTGAAAAAGATGGCCGAACACCACGCCAAACAGAGTGCCGAGGGCCAGGGTAGGGGCAAATACCCCACCAGGGGCGCCGGAGCAGAAGCAGATAAGAGTCGCCACCAGTCGCACCGAGAAGATGAGGAACAGGGTGGCCATCGCATATTCCCCTCCCATCAGGTGGGGGATCAGTTCGGTACCGCCCCCCGTGACAGCCGGAGCAAACAGCGACAAGACGCCAAAGGTGCCAGCCACCAGCATGCCAATGGCGACAAAGCGGTGACGTTTGTTCTGGTGCAGCGCCAGATAGCCATCCTGACAGGCCAGCACCAGCTTATTGAAGACAAAGCCGAGCACCCCGAACATGCCCCCCATGAAGAGGAACAGCCAGAGTGCCTTCAGTGCCGGGGCATCATAGTGCGGTAGACTGATGACGGGAGCTTGCCCCTTCATGTTCTGCAGCATCAGGGTGGCCATGATGGCAGAGATCCCCACCGCCTTGATGGCCAGGAAGGAATAGCGAAACTGCGGCCGCATCTCCTCCATCACGAACAGGATCCCAGCCAGCGGCGCATTGAAGGCGGCGGCAAGGCCGCCAGCCGCCCCGGCGGCCAGCAGAGCATGGCCATGCTCCTTGGGCAGCCGAAAGATATCCGCCACCATCTTGCCAAGGTTGCCGCCAATCTGGACCGACGGCCCCTCACGTCCCAGCACCATGCCGGAGCTCAGGGTACAGATGCCGCCGAAGAACTTGACTGGCAGCACCCGCCACCAGCGCACCGGGCGCAGATCGTCCATCGCCCCTTCGATTTCGGGAATGCCGGAGCCGCCCGCCTCGGGGGCAAAGGCATGGGTAAGAAAGTAACCGACCAGCCCCAGCAGGGCGCTGAAGCCAAAGCCTAGCAGCCCGAGCTGCCACCATGGGCGATCGGCCAGCAGATCCAGGCGTTGCCCGACCAGCCAATGCACCCCAGATTCAAAAAGGCCGCATACCAGTCCCGCCAAGGTGCCGACCAAGGCTGCGAGCAGCAGTACCAGCAAGGGGATCTTGTCTTGCCGGATGATTCGAGAGACGGCTCCCCGAGGAGCTGCATCCGGTTCAGAAGAGGAGAGAGCTTGTTGCGCCATCTTGTTACACCAACTTGAAAAACGACATCGTCAGCGAGCTGAGATCAGGATCACCCGGCGCATTGCTCGGCTGCCCAGGGCTGGGGCTTTCTGCTATAGTCGGCCCGTTAATTTTGTCACGGGTGCAGACCGAGAGTCCGGGTGGCGAGAGCGCAAAGCATACTCCTCATGCCACAACCTGCCGAGTCTCAATCGGCTGCTTTCCCCTGTGTGACGACCAAAATCCCATTAAGGATGATCCATGTCAAAATCAGATCAGCTGTTTGAACAGGCCCGCCAGACCATTCCGGGCGGCGTCAACTCACCGGTCCGCGCCTTCAATGGGGTCGGCGGCACACCCCGCTTCATCGACCACGCCGATGGCGCCTACCTCTATGACGTCGACGGTCAGGCCTATGTAGACTATATCGGCTCCTGGGGTCCCATGCTGCTGGGTCACAATCATCCGGTCATCAAGGCCGCCGTCATCAAGGCCGTCGAGAAAGGGCTGAGCTACGGTGCCCCCACCGAGATCGAAGTGCTGATGGCCGAGAAGGTGCGCCAGATCGTCCCCTCCATGGAGCAGGTGCGGATGGTCAACTCCGGCACCGAGGCCACCATGAGCGCCATTCGCCTCGCCCGCGGCTACACCGGCCGCGACAAGATCGTCAAATTCGAAGGCTGCTACCACGGCCACGCCGACTCCTTGCTGGTCAAGGCCGGCTCCGGCGCCCTGACCCTGGGCCAGCCCAACAGCCCGGGCGTGCCGGCCGACTTCGCCAAGCACACTCTCACCTGTGTCTATAACGATCTGGACTCGGTGCGCGAGGCCTTCACCCAGTACGGCAGCGAGATCGCCTGCATCATCGTCGAGCCGGTGGCTGGCAACATGAATTGCATTCCGCCGGTCCCCGGCTTCCTGGAAGGGCTGCGCGCCATCTGTGACGAGTTCGGCGCCCTGCTGATCCTGGACGAGGTGATGACAGGTTTTCGCGTCTCCCTGCGCGGCGCCCAGGGGCACTACAACATTGACCCGGATCTGACCACCCTCGGCAAGATCATCGGTGCCGGCATGCCGGTGGGGGCCTTCGGTGGCAAGAAGAAGGTGATGCAGCACATCGCCCCGACCGGCCCCGTCTATCAGGCGGGCACCCTCTCCGGCAACCCGGTGGCCATGGCCGCCGGCCTGGTCATGCTGGATCTGCTGCTGGAGCCGGGCCTGTATGATCAGCTGAGCGCCAAAACAGCCCAGGTGGCTGAGGGGCTCAAAGCCGCAGCGGCCAAACACGGTATCCCGCTCGCCATCAACTATGTCGGCGGCATGTTCGGCTTCTTCTTCACCGATGAGCCCGAGATCACCCGCTACGAGCAGGTAACCCGCTGCGACATGGAGCGCTTCAAGCGCTTCTATCACCTGATGCTGGAGGAGGGCGTCTATCTGGCGCCGAGCGCCTACGAGGCTGGCTTCCTGTCGATGGCTCACGGCGACAAGGAGATAGCACACACCCTGGCAGCCGCCGATCGCTGCTTCGCCAAGCTGGCCGGTTAATCCCCTGCCGATACAAAAGGGCCCACGAGGGCCCTTTTTTATTCTTCACCTTGGCGGTGCAATACTGCCTGACCCGCCCCTCTCCTGCCGCCTTCTGGTGCAATTCCCTCTCCTATCCCTGTCATAAAGCAGGCCCATAATTTGCACATCCAGCTCAGGCCCCATGCAAACGAGGTTCCCATGGCAGAGATGAGCCCCATCGACGTGTTGCGACGCTATCAGGAGTTTGGCGACGAACTGCATCCTCTGTTGCAGGGATTGCTCGAAACCCCGCTCGCCTCGCTCAAACGCTACCCCTTCATTGTCAGCATCGAACAGTGGCAGGGGGCTACCGGGATCCTGCCCCCAACGCCTGCCGAATCTGACCGGCTGCATCTGGTTATCCGTGGTCAGGGACGGGCAGTCACCGTCTGCCTGCACCAGCTGATCGCCTGGTTGATGGGCGATGGTGGGCGGCGGCGCGCCATTCCCTGGTTCAAGGGTGTCTACGTGATATTGAGTGCGGCCCTGTTCCTGATCGTCGCCACCCTCATCTGGCACGGATTGGAGCAGCTTTACCTGCTGTTGTGCGGCACCCGGCAGAACCGGCTTGGCGCCTTCAGCGCCATCATCTTCCTGACCCTGGCGCTGGCGGTGTTCGATCTCGGCAAAACCATACTGGAAGAGGAGGTGCTGCTGCATAAGGATATCTTCCGCCATAGCGCCATTCGCCGCACCATCACCCGCTTCATCGCCGCCATCCTGATCGCGGTCTCTATCGAAGGGCTGCTGTTGCTGTTCAAGGGCTCGCTGGGCCAGAGCGAGCTGCTCTGGCCTGCGGTCGGCGTGATGGGATGTGCCGTGGGTCTGCTGCTGGCACTCGGGCTCTATGTCTTTCTCGGGGCCAGAGCCGAGGCCGCCTTGGTGCAAGCTAGCTTGCGTCCGCAACCAGTTGTGGAGAGGGCTGACGACCCGCCCGCCAGGAGGCGTACATGGTCCAGGAGGTATAGATGACGATGAAGGCGACCAGCCACTTCAGCATCTCCACATCCATCGACTTGACCAGCATGGCCGCCAGCACCACCCCGATGGGACCAAAGATGGCAACCGCCAGCACGGCCTTGGCATCAAAGGTCCCCTTGCGGATAAAGGTACCCGCCGAGAAGACGCTCAGTACGGCGGTAGAGCCCATCATGATGGGAAACGCTGCCAGCGGGTTCATGCCAAGCAGGTAGACGAGAGTCATGCAGGGTGCAAACAGACCGATACCGACATTCATCAGTACTCCGAAGAGGAAATTGCCGAGCAGAGCGATCACCAGCTTGTAGCCGCTCAACCCCATCGCCTCTCCCCCCACGGGGAAAAGGCCCAGGAGACCGGCGAAGATGAATCCGGCGACTACGAGAAGAGAGATAGCCATCACCAGCCGCACGGTTTGCCGATCAAACGAGGCAACCCGCCGCGCGCCCCAGGCGGCGCCTGCCGCAGCGGCGACCATCATGCTGAGCAAGGTCAGGGGGTCGACGGCCACTGCGCCGATGAAGATGAGTGATTGGGTCACCGCAGGCAACACACACTGACTGTTGAGGGTGCCGGGCAACAGACGATCGTCGATCAGCTTGAACTGCTTGTAGCAAGCCGTCTTCACCGCGAAGCTGCCAATCCCCAAAGTATCGAGGAAATTGGCAATCCCCCCGATCGCCGCCACAGGCCAGAAGGGGGTGGGCTCGATCGTCCCGTTACGCTTCATTCGCCAACATGCCTGCACCAGCATGATGACGTATGCCAGACCGCCGACTATAAAAATTAACCGTAAAATTTCAACTAACATATGGGTTTCTCCTGCCACGGGCGGCGATTCTAAGGCAGGCAGCAGGAAAAATCTTGACTGGAATTAAGCAATCCCCCAAATACGCGACAGTGGGAGCAAATATTCCCGGATAGACGTCGAACGACTCTGCTAATACTTGTTACTGGGGCGAGAGGCCCATCCCGTCGGACGCTGTTATGGTCCTTTCGCGACGACCACCTGTTCCGATGGGCATAATAAAAAGAGGACCGGTAGCAATACCGGCCCTCTTTTTCTATCACAACTGAAAGTGCAAACAGATCTTACTGAATGCTCTTGCCTTCACGCACATCCTTGATGAAGCCTTTCAGACTCGCGAGATCCCGCGGTGCGCCACGCAGGATCTGATCACCGATGATAAAGGCAGGAGTGCCCGAAATGGCAAGCGCTTCCGCCAGTGCCCGGTTGGTACCCAGATTCTGATCGATGCTACCATCCTTGAGCTTGGCTTCAACCTTGCTCCAGTTCACGCCTGCCGCCTCAGCCACCTGTTTGACCTGTGCCTCATCGGCCAACGGCCCCTTGTGCGCATAGAGCTTCTCATGGAAGGCCTGGTACTTGTCTGGCTGTCCCAACTGGACTGCCAGTGCAGCGCGTGCGGCAAAGTAGGAAGTTTCGCTCAGGATCGGGAACTGCTTGTAGATGTAACGGATATCCTTGTCTTCTGCGATCAGCTGTTTGACCAGCGGGTGGGCGCGCTTGCAGTAGCCGCAGTTATAGTCGAAGAACTCGACCACTGTCAGCGAGCCTTTCGGATTACCCATCTCGGGGTCATTGTTACCATAGAGCTGCTTGGCATGAGCCTTGATAAGCGCCTTGTCACTTTCGGCTTGCTGCTGCTCCTGCTTGGCGCGCAGGGCATTGGACATCTCAACCAGTATTTCCGGATTCTTGACCAGATAGTCACGCACGATTTGCTCGACATCGGTCTTGGTCAACTCGCTTGCCTGGGCCGGAGCCGCCAGCAGGGTTACGCCCGCCAAGGCGCAAAACAGGGCATTTTTAATAGTCATAACATTATCTTGCAGAGGATATGATGGTGGCCACTATAGTGGTTGAGTCTGTATTCAAGTCAAGTTATCTGGTGAAAAATGCGATAACCCCACCCTTTTCATCCCTTTTGCCGTGATTTCGTGCAATTAACCAGCGATCAGGCAAGTCAGGGATTTACAAGCAGAAACAGCATGGTAATATTCGCCGCACTGCTGCGGAGGGGTGGCAGAGCGGCTGAATGCACCGGTCTTGAAAACCGGCGATGGGCGACCATCCGTGGGTTCAAATCCCACCTCCTCCGCCATCAATTCGAAGCCCATGCAACTTTGGTTGCGTGGGCTTTTTTGTATATGCTGATACGCTCCCTCTCTCATCTATTTCCCCTTGCCTCAACAACACCAAACGCAGCAGGCTGCATATCCCATCATTGATGCCCACCCCATATCCTCTTCCGAATAATCCATTTCCGTTGCCCAGATACACAGTGACATTGACTTAGATAAAGTACTGACGAGAAGCTTGATTCATCTTACCAAGCAAGATAAGAGACTATTCACGATCGTGACGGCTTCAGAGTGGAGAAAATAGATCCGCAACGGGAGAAGATAAATTGATAGGAGGGAGAACTGCCCAAGGCAATGCTGAATATGACCCTAAGGGCCAGAAGCGAAAAAGGCCTTCCCATCAGGGAAGGCCTTAAAAACGAAAAAAAGCCCAGTCTGTCGACTGGGCTTCTTGTTAGTGGCGGAGCGGACGGGACTCGAACCCGCGACCCCCGGCGTGACAGGCCGGTATTCTAACCGACTGAACTACCGCTCCGCATTCGGTTAGCTTTCGCTAAATCATTTGCCGCTTCTTCTGAGGTGTCATCCTCGCAGCCGGTCATGTCTTTCACATCACCGTTTAATTGGGTGCCTGGCAGTGTCCTACTCTCGCATGGCGAATGCCACACTACCATCGGCGCTACCGCGTTTCACTTCTGAGTTCGGCATGGGTTCAGGTGGTTCCACGGCGCTATGGCCGCCAGGCAAATTCTTCAATCTGAGAAAGCTGACGTGAATAACGATTTGCCTGTTGGCTTCGCTATCACTGAATTTGAGTAGTTCATTCTATTTGCTACAAGCCTTAGAACACTTCTTGGGTGTTGTATGGTTAAGCCTCACGGGTAATTAGTATGGGTTAGCTCAACACGTCGCCGCGCTTACACACCCCACCTATCAACGTTGTGGTCTCCAACGGCCCTTTAGGACCCTCAAGGGGTCAGGGATGACTCATCTCAGGGCTCGCTTCCCGCTTAGATGCTTTCAGCGGTTATCGATTCCGAACTTAGCTACCGGGCAGTGCCACTGGCGTGACAACCCGAACACCAGAGGTTCGTTCACTCCGGTCCTCTCGTACTAGGAGCAACTCCCTTCAATCATCCAACGCCCACGGCAGATAGGGACCGAACTGTCTCACGACGTTCTGAACCCAGCTCGCGTACCACTTTAAATGGCGAACAGCCATACCCTTGGGACCGACTTCAGCCCCAGGATGTGATGAGCCGACATCGAGGTGCCAAACACCGCCGTCGATATGAACTCTTGGGCGGTATCAGCCTGTTATCCCCGGAGTACCTTTTATCCGTTGAGCGATGGCCCTTCCATTCAGAACCACCGGATCACTATGACCTACTTTCGTACCTGCTCGACCTGTCCGTCTCGCAGTTAAGCTGGCTTATGCCATTGCACTAACCTCCTGATGTCCGACCAGGATTAGCCAACCTTCGTGCTCCTCCGTTACTCTTTGGGAGGAGACCGCCCCAGTCAAACTACCCACCAGGCACTGTCCGCGA
>NZ_CP095328.1:347500-492500 GCF_040581895.1 Aeromonas sp. 19NY04SH05-1 | reverse complement strand
CTGGTTGTGAGTCTGTGGGCGTTGCCCCGGCTACTACTACCCTGGTTTGGAGAAGAAAATACCTTTTTGATGGTGGCGGATCTTGCTTGGCTGCCACTTTGCGCCTGGTTCCTCGCCAAGCCCATCATCATCGCCCGACAATGGCGCAACCTCTTCTTTGTTCCATTACTGCTGGTATTGACGCTGCTCAACGGAACAAGCTGGATATGGCACGGCGAGTGGGCCACCCTAGAACATTTGTTGATCACCACGGTATTGTTGTTCACCACCCTGATTGCCGTGATGGGAGGACGGGTCATTCCCTTCTTTACCGCCAGAGCCACTGGTTTGGATAAAGCGGTTCCGCTGGTGTGGCTGGAACGTGGCGCGCTCGCCTCTTTGTGGTTGCTCCTGTTGATCTGGCTACTCTTTCCAAACCAGTGGACGGCCAGCGTTTATATGATGCCTCTATATATAGTGGCGGCAAGCTTGCACCTGTGGCGCCAGCTGCGCTGGCGGTTGCCTACAACCATGGGTCATCCCCTGCTCTGGTCGTTGCATCTCGCCTATCTGTTCATTCCTCTGGGCTTGCTCGCACTCGCGGCTCAAGCTGCCGGGATGTCCATTAGCCTTTCCTTGGCCAGCCACCTGCTTAGTGCAGGCTGTCTGGGCACCATGATCCTGGGCATGATCGCTCGGGTTTCTCTCGGCCATAGTGGTCGCGCCTTGCAGGTGGGACGCCGTATCCACAGTGCTTTTGTCCTGATCATTGCGGCAGCGCTGTTGCGGGTGCTCGTTCCGCTGCTTTGGCCTGCTTACACCCTGCATGGCTGGAACTTGAGCGGCCTGGCCTGGAGCCTGGCTTATGGCTTGTTTGTCTGGGTGTATGTCCCCATCCTGACCAGCCCCAGAGCAGATGGCCGCCCGGGGTAATCGCCCGGAAAATTTTTCATGACCGATTCACCGGATAGTGGATCAGGTTATGAAAGATTGCGGGAGCCACCCCCAGATTGCGATAACCGTGGGGGGAGTCGGCCGCAAACCGAACCGCCTCCCCCTGGGTCAGCGAGCGCCACTCCCCTTCCACCAGCACCTCCATCACGCCACTGATGACGATGACATGCTCGGTCACCCTTGGCTCATGGGGGTCGGATTCACGCTGATAGCCAGGTAACAGAGTCAATTCAAGCAACTCGAAACCAAACCGGCTCTCATAGGGAAAGAGAGGAGCAACCTGCATTCCCTCCCCCGCCGGCTGCTGACGGATGGCATCGGCAGTACGATAAAGCGCCTCTCCCTGAGTAACCGGAGCGGGTTCGATAAAACTGGAGAAGGAAACCCGAAAACCGGTGGCAATCTTCCACAGGGTCGCCACCGTGGGGCTGGACTCTCCCCGCTCGATCTGCCCCAGCATAGCCTTGCTGACTCCGGTCTCCCGCGCCGCTACATCCAGGCTCCAACCCAGCTCACTGCGCAACCCCCTCAGGCGATGGGCCAGATGCTGATTTATCTCTTGCATGGTTACCCCTCTATAGATCCTGCGTAATTCGATTGTGCGCTATAACGCACAACGATATAGTTGGCGACATATTGTACGCTATAACGCACAAACCGACAGGAGTCACCCATGCCCTTCGCGCTTTCCCATATAGTGGCAGGCTTTATTGCCGTGATGGTCGGCTATACCAGCTCCGTCATCCTGATCATTCAAGCGGCAACGGCAGCCGGGGCGGATGCGGCTCAGGTCTCCTCCTGGCTATGGACGCTCGGTATCGGCATGGGGATTAGCTGTATCGGTCTCTCTCTTTATTACCGCATCCCCGTGCTCACAGCCTGGTCCACCCCGGGGGCAGCCCTGCTGATCACCAGTCTCGGCAACTTTACTCTGGCTGAGGCCATCGGTGCCTTTATCATTTCCTCTCTGTTGATCACCCTGTGCGGCATCAGTGGCTGGTTCGATCGGCTGATGCGCCATATTCCAGCCCCACTGGCCGCCGCCATGCTGGCCGGGGTATTGCTCAGATTCGGTCTGGATCTGTTCAAGGTTGCTCCGCAGGCTCCCTTGCTGCTTGGCTCATTGTTGCTGGCTTTTTTGCTGGGCCGCCATCTTTGGCCCCGTTACACCATGGTGCTGGTACTGATGAGCGGGATAGCGATCTGTGCTTTGCGAGGAGAGCTGCAACTTGGCGACGTGCACTGGCAACTGGCCACTCCGGTCTGGATCTCGCCGACTTTCTCCCTCGATGCCCTGCTTGGCATCGCTCTGCCGCTGTTTATCGTCACCATGACCTCCCAGAACATGCCCGGGATAACTATCTTGCGGGCTCATGGCTATCAACCAGCGACCTCTTCTCTTATCAGCTGGACTGGCCTGACCGGCCTGCTGCTCGCCCCCTTCGGGGGTTACGCTTTCAACCTGGCAGCCATCACGGCCGCGATTTGCATGGGAAAAGAGGTGGATCCGGATGCCAACCGCCGCTGGCCGGCTGTCGTCTGGGCGGGCTGCTTCTATCTGCTGACCGGTTGCTTCGGCGCCACGGTCGCGGCTCTGTTTACCGCCTTCCCTGCGACACTCATCACCTGCGTGGCTGGCTTGGCGCTGCTTGGCACTATAGGCAGCAGCCTGCACACGGCGTTGCAACACGATGAGGCACGAGAAGCGGCCCTGCTCACTTTCATCATCACGGCATCCGGCATCAGCCTGCTCGGTGTCGGCGCCGCCTGTTGGGGACTGCTCGTCGGGTTTGGCCTGCACCTGCTCCAGTCACAGCCGCGGGGTCGCGTAAAGCAGTAAACCAGGCAAAGAACACGGACACACCTGGTAACACCAACCAGCCAGGTTGATCTCAGGAGTCCAGATCATCACTTCATAGCACCTGCCGGATGGTGGCCGACCGCCATAACAAAAACAGCCAATGAGAGACTCATTGGCTGTTTTGATCTTGCATCTGTTGTATCAGGCTTGTCCTTTCGGCCTGACCCCCAGGGTATGGCAGATGGCATAGGTCAGTTCGGAGCGGTTCAGGGTATAGAAGTGGAAATCTTTCACCCCTTCCTGACTCAACACCCTGACCTGGTCGATGGCGATACTGGCCCCGACCATGTTACGGGTCATCTGGTCATGCTCCAGCCCCTCGAAACGCTGGTGCATCCAGCGCGGGATCTTCACGTTGGTAAACCCGGCAAACTTGGCCAACGTCTGGTAGTTGGAGACCGGCAGGATCCCCGGCACGATTTCGGCGTCGATGCCGATGGCAGCACAGCGATCGCGAAAACGCAGGTAGGTCTCCACGTCGAAGAAAAACTGGGTGATGGCACGGTTGGCCCCCGCATCTATCTTGCGCTTGAGGTTGAGCAGATCCGACTGCGCACTTCTCGCTTCTGGGTGCCCTTCCGGATAAGCCGCTACCGAGATATCGAAATCGGCCTCGGATTTGAGCAGGGCAACCAGGTCGGTGGCATACATGTCCGGCTTGTCGACCCCCTGAGGCAGGTCACCACGCAGCGCCACTATGTGGCGGATGCCGCTATTCCAGTAATCACGAGCGATGGAACGCAACTCATCACGGCTGGCATCGATACAGGTCAGATGCGGCGCCGCGATGAGGCCGGTGCGCTCCTTGATGTCCTTGATCACTTTGTGGGTGCGATCCCGAGTGCCGGAGTTGGCGCCATAGGTCACGGAGACGAACTTGGGTTCCAGCACTTTCAGGCGCTCGATGGATTGCCACAAGGTATTTTCCATTCCTTCGCTATTGGGCGGAAAAAACTCGAAGCTGACCGATATATCGCCATTCAAATCCGCCAGACTCTGGTTGAGCGCCTCAACCTGACGTGCACTGTGAAATCCCATCTGCTCTTCTCCCTGTCCTGCAATCCATCTGTGTACGTCAAAACGGATGTTTGGACGTCTAAACGTCTCTATTTTTATGAGCAAAGCGTCCCAAAGTCAACTCTGATTTGTCACTCTTCCACTCGGGCCGTCCCATATTTACAAAATTAACGGTAAGTAACCCCCTGACCCCATCCCAAAATCACCAAGGTCGAGTTATGATGAAGCCGGATCGTCCTGGACGTTCTGAATCTGCGTGTGATTGTTTGGCCGGAGATTTCTCCGGCCCCTTTTCTTCCCCCCACTCTTGCCGATAACAGATTGAATCTTTGCAGGAGTATCACCATGGACACCCACCCCGGCTTTGCCACGGATCTGCTGTTCGACCGCTATCAGGGCGAAGTCACCCGGCATGACGAGTTCTGGGCCGTGCGTACTCCGGATGCCCCCGACTACTACTTCGGCAATTATCTGCTGCTCCCCACCCCTCCCAGTGACAGGGACAAGGGCTGGCTCGAAGCCACCTTCGATCAACTGATCGGCCAGGATCCCAGGATCCGTCACCGCACTTTCCAATGGCCGCTGGCGGAAGGGCAAAACAGCCGGATCGCAGGATTCGTGACGACGGGTTATCAGTATCTGGAGTGTGTGGTGCTGGCTCTCGACGAGCAGAGCTGGCAACCAGTGATGCTTTCTCATCCGGGTCAGGAACTTCGTGCATTCCGGGCAAGCGACTGGCAGACATGGCTCGACTTCGAACTCCATGAGCGAGACATGAGTCATGACGAGGCCAGCTATCTCGCCTATCTGCACTCACGACAACGGCTTTACCAAGCCATGATCGCCGATGGACTCGGCGATTGGTGGGGGATCTGGCAGGAGGGCCAGTTGATCGCCAGCTGTGGCCTCTTCTTTACCGATACCATGGGGCGTTTCCAGCTGGTACGCACCCACAGGGCGTGGCGCAACAGAGGGCTATGCCGCCGGTTGCTCAGCCATGTGGCACGACAAGGGCTGAAGCGGGTAGAGCGGCTGATCATAGTGGCCGATGAGCACTACCACGCCCAGCGGATTTATCGCTCACTCGGATTCACTCCCGTGGCCCGTATCGGCAGCCTCTGCCGCTGGCCCTCCGATACCTGAACCGCCAGACTCGCCAATAAAAACGGGAGGCTGATGCCTCCCGTTTTCTGCACAATCAGAATCTACTGGTCATGCTCTACTGTTGCGGTGTTTCCAACTCGCTGGAAAGCGCCTGCTCGACGGCATCCTGCGCGGCAGGTTGCGGCGCTGTTTGCGTCGCAGTAACGGCACTTGTCTGAGTCACGCCGGTATCACACTGGCACTCCTGCCCTGTGGCCTTGCTGCCCTGATGGGGGGCATACCAACCTTTGAGCCCTTGTTCCAGTCGTTCGGCCGCCGCTTTGGGCTCCATTTTGCCCAGCAATACCGCCTGACTCACCTCGGCCAGCTCATCCCCCAGCTTGGGTGTGCCGCGAGAGAGGATCTGGGTAGCCACCCGTATGGTGGAATCACACTGATCCCGCCACTCCATCATCTCTCTGGCCGCCGGATTGGTGACCTCGAAGAAGTGGTTGGAGAGGGAGAAAAAGCCCGGCAACGCGTTGGTGTAGAGCTCGGCAAACTGGGGCGTAGTCAGCCACTGCAGGAATGCCATGGCGGCCTCCTTGTTTTTGCTCGCCGGGTTCATCCCCATGCCGATGTCGGTGTGATCGGTGAAGAAACAGCCAGCCCCCTGCTTGGCGACCGGCGGGCGCATGACGCCGAAATCGACCTTGCCGGTGAAGGGGGCTATCTCCCAGGAACCGGCCACATAAAAGGCGGCCTTGCCCGAGGTGAACAGCTCGTTGGTGGCAGCATAATCCCGACTCTCACCCCCTTCACCCAGATAGGGGCGCCAGCGAGCCAGCTCCTCGAACACCTTCACATAATGCGGGTTGTCGAACCGCTCGTTTCCGCCGATCAGCGCCAGGCGCCCGTCTTCCCCTTTCCAGTAGTTGGGACCAATGTTCTGGAAACCCAGTTCCGAGGAGACCCAGCTCTCGCCGCCGCTCATGGCCAGCGGCACATAACGGCCATCGGCCTTCACCTTGTCGAGCGCGGCGAAGAACTCGTCGCGGGTCTGCGGCAGGGTCAGCCCCAATTCACTGAAGATCTTCTTGTTGTAGAAAAAGCCGTGAATAACGGACGCCATGGGGACGCAAAACGTCTGGGCACCGGAGTCGGTCTGCCAGGGCGACTGGGCGAAGCTCGGGAAGTTCTCCATCCCCGCCATCTCGGTCAGCTCGGCCAGATGACCGGCCTTGAACAGCGCGAGAGAGTCATCAAACGGGCGGCAAGTGATGAGATCCCCCGCCTTGCCGGCCTTCAGGTTCTCCAACAAGGCAGGCATATAGTTGACATTTTGCACCGGATGAAACGTCACCTTAATCCCCGGATGCGTCGCTTCGAACGCCGGGATGATCTTCTGCTCCCACAGCGCCTTGTCATCGGCACGCCAGCTCTCGATCACCAGCTCGCTGGCCATCAGCTGGCCACACAACAGGAGACTCAGGGCTCCAATCCACTTGTTAGCCATAAGCCCTCCTAGACCTTGAAATGTGCGATAAGTTGTTGCTGCTTGGCGACCAGATCCGCCAGCACTTCACTGCTGCTGGCTGACTCCCGGGCCTCCCGTTCCGTCTCGTAGGCCACATCGGCAATGCCGGCGATATGGCGAGCCACCCCCTGGCTGACGGAGATCTGCTCCTGGGCGGCATTGGCTACCTGATCCGCCATCGATTTGATGGCGCTCATCCGATCGGCGATGGATTGCAGTGCCGCATCCATCTCGCGGGTCTGCTCAACGCAGCTATGGGTCTGCTCCTGGCTGCGCCCCATCACTTCCACCACATGCTTGCTGGAGCTCTGCAAGTTTTCGATCATGCTCTGGATCTCCTCGGTCGAGGTCTGGGTCCGGTTAGCCAGTGCCCGTACCTCGTCGGCCACCACGGCAAAACCGCGACCGGCATCGCCAGCCCGGGCCGCCTCAATGGCCGCGTTCAACGCCAGCAGGTTGGTCTGCTCGGCGATGCTGCGGATCACGTCGAGAATGCTGCCGATGTTGTTGCTGAATTCCCCCAGCTTGTAGGTGATTCCGACCGCCTCTTCCATGGCGCTGGCCAGCTGTTCTGTGATGCGACGGGTGGTCGCTACTTTCTGGCGGCCGCTTCTGGCCTCCTCATCGGCCAGATCCACCTCATGTTTGGTACCATCGGTGGAACGGGCCACCTCAGTGGCACTCACCTCCAGCTCGGTGATGGCAGCCGCCACCTGATCGGTCTGGCTCTTCTGATCCTGTACCCGGGACATGGCCCGTTCGCTGATTTCGGCGGCGCGGCTCGCCTCCTCCACCAGATGACGGGAACCCGCATTGATCTGGGAAAGCAACTCTCCGGTCTTGCCCGCCAGCGTGTCGATGGAGCGGGAAAGGCTGCCAAACTCGCAACTGCTGCGGTAATTGATGCGGCGGGTCATGTCCCCGGCCGCCATGTACTCCAGCTCCCGGTTGATCATCTGCAACGGACGCTGAATACTGCGTGCCGTGGTGTAACCGATGAGCAGCGCCGCAGCCGCCGAGACGGTGGCCACGATCAGGATCCAGAAACTGGCGCTGCTGACGGCGGCATCGGCATTGACGCGGCTCTCGCTGGCAATGGAACCGGCCGACTGGCCCATTTCGTCCAGCAGGCTCAGGCTGCTGGCCAGGCTGGCATCCAGTTGCTGGTTCAGACTGACCAGCGCCAGCTCCAGTTGTTGTGCCTGACGCATGGTGGCCAGCAAACCTTGCGGGCCCAGTGCCAGCTCCTGCATCCGATCCAGATTGGTCACGAAACGCTGCTTCACATCATCCGGCACCAGCACGCGTTCCAAGCGCTTGCGGGCCATCTCGATGTCCTTGCTGAGCACCTTTTCCAGCTCATTGAGATCCGTCTTGGCATCGGCCCGGCGAATATTCTTCAGATCCCGTGCGATACCCGAGGTGATGAGCTCGGCTTTGTTGCGCATGGAGCGCTTGCTGGCACTCTGCTGCAACAGCAGATCGGCGGCCCACTGATAGGTGTCCTCGAGCCGGATAAACTCCAGCTGCAATTTGTGCCGCTGCGCCAAGGCATCGACCCACTTGCCATGCTGGGCCAGTACCTGTTCCGCCAGGCTATAAAACTGGCCGGTCGCACTCTCTACCTGCCGGAAGCGAGCACGCGCCTCCGCCACTTCGGTAAACTTGCCCATCTCCTGGCTCAGCTGGGTGAAACGGGCTTGCTGCTCCTTGAACTGGTTGGCGAACTGCGGCAGTTGGGCGGCATCTTCACTGGTGCGATAAACCAGCACCCAGCGATTGCTCTCTTGCAATGCCCCCTTGAGATTGGCCACCGCCACCACCAGGGGGGTCGCCCGATCGGAGACGGCGGAGAGACCGTCATTGATACCCTTGATTTTAAAGGTGCTGATCACACCAAGCAGGATCAGCAACAGCAGCATCAACACAAATCCGGCGATGATCCGCTGCACAATAGATAAACCCATGGAGACATCCTCGCTCGTGGGGAAAGGTAAAGTGAACATAGTCACTATCGGCAGAAACGGCGCATTATAGAGGGAGGAGAGGAGCTATTTTATTGATCTGCCGAGGCTAATTAATCATTTTGTAATTAATGGCAGACATAAAAAAGCCCGGACCGAGCCGGGCTGAAAGGAGACGTGCTTAGCTATATATCTGCGGCATTACGCCATCAGAATCCGGTTATTAGAAGCGGTAGCCGACGCCGACCATAAAGACCATGGGATCGATATTGGTCTTGAAGGTGCCGACACCTTCAACATTGACATCAGTATCAAGATCCATAATCCAGGCCGAACCGTTTACAAACCAGCGGTCGGTAATCGCCATATCAATGCCGACTTGACCAGCCAGGCCCCAGGAATCGTCAAGGTTGATATTGGCGCCATCAAGAGCCCCTACTCCTTTCTCATCAAAGAAGGTGGTGTAGTTCACACCAACCCCGATGTATGGACGAACTTTGCTCTGGGCATCGCCAAAGTAATATTGGCCCATCAGTGTCGGAGGGAGATGTTTAACCTTGGCTATCTCACCCAGGCCAGGAGTGCTGACCTTGTGGGAGAAAGGAGTAGCAGCCAGCAACTCGACGCCCCAGTTGTCAGTGATCATGTAGCTCAGAGTCAGTCCCAGCTGCGTGTCATTCTTGATGTCAAATTCACCTTTGCCCAATACGTCATCGCTGCTCTCTTGAGGAGAAACTACCGCGACACCACCACGCACCAGAATATCGCCAGCCTGGTGTGCCATGGCGAAGGGAGAGATCAGGGCTGCTGCAATCATCAGAGGAAGAATCTTTTTCATCACTAAGTCCTTTTTTTGTTGTCATTCGATGCTGTAAGCGTGCTGACTATAAAAGCTTGTAAGTGCATGGTTATTGATTTGGGACAAATGTTAAGCAGAAATAGATTGATTGGCATGGCATCTTTATTGGCAAATTTTCGTTGCCGTCACACTATTTGCGACACACCAGCCATCACTCACACGACTTTATTTCGCCCGTCTAATTGCGACTAAATATGCCGAATTGAGGCATCTTATCCATTTTGCGGAATAAACAATTAACAGTTGTGTGCAAGGCCTGACGAGCGTATTTTTGTGGCACGCAAGTTACTGGAAAGTAATTATTTATTTATGAAGAATGAGTCGAGATGGCAAAAGGTGGGGGCATTTCTCGCCGCCGTGTGGGGGATAGGATCCTTTCTCTTTATCCTGATCGGTTTTATCGTCGCCATGGCTTATCTGGTACTGGTGCGACAGGGCTGATCCCGGAACGCCAGCCTGTTCAGCTGCAGATGATCGCCATCGACAATCTGCTCGGGAGTCAGCGCGATCGCATCTGGTGGCAAGGTTCCCGTGTAACCCTGCCACTGGTTGCGCCCTTCCTGCTTGGCACGATAGAGAGCCATATCCGCCAACTTGAAGCTATGGCTCCAGAAGCTGTCGACCATCGAAGGGTGTAACGGATAACGGCAATATCCCAAGGAAACCGTCAGCCAGAGCGGTGTCTCTTCCCTGCCGAAACGGTGACTGGCGACGCGCAGCCTGAGCCGTTCCACCCACAGCGCAATCTCGCATTCGTCTTCGACTTGCAACAACAGCAGAAACTCTTCTCCCCCCAGCCGGACGATCGGCCCGACATCGGTTGTCACCAGCTTTCTGAGCAGCTCAGCCAACTGTTGCAGCACCAGATCCCCGACGTCGTGACCAAATTTGTCGTTGATCCGCTTGAAGTGATCGAGATCCAGCAGCAACAGCGTACAGGGTTCAGCCCTGTGATCCTGTAACCACCCCTCCAGGTAACGGCGGTTGAAACAACGGGTCAGAGGATCCGTAAAGGCCGCCATCTCCATAAGGTTGGATCTGGCCAACAACTCATCGTGTTGCTGACTCACCTTGCCGGCCATTTCACGCATCTTGCTGCTGAGAGTCGCCAACTCGGTACTGCTGTCGATATGGGGGATCTGCGCCACATCCGGCTTGTCGCCAAAACGCTGCAACGCCGTCATCAGCTGATGCAGAGGGGTCAGCACTATGCTCTTCAACCTGTGCATGGCGAGCAGCATGCACAGCGCACTCACGACCAGCATGCCGGCAAACGTCAGCAAGGCCCCCTCCAGGGTAGCTTGCAGCACCTTCCGCTCCTCTTCCAGCACCAGGGTCACCACCGGCTGGCCAGCATTGTTGAGCAGACGCCCCTCACCACGAACCCGTTGCAGGCCAAGATCGATGAGGCGATAGGTCATCTGCGCCTGCAGTGGCTGAAAACCCGTCTCCCCCTCACCCTGGCGAGCGGGGACAATCATGATCGGCAGTGCGGTACGTTCGGAAATCTGCTCGATGTAGGGACGATCCAGCCAGCGCAATGCCAGCAGAAAACCGTTGGGCGTACCGCTGCCATCGCTGAGGTGGATAGGCTGCCAGGAGAAGATGAGGGGCCCCCACAGGGAATTCCGGATCCCGTGCAGATTGACCGTGCCTTGCGCCAGGGAGTCCTGACGCAGCTGACGTTTCAGATCATCGAGGAAATTGGGCAACTCGGTCGCCGTGGTACCGGAGTCGTTATTTTCCGGCAACTGGGTGTGGGTCCAGATCTCGTTCCCCTGAAGGTCCATGTAGCTGATCAGGTTGAGACCGAAATCCCGCATCGGCATGTCGCTGAGCAGATTGGCCTCGATATAGTCACGGTTGTGATGGGTGATGAAGTAGTAACTGTCATCCCAGATCCCCCAATCCCGGGTAAAGGCATCCACCGCTCTGATATCGAGTTGAATCGCCTTGAGCACGCGCACCAGATGCTCTTTCACCCGCTGCTCTTCGATACGGGTGGCGGCCGGTACTTGCGTCAGCGCGATCAACACCAGCAACATCAAGATGGCCCCAACCCAGATGGGGATCATGGAATATGCCAGCAGATGATCGAGGGAGCGGGGAGATCTGGTCATACGTCACCATGTAGTTGCCAATGGCAGTTCAGTAGCCTGTCGGCATTGAAATGCCTCTTTCAATCTAGTGGATTTGATAGCAGAGAGGAGCCGATGGCCCCTCTCTCATTACGCAGTTTATTTCGCCAGCATCGGCCCTAAAAAACGTGCCGTGTGGGATTCCTTGTTGGCGCAGATCGCCTCCGGCGTACCGGTGACCAGGATGCGGCCGCCCCCCGAGCCCCCCTCCGGGCCCAGATCGACAATCCAGTCGGCGGTTTTGATGACGTCCAGGTTGTGCTCGATGATGACGATGGTGTTGCCGCGATCCCGCAGCTGGTGCAGCACCTTGAGCAGCTGCTGGATGTCGTGGAAGTGCAGGCCGGTGGTGGGCTCGTCCAGGATATAGAGGGTCTGGCCGGTGTCGCGCTTGGAGAGCTCCCGCGCCAGCTTGACCCGCTGCGCCTCACCCCCCGACAGCGTGGTGGCCGACTGGCCGAGCCGGATGTAGGAGAGGCCCACGTCCATCAGGGTCTGCAGCTTGCGCGCCACTGCCGGCACCGGATCGAAGAAGGCGCGGGCGTCCTCCACCGTCATCTCGAGGATCTCGTGGATGTTCTTGCCCTTGTACTTCACCTCCAGGGTCTCGCGGTTGTAGCGCTTGCCCTTGCAGACATCGCACGGCACGTAGACGTCCGGCAGGAAGTGCATCTCCACCTTGATGACCCCGTCCCCCTGGCACGCCTCGCAGCGGCCCCCTTTCACGTTGAAGGAGAAGCGGCCCGGCTGGTAGCCGCGCGAGCGCGCCTCCTGGGTGCCGGAGAGCAGCTCGCGGATCGGGGTGAACAGGCCGGTGTAGGTGGCCGGGTTAGAGCGCGGGGTACGGCCGATGGGGCTCTGGTCGATGTCCACCACCTTGTCCAGGAGCTCCAGCCCCTCGATGCTGCGGTAGGGCGCAGGGGTCGACTCGGTCGCCTTGTTCAGTTCACGGTGGGCGATGCGAAACAGGGTGTCGTTGATCAGGGTCGACTTGCCGGAGCCGGAGACGCCGGTAACGCAGGTCATCACCCCGATCGGCAGATCCAGGTTGACGTTACGCAGGTTGTTGCCGCTCGCCCCCTTGAGTTTCAGCCACTTGCCGGTGAGCGGCGTGCGCTCTGCCGGAATAGCGATCTGCTTGCGACCGGAGAGGTAGTCACCGGTCAATGACTCGGGGTTCGCAATGATCTCCGCCGGTGTCCCTTGGGCGACGATGGCGCCGCCGTGCACCCCGGCCCCCGGGCCGATATCGAGCACGTGGTCGGCGAGGCGAATGGCGTCCTCGTCGTGCTCCACCACGATCACCGTGTTGCCGAGATCGCGCAGGTGGGTCAGGGTCTTGAGCAGCCGCTCGTTGTCGCGCTGGTGCAGGCCGATGGAAGGCTCATCCAGCACATACATGACCCCCACCAGACCGGCCCCGATCTGGCTGGCCAGCCGGATCCGCTGGGCCTCGCCGCCGGAGAGGGTCTCGGCGCTGCGCGACAGGCTCAGATAGTTGAGGCCGACGTTCACCAGGAAGCCGAGCCGCTCGACGATCTCTTTCAAGATCTTCTCGGCGATCTGGGCACGCTGGCCGGTCAGGGTCAGGCCGGCGAAGAAGGTGAGGGCGTCGCCGATGGAGTCGTCGGCAATGGCCGGCAGGTTGCGGTTCTCGATGAAGACGTGGCGCGCCTCTTCCCGCAGCCGGCTACCGCCGCAGCTGGCGCAGGGCTTGTTGGCGATGTATTTGGAGAGCTCTTCGCGTACCGCGTTGGACTCGGTCTCCCGGTAGCGGCGCTCCATGTTGTGCAGGATCCCCTCGAACGGGTGCTTGCGCACCACCACGTCGCCGCGGTCGTTCATGTAGCGGAACTCCACGTCGCCGCGCCCGGAGCCACGCAGGATCACCTCCTGCACCTTGGGCGGCAGATCCTCCCAGGGCGCCTCCAGATCGAAGTCGTAGTGCTCGGCCAGGGATTTGAGCATCTGGAAGTAGTAGAAGCTGCGCTTGTCCCAACCGCGGATGGCACCACCGGCCAGGCTCTGGCCCGGATCGTGGATCACCTTGTCCGGATCGAAGTACTGCTGCACCCCGAGACCGTCGCAGGTGGGGCAGGCGCCGGCCGGGTTATTGAAGGAGAAGATGCGCGGCTCCAGCTCCGAGACCGAGTGGCCGCACTCGGGGCAGGCGAAGTTGGCCGAGAAGGTCAGGGTCTCCCCCTCCTCACCGTCCATGGGCGCCACCAGCACAATGCCGCCGGAGAGAGTCAGGGCCGTCTCGAACGACTCGGCGAGGCGCTGCTGCAGATCGTCACGCACCTTGAAGCGGTCCACCACCACCTCGATGGTGTGCTTCTTCTGCAACTCCAGGGCCGGGGGATCCGAGAGATCACACACCTCCCCGTCGATGCGGGCGCGGATATAACCCTGGGCCGCCAGGTTCTCCAGCAGCTTGACGTGCTCCCCCTTGCGGTTGCGCACCACGGGGGCCAGCAGCATTAGCTTGGCGCCTTCCGGCTGGGCTAGCACCTGATCCACCATCTGGCTGATGGTCTGGGCGGTGAGCGGGATGCCGTGGGTCGGGCAGCGCGGCTCGCCGACCCGGGCAAACAGCAGACGCAGGTAGTCGTAAATCTCAGTGATGGTGCCGACCGTGGAGCGCGGGTTGTGGGAGGTGGACTTCTGTTCGATGGAGATGGCCGGTGAGAGCCCCTCGATGTGGTCCACGTCCGGCTTCTCCATCAGGGAGAGGAACTGGCGGGCATAAGCGGAGAGCGACTCCACATAGCGGCGCTGCCCCTCGGCATAGAGGGTATCGAACGCCAGGGAGGATTTGCCCGAGCCGGAGAGGCCGGTGACCACGATCAGCTTGTCGCGGGGCAGGGTCAGGTTGATGTTCTTGAGGTTGTGGGTGCGGGCACCCCGGACCACGATCTTTTCCATCTTGTTGCACGCTCGATACACAGACCAGAGCGAGCCAGTATGGCACAGAGACTACTGGATGAATAGACAGGCATTATCTATCGCGGTTATCCTTTTTGACGATAAGCGGCCACGCCGGAGCGGGTTGTCAACAGAGACCCTTCACCCGTCGCCTGACCTGCGAGTACGCTCGCAGGAGGATGCGCAGGGGCGCATCAGCTGTTACTATTGTGCGCTAAACCTGTGCCAGGTAATCAGCGATCATCAGCCTGACTGCTACAAGGGTTATAGAAAACCATGTTGTTCAATGCGATAACAGCATGGCACAGATAAAAATCGCGGAACTCATTTGGTTGGCCCAGGCTTGCTGCCTGGCCGGAATATAAAGGTGGAAGAGAGATTATGGCCAGTCGAGGCATCAATAAAGTCATTCTGATCGGTAACCTCGGGCAAGACCCGGAAGTACGCTACATGCCGAGTGGCGGTGCTGTGACCAACATTACCCTGGCCACCTCTGAAACCTGGCGCGACAAGCAAACCGGCGAGCAGAAAGAGCGCACCGAATGGCACCGTGTCGTCTTCATGGGCAAGCTGGCCGAAGTCGCCGGCGAATACCTGAAAAAGGGTTCCCAGGTCTATGTGGAAGGCAAGCTGCAAACCCGCAAATGGCAGGATCAGAGCGGCCAGGAACGCTACACCACCGAAGTGCTGGTCGACAGCTTCAGCGGCGTGATGCAGATGCTGGGTGGCCGTCCGCAAGGCGCCGGTCAGGGTATGGGTGGCCAGAACCAGGGTGGCTGGGGCCAGCCGCAGCAGGCCATGCAGCAGCCGATGAACCAGCAGCGTCCCGCTCCGCAGCAGAACATGCAGCAGGGTGGTTACGGCCGTCCGGCTCAGCAGCCCCAGTCAGCTCCGCCGGTCTATAACGAGCCGCCGATGGATTTCGACGACGATATTCCGTTCTAAAATGAAGCAATGCAAAAGCCCTGCCTAGCCAGGGCTTTTTTTGAGCTGCCAGTAAGCAGAATTTTGCCAGTTTAAGGCACTCCTACCAGATTGATGTATCGACAGGATCGTTCGTACGAGGTGCGATGAAGCTGATTATCCATGTCCTGCTGTTGCTGATCGCCCTTGCCCCCGGATGCCTGCTGGCAAAACCTCTCAGGGTCGGAGTCAGTTTTGCCATTCCTCCCTATGTCATCGAAGGGGAAAAGCGTGGCATAGAACTGGATCTGCTGACGCAAGCCTTTACCGGCACCCGATACCAGCTTCAGTTCGAATTTCTGCCGCTGGAGCGCACCTTTCGCATGTTCAAGTCCGGCAAACTGGATGCCATCATCAACGTCAAACCAGGCATGATGGATAGCCGCTTCCTGACCCAGCCTGTCATCACCTTTCATAACCGGGTCTTTACCCTGTACGACCACCCCGTCACCACCCTGGATGAGCTGCGACACCTGAGAGTCACCTCTTTTCAGCGCGCAAAAGTCATCCTGGGAGAAGACTTTGCCACCATGGTCAGCCAGAACCCCCGCTATGAAGAGGTTGCCAAGCAGCAAGGCCAGGTACACCAGCTGCTGCGTGGCAGAGTCGATGCCATCGTGCTGGAAGAGCGGGTGTTCTACTACTATCTGGACCAGCTGATCACCCATCCTCATTCTGGCGAACGCTATCAACGGGCCCAGATCAACCAGGCGGATCTGTTCCCTCCCACCATCTATCACTTTGCGTTTCGCTCACCCGACACACGGGAATTGTTTGACCGCCAGCTCGCAGCCATGAAGCAGGATGGTCGCTATCTGAAAGTATTCGAGACATACGGCGCCACACCCTGACGCACAAACATAAAAGCCAGCCCATCACAGGCTGGCTTTGTACTGGCTCCGGAGGAACAACAGCAAGAGGAGCGTTACTTCATTGCGCTGCCATTTTTCAGCTCGGCTTTTTGCCGCTTGGCTTCGCGTTTTTCCTTCAGTGACATCTGCGGTTTTTTCTTGGCATCTTTGCCGTTGTGATGTTCTTTGTTACTCATCATCAAACTCCAAAAATGTTACCCAGACAGTTGGTCCCGTGAGGGCGCCAGCATGTCATCCGAATCATCAACATCAGTACGCTTGGTGCGATGGCGCAAGGCCATCACCAGAGCCAGCATACCCCCGCCATGCCCCGGGATCCAGCCCGGTTTCCGCGCAAACATGCCGCTGCGACAATTTTCCGATCGATCTGTTCTGGCAATAAAAAAACGCGATTAACGATCGTCATTTTGATATGACACCGCCAAATAATTTATATGCATTTTCCAGATGAAATATATGTGACTGCAAAGAACAATATTTTAATAAGCATTCTCACTATCACCGGAAACATAATATTACAAAGTGGCACGGATTATTTGGTGGCTGAAATATATAATGCACCACTTTGCAAATGCCGTTATTGAGTCAGGAACCCGAATCATGTCCCGAAAATCTCGCGCAGCCCTGGTCTCCGTCTGTTCCAATATCAGCCTGATCATCATGAAGCTGGTGGCCGGTCTCATCAGCGGGTCGGTCAGCATCATCTCGGAAGCCATTCACTCGGCCATGGATCTGGTCGCCGCCCTGATCGCCCTGTTTGCGGTGAAGAAATCGGATCTGCCCCCCGACGAGCACCACCCCTATGGTCACGACAAGATTGAAAATGTCTCCGGCGTCATTGAAGCACTGCTGATCCTGCTGGCCGCAGGCTGGATCATGGTTGAAGCCATCGGCAAGCTGCTCAACCCCTCCCCCATAGAGAGCATCGGCTGGGGTGTGCTGGTGATGGTGCTCTCGGCTCTGGTCAACAGTGTCGTTTCGGCATACCTCTACAAGGTGGCCAGAGAAGAGGAGTCCGTCGCCCTGGCTGCCGATGCCCTTCATCTCAAGGCCGACGTGCTCACCTCGGCCGGCGTGGCTGCCGGGCTTGGCGGTATCTGGCTGGCCAGCCTGTTTGGCTACTCTCTTGCCATCCTGGATCCCCTGGTGGCCATCGGTGTCGCGCTGTTTATCGTCAAGGAAGCCATCGCCATGCTGATGGAAGCCTTTCACCCCCTGATCGATCGCAGCATGAGTCCCGAGGAATTGGCGATGACCAGCCGCATCATCACCGACTGCTGCCCACCGGGTGCCGATTTTCACGATCTGCGCAGCCGCCGAGCGGGTCGTCGTCGCCATATCGATTTTCACCTCACCCTGCCGACCACCATGAGCATCGGCGAAGCCCACACCATCTGTGACCGGATAGAGGAGGCCATCATGCAGCAGCTGCCGCACGCCATCGTATTGATCCACGTCGAACCTGATGAACAGAGCGGGGCTCTCGCGGCAACCCCCTGCTGATGGTCCTATCAGGCGGAGCTGGGTTTCTTACTGCCTTGCTCCCGCCTGTTCGCCCTTCCACTTCATTTCTGCGCAAATGATCCGCCACTCCCTTTGACAGGAAAAATGAGATGTGATGGCATTTCTCGAAAATGCAAGAACATTATCAATTGTCTCTATGCGATTGAAAAATATCATCTTTGTGACGCGACCAAGGAAAACTTGCTGTTACATATGTGCGATTTCAAGATAAAGTTTGCTTTAGAAATGGGAGAGTGTTTTAATCCTTCACGATGGTTCGGCAGTTCAGACCTGTTTATGTTAGGCAGACATTTTAGTAAAGCAGTGATTACAATAGGCGTTATCTTTATAATTCCTGTCAAATAATTCTCCTTCTTTAGTGCTCCCCATACGTATTGCTGACGAATAATCACCGACTGCCGTAATGGCATTTCAAACACTATTTAAAGAGAAATTATTATGTCTAACAAAGTGACTGGTACCGTTAAGTTCTTCAACGCCGAGAAAGGTTTTGGTTTCATCTCCCCGGTTGACGGCAGCAAGGACGTGTTCGTTCACTTCTCCGCCATCCAGTCCAACGGTTTCAAAACCCTGGAAGAAGGTCAGCGCGTAGAGTTCACCATCGAACAAGGCCAGAAAGGCCCGGCAGCTGCCAACGTCGTTGCCCTGTAATTCAGGTCAAACCGTCTGGCGATGACTCATGCCATTGGCTGAGTACACTGCAAGCATTGAAAAAACCCGCCTTGGCGGGTTTTTTGTTATCCATATGTCACTCCTTTAACCTCTCACCAGACAACCGGCATCACACATGCCTCTCCTGCTCGAGTCGCTTTGGCCCGAAAAAAATCCCGAATGGCTCCTTATGTGGAGATCTTGACGAAAATTTCGGGTTATCCGCTGCATTTGCTGCAATTTCTTGCTATTTTGCGCGCCACCAACGCAAACGATTTCCTTCACACTTTCAGGATTAGTTATGGCAAAGCAAGATATGGCCGCCCAATCAGGGAACGGCGGCTTTCTGGACTCTTATTTTTCCATTTCTGCGCGCGGCAGTAGCGTGCGTCAGGAGCTGGTCGCGGGGCTGACCACCTTCCTGGCCATGGTCTACAGCATCATAGTGGTGCCGAACATGCTGGGTGCCGCCGGCTTCGAGCAGGGTCCCGTCTTCGTGGCTACCTGCTTGATCGCCGCCTTCGGCTCCCTGCTGATGGGTCTGTGGGCCAAGCTGCCCATGGCCATCGGTTGCGCCATCTCCCTCACCGCCTTTACTGCCTTCAGCCTGGTGCTGGGGCAAGGGCTGAGCATTCCGGTGGCGCTGGGCGCCATCTTCCTGATGGGGGTGCTGTTCACTCTGATCAGCGTCACCGGCGTGCGTCAGTGGATCCTGGACAACCTTCCCTCCGGCATCGCCCACGGTACCGGCATCGGGATCGGCCTGTTCCTGCTGCTGATCGCCACCAACGGCGTCGGCATGGTGATCAAGAACGAAGGGGCCGGTCTGCCGGTCCAGCTCGGTGAAGTGACCGCCTTCCCCGTCATCATGACGGTGCTGGGTCTGGCCGCCATCTTCGGCCTGGAGCGCCGCAAGGTGCCGGGCGGCATCCTGATGGTGATCATCGCCATCTCCATCCTCGGCCTCATATTCGACCCGAAAGTGACCTGGCAGGGCTTCTTCGCCATGCCGAGCCTGACCGGCGAGAAAGGCTCTCTGGTAGGCAGCATGGATCTGCTGGGCGCCCTCAACCCGGTGGTCATCCCCACCGTGCTGGCACTGGTGATGACAGCCGTATTTGACGCCACCGGCACCATCCGTGCCGTAGCTGGCCAGGCCGGCCTTATCAACGAGCGCGGCCACATCATCAGTGGCGGCAAGGCACTGACTGCCGACTCCGTCAGCAGCATGGTGGCAGGCGCCGTCGGTGGTGCACCGGCCGCCGTCTACATTGAATCGGCCGCAGGCACCGCCGCCGGTGGCAAGACCGGCCTGACCGCCACCCTGGTTGGCGTGCTGTTCCTGCTGATGATCTTCCTCTCTCCGCTGAGCTATCTGGTGCCGGCTTACGCCACCGCACCGGCCCTGATGTACGTGGGTCTGCTGATGCTGGGCAACGTCACCAAGCTGGACTTCAGCGATTCGGTCGATGCTCTCTCCGGCATGCTGTGCGCCGTCTTTATCGTGCTGACCTGCAACATAGTCACCGGCATCATGCTGGGCTTCGTGGCGCTGGTGATCGGCCGCCTGTTTGCCGCCGAGTGGAAAAAGCTCAACATCGGCACCGTCATCATCGCCGTGGCGCTGGTGATCTTCTACGCCGGTGGCTGGGCCATCTAATACCTCCGGTTATCGAAAAGGGCTCCTGCGGGGGCCCTTTTTCGTGGTTGTGACCCGGCTAACATTTCCCCTTCATTCCAACCGTCGGCGTTTCAGTTTGAAACGACAAGCGCCCTCAGGCTGTTTCAGATCCGAACCGTAACGGCCGTCATTTTTCTCCCGCTTTCTCTCGCTAGACTGGCTCCACCAACCATTTGCCCACCATGCGGTGGCAAGCCAAGGAGTGAGCCATGAAGAAACTGATCAATGCCGTCGATGCCGTGGTCCGTGAACAACTGATGGGGATGGCTGCCGCCCATCCCGAGCTCAAGGTCCGTATCGAACCCCACTACATCACCCGCGCCGATGCCCCCGTACAGGGCAAGGTGGCGCTGGTCTCCGGCGGTGGCAGCGGCCACGAGCCGATGCACGGCGGTCTGGTGGGCAAGGGCATGCTAGATGGTGCCTGCCCCGGCGAGATCTTCACCTCGCCCACGCCGGATCAGATGTATGAGTGTGGGCAGGCGGTCGACGGCGGTGCTGGCGTGCTGTTTCTGGTGAAGAACTACACCGGCGACGTGCTCAACTTCGAGACCGCGGTTGAGCTGCTGCACGGTGACGGGGTCAAGGTGGGCTTCGCCCTCATCGATGACGACGTGGCGGTCAAAGACAGTCTCTACACCGCAGGCCGTCGCGGCGTCGCCACCACAGTGCTGTGTGAAAAACTGGTAGGTGCCGCCGCCGAGGCGGGCTATGACCTGGCGCGCAGCGAGGCACTGGCCCGCCGCATCAACAATCAGAGCCGCACCATTGGGGTGGCCATGCACGCCTGCACAGTGCCGGCCGCCGGCAAGCCCTCCTTCACCCTGGCGGACAACGAGGTGGAGTTCGGGGTCGGCATCCATGGCGAGCCGGGCATCGAGCGCCGCCCCTTCACCGACCTCAACGCTCTGGTGGACGACATGTTCAAGGAGCTGACCGACAACCGCCCCTATGGCCGTACCCTGCGTCACTGGGATCGCGCCAGTGGCAGCTGGCAGGAGGAGCACACCTTTATCGAGCCGCTCAACAAGGGCGACCGGGTCATCGCGCTGGTCAACAGCCTGGGGGGAACCCCCATCTCCGAGCTCTACGGCGTCTATGGCCGGCTCGCCGCCCTGTGTGAAGAGGCGGGCATTCATCTGGTGCGCAACCTCATCGGTCCCTACTGCACCTCTCTCGACATGACCGGCATCTCCATCACCCTGCTCAAGGTGGATGATGAGCTGATGACCCTGTGGGATGCCCCCGTTAACACCCCCGCCCTGCGTCGCGGCTGCTAAGGAATGTCCATGTTAAGCAAGCATCAAATCGTCAACTGGCTGCTCGACTGCGAGCACATCTTCACCGATCAGCGCGACTACCTGACCGCGCTTGATACCGACATCGGCGATGGGGATCACGGCCTCAACATGCAGCGCGGCTTTGCCAAGGTGGCCGAAAAGCTGCCAGCAGTGGCGGACAAGGACATCGGCCAGGTGCTGAAAACCACCGGCATGACCCTGCTCTCCTCCGTGGGGGGCGCCAGCGGCCCCCTCTACGGCACCTTCTTCATCCGTGCCGCGGCCAGCAGCGATGCCTGCCAGAGCCTGAACCTGAACCTGAACCAGCTTTGCAAGATGTTGAGCGACGGGGTGGAGGGGATCGTCTCCCGCGGTCGCGCCGAGCCGGGCGACAAGACCATGTGCGACGCCTGGTGGCCCGCCCTGGCTGCACTGCAACAAGCCGAGCAGCAGGCTCTGCCGCTGCCCGAGGCGCTGGACAAGGCGGTGGCAGCCGCCACTGCCGGCACCGAGTCCACCATACAGATGCAGGCCCGCAAGGGGCGCGCCAGTTATCTCGGCGAGCGCAGCATAGGCCATCAGGATCCCGGGGCCACCTCGACCCTGTTGCTGTTGACCGCCCTGCGTGACAGAGCGAGGTTGTAAACATGATAGGAATCGTAGTTGTCTCTCACAGCGCCACCCTGGCGGCCGGTCTGCAGGAACTGGCCGGTCAGCTGGGCAGCCCGGCCCGGTTGCGGCTGGCGGCCGGGGTCAATGACCCCGACCACCCCATCGGCACCGATGCCATCGCCGTGATGAGTGCGATCGAAGAAGCGGATGACGGCAGTGGCGTGCTGGTGCTGATGGATCTTGGCAGCGCTCTCTTGAGCGCCGAGACCGCCCTCGAGCTGCTGCCTCCCGAGCTGGGCGCCCGGGTGCGACTCTGCCCTGCCCCGCTGGTCGAGGGCACCCTGGCCGCCGTGGTGGCAGCCGGCTCCGGCCTCAGCCTGGACGAGGTGGCCACCGAGGCGCTGGGGGCCCTGGGCCCGAAACAGGCCATGCTGCCGACCAGCGCGCCCCAAGATACTGCCGACCCAACCCCGGCCGCCGAGCAGGGCTGGCTGCACTGCGAAGTGGTGGTAGAGAATGCCCACGGTCTGCACGTGCGCCCTGCAGCCCGTCTGGTGGCCAGCCTCAAGCCCTTCACCGCCGAGTTGAAACTGCAAAAGGGAGAGAAAGAAGCCAATCCCCGCAGCCTGACCCGGCTCGCCATGCTCGACGTACGCCAGGGGGATCGCCTGACCCTGCTGGCCCGCGGAGAGGATGCCGAGGCCGCACTGGCCTGCTTCCGGCAGCTTGCCGATGAGCGTTTCGGCGACTGACCGCCGCTCACCGGTCTGCTGTTTCAGGCGCCGTATCGGCCCGATTCGCCGCACATTTGGCGCCTTTTCAAGACGAGGTGCTCCGGGGCTATCCCCGGACACTTCGCCCCGATTCTCACAGAAAGAGGGATAGAAAATGGATCGCATCATCATCAGCCCCAGCAAATATGTACAAGGCAACGGGGCCCTCGCCAATCTCGGCAACTACGTCAAGGCGCTCGGCAGCAAGCCGCTCATTCTGGCCGATGCCTTCGTCACCAGACTGGTGGGTGACACGGTCTCCACCAGTTGCCACGGGGCCGGGATCCAGCCCGAGTTCGACTGCTTCAACGGCGAGTGCTCACGCCCCGAGATCGACCGGCTGCTGGCCCGCTGCAGCCAGACGCCCTTTGACGTCATCATCGGCATCGGCGGCGGCAAGACGCTCGATACCGCCAAGGCCGTCGCCTTCTACCAGAAACTGCCAGTGGTCATAGTGCCGACCATCGCCTCCACCGATGCCCCCACCAGCGCACTGGCGGTCATCTACACCCCACAGGGGCAGTTCAGCGAATACCTGATGATCCCGACCAACCCCGACATGGTCATCATGGATACCGGCGTGGTCTCCCGCGCGCCGGTGCGGCTGTTGGTCTCCGGCATGGGGGATGCGCTCTCCACCTACTTCGAGGCGCGCGCCAACAAGGTCTCCGGCTGCCAGACCATGGCCGGTGGCGCCTCCACCCTGGCGGCCCAGGCCATCGCCGAGCTCTGCTACCAGACCCTGCTGGCCGATGGTTACAAGGCCAAGCTGGCGGTGGAACAGGGGCTCTGCACCAGAGCGGTGGAGAACATCATCGAGGCCAACACTTATCTCAGCGGCATCGGCTTCGAGAGCAGTGGTCTCGCCGCCGCCCACGCCATCCACAACGGTTTGACCCAGCTTGATGAGTGCCATCACCTCTACCACGGCGAGAAGGTGGCGTTTGGTACTCTGGTGCAACTGGTGCTGGAGAATGCCCCCATGGCGGAGATCGAGACAGTGCTGGGTTTCTGCCTCTCGGTGGGCCTGCCGACCAACCTGCATATGATGGGAGTCAAGGAGCTGGATATGGCACGCCTGATGGACGTGGCCAAGGCCTCCACCGCCGAGGGCGAGACCATCCACAACATGCCGTTCAAGGTCACTGCGGAAGATGTGCTGGCGGCCATCGTCACCGCCCACCAACTGGGGCTGTAACGACACGCTGGCCATATGAAGAGGCCCCGCCATTGCGGGGCCTTGTTGTTTTGCGCCTTTCCGGTGGCACAGACCGATGCACAGCCGTTACCCGTGGTAGTCGGCGGGATCGATACCGAGGGTTTTTAGCCGCCGCCAGAGGGTAGTGCGGCCTATGCCAAGCTGCCTGGCCATCAGACTGACCTGCCCCTTGCAGGCGTGAGCGGTGCGCAGGATGGCCTGGCGCTCCAGCTCGGCCAGGGTAAGCAGCGGCTGCCCCACCACCTCGTCTTCAACCAGCCGATAGCCATGACGAATGGCGGCCGGCAGCGCCTCCGGCGGGATCTGCGCCTGGCTGGAGTGAAGCAGGGCATGCTCGATGGCGCTGCGCAGCTCCCCCAGATTGCCGGGCCAGGAATAGGCCAGCAGACAGTCGAGGGCCGCCGGGCTGAAGTGGCGCACCGGCTCACGCCCCTGCGCCGCCAGCTGCTGGCTGATAAGCCCGGGCAGATCCGCCGTGCGCTCCCGCAGGCTCGGCAACCAAAGCTCGCACGCCTGCAGGGCATAGAGCAGCTGACGGCCGAAACTCCCCTCCTGCACCTTCTGCTCCAGCGGGGCGCTGCTGGTGGCGATGATCCGCACTTTGAGCGGCAACACGCGAGCCGAGTCGAAACGCTGGATGCGACCTGTCTTGAGCAACTGCAGCAGGGCCGCCTGCATGGGGGCAGGCAGAAACTCGATCTGTTCCAGCACCAGCGTGCCGCCGTGGGCCAGCTCGAACTTGCCGGCCCGCTCCTGCCCCGCTTCGTCGGAGCCCATCAGCTCCAGCGCCATCCGCTCGCTCGGCAGTGCCTGACAATTGAGGGTGACAAGAGGGCCGGCGGCCCGATCGCTGCCGAAATGGATGGCCTCGGCCAGCTGGGCCTTGCCCACCTCCTCCTCGCCGCGCAGCAGGACTGGCCCCTGCCCCTGAGCCGCCTGACGGGCGTAGCGCAGCAGTTTGCGCATGGCGCTCGACTCCCCCACCAGCGCCGACAGCTCGGGCACCGTCTGGCGCAACTGATGGATGGCGCGCAGCCTGTCGACAGGATGGAGCAGGACGATAAAGCTGACCCCATCCGGCCCGGGCAACGGCTTGAGACTCACCAGCGCATTGATGAACTCCCCTGTGCTCGTGCGCTCCAACGTCACCTCCACGTGGCTGAGCGGCGTCTGCCCCTTGATGGCGAGTTGCAGTCGCTGGGGCAGCAGCAGGTGCTGCTCCAGCGGCTGGCCGAGGCAGAGATCCGGGTCGAGCCGCAGCCGCCTGGCCGCCAGGGCGTTGAGGTAACGCAGCCGGCCCTGGGGATCCCAGGCCAGCACGCCGTCATCCATGCCATCGAGCAGGGCGTAAAGCTCGCTCAGATGGTGCTGGGACTCCTGCATCAGGCGCTCCGCCTGCAGCAGATGGGCCAGTTCGCGGCCGGCACTGACGGTGAGCGCCAGATCCCCCGCCGTCGCCGCCTCCACCTTGCAGATCAGGGCAACGATGGCGACCTGGCGGCCATTGCTGTTGTAAACCGGGCTGGCGCAGCAGTGCCACGGGTGCAGGGTGTGGTTGAAATGCTGAGAGCCGCTGACGCAGAGCGGCATCCCCTCCAGCGCTGCCAGATTGATGGCATTGGTGCCGATGCGCCCCTCGCAGAAGAAGGCGCCGGGGCCAAAACCCAGCGCATCGAGCGCCTTCAGGGTCTCGCCGTGGCCGGTGCGGGCCAGCAGGCAGCCGCTCTCGTCGGTGAGCAGCAGGGCGCAGGGGCGTTCTTCCATAAATTCGTAGAGATCTTCGAGGGCCATCTCGCCGGTGGTGAGCAGCTCCCGCTTGCGCTGACGCAGGCTTTGCAAAGTCTGCCCCCTGGCGCAGTGAGGCGGGTGCCAGAGTGTCGCGCTGGTCTGGTGGGCACAGCGCAGCCAGGAGGCCTGCAGATAGTCAGGCCAGGGCTGCAGTGGCTGAAGGTCAGATGGCATGGTCACAGCAATATCCGGCAAGATGTTAGCCGACCATTTAACCACGCCAGCGCCCCCGATTCAGTGACCTGCCGCAGAGGGTGGTAACCCCGTCCTTATCCCGGTCGGGTTTGCCCCCGAGTTGGGCGACAAGGCTGCCGCCGGTGGCGGCGGCATTCACTGCATCACCCTCCACCAGCCCGCCTGACCCTCCCCTACCGACCGATAACCCGGGGCGTTGCGACACCACGGGTTATATCACCATGCCCATTTTTGTTAACCACGAGCCCCATGATTCGCCTCGGCTCTGCATCTTGACCAGAGATGCCATATGTCGTGTCACCTCGATCACATTCCCGAGTTATTCAAGAGGCTGAGACGGGATGGTACTTCCCATTGCCTCCCCAGAAGTGTATTTTTGCTCAGTAGCGAAAAGCAGAGCCAAAGGGAAACTTTGAACGAATACGTTCAGCACCAGAGGCAGGTCGGCAATGCTGTCATTTAAAATGAATCTTTCAGCTGTGAGCAGGGCGAACCTAAGTTATATGGAAAGTTCTATTAATGAATTACTATCGCCGTCCACACAATCACTTTTATGCCTTTCTCTCATTTTAATAATAGGCGCAATATGGTTACGAAAGAAAATGCACATAAGTGGCTAGAATATCGAAATCTAGGAATCGAACCTACACGCTACAAAAGTCGAACCGTTGTATATTCAAACCACTCGATCGAACAAGAACTAAATTTTCAATTCGAAACATATGAGGTGAAATTAACACCTTATTCTCATCAGGGAATCCCACGTGACCTTAGTATGAGGCATGACCCTGCATTTGTATGTGAAGTTATTGTTGGTTCCTCTCAGCATCAAGGGGGCGGAAATTTCGACATAGAAAACATACTAAATGAAATTTTTACTTGGCTAGAGTTTGATTTTGATATTGGTCTTTCCTATGAAGCATGGGAGGAATACGAAGGCTCTTGGTTACCAAGTATCGGTGGCGCGTGCTCTTTATATATTCAAACGAGCTATCAGGCCGTCCCTAAAAGGGAATTTGAGGTGTTTTTAAAGAAATATGAAACAGCAAAGTCATTAAATTCCAAGAAAGCAAAGAAGATTGTAAATATACGCAAGTATTTACAAGAAGGGCTGAAGCTGAAGGATATTTCTGAAAATTATAGCTTTATGTCTTTTTATAAGGTAGTGGAGATTGTAGCTGATGACCTAGCATCAACTCAATACTGTGAAACTAGTAGTTCAGTTGTAAAGGAAATGGTTAGCTTCAAGCTATTAAGTCGGGGGAGCCAAAGAGCTAAAATATACTATTTGCTGTCAGCTTTAAATAATGAATTTGAAAAAATGAAATGATATATCTTGCTGATATACGAAATGAATTGGCGCATAATGATCATCTGGTATCGCACGACAAATTGAGGATGTGTCAAAAGCTAGCGTATTGGGCAGCTGAAAACTACGTGTCCATATTGGCATCTAACGCATAACAAAACATTTAAGCCCGTAGGTTCGATTAGCCGTCAGGCGTAATCGGACGTTCGCGAAAATCGATTCTCCCGCTATAACGGCTACCCACATTTACTCTCGGTCAGATGCCGCTGATTCACGGAAACACCGGGGCAACGGCATCTCGATCATCCGATTACGCTTCGCTAATCGAACCTGCATGGGACGGTAATAAACAAAATAGCCGCCCATTGGGCGGCTCTATGCATCAGCTATTTATGTTGAACCTTCACTCGGCCTTGGGCTGTGCAGCGACGGCGGTCGCCTCTGGCAGGTGATCTCCTTCCTTGATCCAGGCATCCAGCAGGGTGTAACCCACCGCCAACACCACGGGGCCGATAAAGAGACCGATGATCCCCATGGTCAGCAAGCCGCCGATAACCCCCACCAGAATGAGGATGAGGGGCAGGTCGGCACCGCGCTTGATAAGGAAGGGGCGCAGGAAGTTGTCCATGGTCCCGGCGATCAGCGACCACACCAGCAGGAAGGTGCCCCAGGTGGTATCACCGCTCCAGTAGAGATAGCCGATACAGGCCAAGAGTACGGGGAAGGGGCCGATCTGGGCAACGATCAGGATGAACATCACCACCACCAGCACCATGGTGTAGGGAATGCCGGCGATCCACAGACCCAGCCCTGCCACCGAGGATTGTACGATGGCGGTCACCACCACCCCCATGGCCACGGCGCGGATCGCCTGGGAGGCGAGCACGGTGGCATTGTCGCCGCGCTCCCCCGCCAGACGATGGGCAAAGCGGCGGATGCCGGTCGCGACCATTTCCCCCGAGTGATAGAGCACACCGCAGATCCCCACGGTCAGCAGGAAGTGGACAAACAACAGGCCCAGATTGCCAGCCTGGGAGGCGAGCCAGCGAGCGGTCTGGCCAAAATAGGGGGCCAGCTTGGCAAACAGCACCTGACCACCGCTGGCCAGGATCTGCTGCCAGAAGTCATAGAGTTTGGCGCCCACCAGCGGGATCTGTTGCAGCCAGAGCAACTCGGGTGGCGGCGAGTGGCTGATACTGGTGCCCAGCTCGATCAGCATGGGCGCCTTCTCCGCCACGTTCGCCAGGGTCATAAACAACGGAATGACGAACATCAGCAACAATCCCAGCGTCATGGTCAGCGCCGCCAGCGTGCGCTTGCCCCACAGCAGGCGCTGCACCATCAGCATCAGCGGCCAGGTCGCGATGGTGATCATGGTGGCCCACACCAGCGCGGGCAGAAAGGGGCGCAGCACCATGAAACAGGAGATGATGAGGATGCTGATAAACAGCACCCCCAGGGTTATCTTGGCCAGATCCACTTTTTTCATATTCATAGCGTTCCCTTATCGGGGCCCATTCCCCGGGGTAGAGAGTCAGTATTCAGGAGAGACAGTATCCACCAGAGACCGGCGCTCAACCAGAGCCCCAGTCCGAAAAAGAGCGACAGCTGGCCGAGCAGGATCCCCAGCGAACTGCTGGTAAGCAGCGGCAGGGCCCACAGGCCGGTTCCCAAAAGCGCGCCACCTGCCAGCGTGACGACACCGATCAGCACGGGAGGATGGCCACCTCGCGCCAGCGAAGCGGTTCCCCCCAGCCAAAGCCCGAGGGCAACCACGCCAATCCCGGCCAAATGAGTCGACTGGGCCCAACCAGCGCTGACCAAAGCAAACGTGATCAGCACCAGCCAGCCAGTGGCTCGGGCGTCATAGCGCCAGGCGCTTCGCATCGCCAGCACCAGGGCGCCAAGCAGCAGCCCGACTGCCACGTCCGAGATAAAGTGCACACCGAGCCAGACTCGCGCCAACCCGGTAGCAAGAGCGAGTACCAACGCCAGCAGGGTGGCACGCCAGCGGTGCGCCGGCCACAACCAGCCGAGCAGCGCCCCCCAGAACACCATGGCCGAGGCGGTGTGGCCGCTCGGCATGCCGAATCCCTGGGCACTGCTGGCCGCAAGCTCCGGCAACAAATGGAAGGGACGTGGCCAGCCAATGCTCTCCTTGCCCACCTGCACCAGTAGACCGAGCCAGAGCATGACAAACAGCAGTTGGCGCAACCGTGGCCAGCCCAGCAGAGGCAGCAGCAAAGGTATCAGGGCCAGCTGAAAGCCTCCTGAACCAAACAGGTTGCTGACCGAGAGCCACCATACATCAGGCCCCAGCCACTGCTGCAACCGCACCATCAGGGGGATCTCGGCCCGGTGCAAGCTACTTCCCTGCGCCACGAAGTCCGCTTGCCAGCTCACCTCGCTCTCGGGCACCTCGTCCAGCCGCCCCTGCAACCAGTCGAGCTGATCCGGAAAGCGGCGCTCTGCGGCGGGCAGCTTATCGATGGCAATCAGACGGGCGTTGAGGATCTCTCCACCCAGATTGGGGGCCCGCAGGAGGGAGACAAATCCCGAGCCTTGCTGCGCCACTATCGGCGCCAGGGTGCGGCAGGCGAAGATCTCCGCCCGCTGCCAGCGCCCCAGCGATTTAATCACCTCGCCCGAGAGTCCGGTCTCTTCATAAAGCTCTCGCAGCGCCGCCCGGGCCGGTGTTTCCCCTTCGTCGATATAACCGCCACTGAGGCTATAGCGGGAAGAGATGCGATCCTGCACCAGCAAGACGTCACCCTGGTGCCGAATCGCACAAACGGCAGCACTTGGCGCCGTTTGCGGCGGCAATTCGGCCCCCTGAACCGGCAGGCCGGCCCCCAGGGCAATCAACAGTAACAACAGGATTTTCAACATGATCCGTCACTCAGACAAGCTGGGTGACAAGCCTCCCAGAAATCCGTCAAACGGGCAATGCTATCGCACCGGTCGCCCCTTGCCAGCCCGGGCTTGCCCCCCACTCCTGCGCCGCCACGATTGCGGTCAGAGGAGTGACTCCCTACTATTGAGGGCTAACCTCAATGTCACACAGCAAATGCTGGAGCCCTTAATGAGACAGTTCGGCTTTTTCCTTGGCATCTCCCTCGGTGTCATCCTGATCCTGTTTGGCAGCATCGTCATCTTCCAGGCCCTGCCCGCCGCCCTCGACGTACTGGAGATGCCGAGCCGCATCCCCTTCGTGCGCGAGGTTTACACCTGGCTGATGAGCAGCGCCAGCGGCCTGACCGCCAATCTGGAACAGAACTTCCTGGAGGCGTTCCAGACAGTGCTCAAGCTGATCCTGCTGATCGCTTTCATGTGGGTCTGCGTCAAGCTGGTCAACATGGGGGTGCTGATCATCCGCGCCGGGGTGGATCTCATCCGTACCGCCATCGAACACAGCGAAAAAGAGCAGGGCAACAAGCCGGAGCAACAGGATCGTTTCTGATCCCGGCCCCGCCGCCCCTCGATGCCGCCCCACCAGGCGGCATTTTTATGCCTTCGACACCGTGTTGCGCCAAGCCCTGACGTTTATCCAGTCTGGCAATATTTCTCCTTTCCAATCAGCAGGCTGCCAACATGATGGTGACACGGATGCCCACCGATGCCGGCTCCCCTGTCGCCCGGTTTCTATCCCGGCCATCGCCTCTGGTATAATCGACAGCCTCTTTTCCCCGTTATGGAGCCCGTTCATGTCCAAACATGCAGAAAGCACCCTCGAGGTTCGTCTCGACAAGTGGTTGTGGGCGGCCCGCTTCTACAAGACCCGCTCGCTGGCGCGGGATCAGATTGACGGGGGCAAGGTGCACTACAATGGCCAGCGCAGCAAACCGGGCAAACATGTGGAAGTAGGGGCACTAATCCGCTTCTGGCAGGGCCAGGATGAACGGGAAGTGCGGGTGCTGGCCCTCAGCGAGCAGCGCAAGTCGGCACCGCTGGCCCAGCAACTCTATGAAGAGACGGCTGACAGCCTGAAGAAACGGGCCGAGAACAGCGAAGCCCGCCGTTTCAACAGCCAGTTTGCCCCGAGCCCGGAGCGTCGCCCCGACAAACAGGAGCGGCGCCAGTTGCTCAAGGTCAAGCAATACTGACCCGACCCATTTAACGACGGGCTGGCCACCGCGAGGCAGGAGCCAACCCGACCGATTTACCTCACCGAACAACCCAGGAATACATGATGAGCAACCAAGATCTGCTGTATCGCTATCTGTTTGAAGAGTACGAAGTACGTGGCGAGCTGGTCCAGCTGGATCACACCTATCGCCATGTGGTGGAAGCCCAGAACTACCCGGTGCAGGTACAAAAGCTGCTGGGTGAACTGCTGGTGGCCACCAGCCTGCTGACCGCCACCCTCAAGTTCGAAGGCTCCATCACGGTGCAGCTGCAGGGGGATGGCCCGGTCCGTCTGGCCGTCATCAACGGCGACAACAACCAGCAGTTGCGTGGCGTGGCCCGCTACGAGGGCGAGCTGCCGAACGACGACAAGCTGCAGAGCCTGATCGGCAACGGCCAGCTGGTCATCACCATCACCCCGGAGCAGGGCGAGCGCTATCAGGGCATCATTGCGCTGGACGCCGACACCCTGGCCGGTTGCCTGGAGCACTACTTCGCCCAATCCGAACAGCTGGCGACCAAGCTGTGGATCCGCACCGGTTACCATGAAGGTGCCCCGCGCGCGGCCGGCATCATGCTGCAGGAGCTGCCCGCCCAGAGCGAGGATCACAGCAATGACTTTGACCACCTGACCCAGCTCACCAGCACCATCAAGGATGAAGAGCTGTTCGGTCTGGAAGCGGAAGAGATCCTCTACCGCCTCTACCACCAGGACAAGGTGCGGGTATTCGATCCGCAGGCGGTCGAGTTCCGCTGCACCTGCTCCCGCGAGCGTTGCGAAGGGGCCCTGCTGCAGATCGAGAAGGAAGAGGTGATGGATATGGTGCAGGAGCTCGGCAAGATCGACATGCACTGTGATTACTGCGGCGCCCAGTACCAATTTAATGGGATCGACGTCGAAACCCTGTTCAGCAGGGCTCCCGGCAATGATGCAAACAAGTTACACTAATTAAAGGCGGGCAAAACCCGCCTTTAACTTTAATAACAAAAAAATACCCTATTTTATAAAGTTTGATGGCGATCGCTAAACTCTACCACCTAAGTGATAGGATGGACGCCAGATAGAACCCTACAACCTCTGACCCCAGGAGAATACAATGACAATCGTGGCAGAACCCACCCTGGCCCAACAATTAGGTCTGGACCAGTACGGCATCAAAAACAGCCAGGAAATTGTACGCAACCCCTCTTACGAGCAGCTGTTCGAGGAAGAGACTCGCCCCGACCTGGAAGGATTCGAGCGCGGCGTAGTGA
The DNA here is from genome assembly GCF_040581895.1 of Aeromonas sp. 19NY04SH05-1. Taxonomy (NCBI): domain Bacteria; kingdom Pseudomonadati; phylum Pseudomonadota; class Gammaproteobacteria; order Aeromonadales; family Aeromonadaceae; genus Aeromonas; species Aeromonas sp. 19NY04SH05-1. The sequence continues at coordinate 459,937 of NZ_CP095328.1, read as the reverse complement.
CCGAGCTGGGCGCCGTCAACGTCAACACCGGTATCTTCACCGGCCGCTCCCCGAAAGATAAATATATCGTCAAAGACGCAACTACCCAGGATACTGTGTGGTGGTCTGACCAAGGCAAGAACGATAACAAGGCCATCACCCCGGAAGTGTGGTCACATCTGAAATCCCTGGTAACCAAGCAGCTCTCCGGCAAGCGCCTGTTCGTGGTCGACGGCTTCTGCGGCGCCAACCCGGACACCCGCCTGGCCGTACGCATCATCACCGAGGTGGCCTGGCAGGCGCACTTCGTGAAGAACATGTTCATCCGCCCGAGCGAAGAAGAACTCAAGACCTTCAAGCCGGACTTCGTGGTGATGAACGGTGCCAAGTGCACCAACCCGAACTGGAAAGAACAGGGCCTCAACTCCGAGAACTTCGTCGCCTTCAACATGACCGAGAAGATGCAGCTCATCGGCGGCACCTGGTACGGTGGCGAGATGAAGAAGGGCATGTTCTCCATGATGAACTACTTCCTGCCCCTGCGCGGCATCGCCTCCATGCACTGCTCCGCCAACGTGGGTCAGAACGGCGACGTGGCCATCTTCTTCGGCCTCTCCGGCACCGGCAAGACCACCCTCTCCACCGATCCCAAGCGCCAGCTGATCGGTGACGACGAGCACGGCTGGGACGACCACGGCGTGTTCAACTTCGAAGGGGGCTGCTACGCCAAGACCATCAAGCTCTCCGAAGAGGCCGAGCCGGACATCTACCACGCCATCCGCCGCGATGCGCTGCTGGAGAACGTGACCGTGGCTGCCGACGGCACCATCGACTTCGACGATGGCTCCCGTACCGAGAACACCCGTGTCTCCTACCCCATCTACCACATCGAAAACATCGTCAAGCCGGTCTCCAAGGCGGGTCATGCCACCAAGGTGATCTTCCTGACCGCCGACGCCTTCGGTGTGCTGCCGCCGGTCGCCAAGCTGACCAAGGAGCAGACCAAGTACCACTTCCTGTCAGGCTTCACCGCCAAGCTGGCCGGTACCGAGCGCGGCATCACCGAGCCGACTCCGACCTTCTCCTCCTGCTTTGGCGCGGCCTTCCTCTCCCTGCACCCGACCAAGTACGGCCAGGAGCTGGTGAAGCGGATGGAAGCGGCGGGCGCCGAGGCCTACCTGGTCAACACCGGCTGGAACGGCACCGGCAAGCGCATCTCCATCAAGGACACCCGCGCCATCATCGACGCCATCCTGGATGGCTCCATCGAGAAGGCGCCGACCAAGGTACTGCCGATCTTCAACCTGGAAGTGCCGACCGAGCTGCACGACGTGAACCCGGCGATCCTCGACCCGCGCGACACTTACGCCGACAAGGCCGAGTGGGATGCCAAGGCGCAGGATCTGGCCCAGCGCTTTATCAAGAACTTCGAGCGCTTCACCGACAACGACGAGGGCAAGCGCCTGGTGGCGGCAGGTCCGCAGCTGTAATAACTCCTCGCGACGAGTGAATCATGCCGGTCAGCCTTGCTGACCGGCATTTTTGTTTTTTACACAGGCTCCGAACGCTGCTGGCATTGGGCTGGACGCCCGTAAACCTTGCCTTGCTCGCCCCAACGGGGTAGATTCAGCCAAACTTTATACAATATACAATTTCGTAACGCGCTATCGTGACCCTGCCATGACCCCACCCTACAAGACCCGAACCCAGATGGTGATGGAAAACCTCCGTGGCCGGATCCTCCGTGGGGAAATTCCCGCCGGCGCCCCCTTGCGCCAGGATGCCATCGCCAAGGAGCTGGCGGTGAGCCGCATCCCGGTGCGGGAAGCCCTGATGCAGCTGGAGGCCCAGGGGCTGGTGAAGTTCGAAGCCCATCGCGGCGCCGTGGTCACCATGCTGGACGCCTCGGCCATCGAGGAACTGTTTTATTTGCGAGCGTTGCTGGAAGCCGATACCCTGTTTCATGCCGTCGACAAGATGACTGAAGCCACCTTCGCGCAAGCGGAGGCGATCCTCGCCCAGTTCGATCACGCCCTGGAGTCAGGCACCCAGATCGAACACTGGGCCGAGTTGAACCACAGCTTCCACGCCACCCTCTATCAGGCTGCCGGCCGCCTCCAGGCACTGGATCTCATCGCCCAGATCAACCTGAGCTGTGACCGTTATGTCCGCTTCGAGCTGCTGTTTGCCAGCGATGGCGTGGACAAGGCGGAGCGTGAACACGCCCAGCTGCTGGAGCTGTGCCGCGCCCGGCGCAAGCACGAGGCGGTGGTGCTGCTCAAGCAGCATATCGAGGCCGCAGGCCAGTCGATCAAGCGGATCCTGGACAGCAGCCACAACAACTGAACACTCATATAGCAACCATCTGGCATAACGATATGAATAATTTCGAGTTGATTGAAACCCGCGTCGCCCAAGTCAGGGCCGAGCTGGCCATGCAGGAGCTGGACGCCTTTATCATCCCCCACGATGATGAGCACCTGGGTGAGTACATCCCCGCCTACGCCGAGCGACTGGACTGGATCACGGGTTTCAACGGTTCCGCCGGCGTCGCCATCATCATGGCCCAGCGCGCCGCCCTGTTTGTCGATGGCCGCTATACGGTGCAGGCCCGCATGCAGACCCCTGCCGAGCTGTTCGAGTTTCTTCACCTGAATGACAACCCCCACGTACAGTGGCTGGCCGAACAGCTGCCGTCCGGCGCCCGGGTCGGTTTCGACGCCCGTCTGCACAGCCTGACCTGGTACAAGCAAGCCAAGGCGCTGCTGGCCGAGCGCGGCATCGAGCTGGTGCGCGTCGAGCAAAACCCCATCGACCTGCACTGGACCGATCGCCCCGCGCCGACCAAGAGCCCGGTCATTCTCTACAGCGAGGAGCTGGCCGGCCAATCCAGCCAGTCCAAGCGTGAGCTGCTGGCGGCGGATCTGCGCAAGCGCGGTCTGGATGCGGTGCTGCTGACCCAGGCCGAGCCCATCAACTGGTTGCTCAACCTGCGTGGCCGCGACATCGAGCGCCTGCCGGTGGTACTGGGTTTTGCGGTGCTGTACGCCAACACCACTGTGGATTTCTTCGTCGATACCGACAAGATTGACTGCTTCGCCTTCAGCCAGCACGTGGGTCAGGACGTCTCCGTCTACCCCATCGACAAGCTGGGTGATGTGCTGGTACGCATCGGAGAGGATCAGCAGAAGGTGCTGGCCGACCCGGACAGCGCCAACGCCTGGACCCAGCTGGTGATGGAAGAGGCGGGCGCCATCCTGGTCGCCGGTCAGGACCCCACCATGCTGCCGAAAGCCTGCAAGAACGAGGTGGAGCTGGCCGGCATGCGCGCCGCCCACCTGCGCGACGGCGTGGCCGTGACCCGCTTCCTCGCCTGGCTGGATCGGCAGATCGCCGCAGGCTCCTTCGAGGGCATGGACGAAGGCATCCTGGCCGACCAGCTGGAAGCCTTCCGCCGCGAGCAGGATCACTATATCGAGCCGAGCTTCGATACCATCTCGGCGCTGGGCCCCAACGCCGCCATGTGCCACTACCACCATGGCAACGGCACGCCGCGCCCCTTCGGTCAGGACAGCCTCTATCTGGTGGACTCCGGCGGTCAGTATCTGGACGGCACCACCGATATCACCCGCACCATCAAGGTGGGCGAGGTGACCGACGAACAGAAAGCCATGTTCACCCGGGTGCTGCAGGGCCACATCGCCCTGGATCAGGCCCGCTTCCCGCGCGGCACCGCCGGCATCCAGCTCGATGTGCTGGCCCGCATGCCGCTGTGGCAGGCCGGCTACAACTATGACCATGGTACCGGTCACGGGGTCGGCCACTTCCTCAGCGTGCACGAAGGTCCGCAGCGTATCTCTCCGAAAGGGAGCATGGTCCCCCTGCAACCGGGCATGGTGCTCTCCAACGAACCGGGTTACTACCGGGAAGATGCCTTTGGCATCCGCTGTGAGAATCTGGTGGTGGTGACCGAGCAGGAGCAGGTCGGCGAGCTGCCGATGCTGGGCTTCGAGCGCCTGACCTATGTGCCGTTCGATATCCGCCTCATCGATCGCAGCCTGCTGAGCCAGGACGAGTTCCGCTGGATCAACGAATACCATGCCGAGGTGTTCCGCCGCCTGAGCCCGCTGCTCGACGGGGACGATCTCGCCTGGCTTGAGCAGGCAACCAGCCTCATCTGATGACACAGGGCCCACGGGCCCTGTTTTTTTGCCCCCCCTTTTGACCTGTATCAACACCCTCGGCGGGCGGGTCAGGAAAATGGCGCTCATGAAAAGTCATCATGCCAGCCCAGCCGGGGGCTCACACGCTGCTACCCACAGCGAGACGAGTGACCACCCCAGACTGATGCGCGAGCAAAAGACGGTCAGCGCCATGATCCGCCTCTACTGCCAGCATCATCACCAGGATCCCCATTGCCAACGCTGCCACCAGCTCAGGGATTTTGCCTACCAAAGGCTCAATCGCTGTCGCTATGGCCACGATCACAAACCGACCTGTGCCAACTGCAGCATCCACTGTTACGCCTCCGCGATGCGCAAGCAGATCCTCCGGGTCATGAAATGGAGCGGCCCGCGCATGTTGTGGCATCACCCCTGGCTAACCCTGCGCCACCTGCTCGACCGCTTGCGCAAGGCCCCCAAACTGCCCCACAGTCGCCCGCTGCCGCCCTGAATGCCCCCTTGCATCGGGCAAGGGATGGCCAGTACCCTATGGCTCCTTTGTTGCCGTTGACCTCCCGCTCAACGGCGAATTGCTGCAACCATGGAGTCCTGATGCACCACACCCCGCCCGTTTTGCGCACCGCCACCCATGCCGACATGCACGGGATCTGGCAGATCGATGCTAAGGTCTTTGGCGAGGATCTCTATCCGGCCTTTTTCTTCCGCCAGGCCATGGATCTATGGCCGCAGCTGTTGCTGGTAGCTGAGCATGAAGGGCATCTGGTGGGCTATGTGCTGGGGGGATTTGGCCAGGATCGCGCACAAGGCTGGGTGCTGTCGCTGGCGGTGCTGCCAGAGGCTCGCGGATTCGGCCTGGCCGAGCGGATGATGCGCCAGATGGAGGTGAACCAGCGCGCCCTGAACGTCGACGAGCTGCGCCTCACCGTCGATCCCGCCAACCCGGCTCAGCGTCTCTACTACCGCCTCGGCTACCAGCTGATGGAGGAAGTCGCAGGCTACTTCGGCCCGGGAGAAGATCGCCTGGTGCTGGCGAAAAAACTCTCTGGTACAGGCTGGATTCAAGGACAAAGCCACCCTCAGGACACATAATTGGTTACATTTTGCCAATTTCATGTGCAACCGGGTTGGAGTAGAGTGCGACTCACCAACCAGATTGTTCAAATTGCGTGCAGTGCAGGAGAACCACCATGTTTAAACGTATGACCATCATTGCCATGCTTGCCGCCACCACCATCACTGGCTGCGCCAATAGCGATGTTTACTCCGGCGATGTCTACACCAAGGATCGCGCCAAACAGGTACAAACCGTCAGCTACGGCACCATCATCTCGACCCGCCCGGTCAAGATCCAGGCCGAAGAGAACGCCCTGCTCGGCACCATAGGTGGCGCCGTGGTCGGCGGCCTGCTGGGCAGCACCATTGGCGGCGGTACCGGCCGTGACCTGGCTGCAGCCGGGGGCGCCATCGCCGGTGCAGCCGCAGGCAAGGCCGCCGGAGACAAGTTCAACCAAGTTGATGGTGTCGAGCTCGAGATCAAGAAAGAGACCGGGGAATCCATCGTGGTGGTCCAGAAAGCCAGCCCGACCTTCGTCCCGGGCGCCCGGGTTCGCATGACCCAAGGCAACGGCACCATCAACGTCGCCGTGGTCAACTAAGCAGCTCGTCCTCTCTCGGTAACAATGAAAAACCGCCGGTCTCCCGGCGGTTTTTTTGTGCTCTGGCACGACCAGGATCACATGCTGTAGGCCTTCTCGCCGTGGGTGGTGACATCCAGCCCCTCCCGCTCGGCATCGTCCTTCACCCGCAATCCGATCACCATGTCGATCACCTTGTAGGCCACCGCAGCCACGACACCGGACCAGAGGATGGTGACCCCCACCCCGATGGCCTGAACCTTCACCTGGGCCAGGATGGAGTAGCCATCGGCCACCTGGTTGGAAACATAGTCCCACACCCCGGTACCGCCCAGATCCGGGCTGGCAAAGACACCGGTCAGCAAGGCGCCGAGAATACCGCACACCCCGTGCACCCCGAATACGTCCAGGCTGTCGTCAGCACCCAGCCAGCGCTTGAGACCGTGCACCCCCCACAGGCCGGCTACGCCGCTGATAAGGCCCATCACCAGACCGCCACCGACCCCGACGAAACCGGCCGCCGGCGTGATCACCACCAGACCGGAGACGGCACCGGAAGCGGCGCCCAGCAGGGAGGGGCGTCCCTTCATCACCCACTCGGCCAGAGTCCAGGAGAGGGCCGCACCCGCCGGGGCCACCCAGGTGTTCACGAAGGCCAGCGCCGCCGTGCCGTTGGCCTCCAGAGCCGACCCCGCGTTAAAACCGAACCAGCCAAACCAGAGCAGGGAGGCCCCGATCATGGTCATGGTGAGGCTGTGGGGAGTCATGGGATCGCGACCGTAACCCAGGCGTTTACCCACCAGATAGGCACCAACCAGACCGGCCACGGCGGCGTTGATGTGCACCACTGTGCCGCCGGCAAAGTCGAGGGCTCCATGCTGGAACAGATAACCCGCGGTGGCGTTGGCGGCATCAGCCGCGGCGGCGTCCGTGTAGGCATCGGGGCCCGCCCAGTACCACACCATGTGGGCCAGCGGGATATAGGCGAAGGTGAACCAGATCACCGAGAACAGCAGCACGGCGGAAAACTTGATGCGCTCGGCAAAGGCTCCCACGATCAGGCCGCAGGTGATGGCGGCAAATGCCCCCTGGAACACCACGTAGATAAATTCGCTGATGCCGACCCCCTTGCTGAAAGTGGCGGCGATCGAATCAGGCGTTACCCCCGCGAGCAGCACCTTGCTGAAGGAGCCGTAGAAGCTGCCTCCTTCGGTGAAGGCCAGCGAATAACCGTATATCACCCACAGCACGCAGATGAGGGCAAACAGAGTGAATACCTGCATCAATACGCTCAGCATGTTCTTGGCGCGAACCAGGCCGCCGTAGAAGAGCGCCAGACCGGGGATCGACATCAGGATCACCAGCGCTGCCGACAGCAGCATCCAGGTATTGTCCCCCTTGTTGATGGTGATAGTGGCCGCAGCCTGCACCTGAGCGACCTCTTCGGCCCAACTTGGGGTAACCAGCAAGGCAGACAGTATTGGCAAACCCGCCATCATCCATTTTTTGACCATAGAGTACTCTCCTTCCCTGTCGTGCCGGTCCATGACCGGCTCCGTTTCCTTGATTGAATCCGTGGCGGCCGCAGCACTGTTCACGGCTTGCCAAAATCACGCCCGTGCCCGGCACGGGGAGGGGTCTGCACAGGAGCGCCATCATGACTGCTGTCTCCGATGGCCGCAGACACCACCTGACAGATAAAAAGCATAAAGTGAGCCAAAAATTAAAATTCAGTAAAATCAAGTGATTAACTTATAACCAAGCACTTGACGCACCAAGTTGGCGCACGAGATGTGCCATCCAGCCCTCGACCGCCCCGTGACAGGGCAGGTCATGGCGGGCGCACCAGAACGGCGCAGCCAAATCAGGGGCGCCTCTTGACCACGCGCGAGCCAACATCGGGAAGAACCGTCATCACCAGGAATGATCTGGCTGCGATATGGCAGGAAAACGGGCGTGACCCACGAACAGGACAGATCTGGCTGGATATGAGCGCAAGCATTCGGGAACTGGCGGAAGGAAAGAGTGCAGCGAGAGCTCACTGACACCGGGCATAGGGTCAGGCTCATCCCTTGGCGAAGGGCATCCCTCCCCTGATCATCTGCGGATAAGAGACATTAGAGACATGGCTGGCACCAAGCGACCTAAGTCTCATCCTCCTGCTGTGCCAGCAACCCGGCGTTGGCAAGAGCAAAGTCATGCATCTGTTGCAACAGGGGCAGCAGAGCCGTGCCCAATTGTGTCAGGGCATACTCCACGCGGGGAGGCACGCTGGGATAGAGGGTCCGGCTGATGATACCGTCACTCTCCAGCTCCTTGAGCTGGGCGGTGAGCACCTTCTGGCTGACAGCGGGCAAACGGCGACGCAGATCGCCAAAACGCAGGGTCTGGCTTTGCAGATGAAACAGGATGGCCGGTTTCCATTTTCCGTTCAGCAGTCGCAACACCTCGTAGGCAGGACAGAGGGGCGGGTTCAAGGTGTACCTCGCTAATGGTTACTTCAGGGTAACTATGCCACGAAAATGTGCCTTCTTGCAGCCAAAATGCCGGCTTCCTATGATGCGACGAGTCGTATCATTCAACAGGAGAAGCCGTCATGCCCAGTTTGCTGCAAATCCATTTCACCTTTCCCGCCGAGCAGATGGGGCCGGCACTGACCGAGGCCGCCGTGCCGCTGGCCGAATCCATCACCCGCGAGCCCGGGTTTATCTCCAAGATATGGACGGAGAACCCGCGCACCGGCGAAGCGGGTGGCATCTATCTGTTCGAGGATGAGGCGAGCGCACGGCAATACGTGCAGATGCACGAACAGCGAGTGCTTGCCATGGGCGCCAGCGACGTGCAATACAAGCTGTTCGACGTCAACGAGCCCCTCAGCCGCATCACATTCGGCATCAAGTGATCCGCTCGCCCCGCCGCCCGATCGGGGCGGCGCTTCGCTATCTGCTCCCCCTATTCATCCGCTATTAACCTTGCCCCCGTATTCTGACGCGCAATCGGGTCATGGTGACCCTCAGCACTCATCAGAAGGACATCAGGCATGGTTGCTGCGCAACTCAAAGATCCACAAAGCACGCTCTCGGATACCCTGCGATCCACGGCACACGCCATCGACGAGAGCCACATCAGCCTGCGCCAGATGCTGACCCTGGTGGGAGAACAGGGCATGCTGCTGTTTTGCGTGCTGCTCACCGTGCCCTTTCTGCTGCCGGTCTCCATTCCGGGCGTCAGCACTCCGTTTGGTCTGCTGATCCTGTTTATCGGCATCGGCATCACTCTCAACCGGGTGCCCTGGTTGCCTGCTTTTCTGATGGAACGCCGCTTCGCTGCGGATCAGCTCAAGCCGACCCTGCACAAGGGGGCGGATCTGCTGGCCCGCATCGATCGCTTCATCCGCCCGCGCCTGCTGTTGCTGACGGGCAGCACCACCATCAACCGCTGCAATGGCCTGCTGATCATGCTGGCGGCCCTGCTGCTGATGCTGCCTCTGGGTGCCATCCCCTTCACCAACGCCATGCCGGCCTGGGCCATTTTACTGCTAAGCACCGGCATGCTGCAGCGCGATGGCCTGTTCGTCGCTGGCGGTTATTTGCTGGTCACGGCGACCCTGGTCTGGTTCAGCGCCCTGGCCATCGGTCTGCTGATGGCGGGACAGAACATCTCGACCCTGTTTGGCTGACAGCCAGAAATATGAAAAGGGCGGCCATAGGCCGCCCTTTTTGCATTGTGCCGGATCCGGTTCGTCAGAACAGATCGTAGATAAGGGCCGAGATGGCAAGCAGCCCCATCACCAGCACAAACAGGGTGCTCGCCCCGCGATAGCGCTTGAGCGCGGGCAAGCGATAGATGGAACAGGCAGGCAGCAGAAACAGTATCACGGCGATGAGCGGCCCGCTGATGCGCTCTATGATGTCGAGCACGTTGGGATTGAGGTAAGTGATGACCCCGGTCACGATGAACAGGATCAGGGAGGAAACCCGGGTAATGGTCGACTCCTTGAGGGAGAGCCCGAGCCCCTGGCAGGCGCCACTCACCATGCTCACCGTTCCTTCGCTCACCCCCATGGAGGTGCCGAGGAAGGATTTCGACATGGCCAGGATGGCGATAAGCGGCCCCACATAGGCTATCAACGGGTTGGAGAACTTGTTCGCCAGCGCCGACAACACGGAGATATTGTCGGTACGAGCCAGCGCCATCTCGGCCTGGCTCAGGCTCATCACGCAGCTCACGACAAAAAACATCACGCTGCCGCAGATCAGCAGGCTGCTGCACTTGATGATGCGTCTGCTGAGCTGGTCCGCATGCTGATGATCCCGCTTCTTCTGGGCGGCGCTGAATGAGGAGATGATGGGAGCGTGGCTGAAGGAGAACACCATCACAGGCACGATAAGCCAGAGGGATTTCCAGAAGGAGGGATCATGCCAATCCACCGCCTGGCTCTCGGTAAAATAGGAGAGGCTCCACTGGGGCAGCAGATAGAAGGAGAGGCCAAGCAGAAACGCCACCATGGGCAGGGCCAGCACGCTGATGGCCGATACCACTATATGCTTGCCCGCCAGCAGGATCAGGTGCAGACCCAGCATGACTCCGAGCACCAGCCAGCCACGAGGGAGAGCTGCACTCCCCAGCTGGTTCACCAGGAAACTCTGGATCGCATTGGTGATGGAGATGCTGTAGACCAGAATGATGGGGTAGAAGGCCATCAGGTAGACCAGCATCAGCAACTGGCCGGCTCTGGCGCCAAAGTGCTCCACCACCACATGGGTGATGTCTCCCTCCCGATGGGAACTGGAGAGCACAAACCGGCTCAGCGCCCGGTGAGAATAATAAGAAAGTGGAAACGCCAGTAATAAAATAAACAGCAAGATAACCGGGGAGTTACTGCCTACGGTAATCGGGAGAAATAAAGTGCCGGCACCCACAGCTGTGGCATATAGACCCATGGTCCATACCGAATCACTTTTCTCCCATTTCAACTTTGAAACAGTATTACTCTTTTCTGCAATAGCAAGACTCATTGCGATACATACCTTATTGTTCTGTCATCATTATTTTTATTGGCCAGAAATAACTGGCAAGCGATATTCAATAGAATATCGAATGCTTCGTACCATAATAAATCCACCGACATTCAATAATGCACGCCGGGGCAATACGAAAATGCCGTTTTACCATCATTGAAATCATCATCAAGGTCAAGGTTAATAATTCATGACCGTTTAAACCGAGATGTTTCAAAAAAACAATAAAATGTATCATTCCAGTCTTGTCAGGGCTGTGCGACAGCGTCCTGATAACATAATGGTAAAACCACGGCTTTTTTCTCAACAAGATTAATGAGAACTAGCCGACCTATTAATATTAACATGATGGCGTAAAAAACCTTCAATAAATAAAATGAGATTAATTCCACCTCAATGAAATAATAGCGAAGGTGGACGATATTATTAATCACTGATGGCCGGCCGTCAGCGCGATGGGCAGTGAGCCACCCGGTTGCGCCCTGCTCGCTTGGCACGATAGAGCCACTCGTCGGCGCGCGCCAACGCCAGATTGATATCCTCACCCGGTCGCACCAGCGTCGTACCCAGACTGACGGTCAGCGTAACGGGGTCGGCGGCCAGGGCTGCCACTGCTGCACGGATCCGCTCCGCAATGCGCAATAACGTCAGTTCGTCCAGACGCGGCAGCAGCACCAGAAACTCCTCGCCGCCGCTACGAACAAAGAGATCCTCGCTGCGCAACTGGGTCGCCACACACTCGCAGAAGCGTTGCAGGGTCCGATCCCCTTCCTGATGGCCGAAACGATCGTTGACCTGCTTGAAGTGGTCGATGTCCAGCATGATGAGGCCATGACCCTCCCCCTGCTGCAACCGGGCCCAGTGATCGAAGAAGAATCGCCGGTTGTAGAGACCGGTGAGCTGATCGGTTTCGCTTTGCAATTTCAGTCGCTGTTGCAGCTCGTGCTGGCAGGTAATATTGCGGGTTACCCAGACGACCGCTCGCTTCCCCTCATACAGAGAGGGCAAGGGGGCAATCTTGCCCTCGAATCGCTGCATCCCTTGCGGCCCGACGGCTGCATCGATCCCCGCCACCTCAGTGGCCGCAAGATCATATTCCACCACCTGGATCTGGCCACTATCCAGCGCCAGCATCACCTGTTCCATCACCCATTGCGCCATCACCGCAGGCAGTACGTCGAACAGTCTCTTTCCCGTCAGGGGGTTACCGTCCTGATAGGACTGCTCCTCCATCCCGCCCAGGTATTCGATGTAGTAGCCATCTTCGCTCAGGATAAAGAGAGGATCCGGCAGTTGGGCCATCACTTCATAGAGTTGCTTGACCGAAAGCTCCATTCCGTCTCCTCCTGCGAGCCTCAGGCAGCGAAAGGCTGGCTGACTGTCAAAATATCGTACCGTGCCAGACCCGGAGCGAACATCAAATTCAATCAGTGATGAACCTTGATGCGCAAATAATGTTCAACCTGGTAATCAACCGAGCTCTTTGCCGGTATTCAGCAACACCAGCATGAGAGGCTCTGATTCATTTTGGCATCTGCCATGAGCTGACAGCAGATTGTTTGAGTCTCCAGGTTCCATTAGGCTGATACCCCAGAGCGCCTTCTGGTCCCCGGCCAGGGCTCCTCAAGCTTGAACCCACCAACGGAAAAGGAATATCCGGGGCGTTGTTGCCCAAATCAGCCAGCAAGTCATGACTTCCCCAGCCCTGGGTAACCGCTACACTCGAGGTTTTCTGACAGGTAGGCCCAGGGTATTCAGCTTGTTTATGGCGCTGACATACGCCATGACTTCTCCCACTTGGCCGTTGTAGTTACGCAGACTGATTTTCCCCGTCAGCAACTGCTTGAACCGATACATCGCCGTCTCTGCCAGTGAGCGACGGTGATACCCCGATATCTTCTTCCAGTGTGCCAGCCCTTCCTTGCGCATCACCAGCACAGCGTCATTTCTTGGGTGTCCATTTTTCCATAACCCCGCGCTCTTGCGAGGCGGGATACAGGCTGTCGCCCCTTTGCGCGAGATAAGCTGATGGCTGGCTTTGCTGTCATAAGCTCCATCCGCATAAACATGTCCCAGCTTACGCCGCAGAGGGTTGAGCAAGGTGGGCAACACCTCGGCATCATGGACATTTTCCAGCGAGACTTCCGCCGCCACGATATCGTGGGTCACCGGGTCTACCGCCAGATGCAACTTGCGCCAGACTCGCCGTTTCTCGGCGCCGTGTTTTCTGACCTTCCACTCGCCTTCACCAAACACCTTCAGACCGGTTGAGTCGATAACCAAGTCGGTAATGCGTCCCTTTGAGGGCTGCCGATAGGCCACTGTCACCGTGCGGGCCCGCTTGCAGACACAGCTGTAATCGGGGGCACAAAGCGGTACGTTCATCAACTCGAACAGGGAGTCGAGTAGTCCCTGGGTGGCCCGCAGAGTGAGGCTGAAAATCCCCTTGAGCATCAGGAAGGTACAGATGGTCTGGTCAGTGTAAAGCTGGCTGCGGCCCCGCCGCCCATGATGGTCGTGGTGAAACCAGTTGCTCATGGCATCGGCATCAACCCAGAAGGTGAGTGAACCACGATTAATCAAAGACTTGTTGTATTTAGGCCAGTTGGTGATGGGGTGAAGCGACGTGCCCATGATGCAGATTTGAAGAGGATGGTGGTGATCAGATCACCAAGTCCTCAGTTAGTTCCATTCAAGCTGCATCGATTTGGGCAACAACGCCAATATCCGGATGAAGAAGACCCTAGTCACCGCCAGGTTCGATGTCGTCAACCCAGAGGGTGAGCAACTTCGCCTGAAGATCGCCATCCACAGGCCCAGACCTGACCCCAGATCCGCCAACGGTGACCATCGCTGCAAGGTGAAGCTTGCCGGTCTGCGCGACAAGACCCTTATCCATGGTATCGATGCCCTGCAGGCCCTGAGCCTGGCGCTGGCATTTGTCGAGAGCGAGCTGCGCGCCTTCTCGGACGCCGGTTGGCAGTTTTATCAACCGGGTTGCCCGGATCAGCCCGTCGATATCACCGCCTGCTACTTCCCGATGCTCTGAGACAAGGTGGCGTGCCACCGACTGCCATGGCGGCTCTGATGTGAGGAATTGTTGATGATGGCAAGCGAGCAATCACTATCGGTCTCGCTGGCCATAACGTATGGGCAGGGTAAAGGGTAAAGGAACGCAACAGCCGGTATCTACTGAAGGGGGGGGTCATCCCCCTACCGGCCCGCAAGGGTCACCTCTGGCCTGGTGCCATGGTGACCCCGACAAAGTCCAAACTATCGGCTGGCGAAGCGGCTCGCATTCCAGAGCAGTTCGCCACTGCGCAGATCCATCAGGCTCATGGCAAGCCGATAACGTCCCCCCTGTTGCACCAGATCCCCGTAGAGCATGTAACCCGCCCCGGTCTGGCGCCCCAGGCGCACCAAAGAGGCAGGATTGACTCCCCCTTGCTGATATTCAAGCTGGCTGGTGATGGCTGCGACCTGGCCCGGGTCGACGAAGCGAAACTCGCTTTTGGACTGGATCCGCTTGATCATGGCCGCCGCCATGGGGCGTGTGTCGAGAGATTCCCCCGTTCCATTCTGGGGTGGCGTGAGCAGCAGCACAGGGTTGCCATTGGCCAGCTCCCGCACCTCGGGGGCCTGGACGAAGGCATCCGCCATGGCCACGGCCAGCGCGGTCGGTGCCACCGGTTTTTGTACCGGTGGTTTCACCTCGGGTTGAGTCACGGGAGGCTGGGTGACTGGCTCGCTCGGCGCAGGCGTCTGGGGCTCACTGCCGGGCCAACGATAGGGATTGACGCTACACCCGCCCAGCAGCAGGACACTCAGCAACAACAGGGGACGCATTTTCATCTTGTGGATTCTCTCGACAGTAAAGTAGCGGCGGCATGTTTGGCTCGCCAAAGTTTCCATGCTAGGTAAATTTTCGTGGAAGATCGATGCCCGCAGCATTGCGGGCGACAGGGGCTGCCCCAGCGATCCGTCCGCCTTCGCAGGCCAGTACAGAAGTCAGTTACAACTCGAAGATTACCCTATTCTTGCCGGCACTCTTGGCTTGATAGAGCGCCATGTCCGCTCTTCGCAGAAGATGTCCGATCTCGACATCCGCAGGGGTAGAGACTGACGCCCCTATGCTGGTCGTGACTTGAATGGTGTATTCGCCATATTCGATAAGCAACTCTTCAATCAAGGCTCTTATTTTTTCAAAAATATCATCGCTGTCATCATGGGAGCCCCCGGCAATAATCAATGCAAACTCTTCCCCGCCAATGCGAGCAAATACATCATGCTCCCGGACGACGGTGCAAACGGCAGCAGCCAACTGCCTGAGCACGAGGTCTCCCGCCTCATGACCATAGCGATCATTCAACTCCTTGAAATTGTCGATATCAAGAATCGCCACGGTACAGGGAACCCCTGTCAATAACGAATGGGCGACCCGGCTCTGCCCTTCTGCCATGAATGCCCTGCGGTTGTATATGCCGGTAAGATAATCGGTAGAAGCCAACACTTTCATTTCATCGACTTGCAGATAGAGCTGGATATTGAGGGCGAGCCAATGGGCCAGACACTGCAAAATGACAGCGTCTCTCGTTGAGTAAAAAAATTTATCCTGATGCGCCACATTCAGGGTGCCGATACAGTTGTCACCTTGCAGCATGGGGGCATCCATGCAACAGCCCATCCCCTTGTGATACAACATCTGGCAGTCCAGCTTGTCAGACATGCTCAAATCATCACAGATGGCCAAACGACCCGATGAAAATACACCACCGACAAATGTATCTTTAATGGGCATAAGAAAATCAAGAGGAATGGCCCGATTACCGGAAATGGAATAAAGCTTCAGGAAATGTTCATTTTCTTTAATTGTAATACTGACTCGTTCGGCTTTAAATAAATGGTGAATCCAGTTTGCCACCACATTCAATACATCTTGCAGTGATTTGGAACGAGATATATCAAGGATAAATGATACTGGCATGGTTATATCACCGCCGGAATTTAATTTATCCAGTTCGGCTGTATCAAGATAACGTTCATTATGCATAACATTCCCCATATATCTCATCAAATAGACTGCATTTAATTGTTCTATCAGCTATAAAATGAACTTCAACTGCATAACAAAACAACCATTCAAATAAATATAGAACAGATAAACCGCATTGTAAATGTCGATTATAAAGTAATTAACTTTATTATTTACTATAGCCCGTCATCTGCAGATTAATAATGAGGAAGCGATATTCTCCGGCCATCCAGGCCCCGTATCTCCATAATGGATCAAGGTGGAACCCTGTTTGCGGATGAGATGGCTTGACGCAACAAACAGTCAACGCCCGGCGACAGATGGTGACGGTCGACGACGGCAACAGGCGAGCCTGTTCGTCACCATGACGAAATGGATAAAAAAAAGCCCAGCTTTTCAGCTGGGCTTTTGTGTTGGCTCCTCCTACTGGACTTGAACCAGTGACATACGGATTAACAGTCCGCCGTTCTACCGACTGAACTAAGGAGGAATTGTAAGTGGTGCCCAGAGACGGAATCGAACCGCCGACACGGGGATTTTCAATCCCCTGCTCTACCGACTGAGCTATCTGGGCAAATGGTGCCGGCTACCGGAATCGAACTGGTGACCTACTGATTACAAGTCAGTTGCTCTACCTACTGAGCTAAGCCGGCACACTTCAAACCATTGCGCATGAACAAATTTTTATTTCATGACACCAAAATTTGGTGCCCAGAGACGGAATCGAACCGCCGACACGGGGATTTTCAATCCCCTGCTCTACCGACTGAGCTATCTGGGCGTGGGCGCTATTAAACGGATTTTAAGGCTGGTGGTCAACGGGAAATTTCACTTTTTGTCTCGTTCGTCTCTTTTTTGCTCAACGCGCCCCATTTCCTCCACTTCCCCCTCACTGGCCCTGCGCTTGCGCCCCCACACCCTGGGTTCTTCTCCCTTGAGCAAACGGGCAATGTTCTCGTGATGGCGGATCAGGATGAGGCAGGAGAGCAGCGAAACCGGCAAGGTATATTCGGGTTTGAGCAGGTAAGTAAAGAGCGGCGTCAACAGTACGGTAATGATGGAAGCCAAAGAGGAGTAGCCACTCACCAGCAGTACCAGCAGCCAGGTACCTATCACAGCGCCCCCCATGCCATAACCGATGGGCAGCATGGTGCCCAGCGCCGTCGCTACCCCCTTGCCTCCCCGGAAATGGAAGAAGAGGGGATACATGTGGCCAAGACAGGCCGCCACGCCGATAAAGCCGAGGTAGACGGGTTTGATTTGCAGAAACCAGGCGAGATAGACGGGGGCCATTCCCTTGATCACATCGAGCAGCAAGACCACCAGAGCCGCCATCCGGCCACCGAGGCGCAGCACATTGGTCGCCCCCGGATTGTGGGAGCCATGATCCCGCGGATCAGGCAGACCGGTGAAGCGGGAGACCAGCACAGCACTGGATAGTGAACCACCCAGGTAGGCCAGAATAATCATCAAAATCGTCAGGGCCGTCATCTTGGTCGTTTTTACCACGATATGAATGGGGTATGATGCGGGCCACATACGCTGGCTTGGACCCTTTGCCCAACCAGACAGCCTCGGCAAGCATGTCGCCCGGCCAGCATCCCTGCGCTGTCATCACAGCCCATCAAGAGTAAAGAAGAAGTACAGTCATGGACAAGGTGTTTATTCGCGGACTCGAGGTTTTGACCACCATAGGTGTATATGAGTGGGAGAAGGGCATTCGCCAGAAACTCCGGTTTGACCTTGAGATGGGGTTCGACAACCGCCCCGCCGCCGCAACCGACGATATCAAGCTGGCACTGGATTATGCCGACCTCTCCAACCGGATCTGTGAACATGTCAGCGGCAAGGTAGTCGAACTGGTCGAAACTATGGCTGAGCAGGTCGCCACCCTGGTGCTTGCCGATGAGCGGGTACAGTGGGTCAAAGTGACTCTCACCAAGCCAGGTGCCGTACCCAATGCCGAAGGCGTCGGCGTCGAGATCCTGCGCCATCGCACACCGGTAGCGAGCGCCAACTGATGACCACCCTCTATATCAGCCTGGGCTCGAACATAGAGCGGGAGCGCCATATCCGCGCCGGTCTTGATGCCCTGTACGGCGAGTTTGGCGAGCTGCTGGTGTCACGGGTATTCGAGAGCGAGGCGGTGGGCTTCAATGGTCGCCCCTTCTACAACCTGGTGGTGGCGGCGCAGACCGATCTTCCACTGGCGACCGTCTGCCAGCGCCTGCGCGCCATGGAGTTTGCCCACGGCCGCGAACCGGATGCCAAGAAGTTCGCACCCCGCACCCTGGATCTTGACCTGCTGCTCTATGGAGATCTGGTTTGCGACACACCGATCACCTTGCCCCGCGGCGAGATCCTCACCAACGCCTTCGTGTTGTGGCCACTGGCCGAGCTGGCACCGGCCCTGCGCCATCCGCTCGATGGCCGCACCATGAACGAGCTGTGGCACGCCTATGACAAGGCCTCCCAGCAGCTCTGCCCCATTCCCTTTCACTGGGAAGCAGCGGCATTGCAGCACTGATCGACAAGGGCACCTCGGTGCCCTTGTCGCTTATGGCAGATTAGAAAGCATGATTGGCCCTTGCCCTGTAGTGCTGGCAGGATAATTCCCATGAATAAGGAGGAATAGATGCCACTCGATACCATCCATCACTTCAACTGCCAGCTGCTCGCCGATCTGCCCCATCAGCGTTATCAACACGAGCCCATCCTCGATTACGCCACCGACGAGCAGGTCAAGGCACGCCTTGGCTGGCAGGCGGAGTTCAGCAAGACCCTGTTTCTCAAGTTCAAGGATGGCCGTTTCGCCCTGTTGCTGACCCACAGGGACGGGCGGCTGGACAACAAGGCCGTCAAGGCCACCCTGGGAGCCAAACCCTCCATTTGCACGGCCGAGGAGATGCAGGCACAGATCGGCTGCCTGCCGGGAGCCGTCTGCCCCTTTCTGCCGCGCGCCGACATCCCGCTGCTGATAGATCCGCAGCTGCTCGCCCATCACGCCTTTACCTGGACCCCGGGTCACCCGGAACACACCTTTCTGCTGGAAACCGCCCACCTGCCCCAGGTGCTGGCACAGCTGCCCTGCCAGGTCAGCTATCTGCCCGTGGCAACGACCTGAATCCGTCCCACTCCTATGGGCCCAAGAGCCGTGTCACCGCTCCGGGATGCGGCCTTATGCCACCTTCACGACAACCATCACCATGAGGACTGTCTCCCCTCTGCCATAAGGAAGTACTTCCTCACTTTGTGGGCGGCTAGCCACCAACAAAACAACTGCCTGATCCCGAACGAGATTGTCTGTCCTCCTCACAAACTGTCAGGTGACAGACGACGCAGCAACTTATTGACAATAAACATAATATTAAAGTTTTTGCTCGACTGAACGATAATGACGGGTACTTCCCCTGTTGCTGTGAGGCAGTAATGAGCGTCAAACAGAAGTTACTTTGGTCCGCCTTCCTCATCACCCTGATCCAGCTGCTGCTGGTCGGAGGCCTATCCTACTTCTCGGAGCGAAACGAGCAGCTTGCCATGGCACAGCGACTGACCCAGCAGCTTGACTCCGAACGCACCCAGCTGGCGCTCGACGAGAAGCTATACCTGCTGCGCAAGGATCCCTCCCTTGTCACCGAGTTCGCCGCCCAGAGCCAGCGGATCCGGGAGACCATCCAGCTGCTCCAAGGCTACCTGCCTGCGGAGATGGATGCGCACCTGACCGTGCTCGGTGGTGCACTCGATGACTACCAGGCTGAATTCAAACGACTGCAGAGCGAGCAGGAACGGATCGGCCTCACGCCGGAAGCAGGCCTCTACGGCAAGCTCAGAGCTGCTACCCATGCGCTTGAGTCGGCCCTCAAGGAGCGTGACGATCCTCGCCTTGAAGTCATCTTGTTGCAGCTGCGCCGCAACGAGAAGGACTTCATGCTGCGCCGGGATGCACGCTACCTGGATCAGCTGGAAGCCAACGCAACGCCGCTGGCCGAGGCGCTGGCCGCCAATCCGGAACAGGCCGAGCTGCTCCAGCGCTACCGCCAGTACTTCAAGGAGCTGGTTAGCGCTGAACAGCAACTGGGTCTGACCGGCAAGGATGGCCTGCGCGCAAGCCTGATCCAGAAAGAGCAGAAGATGGCCTCGGCAAGCGCCACCCTGCTCAAGGAGCTGACCACTTACGTCAATGCCCAGCATGATCGCCAGACCTGGATGATGATCATGTTGTGTGCCGTTGGCATCATCACCGCCCTGCTGCTCAACCTTGCCATCGGTCGCAGCATCATGAGCGGCCTCGACAAGCTGGCCGACGTGATGCGTCGGGTCACCAGCAACAACGATCTCACCCTGCGTGCCAGATTGACTGGCAAGGACGAACTGGTCGCCATGGGCCGTGACTTCGATACCATGCTGGATCACTTTCACGCCCTTATCGAACGGGTGAAAGGCTCGGTCGGGCACCTGGAGTCCCAGACCCGGCTGCTGAGCCAACAGGCAGAGCTGACCCAGCAGGCCTTGTCAAAACAGCTTGAGGAGAGCGATCTGGTGGCCAGTGCCGCCACCGAGATGGAATCCACCATCGCTAATATTGCGGACAACACAGAAACCGCTGCCGCCAGCGCCCGCGACACCCACAGCGCCGCCGAACAAGGCCGTGACAGTGTGCAACAGACCGGCCAGACCATACGCCAACTCTCGGAGCGGCTGGATGAAACCGGCCATGAGGGCGAAGCCCTGTCGCAGGAGAGCCAGACCATCAGCAGCGTACTGGACGTGATCCGGGCCATCGCCGAACAGACCAACCTGCTGGCCCTCAACGCCGCCATCGAGGCGGCCCGGGCCGGGGATCAGGGGCGTGGTTTCGCCGTCGTGGCTGACGAGGTTCGCAGCCTGGCGATGCGCACCCAGCAGAGCACCACGGAGATCGCCACCATCATAGGCAGCCTGCAGTCACGCACCGCCAGCATGGTGGCGCAGATCGGTGAGTGCCGCGACAATGGCGAGCAAAGCGTCTCGGCGGCCCAGCTGGCCGGAGAGCAACTCAATCTCATCACGGAGCGGATGGAGGCTGTACTCGACATGAATACCCAGATCGCTACCGCCGTGGAGGAGCAGAGCTCGGTAGCCGCCGAGATCAACCGCAACGCCGTGATGATCCGCGACATCGCCAACCAGGTGCGTGGCCAGGCCGAAGAGTCCCTGTCCGCTACCCTGCAGGTGGAGCAACAGGCCAGCGAGCTGGCCAGCGCCATCGATCAATTCCGGGTCTGAGGCCGCTCCAGCTGGGCGAAGATGAGCGCCGCCAGCATGGAGAGCAGCCCGACACAGAGATAGGTGAGGTGAAAGCCCGCCAGCCACTGCCCGCCGGCGGCGTCAGCCCCGCCGGAGAAGAGTCCAAGCAGGCTGGCGGCGATGGCTACCCCCAGGCTCATGGAGAGCTGCATCACCACCGACAGCAGGCCGTTGCCGCTGCTGGCATAGGTCGGGCCTAGATCCTGCAGGGTCAGGGTATTCATGGCGGAAAACTGCAAGGAGTTGAGCGCGCCAAAGAGGGCCAGCCAGCCCAGCAGCACCTCGTAAGGCAGCTGGTTGTCGATGAAGTAGAAGCTGGCGATCATGGCCCCCAGCGCCAGGGTATTGCCGATCAGAATGCGGCGATAGCCGATGCGCGGAATGAGCTTGTTCACCAGCGTCTTGGTCAGCATGGCCCCCAGCACGGTGGGGATCATGGTCATCCCCGCCTTGCTCGGCGAGAATCCCAGTCCCAGTTGCAAGAACAGTGGCGTGAGAAACGGCATGGCACCACTGCCGAGGCGGGCAAACAGGTTGCCCCAGATGCCGATGGCGAAGGTGTTGGTCTTGAACAGCGCCAGGCTGAACAGCGGCTCCTGCGCATTGGCTGCGTAGAGCCAGTAGCTCGCCATGGCCGCCAACCCGAAGATGAGGGCAAACAGCGCCCAACCGGTGGAGATGCTGTGCTCCCCCAATCCCTGCAAACCTACCGACACCAGCACCATGCCGATGCTGAACATCACGAACCCCTGCCAGTCGAATTTCGCCGTCTCCTGGCGCAGATCGGGCATGAAGTGCCAACTGGCTAGAAAACCGAGTACCCCCACCGGCAGGTTGATGAGAAACACCCAGTGCCAGCTCGCCACCTCTACCAGCCAGCCCCCGAGCGCCGGCCCCATCAAGGGGCCAAGCAGCCCCGGAATGGTGACGAACGACATCACCCGCAGCAGTTCGTGCTTGCTGTAGACCCGCAGTACCGCCAGCCTCCCCACCGGCATCAGCAGGGCCCCACCTATCCCCTGCAACACCCTGGCCGCCACCAGCATGGGCAGGGTATTGGCGGCAGCACAAGCCAAAGATCCCAGGGTAAACAACAGGATGGCCGCCAGATAGATGCGACGGGTGCCGAACCTGTCCGCCAGCCAGCCGGAGGCGGGGATGAGCAGCGCCACCGTCAGCATGTAGGCGATGACCACGGACTGCATCTGCAGCGGGCTCTCCCCCAGCGCCTCGGCCATGCTGGGCAGGGCAGTGTTGAGAATGGTGCCATCCAGCGTCTGCATGAAGAAACCGACCGCCGTCAGCAGAGGCAGCCACTTGCGCTGGGCCGGGGTAACCATGTGTGTGCTATCGGGCATGAGCAGCCACCTCCTCTTCAGACAAAAAAAGACCCGCACGAAAGCGGGTCACATCAGACTATCAGGCATCCGGCTGGCCGAGCATGGCTCTGAGCTGCTCTTCCAGACTGGGTTCGGGTGCCTTGAGGGTATCCAGAAACAACCGCTCTATCCCCGCCTTGTCCTGGCTCTTCACGATGAACACCAGCCGCGACTGGGCCTTGCCCTCCGGCCAGTCCCCCAGTGCCTGCAGCGGATAGAGCTGACCGTGCACCCCGTGGATCACCACCGGCTGGCTCTCCCCTTCCAGCTGCAAGATCCCCTTGAGCCTTAGCAGGGCATCGCCGTACTGCGCCTGCACCGCGTCGATGGCCGCCAGCAGGCGGGAGGGCTTGAGCGGCTCGCCGATACGCAGGGAAAAACTCTCTATGTTGCCATGCTCGAAATGGGTCGGCGCAGCCGTCCCCACCTTGGCGGCGAATGACTTCATCTTGGGTTGCATCGGCGAGGCCAGCCCCTGTTTGGGGGACTCGGTGCGCAGCCAGGCCAGCAGCTGACGCACGTCGCGCCCCGCCGTCTCGTTGTAGACACCCAATTTTTCCAGCACGATCGGTGACAGCTCGCCGTTGATCACCCGCTCGATGGGCGCCGCCGGATTGAGGGCCGCCAGCTGGCTCTCGATCCGTGCCAGGGTCTCCTCATCCACCAGGTCGCCCTTGCTCACCACCAGCAGATCCGCCAGCGCTACCTGCTTCACCGCTTCATACTGTTGGATAAGCTGCTGCTCGATATGACCTGCATCGACGACTGTGACTGTGCCGTCGAAACGATAGCGCTGGGCGATAAAGCCCTCCTCGCGCAGGGTAAACAGCACGGGGGCCGGATCCGCCAGCCCTGTGGTCTCGATGATGAGTCGCTTGAAGGGTTTAATCTTGCGCTGGATGGCCTTCATAAAGAGCCCCTGCAGCGCTTCTACCAGGGAGCCCTGCACCGAGCAGCAGATGCAGCCGGAATCGAGCAGCACCACCTGTTCATCCACCTG
Organism: Aeromonas sp. 19NY04SH05-1; assembly: GCF_040581895.1. Lineage (NCBI taxonomy): Bacteria > Pseudomonadati > Pseudomonadota > Gammaproteobacteria > Aeromonadales > Aeromonadaceae > Aeromonas > Aeromonas sp. 19NY04SH05-1. Next base: position 436,422 of record NZ_CP095328.1, on the reverse strand, counting down.
CTGTACCAGATGATGATCCAGCCCCACCGAGCCGAATTCGTTGATCAGCACGGCACACTCGCCGAGCTCGGGCTGCTTCACCCAGTGGTTGAGCAGCGTGGTCTTGCCGCTGCCGAGAAAGCCGGTCAGCAGGGTCACAGGGATGCGGGTATCTTGCATATCGGTCATGTCAAATCCTTAAAACCTGGCGTGATGAGAGGGCTAACCACCCTCACTTGTTGGCAAACAGATCCGCAAGCCAGCGGTTTTCGAAGCGGCCATGGGGGTCGAGCTCGCCCTTGAGGGCCAGGAAGTCGTGCCAACGCGGCAGCAAAGCCGGGAAGTCATAGAGATCCATCGCCAGGTGCTTGCCAAAATGCGGGATGCCGCCGAGGGGCACCAGCAGTTGCTGCAACTCGCGCATCTGCTCCATGGAGCCGTTGACGAAGGTGCCGTCCGCCGCCAGATAGACCAGGAAACCAATCCAGCACACCGACTGGCCATAGGCAGCGCTGAGCCAGGCCTCGGAGGGGCCGGTGCAGCGCAGGATAAAGGGATAGTGCAGCACGCCAGGATTGGCCTCTTGCCACTTCTGCAACGTCTCCAGCGCCTCCCGCATGCGATGCAGCGGCACCGCCACCTCACAGTTGATCTGGGGGGCCGGGATCCCCTTGCAGAGGATCTGGTAGACGTTGCCCACCAGGTCCGAGGCATCCTTGAAGCGACGTACCGTCTCGAAGTGCTCCCCCGCTAGCGCCTCGTCCTTGGTGTCCTTCGCCATCTTCTGCAGGGTAGCGTCGATGGTGGCATTCATGCGGGCGTCGATGTCGCCATCCAGCAGCAGCGGCTCGCTGCCCGCGGCCCGGTAGCGGGCCACCTCCTCCTCACTGGCGGGATCCACCAGCCAGATGTGGCTCTCGCCGGTCCAGGCGAACCACCAGCTCTTCACGAAACCGTGTTCGCGGTTCAGCCGCTCGTTGTGCTCCAGCAGGAAGGAGTAGTCGGTGGTGAACTTGGTGCAGCGCATGATGCGGTTCGGCACGGTGCGCAGGGTGACGTCGAGCAGGATGCCGAGCATCCCCATCCCCATCACGAAGGCGCCGAAGCGCGGGTCGGTGCGATCCACCCGGATGATGTCGCCACTGGCCAGCATCACGGTCAGCGCCTCCACCGCGTCACACAGGGCTGACTGGTGCAGCCCCTGGCCATGGGTGCCGGTGCTGAGCGCACCGCCCAGGGTCTGTATGCCGATGACGCCGGGGGAGGCGGGCAGCATCCGCTCCATGGCAATCAGTTCGGCGTAGACGGTGTCGAGCGGTGTGCCTGCCTGGTAGGTCACCGTATCGGCGGTCTGTGCCAGCTGGCCGCGCAGGTGGTGCAGGTCCACCAGCAGCGCCTGATTGCCCTCGGCATAGACACTGTGGATGGGTTCGAAGGAGAGACCGGAGCCGATGAGCCGCAGCTTGCGCTCCGGAAATTCGCGCAGCAGCGCCTGCAGCTCGTCGCGATGTTTCGGGCGCCACACCTGCTCCAGTGCCCCGAGCGGATTGGTTCTGGACCAGTTGAACAGCACCTCCCGATTGTCGATCGCCTTGATGCTGTGAAATGCCTGGAACTGAACCGTCATACCGCGCCTCATCTCTATCTGACGTCAAAATGAGCGACGATTCTACCGAAAAGTCCGCGCCAAGGCATGAAAAACAAGCCCTTGCGATCAGGAGGGGAAATGCGTCGTGGCGGCCATTCAAGCACCTTTCGTCATTCGATGAGGAAGAAGTGCGGGCACTTATTTACGCCACAACAAAATAATTGTTTGCTTTTTATTCATTTCACGGCCAGAATGCGCGCCGGCTAGTTAATCAGCCCTGTTTATGTTTACCCTGCAATGCTTCACCTCACGATGAATCCTGTCAGTACCCGCATAACCTTCTTCTGATTTACTCGCCTCGAGAACCGTCAGGCTGTCCGCCTGCGTTGCCCGGCTCTCACGGCGCAGACCCGATCTGCCCACCCATGTGAACCATGCATCCGCATATTCCTTGGCATATTCCTTGAAAGTGCAGACGCCCGTGAGACGGGCTGGGTATTCCTGCGCGCCTGTCAGCCATCCGGGCTGACCGCGCCCATTGACCTGTCATTTGCCAACACAAGGAGCAAACATTTAATTTATATAGAGAAATACCATGATGAAAGCAGTAAAAACACACAAGCCCCTGCGTCGTAGCAAACCCATCAACCTGCCCGTGCAAGAGCACGATGACGATGGGTTTCTGATCCAGTTCAGCACCCGCTTGAGCGGCGGTTTCGCCATCTCCTGTGATGGCATCGCTGGCGAGTTCTCCATCGAAGACCTCCACTGATCCTGCCTGCCACACGGCAGCGCCCGATGCAGACAGGCCGCAACTCACGGCGGCCTCTTTGCGACAGCCATCTCCCTTACAACCGAATAATCAGCCTCTCCGCTCAGAAAACCGCTCTCAGATCCGGCACGGCTCGACGTCCACCGCCTCCAGTAGCAGGCACTCGTCGGCATCTTCTGCGAGCTTCACCAGACGGCTGCGCACCAGCCCCAGCTTGGCCAGCAGGCCAATGGAACGCTCGTTGCCCGGGGTGACGATGGCGATGACCCGCTCGATCCCGAGCCGCTCGCGGCCATCCTGCAAGGCGGCATGTGCGGCTTCGATGGCATAGCCCTGCCCGCGATAAGCAGGCAAAAAGGCATAGCCGATATCCTCGCAGGGCAGGCTGTCGCGTCTGATAAGGCCGCACATGCCGAGCCTGGCGCCATCCTCCCTGCGTTCCACCAGATAGAGGCCGTGACCGTGACGGGCATAGCTGACCGCGGGCCCCTGCTGGATATATTCCTGCGCCTGCTCCAGGGTACGAACTCCCCGATCGCCGATGAAGCGATAAAAATCGGCATCGTTGAGCAATTCGAGGATAAAGGGGGCATCGGCGAGATGCATCTCACGCAGGGTCAGACGGGGTGTGAAGATCATGACAACGGCTCTCAAAACAAGGAGATAGAGAGCAAAGAGTGCTCCCCTCATCCCGTACTGGCAAGCCCGCGTGGCTGTCGGCATGAAAAAGGGGCCGTTTTCGGCCCCCTTTGCAACCCCGTAGCGTCAGGCTGCCAGCAATCCGGCGTAGCCATTGCCCTGCTCGCGCAGTGCGGTGAATTCGGCCGCGCAGTCAGCCCAGGGCAGCCCCAGCTTGTCGGCCACCTTGTCAGGCCACTCTGGGGGCGCCGCCTCCCCCACATCCGACTGGGCCGCCAGCACTATGGCCAGGTGAATAAGCCCTGCCTCGGTAGAAAACTCCTTGGCCAGCATGGGGTTGTAGTGGTACTCCACCGCGCTGCAGATGGTGTCGGGAAACTTCCACAACTTGGCCATGGCCGCTCCCACCTGGGCATAGTTGAAGCCGACCACCAGCTCCTCAGCCTTGGCCCGCCCCTTGTGCAGCTCCAGATCCTTGATGTGCAGCACGGTATTTTCCGGCAGCCCCACATGCATGATGAGCCGCCCGAGATCATGCAACAGGGCGCAGGTGAAGACCTCCTCTCCTTTCATTCCTTTTCGCACCGCCAAACGGCGCGCCAGTTCGGCCACGTTGAAGACGCAACCCCAGAAGTGCCTGAGGTCGAGGCCGGGCACCGCCTTGACCGACTCGGTCAGGCTGCAGGCCAGTACCATGTTGCGCACCATGGCCAACCCAAGCCGGACCGTGGCTTCGTTGACAGTGGCAACCTGGCGACTGCCGCCGAATTTTGCTGAGTTGGCCAGGCGCAGCAACTTGGCCGAAATGACCGGATCCTTGGCGATCTGCTTGCTGATCTTGCTCAGATCCGGCTCCCTCTCGTTGAAGGTCTGGATCAGTTCGCGCATCACTTCGGGGATCTGGGGCAGGTTGTGTGGCTGTGCCAGCAGGGCATCTATCGTAGGCATAGGCTTATCCATCCATCTGGTATGTGTGCAAACCTGTTTGCGGGGCAAACGCCTACTAATTATGGGTAACAAGCCAGCGCTATAACGGATTCTTTATTTGCCGATGACTCAAGGTGTTAGAAAGCATTCGGGCTATACTGGCCGCCACATTCACTGTTGCGGATATCCCATGAACGACGACTCTCAGGAATTTTTCGACGAAGCCGCCCTGCTGGAGATGGTGGACAACCAGCTCGCCGATGGCCAGCCGCCCCAGGTGAAGGCGACCCTGATGCGGCTGGTGATGACGGGCACCCCGCGAGAAGAGGCGCTGCAATACATCGCCTGCGCCCTCGGCGCCGAGCTGATGGCGATGGAAGCCGAACAGGGCCCCTTCAACCTGACCCGTTATGGCGAGTTTCTCGACAGCCTGCCCGAGATGCCCTGGGCCGACTGAATCAGGTCTCCGTACGGTAAAAAAACAGAAGGGCGGGTGCCGATGGCCCCGCCCTTCTTTCATGAATCAGCTTTTGACCGATCAATACTGGGAGTTGATGATCACCTCTTCCCCCAGCGCCCCCGCCAGCGGTAGTGGCCGGTAAGTGGAGTTGGCCGCCCGCAGCAGGCGGATGCCGCGAATGCCCGCCGCCTGCGCCGCCTTGATGTCCCCGTCGGCATCGCCGTAGAAAACCTTCATCTTTTTATCTTTGAGCCACTGCACCTTGGTGTTCTGCCCAGGCTGGTCACCGGCAAAGATCACCGGATTGAGCCGATCGGCCGGGATCCCCATGGTCTGCTGCAGGGTTTGGGTCACCGTCTCGGTGCGGGTGGCCGAGCGCCCGGTGACGAAGTAGATGCTGTCGCCCCGCTTGAGGTGCATGGCGATCAGCGCCTTGCCCACCTGTTTTGGCACGCTGAACGCATCCCAGCCATTGTTCATCTTCTCCCAGAAGGCGGGGTTCTTGAGATAACTCTCGTCTTTCGGGGAGAACTCCTGCTTGCCGCGATAGAAGCCGGGGCTCGAGAAGAGCAGGGTGTCATCGATGTCAAAGCCCACCGCCATCGGCGGCAGACCGTCCAGACTGGCGGCAATCTGGGCCAGCGACACCCAGTGAACGGGCGCCTGCTCGGCCAGCGAGGCGGTGGTCACGCCGGCAGGGGCCGGTTGGGGTGTGGCGGTAACGTCGGCAATGGCCGGGAGAGAAAGGACAGCTGCCAGCAGGGAGGCGAGCAGCACGGGGCGGGAAACAAATTTCATCGCACGTCTTCTTCTTCAAACAAAAGAGGGGGCTCATGGTGCCCCCATCCCCTTGTCCAAACTGTGAGTTACCCTACAAAAGGGAGCGTTTGACGCCCAACAATCAATCGGTGACTGGCAACAGGTCGGTGAAGATGAAACCGTCCCGCTCCACGGTTTCCCCCACCCGGATTGCCAGCGGGCGCCGGAACATGGGCCCGTCGTAGGCCAGGGTGTGAAACTCGCCGTTTTCGCCGCATGGGTCCACTCCCTCGGGCAAGGCGGCGAGCAGGGCCGGATCGAAATCATGGCCACCCAGACCGACATCCAGCTTCTTCGGATCCAGCGCACTGATCCTCGCCTTCATGCCTGCCGCCATCATCTCCCGCGCCAGCTCGGGCGTCTTGCTGCCCCACAGCGGAAACAGCGGCTCTATGCCGGTTCCCGCCAGCTGCCGCTCGCGATAGGCCCGCACATCCTCGAGGAAGAGATCGCCAAACGCCATGTGACGGATCCCCTGCGCCAGCACATCGGCGATGAAGCCTTCCATGATGCGGGCATAATCCTCGTTGCTGCAGGGCCAGGGCAGATCGATGCAGATGATGGGCAGCCCCACGCACTTGGCCTGCTGCAACAGCAGTTGCTTGCGCACACCGTGCATCGCCACCCGCTCAAAGGCCTGATTGAGGGTGGTGAACAGCCCCACCACCTCGATGGCCGGATCCTGGCGCAGGCGATGCAGCGCCCAGGCGCAATCCTTGCCGCTGCTCCAGGAGAGCAATACCCGTTTCTTTTCCATGATTCTTCTCCCTGACGGGCGTCACTATGCCCCAAAAAGATGCAAGACAGTGTTGCGAATTGCGCGATTTACATACCGGGATGCAACAGCATACCCTCGAAGAGGAGCGTGTCCCCGGCAAGGATGGGGAACAATAACTAAAAAAAGCGATGGGAAACATAAGGATATGACGACAGCCACACAACACTACGATCACAGTCGCCCCCTCAACCGACAGGATTACAAGACCCTGAGCCTGGCGGCGCTGGGCGGCGCGCTGGAATTTTACGACTTCATCATCTTCGTCTTCTTCGCCGTGGTCATCGGCGAACTCTTCTTCCCGGCCGATATCCCCGAATGGTTGCGCCAGTTCCAGACCTTCGGCATCTTCGCCGCCGGCTATCTGGCCCGCCCGCTGGGGGGCATCATCATGGCCCACTTCGGCGATCTCATCGGCCGCAAGCGCATGTTCACCCTGAGCATCATCATGATGGCGCTGCCAACCCTGCTGATCGGCCTGCTGCCCACCTATGCCGCCCTCGGCATCGCCGCCCCGCTGCTGCTGCTGTTGCTGCGGATCCTGCAAGGGGCCGCTATCGGTGGTGAAGTGCCAGGGGCCTGGGTATTCGTGGCTGAACACGTGCCCGCCCGCCGGATTGGCCTCGCCTGCGGCACCCTGACCGCCGGACTGACGGCCGGCATCCTGCTCGGCTCCCTGGTGGCCACCGCCATCAACCGCAGCATGAGCCCGAGCGATGTGAGCGAGTGGGGCTGGCGTCTGGCCTTTGTGCTCGGCGGGGTATTCGGCATCGTCGCCATGTACCTGCGCCGCTGGCTGCACGAGACCCCGGTCTTTGCAGAGATGCAGGCCAACAAGTCCCTGGCCGAGGAGCTGCCGCTCAAGACGGTGCTGCGCGAGCACAAGGGCAGCGTCGTCGTCTCCATGCTGCTGACCTGGCTGCTCTCCGCCGGGATCGTGGTGGTGATCCTGATGACCCCCACCTACCTGCAGAAGGTGTATGGCATCACCCCCGCCGAGGCGCTGACCGCCAACTCCCTGGCCATAGTCGCGCTCACCCTGGGTTGCATCGCCTATGGTCGCCTCATCGACAGCCTAGGCAGCGGTCTGACCTTCATGCTGGGCTCCCTGCTGCTGGCGGGTTCCACTTATGCCTTCTACCACGGTCTGGTGGCGGGCACGGCCCAGCTGGTGCCCCTCTACATGCTGGCGGGATTTGCGGTCGGCATCGTCGGCGCCGTCCCCTATGTGATGGTCAACGCCTTCCCGGCAGTGGTCCGCTTCTCCGGCCTCTCCTTCTCCTACAACGTGGCCTACGCCATCTTCGGCGGCCTGACCCCCATGCTGGTCACCCTGTGGATGAAGAGCGACGTGCTGGCCCCCTCCCACTATGTGATGAGCCTGTCGGCCCTCGGCTTTGTCATCGGCCTCTGGCTCTGGGTCCAGCAGCGTAGCCAGCGCCAGACACTGCCCCAGACGGCCTGATACCCACTCTCAGTTCAGCCCCGACCCAGGTCGGGGCTTTTTGTACGGCCTGGGTTCAGTTTGCAGGGCATAATATAACCACCCTTTCGAAATCGGCCTGGTGCCGGCTTCATCCATCTACCCCTGTTCATCCGAGGCAATACATGTACTTTCAGGTCGTTCTGCTCGCCTTGCTGGCGTTGCTGCCCATGGTCAATCCGCCCACCACGGCCACCCTGTTGCTGGGGCTGAGCAAGGGAATGTCGCGAGAACATGTCCGCCGCCAGATCAATCTGGCCGCCATCTACCTGTTCTGCACCCTCTGCATCACCTTCTTCATCGGCTCTTCCATCCTGGATCTGTTCGGGATCTCCATCCCGGGTCTGCGACTGGCGGGAGGTCTCATCATCGGCTTCATCGGTTTTCGCATGTTGTTCCCGGCACCGAGCCAGGCCGACGGGGTGGATATCAACCAGAGCATCGCCTTCGTGCCGCTCACCATGCCCAGCATGTGCGGGCCAGGAACCATGGCGCTGGTGATCAGTGGCGCCGCCCAGATCGCGGAACTGCCCGATGACTACAACCGCATGACCATCTATGCCGCCATGGTCACCGCCTTCGCCCTGATGAGCCTGCTCAGCTGGGGCGTGCTGAAGCTGGCGGATCCTGTCTGCAAGATCCTGGGCGCCACCGGCATCGACGCCATGACCCGGATCATGGGTTTTCTGCTGGTATGCATGGGTATGCAATTTTGTATCAATGGAATCAAGGAGGTAGCTCAGGACCCGGTATTCCATGAAGCGCCGGCTACCCAGGCGATCACGGCTCCCGCACCTGAACCCGTCAATCTCGAGCAACTGCCGGGTGCCCGCCAGCACTGAGTGAAAGCGTTGTCAAAACAGGCTGACGATCTGCATTGATCTTGTCCCTGATCATGTTATTGACACATAAATGAGTTAGTCTGTTTTTCATACAGACTCTATTCAGAAGGACGCTGGTAGGTTTGTTGGTGAATACCCATTCAATTTCAGGAGAGTATGCTGATGGACAAGATGCTGACCGAAATAGGGAGCCATAGCCTGTTTCACGAGTACCTGAATGTGGTTGGGATCACTAGCCCTTCCCTTGCCAAGATCGAGCAGCGCTGGGAGTACAAGGATCAGGAGCACCTGGTCGCCAAGATCCAGATCGACAAGCAGGGCAATGCCCGCTACTTCATCGACGCCCGCGCCATCTCGGTCAATTGATGCCAATGATTGGATCCGCCCCGGTCAGCTGACCGGGGCTTTTTGTTGCCCGCCGCCAACCTGCCAGCAAAAACCCCGGCACAAGGCCGGGGTTTGAGTTTGCGCTCACCGCATCGATTGACGCTGTGAGCTGGCCAAGCCGACTTACGACGTGCCGCCCACGGTGAGCTGATCCAGCTTGAGGGTGGGCTGACCCACCCCGACCGGCACGCTCTGCCCCTCCTTGCCACAGACCCCCACCCCGCGATCGATCGCCAGATCGCGGCCTACCATGGAGACCTGGCTCATGGCCTCGGGGCCGTTGCCGATCAGGGTCGCCCCCTTGATGGGCGCAGTGATCTTGCCATCCTCGATGAGGTAGGCCTCGGAGGCGGAGAAGACGAACTTGCCGGAGGTGATGTCCACCTGACCGCCGCCGAAGTTGGGGGCATAGATCCCCTTCTTCACCGAGGCGATGATCTCGGCCGGGTCGTACTGACCCGCCAGCATGTAGGTGTTGGTCATGCGCGGCATCGGCAAGGCCGCGTAGGATTCGCGGCGGCCGTTGCCGGTCAGCGGCACCCCCATCAGACGGGCGTTCTGCTTGTCCTGCAGATAGCCCTTGAGAATGCCGTTCTCGATCAGCACGTTGTAGCCGCCCGGTGTCCCCTCGTCGTCGATGGAGACGGAGCCGCGCCGACCCGGCAGGGTACCGTCATCGACTATGGTGCAGTGTTTGGAGGCGACCTGCTCGCCGATGCGCCCGGCGAAGGCGGACGACCCCTTGCGGTTGAAGTCCCCCTCCAGGCCATGACCCACCGCTTCGTGCAGCAGCACACCCGGCCAGCCGGAGCCCAACACCACCGGCATAGTACCGGCCGGCGCATCGATGGCCTCCAGATTCACCAGCGCCTGGCGCACGGCTTCCCGCACATAACCGAAGGCGCGGCTCTCCAGCCCATCCAGTTCGAGGAAATAATCGTAACCGAAGCGGCCACCGCCGCCGGCACTGCCACGCTCGCGACGCTCACCCTTCTCGGCGATGACGGTCACCGAGAGGCGCACCAGTGGGCGCACGTCGGCGGCCAGGGTGCCGTCGGTGGCGGCCACCAGCACCTCTTCGTAGACCCCGCTGATGGAGGCCATCACCTGATTGATGGCGGGATCCAGGCTGCGGGCGAACTTGTCCATCTGCTCCAGCAGGGCGATCTTCTGCTGCTTGTCGAGGGTCTGCAGGGGATCCAGCGCCGGATAGAGCAGGTTGGCCTCGGTTCTGGCCCACGCCTTCACCTTGCCCCGGGCGCCGGCGGCAGCAATACCGCGGGCGGCAGTCACCGACTGCTGCAGCGCCAGCAGGCTCAGTTCGTCGGAGTAGGCGAAGCCGGTCTTCTCGCCGCAGACGGCGCGCACCCCGACCCCCTGATCGATGTTGTAGCTGCCATCTTTCACGATGCCATCTTCCAGCATCCAGGACTCATGCCAGCTGCGCTGGAAATAGAGGTCGCCGAACTCCACCTGATGGCTCATCAGGCTGCCGAGCAGCTGTTGCAGGCGTCCTTCGTCGAGATCGTTCGGGGCCAACAGGGAGGCACTAACCTGGCTCAATAGACTCAAATCTTTCTCTCCAATCTCGATGCGAGATGTCGTAACAGTTAATTCGTGCGAATCGACCAGAGGGTCGATTGGCGAAGCGTAATCGGACGTCAAAGACACCATCGGGTTTGCGAGCGTCCGCTCCCCCCGCCACAGGGCGGATCGAACCTGCGCATGTTCACAGCAACCTGACGTGTTGCAGCACCGGCAAACGGCTGCGTTTCAATTCTTCACCACACCATCAGAGCAAACGGGCGTGTTACAGCACTGGCAAACGGCTGCGTTTCAGTTCTTCACCACACCATCAGAGCAAACGGGTGTGTTGCAGCACCGGCAAACCGCTGCGTTTCAGTTCTTTACCACAGCATCAGAGCAAACGGGCGTGCTCCATCACGGGCATGGTGCGTTTCAATTCATCGACAAGCCCGCCATCCATCTTCGCCAGCACGGTGGCGCGCCCCGCGCTCTGGCAGGCCAGCACCCGACCCCAGGGGTCGATCACCATGCTGTGACCCCAGGTCTGGCGTCCCGTCTCATGGGTGCCCCCCTGGTTGGCGGCCACCACATAACACTGGTTTTCAATGGCACGGGCCCGTAGCAGCGGCTCCCAGTGCGCCTCACCGGTCACGGCGGTGAAGGCGGCGGGCACCAGCAGCACCCGGGCACCGGCACGGGCCAGCTGGCGATAGAGCTCGGGAAAGCGCAAATCATAACAGATGGAGAGGCCGAGGGGACCAAAGGGGGAGTCCACCGTAACGGGCGCATCCCCCGGGCTGAAGGTCTCCGACTCCCGATAACGCCCCTGATTGTCGGCCACGTCCACGTCGAACAGGTGGATCTTGTGGTAATGCCCCTTGAGCACGCCAGCCGGATCAAACACCAGCGAGCTGGTGTGGATGTGATCCGATCCCGGGATCCTGGTCGGCATGGCCCCGGCTACCAGCCAGATGCCGTGTTCGCGGGCCCACGCGGCAAGCTGTTGCTGGATCGGCGCTGCTCCACTCAGATCGGGGCCGATCGTCTCGGCCCCGTCCAGATAGCCCTGGCGCTCGCCAAACAGGGCAAAATTCTCCGGCAACAGCACCAGCAGCGGCCGTTCGGCCGGCAATGCCGCCAGCTCGGCGGCAATCTGCGCCCGGTTATCCTGCCAGTGACGGCCAGACACCAGCTGTATTGCGGCTAACCACATGACTCACTCCTTGAGATTGGGGGCACCATCAACGCTGATCCGGCCCGCTGTGTTTGGGGGTCAGCAGGAAGGGGCTGACCTCGTTGGCAGGCAGGGTGGGCGCGACCTCTTCCACCGCCTCTTTCTGCTGCTGGTTGAGCTTGATCCTGGCCCTGTCACGCCCCGCCTCGACCAGTTTGGGAGCATCGAGCGGACCCGAGATCCAGAAATCGATCCGGGTCACCACATCCACCACGGGCTCCAGCAACTTGGAGAGAGCCAACACATAGAGGCCGGTCACCGGGGTGAGGGAGAAGGCCGCCACCACCGGCAGGGTGCCCCCCAGATTGGGGGAGAAGCTCAGCTCGTAGTCGAGCCGCCAGCGCACCAGATCGGCCACCCCTTCCCCACGCAGGTTGCCTGCGGCGCCCTTCATGTAAAAGTCGTCGTTGCTCACCTGCCCCTGTTTGATGTTGACCGAGGCCGACATGGATTCGAAGTAGAAGCCCTTGTCGAACACATCGCGAAAATCGAGGCGCAGCTTGCGGATCAGGGAGTCCAGACTCAGTAATGAGAGTAGCCGTGCCCCCTTGTCGCTGACCTCCCGCAGTGTGCCACCCTCCAGCTGGTAGTTGGCGCTGCCCGCCAGGGTGGGCAGGCTCAGACGATAGGGAGCATCCTGCCAGTTCACATCAAACGATAGTGAGCCCGGCGCGTCGCTGATGGGGGAGGTATAGCCAAGGCGCTTGACCAGCAACTCACTGTTGTTGCTGGTCAGCTTGCCACGGGCCCGGGTCTGCATCCGCCCGCCATTGTTGCGCCAATCGACGCTGCCGGTCAGCTGGCTGCCCGCCAGTCGCATGTCCAGCCCTTTGAGGGTCAGCCTGTCGGCACCGGGCAGCAGCTCCCCCTTGACCTCGCCCAGCGGCAACTCGCCGAAACGGCAGTCCACGCAGCTGAAGGTGAGCCAGGGGATGGCGTCCATGATGGCCTTGTCCTGCTTCGCATCGGGCTCGGGGCGCAGATCCGAACTCTTGCCCGACCAATAGATGCGGGCAAACTTGGCATCGACCGGCTGATTGGGGACGACTGGCAGGCGGATCACCCCCATCACGTCGGGGCTGTCGATCATCACCTCGGTGGCCTGCTTGACCGGCCCCACGGTGAAACGGGTCGCCTTGAGAGTGGCGCTGCCGATATTGGCGCGGGCCAGCTGGCCATCCACCCACCAATCCTGCGGCAGGAAAGAGGGACCGACCACTGCGTTGCCGCCCTTGCCCTGGGCTGGCAGCCACTGCTTGAGGCGGGCCAGCCAGCCTCCCACATCGGCCTCCTGCTGGTTAATGGCCAGCAACATGGGCACATCCCGCAATATCCTGGCACCGGGCTGCCCCACATCGACCCGCACCCGGCTGAGATGAGGTTCCCCCTCGCCGTACACCAGCCGGGTCTGCATATCCACATCGGCTCCCAGCACGGCGCGAATGTCGGCACTGCCGTCGCGGCCCCGCGCGGTCACCTTGAGCGGCAACCGCTCCGGAGCTGCCTTGGTCAGCGGTTTGGGCAAGTCCAGCCCCATCCCCTGCAGGTTGGAGTCGAGCGCCAGATGGAAGCTGAATGGCTTGTCATCGGGCAGGGCCAGATCGAGCTTTCCACTCCAGTTGCTGCGGCCGGCGAGGATGCCGTACGAGGCGATGGCGGGGGGCTGGCGACGGCTGTCCCACTCCCCCTTGAAGCCGAGGTCGACCTGATAGCGATCCGGGTGCTGACGGCCCTGATAGTTGAGGGTCAGCGGCTGGTTCCACAGGGTCGCCTTGAGATTGCTGAAACGGGTCTGTTCGTTGTCATACTCAAGCTTGCCCTGCACCTGCTCCAGCGGCAGATCCAGGCTGGCAACCCGTACCTTGTTGTTGTTGAAGGTGGCATCGCCGCTCGCCTTCACCTCGCTCTCGCCATCGAGGGGGATATCCAGCTTGACTGTCCCCTTCAAGGGGCCGCGCACCTCGACCTCCCGCAGCGCCTGCCCCACGGTCCCCCCCAACGGGGAGTCCTGCAGGTAGTCGCTGATGGCCTTGCCCTCGCCCGCCACCCTGGCATCCACATAGAGATGGGCCCCCGGATAGAGATCCGGGATCCAGGCATGGACCGAGTCGGAACTCGCCTTGCCGAGGCGGGTGGAGCGGCTGCGCATGTCCAGGCTGGCGTTCTGGAACAGGAGATCTATCTGCAGGTCGGTGAGCGGTTGCCAACCGGGGAAGAACTCGTAGGTGGCCTTCTCCAGCGGCACCGCCACCTGGAAGATCCCCTCGCCCTTGCTGTAGGGAAAATCCCGGAACTCGCCGTACCAGAGCAGATCGGCCCCCTTCGCCTTGCCCCCTTTAATGGCACCGCTCAGGTAGTCCACCAGCTCCTTGTCCATCGCCTGCAGCGGGAAGTAGCGATCGGCGTTGCCCGCATTCTTGACGTCGATGCGACCGGTCAGGGCGAGGAAGGGGTGCTCGAACAGATCGAGCCGAAAACGGCTGGCGAGGCGCAGGTCCGGGTTGTCCAGCGCTATGTCCTGGCCATAGAGCACCCAGCCCTGCGACTCGCGCCACCAGTCGAGGCGGGCCGAGAAGCTGTCGATGGGGATCACTTCCTTGAAGTGACGGGCCGGATCCAGCTTGTCCTTGCCGAGAGTCAGCCTGGCGCTGCCGCCGCTCGGGGTGAGCCAGAATTCGCCGTTGAGGTCCTGCACCCCGGGCACATCCTGCCAGGCATTGACCTTGATGTGTGAGAAGTTTCCGCTCAGCGACAGCCCCTGCCAGTCGGCCTTTGCCTGCAGGACGAGATCCTGGATCTTGCCGCTCGGGCTGGTGCGTTTGAGGGTCTCGGCCAGCTCGGGATAGAGGCCTGAGACCAGCTGGCTCAGGTTGGTAACCTGATCGAGATCGATTTGCGGCACATAGCCGCGGATCCGCGAACCGACCCGTTCGAGCTGCAACCGGCTGCGCAGCCAGGACTTGTCATCGAGCTTGAAGGTCACGTTGTGGCTGGCCAGTTGCCAATCCTCGCCATCCCGGCGCAGCTGGATCTTGCCGCCGTCGAGGGCGAGGCGATGCAGTTTGCGCTTCTTGGGATCCTTCCAGATCAGGTAGTTGTTGCCAAAGGCCAGCAGGCTATCCCCCAGCTGGCCGTCGGCAAACTCGCTCCAGAGCTGGAAGTCGAGCTGGCCCGCAATCTTGGGCTCACCGGCATGGATCCGCGCCAGCAGGGGGGTGATGTCGAGCTGGCTGGCCCCCAGATAAAGCCGGCCCTTGAGGGTATCGAGCCGGGTACTCGAAGCATCCACATCCAGGATAAGATCGAGGGTGCTCTCGCCGACCCCGTTGATGAGATAGGCCTTGCCGACCCCCTGATGACGCTTGCCCCGGTTCTGCCAGCGCAGCTGGGCGATATCCAGCGCCCGCAGCTCGCCGAGAGCGGTGGTGACGTTGAGGCGGGTATTGAGCACATCGAAGGTGGAGAGCTGGGTCAGCAGGAAGCGCAACAGCGCCCGCTGCTGGGGATCGTGGCTGGATGGGGTCTTATCGGCCGGCTGGCTGAAATCGAGGGTGATCTCCCCATCTCCCAGGATCAACTCGCCGAAGACCGGCTTGAGTTCGTTGAGGGAGCGCCAGAAGTCGAGATGTGCCCAGACCTTCCCCAGTTTGACGGCAAAACGCCCCGAGTCCGGGGCGATGGAGAGTTGCTGCAGTTCGAGGGCAGGGCCAGCACGGGTCCAATCCAGCCCTACCTCTCCCACACTTACCTTCAGCTGGCTGTCGGCCAGCAGGGTATCGAGCAGTGCCTGACGGTGCTGATTGAGCAAAGGACCCCCAACCCGTACCAGCGTGACCACCATGGCCAGCAGTACGAACAGGATCCCCAGGGCCAGCCAGCCCCGACTCAGCCAGCGATAGACCAATTACATCATCACCACGTCAAACTGCTCCTGACCACAGAGAGGTTCGCTCACCACCCGTACCTGCTTGCCGATGAAGACTTCCAGCTCCGCGAGGCTGTGGGACTCTTCGCCGTGAAGATAGTCGGCCACCGCCGGGGCAGCATAGACGGTGAACTGATCCGCATCGTAGGCGCGGTTGACCCGGATGATCTCCCGCAGGATCTCGAAGCAGACCGACTCCACCGTTTTGACCCGGCCGCGCCCCTTGCACTCGGGACACTCGGAGCAGAGCACGTGCTCCAGGCTCTCGCGGGTGCGCTTGCGGGTCATCTCCACCAGGCCGAGCTGGGAGAAGCCGTTGACGTTGGTCTTGGCTCTGTCCTTGGCCAGCGCCTGCTCCAGGCTGTGCAGCACCCGGCGACGATGATCTTCCGACTGCATGTCGATGAAGTCGATGATGATGATGCCGCCGAGATTGCGCAGCCGCAGGTGACGGGCGATGGCCGCCGTCGCCTCGACGTTGGTGTTGAAGATGGTCTCTTCCAGGTTGCGATGGCCGACGAAGGCACCGGTGTTGATGTCCACCGTGGTCATCGCCTCGGTCTGGTCGATGATGAGGTAGCCGCCGGATTTGAGCTCCACCTTGCGCTCCAGAGCGCGCTGGATCTCGTTCTCCACGTCGTAGAGATCGAAGATGGGAGACTCGCCGGGGTAGTATTCCAGCTTGCCGGCGAGCTCGGGCACGTACTCCTCGGTGAAGCGCTTGAGCTGCTCGAAGCTCTGGCGCGAATCGACCCGGATCTTGTCGAGCTCGGTACCGACGAAGTCGCGCACCACCCGAAAAGCGAGGCTGGGGTCCTCATAGAGGATCTTGCAGGGGGGATACTTCTGCTTGCGCTCGAGGATCTTGCGCCACAGGCGTTTCAGGAAGGCGGCATCCTGCTCCAGCTCCTGCTCCCCCACCCCTTCGGCGGCGGTACGGATGATGTAACCACCCAGCTCGTCCACATAGCCAGCCACGGTACGCTTGAGGCGCTCCCGTTCCGCTTCGGACTCGATGCGCTGGGAAACCCCCACGTGAGCGCTGCCCGGCATGAACACCAGATAGCGGGAAGGCAGGGTGATGTCGGTGGTGAGGCGCGCCCCCTTGGTGCCCAGCGGGTCTTTGACCACCTGCACCATGATGTCCTGCCCCTGGCGCACCAGCTCGGCGATATTGCCGACCTGGAACTGCTCCTTCTCCTTCACCGCCACGCACTCGGTGTGCGGGACTATGTCGGAGGCGTGCAGGAAGGCCGCCTTGTCCATGCCGATATCGACGAAGGCCGCCTGCATGCCGGGCAGCACCCGGCTGATCTTGCCTTTATAGATATTGCCGACGATGCCGCGTTTGGCCTGACGTTCGACGTGCACTTCCTGCAGCTGGCCGTTTTCGACCAGAGCGACCCGGGTTTCGGAGGGGGTAACGTTAACCAGTAGTTCTACCGACATAAGTAACCTTGCCTGTTCCAGTTTTGAATTCTATGAAGCCAATCCGGCACAACTCGCGCAAGGAAGACGCAGCAGAGCCCAGCTGACGGGAAATTATTTGAGCTGTTCCAGATGGTGTTTGATCAGCAGATCCGTCTCCAGCAGGGGCAGGCCGACCACGGCGCTGTAGCTCCCCTCGATGCGGCTGACGAACTTGCCCGCAATCCCCTGAATGCCGTAAGCCCCGGCCTTGTCACAGGGCTCACCGGTTTGCCAATAGGCCTCGATCTCGGCCTCATCCAGCTTGCGAAAGGCCACGTTGGTGGTGACCAGCCGCACGTCGCAGCGCTCCGGAGTGGCCAGCGCCACCGCTGTCATCACCTGGTGCACCTTGCCGGAGAGCGCCTCCAGCATGTCTTTGGCATCCAGCAGATCGGAGGGCTTCTCCAGCACCCGGTCGCCCAGCACCACTATGGTGTCGGCTCCCAGCACCGGCAACGCCGTCGGCGCACACGCCAGCCCGGCCATCGCCTTGTCACGGGCGAGGCGGCAGACGTAATCCTGCGCCTTTTCCCCCTCCTCGCGCTGTTCCGGCACGTCCAGCCTGAGTACCTCAAAGCGGTAGCCCAGCTGGGTCAGCAGTTCATGACGGCGGGGCGAGCCCGAGGCGAGATAGAGTTGCGGTTCGTTGTTCTTGTTCATATTTACCTGATATTGAAGCGGCGCCGCACCTTGCGCAGCACCAGAAACACCCAGGGCCATATTAGCATCGTCGTCAACGTCGACCAAAAATAGGCGAAGTTGAGGCTGGCCCGGCTGAACAGGTGTTCTGCCCAGAATACCGTCACCTTGCCCACCAGTGACAGGCCGCCGATGATCAGCGCCTGTTGCCACAGAGAGAAGTTACGGATCTTCTGGAACTGGAAGGCCGCCAGATAGGTGGTGATGGCCATCGCCATGGCCCGCACCCCGAGCGTGCTGCCCAGCAGCACGTCCAGCAGCAGGCCGGCCACCCAGGCGGTGCCGACGTTGGTTCGGTGCGGCAGCGCCAGCGCCCAGTAGATCAGCACCATGGCTAACCAGTCGGGGCGGAAAGGATCAAATTCGAAAGGAAGCGGCAGGATCGACAGGCTCAAGGCCAGCAGGATGGAAATCCAGATCCAGACCCTGCCGCTGGCGGGTTGTAACATCAGCGGGTGGCTCCTGCGGCGGACGCTGCCGGTGCGGCCCGTTCGCCTTCCTCATCATCTCGTACGTCAGGTTTCTTGTCAGTCCACAGCAACAGCAGGTAGCGCAGGCGATCCAGCTCCACCAGCGGCTTGGCCTCGACCTGGGCGAAGGGCTTGCCCTCCACATAGTCGGAGCGGGTTACTGTGGCCACCGGGTAGCCTTCCGGGAAGCGTCCGCCAAGGCCGGAGGTGACCAGCAGATCGCCGACCTGCACGTCGGTATTGCGCGGCAGGTTGCGCAGCTCCAGCTTGTCCAGCTCACCACTGCCGGAGGCGATGGCGCGCAGATCGTTGCGCAGCACCCGCACCGGAATGCCGTGGCTGGAGTCGGTGATGAGCAGCACCCGGCTGGTTGTGGAGCCCACGTGCAGCACCTGGCCGATGACCCCCTGATCGTTGATCACCGCCTGGCCGTTGTAGACGCCATCCAGCGCCCCCTTGTTGATCAGCACCTGGTGGCTGAAGGGATCGGAATCCACCGACAGCAGCTCGGCCACCATCTTGCGGGAATCCTTGTGCACCGGGGAACCGAGCAGCTCGCGCAGGCGCTGGTTCTCATGTTCCAGATGATCCATCTTCAGCAGGCGCGAGCGCAGGGTGAACAGCTGCTGCTCCTGTTGCTTGGTCTGCTCGATGAGATCGGCCCGGGTCTGCACCTGGGTCGACATGGTGTCGAGCAGGGTACCGGGGGCATTGGCCATGTATTGCAACGGACTGACGAGTGAACTCAGGTAGACGCGGACATGGGTAAACACACCGAAGCGGGAGTCCGCGACGATGGCTGCGATGGAGATGATGACGGCGAGAAACAACCGTAACTGAAGCGAAGGGCCTCTACCAAAAATGGGTTTCATGGGTCGTCAAAAAAGAGCCGGCACGCTGGCCGGCTTTGGGTCTTATTCGTAGTGGAACAGATCGCCACCGTGCATATCGATCAGCTCCAGCGCCTTGCCGCCACCACGGGCCACACAGGTGAGGGGATCTTCGGCGACGACCACTGGGATGCCGGTCTCTTCCATCAGCAGACGGTCGATGTCTTTAAGCAGGGCACCACCACCGGTCAGCACCATGCCGCGCTCGGAGATGTCGGAGGCCAGCTCGGGCGGAGACTGCTCCAGCGCCACCATGACCGCCGCGACGATGCCGGAGAGCGGCTCTTGCAGCGCTTCCAGGATCTCGTTGGAGTTCAGGGTGAAGCTGCGCGGTACCCCTTCGGCCAGGTTGCGGCCACGGACTTCGATCTCGCGCACCTCTTCACCCGGATAGGCGGAGCCGATCTCGTGCTTGATACGCTCGGCGGTGGCTTCACCGATCAGGCTGCCGTAGTTGCGACGGACATAGCTGATGATGGCTTCGTCGAACTTGTCGCCACCGATGCGCACGGACTGGGAGTAGACCACACCGTTCAGGGAGATGATGGCCACTTCGGTGGTACCACCACCGATATCCACCACCATGGAACCGGTCGCTTCGGAGACCGGCAGGCCGGCACCGATGGCGGCAGCCATGGGTTCGTCGATCAGGTAAACCTCACGGGCGCCGGCGCCCAGTGCGGATTCCTTGATGGCGCGACGTTCCACCTGGGTGGAGCCGCACGGTACACACACCAGCACGCGCGGGCTGGGGCGGAAATAGTTGTTGTCGTGAACCTGCTTGATGAAGTGTTGCAACATCTTCTCGGTCACGTAGAAATCGGCGATCACACCGTCTTTCATCGGGCGAATCGCGGAAATATTGCCCGGGGTACGGCCCAGCATCTGCTTGGCGGCATGGCCAACGGCAGCGACCGATTTGGCGTTCCCGCGCTCTTGGCGAATGGCGACAACTGAGGGTTCGTTAAGGACGATCCCTTGATCTTTTACATAGATCAGGGTGTTGGCAGTTCCCAGGTCGATCGACAGATCGTTGGAAAAAACGCCTCTGAGCTTTTTGAACATGGCTACGGGAAATCCTAAGAATTGGGAGGTGCAGAAAATCGGCTAACTTTACCAATGCCCACCCCAATGGGCAAGCGCTCAAACTGTCGCCAATCAATCACGCACGACAAAAATGCGAGTCGTCACTCACTGTCCCGGGCTTATAAACGCTCATAAACCGAAAATCAGGGGAAAGGTACTCACCTGTTCCCCTGTCGGATTCTGTCAGTTCAAAACTTCGCGTCGATAAATAATCCGGTCATTGCCCCGCGCCGAGCCAAAAATAGCCTCCCCCTGCAGGGAATCGGGATCGCTCAGCCAGAGGGGTGCCGCAGGTTGCCTGGCCAGATCGATCCGGTAGGGAATGCGCACCGCTATCCCGGGCGGGGCGAAGTGGAACAGAAGCTCGCCATCGCTGGCGATGGCAGATACGCCACCTGGGGCCGAGCGCCCCAGCCCCAGCCTGATCTTGCGGTTATCACCCAAATCGAGATCCCGGCTGGCGTCATCGAAGTGCTGGCCCGCGCCAGGGAAGCTGAATCCCCCATTGGCCAGCGAGAGCGCGGTACATTGATCCTGCGTGTTCAACCGCCAGTTACCGGCTTGGTAATATTGCATCTGCTGGACAATGGCGAGGGGGGCCGATGCAAGCCCAGCTTCCGTACCCGCACTCACGCGACCAAAATAGGCGGTCATGGCGGCAGAATCGATCAATCTGGCATTGCACTGGCCGCCGCTGCACACCCCCTGCACCACCTCGTTGAAATCCGGATCGGCAATCAGGGTATGGCCACCATCGTTATCCTTCATATAAAGACCGAATAACAAGGATTGGTAAGGCCCATCCGGCTGTGTCTCCGATAGGCGTAAAAACGCGCTCACTTCATCCAGCTTGGCCAACCCGTTTTCCCAGGGAAGGGCCGACAAACTCTGTAGCCGGGTCGAAAGGGAGTGACCATCCCTGTCATTGGCCGTGGTCAGATAAGCGCTGCCCTTGGCAAAGGCGTCCTTGTAGTTTTGAGTCTGCCCCCCGGCCCGATTGCGCGCCATGATCTCCAGCTGGACACCAAAAGGCTGACCCATATAGCTGAACTGGCCACAGGCCGGGATGATATCCCCGCGAACCAGATTAAAATCCCAGGGCACAAAGCGCCCAATGGGACTGCTCCAGCGCAGAGGCACCTCCAGTTGTGGTGACTCGGTCTGATAACCGGGATAGGGGATAAAATTGCTGACACCCGCTTTGAGCACCCCCACCTCATCCCATTGCGCAGCGGTAAGACTCATACCGTTAGCGACAGATAGAGATGTCGGTGACGGTGTGCCACTGACCCCTGAGCTCGGAGCCAAGGTCGCCCACTGCAAAGGCAAGTTTGTCGCCCCGAAGCCGGCCGTGGTCACGCCCTGTCGATTGATCGCCTGAGCCAGTAGTGTGTAGGTTTCCCCCGCCTTGCGATATACGCCACAATTCCCCATATAGCTGGCATCATCCGAACCACTACAGGCCGGTTGATCCTGACCGCGCAAGAGAATGGCACTTGGCAACACGGCCACCGTATCGCTGCCGGTCAGGGTCAGGGAACCGGTGGTATCGCTCTTCTGGAAAGTAGCATCCAGCCGCAACACGCCGGCATCCGGATACTTCAGTGCCAGCTGGCCCACCCCGTTGCCATCGAACAGCACGCTTACGCTGCCAGTTGGCGTCAACGCACTGTCATTGATCGACGGGACTGAACTGCTGGTCGGCTCGGACACCAGCTTGGCGTGGCCAAACTGAAGGGTCTGGTTACCCGTCAGCAGGGGGACGCAGACCCGGGTTGCTCCGGCATCGTTGGAACGGATAGCCCGGATCGTCGTGCTGGCCGTGTCACCCGCATAAAAGGTAGAGAAATCAAAACGCAGGGCCGCATCGGTAAAACTCATGGAACAACTGTTATCAAGCACTCCGTCCCGATAGCAGCGCAATGGTGCGCTCGGGGCGCTGCTCGTCAGTCCCAAGGTGACATTCCCGCTGGTCAGGCGGGAGAGAGTCAGCGCCGCCTGGCCAGACGAGCCAACAGTCACAGGATTGCTACTCCAGCCACTGGCAGGTGCAAGTGTCACCTCGGCGCCATCCACGTAACGCTGGCTGCAATTATTATCCTGGCAAGCCAACAGCTGGATCGATGCCCCTTCGCAGGTCAATGACTGCGAAGGGTAGTAAAGCTCGTAGTGATCCGGCCCCTGCTGGATGGATTCACACTCATAACCGCTGCTGTCTATGACGGAGTGGTAACCCATAACGACGCTGGCTGAGCTGACTCGCCCATGCCAATAGGAGTTGGATCCCATATACAGGGAGCTCCCCTCTATCTGATAAAGCAGACCGCTGATGGTATCCAGGTTATCCATCACCACCTGGCCATAACTGACCAGCAATAGCTGGTTGATATCCCCGCGCCGGTTTACCCCGGGACTGTTGATCAGGTTTGCCGAATCCATGACCAGAGATTTGACAAACAATCTGACCGGCCCATCCAGCACGATGGAAGTGTCGGAATCCATCCACAGCTCTTCAATCCAGTAATCCCCGGCCGCCAGACGAACCGTGTAGGGCTTGCCTCCTCGCCCTCCATCCAGCCGCAAGTTTTTGATGTAAAGACCGGCCTGCCGGATATCCAGCGATGCCATATAGGACGTTTCAATAAGGCCAAAACGGTTGCCATTGGCCGCTGTCAGTTGGTAATGAGTGTCATAGGGAATACGCAGATTAGACCCGCCAGGAAGCGGAAAACGGGATGCGGGCAACGAGAGCGATGAAGTGTTTCCTGCTGGCAAACACTGGTCACGATCACAGGCTTGCAGATAGGAACCTTTTATCATGCCGCTGTTGTAATACCCCAAAGAGCCGTTTTTTGTTCCCCAAATAAATCCATTGGGAGGTCCATTATGAGAGCCCCCCAGATCAAGATAGTGATTAACGTTTCGCCCCTGCACCGGATAGGGAAATGCCTGCTGGCACAATGCAGCAAAATCAGTCACGGCAGGAATGGGGGTATAGCGCAGGATAATATCGTCCCATGAGATATCATCACGATCCGCTCTGCTCAACGTCTCAATCCAGAGTTCATAGTTACCGGCAGACAGTTCGTAATTGATATCCCAATTCACATCACCATTGCCGCTGAAATAAAACACCAGCGGGGTGTCCACAGAACCCTGAGTGCGGATAAACATGCGGCTGCCATTGGCTATAGACCAATCACGCAAGTTATAAAGCGTCAGGTTATCGAGGCGGGATTTCTCTGGCAGGGTAAACCCTAATTTTACATAAGTACCTGATGGGGCTGGCGGATACCAACGATTGGCATCCACGTTGTCACCAATATGGGTGCGTTCGATGAAATGCACCGCATTGCTGCTGCCACTGGAGACCAGACGAATACCGCTAAAACGAAAATCATCCCAATCCTGGCAATTGTTCCAAAATCGCCCCAAGTAATATCCATTGGAATAACAGCCACCCCACACAGCCATCCGGTATTCACCAGCAGGCAGATTGATCAGCCCGGTGACCCGGTCCGGAGTCATCAGGGAAGCTTGTGCATCAACCACCACGGAACCGTATGCATTCCAGATAACAATATTGACGCCACCGTGCAGTCCAGACTGCCCCTCCACCCGGATCTCCGAAATCGCCTGTGACTCGGAGAGAGAGAAGTGGATGGGGGCAACGGGGAAAAACCCGCCACCGTAATTGCCAACCATCGTCGTAGGGCGCAGCGCATCGTTGCGGTTGTCGCCGACATAGAATGAGCCCGGCAACCATACATCTGCCCACAACACCTGAGAACACAACAGACAAACCAGCAGGCAAAGGTAGCGAACAAGGGACATCATGGTGTGGCTCCGCCATAGGCTTCAATGGTGACCGTCCGACTGACGGCAAAATCCGGGTTGGCACTGGCCAGATCATCCTGGCCGCAGGTCCCCGTGCTGAGCAGACGGTAGCCGTTTACTGTCTCTCCCTGATAGGTGATGGGTCGTTGCACACACTCGACCCGCACCTGACAGCTGGCCAGGCCCTGATCGGTGCCAAAGGTAGGGGGCACATTGACCAGATCGCAGAGGTTGGCCGGGGCTGGTGCGGCTGGGAGCTTGGGGAATAATTGAGACAAGGCCATCTCCAGCCCGCTCTGGGCCGCCAGCAAGGCACGCACGCTGCGCACCTCCACGGTATTTTTCTCGCTGCTGTCCGTCAGCATGCGACCGAGCGCCGCTGCCAGCAGGGCCATCACCACGATGACAAACAGGGCGATCATCAGGGCGCTGCCTCTTGCGCGGGTCGGCCTTCTCACATCAGGGCACATTGCTTACCCCTATCTTGTGGTTGAAGGTAACCGACTCCCCCTTGCGCTCGAACACGAACCTGACCCCAAACTCCCCCGAGGCATTGAAGGCGGCAGGCTCCCGATAGAAGCTGCCGACACGGATCCACTCCGCCATCAGACTCGGTGAAGAGAGCTCCTCGCCAATCGGCCCGCTGCTGCGAAACAACCGGCTTCCCTCCACGCAATAACGCACCTGCTGGCGCGCGAAGTAGACCCGGTTGGCGGGGGAGAGGCCATCCAGCAGCTCGGAAGCGGCATAATGAACCGCTTGTACGCCGGTCACCGGTGCCTGTACTGCGTTCACCCTGGCTACGCAGTTGCCATAGACGCATCCCTGTGTGAGGGAGTCACCATCGCTGCGGGGGATGGGAAACACGACCAGCAGATCACGGTTTGCCGCCACGGCACCGCCATCATCCTGCAACGGATTGGCCGCCGAAGCCGGGGTCTGCATCAAGAGTTCCAGGGTGCCGGCACTGCCGGAGACGGCACGGTTCAGGGTGAGATAACGACTGGTGGCACTGATGGGCCAAAAACGCAGGCAGGAGCCGCTATCCACCCAGTCGCCTGTCGCCGTTTCAATGCGCAGCGAACCGGGCACGGCATCGCGCACCTCGCGATTGAGTCGCTCCATGGCAAAGCGGGCATCGCTCATCAGCTGCTCACGACTGCTGGCCTCGCCGTAGATCTGGCTGCCGATACCGATAAACTGGCTGCTGAAGGTCGCCATGATGCCAAGCAGCAGGATCACCATCACCAGCTCGACCAAGGTAAACCCGCTCACGGACTGCCGGGGGGCGCCAAGTCTGCACGACCCGGTTGCGGAGTGTCTCGTGAATATCGGGTTGCCCATCAGTAGTTCCCCCGATAGAGGGAGAAGTCGAGTACGCTGCGATCGGGCAGCCGTACTTGCAGCTCGATACGCTTGCCCACCGAGCAGGGTTCGGTGCAGCTTTGAAAGCTGCCATCGCTGAAATCGACGCCGCTCACTGCGATCTTTACCTGATAGTTGGGGTACTCGTCGCCACTGACACCCGCCGAGGTCTGAGTGAAGCGATTGGCATCGACCCAGTTGCCTGCCGTATCGAAGTCATCCACATCGTTGTAGGCGTAGGGCGCCGGCTCGCCGTCCGGGCCATAGCTGGTCGAGCAGGCCGGGATGGTGACACCGGTGACCGTCTCGCCACAACGGTAGCGGCCACCGTTGTGATCCGACTGCTCATCGAATGACTTTTGCAGGATCTCGCCGGCAAGGCGCTGGGCCAGTTGGGCGGCACGCACCTGCTGCACCGGATCCACCGCCCTGGGGGCCTGGTTGATAAGCAACCCGAGTATGCCGGTCAGCGCCACCGCCAGCAGCACTATGCCGACGATCAGCTCAATCAGGGTAAAGCCGCGCTCAGGGGATCTCATGGATATCCCCCTCGGATTCAATCTGGATACGACCGGCTTCCCGCCCATCACTGACCTGCACTATGCACCCATTGCTGCAAACCCCCAGCGGGCGCCCCATCCGATCGAAACGCAACACGAAACTGTTGTTGTTATTCAAGGAGATCGTCATGCCGGCTGAGGGGATGACAGGGCGGCCTCGCGTACGCAAATTGTCGCTCCAGCCAGCAATAGAGCCAGGCGCAGGGCAAGTAGTGCCGGCCATGGACTGGGTGATATGGGCGAATCGGGAAGCGTCGACCACCAGCTGGGTACAACGGTTGGCGGGTTCATGCATATTGACTGTCTGTACCAGCCGCAGGCGGGTCAGCAGTTCATCGCGCAGGCTTTGGGTTTCAACGCCGCCTTTGCCCAGCCATTTGGGCACGGCAAAGGCGGCCAGAATCCCGAGCAGCAGGATCACCACGACCAGTTCAATCAGGGTAAAGCCCTTGGTTGCAGCCATGGGTCTTCTCATCAGGTAAAAGAGAAAGCGAGGCCGAAGCCTCGCCTTCCTGGTCATTACTGACCGCAGTCAGTACTGATGGCGATGGAGGGGACACCACCCACTGCCGTGATGGCATTACTGTAAGTCACGGCACATTTGCTGTTGGGCTCGTTGCTCGGTTTGAAAGTACCAGCAGAGCCAGACACTTCGCTCCAACCGTCCAGTGCGACTGTCTTGCCGGCATCAGCAGTCACCGGATAGCCAAACTTGGTGTTAATGGTGGTACCTGCGACAGAAACGGCACCGGAAGTGCTCTCGATGCCCTGAATGGCTGCCTTGCTGTATACCAGTTGGGAGGAACTCTGCAGGGATGCCTTCACGCCATTGGCCGCGGCCAGACGCGCATCATCCTGCAGATTCAGGAACTTGGGTGCAGCAGTCACCGCCAGAATGCCCAGAATGATGATCACGATGACCAGCTCGATCAGGGTAAAACCCGCCTGTTTTTTCATTTCATTTTCCTCTGTTAATTGATGTTGGTGGTCACCTGGCCGGAGGCCGGACGGTAACTGAAACTCATAAAGGCATCCGTGCTGCCCTGCGGATCCTGATACTTGCCATCGCTGCCCTTGCTCAGGCTGTTGACCAGATAGTAACGACAGACCGAATCCAGGCCGTTATTGGTCACGCTGACATAATATTTCAGGTCATTGCCACTACCACGCACCTCGCTGAAGCTGGTGGTAGCCTTGGGCGGGTTTTGCAGCAGCCCCTCCCAAATCTTGAGGCAGCGCTGGGCGCTCAAGTTGGCCGGATCCACATCGATGCCCCCTTCGGCGGACGTATCCATGGGATAGCCTGGCGAGAGCTCGCCATTGCTGATCTGGGTCTCGGTCGGCGTGGTCAGGTAGAAGCGGGAACCGTCATAGAGCACGGTATTGAGCCCGTCCTGCTTGGCACGCCCCTCGGCCTCCCACTGGGCCCGCACCAGCGACACGCCGGTGGCAAAGCCGCCAGAAACCCCTTCCACGCTCGCCTTCTTGGCCTCGTCGGTCACGTCGAGAAAGCGTGGCAACGCCGTCACCGCCAGGATCCCCAGGATCACGATGACGATCACCAGTTCGATCAGGGAGAAGCCGGCAGCCAGCTTCACCATCCCTCTGTGCGGGATTGTTGATGCCCTTGATTTCATTGCCATACTCCCTCCGAAATGGGCGTTATTATTTCATGTGAGTTCAAAAAAATCATGTAGTTGACCCATTTATCAGGCCTCATTCAGAGCGCTTCGTCACACGCCCGTCAGAAAATTGATACATCAGCCAATAACCGTCCCAACCAATTTCGCATCCGCTACCATCCGGACGGGCCAGAAACTGCAGAGGCGGCATGCCGCTCTCCGCCTCCCCGACAAGTGTCAACCAAAGCTGACGGCAGTTGCCGGAGGGAGATTGCGGCGGCATCACCGCAAGCGGCCAACCCCGCTCATCGAACTGCCACGCGAGATCACCGGCATGGAGCAGTGACGGTCGCCGCTCGTCGAGCCAGAGACCGTGCAAGCGCTGTACCCGCTCGGCAAACTGCTCCCCGAGCAGGGTGAGGGTGACTCGCTGCGCCTCCTCCCGGTTGTCCTGATAGCTCTGCACCAGGGTGGCGACGATGATCATCAGCAGGATCAGGGTGATCCCCAGCCGATAGCCGCTCAACCAGCGTTCATCCTGTTGTGACTGCCTGCTCATCTTGTCCCGCACTCCCCCAACCGACCTGTCCGTTATCGGTTGCTCATCACTTACCGCAAACAGCCCGCATCATGTCCCACCATATGACCGTAAAGACGCGACCTATTGACCTCGAACGGCACGCATCATGTCCCACATGGGCGTAAAGATACCGAGCGCCAGGATCAGCACCATGACCGCCACTATCCCGATCAGGATGGGTTCGATGCGGGCAGTGAGGCTCTTGAGGTCGTAATCCACCTCCCGCTCGTAATACTCGGCTGCCTCGTGCAACAGATCATCCACCTGACCTGTCTCCTCCCCCACAGCGATCATCTGCATCACCAGCGGGGTGAACAGGCCGCTGCCACCGGCGGTGCGCAGCAGGCTTTCGCCCCGCTCAATGCCGGCCCGCATATCACGGATCCGGCCCGCCATGTAAGCGTTGTCCACCGCGTCGGCCACTAGGGTCAGCGCCGTGTTCAGCGGCACCCCGGCCTTGAGCATCATGGAAAAGCTGCGGGCGAAGCGGGCCAGCAGGGAGCGCTCTATGATGGTGCCGACGATGGGCAGTTTCAGCTGCCATCTGTGCCAGGTCAGCTTGCCCTGCTCACTGGCGGTCCAGCGCCGCCAGCCGAATACCATGGCACAGAGGATGGCGAGCAGCAGCCACCAGTAGTGGACGAAGAAGTGGGAGGTGGCGAGCAGGATCCGGGTCGCCAGCGGCAGCTCCACCCCGAACTTGGCGAACATGCCGGCAAACACCGGGATCACCATGACATTGAGGATCACCATGGCGATGGCGATGGCGATCAGCACGAAGCTGGGGTAGCGCATGGCGGTCTTGATCCGCTTGCGGGTCTCCAGCTCCAGTTCGAAATAGGTGGCCAGCTGCAGGAAGGCCTCCTCCAGCTGACCCGTGTTCTCCCCCACGTGGATGATGGCGACAAACAGGCTGCTAAATACCTTGGGATGGGCCTGCATCGAGCTCGACAGCGGCCGGCCGTTGCCCAGATCCTCCCCCAGCGCGTGGAGTGCCCGCTTGAGGGGCTTGCTATGGGTGCTCTCCTCCAGCCCGGCGATGGCGCGCAGGATCGGGATCCCCGCCCGGGTCAGGGCATACATCTGACGACTGAAGATCACCAGCTCCTCGAGCCGCACACCCCCCTCCAGCAACAGTGACCAGTCGATGGACGCCGATTTGGCCTTGCTGGCTTTCAGCTCGGTGGGCATCACCCCACGGCGCATCAGCTGCTCGGCAGCCGCCATCTCGTTGGCGGCCTCCACCACGCCGCTGGTGGCATTGCCCTGGCTGTCGCGTCCCTTGTAGGCAAAGTTGGCCATCGCTTACCCCAGATCCTCGGCCAGCCTCAGCACCTCATCCACCGAGGTGATCCCCTTGCGGGCATAATCGAGCGCCGTCAGGGCCAGCGGCCGATAGTGTTCGTGTTCGCGGGCAGCTTTGGCGAATCCTTCCGCATCGTTGCGGCGCAGGGCATCCATCATGGGCTGATCCAGCTCCAGCAGCTCGTAGACCCCGATCCGGCCGGAATAGCCGGTGAAGTTGCAGCTCTGGCAGCCACGCCCCTTGTGATAGAGATGCTGGCCAGGCGCTTCGCCGGAGAGCACGGTGAGCCAGGTGGCCTGCCCCTCGTCCGGCGCCTTCTCCTCGACGCAGTGTTCGCACACCCGCCGCACCAGGCGCTGGGCCACCACGGCCCGCAGCGCGCTCGCCACCAGATAGCCGGGCGCTCCCATGTCGATGAGGCGCAGGGCGCTGGTGACCGCATCGTTGGTGTGCAAAGTGGTCAGCACCAGGTGACCCGTGATGGCGCCGCGCAGGCCTATCTCCACCGTCTCGTTGTCCCGCATCTCCCCCACCAGCAGGATGTCCGGATCCTGACGCAGGGTGGAGCGCAGCACATGGGAGAAGGTAAGCCCTATCTTGGGATTGACCTGCACCTGACTGATCCTCGGCAGGCGATACTCCACCGGGTCTTCCACCGTGATGATCTTCTGGCTCGCCTGATTGAGCTCGGAGAGGGCGCCGTAGAGGGTGGTGGTCTTGCCGCTCCCGGTCGGGCCTGTTACCAGGATCATGCCGTGAGGCCGTTTGAGCTGGCGGCGAAAACGGGTCAGGATCTCCGCTGGCATGCCGGTCTCGGTCAGCGACAGGATGCCGGAGGATTGATCCAGCAAACGCATCACCACGGACTCACCGTACTGTACCGGCATGGTGGAGATCCGCACGTCCACGTCGCGGCCGCGCACCTTCATGTTGAAGCGGCCATCCTGGGGCAGGCGCTTCTCGGAGATGTCGAGCCCGGCCACCAGCTTGAGGCGCAGCACCAGCGCCTGGGCGATGCGCACTTCGTTGAGGATGTTTTCGTGGAGGATGCCGTCGATCCGCTGGCGGATGCGCAGCACCTTCTCGTCCGGCTCGATATGGATATCCGATGCCCCCACCTGCACCGCGTCCTCGAACAGGGAGCGCAGCAGCTTGGCTACCGTCGCCTCCCCCTCGTCGGCCGCCCCCAGGTTGCTGGCACCCAGCTCGAAGCCGGTGTCCTGGTACTCCTCCTGCAACTGCTCGGCGAAGCTCTCGATCTCGCGGGTACGGCGATAGAGGCGGTCGAAATACTCCAGCAGCTGACCTTCCCGCGCCACCGCCAGCACCATCTCGCGGGGGCGGAGCAGGGCGGCGATGGCATCCATGGCGCTCAGATCCGCCGGATCCGACATGGCCACTGTCACCCTGTCATCCCTGAGATTGACCGCCAGCGCCCGATAGCGGCGAGCCTGCACCTCCGGCAGCAGGGCCACCGCCGCCGCGTCTATGGTGAGGTTGTTGAGATCGAAGAAGGGCACATCCAGCTGACGAGCGAGAAACTGCAGCAGCTGCACCTCGCTGATGAAGCCGAGATCGATCAGGGTGGTGCCCAACTTGCGGCCGGTCTGACGCTGCTGCTGCAGGGCGAGCTGCAACTGATCATCCGAGATGATCTGCTCCTGAACCAGCAGGTCGCCGAGGCGCATTTTCAGTCTGGGTTGTGCCATTGAAACTCCGAAGTTGATTGACCCTGTCGCCCGTCAGGGGGCGAGCTGGGCGACGCGCTGTTCCAACCAGCTGGTGGAAGCCTCACCCAGATTGCCATGGAGCAGGGCGTTGCGATAGGCGTCCAGCGCCCGCTGGCTGTGGCCCTGACCATCCTCGGCCACGCCAAGTCCGAGCCACCAGCGCCCCTGATCCGGCTGCTGGCGCAGCAGCTTCACATAGAGATCTGCCGCCTCGGCGTTGCGTCCCAGCTCCTGGGTCAGCCCGGCCCAGGTGGCGTAATAATCGAGATTGGCGGCCAGCTCCGGCTGATAACCGGCGAGCCAGCCAAGCGCCTGCTGCCTTTGTCCCTCGCTGATGGCAAGGCGGGCCAGCAGGAGCCGAAAATCCGCCTGCTGGGGCTCAAGCCTGAGTCCCTCCTCCAGCAACTGGCGGGCTTCGGCCAGCCGACCCTCGCCATAGAGGAGACCCGCCAGCTGCTCCCGCGCCCCCTGGTTGTGGGGATCGTGTTCCAGCACCTGATAGTAATTGTCCTGTGCATCCCTCAAGTTGCCCTTGGCCATGGCGACGGTCGCCTTGCGCTCGGCCAGCACCGCCAGCTCCTGCGGGGAGAGCTCGACGGTTTCGATCTTCAGCACGCCCGGTTTGCGCGGTGGCTCGACGAGCGCCTGCTGCTCCGCGGCCAGCTCGGCATGCAGATCCGGCTGCAACTCCTCATCGCTGGGCATGGGCTCATCGCCTTCCCCGGCCTCATCAGCCTCATCAAACGCGGGCCCAGACAAGGTATACGGCTCTTCATCCCTATTCTCATCGGCGGCCGAACGCGGCAACGGCAGCGTCGCCGCCACCTCGGCAGGTTGCGGCTCGACGAACGCTGGCCCGGCGGGCATTTGCGGCAGTGCCACCCGGGCCACCACATCGGCCGCCACGGGTTCACTGACCACACTCATAGCCCGGGTCTGCTGCCAGTAGATCCAGGTGCGCCAACCGAGGATCCCGAGGGCCAGGCCACACAGCAGGGTCAACAGCAGCATCCACCAGCCCTGTTTGCGGGCCGGTGCGACATAGACGGCGGCTCCTGCGGATCCTTGCTGGCGCTGTTCCAGATCCTTGAGCATCTGGTTGATCACGCTCATTGCCAGACTCCATAAGCCAGGGCGCACCCCAGCAGCAGTAACAGGGGCCACCAGCGACCCGGGGCGCCCTTGCGCGCATCATCGGTATCGCGGATAGCGAGGCGAACCAGACGCGGCGCTATCTGCCGCCCCCCCTGGCCATAGGCCAGCATCAGGCACTTCTGCGCCAATACGTTGATAAGTCGGGGCACGCCGCGCGAAGCGCGCCACAGGAGTGTCAGGGCGCGGCGACTGAACAGCGGCGCGCCGCGATAGCCGGAGACTTGCAACCTGTGCTCCAGATAGGCGCGGGTCTCGTCCCGGCTCAGGGGTCGCAGGCAGTAAGAGAAACCGATCCGCTGGCGCAGCTGGCGCAGATGGGGCTTGCCGAGCCGGCTATCCAGCTCGGGCTGGCCAAACAGCACTATCTGCAGCAGCTTGCTCGATTCGGTCTCGAGGTTGCCAAACAGCCGGATCGCCTCCAGGGTCTCGTCCGGCAGGGCCTGGGCCTCGTCGATCAGCACCACCACCCGGCTCCCCTGCTGATGCAGGGCGATAAGGTGGCGATGGATGCGATCCGTGATGTCCAGCTCGCTGCCATCGTGCACCGACAGACCCAGCTCCAGCGCCAGAGCGATGCGCAGCTCGGCCGGAGAGAGGTGCGGGTTGGGCAACCAGGCGATGCGCACCGGATGCGCCTCCGAGCCCAGCTCCCCCAGCAACTTGCGGCACAGCAGAGTCTTGCCGGTGCCCACCTCGCCAGTCACCTTGATAAAGCCCTCCCCCTGCGACAGCGCCCAGTTGAGCACCTGCAGCGCCTCCTCGTGCGGGGGCAGGCCGTAGTAAAAACCGGTATTGGGGGTGAGGCCGAACGGTGCCTCCTGCAGCCCGAAGTGTTCCAGGTACATGCCGTCAGCTCCCGCGCCTGGGCCGGGTGGCCTGCAACAGACCACCCGCCAGCACCAGACCATGGGACAGAGCCGGATCCGCGCTCATGCCATCAACCCTTGGGGGGATACCATTTGTCGAGCAGATCGGCGGAGCGCTGCAGTTCGTTCTGCCAGGTCTCCTTCTCCACCACAGTCGGCTTGAGCAGGATCACCAGCTCCACCTTTTTGGTACTCTCGCGGCGATTGGTAAAGGCCTCGCCGACCCAGGGAATATCGCCGAGCAGTGGCACTTTGCTGACGATCTCCTGCTTGTCGGTCTTCATCAGGCCGCCGATGACGATGATGTCGCCGTTGTTGGCCTGCACCACGGTATCTGACTCCCGAATGGAGCTTCTGGCCAACGGCAGCTCCAGCTTGCCACCCGTGGTCCCCATGTCGATCACCTTGTTCTGCTCCTCGGTATCAATGACGGAGGGGTGGATGTGCAGCAGCACCTTGCCCTCCTCGTCGATCTGCGGCGTCACATCCAGGGCGATACCGGAAAAGAAGGGGGTCAGCTCCACGTTCGGGGTCTTGTCAGAGACGCCGGAGGAGTTGGTGGTGATGGTAGTCGAGGCGTTGGTGACGTAATACTCGTCGGTCCCCACCTTGATCACCGCTTTCTGGTTGTTGGTCGCCGTCACCCGCGGGCTCGAGAGGGTATTCACATCCCCCTGGGTCTTGAGCAGGTTGACCGCCACTTTGAAGCTGCCGTCAGAAATTTTGAAACCGGCCCCGCCACCGAGAGCGGTGAAAATTTGGTTGGGAGTGACAGGCAGGCCGGTATTGGCCAGTGAGCCACCTCCCGTAATCCCCTTGTTGCCATCCCAGCTGGCAGACAGACCACTCCAATCGACACCCTGCTCATAACCCTCGTTGAGAGATACCTCCAGGATCCGCGCCTCCAGCACCACCTGGCGCTTGAGGTGGCTCTCGGACTGGTTGAGGAACTCGCGCACCGCCTTGAGCTCCTTCGGATAGGCGCGAATGGTCACCAGACCCGCCTGCGGGCTGGTGATGACGGCGCGGCCGTCGCCGGTGCCGATCAGCATCTCCAGGGAAGTACGCAGATCGGTCCAGTAGTCGCTGTTGGTGTCGGTCTCGATGCGGGTGCCGTTGCTGTTGTCCGAGTTGCCGTTGCTGCCGGACGAATTGCTGGTGCTGGTGCTGGTGTTGTTGCTGTTGGCGCTGTCGAAACTGTTGTTATTGCTGTTGTTATTGTCGTTGGAGGTGACCCCGCCGGTACTGACCGAGGTGCGGGAGAGGCCGCGCCGGGACATCATCAGATAGTTGACCGGAATGGTCTCGGTACGCAGGCCGGCCGGGTAGATGTGAAACACGTTGCCCTTACGCTGCACGTCGAAGCCGTACATGTCACCCACCACCGCCAGCACCTCCTGCAGGGTGACGTCCTTCAGCTCAACGGAGACCAGCCCGGAGACTCCGGGGTGCACCGCCACGCTGTAGCGGGATCCCTTGAACAGAGAGCCGAAAAACTCGACTGCCTCCACGTCGTGGGCGGCGATGCGCAGCCGCTTTTCCGGCATGGGCACGGGCGTTTGCGGCCGGTTCAGCTGCAGCAATTCGCTTTGCACCGATTCGGGCAGGGTGGTCAGGGGGGCGGCCTGCTTCTGCTGTTCGCTCATGGCCTGCTTGAGGGCGTCCTTGGCCTGGGTGGGCTCAGGGTGTCGATACGTGGTACAGCCGGCGGCCATCATGGCCACGGCGATCAGACAGAGACGGTGTGTTTTCATGTAATCAATGCACCCTGACTTGCAATTAAATGCGATAAACCCGGCGCCCCTGTGGGACCGCCAGGATTAAACCCGAACCTTGCTGGCAAACAGTGTCAGCGCGTGGCGTTTTCCCGCCTTCTCGAGCACGACACCATCGGCCTGGATGGCCACCAGCGTATATCCTTCGATCTGCTGTCCTATCCGGTAACTCTTGCCGTTGAGCACCGCCAGCGCCGGACCGTTGCCCAGCACTATGCTCTGCAATTTCGGCAACCCGGCACTCCCCTGACCACTGGCCGCGGAGCCACCGGCCATCTCCGCCAGCGGCGCCGTGGGATCCTGCAACACTTCGGTCGGCTGCGCCATGATCTGGGCTCCGAACAGGCAACAACACAATGGGAACCATTTAGCCACGAATGAACTCCTTGCTGGTGCTCAGGGTGTAGATCTCCATCTCCACCAGGGCCCCCGGGTAATCTTTCACCCGGTAGTCGAACCGCTTCCAGTAAAAGTGGCGCGGCAGGGCCTCGAGTGCCTTGAGATACTGATATACGTCGAAATAGCCCCCTTCCAGCTGCAGCCGGATGCCGTGCTTGTAGAGATTGATCTTCTGCTCACCGGCCATCAATGGGCTCGGCTCCAGGGAACTGAGGGCCAGCATGTGCAGGTTGGCAGAGCGGGAGAGCAGCGCCTCCAGCACCTGCGGCATCTCGCGGGCCGGGATCAGATCCACGGTCTGGGCCTTGAGCCGCTCGTCGAGCCGGGCCAGCTCATCCTCGGTGCGCGCCAGCTGTTCCCGAACGCTCTGATCGGGATCCCGCTTGAGGCGAGCCTGCTTGCCGAGATTCTCCAAATCCATGATCTCGCGATCCCGTTCGGCGGCGTTCAGCGCCATGCGGTCTTGCTGCAGTCGGGTCGCGGCGCCATCGAGCCAACCATAGAAGCCAAGCGTCCCCAGCACCACCAGCCCGGTCAGCAGGATCAGCACTCGTTCACGCTGGCTCAGGGCGGCGATACGCTGGTTCCAGTCCTGCCACTGTTCTTTCAGGGTCATCAGGGTTTCTCCCGCGCTATGCCGCTGAGCTGGAAGGTCAGGCGACCCTCCTTGTCACGGCTCAGGGTCAGTTCGCCAAACTCCTGGCCCGCCAGACTGGGAGTCTGCTTGAAGCGATTGACCCAGGCGGGCACATCCTGGCTGCGCCCGGCAAAACCGGAGAGGTTGAACCGCCCTTCGTTGATTTCGATACGTTGCAGCGAGAGGTTGCTGCTGCGGATCCGCGACAGATCCGCCATCACGCTGGCATACCCCAGGGATTTTTGCAGGCTCAGGCTGCCCAGCTGGCGCATCAGCCCCTGCTTGGCAGTCAACTCCTCCTGCAGACCGGTGAGCCGCTGTTGCAAGCGGGGATCGGCCTGATGGCGGGCCAGCTCGGCATCGAGCCTCTGAGCCTCGCTACGTTTGTGCGCCAGCTCGGTATTGACCTGTGCCAACGCCCGACTGACCTGTTGTTGCTGCCAGCCATAGCCGGCAGCCATCAGCAGGATCAGCAGCAAGCCGGCGCCCCAGGCCAGCGCCATCTGGTTGAGGCTGGCCCACTGGCGTTTGGGGCGAAACTCGGCGCCGTAGAGGTTGATCTGGCGTTTCATCACGCATCCTCCCCGATGGCGGCGGCATAGGCAGACAGATACTCGACCCCCGCCAGCACCGCCTTGTTGGCCATGGCGGAGACGGCCATGCCGAAGGTCTGTTCCATGTGGCGCACCAGGGTACCGATGAAGGAGGAGGCGATGGCCAGCTGCATCTGGCCCAGCTCCGGCAGCTTGAGCTGACCGGTCAGATAGTCGAGGGAGCGCTGGATCTCCAGCGCCAGGGTATCGAGCAGCAGGGCATCCGGCTCCTGTTCCCCGGTCAGCGCCCCAAAGCCGCGCAGCTGGCGGGAGAAGCAGAGCCCGCCCTGATGGAACACCAGCAGCTGCAGATCCTGCCCCCTGGGTTGCCACAGCAGCATGCGCACCGCCTTGTCGGCCTCGTAGAGGGAGGTGAGCGCCAGCTCGTCGCTGACGATGGCATCCAGAGTGGCGACGCCGTTGATGGCCTCGGCCACCTGCTGCACCCGGCCCTTGGGCAGGCAGATCACATTGATCCGCGGCTGACCGGCAGGGGGCGTGGGCAGGTCGACATAATCCATGGCGAGCTGCAGCACGGGTTCGCTGACATAATCCTTGATGGCCCAGGGCAGGGCACCGGCCATCTCGGCCTCGGGCACGGCGGGCTTGTCGATCTGGATCTGTTGATAAAGGCTGGCGGCCAGGGCGACACGCACCTTAGACTTGGCGAGGCCATGGCGGCTGAATAGTTCATTGACGGCCTGGCCCCACTCGTGCGGTCCGTTGATGGTCCGGGTGGCAAAGACGGGGGGATTGGCGACGGCAGCCAGCATGATCCTGTCATTGGCCAGCAGGAGCCCCACCTGGCGACTTGGCGTTGACCGTTTGAACAGTTGTTTCATGTAAGCCGCCCCGTCATTAATTGGCAAAAAGCATGAAATCTTAACATAAACAGAGAATTAGCCTCCAGCAAAAGACGGACTCACCCTTGCAAGACAGCCTTACACCTCTGGCAACTGAGGGGGACAGCCCCCAGCCATCGCCACTGCACCCCATCCGGCATCCCCTGCTCGCCCACTACGGGGTGGAACTCTGGTGCAAGCGGGACGATTTGATCCACCCGACCATCTCGGGCAACAAGTGGCGCAAGCTGAAATATCACCTGCAGCATGCCAGCGAACAGGGCAAGCAGCACTTGCTTTCCTTTGGCGGCGCCTACTCCAACCACATCCATGCCCTGGCGGCGGCGGGCCACCACTACGGGCTGCGCACCACCGGTATCATCCGGGGCGAACCGGAGGCAATCGGCAACCCCACCCTGACGGATGCCAGCCGCTGGGGCATGGCCCTGCGCTTTGTCGACCGGCAGACCTACCGCAGGCGACATGACCCCGAGTGGCTAGCCCGGTTTGCGGCCGCAGATACCCTGATAGTGCCGGAAGGAGGCAGCAGCCCCCTCGCCATCCCGGGGGTTGCCGAGCTGGTCGACGAAGTCCCCTTCTCGCCGGATCTCTGGGTGCTGCCCTGTGCCAGCGGCGGCACCCTGGCCGGCCTCATCGCGGGCAAGCGGGATCCGGAACAGATCCTTGCCATCGCCGTGCTCAAGGGGGGCAGCTTCATCGCCGACGAGGTGTGCCGGCTCTACCCGGCCGCGGCCACGATTCCCGGCTGGCGGATCGCGCTGGATCACCATGACGGCGGTTACGCCAGATTCAGCCCTGCGCTCTGGCAATGGGTGCAGGCCTTCAGCGCCGAGACCGGCCTGCCGCTCGAGCCCATCTACAGCGGCAAGGCGATGTGGGGACTGTTTCGCGAGTTGGCAGCGGGCCGTATCCCGGCCGGCAGCCGGATCGTCTTCATCCACACCGGCGGCCTGCAGGGGCTGGCGGGGCTCAAGGAGCAGGGGCGTCTCTGACGGCGGCTCGCGCCGCCCGGCTCAGACGCCGACCGGTTCTATCAGCAGCCGCTCCGGCGCGGCGAACCAGGGCCCCTGACCGGCATGCACCCCGAGGTGGCGCAGCATCTTCCACTCCTCTTCGCTCTCCACCCCCACCGCCAGCACCCGGGTCGGTGTGTTGGCGCAGCCCCCCACCAGACTGCGCACTGCCATCTGGTTGACCTGGCGGGTGTGGATCTCCCGCACCAGGCTGGGATGCAGCTTGAGGAAGTTGATCTCGAACTCCTTGATGTACTGGGTGCTCACCACATCCTGGCCGGCGTGGTCGATGGCCAGGCGGCAGCCAAGCATGCGCAGGGAGCGCAGCGGCCGCTTGAGCGCCTCGTAATGACGGGTGACCTGGGCTTCCGACAGCTGCAGCACCAGCCGTTCGTTGGTGCTGCGGGGCAGCTGGAACAGGGCGAAGAAGAGCCAGCGCTGGAATTCGCGATGGAGCAGACTCTGGGCGCTCAGGGTCAGGCTGATGGGGCAGCTGTGCTCGGCGCGCTGGCGCAGCAGCTGCAGGGTCTGCTCCGCCACCAGCCGATCCAGTTGCAGCAGCATCCCCACCTTCTCCGCCATCGGCATGAAGACCCCGGCTGGCAGGGCGCGCCCCTGCTCATCGTGGAGATAGGTGAGCAGCTCCTGCTGCAATACCACCTGGCCGCGATCCTGCTGGATCGCCTGGGTGTAGAAGTCGATGCCATGTTCCTCGAGGCGACGGCTGATCAGGGTGCGCCAACGCACCGAGCCCTTGCTGCTTTGCTCCTCCTCCAGTTGCTTCTCGTAGAGGAACCAGCCGTTGTGCCCCTGCAGGCGGGCGCTCTTGAGGGCCAGCTCGGCCTCCTCCTGCACCTTGAGCAGGCTGTCCTGGGAGTGGTAACAAACGGCGCCGATATAGACGGCGGTCTCGGGGTTGACCTCGTCCGGCCAATGCAGGCGCTGCAGGCTCTTGAGCAGCTGGCTGGCGCTGTCCACCATCTCGCTCTCGGACATGTTGGGCAACAATACGGCAAACACCTGGCCGGCGTAACGCGCCTGCAGGGCGCCGCTGTGCTTGCGCACGAAGGCCCCTATGGTTGCGCTCGCCTGAGCCAGCAGGTCGGGGCCAAGCTGCTCGTACTGTTCGGCCTCCAGCTCCTCCAGACAGGCGAGATCGATAAGCAGCACCCCGCCGCTCATCACGCTTGCCTCCATGATGGCGCTCTCCAGCCGGTTGTCGAAAAACAGGCGATTGCCGATGCCGGTCATCTTGTCGACAAAGGCGTTGCTGCGAATGAAGTTGTCGAAACGGCTGCGCTCCTTGCGGGCATCGGCCAGCTCGGCCAGCAGATGATCGAGGGCCTGACTGGCGGCCACCGGCCACTCCTCGGACGGGTCATGGCTGAGCTTGGAGAGCTTGTCATCCAGGATCAGCTGGGCACGAATCCCCAGCAACTCGGCCCCCCGCAACTGCTGGCGCAACCAGCGGATGGAGTACCAGAGACCGAACACCACGATGAAGATGCCAAACGAGATACCCGACATTGCCTCGATGGAGTACTCCACCTCCTTGAAGGGGCGTTCGAGCCGGAAATTGGCCTGCATGCCGGCCTGGTGAGGAAGCGAATGGCTGTAGGAGAGCAGCAGCTGTTCATCGACCGGGCGTTGCACATCGCGGAACCAGTAGACCCGCTGATCGTTCTGGCGCACTTCCAGCTCGACCACATGGGCGGCCCGCAGCAGGGTGGGCAGCCAGTTGCTCATCGCATCCACGTTCTGGCTGACATCCAGCTGCTCGTCGATCACCTCGACCAAGGCGTCGACCTTCTT
This sequence comes from Aeromonas sp. 19NY04SH05-1, assembly GCF_040581895.1. NCBI lineage: Bacteria > Pseudomonadati > Pseudomonadota > Gammaproteobacteria > Aeromonadales > Aeromonadaceae > Aeromonas > Aeromonas sp. 19NY04SH05-1. The sequence continues at coordinate 396,337 of NZ_CP095328.1, read as the reverse complement.
CTGTTGCAGCTCCATGCCCAGTTCACGAAAGCTGAAGACCCCGCCGATGAGCACGGTCGCCATGGCGGCGATCACGCACAGGGTGATGAATGAGACAAGCTGTGTAGTCAGTTTCATGTGCTTTTCCGTATGCCCGGACCATCCTTGTGGCCTCATAGTAGCAGTGGGGATCACGCCGCAGCTATGGATGAAGATCCCGCTTCTGCAATTTACGCCGCAGGGAGCATAACCAAGGTGCCGGAAGAATACCAAAGATGGTGGGCTGCAGGCCCGGAGAAAGGAGAAGTGACAGAGAGAAAAATGGTCCCTGAAAAGGGACCAAAAGGAACACTCATATCAAAATATCAAAACTAACACTCTGTGCTACTGACAAAAAACAGATACAGGAGTATTGAACACACGGTGAGTCAAACCGCAGGGCTACTTTAATGCGTTTCGGATAAGCCAGGCAATTGTCACTTATGACAGGTCATCGATTAAATCAAACTCAATCAAGTCCTAAAAATCGTTTTCTTACAGTGAGTTACAAACGGCAACCTCAAATCTGATACATCAGTCTCAAGTTGATTCTGCTAATGCGCTAAGATGACGCAACCCATTTGCGTCTCGTCCAATCTGGCAGGTAACCCGTGTTACGCATTTCTCCCCTCTGGATCAGCTTGCTGCTGTTTGCCACCCCCCTCATGATCAGCCAACCCCTCAGCCCCTGGTTCAGCGATCTCGTGGCACGCCACCTGCTCGAGCAAAAAGCCGGGGAGATCAGGGAGGCGATAAGGGCACGCCACCAGGTTCTGGATACTGCGCTCAGTGCCCAGTTGCAGCAATTCCACTTCGATTGCGGCAAGCAAGACATGGCCCTGCTGCGGGATCCCCGCTTTTACAGTACCCACCTGCGCCTGCAGGGGCTGGAGCTGGCGTCCGGTATCAGCTGCTCCAGCCTGGGGCCTGGCCTCTCCCTCATCAGCGAGGCAAAGCGCAGCGGCAAGCTGCCAGGCAAAGCGGGCCTGACCGTCACTGCGGCCTATGACGACACGGAACAGGAGCTGATCGCCTATTACCATGTCAAAGACAACATCGTTTACTGGGTGCTGGACAACAGCTGGAGCCACGATCTGCTGCAACACCCCTGCCCCCAGTGTTTCTACCTCGAGTTCAGCCAGCGAGACCCCGCCGCACCACCCATGATCCTCCCCCGCGGCGACAAGTCCATCAAGGCGGAAGCGGACAACCGCAGCCTGAGCTTCCAGGAAACGGGCGCTCTCACCAAGCAGACCGTCTGGGCTGGAAAAACCCTCGCCCACTACGCCCTGCTCCAGACCCGGCAATATGCCCTCTGGCTCGGCTGCGCACTGGGCCTCCTGTTCAACGCCACCTACTGGTTGCTGCGCAGCTACCGCCACTCTCTGAAGGGGATGCTGCAAAACGGTGTGACACGGCGGGAGTTCATCCCCTTCTACCAACCCATAGTGGACAGTCGCAGCCAGCAGGTGGTCGGCTTCGAGGCGCTGCTGCGCTGGCAACACAGGGGAGAGTTGCTGCCACCAGGTACCTTCATCGACTATGCGGAGGCCCAGGGGCTGATCCTGCCGATGACCGAACAACTGCTGGAGCAGGTGCTCCGCGATCTGCCGCAACTGGCCGAGGGGCAGTGGGTCAGCGTCAACCTGGTGGCGGCCCATATCGAACGCCCCCTGCTGCGTAACCTGCTGCTACAGCACGAGACCCCCTTTCCCGACCGCCTGCTCTTCGAGCTGACCGAACGTAAACCCATCACCAATATCCAAGCGGCGACTCACGAGATCACCGCGCTGCATCAGATGGGTTATCGCTTCAAGCTGGACGACTTCGGTACCGGCTACGGCGGCTTTGCCTATCTGCAGCGACTGGGGATCCGCCAGATCAAGATCGACAAGATGTTCGTCGATACCATAGGCACCCACGACCTCAAGCGCAGCGTGCTGGATGCCATCATCGCCTCGGGCCGGGAGTCCGGCATGGAGATGATTGCGGAAGGGGTGGAAACCCAGCTTCAGGCCGATTACCTGAGCCAGAGAGGCGTCTATCTGCTGCAGGGATATCTGTTCGCCAAACCCATTCCCCTGTCGGCCCTGCTGCGCTGGCAGGAGGAGTGGCTGCTTGATCATCCCCAAGGAGGGGAACATGCAGCCTGACCCTTCTTCGTCGGCTCGTGGCACCCGCACCGCGAGCCACTCTTCCCTCTTCACTCCACACAGTTACATTTCGCAACAAAATGATCCCGCTCCAGTGACGGCCAGCCTTTATCATACCGGGCCAACTCACGCGCAACCGGCCGTTGCGCGCCTGTTTTCCCGGTCATACGACCCCCCGCAAGAGGACCCTTGCCTATGAAGTCATTTATCCGGCAAGAGATTGCCCTACCCGTCGGCCTGCTGACCCTGCTCTTTTTCAAGACGGCAGGCAGCGACCTGCTGACAGAGACAACGCCGCTCGGGCTCTATCTGCCGGTGTCACTGGGGCTACTGGCCGTCGTCACCTGGGCCATCTTCTCCGTGGTGCGCCACTCCGATGCCCTCGCCATCAAGCTTGGCGAGCCCTTCGGTACCCTGATCCTGACTCTGTCTGTCATCTCGCTGGAAGTGGTGATGATCTCCTCGGTGATGCTGACCGGTGAACCCAACCCTACCATGGCCCGCGACACCATGTTTGCGGTGGTGATGCTGGTGACCAACGGTCTAGTGGGCTTCACCCTGCTGTTTGGCGGCTGGCGCTACCACACCCAGAACTTCAATCTCGACGGGGTCAAATCCTATCTGGTGGCCATCATTCCTCTGGCCCTGCTCTGTCTGGTGCTGCCCAACTTCACCGAGGGGGGCAACGCCGGCAGCCTGTCACGCGCCATGTCCTGGATGCTGATCATCGTCTCCGTGCTGCTCTACGGGGTCTTTCTGCTGATCCAGACCCGCAGCCACAGCCACTTCTTCGTCGATGGCGACCACGCGGATCACGAGGAGCACCATGGCCCACTGAAGAGCAACGTCTACCACACCCTGCTGCTGCTGGCCTACCTGGTGGTGGTGATCCTGCTGGCCAAGACGCTGGCCATCCCCATCAACCACGGAGTACAGGTGATGGAGGCCCCGGCGGCGCTGGGGGGCTTCATCGTCGCCTGTATCGTGCTGGCTCCCGAGGCGGTGGGCGCCATCAAGGCGGCCTTCAACAACCAGCTGCAACGGGCCATGAACCTCTATTTCGGTTCCGTGCTGGCCACCATCGCCCTCACGGTGCCGGCCGTACTCTTTATCGGCTCCCTGATGGGACAGGAAGTGCGCCTGGGGCTCGCCCCTGCCGACATGGTGCTGCTGGTCAGCACCCTGATGGTGTGCAAGGTCACCTTCAGCAGCGGCCGCACCCACGCCCTGCACGGGGCTACCCACCTGGTGCTGTTCGTGGTCTATCTGTTTCTGATGTTCGAGCACGGCTGACACCGAGCCCCGGATATGAAAAAGACCGCCCGATGGGCGGTCTTTTGTTATGAGCGGAGTGACTGCTTAGAGGCTGGGCAGCACACCGGCCGGCAACAGATCGTTGTAGCTGGCGGTGCCAAGCAGGCTCGCCGCCGCCTCGATGTCCGGGGCGAAGTACCTGTCCTTGTCGTAGAAGGGCACGTGGGCGCGCAGGCGTCCCTTGGCCGCTTCCACCCCTTCACTGGCGCGCAGCGGGGCACGAAAATCCAGCCCCTGGGCAGCCGCCAGCAGCTCGACCGCCAGGATGCCGCGGGTGTTCTCGGCCATGTCTGCCAGACGGCGACCGGCGAAGGTGGCCATGGAGACGTGGTCTTCCTGGTTGGCGGAAGTGGGCAGGCTGTCCACCGAGGCCGGGTGGGCCAGGGTCTTGTTCTCGGAGGCGAGTGCCGCCGAGGTGACCTGGGCGATCATAAAGCCGGAATTCACGCCCCCATTGTTGACCAGGAAGGGAGGCAGGCCCGACATGCGCGAGTCGATGAGCAGGGCCATACGACGCTCGGACAGGGAGCCGATCTCGGCGATGGCCAGCGCCAGATTGTCGGCGGCGAAGGCCACAGGTTCTGCGTGGAAGTTGCCGCCGGAGATGATCTCCTCGTCATCGGCAAACACCAGCGGGTTGTCGGAGACCGAGTTGGCTTCGCACACCAATACCTCGGCGGCCTGGCGGATCTGGGTCAGGCAGGCGCCCATCACCTGGGGCTGGCAGCGCAGGGAGTAGGGATCCTGCACCTTCTCGCAGTTGTGGTGGGACATGCCGATCTCGCTGAGATCCCCGAGCAGGTGGCGGTAGCAGGTGGCCGCGTCGATTTGCCCGCGCTGGCCGCGCACCGCATGGATGCGGGCATCGAACGGACGGCGGCTGCCCAGCGCCGCCTCGACGCTCATGGCGCCGATGACGGTGGCGCCGGCGAACAGATCCTCGGCGTGGAACAGCCCCTCCAGGGCAAAGGCGGTGCTCGCCTGGGTGCCGTTGAGCAGGGCCAGCCCCTCTTTCGGCGCCAGGGCAATGGGCTCGAGCCCGGCGATGCGCAGAGCCTCGGACGCCGCGATCTCGCGCCCGTCGTGGCGAGCCTTGCCCTCGCCGATCAACAGGCAGCTCATATGGGCCAGGGGCGCCAGGTCGCCGGAGGCACCCACGGAGCCCTTCTTCGGCACCAAGGGATAGACGCCTGCGTTGACCAGCTTCATCAGGGCCTCCAGCACCAGGGGGCGGATGCCGGAGAAGCCACGGGACAGGGAGTTGAGTTTGAGCACCATCATCAGGCGCACGGTGGCGTCGGACATGTACTCGCCGATGCCGGCGGCGTGGGAGAGCACGATGGAGCGCTGCAGCTCGTCGAGCTGATCCACCGGGATCCGGGTGTTGGCCAAGAGGCCAAAGCCGGTGTTGATGCCGTACACCACGCGGCCCTGCTCGATCACCCGGGAGACGGTGTCGGCGGAGGCCTGGATCGCCGGCAGGGCGGCCGGGTTCAGGGAGAGGTGGACCGGCTCACGGCTGACGCGGCGCAGGGTGGCGAGATCCAGCTCGCCCGGGGTAATGGTCAGTTCAAACATCTTGGTTCACCTTCTTGACGCCGTCGGCGCCGTCGATCATCGGCAGATCCAGCCCCTGCTCGCGGGCACATTCGATGGCAATCTCGTAACCGGCGTCGGCGTGACGCATCACCCCGGTGCCCGGGTCGTTGCGCAGCACCCGGCCGACGCGGCGAGCCGCATCGTCGCTACCGTCACAGACGATCACCACACCGGAGTGCTGGGAGAAGCCCATGCCGACCCCGCCACCGTGGTGCAGAGAGACCCAGGTCGCGCCACCCGCTGTGTTGAGCAGGGCGTTGAGCAGCGGCCAGTCGGAGACGGCGTCGGAGCCGTCCATCATGGACTCGGTCTCGCGGTTCGGGCTCGCCACCGAGCCCGAATCCAGGTGGTCGCGGCCGATGACGACGGGGGCTTTCAGTTCACCGTTTCTCACCATCTCGTTGAAGGCCAGTCCCAGACGTACCCGATCTTTCAGGCCGACCCAGCAGATCCGTGCCGGCAGGCCCTGGAAGGCGATGCGCTCACGGGCCATGTCGAGCCAGTTGTGCAGGTGGGGATCATCGGGGATCAGCTCCTTGACCTTCTGATCGGTCTTATAGATGTCTTCCGGGTCGCCGGAGAGGGCCACCCAGCGGAACGGACCTATGCCCTGGCAGAACAGCGGACGGATATAGGCCGGGACGAAGCCGGGGAAGTCGAAGGCATTCTTGACACCCTCTTCCAGCGCCATCTGGCGGATGTTATTGCCATAATCGAGCGTGGCGGCGCCACGGGACTGCAGGGTCAGCATGGCTTCGACCTGGCGCGCCATGGAGCGGCGGGCGGCCACGTTGACCTCTTGCGGCGCGCTCTGTTGCAGCTCGCGCCACTGGGCCACGCTCCAGCCCTGGGGCAGGTAGCCGTGGATCGGGTCGTGGGCGGAGGTCTGGTCGGTCACCACGTCCGGGGTGATGCCACGGGCCACCAGCTCGGCGAACACATCGGCGGCGTTGCCGAGCAGGCCGACCGAGACGGCGCTGCCGCTCTGCTTGGCCTCTTCGACCATGGCCAGCGCCTCATCCAGGGTGTGGGCCTTCTTGTCAACGTAGCGGGTGCGCAGGCGAAAATCGATGCGAGTCTCGTCGCACTCCACGGCGATCATGGAGAAACCGGCCATGGTGGCCGCCAGGGGCTGGGCCCCGCCCATGCCGCCGAGGCCACCGGTCAGGATCCAGCGCCCCGCAGGCGACCCGTTGAAGTGCTGGTTGGCCACCGCGAAGAAGGTCTCGTAGGTGCCCTGCACGATCCCCTGGGTGCCGATGTAGATCCAGGAGCCGGCGGTCATCTGGCCGTACATCATCAAGCCCTTCTTATCGAGCTCGTTGAAGTGTTCCCAGTTGGCCCAGTGAGGCACCAGGTTGGAGTTGGCGATCAGCACCCGCGGGGCGTCCTTGTGGGTCTGGAACACACCCGCCGGCTTGCCCGACTGCACCAGCAGGGTCTGGTCGTCCTCGAGGCGAGTCAGCACCTCGACGATCTTGTCGTAGCAGGCCCAGTTGCGGGCGGCGCGGCCGATGCCACCGTACACCACCAGAGACTGGGGATGCTCCGCCACGTCCGGATCCAGGTTGTTCATCAACATGCGCAGGGGCGCTTCGGTGAGCCAGCTCTTGGCGGTCAGTTTGCTACCGTGCGGGGCGCGTATCACGCGGCTCGGGTCCGTTCTGGAATCAGATCGGGGCTCCTGGTTTTGCAGGGACATAGACACTCCTTGTTTATGGATTCGGTCACTACTTGGTTAACTGGTGGACCAGACGGGCCGCCACGCGGGCGCTGCGGCTGTCGAGATCCAGGTTCGGGTTGTACTCGGCCAGATCGGCGAGCCTGAGCTTGCCGCTGGCCCGGATATGGGCGATGAGCGGTTCGATGACCGCCAACTCCACGCCGCGGGCGGCCGGCGCACTGACGCCGGGCATGACGGCAGCGGGCAGCACGTCGAGATCGATGGTGAGATAGAGGTGATCGCAGCGGGCGATAAAGGCATCCAGCCCCGCCAGCAGCACCGGCAGATCCGCCTGGGTCATGACCTCGTCCAGCATGTGCCACGCCCCCAGCGCCTCGGCGCGGGCAAACAGCGCCGCCGTGTTGGCGGTCTCGGCCACCCCGAGGCAGGCGTAATGGAACACCGTGCCCTGGGCCGCGCACTGCTCGGCGATCTGGTAGAAGGGGGTGCCGGAACTCGCCTGCTCCAGCTTCATGCGCAGGTCGAAGTGAGCGTCCAAGTTGATGATGCCCACCCTGCCCTTGCCGTTGAGATGGCGGTTGAGGCCGCTCCAGCTGCCGAAGGCCACCTCGTGGCCGCCCCCCAGCACCAGCGGGAAGTGGCCCTGCGCGAGGGCAGTAGCGACCCGATTGGCCAGCCGGACGTGGGCGGCGTCGAGATCCCCGTCCTCGCAGCACACGTCACCGCCGTCGTAGACGGGCTGACTCAGGTGCCAGGCGGTGTTGGCGAGCAGCTTGCGAATGGCCAGCGGCGCGCCGGCGGCACCGACCCGCCCCTTGTTGCGGCGCACCCCCTCGTCACAGGCAAAGCCGAGCAGCACCACGCCAGGCGCCTCGTCCTGCGCCTGCCAGGGCTGCGCCTCTTGCCAAGGCAGAACTTTGTCGTGCCAGCGCAGAGCCAGCGCGCCGTCTTCCGGGTCCTGACGACCCTGCCATACCTGCATCTCGCTCATGCCAGACCTCCCAGGGTTTCCTGTCCTTTCACGACCCGCGCCACCAGCTGGTCGACGCCGACCTGATAGGCCAGCTCGGCCGGGTGGGCGCATGACCAGACCAGGAAGTCGGCCTCCATGCCTACCTGGAGCTGACCCAGCCCTGCTTCGCCAAGCGCCGTGGCGCCGTGACGGGTGACGCCACACAGCGCCTCCTCCGGGGTGAGACGAAACAGGGTGCAGGCCATGTTCATGGCCAGACGCAGGGAGACCAGCGGCGAAGTGCCGGGGTTGATGTCGGAGGCGACCGCGATGGGCACGCCGGCCTCGTGCAGCGCCTGCACCGGCGGCAAGGTGGTGTCGCGCAGGAAGTAGAAGGCGCCGGGCAGCAGCACCGCCACCGTGCCGCTCTCGGCCAGGGCGGCGATGCCGGCGGCATCCAGGTGTTCCAGGTGATCCACCGAGAGGGCGCGGTAGCGGGCGGCGAGCGCGCTGCCGCCCAAGTTGGAGAGCTGCTCCATGTGCCCCTTGACCGGCAGGCCGTGGGCACGGGCGGCGGCGAAGACTCGCTCGCACTGGGCCAAGTTGAAGGCGATCCCCTCGCAGAAGACGTCGACCGCGTCGGCCAGCCCCTCGGCGGCAGCGATCGGGATCAGCTGGTCGCAGATGAGATCGACCCAGCCATCCGCGTCGAACTCGGGCGGCACGGCGTGGGCCGCCAGCAAGGTGGTGCGTACCCGCACCGGCAGGGCGCGGCCAAGGCGGCGCGCGACTCGCAACATCTTGAGCTCGTCTTCCAGGGTCAGACCATAGCCGGACTTGATCTCGACCGTGGTGACCCCTTCGCGCAGCAGGCTCTTGAGCCGGCTGGCCGCCAGCGTGAACAGCTCCTCCTCGCTGGCCGCACGGGTGGCACGCACCGTGCTGAGGATGCCGCCACCCTGGCGGGCAATCTCGCTGTAGGGGACCCCCTGCAGCCGCTGCTCGAACTCGGCGGCGCGGCTGCCGGCATAGATAAGATGGGTGTGGCAGTCGATAAGACCCGGGGTCGCCAGGCGGCCCTTCATATCCTGCCAGCTCTCGGGGAAGGGCCCGATCAGCTCGCTCATGGGGATCAGGGCGTGGATCCGGCCCGCTTTCACGCCGAGGGCGTGGGGGGCCAGGAGGTCGTAGCCATCGCTCATGGTGGCGGGGATGAGGTTGATCCAGACCCGATCGCAGGCCAACAGTTCCTTGTTCATGCCAGACTCCAAATGTATATACAAATATGTATAGTCGATCGTAGGTGAAAAGGGAAGATCCCTCATCACATTTCTGTAACAGGCTTAACACAAGGGCCGAAAAGAAAAAAGCCCGCGCAAGGCGGGCAAAACGAGCGTGCTATTTTGTATATACAATTAACCTATCCAGCCCAGAGCAAGGCCAAGGCGGCCAGCCAGCGCGGCCAACAGGATGCCGATCAGAGTCCGCTGCAACCAAATGACCAGCAGCTGCCCCACTCCAATGGGGATGCGGGTGGCCAGGATGCAGGGGATGGAGGCGGAGAAGAACAACACAGTGCTCACCGACACCACGGCGGCCACGTAGCGGGTCAGCAGATCTGCCTCCTTGAGCAGGATGGCCGGCAGGAACATCTCGGCCAGGCCGGCGGCGAGGGCCCGCGCCGTCTCCAGGGGCTCCCCCAGCTGCAGCAGCCAGGTCAGGGGCCAGAGCAGCCATCCGATGACGTCGAACAGGGGGGTGTACTTGGCGAGCAGCAGGCCAAGCAGCCCCACCGAGAGGATGGTGGGCACCACGGCCGCCGCCATCCGGATGCCATCGCGCAGGTTGTCGAGCAGCTGGCGGCCGATGGGGTCAGCACCGCGGGTCTGAGCCAGCCCGGTGGCCAGCGCCATCTGCCAGCGATTGACGCCGTCCGGCAGGGGCGCCTCGGCCTCCCCCGCGTCGTCCAGCCGGCTGATGGGCGGCACCCGGGCCAGAATGGCGGTGATGAGGAAGGTGATGACCAGGGTCGACCAGAAGTAGAAGTTCCAGTGTTCCATCAGGCCGAGCGTCTTGGCCACGATGATCATAAAGGCGGCCGAAACGGTGGAGAAACCGGTGGCGATGATGGCCGCCTCGCGCACCGAGTACTTGCCAGCGGCAAACACCCGATCCGTGATGAGCAGGCCCACCGAGTAGCTGCCGACGAAGGAGGCCACCGCGTCAATGGCCGAGTGGCCCGGAGTGCGCCACAGAGGGCGCATTACCGGCTGCATCAGCACTCCGATGAACTCGAGCAGGCCGAAACCGAGCAGGAAGGTGAGCAACATGGCGCCGAGCGGCACTATGAGGCCAACCGACAGGGCCAGCTTGTCAAACAGGAAGGGCAGACGATCCGGCGTCATCAGCCAGGCGGGCCCCGTGCCTGTCACGTAGAGGAGGGCCAACGCGAGACCGAGCAGCTTGAACAGGGTCAGCAGCCGGTCGATGAGGCGGCCACGCCAGCGGCCGTCAAAAAAGGGGCGAGCGGCGCCATAGGCGATCAACGCCAGGATCAGACCAACGGCCAGGGGTCGCTGCCCCATCAGGGCGCCGGCCAGGTGATCCACCAGTATGGTGCTGCGTCCCGCCAGCTCAAACGGCACAAAGAAGGCGCCGATGCCGAGCACGCTGGTGAGCAACAGCTTGAGACCGGCGCCGCCACGCGCGGTCGAGTCGAGAGTGTGTTCCGGTTCCATGATTTCCTCCCTGAGTGAACGGGCGTCCTCCGGACGCCAAAATGTATATACATTTATAGCGCCCGATGGCAGGAAGGAAATGAAAAGTTACATTTGCGTTACAACTTCTATCCGATCCGTGTCTTGGATCTCAGTTTGTAGCGGGATCCCGGCGACAGCAGGCGGGCGTAGGAGACCAGCACGCCGTCCGACCAGGTGCGCCGGTGCAGCAGCAGGCAAGGAGTATCGACCCGCACCTGCAACAGGGCGGCCTCGCCGGCGCTCGGCTGCACCGCCTCGACCACGTGCTCCATCTCGGAAAGGGGGCAGACCTGCATCAGGTAATGGTTGGGGGTAAGTGTGGTGAAGTCCTGCTCCCCGTAGCCCGGCAGGCGTTCGGCGTCGACGAACCGCTCCTCGAGCTGCAGCGGCTCGTCGTCGGCCTGATGGACGATCAGGCTGTGGAAGATGGGGGCGCCGACCCGAAGGCCAAGCTGCACCGCCACCTTCTCGTCCGCCTTCTGCCGCTCCAGCCGGATCACCCGGCTGCCGTGGCGGGCACCGCGCTCGGTGATCTCGTCCGCGATGTTGCGGATCTCGAGCAGTGGCGACTCGGTGCGCCTGTCCGCCACAAAGCTGCCGGATCCCGCGGTGCGCACCAGCCACCCCTCGGCCGTCAGCTCGCGCAGGGCCTTGTTGACCGTCATCCGGCTGACGCCGAACTGATCGCACAGGGCCGCCTCGGTCGGGATCTTGTCTCCCGCCTGATAGTGGCGTTCGCGGATCCCGTCTAGGATGTGTTGCTTTATCTGCAGGTAGAGAGCTGGAGCCAAGGTCGGATCCTCAGCGGCGGCGATGCGGCGGACGCATGTCCGGCCAGGCGCGGTAGACATCCGGGATCTGCTCGGGACCGCTGATGCAGAGATCGAGATCGTGCAGCAAACCGTCCTTGATGCCGTAGATCCAGCCATGTACCGCCAGCTCCTGACCCTTGCGCCAGGCGTTCTGGATGATGGTGGTATGACAGACGTTGGCCACCTGCTCGGCCACGTTCAGCTCGCACAGATAGTCGAAGCGCTCATGCTCGTCTTCGATGGCATCGAGCTGTTCGCTGTATTTGAAGTAGACGTCCTTGATGTTGCGCAGCCAGTTGTCGATGAGCCCCAGCTCCTGGTTCTGCATCGCCGCCTTGACGCCACCACAGCCGTAGTGGCCGCAGACGATGATGTGCTTCACCTTGAGCACCTCGACCGCATATTGCAGCACGGACAGACAGTTGAAGTCGGTGTGCACCACCAGGTTGGCGACGTTGCGGTGGACGAACACATCCCCCGGCAACAATCCCATCAGCTGGTTCGCCGGCACCCGGCTGTCGGAGCAGCCGATCCAGAGGTATTCCGGTGCCTGCTGGGCGGAGAGGGTGGCGAAGAAATCGGGATCTTCGGCCTTGATCCGCTCGGCCCACTCGCGGTTATTGGTAAACAGATCGTTCAACAGTTTCACTTCTGCTCTCCATTATTTGGCAGTGGCGGCAACATAACACACCCATGGGTAACCTGGGCAAGCCTCAACAGATCCAGCCTGATACAAAAACAGGGCCATCAGGCCCTGTTTTCAATGATGGAGGCATCAGGCCTCCATGGCATCTTTCAATTTCTTGAGGGCGTTCTTCTCGAGTTGACGCACGCGCTCGGCGGAGACGCCGTAGGTATCGGCAAGCTCCTGCAGCGTGGTCTTGTTCTCGTCATCCAGCCAGCGGGCGCGGATGATGTGCTGGCTGCGCTCGTCCAGAGTGGCGAGGGCGGAACTCAGGCGACGGGTCGCGTGATCGTCCCAGTTGTCGTTCTCGATGGTGGCGGCCAGATCGGAGGATTTGTCCTCCAGATAGTGGACAGGGGCGAAGCCACCCTCTTCGTCATCATCGCCGACCAGATCGAACGCCTGATCATAGTTGCTCATGCGTGCTTCCATCTCGGTCACGTCGCTGGCGGAGACGCCAAGATCGGCGGCCACGGCCTGAACCTCTTCGTGGTTCAGCCAGCCCAGACGCTTCTTGGACTTGCGCAGGTTGAAGAAGAGCTTGCGCTGGGCCTTGGTGGTAGCCACCTTGACCATGCGCCAGTTGCGCAGAACATATTCGTGAATTTCGGCCTTGATCCAGTGCACGGCGAAGGAGACCAGGCGCACACCCACGCTCGGGTCGAAGCGCTTGACCGCTTTCATCAGACCGATATTGCCTTCCTGAACTAGGTCAGCCTGGGGCAGGCCGTAACCGGCATAACTCTTGGCCACGTGAACGACAAAACGCAGGTGCGACATAACCAGCTGACGAGCAGCCTCAAGATCGCCATCCTGCTGCAAACGCTCAGCCAGCTCACGCTCTTCCTCTGCGCTCAGCACCGGAATCGAGTTAACTGCCTGGATATAGCCTTCCAGACTACCTTGCGGAATCAAAGCCATAGTGCGCTGCAATGAAGTTCCCATCTGTTACCTCTTACTTTTCAATCAAATCAGTCTAACACCCTGAGAGGGTCTGTCTACTGACCGGACGTCATTCTGCGGCTTGCATCATACATCAAACCCAGTTTCAGACTGGGTTATCTTAGGCCGGCAGGATGAATCATGAATGAACAGTCAAAAAAAGGGGGTCACAATCAAGGACCCCCGAAAAGTAGCATGCTAAGTCCATTGTTGCGGAGCTCGCAACCTTCACATGCTTGCCAAGTCAGACGAGCAAGGCATAGGGGCCATACCCGTATAAATGCTTCAGCTTGATAGACCGTTTATAGTGCAGAAGGTTCACTGGATCCCGCGAAGATCCCGGGGATCATTATTACCCAGAATACTCTGACAATGCGGTCCGAGCCAGAAAAGGCCACTTTTTTACTTGATCCAGTTCGCAAAATCCAGTGATTTACTTTGATGATAAATTAATCAGGACGGTTCTATGTCGCGAATGTGGCGATGAACCGAGAACCAGGAGGCGATCAGCCCCAGCAAGGCCCCGAGCAGTATGAGGTTGAAACCGTCAAACGCCCCCATTCCCACCAGCCGGAAGTTGCTGTTGTAAAGCCCCGCCAGCTCCTTCACCACCCCTTCGCTCCAGATCACCATCACCTCGGTCAGCCACCAGGCCAGCATGCCGCCAATGACGCCGAACCAGATGCCGGTATAAAGGAAGGGACGATGAATAAAGGAGTCGGTCGCCCCCACCAGCTTGAGCACCTCGATCTCGGATCGCTGGTTGAGGATATTGAGGCGCAGGGTGTTGCCGACAATGAGCAGCACGGCTGAGAGCAGCAGCACGGCGATGCCGGTGATGGTGTGGCGCAGCAGGTTCATGATCCCCTGCAGCCGGGTCAGCCACTGCAGATCCAGCTTGCCCTGCTCCACCCCGTTTTCGTTGTTGAGCTTGCCGAGTAGCTCGGCGGCCCCTTCCGGATTCTGCCAGCGGGGATCCGGGATCACACTCAGCACCGGCGGCAGCGGATTGCTGTCGAGGTAATCAAGCGCATCGCCGAAACCGGAGATCTCGCGAAACTCCCTGAGTGCATCATCCCGACTCAGATAGGTCACCGAGTCCACCTCGGGATAGAGCAGGATCCGCTGCTGCAGATCGAGGATGCTCTGCTCAGGTAGGTCCTTGCGCAAATAGAGGGAGATCTGGGAGCTGTTCTGCCAGCTTCCCTCTACGATCTCGGCGTTTTTCAGCAGCACGTGGAAGCAGGAAGGCAGCGCCAGGCTGACCCCCAATACTGCCAGCGTCATCAGGGAGGCAAGCGGATTGCGCCACAACTCCCCCAGGCTGGCGAAAGCCTGGCGCACATGATCCACGCCATACATCATCAAGCGGCGCAGCGGTGGCTGTTTATGACGAACGATAGCCATCAGCACCCTCCCCCATGTCGAATATCGGCGATGTGATCCATCCACATGACCATCATCAGGCGGCGCAGTGGCGGCTGTTTATGACGAACGATGGCCATATCAGAGCTCCTCCCCTTGCGAATACATGCGACCCGCCTTGAGGGTCAGGGTGCGGTAGCGCATGCGGGCGATGAGGCCGAGATCGTGAGTGGCAATCAGCACCGACACCCCGAAGCGGTTGAACTCCTCGAACAGCCGCATGATGTCCATCGAGAGCTGGGGATCCAGGTTGCCGGTCGGCTCGTCCGCCAGCAGCAGTGGTGGCTTATTGACGATGGCGCGGGCGATCCCCACCCGCTGCTGCTCACCACCGGAGAGCATGCGCGGCTGGTAACGCTCCTTGCCGAGCAACCCCACCTTGTCGAGCGCCGCAGCGACCCGCTTGTTGATATCGGCGTGACTGTAACCATCGATCACCAGCGGCAGAGCCACGTTGTCGAACACGGTTCTGTCCATCAGCAGGCGGTGATCCTGGAAGATCATGCCGATCTGGCGGCGAACATAGGGGATCTGGCTGCGCTGGATATGACTGACGTCATCACCATGAAAGAAAACGCGACCATCGGTCGGTCGCTCCATCACACTGATCAGTTTCAGGAGGGTGCTCTTGCCCGCTCCCGAGTGCCCGGTCAGGAAAGCCATCTCCCCCTTGCGCAGGTGAAAGCTGACCTTCTGCAGCGCCTGATGACCGCCGCTGTATACCTTGCTGACCTTGTCAAAACGAATCATAACGGTTCCCTGACATTGACAAGCCCCGACCTGGGCCGGGGCATGCTGCGGTTACTCATCGCGACTGAAGAGTGCCTCGATAAAATCGTTGGCCACGAAGGGACGCAGGTCGTCAATCCCTTCGCCGACCCCGATATAGCGGATCGGGATCTGGAATTTGTCCGCCACCGCGAAGATGACGCCCCCCTTGGCGGTGCCGTCGAGCTTGGTGAGGGTGATACCGGTCAGGCCCACCGCCTCGCTGAACAGCTTGGCCTGGCTCAGGGCATTCTGGCCGGTGCCTGCGTCCAGGGTCAGCATGACCTCGTGAGGGGCCTCCTCGTCAAGCTTCTTCATCACCCGCACCACCTTCTTGAGCTCTTCCATCAGGTTGCTCTTGTTTTGCAGGCGACCGGCAGTATCGGCGATCAACACGTCGGCACCACGGGAGCGCGCGGCCTCGATGGCATCAAAGATGACGGAGGCAGAATCGGCACCGGTATGCTGGGCGATCACCGGGATATTGTTGCGCTGACCCCACACCTGCAGCTGCTCGACGGCAGCGGCCCGGAAGGTATCACCGGCGGCCAGCATGACGCTCTTGCCCTCGGCCTGGAACTGCTTGGCCAGTTTGCCGATGGTAGTGGTCTTGCCCACCCCGTTCACACCAACCATCAGGATGACGTAGGGCTTCTTGCCGGTATCGATCACCAGCGGCTGCTCGACCTTGGCCAGCATGGCGCCCATGTCCTGCTTGAGCAGACCGTAGAGCGCCTCGGCATCCTTCAACTGCTTGCGATCCGCATGCTGCACCAGCCCTTCGATAATACGGGTCGTAGTATCCACGCCAAGATCGGCGGTCAGCAGCTGGGTCTCCAGCTCTTCAAACAGATCGTCATCGATCTTCTTGCCACGGAACAGGCCGAAGAAGCCGGAACCAATGTTTTCCTTGGTGCGCACCAGGCTGCGCTTGAGACGGGCAAAGAAGCCTTCGCGCTGCGGTTTTTCCTGGGTGTCATCCTCTACGGCAGCGGCCAGTGGCAAGGTTGCCAGCGCGGCGGCTTCAGCCTCGGCGGCAATACGCGCTTCTTCCGCAGCCAGCGCCTCAGCGGCGATCCGGGCCTCTTCCGCTGCCTTCACTTCGGCGGCGATTCGCGCCTCTTCTGCAGCCTTCGCCTCGGCGGTGATACGGGCCTCTTCCGCAGCCTTCGCTTCGGCGGCGATGCGGGCTTCTTCCGCAGCCTGCGCTTCGGCGGCGATACGGGCTTCTTCCGCGGCCTGTGCCTCCGCGGCGATGCGGGCCTCTTCTGCAGCCTTCGCCTCGGCGGTGATACGGGCCTCTTCCGCTGCCTGCGCTTCGGCGGCGATACGGGCTTCTTCCGCGGCCTGTGCCTCCGCGGCGATGCGGGCCTCTTCCGCAGCCTGCGCTTCGGCGGCGATACGGGCCTCTTCCGCGGCCTTCGCTTCGGCGGCGATGCGGGCCTCTTCCGCGGCCTTCGCTTCAGCGGCGATACGGGCCTCTTCCGCGGCCTTCGCTTCGGCGGCGATACGGGCTTCTTCTGCGGCCTTCGCTTCGGCGGCGATGCCGGCCTCTTCCGCGGCTTTCGCTTCAGCGGCGATACGCGCCCCTTCCAAAACCTTCGCTTCGGCGGCGATACGGGCTTCGTCTGCGGCCTTCGCCTCGGCGGCGATGCGGGCCTCTTCGGCCGCCCGGGCTTCATCTGTCATCAGTGATTCATTGACGATCACCGGTTCCAGATCGGAGGTGCACTCCTCCACCACCAACGGCCCTTTGGCATCGGGTTCGGCGGGTTGGCAGCATTCATCATGCTCGGCAGAGGACGGCTCGCTGGCGGACACCTCGGGAGAGACAGCCGGCACTGTGTCAGCGGCTGGGGTAGCAGGAACCTCAGGTTCAGCGGTAACAGGGGTGGCTTGCGGTGTCTGTGGTTGGACAGCCTCAGCCTCTTCTTTCTTGCGGCCGAAACCCAGCCAGGAAAACAAACCTTTTGCCATCTAAAAAATACTCACATCGTTGGCTGACTGCTAAGATAGCCGTCCCGGGAGGGCCGGCATAAAAATGAACTGCCTTATACTACCACTTTATTTTCTGACGATGAAACGCGATGCCCAGAGTGAAATCCAGCCGTAGCAACCCCAATAAACGCCCAGCCCAGCAAGGAAAATCGGGCTTTGTAAGAATCATCAGCGGCCAGTGGCGCGGCCGTAAATTGCCGGTCAGGGATGTAGAAGGGCTCAGGCCTACCACGGATCGCGTCAAGGAGACCATCTTCAACTGGCTGGCCCCCCACATCCGCGGTACCCGCTGCCTCGATCTGTTCGCCGGCAGCGGTGGTCTGGGTCTGGAAGCGCTGTCGCGCTATGCCGAACAGGTCACTCTGATCGAGATGGACAGAGGCGCCGCCGAGCAGATCAGACAGAACCTGACCACCCTCGGCAGCAACCAGGGCCTGGTGATCCAGGCCGATGCGGTGAACTGGCTGCAAGGCCCGGCTACCCCGTTCGATCTGGTGTTCCTCGATCCCCCCTTTCGCCGCGAACTGCTGCCCCAGGTGTGCGATCTGCTGGAGCAGCGAGGTTGGCTGACTCCGGATGCTCTCATCTATCTGGAGCGGGAGAAGGAGATGGCAGATCTTCCTCTGCCTGCCAGCTGGCAATTACTCAAGGACAAACAGGCCGGTCAGGTCTGCTATCAACTCTATGTGCGGGAGGTAAACGATGAAGCGGATATTTAATCTGTTGGCGATGGGGCTCATTCTGTTCTTCTGGTTCGGCGTAGTGATGAGCCTGATCCTGCCCCTGCCAGGCAAACTGAACGGCTTTTTGCCGGTCTGTGGCGTGATCGTCGCCCTGCTGCACTGGGTGCAAGCCAGCATGATCAAGGCAGCCTGCAAACGCTACTTTGAGGTGACCCGGAGCGAGTTCATCGGTGTGCTCATCTTCGGCGTCTTTGGCATGGTAGACATTCGCCAGCGCCTGCAAGGGATCGTTGAAGCAGCCCAACGCGCAAACAATCCGGACAAACAATAAAAGAAAAGGGGACGGCGGTGGCCGTCCCCTAGAGTCATGTCGTCCTGTCCCTAGAACTGCAATGCTCCCTGCAATCCCTGACGTTATCCTAATCCCTTGGAATATCCCCTTTCCAATCCATTGGCGTGTCCAGCAGCCTTCCTGGCTTGGCAATTCATCCTGAACCGCTTCACTGTCTCCATCCTGGAGGTGTCCATTACCACGTCCTGTGGGGGTCCTTGCATCTTCCTGACCGATAACCATCCGGGCTATCTCGCTTCGTCCTGAAGCGTCCTTCTCACATCCCGCGAGGTCCTGTTCATCCTGAAGAACGATATCCGGTTCGTTCTGCTCTCGTCCCGAGAGTGTCCTGCCGCATCCCGCGGTGTTCCCTGTTCATCCATGACGATAATCATCCTGACTACCGTGCCCATCCTGAGGTGTCCTTGCCCACATCCTGTGGACTATTCCATCTTTATTCGCTGCTCTGCATCCTGCCGAACCAGCTTCGTCCTTGTGAGACCCATACTAAGGCAATGGACTCTCCGAGCAAGGGCCATCCGTGGAGAAATATCCGCTACCATATAGATGACAAAAAACAACCTTAAAAACTATTCCTTTAAAAACAATTAATTAGTTAGTTTCACTAGAAAGGTCACCTTTTCTGGCATGGCTTCGCGTACGGCTTAAAGCGCTAGCGTCGCACATACCCTATGGCAGATCTCTTACATGCTTTCCTCGCCCCGAAACGGCCCGCGAAAACGGTTCAATCCAGCGAATAAAGCTTAAAAATTTGTTGAATAAATATGCTCAAAAAAGAGACAAAAAAAGAGTCGAGACCAGGCTCGACTCTTTGTGATGCTATCCGTTTGCTGTTATCAGCCTTGTACTATCAACTCACCCGGTTGGACGGGTTGAGGTAGGCCTTGCGCAAGGATTCCGGCGCCAGCACTTCCAGCTCGCCACCAATGTTGTTCAGCCAGCTGCGAAACTCGGGGGTATCCTGCACCTCGGTCTCGACCACCACGCTGCGCTTGTCATAACGCGTCATGCGGGGGTTGTTGCCGGGGATCTGGTTGTCCACCAGCGACTGGCTGTTGGCATCGATGCGGCCGACAAAGCGGATCGGACCGCTCACATCCTGATAGCCCTGATCGCGGATCAGCTTCTGGATATTGAAATCCTTCGGCTGGGTCGCGCTGAAATTAGTCAGCTCCACACTCTTGATGTGATCGAACGGGATGCCATACACCTTGGGATCCAGCTCGGACAGAGTGCAGAGCAGAACCGGTCCTTCCGGCTGGTTGAGGATCCCGAGCGGATTGATGCGGTCATAGCAGAGCCACACGGTTCGCTCTTTGATCACCCGCTGGATCTCGGCGCTGAACTTGCGACCACGCCACAGGGCATCGCGGATCAGGGTGCTGCGGCGGATCTCCGGGTTGCCGGCAAACGGACGCGGCGACTGATGCACGCTCTCGAGCCAGCGCTCGGCCAGTTCGCTCTGGCTGTCGCGGATCACTTGGCTGGCCTTGTCGACCAGCGGGTTCAGTTCGGTCAGCACGCTCGCCGGCAACAGTTGGCTTGCCTGATCACTCCAGGTTTTCAGAGCCACCGCCAGGGAGAGCGGCATGATATTGGCAAAATCGTTAAGCCCGTGGCGCTCAAAGCACCAGCCATGGGGCTTGCTGCGCTCGTCCGAGGTGAGGTCGAACAGCCCCATGCCGGACATCTCTTCCAGGTCCCGTTGCACGGTACGCAGACTGACATGAATGCCTTCCTCTTCCAGTTTTACCTGGAGTTGGCTGGCGGTCAGCTTGTAAGGGCGGTGCGGGATGCAACGCGCCAAGGTCAGTTGTCGTAACAGCTTCTTACTCATGGTGCATGCCTTCACTGGGTTAGTGTTGACTGAATGCTAGTCGTGACCTGCGACAGTCTATGACGCAAGTTTTGCCGAGACAACTGTCTCCATTTTCATACAGTCAGACTTATCGACATGATTTATAAGAAAAAAACAAACCAGAAAGGTGGCAATTGAGGCTTTTTTGATAATAAAAAAGATAAATTTGACATGTCACGAACAAGGTCGCAGGAAGGATAAAAGAGAGAAATTATCGATTTTTAAAGCAGATTACATGGAGAGGAAGCCTGCCTCCCCTCCATTTCTCCGATCAAAACAGCCAGGACCAGGGGGACTTGGTGATGGCGGCACCGACCATATAACCAAACACCGCCAGGGCGGCGACACCGGCCACCAGCTTCTGGCCCTGCGCCGGCCGCTTGAGCGCCATGACACCGAGCCCGATGTAGACCACCAGCGCCACCAGCTTGGCCATCAGCCAGGGTTGCTGGCCCGGGCTCATCTGCAGGGCAACCGCCAGCAACACCCCGAACAGCAGCAGAAAGGTGTCGTTGATATGGGGCAGCACCTTGAGCCACTTCTGTTGCAGCCGCGCACTGCCCGCCAGGGCCAGGCCCCAGCGGTAGAGGAACAGCAGCAGGCTGACCAGCGCCAGCGTCATATGCAGGTGTTTGAGCATGGGGTAATAGGCAATCATCTTGCTTCCTTGTCGTCGTTGGGTAGCCCGCTGTTCCAGTTGTGGGCATGGATGCGCTCCTGCCCCTCCTCGTCGTCTTGCAACAGATCGGAGAGGATCTCCCGGTATTGCAGGCTCTTGTTGATATAGGTGTGTTCATCATCCAGGTAGTTCACCTGCTCCCGCAGCAACCAGTTGTCATGCTGCTTGAAGGTCTGCCCCGCCCGCCAGGCCTGGTTGGCCCGAAAGCCGAGCTGGGTCAGGGCTTCCACCCCCAGATCCACCGCAGAGCCCAGGGTCTCCCGATAGACGCTGTCGACCCCGTGGCGCAGGATCTCGTGGGCATGGGGACGATCCTGGGCCCGGGCGAGGATCTTGAGGTGCGGGAAGTGTTTCCTGGCCATCTCGATCACCGCCAGCGAGGTGGCGGTATCGTTGATGGAGAGCACCAGCAGCTTCGCCTTGTGGGCGCCGGCGGCATGGAGCAAATCGATCCGGCTGGCGTCGCCATAGAAGACCTGATAGCCATATTTTCGCAGCATCTCGATCTGGCTGGCATCCTGCTCGAGGATGGTGGTGCCTATGCCGTGGCCGTGCAGCAGGCGCCCCACTATCTGGCCGAAGCGGCCGAAGCCCGCGATGATCACCGGGTGCTCCACCAGCTCGGGCTGCTCGTGTTGCGGCACATCCCCCTGATTGCGATAGTCGAACCAGGGCTGGATCACCCGATCGTTGAGGATCAACAGCAGCGGAGTCAGTGCCATGGAGAGCGCCACCACCAGGGTCAGCAATGAGATGGTGTCACCGGGCAGTACCCTGTTCTGAGCCGCGAACGAAAACAACACGAAGGCAAATTCCCCGCCCTGGGCCAGTGCCAGCGCGAAGGTCCAGCGCTGACCCGGCGAGATGCGGATGGCGAAACCAAGGGCCATCAGCACCAGCCATTTGAGCACCATCAGCCCGATCACCAGGGTCGGGATCAGGAAGGGGTGTTCGGCAAACAGACCGAAGTCGATCCCCGCTCCCACCGACATGAAGAAGAGG
Organism: Aeromonas sp. 19NY04SH05-1; assembly: GCF_040581895.1. Lineage (NCBI taxonomy): Bacteria > Pseudomonadati > Pseudomonadota > Gammaproteobacteria > Aeromonadales > Aeromonadaceae > Aeromonas > Aeromonas sp. 19NY04SH05-1. Next base: position 374,654 of record NZ_CP095328.1, on the reverse strand, counting down.
CCAAGCAGCAAGCCTTTGAAGGGCTCAATATCCGCCTCCAGCTCGTGGCGATATTCGCTGTCCGCCAATACTACGCCGGCGAGGAAGGAGCCCAGCGCAGGCGAAAGCCCCACCGACTCCATCAGCACGGCGATGGCGATCACCAGCAACAGGGCCGCGGCGACGAAGATCTCCCGCATATGGGACTGGGCGATGGCGCGAAATACCGGCCGCATCAGGTAGTGGCCACCCAGCACTATGCCGGAGATAGCGGCCACTACCAGCAGGCCATGCTGCCAACCGGCCAGCTCGGTGCTACCGTTGCTGGCTACGGGCGCGATGGCCAGCAGCGGCAAAATCGCCAGGATGGGAATGACGGCGATATCCTGGAACAGCAATACGGCAAAAGCGGAGCGGCCGCTCTCGCTCTGCATCTGTTTGCGCTCCTGCAGGCTCTGCAGCACGATGGCGGTGGAAGAGAGCGCCAGGATGAGACCAATAGCCAGCCCCTGCTGCAGCGGCAGATCGATGAGACAAGCCACGCCGGTCAGGGCGCCAGTAGTGAGCAGCACCTGCAGGCCACCGGTACCGAGGATCGGCCCCTTCAGCTGCCACAAGAGGGCCGGGCGCAGCTCCAGCCCGACCAGAAACAACATCAGCACTACGCCAAACTCGGCGAAGTGCATCACGTCTTTTTGCTCACCCACCAACCCCAGCAGGAAGGGGCCTATGATGATCCCCGCCAGCAAGTAGCCGAGCACGGATCCCAACCCCCAGCGCTTGGCCAGCGGCACGGCGATCACCGCCGCCGAGAGATAGATGAAGGCATCAAACAGCAAACCATGTCCCATCAGCGGATCCTCCACGCGATGGCAGATCCCTGGGAGGGCATGCCGGGGCAACGACCGGATCGAATTCGTGTCATGAGAGCTCCTCCAGCAGATCCCGCAGATAAGGCCGCCCGGCCAGCTGCTCCGGGGTCAGCTGCTCATCACGCAGGGCGCACAGGAGCTGACGATAATCCTGGCCGCAGCGACGCAACGCCTCCTGATCCCGGATCTTGTGAAAAGAGTGGAGCACGAAGGGAGGCAGCCAGTGCATGCCGCACAGGGTGGCGGTCTGCTGGAAGGGCAGCAGGAAATCGAGCAGCGGACGGCTGTTGTAGCCCTCGCTGCAGTAGGATTCGGGGGCACCACCCGTGGTGATGGCGCTGAGCCACTGCTTGCCCTTGAGGGCGTGAGCCTCGGGGCCGTAGGCGTAGCCATACTCCAGCACCAGATCCATCCACTCCTTCATGATGGCCGGGCAGGAGTACCAGTAGAAGGGGTGCTGGAAGACGATGATGTCGTGCTCCGACAGCAGTGCCTGCTCCCGTTTCACATTGATGAACATGTCGGGATAGTGGTGATAGAGATCGTGCAGGGTCACGCCTTCCAGACCGTCGACGGCCTGCAGCAACTGCTTGTTGGCCCTGGAACTCTGCAGGGCCGGATGTGAAAAAATGACCAGAATGCGTTTCATGACAAGCCCACCGGGACAGAAGCCTCACTGCGCATGGCGCGATCGATAACAAAGGGCGCGACGACAAGGTGCATCCTGAAGATGCATGGGAAAGCGACCTTATCAGGAAGCGCCATACCCTGCCAACTCGGGGATCAGTTCACGCAGCGCCGGGTTCAGGGTCTGGTGGGCAGGATAACAGAGCCCGATCCGGCGAAACATCCGCGGCCCGTTGACCGGCAGGGTCTGCAACCCGGGTTCATCCTCCACCAGCCCATCAGGCAGAAAACTGATCCCCACCCCCGCCAGCACCAACGACATCACCAGCCCCTTGCTCTCGGCCTTGGCCACCAGGTTGAGGGTGAGCCGGTCACAGGCCAGCAGGCCTATGGTCTGCTGATGAGCCTCGCAGGGGGGGCACTCAATAAAATCATGGTGTTGCAGCTCTGCCAGCTCGATGCGCGGACGGCTGGCCAGCGGGTGGCCGGTGGGTACGCACAGTACATAATCCTCTTCCCACAGCGGCAGGAAGATCTCGTCTTCCCGGCGCAGAGCATCCAGGGTCAGACGACAATCGGCGTGGCTATCCTGGTCGGAGAGGGTGAGATCCAGCTCCGGCAAGACCCCCTGCACCCGCTGCAGCAGAGCCGCCACCCGGCGTCGGCTCAGGTCAGGCATGATGGCAATATTGAGTCTCGCCCGCGTCGCTTTCTGGCGAAACAGCTCGGGCAGGCGGCGCGCCTCCTCCACCAGCTTGACCGCGTGGGGATAGAGATAGTGGGCCGGCTCCTTCGCCTCCACCCCCTTCTTGCCCCGGATAAAGAGGCTGTCACCGAGCACCTCTTCCAGCTGGCGCAACCCCGCCGAGAGGGAGGGCTGGCTGACGTGGCAACGCTCCGCCGCCGCCGTGATGTTCTTCTCTTCATAGATGGCGATGAAGAAACGCAGCAATCTCAGATCCAGCATAAGCCCAACCATAGTTTTTTCAGATGATAACCAGCGGAAAACAATATTTATCACTGATGGATGCGGAGACTATAGTGACTCCACTGCGTGCTGGCCAGCCGTCTATTTGCCCAAACCGACTATCGAATCAGAAGGAAACATCATGTCCAAGTCCCTCGTCGTGATCACCGGTGCCTCAGCCGGGATCGGTGCCGCCATTGCCCGCGCCTTCTCCGCCGCCGGCCACCCGCTACTGCTGCTGGCCCGCCGGGTCGAGCCCATGCAGGCCCTGGGCCTGCCCGATACGCTCTGCATCGGGGTCGACGTCACCGATACAAACGCCATGAAGGCGGCCATTCAGCAGGCCGAGGCGCAATTCGGCCCGGTGGGCTGCCTGGTCAACAACGCCGGCGTCATGTTGCTGGGTCAGGCCGACGTGCAGGATCCCGCCGAATGGCAGCAGATGCTCAACATCAACGTAATGGGTGTGCTGAACGGCATCCATGGGGTGCTGGCCGGGATGAAGGCTCGCCGCAGTGGCACCATCATCAACATCAGCTCCATCGCCGGTCGCAAGACCTTCCCGAACCATGCTGCCTACTGCGCCACCAAGTTCGCGGTTCACGCCCTGACCGAAAACATCCGGGAAGAGGTGGCCGACCTGGGGGTGCGGATGGTGACTATCGCCCCGGGAGCGGTGGAGACCGAGCTGCTCAGCCACACCACGGATGAGAGCATCAAGGCCGGTTACCACGACTGGAAAGAGCAGATGGGCGGCGTGATCGCACCCGAGGTGATCGCCGAGGCTGTGCTCTATGCCTGGAACCAGCCGGCCGACGTCTGCGTGCGTGAAATCGTGCTGGCGGCAACCCGTCAGCAACCTTAATCCAGCCTGACCGGAACAGCGGGGAGGGCTTGACCCTCCCCCCTGGCACAGGGTTACCATAACGCCCCAATTTCGTCAGAGTCGTTCCATGGTTCTCACTCGTCGCCAACTCGCTCATGCCCGTCGCTGGCTCCCCCTGTGGAGTCTGGTGCTGGTATTGATGTCGTTTGGCAGCCGGGCCGCGACCGACCTCTGTACCCTGAGCAGCCACTGCAGCCAGAGCGAGCGCACCCTGGAGAAAGCCATGCCGTGCGGCAGCTTTACTTCGGCGCTCTCCATGACGGTGCTCGGCAATGACAGCCTGACGGTGGCTATGCTGGAACCCGATACCCCGGATTTCCTCCCCCCCTCCCTGTTCATGCCGGACGCTCCGGCAGAACGGCTGGAGCGCCCTCCCCGCACCCGGACTTGAGTCAAAATCCCCCGCTTTTGGGCATGTTTTATTCAATCTGAGGTGAGTTATGTACAAATCCCTGCTGCTGGCCCTGCTGGCCGGCACCGTCAGCTTTTCCGCTCTCGCGGCCGAGAAGATGACCGTCTACAAATCCAAATATTGCGGCTGCTGCCAGGCCTGGAACAAGCACATGGAAGAGAATGGCTTCGAACTCGAGGTCATCGAAACCGAGCAGCTTGAACCGGTCAAACAGAAATACGGCATCGCCCCGCAACTGGCCTCCTGCCACACCGGGGTGGTCAACGGCTATGTGATCGAGGGACACGTGCCCGCCGCCGATGTGAAGAAGCTGCTCAAAGAGAAGCCGGCGATCCGCGGCCTGACCATTCCGGGTATGCCCCAGAGCGCACCCGGCATGGACATTCCGGGCCAACCCTACCAGGTGCTGAGCATCAGCAACGAGGGCACGACCAGGGTCTGGTCGAGCTATCCCGGCTGACGAATACTGGCCATGAACCGGCACTCCCCCATCATGTGAGGCACACCTGAGCGGACCCTTGTCGCTCATGGCCAGAGAAGAGGCCGCTATCGCGAGATAGCGGCCTTTTTTGATGGTTTTTCCTGCGATAACAAGGGACTGCTTGCAACCACCGGCGACAAGGGGCAGATTGTTGGCCAGTTCAAGGAGCCGATACGCCGGTTCGCCAACCCTGTTAACGCGCAAAGGATGCGACATGTTCCCCTTTTCTCGAGGGATACTGCTGCTAGCCTGTCTGACAGCCGTTCCCTGTTCCTATGCCAACCAAGAGTCTGCCATGCCGAGAAGCGAAATCCCTGTCCAACCCCCCGTTGCCGCCAAACACCCGCATACGCTGAAGAAACACGGGGATACCCGGGTCGATAACTACTACTGGCTGCGCGATGACGATCGTCAGGATCCCGAGGTGCTGGCCTACCTCAAGGCCGAAAATGCCTACACCGAGGCCATGCTCAAGCCGACCAAGGCGCTGCGTGAAACCCTCTACAAGGAGATGGTGGCCCGCATTCCCCAGCAAGACGAGTCCGTCCCCTACGTGAAGAACGGCTACCGCTACCAGACCCGTTACGAGCCGGGCAAGGAGTACGGCATCTATTCGCGCACCAAGCAGGGAGAGCAGGCGTCCAAGCTGCTGCTCGACAGCAACCAGCGGGCCGAAGGACACGAATTTTACGCCCTTGGGGCGCTGGAAGTGAGCCGCAACAACCGCTGGCTGGCGGTGGCGGAAGATTACCTCTCCCGCCGCCAGTACCGGATCCAGTTCCTCGATCTGGAGAGCGACAAGTGGGCCGCGGATACCCTGGAGAACACCTCGGGCAACCTGGTGTGGGCCAACGACAGCAAAACGGTGTTCTACGTGCGCAAGCACCCCAAGACCCTGCTGCCCTATCAGGTCTATCGCCACACCCTGGGCACGGATCCGGCCAGGGATGAGCTGGTCTATGAGGAGAAGGACGACACCTTCTACGTCAGCCTCTACGCCACTACCTCGGAAGACTTCATCGTCATCAATCTCTCCAGCACCACCACCGGCGAGGCGCGCCTCATCGATGCCAACGTGCCGGAGCAGGCACCCCGTCTGTTCCTGCCGCGCAAGGTAGATCACGAATACACCCTGGATCACTACCGTGGCCGCTTCTATGTGCGCTCCAACAAGGACGGCAAGAACTTCGGCCTGTACGAGACCAAAGAGAGCCCGGTCGATCGCTGGAAGCCGGTGATCGCCCCCAATCCCGACGTGCTGCTGGAGAGCTACGCCCTGTTCCGGGACTGGCTGGTGGTGGAAGAGCGCAACCAGGGGCTGACCCGGCTGCGCCAGATCAACTGGCAGAGCGGCGAGCAGAAAGAGATCGCCTTCGACGACCCGGCCTACGTCACCTGGCTCGCCTACAACCCGGAGCCGGAGACCAGCGCCCTGCGCTATGGCTACTCCTCCATGACCACGCCCTCATCCACCTATGAGCTCGACATGGCCAGCGGCAAGCGCACCCTGCTCAAGCAGCAACCGGTGGCGGGCTTCAAGGCGGAGCAGTACGCCAGTGAGCGGCTCTGGGTAACCGCCCGGGACGGCGTAGCCGTGCCGGTCTCGCTGGTCTATCGCAAGGACAAGTTCAAGAAAAACGGCCACAACCCGCTGCTGGTCTATGGTTACGGCTCCTATGGCGCCAGCATGGATCCCGACTTCAGCAGCTCCCGTCTGAGCCTGCTGGATCGGGGTTTCGTCTACGCCATCGCCCACATCCGTGGCGGTGAGGAGCTGGGCCGCCACTGGTACGAAGATGGCAAGCTGTTGAAAAAACAGAATACCTTCAACGACTTCATCGACGTCACCGAGTCATTGGTAGCGCAGGGCTATGGCGCAAAAGATCAGGTCTATGCCATGGGCGGCAGCGCCGGCGGCCTGCTGATGGGGGCAGTGATCAATCAGGCGCCCCAGCTCTATCGAGGCGTAGTGGCCCAGGTGCCGTTCGTCGACGTGGTCACCACCATGCTGGACGAGTCCATCCCCCTCACCACTGGCGAGTACGACGAGTGGGGCAACCCGAACCAGAAGCGCTACTACGACTACATGAAGTCCTACAGCCCCTACGATCAGGTCAAGACCCAGGCCTACCCCAATCTGCTGGTCACCACCGGGCTGCATGACTCCCAGGTGCAATATTGGGAGCCTGCCAAGTGGGTTGCCAAGCTGCGGGAGCTGAAGACGGATGATAACAAGTTGTTGCTGAATACCGACATGGATGCCGGCCACGGCGGCAAGTCCGGCCGCTTCAAGGCCTATGAGGATATCGCCCTGGAGTACGCCTTTATTCTGGATCTGGCCAACTCGGCCCCCTGAGTCCATTGCACGGTAGCCCTTGCCACGCAAGGGCTACAAAAGAATCCAGACTCTCTTTTTCTCTCTTCCATTTCGCGTCGACTCCCCTTAATCTGCAACAGGGAAATGAATGATCGCGGTCATGTTTCTCGAGATTTAACTCCGTTAGTTTGCCATTTAGTTTGATTTATGTTGGCAAAATGTGCTTAATCGGAGTGCTTACAACTTTTTATCCGGCCTGCTATTGGCCAAACACCCCCAGTGGCAGGACGCCACAACAGTCACCGCAGGACGCGATGACCGCAGGCAAGGGCACACAGGATCCCGCCCTTGTCATGCAGCACACATGAAGCAATGGCAAACCCGGCGCAGAACGGGCTTACCATCAATTTACCCGCGGATCGGGTAAACCAAATCCAAGAAAAAGGGAGAAAAAATGAAAGGATTATCCTTGGCGTGCGCACTGTCGGCTGCTCTGGTCGGCGTATCATTTGGTGGTCCGGTACAGGCGCAGGAGCGCTTCGTGACCATCGGCACCGGCGGTCAAACCGGCGTCTATTATGTGGCAGGTCAGTCTATCTGCCGCTTCCTCAATCGTGGTTCCACCGAGCATGAGATCAAGTGCAACGCCCCGGCCAGCGGCGGCGGTGTCGCCAACGTCAACGGCATTCGCAGTGGCGAATTCAACTTCGGCATCATGCAGTCCGACCACCAGTACAAGGCGATGAAGGGGCTGCCCCCGTTCCAGGCCGAAGGTGCCATGGACGACATCCGCGCCGTCTTCTCCCTGCAGAGCGAAGTGTTCACCATCCTGGCCCGCAAGGACGCCAAGATCGCCGGCTTCGACGATCTGAAAGGCAAGCGCGTCAACATCGGCAACCCGGGCTCCGGCCAGCGTGACACCATGGAAGAGATCATGGCGGTCAAGGGCTGGAAGAAGAGCGACTTCGGTCTGGTCTCCGAGCTGAAACCGGCCGAGCAGGCTTCCGCGCTGGGTGACAACAACATCGACGCCATGAGCTACTTCGTCGGTCACCCGAACGGTGCCATCCAGGAAGCCTCCACTACCACGGATGCGGTACTGGTACCGGTCACCGGCGCTGACATCGACAAGCTGCTGGCCGAGAAGAGCTACTACACCAAGGCCGAGATCCCGGGTGGCCTCTACAAGGGCAGCGACAAGCCGACCCCGTCCATCGGTGGCAAGGCGGTGCTCTCCACCAGCGCCAAAACCGATCCGGAAGTGGTCTACCAGCTGGTCAAATCCGTGTTTGACAACCTGGACCGCTTCAAGCGCCTGCACCCGGCCTTCGCCGACCTGAAGGAAGCCGACATGATCAAGGTGGGGCTCTCCGCTCCGCTGCATGAAGGCGCTGCTCGCTACTACAAAGAGCGCGGCTGGCTCTGATTGAAGGCCCCAGGGCCTTTGTCACTCCTTCGACACCCGTTGGCTGCGCGGTTTGCGGCGGCGGGTGTCGTTTTTGTTGTACTCGATGGCACAAGTTGACCCTATGCAAGACAAACAACTCTCTACCGAGGAACTGATCGCCCAGGATGTAGGCGCCCGCCTGCCGCTGGGAGCCATGGGCTGGCTCATTACTGCCCTGGCACTGGCCTGGTCCCTGTTCCAGCTCTGGATCGCCTCGCCGCTCCCCTTCATTTTCGGGGTTGGCGTACTCAATGACACCGAAACGCGCGCCATTCATCTCACCTTCGCCCTGTTGCTGGCCTATCTGGTGTTTCCCGCGTTTCGCTCCTCCCCGCGGGATCGAGTCCCCCTCAGCGATATCGCGCTGGGGCTGATCGCCGCCGGTGCCGCATCCTATCTGTTCGTGATGTACGAGGCGCTGGCCCAGCGCCCCGGCAACCTGACCACCTCGGATCTGGTCACCGCCTGCATCGGCATTCCCCTGCTGCTGGAAGCGGCACGCCGCGCCCTCGGCCCGGCTCTGGCAGTGATCGCCATCGTCTTCCTGGTCTACAGCCTGGCCGGCCCCTGGATGCCGGGTCTGCTGGCACACCGCGGGGTCAGCTTTACCGCGCTGGCCAATCACCAGTGGATCACCACCGAAGGGGTGTTCGGCATCGCCCTCGGGGTCTCCACCAGCTTCGTGTTCCTGTTCGTGCTGTTCGGCGCCCTGCTCGAGCGGGCCGGTGCCGGTCACTACTTCATCCAGCTCGCCTTCAGCCTGCTCGGTCACCTGCGTGGCGGCCCGGCCAAGGCGGCGGTGGTCGCCTCCGGCCTCACCGGCCTCATCTCCGGCTCCTCCATCGCCAACGTGGTCACCACGGGTACCTTCACCATCCCCATGATGAAGAAGGTGGGTTTCAGCTCGGAGAAAGCCGGGGCGGTGGAAGTGGCCTCCTCGGTCAACGGCCAGATCATGCCGCCCGTGATGGGCGCTGCGGCCTTCCTGATGGTGGAGTACGTCGGCATTCCCTACGTGGATATCATCAAGCACGCCTTCCTGCCAGCGGCCATCTCCTACATCGCCCTGCTCTACATCGTCCATCTGGAAGCGCTCAAGCTCGGCATGCAACCCATCGGTGGCCATCAGCCCAAGCCCTGGCTGCGTCGCCTGACCGGCTTTGCCTTCGGCGCCGCCCTCATCAGCGGGCTGTCGATGGCGGTCTACTACGGTCTGGGCTGGCTCAAGCCGGCCCTGGGCGACTATGCCCTGCCGGGGATCTCCCTGCTGCTGGCCGCCACCTATGTGGGCCTGCTGAAGATCGCCGCCAGCAATGAACCGCTGGCAGCCGAAGATCCTGACAAGCCGCTCACCGAGCTGCCCGACACCCGCACCGTGCTGCTCTCCGGCCTGCACTTCCTGCTGCCGGTGGTGGTACTGGTATGGTGTCTTATGATCGAGCGCCTCTCCCCCGGCCTGTCCGCCTTCTGGGGCACCGTCATGCTGGTCATCATCCTGCTGACCCAGCGTCCGCTGCTCAACTGGCTGCGCACCGACGGCAAACATGACTACGGCACCGTACGGGACGGCGTCATCGACCTGCGCGAAGGCCTGGTGGCCGGTGCCCGCAACATGATCGGCATCGGTATCGCCACCGCCACTGCCGGCATCATAGTCGGCGCCGTCTCCCAGACCGGGGTTGGCCTGGTGCTGGCCGATCTGGTGGAGATGCTCTCCATGGGCAATCTGCTGCTGATGCTGCTGCTGACTGCCCTGCTGAGCCTGATCCTCGGTATGGGGCTGCCCACCACCGCCAACTACATAGTGGTCTCCAGCCTGCTGGCGCCCGTGGTGGTCACCCTGGGTCAGCAGAACGGCCTCATTGTGCCGCTCATCGCCGTGCACCTGTTCGTGTTCTATTTCGGCATCATGGCGGACGTGACCCCGCCGGTGGGGCTGGCTTCGTTCGCCGCGGCCGCTGTCTCCAAGGGTGATCCCATCAAGACCGGTATCACGGCGTTCTACTACAGCCTGCGTACCGCGGCACTGCCGTTCCTGTTCATCTTCAACACGGATCTGCTGCTGATCGACGTGGACTTTGCCCACGGGGTGATGATCTTCATCGTGGCCACCATCGCCATGCTGATCTTCGCCGCCGCGACCCAGGGCTACTTCCTGGTGAAGAGCCGCTGGTACGAGAGCGTGTTGCTGCTGCTGGTTGCCTTTACCCTGTTCCGCCCCGGCTTCTGGATGGACATGGTGCACGATCCCTATCGCGAGACGCCGCCCGCCCAGCTGGCCCAAACCATGGGTGAACTGGAGGTGGAGAGCACCTTGCGGCTGCGGATCCAAGGGGAAGATGCGGTGGGCAAGCCCCGCAAGTTCACCCTGCTGGTTGCCGTGCCCGATGGTGCGAACGGTGAAGAGCGTCTGGCCAATCTGGGCCTGAGCCTCTATGAGCAGGATGGCAAGACCCTGATCGACAACGTGGCCTTCGGCAGTCCTGCCGCCGGCATGGGGCTGGAGTTTGACCAAGAGATCCTCGCCGTCAAGGCTCCGACCGATCGCTGGAACAAGGAGCTGATGTGGCTCCCGGGTTTCCTGCTGTTCGGGGTCATCGTCTGGCTGCAACGCCGACGCCTGGCACCACAACCTGCTTGATCCCTGACAGGGCCGCGTGATGCGGCCCTGTTTTTTTGTCCGGCATAGACCATGGCGGCGAAGGTGGCCCAAGAGGAAAAACGGCCCCTAAAAAAAGTGGGGTGACATTTCCATGTCACCCCCTCGCAAATAGCATGTTCCATATTGGAGTCCGGCCACGCCGGATGCCTTACCCCACTTCCCCAGAGTCCGCTACCCATCCGAAGTCAGTGTCGATTGCATCGATGCAGTCGACCGGTCACCCTTTGTTGCCTTCATCCACACGGCAGACGGGCCGCCGTGTTTGTCCTTGCAAGTGAAATATTACGCAGACAAATAAAATAAAAAAACGTTTTTATGCCCTACAGTTCCCGTGTTGATACAAAAAACCGCCTTCACATTAACAATAATTCATTTAAAAACAGGCATATAAAGAAATGAATAGCTATTCACCCGCACGGAGGATAAGCAAAGGCGTACAAGGCTTTGCGAGATCTCGCACAAAAAACATCCGCCTCACAGCCAGCGCTTCAGGGGCAACCAGTCACTGAGTCGGGCCACCAGTCGCCGGGGCCAGCCATCGATTTTGCGGGGTGCGCTATTGGCCTGCTCTTGCCAGTGCATCAGCCACGACCTCAGCTGCTCGCACAGGGTCGGGCAACGCAGGTGCAGCATCAGCTCGGTGTTGAGAAACAGCGAGCGGGGATCTAGGTTAAGGCTGCCAAACAGGGCCCGTTCCCGCCCCAGCAGGATCAGCTTGGCATGCAGACTGTGGCTGTCATCGCCAAACTCGTGCACCTGGATCCCCTGGCGCAGCAGCCAGCCACGATAGCGTCGGTAGGCGCCATAGACCAGAGGCACATCCGTGCTGGCTAGGGAGTTGGTGAGGATATCGATGGTCACGCCCCGCTGACGCAACTGCAACAGGCGGCGGCGAAAGCCACGGGTCAGGATGAGGTAAGGGGTCACCAACGACAATGAGTGCGGATTGTCTGCCAGTCGCTGCCACAGCTGGCGGGCCGTGACGGGTCGCGAGATCAATCCTTTGCCGGGCCGGTCGAACCATACCTCCGCCACGCCGTCGTGCCACTGCAGCGCCAGGGGTTCATCGACAAACAGGTTGGCCGGCAGTGAATAGACGGCGGCAATGGCCGGATCCGTCATGGTGAGCAGGAAGTCATTGACCACCTGGGCCTCGGCAGGCTGCGGGGGTCGTCGCAACAGGTGGCGAATGGGATGGCTCCAGCGGCTGTGCCAAAACTGGGCAAATCCCTGCGCCATCTCCTGGCACAGCGCTCCCCGGCAGGCGAGATCCAGATCCACAAAGGGGGGCTGATCGTCGAGATGGAAGTAGCGATCACCGATGTTGCGACCGCCGATCAGCGCCAGCCTGCCATCCACCAGCAGCAGCTTGTTGTGCATGCGGTGATTGATGCGGCGAAAGCTGAATAGCCCCTCCAGCAGCAGTGCCAAGGGCCGCCAACCCCGCAACCAGAAGGGGTTGAACAGGCGCACCTCGATCCCCGGCTCGTGGGCCACCATCTCCAGAAAGCGGTTGTCGCCAGCATAGAGATCATCCACCAGCAGCTCGACCCTGACCCCGCGCCTGGCGGCATGGAGCAGTTCGCTGAGCAGTAGCTTGCCGCTGCTGTCCTCTTCCCAGCTGTAGTACTGGGCCTGGATCCGCTCGCGAGCAGTGCGGATCCACTGGCAGCGCACCTTGAGTGCCAGCAGGGGATCCGCGATCAGGGCGAAGGATCCCGGGATCATGCTGTCATCCTGTTGTCATCGGGGAGTGTCATAACGCTGGCAAGCCTCTCTGAATAGCAAGCAAGGAGCTGCTGATGGAACTGCACGATACCCCGATGGTGCGCTATCTCGACCAGTCAGGCCAGCCAGATGTCGTCCCGACCACCGACCCCGTGCACTGGTTTTTGCAGCACAGGGATGGCGGCTGGCAACTTCCGGTGACCCTGCCGGCCCAATCCGGCCAGGAATTCAGGGCTGCACCGCCTCGATTGCGGCAGCCTTGCCTTCAATCTGGAGCAGGCTGAAACGGTAGGCGACATAGTACTTGTAGATGGTCCCCACATAGTTGATCGGCCCCTGCCCCACCTCGTTGGCCACCAGCTGATCCACGTTGCCAAACCAGACATCGGGATCCAGCCCCAGTGAGCGGGCCTTGTTGCGCAATGCCTGCACCCGGTTGGGCCCTGCATTGTAAGCGGCCAGGGCAAACAGGTGACGATTGAGCCGATCCAGACCGGGATCGTTGAAATAGGTGTCGAGGATCAGCCGCATATAACGGCAGGCGGCCTCCACGTTGCCCTCCAGACTCGCCAGCCTGGCCCCCGTAATCCCCACTTCCCGTCCGGTGGCAGGCAGCAACTGCATGATGCCGACCGCCCCTTTTGGGGAGCGCACGTTGGGATTGAGACCGGACTCCTTGTATCCCAGCGCCGCCAGCATCAACCAGTCGATGTCATATTTTTCCGCATATTTTTCAAGAACCTTGCGGATCTTTGCCAGTCTCCCCAAGGGATCCGGTGCCAATATGTTGCTCATCCGCTCGCTGTGGGCCAGCAAGCGCCGCAGGGTCAGATCGCTGAACAGGCTGTGCTGGCTGACGCTGGCCAGATAACCGTTGACCGCCTTGAGCAGCTCGGGGCTGTTTTTGCGCAGTGCCCAGGCACTGGTGCCATTGCTGCGCAGGGGCACCAGCTTGTGCGCCTTGAGGCCATCGATCATCCCGAGCCAGATCCGCCCCTTGTAGCTGTCAGTCACCGTGAGGGGGATAATCCCGGCCGCCACCATCTCCAGCAGATCGCCATCCTGCAGATATTCGGGCACCGTCTCTATGTAGACGGGGGGCAGTCCCAGTTCGCGAAACAGCCAGTTGAGCTGGCGCAGGCTTTCGTAATAGCTGGAGCTGGCCCGCACCCAGACCCGCCGGCCGGAGAGCTGGGTGATGCGGTTGAAGGAGGGCAGGCTATTTTGGCTCACCACCCACTCCTCGATGGAAGAGATGAGCGGCCTGGAGAAGCTGACCTGCTCCCGCCGGGTCGGGGTGACCGTCATGGTGGCCGCCACCAGATCGCCACGCCCCTCCGTCAGATAATCCAGCAGCTTGTCCTGCCTGACCGGGATGTAAACCACCTTGAGCTTGACCTTCTCCTTGGCGAGATAAGTCTTGTTCAACCAGCGTTCGAACCCTTGCAGCTGGTTGACCAGGATGCCGTATTGGGCCCCCTTGTCGAGGAAGTAGAAGCCGCGCTCATAGACCACCAGGGCCCTGAGTTCACGCTTTTGCAGGATACTGTCGAGGTCCCCGGGTTGGGGAAGACGCTGCGGCTTGAGATCGGCCGCCAGCAGAGGAAGACACCAGAGAGCCAGCAGGCCCCAGATCCATTGCCGCATGTGTTCGCCTTTTGTTGGCCACTCGCGCCGGTCAATACCGACGGTGGAATAGACTAACTATAGAACTCGACCCACGGCAGAAGGGTCAACGCGGCAGGCGTACCTGCCGCATCATTACAGTGCTCAGATGGCGCGAGCCCGCATCTCGAAAATCAGTTTTTCGGCGGTGCAGGTGAACTGCAGGCGGGCTTTCAGGATCACCCCATCGGCGCCCTGGGTCAGCTCGCTGCTCACCTTGGCCTCGTCGGTGACCTGCTTGGCCAGCGCTTCATAGGCAGCCAGTTTGGCGCGGGCAGCGTCCTCTTCAGCGGCCTCGATCACCAGATCCATCACGTCATCACCTTCGCCGATAATGGTGCCAATCTCGGCAAAGCAACCACAGCTGTCGCAGGTTTCGTTCAATTCAACTTTATCGTCTACAGACATACTTCCACTCCTACTCATTTCGGATGATTTGCATCGTCACGCAAGGCTTTACGAAAATCCCTGATGGCGGTACCCAGATCCTCGCCGGCGCTGGCCAGGCGTTTGCTGCCAAACACCAGCACGACCACCAGCAAGAGGATCAACAAATGCCAGATATGAATTCCACCGAGTCCCATAGGGAAACCTCTCATCCAGAGATATCTGCTGGTTGTATCAAATTAACGCGCAAGGATTGTTGGGTAAAATCAAGACGGGTGCAAGTTGGCAAATAAATCGCCCAAAAAATATGGCGGCCCGGGGCCGCCATATTGCTTGTGCTACTTTGTCCCCTCAACCGCTACATCCTGTACCAGCGGCCCTGACGGGCCCGAGACCTCTAGAGGATAAGATCGCCAAGATATGAATACTAATGGTATAAATTCATCCTTGTATTGAACAGGATTCATATCATGCTACTGGAACAACTGGCCCGCATTGACCTCAATCTGCTCATCATCCTGCAGGTGCTGCTGGAAGAGCGCAACGGCAGCAAGGCGGCTCGTCGCCTTCACCTGAGCCAGTCTGCCGTCAGCAAGGCCCTGGGACGGCTACGCGAGACTTTCGACGACCCGCTCTTCATCCGTTCCGCCTACGGGCTGGAACCCTCCGCCCGAGCCCAGACGCTGCAACAGCAGCTGCAACCCATACTGCTGTCGCTGGACAACCTGATCCAGCCCCCCGCGTTCGATCCCGCCAGTTCGGAGCGGGAGTTCGTCATCGCCAGCATGGACAGCGCCTTCACTCTGTTTGCCCCGCTCTACCTGAGCGAACTGAAGCGCCAGGCGCCGCGGATCCGCCTGCGCTATGAAGAGTGGACCGAAAACAGCCTGACCGAGATGAGCCAGGGACAGGTGGATATCGCCTTCACGGTGCGGGAGAACTGCATCAACTCGGATTACCGGCTCGATACCCTGCCAAGCAGCATCTGCCAGCGGCTGCTGGCCATCGACGGGCTGACCTGCCTGGTGCAAAAGCATCACCCCGCCTTGCGGGAATCCGGCTGGGATCTGGACCACTATCTGCGCTACCCCCATGTACAGACCTACTGCGAGGGACGGGATCGCTGGATGCTGGACTACAAGCTGGCGGAACAGGATCTCTACCGGCGGATCGAGGCAACCGTCCCCTCGTTCGAGGCAGCGCTACGGATGGGGATGCACTCCGACATGATAGTGACACTCTCAAGTCTCTATGCCCGCCATGCGACCCAGGTCTATCCGCTGATGCAGCTCCCCCTGCCCATCGAGCTGGACAGCATCTCCCACCTGTTGATCTGGCATCAGCGCCATGACGAGGATCCGGGCCATCGCTGGTTGCGCGAGACCCTGCTGACCCAGATCATGAGCCAGCTTGAGCCTCACGCCCATGTCAACGATCAGGACTGGGCCGTCACCTGCAGGTAGTGGTGCACGCCATCGAGCAGCATCTGGACCGAGATCATCACCAGCAGCATGCCCATCAGCCGCTCCACCGCAGTGAGTCCACGCTCACCCAGCAGCTTGTTGAACACCTCGTAGAACATCAGGATCACTGCGCTGGCTCCCCAGGCCATGAAGAGGGCCAGCGACCAGTCGACCATCCGGGTCGGCTCCTGGTTGGCGAGCAGCAGCAGGGAGGCGAGGATGGAAGGGCCGGCGATCATCGGGATCGCCATCGGCACCAGGAAGGGTTCTTCACCCGCAGCAAGCCCGGTCACACCGCCCTCTCCCGGGAAGATCATCTTGATGGCGATGAGGAAGAGGATGATACCGCCGGCAATGCTCACCGCCTCCTGACGCAGGTTGAGGAAGCTCAGGATCTGCTGGCCGACAAACAGGAACAGCATCATGATCGCCAGGGAGAAGAGCAGCTCGCGGATCATCACCTTGCGTCGCCGCTTGGGATCGATGTGACGCAGAATGGAGAGGAAGACCGGCAGGTTGCCCAGCGGGTCCATGATCAGAAACAGCATGACTGCGGCAGAGAAGGTATCCATACAACGCCCTGGCTACGCCTTGAATAGCAAAAAGAGAAGGGGCGAAATATAGCAAAATGGGAGGTATTCAGCGAGCGCCATGATGCGCTCGCAGAGGGTCAACCGTGGTTGCAGATCTTGTTGGCGTGGGTCTGGAAACCGTCGGCGGATTCGATGAACTTGCCGCGGGCAGCCAGGAAGTCGATCAGAGCCTCGGCATCCATCTCGCTGGCGCTGCAGGTATGAAAACGCGCCTGTTCGCCAAAACGCTCGGCCATCGCCTGCTTGAGGCTGGCACGGGTAAACTGTCCGCCCAGCTCCAGCATCATCTCCATCACTTCGTGACCGTGTACCGATTGCGACATTTTGCACCTCATTAATAAACATATTTAATGCTCATTAAATCCTGTCAGGGCGCCGGGGATCTTGATGTAGACCAATAAATCACGCATTACCCGGTCAAGAGACTGGTCGTGGCGACTCCTTTGTCGATAATGTGGCAACCCGCATCGGGGATCGCTACACTGGCGCCCCTTTTGCCATTGCAGACAAATTAATAAGGATATTGGCGTCATGCTGTTCCATGGAGAGGCTTTCAAGCCCTGGCAGATCTGGACCCGCCGCCCACTCTGGCTCAAGACCCTGATCGGCATGCTGTTGGGGGTCACCCTCGGCGTTGGCTTCAAAGAGCAGGCCCTGCTGCTCAAACCCATCGGCGTGCTGTTCGTCAACACCATCCAGATGCTGATGGTGCCCCTCATCTTCTGCTCCGTCATCGCCGGCCTCACCGCCCTGCTCAAGGGCAAGAAACTGGATGTCATCAGCAGCAAGGCCATCGGCCTCTATCTGGGCTCCACTGCCATCGCCATCTGCATCGGCCTGATGATGGGCTGGCTGCTGGAACCCGGCATGGGTGCCGACATGGGCCCTTATGAACGGGTCGGGATGGTGCAACAACCGACCCTGGGCACTGTGCTCAGCCAGCTGGTCCCCAGCAATCCCATTCAGGCCATGGTTGATGGCAAGATCCTGCAGGTGCTTGTCTTCGCCCTGGCCCTCGCAGTGGCGCTCAACGCCAGCGGCCGCCGCGGTCGTCCCGCCATCCACTTCTTTACTTCGTTGTCGGAGGGGATGTTCAAGCTGACCCAGATGGTGATGGCATTGGCGCCCTACGGCGTCTGTGCCCTGATGGCCTGGATGATCGGCAAATATGGCATCGACCTGCTGTTGCCGCTGTTCAAGGTGATCGGTGCCGTCTACCTCGGCTGCCTGTTGCATGTGCTGGGAGTTTACAGCGCCCTGCTGCTCCTGCTGGCACGCCTCAATCCGCTGCACTACTTCAAGAGCATCGTCGATGCCCAGGCCGTGGCCTTCACCAGCAGCTCCAGCTCAAGCACCCTGCCCATCAGCCTGGCCTGTGCCGAGAAACGGCTGGGAGTCTCTTCCGCCATCACCGCCAAAGTACTGCCCATCGGCGCCACCATCAACATGGATGGTACGGCTCTCTATCAGGGCGTCACCGCCCTGTTCGTGGCCCAGGCCTTTGGTGTCGATCTGCACCTGGTGGATTACCTGACCATCATCAGCATCGCGACCCTGGCCAGCATCGGCACCGCCGGCACCCCGGGCACCGGCCTGATGCTGCTGACCCTGACCCTGACTGCCGTCGGCCTGCCGCTGGAGGGAGTGGCGCTCATCGCAGGGATCGACCGGATCCTCGACATGGCGCGCACCGCCGTCAACGTCTCGGGGGATATACTGGTTTCAGTGCTGATTGCGCGCAGCGAGAACGAACTGGATATGGCGACCTATCATGACGAACACGCAGGGGAAGATATCGACTTCCCCCTGCGCTAGCCCGTTCAACCGTCATGGGGATCGTGATGACAGCGCCAGCAGACATCAAAATTGGCGCCATTTTCCTCCCCGCATTGACCACAGAGCCAGCCGTTTCCCTGACGCTGCTGGTAACGCTCGATGACTCTGCCGGCCTTGCTGCGATCCTCGGCTCGCACCATCAGGGTGACCTGAAGCAGATCGACTGGCAGCTCGCCCAATGCGCCTGACAGCCCCTCGCCACTGAGGCGCACCATGACCCCTTCCACTTCCAGCGCCCCCTTGAGCGCGTGGGCTTCAAGAGAGTGGGAGGCGCGATAGAGGTTGATCCAGTTTTCCATAGGTCCCCCTTACAGCAGCTTGTCGATGCCGAACTCGACACCGTTCTCCACCATGAAATCGATAAACGCCCGCAACTTGCGCGGCATCAGGCGCCGCTCCGGAAACAACAGATAGATGGGTACTCTCGGCTGTTGCCACTCAGGCAGCAGGGAGACCAGTTCACCGCGTTCCAGCTCCTCCAGACAGAGCATAGCGGGTAACGAAGCGACCCCCAGCCCCGCCTTTGCGGCCTCCCTGGCGCAGGTAATATTATTAACCCGAAAACGGGATGGGGGGTCAACCAGAACCTCTCTGCCATCCCGTTCAAAACACCAGTGGGACGCCAGAAAACCGCTGCTGACTGCCACCCGCTCATGGCGGAGCAAGTCCTCCGGCCGGGCGATTGCCGGACTGCGAGCCAGATAGTCCGGACTGGCACAGAGCAGCCGCTCCGTACTCCAGAGCCGACGCGCCGCCAGGTTGGAATTGCTCATGTCCCCCACCCGCACCACGGCGTCGAGTCCCTCGCTGATGGGGTCCAGGATCCGGTTGGTCAGCTCCAGCTCCACCTGCATGGCGGGATAGCGCTGCAGAAATTTGGCGACCATGCGGCCGACGACCAGTTGCCCGGTCTCGATGGGCACGGCCAGCTTGAGGGTGCCGGTCACCTCCTGCTGGCGGGCGCTCAGCATCAGCTCGGCCTCCGTCAGGGCATCCACCGCCTTGCTGCAGCGTTGGTAATATTGCTCTCCCTCTTCCGTCAGCGTGAGCTGGCGAGTGGAGCGATAGAGCAGGCGCACACCGAGCCGACGCTCCAGCTCGGCAATGCGTCGGCTTACCATCGCCTTGGTCATCCCCAGCTCCTGGGCGGCGGCGGTAAAAGATCCCTTGTCGACGATACGAACCAGGATTAATGCGGCATTGAGATCCATTGTTTCACCAATGAGACAGTTATTCTCATAACCTGATACTAATCGAAACAGTTGGCCGGTGTTAGCCTGCGTCTCTTAAGTTCAGGAATCCCCCCGATGAGTCAACACAAGAAAATTCCCCTGCTGGCCGCCATGGTGCTGGCCCTGCTTGGCCTGCTGTTTGCCGGTTACTGGTATCTTCATGGCCGCTATTTCGAAAGCACCGACAACGCCTATTTGCAAAGTGAAGTGACCGGGATCAGCTCCAAGCTGTCCGGTTATATCAGCGAGGTGCTGGTGACCGATAACCAGTCGGTCAAGGCGGGTCAGCTGATCGCCCGCCTCGATGATCGCGAGTTCCAAAGCCAGGTAGCAGAGGCACAGGCCGATCTTCACCTTATTCAGGCCACTATCGAGAACCTGGCCGCGACCCGTGTCCAGCAGTTGAGCCTGATCCAGCAGGCCGAAGCCAGAGTCGCCTCTGCCGAAGCCGAGCAACTGCGTGCCCGGCAGCAGGTGCAGCGAATAGGCCAGCTCAACCAGCGCCACTACAGCTCGCAAGATAGTCTGGACGAAGTACGCGCCAGCCTGCAGGTCACGCAGGCACAGATGCAGGAAGCCAAGGCAGCCCTGCAGGCCGCTCGTGAACGGCTGCTGGTGCTGGATGCTGAAGCCAAACAGAATCAGGCCAAGCTGGCATTGAGCTCCGCCCAGCTTGAACAGGCCAGGCTGGAGCTCAGCTACACCGAGCTGCGGGCACCGGCCGACGGCATCATCGGCAAACGCAGCCTGCGGGAAGGGCTCTACGTCCAGTCCGGCATGCAGGTGGCCAGCCTGGTGCCGCTGCAGCAGGTGTGGGTCGAGGCCAACTTCAAGGAGACCCAGCTCGCTCACATGCAACCCGGACAAAAAGTGGAAGTGATCCTGGATGCCTATCCGGATCAGCCGGTCGAGGGGATCATCGATAGCCTGGCCCCCGCTACCGGCGCCAAGTTCGCGCTGCTGCCGCCGGAAAACGCCACCGGCAACTTCACCAAAATCGTGCAGCGGGTGCCGGTCAAGATCCGCATTCCCGAACCGGGCCCCTTAGCAGGCAAGCTGCGCCCGGGCCTCTCCACCGAGGTCATAGTGGATACCCGTACTCCCGAGCCTCTGGTTGCGGCCAACTGATGGAACCCATTCCACGCCGCAACTGGATCGCGGTCATGGGGGGCCTTATCGGTGCCTTCATGGCCATCCTCGACATCCAGATCACCAATGCCTCACTGAAAGACATCCAAGGGGCCCTGTCGGCGACCCTGAGCGAGAGTTCCTGGATCTCCACCTCCTATCTGGTGGCGGAGATGATCGCCATCCCGCTGAGCGGCTGGCTGAGCCGGGGGCTGAGCGTGCGGCGCTACCTGCTGTGGACCACGGGGGCCTTCATCGTCGCCTCCGTGCTCTGCTCGTTCAGCTGGAACCTCACCAGCATGATCGTCTTCCGTGCGCTGCAGGGCTTCACCGGAGGGGCGCTGATCCCCATGGCCTTCTCGCTCATCGTGACCCTGCTGCCCCTGCAGAAGAGAGCCACCGGCATGGCGCTGTTCGGCTTGTGCGCCACCTTCGCCCCCGCCATCGGCCCGACCCTGGGTGGGTGGCTGACGGAACAGATGTCCTGGCACTACATCTTCTACCTCAACGTGCCGCCCGGACTGCTGGTGCTGGCCATGCTGGCTCACGGACTGGACAAGCAGCCGGTGGACTGGGGGGTGATCAAGCGAGTGGATCTCGTCGGCATCGTCACCATGGCGGTGGGGCTGGGTCTGCTGGAAGTGGTGCTGGAAGAGGGCAACAGGGAGGACTGGTTCGGTTCCAGCTTCATCGTGCGACTCACCGTCATCTCTGTGGTCGCGCTGGTGTTCTTCGTCATCAGTCAACTACTCAGACGCCATCCACTGGTCAACCTGCGGCTGCTGCACAACCCGCGTTTCGCCCTGGCCTGCTTTGCCTATCTGGTGCTTGGCATGGCACTGATGGGCTCCATCTATGTACTGCCGCTCTACATGACCCAGATCCACAACTACAACGCGCTGGAGATAGGGGAAGTGTTGATGTGGATGGGCCTGCCACAACTGCTGGTGCTGCCGCTGGTGCCCAGGCTGACCCACAAGATAGACCCGCGCTATCTGGTAAGCTTCGGCTTTCTGGTGTTCGCCGCCAGTTGTTTTATGAACGTCAACATGAGCGCCGACTATGCCGGCCCCCAGCTAATCCAGTCGCTCATCGTACGGGCGCTGGGCCAGCCCTTCATCATGGTGCCGCTCTCGCTGGTGGCGACCGCCAGCCTGACCCATGATGAAATCCCCTCCTCTTCTACCCTGCTCAACGTATTGCGCAACCTGGGGGGCGCCTTTGGCATCGCCATTATAGCGACCATGATCGACAACGATACCCGGGTCCATGTCAGCCAGATCAGCAGTACCCTGGCCGCCAGCAGCATAGAGGGACAGAACTACCTGCTGCAGCTGACCCAGAGCATGATGGCACAAGGTTCTGGCCCGGAGCTGGCCAGGCAACAAGCCCGGGCCATGCTGTCGAATACCATCAGCCGCGAGGCAGCCATCATGGCCTACAACCAGGTGTTCTATGTGATGGGCATCTTCCTGCTGATCGCCAGCGGCCTGATGTTGCTGCTCAAGCAACCAGCCCCCAGGGCAGCTGATGCCGAACCGATAGAAGCATGATGCCCTAATCAGAAACGGGCTCTTGGGCCCGTTTTGTGTTAGCGGTAATACTCAGCCCGCCAGCGACCCGGCTATCAGGAATTGCGCCGCAAAATAGCTGCTCATGATCCAGGCCCGAGCCTGGGGAAAGGGGCGACGAAAGCGATCGAGTGCCAGCATAGTATCTGAGAAGAGGAACATCAGTGCCCCCACCAGAGCTGCGGCACTGCCTGCGGTCAGAGAAGCATGCCAAGCACCGGCTGCCACCCAAGCCATGCAGATGATCACCAACATGTAGCAGAAGACAGGGATCCGCATCTCCCCCAGCTTGCTCCACAAGACGCCAAATACCATGCCGGCGACCAGCAACAGCAAAAGCCCATCCACCAGATTGAGCAACAAGGGACCTTGGGCAAAACCGACGATGTAACAGAGATGCGCGACAAGAAATGCCGCCAACCCGGCGATAAAACGGTCTGCCGGCAGCATCAGCAACACGTCACCCGCCAGTGAGAGACAGAGCCCAAGCAGGATCCAGGCGTGGGATCCATCGTGATCATAACCCTGGTAACCGAATGCCAGCGCGATGATAAACAGCATGGTCAGCGGCTTGCTGAGATAAAACTGGCGATAATCAGCACCATAGGCGGCGCGGATATGCCACCAACCGGATGCGATGATCAAGAAACTCAATAACATGCCCTGCCCCTTACCTGATGCTCGCTGCCATACGGAAACCATTCTATCTCATTGAGTAGATTAACAAATAGTCGTCCGCTGTGGCAGGGGGTTATCAAACGAGCGGACTAAGCCTAAAGTCTAATTGCAGCCCCGAGTCACTCAGGGCATAAGAGACGGGTTCGGAGGATCACCATGGAAGAAGCTATGAAAAACTATCTGCCTGCGATCGATATCATGATGTGCCATTTGGGGATCAGTTTTGAGCAGGCTTGTGAGCAACTGGGCCTCAGCCAGCTGGAACAACAGACCCTGAGCGCACTGCAAGAGCAGGATATGCCGGAATAATCCACCTTCAGGCAAGGTAAACGGCACATATCACGTAAAGAGAAAGCCGCCGAACTGGTGGCTTTCTCTTTTACTGATTGCCTCTTGCAACCAAGCCCTTCCAGAACGGACATATCAGGCTCAAGGGCAAGTTTCGCCAGAAAATGCCGCACCGAATCCCTCATCGCGGCGACCATGACTCATACTCCCCGACGCCAACAAGAGGACACGCTCGCTGGCAAAAAAATAGGATACAAACCTGATCCTGAGGCGCCTTCGGGTTATCATCTGGCCTCGACAAGCTGAAGGTGACAGATTTCGTGGGTATTCGCGCTCAACAAAAAGAAAAGACCCGGCGTACATTGATCGATGCTGCATTCAGCCAACTGTGCGCCAACCGTAGTTTCTCCAATCTCAGCCTGCGGGAGGTCGCCCGAGAGGCCGGCATAGCCCCGACCTCCTTTTATCGCCACTTCCGCGATATGGAGGAGCTGGGATTGACCCTGGTGGACGAAGGCGGCCTGACTCTGCGTCAGCTGATGCGCCAGGCCCGTCAACGCATTGCCGGTGGCGGCAGCGTCATCAGCACCTCGGTGCAGACCTTTATGGAGTTCGTCGAGAACAATCCCAACATTTTCCGGCTACTGTTGCGGGAACGCTCAGGCACCTCGGCCGCATTCCGCCAAGCCGTGGCACGCGAGATCCAGCACTTCATTGCCGAGCTGACCGACTACCTTGAGGCCACCACTCAGGCCCCGCGAGAAGACGCCTATATTCAGGCCGAAGCCATGGTCACCATCGTATTCAGCGCCGGGGCAGATGCCCTCGACATGACCAGCGAGGAGTGCCGTGCGCTCTCCGAGCGTACGATTCGCCAGCTGCGAATGATCGCCATGGGTGCCGAGGTTCAAAACCAGAAACGCCATGCCCCTCACTCATAACTATTGGATGGAGAACGATATGCATGAACAGCTAATGATCCCGAAAAAGCCTCTCATACTGGCACTGCTAACTGGCATCTGCGGAGATGCATCGCTGGCTGTGCTGACCAACTCGCAAGTTTCCTTCTCCCTCTATCCTCTCATCGCCTTCTTCCTGGCGGCTTACCAACTGTTCCTGCACTATCGGCAGGAACCCATGGTGGGCAATACCCCGATATGCACCCTGCTTTGCTTCTTTATCGGTGTATTTGGTCATTCCGCCCTGCTCAAGGTGCAATACCCGGAAATGGGCAGCAATTTCTTCTCTCTGATCATGATGTTGCTGCTATTGGCCGCCCTTTCCATCAAGCTGGGCCTGAGCTTTGGCAAGAAAGAGAAAGCCTGAAAGAACCGAATATCTGTATTAACCAGTACGAAATGAAGATAAAAAGCCTTCCATCGGGAAGGCTTTTTTACGGCTGCAGAGGAATAGGGAAAAGTCGATGCCTCCCTGAGGCCAGGGTTTGAGAAGCCAGCAGCAAGCAACTCTCTGACTGGACGGACACCGTCCGGCTCAAGCATAAGAGACTGCAAGCCGGGAGGGTGTTGCCAGTGGCAAATCGCAGTCCTGCAGTTTTCTCTTCTTTCCTTATTCCCGTTCGCAAATGCCAGAAAGCAAAAAAGCCTTCCCTATCTGGCAGGCCTTAAAAACAAAAAAGCCCAGTCTGTCGACTGGGCTTCTTAAGTAGTGGCGGAGCGGACGGGACTCGAACCCGCGACCCCCGGCGTGACAGGCCGGTATTCTAACCGACTGAACTACCGCTCCGCATTCGGTTAGCTTTCGCTAAATCATTTGCCGCTTCTTCTGAGGTGTCATCCTCGCAGCCGGTCATGTCTTTCACATCACCGTTTAATTGGGTGCCTGGCAGTGTCCTACTCTCGCATGGCGAATGCCACACTACCATCGGCGCTACCGCGTTTCACTTCTGAGTTCGGCATGGGATCAGGTGGTTCCACGACGCTATGGCCGCCAGGCAAATTCTTCAATCTGAGAAAGCTGACGTGAATAACGATTTGCCTGTTGGCTTCGCTATCACTGAATTTGAGTAGTTCATTCTATTTGCTACAAGCCTTAGAACACTTCTTGGGTGTTGTATGGTTAAGCCTCACGGGTAATTAGTATGGGTTAGCTCAACACGTCGCCGCGCTTACACACCCCACCTATCAACGTTGTGGTCTCCAACGGCCCTTTAGGACCCTCAAGGGGTCAGGGATGACTCATCTCAGGGCTCGCTTCCCGCTTAGATGCTTTCAGCGGTTATCGATTCCGAACTTAGCTACCGGGCAGTGCCACTGGCGTGACAACCCGAACACCAGAGGTTCGTTCACTCCGGTCCTCTCGTACTAGGAGCAACTCCCTTCAATCATCCAACGCCCACGGCAGATAGGGACCGAACTGTCTCACGACGTTCTGAACCCAGCTCGCGTACCACTTTAAATGGCGAACAGCCATACCCTTGGGACCGACTTCAGCCCCAGGATGTGATGAGCCGACATCGAGGTGCCAAACACCGCCGTCGATATGAACTCTTGGGCGGTATCAGCCTGTTATCCCCGGAGTACCTTTTATCCGTTGAGCGATGGCCCTTCCATTCAGAACCACCGGATCACTATGACCTACTTTCGTACCTGCTCGACCTGTCCGTCTCGCAGTTAAGCTGGCTTATGCCATTGCACTAACCTCCTGATGTCCGACCAGGATTAGCCAACCTTCGTGCTCCTCCGTTACTCTTTGGGAGGAGACCGCCCCAGTCAAACTACCCACCAGGCACTGTCCGCGACCCCGATTCAGGGGCCTGCGTTAGAACATCAAACATACAAGGGTGGTATTTCAAGGACGGCTCCAGCGCAACTGGCGTCACGCCTTCAAAGCCTCCCACCTATCCTACACATGTAGGTTCAATGTTCAGTGCCAAGCTGTAGTAAAGGTTCACGGGGTCTTTCCGTCTAGCCGCGGGTACACCGCATCTTCACGGCGAATTCGATTTCACTGAGTCTCGGGTGGAGACAGCATGGCCATGGTTACACCATTCGTGCAGGTCGGAACTTACCCGACAAGGAATTTCGCTACCTTAGGACCGTTATAGTTACGGCCGCCGTTTACCGGGGCTTCGATCAAGAGCTTCGCTTGCGCTAACCCCATCAATTAACCTTCCGGCACCGGGCAGGTGTCACACCCTATACGTCCACTTTCGTGTTTGCAGAGTGCTGTGTTTTTGATAAACAGTCCCAGCCATCTGGTCACTGCGACTCCCGTCAGCTCCATCCGCAAGGGACTTCACCAACAAGAGCGTACCTTCTCCCGAAGTTACGGTACTATTTTGCCTAGTTCCTTCACCCGAGTTCTCTCAAGCGCCTTGGTATTCTCTACCCGACCACCTGTGTCGGTTTGGGGTACGATGACTTGTAATCTGAAGCTTAGAGGCTTTTCCTGGAAGCAGGGCATCAATGGCTTCCGCACCGTAGTGCGTTCGTCTCGTGTCTCAGCGTTGCACCTCCGGATTTACCTAAAGGTACCGCCTACGCACTTTCACCAGGACAACCGTCGCCTGGCCCACCTAGCCTTCTCCGTCCCCCCATCGCAATTACAAGTCGTGCAGGAATATTAACCTGCTTCCCATCGATTACGCCTTTCGGCCTCACCTTAGGGGTCGACTCACCCTGCCCCGATTAACGTTGGACAGGAACCCTTGGTCTTCCGGCGAGGAGGCTTTTCACCCCCTTTATCGTTACTTACGTCAGCATTCGCACTTCTGATATCTCCAGCATACCTCTCGATACACCTTCGCAGACTTACAGAACGCTCCCCTACCACTTGCACTAAGTGCAAATCCGCGGCTTCGGTGCCTGGTTTGAGCCCCGTTACATCTTCCGCGCAGGCCGACTCGACTAGTGAGCTATTACGCTTTCTTTAAATGATGGCTGCTTCTAAGCCAACATCCTAGCTGTCTGAGC
>NZ_CP095328.1:172500-342500 GCF_040581895.1 Aeromonas sp. 19NY04SH05-1 | reverse complement strand
ATCGGGCCGTCAGTCGCAGCTACTACCAGGATAGCGCCGTCCATCTGGGCAGCACCGGTGATCATGTTTTTAACGTAGTCGGCGTGACCCGGGCAGTCTACGTGAGCGTAGTGACGGGTAGCGGTGTCGTATTCTACGTGGGAGGTGTTGATGGTGATACCACGCTCACGCTCTTCCGGTGCCTTGTCGATCTGGTCGAAGGCGAAAGCTTTACCACCGAAGTGCTTGGCCAGCACGTTGGTGATAGCAGCAGTCAGGGTGGTTTTACCGTGGTCAACGTGGCCGATGGTGCCGACGTTTACGTGCGGTTTGGAACGCTCAAATTTTTCTTTAGACACGACGTAGTCCTTCTAGGTTAAACCCGCCTACCGTCGTAGGCGGGGAATCTTAAATTACTTGGATTTGCGCTCTTCGATCACAGCCTGGGCAATGTTGTTCGGGGCATCTGCATACTTACCGAATTCCATTGCGTAGGAGGCACGACCTTGAGTGGCGGAACGCAGGTCAGTCGCGTAGCCGAACATTTCAGCCAGCGGCACCAGGGCACGTACGATCTTGCCGGACGGGCCATCTTCCATACCTTCGATCAGACCACGACGACGGTTCAGGTCACCGATAACGTCGCCCATGTAATCTTCCGGAGTTTCGACTTCTACTTTCATGATCGGTTCCAGCAGAACCGGGTTGGCTTTCATGAAGCCAGCCTTGAAGGCCATGGAAGCAGCGATCTTGAACGCCAGTTCGGAAGAGTCAACATCGTGGTAGGAACCGAAGTGCAGACGCACGCCCAGATCCATAACCGGGTAACCAGCCAGCGGACCAGACTTGAGCTGCTCCTGGATGCCTTTGTCAACACCCGGGACGAATTCGCCAGGAATGACACCGCCTTTGATGTCGTTGACGAACTCGTAGCCTTTGCCTTCTTCCAGCGGGTACATGTCGATCACAACGTGACCGTACTGACCACGACCACCAGACTGCTTGGCATGCTTGCCTTCAACGTCTTTAACGGTGTTGCGGATGGTTTCACGGTAGGCAACCTGCGGCTTACCTACGTTGGCTTCAACCTTGAACTCGCGACGCATACGGTCAACGATGATGTCCAGATGCAGCTCACCCATACCGGCGATGATGGTTTGGCCAGATTCTTCGTCGGTCCATACGCGGAAGGACGGGTCTTCCTGAGCCAGACGGCCCAGTGCCAAGCCCATCTTCTCTTGGTCAGCCTTGGTTTTCGGCTCAACCGCGATGGAGATTACCGGCTCAGGGAATTCCATACGCTCGAGGATGATCGGCGCTTTTTCGTCACACAGGGTGTCACCAGTGGTCACGTCTTTCAGACCGATGGCAGCAGCGATATCGCCTGCGCGAACTTCTTTGATCTCTTCACGCTTGTTGGCGTGCATCTGAACGATACGGCCGAAACGCTCGCGCTTGTCCTTGACGGAGTTCAGCACGGAGTCACCGGAGTTAACCACACCGGAGTACACGCGGAAGAAGGTCAGGTTACCAACGAACGGGTCGGTAGCGATCTTGAACGCCAGAGCAGAGAACGGCTCGTCGTCAGAAGCGTGACGTACGTCTTTGGTTTCGCCGTCCATTTTCAGGCCGTCGATAGCAGCAACGTCGGTCGGAGCAGGCAGGTACTCAACAACCGCATCCAGCATTGCCTGTACGCCCTTGTTCTTGAACGCGGAGCCACAGGTTACCAGGATGATTTCGTTGTTCAGCACGCGTTGACGCAGAGCTTGCTTGATCTCTTCCTCGGTCAGCTCTTCGCCGCCCAGGTATTTTTCCATCAAGTCTTCAGAGGCCTCTGCAGCAGCTTCAACCAGGTTCATGCGCATTTCTTGCGCTTGTTCCAGCAGCTCGGCCGGGACGTCTTCGTAGTCGAAGGAAACGCCTTGGTCAGCTTCGTTCCAGTTGATGGCCTTCATCTTGACCAGGTCGATAACACCCTTGAAGTTCTCTTCGGAGCCGATGTTCAGCTGCAGAGGAACCGGAGTGCCTTTCAGACGGGTCTTGATGTGCTCAACGCAACGCAGGAAGTTGGCACCGGTACGGTCCATCTTGTTGACGAACGCGATACGGGGAACCTTGTACTTGTTAGCCTGACGCCATACGGTTTCAGACTGTGGCTGTACGCCACCTACGGCACAGTACACCATTACGGCACCGTCCAGAACACGCATGGAGCGCTCTACTTCGATAGTAAAGTCAACGTGGCCCGGGGTATCGATGATGTTGATACGGTGCGGCTGGAACTGTTTACCCATACCGGACCAGAAAGCGGTGGTCGCGGCGGAGGTGATGGTAATACCACGCTCTTGTTCCTGTTCCATCCAGTCCATGGTGGCAGCGCCATCGTGAACTTCACCGATCTTGTGGCTTACACCGGTGTAAAACAGTACACGCTCGGTAGTAGTAGTCTTACCGGCGTCAATGTGAGCGGAGATACCGATGTTACGATAACGCTCAATGGGGGTTGTACGAGCCATTGTCATCCTCTTACTAAGGCGCTTGTCCCTAGATAATTAAAGGTGCGCAGAGCCAGAAGACCCTGCGCAAGCGGATTACCAGCGGAAGTGAGCGAAGGCCTTGTTCGCTTCAGCCATACGGTGAACGTCTTCACGTTTCTTGACAGACGAACCCTTGTTCTCAGCGGCATCCAGCAGCTCGCCAGCCAAACGCTGAGCCATTGATTTTTCACCACGTTTACGAGCGGCATCAACCAACCAGCGCATTGCCAGAGCATTGCGACGAACCGGACGAACTTCTACCGGTACCTGATAGGTTGCACCACCGACGCGACGAGATTTAACCTCGACCGCCGGACGAATGTTATCCAGAGCTTCTTCAAATACAGCCAGGTGCTCTTTGCCGGATTTAGCGGCAATGATGTCCAAAGCACCGTATACGATGGCTTCGGAAACAGATTTCTTACCGTCAACCATTACTACGTTGACGAATTTAGCCAGCAGCTCTGATCCGAACTTGGGATCCGGCAGGATTTTACGCTGACCAACAACACGACGTCTTGGCATTTCAATTCTCCGTGAACTTCAGGGGTTACCCAAAACTAGAAAGTTATCTAACTAGAAACGAATTAACGTTTGGCCTTACTTAACGGAGAACCATTAAGCTTTCGGACGCTTCACGCCGTACTTGGAGCGAGCCTGCTTACGGTCTTTAACACCGGCACAGTCCAGCGCACCACGAACGGTGTGGTAACGAACACCAGGCAAGTCTTTTACACGACCGCCACGGATCAGAACAACAGAGTGCTCTTGCAGGTTGTGACCTTCACCGCCGATGTAGGAGGTGACTTCGAAGCCGTTGGTCAGACGTACACGGCATACTTTACGCAGTGCAGAGTTAGGCTTCTTCGGGGTGGTGGTGTATACACGGGTGCACACGCCACGCTTCTGAGGGCACGCTTCCAGCGCAGGCACGTTGCTCTTAACAACGAGCTTAGTGCGCGGCTTGCGAACCAACTGGTTAATAGTTGCCATCAAAAGGCTCCTGATAATGACTTCATAAACATGTGAAAAATCCTCCCCGCAGATACGGGGACGCGAAATTTTATGCCCTGTTGTCTAGGGAGTCAAGATTTATACAATTCGTGGCATGGACGGCGCAGCGAAAACCACCGAAATCCATAATAACCATCTGAATTATATTGAAAATAATCCTGTCACCCCCCCCAGGTCAGTGGGGACCCTTTTTGTGCAATCAAGGCGACCAGACCCGCCATATCGATCTCTGCCCCCACGCGATGAGACAATCCGCGAGCCTGCAGGTCTTCCTGCATGACATAGAGCGGTATGCCTGCCAGCTGTTCACACCAGTGTGACGCCGATGCGGCAATCACCGCATCCTGCATCAATACCAG
Source organism: Aeromonas sp. 19NY04SH05-1 (assembly GCF_040581895.1). Taxonomy (NCBI): domain Bacteria; kingdom Pseudomonadati; phylum Pseudomonadota; class Gammaproteobacteria; order Aeromonadales; family Aeromonadaceae; genus Aeromonas; species Aeromonas sp. 19NY04SH05-1. The sequence continues at coordinate 338,608 of NZ_CP095328.1, read as the reverse complement.
CTCGTCTTCCGGCTGACAGTATGCCAACGCTTGCGCCAACGCCTGGCTCTGGAAGGGGGAGTTCATAATCAGATGCAACATGAAGACCTCAGAAACTGATGTGAGCCGAACATTGTGCCCAGCAGCGAGCCAATGCCTCCCGTGGCATGCTCTCGACCTGAATGAGCAGATCATCGAGGGTCAGCCCGCGCTCGGCCAGTGAGTCAGCACAGACATAGACCTCCTCGATATCGTAGAGTTCCAGCATCTTGAAGGTCGGTGCATAGTGACGCTGCAGAATAGCGGCAGGTTGCTGCTCCTTGACCAGTTGCAGCACGCCGTCACCGATCAGAAAGAGTGCCACTGATTCGGTAAGCGCCGACGTGGCCAGCAGGGCATCCAGTCCCTCTCGCCCGGCCGCATGGCCATGAGGCCCACGGCGGCAGATAAATGCAATTTTTTTGGTCATGACCCTCTCCTAGAACTGGACCAGCCGATCGGCCGTCAAGCTCGCCTCGGCCAGCTGCCCCAGACCGCTCAGGCAGAAGGGGGCCTGCAGATTGAAGTGATCATGTCCAACCCCCTTGGCCTCCTGTTCATCGAGTACGCCACGGCGCATGGCGGCGGCGACACAGACATCGATCCGGATCCCCTGCTCTATCGCCAACTCTCGCCACAGACGCACCAGATCCGTTTCATCGGAAGCGGGCGCATGGAGGCCGTTGCCGTTGTAGACACCGTCCTGATAGAAAAACAGATGGGAAAGGGTATGCCCCTGCGCCAACAGGCTACGGGCAAAACGATAGGCGGTACTGGCAGACTGGGTACCATAGGCAGGTCCGGTCACCAGGAGGGCAAAACTCAAACTCATATCAGGCTCCTGTGCTGATGCCTGTCCATTGTACGCCAAAAACAAAAAAGCCCCTGCCAGGAGGGGCTTGTTCAACCAGAGCGATCAGAGGTGGGCAATGGCTTCCACTTCAACCAGCACATCCTTCGGCAGACGGGCCACTTCCACACAGGAGCGTGCCGGAGCTGCGTCGCCAAAGTAACGGGCATAAACCTGGTTGAAGGCCACGAAGTTATTCATGTCGCTCAGGAAGCAGGTGGTCTTCACCACCTTGCCGGTATCAGCGCCAGCCGCTTTCAGCACGGCAACCAGATTCTTCATTACCTGCTCAGCCTGGGCTTCGATACCGCCTTCGACAATCTCCATGGTAGCCGGATCAAGCGGGATCTGTCCTGAAGTAAAGATCATCTCACCCACCTTGGTCGCCTGAACATACGGACCAATCGCAGCGGGTGCCTTGTCGGTTGCAATAACTTCTTTAGCCATTCATGTATCCCCTTCTGGAATGATTATTCGTTTTCGTCTTCACCCTGCTTGCGCTGCCGGATGTAGAGATAAACGGTATGTTTGGAAATATTCAGTTTGTCTGCCACCAGGTTGATCGAATCCTTGATGTCGAAAATTCCTTTCTCGAACAACTGGGTCACGATAAACCGGTTCTTGGCATTGTTGGCCACGGTCGGATCGCGGTTGATTTCATCGATGGTATTGTCCACCGTCTGGGCAACCAATTCTTCGACGCTGTTGGCAAACGTCTCGGGAGACTGACGCGCAACCTGCTGCGGCGTCGGGAAAAATTCGGCCACGAACTCGTGGAAGGGGGCATTGATGTGCAGATTGATGCAGATAAGGCCGATCACCTGCCGCTCGCTGTTCCGGATGGCGATGGTGCTCGACTTCATCAGGGCACCGGTGCGGCTGCGGGCAAAATAGCTATGCGTGTAATCTTGCCCCGTGCTCTCGATATCCTTGAGCATACGCAAGGCCAGATCGGTGATGGGCGCCCCCAGGGAGCGTCCGGTATTGAATCCGTTGGCGATCTTGATCACCGACTCATGCAGATTCTCCAGGGAGTGAAGCACCACTTCACAATGCTTGCCGAACAACTCGGCCAAGCCATCGATGAGCCCGTCATATGAGCGCAACAATTCCCTGTCTTCATCTGTAAAAGTGCGGCTGATCAGCTGTTCTTCGGGAAGCATGGCCTCCTCGATACCGACAGTCATGTTCTACCCCTGTAATAACCGTTCAACTTTTCCGAGTTTTAAATTGCAGGGCATTAAAGTCAACTTTTTTTGATTTTTTACTCTACAACTTTGCTCTGGATCATCCTGAAAACCGTGCCAGACCTGACTTTGACGAGGAAAACACCAACAAAAAGGGCTCCCTGAAGGAGCCCTTTTTAATCATGGAGAAGAGATTACTCTTCGTCGAAGCTACCGGCTGCGTTCAGCAGATCCGCCAGGTTCTGTTGAGCCTCATCAGCGGTCACCTGCGGGGTGCCAACAGCACGAGCTGCGGCAGCACGCTGGTTGATCCGGCCATGGTGGTACGCAAAACCGGTACCGGCCGGGATCAGACGACCCACGATGACGTTCTCTTTCAGACCACGCAGTTCGTCACGCTTGCCACCTACGGCGGCTTCGGTCAGAACGCGAGTGGTTTCCTGGAAGGAAGCTGCGGAGATGAAGGACTCGGTGCTCAGAGACGCCTTGGTAATACCCATCAGCACGTGACGGTAGGTCGCAGGGGTCTTGCCCTCGGCAACCAGCTTACGGTTGGCAATCTTCACGCGAGCCACTTCAACCTGTTCGCCTTCGATCAGGTCAGTGTCGCCAGCAGTCAGGATCTCGCACTTGCGCAGCATCTGACGAACGATGACTTCGATGTGCTTGTCGTTGATCTTAACGCCCTGCAGACGGTAAACGTCCTGCACTTCGTTGGCGATGTAGTTGGCGACCGGGCTGATACCGCGCAGACGCAGGATGTCGTGAGCAGACTCGGGACCGTCCGCCAGTACTTCACCCTTCTCAACTTTTTCACCTTCGAACACGTTCAGGTTACGCCACTTCGGAATCATCTCCTCGTAGACGTTGCCACCATCGGTCGGAGTGATGACCAGACGGCGCTTGCCCTTGGTCTCTTTACCGAAGGAGATGGTACCGGAGATCTCGGCCAGGATAGCCGGTTCTTTCGGTTGGCGAGCCTCGAACAGATCCGCAACGCGCGGCAGACCACCGGTGATGTCCTTGGTACCGCCGGATTCCTGCGGGATACGCGCAACCGCGTCACCCACACCCACGTTGGCACCATCTTCCAAGTTCACGATCGCCTTGCCCGGCAGGAAGTACTGGGCGGCTACATCGGTACCCGGGATCATCACATCATTGCCGTTCAGGTCGACCAGTTTCACGGTCGGACGCATCTCTTTACCGGCGCTCGGACGCTCGTTGACGTCCAGCACGACGATAGAGGAGAGACCGGTCAGCTCGTCGGTCTGACGAGTGATGGTCACGCCATCGATCATGTGTTCGAAGTGCAGACGACCTGCCACTTCGGTGATGATCGGGTGAGTGTGCGGATCCCAGTTGGCAACGGTATCGCCAGCGTTCACGGCCTGACCGTCCTTCACTTCCAGCACGGCACCGTAAGGCAGCTTGTGGCTTTCCTTGGTACGGCCCATGTCGTCCATGATGGTCAGTTCGGTAGAACGAGAGGTGATAACCAGCTTGTCTTCGCTGTTGTGAACGAACTTGGCGTTCTGCAGCTTGATGCTACCGGTGTTCTTCACCTGGATGCTGCTTTCTGCTGCGGCACGAGATGCGGCACCACCGATGTGGAAGGTACGCATGGTCAGCTGGGTACCCGGTTCACCGATGGACTGGGCGGCGATAACACCGACAGCCTCACCCTTGTTAACCAGGTGACCACGGGCCAGGTCGCGGCCATAGCAGTGAGCACAGTTACCGAAGTCGGTCTCACAGGTGATGGCAGAACGTACCTTCACACGGTCAACGGAGTTACGCTCCAGCAGGTCACACAGCTGCTCGTCGAGCAGGGTGTTGCGAGCCACCAGGATCTCGTCCTCGGTACCCGGCTTGATGACGTCTTCCGCCACCACACGACCCAGCACGCGCTCACGCAGCGGCTCGACTACGTCGCCACCCTCGATCAGCGGAGTCATCCACAGACCGTCGGTAGTGCCGCAATCGTCCTCGGTGATCACCATGTCCTGCGCCACGTCTACCAGACGACGAGTCAGGTAACCGGAGTTCGCAGTCTTCAGTGCGGTATCCGCCAGACCCTTACGAGCACCGTGAGTGGAGATAAAGTACTGCAGTACGTTCAGACCTTCGCGGAAGTTCGCGATGATCGGGGTCTCGATGATGGAGCCATCCGGCTTGGCCATCAGGCCACGCATACCGGCCAGCTGACGGATCTGGGCTGCGGAACCCCGCGCACCAGAGTCGGCCATCATAAAGATGCTGTTGAACGAGGCCTGCTCTTCTTCGTCACCCAGCGAGTTGACGTTACGCTCTTTGGACAGGTTCTCCATCATGGCCTTGGAGACGCGCTCGTTGGCGCTGGCCCAGATATCGATAACCTTGTTGTAGCGTTCGCCCGCAGTCACCAGACCGGACAGGAACTGATCCTGGATCTCGGCAACTTCGGCTTCGGCCGCGGCGATGATGTCTTTCTTGGCATCCGGGATGACCATGTCATCGATACCAACGGACGCACCGGACAGGGCCGCATAGTGGAAACCGGTATACATCAGCTGGTCAGCGAAGATAACGGTGTCCTTCAGGCCCTGCTTGCGATAGCAGGTGTTCAGCAGACGAGAGATGAGCTTCTTGCCCAGCGCCTTGTTGGATACGCACTTGATCCAGTTTTGCGGATTGGCGTCCAGATCGGCTTGCTCGGCAGCGCTCAGCACCTTCGGCTCGTCGATCAGGGCGTATTCCATGCCTTTCGGCAGGATCAGGCTCAGGATCGCACGACCAACGGTGGTGTTCTTCATCTCGGTCTTGGCAACCAGTTCACCGGCTTCGTTCTTCACGTACTCGGTGATGCGGCACTTGACGCGCGCATGCAGGTCCGCCAGGCCGGCACGGTAAACCTTCTCGGCCTCTTTCGGACCGGACAGCACCATACCTTCGCCCTTGGCGTTGATACGGGCACGGGTCATGTAGTACAGACCCAAGACCACGTCCTGGGACGGAACGATGATCGGCTCACCGGAGGCAGGCGACAGGATGTTGTTGGTAGACATCATCAGGGCGCGCGCTTCCAGCTGGGCTTCCAGGGTCAGCGGTACGTGAACAGCCATCTGGTCACCGTCGAAGTCCGCGTTATACGCAGCACAAACGAGCGGGTGCAGCTGGATTGCCTTGCCTTCAACCAGGGTCGGTTCGAACGCCTGGATACCCAGACGGTGCAGGGTCGGTGCACGGTTCAGCAGGACCGGGTGTTCGCGGATCACTTCGTCTAGGATATCCCAAACGACAGCTTCTTCGCGTTCAACCATCTTCTTGGCGGCCTTGATGGTGGTCGCCAGGCCGCGAGTTTCCAGCTTGCCATAGATGAACGGCTTGAACAGTTCCAGCGCCATCTTCTTAGGCAGACCACACTGATGCAGGCGCAGGGTCGGACCTACGGTGATAACGGAACGACCAGAGTAGTCGACACGCTTACCGAGCAGGTTCTGACGGAAACGACCTTGCTTACCCTTGATCATGTCGGCCAGGGATTTCAGCGGGCGCTTGTTGGAACCGGTGATGGCGCGGCCACGACGGCCGTTGTCCAGCAGGGCATCGACGGACTCTTGCAGCATGCGCTTTTCGTTGCGCACGATGATGTCCGGCGCAGCCAGATCCAGCAGACGCTTCAAGCGGTTGTTACGGTTGATCACGCGACGGTACAGATCGTTCAGATCGGAGGTCGCGAAACGGCCGCCGTCCAGCGGTACCAGCGGACGCAGGTCCGGCGGCAGCACGGGCAGCACTGTCATGATCATCCACTCCGGCTTGTTGCCGGACTGCAGGAAAGCTTCCATCAGCTTCAGACGCTTGGTGGTCTTCTTGCGCTTGGTCTCGGAGTTGGTCTGATCCAGCTCCTCGCGCATGGTCTTGACTTCACCTTCCAGATCGATGGCGCGCAGCAGGGCCAGAATGGCCTCGGCACCCATCTTGGCGTCGAATTCGTCGCCCCACTCTTCCAGCGCATCCAGGTACTGCTCTTCGGAGAGCATCTGGCTGCGTTCGAGGTTGGTCATGCCCGGCTCGATTACCACGAAAGATTCGAAGTAGAGCACGCGCTCGATGTCGCGCAGGGTCATGTCCAGCAGCAGACCGATACGGGACGGCAGGGACTTCAAGAACCAGATATGGGCAGTCGGGCTGGCCAGCTCGATGTGGCCCATACGCTCACGACGGACCTTGGTCTGGGTCACTTCAACGCCGCACTTCTCACAGATCACACCACGGTGTTTCAGGCGCTTGTACTTGCCGCACAGACACTCGTAGTCCTTCACCGGTCCGAAGATACGGGCGCAGAACAGACCATCACGCTCCGGCTTGAAAGTCCGGTAGTTGATGGTCTCAGGCTTTTTGACCTCACCGAATGACCAGGAGCGGATCATGTCAGGAGAGGCCAGACCGATCTTGATACTGTCAAACTCTTCGGTCTTGGTCTGAGCCTTCAAAAACTTGAGTAAGTCTTTCACGTGTTTCCCCTGTCAGGAGTCTAACCTCGGCGCCCCGGCTGCCAAAACAGCGGGGCGCCCACGTCAATTCTCGAACAATAAGAGCGAGCTCTTACTCTTCGTCCAGCTCGATGTTGATACCCAGAGAGCGGATTTCCTTCAGCAATACGTTGAAGGATTCGGGCATGCCCGGCTCCATACGGTGGTCGCCATCCACGATGTTCTTGTACATCTTGGTACGGCCATTCACATCGTCAGACTTGACGGTCAGCATCTCCTGCAGGGTATATGCCGCACCGTAAGCCTCCAGGGCCCACACTTCCATCTCACCGAAACGCTGACCACCGAACTGAGCCTTACCACCCAGCGGCTGCTGGGTAACCAGGCTGTAAGAACCGGTAGAACGCGCGTGCATCTTGTCGTCGACCAAGTGGTTCAGCTTCAGCATGTACATGTAACCTACGGTTACCTTACGCTCGAAGCGGTTACCAGTGCGGCCATCGAACAGATCAATCTGACCGGATTCCGGCAGATCGGCCAGCTTCAGCAGGGCCTTGATTTCGCGCTCTTTGGCACCATCAAAGACCGGCGTAGCGACCGGCAGACCCTTACGCAGGTTACCCACCAGGGTACGCACGTCGTCGTCGGACAGCTCGGCGATGTTCACTTGCTGGGAGTCCTTCTCGCCCAGGTCATAGACCTGTTGCAGGAAGTTGCGCATCTCGTGCAGCTCACGCTGTTCTTTGACCATGCGATCGATCTTCTCGCCGATCCCCTTGGCCGCCAGGCCCAGGTGAACTTCGAGGATCTGACCGATGTTCATACGAGACGGTACACCCAACGGGTTCAGTACGATGTCGACCGGACGGCCGAATTCGTCATGAGGCATATCCTCGACCGGGCAGATCTTGGAGATAACACCCTTGTTACCGTGACGGCCCGCCATCTTGTCACCCGGTTGGATGCGACGCTTGACTGCCAGATAAACCTTGACGATTTTCAGTACGCCCGGCGCCAGATCATCACCCTGGATAATCTTGCGACGCTTGTTCTCGAACTTCTTGTCGAACTCGGCTTTCAGCTCAACGTGCTGCTCAGCGATCTGCTCCAGTTCGGTCTGCTTGGCTTCATCTTCGATGGCCAGTTCAAACCACTTGGAACGCTCCAGCTTGTTCAGACGATCTTCGCTGTAACCGGCGGCCAGCAGCAGGTTGCGGGAACGGCCGAAAATGCCGTCTTCCAGGATCTTGAACTCTTCGGTCAAGTCCTTCTTCGCTTCCTTCAGCTGCATCTCTTCGATTTCTTTGGCGCGCTTGTCTTTTTCCACGCCATCGCGGGTAAAGACTTGCACGTCAACCACGGTACCGTACACACCGTTCGGCACACGCAGGGAGGAGTCCTTCACATCGGAGGCCTTCTCACCGAAGATGGCGCGCAGCAGCTTCTCTTCCGGAGTCAGCTGGGTTTCACCTTTCGGAGTCACCTTACCAACCAAGATGTCGCCGCCCTTCACTTCGGCACCCACGTAGACGATACCTGACTCGTCCAGCTTGGACAGCGCGGCTTCACCCACGTTCGGGATGTCGGCAGTGATCTCTTCCGGACCCAGTTTGGTGTCACGGGAGATACAGGCCAGTTCCTGGATATGGATGGTGGTCAGGCGATCTTCCTGAACAACACGCTCGTTCACCAGGATCGAGTCTTCGAAGTTGTAACCGTTCCACGGCATGAACGCGACGCGCATGTTCTGACCCAGCGCCAGCTCACCCAAGTCGGTAGAGGGGCCGTCAGCCAGTACGTCGCCAGCCATCACCGGCTCACCCAACATCACGCAAGGACGCTGGTTGATACAGGTGTTCTGGTTGGAACGGGTGTATTTGGTCAGGTTGTAGATGTCGATGCCGGCTTCGCCTGGCAGCAGCTCATCTTCATTTACCTTGATAACGATACGGGAGGCATCGACGTAGTCGATCATGCCACCACGCTTGGCGACTACGGTTACACCGGAGTCAACGGCCACAGCGCGTTCCATACCGGTACCTACCAGCGGCTTGTCAGCACGCAGGGTCGGTACAGCCTGACGTTGCATGTTTGAACCCATCAATGCGCGGTTCGCGTCATCGTGTTCCAGGAACGGGATCAGGGCCGCTGCCACAGATACGATCTGCTGCGGGCTCACGTCCATATACTGGATCTGGTCGGCGTTCATAAAGGTGGATTCACCTTTGTGACGGCACGGGATCAATTCATCTTTCAGACGGCCATCTTCGGTGGTCGCGGCGTTAGCCTGTGCGATCACGTACTTGCCTTCTTCAATAGCAGACAGGTAGTCCACTTCGTCGGTGATCACACCGTCAATGACCTTGCGGTACGGAGTCTCGAGGAAACCGTACTCGTTGGTACGAGAGTACACGGACAGGGAGTTGATCAGACCGATGTTCGGACCTTCAGGAGTCTCGATCGGGCACAGACGACCGTAGTGGGTCGGGTGTACGTCTCGGACTTCAAAGCCGGCGCGCTCACGAGTCAAACCGCCCGGGCCCAGCGCGGAGATACGGCGCTTGTGGGTCACTTCGGACAGCGGGTTGTTCTGGTCCATGAACTGGGACAGCTGGCTGGAACCAAAGAACTCTTTGACTGCGGCGGAAATCGGCTTGGCGTTGATCAGATCCTGCGGCATCAGGGTGTCCAGGTCGCCCAGGGAGAGACGCTCCTTGACCGCACGCTCGACACGCACCAGACCGACACGGAACTGGTTTTCAGCCATTTCGCCGACGGAACGGATACGACGGTTACCCAGGTGGTCGATATCGTCCACTTCATCGTTGCCGTTACGGATGTCGATCAGGCGCTTCATCACCTCGACGATGTCGTCCTTGGTCAGCACACCCACGCCGGTTTCGTCTTCACGACCCAGGCGACGGTTGAACTTCATGCGACCAACGGTGGACAGGTCGTAACGCTCGGCGGAGAAGAACAGGTTCTCGAACAGCTGCTCAGCGGCCTCGCGGGTGGGCGGCTCGCCCGGACGCATCATGCGGTAGATCTCTACCAGCGCTTCCAGACGGTTGGTACTGGAGTCGATGCGCAGGGTCTCGGACATGTAGGCACCGTGGTCCAGTTCGTTGGTGAACAGAACCTCGAAATGCTTGAAGCCGGCCTGGGACAGGTTGGCGATGGCTTCCAGGCTCAGGGCCTGGTTGGCAGCGACAACCAGCTCGCCAGTCTGCGGATGTGCATAGTCCTTGGCAGCAACTTTGCCAACAACATACTCAACCGGCACTTCGATCTGGGTGACGGAATCTTTTTCCAACTGGCGGATGTGACGCGCGGTCACACGACGACCGGTTTCAACCACCACGGCGCCATTGGCCACGATGTCAAAGGTCGCAGTTTCACCACGCAGGCGCTCAGGCACCAGATCCATCATCAACTTGCCATCTTTCACTTCGAAACCGATGGTCTCGAAGAAGGTGGCCAGGATTTCTTCGGAACTGAAGTCCAGGGCGCGCAGAATAATGGATGCCGGCAATTTACGACGACGGTCGATACGGACAAACAGGTTGTCTTTCGCATCGAACTCGAAGTCCAGCCAAGAGCCACGGTAGGGGATAACGCGAGCGTTATAGAGCACCTTACCGGATGAATGTGTTTTGCCTTTATCGTGGTCGAAGAAGACGCCCGGGCTACGATGCAGCTGGGAGACGATTACCCGCTCGGTACCGTTGATAACAAAGGTGCCGTTCTCGGTCATGAGCGGAATTTCGCCCATGTATACTTCTTGTTCCTTGATGTCTTTGACGGTGCCGGCAGCTGCTTCACGGTCGTACAGAACCATACGAAGCTTGACACGCAGCGGCGCGGAGTAGGTCACTCCACGGATCTGGCATTCTTTTACGTCAAATACCGGCTCACCCAGGCGATAGCTGACATACTGAAGCTCAGCACTACCGGAGTAACTGGTGATCGGGAAAACGCTACGGAAAGCGGCCTCTAGGCCATATTCACCTTCCGGGTCAGCCTCGATGAACTGCTTGAAGGAGTCCAGCTGAATGGACAACAGATAAGGCGTGTCCAGTACCTGGTCTCGCTTACCGAAGTCCTTACGAATGCGTTTTTTTTCGGTATAAGAGTAAACCATAGGGTTCCTCAGCTCGCTGATAAGTGACCCACTCTGTCCCGCGGGACAGCTCTGTCTCAACACCGTTTTGTGTTGGCCCGGACGAAAGAAAACAGTCCGGATTGCTGGTGCACCGAGAGTCGTAAACGGTGTGAAATGCTCTCAGTCTACAGCGCAAAAAGGCTGGTGAACAAAAATTCACCAGCCCTAGCCTGTTTTATCAGGCTAATCTACATAAATGCAGATTATTTGATCTCAACAGAAGCACCGGCAGCTTCCAGCTCTTTCTTCAGAGCTTCAGCTTCGTCTTTGGAGATGCCTTCTTTCAGGTTAGCCGGAGCAGCTTCTACCAGGTCCTTGGCTTCTTTCAGGCCCAGACCGGTGGCGCCACGAACGGCTTTGATAACGGCAACTTTGTTAGCACCGGCAGCAGTCAGAACTACGTCGAACTCGGTCTTCTCTTCTACTGCTTCAGCAGCAGCCGGGCCAGCCATTACGGCAGCAGCGGCAGAAACACCGAACTTCTCTTCCATAGCTTCGATCAGCTCAACAACTTCCATTACGGACATGGAAGCAACGGCTTCGATGATTTGGTCTTTAGTGATAGACATGACAAAAATTCCTGATGTTGAATAAACTCAAACAGCCTAGATAGGCGAGAATCAAGCAGCAGCTTGTTTCTGGTCGCGAACAGCAGCGATAGTACGAACCAGCTTGCCAGCAGAGGCTTCCTTCATGGTAGCCATCAACTTCGCAATTGCTTCTTCGTAGGTCGGCAGCGTGGCCAGACGATCAATTTGTGCTGCGGCGATAAACTCACCGTTAAAAGCGCCAGCCTTGATTTCGAACTTTTGGTTCGCTTTGGCAAACTCTTTGAACAGACGAGCGGCAGCGCCCGGGTGTTCGTTGGAGAAAGCAATCAAGGTAGGACCGGTAAATGCGTCGTTCAGGCACTCGTATTCGGTACCTTCAACCGCGCGACGCAGCAGGGTGTTACGCACAACGCGCATGTACACACCAGCTTCACGAGCGGTCTTACGCAGGACGGTCATCTTGTCTACAGTCACACCGCGAGAATCGGCTACAACTGCGGACAGGGCGCCTTTGGCAGCTTCGTTGACTTCAGCAACAATTGCCTTTTTGTCTTCGAGTCCCAATGCCATTGGCTTAACTCCTGGATTGAATCCGGGTCTGTAGACCCAGTACTGACACATCCCCCCTACCTTTAACAACAGAGGGGAACGATGCGGTAGCAGGATTCCAGAAGAGAAAGAAATCTTTCTCGCTGGGTTTCCGGCACCGTCTACGCAGGAAATATTAAGGCTTTGCAGCCTCCTGCGGTCTTGGACGGAGGTCGAAACCCCCAACCAATCAAGGCGCAAAATTATAGATTAAATTTTGCGCCTTGTAAAACCCATCAATTAGGCCTGAGCTTCCAGAGAAGCTTGGTCTACGGCAACACCGGCACCCATGGTGGTGGAGATGCTGACTTTCTTGATGAATTGACCTTTGGCGGAAGAGGGCTTGCCTTTTTTCAGGGCAACCAGCAGAGCTTCCAAGTTTTCTTTCAGCTGAACTTCGTTGAAAGAAACCTTACCCAGAGTGGTATGGATGATACCATTCTTGTCGTTACGGTAACGAACCTGACCAGCTTTAGCGTTCTTGACCGCTTCGGCAACGTTCGGAGTTACAGTACCAACTTTCGGGTTCGGCATCAGGCCGCGCGGGCCCAGGATTTGACCCAGCTGACCAACAACGCGCATGGCATCCGGAGATGCGATAACGACGTCGAAGTTCATCTCGCCTTTTTTGACCAGCTCGGCCAGGTCATCCATACCTACCAGGTCAGCACCGGCAGCTTTGGCAGCTTCGGCGTTGGCACCTTGGGTAAATACGGCAACGCGAACGTCACGACCGGTACCGTGCGGCAGTACAGTTGCACCACGAACGTTCTGGTCGGATTTACGAGCGTCGATACCCAGGTTGACTGCAACGTCAACGCTTTCAACGAACTTGGCGGTAGCCAGTTCTTTCAGCAGGGCAATGGCTTCGTTGATGGAGTACTCTTTGGTACCGTCAACTTTTTCGCGAATAACGCGCATACGCTTGGAAAGTTTAGCCATTGTCTTAATCCTCCACTACCAGACCCATGGAACGAGCGGAGCCGGCGATGCAACGTACTTTTGCATCCAGATCGGCACCGGTCATATCCGGCTCTTTGGTCTTGGCGATTTCTTGCAGCTGAGCAACGGTCACCTTACCAACCTTGTCTTTGTTCGGCTTGGCAGAACCAGACTTGATGCCAGCAGCTTTCTTCAGCAGGAAGGAAGCGGGCGGAGTCTTGGTTTCGAAGGTGAAGGAACGGTCGCTGTAAACGGTGATCACGACCGGAGTCGGTGAACCTTTTTCCAGCTTCTCTGTACGGGCGTTGAACGCCTTACAGAATTCCATGATGTTAACACCGTGTTGACCCAGTGCAGGACCAACGGGAGGAGACGGGTTGGCTGCACCAGCAGCAACCTGCAGCTTGATATAAGCTGTGACTTTCTTAGCCATTAGGAAATTACCTCAAATATGGGTTCTAGCGCCTCGGAGACATGCTCCTGCAAACGGCTCCCCAACTAATAAAGGGGCAGCGAATTATAGAGATATTCGCTGCCCCTGACAACCGTTAAACGTACAGAATTCGATCAGCCTTTTTCGACCTGCCCAAAATCCAGTTCAACCGGAGTAGAACGACCGAAGATCAGTACGGAAACCTTCACGCGGCTCTTCTCGTAATCCACTTCTTCAACGGTGCCGTTGAAGTCGGCAAACGGACCATCGGCAACCCGCACCATCTCACCCGGTTCAAACAGGGTTTTCGGACGCGGCTTGTCGTGGGCATCCTGCAGACGATTCAGAATGGCATCGGCCTCTTTGTCGGAGATCGGCGCCGGGCGGTCGGAAGTACCGCCGATGAAGCCCATGACGCGCGGTACATTGCGTACCAGGTGCCACGTGGTTTCATCCATGATCATCTGGACCAGGACATAACCCGGGAAAAATTTGCGCTCACTCTTGCGCTTCTGGCCGGCACGCATCTCGACCACTTCTTCGGTCGGGACCAGTACTTCACCGAACATGTCTTCCATGCCATGCATCTTGATATGTTCACGCAGAGACTTGGCAACACGGCCTTCATAGCCGGAAAATGCCTGCACGACATACCATCTCATACGTTGTTCACGTTGTTCAGTCATGGCTTATCCTTACACACCGGTAATCAGGTTGACCAACCAGACCAAGGCACCGTCCAGAACGAACAGCAGCAGGCCCATCACGGCAGTCACCGCCAGCACAATCAGGGTTGTCTGAATGGCTTCCTGACGGGTCGGCCATACGACCTTGCGGACTTCTAGGCGAGACTCACGGGCGAATGCCAGTGTTGCCTTTCCCTTGGTGGTTTGCAGGGCCACTGCACCAGCAGCAGCAATCACAACGACCACACCCAGGGCGCGGACGGCAACCATGACATCACTCAGCAGATAATTACCCACTACAGCGGCCGCCAGGATAATGAAAACCAGGCCCCAAAGCAGGGTATCCTTGCTTCCGCCCTGGCTCTCAGAACTAACACTCATACAACCCACCTGTATCTGACGTAACCAAAGACACAAAAGCCCCGTACGAGACGAGGTATATGGCAGGGGCGGCAGGACTCGAACCCGCAACCATCGGTTTTGGAGACCGCTGTTCTACCAATTCGAACTACGCCCCTGCATAAGAAAGCCCCTATTATAGGGGCTTTGCTTTATTTATGTAAGCCAAAGATTAAGCGATAACTTTAGCTACAACACCAGCACCTACGGTACGGCCACCTTCACGGATGGCGAAACGCAGGCCGTCGTCCATCGCGATCGGCGCAATCAGGGTAACAACCATCTTGATGTTGTCGCCCGGCATGACCATCTCTACGCCTTCCGGCAGTTCGATGGTACCGGTCACGTCGGTAGTACGGAAGTAGAACTGCGGACGGTAGCCTTTGAAGAACGGGGTGTGACGACCACCTTCTTCTTTGGACAGTACGTACACTTCAGATTCGAACTTGGTGTGCGGCTTGATGGTGCCCGGCTTGGCCAGGACCTGACCACGCTCTACGTCTTCACGCTTCACGCCGCGCAGCAGTGCACCGATGTTCTCGCCTGCACGACCTTCGTCCAGCAGCTTGCGGAACATCTCAACACCGGTACAGGTGGTCTTGGTGGTATCTTTGATACCCACGATTTCCACTTCTTCACCTACTTTAACGATACCGCGCTCTACACGACCGGTTACTACGGTACCACGGCCAGCGATGGAGAATACGTCTTCGATAGGCATCAGGAACGGCTGGTCAATCGCGCGCTCCGGCTCCGGGATGTAGGAATCCAGGTGACCGGCCAGCTCGATGATCTTCTCTTCCCACTGAGCTTCGCCTTCCAGCGCTTTCAGTGCGGAACCGCGGACTACCGGCAGGTCATCACCCGGGAAGTCGTACTCGGACAGCAGTTCGCGAACTTCCATCTCGACCAGTTCCAGCAGCTCTTCGTCATCTACCATGTCGCACTTGTTCATGAACACGATGATGTACGGAACGCCTACCTGACGACCCAGCAGGATGTGCTCACGGGTCTGCGGCATCGGGCCGTCAGTCGCAGCTACTACCAGGATAGCGCCGTCCATCTGGGCAGCACCGGTGATCATGTTTTTAACGTAGTCGGCGTGACCCGGGCAGTCTACGTGAGCGTAGTGACGGGTAGCGGTGTCGTATTCTACGTGGGAGGTGTTGATGGTGATACCACGCTCACGCTCTTCCGGTGCCTTGTCGATCTGGTCGAAGGCGAAAGCTTTACCACCGAAGTGCTTGGCCAGCACGTTGGTGATAGCAGCAGTCAGGGTGGTTTTACCGTGGTCAACGTGGCCGATGGTACCCACGTTAACGTGCGGTTTACTACGCTCAAATTTTTCTTTAGACATGATCGTCCCTCTAAACTAACGCTGAGTACGCGGTGGCAAGCTAACCACAGAACAGTTTATATGATGGATTTGAATCTGGTGGGGAAGAGAGGTTGGTGCTGACAGGCAGATTCGACTGCCGACCTCACCCGAGGGTGTAGCTCTTGGTATCGCCTGAGCCATATCAGCATCTTGGAGCGGGCAGCGGGAATCGAACCCGCATCATCAGCTTGGAAGGCTGAGGTAATAGCCATTATACGATGCCCGCATTTCTCTAACCCAAAGAACTCAAACCGCAGAGAAATATGGTGGAGGGAGAAGGATTCGAACCTTCGAAGGCAGAGCCGTCAGATTTACAGTCTGATCCCTTTGGCCGCTCGGGAACCCCTCCAAATACCAGATTGTCACAACGGTAATTCTGCTTGCACCCGTTGTTTTTATCGCTTTTGCTCGGCAAATAGACGACAGACATCTAAGCGTCGCGCATTTTATTGTAAGGATTTGGGGGATGCAACCATTGAGCCCGGCAAAAAGTGCTTTATTGCCGCCGAGTTTGCAAAAACATGGCGACAAATCGGGCAATCCCGCCAGGTCGCTTGTCGCTCCCCCACCCTTGGTGTATGGTCGCCGTGCCCAAGAAACAGTGACGACACCATGACGACAGAGCATAACCCCTATCTGCAATTCACCCGCGAACAATGGGCGTTATTGCGCGATTCGGTCCCCCTGACCCTGACCGAGCACGATCTGCAGACCCTGCGCGGGATCAACGAGAAGGTGTCATTGCGGGAAGTCGAAGAGATCTATCTGCCGCTCTCCCGTCTGCTCAATCTCTACGTCAAGGCCAAGCAGCGTCGCAGCCGGGTGCTGGAGCAGTTTCTCGGCCAGTCCCGAGGCAAGGGCACCTACATCATCAGCATCGCGGGCAGTGTGGCCGGCGGCAAGAGCACCACGGCGCGCATCCTGCAAGCGCTGCTGGAGCGTTGGCCGGAGCACCCGCGGGTAGAGCTGGTTACCACCGACGGCTTTCTCTATCCCAACAAGGTGCTGGAGGAGCGCGGCCTGATGCGCCGCAAGGGATTCCCCGAGTCCTACGATATCCGTCATCTGGTGGAGTTTGTCGCCAACATCCGCGCGGGACACGAAAAGGTGGAGGCCCCCGTCTATTCCCACCTTATCTACGACATCATTCCCGACGAGAAGAAGGTGGTGGAGCAGCCGGACATCCTGATCCTGGAAGGGCTCAATGTGCTGCAAAGCGGCATGGACTACCCGCAGGATCCGCACCGCGTGTTCGTGTCTGATTTCGTCGACTTTTCCATCTATGTGGATGCCGATGCCGAGTTGCTGCGCACCTGGTATATCGAGCGTTTCCTCAAGTTTCGCAGCGGTGCATTCTCGGATCCGGACTCCTACTTCCACCACTATGCCAAGCTGGCGGAAAGCGAAGCGACCCGGATTGCCGGCAACATCTGGCAAGATATCAACTATCTGAATTTGCAAGAAAACATCCTGCCAACCCGGGAGCGAGCCAACCTGATCCTGACCAAGGGACAGGAGCATGCCATCGAACAGATCAAACTGCGCAAGTGACGGCTTGAACAGACAACGGATAAACGAAGAGGGGGCCACTGGCCCCCTCTTCGTTTATAACTGTCACTGTACCCTCAGTCTCCCCGGCGCAGGGAGATTTCACCGCCCAGATAGAACTTGATGCCCTCCTCCGTCTCCAGACGCAGGGCACCGCGATCGTCGATCCCCCTGGCGATGCCGCGGATCTCCTGATCGCCCATCAGCAGACGGACAGGACGACCGGCAAAATGATCGAGCCGGTTCCACGCGGCGACGAAGCTCCCCAATCCGCGCTGTTCGAAGGTCTGCATGGCGGTTTGCAGGCGTTCTATCACCCGGGCGGCCAACTGGTTGCGATCAACCAGCTCGGGGTTGATGTGGCGCAGTTCGGCCCAGGCCTGATCGATCCTCTCCCCTTCCCGGGCAGGCATGGCCAGATTGAGGCCGACCCCGATCACCAGATGGCAACTGGCACCGGCACTGCCGCTCATCTCCACCAGGATCCCTGCCAGTTTGCGCCCCTGATAGTAGAGATCGTTGGGCCACTTGAGCTCAACTCCCTGATAACCCAGGGATTCCAGTGCCTCCACCACGGCAACGCCCACTGCCAGGCTCAACCCCATGGCAGCTGCCATACCCTGCTCCAGCCGCCAGTACATGCTCAAGATCAGCTGGCAACCAAACGGCGAAATCCACGGCTTGCCACGACGACCACGGCCGGCGGTCTGGCACTCGGCCAGGCAACACTCGCCGGCGCGGGCCTGGTTGACCCGCTCCAGCAGGAACTGGTTGGTGGAGTCGATGACCGGGAAGCAGTGGATTGGCGCCATCGGGGCCAAGGCTTGCAATTGGGCCTGATCGTAGAGGGCTAGCGGCACGGCCAATCGATAACCCTTGCCGGTCAGACTGAACAGATCCAGCCCCAGCCCCTTGAGGGCAGCCATATGCTTGCTCACCGCCGCACGGCTGATGCCGAGTTGCTCACCCAGCTGTTCGCCGGAGTGGAACTGACCGTCGCTGAGCAGGGAAATCAGGGTCTGTCTGATGGGTGTCAATGTCATGCCAGCACCTCGTCCAGCCAGGTTTCTCCCTGCGCACCCATGAAGCGCACCTCGTGCTCCAGCACCACACCAAACTTCTGCTCCACGCTGTCACGCACGTGGGCCGCCAGGGCGATCAGCTCCATGGCACTGGCGCCACCGAGGTTGACTAGCACCAGCGCCTGCTCCTGATGGACGGCGGCGCGACCGATGGCAAAGCCCTTGAGGCCACACTGATCGATGAGCCAGCCCGCGGCCAGCTTGGCTTCACCGTCGCCGGCCGGGTAGCTGGGCATCTGCGGATACTGCAGCTTAAGCCGCTGCGCCAGCTCGGGCGGCACCACGGGGTTTTTGAAGAAGCTGCCCGCATTGCCGAGCACAGCCGGATCCGGCAGCTTGGCCATCCGGGTCGCGCAGACGGTATCGAAGATGGCCCGGGCAGTTGGGGATTCACCGAGCGCCGCCAACGGGCCGTAACCCGCGACGGGTTGCCACGCCTTGGGCAGGCGCAGGCCGACGGCGGTGATCAGGTGAGTATCCTGGTACTCATGCTTGAAGATGCTGTCGCGATAGCCGAAACGGCACTGCTTCGCCGCGATCCGCTCCATTTCGCCGCTCTGCCAGTTGAACGCATCCACATAGTCGCAGAAGGTGGCCAGTTCGACGCCATAGGCCCCGATGTTTTGCACCGGTGCGGCGCCGACCGTACCCGGGATCAACGCCAGGTTTTCCAGCCCATGCCACCCCTGCTGCAGGGCATGGCACACCAGCTGATGCCAATCCTCGCCCGCCGCCACATGGAGCAACCAGTGATCGCCGCCATCCTGCATCTCGATCCCTTTCAGACGGTTGAGGATCACCAGCCCGAGAAAATCGGTGGTAAACAGCATATTGCTGCCGCCGCCCAGGGTCAGACGCGGCAAAGACCCGAGCTGGGGATCGGCGCGCAGGTTGCCCAGATCGGCGACCTGCTCCACCTCGGCCAGCCAGAGGCAATGAGCATCGAGGGCAAGGGTGTTGAGACTCAACAGGGAGGCGTTGGCATTCAGTTTCATCGGTCTGTCCCGGCTTGGTGCGAAGGCGCAGTCTACCTCAAGTTGGTCGATGACGAAAAACCTGGGCTCTTTCCGGCCGAATAACAGTGGTTTAGAGTAGACAGATCCAACTGTTGAGGAACCACTCATGAACAACCAGTTTGCCGTCATCGGCCTGGGCCTGTTTGGTAGCGCCCTGTGCGAAGAGCTGCAACGACAGGATGCCGAGGTACTGGCTATCGACATCGACGAGAGCAGAACCCGCCAGATCGCCACCCTGTGCAACCATGTCATCGTTGCCGATGCCACCGACGAGGCCACAGTGGCCGAGCTGGGGCTGGCCAACTTCGACATCGTCTTCGTCGCCATCGGTGACAATCTGGAGACCAGCATCCTCACCACCCTAGTGCTCAAAGAAGCCGGCGTGAAGAAGGTGTGGGTCAAGGCGCGCGACAAATTTCACGCCAAGATCCTGCAGAAGGTGGGGGCCGACAAAGTGATCAACCCTGAGTGGGACATGGGTCGCCGGGTCGCCCAGAGCATGCTCGACAACCGCCTGTTCGACTATCTGGAACTGGGCCATGACATGGTGCTGACCGAGTTCGTCATCGGTCTGCAGTTGAACGGCAAAGCCCTCAGCGACTTCCACCTGTTGCAACAGAGCGACTTCCAGCTGCTCGCCATCAAGCGCGGCGAAACCCTGCACAACGTGCTGACCGGCAAGATGGAACTGCAGCTGGGAGACATCCTGATCCTGGCAGGCAACAAGCACGCCATCGATCACTGGCTTGAAACCCTATGATCAACTGGCGCAGCAATTACACCTTCGCCCTGTATCAGAAGGATGAGTCCCGCTGGAGCGAAGCCCGGCTGATACTCGGCAGCTTTCTGATCATCCTGCTGGTCGGCACCATCTTTCTGGTGCAGCCCTCCAGCCACAAGGGCGAGGTCACCTTCATCAACGCCCTGTTTACCGCTACCTCGGCCATCAGCGTAACTGGCCTCGGGGTCGTGGATACAGGTACCGCCTTCACCCTGCAGGGGCAGATCTTCCTGCTCATCCTGATGGAGATTGGCGGTCTGGGCCAGATGACCATGACCCTGCTGCTGATCGCCATGTTCAGCAAGCGGGTCGGCCTGCGCCAGCAGGTGCTGGCCAAGGAGGCGCTGGGCCAGGAGGGATCGGTCAACATAGTCCAGCTGGTCAAGCGCATCGTGCTGTTCGCCTTCATCGCCCAGCTGATCGGCACCGCCATCATGGCCATTCGCTGGGTGCCCGAGATGGGCTGGGTCCACGGCCTCTACGTCAGCTTCTTCCATGCGGTATCGGCCTTCAACAACGCCGGCTTCTCGCTGTTTGCCAACAATCTCATGGACTATAGAGATGACCCTCTCATCAGCCTCACCATCGCCGGCCTGCTGATCCTGGGGGGGCTTGGCTTTACCGTCATCGTCGATCTGGTGCGCAACCGCCGCTGGCGCAGGCTCAAGCTCCACAGCAAACTGATGCTGGTGATGACGCCTGCCCTGCTGCTGATCGGTACCCTGATGTTCTGGCTGCTTGAACACAACAACCCGGGCACTCTGGGTGAAGCCAGCCTGGGCAGCCAGTTGCTGGCAGCTTTCTTCCAGTCGGCCAGCGCCCGGACGGCGGGTTTCAACTCCATCGACATCGGCCAGATGGTGCCCGCCTCCCTGCTGTTCATGATGATGCTGATGTTCATCGGGGCCGGCGCCACCTCCACGGGGGGCGGTATCAAGGTCACCACCTTTGCGGTGGTCCTGCTCGCCACCAAGGCCTTCCTGACCAAGCGCCCCCACGTCACTGCCTTTGGCCGCACCCTGTCGCCCCAGATCGTGACCCGCTCGCTGGCCATCATCATGGTCAGTGTCATGGGGCTGATGCTGGCCATGTTCCTCTTGATGATCACCGAGGATCTGCCGTTCGACAAAATCATGTTCGAGACCATCTCGGCCTTTGCCACCGTCGGCCTCTCCACCGGTATCACCAGCTCCCTGAGCGAGCCGGGCAAACTCATCCTGGTACTGGTGATGATCTGTGGCCGTCTTGGCCCCCTCACCCTGGCCTTCATGCTGGCTCGCCCGGCCGAGACTCGTATCCGCTACCCGGAAGAGGGTGTCTACACGGGTTGATCGACCATGAGAACGGGGCAGCCACTGGCTGCCCCGTTTCTATTCTGCCCGCTCCTGCTGTGCCTTGAGCCAGCGCCCCGGACTCATCCCCAGCTCCCGCTCGAACGCCCGGCCGAAGGCGACACTGCCGCTGTACCCTGCCCCCAGCGCCACCTGCACCATGGACTCCCCCGCCAGCAGCTGCTGGCAAGCACGCGCTATGCGCCAGCGGGTCAGATAACCGAGCGGCGCCTGGCCGACCCGCTCCTGAAACCGTGCGGCAAAACGGGCCCGCGACATGCCGGCCTCCCGCGCCAGCGTGGCCACGGTCCAGGGTTCATCTCCGCGCTGATGCATCGCCGAGATCGCCCTCGCCAGCTGGGGATCGGAGAGGCCTGCCAGCATCCCCTGCTGGCACGCCCCCTGTTCGACCAGATGACGCAACAACAGGATCAACAGCACCTCCAGCAGGCGGGAAAGCACCGGCTCCTGCCCATAGCGGGGGTGAAAGGCCTCGTCAAACAGCTGATCCAGCACCGGCGTCAGGGCAGGCAGCACTCGCAGCGGCAACACCAGCGAGTCCGGCAACGCCTGCTGCAACGGCGATGCGCCCCCCTGCCCAAACGCCACGTTGGCACACACCAGATCGCAGCCCCCCAGCTTTCGGGGCTCAAGCCTGTGCCGGCGCCCCCGGGGAAACAGGATCAGGGTCGGCTCCTCGAGCTGCAGGCTGGCGCCCCCCTCTTCACGCAGCGTCAGGGCACCGCTGCGCAGCAGATGGAGATGTCCGCCGCCCGGGTAATCGTCGCTGGGGGAGTGCTGGCACAGGTTGCCGGCGAAGAAGAGCCTGGCTTCGGGGGTGGCATGGGCCAACAGGGTGGAGAGCGGATCCATATTTGAGACGAATGGTATTTATTTAAAGACAATGAGTGATAAACCGTATCACGAACGACGGCACACTGTCTCCCGTACCTTCACCAACACACAGGAGTACATCATGAGCCGTATCCAACCCGTATCCCAGCCGCAACCGGCTGCCGCCCCAACCCTGGCCACCCTGCAACGCACTCTGGGCATGGTGCCCAACCTCTACGCCACTCTGGCCCACTCGCCAGCCCTGCTCAACGGCTTCCTGGCTTTTGCCGATGCCCTCGGCAAGGGACGCCTCACCGCCCCTCAACGAGAACTGCTGGCACTGGCCATCGGCCAGGCCAACGCCTGCCAATACTGCTTGTCTGCCCACACCCTGCTGGCGGGCAAGGCCGGATTCTCGGCCCAGGAGATCCGCGCAGCCCGTCTCGGCCAGGCGGCGGATCCCCTCGATCACGCTCTGTTGCAGCTGGCAACGGCGCTGGTCAGCCAGCGTGGGGTCATCAGTGACGAGCAGTTGGCGAGCGCCCGCGCCGCCGGTGTGGATGACGAACTGCTGCTGGAGGTGCTCGGACAGGTGGTGGTCAATACCCTGACCAACTATGGCAACCATCTGGCGGCGACCGATATCGACTTCCCGCCCGTCACCCTGACCCCTTAAGCGAGGCTCCCCCATGCAGCAACATGACAAAGGCTTTCTGATCGCCCTGGCGGGCGTGGTGTTGACCCTGCTCTGGATCGGCGTGTTCAAGTTCACCCCGACCGAGGCGGCCGCCATCAAGCCACTGGTAGCCAGCCACCCCTTGATGAGCTGGCTCTATGGCCCCCTGTCAGAACAGGGCGTATCGAACCTGATCGGGCTGGCCGAGATAGTGATCGCCGTCGGGCTGGTCGTAGGTCTGTGGCAACCCCGCATCGGTTACTGGAGCAGCATGGGGGCTATCGTCACCTTCCTGGTTACCCTGAGCTTCCTGCTGACCCTGACAGGGGTCTGGAAGGTGGTCGACGGCGTGCCGGTCACCGAGTTCTTCATCTTCAAGGATCTGGTGTTCCTCGGGGTGGTTCTGCACTACCAGCACAGGATCCGCGCCAGCTTGCCCGCCCGGGCAGCCTGACAACAATGCCTTTGGCGCCCAGGACGGGCGCCTTTTTTCGTCATGCCGCCCTGGTTTGACGTTTGCTGGTCGTTTTGCGTGGTCGGGATCCGCCGGTCGTACTGGCCGCCCCCTTGCGCCGGGTGAAACGCCGCTTGGCTGCGCCGAGCGCCTCCTTGGGCAGGGCGCTGAAACCGGCCCCCGAATCCTGCCTGGCCCCCTCCACCAGCTCGTGCAGCTGTTCGGTCAGCGGCCCCATGAACTGCTGGTAGCTGCCGTGGCGCTCGGCAATCCGGCCGAGACTCTGCTCCCATAACGCCGTCATATCCGGGGTGGTAGCGCTGGTCGGCAAGGCCTGGATCAGCGCCCGCCCGGTGGGGGTCGCCTTGATGACCTTGCCCTGACGCACCAGGAAGCGGCGCTTGAACAGCAGATCTATGATGCCGGCCCGGGTCGCCTCGGTGCCAAGGCCATCAGTTTCCCGCAGGGTCTTGCGGATCTCGGGATCCTGCACATAACGGGCAATCCCCGTCATGGCGGCCAGCAGGGTGGCATCGGTAAATGACTTGGGCGGCTGGGTCATCTTCTCCAGCAGCTCACCCCGCTCGCATAACAGTTGCTCTCCCTCCTTCAGGGCGGGCAGAGTGCCTGCTTTCTCTTCATCGTCATCTTCCTCCACCCCGAGCAACGCCTTCCAGCCGGCCTTGAGGATGCGACGCGCCTTGGCCTGGAACAGACCGCCGGCAATACGCAGCAGCACCTTGCTGTCGTTGTACTCGAATGGCGGATAGAACTGCAGCAGGTACTGGCGGGCGATGAGGCCATAGAGTTTGGCCTCGTCGGCCCCCAGGCTCCCCTCGTTGCCGCGCTTTTCGGTGGGGATGATAGCGTGGTGGGCATCCACCTTGCTGTCGTTCCACGCCTTGCTGCGGATCTTGCCGTCCGCCTCGCTCACCGCCTTGGCCAAAGCGGGGGCCGTGGCTGCGATGGCCTCCCGCACCTGGGAGGCCCGGCTGAAGTGATCACTTGGCAGATGTCGGCTGTCGGATCTGGGATAGGTGATGAGCTTGTGGCGCTCATAGAGGCTCTGGCACACGTCCAGCACCCGTTTGGCATCCATGCCGAAGCGCTTGGCGGCATCGATCTGCAGGCTGGAGAGGTTGTAGGGCAGCGGCGCCGCCTGCTTGCGAGCCTGCTCTTCCACCGACCCCACCTGCGCCGGCTGGCCGTTGATCCGGCTCACCACCTTGTCGGCCAGCGCCCGGTTGAGCACCCGCCCCTCCTCATCCTGCCACGGCAGGCAGGCCTCGGAGGGCAACCACTTGGCGGTGAAGCGTTCGTTGCCATCGGTCACCAGATGGACCAGCACTTCGTAGAAGGGCTTGGGGATGAAGGCCTCTATCTCGAGATCCCGGCGCACCACCAGCCCCAGCAGCGGGGTCTGTACCCGCCCCACCGAGAGCAGCTCGCTGCAGCCCGCCTTGCGCCCCAGCAGGGTATAGGCGCGGGTCATGTTGATGCCATAGAGCCAGTCGGCCCGGCTGCGAGCCAGGGCCGACACTGCCAGCGGCACGAACTCCTTGTTGTCCCTGAGTTTGTCGAGGGCGCGGCGCACCGCCGGCGGGTTGAGGTCGCTGATGAGGCAACGTTGCACCGGTTTGGTTTTGGGGTAGCCGAGAAAATCGATCACCTCATCCACCAGCAGCTGCCCCTCCCGGTCCGGGTCACCGGCGTTGACCACACAGTCGGCCTGCTTGATGAGGCGTTTGATGACGGTGAGCTGGGTCCTGGTCTTGGGCTTGGCCACCAGTTGCCACTGATCCGGCACTATGGGAAGGTGTTCCATCCGCCACTGCTTGAAGGCAGCGTCATAGGCGTCGGGCTCGGCCTGCTCCAGCAGATGGCCGATGCACCAGGTGACCACATCCCCCTGGGCAGTTTCGATGAAACCCTCCCCCTTCTTGTGGGGCTTGGGCAGTGCATCGGCTATGGCACGGCCGAGAGTGGGCTTCTCGGCGATAAAGAGTCGCATCTGTGGCTACCTGCAATACTGTATATGCAGACAGTATACAACCCAGTGCGGCAAAGCCCAACCGCCGCTATTCGTCGAACGGATGGTCGTGAATAGCAGCAAACAGCCTGGCCTGGTTGAGCAGGGAGGCGTAATGGAAGGCGTTGTCGCCATCCTCCGCCAGCAGATAATCGGTGAGTTGCTCCCGCACCGCCTCTTGCAGTGTCTCCAGCTTCCACGGCTTGGCCAGATAGTAGTGCAGGCCGCCGCGATTGACCGCCTCGACGGTCGCCTCCAGCCCCGCCTGGCCGGTCAGCAGCAGCTTGCGGCTGGCCCGGGTACTGGCGCGCTGGTTCAGCTCGATGAGAAAGTCGATGCCGAGCGTCCCCGGCATGATGTGGTCGCAGAGGATCAGGGCCAGTTTGCCCCCCTCGCTCTCCCACTCATCCACCACGGCGCGCGCCTCGTCGACACTCTCGGCGGCTTCCAGCTCGAAGTGGGTACGGAAGGGGGCGAGATCGTGGATCACCGCCTCCAGCACTTCCCGCTCGTCATCCACACACAGGATCAGGTAGTTTTTCATTGTTTTTCCTCCTTGGCGGCATCTCGCGACGGCCCCGCCGGTTGATGTCGGCGGCCGCATCAGGCCGCGTGTTCCTTGTGATGATTTTCTCCCCCATGGCTGGCATGCCCTCTGCCATCCAGCGGCAGACAGACCCGCATCCGGGTGTAGCGGCCAGGTTCGGAGGCCACTTCGATCCGGCCGTGGTGCTGCTGCACTATCTGCAACGCCACGCTCAGACCGATGCCGAGGCCAAAGTGGCCCTCTCGCTTGGTGGTGAAGTTGAGATCGAAGATCCGCTCCCGCAGTTCGGGAGGAATGCCGCAGCCCGTGTCCTCCACCTCCACCATGACCCACTCGGGATCCAGCAGGGCGGTGCGGATGGTGAGCCGGCCCGGGCCGCTCATGGCATCCAGGCTGTTGCCGATGAGGTTGGTCCACACCTGCTGCAGGGCGATGGGATGGCAGCGCACCGGCGGCAGCGGCTGGTACTCCTTGCACAGCTCGTGCTGTTTGAGGCGGTTTTCGAAGATCATCAGGGTATCTTCCAGCCCCTCGTGCAAGTCCACCAGCGAGGGCTCATCCCCATCCTGGCGGGCATACTGTTTGAGACTCTTGACCAGATCGCCGATGCGGCGAGCACACACCTCTATATTGCGCAGGAAGCTTCCGGTCTGCTGGAACAACTCCAGCTGCGCCAGCAGGGCCTCCCGCTGTGCGCCAGTGCGGCCGGCAAACCAGCGTTGCCAGCTCAGCTCGTCATCCAGATGCATCTGCACCGCCAGCCGCGCCTGCTGGCGATCACCGAAACGCCCCTCCGCCTGGCGGGTCTTGTCGCGGATCTCGCTGGTCGAGACCGGTTGGGCCGTCAGGGCCTGGCAGAGGGTCTGGTTGCCCAGCCCCTTGATGGCGGCGGGCAGCTCGAGATTGACCAGATCGGGGATAGCGGCCCGCAGGGTTTCACTGCCGCGGATGATGGCCGCCACCGGATTGTTGAGCTCATGGGCCACACCGGCCACCAGCTGCCCCAGCACCGCCATCTTCTCGCTCTCCACCAGCTGGGCATAGGCCGCATCGAGGGAGTTGAGGGTCTGCTGCAACCGGATCTCGGTGCGGATGCTGTTCTGCAGACGGCGGTTGAAGTGGCGCAGCAACAGGCTGGTGAAGGAGGGAAGCAGTTCGCTGCGGGCCTGCATGACGCGGGAGAATTGCAGCTTGTCGAGCTTGATCACCTCGGCCCCGGTCAGGGTCATCGCCGTGGTGAAGGCGGGTTCGCCGGTGACGAAGGACATGCCCCCCACCAGGGAGCCGGTACGATAGTGCACCACCTCCTGCTCGATCCCCTGCTCATCGCGCTTGCGCAGTACCACCTCCCCCTTGGCGATGAACCAGAGAAAGCGGTTCGGCTCCCCTTCCCGGGTCAGCACATGGCCCGGACTGTAGTGGAGACAGACCTTGGCCTCGTCATCCCCTTCGAAGAACTGGTAGAGCCCCTCGATCACCACCCGGGAGAGCTCTTCATCACTGCAATGGGTGTAATCCATGAAGCCCTGGCGGTACTCGGCCATCTTGCGATCGACGTGAGCTCGCAGCAGCTTCTGGTTGTCGAGCACGGCGGCATAGCTCAGCAGATCCACCTCGGGGTGCTGCAGCACGAAGTGGCTGGCCTGTTCGATCACCGCCCGGCGCAGACTGCCATCGCGCCAGGGGAGCTGCAGGTAGTAGTCGAGCCGGCCCAGGTTGACCGCCTCTATGATGGATTTCATCTCCGGCTGGCTGCCCAGCAGGATCTTGCGGCACGCATCGTGGCGATCGCCAAGGTGGATGAGGAAGTCGGCCCCCCGGCCATCCCCCAGATCGCTGTCGCACACCACCACGGCGGGCAGTTGCCCCTTGCCTTCCAGCTCGTCCAGCGCCTGTTCGGCGGACTGCTGTCCGGCCACCACCACCAGATTGAAGTGACTCAGCAACGGGGCCAGCTCCTGCTCGAACTCGGCCAGCATCTGCACATCGGCGGCAACACACAACAGGGAGAAGGGGCTCATCAGCGACGCTCCATGGGGGCTCACTCATGACTATATCAATGAATCCGGGGGGGTTTTGCGAGGAGGCTAACAGCTGCAAAGGAAAGAGTCAGAAAACAGGCAGCGATCCAGGCGGTGAATTTAATTCAGCAATAACTCCAAAAAATAAATTAATCACGAAGTGTGACGCCATTCAAAAAATATAAAGCATGACAAAGGTCAACGTCTTACAACCACCGATACCACTACCATGGAGGTACTACTATATTGGTACAAAATAACTGTAGGACAATGTCGTCATGATTGGAAAACTGACCCGAAAAACCTGGTTCTGGCTCCTGCTGCTCGGAGCCCTGCTGGGCGTCGCGGCACTGGGGGTGACAGTGACTGTGCTGCACAAGACCAGCTCTACCGAATTCTGCGTCTCCTGCCATTCGATGCAGACCCCGCTTGCCGAGTACCAGGGCAGCGTTCACTTCCAGAACACCAAGGGGATCCGCGCCGAGTGCGCCGACTGCCACATTCCGGGGGATCCCACCTCCTATCTGTGGACCAAGATCCGCGCCGTGAAGGATATCTACCACGAGGCGATCGGCACCCTAGACACCCCGGAAAAATACGAGGCCCACAAGCTGCGCATGGCGCAGTCGGTATGGGACGAGCTTAAGGCCAACGACTCGGCCACCTGCCGCAGCTGCCACAGTTATGAGGCGATGGACATCCTGGCCCAGCGCCCCAACGCCCGCGCCGAGCACCCGGTCGCCATCAAGGATGGCCAGACCTGCATCGACTGCCACCGCGGCGTCGCCCACATCATGCCCGACATGAGCGGCCTGGCCGCCGCCGGCGCCAGCGAACTGGCCCTGGCTGCCGCCCAGACCCCGGCCAGCGTCACTACCCGCTACGCCATCGCCACCACCCCGCTGTTCCTCAATGCCAACGCCAAGACTGACGAAGGCACCCTGATGCCCTCCACCCAGGTGGAAGTGCTGGCCAACGAGAACGGCCGTGCCCAGGTGCGCATCGACGGCTGGCAGCAGGATGGCGTGAGCGAAGTGTTCTACGCCGCCCCCGGCAAACGGATCCTGAGCGCCCTGGTCGGCGACGCCGCCAAGAAGGAGCTGGTCACCGGCAAGAGCGAAACCGACAGCGCCACCAACCTCACCTGGCATCAGGTCAGCCTGACCGCCTGGGTTGACCAGAGCCAGCTCATCGGCGATCAGGGCAAGCTGTGGCAATACGCCTCCACCCTGATGTCCAACAACTGTACCGGCTGTCACGGCCTCACCGCGCTGGATCACTTCAATGCCAACCAGTGGATCGGCGTCATCAAGGGGATGGAATCTCGCACCTCCCTGACCCCCGAACAGTCGCGCATGCTGACCCAGTATGTCCAGAAACACGCCAGTGACATGAGCGCGGCCCACTAAGGCTGGCACAGAGGAAAACCGTTATGACTTTTTACAACGACAAGAAAACCAATCTGTCCCGCCGCAATCTGCTCAAGGGTCTGGGTGCCTGCGCCGCCCTGCCCCTGCTCGGCGGCCTGTTCCCGAAAAGCGCCCTGGCCCAGGCCATCAGCACGGCGCTGAGCCAGTTCCCGACCCTGGTGCCGGCCCAGAAGGGCATCCTCACCGGCGCCCACTGGGGGGCCTTTGAGGCCATCGTCGAAGAGGGGCGCATGGTGCGCGTCCAGCCGGTGGCCGATGATCCGGCCCCGAACGATCTCATCGACATGGCGCCGTTCCAAGTTCACGCCAAGAACCGCATCAAGTACCCCATGGTACGCAAGAGCTGGCTGGAACACGGTCCGGGGGCCAAGACCGAACTGCGCGGCGCCGACGAATGGGTGCGGGTGAGCTGGGAGAAGGCCATCGAGCTGGTCGCCGGCGAAATCAAGCGGGTGCAGAGCGATTTTGGCCCGCAGGCCATCCACGCCGGTTCCTACGGCTGGAAGAGCGTCGGCATGTTCCACAACAGCCGTACCCTGCTGCACCGTCTGATGAACCTGGCCGGCGGCTTTACCGGTTATGCCGGTGACTACTCCACCGGTGCCGCCCAGGTGATCATGTCCCACGTGATGGGCTCCATCGAGGTGTACGAGCAGCAGACTGCCTGGCCCAACGTGGTGGAAAACGCCGAGCTGGTGGTGCTGTGGGGGGTCAACGCCCAGGTCACCCTGAAGAACAGCTGGAACATGCCGGATCACGAGGGTCAGGCCGGCTTCAAGGCGCTCAAGGAGAAGGGCACACACGTCATCAGCATCGACCCCATCTACAACGAGACCGCCAAGCAGCTGAATGCCGAGTGGATCGCCCCGAACGCCTACACAGACGTCGCCATGATGCTGGGGGTCGCCCACACCCTGTATAGCGAGAAGAAACACGATCAGGCCTTCCTCGACCGCTACACCGTCGGGTTCGACAAGTTCCTCGCCTACCTTCTCGGCAAGGACGACGGTCAGCCGAAGAGCGCCGAATGGGCGAGCACTGTATGTGGCGTCGACGCCAAGGTCATTCGCCAGCTGGCCCTCGACATGGCCGGCAAACGCACCATGATCATGGCGGGCTGGGGCATGCAGCGTCAGCAGCACGGCGAACAGCCCAACTGGATGCTGGTCACCCTGGCCGCCATGCTGGGCCAGATCGGCCTGCCGGGCGGTGGCTTCGGCTTCAGCTACCACTACTCCTCAGGTGGCAGCCCCACCGCCAAGGGCGGCATCCTGGCGGGGATCTCCGCCGGCAACGCACCGAAGAACAGCCCCGCGCCGATCCCGGTGGCCCGCATCGCCGACTGTCTTGCCAATCCGGGCAAGACCATCGACTTCAACGGTCGCAAGGTCACCTATCCGGACATCAAGCTGGTCTATGTAGCTGGCGGCAACCCCTTCCACCACCATCAGGACACCAACAACCTGATCCAGGCCTGGCGCAAGCCGCAGACCGTGATCGTCCACGAGCCCTACTGGACCGCCACCGCCAAGCAGGCCGACATCGTCCTGCCGGTGACCACCAGCTACGAACGCAACGATCTGGAGATGGGCGGGGACTACTCCCAGCGCTACGTCTTCCCGATGCACCAATGCGTGCCGCCCCAGTTTGAAGCCCGCAACGACTTCGACATCTTCAGCGCCATCGCGGCCAAGCTGGGTGTGCAGGATCAGTACACCGAAGGCAAGGACGAGATGCTGTGGCTCAAGCAGATGTACGACGGCATGGCGGCCCAGGCGCGCGGTGCCCGGGTGGCGCTGCCGCCGTTCAACATGTTCTGGGAATCCAACAACTATGTGCGCTTCCCGGTGCCCGAGGCGAGCCGCGAGTGGGTACGCCACGCCGATTTTCGCGAAAACCCGCTGCTCAACCCGCTCGGCACCCCGTCAGGCAAGATCGAGATCTTCTCCAATACGGTGGCGGGCATGGATTACGCCGACTGCGCGGGTCATCCCAAGTGGTATGAACCGAAAGAGTGGATCAAGAGCGAGGTGGCGACCGCTTATCCCCTGTCCCTCAACACCTCGCACCCGACCCAGCGGCTGCACTCCCAGCTGGACAACACTCCGCTGCGGGACAAGTTCGCCATCGCCGATCGCGAAGCCATCATGATCAACCCGGCGGATGCCAAGGCTCGCGGCATCGCCCAGGGGGATCTGGTACGCGCCTTCAACGATCGCGGCCAGATCCTGGTGGGGGCGCTCATCTCCGAGGATATTCGCCAGGGGGTGGTGCGGATCTGCGAAGGGGCCTGGTTCGATCCGGCCAAGCCGGGTGACGTGGGCAGCATCTGCAAGAACGGCAACGTCAACTGCCTCACCTTCGATGAGGGCTCCTCCAGCCTGGCCCAGGGCAACTGCGGCCACATGGCCCAGCTGCAGATCGAGAAGTACACAGGCCCTGCGCTGCCCAACACCGCCCACGCGGTGCCGGCCGGTGCCTGACAACGCCAGAACCTGACAAAGTGCAATAAAAACGGCGCCATCAAGGCGCCGTTTTTATCTCTGCTGCAACAGAAGCCGGGGACAGGATCAGAAGTCCCCTTCCTCCATATATTCCTGAGCGCACTCCACCAGCTGGGGCCAGAGCTCTTCCGGCACCCAGGCATCCGGGTCATCCTCGTCGCCATCGTACTGGCTCCAAAAGTAGCGACGCAGGCCGGAGGCAAATTCGTCGCTGATCTCCGCCAGCTCGGAGAGCGGCCCCAACCAGGCGATGCGACGCAGGCCGGAGGCGAGATCGTTGATCGCGTCCATCAGGGTGCGATCATCGAAGCTCTGTTCCACCAGCAGGGTAAAGCGTTCGCGCGCCTGTTCGGTCTGCTCCTCGTCCAGCTCGCCGACATCGGCCAGCAGATCGACAAAATCCTCCAGCAGGAACTGGATCAGGCCGTCCCTGTCTTCAAACCACTGGATCTGGGCCCCCTTGGTGCCCAGCACAGAGGCATCGAATGAATCGTCAAGATGACATAGTGCCCACGGATCGTCAGTCATGGTTCTCTTCCTCAGGCTGAAACAAGTGCCATATCTTATGCCTAGCTCTCTACTCTTGCCACCTTGGGCAGGGAAAGCGAGGCCGCCAGGCCGCCCAGCTCGGCGCGGCCCATGATGAAGCTACCCCGATAGGCTTCCGCCAGATCGGAGACGATATTGAGGCCAAGCCCCGAGCCCGGCACCTTCTCGTCAAGGCGCACTCCGCGCAGCACCGCCTTGGCGATCTGATCCTCGCTCATGCCGGGGCCATCATCCTCGATGCGCAGGGTGATCCAGCCTCCCAGCTCGGCGCTGGAAATGCGCAGCTGGCTGGCGGACCACTTGAAAGCGTTTTCCAGCAGGTTGCCCACCATCTCGTCGAAATCCTGCTCCTCCACCCCGACCGCCAGATTGGCGGGTACCTGCAAATCCACCGTCTTGCCCGGATAGAGGCGGGAGAAGGCGCGACAGATGTACTCCACCCTGGCCCGCACCGGGGTCGAGACACCGAGGATCTTGGCCGCCCCGGTCACCCGCGCCTTGCCGAGGTGATAATCGATGTGGCGCTGGATCTGGTCGAGCTGCTCGCCGATGGCGGCCTGATCCTCGGGCGGCAGCTGGGCTACCTGATTGCGCATGATGCTCAGCGGCGTCTTGAGGGCGTGAGCCAGGTTACCGGTGTGGGAGCGAGCCCGCTGCAGCAGCTCGCTGTAGTGGTGCAGCAACCGGTTGATGTCCTCCACCAGCGGCTGGATCTCCAGCGGGTAGCGCAGCCGGAACCCCTCCTGATGCCCCTGATGCACCCGGCTCAATTCGCGGCGCAGCAAATGCAGCGGGCGCAGGCCGTAGACAATTTGGAACATGAAGCCGAGCACCAAACCGGCGGCGGCAAAACCGAGGCCTAAGAAGAGGCTGATCCGGGTCTTCTTCAGGGTCTGGGTCAGGGCGCTGCTGTCTTTCGCCATCACCAGGGTGAACACCTTGTCCGACCCCGGCAGCAGCACGGTGCGAGTCATGATCAGGAGGGGTTCCTTGTTGGGGCCCCGCCCGAGAAACAGATCCGGGTCGCCAAAGGCGGATTTCAGCCCCTGGGTATTGAGATTAGTGTCCCACAGGGAGCGGGAACGGCCGATGACGTGATGTTCCAGCTCCAACTGCCAGTAGTGGCCGGAATAGGGCTGGCGAAAGCGCGGATCCGACAAGGGCTCACTCACCACCGGCAGGCCATTTTTCGCCACCTCCAGTCGGGAGAGCAGGTCATAGAGCTGCAGACGCAGGCCGTCGGCTTCCGCCTCCTGCCAGTAGTTGCGCATCATGGTCTGCAGGCTGAAGCCGGTGGCAAACAGGAACAGGCCGCACCACACCAGGGCGATGGCGACCAGCCGTCCCCGCAGGGTTCTGACCAGCCTCATTCGTTGATCCGGTATCCGAGGCCGCGCACAGTTTCAATCAAATCGGGATGGGTCTTCTTGCGGATCCGGCCGATGAACACCTCAACGGTGTTGGAGTCGCGGTCGAAATCCTGGGCATAGATGTGATCGATGAGCTCGCTGCGCGAAACCACCTTGCCCCTGTGCTGCATCAGATAGCCCAGCACCCGGAACTCGTGGGCGGTGAGCTTGATGGGGGTGCCCTCATACCACACCTGGGAGGCCGCCATGTCGAGGCGCACCCCGCCGATCTCCAGGATCGAGCTGGCATTGCCCGCCGCACGGCGCACCAGGGCATGAACCCGGGCCACCAGCTCGGCCACCTGGAACGGCTTGGTGAGGTAGTCATCCGCACCGGCATTAAGCCCTTCAATCTTCTCGTGCAACTGGCCGCGGGCGGTAAGCACCAGCACGGGGGTGTCGATCCCCTTGCTGCGCCACTCCTTGAGCACGCTCAGGCCATCGCGCCCCGGCAGACCCAGATCGAGAATGATGGCGTCATAGGGTTCAGTCTCGCCGAGAAAGCCCGCCTCGTTGCCATCGTGGCAGAGATCGGTGACAAAACCGGACAGCCTCAGCTGTTCCGCCAACTGGCCCGCCAGGGTCTTTTCGTCTTCAACTATCAGAATTCGCATCAGCAGCTTTCCAAACAGGGATTACTCTTCGTCAACCGGATCCGCTCTGGGCACGAACAGCCGCTCCAGGTGGTGACCCTTGGCCCACACCATCTCCAGGTTGTCGGCCCGATAGGCCACCTTGAGCACGCTGTTCTCCCGGTCGATCACTCGCAGTTCATAGAGCCAGACACCATCCTCTTCCCCCAGATCCACCCGCAGCACCCGTACCGGCAATCTGGCTGCCACCTCCATCATCTCCTGGAAGGGCCGAACCCGTCCCTCGCGGACAGCTTGTTGCAACTGGGCCTCATCAGGCGTGATCGCCTGCGCCAGTACCGGCAACAAGAGCCCGAGCAGAGGGAGCGCTCTATTCATGGATGATTCATCTCCAAAAACCTAACATAATGGGGTTTATAGTCTGCCAGCCATGAATCCGGAATGAATATGATCCCGCGCAGTTTCCTGCTAATCCTCTGCCTTTTCAGTGCCACAGGCTGGGCGCTCGACAACCGTCTCGACATGGCCGGACTGGTCAAACTCTTGCTGGCTCAAGGGTATCACGACATTCGGGAAGTGGAGCTGGAAGGCGACAAGTTCGAGGTCCGCACCCTCAATCGCCAGGACGAGAAAGTCCATCTCATCGTCGATGCCTACACCGGCGAGATCAAACAAAAAGAGGCCGACTAGGCCTCTTTTGCTTTCCAGCGTCCGCGCCAGGGGCGCAGCAACCTGTCCCGCCGTGGCAGCAGCAAGGCACAGGCCAGCGCCAGATAGATGAAGGGCTCCAGCCAGCCGCTCTTCACCGACCACCAGTAATGCACCGGTACCAGCAGGGCGATGGCATAGACCCAGTTGTGCAGCTTCTGCCAGGCCGGCCCCATGGCACGCTGCAGGGCCGGCAGCGAGGTGATGCCAAGCGCAATCAGCAACAGCAGCGCCACCATGCCCACCACTATGTAGCTGCGCTTGACCAGCTCCCCCGCGATGAGCCCCCAGTCGAACTGCAGATCCAGCCCCAGCCAGGCCATGAAATGAAGCAGGGCCCAAACCATGGACCAGAGGCCGAGGGGGCGGCGCAGTTTGATGAGCTGCCCCTGACGCCAGCGCTTGGCGAGCGGCGACACCAGCAGGGTGAGCAGCAGCAGGTTGAGCGCCCCCTTGCCGAGATAATGAATCAGCTCGGGGACGGGATCGCCCCCCAACCGTCCGGCCGGAATGGCAAACCCCAGCCAGAGCAAAAAGCCGAGCGCTCCCAGATGTACCAGCGCCCGCAGCAAGGTGATGTGACGCACCGTCAGTCGCAATGTCATGGTGTCTGCTCCAACTTGTCTCAATACCACTTGCGCAGATCCATGCCCTGATAGAGCGAGGCCACCTCGTCGGCATAGCCGTTGAACATCAGGGTCGGCTGGCGCTTGGCACCGAACAGCCCCCCTTCACCGATGAAACGCTCGCTGGCCTGACTCCAGCGCGGGTGATCCACCTCTGGATTGACGTTGGCGTAGAAGCCATATTCGTTGGGTGCCAGTAGGTTCCAGGTGGTGGGAGGCATCTCCTCCATCAACCGGATGGAGACGATGCTCTTGATGCTCTTGAAGCCGTACTTCCAGGGCACTACCAGCCGGATCGGCGCCCCGTTCTGGGCCGGCAGCGTCTTGCCATAGAGCCCCATCGCCAGGAAGGAGAGCGGGTGCATCGCCTCGTCGATGCGCAGCCCCTCCACATAGGGATAATCGATGCCGCCCCCCAGGCTGCGGGAGGCCTGACCCGGCAGCTGTTTCGGGTCAAACAGGGTCTCGAACGCCACAAATTTGGCGCGACTGGTGGGCTCGGCCCGGCGGATGAGATCCGCCAGCGAGATGCCGTTCCAGGGCAGCACCATGGACCAGGCCTCGACACAGCGCAGCCGGTAGATCCGCTCCTCCAGCTCGGTATTGTTGATGAGATCCCACACATCCAGGGTGAAGGGCTTGGCCACCTCCCCCTCCACCTTCAGAGTCCAGGGCTCGGGTTTGAGGCTGTGACCATTGCGGGCCGGATCCCCCTTGTCGGTCCCCAGCTCGTAAAAGTTGTTGTAACTGATGGCTTTCTCTTCCGGCGTCAGCACCATTCCAGCCGGTCTCGCGGCCTGCGGACTGTTGAGCGCCTTGGTTGCAGGCGCAGGGGATGCCTTGTCGGCACCAAACAGATCGAGCACACCCGCCCGGGTCGGGAATGCCAGGGTCGCGGCCCCCAGACCCAATCCCTTGAGGATCAGGCGGCGATCCTGATAGACGGCTTCCGGGGTAACATCCCGTTCGGTGGGGTGATGTGAAGAAGAGCGTTTGATCAGCATGAAAAACTCCCGGGGCGAATAGAGGCGATACAGATAAGACCCGCCCCGGCAGATTTTTATTTCACACAAATTTACATGAGGGGGTGCAGGGGCAGCGCCTTGGCCATGGTTCCGACCAGAAACAGAAGTACGCACACCAGCAGGGGCACGAGCACATTTGGCACCATCAGACTCACTCCATGAGCAGGACAGGGCCCCTAACTATGGAACAGGGCCAGACCGGTCGCCAGTGAATTTTTTTCGCGAGCGCAAGCGTATTCCCGAGTTGCAAAGAGTGATGCAGATCACACACAATTCGCCTCCCGCTTGCCGCCCCGCCAGTCAGGCGTAGGCTGCTTTTTCTTCGAAATCCACAGCAGGATCGCGCCATGAGCCCACTGATCGCCATCGCCATCACCACAGGTATTCTCTCCGCCCTCTGGGGCTGGATTGCCGTCGCGTTCGGCCTGCTTTCCTGGGTCGGTTTCCTCGGCTGCACCAGCTACTTTGCCTCCAGCGGCGGCTACAAGGCGCTGCTGCAGACCCTGCTGTGCAATGCCAGCGGCATGCTGTGGGCGCTCTTGCTGCTCAATGGCGAAGCCTGGTGGGGTGCCGGCGTGGCGGGGTATGTGATGACCGGCGTGGTGGCCACCCTGATGTGCGTGCAGGCCAGGCAACAGTGGCTCGGCTATATTCCCGGCACCTTTGCCGGTTGCTGTGCTACCTTCGGCGCGGCTGGTGAGTGGCGGCTGGTGCTGCCCTCCCTGGTGATCGGTGCCCTGTTCGGTTATCTGATGAAGGCAAGCGGTCTCTGGCTCTCCCGCAAGACCCAGACCGACGCCGGCGTGGCCGATCCGGCCTGAGCCCTTCCCCCGATCCGGGCCGGCTTTCCGGATAAAAAAACGGGCCTGCTGCCAGGCCCGCTTTCCCGTCTCTTCCCCGTCACCCCTTCGACTTGAAGTTGGCCGCCTCGATACCGTGGCGGTTCAATAGCTTGTAGAAGTCGGTACGATTGCGGCCCGCCATGTTGGCCGCCAGGGTCACGTTACCCTCGGTGGTGCGCAGCAAGCGGATCAGATACTCCTTCTCGAACTCGGCACGCGCCTCGTTGAACGAGGGAATGCCGCCCCCACCGCTACTCAGGGCTGACTCCACCATGGCGGCGCCGATCACCGGGCTGCAGCAGAGGCTGGCGAGTTGTTCCACCACGTTGCAGAGCTGGCGCACGTTGCCGGGCCAGGCGGCAGCGGCCAGCATGGCCAGCGCCTCCGGCGAAAAGCCCATGACGGCGCACTCTTCGTGGCGGCTGCGATACTCATCGAGCGCCTGGCGAGCCAGCAGGGGAATGTCCTCACTGCGGGCGCTGAGCGACGGCAGCGTGATGTTGGCCACGTTGAGGCGATAGAAGAGATCCTCACGAAAGCGTCCCTCCTCCATCGCCTTCACCAGATCCTGATGGCTGGAGCTGAGCACCCGCACCTCGGGGGTTCCCTGACCGTACTCTTCCATCACCTGCAGCAACTTGGCCTGCAGCGACTCCGACAACCCGCCGATCTCGTCGAGAAACAGGGTCGCCCCCCTGGCCTGCTCGAACAGGCCGGAGTGACCGTCTTCACCGAACAGTTGCAGATCCAGTGAAGCCCAGGGGATGGCGGCGCAGTTGATGGTATAGAGCGGCTTGTCACTGCGGTGGCTCGCCTGATGCAGCGCCTGGGCCATCACCCCCTTGCCTGAACCGGACGGCCCCATGATCAGTACAGGCACCTCCATGGTAGCCATGCTGTGAGCCTGGATCAGCACCTGTTCCAGCTGGGGATTACGGGTCAGGATCAGCGATTGCCACTCCTGTTGCTGCTTGGGACGAGTCAGGCTCAGGGCATGCTCTATGGTGGCAAACAGCTCGTCCTTGTCGACGGGCTTGGTGAGAAAACTGAACACCCCGGAGCGGGTCGCCTGGATCGCATCCG
Organism: Aeromonas sp. 19NY04SH05-1; assembly: GCF_040581895.1. Taxonomy (NCBI): domain Bacteria; kingdom Pseudomonadati; phylum Pseudomonadota; class Gammaproteobacteria; order Aeromonadales; family Aeromonadaceae; genus Aeromonas; species Aeromonas sp. 19NY04SH05-1. The sequence continues at coordinate 299,848 of NZ_CP095328.1, read as the reverse complement.
GGATGGTGCCGTGGGCAGTCATGATGATGACCGGCAGCCCCAGCCACTGAGTCTGGATCCGTTCGAACAGAGCCAGACCGTCCATGCCCGCCATCCGCAGATCGCTCAGTACCAGGTCAGCCCGTTGCTGGCGCAACCGATCGAGGGCCCCTTCCGCGCTGTCGGCGGTATCCACCTCATAACCCTGACTGCGCAGGCGCATACTCATCAGCTTGAGCAGGCTGACGTCGTCATCCACCAGCAGGATCCGGCTCATGGCAGGACCTCGCGATGTTCGTTGAGCTTGCGCTGGTTGAGCTGGTCGTCGATGGCGGAAAGCTGCTCTATCTGGCGGCGCAGCCGCTGGATCTCCTGGCTCTGGTCATCACGCCGGCTATCCCGTTCCAGTACCGCCTCGCCGAGGGCAATCCAGCTGCGCAGAAACGCCTGGGTATCGAGACCGAGTTCGGGCAGCATCTGCTTGAGTCTGGCCAGACCGGCGCGGCGATTGGCCACCGACTCGGCCGGGTGAGAGTCCACCATGGCCAGACTGACCCGGCTCTCCAGATCATCGGCCCCCTTGAGCCGCTGACGCTCCTGGACCCGTTGCTGGGGATGGCTGGCCAGCAACCAGTCGGAGTATTGCAGGCGCACCTGCATCTCCTTGTTGGCAAACTCCATCCGCTTGGCAAAAGCGATATCGGAGGACTCCCGCTGTTCATGTTGTGGCAGCAAGGAGCAACCCGCTATCAACCCTGCGATCAGGGCTGGCAATACGCGTTGTATCTTCATAGTCCTCATTTCAACGTCAACCTGAAACAGACATCCGCCTGTTCATCTTTCACCAGAACCAACGTCCCTCCCAAGCTGTGGGCAGACTCGCGGGCAATGGAGAGGCCCATGCCAGAGCCTTTCAGAATGCCTTGCCGTACCGTGCTGCCCTGCTCGAAGGGTTCAAAAATCCGTTGCTGATCGGCCTCGGGGATCTCGGGTCCCTCATTGGCGACCACCAACCAGTGTCCCTGCGCCTCCTCGCCGGCGCGGATCCAGATATTGCCGCCACTGGCACCATAACTGACGGCATTGGAAAACAGATTATCGAGGATCAACTGCAGCCGATAGGGCTCGGCCAGCAGGCTCACCGGCTCGGTCGGCAAGTGTACACGGATCTGCTTGGACTCCAATGCCAGCCGGTATTCGGCGACCAGCTTGTCGAGAATGGGGTTGAGCGGCACCGGCTCCAGCTCGAACACCTCCTGCTGGCTGAGGCGGTTGAAGTCGAGCAGACGCTCGATCAGGGTCTGCAGACGACGGCTGTTCTCGTCCAGCATCTGGCAGATCTCCAGCTGATCAGGCGTGAGCGGCCCAACTACCTGTTCACAGAGCAGATCCGATCCTTCCCGCAGCACCGCCAGCGGCGTCTTGAGCTCGTGGGAGACATGACGCAGGAATTGGTACTTCTGCTGTTCCAACTCCTTGAGCTTGCCGTGCAACCAGACGATCCGCTCTCCCAGCAAGACCAGTTCGGCCGGCCCATCCACCGGCTCCGCATCCGGTTCGACGCCGGCCCCCAGGCTCAGAATGCGCGACTCAATCTGTCGCACCGGGTGAATAATAAGGTAGGTGAAGATCAGCACCAGCAGCAGGCTGAGCACGGCCACTACACCGCTCACCCACCAGATCTCGCGGGTCAGCCCGGCGATGGTAAGGCGGACCCGATCCATCCGCTCATCAACCCGGCTGCGGGTAACCTGTTCGAGCAGCTGGCCGAGCTGATTGAAATGGACGAGCTTGTCGTTCTCCACCGCCGCCCTGGCCTGAGCCATATCCTGCAGGCTACCGAGCCACTCGATCGCCTGTTCAAGCCCGCCGTAAACATCGCTGTCGGCGATGGAGTGGCGATGCTCCGCCAGCAGCTCGCGGTAACTCGACAGCTGCTGCCGGTAGCTGGCCAGGCTCCTGATATCCCCCAGCACCACATAACGACGCAGGGTTCGCTCGATATCGATGGCCTGCGCCGTCAGCAAGGTGGCACGGCGGGTATCCTTGACCGCCCTCTCCATCTCGTCGCTGGTCAGCTTGCTGAGGTGGGAAAGGGCATTGCTGTTATGCCAAATCATGCCGCCAAGCGGCATCAGTACCAGCACAAATCCCATCAACACCACCTGCAGCAGGGAACGCGGGCGAACCTTGGCCATCATCTCTTCTCTTCATTTTCACCGGTGCGCCAGCATAGCCGCACAACCCAAAAAACAAAACCGGCCCAAAGGCCGGTTGATGCTACGAACGAAAGCGTGATTCACGCCAGACCGACGGAGGCCACACAGATAACCAGGATCATCGCCAGCGCGCCTGCAGCCGTCAGCAGTGCCCATTTCAGTTCCACACTCATGCAAGTCTCCTTCTGCCAATCAGTGCCGGATCACAATAGATAAATCCATGTTACGTCATAGTTAATACGATAACCGTGAACTGCGTATACATTTCAGATGAGCCCAACCCAGGGAAGGTGAGCATGTTCTATCTGTGCAGCATAGGATCCAATCTCGAGCCCCAGCGCCATGTCGGCCAGGCGCTGGACGAGCTGATCACCCAGTTTGGCTGGCTACAGCTAAGCTCGGTGATCCGGACCAAACCGGTGGGCATGCACTCCCGCCACGATTTTCTCAACTGCCTGTTTGTCATTGAAAGCCGGCTGGAAACCACAGTACTCAAGCAGTGGTTTGTCACCCTTGAAGTCGCCCACGGACGGGATCGCAATGACCCTCTGTGCAAGGTGCATGACCGACCGCTCGATATCGATATCCTGGCCAGCAGCCCGATCGCTGATTTTGCGACGGCCGGGGTCGACAGCTACCTGGCCCCCCTGCTGGCCGAATGGTATGGCACCGGCGAGGTGCACGCCGCCAAGGTGGCGCTCTCCCTACACAGCCCGCTGGCGGCGGGCCACGGCCATAATCAGCAGATTGGCCTGCACCCAGTCACCCTGCTGCTGGCCTCACAGGGTGGCCAGGGCACGGCCCCCATCCACCTTGATGCTGGCCCCCGTCATGTAACTGTTCTGCATCAGTAGTTGCACCGCCTGCCAGATGGGCTCAAGCCCCCCTTCACGAGCCAGCGGCGTCCTGGCCAGCACCTGCTGACGCCATGCCTCGTCATGCTCATCGAGAAACAGGATGGGGCCGGGCTCTATGGTATTGACCCGCACGGCCGGCGCCAGTTCGCGGGCAAAACTCATGGCAAGCGAATGGGCTCCCGCCTTGGTGGCCACATAGCTGGCAAAATGCGGGGGCGGGGCATGGATGTAGATATCCGTGATGTGGATGATGCTGGCGTTGTCGTTGCGCGCCAGCTGGGGGGCCAGTGCCCGATTGAGCTGGAAGGGGGCCGCCATGTGCACCCGGTAGTACTGTTCGAACTGGGCCAGCTGTGCGGCAGGATCTGCCGCCTGGGGCTCGAAGGCCGAGGCGTTGTGGATCACCAGTACCAGATCGCGGTGGGTGGCCAGCACCTCAATCAGTCGGCTGACCTCCTCCTCACAGCCAAAGTCCGCCTGCACCAGTTCGACCCCGAGTTCGCGCAGCCGCGCCAGTTCGGGCCGCTCGCTGCGATAACTGCCGGTCACCCGCCATCCCGCCGTCACCAGTTGTTCGCACAGATAGAAGCCGAGTCGCCGACCACAGCCCGTCACCAATGCCCTCATAAGATCTCCTCTTCCATGAATACCCCGGCAATCCCACCGCTTCAGCAGCCATTTCCGCCGCCTATCAATCCCTGCGGTACAAGCCATTGGCGCACCGCCCCACGGCTCCGCCATAGTAGCCCCCATGCACACCAAGGGAGCCACCACCATGCTGAAAGTTCACCATCATATGAGCCGCCTGACCCATTCGCTCACCGCCGGACTGAGCCTGGCAGAAGCGCTCGATCGCCTGCATCACTCGGGCCTGAGCGGCCTGCCGGTGCTGGGCGACGAGAAGCAGCTGATCGGCTTTCTGTCGGAACAAGACTGCATTCCCAGCCTGCTCACCGGCAGCTACCACTGCGATACCCGAACCCGGGTGGAAGACATGATGAACCGGGCACCGCTTTCGGTGGGCCCAGACGAGAGCATACTGGAGCTGGCACGCCAGATGACGGGAGCCAAACCCAAGATCTACCCCGTGCTGCAGCAGGACAAGGTGATCGGCATCATCAGCCGTCGCCAGGTCATGCAGGCCCTCAACCAGCAGCTCAAAGTCTGCCAGCAGACCTAAAGACCGCCGGCAAGTTGGCGCAACTCCAGTGGCTGCGCCAACCATCCCTTCTAAATCTGGTAACGCCCCTTGTCACCGATGTCGAAGTGCAGGGGCATTCGCCACTTGGCCAGCGCCAGCAGGGTTAACAAGGCCCCGCTGACCAGCGCTGCCAGGGCAGCGGCCCACTCCAGCCGACCCCACTCCAGCAACCATAACAGCGGCAACAACACGGGTACCAACCTGATCCCCGGGATGGCGAAGCAGAACTGCTCCTTGAATGCCAAACCTGAGAGGGTGGCCAGTGCCGCCCCCAGCACCAGAGCATCCGGCGCCCCCAGCGCGGCGAACGCCAGCGCCCCCCAGCCAAAACCCTGCAGCATCAGACGGATACGCTTGTCGTAGAGATGGATGGAGAAACTGCACAGCGCACTGGTCAGCGCCAACAGACTCAACCAGCGAGCAGGAGCGATGACCTCGATACCACTCAGCAGCGACGCCCCGCGCCCGAGCAGCAACAGGGCGGCACCACTCAGGCCGATGCGGTAGAGCAGCACCGTCAGCTTGTCGACTCCATCGAGCGGGCTTTCGATTTCAGGGTTTGCCATGCGGGATCACCTCTTTACACCTTATAAACCAATATACTGGGAGCAGGCCCCCAACATCATCTTCCTGCGGGGTCAGGAGGCATAGTGTGCGCGTGATCCCCCTGCTGTGGCTACTCTTCCCGCTCTGGCTTAACGCCAGAGAGCTGGTGATCTGCGGCACTCTGGAAGCCCCGCTCAAGTTCATGAATGCCGCCGGGCAGCCGCAGGGGCTCGATATCGACATAGTGACCGCCATCTTTGGCAAGCTTGGGCTCCCCATCAAGATAGAACTGACCGACTCCGGTGCCCGTCTCACCCGCAATGCCGAGAGCGGTGTCTGCGATGTGGTGATGACCCACTCCTACAAGCCTGAACGAGAGAGCTATCTGCTCTATCCGCAGCAGGCACACCTGCGCCACAGCTGGCACTTTTTTGTGCGCAAGAGCGATCTGCTGACGATCCGTTATGAAACCCTGGCCGACCTCAAACCCTGGCGCATCGGCGTCACCAAAGACTTCTCCTACACCCCCGAGCTGGCCGCAGCCATGGCAGACCCAGCCTATCACTTCCAGGAAGTCACCATGAACCAGTTGCAACTGCGCAAGCTGATCGCCAATCGCATCGATGTCGTCCCCATGCCGCTGGTCACCGCCTTCGCCCAGATCCATGAGGAGAAACTCGGCGATCTGGTGGATTACCTGCCAAGGCCGCTCAAGAGCAGCCCCTACTTCAATACCTGGGCCCGTGCCCGCGCCGACGCACAGACCCCTGCCCAGATGGCCGCCTATGATAACGAACTGCTGCACATGAAGCGGGATGGCCGCCTCAAGGCCCTCTACAACAAGTACGGTATCCCCTATATCGAGCCCTGATCCCGGCCAACCAGCTTAATCAGGGCTTCACATCCCGCAAGATCGGGCTCTACAGCGAAAGCAGCGTCTCACGCGGGAGAGGGATCTCTACGCCCCTCTCATGCAACCCGACTCAAGGCTTCACGTCCCGCAGAATGGGGTTTTGCAGCGAAATGAGCGTTTCTGTGGACTGGATCTCGTCAATGGTCTGGATCTTGTTGATCAGCACGATCTGCAGCTCATCGATGGAACGGGTCATCACCTTCATGAAGATGCTGTAGTGGCCCGTGGTGTAGTAGGCCTCCACCACCTCGTCCAGCGCCTGCAGCTTGGCCAGGGCCGACGGGTAATCCTTGGCGCTCTTGAGATTGATGCCGATGAAGCAGCAGACGTCGTAACCCAGCTTCTTGGGGTTCACCTGCACCCGGGTACCCTCGATGATCCCCGCCTGCTTCATCTTCTCCACCCGCACATGGATGGTGCCCGGGCTGACCGCCAGTTGCTTGGCCAATTCGGCGTATGGGATTCGCGCATTGTCCATCAATGCGGTGAGGATGGCCTGATCGAGATTATCGATCCGATAATTTTCCGGCACTTTTTTCTACTCCCGTTGACGATCTTTCATTAAAAGCCGGCATATTTTGAAGAAAAAAACATACAAAACCTATTTTTATTATCGAATATTGAATTTAGCTTGCTGACTGTTGAAGAATCACCACATCCAACGGGGTTTGAAACAGGAATTCAGCAATGAAACAGCACTACATTCGCAGCCAACAGCAGATCAGCTTCGTCAAGGAGATGTTCTCCCGCCAACTCGCCCAACAGCTGGGTCTGATGGAGGTGCAAGCCCCCATCCTGAGCCGGGTCGGTGACGGTACCCAGGACAACCTGTCCGGCAGCGAGAATGCAGTGCAGGTCAAGGTGAAGACTCTGCCGGAGCACAGCTACGAGGTGGTGCACTCCCTGGCCAAATGGAAGCGCCAGACCCTGGGTCGCTTCGGTTTCGCGCCAGGCGAAGGGATCTACACCCACATGAAGGCCCTGCGCCCGGACGAAGACAGACTCAGCCCCATCCACTCCGTCTATGTGGATCAGTGGGACTGGGAGAAGGTGATGCCGAGCGAGCGCCGCGATCTGGCCTATCTGCAGGAAACCGTGCGCGGTATCTGGGCCGCCATCAAGGCCACCGAGCGCGCCGTCTGTGCCGAGCACGAACTGACCCCCTTCCTGCCGAGCGAAATTCAGTTCCTGCATAGCGAAGAGTTGCTGACCCGCTACCCGGATCTCGATGCCAAGGGGCGCGAGCGAGCCATCGCCAAGGAGCTGGGTGCCGTGTTCCTGATCGGCATCGGCGGAGCACTGTCCCACGGTGAGCGCCACGACGTGCGCGCCCCGGACTACGACGACTGGAGCAGCCACAGCGAGCTGGGCCTGGCGGGTCTCAACGGCGACATCCTGGTGTGGAACCCGGTGCTGGAAGACAGCTTCGAGATCTCTTCCATGGGGATCCGGGTAGACGCCGAGGCGCTGCGCCGTCAGCTCGCTATCACTGGCGACGAGGATCGCCTGCAGTACGACTGGCACCAGGATCTGCTGGCAGAGCGGATGCCCCAGACCATCGGCGGCGGTATCGGCCAATCCCGTCTGGCCATGTTGTTGCTGCAAAAGGAACATATCGGTCAGGTGCAAGTTGGTGTCTGGCCGGCCGAGATGAAGGCAGCCGTTCAGGGCATGCTGTAAAGCCAGAGTCATTTCACCTGAACCTTGTGCTGCGGCAAAGCGGGACACGGTTCAGGTTCAACAGGTGTGTGGTCATCCGGGATGAGAGAGCGCATCTCGGGCAGGCTGTAAGCAGAGCGGCCATCCTGTCCCTCTGCGAAACCGGGGCTAGCCCCTGCGACCCGCTCAACCCACGTCAGGTCGCATTGAATACATTCCTCCCGGCAATCCTAGGATTGCCGTTTTTTTATTTCCATTTCATGGATATGACAACGCCAGCCCGAGGGCTGGCGTTGTAAACACGGACAAAGGAGAGGTTACTGACACATGGTCAGGCCGTTGCTGTCGGCCCCAAGCACCAGCTTCTTGCCCGGAACGATGCGGCCGGAGAGCAGCGCCTGGGCCAGCGGGTTCTCCACCTTGTGCTGGATCGCCCGCTTGAGGGGACGCGCCCCGTAGACGGGGTCGAACCCGGCGTGAACCAGCTTGGTCAGCAGCTCCTCGGTCACCTCCACCTCGTAACCCTGGGCCTCCAGGCGGCCCATCAGGCTCTTGAGCTGGATGCGAGCGATGGACTTGATGTGCTCCTCGCCCAGCGGGTGGAACACCACGGTCTCGTCGATCCGGTTGATGAACTCGGGACGGAAGCTGCGGGTCAACACCTCCATCAGCATGGCCTTCATCTCGTCGTAGTCCTTCTCGCTGTGGTGCTCCTGGATAAGATCCGAGCCGAGGTTCGAGGTCATGATCACCACGGTATTGCGGAAGTCCACAGTGCGACCCTGACCATCGGTCAGGCGACCGTCATCCAGCACCTGCAGCAGGATGTTGAACACATCCGGATGAGCCTTCTCCACCTCGTCTAGCAGGATCACCGAATAGGGGCGACGGCGTACCGCCTCGGTGAGATAGCCCCCCTCCTCATAGCCCACGTATCCGGGAGGCGCCCCCACCAGACGGGCCACACTGTGTTTCTCCATGAACTCCGACATGTCGATGCGCACCATGGCGTCCTGGGTATCGAACAGGAACTCGGCCAGCGCCTTGCATAGCTCGGTCTTGCCCACCCCGGTGGGGCCGAGGAACAGGAAGGAGCCGATGGGACGGTTCGGGTCAGACAGCCCGGCGCGGGAGCGGCGGATGGCGTTGGAGACGGCGTCGACTGCCTCCTCCTGACCGATCACCCGGCTGTGCAGCTGATCTTCCATCCGCAGCAGTTTCTCGCGCTCACCTTCCAGCATGCGAGCGACCGGAATCCCGGTCCAGCGCGCCAGCACATCCGCAATCTCCACATCGGTGACCCGGTTGCGCAGCAGGCTGGTCTCCTGCATCTCCGCCTGGGTGGCGAGATCCAGTTGCTTCTCCAGCTCGGGAATTCGGCCGTACTGCAGCTCGGACATGCGGCCCAGATCCCCGGCGCGGCGTGCCACTTCCAGATCCTGACGGGCCTGCTCCAGCGCCGCCTTGATGTGCTGGGTGCCGGCGAGGGCCGCCTTCTCGGCCTTCCACACCTCTTCCAGCTCGTTGTATTCCCTATCCTTTTCGCCGATCTCCTGATTGATGAGCTCCAGACGCTTGCGGCTGGCGTCGTCGTCCTCCTTCATCAGCGCCTGCTGTTCGAGTTTCAGCTGGATGATGCGCCGCTCGAGACGATCAAGAGACTCGGGCTTGGAGTCGATCTGCAGCCGGATGCTGGCAGCCGCTTCGTCAATGAGGTCAATGGCCTTGTCCGGCAGCTGGCGATCCGCGATGTAGCGGTGGGACAGCTGGGCCGCCGCCACGATGGCAGGGTCGGTGATCTGCACATGGTGGTGCAGCTCGTAACGCTCTTTCAGGCCGCGCAGGATGGCGATGGTGTCCTCCACGCTCGGCTCCTCCACCAACACCTTCTGGAAGCGACGCTCCAGCGCGGCATCCTTCTCGATGAACTGGCGATACTCATCCAGGGTGGTGGCCCCGACGCAGTGCAGCTCGCCACGGGCCAGCGCAGGTTTCAGCATGTTGCCCGCATCCATGGCCCCCTCGCCCTTGCCGGCGCCGACCATGGTGTGCAGCTCGTCGATGAAGAGGATGACGTTGCCCTCCTCCTTGGCGAGATCGTTCAGCACGGCTTTGAGCCGCTCCTCGAACTCGCCGCGGTACTTGGCACCGGCCACCAAGGCCCCCATGTCGAGCGACAATACCCGTTTGTTCTTGAGCCCTTCCGGCACTTCGCCGTTGACGATGCGCTGGGCCAACCCCTCGACGATGGCGGTCTTGCCGACGCCGGGGGCGCCGATCAGCACGGGGTTGTTCTTGGTGCGGCGCTGCAGCACCTGGATGGTGCGGCGAATTTCGTCATCGCGGCCGATCACCGGGTCGAGCTTGCCGATCTCGGCCCGCTCGGTGAGATCGATGGTGTACTTCTCCAGCGCCTGGCGGTTCTCCTCGGCGTTGGCGTCGTCCACCTTCTTGCCACCGCGCACCTTGTCGATGGCGGCTTCCAGTTTCTCCTTGGTCAGCCCCTGGGCGCGCAGCAGCTCGCCGAGGGTCCCCTTCTCGTCGAGGGCCGCCAGCACAAAGAGTTCGGACGAGATGAACTGATCCTTGCGCTGCTGGGCCAGCTTGTCACAGACATTGAGCAGCCGGCCGAGGCCATTGGACAGTTGCACGTCCCCTTCCACACCACTGACGCGAGGCAGGCGATCGAGCTCTTCACCCAGGCGCGAGCGCAGGGCATTGATATCCATCCCGGTCAGGGTCAGCAGCGGACGAATGGAACCGCCATCCTGGTTGACCAGGGCAGACATCAGATGGACGGGTTCGATAAATTGATGGTCACGACCCAGTGCCAGAGACTGGGCATCGGAAATAGCAATCTGGAATTTGCTGGTCAGGCGATCGAGGCGCATTGCACTCCCCCTTCAAACAGACGCCGCGTGCGCGGCAAACAACATAACTTTCTGAGATGAAAGATGAGGCCCGTACGGACTATTTCAAGGGGCAGGGGTGGTTATTTTTTCTTCAAATGAGGGATTAACAAGATCCCGGCCCCCTCATGAGGAGGGAGCCGGTGAAGCTTTACTCGGCGAGCCAGATAATCGAGGCCATGCGGCCGGTCTGGCCGTCACGACGGTAGGAGTAGAATTGCTCCCCATCGCTGAAGGTGCAGCAGCCACCGCCATAGACGGCGGTCACACCGGCGCGGGCGAGGCGCAGTCGGGCCAGCTGGTAGATATCCGCCAGCCATTTTCCCTCGTTGGGCGAAGGGACGAACGCGGCCGCCGCCTCGGCTTGTTCCACCATGAAGGCCTCGCGCACCTCGCCACCCACCTCGAAGGCTTGCGGGCCGATGGCCGGGCCGAGCCAGGCCAGGATCTCGGCAGGCTCGCAGCCCATGGCCGCGATGCTCGCCTCCAGTACACCAGCATGCAGTCCGCGCCAACCGGCATGGGCGGCGGCCACCCGGGTGCCGGCACGATCGCAGAACAGCACAGGCAGGCAGTCGGCGGTCATCACGATACAGGCCAGCCCCGCCTCATGGGCACAGGCGGCGTCAGCATCTGGCGCACTCTCATACTGATGGCTGACCGGATGAACGACGATACCATGCACCTGATTGAGCCAGTTCAGTGGCCCGGGGATCACGGCCTCCTGTTGCAGGCGGGCCCGATTGGCCTCGACTCGCGCCATTTCATCGCCAACATGGGCCCCCAGGTTGAGACCGGCGAAGACCCCTTCACTTACGCCCCCGTCCCGGGTGGTCGAGAGGGCCCGGATATGAGCCGGTGCCGGCCAGTCGGGTTCAATCCATTTCATCTGTGGCTCCTTTTGCATTCGTTCATATAGAAACGGGGCCCCTGGCTACAAGTCAAGGGGCCCCGTTTCGGCAGGAGGCAGCGCGACAATCGGCGTCAGCCCGTCCCCGCCCTCTTCATCATTTCCAGACCAGCTCGTCCGGGTTGGCCAGGGTGTCGGCGCGCAGCACTTCCATCAACTCCACCATGTCCTGGGGCGTGGGAGAGTGCCATTGCATCACCTCACCGGTGATGGGGTGGGCCAGCTGCAGCATGGTGGCGTGCAGGGCCTGACGGTGGAAGTTGCGCAGTGCCTGAGTCAGTTCCGGGGTGGCGTTGCGCAGCGGGCGCAGACGACCACCGTAGGCGGGATCGCCCACCAGCGGGTGCTTGATGTGGGCCATGTGCACACGGATCTGGTGGGTACGACCGGTTTCCAGACGCAGACGCAGACGGGTGTGACCACGGAACTTCTCGTGTACCCGGTAGTGGGTGACGGAGGGGCGGCCATTGGGCACCACGGCCATGTGGGTACGCTGGGTCGGGTGACGGCCGATGGGCGCATCGACGGTACCGCCGGCGGTCATGTGACCGATGGCGATCGCCTCGTATTCACGAGTGATCTGACGCGCCTGCAACGCTTCCACCAGGTGGGTCTGGGCCGGTACCGTCTTGGCCACTACCATCAGGCCTGTGGTGTCTTTATCCAGACGGTGGACGATGCCGGCACGGGGCACCTCGGCAATGCCGGGGTAACGGTGCAGCAGGGCATTGAGGATGGTGCCATCCGGCGTGCCTGCCCCCGGGTGAACAACCAAGCCGGCCGGCTTGTCGATCACCAGAATATGTTCATCTTCGTAAACGATGTTGAGCTCGATATCCTGCGCATCGAAGCGGGTATCGTCTGCCAGTTCGACATTCACATGCACCTTCTGCCCGGCCAGAATTTTCTCGCGCGGGGTGTTGGCAACCTGACCATCCAGGGTCACTCTGTCCTGTAAAATCCACTCCTTGATACGAGTACGGGAGTAGTCTGGAAACATTTCAGCCAGGGCCTGATCGAGTCGCTGCCCGAATTGGTGATCCTGGAATTCGCCTGTCAGTTCAATATGCTGGCTCATGTAAGGTCTCTTGAGCGGGGGGGTGTTAATTCGAAATAATCCGGGTATTCTAGCTTTTCTTTTAGCCAAGCATAACGGATACTTTGCCAATTTCGTGGAAATGGACCGGATGTTGTTGATGGGAAAGAAGTCTCACCTGCTGATGTCGCTCGCCTTGGTCGCTACCTTGATCACAGGCTGTTCCAGCACCAAACCCAAGGTACCCGACGAGCCGCCGGAGACCCTGTACCAGAAAGCACGGCTGAAACTGGACGTGGGCAACTACGTGCAGGCCACCGAATTGCTGGAAGCGCTGGACTCGCGCTATCCGTTCGGTGCCTACTCCAACCAGGTGCAGCTCGACCTCATCTATGCCTACTACAAGCAGGATGACACTGCCCAGGCGATCGCCAATATCGACCGCTTCATCCGTCTGAATCCGGCGCACAAGAACATCGATTACGTCTTCTATATGCGCGGTCTGACCAACATGGCGGCGGACTACAACTTCTTCCAGGATATGTTCGGGATCGACCGGGACGACAAGGACCCGGCCTATGCCCGTCAGGCATTCCAGGACTTCAAGACCCTGCTGCAGAACTACCCCAATAGCCAGTACGCCGCCGATGCCCGTGCCCGCATGGTCGGTCTGAAGAACCGTCTGGCCCGCTACGACCTGAGCGTCGCCGAGTACTATGTGAAGCGCGATGCCCTGGTAGCCGCCGCCAACCGGGCCAAGCAAGTCGTCGAGACCTACCCCGACACCGCCGAAACCGAAAAGGCACTGGAGATCATGGTCAAGGCCTACGACACCCTGAACATGCCGACCCTGGCCAAACATGCCCGGGAAGTGCTGGCGGAAAACTATCCGAAGAATCGTCTCGGCCGCAGCTGAGCAGCAAACTTCCAATGAAAAACCGGAGCCACTGGCTCCGGTTTTTTTATGGGTGATGGTCACCAGGAGTCTTCCTGCCAGAAAGACAAGCCTTACTTGGCGACATTGCCCGCCACGTTGAGCACATCCCAGGTACGGGAGAAGGGCGGCGCGTAGGCAAAGTCGAGCATGCCAAGCTGCTCCGTGGTGACTCCCATGGTGATGGCGACCGCCAGGGCGTCAATGCGGTGCACAGCCCCCTTGCGACCCAGGATCTGGCCACCCAGCAGGCGCTTGCTACCCGCTTCATAGATCAGTTTGACGTGGATGTCGGACTGGCCCGGGCAGTAGTTGGTGTGGCACTTGTCCTTGATCACCACGGTGCGATAGTCGATGCCAAGCTGCTGCGCCTCTTTCTCGGAGAGACCGGTACGCCCCGCCTCCAGTCCCAGCACCTGAAGCGCGGCCGAGCCCAGGGTGCCCGGGAAAGCATGCTCGGCGCCCGCCAGGTTCTCGCCTACCATGCGGCCCAGCTTGTTGGCAATGGTTGCAAGTGGCACATAGACTTGCTGCTGTTTCACGCTGTGCCAGACGCTGGCGCAGTCACCGGCGGCCCAGACGTTTGGCAGCGAGGTACGGCCCTGGCGATCCACCTCGATGGCGCCATTACCCAGACGCGCGATGCCGGTGTCGGCCAGAAACTCGGTGTTGGGCTTGACCCCGGTGCAGACCACCACGATATCGGCCTCGTACTCGCCATGGCTGGTGCGCACACCGGTCACCCGGCCCTCTCCCAGCAGGGCTTCTACCCGCTCGCCGAGATGGAGGGACACCCCCTGCTCGCGCAACTCGGTTTCGATATGCTGGGTGATCTCCTCATCAAACGCCTCCGGGATGACCCGCTCGGCCAGCTCGATAAGGCGCACCTCCTTGCCCTGATGCACCAGCGCCTCGACCACCTCCAGCCCGATAAAGCCGGATCCGATCACCAGGGCACGGGTGTTGGCCTTGTCCTGCACGGCAGCCTTGAGGGCCAGCCCGTCGGCCATCCGGCGCAGGCCGAATACACCTTGCTGCTGCAGACCGGGAATGGGAGGCATCACCTCGCGAGCACCGGTGGCGATCATCAGGCGATCGTAACGGTCGCTGAAGGTGTCGCCCTTGTGCTCCACCAGCAGGGTCTGGGTTGCAGCATCGACGCTCTGCACCCGGTGGCCGGTCTTGACCTCGATCCCCTTGGCGGCGAACTGCGCCGGAGTGAATTCGGCCATGTAGCCCGGCTCCTGGAACTCGTCCCCCACGAAGTAGGGCAGGCCGCAGGCGCCGAAGGAGATCACCTCGGAGGCCTCGTAGACGACGATCTCGGCGTCCTTTGCCAGGCGGCGAGCCTTGGCCGCCGCGCTCATACCGGCGGCTTCGCCACCGATGATCAGGATTCTCATGCTATTTCCTCGCAATGACGCAGGGAGGGCGAACCCTCCCTGTGATGAATGGCGGGAAGGCTTCCCCTCCCCGCTGCGGATCAGATGGTGGACTCTTCGCCGTCCAGGCTCACTTCATGGTCGCTGTTGAACACCGCCATGTCGGTCTGCCCCAGCACGCGGCTGGTGATGGTCCCGGCGGTGATGGAGCCTGAGACATTGAGGGCGGTGCGGCCCATGTCGATCAGCGGCTCGATGGAGATGAGCAAGCCCGCCAGCGCCACCGGGAAATCCAGAGCGGAGAGCACGATCAGCGCGGCGAAGGTGGCCCCGCCGCCGATCCCCGCCACCCCGAAGGAGCTGACGGTGATGATGGCGATGAGCGTCATGATGAAACCGGGATCCAAAGGGTCAATCCCCACGGTCGGCGCTATCATCACCGCCAGCATGGCCGGGTAGATGCCGGCGCAGCCGTTCTGACCGATGGTGGAACCGAAGGAGGCGGCAAAGTTGGCGATCCCCTCCGGAATACCCAGCGACTTGGTCTGGGTCTGCACGTTCATCGGGATGGAGCCCGCACTGGTGCGCGAGGTGAAGGCAAACGCCAGCACCGGGGTGATCTTCTTCAGGTAGCGCATCGGGTTGATCCCCACCAGGCTCACCAGCAGCAGGTGCACGGCGAACATGATGGCGATGGCGCCGTAGGAGGCGAGCACGAAGTTGAGCAGGTTCAGGATGTCGGCATAGTTGGAGCCGGACACCACCTTGGTCATCAGGGCCAGCACGCCAAACGGGGTCAGACGCAGTACCAGGGTCACCATGCGCATCACGATGGCGTGAGCCACGGCGATGAAGTGGCTGAAACTCTCGAAGATCTCCGGTTTCTTGCGGGCGATGCCGGTGGCCGACAGGCCGATGAAGATGGAGAAGATCACCACGGCGATGGTGGAGGTCTTGCGTGCCCCCGTCATGTCGAGGAAGGGGTTGGCCGGGATAAACTCCAGCACCATCTTGGCAAACGACATGCTTTCAACCGAGCCCAGGGTGGTCTGCAACGCAGCACCACGGGCGCTCTCGGCGGCCCCGGCGGTCAGCCCTTCGGCGGTCAGACCGAACAGGTTGGACATCAGGATGCCCGCCCCGGCGGCGATCATGGTGGTGAAGATCAGCACTCCTATGGTCATGGCGCTGATCTTGCCAAGGGCGGTGCCGCCATTGAGCTTGAGGATGGCGCTGATGATGGAGACCATGATGAGCGGAATGATGATCATCTGCAGCAGCTTCACATAGCCGCTGCCGACAATATCCAGATAGTCGATGGTCTGGGTAATCACTCCCGACCCCGTGCCGTAGAGCAGTTGCAGGGCCGCCCCGAACAGGATACCGAGCCCCAGGCCCGCAAAGACCCGGCGGGTGAAGCTCACGTGTTTTTGCTGCAACCGGTAGAGGAAGAGCAGCAAGAGGGCCGCAATGGCCAGATTGCCGATAACGCTAAGTGTCATGTGATGACTCCCCAAAAAGCGGGCCGTGCCCGAGAAACGAGAGCAGGCCTCATGCCTGCCCTGGCAACCTTGCGGTCAGACGGCGTAACCGTCATGACATGAACAAGGGGGTCTTGCTGCCCCCTTTGTTCGCAAACTTATGACTTCTGCTTGGCGCGCATGATGTTGATGATTTCGATATCTGTGTCCAGCATCCCCTGTTTGGAGAGCTGCCCCAGGTTGGCGATGGTCTGATCCACGTCGTCAGAGACGATCCCCTCGCTCTGGGGAACGCGCAGGTTGTTGATGGCCATCAGCGACGACTTCACTGCCGCCGAGGTGGAAGTGGAAACCTTCATGGAACAGGCGCTGCCGGCGCCGTCACAGATGATGCCGGAGACATCGCCAATCATGTTGTTGATGCAGTGGCTGATCTGCTCGAACTGACCGCCCAGCAGCCAGGTGATGGCAGCCCCCGACCCCATGGCGGCGGTGCTGGCGGCGCACAGGGCTGACAGCTTGTTCTGATAGGTCTTGATGTAGATGGCCACCAGATGGCTCATCACCAGGGCGCGGGTGAGCTGCTCGTCGCTCACATTGAGGAAGCGGGCGGCGGCAACCACCGGCATGGTGGCGGCGATGCCCTGGTTGCCAGAGCCCGAGTTGGACATGGCGGGCAGCATGGCGCCATCCATCCGCGCATCGGAGGCGGCGGAAGAGAGGCGCATGGCCAGCGTCATCAGATCGTCGGAGAGCAGCTTGCGCTCCACCTGCTCGGTGAGGATCTTGCCGATGCGCAGGCCGTAACCCTGCAACCCTTCGTCCGCCAGGGCCTGGTTCATCGAGGCAGCCTCGCGGATGAAGTCGATATCGGCAAGGGGCACCTGCAGGGCAAAGTCGACGATCTCGCGCAGGCTCATAGTGGGCTTGTCGGCCTTGGCGGGCTGGATCTGCACGCCCGGAGCACTGTCTTGCGCCATCAGCACCTCGCCATCCTTCTCCATCAGGATGATGCGGGTGTGATCGGTGCAGATCACCACCCGGGCGCTGTGGCCGTCTACTTTCGCCAGCACCTCGGCGTAGAGGACGTCAGGCACATCCTTCACATCCACCTTGATGGTCGGCAGCAGTCCCTTGGCCGCCTCGACCTGCTCGGTGGTGAGACCCTTGAGCACCTCCAGTCCGGCATCCGGATTACCACCCGTGATGCCGACGGCCGCCGCGACAGGCAGGCCTATCATGCCGGTGCCGGGTACCCCGACCCCCATGCCGTTCTTGAACAGGTTGCCGCTGACCCAGACGTTGACGCGGGTCGGCACCTGCCCCAGCAACTTGCGGCAGTTGGCAGCGGCCAGCGCCACCGACATGGGTTCGGTGCAGCCCAGAGCCGGCACCACTTCACGCTTGAGCAGGGTAATAAAGTCGGTCCATTGTGCGTTCATTGCTGTATGTCTCATCTTCGTGGTGCCCGCGGGGCAATCTCGATTGTTCGTGGCCACCGCCATGCGGCGAGCCTGATAAAGAGTATGGTTGCTGATGTCAGGTGATCTCTTGGCCTGCCTGGCCGGAATGCGGATTAACATTCGTCCCCTGGTGGTGGCAGCGACCACGACATACGCCATCCGGGTCAGCCCAGCATAGTCAACCAAAGTTGACTTTACGCCCAATGTATTCAACTAATGTTGAGCCACATCCCCTTTTTGCACGCCATTATGCCCGCCTTTGTATAAAGTGCGACAAAATGTGAAGCATTACACATTTCACTCTGCAAAAAACTTAAAACTCAGCATAAAAATTCGCTCACGTACAGGGTGTTCGGATTGCCCCCGGCAATAAAAAAGGAGGCCGAAGCCTCCTTTTATTCGTTTTCTGACAGGCACTTACAGTGCTTTCAGGATAGCCTCGACGCTGGCCTTGGCATCGCCGAACAGCATCTGGGTGTTCTCCTTGAAGAACAGCGGGTTCTGCACACCGGCATAACCGGTATTCATGGAACGCTTGAAGCCGATGACGTTTTGCGCCTTCCACACTTCCAGCACCGGCATACCGGCGATGGGGCTGCCCGGATCTTCCATGGCGGCCGGGTTGACGGTGTCGTTGGCACCGATCACCAGTACGGTATCGGTATCGCTGAAGTCTTCGTTGATCTCGTCCATTTCCAGCACGATGTCGTACGGGACCTTGGCTTCCGCCAGCAGCACGTTCATGTGACCAGGCAGACGACCGGCCACCGGGTGGATACCGAAGCGCACCTTGACGCCGCGGTCACGCAGCTTCTGGGTGATCTCGGCCACCGGATACTGGGCCTGCGCCACCGCCATGCCGTAGCCCGGGGTGATGATGACGGAGCTGGAGCTCTTGAGCAGCTCGGCCACGTCTTCGGCGCTGGTCTCGCGATATTCGCCCATCTCCTGGTCGCCGCTGGAGGCAACGCCGTCGGAGCCGAAGCCACCGGCGATCACGGAGATGAAGGAGCGGTTCATCGCTTTACACATGATGTAGGACAGGATGGCACCGGAGGAACCCACCAGGGCACCGGTGACGATCAGCAGGTCATTGGAGAGCATAAAGCCCGCCGCCGCCGCCGCCCAACCGGAGTAGGAGTTCAGCATGGAGACCACGACCGGCATGTCGGCGCCGCCGATGGAGGCAACCAGGTGCCAGCCGAAGGCAAACGCGATCAGGGTCATCACCAGCAGGGCGAAGGTGGAGCCACCCGCGTTGACGAAGTAGATCATCAGCAGCACAGAGACCACCACGGCCAGCAGGTTCAGCTTGTGGCGATGCGGCAGCATCAGCGGCTTGGAGGAGATGAGACCACGCAGCTTGCCGAACGCCACCACGGAGCCGGTGAAGGTCACCGCACCGATGAAGACGCCCAGGAACACTTCAACCAGGTGGATGTTC
Source organism: Aeromonas sp. 19NY04SH05-1 (assembly GCF_040581895.1). NCBI lineage: Bacteria > Pseudomonadati > Pseudomonadota > Gammaproteobacteria > Aeromonadales > Aeromonadaceae > Aeromonas > Aeromonas sp. 19NY04SH05-1. The sequence goes on along the minus strand of NZ_CP095328.1, from coordinate 280,915 downwards.
AGCATGGCGCCGGTCAGGTGCTCGACCTGGGCGACGCTGGCCGCCTGTTCGAACGCCGCACGGGCGGCCGCCAGGGTGGCGTCCAGGTTGGAGGTGATGGGCACCACCACCTCGGCCGGGGCCGACGGGTGCAGATCGATGAAACTGTTGAAGCCCACCAGCACCGCTGCCATACCGACGAAGCTGTGCAGCACGGCCACCAGCTCGGGCATCTCGGTCATCTCGACCTTGAGTGCCAGACGCACGCCAATGGCACCGCCGATCACCATGGCCAGAATGATCCAGTGGACACCACTGGTCTCCGGGTTGAACACGGTGGCGAGCAGGGCGATGGCCATACCCGCGATACCGAACAGGTTGCCATGCTTGGCCGTCTCTTGCTTCGACAGTCCCGCGAGACTGAGGATGAAGAGCACGGCGGCAACGATATAGGATGCTGTTACCAGTCCTTGAGACACGTTAAACCCCCTTAATCCTTACGGAACATCTTCAGCATGCGCTGAGTGACGGTGAAACCGCCGAAGATGTTGATACTGGCAATCAGCACGGCAATAAACGCCAGCGCGGTGACCAGGGTCGACCCTTGCCCGATCTGCAGCAGGGCACCGACCACGATAATGCCGGAGATGGCATTGGTGACCGACATCAGCGGCGTGTGCAGGGCGTGAGAGACGTTCCACACCACGTAGTAACCGACCACGCACGCCAGAACGAACACGGTGAAGTGAGAGAGGAACGCGGCCGGCGCCACGGCAGCCACCCAGCCAAAGGCGGCGATGCCCAGGGCACCCCAGACAAATTTCTTGTTGGAGGGCTTGGCCTCTTCCTTCTTCGCGGCCGGTTTGGCAGCTACCGGCTTCTGCGGAGCAGCAGAGACGGAGATGGCGGGCGGCGGGAAGGTCACTTCACCGGCCTGGATCACCGTCATGTTGCGCTGTACCACGTCTTCGAAGTTGATGGCGACGTTGCCGTCCTTCTCCTTGCACATCAGCTTCATCAGGTTCACCAGGTTGGTACCGTAAAGCTGGGAGGATTGGGCAGGCAGACGACCCGGCAGATCGGTATAGCCGATCACCTTGACACCACGATCGGTGACGTGCAGCTGGCCCGGCACAGTGTATTCGCAGTTGCCACCGGCCTGAGCGGCCATGTCCACGATCACCGAGCCCGGCTTCATGCTGTCGACCATCTCTTTGGTGATCAGCTTGGGGGCCGGCTTGCCCGGGATCAGGGCGGTGGTGATGATGATGTCCACCTCTTTAGCCTGCTGGGCGAACAGCTCCATCTCGGCCTTGATGAACTCTTCGCTCATCACCTTGGCATAACCATCGCTGGAGGAGCCATCCTCGCCACCGAAGTCCAGCTTGAGGAATTCCCCACCCATGGATTCGATCTGCTCGGCCACTTCCAGACGGGTGTCGAACGCACGCACGATGGCGCCGAGGGAGCCGGCAGTACCGATGGCGGCCAGACCGGCCACACCGGCACCGATCACCAGCACCTTGGCGGGCGGGACCTTACCGGCAGCGGTGATTTGACCGGTGAAGAAGCGGCCGAACTCGTGAGCGGCCTCCACCACGGCGCGATAGCCACCGATGTTGGCCATCGAGGAGAGGGCATCGAGAGACTGGGCACGGGAGATCCGCGGCACCATGTCCATCGCCATCACATTGATGTTGCGCTCGGACAGCTTCTTGACCAGCTCGGGGTTCTGGGCGGGCCAGATGAAGCTCACCAGAGTGGCACCATCCTTAATTTGTGCGATCTCGGCATCGGTCGGCGCGTTGACCTTGAAGATAAGGTCGGCTTGCCAGACATTCGGCACCACGCTGGCACCGGCCACCTCGAAGGCAGCATCATCGAAGCTGGCCAACTGGCCTGCGCCAGACTCGATGGCGACCTCGAAGCCGAGCTTTTTCAGCTGCTCGACGGTAGCCGGGGTCGCTGCGACCCGGGTTTCACCGGCGAGACTCTCTCTCGGTATTCCAATCTGCATGACTATTCCCTGATGGTTAATAAACAATCGCTGCCCAGTGTCTCATTTCTGACGAAACAAGACAGGACCAAAGTGCAGGTCCAGGGCTCTTTGTTATGAAAATCAGTAGGCTTTACCGCAACCTCCTGTCATGGTCAGGCCCCCGCTTTTCAGGCGCGAAGGTGATTAGTATCAAATTTTGGAGTTTTATTACAACCGCAGTCCCGACAGCGCTCGTACAGAATTCAGCCCATCCCTGGTCGCGATTAAAAAAAACAAACCAAATTAGAGGCTTATACCAGTAAAAACGGCTGAAAAAAGTGATCCAACCAGTCAAAAAAAATGTTTTACCGGCCCTCTATCTTAGGGAAGGTGCGAACAAGTCTGTGATATGAGATCATAATGTTCATCCGGAGCCGCATTTCCGAGGGCCATCATGAGTCATCAACTCACCTTCGCCGACAGTGAATTCAGCAGTAAGCGCCGTCAGACCAGAAAAGAGATTTTCTTGTCCCGCATGGAGCAGATTCTGCCATGGCAAAACATGGTGGAAGTCATCGAGCCGTTTTACCCCAAGGCTGGTAATGGCCGGCGACCTTATCCGCTGGAAACCATGCTACGCATTCACTGCATGCAGCATTGGTACAACCTGAGCGATGGCGCGATGGAAGATGCTCTGTACGAAATCGCCTCCATGCGTCTGTTTGCCCGGTTATCCCTGGATAGCGCCTTGCCGGACCGCACCACCATCATGAATTTCCGCCACCTGCTGGAGCAGCATCAACTGGCCCGCCAATTGTTCAAGACCATCAATCGCTGGCTGGCCGAAGCAGGCGTCATGATGACTCAAGGCACCTTGGTCGATGCCACCATCATTGAGGCACCCAGCTCGACCAAGAACAAAGAGCAGCAACGCGATCCGGAGATGCATCAGACCAAGAAAGGCAATCAGTGGCACTTTGGCATGAAGGCCCACATTGGTGTCGATGCCAAGAGTGGCCTGACCCACAGCCTAGTCACCACCGCGGCCAACGAGCATGACCTCAATCAGCTGGGTAATCTGCTGCATGGAGAGGAGCAATTTGTCTCAGCCGATGCCGGCTACCAAGGGGCGCCACAGCGCGAGGAGCTGGCCGAGGTGGATGTGGACTGGCTGATCGCCGAGCGCCCCGGCAAGGTAAGAACCTTGAAACAGCATCCACGCAAGAACAAAACGGCCATCAACATCGAATACATGAAAGCCCGCATCCGGGCCAAAGTGGAGCACCCGTTTCGCATCATCAAGCGGCAGTTCGGCTTCGTGAAAGCCAGATACAAGGGGCTACAGAAAAACGATAACCAACTGGCGATGTTATTCACCCTGGCCAACCTGTTTCGGGTGGACCAGATGATACGTCAGTGGGAGAGATCTCACTAAAAACCGGAAATAACGCCAGGAATGGCGAAAAAACGGCCTAAATAGGCTAATTCGAGGTGTTTACGGGAGAACAATCGGCCCGGATCCGCGAAATTTTAATCAGCGAGCCAGCTTGGGAAGAAATGACCTGCTTATTCGCACTTTCCTTAGCGTTTTTTGTTATTATGAAATCCGGCCGTGTCTCATTTTTCGCAACGAAATGCCATAAAGTAACAATTTAATAACGAAAGAGGGCCGTCCGACCGCCAAATGGCGGGCGTCGGCCCCACGTATTCAATCGTTTCGCGCAGATGATGGTAAGGGTATGCCGTTACCAGGCGGCTTCATAAATATGCTGACTCTGCACCAGGTCGATGTCGCCGTGCTCGCCGAGTCGGGTCATGCCGTGCTCCGCCAGTTTGCCCAGCAAGGCATCGATGTCGAGCGAACCCAGATCGTAATCCCGCAGCCGGGTCTTGAGCCCCATCCGGGTGAAGAAGTCGCGGGTGGCGGCAATGGCCCCGTCGATGCGCTCCACTTCGCTGCCCTCGCGCAGATCCCACACCCGCTCGGCGTATTGCAGCAGCTTGGCGTGTTTCTGCTCGCGTTTGGCCTCGAGCAGGGCAGGCAGCACTACCGCTAGGGTCTGGGCATGATCCAGGCCATAGAGGGCAGTGAGCTCGTGACCCAGCATGTGAGTGGCCCAGTCATGGGGCACGCCGGCGCCGATCAGGCCGTTGAGGGCCATGGTGGCACTCCACATGATGTTGGCGCGCACGTCGTAGTTTTCCGGCTCGGCCAGCGCCTTGGGCCCCTCCTCGATCAGAGTCAGCAGCAGCCCTTCGGCGAAACGATCCTGCACCTTGGCGTTGACCGGGTAGGTGAGGTACTGCTCCAGAATGTGGATGAAGGCATCCACCACGCCGTTCGCCACCTGACGCGCCGGCAAGGTATAGGTGAGCACGGGGTCGAGCACGGCGAAGCGCGGCATCACGAAGGGGGAGAAGAAGTGCTGCTTGTCGCCGGTGCGCTTGCGAGTGATGACGGCCCCCATGTTCATCTCGGAGCCGGTGGCAGGCAGAGTCAGCACAGTGCCTAGCGGGATAGCGGAACGCACCTCGCTGCCGACCGTCTCGAGAATGTGCCAGGGATCCCTGGCCGGATCGTAAGGGGTGGCTGCAGCGATAAATTTGGTGCCATCCAGCACGGAACCGCCACCGACAGCGAGCAGGAAGTCGACCTTCTCGGCACGGGCCAGTTCGACCGCGCCCATCAGGGTCTCGTAGGCGGGGTTGGGCTCGATGCCACCGAACTCGAACAGGGTCATGCCCGCCAGTTCAGTGCGGATCTGCGCCAGCAGGCCGCTGCGCACCACGCTGCCACCACCATAGGTGATGAGGACGCGGGCATCGGCGGGAAGCTGCTCGCGCAGTTGGGCGATCTGGCCCTTGCCAAACAGGACCTTGGTCGGGGTATGCAGGGTAAAGTTGTTCATCGGTATCACCTTCTCTGACAGCTGTGCGGCAGGGCCGCGAAATCATGATTGCATTTTTCTCCTGAACAGCCATACCATCAAGGTCACATCCTGCTTTTTTATTGCCTATTTCTGCAAGCGCACCAATTTAAAGAACAAGGGGCTCCATGCCTGACCGTTACACCGACCTGGCCACCAGGCTGACCCGCCACGTCACCGCTCCCGGCATCACCCCCTCCCCGGTGGAGCAGGTGAACCTCATCTATACCACCGAGTACCATGGCCGCACCCCGGTGCTCTACCAGCCGCGGATGATAGTGATCCTGCAGGGGCACAAGGTGGGTTATCTGGCGGATCAGGTGTTTCGCTACGACCCGAACCATTATCTGCTGATGACCCTGCCGCTGCCTTGCGAGTGCGAATGCTTCGCCTCCCCCGAGCAGCCCCTCATCGGCTTCACCCTCGAGATCAATCTGGTCACCCTGCAGGAGCTGCTGCTGGAGCTGGGTGATGCCCTGCCCGCGCCAGCCCCGCAGAAGAGCGGCGTACACTCGGTGCCCATGTCGGAGGCCATGTTCTGCGCTGCCGAACGGCTGATCGATCTGATGGACAACCCCCTCCACGCCAGGGTGCTGGGGCCGCAGACGGTGCGGGAGATGCTGTTCTATGCTCTTGGCGAGGGAGGTGGCCCGGCCCTGCAGGCGCTGGCCAACCGTCACAACCATGTGGGTCAGATCGCCCGGGTGCTGCGTATGATAGAACAGCGTTTCGCCGACAACCTGACCATGGAAGAGTTGGCGCGGGAGGTGAACATGAGCGTGTCTGCCTTCCACCACCACTTCAAGGCAGTCACATCTACCTCACCGCTGCAGTACATCAAGTCGTTTCGCCTGCACAAGGCGCGCCTGATGATGCTGCATGACGGCGTCAAGGCAGGGGCGGCGGCTGCCCGGGTCGGTTACGAGAGCAACTCCCAGTTCAGCCGGGAGTTCAAACGCTTTTTCGGCAGTACGCCGACGGATCAGGCTTCCCGCTTCCGGGAAGGCCAGCTGCGTATCATCGAAGGATAACAAGAGAGGGACTACTCATGCGTTCACTGCTTTATCTGCTTGCCACCTTGCTGCTGACGGCCTGCACCGGCCTTGCCGACGGTATTCGCCCGGTCACCGGCTTCCAGCTCGACCGCTATCTTGGCACCTGGTACGAAATCGCCCGTCTCGATCACGGCTTCGAACGAGGGCTGGAGCAGGTGAGCGCCACCTACAGCCTGCGGGACGATGGCGGCGTCAGGGTGATCAACCGCGGCAAGCAGAGCGATGGCAGCTGGCGCGAGGCCAAGGGCAAGGCCTACTTCGTCGATCGGCCGGATGAGGCCCGGCTCAAGGTGAGCTTCTTCGGGCCCTTCTATGGCGGCTACAACGTTATCGATCTCGACCCCGACTACCAGCTCTCGCTGGTGACCAGTTACAACCACGACTACCTCTGGATCCTCGCCCGCACCCCCAATCCGCCCAAGGAGAAGGTGGCTGCGCTGGTCGCCAAGGCCAAGGGGCTGGGCTTTGCCACCGACCAGCTGATCTGGGTCAAGCAGACTCCCTGAATCGTCAGGATCAACAAGGGCAGCCCGCAGGCTGCCCTTGTTCATGAAAATAACCGGGAGGTCAGAGCCGGAAGCGGCCTATCTCCTGCTCCAGCCGCTCGGTCAGTGCCTTGAGCTCGGCCGCCTGGGCTGCTTCTGCACCTGCCTGCTCGGCCAGCTCCTGGGAGACATGGCGAATGTTCTCGGTGTTGCGACTGATCTCGCTGGTGACCGAAGTCTGCTCTTCGGCCGCCGCTGCGATCTGGGTCGCCATGTCGCTGATGGAGCCGATCGCCTCGTTGATCCGGGCCAGGCTGTGGTTAGCGGACTCGGCATCCTCCACGCTGGTGCCCGCCAGCTGACGGCTGGTCTCCATGCCGTCGACCGCGCGCCGGGTAGTCTGCTGCAGGGTCTCGATCATCTGCTGGATCTCGGCGGTAGAGTCGTGGGTGCGGCGCGACAGCACCCGTACTTCGTCCGCCACCACCGCAAAGCCACGACCCTGCTCACCAGCCCGGGCCGCTTCGATGGCGGCATTGAGTGCCAGCAGATTGGTCTGCTCGGCGATCCCGCTGATGGTCGCCAGAATGCCGCTGATCTTCTGGGCATGGGAATCCAGTTCATGGATGACCTGGCTGGCATCGGCCACTTCATCTGCGAGCCCGGTGATGCTGCGCTGGCTCTGGCCCACCTGGGATTGACCGGCGACGGCCAGCTGCACCGCTTCTCCGGCGGTAGTGGCCGCAAACTCGGCATTGCCGGCGATCTCCTGGGTGGCGGAGGCCATCTCGGTCACTGCGGTGGCCACCATGACGATCTCGTCCTGCTGCTGGCGTACTCGCTGACTACGGGCATGGGCGCCGGCGGCCTGGGTGCGGGACTGGCCAGCCAGCTCCAGAGTGACGTCCCGCAGCCGGCTGACGATGCCGTGCAAGCGGGCCACAAACTGGTTGAAGCTTTCGGCAAGCTGGCCCACCTCATCCTGACTGCGGGTCTTGATATGAACGGTGAGATCCCCCTCGCCATGGGCGATGTCGTGCAAGGCGTTTGCCACCCGGCCCAGATCCGCAAACAGATATTTGAACAGGGCAGTCAGCAGGGTGCTGAACAGCAGCAACAACACCAGGGTCAACCCCATCAGTTGCCACAACAGGGTAGTAAGCGGCGCTTCCAGCACGTCGCGGTACATCACCATGGCGAGCAACCAGTCGGTACCGGGCACTGGCTGCACCGCCAGCAATACATCACGACCATCTATGTTGGCGGCATGCAGCTCGCTGTTTTCGCGTCCCCACTGCTGGAAGGTGGCGGCCGACAGATCAGGCGCCAGTTCGGAGACCTGCTTGAGCGCCAGCTTCTTGTTCGGGTGGCCGACAATCAGGCCGCTGTTGTCGAGCAGCATGGCGTAGCCTTCCCCCTGCACCTGCATCGCCAGCACTTCATCGATCAGCTTGTCGAGCGCCAGATTCGCCCCCACTGCCCCCACCAGCGTCCCCTGATGACGAACCGGCTCGGAGAGAGTCACCACCAGCTTCTGCATGGTGACGCTGACATAGGGGGCCGTGATGATGAGTTGGCCCGCCTTGACCGCATCCTGATACCAGGGGCGTTCGCGAGGGTCATAGTTGCCGGTATTGAGCGAGGGATCCTGGCGGGTCATCACCCCCTGCTCCGAACCGAAATAGGTGAGCCCGAAGCCCCCCGAGGTGAAGGCCTGCTTCAGGTGAGGTACCAGTTCGGCCTGGGGATTGTCAGCGATCAGGCTGACCAGGGCGTGCACCACATTCTTGCGGTCCGCCATCCAGTCACCGATGGCCACCGAATAGGCGTGACCATAGTTGACCGCTTCGCTCTGGATGGCGTTCATGGTCCGGGATTTGAGGGTGTGAAATGCCACCACACCGAGCAGTGATGCCATCAGCAGCACCACGCCAAGGCTGGTTGCCAGCAATTTGCCGCGCAAAGAGAGTGTCATGACTACGAATCCTTGTTGTTGTATCGGGCAGGGAAAGGCCCTACTCATTTGTGGTTATCGGCGGCGAGATGAACAGACTTTAGTGAATCTGTATATTTTCACATCCATCAACAACACAAGGCGCTATCGGTGAGAAAAGAGACAAAATTCCATGCTGACAAGCAGAGGTATGCCGCCAGATTGATGACAGCGACGCAGAGGGCAAATGGGGTCAGAAAGTGCGAATAAGGAAGGTGCAGGAATGCGAAAGGCCAGCTCAATGAGCTGGCCTTTCTGAAAATGGCAGGGGCGGCAGGACTCGAACCCGCAACCATCGGTTTTGGAGACCGCTGTTCTACCAATTGGAACTACGCCCCTGCAACAAACGAGGCGTAGTATACAAAGTGGAGATCAAAGGTAAAGGCTTTTTTCACACTTTCGCTGTGATTGCACAAATCCCGAACAAGTCGCGGTGATTTGCGCAGCAATGCGGGATAACTTGCTGTATTTGCAGCCTCATCAGGGTAGGAATGGGCCATAAATGGGGGTAGGGTAAAGTGTGGAACAGGGAGGTTGTCCATGCTCAATTACCGATTGCTCCAGCAACTGGCGCCGCTCAACTTCAGGGATGAAAGCAAAACGGAGTCGCTGTCCGATTATCTCGCCCGGGTAGCCCCGCTGGTGCCCTTTATTCCGGAAAATGTGCTTTCTCAGTGGATTTATCGCCATTGGCGCGGTTTTGAGTCCAACTGGAGCTTTATCGATCTCGCCAACTACCGCTTCGAGTGTGAACGCTGGCCCACCGAGCGCCTGATCACCCAAGTCGATTCCCGTCATATGGAGGTGATCGAACGCTGGGGCGAGATGCTGCAAAACAATCGTTACGTGCGTCGCTCCTGGCTAGGTGACTACATGCTGGGCCATGGCACCTGGCCCGAACCCATCATAGTGCTGATCCCGGGGGAAGAGGATCACCACCCGAGTGGACAACCGCTGCCAGGTCCCTGCTGTCTGCTGGAGGGACACCACAGACTCGGTTATCTGCGCGCCATGGCCCGTGACAGCGAGCCATTGCAAAGCGAACACCAGGTGTGGGTTTGTCGGCAACTTCACGACACATAAACGTTTTTCAACGCCAAAAAGGCATCTGAAATAAAATTTTGACAAATAAAAAACCAGCCCTATAATCTGTCCGGTTTTGAAAAAGGTCGGGACATAAGATGCCGTTTTTATTGCAAACAACAGCCTTGCAAACGGGTGGAACACACCAGTGCGGCCCCGTTGTTTCCGGTTTCCGACCCAAAGATCTCCCGTTATTTTTTGAAAAAAGCCCCTGTTTCAGGGGCTTTTTTTTGTGCCTGAAAAACCTTCATTGATGCCAAAGGGAATGCAGACGATGACCAATCCACTCTATAAGAAACATGTCATCTCCATCTCGGACCTGACCCGGCCCGAAATGGAACTGGTAGTCGAAACCGCACAACGGTTGAAGGCTGAACCCAACACCAGCCTGTTGCAAAACAAGCTGGTCGCCAGCTGCTTCTTCGAAGCGTCAACCCGTACCCGCCTCTCTTTCGAGACTGCGGTCCAGCGCCTGGGCGGCAACATCATCGGCTTTGCCGACGGTGGCAACACCAGTGCCAAGAAGGGTGAGACCCTGGCCGACTCCATCAAGATCATCGGCTCCTACAGCGATGCGGTAGTGATGCGTCACCCGAAGGAAGGCGCAGCCCGCCTCGCCTCCGAGTTCTCTCGCGTGCCGGTCATCAATGGCGGTGATGGTTCCAACCAGCATCCGACCCAGACCCTGCTCGATCTCTTCTCCATCCGCGAGACCCAGGGCAAGCTGGATGGCCTCAACGTCGCCTTCGTCGGTGACCTGAAATATGGCCGCACCGTGCACTCCCTGGCCCAGGCCCTGAGTCTGTTCAACTGCCGTTTCTTCTTCATCTCCCCGGAAGCGCTGGCGATGCCGGACTACATCTGCGAGGAGCTGGAAGAGAAAGGCATCCAGTTCAGCGTCCACGAGACCATGGAAGAGGTGATGCCCGAGCTGGACATCCTCTACATGACCCGCGTCCAGAAAGAGCGCTTCGACGAGACCGAATACAAGCACATGGCCGCCAAGTTCGTGCTAGAAGTGGCCACCCTGGAAGGGGCCAAGCCCACCATGAAGATCCTGCACCCCCTGCCCCGCGTCGACGAGATCGATGTGGCGGTCGACAAGACTCCCCACGCCTACTACTTCGAGCAGGCGGAAAACGGGGTCTATGCACGCCAGGCTCTGCTGGCACTGGTACTGAACGAAACTGTCTGAGGGGAACATCATGTCTGAGAAGAACCAACTGCAAGTCGAAGCCATCCGTCACGGCTCCGTCATCGACCACGTCCCCGCCGGCCAGGGCATCAAGATCCTCAAGCTGTTCCAGCTGGTGGAGACCCAGGAGCGGATCACCGTCGGCTTCAACCTGAAATCCGGCGCGCTGGGCAAGAAAGACCTCATCAAGATCGAGAACACCCGCCTGACCGAACAGCAGGCCAACCAGCTGGCGCTGTTCGCCCCCAAAGCGACCGTCAATATCATCGAAGACTTCAACGTGGTGAAGAAGCACCAGCTGGAACTGCCCGAGTTCATCGCCGGCGTGTTCCACTGCCCCAACTCCAACTGCATCTCCCACAACGAGCCGGTGGACAGCTACTTCCGGGTACGCGAGGTAAAAGGCGTGGTCCGGATGAAGTGCAAGTACTGCGAGAAGTCCTTCACCCAGGATATCGTCAGCGAGCGTTATTGATATCTGAATGGGCCCTACGGGGCCCATTTTTGAACCCTGTCACATCACCAGATTCCCAGTCAGTTATAATTTGCCATCCAAAGATGGTTATCCCAGCTCATTCCCTGCCAGCATCATGATTGCCAGTATTTTTTGCTGCTAACCAGCGAATATGGCAGATATCGAGCACTTGTTTCCTGTCATCGTCAAAGGAAGTTGCCGTGGTCAAAACACTCAGCCGCCCCGTTGCCCAGGAGCCCGAACTGGCCCAGCTGGATGCCTGTCGCCAGATCATCGGCCAGCACTGTTACAGCACTCAGGAAGAGATCCGTCGCGAGCTGTCGGAGCGCGGCTTCGCCGATATCAGCCAGTCCACCATCTCCCGTCTGCTGCGCCGCCTCGGCGTCGCCAAGGCGCAAAATGCCAACGGCAAGAAGGTCTACACCCTAGTGGACGAACAGCTGGAACCGGCCGGTAGCACCCGCTCCATCCACGAGATGGTGCGCGCCGTGGTGCACAACCAACAGATGGTGCTGATCCATACCACCCCGGGCGCCGCCACCGTGGTGGCCCGTCTGCTGGATCGCAATGCCAATCCGGAGATCATGGGCGCCGTCGCGGGCAACGACGTGGTATTGGTCGCCCCCCGTCATATCAGCCGCACCCGCCAGGCCCATGCCGCCGTGGTGCGCACCCTAGAGCAGGCGCGCTAGGCCCTCCCCCGCATGCAGCGAGGCGACCCCAGGGTCGCCTTTTTATTGCCCGCTTGTCACCGGGAGCGCTCTTCCGCTTCGCTTGCCCCTCCCCTTATGACCCAGGCGATAGAACCACAGCCGCCTGTTGCACATATAAAAAAACGGGAGCCTGCAGGCTCCCGTTTGAATATGGAAAGAGGGTGGTCAGATCAGGGTGCCCACGCTCAGGCAGACCACGATCAGTATGGTCAGGATGCCGAGCAGCGGCGCGACCCACTTCAGCCAGCGCACATACGGCACCTTGGCGATGGCCAGGCCACCCATGACCACGGCGGAGGTCGGGGTTACCAGGTTCACCAGACCGGAGGCGGACTGATAGGCAGTCACTACCAGGTCGCGGCCCACGTTGGCGAAGTCGGCCAGCGGCGCCATGATCGGCATGGTCAGCACGGCCAGACCGGAAGAGGACGGCACCAGGAAAGAGAGCACCACTTCCAGCGCGAACATCACGTTGATGAATACCACGGTGGAGAGGCCGGTCACGATCCCTTCTGCGCTGTTCAGGATGGTGTGGGTGATCATGCCGTTGTCCATCACCACCACGATACCGCGGGCGATACCGATGATGAGGGCCACGCCGAGCAGGTCACGGGCACCGTCAATAAAGTTGGAGGTCAGCTCTTCCTCGCTCATGCGGGAGATGAGGCCCACGATGATGGCGGAAGCCAGGAACACGCCGGAGATCTCGGCCATCCACCAGCCCAGTACGGCCACACCGTAGATCATCACGGCGAAGGCGGCGACAAAGATACCAAGCACGATTTTGCGGGTAGTGGTGAACTCCAGCATCTCGTCGCTCTTGTTGCCGAGGAAGTGGGCACGGTTCTCTTCCCACTTGTCAGCCACCAAGGACTTGCTTGGATCGTTGCGTACCATCTTGGCGTAACGCATCACGTAGGCAACGCAGATCAGCCAGCCGGCGATCAGCATGGCCACGCGCAGCCAGATACCGTCGGTGAAGGAGATGCCGGCGGCGTTGGCGGCGATAACGGTAGCAAACGGGTTGATGGTGGAGCCCAGGGTACCGATACCGGCACCGAGCAGCACGGTGGCGGCGGCGACGACCGGGTCAAAACGGGCGGCCATCATCACCGGTACCAGCAGGGTGTAGAACGGCAGGGACTCTTCCGCCATGCCGTAGATGGTGCCCCCTGCGGCGAACAGCGCCATCAGGATGGGGATCATCCACTCTTCGCGGCCGCGCAGGCGATCGGTGACACGCTCGATACCGGCGTCGATGGCGCCAGTCTTGGTCACGATGCCGAGAAAGCCACCGATGATCAGGATGAAGAGGGAGACGTCGATGGCGCCTGCCTCATAGGTATCGTGGTTGTAGAGACCGTCGATAGGGGCCAGCAGCACGTCGACGATCCCCTGGGGATTGCTCTCAACTTGCTTGTAGGTACCCGCCACCGGCACTTCCTTGCCGAGGGCTTCGTTCATGGTCATCTCGTATTTGCCGGCAGGCACTACCCAGCTCAGGGCGGCTACCAGGGCGATCAGCACAAACAGTATCGTGTAGGCTGACGGGAACTTGAATTTGGTCATGGTCCAGCTTCCTTCTGTGGTGTGGTATCCATGCTGGCTGCGGGTTGTAGGGTTAGAGGTATTGTTCCGCTGTCACATGGTCGAAAAGCCGGGGGTCACCCCCCGGCACCACTACTGCGACCTTAGTCGCCCAGCGTAGCAACCATCACTGCCTTGATGGTGTGCATCCGGTTTTCGGCCTCGTCGAACACGATGCTGTGCTCGGATTCGAACACGTCCTCGGTCACTTCCAGGCCTTTCATGCCATATTTGTCAGCCACTTCCTTGCCCATGGTGGTTTCATCGTTGTGGAACGCCGGCAGGCAGTGCATGAACTTCACATCCGGGTTCTTGGTGGCGTTGATGACGTCCATGTTGACCTGATACGGAGTCATCAGTTTCACGCGCTGATCCCAGGCTTCTTTCGCTTCACCCATGGATACCCAGACGTCGGTGTAAAGGAAGTCGGCACCCAGCACGCCCTCTTTCACATCTTCGGTCAGGTGGATACGGGCACCGGTCTCTTCGGCGATCTGGCGGCACTGGGCAACCAGCTCTTCTTCCGGCCAGAAGGCTTTCGGAGCAACCAGGCGGATGTCCATGCCCATCTTGGCAGCGCCGACCATCAGGGAGTTACCCATGTTGTTGCGGGCATCACCCAGGTAGGCGAACTTGATTTGATCCAGACGCTTGCCCTTGCCGTGCTCCAGCATGGTCATGAAGTCGGCCAGGATCTGGGTCGGGTGGAACTCGTTGGTCAGGCCGTTCCATACCGGTACACCGGCATAGGCACCCAGCTCTTCCACGATTTCCTGGCCGTAGCCACGGTATTCGATACCGTCATACATGCGGCCCAGCACGCGGGCGGTGTCCTTCATGGACTCCTTGTGACCGATCTGGGAACCGCTCGGGCCAAGGTAGGAAACCTGGGCACCCTGGTCGAAGGCCGCTACTTCAAAGGCACAACGGGTACGGGTAGAGGTTTTTTCGAAGATCAGGGCGATGTTTTTGCCGACCAGGTGCTTGCGCTCGTAGCCACCGTATTTGGCTTTTTTCAGGTCGATGGCCAGGTCGATCATGTACTGGATTTCGCGCGGGGTGAAGTCCAGCAGTTTCAGGAAGTTACGGTTACGCAGATTAAAAGCCATGATGAGTTCTCTCTATATTTATTCAGACCAAGTAGGGCAGTGTTATTGACTACGCATTCACGGTGCGAGTGGCGACGATGTTGGTACCGGCTTCACCCTTGAGGATGGCCAGGCCATCTTCCAGAGAACCGATCCCGACCATGCCACCGGTCGCTTTGACAAATTCACAGGACGCTTCGATCTTCGGCCCCATGGAACCGGCATCGAACTTGACCCCTGCCAGCTCGTCCGGGCTGGTCACCCGCAGCGGGTGCTGGGTCGGCTTGCCCCAATCCAGATAGACGGCATCGGCATCGGTCAGGATCAGCAGGGCGTCGGCCTTGATCTGCTTGGCCAGGTAGGCGGCAGACATATCCTTGTCGATGACGGCTTCGATACCGGTCAGGGTCTGGCCGTTCCAGGTCACCGGAATACCGCCACCACCGGTACAGATGATGAGGTGGCCCTGGGCGATCAGGGTTTCGATGGCATCGCCTTCCACGATCCGCTGGGGCAGCGGGGACGGCACCACGCGGCGGAAGAACTTGCCGTCAGCCTTGACCACCCAGTGCTTCTCTTCGGCCAGGGTGCGGGCTTCGGCTTCTTCATAGACGGGGCCGATAAATTTGGTCGGATTGGCGAACGCCGGATCCTGCGGGTCTACCTGCACCTGGGTCAGCAGGGCGGTGACGTTGCGGCTCGGCATCAGGTTCTTCAGCTCCTGGATCAGCATGTAGCCGATCATGCCCTGGGACTCGGCGCCCAGCACATCCAGGGGATAGGGAGAAACCTTGGTATAGGCGCTATTTTGCAGGGCGAGCAGGCCGACTTGCGGGCCGTTGCCGTGCACCAGCACTACGTTGTACTCCTCGGCGATGCGAGCGATGGTCTTGGCGGCAGTTGCAATATTCTTGCGCTGGATGTCGGCTTCAAGCGGCTCACCACGACGGAGCAGTGCATTACCACCCAGAGCGACGACGACAGTTGGTTTTTTCATAGTGGTTGATCTCGTGTGCTTGTCTGTGTGGCGCCAGCCTCTGCCGGCGCCACGCCGTATCATCAGATGCTGTCGCGTTCCATCGGGCAGCTCATGCAGCGGGCGCCGCCGCGGCCACGGCCCAGTTCTTCACCCGGGATGGGCAGAACTGTGATGCCGGCTTTGTCGTACTTCTCGTTGGTGTAGGTGTTGCGCTCGTAACCCACGACCACGCCAGGACGTACGGTCAGTACGTTGTTGGCATCGTTCCACTGCTCGCGCTCGGCCTCGAAGCTGTCGCCACCAGTGGTGATGAGCTTGAGCTGATCCACGCCCAGGGCCTTCTCGATGGCGGTGACGAAGTAACCCTCCTCTTTGATGTTCATGCCGGTAGCACCACCCGGAGTCAGGCTCCAGCAGTTCACATCTTTGCGGATGACTTCCGGATAGACGGAGAAGGTGTCGATATCCATGTGGGTCATGACGGTATCCAGGTGCATGCAGCTGCGGTGTTTCGGCAGTTCCATGGCAATGACCTGTTTGGCCTGACCGTGTTTGAACAGGTTGCGGGCCAGGTGCTCAACCCCTTGCGGAGTGGTGCGCTCGGACATACCGATGAGCACGGAGCCGCGGCCGATGACCAGTACGTCACCCCCTTCGATGGTGGAGTTGTCGTAGTCACGCTCCTCGTCACCGAAGTACTTGATGAAGTCCTGACCGGCGAACATGGGGTGCCAGCGGTAGATGGCCTTCACATGGTTGGTTTCGCGGCGACGAGCCGGTTTGGCCATCGGGTTGATGGAGACGCCACCATAGACCCAGCAGGAGGTGTCACGGGTAAAGAGGTGGTTGGGCAGTGGCTCGATGATGAAATCGGTCGGTGCGTGCATGCCGACTACCATGTTGACGCCACTGTAAGGCATCTCGGAGTAGGTCAGGCCACCGGAAAGAATGCGGGCCAGTTCACGATGCGGCATGTCAGCCAGGAAGCAGCGCACATCGTTGGCAAAAGAAGTACCGAGGCGATAGTCGGAGACCTGGTTTTGCAGCAGCCAGGCTTTGGCTTCGGGCACATCCAGGGTTTCAGCCAACAGATTGGTCAGCAGGAAAACTTCGACATTCTGATCGCGCAGCACCTGAGCGAATTTGTCGTGCTCCTGACCGGCGCGTTCAACAGACAAGACGTCATCAAACAGCAGGTCCTGGCAGTTGGAGGGGGTCAGACGCTTCAGACTGAGGTTGGGGCGGTGCAACATGACACGGCGCAGTTGGCCAACTTCAGAACCTACATAAAATTTGCTCATGATTATATTCCGTTTAGCAGTGGTCCATGCGAGTGATTGAATAGATTCCTTCTATTCATGCTCGTGGCTAAGGCGGGATATTCTTTATGTAGGGTATTCGGCTTGTGTTCTATCCTGCCTTTGCCTTTCGAGAGCGAGGTTAGACCTGCCAATGAAGTTAAACTTAGACATTGATCACATTCACTCAGAACTGAATAAATTCACGAAGAGATCTTTGACTGGGGTAGCAGAAATGGCATTTCCTCATTCAGACAACATGAATAGATAACTAAAAAAACGCCTTTAAATTTCACAAATGAATCTATTTGATTCAATCACCCTCTCTCTAAAGGGGTAATTAAAAACAATTAAATTGTTATATTTCAATAATTTAACTTCATCGCTAGTTTTAATGTGAATTTTGCATTCACTTTTATGAATAATTCACTGCTTTTATTCTGCTATCGAGAGAAATAAATAGTCATATTTCAAATTCTCACTGCATAAATCTTTTCTTGCTCCAGATCATGGCATTGTCGTCACGCCTCATGAGCCTTGCCTCATATCCTCCTCCTGATGCCTGTCTTGCTCCATGAATATGCACACAGCCAGCATCTTGCCAATCAACCATTCATCCTGCGACAGAGGGACCAGTTCGGCACTTTTTTCATTAATTGAATTTATTCATCCTCCTTGCGCCACTCCAAACCTCGGCTTAACTCAAAAAGTGATTTAGATCACACATAAACGGTGTTAACAAGGAGTCGTTATGAAGATGAAATCCTTACTGCTGCTCGCCAGCCTGTTGTTGCCCGTGGTACCGGGTATCAGTCAGGCGGAGGGAGCCCCAGCCATGCCCCTGGTGGTCTGCCAGGTCGATCAGGCTCCCCAGATGCTGGTGCCCGAGTATGTCTGCCGCTGGCAAGGTGGCATCCAGCGTTACTAGCCCGCTGCGCGAGAGGAGCCATCTCCTCTCGCCTTGTCTTGAAGAAAGCCCCTCCTATACTCAAAACAGCTGTGTCATCAGGGAAAGGGGCGCGACAATGATCCTGCTGGTTGGTGGAGAGAAGGGAGGCAGCGGCAAGAGTTGCCTGGCACAAAATCTGGCTGTCTATCTCAGGACCCAGTTTCAGGGGGAAGTGCTACTGGTCGACTGCGACCCGCAGCGCACCACCTCCGACTGGATTCAGGAACGCAACGACAATCCCGACCTACCCCAGATCAATTGCGTGCAGCTGTATGGCAATATCCGCAACGATCTCATCAGCCTGAAGAATCGCTACGACTACGTCATCGTCGATTGTGGCGGCCAGGATAACCGGGCATTGCGCTCCACCATGGCAGTCGCCACCCATGCCCTGATCCCCCTTCGCCCCAAACGCCGCGATCTCAAGACCCTGCCGCATATGGAAGATCTCATTACGACCTGCAAGATGGTCAATCCGACCCTCAATGCGGCCGTGGTGCTGACCCAGTGCCCCGCCCTGCCCAACCAGGCAAAGCGTATTCTGGAGGCGAAGGAGGTCTGTGCATCGTTTGGCGTCGATGTACTCAATGCCATTACTTATGGCCGCAATGTCTACGACGACAGCGAGGAGAAGGGGCTCTCGGTAATGGAGATAGAGCCGGATGGCAAATCCGCCGAGGAGATCCGGACCATCGCCAAAGAATTTCTGACATTGGGAGTGTGATATGGGCCTTGCCGACCTGAAGAAAAAGCACCAGTTGCATCACCAGAAGAAATTTACCATCGACGAGTTCATCGAGGACGCGGAGTTCTATGCCAAGGGCAAACCCAAGGTGGTCAGCCTGGAACTGAGCCTGCACAGGGATGAGGCTCTCTCGGCGTTGGCGTTCATCGAACGTGGTGAACACCTTAAACCCAGCTATAAAAAGGCTACTTTCTCCATGAGTACGGCGGCCATCAGCGAGCTGGGTAGCCTGACACAACAGGATGGCATGAACAAATCTCTGTTGCTGCGTCTTTTCACCCACTACTTCGCCTCCCTTAGCCCTGAGGAGCGCCAGACCATCTATGAGCGACTGAACCAGCAACTTTAATACCCTCTTTCACCTCGCCATTACCTATGGCATCCCTCCTGACTTCATTCCTGGCAAGCCCCCTATCCGGTTGCACCAGCAACCAACCACTGCATGTAAGAGATCTGCCATACGAGCCGTAAGCAAATGCCGTAAAAGTTCCTCGAAATAATCGGAAAAGGCGATCCTAAAAAATGACAACAACACACTTAATCAATTGTTTTTATACAAAAAACAAAAACATTAGCACTTTCTTAAATTAGCAAGATAAAAACGTTTTTCACCCTGGCGTTGTACACAACCGGAAAATCCTTATAGTTACTCATGCACGGACGCGATGAAGTCGGTCAGGAAGACTGGCTGCCAGGGTTGGGCAAATGGACTCACCACAGGATGTGGTAAAGGACACCTCCCGGGATGGAGAAAGTGCGGCGAGAAAGGATGACTCGTCAGGCCAAGATGGCTAAAGGACACCCCAAAGGATTGGGAAGGGGAAACCTAAAGGAAGAGGTAAACAGTCAGGGATTGCAGGGAGCAACTTCGTTCAAGGATCTGAGCGATACGACTACCGGGGGCGACGCAAGTCGCCCCCATCTTTTTGTCTGCGTTTTCCGCTCACCCCATATCGAGCGTGTTTCCCAGTCGCAAATACACAACGGGCGCCATTTTGGCGCCCGTTGTGTATTGTCAGATCACCCGCGAAAACTGCTGTTGGCGCGCCTTGTTACGCAAGTAGACATCGAAACACATGCAAATGTTGCGAATGAGCAGATGTCCCGTGGACGAAACCTCCAGGCCTTCATCGGTCATACGAACCAGGCCATCGTCGACAAAGGTCTGCAACAGCTTGAGGTCATCAGCGAAGTACTCTTTGAAAACCAGACCATGCTCTTGCTCTACCGCAGCAAAGTTCAGACGAAAATCGCAGATCAGCCGCTTGATCACCTCACGGCGGATTAGGTCATCCCGATTGAGCGAGCATCCCTTCCACTGGGCATGGCCCAGCTCGTTCACTTGGGCATAATAAGCCTTGAGCTCTTTCTGGTTCTGGGAATAGGCATCGCCGATCATACTGATGGATGAAACCCCCAACCCCAACAGATCACAGTCACCCTGAGTGGTATAGCCCTGGAAGTTGCGGTGCAGCTTGCCTTCACGCTGGGCTACGGCCAGCTCGTCATCAGGTTTGGCAAAGTGATCCATGCCGATAAACTGGTAACCCCGCCCGGTCAGGAAGGCGATGGTGTCCTGCAGCATGGCCAACTTCTCTTGTGGCGCAGGCATATCCTCTTCTTTCAGCTTGCGCTGGGCAGCAAAACGGCTTGGCAGATGCGCATAATTGAAGATGGAGAGACGCGCAGGATCCGTTTTGAGCACTTCTTCCAGGGTGTGATGGAAGCTGCTCTGATCCTGATGTGGCAGACCATAGATAAGGTCGAGGTTGGTAGAACGAAAACCGAGTTCACGCGCCCGCTCCAGCATGGCGCGAATAAAGTCGTTATCCTGTTCGCGATTGACGGCTAGCTGCACATCCTTGTTGAAGTCCTGCACACCCAGGCTGATGCGGTTGAAACCAACCTCCCGCAGTACATCCAGCATGGTGAGTTCGATCTCGCGGGGGTCGACCTCGATGCTGAACTCCCCCTGTTCGGCAAACCGGAAGTGTTCGCGCAACATGCCCATCAAACGACGGGTTTGGGGCTCGTTCAGATAGGTTGGTGTACCACCGCCCCAATGCAGTTGGGTCACCAGACGATGTTTGAACAGGGGGGCCTGCGCCTTGATCTCTTGCTCAAGGTGATCAAGGTATTCATCGGCCTTGTGCTGGTGGCGAGTGATCACCTTGTTGCAACCGCAGTAATAGCAAAGCTTGTGGCAGAAAGGGATGTGCACGTAGAGCGACAGATTGCGCTCGGGATACTGACTGGCGGCCTGGACAAAATCGCCGTAACCGAAGCTCTCATTGAACTCCAGCGCGGTAGGATAGGAGGTATATCTCGGGCCACTGTAGTTGTATTTTTCGATCAGGGCCTGATCCCACACAATCTGTTCTGCTTGCACGCTCGCTTCCTCTTTTCTTGTTATTGATGGCTCACTGACTCAACTGCAGATCTTTCAACTGGGCGACATCCTTGAGGATCTGGGTCTCCAGCTCGGCTTCATAGCCACTGCGTTCAAGATCCAGCTTCATCACTTCGTTGCGTTTGAGCGCACGGCGTGCCTCGTGAGTCGGCATCTCTTTCACCTTCTCGTAAAGGCCATAAAGGCCCGGAAATTCAGCAGCAAAAGCGCGTCCTTCCTTGATCTGCAAGGCATCAAGCAGATTGGTCAGGCGAATAGCCCCTTCGGAATAATCACACTGTCCTTCCAACACGGCGTGGGCGATCACTCGCACGCTATCCAGGATCCGCTCGTTACGCGCCAGGATAGCCTGCAAATGTCTCTCTTGCTGCCGTTTCAACCGGGCCAGCAGCATGCCGGCATAAATCGCCAGACCTGACAAAATCAGGCCGCCCAACAGGGCGGCCAGCATCCATCCATTCATCACTTCTTCTTCGGCTCGGGTTGATAATCAACCTGGGTGAAACGATCCCACAACTCCTCTTCAGAAGCCGGCTGCTGAGGTTCATCGTATTCGGCTTCCTCATCGGCGAAGGAGAACTCCTCTTCATCCTCGTCGTTGTCGATGATGCCAAGTTCATCCATCAGCTCCTGATAACGATCAACACGCTGATCAACCCATACCTGCTCGGCAGCATCCAGGGTCTCACCGGCATCGAGACGATCCAGCAGGGCATTCAGACGATCATCATTCTCGATGGCCGCCAGTTCTTGCTCCGGAGTCATCGCCAGCTTCTTCTCTTTCACCGGCTTGGATGCTGCCGCCTTGATGCTCTTCTCTTCAACAATCAGAGCAATCGGCTTGCGAGAGCCGATACGGGGATCTTTTGCCTGTTTGGCGCCGGATTTTTTGCCTTGCTGTTCGACCTGCTGGCGAGAGCCCGCCTTCAGCCCCTTGCGTTTGGCAGCCCGTTTACGCTCACGACCTTCCTGAGCACTGGCTTCTGATTCTTTGCGCTTGCCAGTAGGCTTGCGAGTGGGTTGTTTGGCAGACATGAATGGCTAACTCCGAAAATAACTTGGTTTGAACCCTATCCGGGGTGGTGTCACCCGGCGGGACACGATACGGGGAGCAGTGAGGCTGGAACAAGAGCAGGAACCCGCACCAATCCGGCCTTTTCAGGCCACTGAACACCGCAGGATCGGTATCCTCTGGGCATATTGCTGGTATTTTGACACAGAATGGCGGGCCGGGTTAATGACCCAACAGAAAAAAGGCAGCCGAAGCTGCCTTGATATGTGTATGCGAACACCTCCCGAAATGGCAAGACCGCGTATTTCATCCGTCCGTAACGGCAAATGATCGCATCATATCCGGGTAGGGTCTTCCTGACCTTGTTATTGAGTCGTCCTGAATGTGCGTGTGCTTGCTTGACCCACGCCGACAACATCCTGTTATCGCGAAGGAGAATGCGCATCCCGCCCCCCCCATCCCGCTCCGGAGATGGTCACCATCCTGATCCTTCAATCCCTTGCCGACTCCAAAGAGCCCATGGCGTCCACCATGCCTGACATCCTGTGATCACAGCATCCTGCAATGAGCCTTTCGGAGAAATCCTTTGCGTTAATGGTATCAATACCTTAGAGCAGCTCAATCACTCAGGCACCACCTCAACACATCAGAAAAGTGAACTTGCAATTTAACTGCATGATTAATTGAGATTATTTTAAATTCCACAGAAATATTTGAGCCTTGGCCGACCCAATACATGGAAGATCTCTTACAAACAGCAAGGACTATTACGAGAATGGGAAGGTGAAAGCAAAAACAACGGGGAGCAGAAGCTCCCCGTTATGCAACTCTATGGTGAGATCGTTTAATCAGTGCAGTCCGGCAATATACTTGGACAACACATCGATATCTTGATCGGTCAGTTTCTTGGCCACATCGCGCATCATGCCATTCGGATCGTTATCCCGAGTGCCAGCACGGAACTTGGTCAACTGATCCTTGATGTAGGCCGGATGCTGCCCGGACAGATTCGGATACTTGGCCTGCTCGACTCCGGAACCACGCGGACCATGACAGGCGGTACAGGCAGCCAAACCACGACTCAAGTCGCCTCCCATATAGAGAGCCTTGCCTGCTTCGACGACATCGTCAGGGACGGCGATCGGCGTCACCTTCTGGCTGGAGAAATAAGCCGCCAGGTCATCCATGTCCTGTTCAGACAAAGGCAATGCCATCGGCCCCATCACGGGCGCGACCCGACCAGTTTGGCCGGAAGCGGCTGCCTTGAGTTCAATCAACTGCTTTTTGATATATGATGCGTGCTGACCAGCAATTTTGGGGTACATATCAACCAGGCTGTTTCCGTCCGGTCCATGACACGCCGCACAAACGGCAGCCTTGGTCTGTCCCGCAGCGGCATCGCCTGTGGCTTGTGCCATCCCCGTTACGCCAACCATCAGAGCAAGAGTAATGACTAGGTTCTTCATGGCGTTCCAACTTTTCGTTATTAGGCTTCCAGATCCCATGCCGCTGAAGGCATGTTAAAATAAACGCGTTTAAGCGACGCCATTTTACACTATTTTACAAAAAAGTAACTCCATAACCCTCTATCTCCATAGGGAATTTACGTTGGATACACAAATTCTGAATTTCAATAAGGTGCATTTTGTGACCAGCGCACCCGACATCCGTCACCTGCCAAATGATGGGGGTGTCGAGATCGCGTTTGCAGGCCGTTCCAATGCCGGCAAGTCATCTGCTTTGAACACCTTGACCAAACACAAGAACCTGGCTCGGACCAGTAAGACCCCGGGCCGTACCCAGCTCATCAACCTGTTCGAACTGGAACCGGGCAAACGTCTGGTCGACCTGCCAGGCTACGGTTATGCCCAGGTTCCGCTGGAAATGAAGCTCAAGTGGCAAAAATCACTGGCAGAGTATCTGCAGCGTCGTGAGTCATTGAAAGGACTGGTAATCCTGATGGACATTCGCCACCCGCTCAAAGACACCGATATGAATATGCTGGAGTGGAGTACTCACCGCGAGCTGCCGGTGATGCTGTTGCTGACCAAGGCGGACAAATTGAGCCCGGGTCCCCGCAACAATCAGGTGATCAAGGTACGTCAAGCTGTTGCCAGCCTAGGCCCGCAGATCCAGGTGGAAGCCTTCTCGTCACTCAGCAATATCGGCGTAGAAAAGCTGGCGAAAACCCTGACCGACTGGTATCTGGCTGGTGCGGATGAAGGTCTCGTCGATGCCGACGAACAGGAGTCTAGCGAGGAGTAATCCGCTCCTCGTCTTTCCTTGCAATTGGCGGAGATCCCCCTCCGCTGATTGAAAGGGTTTCAGATTGATATTTTCTCTCCATTCTTTCTCCCCATCCCCATCCCTTACTCGCATCAACAGAGTCATCCTTAATTATCAGATAGATAGAGATTTAATTCTCAAAGAGAATTAACCTTTCAAAATTCTGATATCGTTTTCACACTGGTGCGTGCAAGAAGTAATAAAATCACCTAAAAAGACAATATTGTAATTTAATTACATTGCACGCACGAGACGGGATAAAAATGAGGCCGAATGACAGTGCTGTCACCCGGCCTGAAACAAGAAGTTCAAAAAATTGGGAAGAAGCTGATTCTTGAGAACCACGACGATAGGTATTTCCTCAAGAAGCACCTCATTCTAACAAATGCACTGAGAAATTAAAGCATTTACTCTAAAAGCTGCGTATAAAAAAACACCCCGACGAGAATCTCATCGGGGCTGCTATTCAGCCACATTCAATTACGTGAAATAAAAGGTCTGAAAGATAGAACATCTTACCTCTGTACCCTACATCTAGAATCGTACAACAAAGCAGCAAAAAGTGAAAGGAATTTATGTAATTAAATTCCAAACCCAAGATTGGACAAAAAATCTTTATTTTTCATTTAGATAAAAAAATCCCCAGTACGAATACCGGGGAGTTATAAAGGTGACTAGCTAGCACTTCCTCAACTATCTAGTTAGTCCACGGCGGGCCATGGAAGTTCCGACGCAAAGAAAAAAAACTTGAAAAAATCAAAGATAGATGGCGCCATCTTCGCCAAACTCTTGTTCTTCAATGAGTTTTTCCGCTATATCCTCAATGTCAAAGCGCACACTTTCGAATGCCCGCACTATGTCATCTTCCTTCGTCAGTACAAGCCCGGTCATTTTCTCCAGTCTGCGGCGGCTGATGTAGCAATTGATCAGCGCACCCATCTGCTGGGCCGGGAAGTGCACCCGCTGCTCTTGAGCTTGCCACTCCATCAAGTCGGGAAAAAGAATACCTTGGTTCATAGGATCCCCAGATTACGCTTCAGCTCTCTCAATACTTGTTTAGTACCTGGCCGGATGCCACGCCACACGGTGAACGCTTCTGCAGCTTGCTCCACCAGCATGCCCAGTCCGTCCATGGTATGACGGGCCCCCTGTTGCCTGGCCCAGGCGATGAATGGGGTGTCCGTAGCACCATACATCATGTCATAGATGGCGATTTCAGCATGGATCAGGGCAGGCGACAGCGGAGGCAACTCACCTTGCAAACTGGCAGAGGTTGAATTGATGACAAGATCGAAAGATCCGCTCAGCTGTTCATAAGTTTGCGCCGTTACCGTGCCCAAATCACTAAACTCGGCAGCCAGCTGTTCGGCTCTGGCGTGAGTACGGTTGGCAATCACCAGTTCGCGTGGTTGTTCTGCCAATAACGGCGCCAAGACCCCACGAGCCGCGCCACCTGCACCCAGCAACAAGATCCGGCAACCAGCCAGAGACACCCCATGGGATTTCAGGTCGGCTACCAGGCCGGCGCCGTCGGTATTGTCTCCAAGCAACACACCATCGTCAGTCAGCTTGATGGTATTGACGGCCCCGGCCCGCTTGGCCCGAGGGCTCAGTTGATTCACCAATGCGAACGCCTGCTCTTTAAATGGCACCGTGACGTTGCACCCCTTGCCCCCCTGGACAAAAAAATCGTGCAAGGCCGCGGCAAATTGATCGACGGCAGGCTCGGCCAGCCCGTACTCCAACTCTTGTTGAGTCTGTCTGGCAAACAGGGTGTGGATGAAGGGAGATTTGCTATGGCGCACCGGGTGGCCAAAAACCAGATAATGATCCATCAAAGCATTCCAGCAGAGGGCGATGTCCCGATTTAACGGGTTTTCCCTCTCAGGGACAAGCCGAATCTCGGCAACAGAAAGGGGCCGCAGGCGGCCCCTTTTGTCACAGCCACTCTCGAGGCGTGAGGTAATCGCTGTAGAGCAGGGCCTCCGGGCTACCTGCAGCAGGCTGCCAGTCATATTCCCAGCGCGCCAGAGGCGGCATCGACATCAGGATGGATTCGGTGCGCCCCCCTGTCTGCAACCCGAACAAAGTGCCACGGTCATAAACCAGGTTGAACTCTACATAGCGGCCACGTCGGTAGAGCTGGAATTCTCGCTCCCGCTCACCATAGTGCAAGGCCTTGCGTCGCTCGACAATCGGCAGATAAGCCTCGAGATAGCCTCGGCCCACCGCCTGCATGAAGGCGAAACAGTCGGCAAACGGCCAACGATTCAAGTCATCGAAGAAGAGGCCTCCTACCCCACGTGTCTCGTTGCGATGCTTGAGATAGAAATAGCGGTCACACCACGCCTTGAACTCGGGGTAAATCTCCTCGCCAAAGGGCTGGCAAAGCTCATGGGATACCTGATGCCAGTGCCACACATCCTCTTCGAACGGATAAAACGGCGTCAGATCGAAACCGCCCCCAAACCACCAGATGGGTTCTTCACCCTCTTTCTCGGCAATGAAAAACCGGACATTGGCATGGCTGGTCGGCACATAGGGGTTATGCGGGTGGATCACCAGCGACACCCCCATGGCTTCGAACCGGCGCCCCGCCAACTCGGGACGATGGGCAGTCGCCGATGCCGGCATCGCATCACCATACACGCGGGAGAAGTTGACCCCCCCCTGCTCGATGACGGCGCCGTGACGCAGCACCCGGGTTCGGCCACCGCCGCCCCCCTCACGCAGCCAGGCATCCTCAACAAAGTGTCCAGTTCCATCGGCCTGTTCCAGACCGCGACAGATTTCGTCCTGTAGCTGCAACAGGAAGGCCTTGACCTTGGCCACATCCGGTTTGCTCATCTTGTCTCCAGTGAGGCAGGATCTGTTCGCCCTGTCCTTGTTATTGTGCGATTGTGGCGCCCTCGACGCCCGTCATAGCCAAGCCAGGTTCACCGTCCGGGTCAGGAAGCCCGGATGATGGCGCCGGTTCTGGCATCCTTGATTTCTGATGGATTCGCCTGACCACCAACTTCTCCGGGCAGAATATAGGCCAGCTGGCTTGCCAGCAATTCTCCAATATCCGCCACCCGGCGGGCAGGCTCCTCACCGGTCAAGTTGGCACTGGTAGAGACCAGCGGTTTGCCAAAAGCACGGCACAGGGCCTGCACCTGAGGATGTGCCGTCACCCGAACAGCCAGAGTATCGAATTGGCCAGTCAACCATGAGGGGGTATTTGGTTTGGCGGGCATGATCCAGGTAAAGGGGCCAGGCCAGCTCACTTCGACCCGTTTGCGCTGTTCATCGCTCAGCTGATCCAGGTCGATATAATCCTGCAACTGCGCCAGGTCGGCTGCGATCAGGATAAGGCCCTTCTCCACCGGACGTTGCTTGATGGCCAGCAAGCGCTGGACCGCCGGCTCGGAATCAGGATCACAACCCAGACCAAATACGGCCTCGGTGGCATAGGCAATCACCCCTTCCTGGCGAAGGGCGGCAACGGCGAGTTGAAATTCGTTGGACATAATACATGCGGCAGTCGGGCTGCCACCTCATCATTGGGTTAAACCTGTTACATGACCGCCACCGCTGTGATTGCATTTTCCAGAGAGGAAAATACGCCCAATCGGATAACAGCCACATCATTTAATCTACGTTGAGTCGTACTTGCAGTGCGGCATCCCTGGCTACCATCTCCTCGACCTTGAGCTGGCGTTTGGCACACCCTTGGCTGCCCACGCATCATCCCTCACCACCAGCATCTGAGCAACCAGCTCTTTGAGTAAACCACTATCGATGGGAACCCCCATCATGGAGCGGGCGCGATGCCGGCAATGACCTGTCTGCTGAACCGCCCGGCCAATGGCACATATTGAGACCTGGCAGCCACGGGCCTCTAGGTCGGTCACCGACCGAGAGATGACTGGCAGAGTACGGAGATGACGCTGACTTCAGCCTTGATCTCAAACGAGTTGAGCTTATCGAGAGCACTCTGCATTACGGGAAAGGTTGGATCAGAACCCAGTGATACGGTAACGAAGGGCTATGTATGGCAGGTAATTTCCCTAGTCCAAAGGATTGAATTTACTAGCAATGCTGCAACCTGGTTGTGCAGCGGACTTATAACCGCTCACTTTGATGGCCACATTTCTTTTGCGGGCACACCCAGCGCAACGCACCCCTCACTTTTTTCTCTACCATGATGCCCCAACCACACTCGGGACATGGCATGGGGATAGGTTTGTCGTTCACCACATATTTGCAATGGGGGTAAGCATCACAGGAGTAAAACTGCTTGCCATAGCGAGAGGTTCGGCTCACCAGATGCCCCTTGCCACAATCAGGACACAGGATCTGGGTGTCATCACTTTCCTGCAGGGATTCGATATGCTGGCAGGCTGGATACTGGGTGCATCCCACAAACAGGCCATAACGCCCCTTTTTGATCGCCAGGGGATGACCGCAATCCGGGCAGACGGAACCTTCGAGCACTTTTTCGATATCACGACCGGATGGCGTCAGGGAGCGGATATAGTCGCAGGAAGGGTAGGCGGAGCAGCCAAGAAACAAGCCATGTTTGCCCTGACGGATCACCAGCTCGGCGCCACATTGCGGGCAGGGCTCGCGCTCGAACGCATGCTCATGGGCAGAGAAGAGGTGGTGATCGATTTTTGACATGTGCCGCGCCTTGAAATCCAGATGCCCCAGATTCTACCAGCGCGGCGGCGGACTGTCAGTGGATGACGCCGTCTGACTCGTCAAACACCAGCTCTTCCATCTGCTGATAGGCATTTTCACTACCGGGAACGTTGAACAGCACCATCATGACCACCCATTTCAGGTCATCCAGCTCGATATCCGGCTTGTCCAGCTCGAGCAGGCGCTCGATGCAGATTTCACGGGTTTCGGCATTCAGTACCTGAGCCTGCTCCAGGAAGAGCAGGAAGCCACGACATTCCGTGCTGAGGCGAGCCAGCTCTTGCGGAGCGTAGATACGTATCGAGCCTTGCGCGCTGGCGGTGACGTACACCTCCCGCTCGCTATCATGCAGATTGGCCAGCCGCTCCAGCCAGCTGAGCGCTTTTTCGATCTCGTCTTTGTCGAAACCGGCACGGCTCAACTCGTCGGTGAGCTCGTCCTGTTCCACCATCACATCTGCATCGCTGTGGATGTAGGTCTCGAAAAGGTACATCAGTACATCAAACATGATTCGCCCTCCTCGTTCTGACGTATCCACCGGCTACCGCCATCACTGCCCCGGCCAGTTCCAGCTCCACCAACCTGCCCAGTACCACTTCGACAGGGAGCTGAGCCCGTTCGGCGACGGTATCCACGCTCGTGGTCTCATAACCTACGTTATCCAACAAATCGGCATAAGGCAATTCGCTATTAATCTGTGGCGCAGGGGCCAATCGTTGCCTTTGCCAAGTTCCCATCAACATGGGTAGCTCTTCCACTATATCGGCCGCATTCAGCACAAGTTTGGCACCTTGTTGAATTAATCTGTTGCAGCCCGCTGCTTGCTCATTTTGAGGGGCACCGGGAACCGCAAAAACCTCGCGCCCCTGCTCAAGCGCATAACGAGCGGTGATCAGCGAGCCACTCTGTTCGGTCGCCTCCACCACCAGAGTCCCCAAAGAGAGGCCGCTGATAATGCGATTACGGCGAGGAAAATGCTCGGCAAGCGGCCCCTTGTCCGGCGCAAACTCGGAGACAAGCAAACCACCACGCTCCAGAATATTAACCGCCAGCCCCTGATGACGCTTGGGATAGATGCAGTCAAGGCCAGAGCCCAATACGGCAAGTGTGACACCGCCACTCGTCAAGGCCTGCTGATGACAGATGCCATCGATCCCCAGCGCCAGTCCTGAGGTTATCGCCAGCCCGCACGCTACCAGCTCGGCACACAGACGCGCAGCATTGTCTTTACCGGCATAGGTAGGATGACGGGTGCCGACCATGGCCAGCTGCGGCAACACCAGGGCTGACAAATCACCACGACAATAGAGCAGCAAGGGGGCCGCCGGGATTTCACCCAGCAAAGCCGGGTAGGCCGGATGATCACGAGGAACAAGATGATTACCGGGATCACAGGCCCACCTCAGCCCCCCTTCAACAACCGGTGATGGCCATCTTAACTGTCTGATCTGCTCGGAAGAGAGTCCCATGCCATGCAGACTGGCTTCATCGCTCTCAAACAATGTCAGGATGTCGCCACCCACCCGTTCCAGCAAACGAGAAGCCGTCACAGGGCCGATCCCCGTGACGGCTTCCAATGTCAGCCAGAGGGCCAGCCGCCCGTCGGGATAGTTCACCTCAGAAATGGGTAACCTGATAACCCGAACTCACCATGTCGTTGCTCTGCATGATGAGACCGTAACTCAGCTTGTCATACACCTTGAACAACATGACTCTGGCAATGGCTTCAGAAGGCAGAGCCGCTTTGCGGCTGTTGCTGTGAAACAGCTTGTCATAGACAGAGGAAAACTCTTTGTACTGTACTTTGCCACTCTTGGTCACCAAGCCGGCACCCGGGCGACGAATGTCCAGCACATCCCCTGCCGACAACAGATCCCGGCTTCCCTTGTTGATCAGCACCACGTCAAATTTGCCACCGCCACGGGTCTTGTTGGGCAAGTCGATAACATAGCCCGGAGTCATGGTCGGCGCCGCCTTCGGCATAAATACCGCTGGCAAATTCTCCTGCTCGGGCAACACCATCACCTTGTCACCCTGCATGACTTCACGCTGGTTATGGGTCAGGGTTGCCTCGGTCCGGTTGCCATCCAGGCGGGCCACGGCACGGATCGTGCCGGCAAAAATCGCTTCCTGACCTAGCAACTCACCCGTTTCACGATCCTTGTAGATGACGCCGGGGTGATAGATGCCATAATTCTGGCCCGGCACTAGGTCTCCTTGCACGTAGAGAGTATCCCCCTCCAGCATGCCAATATGTTTCTTGTCCGACCCCAGCACATAAGGCAGGTTCTTCTGCTGGCGGGTATCCGCCAGAATATGATCGGTTTGCAGGAAGGGGCCTATCTCGCTGATGGGCAGCGTGGGAATCGGGTTGGCCTTGTTCTCGTAGCGGCTCTTGGGGCTGAGGCGGATGACCTGCTTGCCCCCCTGCGTCGCTTTGCCCAAGCGTGGTTCGCCATTGACCCAGCTCAGGTGCAGCACATCACCGGGGTAGATCCAGTGCGGATTGGCAATCTGCGGATTGATGTTCCAGAGACGGGGCCAGAGCCAGGGCTCGGCCAGATACTTGCCGGAGATATCCCACAGAGTGTCTCCTTTCTGCACCACATAGCTCTCGGGGTAGCCTGCTTTCAGCTTCAGCTGATCGGCCAGAATGCCCTGACTCACGGTAGCCAGCAGGCAGGCAAAGATGGTTTGCTTCAGATACATAACACTCCCTGTTACTTCTGCGCGCAAAGTGTTGCTGTTTTTTGTCGGCGTAAATGACTAGAATTACGCCAATATTGACTGCATTTATACGAAACTAAAGAAAAAACTATGGCCATTCTAGATGTATTGCGTTTCCCCGATGAGCGTCTGCGTACGATCGCAGCCCCTGTCGAGACCTTTACACCCGAGTTACAACAGATTGTAGATGATATGTTCGAAACCATGTACGCGGAGGAAGGCATTGGCCTGGCCGCGACTCAGGTCGACATTCATCAGCGCATCATAGTGATCGATGTCTCTGAAAACCGTGAACATCCTCTGGTATTGATCAACCCGGAGATAATTGCGCAGAGTGGCAGCACTGGTATCGAAGAAGGCTGTCTCTCCGTCCCGGGCAGCCGGGCTCTGGTTCCCCGTTTCGAACAGGTCAAGATCCGGGCTCTGGATCGTCACGGCAAGCCCTTTGAACTGGAGGCCGACGATCTGCTCGCCATCTGCATCCAGCATGAGATGGATCATCTGATGGGCAAACTCTTTGTGGATTACCTGTCGCCGCTCAAGCGCCAGCGCATCCGCCAAAAGCTGGAAAAAATGGCCCGAGAAGATCGCAAAGCCCTTTGAGGATCTGCTGCATTGAATAAGTTGAAACTGATTTTTGCCGGTACTCCCGACTTCGCCGCCCGTCACTTGGCGGCGTTGTTGTCTTCCGACCATGAGGTCGTCGCCGTTTACACCCAGCCGGACAAGCCGGCCGGCCGCGGCCAGAAACTCACCGCCAGCCCGGTCAAAGAACTGGCCCTCGCCCATAATCTGCCGGTCTACCAGCCCGCCTCCCTGCGCAACGAAGAGGCGCAAGCTGAACTGGCGTCACTGGGCGCCGATCTGATGGTCGTGGTGGCCTATGGCCTGATCTTGCCCAAGGCCGTGCTCGATACCCCGCATCTGGGTTGCATCAATGTGCATGGCTCCCTGCTGCCGCGCTGGCGTGGTGCTGCTCCTATTCAGCGAGCCATCTGGGCTGGCGATGCCGAGACCGGCGTGACCATCATGCAGATGGATGTGGGGCTGGATACCGGCGCCATGATCCGCAAGGTGAGCAGCCCCATCGCAGCCGACGAAACCTCCACCAGCCTCTATGACAAGCTGGCAGAGCTGGGCCCGCAAGCCTTGGTCGATACCGTCGATGCCATGGCTGCCGGCAACACGACCGCCGAACCGCAGGACGATGCCCTGGCCAACTATGCCCAGAAGCTCTCCAAGGAAGAGGCCCGCATCGACTGGACGATGGACGCCGTTGCCATCGAGCGCTGCATCCGCGCCTTCAATCCCTGGCCCATCAGCTGGTGCGAGGTCGCCGGCCAGACCATCAAGGTGTGGCAGGCCGATGTCATCGAGCACGAACACGGCCAGAGTGCCGGTACCCTGCTCAAGGCCGATAAGCAGGGGATCGATATCGCCACCGGCAAGGGTGTGCTGCGCCTGCTGACCCTGCAACCGCCCGGCAAGAAAGCCATGTCCGTCACGGATCTGCTCAACTCTCGCCGCGACTGGTTTGAACCCGGCACGCAATTGAATTGAACCAAGCGGGGCCCAGGCCCCGACTTGCGCATCTAAGGTAATCATATGAAAACACGTGCACAGGCCGCTCTAGTCATTCAACAGGTGCTGGATCAGGGCCAGTCCCTCTCAGCCGTACTGCCTGCTGCTCAAGAGAAGG
This sequence comes from Aeromonas sp. 19NY04SH05-1, assembly GCF_040581895.1. Classification (NCBI taxonomy): domain Bacteria; kingdom Pseudomonadati; phylum Pseudomonadota; class Gammaproteobacteria; order Aeromonadales; family Aeromonadaceae; genus Aeromonas; species Aeromonas sp. 19NY04SH05-1. The sequence goes on along the minus strand of NZ_CP095328.1, from coordinate 247,569 downwards.
TTGCGCCTCGCGATCGCGCCCTCCTGCAAGAACTCTGCTACGGCACCCTGCGCTGGCTGCCCCGCCTCGATGCGGCGGTCGGCGAGATGATGGACAAACCGCTCAAGAACAAGAGCCGTATCTTCCACTACCTGATCCTGGTCGGCCTCTACCAGCTCATCTACACCCGCATTCCGGCTCACGCCGCTGTGGCCGAGACCGTCAATGCCGTCAAGCTGCTCAAGGGCTCTTCCCTGCGCGGCCTAATCAACGGCGTGCTGCGCAACTTTCAGCGCAGCGCCGAAGTCATTCTGCTGCGCATCGACCGCGTCCCCAGCATTCGCCTCGGTCATCCCGAGTGGCTCACCAAGCGCCTGCGTCAGGCCTATCCCGACGAGTGGGAATTCATCATGGAGGCCAACAACCAGCGCCCGCCCATGTGGATCCGCAACAACAGCCAGCGCCAGAGCCGCGAACAGATGCTGGCACGCATGGCCGAAGCCGGCATCAATGCGGTGGCTGGTGAACAGGGTGAGGACTGCATCCTGCTGGAGCGCCCCTGCGACGTGGCCAAGCTACCCGGTTTCGAGGTGGGTGACTGCTCGGTACAGGATGGTGCGGCCCAACAGGCCGCAGCCCTGCTCGACCCGCAGCCGGGCGAGTGGGTGCTCGATGCCTGCGCCGCCCCTGGCGGCAAGACAGCACACCTGCTGGAGCGCCAACCCAAGCTGGCAGGCGTCGTCGCGGTAGATGCCGACGAACACCGCCTGACTCGGGTACGGGAAAACCTGGAGCGTATCGGCCTCACCGCCCAAGTGATCCACGGCGATGCCAGCGCACCGGAACAGTGGTGGCCAGAGGGGCAGTTTGATCGCATCCTGCTGGATGCCCCATGCTCCGCGACCGGCGTCATCCGCCGTCACCCCGACATCAAGTGGCTGCGCCGGGATCAGGACATCCGTGAACTGGCCGAGCTGCAGCGCCGCATCCTCAACGCACTCTGGGCAAAGCTGAAGAGCGGCGGTACCCTGCTCTACGCAACTTGCTCCGTACTGCCGGAGGAGAATCGCGAACAGATCCGCGCCTTCCTGGCGGCGACGCCGGATGCCACCCTGGTACCACTGCACGCAGAGGACACGCCGGAGTGCCCGGGGCGTCAGTTCCTGCCGGGCGAGGCCGAAATGGACGGCTTCTACTATGCCAAGCTGATCAAGCAGTGAGCCCGGCAGTCCGGCATCATTCGGGAGTCCCGCCTGGCCTGTGCTGGCGGCCCCTTTTACCGCACCAACGTGAGTAAACGGTCCGTATGAAGATCATCATTTTGGGCGCCGGCCAGGTCGGCGGCACTCTGGCCGAGAACCTGGCCGGGGAGAACAACGACATCACCATCGTCGACACCGACAGCGAGCGGCTGCGCGAGTTGCAGGACAAGTTCGATCTGCGGGTGGTTAATGGCCACGGCGCCCACCCCAAGGTGCTGCGCGAGGCTGGGGCCCAGGATGCCGACATGCTGGTAGCCGTCACCAACAGCGACGAAACCAATATGATCGCCTGCCAGGTGGCCTACTCCCTGTTCAACACGCCGAACAAGGTGGCGCGGATCCGCTCACCGGCCTATCTGACCGAGCGGGATCGTCTGTTCTTGCCGGAATCCGTGCCGGTGGATCACCTGATCGCCCCCGAGCAACTGGTGACCGACTATGTGCGGCGCCTTATCGAATATCCGGGGGCTCTGCAGGTAGTGGATTTCGCCGGTGGCCGGGTCGGCCTGGTGGCGGTCAAGGCCTACTACGGCGGCCCGCTGGTGGGCAATGCCCTCTCCACCCTGCGTGAACACATGCCCAACATCGAGACCCGGGTGGCGGCCATCTTCCGTCAGGGACGCCCCATCCGCCCGCAAGGCACCACCATCATAGAAGCGGATGACGAGGTCTTCTTCGTCGCCGCCGCCGGCCATATCCGTGCCGTGATGTCGGAGCTGCAGCGACTCGAGAGCCCCTACCGGCGCATCATGATCGTCGGGGGCGGCAATATCGGCGCCGGCCTCGCTCGCCAGCTGGAGAAGCGCTATAGCGTCAAGCTCATCGAGCGCAACCTGAAGCGGGCCGAGCAACTCTCCGAGTTGCTGGAGAACACCATCGTCTTCTGCGGCGATGCGGCGGATCAGGAGCTGCTGGCCGAGGAGCACATCGACCAGATCGACGTCTTCATCGCGGTGACCAACGAGGACGAGGCCAATATCATGTCGGCCCTGCTCGCCAAGAAGATGGGCGCCAAGAAGACCATGGTACTGATCCAGCGCGGTGCCTACGTGGATCTGGTGCAGGGTGGCTCCATCGACATCGCCATCTCGCCCCAGCAGGCCACCATCTCGGCCCTGCTGACCCACGTGCGACGGGCCGATATCGCCAACGTCTACAGCCTGCGCCGCGGTGCCGCCGAGGCCATTGAGGCCATCGCCCACGGCGACGAGAACACCTCCAAGGTGGTGGGCAAGACGGTAGGCGAACTCAAACTGCCGCCCGGCACCACTATCGGTGCCGTGGTGCGAGGAGATGAAGTACTGATCGCCCACGACCGCACGCAGATCCAGCAAGATGACCATGTGGTCATGTTCCTGGTGGACAAGAAGTACATTCCGGAAGTGGAGCGACTGTTCCAGCCAAGCCCCTTCTTCCTGTAACGTTCAAATGCGTACAGACAGCCAAATCCGACCCGGCCTGCTTCCTCCAAGGGAATGGTCCGGGTCTTTTTTTAATCAACGACCAGGTTATCCGGCATGATCAAGCTGCGACCTATCATCTTCACCCTCGGACTGGTGCTCTCCAAGCTGGCGCTCTTCATGTGGCTGCCCACCCTGCTGGCACTGCTGACCGGCTCCGAAGGCTTCGTCGAATTTCTCAAGTCGGTGCTCATCACCCATGGCGCCGCCCTGCTCTGCCTCCACTATGGTCGCAAGGCGGAGTTTCACCTCGGCGTACGGGAGATGTTTCTGCTCACCACCTCGGTCTGGGTGGTGGCCTGCGTCTTCGGCGCCTTGCCGTTCGTTTTCATCACTCACATCACGTTTGCTGACGCCTACTTCGAGACCATGTCGGGAGTGACCACCACCGGCTCCACCGTGCTCTCCGGGCTCGACAACATGGCCCACAGCATCCTGTTGTGGCGATCCATCCTGCAGTGGCTCGGCGGGGTCGGTTTCATCGTGATGGCGGTAGCAGTACTGCCCTACCTCAACGTCGGTGGCATGAAGCTGTTCCAGACCGAAAGCTCGGATTGGTCCGACAAGAGCGCTCCGCGCGCTAAAACGGTGGCCAACAATATCGTCGTGGTCTATCTGGTGCTCTCCATGCTCTGCTTCATGGCCTACTGGGCGAGCGGCATGACCATGTTTGAGGCGGTCAATCACGCCATGACTACCCTGAGTACCGGCGGCTACTCCACTTCTGACCAATCCATGTCCCACTTCTCCCCCTCTGCCCACTGGATCGGTACCGTCTTCATGTTCCTGGGCGGCCTGCCCTTCCTGCTTTATGTGCAGAGCCTCAATCACAGGGACTACAGCCTGTTCAAGGATGCCCAGGTGCTGGGCTTCTTCTGGCTGGTAGTTTGGGTCACCCTCATCATGACCCTCTACCTGTGGCAGCGGGACGTATTCGATTTCTGGGACGCCCTGCGCATCAGCAGCTTCAATATCGTCTCTGTACTCACCACCACGGGTTACGGCCTCGGCGACTTCGGCACCTGGGGGCCGCTCACCAGCATTCTCTTCATCGTGCTGCTGGCGCTGGGGGCCTGCTCCGGCTCGACGGCGGGGGGCCTGAAGATATTCCGTATTCAGGTTGCCTTCGCCCTGTTCAAGAAGCAGATGCGCCAGCTGATGCACCCCTCCGCCGTGTTTCCACAGAAATACAACGGCCGCACCGTCAATGACGCCATCATCCGCTCCATGATCTCCTTCGTGCTGGCCTACTTCGCCATCATACTGGTGATCGCCGCCTTGCTCGGCGCCATCGGGCTGGACCCGCTCACCGCCATCTCCAGCGCCATCACGGCGGTGGCCAACGTGGGTCCCGGGATGGGACCTGTGGTCGGTCCCAGCACCAACTTCGCCAGCCTGCCCGATTCGGCCAAGTGGTTGATGTCGTTCGGTATGCTGTTGGGGCGCCTCGAGATCCTGACCGTCGCCGTGCTCTTCTTCCCCTCATTCTGGCGCCAGTAAGCGCTACCGACGAAGCAATGAAAAAGCCGCGAGTCTCACGACCCGCGGCTTTTGTTTATCCACTGCCCTGCCTCGCCATCAGTAATGCATAGGTTGAACAGAGCAGTGCCAGACAATAAAAGCGGGCCCAAACCAGAGGTTTGGGCCCGCTTGCCTGCATGGAGTGGCCATGGCCACTCAACGCATCATATCAACCACGGCCGGCGCGCTTGCGATCCAGCTCGGTCAGCAACTTCTTGCGAATGCGGATGCTCTTCGGAGTCACTTCTACCAGTTCGTCGTTGTCGATGAACTCGAGGGCCTGTTCCAGAGACATGCGGATCGGCGGAGTCAGCACCTGGGCTTCGTCGGTACCGGAGGCACGCATGTTGGTCAGCTGTTTGCCCTTCAGGCAGTTGACGGTCAGGTCGTTGGAGCGGGAGTGGATACCGATCACCTGGCCTTCGTACACTTCGGTCGCGTGACCGATGAACAGACGACCACGGTCCTGCAGACCGAACAGGGCGTAGGTCAGGGCCTTGCCGGTTGCGTTGGAGATCAGCACGCCGTTCTGACGCTCACCGATGTTGCCACCCTTGTGCGGACCGTAGTGGTCGAAGGTGTGGTACAGCAGACCGGTACCTGAGGTCAGGGTCATGAACTCGGTCTGGAAGCCGATCAGGCCACGGCTCGGGATCATGAAGTCGAGGCGAACACGGCCCTTGCCATCCGGGGTCATGTTGGTCATTTCGCCTTTACGCAGACCCAGTTGCTCCATGACGGAACCCTGGTGCGCTTCTTCCACGTCCACGGTGACGGTTTCGAACGGTTCTTGCAGTTCGCCATCGACGGTGCGCAGGATAACTTCCGGGCGGGATACCGCCAGCTCGTAGCCTTCGCGACGCATGTTTTCGATCAGGATGGAGAGGTGCAGCTCACCACGACCGGATACGCGGAACTTGTCCGGATCATCGGTCTCTTCCACGCGCAGGGCCACGTTGTGGACCAGTTCCTGGTTCAGACGCTCCAGGATGTTGCGGGAGGTCACGAACTTGCCTTCTTTACCAGCGAACGGGGAGGTGTTGACCTGGAAGGTCATGTTCACGGTCGGCTCGTCAACGGAGAGTGGCGGCAGCGCTTCAACGGCACCGGTGTCGCAGATGGTGTCGGAGATCTTCAGCTCGCCCAGACCTGTGATAGCGATGATGTCGCCCGCTTGCGCATCGGTCACTTCGGTACGGGACAGACCCAGGTAACCCAGCACCTGGCCAACCTTGCCATTGCGGGTCTTGCCATCGGCGCCAACCACGGTCACCTGCTGGTTGGTCTTGACGCGACCGCGTGTGATGCGGCCGATACCGATAACGCCCACGTAGGAGTTGTAGTCCAGTTGGGAGATTTGCATCTGGAATGCGCCGTTGGTGTCAGCTTTCGGCGCTTCCACGTTGTCGACGATGGCCTGGAACAGGGGTTCCATGTTCTCGGACGGAGTGTCCAGATCCATGGTGGCCCAACCGTTCAGTGCAGAGGCGTAAACAACTTTGAAGTCCAGCTGTTCGTCGGTGGCACCCAGGTTGTCGAACAGGTCGAATACTTGATCCATTACCCAGTCAGGACGGGCACCCGGACGGTCAACCTTATTGATCACCACGATCGGCTTCAGACCCTGGGCAAATGCCTTCTGGGTCACGAAACGGGTCTGCGGCATAGGGCCGTCTACCGCGTCAACCAGCAGCAGCACGGAGTCAACCATGGAGAGTACGCGCTCAACTTCACCACCGAAGTCGGCGTGACCCGGGGTATCCACGATGTTGATGCGGTAGTCGTTCCAGCGGATCGCAGTGTTCTTGGCGAGAATGGTGATGCCACGTTCCCGTTCCAGATCATTGGAGTCCATGATCCGTTCCTGACCTTCCGTGGAGCGGTCCAGGGTACCGGACTGCTGCAGCAGCTTGTCCACCAGCGTGGTTTTGCCGTGGTCAACGTGCGCAATAATCGCAATATTGCGTAAATTATCTAACATTCTCGCCTCAATACACCGGGTAAAATTGGGCGCTAATTGTACTCTCGCCTTTGTGATCTGCCTAGCAGAATTGCAGTACATTCGCGCACATCAACGGATCTGGATCATAGACCCGTCCCACAAAGCCTGCTTGGGCGTCTCGTGACTCCATTATTGCGCACCATTTCAGTGCACCAAAACGATCCAGTGGCGCACTAATTTGATGCATTCCGACGCGAAAGCGCCTACTTTTGGGGAGCCATCCTGCCGGGACTGCCCTGAAATCAAGCTGTCACAAACTTGGCACGATACTGGCTTATGTGAATACGACGACGCATTCACCCAAAAGAGTTTTAACACCGGAGGTTACTTAGCATGTCAGCCCAGAACGTTTTGGCCCTGATCCAGGAACACGAAGTCAAGTTTGTTGATCTGCGCTTTACCGACACCAAGGGTAAAGAGCAGCACGTATCCATCCCTGCTCATCAGGTTGATGAAGATTTCTTCGAAGACGGCAAGATGTTCGATGGTTCTTCCATCGGCGGCTGGAAGGGCATCAACGAGTCCGACATGGTACTGATGCCGGACCCGGCCTCCGCCAAACTGGATCCCTTCACCGAAGAGACCACTCTGAACATCGTCTGTGACGTGCTGGAACCTGCCACCATGCAGGGTTATGACCGCGACCCGCGCTCCATCGCCAAGCGCGCCGAAGATTTCCTGAAGTCCAGCGGCATCGCCGACACAGTGCTGTTCGGGCCGGAGCCGGAATTCTTCATGTTCGACAACATCACCTTCTCCAACACCATGGGTCACAGCTTCGTGAAGATCGAATCCGAAGAAGCTGCCTGGAACTCTGGTACCAACTACGAGCACGGCAACAAGGGTCACCGTCCCTTCGTCAAGGGTGGCTACTTCCCGGTTGCCCCGGTTGACTCCTCCCAGGACATCCGTGCAGCCATGTGTCTGGTGCTGGAAGAGATGGGCCAGGTTGTTGAAGCGCATCACCACGAAGTGGCCACTGCCGGTCAGAACGAGATCGCGACCCGCTTCAACACCCTTACCCTGAAGGCTGACGAAGTACAGGTACTGAAGTACGTGATCCACAACGTGGCTCACGCCTACAACAAGACCGTCACCTTCATGCCGAAACCCATGTTCGGTGACAACGGCTCCGGCATGCACTGCCACCAGTCCCTGGCCAAGAACGGCGTTAACCTGTTCGCCGGCGACCTGTACGGTGGTCTGTCCGAGATGGCGCTGCACTACATCGGCGGCATCATCAAGCACGCCAAGGCCATCAACGCCTTCGCCAACCCGACCACCAACTCTTACAAGCGTCTGGTGCCGGGCTATGAAGCCCCGGTCATGCTGGCCTACTCCGCCCGCAACCGCTCAGCGTCCATCCGTATCCCTGTGGTACCGAGCCCGAAAGCCCGTCGTATCGAAGTGCGCTTCCCGGACCCGGCTGCCAACCCGTACCTGGCGTTTGCAGCCCAACTGATGGCCGGTCTGGACGGTATCATCAACAAGATCCATCCGGGCGATGCCATGGACAAGAACCTGTACGACCTGCCGCCGGAAGAAGCTGCAGAAGTGCCGACCGTGGCCGGTTCTCTGGACGAAGCCCTGGCAGCCCTGAACAGCGATCGCGAGTTCCTGACCCGTGGTGGCGTGTTCAGCGACGACTTCATCGACTCCTACCTGGAGCTGAAGCAGCAGGACGTTGACCGCGTGCGCATGACCCCGCACCCGCTGGAGTTCGAGCTGTACTACTCCGTCTAAACCCGGACACGCAGTCCATTTAAATCCGGTCAGCTTGCCTAATCGTGACAAAACCCGCCATCTGGCGGGTTTTTTCTCTGATAGGATTAAGCAAAATACCGTCAAGGAGAGATGGATGAACAGAAGCTACATCGCATGGACGCTCACCCTGTTGCTGATCACTGCCGGTGCCGAGGCCGCCAAGGTTTATTCTTGGGTTGATGGCAATGGCGTGACCCACTACACGGATGCCCCGCCCCCCGGCAAGAAGGCCCAGGAGGTCGATCTGCGCACGGCCCCCCTCATCGGCAGCTCACCCCGTTCGGTGCAGGTGGAGAACTTCAACGCCCTGACCGGCGCCGATGCCAAGAAAGAACAGGAGGCCGCCAAGCTGGTCATCGAGCTGCTATCACCGGAACAAGGCAGCACCCTGCGCGACAACACCGGCAACATAGTGTTTCAGGGACAGATCACCCCCCAGCCGCCGACGCAATATGACGTACGCCTGAAACTTGATGGCAAGGCCGCTCCCATCGTCAGCAACAGCCTGGCGATCCGGGTTGAAAACCTCGATCGCGGTGCCCACGAGGCGCAGCTCGAGCTGCTCGCCAAAGACGGTACGATCCTTGCTAAATCCACTCCAGTCACCTTTTACCTGCATAGAGCGAGTGTGGCTGCGGCTCCCAAACCCACCCCGAAGGCCAATCAGGGGTGATATAGCGCACCGATGCGGGTAAACTCAATGCACCATATCGGTGCATTACAGGTGCAAAGCACCGTTTTAGGGAGAAACCTGTGCCAACCCGCTCGGATAGTGCCAAGACACTCTTGGATAATCTGCTGACCGCCGTGATCCTCATGGATGAGCGGCTCTGCATTCAATTCGTCAACCCGGCGGCCGAACAGCTGCTCTCCCTCAGTGAACGGCGACTGATCGGCATCGAACTGCCCCACCTGCTGGAGCACATCTCCCTAGATCTGCAGCGGCTCAAGCATTGCCTCATCTCGGGGCAGGGCTTCACCGATAGCGAAGTCACCCTGGTGGTGGAAGGGGAGCCCCGCCTGGTGGAACTCAGCGCTACCCCCATGGCCGATCACGAGCAGCGACTCCTGGTGGTGGAGCTGCGCAAGATCGATCAGCAGAAGAAGATCAGCCAGGAACAGCAGCAACACGCCCAGCAGCAGGCGGCCAAGGAGCTGGTACGCGGCCTGGCCCACGAGATCAAGAACCCTCTCGGCGGTCTGCGCGGCGCAGCCCAACTACTGCAAAAGGAACTGCCAGATCCTTCCTTGCGCGAATACACCGGCATCATCATCGAGCAGGCCGACCGGCTGCGGGTACTGGTCGATCGCCTGCTCGGTCCCCAGCGCCCCGGTCGCCACCAGATGCACAATGTCCACTCGGTGCTGGAGCAGGTACGCCGTCTGGTGGAGCTGGAGCTGCCCCCCTCGGTACGCATCGAGCGAGATTACGATCCCAGCATTCCCGAGTTCGAGATGGAGCCGGACCAACTACAGCAAGCGTTTCTCAACATGGTGCGCAACGCCGCCGAAGCCATCGGCGATCAGACCGGCCTTATTCGCATCAAGACCCGCACCGCCTTCCAGATCACCATCCACGGCCAGCGTTACCGGCTCGCGGCGGAGATCAAGATCATCGACAACGGCCCCGGCATTCCCGATGCCATCCGCGACACCCTGTTCTACCCCATGATCACCGGCAAGGAGGGAGGCACGGGGCTCGGCCTCTCCATCGCCCAGAATCTGATCGACCAGCACAAGGGGCGCATCGACTGCATCAGTTGGCCGGGCCACACCGAATTCACCATCTTTCTACCGCTTCGCAAGTAAGGGACCACCATGACCGCCAAAGTGTGGATCGTCGATGACGACAGTTCTATCCGCTGGGTGCTGGAGCGCACCCTCGGCAGCGAAGGCTTCACCTGCGAGAGCTTTGCCGATGGTGAAGCACTGCTCCATGCCCTGGAGCTGCGCTCCCCCGACGTGATCCTCTCCGATATCCGCATGCCCGGGATCGACGGCCTCAGCCTGTTGGAGCAGATCCACCGCCGTCAGGCCGATCTGCCCATCATCATCATGACCGCCCACTCGGATCTCGACAGCGCGGTCAACGCCTATCAGCGCGGCGCCTTCGAATACCTGCCCAAGCCGTTCGACATCGACGAGGCCGTGACCCTGGTGCGGCGCGCCGAGAATCACCTCAAGGAGCAGCGCACCAAGCGCAAGGCGCGCCAGCAGGAGGCGAGCAATACCCCGGAGATCATCGGCGAGGCACCGGCGATGCAGGAGGTATTCCGCGCCATCGGCCGGCTGTCGCGCTCCAGCATCTCGGTCCTCATCAACGGCCAGAGCGGCACCGGCAAGGAGCTGGTCGCCCACGCCCTGCACAAGCACAGCCCGCGCGCCCACAAGAACTTCATCGCCCTCAACATGGCGGCCATCCCGAAAGATCTCATCGAATCCGAGCTGTTCGGCCACGAGAAGGGAGCCTTCACCGGCGCCAACAACATCCGTCATGGCCGCTTCGAGCAAGCCGACGGCGGCACCCTGTTTCTCGACGAGATCGGCGACATGCCGCTGGATGTACAGACCCGGTTGCTGCGGGTGCTGGCGGATGGCCAGTTCTACCGGGTCGGTGGCCATCAGCCGGTGCAGGTAGATGTGCGGATCATCGCCGCCACCCACCAAAACCTGGAGAAACGGGTCGCCGACGGCGAGTTTCGTGAAGACCTGTTCCATCGCCTCAACGTCATCCGCATCCATATTCCGGCCCTCAAGGAGCGCCGCGAGGATATCCCCCAGCTGGCCCGCCACTTCCTGCTGCGCGCCGCCAAGGAGCTGAACGTAGAAGCCAAGAGCCTGCATTCAGATACTCAGGCCTACATCAGCCGCCTGCCCTGGCCGGGTAACGTCCGTCAGCTGGAAAACGTCTGCCGCTGGCTCACCGTGATGGCCTCAGGGCAGGAGGTGCTGGTAAGCGACCTGCCCACCGAGCTGCTCACCCCCATAACCAATACCGCCGAGCCGGGCCAGCCAGCCCTGTCCGGCGGCTGGCAACAGCAGTTGCAGGAGTGGGTGGCCGCCAAGCTGGCGCTGGGAGAGATCGATATCCTGGCGGATGCCATGCCCCAGTTCGAACGGATCATGCTGGAGACGGCGCTGGAACATACCCACGGCCACAAGCAGGAGGCCGCCCGCCTGCTCGGCTGGGGTCGCAACACTCTGACCCGCAAGCTGAAAGAGCTAGACCTCTCCTGAGTCCAGAGGAAAAACGATTCCCATCACGCCTTGGTAAATCATTGCGCAACAAGAGCCCCGTTTGATTTCAAACGGGGTATCTTTTTTGAAAGCCCCCCCTAGAATGGCAGGCTTTCAACCCCGACTCGAAGAAGGCGATATCATGATTGACAGATCTCTCCCCCTGACCGACCTGCACCGCCATCTGGACGGCAACATCCGCCCGCAGACCATCCTCGAGCTGGGACGTCAGCACAATATCCGGCTGCCTGCCGATGAACTGGAGGCGCTGCGCCCCCACGTCCAGATCGTCGAGAACGAGCCGAGCCTGGTCGCTTTCCTGAAGAAGCTGGACTGGGGCGTGGCCGTGCTGGCCGACTATGACGCCTGTCGCCGGGTCGCCTACGAGAACGTGGAAGATCTGCTGCGCGCCGGCATCGATTATGCCGAGCTGCGCTTCAGCCCCGCTTACATGGCGATGGCCCACAAGCTGCACCCGCAAGGGGTGGTAGAAGCCGTCATCGACGGCGTGGCCGCCGGCAGCCGCGATTTCGGCATCAAGACCAACCTCATCGGCATCATGAGCCGCACCTTCGGCACCGAACAGTGCCGCAGCGAGCTGGAAGCCTGTCTGGCCCATCGCGACAGGCTGGTCGCCATCGATCTGGCTGGCGACGAGCTGGGTTTCCCGGGCGAGCTGTTTACCGATCACTTCCGCCAGGTGCGGGATGCCGGCATGCGCGTCACCGTGCACGCCGGTGAGGCCGCCGGCCCCGAGAGCATGTGGCAAGCCATTCGCGAGCTGGGTGCTGAACGTATCGGCCACGGCGTCAAGGCAATTCAGGATCCGGCCCTGATGGCCTATCTGGCCGAGCACCGCATCGGCATCGAGTCCTGCCTCACTTCCAACCTGCAGACCACCACGGTGGCGAGCCTGGCCGAGCACCCGATCCGCCAATTCCTGGCCGCCGGCGTACTGGCCTGCCTCAACACCGACGATCCGGCGGTGGAAGGCATCGATCTGCCCTACGAATACGATGTAGCCGCCCCGGCCGCCGGCATGACGGCGAGCGAGATCCGCACCGCCCAGCAAAATGGCCTGACCCTGGCCTTCCTGAGCGATGCCGAAAAAGCCGCGCTGAGCGCCCGCGCCGCCAGCCGCTGATCAGCTTCCCATTTATATAAAAACGGCCCACTGAAGTGGGCCGTTTTTATTTGGCTATGACGACTCATAGTTTCAAAAACATCGTGCTCTCCACAAATTCAATATCGACAACATGAGATATCTTGGCCGAGTTTGGCATGAGGGGAAACATAGCCATGGAAAAGAATCTGGATATATTCGGCAAGGCTCTACGAGATCACTACCTGAATCAAGGTAATGAGATGCTACAAATTAATATTGAGGGACAAGAATCATACCGTCTCCCATTATCGATATTTTTTCGACCGGCAGATTACTATGCCATTGATCGTTTAGCCTTTCCCTGTGTTGTGGACGTATTTTAGATATAGGCGCGGGGGCAGGTGAACACTCGCTATTCCTGCAAAAGCATCGCCGCGATGTGACCGCGTTGGACATATCACCATTGGCTTGTGAAGTGATGCATTGGAGAGGGGTCAATAGGGTCATCAACGCGGACATCTTTTCCGCCCGTTTCGATGCAGAATTCGATACATGGTTGCTTTTGGGCCGTAGCATAGGCGCGGTGGGGAGCCTTCCCATGCTCTCTTGCTTTCTCTCTCTTGCCCATCAATATCTGTCGGCAAATGGCCGGCTCATTCTGAATTCCACCAACGGCACAACCAACCTGACGACAATACGCAAACTCTCCTTTGCATATAACGGTGAAACTGATGAAACCGTCAGCTGGCTGGATATCGATCAGGACACATTGCGCCATCAGGGCGAAATATATGGCCTCTCCACTGAAATACGTCATAAGGAGGACGATGGTAATTACTTGGCTATTTTGAAAAAACAGCCATGACTATTTCCCCTGGTAATGAAGACGCTGGCAAGCCATCGCGTATGATCCCCCTCCCTCGGAGTGCATAGCGCTCATGGTTGGGCCTTGGCTGACGCCGAAGAAAGTGAGCGATTAATCCCGCGCCTGATCACGCTCCAGCGCCCGCTCCACCAGCGGCTCGGGCAGGGTCTTGGTAACCTCCACCCCCAGCTCGCGAAAACGCTCGGCCTGGGCAATCAGGTTTCCACGGCCATTGACCAGCCGCCCCATCGCCTTGTCATAGCTCTCCTGCGCCTTGTGCAGGCTGCCGCCCATCTGCTGCATCTCTTCGACAAACAACCGCAGCTTCTCGTAGAGACGCCCCGCGCGCTCGGCGATATGACGGGCATTCTGGTTCTGCCGTTCGTAGCGCCACAGATTTTCGATGGTGCGCAGCGCCACCATCAGGTTGGTGGGGCTCACCAGCAGTATGTTGTTATCGAGCCCGTAGCGCACCAGCGAGGGATCCGCTTCGAGGGCGGTGAGAAAGGCGGGCTCCACTGCGACGAACATCAGCACATAGTCGAGGGTACGCACCCCGGGAAGCTGCTGGTAATCCTTGCGGCCCAGCTCGCGGATATGGTTGCGCACCGAGGCGACATGCTCCTTGAGGGCGACCGATTTCTCCAGCTCGTCGTCGCTGTTGTACCAGCGCTCGTAGGCGGTCAGCGACACCTTGGCATCGATGATGATGTCTTTTTCCTGCGGCAGGTGGACGATGACGTCAGGCTGATAGCGCTTGCCCTTGTCCACCTCGATATTGACCTGGGTGTGGTACTCGTGCCCTTCGCGCAAGCCGCATTCGCTCAGGATGCGGGCCAGCACAACCTCGCCCCAGTTACCCTGCTGCTTGCTGTCCCCCTTGAGGGCGCGGGTCAGGGCCGCCGCCTCTTCGGTCATGCGGGCATTGAGCTCGGCAAGGCGCTCCAGCTCGAACTTGAGGCTGTGACGCTGGGCCGTTTCCTGAGCGTGGGTTTCCCCTACCTGACGACGAAAACCCTCGAGCTGCTCTTTCAGCGGTGTCAGCAGCAGATCGAGACTGTTCTGATTCAGTTCGCGGAAGTTGCCCGAGTTTTGCTCGAAGATGCGGTTGGCGAGATTTTCGAACTGCTGGCTGAGGCGCTGCTCCGCTTCCTGCTGCAACTGCAGCTTCTCGGCGGCAGCCAGCCGCTCGCTGCGCAGGGTCGCCTCGGCATCCTTGAGACGGGCGGTGAGCTTAATCAACAGGGTCTGCTGCTGATCCAGCTTCTGCTGACCCAGCATCCGCTCATCCTGCAGCTCGTCGAAACGATCCTGCAGCGCCTGATAACGCTCCTGAGCCAGCAACAGCTCCCTGGCTTGGGCGGCACTGGCCCGGCGTCCGGCCAGCCAGCCAATCCCCAGGGCCAGCACGGCGGCAGGCAGCAGGATCTCCCAGAGCCCGGGCTCGATCATTTGCGACTCCGTTGACGCAGAAAGAGTTCAAGATAGCGGTTAGCCAGCAACCAGATCACCACATAGAGGAGATAGGCGGCCAGCACCACCCACTTGTGCATGTTGACGCCGGTATCAAGCTCGACAAACTCGATACCCTTGATGCGACAGTAGATCCACATCAGCAGAGGAAACACATACAGCAGGGAGGCACGCCAGAGAAATAACCACATATGTTTTCATTCAGTCACGCAAAAAGACCCGCCTAGCTTACACAAGGGCAACCGCCCTTGCGATCCTGACTGCCGCGATTCTCTGGCTTGCGTCCATAAACTCCGATAAAATTAACCCCTAATAGGTATTAGGGGTGGGCATGACTCATTATTTCCTCCGTTGGCTGACACAAGGTTGGCAGGCTTCCCGCGCACCCGCCGTAGTGTGCCAGGAAGCACGCCCGCCATGGGCCATCGAGGAATCCCAGTATCTCTCCCTCTGTACCCGCTGCGGTGAGTGCTTCAAGGCATGCCCGCGCGGCCTGCTCAAACCCGCCTCCCGGGAAAAATATCAAGGCAGCCCGATCGCCGGCACCCCGGTGCTGGATCTCGAATGCGGCCAGTGCAGCTACTGTGGCAGTTGCGCCAGAGCCTGCCCCACCGGCGCCCTCGACCTGCAGCTGGGACGCCAGGTGCAGACCCGGGTCCAGATCGACGAGGCCAGCTGCCAGGCCCGTCAGGGCTTCTACTGCCTGCTGTGTGAAGATGCCTGCCCCCAGCAGGCGATCAAGGCCACCGCCGATGGAGTCAGCGTCAATATGGAAGCGTGTGACGGCTGTGGCGCCTGCGGACTGGCCTGCCTGCACGGTGCCATCACCCTGATCCGCCAGCCGGGCAACCGCTGATACGAAAAAGGAGCCAGCAAGGGCCCCTCTTATGTCTTGTTCGTTCCCGTTTCGGATCACGCCATCGCCAGGATGGACTCCTGTTCTATACCCAGCAGGTGGCACAGACGGGTAGGATCGCGTACCGCATCGGCCAGGGTGTACTCACCCAGCACTTCCAGGAAGGCGTTCATGGCGCGACGCAGGATCCCCTGAATGCGGCAGCCGCCGGAGAGGCGACAGTTCTCGCGCTTGCAGTCGACCGGACAGAGCACATGCTCCATGTCCATCACCACGTCCCGCAGATTGATGGATACCGCTGCACGGCCAAGGCGGATGCCGCCATGCTTGCCACGTACCGTCTCTATGTACCCCTTGATCCCGAGCTGGTGCACTATCTTGACCACGTGGTTGCGGGAGATACCGAAGGTGTCGGCCACTTCGGTGATGGTCGACAGGCGATCGCTCGGCTGGACGGCCAGGAAGGTCAGGGTACGCAGGGCATAGTCGGTAAATCGTGTCAGTTGCATGGTCGCACTTGCCTCTTACTACAAGCCAGAAATCAGGACGACAACATTGAGCTAAGAGGCAGGAGACAACCGCGTCGCCTGTGCGGGCCTGTCTCTTAATCTGAGTTGCGGAATGACAGGTTAAGAGCAGCACAACCGGGTGTCGATGAAGATGCACATAAATCGACACTTTCTTTGATTGATCGCAAACTTGCCGGGTTATCCCGGCGTTTGGTGGCATTATGGCGGGGAAATTTCCAGAACTTGGCACACTACCAGCTCTCGCGTTCGCCCCTTGTCAGGGGAACTTCAGTGGGGCTGTTTCAGCCATTTCTTGAGGGCAAGGGAAGGGATGGAGCTCTCGGAGGCGACCGCAAAGGCCCCCCAATCCACCGCGCACTGCAGAGCCTCCTCGATTGCCATGCCCCGCGCCAACCCGTGGATCAGGCCGCCGGCGAAGGCATCTCCAGCCCCCGTGGTATCGACCACGGAGACGGGCCGCGCCGCCACCCGGATCTGCTCCTCGTCATGAATGGCCACGGCGCCGGCCTTGCCTTCCGTCAGCACCAGCCACGCCAGTTGTTCACCGGCCAGCTGGCGGGCGTGTTGCCAGGGATCGCCCACCTCCCCGAGATCGGAACGGGAGGCGATCAGCACGTGGCAGGGGCGGCGCACCTGCCCGCCCTTGGGGTACTGGGCTACCACGAAGCTCTTGCCGAGCATCTGGCGCATATAACCCACCATGGCGGTGCCCGGATAGTTCACATAGAGGCAGTCCACCCCCTCCAGCGGCATGTCGCCGGGCAGATCCGGGCGCCGGGGGCGCCTGAGGATGGTGCGCTCGCCGGTGGCATCCACCAGGATCAGCAGTTCGCCGGTCTCGCCCCCGAAGCGCTCCACGTGGCTACAATCCAGCCCGTAACCGGCCGCCTGTTCCAGCAGCCAGTCTCCCGTCTCGTCCAGCCCGATGCGAGAGGCGATGGTCACCTCATGACCGGCCCAGACCAGCCCGATGCCGGTGTTGGCAGCGCCGCCACCCAGCCTGCGCCCCTGATCCACATATTGCAGACGGGCACCGGCCACCAGGGGTTCGGAGAGGGAGAGCACATGATCACAGTTGAGATTGGCAAGCAGCAGAATCCGGGACATAGCGACCTCTAACGACGAGTCTGAAAACGGCACGGGCAGAACCCAGAGTAGAGCTCAGCCAGCCCAGAGGTGCAACCGGCAGAGGGGCAGGATCCGATCCGGATCAATAGATGGGCAGCTCCACCCCGGCCATCAGCTCATCGATACGCGCCTGGGTCGGCTGCTGCATCACATTCTGGATCACCTCCTTGGTGAGGTGGGGCGAGAAGGAGCTGATGAAGTCATACATGTAGTTCTGCAAGAGGATGCTCTTGCTGAAACAGATCTGCGCCGGGCAGGGTTTGAACAGGTGCTCCAGATTGATAGAGACCAGCCCGGGGCTGTCGGTATCGTTGGCCACCAGCGACGAGATGATGCCGATGCCAAAGCCCAGCTCCACGTAACGCTTAATCACCCCCGCATCCATCACCGTCATGTAGTAGCTCGGCGAGAGGCCAGCAGCCTGAAACGCGTCATCCTGCACCTGACGGCCGGTTGCGCCACTCTCGTAGCTGAGGATGGGGTACTGGCAGAGCTGTTCCAGAGTCGGCTTCTTCACCCTGGCCAGCGGATGATCCTGCGGCACCACCAGGGAGAGGGTCCAGAGGTAGGCCGGCAGGGCGATGAGCTCCTTGTCGAAGCCAATCTCGTGAGCCACGATGGAAAAATCCGAATACCCCTTGCTGATCTGCTCCTTGCTGGCCGACATCACGGGATGGAGGTGGAACGAGATCTTGGGGTACTTCTTGGTGAAATAGGTGACCGATTTGGGCAGCAGGTAGCGGGCGATGGTGTGGGTGGTGTGAATATTGAGGGTGCCTACGGTCGGATCCAGATACTCGCGGGAGATCGCCTTGATCTTGCTCTCTATGTTGAGCATCGCCTCGGCACACTTGATGATCTCCTCCCCGACCGGGGTGATGCGGTGCAGGTGCTTGCCACGGCGCTCGAAGATCCGCACGCCCAGCTCGCTCTCCAGCAGGCCGATCTGCTTGCTGACCCCGGGCTGGCTGGTATAGAGCGCATCCGACGCCACCGAGACATTGAGGTTATGGTCCCGGATCGCGATCAAGTACTTCAATTGCTGTAGTTTCAAGGCTTCACCCTCTCAGGCTGGCGCGGCGTTCAAGCCAGGCAAACTGGCCGCCACAAAGGGCGGCCAGTGTATCATTCATGGCCGACATCGCAGCGCTTGATCCTTCATTTTGCTACAAAATCTAGCACTCCAAGGGGGAGGCTGACAAACCGGCCTCAGGCTTCGCCAGGCTGCACCGGCAAGATCCCCAGAAACTGCAACAACCACTGCATCATGGTGGCGGAATCCACTTCCCCCTCCAGCGAGGAGAGGCTGTGTTGATAGCGCTCATCGGGCAGCAAACCGCGCCGGCGCTCGATCAGCGCCCGGTTGTACTCCACCGAAAATTCCGGATGCCCCTGGATGGCGACGATGTGATCACCCTGCAAAAACATGAAATTGGGACAAAAGTCATTGCCCGCCAGCCGGGTGGCTCCGGGAGGCAGCAGCGCGACCTGATCCTGATGACTCGCCAGGATGCGGATCTGCTCGCGCGCCGGCGCCATCCAGGGCGCATCAGCCAGCATGGGATGGACCGAGACCCCCAGCCCCCACCCCTTGGTAGACTTCACCACCTCCCCCCCCAGCGCCTGGGCGATCACCTGATGGCCGAAACAAACGCCGGCCAATTTGACGTCGGCGTCGTGAGCACGACGGATCCAGTCGCGTAGTGCCTGGATCCAGGGAACATCGCTGTAGGCATCGTGGCGGGATCCCGTGATGAGCCAGGCATCGCACTCGCGCAGATCTTCCGGCAATGCGCCATCGAGGGCCGACCAGACCCGAAATTCCAGTTCAGGCGCCAGCGGCTGGAATCCCTTGATAAACATCTCGGAGTAAACGGGGCCAAAACGATCCACCAGATCGGGATCCAGCCGGTCACAATCAAGAATACCCAATCGCATCTGTTATTCCTTTACAAAGTTGCCCCCGCAGATCCATGACCTGCGGGGGCAAAGCGTTAATCCATGGCAGTGGGGCTGAACGTCACTTCATGGTCGGCATGGAGAATTCGGCACCGCTGCGCAGACTCTGGGGCCAGCGTGCCGTCACCGTCTTCATCCGGGTATAGAAGCGCACCCCATCCGGTCCGTGCATGTTGAGCGGTCCGAAGATAGACCGCTTCCAGCCGCCAAAGCTGTGAAACGCCATGGGCACGGGGATAGGAACGTTCACCCCCACCATACCGACCTGCACCCGCGCCGTGAAGTCCCGCGCCGTATCGCCGTCACAGGTGAAGATGGCGGTGCCATTGCCGTACTCGTGCTCGTTGATGAGCTTGAGCGCCGTCTCGTAATCGGGAACCCGCACGATGGAGAGCACGGGGCCGAAAATCTCCTCCCGATAGATGCGCATCTCCGGGCTCACCCGATCGAACAGGCAGCCACCGATGAAGTAGCCCTCTTCATGTTGCAAGCCACGACCATCGACCCGCAGTTGAGCCCCTTCGGCCACCCCCTGATCTACATAACCGCGCACCTTGGCCAGATGCTCGCGGCTGATGAGAGGGCCCATTTCGTTCTCTTGTGCCTGCCCCAGCCCGGGGCCGACCCGCAGTTTCTCCACCAGCGGCGCGAGGCGCGCCACCAGCGCATCGGCGGTTTCATCCCCCACTACCACGGCTACCGAGATGGCCATGCAGCGCTCCCCGGCCGCCCCGTAGGCTGCCCCCATCAGGGCGGAAACCGCCTGCTCGAGGTCTGCATCCGGCATCACCACCATGTGGTTCTTGGCGCCGCCCAGCGCCTGCACCCGCTTGCCGTGGGCCGAAGCGGTCGAGTAGATGTACTCGGCGATGGGGGTGGAGCCGACAAACGACACGGCACCGACTCTCGGATCGGTCAGCAGCACGTCCACCACCTCCTTGTCGCCGTTCACCACGTTGACCACGCCGTCCGGCAGGCCGGCCTCCTTGAGCAGCTCGGCCATGCGCAGGGAGAGGGACGGATCCTTCTCGGATGGTTTTAGGATAAATGTGTTGCCGCAGGCAATGGCCACCGGGAACATCCACAGCGGCACCATGGCAGGGAAGTTGAACGGCGTGATGCCGGCGCACACCCCGACCGGTTGCATCATGGAGTAGCTGTCCACCCCGCGCCCCACGTTGAGGGAGTGCTCCCCCTTGAGCAGATGGGGAATGCCACAGGCGAACTCCACTACCTCCAGACCGCGGGTCAGCTCGCCCTGAGCGTCGGAGAAGACCTTGCCGTGCTCGCGGCTGATGAGCTCCGCCAGCTCGTCCCTGTGTTGCTCCATCAGCTCCTTGAAGCGAAACAGCACCCGCGCCCGCACCAGCGGCGGGGTCTGCGACCAGTCAGAAAAGGCCTGCTGGGCCACAGCGATGGCCTCCTGGCACTCCGCCGCGCTCGACAGTCCCACGCTTCCCTGCTGCTTGCCACAGGCCGGATTGAAGATGGCCCCCTGGCGTTCGCTGCGACTCTCCTGACGTACGCCGTTGATAAAATTGCTGACCCTGTATGTCATGTATCCTCCGTGATGGGTAATGGCTGGGTGCGCCCAATCTGCTCGAGACCCCGCCGAAGCGGGGCCATTGGCGGGATCAGGGCTGGGCCTGCAGGGCATCCTGCAGCAGGGTAAAGAGATCGTCGATCTGGCTGCGCTCTATGATGAGGGGCGGCGACAGGGCGATGATGTCGCCGGTGACCCGGATCAGGGCCCCCTTCTCGAAGCAGCGCACAAACACCTCGTAGGCACGCTTGCCCGGCGCATCCGGCATGGATTCGAGCTCGATACCCGCTACCAGACCATAGTTGCGCACATCCTTCACGTGCTTGCAGCCCTTGAGCGAATGAGCCGCCTCCTCCCAGTAGCCCGCCAGATCGGCGGCGCGGCTGAGCAGGTTCTCGTTGCGGTAGATCTCGAGGGTCGCCAGGCCCGCGGCCGCAGCCACCGGATGACCCGAGTAGGTATAGCCGTGGAACAGCTCGATGGCCCCCTTGCCCGCCGCCATCATGTCGTCATAGATGTGGTTTTGTACCAGCACGGCCCCCATGGGGATGGCGCCGTTGGTGAGCCCCTTGGCACAGGTGATCATGTCGGGGATGACGTCGAACTCCTGGGCAGCAAACGGGGAGCCGAGGCGGCCGAAACCGGTGATCACCTCGTCGAAGATCAGCAGGATGCCGTGTTTGGTGCAGATCTCCCGCAGGCGCTTGAGATAACCCTTGGGCGGCATGATGACGCCTGTACTGCCGGCGATGGGCTCGACGATGACTGCAGCAATATTGCTGGCGTCATGCAAGAAAACGATCTTCTCCAGCTCGTCGGCCAGGGTGACATCCTCGTCAGGCAGTCCCTTGGTGAAGGCGTTTTTGGCGATGTTGAGGGTGTGGGGCAGATGATCCACCCCGGTCAGCAGGGAACCGAACCATTTGCGGTTGCCGGGAATGCCACCCACCGAGATGCCGCCAAAGCCGACACCATGGTAGCCGCGCTCGCGGCCGATGAGCCGGGTGCGGGTCCCCTGACCCCGGACACGCTGCCAGGCCAGTGCGATTTTGAGCGCCGTATCGACCGATTCAGACCCGGAATTGGTATAGAAGACGTGGCCGAATCCCTTGGGGGCTATCTCCACCAGCCGGTTGGCCAACTCGAACGGCAGAGGGTGGCCCATCTGGAACGTGGGGGCAAAATCGAGGTGGGAAATCTGCTGGGAGACCGCCTCGGCGATCTCGCGGCGACCATGACCCGCGTTGCAACACCAGAGCCCGGCCGTGCCATCCAGTATCTTGCGGCCATCCTCTGAGTGATAATACATCCCCTCTGCCGACTTCAGGATGCGCGGCGCCGCCTTGAACTGCTGGTTGGCGGTGAACGGCATCCAGAAGGCGGACATGTCGGAGGGGGTATTGATGTCGCTGATCGGTTTCATGGTCACCTCATCCTTAAGGTGTTTAGCAACTATCGGCTATCGCCTATTAAATTAAACACCTAAATTCCTAAAAAAGGGCTCATTATTGCCCTGTCTGGTGTCACCCCGGCTAGATGGCATGAGCAGGGTGGTATAAGATATTTAACACAAATTTAATAATAGTAAACAGCAAGGAGTGTCTATCGATGGATATCGGTCACCGTCTCAAGGCGGTTCGCACCAAGGCCGCCCTCTCCCAGCGGGAGCTGGCCAAACGTTCGGGCGTGACCAACGGCTTCATCTCCCAGATCGAGAAGAATCAGGTAAGTCCCTCCGTCGCCTCCCTGCGCAAGGTGCTGGAAGGCATTCCCATGTCCCTGGCCAGCTTCTTCACCGACGAGACAGAAATGGACTCCGAGGTGGTCTTCCGCGCCGACGAGATGCCGGATCTCGGCACTCATCCCATCAGCTACCGCCTGGTGGGCCACAGCCGTGCCAACCGAGCCATCGGCATGCTGCAGGAGATACTGCCGCCGGGTGCCGACACCGGTGACGACATGCTGAGCCACGAAGGGGAAGAGTGCGGCATCATCATCCGCGGCGAAGTCGAAGTGACGGTCGGCGAGCAGATCTACCTGCTGGCGGCCGGGGATGGCTACTACTTCGACAGCCGCACCCCGCACCGGTTTCGCAACGTGGGCGAACAGGAGTGTGTGCTGATCTCGGCCAACACCCCCGCCAGCTTCTAAACGACGGCGCCTCCCCCGGCAGGGAACAGTGTTTAAGAAATTGTTACAGGATTGATTTACAAGTGGCGGGTTGTTTAGCATATTGATACGCGGGAACTGACTTAAGACCGGTTCAAGGAGTGAACATGAGTGACCTGACCCTGGCCCAGTGGCAACACAAGGCCGCCCACCTGACCCTGCCCTCGCAAGCCTTCATCGACGGCAGCTACCGGGACGCCATCAATGGCGCCACCTTCGATTGCATCAATCCGGCCAACGGCCTGCTGCTGACCAAGGTCGCCGCCTGCGACGCCGCCGACGCCGAACTGGCGGTGCAGGCTGCCCGCACCGCCTTCAATGACAAGCGCTGGAGCGGCCTGTCGCCGAAACAGCGCAAGCAGATCCTGCTGCGTTTCGCCGAGCTGATGCGCCTCAATCTGGTGGAACTGGCCCTGCTGGAGTCGCTGGATATGGGCAAGCCCATCGGTGATGCCATGGGCTACGATGCCCCTGCCGCCGCCAACTGCATCGCCTGGAACGCCGAAGCCATCGACAAGATCTACGATCAGGTCGCCCCGGTGGAGGAGTCCGCGCTGGCGCTGGTGACCCGCGAGGCGCTCGGCGTCGTGGCCGCCATCGTGCCCTGGAACTTCCCGCTGGTGATGGCCTGCTGGAAGCTGGGTCCGGCGCTGGCCACCGGCAACTCGGTGATCCTGAAACCCTCCGAAAAATCCCCGCTCACCGCCCTGCGCATCGCGGGTATTGCCAAAGAAGCGGGCATTCCGGACGGGGTGTTCAACGTACTGCCGGGCTTTGGCCACACGGTAGGCGAGGCGCTGGCCATGCACATGGACGTGGACTGCATCACCTTCACCGGCTCCACCAAAATCGGCAAGCATCTGGTGGAGTGTTCCGGCAAGTCCAACCTCAAGCGCGCCTTTATGGAGTGCGGCGGCAAGAGCCCCAACATCATACTGGCGGACGCGCCGGATCTGGACGCCGCCGCCCGAAGCGCCGCCGGCGCCATCTTCTACAACCAGGGCGAGGTGTGCACCGCCGCCTCCCGCCTGCTGGTGCAAAACAGCATCAAGCCGCAATTCATGGAGCGACTGCTGGCCCACGCCCGGGAGTGGATCTCCGCCAACCCTCTCGACCCTACCACCCGCATCGGTGCCATGGTGGACGACATCCAGATGGCGCAGGTACTGCGCTATATCGATATCGGCCAGCAAGAGGGGGCCAAGCTGCTGCTGGGAGGCAAGCGCACCAACGAGGAGAGCGGCGGCTTCTACATCGAGCCCACCATCTTCGACGAGGTGACCCCAGAGATGCGCATCTTCCGCGAGGAGATCTTCGGCCCCGTGCTGGCGGTGACCGGCTTCGATACCCTGGAGGAAGCGATCGCCCTTGGCAACGACACCGACTACGGCCTGGCCGCGGCGATCTGGACGGCGGATCTCAACAAGGCGGTCAAGGGCTCCCGCGCCCTGCGCGCAGGCACAGTGTTCGTCAACAACTGGGATGGCGGCGACATGACAATGCCGTTTGGCGGCTTCAAGCAGTCCGGCAACGGGCGCGACAAGTCATTGCATGCGCTGGAGAAATATACCGAGCTGAAAAGTACCTGGATCCAGCTGGAATAATCGCAGAAACAGCTTCCATCTTCGCAAAAGGGGGTTAAAACCCCCTTTTTCATTTTTCCCCTTTCATCGCACGTCTCAATCGATATAATTATCAAACAGGCAAGTCGTTAAATATTAAGATAAAAATGTTATTTTTTCTGGGAAGTGTACTGTTTCTGGTGATCGGCCTACCCCTGCTGTTTTTCGCACTGGGGCATGGTGAAGCCTACGTGACCTGGGGCCCCTGGATCTCGGCCATCGCCCTGATGCTGTGGCTGCTGCGGGACGTCGACAAGATCCGGCGCGGTGGCCGCTAGACGGTAAAACATATCGTCACCATCCATCTTTCCCCATTTATTCGCTTCTGTCCCTCCTAAAGGATCGCTACACTGGTTTTTTTGCGATGCGTTCTCGCATCCGACTCTCCAGTGAAGGGTATCCGCATGCAGCAACAAATTCAGCGCCAGGGCGTCATCTACGCCTTGTGCGCCTACACCCTTTGGGGCCTGGCCCCCATCTACTTCAAGACGATTTCGGCCGTACCGGCCGCCGAGATCCTGACCCACCGCATGATCTGGTCCTGCGCCCTGCTGCTGGTGCTGACCCTGCTCGGCCGCCAGTGGCACAAGGTACAGGCGGTGCTGCGTCAGCCCAAAGTGTTGCTCACCCTGGCCTTCACCTCGGTGACCGTCGGCGGCAACTGGCTGCTGTTCATCTGGGCCATCAACAACGGCCACATGCTGGATGCCAGCCTCGGCTACTACATCAACCCCCTGTTCAACGTGCTGCTCGGCATGCTGTTCCTGAGCGAGAGGCTGCGTCGCCTGCAGTGGTGGGCGGTCGGGCTGGCGGCGATCGGCGTCGCCATCCAGATCATCGCGTTCGGCTCCCTGCCCTGGATCGCCCTGGTGCTGGCGGCGAGCTTCGCCATCTACGGCCTCATTCGCAAGAAACTGGCCCTCGACGCCCTCACCGGCCTCTTGATCGAGACCCTGATCATGCTGCCCCCGGCCGCCTTCTATCTGTGGGGTATTGCCGACAGCCCCACCAGCCATATGACCGAAAACAGCTGGCACCTGAATCTGCTGCTGATCGCCGCCGGCGTGGTCACCACAGCCCCCCTGCTCTGCTTCACCGCCGCCGCGACCCGGCTCAAGCTCTCCACCCTGGGCTTCTTCCAGTACATAGGGCCCAGCCTGATGTTCATCCTGGCGGTCACCCTGTATGGCGAGGCACTGGCGCTGGACAAGATGGTCACCTTCGCCTTCATCTGGAGCGCCCTGGTGCTGTTCAGTCTGGACGGGCTGCGCAGCGGCAGCCGCCGGCCGGTGACACAGCAGGATTGACGGTATGGCTCGTCGCGCTGCAATAATCTACAAGCCTTAAGCCGGCTTTCAGGTTATCAATAGACGATGAGCACACTCCACTCCCGCATCCACTACTGGCAATCCCGGCTGCTGCCGGGGGTTGAACTCTCCCACTCCCACCACAGGGAGTTCAGCTATGGCCGCCATGTTCACCTCGACTATCACATCGGTCTGGTGCAGCAGGGCGGCCAGAAATTCATCCACAAGGGCAGCAGCCACAACCTGGTGCGCGGCGAGCTCTCCACCGTCAACCCGGACGAGATGCACGACGGCCTGAGCCTACAGCCGGAAGGGTACGAGGTGCGGGTGTTCGCCATCGCCCCCGAACAACTGGCCATCTGGCTGCCGGACAGCCCTGAACCCTTTTTCGACAAGGGACTGCAGAGCCGTCCCGACCTCTATCTGGGTTTCGCCCGCCTGCACATGTATCTGGACGAGGCTCCTGAACCCGACGGTCTGCTGGCGGAGAGCCAGCTGCTGGCCCTGCTCGGCGAGCTGCTGCATCTCGCCCCCGAACGCCACGCCCTGGCCGATACCCAGCTCAGATACCTGCGCGACCATCTGCTGGCCCAGCTCGACGAGCGCCACAGCCTGGAGGATCTGGCCGCCCTGTTCGGGCTGGATCGCTTCGCCTTCCTGCGCCAGTTCAAGAAGAAGACTGGCATGACCCCCTACGCCTGGCTCAAGCGACTGCGGCTGGAGCGAAGCAAGCGCCTGCTCGGCAGCGGCCTGCCGGTGAGCGAGGTGGCGCTCGCGGTCGGCTTCTTCGATCAGAGCCACTTTCACCACGGGTTCCGGCAGGCCTTCGGCCTCACCCCCGCCGAATATCGCCAGCAGATGCGCCCCGTCTCAGTCGTACCGGACTGATGACGGCCACTGGCACGGACTGATCCGCGGCGATCGGTGCAATCTTTTACAATCAAACCGGCCTCGCCTCCTTCATCCTGTGACCTCATCATGCCGTTGAGGTTATGCCCATGTTTACCAGCCTGTTTCTGACCATAGGTCTTATCCATCTCGTTGCCCTGGCGAGCCCGGGCCCCGACTTCGCGCTGATCCTGCGCACCAGCCTGCACAGGCCCACCGCCCTTGGCGCGGCGCTGGGCATCGCGCTCGCCATCTTGCTGCACGCCACCCTGAGCCTGACCGGCATCAGCTTGCTGATCGCCGAACATCACTGGTTGTTCATGGCAGTGAAGATGATCGGCGCCCTCTATCTGGGTTGGCTCGGCTGGGGGGCGCTGATGGCCGCCTGGCAAGGGGCGGGTGAGCAGGCTTTCAAGGCCGGTGGCGAGCGCGCCGGTTGGCGCAAGGGGGTGCAGAGCGGCCTGGCCACCAACTTGCTCAACCCCAAGGCGCTGCTGTTCTTCATGGGACTGCTGGCCGCCATGGTGACGCCCCAGGTGGACGGCCTGACCCGGGGACTGCTGGTGCTGGAGCTGTTCCTGCTGTCGCTCTTCTGGTTCGGAGCCCTGGCCTGGAGCCTCTCCACCGTCCGGGCACAACGCCTGCTCGGCCGGGTTCAGCGCCCCCTCAACCTGGTGACCGGCCTGCTGTTTGGCGCCGTCAGCCTCTCCATCCTGGGTGGCATGCTGGGCGAACTCTCCCGCGCCTTCTCCTGATCAGTGAAGCGTCGCCCCCTGTCGTGCTGGCCCCTGTTGTGCACCATGTCGGCAGACTAGCCCCACTCTGCTGTTCACCCTGTGAGCAAGCCGCACAGTAAATTGATCTGGATGGGGTTTTCATTTCACTTTCGACGCGAAGAGCCAATCAGAACTGGTCCCGTTTGTCGTGGAGGAATAGGATGCTCGGCTATCTTCCATGACACACAGGAAACAACATCATGAATCGAAAATGGTCGCTCCCCATCGTGGCAATCGCGGGGGGAGCGTTACTCTGGCTAGGCAACACCTTTGGTATGAAATGGGCTCTGATGGCCCTGATTGGATTCGGTTTCGGCTTTACTCTCTCCTTCAGCCGCTTCGGCATCGTCTTCGGTTGGCGTGAAATGCTGACCAAGCGCAACAGCTACTATGTGCGGGTACACCTGCTCACCATCGCCATCGAGATTCTGCTGTTCACCACCTTTCTCTCCTTCAGCCACGCCCTGTTTGGTGATGCCATGGTGGGCAACGTGATGGCTATCGGCATTCCCTTCATCGTCGGCGCCTTCCTGTTCGGTATCGGCATGCAGCTGGCAGGCGTCTGTGCCACCGGCACTCTCTACTGCTGTGGCGAGGGGCAACCTCGCTTCTGGCTGGTGCTGATCTGCTACGGCATCGGCACCCTCATCAGCAACCAGTTCCGCCCCGAGCTGGAGGCCACCTTCTCCAGTCAGGTCGTGTTGGCCAAGGATCTGACCGGCAACCTCTGGAGCGGCATGCTGCTCAACCTGGCGCTGGTCGCCATGCTGTTCCTGCTGTTTCGCAAGAGCGAGCGGCAGTACACCGGCGAGATCAAGCCCATCTTCAGCGGCGGCAACCTGTTCTGGCGTGACGGTCGTTTCACCGTGCTGACCGGCGGCATCCTCATCGCCCTGCTCAACTCCAGCGTGGTCGCCCTGCATGGCTCGGCCTGGACCATCACCGGTGCCGTCTATGACATGGCGCTGCGCGGCGCCTCCCTGTTCGGCCTGTTCGAGGGGAACCCGAAACTGGCCCAGCCGCTGTTCATCAACCCCATGGTCGGCATGTTCTGGCTCGGCATCCTAGGGGCCATGTTGGCGCGCTGCATCAGCGGTGGCGGCAACTTCGCCCCGATCCGCCTCGGCAACAGCATGGCGGCCATTCTCGGCGGCCTGCTGATGGGCATGGGGGCCATGTACAGCGCCTGCAACCTGGGCGGCTTCTTCGATGGCACCGCCTCCGGTAGCCTGCACGGCTGGGTCTGGATGCTGATGGCCCTCGCCGGCAGCCTGATCGGCATCCGCCTGCGACCGCTGTTCGGGCTCTGATCTGCCACACGAAACACCATAAAAAACGGGAGGCCAGGCCTCCCGTTGTCATCTCTGCGGCGGTTACTGCGCCGGCTGGGAGACGCCTTCCAGATGGATTTCTACCCGACGATCCGGTGCCAGACAGGCGATCAGCTGCTGCCGGGACTGGCTGGCACAGCTGTCACCGGTCACCGGATTGGCCTTGCCACGCCCCTCGACCCGCACCTTGTCGGCATACAGACCCTTGCTGACCAGATAGTTGGCCACGCTTCTTGCACGTTGCTCGGAGAGGGAGAGGTTGTAGGTGTCGGAACCGATGCGATCCGTATAGCCCACCACGGTGGCCTCCCCGTCTTTCGGATTGGCCGCCACTATCTGGCTGAACAGGTTGTCCAGCGCCTGGTTGGCTTCCGGCTTCAGGGTTGCCTTGTTGAACTCGAACAATACGTCAGAGCTCAGGCTGAAAGTCTTGGGCGCCACCACGGGAGCGGGTTCGGCAACCACGGGGGCCGGTGCCGGCGCGGCGACCGTATCGCCGACTTGACCGAAGCGATAGAGCATGCCGACGGAGAGCAGGCCGTTGTCCAGCTCGATGCCGGACTCATCCAGCGAGGTCTTGCCGAGCGGCGTGGTGTACTGGTACTCGAGGCGAGCGGCCCAATCCTTGTCGATGGCGTATTCGATACCCAGCGCCCCGACAAAGGCCGCACCGTGATACTTGTTGCCCTTGCTCTCGGCAGACAGATTATTGCCAGGATTGGCCGAATCGCGATACCAGACAGAGACGTCGCTTTCGGTCCAGGCATAAGCGCCCCCCAGACGGCCATAGATATCCAGCGCCGAGGTGGCCGGGAAGCCAATCTTCATAGTCGCTTGCAGCATCTGGGCTTTAGCTTCGCCATTGAAAGCCGCTGACTCGGTCCCCCGAGCAGCCGTCTTGTCCAGCTTGTATTTGCCAAGCCAATCGTAACCAAATTCGAACGCCACATTCTGGTTCAGCTGATAGCCGGCAAAGGCACCAAGGCCAAGATCGTTATCCTTCTGGCCGGGATCAACCAAATCCAGCACGTCCTTAACCTGCTGGTCATAATCCACACCATAGAAATTGGACCAACCGGCCTTGCCACCGACATACCAGGTGTTGTCCTGGGCGGCGGCCTGTACCGCCCCCGTTGCCAGCAAACCACTGACCAGAACGGCAAGCATCGATTTTTTCATTTTTAGCCTCTGCAATAAGTCGTTATGGGCGCCTGAGTGCGCACTCTCCCTGTGTGAAGCCGTCAGGCGGCCTCGCCGTCACTCAGGGTATCCCATCCCGAAGAAGCCTCAAATGACCAGCAAGTCAGGAGTGTGAACTTGGCTGCATTATCGCCGCATCGTCGACCAAAATGGCCTGTGCCAGCGCACGAGCCTGCTCCAGCGCCGGCGGCTGCTGATAGCTGTGCGCCATTACTATGGCCCCCTCCAGCAGCAGGCAAAGCCCGGTGGCCTGCGCCAGATTGCAGTCGAGCCGGTGCATCACCCAGTTCAGCAGCGCCTGCTTGTGGGCAACCACCAGCTTGCGCACCGGATGGCGCGGGTCGGCAAACTCGGCGCTGGCGTTGATGAAGTTGCAGCCATAGAAATCGTTGCGGCCGAACCACTCCCCGAAGCCGTCGAACAGCGCCTGCAGGCAAGCCTCGCGCCCCATCAGCCCAGCCAGCCTCTGGTCGAGCAGGGCGAAGAACTCCCGGTCACGGGAGATCAGCACCTCCTCGATCAGCGCGTCCTTGGTGGGAAAGTGGCGATAGAGGGTGCGCTTGGTGCTGCCTGCTTCGGCCCAGATGCGATCCACACCGGTGGCATGAAAGCCATGGCGGTTGAACAGGCGATAGGCCGTCTCCACCAGTTGCTGACGCTTTTCACTCATGATTGCCTCTTGAAGTACACCGATCTGTCTACCTAATGTGCCTAATCACGACTGACAAACCAAGAGGGAACTGCAATGACAAGATGGTATGGCTCACTATGGGCGGGAAGCGGGGCGGCGTTGGCAATCGGCCTGTTGGGCTGGATGAACTTCAGCTGGCATGCAGCGCTGGTGATGGCACCTTTCGGGGCAAGCTGCGTGCTGCTGTTTTCACTGCCCCACAGCCCTCTCGCTCGCCCGAAGAACGTGCTGGGCGGCCACCTGCTGGCGGCTTGTGTCGGTCTGGCCGTCTCCTGGCTGCCGTTGCCGGTGGAGCTGCAGATGGCATTGGGGGTGGGGGTGGCCATCGCCCTGATGCAACAGCTGGATATCATCCACCCTCCGGCGGGCGCCAACCCCCTGCTGATCCTGATGACGGGACTGGACCTGCCCTTCCTGTGGCAGACTGTGTTACCCGGCACCCTGCTGCTGATTGCGCTGGCCTACGGTTTTCAGTGGCTCAGGCGACCTCGCCCGCAAACATCCTGAATGAAAAAGGGAGGCTGATGCCTCCCTCTGCTTTGCGCAGCCCCTCAACTGGCCAGAAACAGCCGGTAGGCGGGGTCGTCGCTCACCTCTTTCCAGCCGTAGCCAATCTCGTGCAGGTAGTCGTGGAAAGACGCCACATCCTCATCCGGCAGCTCGAAGGCGCACAGCACCCGGCCATAGTCGGCGCCGTGGTTGCGGTAGTGGAACAGGCTGATGTTCCAGCGACAGCCGAGGGTCTCGAGAAAGCGCATCAGGGCGCCCGGCTGCTCCGGAAACTTGAAGCTGTAGAGGCGCTCGCCGAGGGGCCGGGCCGGGCGGCCGCCAATCATGTAACGCACGTGGTTCTTGGCCAGCTCGCTCTCGGTCATGTTGACCACCGGATAGCCGTTGCCGCCGAGCTGATCGATGATCTGGCCCAGCTCCTCGTCACCGCCGCTGAGGCGCACCGAGACGAACAGCGACGCCTGCTCGGCATCGGCGTAACGGTAGTTGAACTCGGTCACCATGCGGGGCCCGAGCTGACGGCAGAAGTCGAGGAAGGCCCCCTTGCGCTCGGGGATGGTCACCGCCAGCATGCCCTCGCGCTTCTCGCCGATCTCGCAACGCTCGGAGACGTAGCGCAGGCTGTGGAAGTTGACATTGGCGCCGGACAGAATGGCCGCCATCCGGCCACCCTTCACCTGCTCCCGCTCGCTGTAGGCCTTGAGGCCGGCCAGCGACAGGGCCCCCGACGGCTCGGCGATGGCGCGGCAGTCGTCGAAGATGTCTTTCAGCGCGGCGCAGATCTGGTCGTTGGAGACGGTCACCACCTCGTCCAGATACTGGTTGCAGAGGCGAAAGGTCTCCTCGCCGATGCGCTTGACCGCCACCCCGTCCGCAAACAGCGAGACCCGCTCCAGATTGACCGGCTCACCGGCCGCCAGCGCGGCCTTGAGGCAGGCGGAGCCCTCCGCCTCCACCCCGATCACCTTGACGTCCGGCAGCAGCTGCTTGATGTAGACCGCCACCCCGGCGGCCAGCCCGCCGCCACCCACCGGCACGAAGACGTGGGTGAGATGGGTGTCCTGCTCCAGCAGCTCCTTGCCGATGGTGCCCTGCCCGGCGATCACCTCGACGTCGTCAAACGGCGGGATCAGGGTGTAGCCCTCCAACTCGGCGAGGCGACGGCTCTCGCCGTAGGCCTCGTCGAAGCTGTTGCCAAATAGCAGCACGTTGCCGCCCTGGCGGCGTACCGCATCGATCTTGATGTCCGGCGTGGTCTTGGGCATCACGATGATCGCCTTGATGCCGAGCCTGGCGGCCGACAGGGCGACCCCCTGGGCGTGGTTGCCGGCGGAGGCGGCGATGACGCCGCGCTCCTTCTGCTCCTGGGTCAGGGTGGCAATCTTGTGGTAGGCGCCGCGCAGTTTGAAGGAGTGGACCGGTTGCAGGTCCTCCCGCTTCAGACTGACGTGATTGCCGAGCCGCTCGGAGAGTTTTTTCAGGGTTTGCAAAGGGGTGACCCGCGCCGCCTCGTAGACGGGGGAGAGCAGCACCTTGCGTAGATAATCCGCAGCAGAGACCATGACTTATTCCCCCAACAGGGTGCGATCACGCACCGCGCCTTTATCTGCGCTGGTAGCGAACATGGCGTAGGCGCGCAGGGCAAAAGAGACCTGACGCTGGCGATCGAGTGGCTTCCAGCCACGGGCCTCGACGGCCACGCGGCGGGCAGCCAGCACGCTGTCGGCCACCTCCAGCACCATGCTGCGGGCCGGGATGTCGATGTTGATGATGTCGCCATCCTCCACCAGACCTATGGTGCCGCCAGAGGCCGCCTCCGGCGAGACGTGACCGATGGAGAGACCCGAGGTGCCGCCGGAGAAGCG
Source organism: Aeromonas sp. 19NY04SH05-1 (assembly GCF_040581895.1). Classification (NCBI taxonomy): domain Bacteria; kingdom Pseudomonadati; phylum Pseudomonadota; class Gammaproteobacteria; order Aeromonadales; family Aeromonadaceae; genus Aeromonas; species Aeromonas sp. 19NY04SH05-1. The sequence continues at coordinate 214,526 of NZ_CP095328.1, read as the reverse complement.
GCCGTCGGTGATCAGCGCACACGCCTTGCCCAGCCCCATGGATTTCAGATAGGTGGTGGGGTAGAGCATCTCCTGCATGCCGGGGCCCCCTTTCGGACCCTCGTAGCGGATCACCACTACTTCACCTGCCTGGACTGTGCCATCCAGAATGCCGGCGACCGCCGTGTCCTGGCTCTCGAATACCCGGGCCGGGCCACGGAAGGTGAGGTTCTCCTCGTCCACCCCGGCGGTCTTGACGATGGCACCATTCAGCGCCAGGTTGCCGGCGAGCACGGCCAGGCCCCCCTCCAGGCTGTAGGCGTTGTCCAGCGAACGGATACAGCCCTCGGTGCGGTCCAGATCCAGCTCCGGCCAGCGGCAATCCTGGCTGAACGCCTTGGTGGTGCGGATGCCGGCCGGGCCGGCGCGGTAGAAGTCCACCACCTCCTGACTCGGCTGGCGGCTGACGTCATACTCGGCCAGCAGCTCCACCAGCGAGGTGCCCAGCACGTTGCGGGCGTCGCCGTGCACCAGGCCCGCCTTTTCCAGCTGGCCCAGGATGGCGATGACGCCACCGGCACGGTGCACGTCTTCCATGTGGTACTTCTGGGTGGAGGGCGCCACCTTGCACAACTGCGGCACCTTGCGGGACATGCGGTCAATGTCGGCCATGGTGAAGTCGACACCCGCCTCCTGGGCCGCCGCCAGCAGGTGCAGCACGGTATTGGTGGAGCCGCCCATGGCGATGTCGAGCGCCATGGCATTCTCGAACGCCGCCTTGGTGGCGATGTTGCGCGGCAGGGCACTAGTATCATCTTGTTCATACCAGCGCTTGGCCAGGGTCACGATGCGCTGGCCCGCCAGCTTGAACAGCTGCTCACGGTCTGCGTGGGTCGCCAGCAGTGAACCGTTGCCCGGCTGGGAGAGGCCCAGCGCCTCGGTCAGGCAGTTCATGGAGTTGGCGGTGAACATGCCGGAGCAGGAGCCGCAGGTGGGGCAGGCGCTGCGCTCCACCTGTTCGCTCTGGGCATCGGAGACCTTGGGGTCGGCGCCCTGGATCATGGCATCCACCAGATCCAGCTTGATGATCTGATCGGAGAGCTTGGTCTTGCCCGCTTCCATCGGGCCGCCGGAGACGAAGATCACCGGGATGTTGATGCGCAGGGCGGCCATCAGCATCCCCGGGGTGATCTTGTCGCAGTTGGAGATGCAGACCATGGCGTCGGCGCAGTGGGCGTTGACCATGTACTCCACCGAGTCGGCAATCAGCTCGCGCGACGGCAGGGAGTAGAGCATGCCGCCGTGGCCCATGGCGATGCCGTCATCCACAGCAATGGTGTTGAACTCCTTGGCGACCCCGCCGGCGGCCTCGATCTCCCGCGCCACCAGCTGGCCCAGATCCTTGAGGTGGACGTGGCCCGGTACGAACTGGGTGAAGGAGTTGACCACGGCGATGATGGGCTTGCCGAAATCCTGATCGGTCATGCCGGTGGCACGCCAGAGGGCGCGGGCCCCGGCCATGTTACGTCCGTGGGTGGTGGTGGCGGATCTCAACTTCGGCATTGTCTCTACTCCCTGAATGCCCAGCGGGCTCATTATCTTTGGAAATGAAAAAGTGACTCTCGGATCGGGAATCGATCCTGGTGAGGGCACCGCGCAGTGCCCTGACCGGAAGCGACTCGGGGAGGCATGACACCTCCCCTCTCTCATCAGTCGTTGACGGGTGTCAGCCAGCCCCACTTGTCTTCGGTCTGGCCGTTGAACAGGCCGAAGAAGGCGTTCTGCAACTGCTCGGTCACCGGACCGCGGCAACCGGCACCCACCTGCATCCGATCGACGGAGCGCACCGGGGTCACCTCGGCCGCTGTGCCGGTCATGAAGATCTCGTCTGCGACATACAGGGCCTCTCGGGGCAGCGCCTGCTCGCGCACCTCGTAACCCAGATCGCGGGCCAGCGTCATGATGGTGTCGCGGGTGATACCGGGCAGGATGGCGGCGGTAGCGGGCGGGGTGAACAACACGCCGTTCTTCACCAGGAACAGGTTCTCCCCCGCCCCTTCGCTCAGGTAACCGTTCACGTCCAGCGCCAGCCCCTCGGCGAAGCCGTTGCGCTTGGCCTCGCGACTGATCAGCTGGGAGGACAAATAGTTGCCACCCGCCTTGGCGCCGGTGGGAATGGTGTTGGGGGCGAGCCGGTTCCAGGAGGTGACGCACACATCCACCCCGTTCTTCAGCCCCTCTTCGCCCAGATAGGCGCCCCAGGGAATGGCCGCAACGATCACGTCGGCCTTGGCGTCCTTGGGAGGATGCAGGCCAAGGCCCACGTTACCGATGAAAGCCAGCGGGCGCAGGTAGCCGCTTTTCAGGCCGTTCTCGCGCACCACGGTGCGGCAGGCCTCATTGATCTCGGCCTCGTTGTAGGGAACCTCCATCCAGTAGATCTTGGCGGAATCGAACAGGCGACGAGTATGCTCCTGCAGGCGGAAGATGCAGGTGCCTCTCGGGGTATCGTAGGCTCGCACTCCTTCGAACACCGAGGAACCGTAGTGCAGGGCATGGCTCATCACGTGCACCTGGGCATCTTGCCAGGGGATCATTTTGCCGTTGAACCAGATATATTGCGGCTGGGATTGGGAAGGCTGTGACATTGGCTTGGCTCCTTAAGCTCTGATCCGGGGTTGCTGTTCCAGTGCATCGACCCGGGAAACGTCCACCAGCTTGACCAACTGGCTCCATAACTGCTGGATGGGACGCACCGATTCGACAGTAACCGTGATCCGCAGCTGTTGGCAATCCTGCTCCATGTTAAGGGCGCAGAGGTTGAAACCGCGGTGGCGCACCACCCGCAGCACCCGCTCCATCACTTCGGGTCTGGGCTGGGCATGGATTTGCAAGGTATTGACCTGGTTCATGGGCGTTGCTCCATCATCTTGTGGTTGGCGACTCCTGGCGGTACCAGGGGCCAGACATTTTCTTCCTCTGAAATGGCCACATGCAGCAGATAGGCGCTCTCGCTCGCCAGCAGACGGTCGAGGGCCGGGGCTATCTCCTCCTTGCATGTGATGGTCTCGCCCGGAATGCCGAAGGCGGCGGCCAGGGCGACGAAGTCGGGGTTGTCGGAGAGGATGGTCTCGCTGTAGCGGCCGTCGAAGAACAGCTCCTGCCACTGGCGCACCATGCCGAGGCGTTGGTTGTCCAGCAGCACCATCTTCACCTTGAGCTGGGCCCGGCGGATGGTGCCGAGCTCCTGCACGTTCATCATGAAAGAGCCGTCGCCGCTCACCAGCAACACCTCATCTTCAGGGCGCGACATCTTGGCACCGATGGCGGCCGGCAGGCCGAACCCCATGGTGCCGAGGCCGGCACTGGAGAGGTGGTTGCGCGGGCTGGTGAAGCGCATATGCTGGGCCACCCACATCTGATGCTGACCCACGTCGCAGGCCACCACGCTGCTCTCCGGCAACCTGGCAGAGAGCTGCTTGAGCAGGGCCGGAGCATAGATAGGCTGGCCGGGATGGTCGTAGCGAAATGCGTACTCGCGGGCCATGTTCGCGCAATGCTCACGCCAGGGCTCGATGGAGAGGGACATGGCGAGGCGCGGCAACACCTGTTTCAGATCCTGAGTGATGCCCACCTCGGCGGCGCGGCGCTTGCCGAACTCGGCGGCGTCCACATCCAGATGGATCACCTTGGCCTCGGGGGCGAACTCCTCCAGCTTGCCGGTCACCCGATCGTCGAAACGGGCACCCACCACCACCAGCAGATCGCACTGCTGCACCGCATAGTTGGCGGCCTTGGTGCCGTGCATGCCGAGCATGCCGAGATAAACGGGGCTGTCGGGGTCGAGCGCCCCTATCCCCTTGAGGGTGGTGACTGCAGGCATGCCGGTGGCGGCGGCAAAGTCGCGCAGCTGCTGCTCGGCGTTGGCCATCCCCACCCCGCCACCAACGTAGAGCACCGGGCGCTCGGCGGCGGCCAGCAGGGTGCGAGCGGCCGTCAGCTCGGCCGGATTGAGATGCTCGGGCTCCGCCACCGCAAACAGCGGACTCTGGGCCGGCACTGCGGCCAGTTGCACGTCCTTGGGCAGGTCGATCAGCACCGGGCCGGGGCGCCCTTCACTGGCGATGGCGAACGCCTCGGCAATCACCTGAGGCAAATCCGCCACGTCCGTCACCATGAAGGAGTGCTTGGTGCAGGAGAGGGACATGCCGAGCACGTCCACTTCCTGGAACGCATCTGTCCCCACGGCGGCACAGGGCACCTGACCACTGATGGCCACCAGCGGCACCGAGTCGAGCAACGCCTCCGCCAGACCGGTCACCAGGTTGGTGGCGCCCGGGCCCGAGGTGGCGATGCAGACCCCCACCTGACCGGAGGCGCGGGCATAACCCACCGCCGCCATGGCGGCACCCTGCTCGTGGCGGCAAAGCTGGTGAGCCAGATCACCGTCATACAGGGCATCGTAGACCGGCATGATGGCCCCGCCCGGGTAACCAAACACCTGGGTCACCCCCTGTTTCTTGAGAGCCTGTACCAAAAACTGCGCGCCGTTCATCTGGAAAATCCTGTCCTTTGGTCGAAAAAAAACCCCCGGGCCGTGAGGCTCGGGGGTCGCTTGTTTCGTTCTGTCCGGTGGTGGGTCTATCCCTTGTTCCGTGCAGCCAAACGAGCCCCGAGCGGTGAGATAATAATCACCACTAGGACCACAATAATGCTGACGAAACGGGAGGCCATGTTCATAGTTACAACCGGAAATCCTGTGAAATTGGGGCGGTTTATGCCGCGAATGGCTATTAGAACTAGCACGGTGATTTTTATTGGGCAAGCGTTTTTTTAGATGACAACCCTCTGATTTTGGCTATTTAGCAGCCGACGGATTGGGATAAAAAACCACCAAAAAGCAGTTAACCAGAACATATACCAACTCAAGGACGAGATTTATGTCATTAGCTGTGGTTTATAGCCGTGCCAGCTTAGGTGTCGCGGCCCCGCAAGTCACGGTGGAGGTACACCTCTCCAACGGTCTGCCCGCCTTCAACATGGTAGGCCTGCCGGAAACCTCGGTGAAGGAGTCGCGGGATCGGGTGCGCAGCGCCCTGCTTAACGGCAATTTCGAGTTTCCGTCCAAACACATCACGGTCAATCTGGCCCCCGCCGATCTGCCCAAGGAGGGGGGCCGTTTCGATCTGGCCATCGCCATCGGTATTCTCGCCGCTTCCAAGCAGATACCGGCAAAATACCTGCTCGATCACGAATTTTTAGGGGAACTGGCCCTGACCGGCGAGATCCGCCCCGTGCTCGGCGTGCTACCCGCCGTGCTCGCCTGCCGCGATGCGGGTCGCACCCTGCTGGTACCGCGGGAGAACGGCCCCGAGGCCTCGCTGATCCAGGACGCCGAGGTGCGCACCGCCCACCAGCTGCTGGCCGTCACCGCCTGGCTGGCGGGCCAGTACGAGCTGCCGCTGCCGGATCCCCAGAGCACGGAGAGCCTGCCTGACGTGCCGGACCTGCAGGACGTGATCGGCCAGTCCCAGGCCAAGCGGGCGCTGGAGATCGCTGCCGCCGGCAGCCACAACCTGCTGTTCATTGGCCCGCCCGGTACCGGCAAGAGTATGCTGGCCAGCCGCCTGCCCGGCATTCTGCCGCCGCTGAGCGAGCAGGAGGCGCAGCAAACCGCCGCCATCCACTCCATCGGCGGCCTCACCCCGCGCGCCGGCCACTGGCACCACAGGCCCTATCGAACGCCCCACCACAGCGCCTCGGCGGTGGCACTGGTGGGCGGTGGCAGTCACCCGCGTCCCGGCGAAATATCCCTGGCCCACAACGGGGTGCTGTTCCTCGACGAGCTGCCTGAGTTCGAGCGCAAGGTGCTCGATTCCCTGCGTGAACCGCTGGAGACGGGGCACATCACCATCAGTCGTGCCGCCCGTCAGGTCGATTTCCCCGCCCGCTTCCAGCTGGTCGGCGCCATGAACCCCAGCCCTTGCGGCCACTATGGCGACGGCCAGACCCGCTCCAGCCCGGACCAGATCCTGCGCTACCTCGGCAAGCTCTCCGGCCCCTTCCTAGACCGCTTCGACCTGACAGTGGAGGTGCCACTGCTGCCCAAGGGGAGCCTGACCGGTAAGGCGGAGCGGGGGGAGTCGAGCCAACAGATCCGCGAGCGGGTGCTGGCGGCGCGCGAGCGCATGCTGAGTCGCAATGGCAAGCTCAACAACCTGCTTGATAGCCGTGAAATCGAAGATATTTGCCGATTATCGCCACAGGATGCCGAATTTCTGGAGAACGCCATCCAGAAGCTCGGACTCAGCATCCGGGCTTGGCACCGCATCCTGCGGGTATCGCGTACCATCGCCGATCTGGCGGGGCAGCCTGTCATTAGCAAGGAGCACCTGATCGAGGCGCTCGGCTATCGCGCCATGGACCGCCTGCTCTCCAGATTGCGAAGCGGCTGAGCTGAGGAAGCGTCTCACCAAGGGCCTGTCCGTGGTCTTGGAAAGCGTCGGCTGATATTATGGCCACAGATCTGACCACTTGATGCGTCGCTACAGACTGCAAGACGGACCCGAATCATGCCCAACAAGCTGATAGAGCGACTGCGCGGCAGCCTCTCCACCCTGCTCTACTTTTTCAATACCCTGTTCTGGTTTATCCCCGTGCTCTCCCTGGGTCTGCTCAAGTTGTTGCTGCCCGTCAGGGGCTGGCGAACCTTCTGCAACTGGCTGCTGGATGGCTGTGCCGGCAGCTGGATCGGTTTCAACAACCTGATCCAGAAAACCATCATCAAAACCCCTTTCGATGTGGTCGGAGTGGACAAAGGGCGCCGGAATGAGTGGTATATGGTGATTGCCAACCATCAATCCTGGGTCGACATACTGGTACTGCAGCGGGTTTTTAATCAAAAAATCCCCTTCCTGAAGTTTTTCCTCAAGAAAGAGCTGATTTGGGTACCTTTTCTCGGCCTGGCCTGGTGGGCGCTCGATTTCCCCTTCATGCGGCGATATTCCAGAAAATTTCTGGAAAAGAACCCCCATTTGAAGGGAAAAGACATTGAAACAACGCGTAAAGCCTGTGCCAGATTCCGCCACATTCCGGTGAGTGTGATGAATTTTGTCGAAGGCACCCGTTTCACTCCGACCAAGCATCAGAAGCAGGGGTCACCCTACCGGCACCTGCTCCATCCAAGGGCGGGTGGCATCGCCTTTACTCTGGCAGCCATGGGTGATCAGTTGCATCAACTGGTGGATGTGACCATCGCCTATCCGGACGGCATCCCCAGCTACTGGGATTTCATGTGCGGTCGAGTCGGGGAGATCAAGGTCCAGATCCGCTATTTGCCGATCGACCGCAAGCTGGTGGGGGACTACTTCAATGACCCCTACTTCCAACAAGAGTTTCAACAGTGGCTGAACGGGATCTGGCGCGAGAAAGACCAGACCCTGACCCAGCTGCTGGCAACCAAGGCACAGTAAACACCCATGTTATCCCTGCTTCCCGGCCCGTTGGTGCTGCTCATCAGCGCCGGCCTGACCATTCTTTTTACTGCCTTATGCGCCAGCCTGATCCTGCTGGTTTCGCTGGCCAAACTGCTGCTGCCCGTGCCGGCCTTTGGCCGCGCCTGCAGCCGGCTCAACAACCGCTTCATGCGCCTGTGGCTCGGCTGCAACGCCCTGGTGATCCGCCTCACCACCCGCATCGACTGGCAGGTCGAGGACGACACCCGGCTGCGCAAGGATGGCTGGTATCTCATCATCAGCAACCACATGAGCTGGACCGACATCGTGGTGCTCGGCCACCTGTTTCGCGACCGGTTGCCGGTGCCCAAGTTCTTCATGAAGCACGAACTCATCTACATCCCGCTGCTGGGGCTGGCCTGCTGGGGGCTGGATATGCCCTTTATGCGCCGCTACTCACGGGAGTTTTTGCTGCGCAATCCGCATCTGCGGGGCAAGGATATCGAGACCACCCGCAACGCCTGCGAGAAGTTTCGCCACATCCCTACCACCGTCATCAACTTCGTGGAGGGGACCCGCTTCACCGAGCAGAAACGCGATGCCTCCCGCTCCCGCTTTCGCCACCTGATGCCGCCCAAGGCGGCCGGGCTCGCCTTTACCCTGGCGGCCATGGGCGATCAGTTCGACAGCCTGATCAACGTCACCATCAGCTACCCGGACAACACCGAGACCCCCTTCAAGGACTTCCTGATGGGGCGGATGAAACGCATCCGGGTGCGGATCGAGGAGCTGCCGGTGGACGAACAACTGGTAGGGGATTACTTCAACGACAAGCAGTTCAAGCGCGGCTTCCAGGAGTGGCTGAACCAGCGCTGGCAGGAGAAGGACGCCGTGCTGGCTCAGTGGCAGAAGGATGATATGACAACTGGGTCCAGTCAGGTTGCCGACCAGGCAAGTGCCGAGGCCAGCTCGGGCAGCTGATCCTCGCTGAACACGGCGATGCCGTGGCGGCGCAACAGGGCAGTAGTCATGCCCTCGCCCGCCACCGAAACCCCTTCGAAGCGGCCGTTGTAGATGCGGCCGCTACCGCAGGAGGGGCTCCCCTCTTTCAGCAAGGCAAAGCGAATCCCCTGCTGCTGACAAGTCTCCAGCGCCAGCACGGCGCCGCGCGCAAACTCCGCCGTCACATCCAGCCCGCTTGCAGTCACCACAAGCTCCCCCTGCCGCTCGGCAGGTGGGCGCGGGGTCGGCAGACCGCCTGCCACCTCGGGACAGAAGGCCAGCACCCGCCCCTCGGCTCCCAACGCTGCCAACCAGTCGCTGACAATGCCCTTGCTCTGGCCATCGTAACGTACTGGCTGACCCAGCAAACAAGCGCTCACCAACACCTTGTGCGCCCTCGTATCACTCATGCTTCCGCTCCATTCATCACCTGATCGAACATGACGCAGCAGGGGCTCTCCAGCCGGTAGAGGATGGCCGGGCGCTGCTTGCCGGTCCGTTTGCGGCCTGTGTCCGTCAGTATCTCGGCGCGATGGATCCGCTTGCGAAACGCCGCCGTATTCATGGGGGTCTGCAGGATGATCTCGAAGGCGCGCTGCACCTCGGAGAGGGTGAATTCCGTCCCCAGCAGTTGCAGCGGCAGGGTGCTGTAGCGGCTCTTGATCCGCAGCCGCTCCAGCCCTCTGGCGATGAGTTGGGGATGATCGAAGGCGAGGCTGAGGCCGGGCAGGGCCGAGAGCGGGTGCCAGCAGCCACGAGTCACTTCGACATCGGGCTCGGCCAGACAGAGATAAACGAGCGTGGTGGACCAGCCACGGGGATCCCGCTCCAGATTGCCGAGGGTGCAGACCTGCTCGCTGTAGCAATGGCCCAGCCCCCATTCGGTCAGCAGGCGGCGCAGGGCGGCATCCAGATCCCGATCCCGCGTCTCGTCGATGCGCAGGGCAGGCAGCTGCCAGCAATGGGCGAAGGGGGGGCGATCGCGGGTCTCCAGCAGCAGTTCCAGCCGCTCGTCACGCAGTCGCAACACCACCATATCCAGACTCATTCTCAACATGTCGATCGCCCTGCTCGCCTTCCATTAATGTTTGGTAGATAATATCACACGAATAATATGTGCAGGAGCCACTCATGGGAATCATCGCCAGCCTGGATATTGATGCGCAGAAGGGATTCACTCCCCTCTGCCCGAATGAACTGCCCGTCGCAGGGGGGGATGATATTGTGGCTGCGCTCAACGCCCAGGCCGCTCTCGCCTCGCTGCGCATCGGCAGCAAGGACGCCCACCCCGCCAATGCAGACTGGGCGGTCTCCGATCCCGCCGGCATGCTGCTGCCGCTGGATTTGCCCAACGCCGACCTCACCTGGCCGGTGCACTGCGTACCGGGCACCCGCGGCTTCGAGCTGCTCGACGGCCTGCCGGCCCCGGTCGATTATGACTTCTTCGTCTGGAAGGGGGTCGAGCCGGATCTGCATCCCTATGGCACCTGTTTCCACGATCTGGCGGAGCGCCGCAGCACAGGGCTTATCGAGTTTCTGCAGTCCCGCGGCGTCACGACCGTACTGGCCGGCGGCCTCGCCACCGACTACTGCGTCAAGACCAGCGTGCTGCAACTGCGCCGCGCCGGTTTCCGGGTGATCGTCCACCTCGATGCCTGCCGTGGCATCGCCGCCGGGACGGTTGCCAGCGCCTGCACCCAGATGATCGAGGCTGGCGCCGAACTGGCCCAGACCCTGACCGATGTACAACGCCTGCTGGACGCCTGATATGTCCCCGACCCTCAAGGGTCTGCCCGACAGCGGCGTCTGCAAACTACCTATGCAGCAGGGGTGGGCCATGTGGCTCACCGGCCTGCGGGGATACTGATATGCTGCCCATACTCAACAGCCTGCTCGACACCGATGCCTACAAGCTGCATATGCAGCAGGCGGTGTTCCATCGCTATCCGGATGCCGAGGTGGTGGCCGAATTCCACAGCCGCAACGAAGAAGACCTGTTGCCCATGATGGGCCAGATCGAGGAGCAGCTGCGCCTGGCCGGCTCCCTGCGCCTGACCAGACCCGAGCTCGACTTCCTGGCCGAGCGCCCCTTCTTCACCACCGATTATCTCGATCACCTGCGCCGCAAGCCGCTGGACGCCTCCCTGCTCAAGGTGTTTGAGCAGGATGGCCGCATCAATGTGCGGGTCGAAGGCACCTGGCAGGACGTGATCCTGTGGGAGATCCCGGTGCTCGCCATCATCAGCGAGATGCGCAACCGCTTCCGCTATCCCCAGTTTGGCGTCACTCAGGCGCTGGAGCGGCTCGACCAGAAGATCGACAAGCTGGAGCGGGATCTCAGCCCGGAAGAGATGAAGGAGTTCAACCTCATCGACTTCGGCACCCGTCGCCGCTTCTCCCACACGGTGCAGGATGCCGTGGTGGGTCGCCTCAAGGAGCGCCTGCCGGCGTTTCGCGGCACCAGCAACTACCAGCTGGCCCAGAAATACCGGCTGCCGGCGGTGGGCACCCAGGCCCACGAGTGGTTCCAGGCCCACCAGCAGCTCGGCTTCCCGCTCGAGCACAGCCAGCGCGCCGCCCTCACCAGCTGGCTGGACGAGTTCACCGACCATCTGGGGATAGCCCTGACCGACTGCATCACCATGGATGCCTTCCTGCGCGACTTCGACTTCGAGCTGGCCAGCCGCTATCAGGGGCTGCGCCACGACTCCGGCGACCCCGTGGTGTGGGGCGAGAAGGCCATCAGCCACTACCAGCGCCTGGGCATCGACCCGACCGAGAAGACCCTGGTCTTCTCGGACGGTCTCAATCTCGACAAGGCGGTGCAGCTGATGCGCCACTTCCGCGGTCGTATCAACACCAGCTTCGGCATCGGCACCAAGCTCACCTGCGATCTGCCCGGGGTCACCCCGATGAACATCGTCTTCAAGATGATGGAGTGCAACGGTGGCCCGGTCGCCAAGATCTCTGACAGCCCGGGCAAGACCCTGTGCCGGGATGCGGACTTTATCCGCAACCTCAAGCAGGCCTTCCACGTCGGGGTGTAGCCCCCATTTTTGCGGGGAGCATCTTGCGCCCGGGGCCGGTGGCCCCCTACCATGACCCCCCTGATAAGGTCCGACTCGTGTCGGGCCTTTCTATTACCCGAACGACAGACCACAAAGGAATGCACCATGACCCGTAAATGGATACTCGCCCTCACCACCTTGTTCGCCAGCCTGAGCGCCGTCGCCGCCGAGCCGCTGCGGGTCTCCGCCATCCCGGACGAAGCCCCCACCGAGCTGCAGCGCAAGTTTGCTCCGCTGGGTGACTACCTGGCCGAGAAGACGGGCCGTGAAGTGGTGTTCGTGCCGGTCAACGACTACGCCGCCGTGGTCGAAGCGCTGGCCGCCGGCAAGCTGGACATGGCCTGGCTCGGGGGCTTCACCTATGTGCAGGCCCACCGCCGTGCCGACAAGGTGGTACCGCTGGTGCAGCGCCAGGAAGATGCCCAGTTCACCTCCAAGTTCATCGCCAATGCCGACAGCGGCATCAAGACCCTGGCCGACACCAAGGGCAAGGACTTCGCGTTCGGCTCTCCCTCCTCCACCTCGGGTCACCTGATGCCGCGCCACTTCCTGGCCGAACAGGGCATCAACCCGGAGCGTGACTTCGCCCACGTCGCCTTCTCCGGCGCCCACGACGCCACCGTCGCCTGGGTCGCTTCCGGCAAGGTGCCGGCTGGCGCGCTCAACGCTTCCGTGTGGGAGAAACTGGTGGAAGAGGGCAAGGTCGACACCGCCAAGGTCAAGGTGATCTGGACCACCCCCACCTACTTTGACTACAACTGGACCGTGCGCGGCGATCTGGATCCGGCCCTGCAAGAGAAGATCAAGCAGGCCTTCCTCAGCCTGGATCCGGCGGTACCCGCCCAGGCCGAGATCCTCAAGCTGCAACGCGCCAGCCGCTTCATCGAGACCAAGCCCGAGAACTACCTGGGCATCGAAGCCGCCGCAACCCAGGCCGGCCTGCTGAAGTGATCGCCGTCGCGCTGGACGGGGAAGGATTGCGGCTCGGCCAGAGCCGCATCCTGCAGCCGTTTCGCCTGCAGATAGCGGCGGGCGAGTGCGTGGCCGTCATAGGGCCAAGCGGCGCGGGCAAGACCAGCCTGCTGCGGCTGATCGGCACCGAGCTGCGCGGCGAAGGCAGGCTCGCCCTCTGGGAGCAGGATCCCTGGACCCTCTCTACCCGGGACCGCCAGCGGCTGCGCAGCCGGATCGGCATGATCTGGCAGCAACCGCCACTGCCCGCCTCCCAGAAGGTGGTGACCGCCGTGCTGGCCGGTCGGCTCGGCCAGTGGTCCCTCGGCCGTGCCTTACTCTCCCTGCTGCGTCCTTGCGACCCCGAAGGCGCGCAGGCCGAGCTGGCCCGCCTTGGCCTCGCCGACAAGTGGCAGCAACGCTGCGGCGAGCTCTCCGGTGGCCAGTTGCAACGGGTCGGCATCGCCCGGGTGCTCTATCAACAGCCGGATCTGATCCTGGCGGACGAGCCCGTCTCCGCCCTCGATCCCGTACTCGCCCAGAGCAGCCTGGATGCCCTGCTGGCCCAGGCCCGAGCCCGGGGCAGCACCCTTGTCGCCAACCTGCATGCGGTCGAGCTGGCGCTCGGCCGTTTCCCACGCATCATCGGTTTGCGCGAGGGGCGGGTGCAGTTCGATTGCCCGGCGGCAGCCGTTACCCCGGCCATGCTGGCCGACCTCTACACCGGTGATGACAAGGCGGCGGCGTGTTTGAACTGACCCACCGCTGGCGCCATCCCCTGCCCTGGCTGTTGCTGCTGATCGGCTACAGCCTGTGGCAACAAGCCGATGGCTGGCTCGGCCTGTTCGACGGCCAGAGCTGGCGGCAGATGGGCAACTTCCTCGCCACCAGCTGGCCACCCCGTTTTGATCGGGACTTTCTCGCCCTGACCCTGACCGCGACCCTGGAGAGCCTGGCCGTCGCGACTCTGGGGCTGGCGGGCGCCCTGCTGCTCGGCGTCCCTTTTGCCCTGCTCGGCTCGCGCGCCCTGTCGCTGGCCGAACTGGGTCCCGTTCCCAGTCCGCTGCGCGGCGCCTTGCGGGGCCTCTCGCGCCTTGTCGCCATCGTGCTGCGCAGCCTGCCCGAGCTCATCTGGGCACTGCTGTTCGTGCGCCTGTCGGGACTCGGGCCGCTGGCCGCCATCCTGGCCATCGCCGTCAGCTACGGCGGCATGCTGGCCAAGGTCTACAACGAGATAATGGAGAGCGGTGCCCTGCAACCGGCCCGCGCCCTGCTGCTCGGCGGCAGCGGCCGGCTGCAGGCACTCTGGTATGGCGTGCTGCCTGCGGTGCGCCAGGAGCTGCTCTCCTACACCGTCTATCGCTGGGAGTGCGCCCTGCGCGCCTCCGTCATCATGGGCTTCGTCGGGGCTGGCGGGCTCGGTCAGCAGCTCGAACTCTCCCTGCGCATGTTTGCCGGTGGCGAGGTGGTGACCCTGCTGCTGGCCTTTATCCTGCTGGTGACCCTGGCGGATGGCCTCAGCGCCTGGCTGCGCCATAGCCGCTCCCCCGGCATGCTGTTGCTGATCTGCCTGGGACTGGCCGCTGCCCTCGCCCTGTACCAGCTCGACTGGCGCATGCTGAGCTTCTCCCTGAGCGGGCTGGGTTCCTTCGTAGGGGAGTTTTTGCGACCGGACTGGTCATGGCCCTTCCTCAAGATTGTGACCAGCGGCCTGCTCGATACGGTGCAGATGGCGCTGCTGAGCACCCTCTTCAGCGCCCTGCTGGCCCTGCCACTCGCCTGTCTCGCCCGTCACTGCTGGCCGCTGCGCCTGCTGTTCAACCTGCTGCGCTCCGTACCCGAGCTCATCTTCGCCAGCCTGCTGGTGATCGCGGTCGGACTGGGCCCGGTGGCGGGCATACTGGCGCTGACCCTGCACACCACGGGGGTGCTGGCGCGGCTGTTCGTGGAGACCCTGGAGAACGCGGATCCCGCCCCCCGCCTCGCCCTGCAGCTGAGCGGGGCCGGGCCCATTGCCAGCTTCTGGTATGGGCTGTTTCCGCTGGTGACGCGCCAGTGGCTGGCTTACAGCCTTTATCGCGGCGAGATGAACCTGAGGGCCGCCACCATACTCGGCGTAGTCGGTGCCGGCGGCCTGGGGCAGCAGCTCTATGTATCGTTGAGCCTGTTTCGCTACGATCAGACCGCCACCCTGCTGCTGGCCATACTGTTGCTGGTCTGGCTGGCGGAGGCCATCAGCCGCCGCACCCGCTTGCCGCGCCCGGCCCCCACCCAGCGGGATTGCCAGATCTGACGCAGGCTCCTGATAAACAAAAAGCCCGCCGGTTTGCACCGGCGGGCTTTTTTCATCGGGTCACTCTGGATCAGTCTTTCTTGGCCAACAGGAATTTCACCAGCTGGTTGAACTGCTCCTGGGAAGTAATGGATTCGATCTTCACCATGTACTTGCCGTTGACCAGGAAGGCCGGCACACCGCGAATGTTGTAGCTCTCGGTGTTGCGGTCAAACTGGGAAACCATGCCGGAGACGGCGAAGCTGTCGACGGCACCATCAAACTCTTCGGCCGGTACGCCGTTGTCCACGAAGATCTGCTTCACGTCATCGCGGCTCATCGGCGGTTTGCGCTGGGTATGGATCTTGTTGAAGATGGCCGGAGTCAGCTTGCCTTCAACGTTCAGCAGGGTCGCCAGCGCGTAGGCACGCTGCATCTCCGGGCCCATTTCACGGCCCAGGAAGGCAACCGGGTTCTTCTTGAGAGGAACGCCCTGCGGCAGATCCTGCTTCAGCTGTTCCACGATCGGTTCGAAGGTCGAGCAGTGCGGGCAGTAGTAGGAGAAGAACTCCAACACTTCCGGCTGGGCGGTGCCAGTCTGCTTGACCACGTCATAGTTAACGCCTTCCTTGAATTCGGGGGCGGCGTGAACCATGGGCATCATCAGCATGGCAGCGAGGAAAAATAGGATTTTTTTCATGATGTTTCCTGTTAAGGGATCACTGTGAGGCACGCCCGGCGAACCGAAGCAGTGCCAAGCCTATTGCGTCCCCCCTTCGCCGTCAATGGCAAAGAAGTGACCTGGGATCCCTCCTCCCGCGCTCGTCACCAGCCGGGTTGCGCCCCGATCACCAACCCGGCGTCAGAGTCAGGGGCGGCGCCTTGAGCGCCTCCAGCTGGTCGTGCAGGGTCGCGATCTGCTGACGCCAGTAGTGCTCGGTATTGAACCAGGGGAAGTGGCGGGGGAAGGCGGGATCCTCCCAGCGCCGCGCCAGCCAGGCCATATAGTGGACGATGCGCATGGCCCGCAGCGGCTCGATGAGCGCCAGCTCGCGCGGGTCAAACTCCATGAACTCCTCGTAACCCGCCAGCAGGGTATCAAGCTGGACCAGCTGCTCGTGGCGCTCGCCGCTCAGCATCATCCAGAGATCCTGAATAGCGGGACCGGTGCGGCAATCATCGAGATCGACGAACAGGGGGCCATCGCGCCACAGGATGTTACCCGGGTGGCAGTCGCCATGCAGGGAGATGTGGGAGACATCCAGGCTCATGGCATCGCCGACATGCTTGATCAGCTCGTCGAGCACGCCGAAGAAGGGCTTGGCCAGCCCGCTCGGCAACCACTCGCCGGCCGCCAGCAGCTGCCGCGGCTCGTGCAACATGCTCTCCACATCCAGCCGGACACGATGGTGAAACGGCTTGCTGGCACCAATCTGGTGGATGCGGCCAAGGTAGCGCCCCACCCACTCCAGCTGATCCAGGTTGTCCACCTCGAACTGGCGGCCACCGACGCTCTGCCAGATGGCGAACGGATAGCCCTGATGCTCCAGCAGGGTCTCCCCCGCGAAGGAGAGAGGAGCGGCGACCGGGATCTCCGCCTCGGCCAGGCTGGCGGCGAACGCGTGCTCCTCCAGGATCTGGGCCCGGCTCCAGCGGCCGGGGCGGTAGAATTTCACCACATAGCGGCGACGATCCTCGTCCTGAAACTGGTAGACCCGGTTTTCGTAGCTGTTGAGTTCGATAAGGCCGGAGTCGAGCCGAAGACCGCTGAGATCCAGCGCATCCATGATGAGGTCGGGTGTGAGATCGGAATAGTTGAAACGCATGTCATCCACCATGAGAAAGGGGCGCCGTAGCGCCCCATTCTATCACCACTCGTTGAGATGGATGCCTGAACCGGGCAACCACTTTGATGAGTACTGACTGTCCCCCCTGCCGCTATAGCCGGCTGATAAACTTGCTGGCCTGACGCAGGGTACCCTTGCTGTCATCGGCGGCGGCGCCTTCGCGTTTGAGCACGAACTGGATGTCCAGCGCCGGCCGCTTCAGGTTGTAGGGGTCGACCGCCAGACTCACCGGCAAGGTATAAATTTCTCCCGCCTTCAGGGTCACCTCGCGCGGGCCGAACCACTCGTGCTCCGGCAGCCCCTCCACGTCCAGCTGATAGGTCTGGGATTGCAGGGTCTTGTTGAGGATCTTGAGGGTGTAGGTGTTCTCGATGAGCCCCTCGCTGTTCTCGCGGAACAGCTGGTTGCGATCCCGCAGGATATCAAGCCCCATCGGCATGATGGACATGGCGTTGTAGACGAAGACCCCCAGCATGATGGCCATCACCAGGCCGTAACCAATCAGCTTGGGCCGCGCCACATGGGTGGAGTCGTTGGCCAGCTTGTGCTCGGTGGTGTAGCTGATGAGCCCCTTCGGATAGCCCATCCGCTCCATGGTCTGATCGCAGGCGTCGACACAGGCGCCGCAGTTGATGCACTCGTACTGCAGGCCGTCGCGAATGTCGATGCCGGTCGGACAGACCTGCACGCACAGATCGCAGTCGATACAGTCCCCCAGCCCCAGCGCCTTGTGGTCCGCCTTGCGGGCACGGGCACCGCGGGTCTCGCCGCGCTTGGTGTCATAGCCGACGATGAAGGTGTCCTTGTCGAACATGGCGGACTGGAAGCGGGCATAGGGGCACATGTGGATACACATGATGGCGCGCATCCAGCCGGCGTTGCCGTAGGTGCAGATGGTGAAGAAGATCACCCAGAACATCACCCAGCCCCCCGCCTGCAGGGTCAGAACATCGGGCACCAGCTTGGTCACATCCTGGAAGTAGGCGACGAAGGTAAGGCCGGTCGCCAGCGAGATGAGCAGCCAAGCCAGGTGCTTGGCCCCCTTGCGGGCCAGTTTCTCGCCGCTCCAGGGCGCCGCATCCAGCTTGCGCCGCTTGTTGGCAGGCCCTTCCAGCTTCTCTTCAAACCAGATGAACATGAAGGTCCAGACCGTCTGCGGGCAGAGATAGCCACACCAGACCCGGCCGAGGAAGGTAGTCACGAAGAAGAGCGCGAAGGCCGCGATCATGAAGATCCAGGCGAGCAGGGTCAGGTCCTGCGGCCAGATGGTGGCACCGAAGATGTGGAACTGCTGGTGAGCGAGGTCGAACAGTATCGCCTGGCGCCCCTCGTAGCGCAGCCAGGGCAGCAGCACGAACAGGGCGACGAAGAACCATCCCATTCCCTTGCGTACCCGCTGCCAGTAACCGGTCTGGGCCCGGACATAGATGCGGTTGCCGGGGTTGAATCTGTCGTCGCTGGCTTTGAACGTGTTGGGGTTGAAAGTCCCGGTTACGCTCTTGTCGGTGACATCCTTGATATCGATTTTTTCATGATCGGCCATTGCAAGACATCGCTCCCTTATTTGTTATGGAGCGGATTATATCTTAAACAACCTGCTAATTGTGTGGATTAGATGTATCTAATATTGGCGATCGATCGCAAATTTCGGTAACAAAAAAGGCGTTTCGCCCATTGACGAAACGCCTTCAAAGAGATTCCACTGAAACCAGGCTAGGTGTCCAGCACACCGCCCGGGGTCACTTGATGCCGCGCGCCTTGAGCAGGGCTTCCTTGAAATCCGGCACATGATCCTTGGCCAGACCGGGGATCATCGCCTGCTTGTCGGATTCCCGCATCTTGAGGTGATAGATCAGCATGTCGTCGGTCAGCTCGGACAGGGGACCTTCAAATCCCGCTTCTTTGGCCAGTTTGGCTACAAACTGCACCAGGCTGAGATCCTGTTCCTTGATCCAGGCAGGCTGCAACAACTCCAGCAGCTCTTCGATACGATGACATTGCATAGACAACCTCTTCAATCTGTCACGTTAAACTCAGGCAACCTTACCCATCAAGGCCACTTCGATTCGATCCCGCCCATTATGCTTGGCCTGATAGAGGGCCGCATCCGCTTTTTGGATCAAATCGGCGATTTTCATGCTGTTGTCCGGGATCAGGGTGGCCACGCCAAAGCTGCAGGTGACCCGGCTCGAGACCAGGGATTTCTGGTGGGGAATGCCTAATTCCTTGAGTGCGGTGCGTATCCTGTCCGCCACCTGCAGCGCCCCCTGCATGCCGGTACAGGGCAGCAGCAGGGCAAACTCTTCGCCCCCATAACGGGCCGCCAGATCATCTTCCCGCCGCTCGACCCCGGCCAGCAGTCTGCCAACCTGCTGCAGGCAGTCATCGCCCAGCTGGTGACCATAGAAGTCATTGAACTGTTTGAAATAATCCACATCCAGCAGGACCAGCGAGAGCGGCGCCCTGGCACGATGACAGCGCCGCCACGCCCGCTCGAGACAGTCATCAAGATGGGCACGATTGGCAATACCGGTCAGCCCGTCGAGGCGGGAGGTGAGGCGCAGATGCTCCGACACCGCCTTCAATTCGGCCACCAGATCGGCGTTGGAGAAACGGTGATAGAGGGAGGCAACCTGATCCCGGCGCAGGCGGCGCAGCAGGGTCGGCAAAAAGACGAACAGGTAACCGGCCAGCATGGTGGAAACGATCCGCTCCTGCTCGTTGCCCACTCCGAGCTCGAACAGCATGGCAAGCCCCAGCGGCAGCACGGCGCCATAGACGATGCGGCGAGAGCCAAACAGCATGATGGCGCTGCCGGTGAGGATCAGGCTGGTCAGCATCATCATGGCGGCACGATAGGTATCCGGCAGCTTGTCCATGTAGAGCAGCACGCCGAGCGCCCAGATGATGGAGGTGACGGTCACCCCGATGAACATCTCCCGCTCCAGGACAGGCACCGCAGTCTGCTGCAACGCGGGCTGACGCCAGCGCAGATGCCAATAGCGGAACAGCAGCAACAGGAACACAGCGGCCAACCAGCCCAGCGCCTCACTGACGGGCAGATAGTCGTGAAACAGCAGACTCCAGCCAAACGCCAGCAGGCCCAGACAGGGAAGACTGAACAAGGCGTGAGTATAAAGCTGAACCATGATGGCCTGCTTCACCTGGTGTGTCACACTCTGGGTCAACTGAGTACTCCTGTACAAGAGCCGAACAGTCTACCATCCCCCCCAGTGAGCAACAATAAAGCGCCTTTTATTAAGAAGTTAGTCAACTTTGCCGCAGCCGGATGCCGGCCAAAAAGAGGGAGGCAAGCCGTTCACAAACGGCCTGCCTCCCTCTAATTTCATCATGACGCCGGCGTCTGCCGGGCCGGATTTCAGCCTTTTTCCAGCTCGTCGAGGATCGGGCATTCAGGATTTTCATCCCCGTGACAGCAACCGACCAGCCCCTCGAGGGAGCTGAGCATGGCCTGCAGACCGGCGATGCGGGCACGCAGATCGACGATCTTCTCCTGGGCCAGCTTCTTCACCTGGGCACTGGATCTGTGCTCATCCCGATAGAGCGCCAGCAGCTCCTGACACTCCTCCAGATTGAACCCGGTCTCTCGTGCCCGCTTGACGAAACGCAGCTCCCGCAGCGATCCCTCGGTATAGCTGCGATAGCCGTTGTCGCTGCGGATCGGCGCCGAAATCAGGCCGATGCTCTCGTAGTAACGGATGGTCTTGGCGGTCAGCCCAGTGGCTTTGGCTACCTTGCTGATGTTCATGGATGACTCCTTACATGTCTGTTCGGGTGCCAGCATGGTTGCCCGCCTTGGGCTGCCAGCGTTTCAATAACAGGGAATTGCTCAATACCGTGATGCTGCTCAGGGCCATGGCCGCCCCCGCCAGCTCGGGGCTGAGGTAGCCCAGCGCCGCCAGCGGAATACCGATGATGTTGAACACGAAGGCCCAGAACAGATTCTGCTGTATGGTGCGCCAGGTGGCCGCCGAGATATCGATGGCATCGGCCACCAGCCGCGGGTCAGATCGCATGAGCGTGATGGAGGCGGTCTCCATCGCCACGTCGGAGCCGGAGCCCATGGCGATCCCCACGTCCGCCGCGGCCAGCGCTGGGGCGTCGTTCACCCCGTCCCCCACCATGGCTACCAACCCCTGGGTACGCGCCCGCAGCGCTTCGACTTTATCCACCTTGCCGGCCGGCAGCACTGAGTCGAACGCCCCGTCCAGCCCCAGCTTGGCGGCGATATGGGCCACCGGCGCCGGCGCATCGCCGCTCACCAGCCAGCTGGCGATGCCGCGCTGGCGCAAGGTGGCGATGGCGGCCGGGCTCTCCGGTCGCAGGGTATCGGCCAGGGCGGCGATGCCCACCGCCACTCCATCGATGGCGACCCAGACCCGGGTTGCCCCGTCAGCGGGCTGTTCATCCTGCTGCGGCTGTGCAATGCCAAGCTGAGCCAACAAGCTGGTGTTGCCGATGGCGACCGTATGGCCCGCCACCTGACCCATGATGCCAGCGCCAACCCGTACCTCCACCGCTTCCGGTTGGGGCAACACGGCGTCCTGACCGACCGCCTCGCGCATGGCTTGCGCCAGCGGGTGCTCGCTCGCCTGCTGCAGGGCCGCGGCCAGGCGCAGCTGCTCATCGGTGCCGTTCCAGCTCGCCAGCACAGGCCGACCCTGAGTAAGCGTGCCAGTCTTGTCGAAGATAAGCGCCTTGATGGCGTGAGCCTTTTGCAGGGTATCCACATCTTTTATCAGAATGCCGTGGCGCGCTGCCACCCCGGTGCCGGTCACGATGGCCGCCGGCGTGGCCAGGCCCAGGGCGCAGGGGCAGGCAATCACCAACACGGCCACCGCGGCCAGCAGCGCCTGACCGAAGTCACCGCTGTAGGCATACCAGGCCAGCAGGGTAAACAGGGCGATGGCCATCACCACCGGCACGAACACGGCGGAAACCTTGTCCACCAGTTGTTGCAGCGGCGCCTTGCCCATCTGGGCGTTTTCCACCAGGGCGATAATCTTGCTGAGGCTGGAGTCCTCCCCCACGGTCGTGGCTTCGATCTCCAGCACCCCTGAGCGGTTGATGGCCCCGCCCAGCACGCTCTCTCCCAAGCCCCGTGGCACCGGCAGGCTCTCACCGGTGAGGATCGACTCATCCAGCTCGCTCTCGCCGCTCAGGATCCTGCCGTCCACCGGTACCCGCTCACCCACCAGCACCCGTAGCCGATCGCCGCGCAGCACATCATCGATGGCCACGCTCTGCCAGCTCTCGCCGCGCCAGACGGTAGCAGTATCCGGGCGCAGCGCCATCAGCTCGCGAATGGCGGAGCGGGTGCTGCGCTTGGCCCTGGCCTCCAGCAATTTTCCGAGGGAGATCAGGGTGATGATGATGGCGCTCGCCTCGAAATAGAGCTTGCCGCTGGCGGCCATCCCCAGCGTCAGCAACAGATAGAGGCTGTAGAAATAGGCGGCGCTGGTACCGGTCGCCACCAGCACGTCCATATTGGCGGAGCGGTTCTTGATGGCGAGCCAGGCGCCACGATAGAAGCGTCTGCCTACCCAGAACTGCACCGGCGTGGCGAGCACCAGCTCCAGCCAGGCGGGCAGATGCCAGGGCAGCAGGCCAGCCATGGCGAGCATGCCCACCAGCAGCGGCAGGGTCAGCAGCGCCGAGACGATAACCTGGATCAGTGCCTGGTGCGCGGCGGCAGACTCCTGCGCCTCTCGCTCCAGCAACTGCTGGCGGCGGGCGCTGGCCGACCCTTGCGCCAGCTGGGCACCAAACCCGAGCCCCTCGATCTGCTCGCGCAGGGCGGCGGGGGTCTGGATACCGGGCACCTGGGTGATGCGGGCCTGCTCGATGGAGAAATTGACCTCGGCCGAGAGTACGCCGGGCAGGGCTGTCAGCATCCGTTCGAGGCGGGCCGAGCAGGCTGCGCAGGTCATGCCGCTGATCTGGAAGGTGAAGGATTCACTGCCGTAGTCGTAGCCCTGCCCCTTGATGCTCTCCAGCACCGCGGACAACCGGCCCGGATCGTCCAGCTCGATAGCGGCCTGCTCCAGCGCAAAGTTGACGGAAGCCGTCACCCCTTCAAGCTGATTAAGGGCGGCGGAGATGCGGCTGGCGCAATTGGCACAGCTCATGCCTGTGAGTGGCAGCTGCAGATGGATGGGTAATTGAATATGAGTGGTCATCTTGTTCCTCCCCGGAACCAATCGGCCAAAATGGCGCCGATGACCAAACCCTAACCTTTACTGTAAGGGTAAACTCAAGCCACATGATCCACTTTTTGCAGATGAAAAAACGGCGCCCGTTTGCTACCCAGGAGCAAACGGGCGCCACATTCAGCTACTGCGTGGGATGAACGACAGCTCAGATGCCGTACTGGGCGCGATAGGCTTTCATGGCGGTCAGTTGCGTAGCCAGTTCCGGCTGCTCTACCTGCTTCTCTTCCAGATAGGCGATGAGATCGCTCATCTGGATGATGGCGATGATGTGGGCACCGTAGTCACGCTCCACCTCCTGAATGGCGGAGAGCTCGCCCTTGCCCTTCTCTTGGCGATCCAGCGCGATCAGCACGCCGGCCAGCGAGGCGCCGTTGGCCTGGATCAGGTCCATGGATTCACGAATGGCGGTACCGGCGGTGATGACGTCATCCACCAGCATGATGCGCCCCTTGAGCGGGCTGCCCACCAGGTTGCCGCCCTCGCCGTGATCCTTGGCCTCCTTGCGGTTGAAGCACCAAGGCACGTCCACGTCGTGTTGCTCCACCAGCTGCACCGCAGTGGCGGAGGCGATGGGGATCCCCTTGTAGGCCGGGCCAAACAGTACGTCAAACTCGATGCCCGCATCCATCAGGGCGGCGGCGTAGAAGCGGCCGAGGCGGGCCAGATCGCGGCCACTGTTGAACAGGCCGGCGTTGAAGAAGTAGGGGCTCTTGCGACCGGATTTCAGGGTAAATTCACCGAATTTGAGGACCTGTTTCTCCAGGGCGAACTCGATAAATTGACGCTGGTAGGCTTTCATTCTGGCTCCTTGCTTGGCTTGTGGTTGCGTTCTATCGGGTATAAAAAAACGCGGACAATGCCGCGTTTTTAAAATCAGGAGAGCGACTGCTTCTGCAGCGCGATAATCTCTTCGATGCCGCCCTTGGCGAGCGCCAGCATGGCCAGCAACTCCTCATGGGTGAATGGCTCGGCCTCCGCGGTGCCCTGCACCTCGATGATGCGACCATCCTCGGTCATTACCACGTTCATGTCGGTCTCAGCGGCGGAGTCTTCGATGTACTCCAGATCGCAGATGGCTTCCCCTTCGAACATGCCGACGGAGACGGCGGCGATCATCTGCTTGAGCGGGCTCTGCTTGATCAGTCCCTTCTCCACCATCCAGTTCAGGGCATCCACCAGGGCCACGCAGGCACCGGTAATGGCAGCGGTGCGGGTGCCGCCATCGGCCTGCAGCACGTCACAATCCACCGTGATGGTGTGCTCGCCGAGCGCGGTCAGATCCACAGCGGCGCGCAGGGAGCGGGCAATCAGACGGGAGATCTCCAGGGTACGGCCGCTCTGCTTGCCGGAGGCTGCCTCGCGGTTCATCCGGGAGTGGGTGGAGCGCGGCAGCATACCGTACTCGGCGGTCACCCAGCCCTGGCCCTTGCCCTTCAGGAAGCGCGGCACGCTGGTGTCGACGCTGGCGGTGCAAAGCACGCGAGTATTACCGAACTCCACCAGCACCGAGCCTTCCGCATGCTTGGTGAAATGACGGGTGATGGTAACCGGGCGAACTTGCGCGGCGGTGCGATCGCTGGGACGTGGCATGGGACGGACCTCTGGGCTGGCTGAATTGGCGCAGGAGTATAAGTGATCCTGCCCCAAATATCAGCCGCTAAAACCAAGGCAGCGGCTGACGGCACCAGCCTGGCTGGGTATACTGCCCCCACACTTCATCAAGCCCGGAACAATCAATGATTCACAGCATGACCGCCTACGCCCGCAAGGAATTCAAGGGCGACTGGGGCACAGCCGTTTGGGAAATTCGTTCGGTCAACCAGCGCTATCTGGAAACCTACATTCGCCTGCCGGAACAACTGCGCAGCCTGGAGCCGGTACTGCGTGAGCGTTTCCGCGCCAAGCTGCAGCGTGGCAAGGTGGAGTGCAACCTGCGTTTCGAGGCCGCTCAGGCCGCCGCCAGCCAGCTTCATATCAATGAAGAGCTGGCCAAGCTCATCATCGACAGCGCCAGCTGGGTAATGAAAGAAGCAGGCCAGGGCCAGCTCAACCCAGTCGACGTACTGCGCTGGCCGGGCGTGATGGCCGCCGCCGAGCAGGACATGGATGCGGTCGCCACCGAACTGATGGGCGGTTTCGACCTGACCCTGGACGACTTCCTCGCCTCCCGCGCCAGTGAAGGGGCCAACCTCAAGGCGCTGATCGAGCAGCGTCTGGCTGGCATCCAGGTGGAAGTCACCAAGGTGCGCACCCACCTGCCGCAGATCATCGAGTGGCAGCGCCAGAAGCTCACCGACCGTCTGGCCGAAGCCAAAGTCGAGCTGGATCCGACCCGCATCGAGCAGGAGATCGTGCTGCTGGCCCAGAAGATCGACGTGGCCGAAGAGCTGGATCGTCTGGAGATGCACATCAGCGAGACCAACAAGATCATGAAGAAGGGTGGCGCCTGTGGCCGTCGTCTCGACTTCATGATGCAGGAGTTCAACCGCGAATCGAACACCCTCGGCTCCAAGTCCATCAACGCCGAAGTGACCCAGTCCGCCGTCGAGCTGAAGGTCCTCATCGAGCAGATGCGCGAACAGATCCAGAACATCGAGTGATGCCTCGCAAGGCGAGCCTGTCGCCGCAGTAACCGATTGAAAGAGCCCTTGAATTTCAAGGGCTTTTTATTTGTCCGGCCAGCGCGGCCCAGGAACAAGCTCCTGGAGCACTCCTCTAGCCTATCGGCCGGGTCAGGGCCGGTTGCTGGGGGGCGCCGAGCCGCTCGGCCAGATAGTCCACCAGCAGCCGCACCTTGGGCGAGAGGTGGCGGTTGTGGGGATAGAGGGCCCAGATCCCCTCCGCCGACGCCCGCAGCTCGGGCAGCAGCTCGATAAGCTCGCCGCTGGCCAGATGGTCGCTGACGTAGTAGTCCGGCAGCTGGATGATGCCGATCCCCTTGAGCGCTGCATCGAGCAGGGCGTGGCCGCTGTTGCACTGCAGCAGGCCGTGCACCCGCACACTGTGGGAGCGGCCATCCAGGGTGAAATACCACTCGTCGCTGTTGCCCACCAGACAGGTGTGACGGGCAAGCTCCGAGAGACTGTTGGGCATGCCGTGGCGGGCGGTGTAGGCGGGCGAGGCACAGACATAGGGCACCCGCTGCGCCAGCTTGCGCGCCACCAGGCTGGAGTCCTTGAGGTGCCCGAGCCGCAGTGCCAGATCGTAACCCTCGTGCACCAGGTCCAGCAGCTGGTTGGTGAGGTTGAGGGTCACCTCCAGCTGGGGGTAGCGCACCATGAAGTCGTTCACCAGGGGGGCGACCCGGCTCTCGCCGTAGGAGACGGGGGCCGTGATGCGCAGGGAACCCTGTGGCACCGCCTGATGGCGCCCCACCGCCAGCTCCGCCTCGTAGAGGTTGTCGAGCAGCTGGCGACAGTGACGGTAGTAGATCTCGCCGAGCTCGGTGAGTCGTACCTGGCGGGTGGTGCGCAGCAGCAGCTTGGCCTGCAGCCGATCCTCCAGCTGTGCCACCTGGCGGCTGACCTGAGCCACCGACACCCCCAGCTTGCGGGCCGCCGGGGTAAAGCCCCCCTGCTCCGCCACGCTGACAAATTCACAGATCCCTTCCCAGCCGAACATTATTACCTATGTGTAAAAGTGATTTGAGATTTCGCCTTATTATCACCAAATCGGCGGGAAACTACACTGGATGTCCGAACCCAATTCCGTTCACCCTGCTCAACCATAAGGACATCATTCATGGCACAGGTTCAAAGCATCAAGTGTAAGGCCGCCATCGCCTGGGGCCCGGGCCGGCCCCTCTCCATCGAAGAAGTCGAGGTCATGCCGCCCCAGGCTGGCGAGGTACGGGTGCGCATCGTCGCCACCGGCGTCTGCCACACCGACGCCTTCACCCTCTCCGGTGAAGACCCGGAAGGGGTCTTCCCCTGCATTCTGGGTCACGAGGGGGGCGGCATCGTCGAGTCGGTCGGCGAGGGCGTCACCAGCGTCAAGGTGGGGGATCACGTGATCCCGCTCTACACCCCGGAGTGCGGCGAGTGCAAGTTCTGCAAATCCGGCAAGACCAATCTGTGCCAGAAAATCCGCGCCACCCAGGGCAAGGGGCTGATGCCGGACGGCACCACCCGCTTCTCCAAGGACGGCCAGCCCATCTACCACTACATGGGCACCTCCACCTTCAGCGAATACACTGTGCTGCCCGAGATCTCCATCGCCAAGGTGGACCCGGCCGCCCCGCTGGAAGAGGTCTGCCTGCTCGGCTGTGGCGTCACCACCGGCATCGGCGCCGTGATGAACACTGCCAAGGTCAAGGAAGGTGAGAGCGTCGCCATCTTCGGGCTGGGCGGCATCGGCCTCTCCGCCATCATAGGCGCACGCCTGGCCAAGGCCGGCCGCATCATCGCCATCGACATCAACGAGAGCAAGTTCGAGCTGGCCCGCAAGCTGGGGGCCACCGACTGCATCAACCCGAACAAGTTCGACAAGCCGATTCAGGAAGTGATCGTCGAGATGACCGACGGTGGCGTCGACTTCTCATTCGAGTGCATCGGTAACGTCAAGGTGATGCGCGCAGCGCTGGAGTGCTGCCACAAGGGCTGGGGCGAGTCTGTCATCATAGGGGTGGCCGGCGCGGGCCAGGAGATCAGCACCCGTCCGTTCCAGCTGGTCACCGGCCGGGTCTGGCGTGGCAGCGCCTTCGGTGGCGTGCGCGGCCGCAGCGAACTGCCGAGCTACGTGCAGCGCTACATGCAGGGTGAATTCAAGCTGGACGACTTCATCACCCACACCATGCCGCTTGAACAGATCAACGAAGCGTTCGATCTGATGCACGAAGGCAAGAGCATCCGCACCGTCATCCACTACTGAGCATGATCACCCCGCCCGCCACTGCGGGCGGGGTGCAGGAGTTCCTCGATGAATCTGGACATTATCAGCAGCAACAAGAGCTTCGATGGCTGGCACAAGCGCTACCGCCACAGCTCCACCGTGCTCGGCTGCGACATGCAGTTTGCCATCTACCTGCCACCCCAGGCCCTCACCGGCCAGAAGGTGCCCGTGCTCTACTGGCTCTCCGGCCTCACCTGCACCGATGAAAACTTCATGCAGAAGGCGGGCGCCCAGCGCATCGCCGCCGAGCTAGGCATCGCCCTGGTGGCGCCGGATACCAGTCCCCGAGGCGAAGGGGTAGCGGACGATCCCGGTTATGACCTTGGCATGGGTGCCGGTTTCTACGTCAACGCCAGTCAGACCCCCTGGCGCGATCACTACCAGATGTACGACTACGTTACCCGCGAGCTGCCCGAGCTCATCGAGACCCACTTCCCGGTCTCGACGAAACGCGCCATCAGCGGCCACTCCATGGGGGGCCACGGGGCGCTTATCGCCGCCCTGCGCGAGCCTGGCCGCTACCGCTCGGTATCGGCCTTCAGCCCCATCAGCCATCCGAGCCGCTGCCCCTGGGGCCAGAAGGCGCTCGGCGCCTACCTCGGCAACAACCCCCTGCTGTGGCAGGAATGGGATACCTGCCTGCTGCTGCGCAATGAGCCGGTCAAGCCACTGCCGACCCGGGTCGATGTCGGACTGGACGATCCCTTCCTGACCGAACAGCTGCATATCGATGCCCTGGCCGATGCCGCCGCCGGCAAGGGGTGGCCGCTGGAGCTGAACCGTCACGCCGGCTACGACCACAGCTACTACTTCGTGGCGAGCTTTATCGAGGCGCACCTGCGCTTCCACGCCCGCCATCTGGGTGAACCGACCCAGGAGTGACGACTCGCCATCAGACTCATACCCGGTGGTCGCCGTGATTCGGCGGCACTGATACACAAGGAACGAGAAACAAGGATGCCTCTCTTCACCACATTGCTGGCCATGCCGGATCAATTTGAGCAACTGCTGGCACAAGTTCCAGCCGACTATCTGGACTGGGAGCCGGCCAACTGGGCCGGCATCCCCTCCGAGCGCTTCAGCGCCCGGGGCCACCTCTGCCACCTGCTGGACATCGAAACCCTGGGCTATCAGGTACGCTTTCGCCGCACTTTGGAGGAGAGCCTGCCCGAGCTGGCCTCCCTCGATGGCTATCAACTGGCACAGGACAACCAGTACCGGCAGCAGGATCCCTCTGTACAGCTGGCACGCTTTCGCGCCGCCCGCAGCGAGACGGTCGACTGGCTTAAGGCCCTGCCCTCCCCGGCCTGGCAGCGGCGCGCCCGCTATGGCGGTTATGGCGAGGTAACCCTGGATGGCCTGGTTCGCCTGCTCGTCAGCCACGACCTTCAGCATCTCGCCGGCATGCAGTGGCTGTTGATGCGGCTGAATGCGGATCTGCGTCTCGCGATCCCGCTCGCCTGAGGCTGCAGACCCCGACAGCCCGACATGACAAAAGGCCCCTTCGGGGCCTTTTGTCATCTGTCATCACACCGGGCAACTGCCCTGCCGACTCACGGCGCCGGAACCCACGAGGCTGACGACCTGTGCAAGTTTTTGGTTGCCGCGCCGGTCTGTTGAGCCAATAGTGATACTTTGTGCCCACAGAGCTCGCCAGCGCGGTAATGGATTTACCACCGCCTTGTCAGTCTTCACTGCCAACAAGGAGTCAAAGCGTGACCCAAGCCAGCCCCCTGTTTTCCACCGATGTCGGTCTGCCCGCGCCAACCCGTACTCCGCTGCTGACCGGCAGCGATCCCGAGCACAAGCGCCGCGAGCTGCTCGCCTACTTCTGCCAGACCTTCGATCTCTACGACTCCCTGTTCGACTGCCTGGCCGACGAGCGCGCCTGGTTCAACAAGGCGATCCCTCTGCGCCACCCGCTCATCTTCTACTACGGTCACACCGCCGCCTTCTTCATCAACAAGCTGCTGGCGGCCCGTCTCATCGAGAGCAGGCTCGACGCCCGCATTGAGGCCATGGTCGCCATCGGGGTGGACGAGATGAGCTGGGACGATCTCGACGAGACCCACTACGACTGGCCCGCCATCAGCGAGCTGCGCACCTATCGCGCCCGCGTGCGGGCCCTGGTGGTCGACTTTATCGAGAAGATGCCGCTCGAACTGCCCATCGACTGGCAGAGCCCGGCCTGGGTCATCCTGATGGGGATAGAACACGAGCGCATCCACCTCGAGACCTCCAGCGTGCTGATCCGCCAGCTGCCGCTGGCCTGGGTGCGACCCCGGCCCCAGTGGCCGGTCTGCGCCGAGGCGCGCCATCGCCGTAACGAGGTGCCCGCCAACAGCCTGCTGCCGGTGGCTGGCGGTCAGGTGAAACTCGGCAAGCAAGATGCCACCTACGGCTGGGACAACGAATATGGCGAGCGCCACATCGAGCTGGCCCCCTTCCAGGCCAGCCGCATGCTGGTGAGCAACGCAGAATATTTCGACTTCGTGCAGGCGGGTGGCTACGAGACCCGCGCCTGGTGGGATGACGAAGGCTGGGGCTGGCGCCAGTATGCCGGGGCCCGGATGCCCACCTTCTGGGTCGGCAACCCGGCCAACCCCGGCCAACTGCAACTGCGGCTGATGACCGAACAGGTTGCCATGCCCTGGGACTGGCCGGTGGAGGTCAACCAGCTGGAGGCCGCCGCCTTCTGCCGCTGGAAAGCGGCTCAGACCGGGCTGCCCATCCAGCTACCGAGCGAGGCGGAGTGGATGCTGCTGCGCGAGCGGGTACCTGAGGATCAGCCGGACTGGGTGGAGGCCCCCGGCAATATCAATCTCGCCCGCTTCGCTTCCTCCTGTCCGGTGGATGCCTGCCCGCAGGGCAACTTTTTCGATCTGGTGGGCAACGTCTGGCAGTGGACCGGCACCGCCATCGACGGCTTCGAGGGGTTCAAGGTGCACCCCCTCTACGACGACTTCTCCACCCCCACCTTCGATGGCAAGCACACCCTCATCAAGGGCGGCAGCTGGATCAGCACCGGCAACGAGGCGCTCAAGTCCTCCCGCTACGCCTTTCGTCGCCACTTCTTCCAGCATGCGGGCTTCCGCTATCTGGTCTCCCGTTATCAGGAACCCGTCATCGTGAACCCTTACGAAACCGACACCCTCGTCGCGCAATACCTCGACTTCCAGTATGGGCCGACCCGCTTCGGGGTGGCCAACTACGCCAAGACTCTGGCCGATCTGGCCAGTGAGTTATGCAGCAACCACCAGCGGGCACTGGATATCGGCTGCGCCACCGGCCGCGCCAGCTTCGAGCTGGCCCGCCACTTCCAGCATGTAGACGGGGTGGACTACTCGGCCCGCTTCATCGACGTGGCACTGGCACTCGCCAGCCAGGACAGCTTCCGCTACGCCATGCCGCTGGAGGGGGATCTGGTGGAGTATTGCGAGGCGCGGCTCTCCAGCCACGATCTGGGCCGCGAGCAGGTAGAACGCATCCACTTCAGCCAGGGGGATGCCTGCAACCTCAAGCCCAAATATGACCACTACGATCTGGTGCTCGCCTCCAACCTTATCGACCGGCTGCGGGAACCCGCCCGCTTCCTGCGGGACATTGCTCCCAGGCTGCGCAGTGGCGGCCTGCTGGTGCTCACCAGCCCCTACACCTGGTTGACGGAATACACCCCCAAGGCCAACTGGCTCGGCGGCATCCGCGAAAACGGCGAGGCGCTCACCACCTATCAGGCGCTGCAGCGGCTGCTGGCGGCGGA
Source organism: Aeromonas sp. 19NY04SH05-1 (assembly GCF_040581895.1). Classification (NCBI taxonomy): domain Bacteria; kingdom Pseudomonadati; phylum Pseudomonadota; class Gammaproteobacteria; order Aeromonadales; family Aeromonadaceae; genus Aeromonas; species Aeromonas sp. 19NY04SH05-1. The sequence continues at coordinate 183,070 of NZ_CP095328.1, read as the reverse complement.
GTTCGAGGAGCATATTCCGCCGCGAGAGGTGCCCTTCGTCATCCGCGAGACCGCTCGCAAGCACCAGCACACGGTGGCCCAGCTCACCGTGTGGCGCAAACGCTGACGCGGCAGCAAAAGAGAGGGAGGCCCACTGGCCTCCCTCTCTTTTGCACTGCCCGGACGGCTTATCCCGCCTGATGTGAGACCTGGGACTCGGCACCCTGCTCGTGGTAGCGGCGGGCCAGCACGGCACAGACCATCAGCTGGATCTGGTGGAAGATCATCAGCGGCAGCACCATGATCCCGACGCTGGCAGCCGGGAACATGACGTTGGCCATAGGCACCCCGTTGGCGAGACTCTTCTTGGAACCGCAGAAGACGATGGTGATCTCGTCCGCCTTGTTGAAGCCGAGGCGGCGGCTGATCCAGACGTTCCAGCCCAGCACCAGGGCCAGCAGCACACAGCTCAGCAGCACGATACTGGCCAGATCGTACCAACCTACTTGATGCCAAATCCCCTGCACCACCGCCTTACTGAAGGCCACATAGACCACCAGCAGGATGGAGCTCTGGTCCAGCTTGCCGATGAGCGGCCGGTGGCTGTCGACCCAGCGACCGATGATCGGGCGCGACAGGTGGCCCACCACGAACGGCAGCATCAGCTGCACCATGATGGCCTGGATCGAGTGCCAGGTGTCGATCCCCTCCCCCTGAACCTGGATCATCAGCCCCACCAGCACGGGGGAGAGGAAGATGCCAAGGATGCTGGAGGCCGAGGCGCTACACACCGCCGCCGCCACATTGCCGCCCGCCATGGAGGTGAAGGCGATGGCTGACTGCACGGTGGCAGGCAGGGCACAGAGGTAGAGGAAACCGAGGTAGATGGCCGGGTTCAGCCAGTGGGGCACCAGGGGCGTAAGCAGCAGCCCCAGCAGCGGAAACAGCAGGAAGGTGCTGAGCATCACCACCAGGTGCAGCCGCCAGTGGCCGAGGCCCGCCAGCAGATTCTGGCGCGACAGCTTGGCGCCATGCATGAAAAAGAGCAGCGCCACCGCCAGCTTGGTCAGCCAGCCAAACCAGACGGCCACCTGCCCCTCGCAGGGGAAGAAGGAGGCCAGCGCGACCACCAGGATCAGCACAGAGGTAAAGGGATCCAGACGCACGAACCGTCTCCGGCAAAGAGGCAAACCGTCACCATGAGGTGAGCGGGCGCCAGGGTGGCAAAAAACACAGCAGGAGGTGTTTGACACCTCCTGCTGCAACGAGTCCCCAGCTTACCCCGATCACCTGCCGGCGCAAAGCCGCACCGTGACCGGCTTTGTCAGGGGTTATCCCCTCGCACGGGCATGGCTCAAGGCTGGCGGGCCAGATTGACGCCGTCAGCGGACTTGCCGGCCGCCAGTTTGCTCGCTTGGCGCTTCTCGAAGCGGGAGATCCACCAGTAGGCCAGCGCCGAGAAGACAGCCGTCATAAAGACGTTGATGAAGAAAGCGCGCACCAGATCCACCCCGGTCGGGAAGGCGGAGGCACTCATGCTCACCACGAAGATGGCGATGAGCACCGACACCACGCCCATGCCGAACTTGCGCGATCCCATGCGGAACTCGCGGGGAGTGTCGTCATGTTTCCAGCGGAACACGAAGTAGGCCACCATGATGAAGATCGGCGGCAACATGGCAGTCCCTGCGGTGAGATTGATGGCGGTGTTCATCATCTGCTGCACAGATTCGGAACCGAAACCGTTGACCACCAGCATCGCGAATACGAAGACAAACTGCCACCAGGCGGCGCGCACCGGCACCCCGTGCTGGTTGAGCTCGGTGGTCTTCTCCCCATAGACCCCCTTGGGGATCTCGGAGAAGTGGATCTTCACCGGGGCCGAGGTCCACATCATCATGGAACCGAACATGGCGATGAACAGCACGACACCGACGAAGCGCCCCACCAGGGTCTCGGAGATCTGGAAGTACTGGGCCATGCCGGTGAAGATCTCCACCATGCCGCCGGCATAAGTGAGGCTCTCGCGCGCCACGAACACGTTCACCAAAAGGGAACCGAGGGCATACATGGCACCGATGACGATACCTGCGCTGATGATCACCTTGATGAAGGACTTCTGGCCGCCCTTCACGTCATTGAGGTAGGCCGCCGCCGTCTCGGCGCCACCGGCCGCCTGGAAGATCCAGCACATGATACCCAGCGTCGCCCAGTTGACGGTGGGAGTCATCGCCTCCAGGGTGATGGGCTGGGCCGGCACATGGTCACCGCCGAGCGCCATCAGGGCCCCCAGCACATAGATGGCGAACAGGGCAAAGACACCGTAGGCCACCAGCTCGGCAATCTTGCCGAGCCAGCTCGCCCCCTTGGTGGAGATGTGGGTCGCCGCCGCAAACAGTACGATAGAGATGACTGAGGTGACCATGGGCGAGAAGCTGTACTCATACCCCAACATGGCGTAGGAGGCGTAGGCGATGACGTTGGGCAACAGGGAGACGAACCAGAACAGGTTCACGAACCAGTAGAGAAACGAGCCCAGATAGGCCATCCGGGTGCCGAGTGGTTTCTTCAGCCAGTCATACATCCCCGACTCGGAGTTTTTGTTGGCCGAGACGAACTCGGCGATGATGAAGACGAACGGGATGAAGTAGACGATGGTCGCCAGCAGGAAGATGGGGGCGGAACTGAGCCCCAGTTCGATGTTGTTGTTGACGATGTTGCGCACGTTGAACACGGCGGCAAAGGTCATCGACAACAGGGCAAACTTGCCTATGGTGCCGCGTACGGATTCAGACATGGTGTCCTCCAATGGAATCGCGCCTCCTCTCTGAGGCGCTGATGACTCTGAATGTGTTCGGCAAGGGTCTGTCGGCCCCGCCCTTTACTCTCTTGTTATGGTCAAACTGGCCGTCTGTGGCGGCCTTGCGGCAAGCCGGCGCGCAGTGGTCGCGCCGGCGCCGTCAATCACTCATACAATCGGGGTACCCGGCGCCATCGGCACCCGGGGCTGCAGCAGCACGCTCTGGCTCTCGTCCGGCGTCTCGGCGCAGAGCAACATGCATTCGGAGCGCTCTCCGCGCATCCTGGTGGGCTTGAGGTTGGTCAGCACCACCACCTGGCTGCCCAGCAGCTCAGCTTCGCTGTAGTAGGGCACCAGGCTGGTGACGGTCTGCAGGGGGCGCTCGCCACCGACATCGATCTGGACGATATAGAGTTTGTCGGCACCCGGGTGGCGCACCACCTCCAGCACCTTGCCCACTTTCATCTCGACTCGCTTGAATTCGGCAAACTCGATCACCTCGCTCATTGTGTTCTTCCTTTTCTTGTTGGGTTTAACGGGGTACGGGTGGCCATCGGCCACCCGCTTTGCTTGTGTTGGCCCCTCGGGCCTGTCTGTTCAGGGACGCGGCTCATGACGCCTGGAGCGACACCTGCGCGGCCGGCTGGGCCTCTTTGGCGCGCGCTTCATCGCTCAGGGAGGCTTCGTATTTGTTGTATTTCCACCAGGCGAAGCCGAGGAAAATCACAATCCCGCCCACGTTGTAGAAGATGATGGTCATGATGTCGGCGCCGGTCGGGAAGGTGGAGGCCAGGAAACCCACCGAGAAGATGGCGATCAGCACCGAGACCACTGCGATGCCGGTGGTGCGCGAGCCCATCTTGAAGTCCCGCGGCAGGTGATCCAGCTTGAGGCGCAGATTCAGGTAGGCCAGCATGATGAACAGCGGCGGCAGCATGGAAGCGGCGGCGGTCATGTTGATCACGGTATTCATCAGATCTTGCGCGGTGTTGGAGCCCAGGGTCGGGATCACCATCAGCGGCAGCACGATCAGGTACTGGATCCAGGCGGCACGAGCCGGCACACCGTTCTCGTTCAGCTCGACCGTCTTCTTGCCGAAGATGCCGGCCGGGATCTCGGAGAAGAAGATCTTCACCGGCGTAGCGGTCCACATCAGCAGGGAGCCAAACATGGCGGTGAAGGAGACCAGACCCACGAAGCGGTTCACCAGGATTTCAGGCAGACCGAAGTAGGAGGCCAGCCCCTCGAACACCTGCACCGAGCCGCCGGTGTATTTCAGGGTATCGCTCGGGACAAACACGTTGATCAAGAGCGATGCGATGGAGTAGAGCACACCGATGAAGATGCCGGCGACGATGATCACCTTCACAAAGGATTTGGAGCCGCCTTTCACGTCATTCACGTAGACCGCCACCGACTCGGCGCCACCGGCCGCCATAAAGATCCAGGTGGTAATCCCCAGGAAGGCCCAGCTGAAATCGGGAACCATGGCTTCCACCGTGATGGGGTCGGCCGGCTGCACGCCGCCGATCAGGGCCGCGCCCGCCAGCAGAATGTAGGAGAGTGTCAGCAGCAGCATCAGGGACGAGGTCACCGAGGTGATGGGGCCCAGCATTTTGGCGCCGTTGGTAGAGACATAGGTGGCAAAGGCGAACAGGATCATGCTCAGGCCCGTGGTGGCCAGCGGGGTGAGGATGTACTCGTAACCCAGGAAGGCGTAAGAGGCGTAGGCGATGACCCGCGGCAGCAAGGAGGTGAAGAAGAAGAGGTTCACGAACCAGTAGGTGTAGGCGGAGATGAAGGCCCAGCGACCGCCAAGGGAACTCTTCACCCAGGCATAGACACCCGCTTCGGAGTTCTTATTCAGTGACACAAATTCCGCAATGATCAGGCAAAACGGAATGAAGTAAAAAATGGTGGCCAGAAAGAACATCGGGGCCGAGGCCAGACCGATCTCGATGTTGTTGTTGATGACGTTGTTGAAACTGAATACCGCCGCAAAGGTGAGCGACAGCAAACCGAACTTGCCTATCGTATTCCGTTTGGAATCAGACATGGTGCATCTCCAGACCTGTAGTAGTTGTCTGCGAAAGGGCGGGGCCTGAGCTGTAGGGTGAGCCCCGCACCTTCCGGCTTTTTATCAGTACAAAATCAGCAGCTTGTTATTTGTTTTTGAAGTAGCCGCCTTCGACGGTGACCTTGATGATCACCTTGCGCACCGGCGCGTCACCTGCGAAGCGATAGGCCTCATCGTTCTCGAAGATCACCACCTGGCCGTTGCCCACCTTCTGGCGCTCGCGCACCTCGCCGGCCAGCCACTCGCGGTCTGTGGTGTCGTCGTAAGCCTGTTCGACCCGCAGCTCATTCTTGGCAGCCCACTCCACCGTCTCTTCCCCTTCCAGGTAGTAGTGGACGTCGAAGTAACGACGTTGCCCCTCGAACAATGAGGTGGCCGGGCTGGCCCCCTCCTGCAAGCGGTAGGTGAGGGAGTCACCGATGGAGTGGCAGATCCCCGGCTTGAGGTTGCCAACGTTGTTGATGGCCTCCACGCAGCGGCCCCACTTCTTGCCCTCCCGGTAGATGTTTTTGAACAGGGTCAGGTTGTCCAGGGTGATCATGCGAGGTTCCTCCCGCCGTTGATGGTGAGATCGAGCCCGGCCAGCGCAGCCGGATTGAGATTGCCACGGGCGATGGGCAGCAGGGTCAGGCCGAAGCTGAACGGCTCGAAGCGTACCCGCCAGGAGTCCAGCACCTCGGAGCCCCAGGAGTTGGAACCCAGCCCCAGCACCTTGTGATCCAGATTGAGGGTGAGATAGCCACTCGGTTCCAGCTCGTTGATGTGCTGCGCCGCGTGGATATGCTCCCAGCTGTAGGGCCAGACGCTCAGGTTGATGGGGGCATCGGGTCGCACGTAGAGACCGGCACCGTGGCGGTTGGTCAGGGTCGCCCAGCGCACCTGCTGACGGTTGCCGTTGTCCTGCGGGAAGGGGTAGTGCTCCCACATCTCGCCGACTGTGCTCTGGAAGCTGTCGATCCAGTTGCTCTGGCGGCTGTCCTGATAGTTCTCGCCCGGCCCCATGCCGTAGTAGTGCACCCGATCGAGATCCTGGCGAATACCCATCTCGAAGCCGATCTTGGGGATGATGTCGTCATAACCGCCGTAGGGTTGGCCGGAGAGCGCCACATGTAGCTGGCCGTTCGGGCTCAGGGTATAGACGTAGCGGCAGCGCATGCCGAAGTCGAACACCGGCGGGGCGATCAGGCTCTCTACCGTCACCTCGACCGCCTCACCCAGCTGACGCCAGCTTAAGTCACGGAAGTGCTCCTGCATGATCTGCAGGTGATTCGGGTGCCATAGGCTCTCGTACTCCTGCTTGTGGTTGTCGATCATCGGCTTGAAGAAGGTGAGGCGCGGCGCGCGCTCTATGAGCTCATTACCATCCTGCTGCCAGCTCACCAGCTTGCCGTCGAGGCGTGAGAAGCGCAGGGCAAAGCCGCTGCCGCTTAAGACAAGCTCGAGGCGCTCATCGGCAATCTGCAGCGCAGTGGCGTTGGGATTGGCAAAGGGCTGCAACTGGCGAGTCGACTCTTTGAGCTGGAACTGGTACTGGCCCAGCTCGTGCTCCGCCGCGCTGTAACGGGTGGCGGTGGCCTTGATGACCCTCAGCTGGACGAAAGTTTCCCGCGTATCAAGCGTGGGCAGTTCGAGTTGCAGCTCTGTGGTGGCACCGGGGGCAATCCCTTCCAGCCGGACCTGCTGGCTGGCCAGCAGCTCGCCCTCTGCCTTCACTTCGACCAGCAGGCGGATATCGTCGAGAGTGGAGAACCAGTAGCGGTTTTCCACTTCCAGCTTGCCGCTCGCCAGATCCAAGGCGCGCACCTTGACCGGGCAGATCACCTGCTTGTATTCGCGCAGGCCCGGCCCCGGAGTCTGATCCGGATAGATGAGACCATCCATGCAGAAGTTGTAGTTGTTGGGGTAGTCGCCGTAGTCGCCACCGTACTTGTAAACCGGGCGGCCCTGCTCGTCCTGATCCAGAATGCCGTGATCGCACCACTCCCAGATGTAGTGACCCTGAATGTGGGGATGACGGTCGAACACCTGCTGATATTCGCTAAGACCACCCGGGCCATTGCCCATGGCGTGGGCGTATTCGCAGATAATGCGCGGCTTCTCCATCGGGAACTCGCCGAAGCAGTTCATCTGGGAGACGCGGGAATACATGGTACTGACCACATCCACCACCTCGGCGTCGCGATCCTCTTCGTAGTGCACCAGCCGGGTCGGGTCGATCCCCTTGCAGCGCCGGTACATGGCTTTGATGTTGCAGCCGTAGCCGGATTCGTTGCCGAGCGACCAGATGATGATGGAGGGGTGGTTCTTCTGGGCGTGCACGTGGCGCTCGATCCTGTCTACGAACACCGGCTCCCAGAAGGGGTCGTCGGTGATGCGGCTGAGATCGCCGACGTTGGCAAAGCCGTGGGTCTCGACGTCCGTCTCCGCCATCACGAACAGACCGTACTGGTCGCACAGCTCGTAGAAACGCGGGTCGTTCGGGTAGTGGGCGGTACGCACCGAGTTGAGGTTGTGCTGCTTCATCAGCACGATATCGCGTTCAACACGGTCCATGCCGACCGCGCGGCTCTTGAGGTGGTCGTTGTCGTGACGGTTCACCCCATGCAGCTTGAGGTAGTGACCGTTGACGTAGAAGAGGCCATCCTTGACCTTGATTTCACGCACCCCGACCCGCTGCGGGATCACCTCCAGCAGCTCGCCCTGACCGTTGTAGAGGGAGAGTTGCAGCTGGTAGAGGTAAGGATCTTCGGCGCTCCACAGATGGGGGTTGGCCAGATCCAGCGTGAAGCGGCAATCATACTTGCCATCGATGGCGAGATGGTCGAGTGTGCCGCTGGCTATCTCGCTGCCCTGATCCAGCAGTGACCAGACCAGGCGGTGATCACGGGCAGCTGCCCCCAGGTTCTCGAGCTGGATGTCGCAGCTCAGGGTGGCGCTCTGGTTGTCCTCTGCCAGCGCGGTGCGGATGAAGAAGTCCTGCACATGGACCGCCGGTTTGCCCACCAGATAGACGTCGCGGAAGATCCCCGCCATCCACCACATGTCCTGATCTTCGATATAGGTGGAGTCCGCCCACTGCATCACCCGCACCGACAGCAGGTTTTCGCCGGTGTTGGCGTAGGCACTGATATCAAACTCGGCAGTGAGGCGGCTCCCTTTGCTGAAGCCGACGTAGTGGCCGTTCACATAGACCTCGAAGTAGGTCTCCACCCCGTCAAACTTGATGATCACCTGCTCGCCATCCCAGGCCGGGCTCAGCGTGAAGCTGCGCTGATAGGCGCCGGTGGGGTTGTTGGTCGGCACGAAGGGCACATCGATGGGGAAGGGAAAACCTTCGTCGGTGTACTGCAGCTGACCATGCCCTTCCATCTGCCACATGTTGGGCACGGTGATTTGGTCCCACTCGTTCATGGGGCTGTGATAGAAGGCCTCCGGTACCTGCAGAGGATGGTCGAAGTAGTGGAACTGCCACTGGCCGCTCAAGGAGAGGAAGCGGCGGCTCAGCTCGCGCTGCATGGTAGCCGCCAGAGAGCGGTCGGCATAAGAGAAGAAGTAGGCGCGCGGGGCCAGCCTGTTTTCACCAACGAAGTGGACGTTTTCCCAGTTATTCACATGTCCTCCCGGAACAAGACAACATAGACTGGGTAAACTTTAGATAAACATTTACTAAATATCAGTTTGAAATCGGTAAAGTTTTAACCCGATCACACAGAAGAGTCTGTTTTGTGAGCGAGATCAGATGTGGCGGAGAAAGGATGAACTAGTCCATCCGAATGGCATGAATGTTGACATGAAAATCGAGGGCATGATCTATATCTCTATAAAACAAAAAGATATGAATCACCCTTGAATGAGGAAAGGTCTGAAAGAATGGATGCTGTCGCGCCATAAAGGTATGGCGCGACTAAAACAAAAATATTTTTACTAAAACTAACGTGTTGTACCACGCAGGGTCAACCGGCTCGGCACCAACACCCGCAATGGAATATCCCGCTCGTCACGCAGCCGCTCAACCAGCAGGTTGACCCCCTGGGACCCCATCAGCTCGGAGTGAATGCGCACCGTGGAGAGGGGGGGAAAGGTGAACTTGGCGGTCGGGATATCGTTGACGCTGATAAGCTCGATCTGCTGGGGAATGGCCAACCCCTTCTCGTGAATGGCCCGCAACACGCCGATGGCAATGGAGTCGGAGGCCACGAACAGCGCTTTGGGCCAATCCCCGGCCAGCATCTCCTTCGCCAGCCGATAGCCGGAGGCACTGGAGAAATCCCCACGATGGAGATCGCCCTCTTGCACGACCCCCAATCGCTGACCGTAATCGAGAAAGGCGAGCTCGCGCAGATCCGGGCTATCGTCCTGGCCCCCGATATAGCCGATGCGCTTGTGCCCCTGCGCGATGAAGTAGTCGACGACCTGCTGGCTGATCAGGGCCAGATCCACGTCGACCGAGTCAAACTCCCCCTGGGAGCGACAATCGATGAAGACCAACTGGCTTGAGCACTGCTGCAACTGAGCCAGGCGCTCGGGAGTGAGACTTCCCACTACAAGGATGCCATCCACAGCGGTCAGATCGCGTCCTTCAGCACAGTTGTAGAGATGAGTCAGCTCGATGTTGAGGCGCGCGCTCTGGGTTTCGATGCCGTAGCGTATGGCCAGATAATAGGGGTCGTTGACTTCTGTACTCTGGGGATAGGCATAGACCACCAGGAAGTGCAGCTTGCTCTTGTGGACGCCCTTGCGGGCGCTGCTGGTCTTGTACTCCAGCCGCTCGGCAATCTCGAAGATCCGCTGCTTGGTCTCTTCCTTGACGCTCAGGCTGGGATCCTCGTTCAATACCCGGGATACCGTGGCGAGAGAGACTCCCGCCTCCTGTGCAATTTCCTTCAACGTGGCCATCAATACCTCTCTGGCAGCATCAACTGTTAATCGACAACGGCTAAAGAGTAACGGTCAATGTCTTGATAGCCCAGCATTTTTACTAAAATGTCAGCGGTGGATTGTGATTTTGCGAGCCGGAAATGCAAAAAGGCCTCCCGATGGGGAGGCCTCTTCTGAATAGGTGCCTGACAGTGTCCTACTCTCGCATGGCGAATGCCACACTACCATCGGCGCTACCGCGTTTCACTTCTGAGTTCGGCATGGGATCAGGTGGTTCCACGGCGCTATTGCCGTCAGGCAAAAGCTTTTAAAACTAACTTGAAAATGGTGCTGATACCCAGAATCGAACTGGGGACCTCATCCTTACCAAGGATGCGCTCTACCGACTGAGCCATATCAGCACACTAACCGGTAAAGACCACGCTCACCGCGTAATCTAAAATTTGGTGCCTGGCAGTGTCCTACTCTCGCATGGCGAATGCCACACTACCATCGGCGCTACCGCGTTTCACTTCTGAGTTCGGCATGGGTTCAGGTGGTTCCACGGCGCTATGGCCGCCAGGCAAATTCTTAATCTAGAAAGCTGACGTGAATAACGATTTGCCTGTTGGCTTCGCTATCACTGAATTCGTAGTTCGTTCATTCGCTACAAGGCCCAGAACACTTCTTGGGTGTTGTATGGTTAAGCCTCACGGGTAATTAGTATGGGTTAGCTCAACACGTCGCCGCGCTTACACACCCCACCTATCAACGTTGTGGTCTCCAACGGCCCTTTAGGACCCTCAAGGGGTCAGGGATGACTCATCTCAGGGCTCGCTTCCCGCTTAGATGCTTTC
>NZ_CP095328.1:120000-167500 GCF_040581895.1 Aeromonas sp. 19NY04SH05-1 | reverse complement strand
AACCGCCTTCTCGAGTCAAGCCTTATTTGCAAAGGCTTTTCGAGGCCACCGACTCGGTTGTTTGCGTTGCCGCTTGCCGTGTCGATGGAGGCGCATTATAGGGAGTGAATTCGTTCTGGCAACCCCTCCCCTGCAATAAAATTGCAAAAAACTGCACTTTTTTAGTTATTCATATCCAAGCACAGCTTTTATACAAACTTATCCACAGAAACCAGTACCGAATTGCTAGAATGGCCGAAAACAAGGAGGCCAAGATGGACTTGCGACTGAGACCTTACAAGGGAAAACGCCCGCAACTGGGCAAACGGGTATATGTAGACCCCTGCGCCACCCTGGTGGGCGATATCCAGCTGGGTGACGATGCCAGCATCTGGCCCATGGTGGCCGCCAGAGGGGACGTCAATCATATCCGCATCGGTGCCCGCAGCAACATTCAGGACGGCACAGTGCTGCACCTGACTCGCAAGAATACCAGCAACCCTGCCGGCTATCCGTTGTTGATCGGAGAAGATGTCACGGTCGGCCACAAGGCGATGCTGCATGGCTGCACCATTGGCAACCGGGTCTTGGTCGGCATGGGTGCCATCCTGCTGGACGGGGCCGTGGTCGAAGATGATGTGATGATCGGTGCCGGTAGCCTGGTGCCACCGGGCAAGCGACTCGAGGCCGGCTTTCTTTATATGGGCAATCCCATCAAGCAGGCGCGCCCTCTCAAGCCGGCCGAGATCGCCTTCCTCAAAACCTCGGCCGACAATTATGTCCTGCTCAAGGACGAATACCTGCAAGAGTCCTGAAACACCGTAGCCACAAACAGGAAGCCCGGCATGATGCCGGGCTTCGCTTCTTATATAGCTATATATGTTGTCGATGACGACTGACAGTGATCAGTGGGCCTGATCCCAGTTGTCACCGGTGCCCGCTTCGACCACCAGCGGCACATGCAATTCGGCAGCGCTCGACATCTTCTCCTTGATGATGGCGATGTACTCCTCCAGCTTCTCTTCGCGGATCTCGAACACCAGTTCATCGTGCACCTGCATCAGCATGCGGATCGACTCGTCTTCAATCCCCCGGATCCAGCCATCCACGTTGATCATAGCGCGCTTGATGATGTCGGCGGCCGTCCCCTGCATGGGGGCGTTGATGGCAGCCCGTTCCGCCGCCTTGCGCAGACCGGCATTGCGCGACTTGATGTCCGGCAGATAGAGACGGCGACCAAACTGGGTTTCGACATAGCCCTGGGCTTCCGCCTGCTGGCGGGTGCGCTCCATGTACTCCAGCACACCCGGGTAGCGCTCGAAGTAGAGATCCATGTACTTCTGCGCCTCGGCACGGCCGATCCCCAGCTGCTTGGCCAGACCGAAGGCGCTCATGCCGTAGATGAGGCCGAAGTTGATCGCCTTGGCGCTGCGACGCATGTCGCTGGTCACCGCATCAAGTTCAACCCCGAATACCTCGGCGGCGGTCGCCTTGTGGATGTCCTTGCCCTCGGCGAAAGCGGTCAGCAGCCCCTTGTCACCGGAGAGGTGGGCCATGATCCGCAGCTCGATCTGGGAGTAGTCCGCCGCCACCAGCTTGTAACCGGCGCACGGGATGAAGGCCTGCCGGATGCGACGCCCCTGTTCGTTGCGCACCGGGATGTTCTGCAGGTTGGGATCGGTGGACGAGAGCCGACCGGTCGCCGCCACCGCCTGGTGATAGGAGGTGTGCACCCGCCCGGTCTGCGGCTTGATCATCAGCGGCAGCTTGTCCGTGTAGGTGGACTTGAGCTTGGCCAGCCCACGGTGCTCCATCAGCAGTTGCGGCAGCTCATAGGTCTCCGCCAGCTCGGCCAGCACCTCTTCCGCAGTGGATGGCGCTCCCTTGGGGGTCTTTTTGATGATCGGCAGCCCCAGCTTGGTAAAGAGGATCTCCCCCAGCTGCTTGGGCGAGGAGAGGTTGAACTCCTGTCCGGCCAGCTCGTGAGCCTGCTTCTCCAGCTCCGCCAGTCGCACTTCGATCTCCTGGCTCTGCTGATGCAGCAGCTTGGGCTCTATGGTGGTACCGAGTCGCTCCATCCGCGCCAGCACCGGCAGCAGCGGCAGTTCGATCTCGCTGAATACCTTGGCGAGACCCGGCTCGGCAGAGAGCTTGCCCCACAGCGCCTGATGCAGACGCAGGGTGATGTCGGCATCTTCCGCCGCATAGGGAGCCGCCTGCTCCAGTTCGATCTGGTTGAAGGTAAGCTGCTTGACCCCCTTGCCGGCGATATCTTCGAACGAGATGGTCTCGACGTTCAGATACTTACGGGCCAGCGAGTCCATGTCGTGACGGCTAGCGGTGGAGTTGAGCACATAGGACTCGAGCATGGTGTCGTAGGCGATGCCCTGCAGCTCGATGCCGTGATTGAGCAGCACGTTGCGATCGTACTTGAGGTTCTGCCCCACCTTGAGGCGGGCCGGATCTTCCAGCAGTGGTTTGAGCTTGCCAAGCACCACGGCCTCAGTCAGCTGCACCGGCGCCCCCAGATAGTCGTGACCGAAGGGCACGTAGGCCGCCTTGCCCGGTTCGATGGCAAAGGAGACGCCAACAATGCGCGCCTCCATATAGTCGAGACTGGTGGTCTCGGTGTCGAAGGCAAACAGCGGGGCCGCCTGCAGGCGTGCCAGCCACTCATCGAATTCGGCCTCGTCCAGAATGCAGCGGTAGTCGGTTTCGATGGCAGCTGCCGGGGCTGTGCCTTCCTCATCACCCTCGGCGCCGCTCTCCTCACCGCCGGACTCCAGCTCTTTAATCAGGTTGCGCAGCTCGTACTCGCGATAGACCGCCAGCAGGGCCTCCTTGTCGATGGGGCCGAGCTGCAGCTCTTCCAGGCTCTGCTCCAGCTCGACGTCGGTCTTGATAGTGGCGAGGGTATAGGAGAGGCGTACCTGCTCCTCCTGCTCGCGGAACTTGTCGGCAAAGGTCTTGGATCCACGGAAGCCGAGCGCCGCCACCTTGTCCAGATTGGCGGCGAGCTCGTCGATGCTGCCGATACCCTGCAGCAGGGCCAGGGCTGTCTTCTCGCCGACGCCGGTCATGCCGGGGATGTTGTCCACCTTGTCTCCCATCAGGGCCAGGTAGTCGATGATGAGCTCGGGCGGCACGCCGAACTTCTCGATCACCCCTTCCCTATCGGTCTTCACGTCCTTCATGGTGTCGATCAGGGTGACATGGTCGGAGACCAGCTGCGCCATGTCCTTGTCGCCGGTGCTGATCAGCACCGGCAACTGCTTCTCGGTTGCCTGGCGGGCCAGGGTGCCGATCACGTCGTCGGCCTCCACTCCTTCCACCATCAGGAAGGGGAAACCCATCGCCTTGATCATCTGGTGGATGGGGGCGACCTGGCTGCGCAGATCGTCCGGCATGCTGGCCCGGTTGGCCTTGTATTCGGGATAGATATCGTCGCGGAAGGTCTTGCCCTTGGCATCGAACACCACGGCCACATGGCAGTCGGGATACTGCTTGCGCAGGCTGCGCATCATGTTGGCCATGACACGGACGGCGCCGCTCGGCAAACCGGTCGAGGTGCGCAGATCGGCCTGCTGCGAGGCAAAGAAGGCGCGGTAAAGATAAGAGGAGCCGTCGACCAGAATAAGGGGGTTGCTAGGGGCCATGAAATCGTCCTGCCAGAGATAAACAGCCGCTAGGATGCCACAGGGCCCCCTTCACACCAAGGGGCCAGGTAACAGCCTGCATGGCTGCTGACGGGATAAAAATCTGTGGATAACTCTGTGTTCAAAAATGGGGCGAATTATTGCCAGCAGTGATAAAGCTGTGCGCAAAAACCAAAAATGCCATTAAAAACAATCAAATACAAACACAAAGCAAGATCGATAGACCATTAAAATGATCTCGATCAATGTGGAAAAAGTTTTAAGGGAGTAGGTACGGCAGGATCCAAAACGAAACAATCCTAGCACAGCAAGATGACTTGACCAGCGGATGGCGAGCGATAACCATACAAAAGTACAACAATCCATCCTGGCTCACATTTTCAACAACGAGGAGTTTTCCATGAAAAAAGTGGCCGTGATTTTGAGTGGCTGTGGCGTCTTCGACGGGGCAGAAATCCATGAAGCCGTCATCAGTCTGCTGGCGCTGGCACGCCATGGCGCCACCACCCAATGCTTTGCCCCGAACGTGGCGCAACTCCACGTGATCAACCACCTGACTGGCGAGGTGAGTGAAGGAGATAGTCGCAACGTGCTGATCGAGGCCGCCCGCATCTGCCGCGGCCAGATCAAAGATGTCGCCGAGCTGGATGCGGCCGATTATGACGCCCTGCTGGTACCCGGCGGCTTTGGCGCCGCCAAGAACCTGTGCGACTTCGCCATCAAGGGGGCGGAGTGCCAGATCCAGCCGGATGTGCTAAAGGCCTGCCAGAGCTTTGCCAGGGCCGGCAAACCGGCGGCCTATATCTGCATCGCCCCGGCCATGATCCCGCTTATCTACGGCGCCGGCACCCTGGCCACCATAGGCCACGATGAGGGCATCGCCAACGCCATCGAGACGATGGGCGGCAGCCATCTCAACTGCCCGGTCAACGAGTTCGTGGTGGATCAGGAGCGCAAGGTGATCTCCACTCCCGCCTACATGCTGGCCAGCAACATAGTGGAGGCCGCGGACGGCATCGAGAAGACGGTCAAGCAGCTGCTTGCCCTGTGATCCCCCGCTGCGCCAAGACAAACGGGCCGCTCATGGAGCGGCCCGTTTTCAATTCTCGCGTATAGCGACGGATTAGATGCTTTCGCCCATCTGATCCATCTTGCCCAGCAGGGCACGCAGACGCTCCTGCCATGCAACGTGTTCGTTGCGCAGCTGATGGTTCTCGTCTTGCAGCTTGCTGTTCTGCTCTTTCAGCTCGTCCAGCTCCATCTTCAGCAGGGAGATGTTGTCGACGGCGGATTGTACTTTGGATTCGAGTTGCTCAAGGACTTCTAGTGACATATGCATACCTGTTTGTTCAATTGCGATGCCCCACAGAGGGCGATTCAAGCGCGTGAAGCCAGCATACCCCGAGCACATCGGCACAAACAAGCCAGCACGCTGTAAAATGCGCCTTCCGTAGAGGTATTGTCCAAATATGCGTCTATTTTTCTCGCATCCTGCTCCCCAAGTCGGGACCAGCCCCGACCATCAGCCGTACAGGGCGATATAGGCCCCCAGCAACAGGCAGGCGACACAGTACATCGACAGGCCGTAGCCCAGATTCCAGCGCAGGATAGACCCCGCACTCAGGTTGTAGCGAGAGGCCAGCGCCAGGTTGGATCCCGAGAGCGGGCTGGTGCCGGTGGCGAGCCCCCAACCCAGCAAAAAGCTCATGCCAAGCAGGCTGGGATCCGGCGCCAGGGGCCAGAGCAGGGGAGCCAACCCCGAGATGCTGATGAGGGGATGCACCCCGACGATGGCCACCAGCAGGATCAGCAGCAGGGTGAGGGAGGCTTCGAGCCAGCCGAAGTGGTTGAAGAACGGCAGCCCGTGGCCGCCTCCCAGATCGATCACCGACAGGGCGCTGTTGATGCCGGCAGCCAGCAGACCCGCCCCGAGAAACAGCACCAGCTGGCCGCCGATGGCGGGGAAGCGCTCCACCACCTGGCGCTTGAGGGCCGCCTTACGCCCGGCACTAGGCATGAAGATCAGTGCCAGCAGCGGCGCCACCAGGGCGATCACCGCCAGAATGCCGAGCTCTGGCCAGATCTGCTTGATGAGCAGCACCAGCAACGCCAGCGCCACCGGCAGCCCCAGGGTCTGCAGGCGCAGCGGATACCCGGCAAAATCCTGCACGCCGAGCCGCTCCACCTGCCAGGCCGTCAGCCCCATCGCCAGCAGGGCGCCGACGATGCCGAAGGGCAGGATCGCCGAGAGTTGCAGACCGGGGGCATAAGTGAGCGCCACCGCCATGGCGACGAAGAAGGGGGACCAGAAGGCGGCTGCGCAGAAGATCCGGCTCAGCACCATCACCTGGCGCCGCTCCAGGGTGCCGTTGCGTTCCAGCCGATCGCCGATGATGAAGAGCACCGAAAGGTTGATGACGGCCCCCAGCAGGTTGAGGCTGGCCATGGTGCTCCACAACCCCTTGCGACCGGGCCAGGAGGTGGTGCCGGTGAGCAGGCCGGAAGTGGCGAGGTTGAGGGTGCTCACCGCGGCAAACATGGTGAGCATGTTGATGTTGGGCAGCAGCCAGTCGCCGGCCTTGAGGCTGGCCCCCTGCCACCAGGCGAAGAGCAACAGCAACAGGGCCGCTCCGTACAGGGCCAGCGCCTGGCGTCTGGCCGCCCCCACCAGCCAGGGCCAGGTGAGGAGAGAGGCTGCCCAGGCCGCGATGGCCGCGGGCCAGGGGGAGAATCCCAGATAGAGATGCAGCAGGTTGAGCAGCCACATCCCCAGGATCAGATAACCTGACCAGCGCTTGGCCATCGAATCGTCTCGGTCAGGGGATCAGAGGCACTGATCCATATCCAGGGAAGGCTTGTCGCACTCCGGGTGGCCCACAATCTTGGCCGGCACCCCGGCCACCGTGGTATGGGGCGGCACCGGGTTGATCACCACGCTGCCGGCACCTATCTTGGCGCCCCTGCCCACTTCGATATTGCCGAGCACCTTGGCGCCCGCCCCTATCATCACCCCTTCGCGGATCTTGGGATGACGATCGCCGCTCTCCTTACCGGTCCCGCCCAGGGTCACACTCTGCAGGATGGAGACATCATCCTCAATCACCGCCGTCTCACCCACCACTATACCGGTGGCATGGTCAAACATGATGCCCTTGCCGATGCGCGCCGCCGGGTGCACATCCACCCCGAACACCACGGAGATCTGGTTTTGCAGATAGAGGGCCAGGGAACGGCGCCCCTGGCGCCACAGCCAGTTGGCGACCCGGTAACCCTGCAGGGCATGAAAGCCCTTGAGGTAGAGCAGCGGGGTGGAGAAGAGATCGACCGCCGGGTCGCGCTCCTGCACCGCGCAGATATCGGCAGCCACCATGGCCAGCAGTTCGGGTTCGCTGCGCAGGGCCAGCTCGATCACCTCGCGCAGGGCGATGGCGGGCATGGTGGCACTGTCGAGCTTGTTGGCCAGCTGAAAGCTGAGAGCCGAACGCAGATTCTTGTGATTGAGAATGGTGGAGTGGAAGAAGCTGGCCAGCATGGGCTCTTCGGCCGCCATGCAGAGCGCTTCTTGCTGAATTTTTTGCCAGGTTTTGGCAACCAGATCATCCATGTGGTGCAACCTACTGTTGTTCGGGGTGAGGACTCTGTTGTTCTTTTATCAGTACCGAGATGGGGTCCATGTGGATGATGACATCCATTCGCTCGAATGCCTGGCGTATCGCCTGCTCGGCTTCATCGGCTATCTGATGGGCCTTGACCAGGGGGATCTGATCGTCAAGTTCCAGATGCAACTGAACGAATCGGGTCGGCCCGGATTGACGGGTACGCAGATCGTGGACGCCGTGAACGCCATCTACGGCACAGCAGAGGGTCATTATTCTCGCTTGTTCTTCCGCTGGCAACTGACGATCGAGCAGCGCCTGCACCGACTCGTAGCCGATATGGACGGCGCCCCACAGCAAAATGCCCCCGATCAGCACGGCAAACAGGCCATCTGCCCAATACCAGCCCTGCCCCGCCAGCACCAGCGCCAGCAACACGCCACCGTTGAGCAGCAGATCGGAGCGGTAGTGCAGCATATCCGCCTTGATGGCCACGCTGTTGGTCTTGCGGATGACAAAACTCTGGAAGCTGACCAGCAGCAGGGTCAGCACGATGGAACCGACCGTCACCCAGATCCCCGCCTCCAGCCGCAGAATGGGCGTCTGGTTGAGCAGGGAGGAGATGCCGTGCATCACCAGCAGCAGGGCCGAGCCCGAGATGAACGCCGCCTGGATGAGCCCGGCCAGGGACTCGGCCTTACCGTGGCCAAAGCTGTGTTCGTCATCGGCGGGAGCCAGCGCATAGCGGATCGCCAGCAGATTGATGATGGAGGCGCTGACATCCATGAAGGAGTCGGTGAGGGAGGCCAGCAGGGTCGACGAGTCGGTCATGATCCAGGCGATCAGCTTGCCGATGATTAGCAGGGTGGCTGTCGCAACCGCCGCCATGCTGGCAAAGGTCACCCAACGGGAATAGTGTTGATGGCTCAAATCCGGCTTTCCTCTGTCGCGTAAAAAATTATTATACCTTCACCCCGGCGTCAGTTTGGCGCGAAAATCTGCGGAAGAACACCCGATGAACAGAATACTCCTGGTCGATGACGATCTTGAATTGACCCAGCTGCTCACCGAAATTCTGACCCTGGAAGGATTTCAGGTCACGGTCGCCGAGGATGGTGAAGAGGGATTGCAGCGCCTGACGGAACAACGCTTCAACCTGGTGCTGCTGGACGTGATGATGCCCAAACTGAACGGCTTTGCCATGCTGACCCGGCTGCGCAAGACCCACGACACCCCGGTGCTGATGCTGACCGCCCGCGGCGACAGCCAGGACAGGGTCAACGGCCTGGAGGCCGGCGCCGACGACTATCTGGCCAAGCCATTTGATGATCGGGAGCTGTTGGCGAGAGTGCGGGCCATCCTGCGCCGCACCCAGAATCATCAGCCCCAACGCGGCCACGGCTCCGACGAAATCCACTTCATGGACATCGTACTGCAACCGGGCCTGCAGCAGGCGTGCTGCGGCGAACAGCCGCTGGAGCTGACCGCCACCGAATTCGGCCTGCTGGAGTGCCTGCTGCGCAACCCGGGCCAGATCATCAGCAAGAGTCACCTCTCGGAGCAGGTGCTCGGCAAGAAGCTGGAGCCCTTCGATCGCGCCATCGACATGCACCTGAGCAACCTGCGCAAGAAGTTGCCGGAACGGCTCGATGGCCAGCCCCGCTTCAAGACTGTACGGGGGCGCGGCTATCTGTGGCTAGAACAGGAGTAATCAAGGCGCCCTCGATCAGCGGCCTCTCCACCCAGATCTTCGTCTGGTTCTGGCTGATCCTGCTGGTGATGATGGCCGCCGTCATCAGCCTGCCCAACCTGGATCCGCGCAACCAGCTCCCGTTGCCTGCCCACGAGGTGATGCGAATGCAACACAACGTGCAGATCCTCAAGGATGCCGCAGACCCGGCGCGGGATTTCGAGCTGGCAAAGGCGATGGAGAAGATCACCATGCTGCCGGTGGACAACGTCTATGTGCGCGGTGCCAACGGCCAGATCCAGTCCACCGTCCATCCCCGCAAGTTCGTGGTTCGCTTCATGGTAGATGCCGACAATCCCAACCACCCCATGCTGGGTCACGAGGATCGCAAGGCCATCGCCGGCCCCTTTCTGATGGAGCATCGCGGCCAGCAATACCACGTCTATTTCGGGCTCAACGTCGATACCCCCTATCTGTTCCTGTTCATCCAGATCCTGGATCACCCGATCCGCATCCTCGGGGTCGCCATGCTGGTCAGCACCCCGCTCTGCCTGCTGCTCGCCTGGCGCCTGACCCGCCCCATACTGCAATTGCAAAAAGCGGTCTCCCTGCTGGCTGCCGGCAGCCTGGAGACCCAGATCCCCAACCTCGGCCGGGGTGACGAGATAGGCCAGCTGGCCGACAACGTGAGCCACATGGTGGATACCCTCAAGAGCATGATCCAGAAGCAGAAACAGCTGCTTTCCGACATATCCCACGAGCTGCGCAGCCCGCTCACACGGATGCAGCTGGCCCAGGCCCTGATCCGCCGCAAGCAGGGCGACAGCGCCGAACTGGCGCGGATAGAGTCGGAGATTGGCCGGCTGGACAAGCTGATCGGCGACCTGCTGGATCTGTCGCGGGTACAGCAGCATGTGGAGGCCCCCGTGGTGCAACCGCTGGCCGAGCTGCTGGAGCCCATTCTGGAAGACGCCATGTTCGAGGCCAACCAGAGCGGCAAGCAGCTGCGTCTGCCGCCACTGCCGGCCGAGTCGCTGCCGATGTGGCCCGAGCTGCTGGCGCGGGCGGTGGAAAATCCGCTGCGTAACGCGCTCAAATATGCCCGTGAATTCATCAAGGTGGAGTGGTACCGGGAAGGGTTGGAGTGGGTGATGATCATCCGCGACGACGGCCCAGGCGTGCCGCCGGAGCAACAGGAGCAGCTGTTTCTGCCCTTCTTCCGGGTCGACGATGCCCGCAACGCCAAGACGGGTGGCACAGGGCTCGGGCTTGCCATCGCCTCGGAGGCGATCCATCGCCACGGCGGCACCATCCAGGCCAGCAGCAACCAGCCGACCGGACTGACCATTACCATCCGCCTGCCCATCGCCTGATCTTTTCAACGCCACGGGCGCTGGGTATGCTGGCGCCCTTTCCGTCCCAGCAGGAGCCCTGCCATGCTCGATATCGTGCTCTACCAACCCGAAATTCCGCCCAATACGGGCAACATCATCCGGCTCTGTGCCAACACAGGTTACCGGCTGCACCTGATAGAGCCGCTGGGGTTCGAGTGGGATGACAAGCGGGTGAAGCGGGCGGGGCTCGACTATCACGAATTTGCAGAGGTGAAGCGCTGGCCGAACTTTGAAGCCTTCTTGGCGGCGGTGGCGCCGAAGCGGGTGTTCGCCTGCACCACCAAGGGGCGCACAGCCCACTCGGCGGCCCAGTTTTCCTTGGGTGATGCCCTGCTGTTCGGCCCGGAGAGCCGCGGCCTGCCTGCGGATCTTATCGAGAGCCTGCCGTTCGAACAGCGGCTGCGCATCCCCATGCTGCCCCAGAGCCGCAGCATGAACCTCTCCAACGCGGTGTCGGTGTTCGTCTACGAGAGCTGGCGCCAGCTGGGCTACGAAGGCGCCCTTTAAGGCAGAAAAATCAGTGGCTGGCGTCGATCAGACGGCCGCTGCGCTCCAGTTGCCAGCACAAGAACCCCAGGGTCAGGCCGCGCCCCACCATGAGCGCGGCCATCGCCGCCCACAGGGCGGCCACGCCCCACGACTGGGTCAGCCACCAGACCGGGAAGAAACCGCCGAAGACCGCCAGCAGCATGCTGTTGCGCATCTCCTTCGCCCGGGTGGCGCCGATGAAGACCCCGTCCAGCAGGAAGCACCAGACCGCCAGCAGCGGCATGGCCACCAGCCAGGGCAGCTGGCCATTGGCCGCGGCCACCACCTCAGGGATATCGGTGATCCGGCCGATAAACTGGCTGCCCAGCAGGGCAAATCCTAGGGTAAATCCGGCCGCGATCAGGGCGGCCCAGCCCAGATTGAGCAGGATGGCCTCCCGCAGCTTCTGGCGATCCCGCTGGCCGATGGCGCGGCCCACCATGGCCTCCACCGCGTAGGCAAAGCCGTCCAGCCCGTAGGAGATCAGCATCAGGAAGTTGAGCAGCACCGCATTGGCGGCCACCGCCACGTCCCCCAGCCTGGCTCCCTGCAGGGTCATGAAGGCAAAACAGAGTTGCAGACAGAGTGCCCGCAGGAAGATATCCCGGTTCAGCCCGAGCAGCCGCTTCAGGGGGGCGAGTCGCCGCCAGCGCTGCCAGCCGTCCTGCCACACCTCGGGCAACAACTGGCGCAGATGGTGGCGAACCAGCCAGATGCCGACCGCCAGCGCGCCGTAATCCGCCAGCACAGAGGCCGCGGCCACGCCGCGCACCTGCCAGCCCAGCCCCAGCACGAACAGGGCATCCAGCGCCATGTTGACCAGATTGGTGAGGATCAGCATCACCATGGGACTGCGGGCATCCTGCATCCCCAGCAGCCAGCCCATGATCACCAGATTGCACAGCGCCGCCGGCGCACTCCAGATCCGCACCGCCACGTACTGGCCGGCATAGAGCTGCACCTCGGCGGAGCCGCCACTCAGGGCGATGAGCCAGGGCAGCAGGGGAAAGAGCAGCACAAGCAGCCCCAATCCCATGACGATGGCCAGCCCCAGCGCCCGCACCAGGGCATCAAGCTGGGCGCGCTGATCGGCGGCGCCATGGGCCTGGGCCGTGAGCCCGGTCGTGGACATCCGCAGGAAGCCGAGCAGCCAGAAGATCAGGTTGATGAGGGTCGAGCCGACCGACACGCCGCCGAGAAACCAGGCCTCGCCGAGATGACCGATCACCCAGGTGTCCACCAGCCCCAGCATGGGGGTGGTGATGTTGGAAAACACCATGGGCAGGGCGAGGGCAAAGACGGCGCCGTGGCGGGCGGGATCCCGCCACCAGGGCGCAACCGGACGGGTCACTCCCGGTTGCCCGACAGCTTCAGAATGCGGGAGAAGTCAGAGAGCAGGGTCGCCATCTGCACCCGTGGCACCTGACCCGGCGCCACCTGCGGGCGAAACACGCCCTGCAGCTTGCCCTTGGGATTGATAAGCACGATGGAGGCGGAGTGATCGATCAGGTAATCCTTCTCCCCCTGATTGGCGATGGAGTAGATGAGCCCCAGGTTGCGCACGAAGGGAAACAGCTTGTCGTGATCCGCCGTCACCGCCTTGAATTCGGGATTGAAGAAGGCGGTGTAGGTCTTGAGGCGCTCCAGGGTATCCCGCTGGGGATCCGCCGAGACGAACACCACCTGGCTGTTGGGTGCCAGCTGCTTGAGCTCGCCGTAGATGGAACGCAAATCGGCCATGGTGGTGGGACAGATATCGGGGCAGAAGGTGTAGCCGACGAACAGGAAGGTCCAGTGTCCCAGCAGATTGGCGGGGGTAAAGGGCTGATTGTCCGCGTCGGTAAAGGTGAAGTCATTGATGTCCCGTGCGGCGGGATAGTAGTCGGCATGCTCCGGCATCTCTGGCCGGGTAACGTAGAACGCGAAGATGAGGCAGCTTGTCAACAGCAGAAAAATCAGGGGATAACGAAGCTTCATCATAACAAGAGACCCTTTCAGTTCGGTGCATCTGACCTGCAGTGGTCACATGGAGGCCGGTATTGTAACTCCAATGGGCCGGAAACGGGTCGTCATCGCGCATCAACCTCTTGTCGAGCAATTTGCCAGCGCCAGATCCTGTAAAAACAAAAGCCCCCTCTATAACGAGGGGGCTTTGGAACGGGGCCCGCCAATGGGGCCCCGGGCATAGAGCACGCGTAGACGCTACTCCCGCTCCTTCACATAAGGGGTGCCGAGTGCCTTGGGCGCCACCGCTCGACCGATAAAACCGGCCAGCAGGAACACCGTCAGGATATAGGGCAGCGCCTCGATGGCCTGTACCGGGATGGCAAAGCCCCCCACGCTCACCCCTTGCAGGCGAATGGCCACCGCATCGAGGAAGCCGAACAGCAGACAGGCAGCCATGGCGTTCCAGGGGCGCCACTTGCCGAACACCAGCGCGGCCAGCGCCATGAAGCCCTTGCCCGCGCTCATGTTAGGGATGAACTGGGCAGTCTGGGCCACCGACAGGTAGACGCCACCCAACCCCGCCAGCAGACCGCCGATGATGAGCGCCGTGTAGCGCATCCGCACCACAGAGATGCCGGCAGTATCGACCGCCGCCGGGGCCTCGCCCACCGCCCGTAACCGCAGCCCGAAGCGGGTGCGAAACAGCACCCACCAGGCCAGCGGCACGGCGGCGAACGCCAGGTACTCCAGCAGGGAGTGGCCGCTCAGGAGCTCGCTGTAGAGCTGGCCGATGACGGGCACGTCATACAGCTCCTTGGCATAGGGCAGATCGATGGGGGCGAAACGGGCATCACCGGAGAGCGCCGGGGTCTGGCCCCCCTGATCGAACCAGTAACGGCCCAGGGTAACGGTCAGGCCGGCCGCCAGTATGTTGATGGCCATGCCGCTCACCACCTGATCACCCCGGTGGGTGATGGTGGCAAAGCCGTGCATCAGGGCAAACAACACCGAGACCAGCACCCCGGCCCCCAGCCCGATCCAGGCCGAGCCGGAGACCGCGGCGGCGGCACCGCCGGCAAAGGCGGCCGCCAGCAGCTTGCCCTCCAGGGCGATGTTGACCACCCCGGAGCGCTCGCAGAACATGCCCGCCATGGCCGCCAGTATGAGAGGCGGCGCGGTGCGGATGGTGGCATCCAGCATCAGGATCAGCAGTTCAAACATGGTGATACCCCCTCGACGGTCAGGTGCTGGGCCAGTGATTGCAGGTTGGCGAAGTCATCCATGATCAGGCCCCCTTCACTTGTGCAGTTGAGCGGCTGGCAAAGGCCAGATAGAGCTGCTCGATGCGCGGGCGCATCATGTGCTCCAGCGCGCCGCAGAACAGGATCACCAGCCCCTGCAGCACCACCACTATGTTGCGGTCAACGCCGAATTCGAAGCTGAGCTCGGCGCCCCCCTGATAGAGGAAACCGAACAGCAGGCTGGCGATGATGACGCCGACCGGGTGGTTGCGCCCCATCAGGGCCACCGCGATGCCGGTGAAGCCAAACCCTTCCACGAAGTTGAGCTTGATCTGGTGCAGCTCCCCCTGCAGCACGTTGAGGGCAAAGAAGCCCGCCAGCATGCCGGAGATCACCATGGCCAGGATCACCACTCTGGGATAGGAGATGCCCGCGTAGGCGGAAGCACTCTGGCTCGCCCCCACCGCCCGGATCTCGTAACCCCAGCGGGTATGCCAGATGAAGACCCACACCAGGAGCGCGCAGATCAACGCCCAGACGAAACTGATGTTGAGCGGGCTGTTGGGCACTTCCATCCCGAAGCTGGCCGCCATGGTGCTCAGCTTGGGCAACCAGCTCACCTCGGCGAACACCCGACTCTCGGTGGCCATGGATCCGGGCGGCTTAAACACCTCCACCAGCAGATAGGCCATCAGTGAGGCGGCGATGAAGTTGAACATGATGGTGGTGATGACGATGTGGCTGCCGCGCTTGGCTTGCAGCCAGGCCGGGATAAAGGCCCAGGCCGCGCCGAACAAGCCGCCGGCGATGATGGCCAGCGGCAGCAGCAGGGCAAACGGCAGCACATCGCCGAGCAGCAGACAGACCAGGCCGACGCCGAGGCCGCCTATGTAGGCCTGCCCCTCACCGCCGATGTTGAACAGGCCGGCGTGAAAGGCCACCGCCACCGCCAGACCGGTGAAGATGAAGCCGGTGGCGTAGTAGAGGGTGAAACCTATCCCCTCGCCGGTGCCGAAGGCGCCGTACCACATGATCTCGGCGGCATCGACCGGGTTGATGTCGAGGTAGTAGAACAGGATGGCCGACACCAGGAAGGCCAGCAGAATATTGACCGCAGACAAGACGCCCACGGAGACCCAGGCAGGGACACGAACTTGGCTCATCAGCGGGCCTCCTTGGCAACGTCATCGGGCACAGATGTATTGACCATCATCAGACCGCGCTGACGACAAACAGATGTGATCCTCATGGCGTCGCTCCTTGTGTCGGGCTGGCCGCCACGTCATCGGGTACGGATGTATTGACCATCATCAGACCACGCTGTCGACAAACAGAGGTGATCATCATGGCGTCGCTCCTTGTGTCAGGCCAGCAGCCACTTCATCGGGAACGATATTCGCCATCATCAGACCTATGGTGCGCTCATCCGCCCTGGCGGCATCCAGCTCGCCGACGATGCGGCCATCGGCGATGACCAGGATGCGATCCGACAGGCTCATGATCTCGTCCAGTTCCACCGACACCAGCAGCACCGCCTTGCCCTTGTCGCGCATGGCGATCACCTGCTGGTGAATGTACTCGATAGCGCCGATGTCGACCCCGCGGGTCGGCTGACCGATCAGCAGCACGTCCGGGTCTTGCTCCACCTCACGGGCGATCACCAGCTTCTGCTGGTTGCCGCCGGAGAAGTTGGCTGTCTTGTGCTCGGGGCTGGGCGGGCGCACGTCCCACTTCTCCATCTTGGCCTGGCAATCCTGCTGGATCGCGTCTTTGTTCTGCAGCCACCCCTTGTTGTATTGCGGGCGGCGGTGATAGCCGAGGATGAAGGCCTCTTTCGCCTCGAAGCGGTTGATGAGGCCCATCTTGTGCCTGTCTTCCGGCACATGGCCGAGGCCATAGTTGCGCACTAGCTCGGGATCGGCGGGATGCTCGGCGCTGACCCGGTGCACCCCGTCGCGACTGCTGATGGTAAAGCCCCCCTTGCTCGGCTTGAGGATGCCCCCCAGCAGGCTGAGCAGTTCGGACTGGCCGTTGCCGGAGACCCCGGCGATGCCGACCACTTCACCGGCACGCACCTCGAAGCTGACCGATTTGACCCGCTCCACCTTGCTGGCGTCGACATAGCTGAGCCCCTCGACCTTGAGCTTGGCGTCGCCCGGCTGGGTCGGCCCCTTGTCGACCTTGAGGCGCACCTTGCGCCCCACCATCAGCTCGGCGAGCTGCTCCTTGTCGGTGTCTTTGGTGGCCACGTGGGCCACCATCTCGCCACGGCGCATGATGGAGACCTGATCCGTGATGGCCAGGATTTCCCGCAGCTTGTGGGTGATGAGGATGATGGTCGCCCCCTGATCCCGCAGCTTTTTCAGCACCTCGAACAGGTGATCCGCCTCTTGCGGGGTCAGTACCCCGGTCGGCTCGTCGAGGATCAGGATGCGGGCGCCGCGATAGAGCGCCTTGAGGATCTCGACCCGCTGCTGCAGGCCCACCGGCAGATCTTCCACCTTCTCGTGCAGCGGCACTTCGAGACCATAGTCCCGGGCCAGCTCGCCGAGCAGCTTTTCCGCCGCCGCCACGCTCTGACGCAGGTGCCAGCCGTTCTCGGCGCCGAGGATGACGTTTTCCAAAACAGTAAAGTTGTTCACCAGCATGAAGTGCTGGTGCACCATGCCCACCCCTGCGGCAATCGCATCTTGTGAGCCATGGGGTTTGAAGGGTTTCCCGTCGATCAGCATCTCGCCTTTGTCGGCATGGTAGAAACCGTAAATAATGCTCATCAGGGTGGATTTGCCGGCGCCGTTCTCGCCGACAATGCCGTGAATGCTGCCTTTACGAACCTGGAGGTCAATCAGCTTGTTGGCGTATACGTCGCCGAACCGCTTATCGATACCTCTTAATTCGATGGCATAGCGATCTGTCTGGTCCATGATGCAGCCCTGCGTGTCATGAAGTAAGACTAAAAACCGGCCCGTGCGGGCCGGTCGGTGCGTTGAGAGTCGTAGCTAGGTTCTGATTAGTATTTGCAGGAGTTGTCGCTCATGTAGTCATGAACCTTGATCTTGCCAGCGATGATGTCGGCCTTGATGGCGTCTACCTTGGCCTTCATTTCCGGAGTGATCAGCTTCTCGTTATCCTTGTCGAGTGCCCAATCCACACCGCCCTCGGCCAGGCCCAGGTTTTTGATGCCCGGCTTCCACTCGCCCTTGGCGGCGTCATCCCAGGTCTGGTAGGCGGCCAGGCCGACCGACTTGACCATAGAGGTCAGCATGGTGCCCGGTTGCAGGTGGTTCTGATTGGAATCCACGCCGATGGCCAGCTTGCCCTCGTCCTTGGCAGCCTGGTAGACGCCGATGCCGGTACCGCCGGCGGCGGCATAGACCACGTCCGCGCCCTTGGCGAACTGGGACTTGGCCAGCTCGGCACCCTTGGCCGGGTCAGCAAAAGCCGCCGGGGTGGAACCGGTCATGTTCTGGAACACGTCGATCTTCGGGTTGACGTACTTGGCGCCCTGCTCGTAGCCGCACTGGAACTTGCGGATCAGCGGGATATCCATGCCGCCCACGAAGCCGACCTTGCCGCTCTTGGAGGCGATGGCCGCCAGTGCGCCCACCAGGAAGGAGCCTTCATGCTCCTTGAAGATGACGGACTGCACGTTCGGCTTGTCGACCACCATGTCGATGATGGTGAACTGGGTTTTCGGGAATTCGGTCGCGACCTTCTCTACTGCCGAGCCCATGTTGAAACCGACCGCTACGATAGGGCCGTTGCCACGGCTGGCCAGACGGCGCAGGCCCTGTTCGCGCTGGGCTTCGTTCTGGGGTTCGAACTCCTTGACCTTGACGCCCTTGTCCTTGTTGTAGACTTCGACGCCGTTGCGGAACACGGCTTCGTTGAATGATTTGTCAAACTTGCCGGCGGTGTCGTAGATCACGGCGGGCTCGGAAGCAGCCTGAGCTGAGAGGGCGGCGAGGGTGAGGGTGGCCACGGTGGCCAGCTTGAGCACTTTAGTCACGATCGTATCCTTGATTGTTATTAAGTGAGGGAACCTGCTTGCCTGCCCGGGCAGGCCAACTAGCACGCAGACTTACTCTAAGTCAGCCCGGGTGGGGGTCAAGCAGATGATAATAGAAAAACGTTTGCGCTAACGGTTTGAGTTATAAGCAAGTAACTATATAACATGTTGTTTTTTGGCGATTTTTAAGTTTTTTGTTCTGAATAGCTAAAGACCAAAACGATATTTTTCTTATTGTTCAATGAGTTAATGTAAATCGTTTTCCCGAGATTCATCTCTCCCCCCTGCCCGTCCGTGATCCGGCTCGCAAATTCCCACGCTGCACCGACAAGGCGCGCCGCCGCTCCCCTTCATCCCCTTCTTCGATTTACGCCCGAGGTAGACATCACATCGGAATGCGGGCCCCTCCCCCGATGCCCGCCCCCTGACTTTGGGTTTGGTCTGACGGGTGGATGGCCGTAT
Organism: Aeromonas sp. 19NY04SH05-1; assembly: GCF_040581895.1. NCBI lineage: Bacteria > Pseudomonadati > Pseudomonadota > Gammaproteobacteria > Aeromonadales > Aeromonadaceae > Aeromonas > Aeromonas sp. 19NY04SH05-1. The sequence goes on along the minus strand of NZ_CP095328.1, from coordinate 148,998 downwards.
AATCGCCGCCTGTATAAATAAACAGGAGTGGTGATGGACGTTTCAACCCTGCTCGACGGGCTCAACGACAAGCAAAGAGACGCGGTAGCGGCCCCCCGCTGCAACCTGCTGGTGCTGGCCGGTGCCGGTTCGGGCAAGACCCGGGTGCTGGTGCACCGTATCGCCTGGCTGATGCAGGTGGAACGCTGTTCACCCTTCTCCATCATCGCGGTGACCTTTACCAACAAGGCGGCGGCCGAAATGCGTGGCCGGGTCGAGAAAGTGATCGGCGACAATGTCCGCGGCATGTGGATCGGCACCTTCCACGGCATCGCCCATCGCCTGCTGCGGGCCCATCATCTGGATGCGGGGCTGCCGCAGGATTTCCAGATCCTCGACTCCGACGACCAGTACCGTCTCATCCGCCGGGTGCTCAAGGCGCTCAACCTCGACGAGAAGCACTGGGCCCCGCGCGCCGTGATGGGCTACATCAACGGCAAGAAGGACGAGGGGTTGCGCCCCGGCGACATCGACCTCTACGGCGACCCCGTCACCCGCACCTATCAGCAGATCTACAAGACCTATCAGGAGACCTGCGATCGCTCCGGGCTGGTGGACTTTGCCGAGCTCTTGCTGCGCGCCCACGAGCTGTGGCTCAACAAGCCGCACATCCTCGAGCACTACCGCGACCGCTTCCAGAACATCCTGGTGGACGAGTTCCAGGATACCAACGGCATCCAGTACGCCTGGTTGCGGATGCTGGCGGGCAACAGCGGCAAGGTGATGATCGTCGGCGACGATGACCAGTCCATCTACGGCTGGCGCGGCGCCAAGATTGAGAACATCCAGCGCTTCCTGACCGACTATCAGGGCGCCGAGACCATCCGCCTCGAGCAGAACTACCGCTCCACCGCCAATATCCTGAAAGCGGCCAACAGCGTCATCGCCAACAACGCCGAGCGCCTGGGCAAGGAGCTGTGGACCGAGGGGGCCGAGGGCGAGCCGATTTCCCTCTACGCCGCCTTCAACGAGGTGGACGAGGCGCGCTTCGTGGTCGGCCGCCTCAAGGACTGGAAAGAGAAAGGTGGCCTGCTCGCCGACTGCGCCATCCTCTATCGCTCCAACGCCCAGTCGCGGGTGCTGGAAGAGGCGCTGATGCAGGACGCCATGCCGTATCGCATCTACGGCGGCCTGCGCTTCTTCGAGCGCCAGGAGATCAAGGACGCCATGGCCTACCTGCGGCTTATCAACAACCGTGGCGACGACGCCAGCTTCGAGCGGGTGGTCAACACCCCGACCCGTGGCATCGGTGATCGCACCCTCGAGATCCTGCGCAATAACGCCCGGGATCAGGGGCTCAACCTCTGGCAATCGGCCAAAGGGCTGCTCAATGACAAGGTGCTGACCGGTCGCGCCGGCAATGCGGTACGCGGCTTTGTCGAGCTTATCGACGCGCTGGAAGAGCAGGTCTCCCTGCTGCCCCTGCACCAGCAGGCGGATATCGCCATCCAGCACTCCGGCCTCAAGGCGATGTATCTGGCGGAGAAGGGCGAGAAATCCCAGGCGCGGGTAGAGAACCTGGACGAACTGGTCACCGCCTGCCGCCAGTACCAGCGCCCGGACGAGCTGGAAGACATGAGCGATCTCTCCGCCTTCCTCGCCCACGCGGCGCTCGAATCCGGCGAGAATCAGGCGGACGAATATGCCGACGCAGTGCAGCTGATGACCTTGCACAGTGCCAAGGGGCTGGAGTTCCCGCTGGTGCTGCTGGTCGGCGTGGAAGAAGGGATGTTCCCCAGCCAGCAATCGACCGAGGAGTCGGGCCGGCTGGAGGAGGAGCGGCGCCTCTGTTATGTCGGCATGACCCGCGCCATGGAGAAGCTCTACATCTGTTATGCCGAGAGCCGCCGCATCTATGGCCGCGAGATGTTCCACAAGCCGAGCCGCTTTATCCGCGAGATGCCCGCCGAGTGTCTGGAAGAGATCCGCCTGCGTACTCAGGTCAGCAGACCCACCCAGTACGGCCGCTTTAGCCAGAACGAAGTACAACAAAGCTTCGACGCCAGCGGCATCAAGCTGGGCCAGCGGGTGCTCCATCCGAAATTTGGGGAAGGGATAGTGCTCAACTTCGAAGGGGTCGGCCAGCAAAGCCGGGTGCAGATCCAGTTCGACGACGTCGGCGCCAAGTGGCTGGTGACGGCATATGCCAGATTGGAAGCGCTCTGATTTTTCCCGCTATTGATGCAACCAACCCGGCTGAGGCCGGGTTGGTTTTTTATATCATCATCGCAACAACCTTAAATATGAGACCATCCGAATATGCCTCGCAGTTAGAAAAAATAAACGGAATGAAAATTAATTGATTAGAATTTTACTAGCTACATCTGGCGGCATTACTGCTGAGAGAAGAAGCGGCATAGACTCCAAATTAACCGTACCATCGCTAACTTTTCTTCTTATGTAAGCCGGATATTTCTCAGGCAAGTAAATGTTTTGGAACCATGCTCTGAAATCAGATAATGCACTTATTGGATATGCATTAATCTCAGGATCTAGGGAAGGTGCGAACAAGTCTGTGATATGAGATCATAATGTTCATCCGGAGCCGCATTTCCGAGGGCCATCATGAGTCATCAACTCACCTTCGCCGACAGTGAATTCAGCAGTAAGCGCCGTCAGACCAGAAAAGAGATTTTCTTGTCCCGCATGGAGCAGATTCTGCCATGGCAAAACATGGTGGAAGTCATCGAGCCGTTTTACCCCAAGGCTGGTAATGGCCGGCGACCTTATCCGCTGGAAACCATGCTACGCATTCACTGCATGCAGCATTGGTACAACCTGAGCGATGGCGCGATGGAAGATGCTCTGTACGAAATCGCCTCCATGCGTCTGTTTGCCCGGTTATCCCTGGATAGCGCCTTGCCGGACCGCACCACCATCATGAATTTCCGCCACCTGCTGGAGCAGCATCAACTGGCCCGCCAATTGTTCAAGACCATCAATCGCTGGCTGGCCGAAGCAGGCGTCATGATGACTCAAGGCACCTTGGTCGATGCCACCATCATTGAGGCACCCAGCTCGACCAAGAACAAAGAGCAGCAACGCGATCCGGAGATGCATCAGACCAAGAAAGGCAATCAGTGGCACTTTGGCATGAAGGCCCACATTGGTGTCGATGCCAAGAGTGGCCTGACCCACAGCCTAGTCACCACCGCGGCCAACGAGCATGACCTCAATCAGCTGGGTAATCTGCTGCATGGAGAGGAGCAATTTGTCTCAGCCGATGCCGGCTACCAAGGGGCGCCACAGCGCGAGGAGCTGGCCGAGGTGGATGTGGACTGGCTGATCGCCGAGCGCCCCGGCAAGGTAAGAACCTTGAAACAGCATCCACGCAAGAACAAAACGGCCATCAACATCGAATACATGAAAGCCCGCATCCGGGCCAAAGTGGAGCACCCGTTTCGCATCATCAAGCGGCAGTTCGGCTTCGTGAAAGCCAGATACAAGGGGCTACAGAAAAACGATAACCAACTGGCGATGTTATTCACCCTGGCCAACCTGTTTCGGGTGGACCAGATGATACGTCAGTGGGAGAGATCTCACTAAAAACCGGAAATAACGCCAGGAATGGCGAAAAAACGGCCTAAATAGGCTAATTCGAGGTGTTTACGGGAGAACAATCGGCCCGGATCCGCGAAATTTTAATCAGCGAGCCAGCTTGGGAAGAAATGACCTGCTTATTCGCACTTTCCCTAACTCAGGACTTGTAGGTTCGATTAGCGAAGCGTAATCGGACGATCGCGAATTCTAGCAATCATATCTTCGAGCCTTAAAACCCTTGAGAGGTTCACTCCAATCCCTCCAACATCCCATCCACCGACCCGCACCAATCCGGTGGATAGACGCCGCTCGCCACATAGCGATGGAAGGTGGAATACGGCCAATCGGCCACCCGCGTGACATGACCATGTTTGAGCGGGTTGATATGGACGTAATCCATATGGCGGCGGTAATCCTGCTCATCCCGGATCAGGTGTTCCCAATAATGGCGCTGCCAGATGCCCCGCTCCCCGTGGCGTAACCGGGTCTGGCTGCGCCGCTCGTTCACCGGTAAGGCACGGGAAAAGTGGCTTTTGATCAGCCGCCAACGCAGGGGGAAATCGGTGTCTCCCTCCGGCAAAGAGAGGATGCAGTGGAGATGGTCGGGCAACACCACCCAGGCGTGAATGGCGAAGGGGTGAGCCTGTTGCACCTTGGCAACGCTGTGGCGCAGCAGGTCGATCTGCTCCACCAGCAGCCGATTGTTGCGCCGCTCCAGCAGATTGACGGTAAAGAACCAGGTTCCTCCGGGCCACCATGCCCGCCGCCAGTTGGCCATGCCCTTCCTCTCGCCTCGGCCGAAAAGCCAAGCATAGCCTTGCCTCACTTCGATCTGCTTGCAGGCCATGATGACGCGGATGTTCCATTACGCGATCGTCCGATTACGCTTCGCTAATCGAACCTACACGGACAGGAAATATGGGACACCCATCTTTCTGGCAGAAGGCGTAGCTGGTGAGGCTACGCCGTGTTTTTAGGTGAAGAAATCTGATCACTTGACCAACTTGCTCTCCATCACTCCTTGTTTGCCCTCCTCTTCACTGACCTGACTCAGCTTGGAGCGAGCCATCAGCAGGCCCATCTTGACCTCTTGCCAGACGTAGTAGTTTTTACCCGCCTCGGTGCTGAGGGTCAGGGTGGCATCGTTCTCCGACTTGGAGGTGATGGTGTGGCTGCCCGGCGTCACCTGCTTGAGGATATAGGTGTGGGCCACGGTGTCGCCGACCGCCATACCATCCACCAGCACCGGCATCTTGACGGCGGCCCCGAAGGTTTCATTGCGATAGATATAGAGGTTGGCGGCATTGGCCGGCGCGACAAACTGCTTGGCCTGGGCATCCGCCGAGGTGTCGGCCATGGGCACGGAGGCACAACCAGACATCAGACCCGCCGACAGCAGGGCGGCGGTTACCATTATTTTCCTGAACATAGTCTTTGTTTTTATTGGATTAAAGGAAAGTAAAGGTTCGCATGGAGCTTGGTTGGCAGGCAATTGCCCATTGCCCTTCAAGCCGTGACCCGCCTCTCTTTTCCGGGAATTAATCGAGGCCGATATGCAGCTTCTCTCCCCCAAGCTGATCGGTTGCTGCGATAGTGGCGAGAGGATGACTCATCTGGAGAGAGACCATGCAGGCATTGATTACCACTGCTCACCAAACCAGTTACCCCAATCCCATCGGCTTTCAGGCCGGAGAGCGGGTGCGTATCGGCCATGAAGACGACGAATTTCCAGGCTGGGTACGTACCATCACGGCCGATGGCAACGAGGGGTGGGCCCCGCGGTCGCTGCTCACCCCCATCGGCGAGGAAGAGGCACTCGCGCTGCAGGATTACACCGCCCGCGAGCTGGATGTGGCGGTGGGGGAGCTGGTCACGATAGTACGTGAGCTGGCCGGCTGGCTCTGGGTGCAAGGGGAAAGGGGCGAATCCGGCTGGATACCGGCCAGTTGCATCGTATTGGCATCATAAGAGGCCATGGATAAGGCCGGGGCGCAGACTCACATCCACGTAATAAACGTTGGTGGTAAAGCCAGTAGGGGAGTCAGAAACCCGGCCATCAGACGAGGTGCTGCGGCCGGGTGAATTGTAAAGAGTAGGGTGACAGATAAAGCGGGTTATCAGCCTAGTCTAATCAACTCGATGGGCGCGTAACGCTCCCCGGAGTTTGCCAGCAGCACGCACTTCTCGTGCTCTGCCTCATAGGGGGTCATATTGTCGGTGTGGGCCTCCTTCAGGGTATCGACGGCGCCGGTGGCGGCAATCATTACGCGCTGGCCGATGTTGAGCACGTTTCTGTTGCGATCATAGATCTTCATTACTTTCTCCTTTTCCTGTGTCCAGGCCTGTGCCCAGGACAACGGAGCCAGACTACGCCCCTGAAAAAACGGGATGTATGTCGCAGATCAAAAAAGGGGCAAAGAGGGACTCATCACGGCGAGGAAACTCGGGAGCGCAGGCAGAGCCTGTCGCGCTACACGCGCGCATGCTGCGCTTTCTGCCGCCATGGGCTCGAAGCGAAAGGCGGATCCGTTATAGTGAACCTCGCTCGCACCAAGCCGCTTTCAACCTACAGGGAATGCACCATGAACCGCGATATCACAGCCCAGTTTATCAAGATGCTGACCAACCTCGACCACTGCCTGGCCAAGGCGCAATCCCATGCCGAGGCGAAACAGTTCAATGTGGAGAACTTCTTCAACGAGCGCCTTATCGTCGACATGCTGCCGCTCGCCAAACAGGTGCTGATCTGCTGCGATTCGGCCCGCGCCGTGGTGGCCACCGCCAGCCACAGCGAGACACCGGCCATGGGGGACGAACCCAAAACCATGGCGGATCTGCGCGCCCATATCGGCAACACCATCGCCTTTTTGCAAAGCAGGCTGGACGCCGACTACAGCGATTACGAAAGCGGCCACTACTTCCCCTACTGGGCCGGTGGCAAGGGGATGGACGGCCATACCTGCGTTCATGAGTACGGCATTCCCAACTTCTACTTCCACCTCACCATGACCTATGCCCTGCTGCGCCAGGCGGGGGTCGATCTCGGCAAGCGCGACTATCTGGGCGGGATCAAGCTGCAGTAAGGATTGCCGGCATCACATCGGATTACCGTCGCGGGAACAAGCCACCAGATAACCAACAGCCTGCCATCCGGCAGGCTGTTGCGTTTCAGAGGGGCAGTCAGGCGTTAAAACGGCCCCTGGCTCTCGCGCAGCTGGTCGGGCAGGCCATCGTGATCCCCCAGCTCGCGGGCAGGTACATCGTCCCAGTGGCGCTCGCCGATCTGGCGATTGCGCTCGGGGTGTAGGGCATAGTGGATGCGATTGTCATCCCGCTCCCTGTCGCCGACACAGAGCAGCCGCACTGGCTTGTCGGTGTTGTTGATAAAGGTGTGGGCCAGGCCATCGCCCGCCTTGAAGCCGACCGAGTCGCCAGGCTGCAGCCGATGGAGCTCGCCATCGAGCCAGACATCCGGGGTGCCTTCCAGCACGTGAACAAATTCATCCTCGGTCTCTTCGGCGTGAGGCCAGCTGGTGCGATGACCCGGGGCCAGCAGTTCGTGGTGAATGCCGATGCGGGCAAAGCCGTAGTGCCTGCCGAGGGGGCTACCCTGGGACAGTCGCTCCTGGCTGCCGGCGTAGCAACCCGGCTCCGCTTCTTGCAGTTCGCTCCAGTGTTTGATGCAGGGGTGGCGGCTCATGGCGGGCTCCTGTGGCACGGGCGCGAAAGATGAATGCTCATCCTACCTTTGCCGCACGGCACAGGAAAAGCGGAAGCCGGCTGGCCAGAGGAGCCCCTCAGGCGAGGGGCTCGATGGGAGTCGTTGTTACTTCCCCTTGATGCATGGCAGCGGGGGCAGTTCGCCCTGCTGGGCAACCCGGGTCATCTGGTAGTTGCCCTGCAGATCCCGATAGACGCGGGTGTTCCACACTTCGCCGTTGTCGAGCTGGAATTCGATATCGTAGTTGACCCCGGACACCACCTGGCTGCGCACCTCGCGGATGCCATCGAGCTTGGCGGCCGTGTTCATGCGAGCCAGCACGCTGGCCAGTGCGGCGTCGGCCTGGGTATTCGGCAGAGCCTGAACCTGCCAGCCACCGGCCAGCGCGGCACACTGCGGTTGCTGCGGCGCGCTGCTGCAGGCCCCCAGCATGCCCGCCATCAGGATGGGAAATAGCACTCGCTTCATCTGGTGTTCTCCAGTCTCAAAATGACCACTCTATCAAGAGTGCGCGCACAATATTGTCGCAGCGGTCACGGTCAGACCGGCAAGAGAGCACAGATCGATCCGGTATAAACGCCGGGAGAAGGCCGGGAAAAGAAAGAGGCGTGAACCATGCCAAGCCTCGGGATGACGGAGAGGCCAGGCCACTCGGTTCAAGAGAAAGCCAGAATTGCCGCAGTGTTGTTTTGGTGCTCCCACGATAGCGGTCAATCACGGGGCAGACGTCAGTTCTCCACATCCCAGGGACACTGCTTGGCCAGTTCCGCCTTGCCGCTGGCAACCAGCGCCTGCTGCACCATCCGCTTGTAACGGTTTTTGATATGAGCGGGCAGCGCGGGCACCAGCAGCCGTTCATCAAATTCAGGCATGGCACGTTCGGGCAGCACAGCCTGCTCCTCGGGAGTAAGCGGGGGTCGGGCAGCCAGGTTGCTGCCCGATATGGTGGGGGTGCCCACCAGCATCCGGCTTTGCAACGGGGCACTCAGCAGAAAGTCGATCAGCAGGTAGGCAGCCTTGAGCTTGTCCGGGTCATCCTTCACATGGCGGGCGATGGAGAGCGCATCCAGCGCATAGATAGCCCCCTCCTGCACCATGGCGATCCGCCATTGCTGGCCGTTTTGCCGGTTGCACTCCACCAGCTCCAGTCCCCAGGTGGTGGCCAGCCGCTGCTGACGCAGAGCCTCGCAGCTATTGGTCTGATTGAACCAGAAGCCGCGACTGGACTTCAGACGCCGGGTCAGGAGCCGCTCCACCTCCTGCTGCAGTGGTTGATCGGCCAGCATCTCACCACTGGCAAACAGGGCCGGCGATTTGCCAAGGGAGAGCAGCACGGAGAACAACAGGGGCTCGAACTGATCGCAAAACACGGCAAATTGCCCCTGGGGCAGGTCATCAGCCAACACCTGCCAGCTGGTCGGCGCCTGGGCAATCTGTTTGCTGTCGTAGGCCAGGCTGAACATGGCGTATGTGAACGGGACCGAGTAATTGCGTTCCCCCTGCTTGTCATATTCGGTATTCCTGAGGGTCGGTTTCAGCTCCGGATAGTGGCTCAGACGGCTGAAATCGATGGGCAGCAGTAACTTGAACAGGGGGTGATGATGCGCCTTGTAGAAATAGCTGGTCGGTATCACCACGTCGGCAGAGCGGGTCCGCAAGGCCCGGTAAACGCTGTCAAAGTCGGTCAGCAGCGGTTCGACCCGGCTGACCGTCACCTCCATCCCGTTGGCCCTGGCATAGTCGGCAAACTGCTGCTCATACCCGGCAGGCAGATAGCCCCACTCCAGCAACTTGAGCTGGATCGGCGCCGCCAGCAGCGGAGTCCCTACGATCAAGCAGCAGAGAAACAGTAGACGCATGGCCGTTTACTCCTGAGATGAGCATCTTGATGGAGTATAGGAGCGCGGCGCGATCGCACCTTTGATGTATGTGAAGAGATAACCGGCCCAGCCAGCACGTCCCCAAATAGCATCAGCCCCGCAAGTGTGCGGGGCTGATGGGTTATCAAGGCTGACGAGGGGCGAGGCCTTCCTCTTGCAGATAGGTTTCGACCTGCTGCTGGTAGTCCGCCTGATAGGAGAACTTGGTGCTGTCGGTGGCGGCAATCAGGTTGACGACAGTGCAAAACAGGGTCGCAGCCAACAGTCCCTTGCCCACCCACTGGGGATAACGGCGGCTCCAGCGCACCAGCAGCAGCAGGATCGGGAACAATGCATAGGGGAAGATCAGCATCAGGTGCCAGTAGTTGAAGATGATGGGCGACAGGGCCGCACTCACCAGCACCGCCAGCACCGCCGCCAGCGCATAGAGCCCGAGCCAGCTCTCGCCATCCAGTGGCGCTCGGTCGCTGCGCAACAGATGCGGCTTGAGTTCGCGCCACAGCTGCCAGTTGGCCTTGGCCGCCAGCAACACAGTTGCAGAACCCACGCCGTAAATCACGATGCGCCACACCCAGATCGCTGCCATCTGCAGGTATTCGTGCCCCGCCAGCCAGATAAACTGGGTGTCGTTGACCAGCTTACTGGCAAACAGCCAGGAGCCATAGCGCAGCCAGTAGAGCACTGATTTCAACACCGGATAGACATGCACCAGCCCCCAGCCGATATAGCGCTGGCGCGCCTCGGGATCGACGTTCTGGGTAATATGGCTGTTGCTCATCACTTCCATGGCGTAAGGGATCAGGGAGGCACCGATCAGCAGGGTAGCCACCACCACCCCGCTCCAGCTCACCTTGAGAATGCGGCGCCAGAACAGATAGGTGGACATCACCGCCAGCAGCGGCCAGGAGTAGTGCAGCTGCATCGCCATGCCGATGGCCAGCAGGTGAACGATCATGTGCCAGAAGGAGGCCCGCTCGCGCATATGCCAGGCCGACCAGCAGTGCATGGCCGAGAAGAGGAACAGATAGGAGGGGTTGTAGAGCAGACTCTCGTACTGGAACCAGGGGTTAAGCCAGCAGAGCACCAGAAACAGCAGACGCACCCTGTCATCAAACACCTGACGGATCACTGCATCAAACAGCAGGAATCCGACCAACCGCATCGCCAGCAGCAACACCATGGGGGCATAGGGAGAATCCCACAGCAGCAGCGGCCCGCCAATCAGCCAGGCCGACAAGCTCCCCGGCACATTGCCCACCGCACTCGCCGCATTGCCATAGCTGAGCCAGACCCCCTCATAAGCCCCAAGGTAACCCTTGTAGAGCATCTGGGTCTGGTCGCCGGTGAGGAGTTGGTGGCTAAAGAACAACCAAGATAACATCAGCCCAGACAAAATAACGGCCCCAAACATCATCTTGCTGTAGCGCTCACTAAACACAACCATCAAATTCATACCAACCAGAAAAATTTGACTGGAACTTTAACAGTTATTCACCAACGTTTCCCAACTGCAACTCACATTTTATCATCGATATCAAGCGTTAAGAATGAATGTAAAAAGCGTATCATTCCTTAACTCCTGAAGCGAAATAGCTCTTTTTGATATTCATATAGAAACCCCAACATACCCTTATGTTTTGATTTCAGAAATACTAATCCGTTTGAGCGTTTCCAACTATGTTGAAACCAGTGTGTTACATATCTATCTGGGTGTGGAGTGTAATTTATTTTTTCGCCACTATAATCATAAAAATAATGTTTATCAAAAACCCCAACATTTTCTACAATCGACTCACTTTTAAGAATATGGGTCATAATATCAGGCCCCATATAGAGCTCTGACTTCATGATTTCATTCTCGTAGAAATGGATCAACCGTGCTAATGTAGAAGAATCCTGCTTGGCGTAAATTACTGCCGTACCAATTCTATCACCCTCTTCATAACCAACCCCAAAATTATATTCATGGAAAATACCAAACGGGTTTTTATTTATTGTAACATCCGTATCCATATATAGACCGCCCTCTTCAGCAAGAATTTTCAAGCGAAGATAATCAGTCACAAAAGCATAGAGCCCCTTTTCATAGCATCGCTTTGAAAATTCACACCCAGCTATCCAATCTTTTATTTTAGGGTCGCAATCTAACCATATTTTATATTCATACCCCTGCTTACTCCAATCATCAATACATACATGTGCAAGTGGTGGCAAGCGGTCCCCCAACCATATTGCATGTATTTTATCACAACCTATTCCTGTATTATTTTTTGTAGCTTTCATGTTATCCCTTCTGATTTTTATATTTTTTATTCCAAAAATACATTCTTACAAAGCGATAAAACCTATATGTTTCTCGAGATGCCTTAAAAAGTAGCGGCACCTTAGCCAAGGCCACCTTGTTTTGAATTCCACTCTCCATATCACCAGGGCTATATATTGCATATGGCAGCACACCGACTGACTGGACTTTGTGTCGATATGACTCACCAATAAAGTTATCTACTGAACATAGCCATCTGCTACTGCAACCAACCAGCTTTCTGGCTCCTTCAGGATTAATACTATATCCCGTCGTCCACCTAACATTGTTATGCCAGAGCATTGTTTGTATTCCATGCTCATATTCCAGTGCCGTCGCGTCACCGATCTGCGGCTCCAGCTTCAAATACTCATATTTTTCATGTAGTTTAGGTAGGGCTTCGAATATATCACAGAAATATCTTGTCGGTAGAAAATCATCCTCAAGGATAATTATCGGCTCATTTAGCTCTATGCATTTCTCCCATAGTAAATAATGACTTGCATAGCAGCCTTTCTCACCGGGAGTCAGTGGACGACTTCTTAATAATTTTCGGTGCATATCATCCGGACACCCTTGTAATCTTTCGGGCAGTCCAGCAAAACCATTTATTGCATCAAAAAATTCAAACTCAACATCAAGTTCTGCCAAAACTCGCTTAACTCGTTCACGGCGAGACTCAGCATTTTTTAAGCTGACAATAAAAATTTTCATATATTATATTCGTCCAATTTATTTCGGCGAGATTGATATTCAAGAAAGTCTCTATATAATGCAAATGAATACACTGTTCCCATAAAGGTGTTGAAAACCCATTGACCTGAACGCATATATAAGAACGATTCAAAATTATTAATTATTAGCCAATAGATCAAGAAACTAATGGCAATACCTTTTATTAAGGTAGGAGCATTACTCCTCACAGCCTTGTATACAGGATAAAACATCAGTACATAGGTGAATACGAGCCCCATTGCACCATAAGAAACTGCAGTTTCAAAATTTGAATTATGCAGATGTCTAAATTCCGCCTTAATATAGTCAGGCAAAACAGTTGACTGAGTAATAACTAAAGCGCGGCTGCCATCACCAGTACCAAAAATAGGATGAGAGTAAAACCAATTAATCGCCTCCAGCCATGTCTGTAGCCTGACACCAATACTTATATCTTTCACCTCCCGCCAGTTCCCTGATAACATGTTATGTAAATCACCTGGATGTGAAAAGCCAGCATAAATACGATTATGAACAAAATCAACATGGTATATGAGAATTCCGATGACGAATAAGATACCATAGAGCATGATAATCTTTCTGAGTGAAACCCTGTCTCTAAAATAAGCATATAACAATGGTATCAAAAATATAGATATGAACACTGCCAGCCAAGATTGTCTTGACTGTAACATCATCAACAATGCCCCTAAAAGAACCAAAAACAAACATGATATTGAAACAACAATACCTTTGTTATTTATTTTCCGTGGCGCAATAGTATATATAAACCAAAGTGTACAAATGAAAGCTGCGCCTATTATCAAGGAACCATGCTGCGCATTTCTATAGCCAAAGTCTACTCGACTACCGTGCATTCCAATTATAAATTGTTCAAAAAAATCAGAGTAATAAAACAACGTAAAAACACTACCAACAGAAAATGCAAGTAGTGTCACGATCGATCTCTTAAGTGACCCCTTTAGCCAGAAAGCCACGACAAGAAACACCATTAAATAAGAAAACGGTTTGAGATTAGGAGTAGGCTGTGCGAGTTCAGGTATAGTTCTAGTTGACATAAACCAGCTTGCGAACTGAATTACTCCTCCAATTACTAGCAACCAAAATACTACATTTCTGGAAAAGAAATCCCGATACACTGCTATTGCTACCAAACCACCAATAATCATAACGGTTTGAAAGAAATCGCCAACAACCTGAAATGAATCTTTGAACATCACGTAGCATATAATGGAGAGAAACATTAATGATGAGCAACGGTCACTCTCCAAGTATCGCTTTATAGAGTCTGTCATACCTATTAATTACCTTGAGTATGGCAGGAAGCTATCAGTTCACTTCCTGAACACATAATTTCCGCGAATTTTTCGCCACAGCCCGAATACATCAGTACGGGGGAAGATAGCAATCCGGCGGATCTGGAAAGGGTCCTGGTGCATTGCTTTGGGGCCACTATTGGTAGCGACAGCAAAACGATACCCGGCGGCGATAGCCTGCTCCTTGGCACTCTCGTTCATATCTCCGTAAGGGTAGGCAAACGAGAGCAGCGGATGGCCAAGCAGGGCCTCCAGTTGGCGTTTATTCTCCTGAATTTCATGGGCTTGTTGTTCGGGTGTGAGCTTGCTCAAGCGGGGGTGAGTCAGAGTATGACCACCAATTTCCACATGACCGCTGGCGGCCAGCGCCTTGACCTGCTCACCACTCATCAATGAGACCTTGGTATCCGGATTGGTCGGATGCTCGACATCCCAACGGTTATAGCCTTCACCGGTAACCACGTACACCACGGCTTTATAACCATATTTTTCCAGCAGCGGCAGCATGCGGGTCAGATTGTCCTGATAGCCGTCATCGGCAGTGATCATCAGGTACTTCTTGCCGTATTGCAGACGGTGGATAAAGCCTTTGTCCGCCAAATCGCGGAAAGTCAGGGTCTCGTAGCCGAGCCACTTCATCAGGCGCAGATGCTTCTCGAACATGGTGATCGGCATCCAGGTACCGTGCACCCCTTTCTCGCTATCCTGTTCGATAAAGCGGTGGTACATGATGACGGGCATCTCGCGGCGCAGGGTTTCGACTACGGCATCCTGATAGATGGTTTCGAGGCCGGATACTACCCCCTGCAAGCCATACTCATCCTGAATGCGTTGGCGAATGGCTTCCGGCACCGTCTTGCTGGCCAAGGCGGTCTCGATTTCTCCCTTAAGGGCAGCAAAATCGATAGCCAGATCCTTGGGGCCTATATCGCCGAAGTTGCTGGCGAGCGCCTCGGCCAGATTCTCTTCCGTCACCAGGCCGATGGCCTTGGCCTCGCCGATGGCAAACGCCGGGCGACCACACAGCAGGGCCTCCATCGCCACCCTGCCGGCACCGATCACCAGATCGCACTGCGCCATCAGAGCGGGGACATCGTCAACGTAACCGACGAAGTCGACCCGGTCACGAAAACGCGCGAAGCGCTCGGGCACCTGGCTGCCACTCACTACCCGCACCTGGCAGGCGTCCAGATCCAGCACCTCGTCCAGCAGGCGATAACAGAGCTCCCCCTTGGGACCACTCAGGCGACCAATGATGGCGATCACCGGCTTGTCATTGGCGGGCGCGGCGACGGGCTGAAATTTGTCGGTCTCGATGCCGTTGCGCAGTACCTGAACGATGGCCGGTTCGACTCCCAGATTGTCGATAATCTGGCTGGCGATATCTTCGCACACCGCCACAGCCCGATAGCCGAGGGCATGGAAGGCCTTGCGGGAAGCATGCACCGGCTGGCGGCCATGCACAGTGGTGATCATGGGTGTACCGGTCAGCTTGCAAGCCACATAGCTGCTCCAGCCGGAGGCGCGAGAGTGGGCATGAACCAGCTGGATGTGATGCTTCTTGATGAGATAGATGAGGTAAAAAACGTGCCAGAAACGGCGCAGAATGCTGCGCTTGTTGAACCGCAGCTTGAATACCGGGCCCAACGTGGGCTTGGTCAGAGTATCTGACACATAGAAGACATTGTGACCACGCCGGGTGAGTTCGTTACCGACCGTGGTGGCATAGACCTCTGCGCCCGTTACTTCGAGCTGGGAGAGTGCCATCAAGATATTCATTGCGTGGTTACTCGTTGCAGAAAGGGAAAGTCAGCCCAGAAAAACCGGAAGCGGAGTAGAGTCCGCTTCCGGTTTCACTAACAGTATCAATATATTGCTATTACGCGTTATCTATTGAGCCAGGCCATGTAATCGGCCACCCCTTCGGCCACTGTCATGAACTCGGCGTCATAACCCACGCTGCGCAGCTTGGTCATATCGGCCTGAGTGAAACTCTGATAGCGGCCTTTCAGGTGATCCGGGAAGGGGATGTATTCGACAGACCCCTGTTGGTGATACTTGATCACCGCCTCTGCCACGTTCTGGAACGGCTCGGCGCGACCGGTACCGCAGTTGAAAATGCCGGAGTGCTGCGGGTTCTGCCAGAACCACAAGTTCACTTTGCAGACGTCATCCACATAAATGAAGTCGCGCATCTGGCCGCCGTTCGGGAAACCATCGCAACCTTCAAACAGCTTGGGATTTTCGCCCTTCTTCACCTGGGTGTTGAGGTGGAAGGCAACGGAAGCCATTGAACCCTTGTGCTGCTCGCGCGGGCCATAGACGTTGAAGTACTTGAGGCCCACCACCTGGGAATTGATTTCCGGCATCAGGCGGCGCACGTACTGATCGAACAGCTGCTTGGAGTAGCCATAGACGTTAAGCGGCTGCTCGAACCTGGGATCTTCGATGAAGTTGTCGTTGCGGCCACCGTAGGTAGCGGCGGAGGAAGCATAGATGAAGGGTATTTCCCGCTCGATGCAGTAGTGGAACAGATCCTTGGAGTACTCGTAGTTGACCTCCATGATGAACTTGCCGTTCCACTCGGTGGTGGCAGAGCAGGCGCCTTCGTGGAAGATCACCTCGATGCCGTTGTCCCACTCTTCAAACTCGTCACCGGAGACGATCCGAGCCTGAAACTCGTCTTTGTCCATGTAGTCAGCGATGGTCAGATCGACCAGGTTGACGAACTTGGTGCCGTCGGTCAGGTCATCAATGACCACGATATCGGTCCGTCCTTGAGCGTTCAGCTGCTTGACCAGATTGCTGCCGATAAAGCCAGCACCGCCAGTTACTACGATCATGGAGTTTGCCTCTCGTACGTTGATGGCTACATGTGACTGCTTGTTAAAGCTGTGTATAGTGAGCCAATTTGAAATTGCCGAAAAGTTTATCACGGGCCGTCCGGGGATTCGACCTTGTTCAAAACTACCCCGATCGGAACCTGTTGGAGGAATGAGTGATGAAAACCAGAGACAGGATCATTCACAGCGCGACCGAGCTGTTCAACGATCAGGGTGAACGCAACATCACCACCAACCATATTGCGGCGCACATGGGCATCAGCCCGGGCAACCTCTACTACCACTTCCGCAATAAAGAAGACATCATCCACTCCATCTTCGACCAGTATGCCCGTCACCTGAGCGAGAGCTTCGTCCCGACCCGCAACCGTGAAATCACCCTGCAGGATCTGATGGGCTATCTCGATGCCATCTTCTATCTGATGTGGCAGTTCCGCTTCTTCTACGCCAATCTGCCGGACATCCTGAGCCGTGACGAACCGCTGCAACAGAAGTACCTCAAGGCCCAGGAGCAGATGCGCTCCTCCGTGGTCGCGCTGCTCAGAAGCCTGCGCGAAGGGGGCATTATCGATGTCAGCGATGAAGACCTGCCGGATCTGGGCCAGACCATCAAGATGGTGGTGACCTGCTGGATCCCGTTCCAGATTGCCCAGGCCCCCAACACCCGCATCACCAAACCGCTGCTCTATCAAGGCGTGTTGAAGGTGCTGTTCCTGCTGCGCCCCTATGTGCAACCCCAGGTAGCCGGACAGATCCAGCAGCTGGAGCAGCACTACCGCCAGCTGGCCCAACCAGTCGGGTGAGATCTGTTTCACATTTGTTGAATATCAGCACAATCATTTGAATTTACCGCAACAGATTGCAGTAAAATGTCGCCCTCTGTTGATACGCAGCTGAAATAGCCACTAAGGATCGAGGATGTCTAACGGATTCTATCGTCACCTGACCGAGCAACTGAACCAGGTGCAAGCTGAAGGGTTGTACAAGCAGGAGCGCATCATCACCTCCGCCCAGCAGGCCAGCATCGCCGTCGGCGGTGAGCAGGTACTGAACTTCTGTGCCAACAACTATCTTGGGCTGGCCAACCACCCGGATCTGATCGCTGCCGCCCATCAGGGACTCGACAGCCACGGCTTCGGCATGGCCTCGGTGCGCTTCATCTGTGGCACCCAGGACCAGCATAAAGCGCTGGAGCAGAAGATGTCTGCCTTCCTCGGCACCGAAGACACCATCCTCTACTCCTCCTGTTTCGATGCCAACGGCGGCCTGTTCGAGACCCTGTTCGGCGCCGAAGATGCCATCATCTCCGATGCCCTCAACCACGCCTCCATCATCGACGGCGTGCGGCTGTGCAAGGCCAAGCGCTATCGCTACGCCAACAACGACATGGCCGAGCTGGAAGCCCAGCTCAAGCAGGCTGATGCCGACGACGCCCGCTTCAAGCTGATCGCCACCGACGGTGTCTTCTCCATGGATGGGGTCATCGCCGACCTCAAATCCATCTGCGATCTGGCGGACAAATACGATGCGCTGGTGATGGTGGATGATTCCCACGCCGTCGGCTTTATCGGCGAAAACGGTCGTGGCACCCACGAATACTGTGGTGTGATGGATCGGGTCGACATCATCACCGGCACCCTGGGCAAGGCGCTCGGTGGCGCCTCCGGCGGTTATACCTCCGGCAAGAAAGAGGTGATCGACTGGCTGCGTCAGCGCTCCCGCCCGTACCTCTTCTCCAACTCGCTGGCCCCCTCCATCGTTGCCGCCACCATCAAGGTAATCGACATGCTGGCGGAAGGTCACGACCTGCGCGCCCGTCTGAAAGAGAACAGCCGTTACTTCCGCGAGCGGATGAGCGCCGCTGGCTTCACTCTGGCTGGCGCCGACCACGCCATCATTCCGGTGATGCTGGGGGATGCCAAACTGGCCTCCGAAATGGCAAGCCGCATGCTGGCAGCCGGCATCTATGTGGTGGGCTTCTCCTTCCCGGTCGTGCCCAAGGGTCAGGCGCGCATACGCACCCAGATGTCTGCCGCCCATACCCGCGAGCAGCTGGACAAGGCGATCGACGCCTTTATCCGCATCGGCCGTGAACTCGGCGTTATCTGATTTGAATCAAGGGGCTGCAGCCCCTTTTTTCTGCATTCATATTGAAGGAACAGCCATGAAAGCACTCTCCAAACTGCACAAAGAGGTCGGCATCTGGATGACGGATGTGCCGGCCCCTGAGCTCGGCCACAACGACCTGCTGATCAAGATCCGCAAAACCGCCATCTGCGGCACCGATATCCACATCTACAACTGGGACGAGTGGTCCCAGAAGACCATTCCGGTACCCATGGTGGTCGGCCACGAATATGTCGGGGAAGTGGTCGCCATCGGTCAGGAGGTGCGCGGCTTCGCCATCGGCGATCGGGTCTCCGGTGAAGGGCATATCACCTGCGGTCACTGCCGCAACTGCCGCGCTGGCCGCACTCACCTCTGCCGCAACACCATTGGTGTTGGTGTCAATCGCCCGGGTGCCTTCGCCGAATATCTGGTGATCCCCGCATTCAACGCCTTCAAGCTGCCGGACAACATCCCGGACGAGCTGGCTGCCATCTTCGACCCGTTCGGCAATGCGGTGCACACCGCCCTATCCTTCGATCTGGTGGGTGAAGATGTGCTCATCACCGGGGCAGGCCCCATCGGCATCATGGCCGCCGCCGTCTGCCGCCATGTGGGTGCGCGCCACGTGGTGATCACCGACGTCAACGAATACCGGCTGGAGCTAGCCCGCAAGATGGGCGCCACCCGCGCGGTCAACGTGGCCAAGGAGAAGCTGGCTGACGTGATGAGCGAGCTGGGCATGACCGAAGGGTTTGACGTGGGGCTGGAGATGTCCGGCGTCCCGAGCGCCTTCCAGGAGATGCTCGACAAGATGAACCACGGCGGCAAGATCGCCATGCTCGGCATCCCCCCCTCCACCATGGCCATCGACTGGAACAAGGTGATCTTCAAGGGGCTGTTTATCAAAGGGATCTATGGCCGCGAGATGTTCGAGACCTGGTACAAAATGGCCAGCCTGATCCAGTCCGGGCTGGATCTCTCCCCCATCATCACCCACAGATTCCATATCGACGAATTCCAGCAGGGGTTCGATGCGATGCGCTCCGGCCACTCCGGCAAGGTGATCCTGAGCTGGGACAAATAACCCATTTCACCCCTTGGGTACCCGAAACCCGGCGAATGCCGGGTTTCTTTTTATCTCCACCACCCAAATTGCCGTGATATCGCCCAAAACTTTGTACGCAGAGTGTTTAACACTTCACACACAAGCGTTTAAATGGCTGTAACTATTCGGTTATAATCCCGTCGTTTACATGGATAATAAAAGACTGCTGGGAGTATATGAGCGTGTTGAAAAAACTGAGCTATTTGCTGGCTGTCGGGATGACGGCCGCCAGCTTGTCTGGGGCAGTGCTTGCTGCCGATGAGATGTCACCGGAAGCCATTGCCGAGCGGATCAAACCAATCGGTCAGGTCTATACCGCCAAGGATCTGGAAGGTATTGCCGGCGCGAGTGCTGCACCGACGGCGGCCGCCTCTTCCGGTCCCCGCGATGGCGAAACGGTATACAAGGGCGCCTGCTTTGCCTGTCACGACACCGGTGCAGCCGGTGCCCCCAAACGGGGTGACAAGGCAGCCTGGGAACCCCGTGTTGCACAGGGGATAGACACACTGAAGAAACATGCCATTGAAGGCTTTACCGGCAAGTCCGGCATGATGCCTCCGCGCGGTACCTGTGCGAACTGTAGTGATGAAGAGATTGAAAACGCCATCCACTACATGATCGACAAGCTGTAAGTATTTGAAAGGGCCGCAATTGCGGCCCTTTCAATCTATCGGCTTCCGACTACTCTTGTAAGGTAGACATATCGGGAGTTGCACATGTCGGCCCAATCCATCGAACCCCACTACTCAACTCCTCTGTTGGCGTTGGTCTCTGCCATTATGGACTTCCCGGCGCCACAAACCGCCACGTCTGACGATTACGATTCCCTGATCCAGCAGATTGACCAACTCTGCCCGCTGCAACATTTCGGCATGTTGGGCCTCTCCGATACCGGCCTGAACTGGCTTTACGCCTACAAGGTCAGCGACATCTTCAAGCAACAGCTGGGCCGGGAGCAGTCCCGCATCACCGATCAGCTCACCCAGCTGGATGAGGCCGAAGGGTGGTGCGTCTTCCCCATTGAGCATGGCCAGATACAGTGGTTGCTGGCGCGTGGCACCCCAGCCGACCTGCCGACCCTGCGCCTGCTGCTGGAGTGTCTGGCCAAACGGCTGACCGAAACCCAGGCGGGATCCCATCTCACCGAGCTGCCTTCGCCGCTGATTCGCAAAGACCCGAACTGGAAAAAGAAAATCGAGAGCATCAGCCGCATCATGCGGCTCGCCAATACCCTGCCGGCCCAGGCGCTCTTCTCCCAACTGGAAGCGGTACTGCGCCAGATGCTCACCATCGAGGACATGCTGCTGGTCAGGCTAACCAGTCAGAAGCTGGAAAAGATCTACCCCGCCCATCCCCATCAAGGGGACGAGTTCATCAGCGGCTTGTGCCACAGCACCAGCAATATCGAGGTGAGCAGGGAGTCACGCTACTGGCACAGCATGCCGCTGCGGCTGCAACAACAGTACTTCGCCCACTTCATCATCAGCACGGCTCAACCGCTGGAAACCGACGACAAGCTGTTTCTCGACTTCCTGCGTGGCCAGCTCACCCTGCTGCTGGAGCTGAGACGGATCCGCCAGCAGCTCAACGACATCAATACCGAAGACTCCATCAACCAGCGGCTGCAACAGCTGCGTCAGACCAACCTCAGGCTGCAAAAGCAGCTCAAGCAGCATCAGGAGCTGGAACGGCGGCTGCAATTCGATGCGCTTCACGACCCGCTGACCCAGCTGCCCAACCGCGCGCTGTTGATGAACCACCTCAACCATGCCATGACCCACTACAACCGCTACAAGTCGCCGGGATTCGCGGTAATTTTTATCGATGTGGATCATTTCAAGCAGATCAATGACACCCTCGGCCACAGCGCTGGCGATCAGCTGCTCAAGGAGGTGAGCCGCCGCCTGCAAACCTGCATCCGGCAAAACGATCTGGTGGCCAGATTGGGGGGCGACGAGTTTGTCATCTATCTGGACAGCAGCAAGAGCGACGATGACATCAGCCCGGTGCTCAACCGCATTATCAGCCGTCTCTCCTACCCGTTCCGGCTACTCGGCAACGAGCTGAGCATTACCGTCAGCCTTGGGGTATCGAGCGTATCCGAGCAAACCTCAGATATCAGCCAGCTGCTCCATCAGGCCGATCTGGCCATGTATCAGGCCAAGCGCAATGGTCGCAGTCGCATCGTCAGCTACTCGGATGATTGCATCAATCAGAACTGGAATTCGCCGGAAGAGATGCTGGCCAGAGCCCTGCGGGAGGGGCGTATCGTCCCCTATTTCCAACCGGTGATCCGGCTGCAGGATAGCCGCCTGACCGGACTGGAGGTGATGGCGCGCTGGCTGACCGAGGAGGGGATTCTGAAGGATGCGTTCGACTTTATTCCGCTGGCAGAGCAGTGTGGTCTGATACTGGAGCTGGATTACCAGATCCTGCGCCACACCTGTCAGCAGCTGAAGAACTGGCTGCCAATCTCCGGGCAGGGCAAGTTCAAGGTCGCCATCAATCTGTCTGGCAAGCATCTGGTCAACCATGACCACATCATGCGGCTGATGGGAATTATCGAAGAGGAAGGTGTCGCCCCCGGCTATCTGATTTTTGAATTCAACGAGCGGGAGCTGTCGCGGCAAGATTCCGATGCGCTGGCATCCCTGCATGACCTGAGGGCCAAGGGTATCCAGATCAGCCTCGATGATTTCGGCACAGGCTTCTCCTCCCTCAACGCCCTGTTCCACTTCCCGGTGGATTACATCAAGGTGGATGACAGCTTTACCCAACGGATGCTGCAATCGCCTAAAGATTTGGCGCTGATCCGCGCCATGCGGGATATCTGTCAGGATCTCGATTACACCCTGGTAGTCGAGGGGATCGAGAACCAGCAGCAGTTGCAAAAGCTGATTGATATTGGCTGCCGGATGGGGCAAGGGCGCTATATCTCTCCGCCCATGCCGGGAGCAGATATAGTGCCGCTACTGACCCCGGCCAATCCTTAGGATTAATCCTTCTTGAACAGCGCCCGCAGGTTGGCAACACCGACCTGCCCCTTCTGCTGACGCTCCTCGGCAGTCACCTTCTTCTGGTTTTCCCATTCAAGGTCATCCTGCGGCAGCTCCAGCAGGAAGCGGCTCGGCTCTGGCCGTACCGACTCGCCAAACTGGCGCCGCTCCTTGCAGAGGGTGAAGGTCAGTTCGGCCTGAGCCCGGGTGATCCCCACGTAGGCGAGACGCCGCTCCTCCTCCACGTTGTCTTCATCTATGCTGGTCTGGTGGGGCAGCAAGCCCTCCTCCATCCCCACCATGTAGACATAGGGGAACTCCAGCCCCTTTGAGGCATGCAGCGTCATCAACTGCACCTGATCCGCATCATCCTCACCTTCGTTGCGCTCCATCATGTCGCGCAAGGTGAGGCGAGTGACCACCTGAGCCAGCGTCATCGACTCCTCCAGCTCATCCCCTTCCAGCATCTCGGTGATCCAGCGATAGAGGGTGGAGACGTTCTGCATCCGCATCTCGGCCGCTTTCGGGCTGGGGGAGGTCTCGTAGAGCCACTCTTCGTAGTGGATCTCCTTGATCATGTCCCGCACCGCCTCCACCGGATTGCCGCGCAGCGCCTGATCGCCAAGGCGTACCAGCCAATTGGTAAAGGCCTGCAGGGCCACGAGGCCACGGCCGGAGAGGTGCTGCTCCAGTCCCAGCTCGAAGCTGGCGGCAAACAGACTCTTGCCGCGCTGATTGGCATACTGACCCAGTTTTTCGAGGGTAGTGGTGCCAATCTCGCGGCGCGGCAGGTTGACCACCCGCAGGAAGGCGGTGTCCTCATCCGGGTTCACCAGCAGCTTGAGGTAGGCCATGATGTCCTTGATCTCGGTGCGGGAGAAGAACGAGGTGCCGCCGGAGATGCGGTAAGGAATCCGGTTGGTCATCAACGCCTTCTCGAAGATGCGCGACTGATGGTTGCCCCGATAGAGGATGGCGTAATCCTTGAACCGGGTGCGGTTCATAAACTTGTGACCCATCATCTCGGCAGCGATCCGCTCCGCTTCATGCTCCTCGTTCTTGGCAAACAGCACCTTGAGCTTCACCCCTTCATCCAACTCGGAGAAGAGCGCCTTGTCATAGACGTGCGGGTTGTTGGCGATCAGGATGTTGGCGCACTTGAGGATCCGCCGCTTGGAGCGGTAGTTCTGCTCCAGCTTGATCAGCTTGAGGCTGGGGAAATCTTCACTCAGCAGCACCAGATTCTGCGGCTTGGCACCGCGCCAGGAGTAGATGGACTGGTCATCATCCCCTACCACGGTAAAACGGGCACGCTCGCCGACGATCTGCTTCACCAGCTCGTACTGGCTGGTATTGGTGTCTTGGTACTCATCGACCAGCAGATAGCGGATCTTGTTCTGCCAACGCTCGCGCACCTCCTGATTGCTCTTGAGCAGCAGGGTGGGCATCACGATGAGGTCGTCAAAATCCAGCGCGTTATAGGCCACCATCTGGCGGTGATAACGCTCGTAGAGCTGGGCCATCAGCACCTCTTCCGGCCCGCGGGCGATGCGCATGGCACGGGCGGGCAGGATAAGGTCGTTCTTCCAGTTGGAGATTTGGCTGATAAGGGCCGAGAGCTTGTCCTTGTCGTTGTCGAGCTCGTCTTCGGTGAGCTCCTTGAGCAGCGCCAGCTGGTCGGTGTCATCGAACAGGGAGAAGTTCGCCTTGAGATTCAGGCTCTTGTGCTCACGACGAATGATATCGAGACCCAGGGTATGGAAGGTGGAGACCATCAGCCCCCGCGCCTCCTTGCGACCCAAAGTCTGGCCGACCCGCTCCTTCATCTCCCGCGCCGCCTTGTTGGTGAAGGTGACCGCTGCTATGTTGCGCGCGTTGTAGCCGCACTGCTGCACCAGATAGGCAATCTTGTTGGTGATGACGCGGGTCTTGCCCGATCCGGCACCCGCCAGCACCAGGCAAGGGCCGGAAACATACTTGACCGCTTCGTTCTGATTGGGGTTGAGCTTCATGGGCCGGATCTCTTGGCTTATGATGAGGGGCGGCATTGTACCAGAAATCACCCGATGAGCCGTACCTGCTGCACGGCAGTCAACCGCTCATCTGGCTTATCGCGCCTTGTGTTCGGGCGCTATTTTCAGGATCATGGCCGACCTTTCGAGATGATGACTTTTTCCAGATGATGAGGGGAGCATGAATCAGCAACAGCACGACCAACTGCGCAGCCAGTTTCCGGCCTTGGCGCAGGAGGTAAACGGCCACCCTCTGGTCTATCTGGACAACGCAGCCACCACCCAGAAGCCGCGCGCGGTACTGGATGCCATCACTCACTACTATCGGGCCGACAACGCCAATGTGCACCGTGCCGCCCACGCCCTGAGTGGCCGCGCGACCCGCGCCTTCGAAACTGCCCGCGAGACGGTCTCCCGCTTTATCAATACACCCCGCAGCCAAGAGGTGATCTGGACCCGCGGCACCACGGAGGCGATCAATCTGGTGGCCCAGAGCTGGGGGATGAACGAGCTTAAGGCTGGGGATGAGATCCTGCTCAGCGCTCTGGAGCATCACGCCAATATCGTCCCCTGGCAGCTGGTCGCCCAGCGCACCGGCGCCGTGATCCGGGTCATCCCCCTCGATGAGCGGGGCGATCTCGACATGGCCGCCTATCTGACCATGCTGGGACCACGTACCCGACTGGTGAGCGTGGCCCATGTCTCTAACGCCCTCGGTACCGTCAACCCTGTTGCCGAGATAGTGGCGGCGGCCAAGGCAGTCGGCGCCCTGACCCTGATCGACGGTGCCCAGGCGGTGGCTCATCTCGAGGTGGATGTGCAAGCCATCGGTTGCGACTTCTACGCCTTCTCCGGCCACAAGCTCTATGGCCCGACCGGCATCGGTGTGTTGTGGGGCTGCACCGAGCTATTGGAGCGGATGCCGCCCTGGCAAGCTGGTGGCGAGATGATCGAGCGGGTCAGTTTCAGCGGCACCACCTTCAATACCCTGCCCTTCAAATTCGAGGCGGGCACCCCCCATATCGCTGGCGCTATCGGCCTCGCCGCCGCCATCGATTTTGTGATGGCGCAAGATCGGCAATGGCTCGCCAGCCATGAGCAAACCCTGACAGACTATCTGATCGCTGGTCTGCAACAGGTGCCAGGGCTGCGTCTGGTCGGCGAACCCAATCAGCGCGCCGGTGCGGTCTCTTTCCTGCTCGACGACATCCACCCGCAAGATGCCGCTACCCTGCTCGATATGCAGGGGATCGCCCTGCGAGTCGGCCATCACTGCGCCATGCCGCTGATGGAATCGCTCGGGATCGGCGGCACCATGCGCGCCTCGCTGGCCTGCTACAACAATCGGGATGATGTCGACGCCCTGCTGGCCGCCCTGCACAAACTCAGTGACTTCTTCTAAGGCAGACAACCGAATGAGTGATCTCGCAAGCTATACCCGGATTGGCCTTGAGCCCAACACCGACACCATCCGCCAGCAGTTTGCCGCAGCCCACGGCTGGGAGAACCAGTACCGGCTCATCATCCAGCTCGGCAAACAGCTGCCAGCGCTACCCGGCGAATGGCAGCAGGAGGAGTTTCGCCTCAAGGGGTGTGAAAGCCAGGCTTGGCTGAAGGGAGAACAAAGCGAGGATGGCTGCTGGCACTTTGCCTGTGATTCCGATGCCCGCATCGTTCGGGGCCTTATCGTCATCGTGCTGGCGGCACTCAACCACCAATCGTCTGCGGCGATCCAGGCTTTTGATATGGAAGGGTATTTCAGCGAACTGGGACTTGAGAAACACTTGAGCCCGTCACGAGGTAACGGGCTCAGGGCGATCGTCTTGGCAATCCGGGAGCAAGCGGTATAGCCGAACACTCCTGGCTTCAATGGCCGATTACGCCTCGCTAACCGGCCCAACCATCTCTTTCTCGGCGCGAGCCCCGCGCTCGGCAATCTTCTTCAATACCCGGGACGCGGCCACCAGACCAAAGGTCGCCGTCACCGGCGTCACGGCACCAAAGCCAGAGGCGCAATCCATCTTCATGTTGCCATCGCTGGCCGCCTTGGCCTGACAGGTGCCACCATGGCCGTCCGGGTAGCTCAGCTGCTCGGTTGAGAAGACACACTCCACACCGAACTTGCGCGCCGGATTCTTGCTGAAGTTGTGCAGTCGACGCAGATCGGAGCGCACCTTGGCGGCCAGTGGATCTTGAATAGTCTTGGCCAGATCGGCCACGGTGATCTGGGTCGGGTCCATCTGCCCGCCTGCACCGCCCGCCACTATCACCGGGATCTTGTTGCGCTTGCAGAAGGCAATCAGTGCCACCTTGGCCTTGACCGAGTCGATGGCATCCACCACATAGTCAAACTCCCGTTTGATGTGTTCAGCCAGGTTGTCTGCTGTGACGAAGTCATCCACCTCGATCACCTCGCAATCCGGGTTGATGGCTCGGATACGCTCGGCCATCACCTCTGTCTTGAGGCGACCAACTGTCCCTTGCATCGCATGGATCTGGCGATTGGTATTGGTGATGCAGATATCGTCCATGTCGATCAGAGTGATCTGATTGATGCCAGCACGGGCCAAGGCTTCCGCCGCCCAGGAGCCGACGCCACCGATCCCGACCACGCAGACTTTCGCCTGGCTGAAGGAGCGAAGCGCGCTCTGACCATAAAGACGGGCAATGCCCCCGAATCGCTGTAGATACTCTGCTTTCATACCACCACCTTGCTTGAGGGCGCCATTATAGCGACAACCATGGGCGGCGGCGAATTTTCAGATGAGCATGAAACAGGATGGAACAGCGAAATCTGGGTAACAGAGATAGGGTAAGGAGATCGTCGAGACGAAAAAAAGCCCAGTCTGTCGACTGGGCTTCTTGTTAGTGGCGGAGCGGACGGGACTCGAACCCGCGACCCCCGGCGTGACAGGCCGGTATTCTAACCGACTGAACTACCGCTCCGCATTCGGTTAGCTTTCGCTAAATCTTTTGCTGCTTCTTTATGAGGTGTCATCCTCGCAGCCAGTAACGTGATTTCACATCACCGTTTAATTGGGTGCCTGGCAGTGTCCTACTCTCGCATGGCGAATGCCACACTACCATCGGCGCTACCGCGTTTCACTTCTGAGTTCGGCATGGGTTCAGGTGGTTCCACGGCGCTATGGCCGCCAGGCAAATTCTTCAATCTTGGAAAGCTGACGTGAATAACGACTTGGTCGCTATCACTGAATTCGTAGTTCGTTCATTCGCTACAAGGCCAGAAACACTTCTTGGGTGTTGTATGGTTAAGCCTCACGGGTAATTAGTATGGGTTAGCTCAACACGTCGCCGCGCTTACACACCCCACCTATCAACGTTGTGGTCTCCAACGGCCCTTTAGGACCCTCAAGGGGTCAGGGATGACTCATCTCAGGGCTCGCTTCCCGCTTAGATGCTTTCAGCGGTTATCGATTCCGAACTTAGCTACCGGGCAGTGCCACTGGCGTGACAACCCGAACACCAGAGGTTCGTTCACTCCGGTCCTCTCGTACTAGGAGCAACTCCCTTCAATCATCCAACGCCCACGGCAGATAGGGACCGAACTGTCTCACGACGTTCTGAACCCAGCTCGCGTACCACTTTAAATGGCGAACAGCCATACCCTTGGGACCGACTTCAGCCCCAGGATGTGATGAGCCGACATCGAGGTGCCAAACACCGCCGTCGATATGAACTCTTGGGCGGTATCAGCCTGTTATCCCCGGAGTACCTTTTATCCGTTGAGCGATGGCCCTTCCATTCAGAACCACCGGATCACTATGACCTACTTTCGTACCTGCTCGACCTGTCCGTCTCGCAGTTAAGCTGGCTTATGCCATTGCACTAACCTCCTGATGTCCGACCAGGATTAGCCAACCTTCGTGCTCCTCCGTTACTCTTTGGGAGGAGACCGCCCCAGTCAAACTACCCACCAGGCACTGTCCGCGACCCCGATTCAGGGGCCTGCGTTAGAACATCAAACATACAAGGGTGGTATTTCAAGGACGGCTCCAGCGCAACTGGCGTCACGCCTTCAAAGCCTCCCACCTATCCTACACATGTAGGTTCAATGTTCAGTGCCAAGCTGTAGTAAAGGTTCACGGGGTCTTTCCGTCTAGCCGCGGGTACACCGCATCTTCACGGCGAATTCGATTTCACTGAGTCTCGGGTGGAGACAGCATGGCCATGGTTACACCATTCGTGCAGGTCGGAACTTACCCGACAAGGAATTTCGCTACCTTAGGACCGTTATAGTTACGGCCGCCGTTTACCGGGGCTTCGATCAAGAGCTTCGCTTGCGCTAACCCCATCAATTAACCTTCCGGCACCGGGCAGGTGTCACACCCTATACGTCCACTTTCGTGTTTGCAGAGTGCTGTGTTTTTGATAAACAGTCC
>NZ_CP095328.1:0-115000 GCF_040581895.1 Aeromonas sp. 19NY04SH05-1 | reverse complement strand
GCGTAGGCGGCAAAGAACCCCCACACGGCTTCGATGACCCGTTCGGACAGCGCCTTGTTGCCCAGCTTGATGCGATAGACGGCTCTCGGGTGGATCAGACGCTTGAGCTCCCTCACCCCCTGCAGATGCAGCAACATCAGACGCACCACCTTGATCCCGCCACCGGTACTCCCGGCGCAGCCCCCCACAAACGAGGAGAACATCAGCAGTACCGGCAGGAACAGCGGCCATTCGGCAAATCCTGCCGTACTGAAGCCCGCCGTCGTGGCGATGGAGACCGACTGGAACAGCGCATGATCCAGAGTTTCCTTCCAGCTGTCGTAGTTGCCGTGTGCCATCAACACCAGGAAGCAGACGAGTGTCAAAGCCAGCTGGATGGCAAGGAAGACCTTCACTTCGGGATCCCGCAGATAGACCCCGATCCGCAATGGCCGATGGGTGAAGGCCGCAAAGTGCAGAGTGAAATTCACCCCTGCGATCAACAGAAAGATCACCGTAATGAGGTTGATGGTCGAGCTGTTGAAGTAGCCCATGCTGGCATCGTGGGTCGAGAATCCGCCGATCGCCACGGTCGCGAAGGAGTGGCAGATGGCATCGAACAGCGTCATCCCTGCCGCCCAGAATGCCAAGGCACAGACAGTGGTGATGAACAGGTAGATATACCAGAGCGCCTTGGCCGTCTCGGCGATGCGCGGGGTGACCTTGTTGTCCTTGACCGGCCCGGGAATTTCGGCGCGATAGAGCTGCATGCCCCCGATGCCGAGCAGCGGCAGGATAGCGACCGCCAGCACTATGATCCCCATGCCCCCCAGCCACTGCAGCAGCTGACGATAGAACAGAAACGCCTTGGGCAATTCGTCGAGCCCGGTCAGCACGGTTGCCCCTGTGGT
Organism: Aeromonas sp. 19NY04SH05-1; assembly: GCF_040581895.1. NCBI lineage: Bacteria > Pseudomonadati > Pseudomonadota > Gammaproteobacteria > Aeromonadales > Aeromonadaceae > Aeromonas > Aeromonas sp. 19NY04SH05-1. The sequence continues at coordinate 114,110 of NZ_CP095328.1, read as the reverse complement.
CGTCAACCCGGAAAAGGATTCGAAAAAGGCCTCTGAAACCGACATGTCAGGCACGTCACCCAGCATAAAGGGCAAGGCACCGACGCTGCCAAGTACGGTCCAGAACAGCACCACGATGAGGAACCCCTCTCTGGAACCCAATTCCCGCTTGTGATGACGATTGGGAAACCAGAGTGCCACCCCGAGCAGCAGGGCAATCACAAAGGCACTGACAAATTCAGAACCGCCCCCATCCCGATAGCCAAACGCCACCAGCGCTGGCAACAACATGGTCGAGCTGAACAGCGCCACCAGCAGGCCAACAATGCGGATAATGCTCAGGATGTGCATTCCTGCTCCCTATCAAGAATCAAAGAGCAATGGATTCTAGCCATCTAAGGGGTCAAGGGATACCCGCCCATGAGTCCGATCGATCAATTCCCGATCAACCTGAGCCCAAACTGATGATTCCCAGGCCACCTGCAGGGAGACCTGTTGACCATACTCGGCCGCCAGCACCTCGCCACCGTAGTTGCCCACCAAAGCTTCGACTACCCCTATATCACCGTAATCACAGTGGATGATAGAAGGGGTGCGCGGTACCTTGAGTAAAGTGGTCAGCTGCTTGAGGGCGGTTCCGACGCCACCGCCATAGGCCTTGACCAGACCGCCGGTGCCAAGCTGGATCCCGCCGTAATAGCGCACCACCACGGCGCAGATCTCGCCAAGACCAGAACCCATCAGCTGGGCCAGGATAGGTTTGCCCGCCGTCCCCGAGGGCTCACCATCATCGCTGAAGCCATATACCTGGCTGTCTTGCGGGTCGCCCGCCACAAAGGCCCAGCAGTGGTGACGGGCAGCTGGGTGCTGTCGTTTGGCCTCGTTCACCCACGATTTGGCCGCCTCCACCGTCGGGGTATGGGCGATCAGGGTGATGAAGCGGCTCTTCTTGATCTCTTCGCTGAGCTCCAGCGGTGCAGCCGGAATGGAATAGGCAACCGCCATCAGAGCCCTGCTTGTCTGGTCATGTTCTCCACCCCGTCGGCATGCAACACCACGTTATCCTCGATGCGGATGCCGCCAAACGGGCGCAGCGCTTCCACCTTGTTCCAGTTGACCCGTTTGCCCTGTTCGCCTTGGCGCAGCGGCTCCAGCAGGCTGTCGATAAAGTAGAGCCCCGGTTCGATAGTAAACACCTGGCCCACCTCCATCACCCGGGTACAGCGCAGATAGGGGAACAGCTCGGGCGCCGCCAGATGGGTGCCACGTTCGTCCTGCATGAAGCCACCGGCATCGTGCACCTGCAGACCGAGGAAGTGACCGAGGCCATGGGGGAAGAAGACATTGGTCACCCCTGTGTTGATCATCTCGTCCACCGACATGTCCACCAGCTCGGTGGCCTGCAGCAGGCGCGCCAGCTTGTGGTGCATCAGCAGGTGCAGCTCGCTGTAACGGCGACCCGGCTTGATTTCCTTGATGATTTCCTGCTGCTGCACATCCAGCGCGGCAATAAGGTCGGCAAACTCGCCACGGCGCCACGCCCAGGTACGGGTAATGTCGGAGGCATAGCCATGAAAGTCGACGCCGGCATCGATGAGGAAGGAGTAACGCTCGACATCCGACACCCGCAGGGCGGAAAGGTGGGTGTAGTGCAGGATGGCTGCATTGCGGTTGATGGCGACGATATTGCCGTAGGGCGCCTCATTGGCCCCCTGCCCGACCGCCTTCATGTAGGCCAGGTTGATCTCGAACTCGCTTGCCCCCGCCATGAAGGAGTCCTTGGCTGCGATATGGCCGCGCACCCCGATCCGGTTCGCCTCACGCAAACACTCGAGCTCGTAGTCCGTCTTGTAGGCACGGTGATAATGCAGGTAGTTGAGGACCGCCTCCGGATTGGGCTGGGTCAGCCCCAGCAAGCCGGCCACCTCGAGATGTCCGCCCAGATAAGCCCACTCCTGCTTGTCGGCGGGCAGATGATCCGCCACCTGCTCAGGCCGGGTGATGAAACGAATCTCGAAGAAGTCGACCCAGAAGGCGTTGGGCAGGTCCGCTACCTTGTGCCAGAAATCCACCGGGCGATAGAACAGCAGCACCGGCTTGCTCACGCCATCCACCAGCAACCAGCAATGGGGGTTGTCCAGCACTGGCAACCACGCCTTGAAGTGCGGGTTCACCTTGAAGGGGTAATCCTGATCGTCGAGGAAGATGCGATGCGTCTGGCCGGAGTGGATGGCCAGCCCGCTGAGCCCCTGCTGTTGCAGAATGTCGCGGGTGCGCTGCTGCAAAGTATCGAGGTGCTGGGCAAAAAGTTGGCTGTAGCTGCTCATGGCGTCTTGCTCCGAGATGAATGTGATTGCAGCATAACATCATGCACGGTGAGGCTCGACCCGTCACGCTGCCGCTTCGTGAGGTAACGCATACGTTACAAAACGTTTGTTATCAACAGGAAACCAATAATTAACAAATGAGGAACAATTCAATACACTGCCGGTAGATAACATGAAGTCAGGGATCACTCATGGACAACCTCTGCCTGTGGCAACCGGATCCGCTCAGGATGCAGCAATCCAACCTCTATCGCTTTATGGCCGAGGTCAATCGCTTCCATGGCCTGCAGCTGCAGGACTATCCCCAGCTCTATCAATGGTCGGTGGAGAAGACGACCCGCTTCTGGCCGCTGGTGTGGCAGCATTGTGGCGTCAAGGGGGAGCTCGGCAACATAGTGGCGGAGAACCGCCAGGATATGCAGCGCACCCGCTGGTTCCCGGACAGCCGGCTCAACTTTGCCGAAAACCTGTTGCGCCGCCAGGATGATACCCCGGCCATCATCTCTCGCATCGAAGGAGGCGCCAGCCGCACCCTGAGCTGGCGCGAGCTGGCAGATCAGGTGGCCCGGCTGGCCCAGTGGCTGCGCAGCCAGGGCATAGGCCGTGGCGATGTAGTAGCGGCCTATCTGCCCAATATCGCGGAAACCGTGGTGGCCATGCTGGCGACCACCAGCCTGGGGGCGATCTGGACCTCCACCAGCCCGGATTTTGGCGAGGCCAGTGTGGTGGAGCGCTTCGGTCAGACCCGGCCCAGAGTACTGTTTGCGGTGGATGGCTATCGCTATAACGGCAAGGCCATCGACATCCAGGATAAGGTGGCGGGGGTCATCGGACAGATCGACAGCATAGAGCAGACTGTGTTGATCCCCCTGCTGGACCACCCCCTGCACCTTGGCCACGACTGGCGTCAGATCCTGGCCGGTCAGCCGGATGCCGGTCTGCAGTTCGAGCCCATGGCCTTCAACGATCCGCTCTATATCCTCTATTCGTCAGGTACCACCGGCAAGCCCAAGTGCATCGTGCACGGCATCGGCGGCACCCTGCTGCAGCATTTGAAAGAGCATCAGCTGCACTGCGACATCAAGCCGGGGGAGCGCATCTTCTATTTCACCACCTGCGGCTGGATGATGTGGAACTGGCTGGTGAGCGCGCTCGCCTCCGGCGCCACCCTGGTGCTCTACGATGGCTCTCCCTTCTACCCGGACGGTAACGTGCTGTGGGATCTCGCCCTCGACGAAGAGGTTGCCCTGTTCGGCACCTCCGCCAAGTATCTCGATGCGCTGCACAAGCAGGGTTATGCCCCCATCAAGACCCACAAGTTGCCGCAGTTGCGGCTTATCTGCAGCACAGGTTCCGTGCTGTCGCCGGAGGGGTTCGACTACGTCTATCAGCAGATAAAAACAAATGTACAACTGTGCTCCATCTCCGGCGGCACCGACATCTGCTCCTGCTTCGTCATCGGCAATCCCTTGAGCCCCGTCTATCGCGGCGAGAGCCAGGGACGCGGCCTCGGCCTCGCGGTCCAGGTGTTCAACGAGGCGGGCCAGCCAGTGCAGGGTGAAAAGGGCGAGCTGGTCTGCACCAAGCCCTTCCCGGCCCAGCCCATCGGCTTCTGGGGGGATGAGAGCGGCGACAAGTACCACGCAGCCTATTTCGATCGCTTCGACAACATCTGGTGTCACGGCGACTGGATCGAACTGACCGCGACCGACGGCATCCTCTTCTACGGCCGCTCCGACGCCACCCTCAACCCGGGGGGCGTGCGCATCGGCACCAGCGAGATCTACCGCTACGTCGAGCAGCTCGACGAGGTGGAGGAGAGCATCGTCATCGGCCAGCAGTGGCAACAGGATGAGCGAGTGGTGCTGTTCGTCAAGCTCAGGGCTGGCCTCAAGCTGGATGATGCCCTGCGCGAACGCATTCGCCAGCAGATCCGCCAGCACTGCACCGCCCGTCACGTGCCCGCCCGCATCCTGCAGGTAGACGCCATCCCCCGCACCAAGTCCGGCAAGATAGTGGAGCTGGCGGTACGGGAAGTGGTGCACAACCGCCCCGTCAACAACACCCACGCCCTCGCCGATCCCGAGGTGTTGAACCAGTACCGCAATCGGGTAGAGCTGGCCAGCTGACAAAAATCTCAGTTCACAACAGGCGCCGCAAGGCGCCTGTTTTTTATCCGTTTTGTGATGACGAGCCGCCCCACAAAAACTGTTAAACAAATGTTTTAAATAGGTGTTGAAAATGTCTCCTTTTGGATCAATAGTGAGCCTCGCCCCCTGCTGGGGATAAAGGAGCACCACGCCCCACTGTGTGGGAACAAGGAGACACTCTCATGATCTACCAAGGCGAAACCCTGTCGGTCAGCTACCTGGAAGACGGCATTGCCGAACTCAGGTTCGACGCACCGGGTTCAGTCAACAAGCTGGATCGCGCCACCCTGCTCTCCCTGAGCGAAGCGATCGCCGCATTACAACAAGAACGTGAACTAAAAGGTCTGATCCTCACCTCCGGCAAAGACGCCTTCATCGTCGGCGCCGATATCACCGAATTCTTGGAACTGTTCGATCTGCCGCAGGAAGATCTGCTCGGCTGGCTGAAAAAGGCCAACGACATCTTCAATGCCATCGAGGATCTGCCAGTGCCGACCCTGTCCGCCATCAAGGGCCACGCCCTGGGCGGCGGCTGCGAAACCATCCTCTCCACCGACTTCCGGCTGGCTGACACTACAGCCAAGATCGGCCTGCCCGAGACCAAGCTCGGCATCATGCCCGGCTTTGGCGGCACCGTCCGCCTGCCGCGAGTGATCGGCGCCGACAACGCGCTGGAGTGGATCACCACTGGCAAGGATGTCCGTGCCGATGACGCTCTCAAGGTCGGCGCCATCGATGCCGTGGTCGCCCCGGATGCGCTGCAGAGCGCCGCCGTGCAGATGATCAAGGACGCCATCGCGGGCAAGCTGGACTGGCAGGGCCGCCGCGCCGCCAAGAAGGCCCCGCTGCGCCTCTCCAAACTGGAAGCCATGATGAGCTTCTCCACCGCCGCCGGCATGGTTGCCGCCGTGGCGGGCAAACACTATCCGGCACCGATGGCCGCCGTGAAGACGGTGGAAGCCGCCGCCGGCATGAGTCGGGACGAGGCGCTGGCCGCCGAGGCCGCCACCTTCATCAAGCTGGCGAAAACCGACGTGGCCAAGGCGCTGGTCGGCATTTTCCTCAACGATCAGCACATCAAGGCGCTGGCCAAGAAGGCCGCCAAGCAGGCGAACAAGGCCACCGGCCATGCCGCCGTGCTGGGTGCCGGCATCATGGGGGGCGGCATCGCCTACCAGTCCGCCAGCAAGGGCATCCCGGCGGTGATGAAGGACATTAACGAGAAGGCGCTGGCGCTCGGCATGAATGAGGCCACCAAGCTGCTCAACGGCCAGCTCGAAAAGGGTCGCATCGACGGCATCAAGATGGGCCAGGTGCTCTCCGCCATCACGCCGACCCTCAGCTATGACAACGTCAAGCATGTGGATCTGGTGGTCGAGGCCGTGGTCGAAAACCCGAAAGTGAAGGCGGCCGTGCTGAGTGAAGTGGAAGGCGTGATCGGCGATGACGCCGTGCTCGCCAGCAACACCTCAACCATCCCCATCTCCCTGCTGGCCAAGAGCCTGAAGCGCCCCGAGAACTTCTGCGGCATGCACTTCTTCAACCCGGTGCACCGCATGCCACTGGTGGAGATCATCCGCGGCGAGCAAACCTCGGACGACACCATCAATCGCGTGGTGGCCTACGCCGCCGCCATGGGCAAGTCACCTGTGGTGGTCAACGACTGCCCGGGCTTCTTCGTCAACCGCGTGCTGTTCCCCTACTTCTTCGGCTTCAACAAGCTGGTTGCCGACGGCGCCGACTTCGCCGCCGTCGACAAGGTGATGGAGAAGGAGTTTGGCTGGCCCATGGGCCCCGCCTACCTGCTGGACGTAGTCGGCATCGACACCGGCCACCATGCCGGTGATGTGATGGCGCAGGGTTTCCCGGCCCGCATGACCAAGGAAGGCCGCACCGCCATCGACGTGATGTATGAGGCGAGCCGCTTCGGTCAGAAGAATGGCAAGGGCTTCTACGCCTACGAGGCCGACAAGAAGGGCAAGCCGAAGAAGGTGGCCGACGCCGCCAGCTACGAGCTGCTGACCCCCATCGCCAAGCCGAAACAGGATTTCGACAAGGAGGCCATCATCGCCCGCATGATGATCCCGATGATCAACGAGGTGGTGCTCTGTCTGGAAGAGGGCATAGTTGCCACGCCAGCCGAAGCCGATATCGCGCTGGTCTACGGTCTGGGCTTCCCTCCCTTCCGCGGCGGCGTGTTCCGCTATCTGGACACTATCGGTCTGGATCGCTATGTCGCCATGGCCGACCAGTATGCCGATTTGGGCCCCCTCTACCATGTCAGCGACAAGCTGCGTGAGATGGCCGCCCAGGGCAAAACCTTCTACTGATTGCGGAAAGGAGATCCATTCATGAAAGACGTAGTCATTGTCGACTGTATCCGGACCCCCATGGGCCGGTCCAAGGGTGGCGCCTTCCGCAACGTGCGTGCAGAAGACTTGTCCGCGCACCTGATGAAGTCCATCCTGCTGCGCAACCCCAACCTCGACCCGAACGAGATCGAGGATATCTACTGGGGCTGCGTGCAGCAGACCCTGGAGCAGGGCTTCAACATCGCCCGCAACGCCGCCCTGCTGGCCGGCATCCCGAAACAGGTGGGGGCGGTCACCGTCAACCGCCTGTGCGGCTCCTCCATGCAGGCGCTGCACGATGCCTCCCGCGCCATCCAGGTGGGTGACGGCGACATCTTCATCATCGGTGGCGTCGAGCACATGGGTCACGTGCCCATGAGCCACGGGGTGGACTTCCACCCCGGCATGGCCAAGTCGGTGGCCAAAGCCTCCGGCATGATGGGGCTGACCGCCGAGATGCTCGGCAAGCTGCACGGCATCAGCCGTCAACAGCAGGACGAGTTTGCGGCCCGCTCCCACCGCCGTGCCCACGCCGCCACGGTGGAGGGTCGCTTCGCCAGGGAGATCGTCGGGCTGGAAGGGCACGACGCCAGCGGCGCCCGCTTCTTCTACGACTATGACGAGGTGATCCGCCCCGAGACCACAGTCGACACCCTGAGCCAGCTGCGCCCTGTGTTCGACCCGGTCAACGGTACCGTCACCGCGGGCAGCTCCTCGGCCCTGTCCGATGGCGCCGCCGCCATGCTGGTGATGAGTGCGGATCGCGCCAAGGCGCTCGGCCTCACGCCCCGCGCCAAGGTACGAGCCATGGCCATCGCCGGCTGCGACGCCGCCATCATGGGTTACGGCCCGGTGCCGGCAACCCAGAAGGCGCTCAAGCGTGCCGGCCTGACCGTCGGCGACATCGACTTGTTCGAGCTGAACGAGGCGTTTGCCGCCCAGTCCCTGCCCTGTGTGAAGGATTTGGGTCTGCAAGACCTGGTGGACGAGAAGGTAAACCTGAATGGCGGTGCTATCGCCCTGGGTCACCCCCTGGGCTGCTCCGGAGCCCGCATCTCCACCACCCTGATCAATCTGATGGAGGAGAAGGACGCCACCCTGGGGGTCGCCACCATGTGCATCGGTCTGGGTCAGGGCATCGCCACCGTGTTCGAGCGGGTGTAATACCGGCATCCTTGTACTACTGAACGTTGTCCCTTTCGGGGCCAGTCTGACTGGCCCCTTTTCAGATCTGTGGTCGCCGCCACACGGGGTGGCGACCTGACGTCAGAAACTGGTTATGGGCCGTCCCGTTTGGGTCGGCCTTTTTTTGTTTTCCTCTTCCCGACCCGCGGATATTGCCCCTAACCTCACATTAGATGGGGGGCTTGCTTGCTTTTTGCTCCCCCGACAGGTTCAATCTGCACAAAAAAATGGGTGGATGCACATACATATGTCAATGAGCAAACAACTGCTGATCGTCGATGACGACCAAGAGATCCGCGAGCTGCTCAACGAGTACCTGACCCGGGCAGGCTTCGAGGTATTGACCGCAGCGGAGGGCAACGAGATGCGCCAGCAACTCGCCCAGCACAGCCCGGACCTGATCATTCTGGACATCATGATGCCCGGCGACGACGGCTTTACCCTCTGCCAGCAGATCCGTCGCGACTCCCAGGTTCCTATCATCATGCTGACGGCGGCCTCCGACGAGGCGGATCGGGTGATCGGTCTCGAACTCGGTGCCGACGACTACATCGCCAAGCCGTTCAGCCCGCGCGAGCTGCAGGCCCGCATCAAGGCGCTGCTGCGCCGCGCCGAATTCCGCCAGCCGGAGAAAGAGAAAGAACCTAGCCGCCGGCTGCGTTTTGCCGAGTGGACCCTGGACACCCTGAGCCACCAGCTGACCCACGAGGATGGCAGCCTGCTGGATCTCTCCGGCAGCGATGCCATGCTGCTCGGCATGTTCCTGCAGCAACCCGGCGTGGTGCTCGACCGCGACACCATCTCCGATGCGACCCGTGGCCGCGAGAGCCTGCCGATGGAGCGCGGCATCGACGTACAGATCAGCCGGCTGCGCCAGAAGCTGGGTGACAACGGCAAGAGCCCGCGCATCATCAAGACCATCCGCGGCAGCGGCTACATGCTGATCGCCGAGGTTCACGAGCTCCCATGAAGAGCAGACAGGTAGCAACAGCATGCTGATCAACCACAGGCACGAACGGCCATGACCAATAAATGGTCCTGGGGGATACTGGTGCCCCGCTCCCTGCTATCGCGGATGCTGCTGCTGTTGCTGCTGGCGATCCTGCTCTCCCAAACCATTCTCACCGGCATCTGGATGCAACAGATCCAGAAGCGGGAGCTGGAGGGGATGCTCAGCACCACCCGCAACCTGGCGCTATCGGCCGCCTCCACCGTCAACTTCTTCAAGTCGCTGCCGCTGCAGTATCGCCACATCGCCCTGGACCAGCTGCGCAACATGGGGGGCAGCCGCTTCTTCGTTTCCCTGAACGAGGAGGAGATCCACATCAGCGCCATCCCCGACAGCGAGCGCAAGATGCTGGTGCTGCAGGAGGTCGAAGGGGTGCTGAGCCGCAAGCTCTCCGACGCCATGGCGATCAAGGTGGATTTCTCCCGGCCCGAAGATCTCCACGTCTTCAACAACGACACCCTGCTGGCGGATCTGCCCTCCTCCTGGGCCCGCTATACCCTGTCGCTGGAACCCATCAACCCCCCGGTGCTGGTGACCCAGATCGAGATAGAGCCGGGCGAGTGGCTCTATCTGGCAGCCCTGTTGCCGGCCCCTTACATGACGCTGGATGACACCGTCATGCCGAGCAACCAGGTGCGCTTCATCGCCCTGATGACAGTGTTCCTCTGCTTCTTTACCTTCATGCTGGTGCGCTGGCAGACCCGGCCCCTGCGCCGCCTCGCCAAGGCGGCGGTCAACCTCGGCAAGGATATCGACCAGCCACCCCTTCGGGAGGAAGGCGCCTCCGAGATCGTCGCCGCCACCCGCGCCTTCAACATCATGCAGCACCGCATCCGGCGCTATATCGATGACCGGGAGCGGTTGTTCAGCTCCATCTCCCACGACCTCAAGACCCCCATCACCCGGCTGCGGCTGCGGGTCGAGCTGCTGGACGACGAAGTCCAGATCGGCAAGTTCAACAAGGATCTCGACGAGCTGGAGCTGATGGTCAAGGGGGCGCTGCAGACGGTGAAAGAGACCGACATCCACGAGAACATCGAAGAGATCGACATCAACGCCCTGCTGGAGCAGATGGCCGAGTCGATGAACCTGCACGACGAGCGGCTGACCATAGAAGGGCACTGCAAATGGCCTTATCGTGGCAAGCTGCTGGCCCTCAAGCGCTGCATCGGCAACCTGGTGGACAACGGCATCAAATATGGCCAGAAGGTGCGCATCATCATCATGGACGACGAGGAGATGCTAATCCTCTTCATCATGGATGAGGGCCCCGGACTGCCGGAAGATCAGTTCGAACGCATCTTCGAGCCCTATTACCGACTCAGCACGGATCAGGCAGGGACCGGCCTCGGGCTCGGCATTGCCCGCAACATCGCCCATGCCCACGGCGGCGATCTGGTGCTGGAAAATCGTCCGCAAGGCGGCCTGCAGGCCACCCTCTCCCTGCCAAGGTAGTACTCCCATGAAGTGGCTTCCCCTCACTCTGTTTGCTCTGTTGTCCGGTTCTGCCTACGCCTCCCAGGTGGAGGTGCTGCACTGGTGGACATCCGGGGGCGAGGCAAAAGCAGTCGAAGTGCTCAAATCCGAGTGGATCGCCAAGGGCAACGAGTGGAACGACTTCGCGGTACAGGGGGGGGGCGGCAAGAGCGCCATGACGGTGCTGAAAAGCCGGGCGCTGGCGGCCAATCCGCCGGAGGCGGCCCACCTCAAGGGATTCGAGCTCAAGGAGTGGGCCGGTCTCGGCTTCCTGCGCGATCTCTCCCCCATGGCCGAGCACCTCGGCTGGTATGACAGCATGCCCCCCATGGTGCGGGAGACCCTCAGCCAGAACGGCGCCCTGATGGCGGTGCCCACCGGCATCCACCGGGTCAACTGGCTATGGCTCAACCGCAAGATTTTCGACAAGTACCAGCTCACCCCACCCACCGACTGGGCCCAGTTTGTGGCGGTCGCAGAACGGCTCAAAAAGCGCGGGATCACCCCGCTGGCCATTGGCAACGAACCCTGGCAGCTGGCGGTACTGTTCGAAACGGTGGCACTCGGTGAAGGGGGCAAGGAGTTCTACCGCAAGGCCTTTATCGAACAGGATAATGACACCCTGACCGGCCCCGTGATGGTGAAGGTGTTGACCCGCTTCCAGCAGCTGCGCGCCTATGTGCCGGAGAAATACGCCGGACTGAAGTGGCACCAGGCCACCAACTTGCTGGAGAGCGGTGGCGCCGCCATGCAAGTGATGGGGGACTGGGTCAAGGGGGAACTGAGCGCCGGCAACTACCGGCCTGGCGAGGATGTGGCCTGCCTGCCAAGCCCGGGCAGCGAGGGACTGTTCAGCTACAACCTGGACTCCATCGCCATGTTCAAGCAGCGGGATCCGGCCCAGCTGCAGGCCCAGGGCGAGCTGGCCAGCCTGCTGATGACCCCCTCCTTCCAGCAGGAGTTCAACCGGGTCAAGGGTTCGATCCCGGCACTGGTCAACCCGGACATGAGCAAGTTCGATCGCTGCGCGGTGCGCTCCTATCAGGACTTCCTGCAAGCCGAGAAACAGCACAACCTGCTGCCCAGTATGGCGGAGGGGATGGCCACCTCCACCAACATGCGCCAGGCAATCTTCGATGTGCTGAGCAACTTCTTCAACGACCCCAGAGCCAACCCGCAGCTGACGGCGCAGCATCTGGAGCGGGCCATGCGCTCGACCCGCTGATAAACCACCGGACGGCGGAAATGACAAAGGCGGAATTGCTCCGCCTTTGTGGTGAACCCTGCATCAGGTTCAAGGTTGATCGTTCTCGTCCTCATCTTCGTCGTAGTAATCGCTGAGCTCGATCCAGAGCCCCAATCCAACCATCACCAGAGAACCGAACCAGGTGCCTGTGTTCCCGATCGGGCTGCCCATCACTATCATGGCGAAAGACAAGAACCCCATGCCTGCGTAGGCCTGCAATCTGCCGTAGGAGACTTGCATATTCACCTCCTTGTTGAATATGGTGCAATTTTTATATTACTCATCCGGCGCAAGGTGGGTAGGCCCGTGACAACATTTCAGTTACATGTGCCAAGAAAAGGCCGATAATTTGCTTATTTTTTAGCCCTGAGTATCATTGGCAGCCGAATTGGTTGAAGGTTAACAAGAGATGAGTGATTTATTCTGCGACGCAAACCATGAGTTGGACGCGATCGGGCTCCGTTGTCCGGAACCCGTGATGATGGTGCGCAAAAAAGTACGCCTGATGGCCGAGGGCGAGACCCTGCTGGTCAGTGCCGATGATCCCTCAACCACCCGCGACATTCCCAGCTTCTGCCGCTTCATGGATCACACCCTGATCGCCAGCGAGACAGAACAGGCCCCCTATCGCTATCTGATCCGCAAGGGTCAGTGAATCCTGCACAGGAGCACACCATGACAACCATTACCCGTATCGGCACGACCCAGCGTTGGTCAGACGTGGTCATCCATAACGGCACCCTCTATGTGGTGGAAGTACCTGCCAGCGAAGAGGCCGACATCCACCAGCAGACCCGCGAGGTGCTTGAGAGCCTGCAACGCCTGCTGGAAGCCAACGGCTCCGGCGTCGACAAGATCCTGATGGCCAACATCTATCTCAAAGACATCGCTGACATCGCCGCCTTCAACGAGCAGTGGGATGCCTGGATCCCGGCAGGTACCGCCCCCGTTCGCGCCTGCGTCCAGGCCCGCCTGGCCCATGAAGGCTACAAGGTGGAAGTGCAGCTGACCGCTGCGATCTGATCCGGGACGACATTGACCCGACGACACAGTATCCGCCGGGCCGCCCATCCGGCCACTGGATAACAAAAGGCCCCGCCATCGCTGGCGGGGCCTTTTCGTAGACGACAACCGGACCGCTTAACCGATCGGGGTCAGGGTGATGGTCACCCGGCGGTTCTGAGCCTTGCCTGCGGCCGTGCTGTTGGTGGCGATCGGCTGATCCGGACCCACGCCGTAGGTGGAGATGCGGCTACCGCTCACGCCCTGGCCGATCAGCTGGGCGGCGACGGCGTCGGCACGCTCGCGGGAGAGACGCATGTTCAGCTCGCGGGAGCCGGTGCTGTCGGTGTGACCGACCACGTTCAGGCGGGTCTTGTCGAACTCGGAGACCACCATGGCCACGCCGGACAGGGTGTTGGCACCGGCCGCTTTCAGCTGGGCACTGGAGCTGTCGAAGGTGACGTTGTTCGGCATGTTGAGGATCAGCTGATCACCGTTGCGGGTCACGCTGACACCGGTGCCCTGCAACTTCTCGCGCAGCTTGGCTTCCTGTACGTCCATGTAGTAACCGATACCACCGCCCAAGGCGGCGCCGGCGGCCACGCCGGTCAAAATGCCCTTCTTGCGATCGCCCTTGCTGGAGGAGAGTGCCCCCACGGCCGCCCCGGCCGCCGCACCCGCCAGCGCGCCCCAGGCGCCCTTGGAAGTCTGGGATTCACCGGTATAGGGGTTGGTAGTACAGCCGCTCAGGGCAACGGTCAGCGCCAGAGCTGGCACCAGAATCTTGGCTCGCATGAAAAAACCTCTGTAAAAACAATCCGGCACCATGCCGGGGGCCGGATTGTAGCGTGCCATCGCGCCATTGTCTGACGCAGACCTGAACGGCTGGCGAGAGTGCTGTTTTTTTATACTAAACCGAGTGAGGCCACCACGCGGCTGGCTACCCGCGGACCTGATCAGCGGGCCTCATCACCTGCTGGCACTCGGCGTGGCAGGGGCAGGTCACCAGATGATCGTTCACCATCCCCACCGCCTGCATGAAGGCGTAGCAGATGGTGCTGCCGACGAAGGTGAAGCCGCGCTTCTTGAGCGCCTTCGACATGGCATCCGACTCCGCTGAGGTCGCCGGAATGTCGCCGTTGCCCTGGCGCTGGTTGACGATGGGGGCGCCACCCACGAAGCCCCACAGATAATCGACAAAGTCGATGCCTTCGACCTCCAGCGCCAGATAGGCGCGGGCGTTTTTGATGATCGACTGCACCTTGAGCCGGTTGCGGATGATGCCGGTATCCTGCATCAGCCGCTCCACGTCCTGCTCGTCGAACTGCGCGATGCGCACCGGATCAAAATCCGCATAGGCGCGATGGTAGCTCTCGGTGCGCTTCAGGATGGTGATCCACGACAGCCCCGCCTGCTGGCCGTCGAGGCAGAGCTTGGCAAACAGCTCGCGCGAGTCATGGACCGGCCTTCCCCACTGCTTGTCATGGTATTCAATGTATTCCGGGTCTTTGGTCACCCAGGCGCAACGCAACTCCATTCCCTCTCTCCTGTCATTTCATCCAATCCCCGGGGTCGATGCCAACCCGGGCGTGGGAGTGCCGACAACCCCTCTCGCCCAGGCCCGGCGCAGCGTCATCACATTAATCCGCTGTAATTTCGCCTATTATCCGACCATGCCAGACGGTATACTCCTTCGGTTCACATTCAGCAAATCTTGCTCTGATTTCATTTCGCGCGAAAAAAATTATGCAAAAATTCGATGTCAAAACCTTTCAGGGCCTGATCCTGCAGCTGCAGGACTATTGGTCCCGCCAGGGCTGTACCATCATTCAGCCGCTGGATATGGAAGTGGGTGCCGGTACTTCTCACCCCATGACCTGTCTGCGTGCCCTGGGCCCGGAGCCCATCGCCTGCGCCTACGTGCAACCGTCCCGCCGTCCGACTGACGGCCGCTACGGTGAAAACCCGAACCGCCTGCAGCACTACTACCAGTTCCAGGTGATCATCAAGCCTTCCCCCGACAACATTCAGGAACTCTATCTGGGCTCCCTGAAAGAGCTGGGTATGGATCCCGAGATCCACGACATCCGCTTCGTGGAAGACAACTGGGAAAACCCGACCCTGGGTGCCTGGGGTCTGGGTTGGGAAGTGTGGCTGAACGGCATGGAAGTGACCCAGTTCACCTACTTCCAGCAGGTTGGCGGCCTCGAGTGCAAGCCGGTCACCGGCGAGATCACCTACGGTCTCGAGCGTCTGGCCATGTACATCCAGGGCGTAGACAGCGTCTACGATCTGGTCTGGTCTGACGGCCCCCTGGGCAAGACCACCTACGGCGACGTGTTCCACCAGAACGAAGTGGAGCAATCCACCTACAACTTCGAACACGCCGACGTGGAGTTCCTGTTCCACTGCTTCGAGCAGTACGAGAAGGAAGCCCAGAACCTGCTGGCACTGGAAAAACCGCTGCCGCTGCCTGCCTATGAGCGCATCCTCAAGGCCGCTCACTCCTTCAACCTGCTGGATGCCCGCAAGGCCATCTCGGTCACCGAGCGTCAGCGCTACATCCTGCGCATTCGCACCCTGACCAAGGCCGTGGCAGAGGCATACTACGCCTCCCGCGAAGCGCTGGGCTTCCCTATGTGTCAGCGCAGTGAGAACAAGCAAGGTTAAGGAACGGACATGGCACAACATACATTTCTGGTAGAGATCGGTACTGCTGAGCTGCCGCCCAAAGCCCTGCGCTCCCTGGCCGAAGCCTTTGCCGACAACTTCAAAGCCGAGCTGACCAAGGCCGATCTGGCCTTTGGCGACGTCGAGTGGTTTGCCTCCCCGCGCCGTCTGGCGCTGAAGGTACACGCGCTGGCTGGCGAGCAGCCGAGCAAGAGCGTCGAGAAGCGCGGCCCGGCCGTGGCGCAAGCGTTCGATGCCGAAGGCAAGCCGACCAAGGCTGCCGAAGGCTGGGCCCGTGGCAACGGCATCACCGTTGAGCAGGCCGAGCGTCTGGTCACCGACAAGGGCGAGTGGCTGGTTCACACCGCCAAGGTCGAAGGCCGTCCGGCCAAAGAGTTGTTGGGTGAGCTGGTTAGCCAGGCGCTGGCCAAACTGCCGATCCCGAAGATGATGCGCTGGGGCGACAAGACCATCCAGTTCGTGCGCCCGGTCTTCACCGTGACCCTGCTGCTGGATGGGGATCTGGTGCCCGCTCACATTCTGGGTATCGACTCTGCTCGCACCATCCGCGGTCACCGCTTCATGGGCGAGAGCGAATTCACCATCGACAACGCCAGCCAGTACCCGCAGATCCTGCAGGAGCGCGGCATGGTGATTGCCGACTTCATGGCGCGCAAGGCCAAGATCAAGGCTGACGCCGAAGCGGCCGCAGCTGCCTTCGGTGGCGTTGCCGATCTGGACGACGCCCTGCTGGAAGAAGTGACCGCCCTGGTAGAGTGGCCGGTGGTGCTGACCGCCAACTTCGAAGAGAAGTTCCTGGCCGTGCCGGCTGAAGCGCTGGTGCACACCATGAAGGGTGACCAAAAGTACTTCCCGGTCTACGACAAGAACGGCAAGCTGCTGCCGAAGTTCATCTTCGTCACCAACATCGAGTCCAAAGACCCGAGCCAGATCATCAGCGGCAACGAGAAGGTGGTTCGCCCCCGTCTCTCTGACGCCGAGTTCTTCTTCAAGACCGACCTCAAGCAGACTCTGGCCTCCCGCCTGCCGCGCCTGGAAACCGTGCTGTTCCAGCAACAGCTGGGCACCGTCAAGGCCAAGGTCGAGCGCATCGAGACCGTCGCCGGCTTTATCGCCGAGCGTATCGGCGCCGATGTCACTCAGGCCAAGCGTGCCGGTCTGCTCTCCAAGTGTGATCTGATGACCAACATGGTCGGCGAGTTCACCGACACCCAGGGTGTCATGGGGATGCACTACGCCCGTCACGATGGTGAAAACGAAGCGGTGGCCGTGGCCCTCAACGAGCAGTACATGCCGCGCTTTGCCGGCGATGCCCTGCCGTCCGGTCTGGTTGCCTGCGCCGTCGCGCTGGCCGACAAGTTTGATACCCTGGCCGGTATCTTCGGCATCGGCATGCTGCCGAAGGGTGACAAGGACCCGTTCGCCCTGCGTCGCGCCGCCATCGGTGCCCTGCGCATCATGACCGAGAAGCAGCTGGACCTGGATCTGGTTGAACTGGTTGAAGAAGCGGTACGCGTCTACGGCGACAAGCTGACCAACAAAACCGTCGTTACCGACGTGGTCGACTTTATGCTGGGCCGCTTCCGCGCCGCCTATCAGGACGAAGGCATCGGTGCCGATGTGGTGCTGGCCGTACTGGCCCGCCGCCCGACCCGCCCGCTCGACTTCGATCGCCGGGTCAAGGCCGTCAGCCACTTCCGTACTCTGGATGCTGCCCTGGCTCTGGCTGCCGCCAACAAGCGCGTGAGCAACATCCTGGCCAAGGTCGAAGGCGAACTGCCGACCGCCGTCAAACCGGAACTGCTGGTCGATGCCGCCGAGAAGGCGCTGGCCACCCAGGTTGCCGCCCTGCAAGCCGAACTGGCCCCGCTGTTCGCTGCCGGTGACTATCAGGCCGCCCTCACCCGTCTGGCCGCCCTGCGCGAGCCGGTCGATACCTTCTTCAACGAAGTGATGGTGATGGCCGACGACGAGGCCCTCAAGGCCAACCGTCTGGCACTGCTGAACAACCTGCGCAACCTGTTCCTGCAAGTCGCGGATATCTCCCTGCTGCAGTGATCTTGGCTGGGTTGAGTGATATAAAAAACGGCGCCGTTAAGGCGCCGTTTTTAATTTCACTAACCAATAAAAATTACTCGAAGAAATCGATATTCTCCGGCACACATGCTTTTATAAAAAGCTCACCAAACGTCGTCAAATTTGTCTCACTCTTGATGACAACACCATCTTGTTGCCCACCAGAGAATGTTGGTTGTTGATTACCCTTCTGCCAAATACCAGCCAAGTTTAGACTGTGTAAATGGTCTAAATACATAAAATAATTTTGTGGATACATCAACTTACTTGTTGGAAACTCATTATAAGTTGTACTTCTAGGTCCAAAAGTATTAGTTGATGGGTAGAAAGTTGAGTATTGTTTTAACTCATATTTCTTCTTATCAAAATAATAAAGAATTTTTGCCTCATCTGGTGATAACTGCCCAATTATATTAGCAAAAGCAGGATGAGCCTCATTTACACGTTCCTTATCAATTGCCCTAGCAAGCAAATTCAGGAACATTTCTGTAATAATGCTACATTCCTCTACATACTTTAGATTATCCATAACAGGCCCAGATATCTGTGGGTGTGCATTAATTTGCTGCGCTTCGGGAACCTTATCATTGATGCGTTTAAGATAACGCTGAAACCTATCTTGCTGTGTGGCAAGATAATCTATCGGTGCCAGTATGCAACGAGCTGCTTTAACGGTATTTTTTGCTAAATCACCAACCTCCCGAAATGCACCGCTAGCCAAGTCATCATATACTTTATCAACTGGTAGATTATCAAGCCAACTCATCACTGACCTCCACAAAATTATTAAGCTATAAGTCATTAGCGATTATGCAACAAATTAAAAAAATGGAATAGACCCGTAGGTTCGATTAGCCGCAGGCGTAATCGGACGTTCGCGTAAATGGTTTCTCCCGCCATAATTGCCAACCGAATTTCCTCTCCGGCTGGGACAGATTCTGGGACACCCACCTCTTTGACAACGACATAGCTGGCTGCTTGGCTTGATACATCACTGCTGAGGACGTTGCCATGACCATCGCCCGTTCACGCCAGATCAGCCTCGCCGATACGCCTTACTACCATGTGGTCAGCCGCTGTGTCCGGCGGGCCTTTCTCTGCGGTCAGGATGAGCACTCCGGCCAAAGCTACGAACACAGGCGCCAATGGGTTGCCGACAAACTGGGCCAGCTGTCGCAGGTCTTTGCCATCGGCATCTGCGCCTATGCCGTGATGAGTAATCACTATCATCTGGTGCTCAAGGTGCAGGCCGATATTGCCAATAAGTGGAGCGAGCGGGAAGTGGCAGAGCGCTGGGCTCGCCTGTTTCAGTGGCCCTTGCTGGTAAGGCGCTGGTATCAGGGTGATGAACAATCAAAAGCTGGGACACCCACCTCTTTGACAACCACATAACTGGCTGCTTGGCTTGATACATCACTGCCGAGGAAGTTGCCATGACCATCGCCCGTTCACGCCAGATCAGCCTCGCCGATACACCCTATTACCATGTGGTCAGCCGCTGTGTACGGCGGGCCTTTCTCTGCGGTCAGGATGAGCACTCCGGCCAAAGCTACGAACACAGGCGCCAATGGGTTGCCGACAAGCTGGGCCAGCTGTCGCAAGTCTTTGCCATCGGCATCTGCGCCTATGCCGTGATGAG
The DNA here is from genome assembly GCF_040581895.1 of Aeromonas sp. 19NY04SH05-1. Taxonomy (NCBI): domain Bacteria; kingdom Pseudomonadati; phylum Pseudomonadota; class Gammaproteobacteria; order Aeromonadales; family Aeromonadaceae; genus Aeromonas; species Aeromonas sp. 19NY04SH05-1. The sequence goes on along the minus strand of NZ_CP095328.1, from coordinate 94,979 downwards.
CAACCACTATCATCTCGTGCTCAAGGTGCAGGCCGATATTGCCAATGAGTGGAGCGAGCGGGAGGTGGCAGAGCGCTGGGCTCGCCTGTTTCAGTGGCCCTTGCTGGTAAGGCGCTGGTATCAGGGTGATGAACTGATAGAGCCCGAGCTGGACGTGGTGCACCAGCTGATAGCCCAGTGGCGGGAGCGCCTCTATTCCATCAGCTGGCTGGTGCGCCTGCTAAATGAGGCGCTGGCCCGCCAGGCCAATAAGGAAGACGGTTGCAAGGGGCACTTCTGGGAGGGACGCTTCAAGAGCCAGGGAGCCTGTAAATAATTCTGTGTAACTGCCCACTCCATTACAGGTGACCGTTCAGACGATCACCGAACTCGATAATAAAGCGATTCAGGGCAAGCTTCCAATTCTGGATTGGCATGGTCCATTTCTTTGAAGCCTGCTGTATCGCGAGGTACGCCACTTTTAGCGCCGAGTCGTCGGTCGGGAAGAGCTTCCTTTGCTTGGTCGCCTTGCGCAGCACGCTGTTCAGCGACTCGATAGCATTGGTGGTGTAGATCACCTTCCGGATGGCGGGGGGATACTCGAACAGTGTGATCAGATTATCCCAGTTGCCCTGCCAGGAGCGCGTTATCTGCGGGTACTGGCTATCCCAGCGCTCGCCGAAGGCCGCCAGCGCCTGCTGAGCCTCACGTTCCGTCGCAGACTGGTAGATCTGCTTCAGATCCGCCGTCACCGCCTTGTAGTCCTTCCAGGAGACATAGCGCAGCGAGTTGCGCACCATGTGGACGATACACAGTTGCACCTTGGTCTGGGGATACTCCACAGCAATCGCATCAGGGAAGCCCTTGAGACCGTCCACACACGCAATCAGGATGTCTTCCAAGCCGCGATTCTTCAGCTCGGTCAGGACCGACAGCCAGAACTTTGCCCCTTCGGTCTCGGCCAGCCACAGGCCCAGCAGCTCCTTGTGCCCCTCCATATTGATGCCCAGTGCCAGATAGAGCGACTTGTTGATCACCCTCTGGTTCGCGCGGATCTTCAGCACAATGCAGTCCAGATAAACGATGGGATAGAGCGGATCCAGCGGCCGGTTTTGCCATTCGTGGACCTGCTCGATGACACGTTCGGTCACCTTCGATACCAGCCCCGCCGAGATGTCGGCGTCATACATCTCTTTGAATGCGTCAACGATATCCCGCGTGCTCAAGCCCTTGGCGTAGAGGGCGAGGATCTGGTCGTCCATCTGGGTCAGGCGGGACTGGCCCTTGCGGACGAACTGAGGTTCGAAGGACGAGTTACGGTCACGAGGCGCCTGGATAGTGACCTCTCCGTGCTGCCCTTTTAGGCGTTTGGCGGAATAGCCATTGCGATTGTTGCCGGTCCCGCGGCCTTGTGGGGCGTGTTTCTCGTAGCCCAGATGTTCGTCCATCTCGGCATTGAGCGCGGTCTCGACGGTGAGCTTGATCAGCTGTTGGGTGAGGGTGCCGAGATCTTTTTCAGACTTGATGTCTTTGGCCAGCTCAGCGGCCAGTGCTTTGAGTTTGTCTTGGTCCATTTGCTTACCCACGAAGGTATCCTTTTGAAAAAGTTACTTATTCGTGGGCGGTTACACAATTGGATTTACAGGCTCAGAGCCAGGCCCTGCTCACCGAATCGGCACTACTGGCCTGCATGACCTATGTTGACCTCAACCCCATTCGGGCCGGCATTGCCACTACGCCGGAAGAGAGCCATTTCACCAGCATCCAGCAACGAATTGAACAGACAGCGGACCCCGTCAATCCGACCCCATTGCTGTTGCCTTTTGCCAAGGAAGGCAATGAAGCCCTTCCCTGCAGTTTTGCCGACTACCTGACCCTGGTGGACTGGACAGGACGAGCGATCCGTCTGGATAAACGTGGCCATATCCCGCATCATCTTGCCCCCGTCTTGCAACGCCTGGGCATGCATGAGGAGCAATGGTTGGGACACGTCACTCTGTTTCGACGCCACGGCATCCGGGCGGTTGGTGACAGAGTCTGCTGTCAACGTTACGCCGAGCATTGCGGCCAGACCCGATGTTACCAACCCCATTTATGACATCAGCTTGGTGCACACCTTGATGAACTTCTGAATACAGCCTGGGTCCCGTGCCAAGGCGCAATAATCCCTTGCCGCCGGGTTGCCCTTTCCCATACTTCAACCAATCGATCCTATCTGTCGCCGCTCTCCCTCGATGATGTTCCATGCTCAGCGACCCTCAAATCAGCCAACTTGCAAACGCGCCTCTTCCGGTTATTCACCTTCCCTCAAGGTGGATGTCCCGAAACAGGAATCCCAATATCTTCCATAGGTGGGTGTCCCAAAACAAAACGCAAAACAAAGCGAGAACCGCTGCGGTGCGTATAGGCAGCTCGACGATTTAGTCATATCTTGTCAGGGCGGCTCTGCCTGGGTGACAGGGCCCCTTCACGAGGTGCAACGATGAAACGAGCAATCCAGGCCGCCCTGCTGGCCGTCACCATGGCCGCCACCGGTGCGCAGGCCGCCGACAAAATCACTACGGTACCGGTGCAGTTTGCCAAGGGAGCCCACAGCGCCCAGGTAAAAGGCAACTTCTCCGGTTACGACACCATCCACTACACCCTGGTTGCCAAGGCGGGCCAGACCATGACGGTCAAGATCGGCGGCAGCAGCAACGCCAACTTCAATGTCTTCGCTCCCGGTGCCATCCCGGGTCAGGCCGAGGCGCTGGGTCGCAATGATGGCAATGGTCAGTGGCAATCGACCCTGCCCACCTCGGGCAAATACCTGATCCAGGTCTATCAGATGCGCGCCTCCGCCCGCCGCGGCGAGCAGGTGCCCCACACCCTGTCAGTCAGCATCCAGTAACCGGCCTGCTGTGCTTAAGCCATAAAAAACGGCGCCCGCAGGCGCCGTTTTTCTCTTTCCATGTCCGTGACCTAGCCGGTATAGGCAGGCAGCAATCCCGCCATATTGAGCAGGTGGAAGGCGGCGGTCAGCACACCAAACAGGATCACCAGGGCGATCATGACGATGCCGCCCGGGGCACGGAAGCCCTCGTGCTTGCCCCCTTGTTGACCCTTGCCAGCGCGCACCTTCCACGCCAGCAGAGGCGGGATGATGCAAGTCCACAGGGTCGCGACGGCGCCGGCGTAGCCGATGGCCACCAGGAAGCCGAACGGGAACAGCAGCGAGAGCACCAGCGGCGGCAGGAAGGTCACCGCCCAGGACTTGGCGCGGCCGCTGCGGCTGTTGTCGAACTTGAACAAGTCCGCCAGGTAGTCGAACACCCCGAGCCCTACCCCGATAAAGGAGGAGAGGATCGCCGCCATGGAGAAGGCGTTGAGGGCGCTCGCCACCGCCTTGGACTCGATCACCGAGCCGAGCGCCTTGAGCAGGGCGTCTACGTTGCCGCCCTGTTCGATCACCGGGCCGAACTCGCTGCGCGGCAGATTGCCGAACACGCTCAGCAGCCAGACGGTGTAGAAGGCCAGGGCGATAACGGTACCGCCCAGGATGGCGCGGCTGGCGCGGCGCTCCTCGCCGTAGTAGGCGCGCATCGACGACACCGAGTGGTGATAGCCGAACGAGGTGAGCGCCACCGGCAGCATGCCGAGGGCGTAGGGGGCGTAGCTGGCGTGCTCGCTCATCCGGTCAAACAGCAGCTCGGGGCTAATCTTCATCGACAGACCCGAGATGCCGAAGGCGAAGCTCAGCATCATCAGGATGATAAGCAGCACCGAGATGCGGTCCACCGCCCGGGTGGAGTGCCACACCAGGGCCGAGAAGACCAGGGTGAACAGTATTGAGGCGACGTGGCTGCCGATCCCCGTCATCTCCTGGATGATGAGGCCGGACGAGGTGATGTAGGCGTAGAGCAGGATGCCACCGACGAAGTAGACGCTCAGGTTGTTCAGGGCGTTGACCTTCTCTCCCAGCAGATCCCGGGTCACGGTATCGAAGGAGACGCGCAGCGGATAGCCTTTGTAGGATTCGAGCAGCATCCAGCCCGACACCGTCATCACCACCATGGTCAGCGCCACCGCAAGCAGGGACCAGAGGGTCCAGGCACCCGCTCCGGCACTCGGCAAGCCCAGCATGCCGGCCCCCACACAGACGCCGGCAATGATGCATGCCCCGCCCACCAAGGATGGTTTGTGTTCCATAAATCCCCTTTACTCCTGCCCTGTTTGCACTGCAAAGAAATGGCGCAGCCATGACTACGCCCTGACGGCCGCCCGCGCGCTGGCAGGCGACAAGATGTTGTTTTCATAAAGAAGATGAAACATAAAGCGGGCTCGTTCGAAAACGTTTCAACGCCCCTGCTCAACGTTTCACCCGTGCGACTTTACCTGCCAGCCCGTCAGGTATCAAATCCCGTGCCCTATTCGAAGGCAGAGCACTCGCCCCGGCCACTCAATGGCTAAGTTGCGGCAGGATTTGAAGCAGATGGCCGCGCACCTCCAGCGGGGTCTGACTGACCCAGAATCCCAGCACGCCATAGGTGAGCAGCGGCAAGATCAGCAGCAACAGACAAAGCAGGCCCAGCAGCCAGCGAGGCATGATCCGACGCCGCCGGGTGCCCAGCGCGAGGGCATCGGCCCGCTTCGGGCAGGCGGCCACACAACTCAGGCAGCTGGTGCATTCGAGGCTGCGCACCGCGATCAGCTGATGCACCTGGATGCGGGACGGGCAGGCACGGCTGCATTTGTCACAGTCGTGACCGACGCTTCGCAGGCAGCGGGCCGGATCCCGGCGGATGCGCAGGGGCGCCAGCATGCCCAGCAGGGCGAGCCAGGCACCATAAGGGCAGAGATAGCGGCAGAAACCCTGACGGAAAGCGGCAGTGAGCAGCAACACCCAGCCGAGGCACAGGCCTGAGATCAGGGTCAGGTTGAAGAAGAAGGCCCCCATCTTCATGTCCGCCGCCTGGTGGTAGGGGCTGGCGAAGTAGCCGGGCAGGGCGGCATCCGGTACCGCGAGCAGCGCGATGAACAGCAGGAAACCGAGCACCAGAAACTTCTGGCCACGCAGGATCCGATCCAGCCAGCGCGGCGGCGTCCACTCCCCTGGCAACAGTCGGCTGCGCAGCCGATGCAGCCACTCCCCCGCCAGGCCGAGCGGGCAGAACCAGGCGCAGAAGGCCCGCCCCAGCAACAGGGCCGACAGGCTAAGCACCAGCACAGTGACGGTGGCGGCCGGATGGTGGGGATCCATGATGCCCTGGCTCAGCCAGGCCCGCAGCCCGAGCCCGCCGGCGATGGGCAAGAAACCATCCACCACATCCGGACGCATCAACCAGGGAGGCGTTCCCTGCCCCAATTGCCAGATATAAAGGCCATATTGCACCGTCACCAGCCCCCAGGAGAGCAGCAGCAGGTGGCGAGTCCAGGCCCGCAGCAACTGGCCGTCGAGCTGACCCAGAAGTGGCAATAGCCGGGTTCGGCTGAGCAAGGCGAGCGCCGCAACCACCAGCCCCAGTGCGAACCAGAGGGTGACATCCGCCGCCACCAGCCAGGCGGCAGCCAGCAGGGAGAGAGAGAAGAACCAGGATCGACCGGCCCTCTCCTGCCACTGCAACAGCACCAGATAGATCAGGCCACAGGCCAGGGTCACGGCTTCGATCAGGCTCACTCTTCCCCCACTACGCACATCAGGACAAGGGGAACAGGGTAACTAACATCTGGTTTGATTATTTTGATCTGCATGGGCAGAGGAAGAGATTCATCCCAAACTACCCGCCACCACATGAAGTGCCATCGCCACAAACAAAAACCCCCTCGCTGGCGAGGGGGTTTTTCGTGGTGTCGACACAGGACAGCTGATCAGCGCAGGGCTTTCACCGAACGGCGGACGATGAGCTCGGGCTCGACTGTCATCGACTCCACTTCCTGCTCCTTGTTGCGGATCCGGCTCACCAGCTGCTTGACTGCCAGCTGGCCCAGTTCCGCCTTGGGATGACGGATGGTGGTAAGCGGAGGGCTGGAGAAGCGCGCCATCTCGACGTCGTCATAGCCGATGATGGAGATGTCGTCCGGCACCTTGACCCCGGCTTCCCAGGCGGCGCAGATGGCACCGATCGCCATGGGGTCATCGAAGGCAAACACCGCAGTCGGGCGCGGCTTGAGGGCCAGGATGCGCTGCATTTGGTCGAACCCGCTCTGGCTCTCGTAATCCCCTTCGAAGATCTGTTCATCTTTCAGGGTCATGCCGCGCTCGCCCAGGGCATCGCGCACCCCGTCCAGTCGCTGCTGGGTGGTGGGTTTGGCAAGATGTCCGGTGATGCAGACGATGTCGGTGTGACCCAGCTCCAGCAGGTGGCGCACCGCAAGGCGCGCACCTATGCGGGCGTTATCGTTGATCACGTTGGCGAAATCGCACTCGGTTCCCCAATCCAGCACCACCTGGGGCACGTTCTTGTGGATGCGCAGCATGTCGCGCAACGGAGTGTCGATGTCGGTTCCCAACACCAGCAGGCCATCGACCCGCTTCTCCATCAGCATGCGCAGATAGTGCTGCTGACGGGGCGGCTGGTTCTCGGTGTTGCACAGGATCAGGCTGTAACCCTGTTCGAAGCAGTATGCTTCCACACCTTGCACCACTTCCGCAAAGAAGGGGTTCACGCTGGTGGTCACCAGCATGCCTATGGTCTTGGTTGAATTGATTTTCAGACTGCGCGCGACCGAGTTGGGCGCGTAGTTGAGTTCTGCCACCGCCTCAAGCACTTTCTGGGTCGCGTCTTCGCTGACCCGGCGAGTGTGGTTGAGCACATGTGAGACGGTGGAGATGGATACGCCCGCTCGGGAGGCGACATCCTTGATAGTGGCCATCTCTGTCTCCTGACTGTCAAAGGCGGAACATTAGCAGATTTCCCGAATAAAGGCTTGGTTTTAACGAGCACTGCCAGCGATTTGTCAATGCTGGCTAATTTAGGCGTTCATTTCTATTTGCGCAAACGGATTGTGGTCAAAATGGGAGCAGCATCAGAGTAAAATATCGCCAGATTAATCCTCTACACTTCATCACAACCACATCTTGTTACCCAGTTGTTAACTCAACATATCAATATTAAATTCCAAATCAAGATTTAAAACAGGTTATTTGTTTCAAAATAAGCTCTTTCGGCCCACTCTGGTCAGTATCTTTAACAGCTTGTTATTGCCCCGTGAGGAATGATAGAACCTTAAATATTGCCGGACAGGTAGGATCAGGATCCGGAATGGCACATGGAAATGAAACAATCCACTGATTAAGGGACGAATCAATGAATAACTTCGGAAAAATGGCGGTAAGAGCAGCGGTTTCTTTGGCTCTGTTTGGATCGGCATCAATGGTCCATGCAGCCGATACGGTCAAGATCGGCATCGCCGGCCCGGTGACCGGCCCGGTCGCCCAGTACGGTGACATGCAGTTTACCGGCGGCAAGATGGCGGTCGAGCAGATCAACAAGGCTGGCGGCATCAATGGCAAGCAGATCGAGGCGGTCATCTATGACGACGCCTGCGATCCCAAGCAGGCGGTCGCGGTCGCCAACAAGGTAGTCAATGACGGCGTCAAGTTCGTGGTCGGCCACCTCTGCTCCGACAACACCCTGCCCGCCTCCGACATCTATGAAGATGAAGGGATCCTGATGGTGACCCCGGCCTCCACCAACCCCAAGATCACCGAACGCGGCTATCAGCTGGTACTGCGTACCATCGGTCTGGACAGCGATCAGGGCCCCACAGCTGCCAAGTACATCATCGAGCAGGTCAAGCCCCAGCGCGTGGCCGTCATCCACGACAAGAAGCAGTATGGTGAAGGCATCGCCTCCAGCGTGAAAGCGGCGCTGGACAAGGCGGGCGTCAAGGTGGTGGCGTTCGAGGGTATCACCGCCGGTGACAAGGATTTCTCCGCCCTGATCGCCAAGCTGCAGAAAGAGAACGTCGACTTCGTCTACTACGGCGGCTATCACCCCGAGCTGGGCCTGATCCTGCGCCAGGCTGGCGAGAAGGGTCTGAAGGCCAAGTTCATGGGTCCGGAAGGGGTGGGTAACAAGGACATCTCCGCCATCGGTGGCCCGGCTTCCGAAGGCCTGCTGGTCACCCTGCCGAACAAGTATGACCTGGTGCCGGCCAACGCCCCGCTGGTTGCCGCGTTCAAGGAGAAGGGCCAGGACTCCTCCGGCCCGTTCGTATGGACCACCTATGCCGCGGTGCAGACCCTGGCTGCCGGTATCGCCAAGGCGGGTGAAGATGATCCGGCTGCCGTCGCCGCCGCCATCAAGGCCGCACCGATCGATACCGTCATGGGCCCGCTGACCTGGGCACCGAATGGTGACCTGAAAGGCTTCGAGTTCGGCGTCTTCCAGTGGCACGCCGACGGTTCCTCCAGCCAAGTCAAATAATCTGCCGATCCGGGGGTGAACCTGTTCACCCCCTCCTCTCTTTGCGGGCAAGTACAGGGAACGCAGTATGTCCGAACACTTTCTCTATCTGGTTCAGCAGCTGCTGAACGGATTGACCATAGGTAGCACCTATGCCCTGATCGCCATCGGTTACACCATGGTGTATGGCATCATCGGCATGATCAACTTCGCCCACGGCGAGGTTTACATGATCGGCTCCTATGTCGCTTTCATGGTGATGGCGGGGCTCATGATGATGGGCATCGACAGCACCTTCCTGCTGCTGGGGGGCGCCTTCCTGGTCAGCATCATCATCACCGGCACCTATGGTTGGAGCATAGAGCGGGTCGCCTACCGGCCGCTGCGGGGCGGCAACCGCCTGATCCCCCTCATCTCCGCCATCGGCATGTCGATCTTCCTGCAAAACATGATGCGGATGGCCCAGGGCTCGCGCGACATCGCCATGCCCAGCCTCATTTCCGGCGGCTGGTCGCTGGGTGAAGCCGACGGCTTCCAGGCCAGCCTCTCCTACATGCAGCTCATCATCTTCGTGGTGACCTTCATCACCATGCTGGCGTTGACCCAGTTCATCGGCCGCTCCCGCATGGGCCGCGCCTGCCGCGCCTGCTCGGAAGACATCAAGATGGCCAACCTGCTGGGGATCGACACCCACGTGGTCATCTCCATCACCTTCGTACTGGGGGCCGCACTGGCCGCCGTCGCCGGCGTACTGCTCGGCATGTATTACGGCGTCATCAACCCCTACCTCGGCTTTATGGCCGGCTTGAAAGCCTTCACTGCGGCTGTGCTGGGCGGTATCGGCAGCATTCCGGGCGCCGTGCTTGGCGGCCTGCTGCTCGGCGTGGTGGAAGCGCTCACCGCCGGCTATCTCAGCACCGAATACAAGGATGTGATGGCCTTCGCCCTGCTTATCTTTGTGCTGCTGTTTATGCCGACAGGTATTCTCGGCCGACCGGAAGTGGAGAAGGTATGATGAAACACCAATTTATCCATGCCTGTATCGCCAGCCTGGTGCTGCTGGTGCTCTCCTTCTGGCTGCTCGGCTTCAAACTCGAAACCGATGGCTCCCGCCTGCTGGTAGTGAGCCGACTCGATGTGTCGCTGGCCTGGCTGCTGGGAGGCGCCACCCTGGTGTTCTGGTTCCAGATGCTGCGCGGCCAGATCGCGCGCCTGTTTCAGGCCTCCATCAGCGGCTTCTCGGTCGGCTTCACCAAACTGGTGCTGCCAAGCCCCGAAGAGGCGCCCAAGCTCTATAACCTGACCGCCGTGCTGGTGCTGCTGTTCGCGGTGAGCTGGCCCTTCATGGCCTCCCGTGGCGCCATCGATCTGGCCACTCTCACCCTGATTTACATCATGCTGGGGCTGGGCCTGAACGTGGTGGTGGGCCTCGCCGGCCTGCTGGATCTGGGCTACGTCGGCTTCTACGCGGTCGGCGCCTACAGTTACGCTCTGCTCAACAGCTACTTCGGGCTGAGCTTCTGGGAGTGCCTGCCCATTGCCGGCCTGATGGCGGCTACCTTCGGCTTCCTGCTCGGCTTCCCCGTGCTGCGGCTGCGGGGGGATTACCTGGCCATCGTCACCTTGGGATTCGGCGAGATCATCCGCATCCTGCTCAACAACATGACCAGCCTGACCGGCGGCCCGAACGGTATCTCCGGCATTCCCAAGCCGACGCTCGGTGGCCTGGAGTTCAACCGTACCGTCAAGGATGGCGGCTTCGAGACCTTCCACGAGTTCTTCGGCATCACCTACAACGCCAACCACAAGGTGATCTTTCTCTACCTGATGGCGCTGGTGCTGGTGGTAGCGACCCTGTTCGTCATCAACCGCCTGCTGCGCATGCCGCTGGGCCGTGCCTGGGAGGCGCTGCGGGAAGACGAGATCGCCTGCAAGTCGCTCGGCCTCAACCCCACCATCATCAAGCTGACCGCCTTCACCATAGGCGCCTGCTTCGCGGGGTTTGCCGGCAGCTTCTTCGCCTCGCGCCAGGGCTTCATCAGCCCGGAATCCTTCGTCTTCATCGAGTCGGCCATTGTGCTCGCCATCGTGGTACTGGGCGGCATGGGCTCCCAGATCGGGGTGGTACTGGCCGCCATCGTGATGACGGTACTGCCGGAACTGGCCCGTGAATTCAACGAGTACCGCATGCTGATGTTCGGTCTGCTGATGGTGTTCATGATGATCTGGCGGCCCCAAGGACTGCTGCCAATGACCCGTCCCCACCTGGAGCTGCGCAAATGAGCAACATATTGTTGGAAGTCTCAACCCGGCCGATGGGCTCCCCGACCGGATCGGCACGCCGTCCGGCACTCAGCCAACTGACGGAGGAGCCGCGCCCATGAGCAACAAGTTAATGGAAGTCTCCAATCTGTCGATGCGCTTCGGCGGCCTGCTGGCGGTCAACGGCGTCGAGCTGGATGTCGAGAAGGGCGAGGTGATCTCCATCATAGGTCCCAACGGGGCGGGCAAGACCACCATCTTCAACTGCCTGACCGGCTTCTATCGCCCGAGCGGCGGCGTGATCCGCTACAAGGGTGAAGAGATCCAGGGGCTGCCCGGCCACAAGATCGCCCGCAAGGGAATCGTGCGCACCTTCCAGCACGTGCGGCTGTTCAAGGAGATGACGGCGGTGGAGAACCTGCTGGTCGCCCAGCACCAGCACCTCAACACTGGCTTCCTCGCCGGACTGTTCAAGACCCCGGCCTTTCGCCGGGCCGAGCTGGAGGGACTGGATCAGGCCGGCTTCTGGCTCGACAAGGTGGGGCTCAAGGATCTCGCCAACCGCGCCGCCGGCAACCTGGCCTACGGCCAGCAGCGTCGCCTCGAGATCGCCCGCTGCATGGCGACCCGTCCAGAGCTGCTGATGCTGGACGAGCCGGCCGCGGGCCTCAACCCGAAAGAGACCGACGAGCTCAACGAGCTCATCATGAACCTGCGGGACGAGTTCGGTGTGTCAGTGCTGCTCATTGAGCACGATATGAAGCTGGTGATGGGCATCTCCAACCGCATCTTCGTGGTCAGCCAGGGCACCCCGCTGGCCCACGGCAAACCGGATGAGATCCGCAACAACCCGGCGGTGATCAAGGCCTATCTGGGCGAATCGTAAACACAGGAGTCACGATGTTAGAACTTCGCAACGTATCGACCCACTACGGCAAGATCCAGGCGCTGCACGACGTCAGCGTCGAGGTAAAAGAGGGGGAAATCGTCACCCTGATCGGTGCCAACGGCGCTGGCAAGACCACCTTGCTGATGACCCTGTGCGGTGAACCCAAGCCCAGCAGCGGCTCCATCTGGTTCGAGGGGGAGCAGATAGACTCGCTATCCACCGCCCGCATTATGCGCAAGGATATCGCCGTGGTGCCGGAGGGGCGCCGCATCTTCGCCCGCCTGACGGTGGAGGAGAACCTGTTGATGGGGGCCTTCTTCGTCGACAAGTCCGAGCAACACGCCCTGCTGGATCAGGTGTTTACCCTGTTCCCGCGACTGCACGAGCGGCTGGAACAGCGAGCGGGCACCATGTCCGGCGGCGAGCAGCAGATGCTGGCCATCGGCCGCGCCCTGATGAGCAAGCCGCGTCTGCTGCTGCTGGACGAGCCCTCCCTCGGGCTGGCTCCCATCGTCATCCAGCAGATCTTCGACACCATAGAGCAGCTGCGCCAGAAGGGGATGACCATCTTCCTGGTGGAGCAAAACGCCAACCAGGCGCTCAAGCTGGCCGACCGCGGCTATGTGCTGGAAAACGGCCACGTGGTGCTGCAAGACACGGGGGCTGCCCTGCTGGCCAACCCGGCGGTGCGTCAGGCCTATCTGGGTGGCTAGCCAGTTGCAGCGGCCAGCGCCGAACCAACCCGTCACGCGATCGCGTGGCAAACGTGTCCGAATGGCTGGCCGATGAGCAGGCAAAAGGCAGCGCAGGATCACCACCAGTTCTGGGGGCACCCTGCGCTGCCCTTTATCGAGGCGCGAGCGGTACAGGATGGCCGGCGCGTCTGCTACGACAAGCACAGCCACCCCCACTTCTCCATTGGCGCCATCACCGGTGGCCACAGTCACTATCTCAACCAGCGCAACAGACAGGAGGTCAGCACCGGCAGCCTGGTGCTGATGAACCCCGAAGAGGTGCACGCCTGCAACCCGGTCGCGGACCAGCCCTGGTCCTATCTGATGTTCTATCTCGATACGGAATGGCTGCGCAGCCAGCAGGAGGAGGCGGGATTGGGCAGCGAATTTCGCCCCTTCGACATGACTGCCAGCCGGGATCCCCTCCTGTATCAAGGGTTGCAGCGCCTTTACCGCCAGCTGGTTCAAGAGGATGACTCCCTGGTCCGGGAGGTGGCCTGCCACCAGTTCAGTCGCCAGCTGCTGGCCAGGCTGACGCCGGCGACCTGGGATGATCGCCCCCCGCAACACCTGCAGCGGGCAGCCGAGCTGATGCAAGACGACAGCGCCAGCATGCTGACCCTGCAGCAGCTGAGCACAGTGGCCAGCCTCACCCCGTCCCACTTCGTGCGCAGCTTCAGCCGCCACTACGGCATGACGCCCCACGCCTATCTGCTCGATCAACGCATCCGCCACGCCCGTACCCTGCTGCGCCAGGGACAGCCGCTGGCGGAGGTGGCACTGGCGAGCGGCTTTGCCGATCAGGCCCATTTCCAGCGTCAGTTCAAACGGCGGGTCGCCACCACCCCAGGTCACTACCGCAGTCAGCTGGCCCGGCCGGGCTAGCACACCAGATAGGCGGCGCAGAGCAGCAACAACAACGCCATGGCCCTGTTGAACCAGCGCAGCCGGACCGGGGAAAGCAGCAGCCCCTGCAGATAGCTGCCGACATAGGCCCAGCAAGCGATGGAGCAAAGGCAGATAACCAGATAGATACCGGTGAACAGCATCATCTGCCCACTCCCACCGACGGCACCATAGACTCCCATCCCCATGCTGGCCGCCAGCCAGGCCTTGGGATTGAGCCACTGCATCAGGGCGCCGTACCAAATGGCGGGAGGTACTCCGCCCCCCTCCTCCAGCTCCCCCTTGTCCGCCACCAGCTGCCAGGCCATGTAGCAGAGAAATAGGATGCCACCCCAGCGAATGGCGTCACTCGCCACCGGCCATTGCGACAGGGCGGCGCCGAGCCCCAGCCCCATCAGCAGGAGCAGCAGGATGAAACCCAGGGTCGCCCCCACCACGTGGCGCAGGCTGGCAAGAAAGCCGTAACGGGCTCCGCTGCCGAGGGCAACCAGATTGACCGGGCCGGGCGAGATGGACATGGCCAGGGCAAACCCGGCCATCGACAGCAACAGACTCATTTCCATGGCATACCTTCCAACAAGAGAGTGAGCCTCCAGCCTAGCCATCCGCTCCGGCACGATATTGAAGGAAATTGCGATCGCCGGCGGCAATAACCCGACACTTTGCGGGCTTAGCGGCGGCGCCGGCTTGCGGTACACTGGCCGGTAATCCACCTATTCGCAGGACATGTCAATGGACCAGTTTGCCCATATCAGTGCCCATGATGCCCACCAGAAGCTCGCCGCCGGTGACGCCCGCCTGGTCGATATTCGCGACCCGCAATCCTTCGCGGCGGCCCACGCGGTCGGCGCCTTCCACCTCACCAATGGCACCCTGGTGCACTTCATGAACGAGGTGGACTTCGATACCCCGGTGATCGTGATGTGCTATCACGGCAACAGCAGCCAGGGGGCGGCCCAGTACCTGCTGCAACAGGGTTACGACGAGGTCTACAGCCTGGATGGCGGCTTCGAGGCCTGGCGCAGGGAGTTCCCCGTCGAGGCGGGCGAGGCATGATCCAGCTGCTGGTGCTCGACAACGCCCGCATGGCCCAGGCGCTGGTGGACTATCTCGCCACCCTGGGCATCTCGTGCGAGCTGACCCAGTCCGAGCTTGGTGTCTCGGTCTGGCTGGCGGACGAGCAGCGCCTCGCCCAGGCCCAGCAGGAGGTCAAGCGTTTCCTGGCCGAGCCGACCCACCCCCGTTACATGGAGGCCTCCTGGCAATCCGGCCGGGCTGATGCCCGCATCGACTACAGCAAGGGAATGACGGATCCGATCACCGATTTCCTCCATCAGGCCGGCCCGCTGACCCTGGTGGTCATCATCGCCTGCCTGGCCATCTACGGACTGGATGCCATCGGCCTGCCGATCTTCGATCAGCTGGCGTTCCACCCGACCCTGGCCCAGTTCACCGACTGGCAGGCGTGGCGCTACTTTACCCCGGCCCTCATCCACTTCTCGGTACTGCACCTGGTGTTCAACCTGCTCTGGTGGTGGTATCTGGGAGGCCAGATTGAGCAACGGCTCGGCAGCGGCAAGCTCTTGATCCTGCTGCTGGTCGGTGCCGCCCTACCCAACATCGCCGAGTTCTTCGTTAGCGGTCCGCGCTTTGGCGGCCTCTCCGGCGTGGTCTATGCCCTTCTCGGCTACAGCTGGATGCGCAGCAAGCTACAACCGGCCTGCGGCCTCGTCATGCCGCCGGCGCTGATGGGCTTCATGCTACTCTGGCTGGCCCTCGGCTTCTTCGACCTGCTCGGCAACACCGCCAACACAGCTCATCTGGTCGGCCTGCTGGTGGGTCTGCTGCAAGGCTGGCTGGATCGCCATCACAAACCAGCCTGAGTCGATTTGACATAAACAAACGCCGTCCCGATCTCGGCAAAGCGAGGCAATTGTCGGTAGAATGTCCGCCAACGATTGAGGAGAACGTCATGATCGACCCGAAGAAACTGGAAGAGATCGCCAAACAGGTACACAACGCCCTGCCCCCCGGCATCCGCAGCATGGGTGAAGAGGCAGACAAGAAAATTCGTCAGGTACTGCAAGCCCAGCTGAACAAGCTGGATCTGGTCAGCCGTGAAGAGTTTGACGTACAGACCAAGGTGCTGCTACGCACCCGGGAAAAACTGGCCGCTCTCGAAGCCAAGCTGGCACAGCTGGAACAACAGCTCGGCCCCAAAGGCGAATAATCGAAACCCCGGTCCAAGCCGGGGTTTTTGCTGGACGGACAAAGCGGACTCCCGATTTCCTGCAAAAGAGCCCTCTTTCATCCTTGTGTCACAAAAGCGACCCCATGCTGCAGCATGGCGGCAGCAGATGAGTTAGCCTCCGTGAAAGTTGGACGCAGCACGGGAGTGGTCGTACGCCACGCCGGAATGACGACACAAGTACATGAAGCAGTTAAACTAAACAACACCGCATCCAGACCGCAAGGACGCCATGTCAGGACTCTTCTTAAAGACCGCCAAGGCCGTTGGCCGCAACGGGCTCTCATACCGCCTGCTCTCTTATATTCTGGTGTGCAGTACCGTATTGGCCATGATCATCACGGCGCTTCAGCTCGCCTGGGATTATCGCAAAGATGTGGCCGTTATCGAGGACAGCATCGGCCAGATTGAGGCCTCCTTCCTGCAGCCCATCGCCGCCAGCCTGTGGAACCTGGACGAAGAGCAGGTCAAGGTACAGATCGAAGGGATCATGAACCTGCCCAACATGCAGTTCGTGATGGTCAAGGAGATGCTCGGCAACACCGAAGTGCCCTTGCTGACCCAGGGGGTAGAGCGCCCGAGCTACGACATCTCCCGCGAGTTCAACCTCACCTACCAGGATGAGGTGGTCGGCAAGCTGTTCGTCGCCGCCTCCCTCGAGCAGATCTACCAGCGCCTCATCGAAAAATCCGTGCTGATCCTGGTCAGCCAAACCATCAAAACCCTGGTGGTCTCATTCTGCATCCTGACCATCATCTACTACATGGTGGTCAGACACCTCAATCGCATCGTTCACTACGCCCAGAGATTCACTCTGGACAGTCTCGACATGGAGCTGGAGCTGGAAGGCCGCCCCCTGCCCCGCAAGAATCCTGACGAGCTGGATACTCTGGTCGCCTCCCTCAACCAGATGCGAACCCGCCTAAACGACGAGTTTGCCGCACGCCATCAGGCGGCGGAACAGCTGCAACAGGAGCGGGATTTCTCCGCCACCCTGATCAACTCGGCCAACATGGTTATCTGCTGCATGAAGCCGGATCTCTCCATCGCCAGCATCAATCCGGCAGCCATCATGCTGACCGGTTATCACCAGCAGGAGATTCTGCATCACAACTGGCTGGATCTGTTCGTCAGCAAGGAGCAGCAGGAGGAGCTGGCACTGACCCTCGCCAGCCAGGGCTATATCGAGGATAAAGAGGTCATGATGCAGGATCAGCAGGGCCACCAGCTGGTGCTGCAGTGGACCTTCGCTCCTTTCTATGAGGGATTAAACCTCAAGTATCTGATCGGATTCGGTTATGACATCACCCGCCTCAAGAAGATCGAGCGGGAAATCAGCCAGCTCAACGAACAGCTGGAAGGCAAGGTGGTGGAGCGCACCCGCAGCCTGAGCGATGCCAACGACCAGCTTGGCAAGGCCTACGACGACCTGAAGCAAGCCCAGCAGACTCTGGTTGAGTCTGAGAAAATGGCTTCTCTCGGTTCGCTGGTGGCCGGGGTGGCTCACGAGATCAACACCCCCATCGGTATCAGCGTCACCGCGTCCTCCTACCTGCAGGAGCGGGTAGCCGACTTCAAGCAGCACATCGAGGCCAAACAGCTCTCCCGCTCCTACCTCAACGAGTTCACCGTCAACCTCGATGAGTCCATGCAGCTGCTGCAGGGCAATCTGCGCCGCGCCTCCGAGCTGATCGCCAGCTTCAAGCAGGTGGCCGTCGATCAATCCTCCGAGGCTCGCTACAACTTCAACCTCGCCGATAACCTGCACCAGGTAGTGGTCTCCCTCGGCCACAAATTGAAGAAGGCCCAGTGCGAGGTGGACATCCAGTGCGATCCCAAGCTGTCGATCTTCTCCTTCCCCGGCAGCTTCACCCAGATCTACTCCAACCTGATCCTCAACTCCATCAACCATGGTTTCGAGAATTGGGACAAGCCGAAGAAGATCACCATCAAGGTGGAGCAGCAGGGTGAAGAGCTGATGATCGACTACAGCGACAACGGCCGCGGTATCCCGCCCGACATTCTGCCCCGCATCTTCGATCCCTTCGTCACCTCCAAGCGGGGCCATGGCGGCAGTGGTCTTGGCACCCACATCATCTACAACCTGGTAGTGCAGCTGCTCCGTGGTCGCATCAACTGCATCAGCGAACCGGAGCAAGGTGCCCAGTTCCATATTCGCCTGCCAATCCAACATAACTGAGTGCTGGCTCTTGTGAGCCAGCCGCTTTATCCCCATCATGCTGTGATTGCATTCTTAATGAGCGGAGAACCTCGCAATGGCACAGCATTTTGACTATATCGCCATCGGCGGCGGCAGCGGCGGCATCGCCTCGGCCAACCGGGCTGCCATGTACGGTAAGAAAGTTGCCCTGATTGAAGCCAAAGAGTTGGGTGGAACCTGCGTCAACGTCGGCTGCGTGCCGAAGAAGGCCATGTGGTATGCCGGCCAGATCGCCGATGCCCTGAAATATGGCGCCGACTACGGCTTCGACACCACTCTCAACCACTTCAGCTGGGCCAAGCTGGTCGAGTCCCGCCAGGCCTATATCGGCCGCATTCATCAGTCCTACCAGAACGTGCTGGGCAAGAACCAGATCACCGTCATCAAGGGCTTCGCCCGCTTCGTCAGCAGCAACACCATCGAGGTGAACGGCGAGCAGTACAGTGCCGATCACATACTGATCGCCACCGGTGGCCGCCCCGAGGTGCCGGCCATTCCGGGTGCCGAACTTGGCATCGACTCCGATGGCTTCTTCGAGTTGCAAGAACAGCCCAAGCGGGTCGCCGTGGTGGGTGCCGGCTATATCGCGGTGGAGATCGCCGGCGTGATGCAGGCGCTCGGCTCCGAAACCCACCTGGTGGTACGCAAGCACGCACCGCTGCGCAACTTCGACCCCATGATCCACGAGACTCTGGTGGAGATCATGGCGCAGGAAGGGCCCAAGCTGCACACCCACGCCATTCCGAAAGCCGTGGTCAAGAACGCCGATGAGAGCCTGACCCTGCAGCTGGAAGATGGTCGCCACCTCACCGTCGACTGCCTGATCTGGGCCATCGGCCGTATCCCAGCCACCGACAACCTCAACCTGGCCGCCACCGGCATCACGCTCGATGAGAAGGGCTTTATCCCGACCGACAAGTTCCAGAATACCGCCGTCGCCAACCTCTATGCGGTGGGTGACAACACTGGCCGGATCCAGCTCACCCCGGTGGCCGTCGCGGCGGGCCGTCGTCTCTCCGAGCGGCTGTTCAACAACAAGCCGAACGAGCACCTCAACTACGATCTGGTGCCGACAGTGGTGTTCAGCCACCCACCCATCGGCACCATAGGGCTGACCGAGCCGGAAGCCGTCGCCGAATATGGTGAAGATCAGGTCAAGGTCTACCGCAGCCAGTTCACCGCCATGTACTCGGCGCTGACCCAGCATCGCCAGCCTACCCGGATGAAGCTGGTCTGTGTCGGCCCGGAAGAGAAGGTAGTTGGCCTGCACGGCATCGGCTTCGCCATGGACGAGATCCTGCAGGGCTTCGGCGTCGCCATGAAGATGGGCGCCACCAAGGCGGACTTCGACAACTGCGTTGCCATCCATCCGACCAGCGCGGAAGAGTTTGTCACCATGCGCTAACCGCATATCAGAGTCTCAACGACTTGCTACCAAACCCGGCTCAGGCCGGGTTTTTCGATCTTTCCCCTCCCCCAAATAGCGCCCACACCTGCTTTTTTACGCCGATTTTACGCCTGCCAAATCCGGCTTTATGGCGCCTTTACGCCGGTTATTCCTACCATTTGGTCGTCAATTACACCAATGGAGTCGATATGAATTGGCTATATCTGCTGCTGGTCCTCGCCCTCGCGGGCTATCTGCTGCGCGCCCTCGCGCGTACCCATGAGTGAGGAACCGGATATGTGGCAAGAGATCATCTATCCCGTCGCGTTCGTACTGCTGGTGCTGCTGCCGGCGCCTCTGCTTGGCAACTACCTGTATCGGGTATTTGAGGGCAAGAGTCGCTGGCTGGCTCCCGTCGAGCGCGCCACCCTGGCCTGCTGCGGCACGGACGGGCGCGAGCAGGACTGGAAGTCCTACGCCCTCAGCCTGCTGGCCTTCAACGGTGCCGGCTTCGGCCTGCTGTTCCTGATCCTGCTGGCGCAGGGGCTGCTACCCCTCAACCCGCAACAGCTGCCCGGGCTGAACTGGCAACTTGCCTTCAACACCGCAGTCAGCTTCATGACCAACACCAACTGGCAGGCCTACTCCGGCGAGGCCAGCCTCTCCTACTTCAGCCAGATGGTAGGGCTCACCACCCAGAACTTCGTCTCGGCCGCCACCGGCGCCGCTGTCGCCATCGCCCTGTTCCGCGGCATCGCCCGCCAGCAGACCACCCACCTCGGCAACTTCTGGCAGGATCTGGTGCGCTTCTGCCTCTACGTGCTGCTGCCGATGGCATTGATCCTGGCGCTGCTGCTGGTCTGGCAGGGGGTACCCCAGAGCCTGTCTGCCTACCTGCCGTTCCACGCGCTGGAAGGCCAGGAGCAGTTGTTGCCGCTCGGCCCGGCGGCCTCCCAGCTCGCCATCAAGCAGCTCGGCTCCAACGGCGGCGGCTTCTTCGGCGTCAACTCGGCCCATCCGTTCGAGAACCCGACCGCCCTCTCCAACTGGCTGGAGATGGTCGCCCTGCTGACGCTGGCCGCTGCCATGGTCTGCACCCTGGGTCGCTACGTGAAGGACCAGGCCCACAGCCGCGCCATCCTCGTCGCCATGACCCTGATGATGGTGATCGGGCTCTTCGTCTCCATCACCCAGGAGCTGAAACCGGACCCCACCCTCGCCCAGTTCACCACTGACGCCAGCAGTATGGCCGGTAACTGGGAAGGTAAGGAGAGCCGCTTCGGCCCCCTGCTCTCCAGCATCTGGGAAGTGGCGACCACCAGCGCCTCCAACGGCTCGGTCAACGCCATGCACGACAGCTTCACACCTCTCGGCGGCATGGTCGGCATGATCAACATGCTGCTCGGCGAGGTCATCTTCGGCGGGGTCGGCTCCGGCATCTACGGCATGATGCTGTTCGTGCTGTTGACCGTGTTCCTGTGCGGCCTGATGGTGGGGCGTACCCCGACCTATCTGGGCAAACGGCTCGGCATCACCGAGATGAAATGGGTGGTCGCCAGCATGCTGGTGATGCCGGTCGGGGTATTGGTGATCGGCGGCATTACCCTGCTGATGCCGGACTCCGCCACTGTCATCGGGCACGACGGCCCCCACGGCCTGTCCCGCCTGATCTATGCCTACGCCTCGGCCGCCGGCAACAACGGCTCCGCCTTCGCCGGCCTGGCCGCCGCCGACAACTGGCAGTGCATCGCCATCGGGCTGGCCATGCTGCTTGGCCGCTTCGGCTACATCATTCCGGTGCTGGCCATCGCCGGCCAGCTGGCCCGCGCCCCGCGCCAGGAGCGAAGCGAGGGGGACTTCCCCGTCAGCGGCCCGCTCTTCATCACCCTGCTGATCGTCACCGTACTGCTGATGGGGGGCCTCTCCTTCCTGCCGGTGCTGGCGCTGGGTCCGGTGGCGGAACACCTGAGCCTGCTGGGAGGTGCCTTCTGATGCTGCACACCCCACTGATCGCCGTGGTCAACTATTCGATGCTGGGAGCTTTCCAATGAGCAAGTCCGCTTCAATGAGCACCGACACCCTCAAGGTGAAGGGCAAGAAACAGAAATCACAGATCATGCAGGCCATGGTGGAAGCCCTCTATCGCTTCAACCCCAGGGCGCTGCTCGGCAGCCCCATCCTGTTCACCCTCTGGCTGGCGGCCGTGATGGCCAGCGTGGAATCCCTGCTGGGGCAGCCTGTCTCCGGCGTCGCCCCTTCACTGGCCTGGCAGCTGACCGCCTGGCTCTGGCTCACCCTCTGGTTTGCCAACTTCGCCGAGACCCTGGCCGAGGGGCGCGGCAAGGCACGGGCCGACAGCCTGAAGGCGGGCATGAGCCAGCTCAGGGCGCGCCGGGTCACCCATCCGCAGGATGACAAGGGGGAGTGGGTGCCGGCCACCAGCCTGCGCAAGGGCGATCTGGTGCTGGTGCGCAGCGGCGAGATGATCCCCGCCGACGGCGAAGTGGTCGCCGGCATCGCCTCGGTCAACGAGGCTGCCATCACGGGGGAATCCGCCCCCGTCATCCGCGAGTCGGGCACCGACCGCAGCGGCGTGACCGGCAACACCACCGTCGTCTCCGACGAGATCTGGGTGCGCATCAGCAACAATCCGGGCGAAAGCACCCTGGATCGCATGATTGCGCTGGTGGAAGGGGCCAAGCGCCAGAAGACCCCCAACGAGATGGCGCTGGACGCCCTGCTGGTGGGACTGACCCTGATCTTCCTGCTGGTGGTGGCCACCCTGCCCTGGTTCCTCGACTACAACGGCACCCAGGTGCCCAGGCTCTACCTGCTGGCCCTGTTCATCACCCTGATCCCGACCACCATCGGCGGTTTGCTCTCCGCCATCGGCATCGCCGGCATGGACCGGCTGGTGAAGCTCAACGTCATCGCCAAGTCGGGCCGGGCGGTGGAGGCCGCCGGCGACGTGCGCACCCTGTTGCTGGACAAGACCGGCACCATCACCTTCGGCAACCGGATGGCGGATGAACTGATCCCGGCCCCCGGTATCGATCCGGCCCTGCTGGCCCAAGCTGCCATGCTGGCTTCGCTGGGTGACAACACGCCGGAGGGCAAATCCATCCTGACCCTGGCGGGCAAGAGCCACACCAGACCGAGCCAGCTGGAGAGCGACATCCTGATCCCCTTCAGCGCCGAGACCCGGCTGAGCGGGCTGGATCGCAACGGTCATCACTATCGCAAGGGGGCGGTGGATGCCGTGCTGCGCTACCTCTCCCTCGATCGCAAGGCGGTGCCCGAGCCCATCCTCAAGTCGGTCGACAGCATAGCTCGCCAGGGCGGCACCCCGCTGCTGGTCTGCACCCACGAGAAGCTGCTGGGGGTGGTGTTCCTCAAGGACATCATCAAGCCGGGCATCAAGGCCCGCTTCCAGATCCTGCGCCACATGGGGATCCGCACCGTGATGATCACCGGCGACAACCCGCTGACCGCCGCCGCCATCGCCGCCGAGGCCGGGGTGGACGACTTCATCGCCGAGGCGACACCGGAGAAGAAGCTGGCCTACATCCGCCAGGAGCAGGCAGACGGCCGGCTGGTGGCCATGTGCGGGGACGGCGCCAACGACGCCCCTGCGCTGGCCCAGGCCGACGTGGGGCTGGCCATGAACGAGGGCACCCAGGCCGCCAAGGAGGCAGGCAACCTGGTGGATCTCGACTCCAACCCCACCAAGCTGCTGGACGTGGTGCTGGTGGGCAAGCAGCTGCTGGTGACCCGTGGCGCCCTGACCACCTTCTCCATCGCCAACGACGTGGCCAAGTACTTCGCCATTCTGCCGGCCCTGTTCATCGCCGCCTATCCAGAGCTGGGGGCGCTGAACCTGATGCAGCTGGGCAGCCCCGAGAGCGCCATCCTGTCGGCCATCATCTTCAACGCCCTGATCATCGTCGCGCTGGTGCCGCTGGCCCTGCGCGGGGTCAGCCTGCAGGGCACGGCAGCCAGCCTGCTGCGCCGCAACCTGCTGCTCTACGGTGTCGGTGGTCTGATCGTGCCCTTTATCGGAATCAAGTTGGTCGACCTGGTCATCACCGGCCTGGGGCTGGTGTGATGAAAACGCAGCGCGATGGTATCCACGGCCAGATCGTGCACCCATACATCGGTATCAAGCTGATCGACCTGGTCATCACCGGCCTGGGGCTGGTGTAACGGCATCACCGGATGCGGGGCAGACCCGCATCCAACCAACGTATTTGGAGCAAGAAAATCATGATAGCAATCAGAACCCTGCTGACCCTGACCCTGCTGCTGGGGGTGGCTTATCCGCTGACCGTCACCAGGCTGGCCCAGCTGCTCTTCCCCTGGCAGGCCAACGGCAGCCTGCTCACCAACGACAAGCAGCAGGTGGTCGGCAGCGCCCTGCTGGCCCAGAAGTTCGAGCGGGCCGACTACTTCCACTCCCGCCCCTCCGCCAGCGACTTCGCCACCATAGGTGGCGGCGCCAGCAACCTGGGAATGAGCTCGCCGCTGCGGGCCGAGTTTGCCGCAGCGGCGGCCAGGGCGCAGCCGGAGGCCAGGGTCCCCGCCCTGCTGACCCGCTCCGCCTCCGGCCTCGATCCCCATCTGCCGCTCGATGCGGTG
Organism: Aeromonas sp. 19NY04SH05-1; assembly: GCF_040581895.1. Taxonomy (NCBI): domain Bacteria; kingdom Pseudomonadati; phylum Pseudomonadota; class Gammaproteobacteria; order Aeromonadales; family Aeromonadaceae; genus Aeromonas; species Aeromonas sp. 19NY04SH05-1. The sequence goes on along the minus strand of NZ_CP095328.1, from coordinate 71,331 downwards.
CTGGCTCAGGTGGAGCGGGTTGCCGGGCAACGCGGGCTGGATCCCGTTCGGCTGACGGAGCTGGTCAAGTCGGCGACACAAGCTGGTATCCTTGGCCCGCGGGTGGTCAACATTCTCCAGTTGAACCTGCAACTCGATCATCAAAAGGGCGCCTGAGGGCGCTCCTTGCCGTTCGGGAAGGCTCTCGTTCGACAACGGGGACAAGCATGAGCAATGAGGTCACGGCCGCGGTTCGGCCGATGCAACGGGAGCGCGGGGATGCGTGATGAAGTGAGGGCGGACGCCCTGCTGGCAAGCCTGGAACAGGAGCACAGGGGCAAGCTGAAGGTGTTTCTCGGCGCGGCCCCAGGTGTGGGCAAGACCTACGCCATGCTGCAGGCGGTGCGGGAGCAGGCCAGGGAGGGGGTCGACATCCTGATCGGGGTGGTGGAAACCCACGGTCGCCAGGAGACCCTGGCCCTGCTCGACAAGCTAGCCATCCAGCCGCGCAAGCTGCACCTGCACCGCCAGCAGCGGCTGGAGGAGATGGATCTGGACGGCCTGCTGACCCGCAAACCCGCCATCGCCGTGGTGGACGAGCTGGCCCACAGCAACGCCCCCGGCAGCCGCCACGAGAAGCGCTGGCAGGATGTGGAGGAGCTGCTCGGGGCCGGCATCGACGTCTACACCACCCTCAACGTGCAACACCTGGAGAGCCTCAACGATCTGGTGTGGCAGCTGACCGGGGTCAGGGTCAAGGAGACCCTGCCCGACCAGGTACTGCTGGAGGCCGACAGCCTGGTGCTGATCGACCTGCCCCCCAAGGAGCTGCTCGGCCGCCTCAAGGAGGGCAAGGTCTATGTGCCCCACCAGGCCAAGGCCGCCCTGCAGTCCTTCTTCTCCCTCAACAACCTGACCGCCCTGCGGGAGCTGGCGATGCAGACCGCCGCCAGCCACGTGGAGGGGGATCTGCAACTGCAGTGGCAGGCCGCCGGCAAGACCACCTTGCCACTGCGGGGCAAGCTGATGGTCTGCCTCGGCGACGAGCACGGCGCCGCCCTGGTGCGCTACGGCCACCGCTTCGCCCAGCGCCGTCAGCTGCCCTGGCTGGTGGTGCACGTCGACAGCAAGGGGCAGCGTTCCGCCGAACAGGAGCAGGCGCTGGCGCTCGCCTCCCAGCTGGGGGCCAAGGTGCTGACCCTCTCCAGCCCGTCGGTGGCCGATGCCCTGCTGGAGACGGCCGAGCAGCAGCAGGTGTCGCAACTGCTGCTGGGCAAACCTCACAAGGCGCCGTGGCGCCGCTCCCTGGTGCAGCATCTGCTCAGGCAGGCGCAGGGGCTCGAGATCACCTTGGTGGACACAGAGAAGCGCAAACCCGGCCTAAAGTGGCAGCCGCTCCACCCCAAGGACATTCGCCAGAGCCTGCTGGCGGTGGTCATCATGGGGACCACCTCGGCCGCCGTCTGGGGACTCTCCCACTGGCTGCCGCCCGCCTCCCTGCCCATGCTGTTCGTACTGGGGGTGCTGGCCACCGCGCTCACCACCAGCCTGGTGCCCGCCATCCTGGCCGCCGTGCTGGGCTTCGTCGGCCACAACCTGCTGTTCACCGTCCCCTACTTCTCCCTCAGCGTCGCCAGCCACAGCGACCTGCTCACCCTGTTCGTGCTGCTCATCGTCGGCATCACGGCCGGACGGCTCGCCTCCCGTCAGCGCCAGCAGCTGGTCGGCCTGCGCGAGACCCAGCAGCTGGGCAACGCCCTGCTCTCCCTGAGCCAGGGGCTGGCCACCGCCAGCAGCCCGGTCGAGGTGCTCAGGCAAGGGAGCCAGGCCATCTCGCTGGCGCTGGGCCAGCCAGTGTTTGCCCTCGATCGGCACTACCAGTACTGGGCCGGCTCGACCGAGCACAAGCCGGGGCAGACCGACAAGGCGGCCATCGACTGGTGTCTGGCCCAGAAGCAGAGCGCTGGCGCCCACACCGCCACCCTCAACGCGGCCGAGGCCCAGTACCACCACCTCAGCGATGATCTGGTGCTGGGCATACTGCTGACCAATCCGCTCGCCTCTTCGGCCGAGCATCAGCTGCAGGCGCTGCTCACCGATATCCGCGCCGCGCTGGCGCGGATCGATCTCAACGAGCGGCTGGCCGACAGCCAGCTGCAGGCGGAGACCGACCGGATGCGCGCCGCCCTGCTCTCTTCTGTCTCCCACGATTTGAAGACGCCGCTCGCCACCATCATGGGGGCCGGCAGCACCCTGCTGGAATATGGTGACCGGATCAGCAGCGAAGACCGCAGCGAGCTGTTGCACTCGGTGCAGGAGGAGGCGCGCCGCCTGCACAGCTATGTGCAGAACCTGCTGGACATGACCCGCATCGGCTCACCCGACTTCCAGCTGAAACGGGACTGGGTCGATCTGGCGGATCTGGTGGAGAATGCCCGCCGCCGACTCGACTCCTCCTGGCGCCAGCACAAGCTGCTGGTGCACTTCGATCAGCAGATCCCCCGGCTCTATGTGCACGGCGCCCTGATCGAGCAGGTGCTGGTCAACATCCTCGACAACGCCTCCCGCTACTCGCCGGCCGGCACCCCCATCGAGTTCAAGGTGATGCTGGCGGACCCCGACCTCATCATCGACATCATCGATATCGGGGTTGGCATCGCCGAGTCGGACCGCGACAAGATCTTCAACCTCTTCTACACCCAGCCGGTCGGTGATTGCGGCAGCCGTGGTACCGGGCTTGGCCTCGCCATTTCCCGCGCTATGATAGAGGTCCATGGGGGCCGCATCTGGGCCTTTTCCGGTCCCAACGGCAACGGTACCTGCATGCGCATCTCTCTGCCGCTGGCCCTCAACGCACCGGCGGCCTGATGGTCGCCGCCCTTTTTCATCAGCGAGCTGGAGGTTGAATGGCTCACATACTGGTCATCGATGACGAGGCGGCCATCCGCCGTTTTTTGCGGATCAGCCTGATCGCCGAAGGTCATCAGGTCAGCGAGGCCGTTGGCGTCAACGAGGGGCTAGCGCAGTATCGCCACCTCAACCCCGACCTGGTGATCCTGGATCTGGGCCTGCCGGATGGGGATGGTCTTCAGGTGTTGCAGGCCATTCGCGAGCACCATCAGCATCCAGTACTGGTGCTGTCGGCGCGGGACTCGGAGCAGGAGAAGGTGCGCCTGCTGGATGCCGGAGCCAATGACTACATGAGCAAGCCGTTCGGCGTCGGTGAAATGATGGCCCGTATCCGGGTGCTGCTGCGCCAGCGGGCCGGGGTCAGTAGTGGCGAGCAGCGCCACTTCCCCCAATGCGGGCTGACCCTGGACAGCAGCAGCCACAGGGTCACCCTGGGGGAGGAAGAGGTGGCCCTTTCCCGTAAGGAGTTCGCCCTGCTGCAGGCGCTGGTGTGCCACCCCGGCAAGCTGGTGCTGCAGACCCAGCTGCTCAACGACATCTGGGGGCCGAGCCACAAGGAGGACACCCACTACCTGCGCATCGTCATCGCCAGCCTGCGCAAGAAGCTGGGGGATAACCCTCAAGACCCCGCCCTTATCGAGACCGAATCCGGCATCGGCTACCGCTTTATCGGCAGCTGATGTTTCACGTGGAACGACGCCAGCAACAACACAGGGCCAACAGACCGCAGCCACCGAGCAGCAGACCGAGATCCTGCAAGCTGGCAGCAACCGCCAACCCCAGGCTGAGCAACAGGTAGTAACCGAGCCCGAACAGGGCGCCAGCACTGCCCGCCACCTCCCGATAGGCCAGCAACGCCTGGCTCAGCACATTGGGGATCGCCAGCCCGAACGCCACTACCACTCCCGTCATGGGCAGCAGAAACCAGAGTGAAGCCTGGCTGGCCCACACCAGCCAACCCGAGCCCAGCGCCAACACGGCGGCGAGCCGGATCAGCGAGGCAGGCGACCAGCCAAGCCCCAACAGACGCTTGTTGAGCAGACTGCCCCCCAGGGTCGCCAGTGCCAGCACGATACCGGAGTAACCAAACTCGCCCGCGCTCAGCCCCAGCCCGGCAAACAGAAATGGCGCCAGACTGTAGTAGCCGAACAGCATGGTGTTGAACAGGGCCACCAAAGCGGCGCTGCGCCACAAGCCGCTATCACGCACCATCCGGCATGCCAGCGGCCAGAGTGCCACTCGCTGGGTGGTGATCGGCCGGGTTTCCGGCAACTGCCAGCAGGCCATCAACAACAAGCCGACTGCCAGTGCCAGCAGGGCGCCAAATATCCCGAGATAACCAAAACCATCGGCCAGCAGGCCGCCGCTCACCAGCCCCAGCACTGGGCTGAGGGAGAGCGCTATGCCCATCACCGAAAAGACCCGCGCCAGATCGCTGCCTTGATAGCTGTCGCGCAGCATGGTCTGGGTCACCACTGAACCCACGGCGGCGCCGAAGGCCGCAATGACCCGGGCCAGCAGCAGGGTTTCAAACTGGGTGGCCAGCAACGCCAGCAGGGTGCCGGCGCCATAGGTCAGCAGGCCCGCCAGCATGGCTGGGCGCCGCCCGATGAGATCGCACAACCGACCCCAGCAAACCACGCCCGCCGCAAACGCCAGAAAATAGACCGACAGGGTCTGGGATGCCTGCCCCTCGCTCACCCGAAACTCAGTGGCGATATGGGTCAGTACCGGGCTGTAGATGGTCTCCACTATCTGCGGAAACATCATCAGTCCGACCACCAGCCAGAGCGGTGGCAACTTGTTGTTCATGACAAACCTCCTTCACTAGAGGCCGTCATTCTAGAGTGACGCCGATTGTCCGATTACAATAAGCAGGACTATAAACATCAAGAATCGGACACATGGCCTTTATTCTTCCCGATCACCCTTTTGATCCGGACCAGCACGACGGCAGTGCCATCGGGATCGCCGCCGCCCTCGGCTGGCACGACTCTGGCCGCCATCAGCACAGGCGCCATCAGCTGCTGTTCGCCCAGGCCGGCTGCATGACCATAGAGCTGGACGATCAGGTCTGCCTGCTGCCGCAGACGCGGGCCGCCTGGTTGCCGGCGGGTCTGCCCCATCGGGTGCTGATGCGCGGGGTGGTGGCCTATCGCTCCCTCTACTTCCAGCCGGAGCCCGGCTTGCCGGTCGAGATGGCGGTGCTGGCGGTCAACCCGCTGCTGCGGGAGATCATCGAACGGATGGCGCTCTGGCCGTGGGACAAGCCGGAGGCAGAGCAGACCTGCACGCTGGCACTATTGAAAGAGGAGCTGACGCAAGCGCCGCGGGAATCCTGGCAGTTGCCGCTGCCGTCAGACGTGCGTCTGGCGGGCTGGCTGCAGGAGGTGAAACAGGGCGATGCCCTACCCGATCGGCTCAACCGGCTGGCCGAACGGGTGGGTGCCAGTGACAAGACCATAGGCCGCATCTTCATGCGGGAGACCGGTATGAGCTACCAGGCCTGGCGTCAGCAGTGGCGACTGCTGCGGGCGCTGGAGCTGCTGGCCGAAGCCGAGCCCATCAGTCGGGTGGCGGCTGCGCTGGAGTTCGCCAGCGACAGTGCCTTCATCGCCTTCTTCAGGCAACACACGGGGCAGACCCCCTTGCGCTATCTCAACTCTCGGGATGAGTCGCATCGGCCGAGCTCGCCTCCACCACCAGGGTATCCAGCGCCAGCGGCTTGAGGTTGTGAATGGCTTCCGCCACCACGGCATGGGAGGCCTGCTGCTGCTGGGCCAATATTTCCTGCTCCAGCTTGACGCTGTCCAGTTCGGGTCTGGGGTATTCGTCGGCCATGACGTTCAGGCTCAGGCTGCTGGCAATCAAGGTTGCGATCAGGATTTTCATCTGGTGTGCTCCGGTGTGGTTGAGATGACCAGATAACTATTCCAATTGTTGTGCCACATCTATAACAACATGATTTTGTTTAAATTAATTATTTTTAGATAATAAATGGCGCCAGTTGGAAAACATCCTGTAGTCAGGATTGAACCAACAAGTGGTTATTTTCACCACACTAGATTTTGCCTGCTGTTCCACGTGGAACGTCCCATCTTTTTGATCGACACTCGCTTTTAAACTGAGCTATGGTGCTAGCTCCCCCGTAACTGACTCTGGATCTGTCACCGAATGGAATTTTCCTTGTTCGGCGAGAAGTTCACTCGCCATGCCGGTATTACCCAACTCATGGATGACCTTAATCAGGGGCTGACCAATCCGGACGCCATCATGCTGGGTGGCGGCAATCCGGCCCCCATCCCCGCCATGCTGGAACGCTTTCAGGCCGAGGCCAAGAGCCTGCTCGACAACGGTGAGCTGGTGAAGGCGATGGCCAACTACGATGGCCCCCAGGGCAAGGACAGGTTCACCAAGGCGCTGGCGGCCCTGCTCAGCAAGGAGCTGGGCTGGGAGATTTCCGCCCGCAACATCGCCCTGACCAACGGCAGCCAGAACGCCTTCTTCTATTTGTTCAACCTGCTGGCGGGCGAATTTGCCGATGGCCGCAAGAAGAAGGTGCTGTTCCCGCTCGCCCCCGAGTACATCGGTTATGCCGATTCGGCACTGGCAGACGACTACTTCGTGGCCTACAAGCCCACCATCGAGAAACTGCCAGACGGCCAGTTCAAATATCACGTGGACTTCGAGAGCCTGCAGGTGGGTGACGACATCGGGGTGATCTGCGTCTCCCGCCCCACCAACCCGACCGGCAACGTGCTGACCGACGAAGAGATCGAGCACCTCGATCAGATCGCCCGCGACAAGGGTATTCCGCTGCTGATCGACAACGCCTACGGCGTCCCCTTCCCTGGCATCATCTTCAGCGAGGCCAAGCCGTTCTGGAACGCCAACACCATCCTCTGCATGAGCCTCTCCAAGCTGGGGTTGCCGGGCACCCGCTGCGGCATCGTCATCGCCGACGAGAAGATCATTCAGGCCATCACCAACCTGAGCGGCATCATCAATCTGGCACCGGGCAGTCTGGGCCCCGCCATCACCATTCCGATGATCGAGAGCGGCGAGATCATCGCCCTCAGCGAGCAGGTGGTGAAACCCTTCTATCGGCAGAAGGCGGAGCTGGCGGTGCAGCTGCTGCGCGAGGCCATCCCCGATCCGCGCTTCCACATCCACAAGCCGGAAGGCGCCCTCTTCCTCTGGCTCTGGTTCGAAGACCTGCCGATCCACTGCCAGGAACTGTATGAGCGATTGAAGACGAAGAACCTGCTGATCGTGCCGGGCCACTACTTCTTCCCCGGCATCGACGATCCCGAGTGGCGTCACAGCCGGGAGTGCATCCGCCTCAACTACTCCCAGAGCGAGGAGCTGGTGCGCCGCGGCATCGCCATCCTGGCTGACGAGATCAACACCCTCTACGCCGGCTAAGCCAGTTCGGCGATACAAAAACAGAGAGGCCTGCAAATGCAGGCCTCTCTTCTATCAGCTGGTCAGCGGTACTGTTTAGCCGGGCAGCGCCAGCTGCTCGGGTTTGCCGATGGGGATGGCGCGGGGCTTGAGCGCCTCCGGCAGCTCGCGGGCCAGCTCTATGGTCAGCAGGCCATGCTCCAGCTTGGCACCCTGCACCTCTACATGCTGGCTCAGCTTGAAGGCGAGCTCGAAGTCCCGCTCGGCGATCCCTTGATGGAGGAACTGGCGCTCGCCCATGGAGGCGACCTTGCGCCCCTTCACCTTGAGAGTGCCGTTTTCGGTCTCCAGCTCCAGCTCATTGCGATCGAAACCGGCCACGGCAACCGTGATGAGGTAGCTGTCGTGATCGCGTTTTTCGATGTTGTACGGGGGGTAGGCCGAGGTCTTCTGATCGAACAGGCCTTCCAGCTCACGGGCCATCCGCTCGAAGCCGACGGCATTGGAATAGAGATGAGAAAAATCGAGGTTACGCATGATCCTATCCTTCTATAAAGCAACAGGGTTTACTCTCCACGGGCCCAATCGGCACCCGGGAAACATCAACAATGCAACGAGGTCAGGCTGTCAGCCGTTGATCTCGATCTTGCGGGGCTTCATCGCCTCGGGCACTTCGCGCACCAGGTCGATGTGCAGCAGACCGTTTTTCAGGTCGGCGCCCTTCACCCGCACATAGTCGGCCAGCTGGAAGCGACGCTCGAAGCCACGTTCTGCTATGCCTTGATAGAGGTAGTTACGCTCGGTATCGGCCTGCTTGTTGCCCTTCACCGTCAGCAGATTTTCCTGGAAGCTCAGCTCCAGCTCTTCCTGGGTAAAGCCCGCCACCGCCATGCTGATGCGGTAGTCGCTGTCACCCAGCTGCTCGATGTTGTAGGGGGGATAACCGGCATTGCCATTGCTGGCCGCAGATTCGATGAGATTGGCCAGACGATCGAAACCGATGGCAGAACGATAGAGCGGAGAAAAGTCGATAGAACGCATAGTATTATCCTCTTTTGAGCAATAACGGATTGTTTGCCCTCCTGATGGACGGGCGCCTGGTCGAAACCTCTGTCGAGCGTTCCGGCCTTGTTATCTATATAGGGGCCCGCTTTCGGCTTTCAAGGGCTCTGATCGAAAAATCTTCTCTCCGCCCATTTGCAGGCTTTTTCCTCATTGGGCTTTCTCCCTCGACCACAAACATGGCACCCTGAGCGGAGATCTTGAGGAGTCACATCATGTCCCGTTCCGAACGCCTGCTGGCCCTGCTGCAACTGCTGCGCGGCCACCGCTACGCCATTACCGGCAGCGAGCTGGCCAGCCAGCTTGGCATCAGTCTGCGCACCCTCTATCGGGATATCGCCACCCTGCAGGCACAGGGCGCCCACATCGAGGGGGAAGCGGGTATCGGCTATGTGCTGCGCCCCGGCTTCATGCTGCCGCCGCTGATGTTCAGCGAAGAGGAGCTGGATGCGCTGGTACTGGGCTCACGCTGGGTGGCGGCCCATGCCGATCATGCCCTCAGCACCGCCGCCAGCAGCGCGCTGGCCAAGATAGAGGCCGTGCTGCCCGCCGATTATCGCCAACAGTTGCATGCCAATGCCCTGCTGATCGGCACCGCTCGCGGTGACAGCCCCGTCGATGAGGCTCCGCTGCGCAGCGCCATCCGCCAGCAGCGCAAGGTGACCCTGAACTATCGGGATCACAAGGAAGAGAGTTCGGAGCGCACCGTCTGGACCTTCGCCCTCGGCTACTTCGATCAGGTGCGGGTACTGGTGGCCTGGTGCGAGCTGCGCCAGGGCTTTCGCCACTTTCGGGTGGACAGGATCAACGCGATGCGACTGGAGGCGCAACCTTATCCTGGCAGTCGGGAACGGTTGCTCAAGGAGTGGCGCGCCAGCCAGCAGATCCCGCAACCCAGATTCATTGCTGACAGAAACTGACAGCAGGCGGCGCCATGCTGATGGGGTCGGCGCCGATGCGCCATCTCACCAGCAAGGAGCATCACCATGTTAGTCCCCCAATTCACCATCCTCTATGTTGCCAACCCGACCCGCAATGCGCTCTTCTACCGCGAGCTGTTCGGCCGCTCACCGGTGGAAGAGTCCCCCACCTTTGCCATGTTCGTGTTCGAGTCAGGCGCCAGGCTGGCACTCTGGTCCAGCGCCACGGTCGAACCCGCTGTGACCCAAACTGCCGGGGCCATGGAGCTGGCCTTCGCCCTCCCCGATGATGCAGCCGTCGATCGCCAGTCTGCGGAGTGGCAGGCACGCGGGCTTACCCTGATCCAGGCACCGACCCGGATGGAGTTTGGCTACACCTGCATGGCCCTCGATCCGGACGGCCATCGTCTGCGCCTCTACTGCCCTGCACCTGAACTGGGGTAATCGGGTTCAATGTTCCACGTGGAACGTGCCACTTCCTTCGCCCAGAAAACAAAAAGCCGCTCACAGGGAGCGGCTTTTTAATATCGTACTGATGCGTCGAATTAGACGTCGAGGTTGGCCACCCGCAGGGCGTTGGTCTCGATGAAGTCGCGACGCGGCTCTACTGCATCCCCCATCAGGGTGGAGAAGAGCTGGTCGGCACCGACGGCGTCATCAATGGTGACACGCAGCATGCGGCGGGCTTCCGGATCCATGGTGGTTTCCCACAGCTGATCCGGGTTCATCTCGCCCAGCCCTTTATAGCGCTGGATGTAGATACCGCGCTTGCCTTCGTTCATCAGCCACTCGACCGCTTCAACGAAGCTGGAGACCGGTTTCACCTTCTCGCCACGCTTGATGTAACCACCTTCCTCGATCAGGTTGGCGATCTCCTTGCCCAGCGAGACCAGCTGGCGGTATTCACCGGACTGCAGGAAGTCGTAGCTGAGCGGATATTCTCGGTCGACACCGTGCTGACGTACCACGGCGTGCGGCACAAACAGGCTGCGCTCTTCGTCACGACGCACTTGCATCTGGTACTGGATGCCCTGGTTGCTCTCGTTGAGCACAGCTTCCATGCTCTGACACCAGGCCTGCAGATCGCTCTCGCTGGTCAGCAGGGCTTCGTTCAGTTCCGGCTGATAGATCAGCTGGGTCAGCACGGCTTCCGGTGCACGGCGGGACATGCGGGTGATCAGGTGGGTCACGGCGCGATGCTGGTTGACCAGACGCTCCAGTGCCTCACCACCGATGGCCGGGGCGGACTCGTTGACGTGCAGGGTCGCACCATCCAGCGCCATGGCAGTCTGGTACTGCAGCAGCGCATCTTCGTCTTTCAGGTACTGCTCCTGCTTGCCCTTCTTCACCTTGTAGAGCGGCGGCTGGGCGATGTAGACATAGCCACGTTCGATGATTTCCGGCATCTGACGATAGAAGAAGGTCAGCAGCAGGGTACGGATGTGCGCACCATCGACGTCCGCATCGGTCATGATGATGATGTTGTGATAGCGCAGCTTGTCCGGGTTGTACTCGTCACGACCGATGCCGCAGCCCAGTGCGGTGATCAGGGTGCCCACCTCCTGAGAGGAGATCATCTTGTCGAAACGGGCCTTCTCCACGTTCAGGATCTTGCCCTTGAGCGGCAGGATGGCCTGGTTCTTACGATTGCGACCCTGCTTGGCGGAACCGCCCGCAGAGTCCCCTTCCACTATGTAGAGTTCGGAGAGCGCCGGGTCTTTCTCCTGACAGTCCGCCAGCTTGCCGGGCAGACCTGCGATGTCCAGCGCACCCTTGCGGCGGGTCAGTTCGCGGGCCTTGCGGGCCGCTTCACGGGCGCGGGCCGCATCGATGATCTTGTTGACCACGATTTTGGCATCGCCCGGGTTTTCCAGCAGGAAGTCGGCCAGCTTCTCGCCCATCGCCTGTTCGACCGCAGTCTTCACTTCAGAAGAAACCAGCTTGTCCTTGGTCTGGGAGGAGAACTTGGGATCCGGCACCTTGACGGAGATAACGGCAATCAAACCTTCACGCACGTCGTCACCACTGGCGGCAGATTTGGCCTTCTTGCTGTAATCCTCTTTGTCCATGTAGGAGTTGAGGGTACGGGTCAGCGCGGTACGGAAGCCCACCAGGTGGGTGCCACCATCCCGCTGCGGTATGTTGTTGGTGAAGCAGTACACCCCTTCCTGATAGGCGTCGTTCCACTGCATGGCAACTTCGACGCCGATACCGTCCTGTTCGGTGGTGAAGTGGAACACTTTCGGGTGGATCGGGGTCTTGTTCTGGTTCAGGTACTCGACGAACGCCTTGATGCCGCCTTCGTAGCAGAAGTGAGCCTCACGGCCATCACGCTCATCCATCAGACGAATGGAGACGCCGGAGTTGAGGAAGGAGAGCTCGCGCAGGCGCTTGGCCAGGATCTCGTAGTGGAACAGGGTGTCGCTGAAGATGGTCGGGCTCGGCCAGAAGCGCACTTCGGTTCCGGTAGTGGTGGCATCACCGATCTGCTTGAGCGGTGCCTGTGGCTCGCCCAGGTGATAGGTCTGCTCGTAGACGTGACCGTTGCGACGAATAGTCAGCAGCAGCTTGTCAGAGAGGGCGTTTACGACGGAGACACCCACGCCGTGCAGACCACCGGATACCTTGTAGGAGTTGTCGTCGAACTTGCCGCCGGCGTGCAGCACCGTCATGATGACTTCGGCAGCGGAACGGCCCTCTTCCGGGTGAATATCGACCGGAATGCCACGACCGTTGTCGCGGACGGAGACGGAGCCGTCGGAATGGATCTTGACCTGAATCTCGGAGCAGTAGCCAGCGAGCGCCTCGTCAATGGAGTTATCGACCACTTCGAACACCATGTGGTGCAGGCCCGAGCCATCATCCGTATCGCCGATATACATCCCCGGGCGCTTGCGGACCGCATCCAGGCCCTTCAGTACCTTGATATTCGAGGAGTCGTAAGTATTTTCACTCATAGCTTACTCTCTGCCTTCTCTAACGTTTCGGAGATCTTGCCTTGTTCCACGTGGAACAACTTGCAGTCATTCGCATCCATCATGTCTGCGAGCTGACCGGTGTCGATGGCGGTGATAAACACCTGGGACGCACACTGCTTCAGCCTTGCGGCCAGCAAACGACGCTTCTCGACATCCAGCTCAGAGGCAAAATCGTCAATTAAAAAAATACAGCCACGGCTGCTATGTTGATTCAAATAGAGCCCTTGGGCCAGCCGCATGGCACAGACCAGCAACTTCAACTGACCCCGGGACAAAATATCCTGAGCAGGCACCCCGTTCGCCTTGAGGCGCACATCGGCTTTCTGTGGACCGACGCCGGTATAGCCCAGCGACCGATCCCGCTCAAATCCCGCCTCCAGCAACTCGTTGAGGGGGGTATCCTTCTCCCAGCCCCGATAGAAACCTAGGCTGATATCGAATTCCGGCAAAAAGTCCGCCGTCATCTCCTTGATCAGGGGCGTAATAGCCTGACAATAGTTGGCGCGAAACGCCGCCAACTCGCCCCCCAATCGCACCAGCTCCTGATCCCAGAACGCCAGCTGGCGATACTGGGTGCTCTGGCGCAGCAGCGCATTGCGCTGTTTCAGCAGGCGCCGCACTCGACCCCACAGGGCGAAGAAGGTCGGCTCTTGATGAAAAACGCCCCAGTCGAGCCAGGCCCGGCGAGCCTGGGGCCCGCCGGTCAGCAGATTGAAGCCATCTGGATGGATCAACTGCACCGGCAGCAGCTCGGCCAGATCGGCCAGACGCTGGGCCTGGGCCCCGGCAATCTTGAGCTGGGTCTCGCCACTCTTGTCCTTGGCGAGACCGATGGGGACCTGGCGCCCCTCCAGTTCGCACTGGGCGAACAGGGTAAACGCCCTCTCCCCCTGGCGGATGACCCGCCCGGTCAGGTGAGTGCGAAAGGAGCGCCCCAGACCGAGGTAGTGAATGGCTTCCAGCACGCTGGTCTTGCCGCTGCCATTGCACCCGACCAGGATGTTGAGGCCGGGTGACAGCTTGAGACTGGCTTGCTGGATATTGCGAAAGTCGCTGAGCTGGAGTTTGACCAGAGACACGACTAGATCCGCATCGGCATTACCACATACTGAGCATCCTGATTGTCAAAATCCTCAATAATGGCACTGCTGACGGAATCACTCAGACTGACCCGGATTTGGTCACATTTTAACGTATTCAGCACGTCCAGCACATAAGAGACGTTGAAGCCTATCTCCATCTCGCCAGCGGCATATTGTACGTCAAGCAGCTCTTCGGCTTCTTCCTGTTCCGGGTTGTTGGCGGTGATGCGCAGCAGGTTTTCCTGCAGATTGAGACGCACACCACGGAATTTCTCGTTGGAGAGGATGGCGGCACGGGCAAAGGCCTGGCGCAGATCCTCGCGACCGGCGATCAGGGCCTTGTCGCTGTTGCGCGGAATGACACGGCGCCAGTCCGGGAAGCGGCCATCCACCAGCTTGGAGGTGAAAATGAAACCGTCGAGGGCGGCGCGCAGGTTGCTGCGGCCGATCTGCAGCCGCACCGGCTTGTCTTCCGCCTCCAGCAGACGCACCAGTTCCAGTACCCCTTTGCGCGGCAGGATAACCTGATGATCGGGCAGCGATTCCCCGACGACCTCACGGCGGCAGGTAGCCAAGCGGTGACCGTCGGTCGCCACAGTGCGCAAGCCATGCCCTTCACTCTCGAACAGCATGCCGTTCAGGTAGTAACGCACGTCCTGGCTCGCCATGGAGAACTGGGTAGCATCGATCAGCTTCTTCAGTTCCAGCTGGCTGATGTCGAACTCGAGCACGGACTCCCAGTCCTCGATGTTCGGGTATTCTGTCGCCGGCAGGGTCGACAGGTTGAAGCGGGAGCGGCCGGAACGGATGATCAGGCGCTCGCCTTCGGTATTGAGACGGATCTCGGCGCCTTCTGGCAGGCCGCGGCAGATATCCAGCAGCTTGCGTGCCGGCACTGTGGTGCGGCCATCTTCACTGGCCCCGTTCAGATAGACCTGACCGATCATCTCCACTTCGAGATCGGTACCGGTCAGTGACAGCAGACCGTTGCTGACATCAAGCAGCACGTTGCCGAGGATCGGCAGGGTCGGTCGGCCACCGAGGGCGCCGGACACCAGTTGCAGAGGACGTAACAGGGCCTCACGGCTAATTTCGAGCTGCATCTGTGCTCTCCGTAGTGATTAGGAGGAAAGGATTCGGATCAGGTTGGAATATTCGATCTGCATCTGTGCACTTGGTTCCGTTATCAGGAAGAAAGGGTACGGATCAGGTTGGAATAGTCCTCCTTGATGTCGTGACTCTCTTCCTTCAGCTGCTCGATCTTGCGGCAGGCATGAAGAACGGTGGTGTGGTCACGGCCACCAAAGGCATCACCTATCTCCGGCAAACTGTGGTTGGTCAGCTCCTTGGCCAGTGCCATCGCCAACTGGCGAGGACGGGCGACGGAGCGGGAACGGCGCTTGGAGAGCAGATCCGCCAGCTTGATCTTGTAGTACTCCGCCACCGTCTTCTGGATATTGTCGATGGTGACCAGCTTCTCCTGCAACGCCAGCAGATCGCGCAGCGCTTCGCGCACGAAATCGATGTTGATGGCGCGGCCGGTGAAGTTGGCGTTGGCGATCACCCGGTTAAGAGCCCCTTCCAGCTCACGGACGTTGGAACGCAGCCGCTTGGCAATGAAGAAGGCCACTTCGTCCGGCAGGTGGATCTGGTTCTCGTCGGCCTTGCGCATCAGGATGGCAACCCGGGTCTCCAGCTCCGGCGGTTCGATCGCCACGGTCAGACCCCAGCCGAAGCGGGACTTGAGACGATCCTCGACACCGTTGATCTCCTTCGGATAGCGATCCGAGGTCAGGATGATCTGCTGGTTGCCTTCGAGCAGGGCGTTGAAAGTGTGGAAGAACTCCTCCTGGGAGCGCTCCTTGTTGGCGAAGAACTGGATGTCATCAATGAGCAGGGCGTCGACGCTGCGGTAATAGCGCTTGAACTCTTCGATGGCGTTGTTCTGCAGCGCCTTCACCATGTCCTGGACGAACCGCTCGGAGTGCATATAGATGACTTTTGCATCTTTTTTGCTCTCCTTAATGGCGTTACCGACGGCATGCAGCAGGTGAGTTTTACCCAGACCAGTGCCGCCATAGAGGAACAGCGGGTTGTAAGCGCCACCCGGGTTATCCGCCACCTGACGGGCAGCCGCACGGGCCAACTGGTTGGACTTACCTTCGACGAAATTCTCGAAGGTATAGTTCACGTTGGTGTTGCTCTTGTGGTTCGGTTCCGGCTTGGCTTCGGCCTTGCTTTCCCAGCTCTTCTGCAAGTTATTCACAGGTGCGGCGCCCTGTGCCGGCGCTCTGGCGACGGCCACGGGATGGGGACGATTACCGATATCAAAACGCAGGGCGGGGCCATCGACCCCGCAGAGTTCATTGATGATGCCGTTCACCCGGATGAGGTACTTGTCTCGTACCCAGTCCAGAACGAAGCGATTCGGTGCATACAGGGTCAGAGTATTGTCACTCAACTCCGCTTGAAGCGGCCGGATCCACATGCTGAATTCTGCCGAGGGCAACTCATCTTGCAGCCGGTTAAGGCACTGCTGCCATAGCGAAGCAGTCACTCTAAACTCCTGTCGATTGATTAACTAAAGACCGGCTATTCTACTTTTTTAGCCGCCGGATCTCCAGCCGTCACCCCATGGATCCAGCAAATAAGATCCTTGACTTTCAAGGATCCAGCGCCATTGGATCATCATTCATCCCCAAAGTTACCCACAGCTTGATCCACCGCCATAAACGATGGATCCGGACCTCATCGTCATGTTATTTCATATAACAAAATGTCATTTATTTTTTAAATTTTATTCCAATAACATCAGCGCGAAACCAGTTATTCCAACTACAAATACAAGACATTCAGAGAGAGAAACCCCATGAAAACATCTATCAAGCTCATTTCCGGCGCTGCCATTCTGCTGGCCACCCTGTCCGGCCAAGCCATCGCCCAGGAAACCATCAAGGTTGGCATGTCCGGCAAATACTTCCCGTTCACCTTCGTCAAGCAGGACAAGCTGCAAGGCTTTGAAGTGGATATGTGGAACCAGATCGGCGAACGCACCGGCTACAAGGTCGAATTCGTGACAGCCAGCTTCTCCGGCCTGTTCGGCATGCTGGAAACCGGCCGTATCGACACCATTTCCAACCAGATCACCATCACCGACGAGCGCAAGGCCAAGTACAACTTCTCCCAGCCTTACGTCTATGACGGCGCCCAGATCGTGGTCCGCAAAGGCAACAGCACCATCCATGGCTTCAAAGACCTGGAAGGCAAGACGGTGGCCGTGAACCTCGGCTCCAACTTCGAAGAGCTGCTGCGCAAAAACGACCCGAACAAGAAGATCGATATCCGTACCTATGACTCCAACTTCGAGCAGGACGTCGCTCTGGGTCGTATCGATGCTTTCGTGATGGACCGCGTCTCCACCGCCCAGCTGATCAAGGAGTCCAAGCTGCCGCTGCAACAGGCTGGCGCGCCGTTCGAAACCATCGAGAACGCCCTGCCCTTCCTGAAGACTCCGGAGAAAGAGGTGGTGCTGAAGAAGGTTGACGAGGCCCTGACCGCCATGCGCAAGGATGGTTCCCTGCGTCAAATTTCCGAGAAATGGTTCGCCGCAGATATCACGACCAAATAAATGATGGATTTCGACTTCGAATACACGCTGGGGCTGTTTCCCATTCTGCTCAAATACCTGGGCACCACGATGGAAATGGCCCTGTGGGGATTCGTATTTGCACTCGTACTGTCGCTGGCCCTGGCGATAGTACGGGTGTTTCGCGTTCCCGCAATCCACTGGCTGGCGATGCTCTATATCTCGTTCTTTCGGGGTACTCCGCTGCTCGTCCAGCTGTTCCTGCTCTATTACGGGCTACCACAACTCTTCCCCATCTTCGTGGGGATGGATGCCTTTACTGCCGCCATCATAGGGTTGACCCTGCACTTCGCCGCCTACATGGCCGAGTCGATCCGTGCCGCCATTCTGGGGATACACAAGAGCCAGATGGAGGCTTCGCTCAGTATCGGCATGAGCCGTTACCAGGCGATGCAACGGATCATTCTGCCGCAGGCGGCCCGCATCGCGACCCCGTCGCTGATGAACTACTTCATCGACATGATCAAGAGCACCTCGCTGGCCTTTACCCTGGGGGTGGCCGAAATCATGGGCAAGGCGCAGATGGAGGCCTCCTCCTCCTTCAAGTTCTTCGAGAGCTTCATGGCGGTGGCCCTGGTCTACTGGGTAGTGGTCATCTTCTTCACCCGCTTGCAGCATCTGCTGGAAGTGCGCCTCAACCGTGCCTATTAAAGGAGGGCCACCATGATCAAGCTAACCGGCCTCGCCAAGGCATATGACGGCAACCAGGTGCTGAACAGCATCGATTTGGAGGTCAAAAAGGGGGAAATCGTCGTCATTATCGGCCCCTCGGGTACCGGCAAGTCGACCCTGCTGCGCTGCCTCAACCTGCTGGAAACCCCGGATGCGGGCCAGCTGGTCATCGACGACCTGCAACTCAACCTGGCCAGCGCCAGCGAACAGCAGGCCATCGAACTGCGCAAGCGAGCCTCCTTCGTATTCCAGAACTACGCCCTGTTTGCCAACAAGACGGCACAGGACAACATTGCCGAAGGGCTGATCACCGTCTGGAAGCAGCCGAAGGCGGAGGCCCGCGCCACCGCCCTCGGCATCCTGGAAGACATAGGTCTGGCCGACAAGAAGGATGCCTACCCGGCCTCCCTCTCCGGCGGCCAGCAGCAGCGAGTGGGCATAGGCCGCGCCATGGCGGCCCACTCCAAGGTCATTCTGTTTGACGAGCCCACGTCAGCCCTCGATCCCGAATGGGTCGACGAGGTGCTGGGGCTGATGAAGAAACTGGCACGCCAGCACCAGACCATGGTGGTGGTCACCCATGAGATCGAATTCGCTCGGGATGTCGCCGATCGGGTGATCTTCATGGAGGGAGGGCGGATCGTGGAGCAGGGTCCGCCAGATCAGATACTGGTCGATCCCAAGGATCCCCGTACCCGGGAGTTCCTGCGCAAAGTGCTGAAATAGCTCTCTCTTTGGCGGCCTGGCCGCCTTTTTTATTGGCGGATCCCTTGTTTAACAACGGCCAGCCAGTATAATCCGGAGCCCTTGATCCTCCGGATCCTCACACCCTGCCATGGTCCTTTCAAGACCGGAACAGGATGGAAGGGAACGGCGGATTGACTAAAAGCCGAACTCTGTTTAGAATTCGGCCTCTTTTGCTAGTCGTCACACGCTATAGCTGGCGCGTCGGCTAAGTGTGACAATCAAAACTGTACAGTAATACGGAATCGAATCATGAAACGTACTTTTCAACCGTCCAACCTGAAGCGCAAGCGCTCTCACGGTTTCCGCGCCCGCATGGCTACTGCCAACGGTCGTAAAGTTCTGGCCGCTCGTCGTGCCAAGGGTCGTGCTCGTCTGGTAGTTTAATGCCTACCCAGCACACCTTCTCTCGGGAGTTACGTCTGTTAACTCCCGAACACTTCAAACGCGTATTCGCCGAGCCTGTCCGGGCCGCTTCCCCGCAAATTACGCTTCTCGCCTGCCCCAATTCACTCGAACACCCACGTCTTGGTCTCGCCGTGCCCAAAAAAGCACTCAAGCGTGCCGTCTGGCGTAACCGTGTCAAACGTGTGGTTCGGGAAAGTTTCCGCCTCAAACAGCATCAGCTGCCCGCTATCGACATCGTGGTGATCGCCAAGGCCGGTGTGAAAGAGATGGATAACGAGGAACTGTTCAAGTTACTGGAAAAGCTATGGCGCACTCTGTCACGCCGTTGCAATGGGTAGCTATCAAACTGATACGCCTGTATCAGCTAATCATTAGTCCCCTGCTGGGGCCGCGCTGCCGTTTTACCCCGACTTGTTCCCAATTTGCGATAGAAGCAATCCGACTTCACGGTTTCATAAAAGGCGTTTGGTTAGCTAGCAAACGTCTATTAAAATGCCATCCCTTATCCGAGGGTGGTTATGACCCGGTTCCGCAACCAAAGCGAAGAAACTGAAGACTATGGAATCACAACGCAATCTACTCCTGATCGGTTTGCTGTTCGTGAGCTTTTTGCTCTGGCAACAGTGGGAGTCCGACAAGGCTCCGAAGCCGGCCCCGACAACCGTGGCCCAAACCGAACAATTCGTACCTGAAGCCGGTCAGTCCGGTGATATTCCTCAGGTTTCCGAGCAAGCCAATGCGAGCGCCGCACGCAAGCTGATCACCGTCTCCTCCGACGTGCTCAAGCTGACCCTGGATACCCAGGGCGGTGATATCGTCTCTGCCGAACTGCTGGCCCACAAGCTGGAAGAGGGCAAGGACAAGCCGTTCGTGCTGCTGACCAGCCAGCCTGACCACATCTATGTCGCCCAGAGCGGCCTGGTTGGTCGCAATGGCCCTGACAGCCAGGCCGAAGGTCGTCCCACCTATGAAGCCGCCCAGACCAGCTACCAGCTGGCCGACGGTCAGGATCAAGTCGTGGTTCCCATGACCTGGACCGACAGCAAGGGTGTGGTCTTCACCAAGGAATTCGTGCTCAAGCGCGGTGACTACGCCGTTGGCGTCGATTACAAGATCGACAACAAGTCTGCCGAGCCGGTCCAGGTGCAGTTCTATGGTCAGCTGAAGCAGACCATTGCGACGCCGAAGGATCAGGAAGGTCATGCCATGGTGGCCAGCGCCTACCGTGGTGGTGCCTTCTCCAGCGAAGACACCCGCTACAAGAAGTACACCTTCGACGAGATGAAGGATGCCGACCTGAGCAAGACCACCCAGGGTGGTTGGGTCGCCATGCTGCAACACTACTTCGTCTCTGCCTGGGCGCCGAATGCCAACGATACCAACAGCTTCTACAGCCGCGTGATCCCGGGCAAAGCCCAGGCCATCATCGGTTACAAGGCGCCGCAGGTTGACGTGGCCGCCGGCCAGCAGGTCGAACTGACCAGCAAGCTGTGGGTCGGTCCCAAGCTGCAAGACCAGATGGCCAAGGTAGCCAACCACCTCGACCTGACCGTCGACTACGGCTGGCTCTGGTTCATCGCCCAACCGCTGCACTGGCTGCTGACCGTGTTCCACGGCCTGGTCCAGAACTGGGGTGTGGCCATCATCATGCTGACCCTGCTGGTTCGCGGCATCATGTTCCCGCTGACCAAGGCCCAGTACACCTCCATGGCCAAGATGCGCATGCTGCAGCCCAAGATTGCTGCCCTGCGCGAGCGCTTCGGCGACGATCGCCAGAAGATGTCTCAGGGCATGATGGAGCTGTACAAGAAGGAGAAGGTCAACCCGCTGGGTGGCTGTCTGCCGATCCTGGTTCAGATGCCGATCTTCATCGCCCTGTACTGGGCACTGATGGAATCCGTTGAGCTGCGTCACGCGCCGTTCGCCCTGTGGATCACCGACCTGTCAGTGAAGGACCCCTTCTTCGTGCTGCCAATCCTCATGGGTGCCTCCATGTGGTATCTGCAGAAGATGAGCCCGACCACCATTACCGACCCGATGCAGCAGAAAGTGATGCAGTTCATGCCGATCATCTTCACTTTCATGTTCCTCTGGTTCCCGGCAGGTCTGACCCTGTACTGGCTGGTGAGCAACGTCATCTCCATCATCCAGCAGACCATCATCTACCGTCAGCTGGAGAAGAAAGGCCTGCACTCACGCAACTGATGCGCAGCCAATCTTCCTGTGATGACAAAAGAGGCGGCCTTCGGGCCGCCTTTTTTATTACAATGTCCACCAATTACCGAACAAACGAGCCAAGCAAGATGACTACAGATACGATCGTGGCCCAGGCCACCGCCCCCGGCCGTGGCGGCGTCGGCATAGTCCGGGTCTCCGGTCCCGCCGCCGAACAGGTGGCCGAGATAGTACTCGGCAAACGCCCGCGAGTGCGTTACGCCGAATATCTGCCGTTCAGGGATGAGCAAGGCGAAGTGCTGGATCAGGGCATCGCCCTGCTGTTCAAGGCCCCCAACAGCTTCACCGGTGAAGACGTGCTGGAGCTGCAGGGCCACGGCGGCCCGGTCATCATGGACATGCTGGTGCGCCGCATCCTGCAGATCAAAGGGCTGCGCCCTGCCCGCCCCGGCGAGTTCAGCGAGCGCGCCTTCATGAATGACAAGCTGGATCTGGCCCAGGCCGAAGCCATCGCCGACCTCATCGAAGCCTCCAGCGAGCAGGCCGCCCGCAGTGCCATGCACTCCCTGCAGGGACAGTTCTCCAGCAAAATCCAGCAGCTGGTGGAGAGCCTGATCCGCCTGCGCATCTATGTGGAAGCGGCCATCGACTTCCCGGATGAAGAGATCGATTTTCTCTCCGACGGCAAGGTGGCGGGGGATCTCTACGCCATCATGGCGGATCTGAACGCCGTGCGCGGTGAAGCCAGGCAGGGCGCCCTGCTGCGGGAAGGGATGAAGGTGGTAATCGCCGGTCGTCCCAACGCCGGCAAGTCGAGCTTGCTCAATGCCCTGGCCGGACGCGAGTCCGCCATCGTCACCGAGATCGCCGGTACCACCCGCGATGTGCTGCGCGAGCACATCCACCTGGATGGCATGCCGCTGCACATCATCGACACCGCCGGCCTGCGCGACACCCAGGACAAGGTGGAGCAAATCGGCATTGAGCGCGCCTGGGCCGAGATCGAGCAGGCCGACCGGGTGCTCTTCATGGTGGATGGCACGACGACAGATGCGGTGGACCCGCGGGAAATCTGGCCGGAATTTGTTGATCGGTTGCCAAAAAACATCGGCCTCACCGTTATTCGCAACAAGGCCGACCTGACCGGTGAAGATCTGGCGCCGAGCGAGGAGCTGGGCCACGCCGTCTATCGCATCTCCGCCAAGACCGAGCTGGGGCTGCCCGCCCTGCGCGAGCACCTGAAAGCCTGCATGGGCTTTCAGGGCAATACCGAAGGGGGCTTCATGGCCCGCCGCCGCCATCTGGACGCGCTGGAGCGGGCCGCCGAGCGGCTGCTGGTGGCCAAGGAGCAGCTGGAGGTATTCGTCGCCGGCGAGCTGGTGGCCGAAGAGCTGCGTCTGGCGCAGGAGTCCCTCTCCGAGATCACCGGCGAGTTCAGCTCAGACGATCTGCTGGGCCGGATCTTCTCCAGCTTCTGCATCGGCAAGTAATGTGGTGAAAAATCAGCAATAAAAAGCAGCCATAAAGAACATAAAGCATTGTAAATGCTGGACTTTGTTTTTTACTGGCTGTTCTTGCCTGATCTTGTTTCGTGAGAATTTACCCCGAGAGTACCCCGAAGTAACCTCTTGGGGTACTTTTGGGGGACACTCATGAAGATCAGCATCGAATACCGCGCACCGGACGCCGAAGGCAAGCGCACTGCGCGCTTAACCTACTACGCCGGCTCCTACCTTGACCCCGCCACAGGCATCCGCAAGCACAAGCGCAGCAGAGAGACCCTGGATCTCTTCCTGTACGACAAGCCGCGTACCCCGGCACAGCGGCTTCACAACAAAGAAACCCAGCGAGCAGCCGAAGCCATCCGCGCCAAGCGGCTCTTCGAATACGAGACCGGCAAACACCACCTGGATTTTTTGAACGCCCACAAGGCCAGCTTCTTTGAGTACTTCCAGGAAGTGACCGACCAAAAGGCGGCAGGCAGTAAGAGCAACCATTCCATCTGGGTGTCTACCCTCAAGCATTTGCGCCAGTTCCATAAACTGCCGGACCTGACTTTAGAGGAGGTCGATCAGCTGTTCCTGGAGGGTTTTCGGCACTACCTGATGCACAAGGCCCGCACTAAAAGCGGCACGCCACTGAGCCGCAACACCCAGAGCGCCTACTTCAACAAGTTAAGGGCAGCCCTGAACCAAGCAGAGCAGGAGCGGCTGCTGATGGATAATCCGGTACGGCGTGTCAAAGCCATCCAGGGGGAGAAGAACAAGCGCGTTTACCTGACCGAAGACGAAGTTCGAGCCTTGGCCCAGGCTGAGTGCCGCTACGACGTTCTTAAGCGTGCCTTTCTGTTCTCCTGCTGCACTGGCTTGCGCTGGTCCGACATTCACAAGCTAACCTGGGCAGAGCTTGAGCCCTTCTACGGCCATTACCGCATCGTCTTCACCCAGAAGAAGACTAGCGGCCTGCAATACCTGGATTTGAATGACATGGCGATGCAGCTGATGGGGCGCCCTGGCAAGGCAACAGAGCGGATCTTCAAGGGCCTCAAGTACTCGGCTTGGCACAACATGGAGCTCACCCGGTGGGCGTTGCAGGCGGGGATCACCAAAAAAGTCACTTTCCACAGCGCACGCCATACCTTCGCCGTGATCCAGCTTAACCGCGGCGTCGATATCTATGCCCTCTCCCGCTTGCTGGGGCACAGCGAACTGAGAACTACCGAGATCTACGCCGACATCCTTGAATCACGGCGAAGAGATGCCATGCTGGATTTCCCCAACGTATTGGAGTGATAGAAGATGGGACGCACCCTCGACGAGATCCTGGCCAGTGAAAAGCCTGAAGTGGTCGCGGCCGCCAAACAGCAGGCTGCGCTGATACTTAACCAGTTAGAGCAAGAAGCGGATCCTGGCCAGGAAGAGCCAACAAAAGCGCCGGCGCCACCCAGCGCTGGTGTAGATGATCTTAGATAATCTAGATCGGATTTCAGGATCGCCCTGCAGCCCAAGTAGCACCTGGGTTTCGCTCAATTGGTTTGTGACCATTATCGTGAGCTTTGTGACCACTTTCGTGATGGTCTGTGACCATTATCGTGATAGTGCAGGCCGACCTATGGTGAACCGCCCCTTGGCATGTTCATTGATAAACCAACCCAGTTCAGCCAGTTCATCCAGAGCCTTGCGGACTCGCGATTGCCGCTTGCGGCGGGTGGCCATGCTGGCTTCCTCAGGAAAGACATAAGCAACCAAGGTGTCTAACTGCACCACTCTACTCTGGCCAACATCGACCCAGGCACATAGCCGTTGATGTAACAATCTGGTGATGCTGCCATTCAGGCGCCGCACCTCTGTCATGTCGATACGAACATGGCGGCCAGTGCCCATAATGGCGGAGGTCAGCAAAGGATTAAGCGCCACAAAGAGCCCGTCGGTCAGGGCGTCGCTGGCATAGTTCGCCAGCAGACGGAAACCGCTGCGCTGGCCAGCCACTTGCGCTATCACCGACACCTTCCACAACCGCTCGACACAGCGGCGCACCGTGTTGGTGTCACGAGGGTTGGCGTAGCCAACCTCCTTGGCCAGTTTGCGCAGGCTGCTTTTGACCACCAAAACGCGTTGCTGATTGGCTGCCCAGCGAGGCTCTAGCAGGGTCCGTAAGGTGTTGCCCTCCCCGGTAGCGGCAATGGGCTCAATGATGGCGCTGTAGTCCTCGATACCAGCCAGGGCAACCAGCCCCTGAAGCACGCGAAGGTCATCGGCACCCAGCGGCTCTGGCCCGGAAAACTCAATCTGATTGCCCCCACCGAATCGATACACCACATCCAGCTTGTCTCGGCGGCGCTGGCCACGAGAGATGGCTCTGAACAATCCTGGAGCCAGGCAGTGCATATGGTCGTGCCGGGCATGGGTCAATTCAAAGCAAGGCACGTTTGCCTCCCGCTCGGCGTGCTACGTCCAACCTGGCAGGGCGCAGCAGGCCATCTTCCTCTCGCACCAGCCAGCGCTCTGGTAGTGGCGGCACATAGTTGCTTTTACTAACCCCAAACCGCACGTAGCGGTGGCTCTGCTGTGCCGACACGCTCAGCTGCTGCGCCTCCTTCCTGGTCATGGTGGCGAGGTAGCCCTGCCACCGCACATTGTCTACCAGCACAGACGAACCACGGCTGGCCTGCTGCTGATCGCCAACCTCCTGGAAGGCTGCCAGCTTGCTGGTGTGGTGCAAAAACAGCACGGCGCATCCCTGCCCCATGGCCAGCCGTTCCAACTGACCCAGCACCTGCGTCATGGCACAGGCCGCGTTCTCGTCTGCATTATGAAAACGCCGCAGGGTGTCGATAACGATCAACCTCACGCCCTCAGCCCAAAGGGCAATCGCTTCCAGCCATTGGCTGTCCAACAGGTTGGGGCTGGCCCCCTGAAGCGATATCAACCTAAGGTCGCGTTCAAGCGCCGCACGCTGCCCTGCATCAAGGTTCTGACCCAAGGCAAATAACCGGTGATGTAACACTGGTAGAGGGTCCTCGGCAGGCAGGTAGAGCACAGCTCCCTGTTCCAGCTTGCCAAGCTCAAGCCAGTCCGGCCCACCGGCTATCTGCATTGCCAACTGCAGTACCAGCATGGATTTACCGGCACCGCCTGGTGACACCAAGGCCCCGACACAGCCCACCGGCAGCCCCGGTAGGACAAAGTCGAGTGGCTTGGGAGGTTCGGTAAAGGCCGCCTGAAGATCCAGGGGCCAGTGAGATGCAATGAGATCCTGCGCCATTCCCACCTCACAGCCGCCCATGGCGGGCTTGCCGCACGCGCTTGGCCACATGCTCAGTGAGCTCTGCATCTGGGGATATACGATGGGAAAGCAGCCAGTCCAGCAGCTCAACGCGCTTGAAGTAGATCTTTTTGCCTTGTGGCTTGTAATGCGGCAGGCGCTTCTCACTGGTCAGCCGGTACACATAACTAACAGACACCCCCAGCAGCTCGGCACACTCCTCGGCACAAAGCACCTCCTTCTGCGCCTGTCCCTGCTGGCGTACCAGCTTTTTCAGCTCATAAAGCTCTTTGAGAATGGCCCCATTGTTTTCACCGTAAAGCGGCGGATTTTGTTCACGCATGCAGATGGTCTCCTTGTCGCAATCATCAACATGCAAGAGCGTATCGGGGGTCTGGCGAAATCCTCGTGCCTGTAGTTGTCCAATTTGGGCACCAAGAGCGTTTTTTGCGGAGGGAAAACTTTCACATGTGAAAGCCACACATTAAGGTTCATCGCCGTTGATGCAAAAAAACTCAAGCTTTGTATTGACGAAACAAAGTCTCATCAGAGACACTAAGCATCAGCATCATTAGCGATGACGAGATTTTTTTGTGAAATTACACCTGAACCAAATCGCCACTATCAGCGCTGGTTATCCGTTTCGCGGCAAGATCCCTGAGCATCCCGAGGGGAATCTAGCCGTTGTGCAGATGAAAGACTGCTCGTCTGAGTTCGGTGTCGACTGGATAAGCTGTGTGCGCAGTGAGGCAACAGGCAAGAAAGCGCCGGACTGGCTGCAAACCGGGGATATTCTGGTGGCGGCGCGGGGCAACCAAAACTATGCCGTGCTGGTTGATACCCGGCATGCCCCACTGCCAGCTGTAGCGGCCCCCCACTTTTATGTGGTGCGGCCACAATCTGATGCACTGATACCGGAGTTCCTCGCCTGGCAGCTCAATCAGCAGCCCTGCCAGCGTTACTTCGAACTGCATGCCGAAGGCACCCTCACCAAGAGCATTCGCCGTACCGTGCTGGAAGAGGCCCCCATCGCAGTCCCGCCACTCACCAGGCAACACGGTATCATCGCCATGGCCCATACCCTGCGCGAAGAACAGCGGCTGCTAGAAAATCTCATCGAGAACGGCGAGCGCATGATGAATGCCGTAGCCGCAGACTTATTCAACAAGGAGGTAGGGCAATGAACGAGCAGCACGAGTCCTTCGAGGCATTAAAGGTGATCAGCTCAGACGGGATCGAGTTTTGGTCGGCCAGAGCACTGGCACCACTACTGGATTACAAAGACTGGAGAAACTTCCTCAATGTTATCCAGAAAGCCAAACAGGCTTGTGAGAGCAGTGGCCATGCCATTGCAGACCATTTCGTTGATACCACCAAAATGGTTGCTCTGGGCTCAGGCTCACAACGCCCCCTGGATGATATCCAGCTATCCCGATATGCCTGCTACCTGGTGGTACAAAATGGCGATCCATCCAAACCCGTCATCGCAGCAGGGCAAACCTACTTTGCCGTACAGACCCGCCGCCAGGAGCTCGCCGACGACGAAGCCTTCAAGCAACTAAGGGAAGACGAGAAACGCCTATTCCTGCGCAATGAACTGAAAGAGCATAACAAGCAACTGGTCGAAGCGGCACAGCAGGCGGGTGTGGCAACAGGCCTGGATTTCGCCATCTTCCAAAACCACGGTTATCAGGGCCTGTACGGCGGCCTGGACCAAAAGGCCATTCACGCCAAAAAAGGGCTGAAGAAAAGCCAGAAGATCCTGGATCACATGGGCTCCACCGAGCTGGCTGCCAACCTCTTTCGCGCCACCCAAACAGAAGAAAAGCTGCGCCGCGATCAGGTTCAGGGCAAACGCCAGGCCAATGAAACGCACTTCGAGGTTGGCCGAAAGGTACGCCAAACCATAGCCGAGTTGGGGGGCACCATGCCCGAGAACCTGCCCACACCGGACAACAGCATCAAACAAATAGAATCTGCCGCCAAAAAGCTGCAGGACACATCGTCAGAGGATTAAGCAGTGACCGACAAAATCAACCAAGACAGCATTAACAAAGCCCTGTGGGCCGCCTGCGATACCTTCCGTGGCACCATCAGCGCCGACACCTACAAAGACTTCATCCTCACCATGCTGTTTTTGAAGTACATCTCTGATGTATGGCAAGACCACTATGACGAGTACAAAGCCCAGTACGGCGACGAGCCACTGCTCATCGAAGAGATGATGAAAAACGAGCGCTTTGTGCTGCCCAAGCAATCCAGCTTCTACGCCCTGTGGGAGCGCCGCCATGAACCCGGTAACGGCGAGCGCATTGACCAGGCCCTGCACGCCATCGAAGAAGCCAACGGCACTAAACTCAAAGACGCCGGCAAAAGTGTGTTCCAGGACATCAGCTTTAACACCGACAAGCTGGGCGAAGAGAAGCAAAAGAACACCATTTTGCGTCACCTCTTGGAAGACTTCGCCAAGCCGGAACTGAACCTCAAGCCCAGCCGCGTTGGCACCCTGGATGTGATCGGCAACGCCTACGAATATCTCATCAAAAACTTTGCGGCCAGCGGCGGTCAGAAAGCCGGTGAGTTTTATACCCCGCCGGAGGTCTCTGACCTGATTGCCGAGCTGCTGGCTCCAGAACCCGGTATGAGCATTTGTGACCCGGCCTGTGGTTCTGGCTCCCTCTTGATGAAGTGTGGCCGCAAAGTGGTGGCCAACCACGGCAGTAAGCAATACGCCCTCTACGGGCAGGAAGCCATTGGCTCCACCTGGTCACTGGCCAAGATGAACATGTTCCTGCACGGCGAAGACAACCACAAAATCGAATGGGGCGACACCATCCGTAACCCCAAGCTGCTGGACAAAAACGGCGAGCTGATGCTGTTTGATATCGTCACCGCCAACCCGCCGTTCTCGTTGGACAAATGGGGCCATGACGAAGCCGAGCACGACAAGTTCAGCCGCTTTCGCCGGGGCGTACCGCCGAAAACCAAAGGCGACTATGCGTTCATCCTGCACATGATTGAAACCCTCAAACCCAAAAGCGGCCGCATGGCGGTAGTGGTGCCCCACGGCGTGCTGTTCAGGGGTTCAAGCGAAGGTAAAATTCGCCAAAAGCTGATTGACGAGAACCTCCTTGACGCCGTGATTGGCCTGCCGGAAAAGCTGTTCTTCGGCACCGGCATCCCCGCCGCCATCCTGGTGTTCCGTAAAGACAAATTCGACGACAACGTGATGTTTATCGACGCCAGCCGCGACTTTAAGTCGGGCAAAAACCAAAACCAGCTCACCGACGACAACATCAAGAAAATCGTTGCCACCTACAACGGCGGCGCCAATGTCGACAAATACGCCTATGTGGCCAGCCTGAAAGAGATTCAAGAGAACGACTACAACCTCAATATCCCCCGCTATGTCGATACCTTTGAAGAAGAGGAAGAAGTCGACCTGATGGCCGTGCGCGCCGAGCGTGAGCAGCTGAAAGCGCAGCTGACGGAGCTGGAAACCGAGATGGCCAAGTATCTGGAGGAGCTTGGTTATGGCGCGTAGTTTGGCTAAGGACAGCATCCCTGCCGGGTGGAAGTACGACCTGCTAGACAATTTTGCAACCCGCTGTAGCGGTCATACGCCGAGTAAATCTTTTCCCGAGTACTGGGATGGTGGAATTAAATGGATATCCCTTTCAGATAGCTATCGCTTAGACCAAGGGTATGTCTACGAAACCGACAAAGAGATATCTGAAGCAGGAATAGCCAATAGCTCCGCTGAATTACACCCAGTAGAAACTGTCGTTTTATCGCGTGACGCTGGCATAGGAAAAAGTGGCGTAATGGCTGTTCCTATGGCAGTCAGCCAACACTTTATTGCGTGGAAGTGTGATAACACGGAAAAACTAAACAGTTGGTTTCTGTATAACTGGCTTCAGTTGAATAAGGCTGAGTTTGAACGCCAGGCTGTTGGTTCAACTATTAAAACAATTGGATTGCCGTATTTTAAAAAGCTAAAAATCGCGGTTCCTCCATACCCAGAACAAAAGAAAATCGCCCAAATCCTCTCCACCTGGGATAAGGCAATTACCACCACCGAACAACTGCTCGCCAACAGCCAGCAGCAGAAAAAAGCCCTGATGCAACAACTGCTCACCGGTAAAAAACGCCTGCTGGATAAGAATGGGGTTAGGTTTAGTGGGGAGTGGAAGGAATATAACTTGGAAGATGTATTTTCGTTTAAGAAGGGTAAGGGTCTGTCAAAAGCTGACTTATCTGAAGGCGGAACCAACAAATGCATTCTTTACGGTGAGCTATATACCCGATACCCGGAAGTGATAAAAACAGTTCATAGTAGAACAAATCAAAAAGATGGCACACCTTCTGTAAGTGGTGATATTTTAATTCCAAGCTCAACTACAACAAATGGAATAGATTTGGCTAATGCAACAGCCATCCTTGAAGACAATGTTTTACTAGGTGGGGATATCAATATCCTTCGAGCAAAGAAAAATATATCTTCATCATTTTTTTCTCATTTATTAACTCATGTAAAGAAGCATGAGATAGCGTCCCGAGCTCAAGGAATAACAATAATTCATCTATATGGTTCTGATTTAAAGGATATTAAGATATTTTTTCCATCAGAGTTAATCGAACAACAAAAAATCGCCGCCGTACTGTCCACCGCAGATGAGGAAATTACTGCTCTAAAACAGAAGCTCAATGCCTTAAAGCAGGAGAAAAAAGCCCTGATGCAGCAGCTATTGACAGGTAAGCGTCGGGTTCAAATTAATTAAATAGACAAGGAGTGTTTATGTCCGTATCGGAGATGTTTAAAGAGTTTCTCGACAACATCAAGGTTCAGAAATCTGACCAGTTCAAGCAACGCTACGAACAGATTACCAAGGCTTTGAATCTGAAATTCAGAGGGACGGACTCAACCACTGCGAACTCATTGCAGGTTGGTTCCTACGGCCGATATACCGGAATTAAAGGTATATCGGATCTCGATATGGTCTACATCATGCCATCATCAACATGGGATGATTACAAAGACCATAAGCAGTCCAAGCTTCTAACCGACGTAAAGGAAGCTATTAAGTCTCGATATCCCTCTACTGATGTAAAAGTTGATGGGCTGGTTGTTTCTGTGAAATATCAGAGCTTTCACGTAGAAGTTCAGCCGGTATTCGATCGGTATAACTCCGACGGGTCAGGTTACTTTGAATTTCCTCATACCGGAAATGGTGGTAGCTGGAAAAAGACCAAGCCCCGTCAAGAAATGAAAGCTGTCAAAGAGTTAAACGACGAGAAAAATAAAAGTCTTCGCCTGCTGTGCAAGATGGCCAGAGCCTGGAAGAACAAGAGCGGAGCCGCCATGGGAGGTTTACTCATCGATACCCTGGCCTACAACTTCATGAAATCCACGACTGATTATGATGACAAAAGCTACTTGTATTTTGACTGGTTAAGCAGAGATTTCTTTAAATTCCTTGCTGACCAAGATAAAAAAGATCACTACCAGGCTCCCGGCAGTAATCAGGACGTAAAGGTCAAAAAAGACTTCCGAAAAAAAGCCGAAGAAGCCTATGGCCTGTGTATTGAAGCAATAAATGCTGAAGGTACGGCCAAGGCAAATGACAAATGGCGTGAAGTTTACGGAAGCAATTTCCCTAAAGCCGAAGCAGTCAAGGAAGCTGTAGCAAAAGCCTTGGCAACCTGGAGAGATACAGAGGAGTTCATCGAAGATCAATATCCCATTGATGTTCGCTACAACATGCGTCTGGATTGCGACGTTTCACAAAATGGCTTTAGAGAACACACCCTGTATCAGATGCTTTCTCAACGCATCCCCTTGTTAGCAAATAAAAAGCTTTTATTTAGAGTTGAGGATATAGAAGTTCCGCCACCATTCACTCTAAAATGGAAGGTGTTGAACAGAGGTCTGGAAGCACAAAAAAAAGACCAAATCAGAGGGCAAATAGTGACTGATGAAGGGCACATGAGAAGGAATGAGCAAACCTCATTTAAAGGCGAGCATTTTGTTGAGTGTTACGCGATTAAAAATGATGTTGTGGTAGCTCGTGCATCCATTGATGTTCCTATTCAGTGAGGCCTATATGACAAAGTATGACTTGCTTCGAAGCATTGCCCAGAAAGGCTATGACGTAGGGTTTGGTGCCAAGAAGCATTTTGCTTCATATGACATCATTGAAAAAGCGCCGGGACTGATCAGCTTTCTATCAATGGCCTTTGGCATCATTTCTTTGGCGGTAGAAAACTCACCGACTAAATTGATCTCTTCCGGATTTGTCGTGCTAGGGGTGATTGGACTTTATATCAGCATATGTGACCACGAAAAGGCAAAGTATGCGCAATGCGGCGTTTCTTTAACGAAGATTTTTAATGAATTGAAGGCTTTGTACTTGAATGTGAAAGCTATGGATGAACAGGCAGATTTTTCTGATTTTGAAGCAAAACTATCAGAGTTGGAAAGTAAATATTACGACTCCTGTATGAGTAAACAAATTCTCTTGAGCAACTGGTACGCACACTACAAGTTCTTTTGGGAACACCAGATAGACTGGATTGATGAGCAACTGAAGTTCGGACTTTTTAGAGACAAAGTCCCTCTATCGTTGTGGTTTTTGTTGCTCTGTACCCTGAGTGCTCTCGGATACTTTTGGTTCCAGCATGATGTCGTTGAGTTGTTCTGCTCTGCAATGAATAAAGCAGCAGAGGAGTAACCAGTGGATAACGACCTGATCCTCTACACAACCGACGACGGTCAATCCCAGTTGGTACTGCGTGAGCTGGGTGGCCAGGTATGGCTGACCCAACTGGAAATGGCGGAGCTGTACCAAACCAGCAAACAGAATATCAGCAAGCATGTGAAGGGCGTTTTGTCAGACGGGGAGCTGGCTGAAGGGGCAGTTGTCAACTCCAAGTTGACAACTGCCGCTGATGGCAAGGCGTACCTGACCCAGCTTTATGCCCTGCCAATGATCATCGCCGTTGGCTACCGGGTACGCTCTACCCGTGGCACCCAGTTTCGCCAGTGGGCGACCCGCACCCTGGGCGAATACCTGACCAAAGGGTTCGCCATGGATGACGACCGCCTTAAAGACCCTAAATGGGACTATTTCGATGAACTGCTGGAACGCATCCGCGACATACGCTCGTCGGAGAAGCGTTTCTATCAGAAGGTTCGCGACCTGTTGGCGTTATCTGAAGACTACCGGGCAAACGAAAAAGAGACGGGATTATTGTTTGCCGAGGTTCAAAACAAGCTGTTCTATGCCGTAACCGGCCACACCGCAGCGGAGCTTGTTGTTGAGCGTGCAGACCCCTCCAAGCCCAACATGAACCTCACCAGTTTTGCTGGCAATAAGGTGCGCAAGGCCGATGTGGTGGTTGCTAAAAATTACCTGCACGCAGATGAGTTGGAGAGCCTCAATCGCTTGGTCAGCATGTTCTTCGAGTTCGCCGAGTTCAGGGCGAAAAACAAAGCCCATCTTCGCCTGCAAGACTGGCGTGAGTACGTCGACAAGTTTATGGATTTTAATGAACAGCCACTGCTCAACAGCGCCGGGCGCATCAGCCGAAAACAGATGGAACAAATTGCCCACAAACATTACGAGGCTTTCCATTTTCAGCGCAGCAGGCAGGAGGCTTTGGCAGAAGACAAAAAAGAACTCAAGGAGCTGGAAAGGTTAGAGCAACGCCTGAGCGAGAAAAGGAAGCAGACAAAATGACCCAACCCGCCCCCAAATTTCAGGAAGAATACAGTGCCAAGTTACCAGCACTGACGTTGTTGACCAACCTGGGGTGGTCCTTCCTCTCTCCTGAACAAGCCCTGGCAGCCCGTAGTGGCAAGGCCGATGACGTGGTTTTACGCCAGGTGCTGCGCAGTGAACTCCAGAAGCGCACCTTTACCTTTGCTGGCAAAAGCTACCCGCTGTCTGAAAAGGCCATTGATAACCTGATTGCCGAGGTGTGCAGCCCTGCCCTTAATGAGGGCCTGCTCACGGCTAATGAGCGCCTGTACAACCATCTTTTGTATGGCATCTCGGTCACTGAGTTTGTTGATGGAAAAAAGGCCAGCCCGACGGTTGCGCTGATTGACTGGCAAAACCCGGCCAACAACAGCTTTGTGTTTACCGAAGAGTTTACCGTTACCCGCTCTGGCGGCGTCGGCTCTTCATTTCAAGATAAGCGCAGGCCCGACATAGTGTGCTTTGTAAACGGTATTCCTCTGGTGGTGATTGAGGCCAAACGCCCCGATGGCAATGCTAAAAAAGGCCCCACCATTGACGAAGGCATTTCCCAAAGCCTGCGTAACCAACGCCATGACGAAATTCCGCTGCTGTTCGCCTACAGCCAACTGCTGCTGTCTATTAACGGCAATGATGGCCGGTATGGCACCTGTGGCACCCCAGCTAAGTTTTGGGCCGCCTGGCGTGAAGAGGACATCAGTGATGCCCAGATGCACACCACCAAGAACAAAGCGCTCAACGACGCACAGTTGGCAAACCTCTTCAGCCATCGCCCAGCAAAAGACCTGGACTGGTACCAAAGCCTTGTCGCGGGTGGCGAGCTGGCGGTGACCGGGCAAGATCAACTGCTGATTAGCTTGTTAAGCCCTGCCCGACTGTTGGAGATGACCCGTTACTTTACCTTGTTCGATAAAAAGGCCGGCAAAATCGTCGCCCGTTACCAGCAGGTGTTCGGCATCAAGCGACTGATTGAGCGCATCAATACTCGCAGCGTCACTGGGGGGCGCGAAGGCGGTGTGATTTGGCATACCACGGGTTCGGGCAAGTCCTTCACCATGGTGTTTTTAAGTAAGGCGCTGATCCTGCACGAAAGCCTGAAACAATGCCGCATTGTGGTGGTGACCGACCGGGTAGATTTGGAAGACCAGCTCAGCAAAACCTTTGCCTCGGGTGGTGAACTGGCCGGTAAGAAGGACAAAGCCGCCGCCATGGCCACCTCTGGCAAACGCCTGGCCGAACAGATCGGCAAAGGCACTGAGCGGATTGTCTTCTCGCTGATCCAAAAATTTAATACCGCCACCAAACTGCCGGAGTGCGTAAACAACAGCGCAGATGTGATTGTGCTGATTGACGAAGGCCACCGCAGCCAAGGCGGTGAAAACCACATCCGCATGAAGCAGGCGCTGCCCAATGCTGCTTTCGTCGCTTTTACCGGCACCCCGCTGCTAAAAGACGACAAGACCACCAATAAATTTGGCCCCATTGTCCACGCCTATACCATGCAACGCGCCGTGGAAGATAAGACCGTAACGCCATTGCTGTACGAAGAGCGCATTCCCGACTTGGACGTGAATGAACGCGCCATCGACAGCTGGTTTGAACGCATCACCGAGGGGCTTTCAGACGAGCAAAAAGCCGACCTGAAGCGCAAGTTTGCCAAAAAAGGCCAGGTGTATAGCGCGGATGACCGTATCCGCCTGATTGCCCTGGATATCGCCAACCACTTCGTTAAAAACATCGACGACGGCCTAAAGGGCCAACTGGCCTGCGACAGCAAGCTGTCGGCCATCAAATATAAAAAGTACCTGGATGAGGCAGGCTTGTTTGAATCTGCCGTGGTAATGAGCCCCCCGGACAGCCGTGAAGGCAATACCGCCATAGATGAAGCTGCCACGCCGGAAGTGACCCAGTGGTGGAAAGACAACGTTGGCAGCCAGGACGAACAGGCTTACACCAAACATCTGATTGAACGCTTCGACAAAGATGACTCTCTGAAGATCCTTATCGTGGTCGATAAGCTGCTCACCGGCTTCGATGAGCCGAAAAACGCTGTGCTGTACATCGACAAACCGCTGAAAGAGCACAACCTCATTCAGGCGATTGCGCGGGTAAATCGCCTGCATCCGAAGAAGCAGTTTGGCCTGCTCATCGACTATCGCGGCATTCTGGCGGAATTGGATACCACCATCGCCAAGTATCAGGATCTGGCCTCCCGTACCCAGGGCGGTTACGACATCAATGATATTGCTGGCCTCTACAACCAGATGAGTACCGAGTACAAGCGCCTGCCGCAGCTCTATAAGCAGCTCTGGGCCATATTCGATGGCGTCAAAAACAAGAACGATATCGAACAGTTGCGCCAGGTTCTGGTACCCAAAATCGAAGCGCGGGACGATGAGCTGGTCGATGTGCACCTGAAGGTGCGAGAAGACTTTTACGAGGCTCTGACGGCCTTCGCCAGTTGCCTGAAAGTCGCCCTGCAATCGGCCACCTTCTTTGAAGATAAAAGCTTTAGCGATGCCGACCGCCGCCACTACAAAGAAACAGTGAAGCAGTTCTCCAGCCTGCGCCAACTGGTGCAGCAAGATGCTGGCGAAAGAATCGACTACGACGAATACGCCGACCAGGTGAAAAAGCTGCTGGATAAGCATGTGGTGGGTGTACAGGTCAAAGAGCCCGACGGCGTGTATGAAGTGGGCAAGATGGGCCAATCGACGCAGCCACAAGACTGGAGCGAAGATAAAACCCGCAACGAAACCGACATCATCAAAACCCGCGTAACCCGCATGATTGAGCAGGAGCTACGGGATGACCCTTACGCTCAGGAAGCCTTCTCAGCCTTGTTGCGTCAAGCCATTGAGGAAGCCGAAAAGCTGTTTGACCACCCACTGAAACAGTACATGCTGTTCCGTGAGTTTGAAGAGCAAGTACAGGACAGGCGCCTGGGGGACATTCCCGATGTGTTTGCCGGCAATCGCCACGCCCAGGCCTACTTCGGCGTATTCAAGAAAGTGCTGCCAGCCGCCTTGGCGGTGATGGACCAACAAGTGCAGGACAAATGGGTAAAAGTCGCCTTTGAAATCGACCAAGCGGTAGAAACGTCCGTTGCCGAGCACTCCATCAACCCGCAAAACATCGAAGCCGACATCCGCAAGAAGCTACTGCCGCGAATGTTCCAGGAATGCAAAGCCATTGGCGGCGGCATGGACCAGGCCAAGAACATTGTTGAGATGATTGTGCAGATCACCCGTGTGGGTTTGAGCGGACTGTAAGATAGATGAATGTGCCGGTAAAACCTCATAACCAGACCATGCACTTTCGCTACGGCGACGAGCAGATCACCGTTGAGCGAGTAAAGCGCCTGCAAGCCACGGGCAGGGTACTGATTAAGGTGCATCCGGATTGCCGGGTGATCGCATCTGCTCCCGAAGATGCTGACAACGAAGCCGTTCTATCCGCTGTAAAAAAACGGGGCCGGTGGATATATGAGCAGCTGCGTGACTTTCGCAAGCAGCTGGAGTTCACCACTGCGCGCCAGTACATCAGTGGCGAGAGCCACTACTACTTAGGCAAACAATACCTGCTGAAAGTGATAGAGGCCCCGGAACAGGTTCAAAGCGTAAAGCTGCTGCGCGGTAAGCTGGAGGTTTCTGTGCGAACAAAGTCCGCCGACAAGGTTAAAGCCCTGCTGGCTGGCTGGTACAAAGCCCGCGCCAGAGAGCTTTTCGCAAAGCGCCTCGATGCCATGCTGGAGCAGGCACTATGGGTAGAAGAACAGCCACCGCTACGCATACTGACCATGCAAACCCAATGGGGCAGCTGTTCACCCAACGGTCGAATCACACTGAATCCTCACCTGGTTAAAGCTCCGCGTGAATGTATCGACTATGTGATTCTTCATGAGCTTTGCCACATCGCCGAGCACAACCATAGCGATCGCTTCTACCGGCTGATGGGACAAGTGATGCCGGGGTGGGAGAAGACGAAAGCCAGGCTGGATGGGATGGCACATCAGCTGCTCACTGTGTGAAAGAGCAAACCACTATTCCAGATAGATAGGAATCATCGCTCCAGCTTTCCACCCCGCAGCTTGGAGTGGCCAGGGTAGCGGGTTTCCATAGGGAAGCCCGCCCCTAACATTCCAGATAGATAGGAAAGCACCTCTCCAGATTCCAGGGATACGTTCTGAAGCAACATTCCACTATCTGGAAATTGCGCACCAAGATTCCAGATAGATAGTTATGTGGAAGGGAATTGGACAGGGATTGGCCGGGAATGAGGGCGCTGATTCCACTGGTCAATAAGCCACTGGATTCCATAGTTCCAACTTTGTCACCAACGAACAAACTTAATAATTTCAATAAGTTGATTGAACACCAATGCCTTCGGTGCCATGCTGAAATCATGTTCAGTGGTGGAGTAACACGATGGATGCCTTCAGTTGGGGGATGGCGGGCTTATTGGCCTTCTTCACGCTTGTTTTCGTGTGGAGCCTGTATAGCTACAAGACCCATGCAAAAGAGCGGCACCATGAAACCGATCGCTGATATTGGCCTGATGGCGGTGGTGGTACTGGGCTTGATGGCACTGGGCAACACGCTGTTCGCTTGGCTGCTGATCTGCCTGCCACTGGTGTACTGGTGCTGGCCAGTATTAGCGTGGACTACCAAGCGGCCTATCACGGCCAGGCTGCTGCTACTGGCCCTTGCCGCCCTCACCTGCTGGCACTGGCCCGCCGGGCTGTTCACAGCGCTGAGCATCGCACTTATCTGGACAGCGAAAACCCTTAAGGAAACGCCACGCCCACAGCGCACGGGTGGGCCGGTCATCAAAAAGTACTACTTCTGGAACTGACAGCGCGCCTCCTTGGCCACGCTGGCAATAAGGTGCCTTGAGCAGCCAAGCATCTCCTGAATTGCTGAATAGCTGTGGCCTGTCACCAATAGCCTGGCGATGTGCTGACGCTTCTTCTCATCCTTCTGCCGGCCACGGTATTTGCCCTCCTCTTTGGCTTTGGCAATGCCTTGCTGCTGCCGGCGCCGCCTGTCGTCGTAGTCCTTGCGGGCCACAGCGGCCAGCATATCCAACAGCATGCCATTTACAGCCTGCAAGATGGCGCTGGTGAACTCGGAGCCGCTGTCACCCTGTAATGCCACCCAGGAGGTTGGCAGCTCGGGGGAGACGATGGCCAGTTGCTTCTGTGCCAAGCGCGCCTTCAACGTCTGCCAGTCGGCCTGGGTCAAACGGGCAAGGCGGTCAATCTGTTCCACCAGAACAATGTCTCGGGGCCCAGCATCGCGGATAAGCCGCATCAGCTCGGGCCGGGCCAGCGTAGCCCCGGATTCGTTCTCAACATAAAAAGAGGCGATCTGGTGGCCATGCTCCCGGGCAAAGGTCACCAACTGCTCCTTGGCGCGCTCAGCGTCTTGATCGGCAGTGGAGGCTCGCAGATAGGCGCGTGTCATTTTCAGAAGACGACTGCACCAGTTGATTGGGCGTAATGGCTGTTGTGCAGCCAGCTCCTGACAGTTCAATATCAGAAGTGATCTGCACCAATCTCGACTATGCTCAATACTCGTGTGCACCAAAGCGAGGTGAGCATGGCGACGGAGGCTCTGTTGCAAAGATTGGCGGCAGTCAGAGGTAGGCTGTCGCTCTGCGCCGATCAGGCGGCTGCTGCGAAATGGTGGTTGAGCATGCCCATGGCCTCCGTCAGCGCCGAGGGCCCAATGCCAAAAGCTCTCTCCACAAGGCGCACCTCGCCCCTGATGCCGGGCTGCAGGCACCAGGGGCGAGCCTGTCCTTTGCGCAGGGCTCGCATGACTTCGAATCCCTTGATCGTGGCATAGGCCGTGGGGATCGATTTGAAACCGCGCACCGGCTTGATCAGTATCTTGAGCTTTCCGTGATCGGCCTCGATCACGTTATTGAGATACTTCACCTGCCGGTGGGCCGTCTCCCGGTCCAGCTTTCCTTCGCGCTTCAATTCGGTGATCGCTGCACCATAGCTCGGCGCTTTGTCGGTATTGAGCGTGGCAGGCTTTTCCCAGTGCTTCAGGCCTCGCAGGGCCTTGCCCAGGAACCGCTTCGCTGCCTTGGCGCTGCGGGTCGGCGACAGGTAGAAATCGATCGTGTCGCCCCGCTTGTCGACTGCCCGGTACAGGTAGGTCCACTTGCCCCGCACCTTGACGTAGGTTTCATCCAGGCGCCAGCTCGGATCAAAGCCACGCCGCCAGAACCAGCGCAGCCGCTTCTCCATCTCCGGGGCGTAGCACTGGACCCAGCGATAGATCGTCGTATGGTCGACCGAAATGCCGCGTTCCGCCAGCATTTCCTCAAGGTCGCGATAGCTGATCGGATAGCGACAATACCAGCGCACCGCCCACAGGATCACATCACCCTGGAAATGGCGCCACTTGAAATCCGTCATCGTTCCGTCCGTCCAATCTCCGCCAAGCATGCTCAAGCTTCACGATTTTTGCAACAGAGCCATTTCGAGTTCTAGGCGTTCTGCGATGAAGGTTGGATCCCAGCCGGGATTGAAAGTGTCGACGTGGGTGAATCCGAGCCGCTCGTATAGGCCACGCAGGTTCGGGTGGCAGTCGAGCCGCAGCTTGGCGCACCCCTGCGTTCGCGCGGCATGGCGGCAAGCCTCGATCAGCGCGGAGCTGACACCCCGGCCCGCATGTGTCCGTCGCACCGCGAGCTTGTGCAGATATGCGGCCTCCCCCTTGAGGGCGTCGGGCCAGAACTCGGGATCCTCGGCCGACAAGGTGCAACAGCCGACGATGCCGTCGCTGCAACTCGCGACTAGGAGCTCGGATCTCAGGACGAAGGTCTCCGCGAATGTCCGGTCGATCCGCGCGACGTCCCAGGCGGGCGTTCCCTTGGCGGACATCCACGCCGCAGCGTCGTGCATCAGCCGCACAACCTCGTCGATATCACCCGAGCAGGCGACCCGAACGTTCGGAGGCTCCTCGCTGTCCATTCGCTCCCCTGGCGCGGTATGAACCGCCGCCTCATAGTGCAGTTTGATCCTGACGAGCCCAGCATGTCTGCGCCCACCTTCGCGGAACCTGACCAGGGTCCGCTAGCGGGCGGCCGGAAGGTGAATGCTAGGCATGATCTAACCCTCGGTCTCTGGCGTCGCGACTGCGAAATTTCGCGAGGGTTTCCGAGAAGGTGATTGCGCTTCGCAGATCTCCAGGCGCGTGGGTGCGGACGTAGTCAGCGCCATTGCCGATCGCGTGAAGTTCCGCCGCAAGGCTCGCTGGACCCAGATCCTTTACAGGAAGGCCAACGGTGGCGCCCAAGAAGGATTTCCGCGACACCGAGACCAATAGCGGAAGCCCCAACGCCGACTTCAGCTTTTGAAGGTTCGACAGCACGTGCAGCGATGTTTCCGGTGCGGGGCTCAAGAAAAATCCCATCCCCGGATCGAGGATGAGCCGGTCGGCAGCGACCCCGCTCCGTCGCAAGGCGGAAACCCGCGCCTCGAAGAACCGCACAATCTCGTCGAGCGCGTCTTCGGGTCGAAGGTGACCGGTGCGGGTGGCGATGCCATCCCGCTGCGCTGAGTGCATAACCACCAGCCTGCAGTCCGCCTCAGCAATATCGGGATAGAGCGCAGGGTCAGGAAATCCTTGGATATCGTTCAGGTAGCCCACGCCGCGCTTGAGCGCATAGCGCTGGGTTTCCGGTTGGAAGCTGTCGATTGAAACACGGTGCATCTGATCGGACAGGGCGTCTAAGAGCGGCGCAATACGTCTGATCTCATCGGCCGGCGATACAGGCCTCGCGTCCGGATGGCTGGCGGCCGGTCCGACATCCACGACGTCTGATCCGACTCGCAGCATTTCGATCGCCGCGGTGACAGCGCCGGCGGGGTCTAGCCGCCGGCTCTCATCGAAGAAGGAGTCCTCGGTGAGATTCAGAATGCCGAACACCGTCACCATGGCGTCGGCCTCCGCAGCGACTTCCACGATGGGGATCGGGCGAGCAAAAAGGCAGCAATTATGAGCCCCATACCTACAAAGCCCCACGCATCAAGCTTTTGCCCATGAAGCAACCAGGCAATGGCTGTAATTATGACGACGCCGAGTCCCGACCAGACTGCATAAGCAACACCGACAGGGATGGATTTCAGAACCAGAGAAAGAAAATAAAATGCGATGCCATAACCGATTATGACAACGGCGGAAGGGGCAAGCTTAGTAAAGCCCTCGCTAGATTTTAATGCGGATGTTGCGATTACTTCGCCAACTATTGCGATAACAAGAAAAAGCCAGCCTTTCATGATATATCTCCCAATTTGTGTAGGGCTTATTATGCACGCTTAAAAATAATAAAAGCAGACTTGACCTGATAGTTTGGCTGTGAGCAATTATGTGCTTAGTGCATCTAACGCCGAGTTCAGCGGCAGTTTTTAAGTTGTGGTTTTATGGAATACTTTTGCGCAGCAAAACCATAAAACCGCGACTTAAAAACTGTCCAAGGAGCGCAGCGACTGGTGCTGGAACGACTTGTTAGCCTTTTTTCCAAATCTGATATGTGTAATTTATATTAGACAAAAAAAACTGCTCAAAAACCAAATTGAAATTCTCTGGAATTTTAGGAAAATTGATATCACCTTCAACCTCAACGTGAACAGTAGACAAATGAATTATATCTGCTTTTTCAATAAGACTATTGTAGATTTGACCGCCACCAGAGACATATAAATGATCTGTAATTTTCGATAGTTCTTGCAAAGCGATTTCTATTGAAGGAAAGACTAATACATTTTCATTTGAGCTTGAAATTCCTTTCCTCGACACTACTGCATATTTTCGATTTGGAAGAACACCCATAGAGTCAAATGTTTTCCTTCCAACAAGGAGCCACTGATTATATGTGAGCGCTTTAAAGAGTAACTGCTCACCTTTTGCTGACCATGGGATATCAGGGCCATTACCGATTACGCCATTTTCTGACGTTGCAGAAATCAATGAAATTTTCAATTCAACCCCCGTAATGGCTAACTTTGTTTTAGGGCGACTGCCCTGCTGCGTAACATCGTTGCTGCTCCATAACATCAAACATCGACCCACGGCGTAACGCGCTTGCTGCTTGGATGCCCGAGGCATAGACTGTACAAAAAAACAGTCATAACAAGCCATGAAAACCGCCACTGCGCCGTTACCACCGCTGCGTTCGGTCAAGGTTCTGGACCAGTTGCGTGAGCGCATACGCTACTTGCATTACAGCTTACGAACCGAACAGGCTTATGTCCACTGGGTTCGTGCCTTCATCCGTTTCCACGGTGTGCGTCACCCGGCAACCTTGGGCAGCAGCGAAGTCGAGGCATTTCTGTCCTGGCTGGCGAACGAGCGCAAGGTTTCGGTCTCCACGCATCGTCAGGCATTGGCGGCCTTGCTGTTCTTCTACGGCAAGGTGCTGTGCACGGATCTGCCCTGGCTTCAGGAGATCGGAAGACCTCGGCCGTCGCGGCGCTTGCCGGTGGTGCTGACCCCGGATGAAGTGGTTCGCATCCTCGGTTTTCTGGAAGGCGAGCATCGTTTGTTCGCCCAGCTTCTGTATGGAACGGGCATGCGGATCAGTGAGGGTTTGCAACTGCGGGTCAAGGATCTGGATTTCGATCACGGCACGATCATCGTGCGGGAGGGCAAGGGCTCCAAGGATCGGGCCTTGATGTTACCCGAGAGCTTGGCACCCAGCCTGCGCGAGCAGCTGTCGCGTGCACGGGCATGGTGGCTGAAGGACCAGGCCGAGGGCCGCAGCGGCGTTGCGCTTCCCGACGCCCTTGAGCGGAAGTATCCGCGCGCCGGGCATTCCTGGCCGTGGTTCTGGGTTTTTGCGCAGCACACGCATTCGACCGATCCACGGAGCGGTGTCGTGCGTCGCCATCACATGTATGACCAGACCTTTCAGCGCGCCTTCAAACGTGCCGTAGAACAAGCAGGCATCACGAAGCCCGCCACACCGCACACCCTCCGCCACTCGTTCGCGACGGCCTTGCTCCGCAGCGGTTACGACATTCGAACCGTGCAGGATCTGCTCGGCCATTCCGACGTCTCTACGACGATGATTTACACGCATGTGCTGAAAGTTGGCGGTGCCGGAGTGCGCTCACCGCTTGATGCGCTGCCGCCCCTCACTAGTGAGAGGTAGGGCAGCGCAAGTCAATCCTGGCGGATTCACTACCCCTGCGCGAAGGCCATCGGTGCCGCATCGAACGGCCGGTTGCGGAAAGTCCTCCCTGCGTCCGCTGATGGCCGGCAGCAGCCCGTCGTTGCCTGATGGATCCAACCCCTCCGCTGCTATAGTGCAGTCGGCTTCTGACGTTCAGTGCAGCCGTCTTCTGAAAACGACAATGGAGGTGGTAGCCGAGGGTGTGGAAACACCCGACTGCCTTGCGTGGTTGCGGCAGGCGGGTTGCGACACGGTGCAGGGTTTCCTGTTCGCCAGGCCGATGCCGGCGGCGGCCTTCGTCGGCTTCGTCAACCAATGGAGGAACACCACCATGAACGCCAATGAACCGAGCACCAGTTGCTGCGTGTGCTGCAAGGAAATCCCGCTCGATGCCGCCTTCACGCCGGAAGGGGCCGAGTACGTGGAGCATTTCTGCGGGCTGGAGTGCTATCAGCGCTTCCAGGCGCGGGCCAGCACTGCGACCGAAACCAGCGTCAAACCGGACGCTTGTGATTCGCCGCCGTCAGGTTGAGGCATACCCTAACCTGATGTCAGATGCCATGTGTAAATTGCGTCAGGATAGGATTGAATTTTGAATTTATTGACATATCTC
Organism: Aeromonas sp. 19NY04SH05-1; assembly: GCF_040581895.1. Lineage (NCBI taxonomy): Bacteria > Pseudomonadati > Pseudomonadota > Gammaproteobacteria > Aeromonadales > Aeromonadaceae > Aeromonas > Aeromonas sp. 19NY04SH05-1. Next base: position 27,023 of record NZ_CP095328.1, on the reverse strand, counting down.
GTTGAAGGTCATAGAGTCTTCCCTGACATTTTGCAGGGAATTCCATGACTGGACAGCGCATTGGGTATATCAGGGTCAGCACCTTCGACCAGAACCCGGAACGGCAACTGGAAGGCGTCAAGGTTGATCGCGCTTTTAGCGACAAGGCATCCGGCAAGGATGTCAAGCGTCCGCAACTGGAAGCGCTGATAAGCTTCGCCCGCACCGGCGACACCGTGGTGGTGCATAGCATGGATCGCCTGGCGCGCAATCTCGATGATTTGCGCCGGATCGTGCAAACGCTGACACAACGCGGCGTGCATATCGAATTCGTCAAGGAACACCTCAGTTTTACTGGCGAAGACTCTCCGATGGCGAACCTGATGCTCTCGGTGATGGGCGCGTTCGCCGAGTTCGAGCGCGCCCTGATCCGCGAGCGTCAGCGCGAGGGTATTGCGCTCGCCAAGCAACGCGGGGCTTACCGTGGCAGGAAGAAATCCCTGTCGTCTGAGCGTATTGCCGAACTGCGCCAACGTGTCGAGGCTGGCGAGCAAAAGACCAAGCTTGCTCGTGAATTCGGAATCAGTCGCGAAACCCTGTATCAATACTTGAGAACGGATCAGTAAATATGCCACGTCGTTCCATCCTGTCCGCCGCCGAGCGGGAAAGCCTGCTGGCGTTGCCGGACTCCAAGGACGACCTGATCCGACATTACACATTCAACGATACCGACCTCTCGATCATCCGACAGCGGCGCGGGCCAGCCAATCGGCTGGGCTTCGCGGTGCAGCTCTGTTACCTGCGCTTTCCCGGCGTCATCCTGGGCGTCGATGAACTACCGTTCCCGCCCTTGTTGAAGCTGGTCGCCGACCAGCTCAAGGTCGGCGTCGAAAGCTGGAACGAGTACGGCCAGCGGGAGCAGACCCGGCGCGAGCACCTGAGCGAGCTGCAAACCGTGTTCGGTTTCCGGCCCTTCACCATGAGCCATTACCGGCAGGCCGTCCAGATGCTGACCGAGCTGGCGATGCAAACCGACAAAGGCATCGTGCTGGCCAGCGCCTTGATCGGGCACCTGCGGCGGCAGTCGGTCATTCTGCCCGCCCTCAACGCCGTCGAGCGGGCGAGTGCCGAGGCGATCACCCGTGCTAACCGGCGCATCTACGACGCCTTGGCCGAACCACTGGCGGACGCGCATCGCCGCCGCCTCGACGATCTGCTCAAGCGCCGGGACAACGGCAAGACGACCTGGTTGGCTTGGTTGCGCCAGTCTCCGGCCAAGCCAAATTCGCGGCATATGCTGGAACACATCGAACGCCTCAAGGCATGGCAGGCACTCGATCTGCCTACCGGCATCGAGCGGCTGGTTCACCAGAACCGCCTGCTCAAGATTGCCCGCGAGGGCGGCCAGATGACACCCGCCGACCTGGCCAAATTCGAGCCGCAACGGCGCTACGCCACTCTCGTGGCGCTGGCCACCGAGGGCATGGCCACCGTCACCGACGAAATCATCGACCTGCACGACCGCATCCTGGGTAAGCTGTTTAACGCTGCCAAGAATAAGCATCAGCAGCAGTTCCAGGCGTCAGGCAAGGCCATCAACGCCAAGGTACGTCTGTACGGGCGCATCGGTCAGGCGCTGATCGACGCCAAGCAATCAGGCCGCGATGCGTTTGCCGCCATCGAGGCCGTCATGTCCTGGGATTCCTTTGCCGAGAGCGTCACCGAGGCGCAGAAGCTCGCGCAACCCGATGACTTCGATTTCCTGCATCGCATCGGCGAGAGCTACGCCACCCTGCGCCGCTATGCACCGGAATTCCTTGCCGTGCTCAAGCTGCGGGCCGCGCCCGCCGCCAAAAACGTGCTTGATGCCATTGAGGTGCTGCGCGGCATGAACACCGACAACGCCCGCAAGCTGCCAGCCGATGCACCGACCGGCTTCATCAAGCCGCGCTGGCAGAAACTGGTGATGACCGACGCCGGCATCGACCGGCGCTACTACGAACTGTGCGCGCTGTCCGAGTTGAAGAACTCCCTGCGCTCGGGCGACATCTGGGTGCAGGGTTCACGCCAGTTCAAGGACTTCGAGGACTACCTGGTACCGCCCGAGAAGTTCACCAGCCTCAAGCAGTCCAGCGAATTGCCGCTGGCCGTGGCCACCGACTGCGAACAATATCTGCATGAGCGGCTGACGCTGCTGGAAGCACAACTTGCCACCGTCAACCGCATGGCGGCAGCCAACGACCTGCCGGATGCCATCATCACCGAGTCGGGCTTGAAGATCACGCCGCTGGATGCGGCGGTGCCCGACACCGCGCAGGCGCTGATAGACCAGACAGCCATGGTCCTGCCGCACGTCAAGATCACCGAACTGCTGCTCGAAGTCGATGAGTGGACGGGCTTCACCCGGCACTTCACGCACTTGAAATCGGGCGATCTGGCCAAGGACAAGAACCTGTTGTTGACCACGATCCTGGCCGACGCGATCAACCTGGGCCTGACCAAGATGGCCGAGTCCTGCCCCGGCACGACCTACGCGAAGCTCGCTTGGCTGCAAGCCTGGCATACCCGCGACGAAACGTACTCGACAGCGTTGGCTGAACTGGTCAACGCTCAGTTTCGGCATCCCTTTGCCGGGCACTGGGGCGATGGCACCACATCATCATCGGACGGACAGAATTTCCGAACCGCTAGCAAGGCAAAGAGCACGGGGCACATCAACCCAAAATATGGCAGCAGCCCAGGACGGACTTTCTACACCCACATCTCCGACCAATACGCGCCATTCCACACCAAGGTGGTCAATGTCGGCCTGCGCGACTCAACCTACGTGCTCGACGGCCTGCTGTACCACGAATCCGACCTGCGGATCGAGGAGCACTACACCGACACGGCGGGCTTCACCGATCACGTCTTCGCCCTGATGCACCTCTTGGGCTTCCGCTTCGCGCCGCGCATCCGCGACCTGGGCGACACCAAGCTCTACATCCCGAAGGGCGATGCCGCCTATGACGCGCTCAAGCCGATGATCGGCGGCACGCTCAACATCAAGCACGTCCGCGCCCATTGGGACGAAATCCTGCGGCTGGCCACCTCGATCAAGCAGGGCACGGTGACGGCCTCGCTGATGCTCAGGAAACTCGGCAGCTACCCGCGCCAGAACGGCTTGGCCGTCGCGCTGCGCGAGTTGGGCCGCATCGAGCGCACGCTGTTCATCCTCGACTGGCTGCAAAGCGTCGAGCTACGCCGCCGCGTGCATGCCGGGCTGAACAAGGGCGAGGCGCGCAATGCGCTGGCCCGTGCCGTGTTCTTCAACCGCCTTGGTGAAATCCGTGACCGCAGTTTCGAGCAGCAGCGCTACCGGGCCAGCGGCCTCAACCTGGTGACGGCGGCCATCGTGCTGTGGAACACGGTCTACCTGGAGCGTGCGGCGCATGCGTTGCGCGGCAATGGTCATGCCGTCGATGACTCGCTATTGCAGTACCTGTCGCCACTCGGCTGGGAGCACATCAACCTGACCGGTGATTACCTATGGCGCAGCAGCGCCAAGATCGGCGCGGGGAAGTTCAGGCCGCTACGGCCTCTGCAACCGGCTTAGCGTGCTTTATTTAATGAGATGGTCACTCCCTCCTTCCCAGTACTATGCTGAGGACAGGCTTTCATTCGGAGAACCATCATGGAAAACATTGCGCTTATTGGTATCGATCTGGGTAAGAACTCTTTCCATATTCATTGTCAGGATCATCGTGGGAAGGCCGTTTACCGTAAAAAATTCACCCGACCAAAGCTAATCGAATTTCTGGCGACATGCCCGGCAACAACCATCGCGATGGAAGCCTGTGGCGGTTCTCACTTTATGGCACGCAAGCTGGAAGAGTTAGGGCATTTTCCAAAGCTGATATCACCGCAATTTGTCCGCCCATTCGTTAAAAGCAACAAAAATGACTTCGTTGATGCTGAAGCTATCTGTGAAGCAGCATCACGTCCATCTATGCGTTTCGTGCAGCCCAGAACCGAATCTCAGCAGGCAATGCGAGCTCTGCATCGTGTCCGTGAATCCCTGGTTCAGGATAAGGTGAAAACAACTAATCAGATGCATGCTTTTCTGCTGGAATTTGGTATCAGCGTTCCGCGAGGTGCTGCCGTTATTAGTCGACTGAGTACCCTTCTTGAGGACAGTAGTTTGCCTCTTTATCTCAGCCAGTTACTGCTGAAATTACAACAGCATTATCACTATCTTGTTGAGCAGATTAAAGATCTGGAATCTCAGTTGAAACGAAAGTTGGACGAAGATGAGGTTGGACAGCGCTTGCTGAGTATTCCCTGCGTTGGAACGCTGACTGCCAGTACTATTTCAACTGAGATTGGCGACGGGAAGCAGTACGCCAGCAGCCGTGACTTTGCGGCGGCAACAGGGCTGGTACCCCGACAGTACAGCACGGGAGGTCGGACGACATTGTTAGGGATTAGCAAGCGGGGCAACAAAAAGATCCGAACTTTGTTGGTTCAGTGTGCCAGGGTATTCATACAAAAACTGGAACACCAGTCTGGCAAGTTGGCCGACTGGGTCAGGGAGTTGTTGTGTCGGAAAAGCAACTTTGTCGTCACCTGTGCTCTGGCAAACAAGCTGGCCAGAATAGCCTGGGCACTGACGGCGCGACAGCAAACTTACGAAGCATAAAGGCAGAAATACACCAGTTTAAACAATCATTCATCTGGTTTTGCGAATACTGATATTGATGATACTAACGGCCCACCGGCCTGTTGAGGAACCTGTAAAACGGAAAGGCTCATTGAAGCCGTATATTTTCTGGAGGTTCATCAGGCGCGGAACTCATCGAGGCGCGGGAATAAAATCCCATTCAGACGCCGGATAGATTCAAGCAAGCCAACTTGTCGTCAAAATCGGTGTTGCAAAAACGGGAGTGACCATAGATTCCGTTTTCTGAGACGACCCCCCGTAGCGACGCGGAGAGGGGCGAGACAAGCCAAGGGCGCAGGCTCGATGCGCAGCACGACATAGCCGGTTCTCGCAAGGACGAGAATTTCCCTGCGGTGCCCCTCAAGTGTCAATGAAAGTTTCCAACGCGAGCCATTCGCGAGAGCCTTGAGTCCACGCTAGATCTATCTCATCTGCGCAAGGCAGAACGTGAAGACGGCCGCCCTGGACCTCGCCCGCGAGCGCCAGGCGCACGAGGCCGGCGCGCGGACCCGCGCCACGGCCCACGAGCGGACGCCGCAGCAGGAGCGCCAGAAGGCCGCCAGAGAGGCCGAGCGCGGCCGTGAGGCTTGGACGCTAGGGCAGGGCATGAAAAAGCCCGTAGCGGGCTGCTACGGGCGTCTGACGCGGTGGAAAGGGGGAGGGGATGTTGTCTACATGGCTCTGCTGTAGTGAGTGGGTTGCGCTCCGGCAGCGGTCCTGATCAATCGTCACCCTTTCTCGGTCCTTCAACGTTCCTGACAACGAGCCTCCTTTTCGCCAATCCATCGACAATCACCGCGAGTCCCTGCTCGAACGCTGCGTCCGGACCGGCTTCGTCGAAGGCGTCTATCGCGGCCCGCAACAGCGGCGAGAGCGGAGCCTGTTCAACGGTGCCGCCGCGCTCGCCGGCATCGCTGTCGCCGGCCTGCTCCTCAAGCACGGCCCCAACAGTGAAGTAGCTGATTGTCATCAGCGCATTGACGGCGTCCCCGGCCGAAAAACCCGCCTCGCAGAGGAAGCGAAGCTGCGCGTCGGCCGTTTCCATCTGTGGTGCGCCCGGTCGCGTGCCGGCATGGATGCGCGCGCCATCGCGGTAGGCGAGCAGCGCCTGCCTGAAGCTGCGGGCATTCCCGATCAGAAATGAGCGCCAGTCGTCGTCGGCTCTCGGCACCGAATGCGTATGATTCTCCGCCAGCATGGCTTCGGCCAGTGCGTCGAGCAGCGCCCGCTTGTTCCTGAAGTGCCAGTAAAGCGCCGGCTGCTGAACCCCCAACCGTTCCGCCAGTTTGCGTGTCGTCAGACCGTCTACGCCGACCTCGTTCAACAGGTCCAGGGCGGCACGGATCACTGTATTCGGCTGCAACTTTGTCATGCTTGACACTTTATCACTGATAAACATAATATGTCCACCAACTTATCAGTGATAAAGAATCCGCGCGTTCAATCGGACCAGCGGAGGCTGGTCCGGAGGCCAGACGTGAAACCCAACAGACCCCTGATCGTAATTCTGAGCACTGTCGCGCTCGACGCTGTCGGCATCGGCCTGATTATGCCGGTGCTGCCGGGCCTCCTGCGCGATCTGGTTCACTCGAACGACGTCACCGCCCACTATGGCATTCTGCTGGCGCTGTATGCGTTGATGCAATTTGCCTGCGCACCTGTGCTGGGCGCGCTGTCGGATCGTTTCGGGCGGCGGCCGGTCTTGCTCGTCTCGCTGGCCGGCGCTGCTGTCGACTACGCCATCATGGCGACGGCGCCTTTCCTTTGGGTTCTCTATATCGGGCGGATCGTGGCCGGCATCACCGGGGCGACTGGGGCGGTAGCCGGCGCTTATATTGCCGATATCACTGATGGCGATGAGCGCGCGCGGCACTTCGGCTTCATGAGCGCCTGTTTCGGGTTCGGGATGGTCGCGGGACCTGTGCTCGGTGGGCTGATGGGCGGTTTCTCCCCCCACGCTCCGTTCTTCGCCGCGGCAGCCTTGAACGGCCTCAATTTCCTGACGGGCTGTTTCCTTTTGCCGGAGTCGCACAAAGGCGAACGCCGGCCGTTACGCCGGGAGGCTCTCAACCCGCTCGCTTCGTTCCGGTGGGCCCGGGGCATGACCGTCGTCGCCGCCCTGATGGCGGTCTTCTTCATCATGCAACTTGTCGGACAGGTGCCGGCCGCGCTTTGGGTCATTTTCGGCGAGGATCGCTTTCACTGGGACGCGACCACGATCGGCATTTCGCTTGCCGCATTTGGCATTCTGCATTCACTCGCCCAGGCAATGATCACCGGCCCTGTAGCCGCCCGGCTCGGCGAAAGGCGGGCACTCATGCTCGGAATGATTGCCGACGGCACAGGCTACATCCTGCTTGCCTTCGCGACACGGGGATGGATGGCGTTCCCGATCATGGTCCTGCTTGCTTCGGGTGGCATCGGAATGCCGGCGCTGCAAGCAATGTTGTCCAGGCAGGTGGATGAGGAACGTCAGGGGCAGCTGCAAGGCTCACTGGCGGCGCTCACCAGCCTGACCTCGATCGTCGGACCCCTCCTCTTCACGGCGATCTATGCGGCTTCTATAACAACGTGGAACGGGTGGGCATGGATTGCAGGCGCTGCCCTCTACTTGCTCTGCCTGCCGGCGCTGCGTCGCGGGCTTTGGAGCGGCGCAGGGCAACGAGCCGATCGCTGATCGTGGAAACGATAGGCCTATGCCATGCGGGTCAAGGCGACTTCCGGCAAGCTATACGCGCCCTAGGAGTGCGGTTGGAACGTTGGCCCAGCCAGATACTCCCGATCACGAGCAGGACGCCGATGATTTGAAGCGCACTCAGCGTCTGATCCAAGAACAACCATCCTAGCAACACGGCGGTCCCCGGGCTGAGAAAGCCCAGTAAGGAAACAACTGTAGGTTCGAGTCGCGAGATCCCCCGGAACCAAAGGAAGTAGGTTAAACCCGCTCCGATCAGGCCGAGCCACGCCAGGCCGAGAACATTGGTTCCTGTAGGCATCGGGATTGGCGGATCAAACACTAAAGCTACTGGAACGAGCAGAAGTCCTCCGGCCGCCAGTTGCCAGGCGGTAAAGGTGAGCAGAGGCACGGGAGGTTGCCACTTGCGGGTCAGCACGGTTCCGAACGCCATGGAAACCGCCCCCGCCAGGCCCGCTGCGACGCCGACAGGATCTAGCGCTGCGTTTGGTGTCAACACCAACAGCGCCACGCCCGCAGTTCCGCAAATAGCCCCCAGGATCGCCATCAATCGTATCGGGCTACCTAGCAGAGCGGCAGAGATGAACACGACCATCAGCGGCTGCACAGCGCCTACCGTCGCCGCGACCCCGCCCGGCAGGCGGTAGACCGAAATAAACAACAAGCTCCAGAATAGCGAAATATTAAGTGCGCCGAGGATGAAGATGCGCATCCACCAGATTCCCGTTGGAATCTGTCGGACGATCATCACGAGCAATAAACCCGCCGGCAACGCCCGCAGCATCGCGACCGTCATCGGTGAGAAGTTCGGCAGGTATTGGGTGGTGACAATGTAGGTGCTGCCCCAAATGGCAGGTGCTATCGCTGTGAACAATAATTAGACATTATTTGCCGACTACCTTGGTGATCTCGCCTTTCACGTAGTGAACAAATTCTTCCAACTGATCTGCGCGCGAGGCCAAGCGATCTTCTTCTTGTCCAAGATAAGCCTGTCTAGCTTCAAGTATGACGGGCTGATACTGGGCCGGCAGGCGCTCCATTGCCCAGTCGGCAGCGACATCCTTCGGCGCGATTTTGCCGGTTACTGCGCTGTACCAAATGCGGGACAACGTAAGCACTACATTTCGCTCATCGCCAGCCCAGTCGGGCGGCGAGTTCCATAGCGTTAAGGTTTCATTTAGCGCCTCAAATAGATCCTGTTCAGGAACCGGATCAAAGAGTTCCTCCGCCGCTGGACCTACCAAGGCAACGCTATGTTCTCTTGCTTTTGTCAGCAAGATAGCCAGATCAATGTCGATCGTGGCTGGCTCGAAGATACCTGCAAGAATGTCATTGCGCTGCCATTCTCCAAATTGCAGTTCGCGCTTAGCTGGATAACGCCACGGAATGATGTCGTCGTGCACAACAATGGTGACTTCTACAGCGCGGAGAATCTCGCTCTCTCCAGGGGAAGCCGAAGTTTCCAAAAGGTCGTTGATCAAAGCTCGCCGCGTTGTTTCATCAAGCCTTACGGTCACCGTAACCAGCAAATCAATATCACTGTGTGGCTTCAGGCCGCCATCCACTGCGGAGCCGTACAAATGTACGGCCAGCAACGTCGGTTCGAGATGGCGCTCGATGACGCCAACTACCTCTGATAGTTGAGTCGATACTTCGGCGATCACCACTTCCCTCATGATGTTTAACTTTGTTTTAGCCACCAATGATGCCCTCACTTTCCATGATTTTGGTGGGAATGGATTTTCTTAGCGGCAACTTACTTTCGTTGTCTATATCCATGTTAAAGGCGAAAAAGTAAACCTCTGTCTCCTTCTCAACCCACCCAACCCACCATGCGACACCAGGATTTGACTCAGTTCCCACACCAGAAAAACCAGTTTTTGAATGCACTAGATATTCAGGTGCCGCCTCCGTTACCAAAGCCTCTTTTACTATTAGCTGGTTTTCTTTAGATGCTGACAATTTATTTAAATATAGAGACTCTAGAAACTCCACTTGATTAACTGCGGAAATTCTAAGCTGGCCTTCCAACCAGAATTTGTCAATGCCACCACTGATATTCTGGTTGCCATAGGAAAATTTTTTAAGGTATTTCTGCATTCTTACTTCGCCAACTTCTCTGGCGATTTGTTGAAATACGGGAACAGCTGAAACTTGTATTGCCCCTCTTAAGGTCAAGTCTCTTTCCCATTGCTTCATGGCTCTTGGCTTTCCGTCCCATTTGAAAACCTGATGCTCATTCTTTATGACACCAGTTTCTAGGCCGATAATTGCGTTGGGGATCTTAAATGTTGATGCTGGAAGATATTCCTTTGATGCACGAGCTAAGTCATTGGTAGCGCAGGATTTACTGCTACTTTTACAAAGCAAGAAGACACCATTGACGGCTTCGGCAGAGAACTCTTTGTTCCAAGACGTATTTTCTGTAATTGAACCAGCTAATGCCGTACTCGAAAGACACGCGATAATTACATATGCGGCAAATGTTTTCATGGCACCTTCTTGGTGGCTAACGTTAATTCGACCTCAGAGGCGTTTAAGTCAAAATACCTCTGACGTCTAACATGATTAATCAAAGTCTGATTTTTTAACAAAATCAGAAAGATAGACGCGAAACTTTAAAACAAAGGCGTCAACACTTCAAGTAGCGATCTTTCGCTTCGGCGAGGCCTAACGCCTGAGCTCAGCCGACCGAAACCGCGTAGCGGTTTTGGGTCGGCTGCAGCGATTTGTTGGGCGATAGCTTGCCACATTCTCTCAACGATTGGGATTTGATGTACTTTCCGCACTTTGTAGCGCGACCACATCATGCTCCCCCTGGCCGCGAGAGCCCTTCACTCGGGAAACACAAGACAGACCGAGCACGACTGTTGCAAGGGTCAAACAGTACACGACAACCGGCCAAGCCGTGTTGCGCGGCAACAGCGAAATGATCAACGTTCCGATGCTTCCTAGCAGTACACCGCCCAAGCAGAAGTAGACTGCCGTGACCGTTCCAGCAACATGGTCGAATCCTCGAAGAGCGCCATTGGGCGACACAGATACCGCTGTGGCGACACCAATACCCACTAGCCACATTGGAGCAATAAAGCCTAACACGGACTGCGAAGCCCATATTTCGGTGATGGCAAGCAATACTGCTCCAGCTATCAGGCATCCCATTCCCATTCGCAAGACACTTGGGCTGCCCCACTTGGGTATCACACGCCCCATAAAACGAGCCGTAAACACCATGGCAATTGCCACTGTGGCGAACAGCAGGCTGAAGCCAAGCTGAGACACACCTTGCCTGCCCATCATTAGTCCGGGCGCAATGGAGAAAAAGACGAAGAAGCTACCCATTCCAGCGGCGTAACACAACGTGTACAACCAGAAGTTCAGGCACTTAACGGGGAGTAGCAGCTGCGACCATTGCAAGCCCGCAACTCGTTGCACCCGGGTTTCAGGCCAGAATCGCCACGCTGCTGCAGATGCAGCGATCATGCCCAAACCTAGAAACGCAAAGATAGCCCGCCACCCAAGCCACATGTCGACGAGCGCTCCGAGCAATGGGCCTACCGCCGGGACCATGGCCAGCATGGATCCGAGTATGCCGTAAATGACATTACTTTCCTCGCGACCTGCGTAAATGTCACGTACTGTTGCAAATGTGGAAACAAGGCACGCCGAGGCACCACAAGCCTGAAGAATCCGAAGCCCCAGAAAGACTTCAGCCGATGACGTAAGAGCGAGGCCCATTGACGCCACAACGTAGGCGAGGCCACCTCCCAGTAGAACGGGGCGGCGCCCCAGTCGGTCCGATAGCGGTCCAAACAAGAGCTGACCGGCACCAATCATGACCAAGTACGTTGTCAGCGTAAGCTGAATTGTGCTCGCTGTCGTACCAAGCGCGTTTGGCATAAACGGCACTGCTGGCAAGTACATGTCCATGCCGAGTGATGCCAATAAATCGAACGGTGATAACAACAACACCGTGGCGGCAAGGGAGTACCGCCAACTAAAGTTTTTTGAGCGCACGAAACCATCTCCTTGAACAAAGGATTTGGCGGCGCTCCCGTAGAGCAAAAGGATTCATGAGAACGCCGCAACAACCGAAAAATGAAGGTTGCTGCGGCTTACTTGTCTGCGTTCTTGGAAGTGCTCATCTGCTGACTATCTCATGATTGAATTTGAATCGTAACAACTTTCAAGCAACTCTGCGAGGAGCCTTATTGTGCGCCCAACTTTGTTTTAGGGCGACTGCCCTGCTGCGTAACATCGTTGCTGCTCCATAACATCAAACATCGACCCACGGCGTAACGCGCTTGCTGCTTGGATGCCCGAGGCATAGACTGTACAAAAAAACAGTCATAACAAGCCATGAAAACCGCCACTGCGCCGTTACCACCGCTGCGTTCGGTCAAGGTTCTGGACCAGTTGCGTGAGCGCATACGCTACTTGCATTACAGCTTACGAACCGAACAGGCTTATGTCCACTGGGTTCGTGCCTTCATCCGTTTCCACGGTGTGCGTCACCCGGCAACCTTGGGCAGCAGCGAAGTCGAGGCATTTCTGTCCTGGCTGGCGAACGAGCGCAAGGTTTCGGTCTCCACGCATCGTCAGGCATTGGCGGCCTTGCTGTTCTTCTACGGCAAGGTGCTGTGCACGGATCTGCCCTGGCTTCAGGAGATCGGAAGACCTCGGCCGTCGCGGCGCTTGCCGGTGGTGCTGACCCCGGATGAAGTGGTTCGCATCCTCGGTTTTCTGGAAGGCGAGCATCGTTTGTTCGCCCAGCTTCTGTATGGAACGGGCATGCGGATCAGTGAGGGTTTGCAACTGCGGGTCAAGGATCTGGATTTCGATCACGGCACGATCATCGTGCGGGAGGGCAAGGGCTCCAAGGATCGGGCCTTGATGTTACCCGAGAGCTTGGCACCCAGCCTGCGCGAGCAGCTGTCGCGTGCACGGGCATGGTGGCTGAAGGACCAGGCCGAGGGCCGCAGCGGCGTTGCGCTTCCCGACGCCCTTGAGCGGAAGTATCCGCGCGCCGGGCATTCCTGGCCGTGGTTCTGGGTTTTTGCGCAGCACACGCATTCGACCGATCCACGGAGCGGTGTCGTGCGTCGCCATCACATGTATGACCAGACCTTTCAGCGCGCCTTCAAACGTGCCGTAGAACAAGCAGGCATCACGAAGCCCGCCACACCGCACACCCTCCGCCACTCGTTCGCGACGGCCTTGCTCCGCAGCGGTTACGACATTCGAACCGTGCAGGATCTGCTCGGCCATTCCGACGTCTCTACGACGATGATTTACACGCATGTGCTGAAAGTTGGCGGTGCCGGAGTGCGCTCACCGCTTGATGCGCTGCCGCCCCTCACTAGTGAGAGGTAGGGCAGCGCAAGTCAATCCTGGCGGATTCACTACCCCTGCGCGAAGGCCATCGGTGCCGCATCGAACGGCCGGTTGCGGAAAGTCCTCCCTGCGTCCGCTGATGGCCGGCAGCAGCCCGTCGTTGCCTGATGGATCCAACCCCTCCGCTGCTATAGTGCAGTCGGCTTCTGACGTTCAGTGCAGCCGTCTTCTGAAAACGACAGCGCGAATGAACATCGATGTCAGCCTCAAGTCTGTTTTAAATAGTTCCTCAACATTAGTGCATTTTAAGTGGTTCCAAAATAGTTTTTTACTACCCGGAAGCAAGTTCCAATTAGGTATACCTTTTTAGAACCACCACATGACGATCGAAACACAACCTTTCGATAGCCTTTTGATCTGACAGCACAAACTTTAAGTGTGATCCGTCATCACAAAGTCGCTTTTGAGTTGTATTTGGGTATTTAAGCGACGTTGCTCACCATTCCTGATCTGCTGAATGGGATGCCAAAGGAGGAAATCTACAGAAGCTGGGCTTGTTCGGTGAGTCATCTTTTCGACTCACCGAACAAGCCAGCAGCCAAGCGCAGCGCGGCAGGCTATTGAACGTTACGTACAAAATCCCAACCATGTGACACCATACTGACAAGTATTCTGTCTCAAACTACCAAATGACCGTACCAAGGGGACAGCTTGCCCGAGCACCAACTGGGATCTGGCGGTGGCCTTTGCTCCGACTAAACAGAGTGGACTACTGGATACAGCACTGAAGAACTGCTGGCGCTGTAGTGCAATGAGTTCTGGGGGAAACTCTCGGTTATCGATTTAAGTAGAGAAGTAGAGATGAGCGATAACGCTTATATCGGCGCTTTGCGCACCAGCTTGTCGCGCTACCAGGCGGAGCTGTCAGAGATCCGGGCAATTCTGGCGCAGCGTACCCTTTCCAATCTGGAGTACCGCGCCGCCGAGCGAATCCTGCAGGTTTCTATCGAAACGAGTATTGGCGTGGCAAAACACTGGGCCAAAACACTGGCAGGCCATACCCCACAGGATGCCAATCAGGCATTCGAGTTCCTTGTCCTACGTGGTGAGCTATGCCCCGACACTTTGATCTGTTGGAGCAAGCTCATTGGCCTTCGCAATACGCTGGTGCAAGACTATCTGAATATTGACCCCGAGATAATTCTCAGTGTGATTACTCCTGGCTATAGCGACCAACTGTTTACGTTTGCAAAGCAAGGTCTCGACTGGTTGGCTGCCCATATTGATTGAAACTTCGACATCATCTTTCTGTTTGCCTGTTGTAGCACGTTATCAAGCGGCATCAACCCAGCCATTCGATTTGCTCAGTTGCATTGGCCAGGATAGCGTAGGGGCATTACAGCTGGTTACCGAAGGGCACGATGTTCCAGATGTCAGGCGAATCGACTACAAGGCCATTTCCGATAACGAGCTCGAGCAGATCCTGACCAGCTACAAATCAGGAATCCCTTTGGGGATGGTTAACCATAAACCGGGGCAGTCATCATTGCCTGGGTAGTGTTTCTTAAAAAAATAAGAAAAATTACATCATTCCTATGATTTTTATAGCCATTTACAGTCATACAATCAGATCTATCACATCGATTGATCGATTAACCCTCGCTTGCCAATAAAAAGAGCCCCTGATTTCTCAAGGGCTCTTTTTTTATGACTACGGCTGAAGCAGTAGAGGCAGGTTCTCAGCCAGGGTGGTGGTCGGCTCGCTGCACTGCCACCTCGGCAGGCGATCTGGGCTGCATGATAATCAGTGCCATTACCCCGAGGATCACCGCCAGCATCACCGAGCCGAAGCGGATCATGCCATCGCTCAGCGCATCGATGCTGGTCGAGGTAATCGAGTAGAACACCAGCACGACATAGCTTGAATAGAGCAGCTGAATCGAGTTGTAACTGGCCTTTCTCTCGACGGCGTGGATCCCCATAAACAGGGCGCACACCAGAGTGACCCCCAGTTGCCCAATCAGGTTGGTTTGAAACACGCACATGATCAGGGGCGGCACGGCATAGAGCACGCTGGCATAGGTGGTCAGCAACCGCCGGATACCGTAGTTGTGCCCCAGCGCCGGATTGGGATCCTTGATGATCAGCGCGACCACGATGGCAATGATGGTGCTCTGCTCCAGATCCAGGGTGATGCCGACACAGAGAGTAGCCAGCACCAGCACCGCCTTGAACAGAGTGTGCCAATCCTGATGAGGCGTCTTGCCTGCACTGCTGGCTGCTGCAGAGGCATCCGTTAACGGCTCACCACCCGGGAAGATGAAATAGGCCAGATACGCGGTAAACCCTGCCACGAAGATGTTCTTAAGCAACGCCAGCGGTATCTGGTCGACCGAAATCCCCTTCTGTTTGGCGAACACCGCAATCATGGCCGTCGCCACGATGAGCAGGATTGCTATCAGGTCCTGCGCGTTTTTTCGGGTGCGATCCATGCACCAGTAGAAGACGCCCAGCAGCGCGAGGTAATAGACATGGGGGTAATCCAGCAACAAGGTTGCCAGCCATGCCTGTATCCAGGAGGTCAGATACAAGACCCCGGCCATCAGAAACACCATGATGAGCGGTGGCGGGTTATGGGTGGTGGTGAGAAATACCGCGCACATGGCCGGGGCCAGCAGCGGTAAATCCGTACCAAAGACAAATTGCCAAAACAGCAGCAGCACCGGAAACAGCGCTACCCGCAGCAAGGCATTGGCTGGACTATGAAACATAGCTTATGTAGCTCCATGCCCATATCCAGATATCTGCCAACCGCTCACCCAGATAGGACTCTCCCGGGTAGAAGGCGACGACAGCACGACCGCCGAAGCGCGGGTTCACGCCGGGCGGAAGGTCATCAAACTGGATATTGACCGGGAAGCGCTGGGCGCTTGGCTGGGAGGTAGGGGAATCCAGCAACCCAGTGCCGGTATTGACCTGCAGGCTGCCATTGCCACTGCTGCCAAAACCGATGGAAGTGATCTTGCCGGTGAAAACCTGGCCCGGATAAGCATCAAACACCAGCTTGACGGCATCATCCCGCTTCAAATAGGCCAGCGAGTTCTCCCGCACCATGGCGGTCAGCCAGAGCTTATCGGTATTGATAAACGTCAGCAGCGGCTGGCCTGCGCTGGCATAGTTGCCTTTGGCCAGCGCCAGATTGGTAATGACACCATTGGCGGGTGCCTTCAGCTCGGTGTGTTCGAGATTGAGGCGGGCCTGGGCTCGCTTGTTGAGCACGGCCTGAATCTCGGGGTTCTCTTCACCGCGCGGGCCAATCTCAAAACGGGCCTTTTCCAGCGCAGAGACGGTTTGCGCCAGATTGGCCTCGGCGGTTTGCAGCTG
Organism: Aeromonas sp. 19NY04SH05-1; assembly: GCF_040581895.1. NCBI lineage: Bacteria > Pseudomonadati > Pseudomonadota > Gammaproteobacteria > Aeromonadales > Aeromonadaceae > Aeromonas > Aeromonas sp. 19NY04SH05-1. Next base: position 10,932 of record NZ_CP095328.1, on the reverse strand, counting down.
GGTCAGGCTGTCATCCATGGCTGCACGGCTGATGGTGCCCTTTTTCAGCAGGGCCCGATATCGCTCCACCTGCAATCTGGCGTTGTTAGCAGCAGCGCGGGCGGAAGCCTCATTGGCTTTCGCAACCTTGATGGAGGCAGAATCGGCATGGTATGACTGGGCAGCCTGTTGCAAAGCGAGCTCGGCCGCCTTCTCCTCCAGCTCAAACGGCGCTTTCTCGATGGTGACCAGCAACTGCCCTTTCGACACCTCATCGTTATTGGCGGCATGGATGCTGGCCACCGGGCCGGATACCTGCGGCGCAAGACGGATCACCTCGCCATTGACTCTTCCCATATCGGTCATGGGGGTCACCCGATCGGCCCACAGGCTGTAAATCCAGAGAATAAAAACCGCCAGGAAAATACCATAAGTCAGCGAACGGGCCTGCTTGGTCTTGTCCTGTGCAGCAGGCACGGTAGCGGCCGTTTTCTCGGTTGCCGCGCTCTTCGGATCACTCATGAGGGTTATTCCTTTTCTGAAATAAATGGGGAGGCAGAATCAATCCAGAAGGCTAACTTTCTTAAAGATCAGATTCTGTTTGGTGCGATATTCAATAAACAGGGTGATAACAAAAGCAAATCCACCGACCAGAATGGCGGCCCAGAAGCTGGAGACGGCCATTTCACCCATGTATTTGGTCCAGATCACCGCCAGCGCCACAAACCAGCCGAACAGGGCAGCACACTGGGTAATCGCTATAGGCAGCATGGTGCGCAAAAACGAGGGATTGAAGCTGCTTTGCAGCGCAGGACGAGCCTTGTGCAGATGGTTGACGAACAGCTTGGCGGTGATCAGCGACAGTATGATCCCCAGACCGAAGGTCAGGGATACCGCCTCCCCCCACACCGATGTCTGCTCGTGGGCAATGGCATTGACCGACAAGGGTACAAAATCGACCCCCTTGAAATGCCAGTGTGCAATCAAGCCGTTGATCACACCGTTAATCAAGCCTGCGACAAGAGAGTCCTGAAGCCGGATATCTGGTTTTGACATTAATTAACTTCCTCATCACTGAATATAAAAATGGCTACAAATGCGAAGAACCGGCTAGAACTATCATCTCACAGCCGCTCGAACTGACTGTTGATAATACTCGTTTCTTTCGGATCCTGTTATGTCAGTACACAGCCTACATTAACTCGGATGGCTCAAGTTTCTCCCCTGCTAACCTCCTGCTTACCCGCTATATAGGATAAATCTTAAATACTGCCTATAGCGTGTAAACAACCTTTACCCGCCACAGCAGGTAAAACTTGATGTACCTGCCATAGCGTGTAAATTGGAAGAAGGCACGCTACCAGGTTGTCGAATCATGAAAGTAACCAGCGCCAAGCAGCTGAGCGCCTGTATCAAGGATGCCAGGCTTTCTCAAAAGCTCTCTCAAGGCAAAGTGGCCGAGAAAGTAGGGATTAGGCAAGACACAGTCTCCAGCTTCGAGCTCAATCCTGAGTCCACCAAGCTGGAGACCCTGTTCAAGATCCTCGCGGCACTCGAATTGTCACTGGACATCAAACCCCGCAATGAGTCATCCGAGAGTCCGGCATCGGGCTGGAAGGAGGAGTGGTAATGGCCAATCTGGCTGTCTACATGAACGGCTATCGGGTAGGCACATTCACCAAAACTACCAGCGGCGCCCATCAGTTTCAGTACCATGAGTCATGGCTAGCACAACCGGGCAGCCGTCCCATCTCACTCTCCATGCCATTGCGCCATCAGGCCTACCGGGGCGATGAAGCCTATAACTTCTTTGACAACCTGCTGCCAGATAATACAGAGGTGAGGAATAGGGTTGTAGCACGCTATCAAGCGGTATCAACCCAGCCCTTCGATCTGCTCAGTTGCATTGGCCAGGATAGCGTAGGGGCATTACAGCTGGTTACCGAAGGGCACGATGTTCCAGATGTCAGGCGAATCGACTACAAGGCACTTTCCGATGACGAGCTCGAGCAGATCCTGACCAGCTACAAATCAGGAATCCCTTTGGGGATGGTCAGGGAGCAAGAGGAGTTCCGGATCTCTATCGCCGGGGCGCAAGAAAAGACTGCACTGCTCTATCTCGATGGCCGTTGGTACTTGCCACTCAATGCAACGCCGACAACCCACATAATCAAACTCCCTATCGGCAAGATTGAAAGCCACTCCTACTCGATAGACCTCTCCCAGAGCGTAGAAAACGAATATCTCTGCACTCTGATTGCCAAGGAGTTTGGTCTACCCGTACCTAACTGCTTCATGATGCAGGTTGGCCAGGTCAAAGCACTGGCTGTGGAACGCTTCGACAGACGTTACGCTGCCGATCGCAGTTGGATCATGCGCCTTCCCCAAGAAGATTTCTGTCAGGTATTGAATGTTCCGTCAGCACGGAAATACGAGAGCCATGGAGGACCAGGGATCACTGACATCATGAAAACCTTGCTGGGCTCTGTGACACCAGAACAGGATCGCTACCTGTTCATGAAATCTCAGGTCCTGTTCTGGCTGCTGGCGGCCACCGATGGCCATGCAAAGAACTTCTCGGTCTTTATTGGACCGGAAGGGCGTTTTCGCCTGACCCCTTTTTACGACATCCTATCTGTCTATCCAGTGTTTGGCGGCCGAGGCCTCAACCGAAGGGACGCCAAGCTCGCTATGGGCCTAGCAAGCAGCAAGGGAAAGAAATACGCCATTGAGCAGGTATTCCCGCGTCATTTCTTCCAAACGGCGAAAGCTGTGGGATTTGAGCGTTCTGCTATGGAAGAGATCCTGACAGAACTGGCCAACTCCGTTGATGATGTTATTGAGCGTGTTACCCAGCAATTGCCAGCGGGCTTCCCCGATGCCATCAGCAGCACCATTCTAGAGGGCCTAAAAGCCCGCTCAGCCAGGCTGATAAAGGGCTGGGATTAAATTGGCGGTATGTGGGATGATTGCACGGTTAGCCAAACCACCTATGTGAAGTTTGCACGGTTCGAAGAGTAAAAGCGGCTTTCTAGGCACCGGACGATGCTATAGTCGGTTCAAAATATGTTCAAAACTCACCTAAAAAGCGGCTTTGACTGCGTGTGGTGGCATCGCGTTGATTCATATGGGAAGGCTGCACGATCGAGAATGGACTATGTGGGAACGCTGCACGATGGCAGAAACCCGTGAGCGGCCTCTCAATATGCTGTTTTAGTTACTTTTACCCCAAGTGGCCCCCGAAAAGTCACTAACACATTGAAGATAATAGATTATTTACATTCTGCATCGGCAAGTAAGGCCGAACCACCACGCGGGAGCCGGCAAGAAACAGATACTGTTTGACGGCATCCCCATCTTCTCGCGGCTCCTGACGCCTCCTGATAACCCTGTCTGCCATGGTTTTAACACCATGGCGGACAGGGCTCCCCTCGATTGATATCACCCCCCGACTAGCCAGTAGAAAGCGACCCCCATCATCAGCAGGGAGGAGATCCGTCCCAGCAGATCCCCGTGCCCCTGTAACAACCGATTCGCCCGCTGCCCGCCGTAGGCATAGAGCAGCAGGTTGACGCACTCGATCAGGGTGACCAGGGTGACAAACAGCAGGGTCTGCAGCTCGGTTGAGAGAGCCGGGCTGATGAAGGGCGGCAGCAGGGTCATCATGAAGAGCCAGGACTTGGGATTGGAGATGGCGACGGTAAAGCCGCGCAGCACCAGTCCTAGGCGGCCGCTGTCCTCCTGGCGGGTCGCCCCCTGTTGCCCGCCGCCGCGCCAGCTTGCCACCCCCATCCAGAGCAGATAGAGGGCGCCGAGGTATTTAAAGCCCTGCATCAGGGCCGGCTGCTCGGCCAGCACCCGGGTGTAGCCGAGCAAGGCGGTGAGGGCTATAAGCCCCACCCCGGCCAGCTCGCCGCCGATGACCCACAGGGTGCGGCGCATCCCCAGGCTGGCGCCAAAGCTCATGGCCAGCATCATGCAAAGGCCCGGTGAGACCGAGATGAGAAAGAAGGTCGGGATAAACATCAGCAGCAGGGTCCACTCGCTCATCATGACCTCCTCAGGACGCATCGCACGGGGCCAGCACCCCCATGCCGGCCAGGTAGTCGAGGGCGCTCGGGGTGAAGCCCAGCTCTGCGAGGTGCGCCGCCGTGAAGGGGGCGCGCTGCAGCGGCAGGCCGCGGCTCACCCGTTCCATCCAGTCCGGATTGCCGATCGCCGCCGTGCCCACCGCCACCAGATCGGCGCCGCCGGCCAGAGCCAGCTCGGCCGAGGCGGCGTCGCTAATCTTGCCCGCCACCATGAGCGGCACCCGCCCGGCCAACCCGACCCGCACCGCCTCCAGCAGGGCGCCGCCGTCAGGGTCCCCCGCCACCGCCTTGAAGCTGTCCCCCATGGAGAAGTGCAGGTAGTCGATCCCCTCGTCCGCCAGCAGGTGCGCCACCGCCAGCTGATGGGGCAGCGCTATGCCCTGGATATGGGCATAGCTCTCGGGGGAGAGACGCACCCCGACCAGAAATTCCCGGGGCAGGCGGGCGCGGATGCCGCGCACTATCTCCACCAGGATCCGCGCCCGGTTGGCGATGTTGCCTCCCCAGCGGTCGGTGCGCCGGTTGTGCAGGGGGTTGAGGAAGTTGCAGAGCAGGAAGTGGTGGGCAGCGTGCAGCTCGACCCCGTGCAGGCCGGCGCCATGGGCCCGCTCGGCGGCACCCACGAAGGCTTCAATGAGCATAAGAATCCCCTCCTCGCTCAGCCCCTTGACCCCGAGCGGGTAGCGCCCGCCCGGTGCCAGCTCGCACGGACCGACCGGCGCCCCGTCGTTCAGTTCGGGCAGGGCCCGCATCCCGCCGTGATGCAGCTGCACCACCGCCAGCGCCCCGGCCTGCCGCGCACTGTCGGCCAGGGCCGTGAAGGCCTGCTGCTGAGTGTCGGTCATCAGGGCCGGCTGCCCCGTCCAGCAGCGTCCGCCGGGCTGCACCTGGGTGGCGGCGGCGATGAGCAGACCGAAGCCGCCCCGGGCGCAGCGCGCCAACCAGTCGAGCTCGGCCTGAGCGGGATCGCCGCCTGCCCCGCTCATGTTGTGGGTCAAAGGGGCCAGCACGGCCCGGTTCTTGAGCCGCAATCCGGCCCGTTCGAAGTGGAAGCTGTCACCAAGTGCCTTGTTCATCACCCTCTCCTGGGATCGCAATGGAATGTCGCCACTATAATCCCGGGCATTCAGGATATAATCAGGCTTACAAGCAAGGCATTCATTCCCAGCAAGACACAATAGGCCGTCACACATGCGTCACCACAAGCTCGACACCCTCTACCTGATGCGCCTGCTGGTCGCCATCGTCCGCTGCGGATCCTTCGCCGCCGCCGCGGCCCAGCTCGGCATCACCCCGAGCAAGGCGTCCAAGGATCTGCGCCACCTGGAGCAGAGCCTCGGCAACACGCTCCTGAGCCGCACCACCCGCCGGGTGCAGCTGACCGACGCGGGGGAGCTCGCCTACCGCCAGGCCGACCAGATGATCGCCCTGCACGAGCAGCTGCTGGACGGCCTGCAGCGCCGCCGTTCGGCTCTGTGTGGGGAGCTGCGCATCACGGCGCCGGACCTGTGGGGCGAGGTGGTGCTGACCCCGGTACTGCTGCGCTTTCGCGCCGATCACCCGGAGGTGCGGATCATCGCCGACTTCAGCAATACCCCGGCCGACCTGCTGCGCGACAATTTACACGTGGCGTTTCGCAGCACCGAGCTCGGCACCCAGCCCTACCTGGCGCGCCCCATCGGGGTGGACGATCTGGTGCTCTGCGCCAGCGCCGACTACCTGGACCGCCACCCGCCCTTGAGCGGGCCGCAGGATCTGCAGCAGCACTCCCTCATCACCCGCAGCCGGGATTACGGCCGCCACGAGCGCTGGACCCTGCTTGCCCAGGGGCGCGAGATCCCGCTGGAAGTGGCAGGCGAGCTGGCCTTCAGCAGCAAGAAGGCGATTCACCAGGCGATGCGCCAGGGGCTGGGGATCGCCCGCTTGCCGCGCTACCTGGTGGCGGCCGAGCTGGCCGAGGGGGTGGTGCGCGAGGTGCTGCCCGACTACCGCCCCAAGGGGGCCCATTTCTGCGCCCTCTACACCCAGCGCCGGGCCGAGTCGGCCCTGGTCGGCCACTTCCTCGACTACGTCACCGAGGCGCTAGGGAAAACACAATCCGGACATCCGGACGATAACCAATAAGAAGAGGGAGGCATGATGCCTCCCTCTCCGCTTTGCCAATCACTCAGCCCCGTGACTTTCATCCCTCGCTCAACGTTCGATTTGTACTCATTTTTCAAACAACAGGCTAGATCCTGCGCAGGCACCACATGAAGTAAGCACCTCCTAACAGGGTGGAGACCAGTCCCACCGGCAGATCCTGCGGAAACAGGATCTGCTGGCCGATCCAGTCGGCCGATACCATCAGGAGGGCTCCGGATCCGGCGGCGCCGAGCAGGTGCCAGCGCGCCCGCACCAGCCCCATCAGCTTGGCCATGTGCGGTGCCAGCAAACCGACGAAGGAGAGTGGCCCCACCACCAGAGTAGCACTGGCGGTGAGCACGGCCACCAGCAGCAGGATGACAAGCTGGGCCAGGCTCAGGCGAATGCCGAGCGCGGTGGCTACCGCCGCCCCCATCGGCATCAGATCGAGCCAGCGACTGATCAGCAGGCAGGCCGCCAGCATCAGGAGCGCCAAGCCCACCAGCGCGGATGCTACCGGCAGGGTGACGTAGTAGGTGGAACCGGACATCCAGGAGAGCAGCTGCTGTACTCGCAGGTCGCCGTTGGCGAGCGCGATGGCCTGCAGCGGCTCGAACAGCGCCGTGATGGCGATACCGGAGAGCAGGATCCGCTCCGGCTGAAAGCCGTGTCTGCGGTTGATCGCCACCAGCAGCAACAGGCAACCGAAGGCGCCGACCAGCCCTCCTAACAGCATCATGGCCAGCGGCAAGGCGGGCAGCAGCAGCGCCGTCCCTATCACTCCCATAAAGGTGCCACCACTCACCCCCAGCAGCTCCGGGCTCGCCATGGGGTTGTTGCTGACCCGTTGCAGCAGGGTGCCCGCCAGCGCCAACAGCACGCCGGCCGCAGCGGCCGCCAGGGTACGCGGCAGTCGCCATTCCAGCTGGGCCTGCCATCTGAGCCAGCTTGGCCAGCTCCAGCCATGCATCCCCTGCCCGAACAGCAGGGAGATCAGGACGGCTGCCAGCAACCCGAGCAGCAGCAGGCCGATGAGACGAGCCGGAGCCGGGTGACGGGCCACCAGCAGGGTGGCATTTGCCTTCGGCGTGCCAGACTTGATGCCAAGGCGCGGGATCAGCCAGAGCAGCAGTGGTGCGCCCAGCAGCGCCGTCATGGCGCCGGTCGGGATCAGCACGGGCCAGAAGCGGCTCAGGGTCTGCAGCAGCAGATCGGTGGCCGTCAGCAGCAAGGCCCCCAGGACAGGCGCCCACACCAGCCGCAGGGCCAGTTTTCTTACCCCCAGCAAGCGCACCAGGGCGGGCGCCGCCAACCCGATGAAGCCGATCAGCCCCACCACGCTCACCACGCAGGCGGTGACGAACACCGCCAGCCCCAGTCCGGCGAAACGCAGATGCTGAAGGGAGACCCCCAGGCTGCGGGCACTGGCATCATCCAGCTCCAGCACCGCCAGCGGGCGCACCAGCACAGCGGCCAGCACACCGGCCACCAGCAGCCGCGGCAGCAGATAGGTGGCCCCGCTCCAGCTGTTCTGGACCAGGGAGCCGCTGCCCCACACCAGCAACCCTTTCAGCTCCTCCTGGAAGAACAGCAGCAGCCCCATGCTGATGGCCGCCAGATAGAGGTTGATCACCAGACCGGCAAACACGATGACCACGGGATTGAGCTGACGGCGCCAGGCCAGGGCGAACACCAGTGCCATGGCGAGGCTGCCACCAGCCATGGCTATCCACTCCCGCCCCAGCAGCAACCAGGAGGGAGCGAACAGGGTCACCATCATCAGTGCCAGCTGGGCGCCGGAGGCGACCCCCAGGGTGGTCGGCGAGGCAAGCGGATTGCGCAGCACCTGCTGCATCAGGGTACCGGCCAACCCAAGGGCGGAGCCGGCCAGCAGGCAGATGGCAAGGCGCGGCAGCCAGCTGAAGTACACTACCGCCTGGCGGGCATCCTCCAGTTCGGGTGAGAAGAGGCTCTGCCACCAGAGTGAAGCTGGCAACTGGCGTGACAACTCCCAGCAAATCAGCGAGAGGGTCAATCCCAACAGGATCAGGGAGGGCCGCCGCAGCGGCAATGGGAAGAGGCGCGTCATTTGGGCTCCCCTCCAACCTTGGCGTCCTGCAGCAATGCCTCGCTGAGCAGGGTGGCGAAACGGCGGGCGGCGATGACGCCACCAAAACTCCAGACTGCGGGCAAATGCAGCACGGGCGCCTGCTTGATCAGCGGCAGATGCTGCCACAACCCGGGCTCCTGCAGTCGCTCGTTAACCCCGACGGGAATGGGGTCGACCACCACCAGCCGCGCCTCGGGGAAGGCTAAAAACTGCTCTATGCTGGCCACCGAAAAGCCCCAGGCATTGGTCTGCCCGGTCCAGGCATTGCGCAGCCCGAGCTGTTGCATCACCGCTTCGAACAGGCTGTCGCGACCAAACACCCGCACATGGCGCTCGTCGATGAACTGCACCACCAGCAGAGGGGGAATATCAGCGGGCAGAGTGGCTTTCATCTGCGCCAGATCCGAATCCAACCTGGCCAGCAGCTCCCTGGCCTCGGCGGTTTTGTTCACCAATTCGGCCACGGTCAGGGTCGCCTCGTGCAGCCGCTGCCACAGATCGCGGCCGGGTTCATAAAGGGCGACGGACTGCACGGGGGCGATGCGGGACAAGGTGGCGGTCAAAGACTCCGCCAGCGGAGAGATCAGGATGCGATCGGGTTTCAGTTCGGCCAGCAGTTCGCGGTTGGGTTCGGCCCGCAGGCCTATGTCTACCACTTCAGCGGGCAGCCTGGGTTCACCGACCCAAGCATGGTAGGAACTGACATCCCCCACTGCCAGCGGCGTCACCCCCAGCGCCAGCAGGGTTTCGGCTATGGTCCAGTCGACGGTAGCGATACGGGGCGCCTCACTACCTACCTCTGTGGCAACGGCTTGCGGTTCGGCCAGCGCTGCATGTGGCAGCAGCAGGCTGACGAGGCAGGGAACCATCTTCAAAAAACGATTCAAGAGAGACTCCCTGTTAGACGATGGCAATGGCGTGGTCATGGGCCGGGTGGCGAATGACCTCCATCGGGATGCCATAGATGGCGTGCAGGGTCTCGCGAGTCATGATCTGCCCGGGCTCGCCGTGGGTCAGCAGGCGGCCTGAGTGCAGCGCCACCAGCCGATCACAGAAACGGGAGGCCATGTTGATGTCGTGAATGACGATGATGACTCCGATATTGAGCTGACGACTGAGCTGCTTGACCAGGGTCAGCACCTCCACCTGGTGAGCGACATCCAGCGCTGCCAGCGGCTCGTCCAGCAGGATGAAGCGACTCTCCTGGGCCAGCAGCATGGCCAGCCAGACCCGCCCCCGTTCGCCACCGGAGAGGGTGTCCACCAGTCGGTCGGCGAAGCGTTCGGTATGGGTGAGGGTAATGGCCCGTTCGATCTGGCGGCGATCCTCCTCCCCCATGCGGCCCAGCAGGCCGCGCCAGGGATAGCGGCCCATCTCCACCAGCTCTCGTCCGAGCAGGTTCTCGGCGCTCGGCAGATGCTGGGGCAGATAGGCCACCTGGCGGGCAAAATCCCGATTGCCCCACGCCTGCAACGGCTTGTCATCGAACCGGATCTCGCCACCACTGAGCGGCTGCTGGCGGGCCAGCAGCTTGAGCAGGGTGGATTTGCCCGAACCATTGTGACCGATGAGGCCATAGACCTGCCCCTGCTCGAAGCGCAGATCGGTGGGGTGCAGCAGCGTGCGGTCCTTGACCGCAAAACTGGCTGATTTCATCTCAAACATAAGCTGTACCTGTGCTGGCCAAAGGCCAGTCTCATCGCTGCCGGCATCAGGCCGGCACCTCGCAATCCAGATGGGCGACCGCATCCCGGCTCACCTGCTCGCGCCGCTCACCGGTCAGTTCGGTGAGCCGGCCCTGACGCATCTCCAGCAGGCGATCCGCCAGGGAGAAGTAATGGTCGTCATGGCTGATGGCGATCACCGTCTTGCCCATCTCCTTGAGACGCGGCAGCAGCACCTGATAGAAGATGCGGCGGAACTGGGGATCCTGATCCGCTGCCCACTCGTCGAACAGCATCACCTCGCGCTGCTCCACCAGTGCCAGCAGCAGGGCAACCCGCTTGCGTTGACCCTGGGAGAGGTCGATATCGGAGATGAAGTCCTCCTTGATGGCAAGCTTGCTGTCCATCTGCAGCCGCTCCAGCCACTCGGCGATCAGCGCGTCCTTCGGTTCCGGCCCCAGCAGGTGCTGGAACAGGTGGTAGTCGGTAAAGATGGCGGAGAAGAGTGCCAGATAGGCGTTGCAATCGGTGACCGGCTCGCCATCCAGCAGGATCCGGCCAGAAACAGGTTGATAGAGGCCGGTCAGCAACATGGCCAGAGTCGATTTGCCGGAACCGTTGCCGCCTATGATGAAGATCTGCTCTCCCCGCTCGATCACGAGATTGATGGGGCCCACGGCAAAGCCGTCCTCCCCCTGATAGTGAAAGCTCACCTGCTCCAGCTCGATGCGCTGCCAGGCGCGAGGCACGGGCGGCAGCGGGAAATCGGGTTCCGGATCGGCCAGCGCCAGAGCGGCAATCTTGTCGAATGCCACCTGGGCGGCAAGCAGGGTCGGCAGCGCACCAATCCCCTGCAGCAACGGCGTGCGCAGGAACAACAGGGTCAGCGCGAAGGTGGCGGCCACATTGGTGTTGGCCCAGCCCAGGCCGTTGGCCAGGAAGAAGACCAGGCCGATGGCTCCCA